>JAFDYV010000009.1 GCA_018267275.1 Bacteroidota bacterium | reverse complement strand
TTGCGCTATCGCGCGCGCTCAAGCCGCTGGGCGTTCCCCCTCATCCCCGGCCCCTCTCCCAAGGGAGAAGGTAGTTACTTGCCTGCTGGTGGATCTTAGTCCATCACCGAATTATTACTTGACGTAAAAAAATGCTAGATTCAATAAAAAATGGGTCGTTTTATTCCGTAACCATGTAACCCGGACATGTGTTTACGACAAATCTGAAGGACATCACATGCTAACCTTTGTACAGAAGCTAATTCGGCAGGGTACAAACGAAAACTTTGCCGATGGGCATAACAGGCGACTTATTTACACCAACATCATCTACATCACTCTTCCTTTGGTGTATACGTTGTTTGTGCTCATCGATTTACCTAACTACATTAAGCCACTTGACCAATTAGCGTGGGATCAGTTCATTTTTATTGTTGAGATCATTATTTGTGGTGCATCGTTATACCTCAATAAAATCGGACACTCGAAGTTTGGGCGTTTATTGTTTATTCTTAGCTGGCCGCTGTTAATGCAAATCATACCGATTTGGCATCAGAAAACACCTTCTGATTATTATATCGCCTATCCGGTTGGTTTGATTTTTCATGCTTTGCTCATTCACCTCATGTTCTCGAGGAGAACAGAAGCCAAACTGTTCTGGCCTTTGCTCGTCTTGAACTTTGTTTTGATAGTAACTTCCATTCCATTTTTACTTAAGTATGAAGATAAAGTTACGCCCGACTTACTTGCGTTGGTAGACGACAAGTATTTCTTCATGGTAATCATTCTGTATTATCTGCTCTTTTCTTTTGTTATCTTTTTACTGATGCAAGCCATCGAACACCTATTTATAGACATTTCGAAGGCTAACAAAGTTATTCAAGAACAGAAGGAAGAAGTTACCGCTATTAATGAAGAGCTTACACAAAGCAACAACGTGCTTATTCAACTTAACGAAGAAGTAAGCGCACTCAACCAAAACCTGGAAGCAATTGTTGCCAAACGCACCGAAGAATTGGCACAGAAAAATGAGCAACTAACCGAATATGCTTTTTATAATGCCCATAAGTTGCGTGCTCCCTTTTGTCGCATCAAAGGCTTACAGCAATTAAAAGCCTTTTCTACACCTGAAGAACAACAGCACATCGATAGTTTGATGCAAACCGAATTAGAAGAACTCGACAAACTCATTCGTGAAATACAGCGGATTGTCTCCGAATAGATGCAGCGAGGAATCTTTTGGTTTGTTGCGCTATCGCGCACGCTCAAGCCGCTGGGCGTTCCCCTCATCCCCGGCCCTTCTCCCAAGTGAGAAGGGAGTAGCTTCGAAATCAAGGCCCCTGATCTAATGACTGAGAGATTGCTTTCTAACTCCATCTGCGTTTCATAAATCTTATTGTGCTGCTTGTGTTCAATTTAGATTTTGTCATTCCGAGTGCAGCGAGGAATCTTTTGTTTTGTTGCGCTCTCGCGCACGCTCAAGCCGCTGGGCGTTCCCCTCATCCCCGGCCCTTCTCCCAGGGGAGAAGGGAGTTACTTCGAAGAAATGGAATCTTCAAGGACCCCTGATGCGATGACTGAGAGATTGCTTTATAATTGAATGCGCATTTCATAAATCTTCTTTTGTACTAGCTACTCATAGAATGAAACTTGAGCGCGCGGACGTGCACGAACGGAGCGGCCCACTCGGGCATGTGCGGCTGCAAGGCGGCTAGCAGTGGAGTGGCAGCGTTCGTTCCTTTTCAGCCCTGAGTGCAGCGAAGGGTCTTGGGCATGCAAAAGAAAAGTGAAAATATAGTTCTGATTGCTTTCTAAGTTCTTTTGTATTTCATGAATCTTATCGCGTCTGCCACTTGGCATGCAAAAGAAAAGTGAAAACTCTGTTTTGCGCTACCGCGCGCACGCTCAAGCCGCTGGGCGTTCGTCCTTGCAACGAAGCTGAATTATTTCTCACCCCCCACCCCCCGCTTGTTCCGCGAAATAATTAGGCTTCTTATGCAAGGACTGAGAATTAGCTTTCTAACTCTATTTGCATTTCATGAATCTTCTATTGCACAAGCCACCCATAAATGAAACTTAAGCGCGCGGACGTGCACAAACGGAGCGCTTGCCCGACCAACTGGCGGGGCCCACTCGGGCATGTGCGGCTGCAAGGCGGTTAGCAGACGGTAGAGGGGCAGCGTTCGTTCCTTTTCAACCCTGAGTGCAGCGAAGGGTCTTGGGCAAGCAAAAGAAAAGTGAAAACATAGTTCTGATTGCTTTCTAAGTTCTCTTGTATTTCATTAATCTTATCGCCCTGTCTGCGTTCAATTTAGATTTTGTTGTTGGCAACTTTTATCTCGCTCGTTTTTGAAGAATATTTTCCTGCTGGCAAGCATGACCAACGAGTGCGAGGTGGCTCAATCACTACTTCAACTCATTCACTACAAGTAATCGATCTAAACGTATAGCCAATGCAATACAAAGCACAATCAGTGCCGCACTTAGGTAGCCAAGGTAATCATAATGATGAATGGCAAAGTTAGCGTCACTGAAAGTGAGCCAGCCGCTGATCAAGCCCGCAAAGCCTGTACCAAGCGATTGCATGCATGAATTTAAACTCATAAAGCTGCCGCGTGTTTTTGCCGACACGGCTTGCGTGGTCATGGCCTGGCCGGGCACAGTTCTGCCTGTGGCCGCACTAAACCAAACAGAAAAAATAATCAGCACCACATACACGGGCACGCGCGGCATATTGGTGAGCATCAAAATAAGAATGAGTGATGCTGCTGCCGCTATCACAAACACCTGACGTTTGCCATACTTGTCAGATAACTTACCCACCAATTGCGCGGTGATCAGCGAGCTGATGCCGCCAAACAAATAAATCAATGGCGTATCTGCCTGTGGCACGCCTACATTATACACCATGTAGGGATTGAAAAGAGGAATAATCAGAAAATGGCCCATGATTAAAATGAAACTAAACGCCAGCGCAGTCATTTGTGTACGTTCTGAAAAAATGAGCACGAAACTGTCAATTCTTCCTTTGAGTGGAATAGGGTTGGCCATGTGACCCCTTACGCTGGGTACATATCGCAGCAAGAGCGGAAATAATAAAATGCCTACTCCGGCCACTACCCAAAAGGGGAAGTACCAATTGAATCGGTTGGCTAGGTATAGCCCAAACGGCACTCCTACTACGGATGCCAACGCAAAACCGCCCATTAACATGCCCATAGCCCTCCCTCTGCGCTCATAGGGAATAATGTCGGCAATGATACTTAACACCTGTGCGCTGATCAGCCCGCCAAAAACCCCTGTTACCGCTCTGGCCAGTATCATGGTGGTGACGTTGGTGGCAAAGGCGCAGCCGAGGGTGCCGGTGAGAAAACCAAAATAGGCCACCAGCAATAGTTGTTTGCGATCAAACTTATCGGCAAAAAAAATGGCGGCAAAGCTGCTCACAAATGCAGCCAACGAATAGCTGGACACAATGATTGAAAACTGTGAGCTGTTCAAATTCCACTGCGGCATTAAAATATTGCCCAGCGGCATCATGATCATAAAGTCTAAAATGTGGGTAAAGTTCAAGAGGGCCATTAAGGCTACTAAAACGATCTCGTTGCGTTTCAAAATATAAGGAGGATAAGAGGTAAAAAATGATACTGCTAGGCTGCTTTAACACAAACTGGGTTGAATTAGTTTTGGTTGCTTAGCGAAATTAGGATCTTGGAAATAGGTATCGGCCAAAATCATAAGAAGTGAAAACTCTTTTTGCGCTATCGCGCACGCTCAAGCAGCTTGGAGTTCACCTGATCCCCGGCTCTGCAGGGGAAGAAGGGAGGTGGCGTAGGGTCAAGTATCGTCTCTCGAAGAGGACGATACGGCACACCTTGGGCTGCTTTTTCTCACATCGTCCCCTACGGGAAACGATGCGGGACGGGCATTTCATGAATCTTATTGCGCTGGCTGAGTTCATTTTAGGTTTTGTCATGCCGAGGGGCAGCGAGGAATCTTTTGGTTTGTAGCTTCAGCGCTACCGCGCACGCTCAAGCCGCTGGGCGTTCGTCCTTGCAACGAAGCTGAATTATTTCTCACCCACCACCCCCCGCTTGTTCCGCGAAATAATTAGGCTTCTTATGCAAGGACTGAGAATTAGCTTTCTAACGCTATCTGCATTTCATAAATCTTATTGTGCTGCTTGTGTTCAATTTAGATTTTGTCATTCCGAGTGCAGCGAAGGGTCTTGGGCATGCAAAAGAAAAGTGAAAACTCGATTTGCGCTATCGCGCACGCTCAAGCCGCTGGGCGTTCGTCCTTGCAACGAAGCTGAATTATTTCTCACCCACCACCCCCCGCTTGTTCCGCGAAATAATTAGGCTTCTTATGCAAGGACTGAGAATTAGCTTTCTAACGCTATCTGCATTTCATAAAACTTATTGCGCTGCTTGTGTTCAATCTGGATTTTGTCATTCCGAGTGCAGCGAGGAATCTTTTGGTTTGTTGCGCTACCGCGCACGCTCAAGCCTCTGGGCGTTCGTGCTTGCAACGAAGCTGAATTATTTCTCACCCACCGCTCCCCGCTTGTTCCGCGAAATAATTAGGCTTCTTATGCAAGGATTGAGAATTAGCTTTCTAACGTTATCTGCATTTGATGAATCTTCTATTGCACGAGCTGCTCATTAAATGAAACCTGAGCGCGGATGTGCCGGAACGGAGCCGCCTACCGTTTGGGCTAGCACATGGCATTCGCCCATTTTTGCAAAAGACGGGCAAATGACGGGTATTTTTTTAGCATCCAAACATCGGTAGCCCGTATCATTGCAACATCAAAAGCAATAATATGCAACAACCGCAACTCGGCCAACAGCTGGCCGCCCTACGCAAGCAGCAGCAGCTTACCCAAGAAGAATTGGTGGAAAAAAGCCATGTTAGCGTGCGCACCATCCAACGCATTGAAGCAGGCGAAGTAATCCCACGCCTCTCTACCGTGAAAATACTTTGGCGTGCACTGGGTGCTGAATACACTTCTGAAACAATAAATCAAACTGATATGAAACCTACAGCCAACAGCCCCCAACACCATCAACAGCAATTGCTGACTGCTGTGATTGCGGGCGCACTCTACCTCGTTTTTGAAATTGCCCTTACCGCCATCGACTTTACATGGTTCACTTCTTCCGGTAATCGCACAGAAAGCCTGCGTTGGATTTACATTACACTCACAGTCGGCATGGTTGCTTCTTATATTTTCTTTGCCCGTGGCTTCATGCTTCTCGCACGGCTATTCGAAAACAGATTGTTAACCGTGGCAGCTGTGCTGATGATGCTGGTAATGGCGATCTCTGGTTTTGTCGATGTAGCCCTGTTTAGCACTCCGATGGAAGAAGTAGCCTTGCCCTACGCAATGGTCGCCCTGGTTGCCGGTATTTGTTCATTGCTCTTTGGCATTGCGTTGCTACGCTTGCAAGATGGCATGGGCGGCTTGGCCAAAGTGGCCGGCCTATTAGAAATAGTGATCGGCTGTACGTTGATCACGGTGCTGTTCTTTTTTGTGGCACTGGTGGTGGTGATTCCTGCCACCGTGGTGGAAATTTTGTTGCTCTACCACGGTTACGAGTACTTGTCGAAATCGAAGACACAATTAGCATAGCCCATGCGATGGATGTACGTGCTGGCCGGGGTGGCAACAGTTGTGCTGCTCGTTGTGGTGGCAATGCGCACCCCTTCGCTATCTGCCCGACATGGTAAAGTAGATGCACACCTTTTCTTAAATAATGGTAACCAACAGCCGCTGGTAGTAGCCTTTGGTGGTGGCTCTGGTGGCAACGATTGGGAGCGCAGGTATCTAAAGCGCAAGCGTGACAGCCTGCTGGCGCGCGGCTTTGCTTTGTTGGCCATCGGATACTTTAAGTCCGAGCAATCGCCCGCAGCCCTCGACCGTATTTCGCTCAACGCCATTGCCGACACAATCATGGCTATCGCATCTCGACATCCACAGGTGGATACCAGTCGTATCATTTTGATGGGTGGATCCAAAGGCGGGGAACTGGTGCTTAACTTGGCCAGCAGATTTCCACAATTCAAAGGCGTAGTGGCGCTCTCCACATCGCATGTCAGCTTCCCTGCGCTCACCATCGCTGCCAACACTTCTTCGTGGCAATACAACGGACAAGAGGTGACCTATGTGCCGGCACCATTCAAAACAATTGTCCCCGCCCTCAAAGGTGATTTGTATACAGCGTTTTCGATGATGTTGGAAAATGAGGCGGCCGTGCAAAAAGCTGAAATTGAAGTAGAGAAAATCAATGGGCCGATTTTAATTGTGTCCGGTAAAGACGATGACCAATGGCCTGCTACGCAGATGTCTAACGAAATTGTAAAACGATTGGCGCGAAACAATTTTAAATACCGCTACCGGCATATTGTGCTGGAAGGTGGGCATGCAGCGCCTATCCACCACATGGATTCGGTTTTTACGTTTTTGGATGAGGAGTTTAAAAAATAGAAATGATGCGCTTGGGCTGAGGCCTAGCCTTTGGTTGACTTCTTCAAGCGATATTTTTGTGGTTTGGAAGAAGTTCGTTCAATAATCTTTGGGGCCTCTAAATCCAATTTTACAGTTTCGGCATACCACTGCACGCCACCTTTAAAAGTATCTTTTACCATTTCGTGAATGTCCTCCATCAATTCGGTATGGGTTAATTCTTTTTGTGCTAAGGCTTTTAGCAGACTGTTTTTTATAGTGTTGTACTTGTCCAATGAAATTCGCTTATTCGTTTTTCCAGGGAGCGGGTGAAGTGTTTGGATTTTTTTGTCAGTCATAATGACAGTGTTTTGTTTAGCTTTTTTTGATGTCCAGATAGACACACCTGTGCCGGTAGTCTTTTTCATTTGTTTGTATGGTATCGATGACCAAGTTACAAAAATTACGTGTGGTCATTCCAGGAATCTTTTGGTTTGTTGCGCTATCGCGCACGCTCAAGCCGCTAGGCGTTCGTCCTTGCAACTTCTGTTGCACCAGCTACACGTTAAATGAAACTTGAGCGCGCGGACGTGCACGAACGGAGCGCTTGCCCGACTAAATGGCGGGGCCCACTCGGGCATGTGCGGCCGCAAGGCGGTTAGCAGAGGGTAGAGGGGCAGCGTTCGTGCTGCCTTTTTCTTTTGTCACTTTTCTTTTGGGCATGCAAAAGAAAAGTGAGATAGACTCTTGCGCTATCGCGCACGCTCAAGCCGCTGGGCGTTCGTCATCGCACCGGAGCTGGAGTATTCTGCACGCAAAATCCCACCGCACCGCCACGCAGAATCCTCAAGGCTCCTCATGCGATGACTGAGAGATTGCTTTCTAACGAAATGCGCATTCCATGAACCTTCTGTTGCGCGTTCGTTCCTTTTCAACCCTGAGTGCAGTGAAGGTTCTTGGGCAAGCAAAAGAAAAGTGCGATAGGCTTTTGCGCTTCGCGCACGCTCAAGCTGCTGGGTGTTCCCCTCATCCCCGACCCTTCTCCCAAGGGAGAAGGGAGGGGCTTCGAAACCGAAAATCTTTAAGGCCCCTTATGCGATGACTGAGAGATTGTTTTCTAAGTTCTCTTGTATTTCATGAATCTTATCGTGTCTGTCACTGGGCATGCAAAAGAAAAGTGAAAACTCGATTTGCGCTATCGCGCACGCTCAAGCTGTGGGCGTTCCCCTCATCCCCAACCCTTCTCCCAAGGGAGAAGGGAGGGGCTTCGAAACTGGAAGTCTTCAAGGCGTCTTAGTGCAAGGACTGAGAATTAGCTTTCTAACTCTATCTGCATTTCATGAATCTTCTATTGCACAAGCCACCCATAAATGAAACTTGAGCGCGCGGACGTGCACGAACGGAGCGGCCCACTCGGGCATGTGCGGTTGTAAAGCGGTTAGCAGTGGAGGGGCAGCGTTCGTTCCTTTTCAACCCTGAGTGCAGCGAAGGGTCTTGGGCATGCAAAAGAAAAGTGAAAACTTGTTTTGCGCTATCGCGCACGCTCAAGCCGCTGGGCGTTCGTCATCGCAACGGGGCTGAATTATTTCTCACCCACCACCCCCCGCTTCTTCCGCGAAATAATTAGGCTTCTTATGCAAGGACTGAGAATTAGCTTTCTAACTCTATCTGCATTTCATAAATCTCATCGCGCTGCCTATTTTCAATCTAGATTTTGTCATTCCGAGGGCAACGAGGAATCTTTTGGTTTCTTGCGCTACCGCGCACGCTCAAGCCGCTGGGCGTTCCCCTCATCCCCAACCCTTCTCCCAGGGGAGAAGGGAGGGGCTTCGAAACTGAAGATCTTCAAGACCCCTTATGCGATGACTGAGAGATTTCTTTCTGTATCTATCAGCATTTCATAAATCTCATCGTGCTGCCTATTTTCAATTTAGATTTGTCATTCCGAGGGCAACGAGGAATCTTTTGTTCGTTATCGCGCAGCGTTGATCATCGCGTGCGATTTCTTTGCCAGCACTGCCACTGCCTTGCCGTGGGCCGTTGCCTTTGGCGCGGCCGCAGACCGCTCGCTTTGCAACAGCACCTGCACATGCGCCTGGTTGCTGGCTTTCAGCAAGCTCTCAACATATTCTTTACCTTCGGCCTCGGCCTGCTCTATAATATGATAAGCGTAGGCCGTCTTCCGCAGTGTGTCCATACGCTCGGCAATTTTTTCTTTCATATAGGTGCCCACCAGCGGGTACAAATCTTTGCCCAGGTGCAATTGCAACGAACGTGTTTCGCGCACGATCATCTTGTCTACCTCATAAATGGGTGTGTTGAGGTGGGCGCGCGGCAGCACGATGGCCTTGATGGAATCATGCTCGTGTATCAATTCAATTTCTTTTAAGTTGAGGTAAGCAGTAATGGTTACCGGCACCTGCACAATGGCGCGGATGGGCTTGCTCGACTGGTTTTTCTTGTGCAAGAAAAACAGATCGTGGTAGGTGTGTTTTACCAAATGCAGTTCTTTGATTGATAAAATCTGCTCGAGCGTAAGGTGTTGTGGTGAGGGGCTCTCTTTGCCGGGCCGCTGCCACCAGTAGCCGGCCGCAAACGCCACCAGCGCTACGGCCGCAAAAATCAAAATCGTTTTCATCTTATATATATTGAAGTAACCCCCGCGAAAGTGGCAGGGGTTACTGTGTTACATCATTGTTTAGTGGGTTTTGCAATGCGGATGCGTACAGCCGCCTGTGTGGCTGCGCTGTTCACGCCAAACAGTGCCTTTGCTTGCTGCTTCACCGCCATGGCCGTGCCGTGCAGGCTGCCGCGCCCGCCATACAACACGGCATTGCGTTCTCTGCGCGCTTTGCCCAGGCTAGCGGTGGCGGCAATCACCGCGGCATTGCGTTGGCGCAAGTCGTTGAGGGTGGCTTGCAGGTTTTCTACTTGCAGCTCGGGCAACGTGGGCTGGTAGTGGGGTTCGGTGGCAACGGTCTGCAACAGTTTTTCGAAGTGTGCCACCACGCTGGCAAAGTCAGTTCCGCGTGCGCGGGTGGTAGCAGGCGTGGGTGCCTCTGCCTTTGTTGCCGTGGCAGCGGGCGACAGTGCGCTGGTGTACCCTTTGATTTTGCGCACCATGGCACGTGCATCGCTCACGGTCTGTGTTAGGGCGGGCGTGGCCTTTAGCTCGGCTAAAATGCGGGGCGCCAGCGCATCCACTTCTTTGAACAACACCTCGCGGCTGTTGGTGGCATTCTCAAAATTGGTTTTGGCAACGCTCACGTTGAGCAGCGCACCACGCGCGCGGTTCACAATGGACGACAAGTTTTCTACACGGAGGTTGGGCTGACCGGGATTGTATTGTACTCCGTAACCGGTGCAGATGCCTACGAGCTTCTCGAAGGCTTCTACATTTTTAACATGGGACATAAAACTGATGTTTTAAGTTTGTTAAGCGTTGCAACGGAGCGTGTGGCTGCGCAGGTTGTTGTTTTTTTGTCTTTTTGAAAAACTATATTTCACCGCGCGCGCGCAACCTGTGCTGCGGTGGCACGTTGGTAATCCCTTTTTTTAAGAAACCAAACAAAAAAGTAAAACCCACTTGGTCTGTGGCGTAGCGATGCTCACCGGTGGTGTAGCGATGCTCACCCGCGGTGTAGCGATGCGAAGTTGTGGCGTAGCGATGCGAAGTTGTGGTGTAGCGATGCTCACCCGCGGTGTAGCGATGCATAGTTGTTGCTTAACGATGCAAAGTTGTGGTGTAGCGATGCTTGTCTGCGGTGTGGCGATGCGGAGTTGTGGTGTACCGATGCTCACCCGCGGTATACCGATGCATAGTTGCTGCTTAGCGATGCTCACCCGCGGTGTAGCGATGCATAGTTGTTGCTTAACGATGGGCACCTATGGTGTAGCGGTGCATTTCTGCGGTGTACAGATGCGTAGTTGTTGTTTAGCGATGCCTACCTGTGGTGTAGCGATGCATGTGCGGGGTTGAACAATCTGAAATGAGGAGGATCTTCAACGATCTCGCTCGCTCGCGAAGAACACCAACGCGCGCTGTTGATCGAAGCCCTGTCAGTCTGAGCCTGGCGAAGACCGCGTTAAACTTGTGTTTCATTATTGTTGCTATTATTTGCTTGCAGGTTGCGGGTGAAGGAGATCGAAAATTCTACCAATTGCAATTGGCTACACCCACACACGTAATTGAGCCAGGCCCTGATTTTTTTGGAGGACCGGGTGCACTGAAAGGGTTGTAGTTAGGGTACCCGCTAATGACATCAACAAATGTTTTGGTGCGATCAATCGGGGGGTTATTTTTAAAACTACCTCCATTGATGGCAATCGCTGATTGCGCACTTCGGGTAACAAATTGCGAACCGTAGATGTCACAATTGGTAAATGTAATCTTGCCATTACTATTCGTCTCGATCGACTGGTTCCAAACGTCACTGTTGTTTACGGTCAATGAACTGTTTTGACCATAGCAGGCCAATACCGCCAGTTGAAGTAAACTATTGTTGACCGTCACGTTGCCATCGCCCACAATACCAATCTCGTTGATAGTCGAGTTATTGATGGTCAACGAAGCCGAGGTCAATGAATAAATCTGCCAGGCGATGGGCCCCAACCGAACATTGGTAAGACGAAGTCGATTCGGCACGATGATTCCATTTTGCAATCCAATCTTTAAATCATTAATGGTTTCATTGTTATTCGACACAAAATAACTGATGGCTACTTCACCTGGCGCTACATTGTTTCCGGTGATGCTGGCACTGGCATTTGGAAACAGTTGAACGCCTAACCCCGGGTGAGAGTTTATCACGGACAATGACCAATTAACGCCAGCACCCAGATTCTTGCCCGCAGTCCATGACCACGAATTAGTACTTACATTGGGTAATTGCACCGTATGCGCACCCGAAGTCAACGCCATCCACAGCCCCGTTTGGGTATCTGCGCCATTGATGGAAACGGAGCAAGAATCGTTCAAGTAGATCTCAGTTGGTATGTAAACGGAGTTAGTGATCGCCAGCTTCGATTTGTTTCTAAAGTTTCCGAGCAACCAGCTTGATTCATTATCTAGTTTTGCGCCATCGATGATCATGGAAGAATTGTCCAACGCATCGTACGACATATAAATGTTTCCTTTTTCTGCTACAGTGCCTGTTTGGGTGCGCAGCCCTATGTTTTCTAACTTGATTAGGCTATTGTCTTTGGTGGTAAGTGTGTATTGCGAGCTGAATTCGTTCGCGATAACAAATGCGTCATTCATCAGATTTTTGTTACCCAGAATAATTAGCTGGGCATTATCCTGCAACAAGACATTGCCTTTTACCACAAAACTATTTTCAGGTGTAGCAGTATAGTCGATTGTTAAGATAGCATTGCCTTTCACGGTAAGGCTCGCAATCGTTTCAGAGGTTACAATGGCCCTGTTTTCAGTTATGATCAGATCGCCATTGAGCGCTGTAATCTTTTCGGTGCTGCATGCCGTTGCATACAAAAGAAAAACAGCGCAAAAAAAATCAACGGAGCGATTTATTCTCATTTGTTCAATTTTACTCCTGGCAAGACGCGAGAACAAAGATAGATGTTGCAAATGGATTGGCTATACCGACAAAGTCAGCCCTGCCCAACAATTCGGTTTAGTACAAATGACAGATTCAGCGCCCCCTCATCGCCAACCCTTCTCCCGAGGGAGAAGGGGAAGCTTTTGGACTTTGTCATTCCGAGTGCAGCGAGGAATCTTTTGGTTTGTTGCGCTATCGCGCACGCTCAAGCTGCAGGGCTTTCCCCTCATCCCCGGCCCTTCTCCCAAGGGAGAAGGGAGGGGCTTCGAAACCGAAAATCTTCAAGGCCCCTTATGCGATGACTGAGAATTGGCTTTCTAACTCTATTTACAATTCATGAATCTTATCGTGCTGCTTGTGTTCAATTTAGATTTTGTCATTCCGAGTGCAGCGAAGAATCTTTTGGTTTGTTGCGCTATCGCGCACGCTCAAGCCGCTGGGCGTTCCCCTCATCCCCGGCCCTTCTCCCAAGGGAGAAGGGAGGGGCTTCGAAATCAAGGCCCCTCATGTAATGACTGAGAGATTGCTTTCTAATTCCATCTGCATTTCATAAATCTTATTGTGCTGCTTGTGTTCAATCTAGATTTTGTCATTCCGAGAGCAGCGAGGAATCTTTTGTTTTGTTGCGCTATCGCGCACGCTCAAGCCGCTGGGCGTTCCCCTCATCCCCGGCCCTTCTCCCAAGGGATGACTGAGAATTGGCTTTCTAACTCTATTTACAATTCATGAATATTATTGTGCTGCTTGTGTTCAATTTAGATTTGTTATTCCGAGGGCAGCGAGGAATCTTTTGGTTTGTTGCGCTACCGCGCACGCTCAAGCCGCTGGGCGTTCATCCTTGCAACGAATTATTTCTCACCCACCAACCTCTACCTGGGAGTTTTTATTTGACGCATGCAGTCAATCGAAGCCCGGTCAGTCTGAGCCTGGCGAAGACCTCGTTAAACTTGGCCGCCCGACCAACTTTTGTGTTTCATCATGATTGCTATTGTTTGCTTGTAAGATGCTGGTCAGGCAACGCGCAACAACTGGGGGATCACCGAACCGAAGTTAGCAGTTTCTTCAATCACCTCGTTGGTTGACATCGGACACCAAAGAGGAGGCTGTACAGCGAGACTGAGCGTTATTTTGACCAAGCTTTTAATCGCTTATCAACTTCAGCCTTCATTTCAGCATTGTCTCTGTAAATCAAGTTTGAGTTTATCCATGCATTAAGTTGAGCTGCTGCTTCGGGTTTTGGCAGTAAACCTTGGGCAATGAGTTGGTCCAATATCCAAAGCATTCCGTGATATTCAATAGAAAGCTTTTTTGCATATTTTCTTAATGGCTTATCACTACTTAATACCGTTGCGTCTCCAAGTTTTTGGGCAATGAAAATAACAGAGAGGTCTTCAGGGGTAAGTGCTTTCGGATATTCTTGTTGCATCAATGCCAGTTGCTCTTCACCAGAAAGTACATGCACTGTTAATTTAGTAGTGGACCTGTACCCTTCTAAAATCTGCTTTTGCTCAGGATAGAGTTCATTGATTATATCTGCTGTAGTATGAATGTCTAGCGCAAGGCCAAAGAATTTGGCCGTGAGATTAAGCTTCATCACATCTATAAAGATGCAGGCATCCGTTACTACAATTTTCATTAGCCAAGTGCAAGATTCTTTTCACGGAATTCCGCAAGCTTCACATTGGAGAGTGCTGCAGCTTTACCCATCGAAATATGTTCTTCGGCAAGCGCGCGTAAGAGTAACTGGTTAAAACGATAAGACTCTTCCTGGCCTTTGTAATCAAACTCAATTGGTTCTTCGGTTTTGTAGCCCATTTGACTGATAAAGAACATGAATTGTTTGAAGTACGACTCAGAAATTATTTCTAAGTCTTTCATCCGATAGGCTATTGCCTGAATGGATATGCCATACTGTTTTTTAATTGCTCCTAATTCAGGGATCAAAACTTTATTGCGGTTTCTTCCCACCTCCTTCAACAGCGTGTCTTTTGGTAAAAGCATTGCTGCTGCAAAGTAATGGCAGTATTTTTCTTTCTCTTTATCAGTTAAGCCTTCGAGATTTAATACCAGGTGACCAAGTTCGTGCAATGCAGTAAACCGTTTTCTGTCTAATGATTTAAGCTTACTACTATTTAATACAATTACCGGAACCTGTTTGTTATTGGCCAAGGCTGACAATCCATCAAAGCTGTCCTCCGATGGAATTTCCACCACCTTGATGTGATTGTCTTCCAATAGCTCAACCAAATTGAAAATAGGATCAAGACCTAGTTTAAGTTGTTCTCTTAGTTTGGTTACAAACTCTTCTACTTGTTCTTTAGAGCGAATAGGCTCATGACGAAAGTTGATGCTGAATTTAGTTTCGATGTTCAGAATTTCCTCCAGCTCCAAATACCGAGCAAGAATGTCTTTGGTTTTTTCAATCAAGCTGCTTTTACTCTTCGATGGAAAACGAGTGAGTTTTCTGAATTCAATTTCCTCAAGTTCTACTACCTCTTTCCGGAAAAAGTAATCCGGGCGGACATCCAAGGCATCACACAAATGGCCAATCATTTCACTATCGGGCATGAAATCGCCTTTCTCGTATTTGTGAAGGGATTGCCGGGATACACGATTTTCAAGCTTGTCAGCCAAATCCTGTAGGGAAAGCCCAGCCATGACTCTGGCCGACTTAAGCCGTTCAGCAAATTGATTCATATACGATGGTTTTAGTGTAAAAAACGTAAGCAACAAGATTGCTATAATAACAGGTCACCGAGGGAATTGGTTTACAAAAGTACAATATAATTGTATAAATGTCAATCAAATCTGTAATCTGTCAGTACCTTAATAACTCCCAAATAGGCCTAAAATGTGCCTTTTATTGGTACTTTTGGCAGTAACCTTTGATTTACGGATTATGTTTACGAAATTGTTCAATAGGCACATATTTGTAAACCTAAAGGAATTAGCGATGAAAAAATGTGGAGGCTCTCTATGATCTCGCGCGCTGGTGAAGAATACCAACGCGAGCAGAAGAAAAGTGACAGCTTCAGCGCTATCGCGCTCAAACCGTTGGGCGTTCCCCTCATCCCCGGCCCTTCTCCCAAGGGAGAAGGGAGTAGCTTCGAAAAATGAAAATCTTCAAGGCTCCTTATGCGATGACTGAGCGATTGATTTTTAACTCCATCTGCATTTCATAAATCTTATTGTGCTGCTTGTGTTCAATCTAGATTTTGTCATTCCGAGAGCAGCGAGGAATCTTTTTGTTTGTTGCGCTACCGCGCACGCTCAAGCTGCAGGGCGTTCATCCTTGCAACGAATTATTTCTCACCCACCACCCCCTGCCTGGAAGTTTTTATTTGACGCGTGCGGTTGATCGAAGCCCTGTCAGTCTGAGCCTGGCGAAGACCTCGTTAAAGTTGGCCGCCTGACCAACTTTTGTGTTTCATCATTATTACTGTTAGCTTGTAGGTTGCGGGTCAGGCGACCCGCAGCAACTAGGGTAGTAGTTGTCAATCAGCCCCAGAAACATCCATATTCATCTTGATCTACTAGCCTCACAAAGTCAGCTAATTTCTTTACCGTTGGTTTCGGATCAAACGGATACCATCTCAAATTAGCCCGCATCCAAAATACTTTCCAATTGCCTTTTGATTTCACATACGTTGCTTTAGCGATGGCATGTTCTTGTATCACGGATTTGTTATCCCACTGCGGACGTATTTCGAAAATAAAAACACTTTGACCTTCTATTTTATAGCCAATGTCAAGTTCAGTTCGAATGTTTTCGGGCGGTCTTTTCTCTGCCAGAAAATTTTCCATAACTTCTATGATAGCGAGTGTTTGCAGCGAATCTACTGGCATATCTTTTTTATTCTTTTATCCGTGTTGTTGGTGCCTGTGGCAAGTAAATGTCCTTCACCAACCCTTTGCTGGCGCTCGTTTGCAACGAGTGCCTACCAAAATTGAATAGAGAACGCGTTACAAACGCACGCTAGCTGAGTAAACCATGTGGGAAGTTACTAAAATACAAGTTACCTGTTGTCAACTTTTATCTAGCTCGTTGGTGAAGAACACCAACGAGGGCGGAAAAGGCGACCCGCAACAACCAGGGAGGATTTGCTTCGAACATTAAGTTGATAATTCCTGATAATAAAGCATGCTTTCGATATCTCTTAAGGTGATTGAATTGCCACAGGCTTTTTTCCACTTGAACATATTTGAACGATACTTTAAATAATTACCAACAACCTTTTGCAAGTTATATTTAGTTATCAATACCCCTTTTAGTCTTAAATCTCTTCGTGCAGCAAATATTTTATTCCAGGCTTTGATGACGCGGCTATCTATTATTGGGATGGTGTGAGGAGAAACAAAATGTAGCACCTTCGATGTACCGACTATGGAGTTATTAATTATCGGAACGAAGAGAAGCAGTAATCTTTCCAGATTTTCATCTTTTCCTTGCTGAATCTGGTTTATGTATTTCAAGATTTCAGCCCAAATCTCCTCTGATGCATTATTCAGATTTGGGATGGTAGGCATCCATGAATAGGCAAATGCAATTAGCTTAATAAGATCATGTTTTCTTATTGGAGGTTGAGTGGCAATAAAAACTTTATAAGAATCTTTGAACCAGTTTTCATTAGCGGGTATATATTTCCGACTAAGTTGTTGATAAGTAATTTTGTCCAAGTCACACATAAATCATTTAAACAATTTTTACTTCTTTATTTCTTAGCAGAATCACTATGTCATTCTTCGTTGATATCGCTCGTTGGTGAAGAACACGTGAAGAACACCAACGTGGGCAAAGCGTGAACATTTTCATTGTAAATGCGCTACACTAAATAAGTGTCTAATTATCCAACGGTAAAAAATTACTTATGTCTAACACATCGAAATTTTCATTTGCTAGATTAAACTTTACTTTGGCTGGCCTCACCCAAAAGGTTACATATTTAAGTGAAGTACCTCCATCTTTGGCCTCGAACATCGAAACTGTACCTCCAACATTTATCTCAACTTCATTACCAGAGAGTAAATGGTGCAGTTTCACATTATCTAGATCGGCTCTCACATCAACTCTATCGACTTTCGCAATAGTCATTGGGTAGTTTCTTACCACTATCGATTTCAAAGTTGAGACATGGTCCCGAATAGATTTTCCTAATTCAACTTCAACTTTGTACTTGTATTCATCTTGATTCATAAATCATCCTGTTTAGATAGATACTCAATTTCTTTTTTAAAGCTACACAATAACTTTTCCAACTGCCCCCCTTTATTGACATAACCGATAGTAATCTGATCTGCTAGTGCTATCATTATTTCATTTCTGACGGCTGCTGTTTGGGTGGATACTCTTTTTACTTCATTGCTAAAGGGTGTG
This sequence comes from Bacteroidota bacterium, assembly GCA_018267275.1. GTDB lineage: Bacteria > Bacteroidota > Bacteroidia > Cytophagales > Cyclobacteriaceae > ELB16-189. Next base: position 530,620 of record JAFDYV010000009.1, on the reverse strand, counting down.
ACAAAAAGCAATCTGCCTTCAACCAAAGGTTTTTCAAATACAGGTTCGATCTTTTCTTTTAAGCCTCTTGCCAGCGCTACTATAATAGGCTGCTTGCCTTTAAGTAAGTACTGCAATACGTCCTTCTCAATTGTACTGTGAAAACCACTGATTACACAAGTTCCTGCTTCCCTTTGTGCAATTGCCCAGTCGTAACATTTTAAAACCGCAGAGGCAGGTACTTTGCGGCTACATAGAAAAGCTGTTTTCCTAAGTTTTAGGATTTCTTCATTACCTATTTGTGCCGCAATTGTCAATTTAGGTCCCGGGTTTACTTCGTCCTGGATAAAAATATTGTCTATGTATTCGGACATAGACTTCAGTTTATCGTCCAAGGCGTATTGCTCTATGAAAAGAATTGGTTCACGCGCTGAAGGCCAACCTCAATCTGACTGGTGTTCATCGATTCCTTTTTCCGGACCGACCAATTGTGGATGTAGCTTTCTACAGCAGATAAAGTGGTTTTTTCGCCTAATTCTTTTTTTGCCCAGTGAATGGTTGCTAATAGTTCCAGGCCAAACGGAGATTCAAAGCCCTCAATTAATTGACTCAATCTTTCCATTCGATTTTTTTCCTCTACCGTAAGTTCGGTGTCAATTACCTTGTTTACTTCTGGCAAATGCTCTTTCACTAATTGTAGCGAATCAGTAGGCTTCATATCCTGAAAACGGATTTGCCCCTTAAAATAACTTCCCTCTAGGTGTGCCAGCAGGTGTTTGAGGTTAGTGGCATAAGGGCCATAATGCCCCTTTTCGTAATTCAATTTCAGATCGGTTTGCCCCAGTTCCTGTAGGAAGTACGCCAACTTTTGAATTTCTAAATGCGAGATATCAAATCCTAAAACATTATACCGATCGGCCAGTGCAACCGTTAACGCACGCGCTTTGGTGAGCTTGGCAATACCGTTGCTTGTAGTTTTGGTGTAGCTGTGGTGGCCTGGCTCATAGACCTCAATTTTTACCGAATTTGATAAGGGTGATAGCTTCGAAACAATCAGCGGTTTTACCTCTTGCCAATCCAGCCCGCCATTGCCACAACCTAATGGAGGCACTGCAATTGACTGAATATTTTTTTCCCTGATCACGCGTACCAAATCATCTAAACCGTCTGCAATGGTGTTGAGTTTAGAGAAACTGCGCCAATCGGCTTTGGTTGGAAAGTTAACGATGTAGCGTGGCCCGGTAAGTTGCCCGGTTTCGGTAACAAACACTTTTCCCAACTTTAGCGCTCCCGCTTCACAGGCTTTTTGGTATAACTTAAAATTAAGCGGAAAATGCTCTTTAAATTGTAAGGCTACCCCTTTACCCATAATGCCCACAGTGTTCACTGTATTTACCAGTGCTTCGGCATCCGACTTTAAAAGGTTGGTGTTATGGAATGAAATCATGGGTAATAGTACTCAGGTTTAACAATCACCTGTAAATTTAAGTTGGCCTGATGGCTTGCAGCTTGAACAAAATTAGCAATTTGGTCATTATAGCAAACTATGCCCAACAACGCGTTAACCGGCACGTGTTGGTACACCAGAAACTCGGCTTGTTTTAACTCTTTTCGAAGTGCGGTGTACACCTTGTACCACGTTTCGTCTTTGATCACACCCCAATTCAATCTGCTCAGGTCTTGCAGCGTGTTGTAAACGGTTTTGTGTTGTAAGTAGGCGTGGCGGTCGGTGAAAACAAAAGGTATGTTGAGGGCATGAATATGCTCGGCTGTACTTACCAGGTAAATAATCTCTTGCTGCGATCTGGCATAATCTGGCACAGCGCCCTGATAAATACTGTAGAGCATGGGCATCTTGTAGTGAAAGTAAAACGGAACATAGTCGTTCAACACCCCGCCCGGAGGCGATGCAATGGGCGATTGACCTCTGCGGGTAATGAGGGTACGATGACCAATGTTTACGTAATTGGGATCATGCACCTTACCATTACAACTGTGAATGCCGTTTTGCAGAATAAACCCACTGTTGGTGTAGTGGGTCATGCGCCAGATATATGTTTTATCTGCTTTAGCCATTACCCGTTCTTTCAGTCATATAAACGTTAAATAAAACACATGCTTTTACATCACTCAATCCTCTTCCTCCAGTTCCTTACCCATGCGGTACTTGATATCGTAGTTGATGATGAAGTCGAGTTCATCTGAGGTAAATCCGTAATGGGATGAAAGCGTCATGTCGATTTCGTCAATTATCGGTTTTGATAATCTAAAATTAAAATACTGAACAGTAATTGCTCCCTTATCTTTGTAAGTAACAGTTCGTAAAGTTGAGTTCTTTGCAAAATCCTTCATCAACCTCTTAATAGAACTTTTAAACACTTGCTTTTCGGCATCTGGTATTTCGGGCACAGGAAAACTCACTATTTCTCTTTTATTTAGATTTCGACAATCAGAATTGATAATATAGAACCAGTAGAAAGCAGAAGAGCTAAAGCCAGAAAGAATAACGTTCTTAGTATGGTCATTCGAGAGATGAATCGTCTTTAACTCAGAAGGCTCCCTATTTTTTCCGTCAGCTCCTTTGACAGTTGGAATAAAATCTAAGAATTGAAGAAAAAAAGAAACCTTCCTTGTGTAGTAAATAATATGCTGACTCGCGTTAGGAGATTGTTGCTGAGCTACAGTCTTAAATTGCTTTATTTTCCTCAAAATTGATTCCTCCAATGGGGAGGCAATTTTTGGAAGAGAGTTTTGAAAGACCGGAGTGTTCTTTCTGTCAATTAAGTAATAAACGGGTTTTGCATCAAATAAGGTAGCTCTTTCATCCGCGTACCACTTTATGTACTTTGTTGTTAATGCCCTGCAATTTTTTGTTGAGTCAGTTTTGGTTCTTGATGCTAATAGAATGTGGAGTCTCTTATCTACCCCTTCAAATAGTTTAGCTGGATGAGCGTCACCCGACCAATTGCTTACGTACAGGGTATCATTGAATTTATAATACAAATTCTGAATAGAACTAAAACCATCCACAGTAAAGCAACTCATCGGAATAATAAAGCCTAGTTTTGACTTGTCACTTGAAATACTAAGCGAACGCTCCATAACAAATGCGTATAGGTCTCCTGATTCCTGAGATTTGAAATCTCTCAGGGTGTAGGTTTCCTTTACATCCTTGTATTCAACATAAGGTGGATTACCAATAATGACATCAAACCCGCCATCATGGATGGTTTCATAAAACTCAGCAAACCAGTGGAAGGGTTGGTGCGAGGCAAGCCACTTGTCGTACTTAATGGCTGGTGTTTGTTTGTATAAAAGCTGGTTGAGTTCGTGGTTGAGTTCTTTCAGTCTTTTGTTGAGTTCTTCTTTCGCCTTTTTAAACTGTTTGAAATCGTCACCATAAGTAAGTTGTATTTCTTTGTAGCGTTTAAATGTTTTGGCAACTATATCACACTTCTCTTCAATTACGGGTTGTGCCATCAGACCGTCAAGCGTATAGGTAAGGCCTTTCTTTAATTCAGCTTCAGTTGCAAAACCAATCAGCGTGTTTCCTGCTCTAATATTAAAGTCAATGTCGGGCAGAGGTTCTAACCCGAGATTAGGTTTTTTGTAATCGGCCTCAACGGTGGCCACCAACTTTAAGAATAACCGCAGTTTTGCAATCTCTACGGCTTCCTTCATAATGTCAACTCCATAGAGGTTGCGCAGGATAATGCTCTTGTAAATGAAATACTGCAAGTTGGGATGCTGCGGGTTCTGTATGTTCTCCAGCACTTCGCGAAAAAACTTGTGCTTGTGGCTAAAGGTGGTTTTTTCTTCCTTGTTTATCCGGTCTTCATCTTCTACAAACGCGCGCATGCGCATAATGCAGGCTTCATAGAGCGGCTCCAGTATGTTCATGGCCGCAAACAAAAATGCGCCTGAGCCGCATGTGGGGTCAATAATGGTTACGCTGTTCAGTGCTTTGTAAAACTCTTTTAGAAATTCTGTGTCATTGGTACTCTCCACCAAGTCTTGCACAAACTGGCTTATGTTCAGGTTGTAGGTTATAAAGTCATTAATGGTTTGTACTTCACCTTTTTCAATTTTGCTTTTTACTTCTTCATAGCGGTTTCTGCGCTCCACCACCTCGCGCCAGATTTCTGTGGGCAAGGCAAATTCTGCGGGGGCGGGCTTGTTCCATTCAGTGCGCTGAGCCACATCTTTAATGCCTTTGCTTATTTCTTTCGGCAAGGCTGCGGTTGCTCCATGTTTTACTGCATCATAAATGTATTCGTCACCGGAGGCTTTCACCATTTGCCAAATCTCACCATCGGAAGCAAAGACCTTGCTGTAGTTCCGTTTGGTTTCATCAAACAGGTATGGCAGTATACAATTTTTGCTGATGTAGTCAGTAATATCCTCTTTGGTGTAGTACGCACCCATGTCGGCCCGATCGTTAATGTACTTTTCAAAGATGTAGCCAATTACATCGGGGTTAATGTCTTTGCCGCTGGCGGTGTGCCGGGTATCCAGATGCCATTCCCATTCACTAAAAAATTTGAAAATGCGCTCAAAGGCTTTGTCGTCAATATCTATTTTTGGATTGGTGGCTTCCAACTCATGCTCCTCAAACAAGCCTCCATTCAGGTAAGGTACTTTACCAATCTCATCTTTTAGTTCTTTGGTGTGATCGGGCGCTCCTAATCCCTGGTGAAACAGGGTAAGCAAGAAACTTCGGTAGAAGGAGTAGAACTTATTCTTGCCCTTTTTTTCCTGACACACCTTTAGTTTATCCGATAGATAGTTTTTGTTGTTATCCAGAAAGCCCTTCTTTTGAATGAAATAGCAAAACATGAGTCGGTTGAGCATCAAAGAAGCATACCACTCCTTGTTTACATTGTCTTCGATACCCGTGATGAATTTGAGAAAGGAAGTATGTTCTTTGCTGAACTTCTCATAGAACTGTTTGGTAACGCGCTCGTTGTTCTGGTGAAAGTTTTCTGCGATGCGTTGGGTTACGTCAACAATGGTAATCTTTTCTTCTTCATCCAATTCAAAGAATATACCGGAGGCCCGCTGAAACAGCAGTTCGGGGTCTTGCGTAATGTGGTAACGGGTTTCCGTGGCTTTTGCCGGCCGGCCGGGTTGCCGAACTACCAGTTGCCATATCTGTTCGTGATTTTTGGCATCTACAAAAATGATCAGGTGCTCCTGGAATAGTTTAGTGATTTTTGCATCAACCTTTCTGCGGATGGCGTATTCTGGAATCAAACCCTCTGCATTTGGATGACATAGTAAAATTTTGAAGCCACTCTTTTCAGCAACACCTGTTAATGTGAATACCAAGTCATCTACGGTAATGGGCTGACTGGTTCTGTCGTTGTTCCAGCCCATGTCATTAAAAAGCTCCTTGAATTTGAACTCACGGATATATCGGGTAAATTCTCTTTTAGATAAAGCCATAGAAAGTTAACTATTTGAAAGTCCAAGAGAGCAAATGATTTGAGGTTCATTAAAGGGTTGCTCATCTTCATTGATAATACTCAACTTATCTTCTTCGCGCAACGAAATAACCAGCGAAGCAAGTTCATCATCTGAAATGCCAGCCTTTAACTGGCGATTGAGTGTTTCGCGCCCGAACTCCTTTAATGGGAACTTATAAATATCATCAATGGCTTTCTTTAAGGCCTCAGAAACAAATAGCGTTCCTTCATTGTCTTTGCAGAATTTATCAAGACGCATGTAAACCCTGTACTTAACACCGGTTTTCTTACCGAGCGAACCGCCTGTGGTTCTCTCTTCTTCGCGTATGTAGTCAATGCCCTGTTTCACTAGATCATGGTGCGTATTGAGTCGATATTTTGGCTTGGTGTCGGGGGTGCAATGAGCAGCTTTTAAAATGGTAAGCTGCGATTGCGTAATCAGTTTGCCGTTTCTGTTAACCCAGGCAAGTACATCATTCTCTTGAACGGTTCGTGTGTAAACAATCACACCTTCGTGATTTGCATCCTCGCTGTTCTGTTTTGTGGCATATACTACATTTGGCAAGTCAGGAATTAATTTATTTAGCGCTGGATCTTCATCCGTTGCATTTTTCCAAATCTGATAAGCGTAAGACGCTAAATCAACTTCACCGTCTTGATCATCTTCATCCAGCATTCCTGCTCGTTCGTTGTACAAGTCCTCAATGTTTATGGGGTCTCCGTCAAAAAACGTTTCGTCTGAACCTACCACCTCAGCGTTTTGTTTGATTCTATTACTCAATCTTCCTCTTAGATTGATGATCTGTTCAATACCATCTTCTGGCAAGAATGAATAACAAAGAATCTGTTCGGATTTCTGACCGATGCGATCAACGCGGCCAGCGCGTTGAATGAGCCTTATAATTGCCCAGGGTAAGTCGTAATTGAGAATCACGTGTGCGTCCTGCAGGTTTTGACCTTCACTCAATACATCAGTTGTGATTAAAATCCGTAAGTCTTGATTAAGCTGCACATACTCTGGCTTTGCATTGCTAACAGGGCTAAAGCGTTGAGCGATTGCAGAGGGATTTTCAGTATCCCCAGTCACGCACTCGACCTTTTTTAGTCCACGTTTAACTAATTGCTCCGTTAGGTAGTAGGCTGTATCAGCAAACTGAGTAAACACTAAGATCTTCTCTTTGGCATGGGTTTCTGTTAGTAACTTATGTAATGCATTAAGTTGCCTGTCTTGCGCAGGATTCCAATCTTTTCCGAGACTCAGAATCTTGATAATATCCCGCCCGTCATCAATCAGGTTTTTTTGTAAAGCGGGCGAAAAGAATTCGCTTCGTATCCAATCGAAATGCTGCTTGTGAGAATCGCTTGCAAAAAGTTTGTAAACTTTTTCTGCCTGTTTTAAATAGCTCTCTTCGTTAAGAATTAAGTTCAGGTGATTGTCTTCATTGATTTCTTTATCGGTATCGCTATCTTCTAGAAAATCGTCAAGATTTTGTGAAATATTCTTGCCAATAGGCAGCGGAAGTTGATTTTGAATGGCATAGACAAAGATATAGTTCCTTAAAATGTGTCTGCTTAATGAAAGTAAAAATGAGTAACCACTGCTTTCCAAACGCTTAAACAAGTTAGTTCGGCAAAATCCCATGAGTCGTTTTCCTGCACGGGAGAGATTTTGCATAATCACTTCTTCTTCCTTAGCAGCTTTTGTTTTTGGCTTCTGCTCAAGAAAATTTCCTAAGCCGTATCTGGGCAATTCAAGGTCATTAATCGCGTCAACTACTTTTGACGAATAAAGTTTTGCATATTGATCTTTTGGGTCATTCAAATCAAATTCGTATTCGACCTTTCTTGGTACACGGTCAGGAAAATAGGACTTCGTTCCATCGGGGAAAGTCAAGTATTTTCTTGCATTTGTTGTGTCGGTTGAAGCATAGTTCTCCTTTATAAAGCTTCTTGTCCTCCGAACCAAATAAAGTCGCATCAGCTCACGCCAATCATCAGCGAAGTGACTTCGTTCAAACGCTTTTATACTTCTGATGAACGTTTCAGTATGTCGTGAATCAAATTGTACCTTCCCACCGATAGATTCAATATACCTCTCCGGACTTATGCCTAAATCTTTGTCATCTGATAAAAATAATCTTAGTTGATTTGATAAGTCGAGGTAAGACTTATTATAAGGAGTGGCCGAAAGCAAAATCACTTTACTTTCATTTTCTTCCAAGTAAGCTTTAATCGAACGATAGCGACTTCCTTGGTCATTTCTCAGGTTGTGGCTTTCATCTATGATTACGAGTCGGAAACGTCTTAACTCGGGAAGTCTTTTCTGAACCTCGCCAATCGAAACAGGTACTGCCTTTAGGTCGTACCGGTTGATGTACTCGTTCCACATTGGCTTCAGGTTGGGCGGGCAAATAATCAAGGTGGAATAGAAATTACTTTCTTCGAACATCTTGGCTAATGCGCAGGCTGTGATTGTTTTGCCCAATCCTACCACATCGCCAATAAGAACACCCTCTCGTTTATCCAGCTTCTTGGCAGCTATTTTTACAGCTGATTGCTGGAAATCAAAAAGTTCTTTCTGGAATATTCTTGGTAAACGATATTCGTTCAAACCCGCTCTTGCTTCTTGCGAAAGGTGGTAAGCCATTTTTAGATAGATATGAAATGGAGAAAGCAATCTATCCGCTGCCCAGCTATTGTCGATAATTTCGATTAGTTCCTGACTAATGTCAATGCACCACCTGTCTTTCCATCTATCATCGAACCATGCTGAAAGCTTATTTGCTGCATCCTGATCCATGACATCAATATTCAATTCTCCTTGCCTGGCAAGTCCGGCAAGTGTTAGGTTACTACTTCCCAAAAATCCGACCACCGGAACCCGCTTGTCATCACTAAAGGCTAGATAGAGTTTTGCATGAAGTGTATACCTTAGATGAAGCTTAACTACTACTTTTTTGTCTTTTAGTTGTAGACTTAGTTTTCGTAGAGCTTTTTCGTCTAATTCGGTTGGTGTTCCAATAGTCAATTGGTCTTTAAATTCTTGTGCCAATCTTTTTTTAAGCTTTACGGCTTCGGCCTGATCAATTATATGTTCATCATCATGTCGAAAATGTTCCTTTAAAATGTCCAATGGCATTTTTTGCATTCCAACTAGAAGTCGGCAATAGCGATGAAGCTCATCATCACCCTCCATCACGTTGGCTCCGGGTAATGAGTCTATCCGTTCGGCAACTTGTTTCCAACCTCTCAGATTGAAGTAGCCAACACAAAAATCTGTCCGTTGGGAGAGTTCAAGTGTTTCGTTGAGCCCTTTTGTCAGATGGTGCTCAATGTTATCGTAAATCTTTGGCATCTGTATGAATTCAAACTAAAAGCCCACCACTCCTCTTTATTCAAAAGAAGTATGTGGGCTCACCCTAAAGTTAATGGGAAACTTTTGATTTGAAAACGCCCCTCGTGCGGGGGCCCACCAACCACTCATCACTATTCCTTCACCCAAACTTGGTGAAATACCCGACCGCGGCAACTTGGCAGTCGATTTACACATGTTTACCTTTTTCATAAACCTTTAAGATATAAGCTGTCTCTGGCCTTGGCAAGGTAGAACGAAGTAGGAAGCATAGATTTTATTTTTGACTTGGCTTAAATATCATGTTCTTCGCTTGCGCTACAGTGCTCTCTTCTCCTTGGTCAGTGAAAAGAAAGCCGCCCTTCACCAGCCAGGCAATGCCAAACGGCACAATAGAAGTTACCTCCAACCAAAAAACGTACTTGAACCCAATCGTTATCTTCAGTAGGTTTTCAATCTGCATGAGAATGACAATGGTAAAGATGCTTACTGCCGTAGCTACCCCACAAGTTCGATAAATGCGGTTTCTGATTTTTTTCCATTTATCAGTATTGTGTGTACCATAGTTTTCCGGATTCGACCGCGTAAAAAGCCGAATGCTGATATAAGAGAAAATGAGCAACATCAACCCCGCACACGCCAGGTGAATGCCGTTGCGCAAGTCAGAGTCGGGCGGGAAGTTGAAGATGGCGCAACTGTCGTTGCTATCGTTATTGGTGGGGATAAGTGCCACACCCCACGCCAAAAACCCTGATATGCTGGTAAGGATTACATCTCCTTTCTTATCGTGTTTGTAAGCGGGATAGTAGATCAACACCAGGCCGAGTATCCATAGCACACCTTCAAAGAAAACATTGCCCGTAGTATAATAGTAATGGCTGATGCTGTCTTGCAGATGCCAGCAACCGCCAACAATGCCGGTGTGCAGATAGATGAGCACCGGCAATGCGATGCCTAGCGCACCAATGGTTTGGCGAATGTTTTTGTAGGAGGACGTGGTGGAGGTCATGGTGTTGGCGGAGTTTTCAATCGTTTTTTAGTCTTCGCGAAGTCACTATCTCAGCACTCTGCGCTTCACACATAAACACCAAAGAAATTAAATGCCAATTATTCATTAAGGTGGAGTTAACACGGTCCGGATGCACCTCGGTGCCCTTGGTTCCTTTGATGTGGATTTCAGTAATGAGTTCGAGGTTCTTTTTGTTGGCATATTCATTTGGCAGCGCATAGAATGCTTGCCGGATGGCAGTTTCATTTCTGCTGCCACCATATTGAATGATCCGCTCGAGTTTGGTGTAGTATTGGTTAATGAGTTGGCGAGACATGTTGGCTAAGATAATAAAAAGAATGAGCGGGCGAGCTACGGAAGGAGGGAATTAGCGCGCTTTACAAACGCGCGCTGACGAGGTGCTGGTTCGTTATTTAAACAAAGCTCCTGAATTTTTAACCAAGTCCTTAAATGCTCGAGCATTGATACCCACCCCCATATAAAAACCAGGTTTGTCTATAAGATTTGCGCCAAAACTTAGCGATGTATAAGTATTCATGTCGTAGGTTAATGATACTGAAAGAAAAGTCGGCTTATCGCTGAACGTATCGGCTGATATTCCAATGCCTAAGCCCAGTCTATTTATGTCAAAAAATCGAGGGATAAAGTGATCATCTTTTACAATGGCATATCCGAAGTTGATACCAATTTCATAGATGACTTTTCCGCGCTGCCATTTAAAATTATCGTCAGTGGTGGAAACTCCAGTTGTAGATTGGTTATAGAAAGGAAATGGCACAAGTCTGGCCCTGAAAATTCCAAGCTTTTCCTGTGGGTCACCTGCTTGCAGATATTGGAGCGATTGCTTGTCGTTGCGGTAGTTGAATTGAATAATTGTCGTGTCAGATTTTTTGTAGCGCATGTCGAGCATGCTGGCTGCCCGATTTTCGACATAAGCGGAATATAATCGGTTTTCAGAATTTGATCCAATTTGGCGGATGGCTTCTTTCTCTCGTTCGTAGTTTGTTGGTATGCCACTTAGAGTGAGTGGTCTAATCTTTTCTTGAATAGCTTTATAAGTACTATCAAAGCTAGAGGCAACAGATTTATTTATGTCACTCTTAAAAATCTCAAACTGCACTGTAAAGTCACTCTTCGCTCTGCTAACCTCAGTTGTAAATTCATTAATTGCGTTGTCTGGTGCGTTGGTTTTAATGAGGGTAATATAGTTGTCATACCCTCGAATTGTAGAATCTGCTCTTTTCTTCAATTCGTTCAATTCGCCAGTTGGTAGCTCTTTCGATGTTTTGTATTTTGTTTCGAGCGTAGCGAAAGCTTGGTTAATCAATCGATAATTACTATTGATATTATTGTAAGCGTTCGAAAGATTTTGTTGCGTTGCCCTAATCTCATTAATTCTGCTATTTAGTCTCTCGGTTCTGTTTTGAAATTCCTTAATTGTGGAATTTAAGTTATTTAGAGAGTTTGTTAGCTTGGCTTTCTCATCGATTCCCTCTTGCTTGATGTTCTCATACAGCGAAATATTATATAACGTACGATCCTCGCCTCTTCTTAGTAATAGGTAAGGATTAAAGTCTTTTATGCTTATCGGCTTTAGCCCATATCGGCCAAGTGTTTTATTTAAGTTCTCAACTGAACAATCCACAATAACCTCGACCCTCTGAATTGCTTCACCCAACGAAAAGTCACGCATGATGCAAGACCAGTAACGCCCGTCTTCTCTCTTGGTGAGGTGATGTTTGTGCACATCGTTCAGTACAAAATAATACACTTCAATGCCTGTAATTGCATCTTGAAAACTTAGATCAGGGTAAAACCTGAATTCATTGTTTTGATCTACCATAGGGGTACCAATAATCTGATTATTTGAAGCAAAGTAGTTGATAATGTTTACATTTTCTTTTTTTGATTGAGCCAAAGAACAGAGGGTGGCAAAGAGCGAGATGCATACAGTAGCTATTTTCGTTTTCATAATTGCTTATTTAATGATTGGAAAAGTAATGCCAAGTGAACTGCCGGAATTTGAGCTGGCGTCATCTTTACGATGACTTATAAAGACACTTGAAAGAATGAATTTCTCAGGGAATTTAAATTCCAAACCAAAATTCCAGTATCGCGTGCTCTTGGCGTTCAGAGATCTTCGTATTTCATACTCAGCGAAAGGTCTGAAAATAACACCTTTCTTAGAAGGCTTCAATGCTATATTCAGTCCTGCATACATAGATGGGGCAGTTGCATTGATGTTAGAGAGGTTGCCGAGAAAATCGGAAGAGGCTCCTATTGATGCACCAAATTCCACCTTGTCGCTAGCTGCCCATTTAAACGAACTGCCGAGTATAACATGCCTGGTAACAGGGTTGACGTTTTTTGAACTATCGCTGTCAGAATTTCTCTTGGCGGTGTTGTAGTAAATGTTTACAGTTGCTTCCCAAACAAATTTTTGTTGATTAACAATTCGATAAGCGATGGTGGTGGATAACTCGGAGACGGAGTCTGAGACATTGAAATTGTTTAACCAGGCTATGCTGGTGGGGTTTTTAATATTCTTCAGTTTATCGTTTAGTGCATTGCCCACTAAATCAATCATCAAATTTAGATAATACTCTTTTAAAAACTCTTTCACATTTTCCTTAAGTCTGGATGTTCCTTGCTGTGCTCTTACAATGGCTTCATGCGCCTCGAAAAATTGTTTCGCAATCGGGGTCTTCAACTCATTGTAATTTATGGTTTGGTTTTTCTGTAGCAACTCATAATCACTTATCACATCGCTCAATGGCCGCTCTAAAAACTGGCTGATGACCTCGTATAATTTTGACTCAGATTTGTTGGTTACTTTTAGTGCATCAACTGCATCGTACAACTTTAAATAAAGTACATCAAAATAATGGACAGCCTCGCTTTCTCTTCCCAAGCGTTGTATTAGTTCTGTTTTCAGAATTGGCTTAATATTGTCCAGCAACCAAAGTATCACTTCCTCATTCTTTTTGACAGTTTTTGTTTCTAAAGAAGCCACGGTAGTCACAATAACTTCTGAGAACTTTCTTTTTATTATTAAACTGCCACCATTGGCGGGTTCAACATCTAATTGTATATATTCGAGCACATTCTGCATGGTAAAAATGATATCAGCAGTTCCCTTTATCCGATCGGCCTCAGGAATTTCAAACACGTTGCCAAGTCCAAGTAAAAAATCTACATAACTTTGAAGTTGTTCTCTTGAATCTCTGTTTGTGCGATTGAACTGAGTGTAGAGCTCTATCATCCCCGAAACCTTCTTAAGAAATTTATCTTTGTCGATGCCACTTGCAAGTTTTTCAATTTTTCGTTTGGCAACAATTTTTAAACCATCCGGGTAATTTGAGTTTGCCTCTATTTTCGTCTTGATGTCATCCCCTTTGTTTTTTATGAATTCACCAACCTTGCTAAGGAAATCATTACTCTTTGGAACTACTACATCCGTACTGCTTAGGCTCTCTTTGACTGATTCAAAAATTAGCGCATAGGTTCTCGCGGTATCATTGTCAATATGACGTGATATATACAAAAGCTTGTTTTTTAATTTTTCCAAATCGGTATCGCGGTCAATTAAAATCGTTCCGTTTGTTACCTGAGGGGCCACACGCGAGTAATCTTGGGCGTTTACTACGGCACATGCGCAAAAGTTCAAAACGGCTAATAGAAGTCTTAATCTTTTGAAAAGAAGCCAGTATTGATTCATAGACATTTGATTTCTTGCCTACTCTTCTTCGGATTTTCGGCTTGCTCCGCTTGTTTGGATTGATTGCTTGTTATTCGTTTTTAGTTGTTCGTTGTACTACCATCCGTTTGCAATTATGTTCTTTGGTTTGTATTCCTGCACTTCTTTCATCCGCTCATACACGGTGTCATGCACGCGCCCATCGCTAATGGTTCGCAACTCGCCCGGGGTTAGCGCAAATATTCCTTTTCGTGAGTTGTAGAGTGTTCCTTTTGGATTTGGTTTCACATCGCCTCTTGCGCGTTGCTCATCAAAGGCAAGGCCGGTGCGGGCTGCTTTCTCCATTATCCACTGCAAGGCAATGTCGGCCAGGCCTTCGTCCGGGTAGCCACCGCCTACATTGGAGTGTACGCCTGCAAACCACTTCTGTTCTAAAACTTGTTCAAAGTTCCGGTGCGTTAGATTGGCGCTTTTTTGCCAGAGGGTGGGCTTAAAGTTGGCCCGTTGCTCATCAATTGAAACTGCGTGGTAGGCATTCTCGATAATGCTACTCAGCGTGGTGTCGTAAAAGGAGTATTTCTTTTTGTTGAACCATTGCAATGCATTGACGGGAATTCCGAGAGCGCCTACGGTATCCCAAACGCCAATAAACTTAATGCTAGCGACTTCGTAGCTATTGTCTTTTCTAAATTGTCTTGCTTCCTCAGATTCAGGTCCGGCATCGCGGTTGCGATAAAGCTTATAGGCTTGACTGAAAAGGTTGAGATCATTTCGTTTTAAAATGCCGCATTTGCGTATGAGTCCGCATAAGCTGCGCGCGGTGTAAGCCCCGCGGCTGAAGCCAAACAAGTAGATTTCGTCTTGGAAGTCATGACCCTGTTCATAGTTCCATACGATGAACTTATAGATGTCGAGAATGTTTTCATCAATGCCTTTGCCGGTAGCACCTTGCATTAAGCGCGTGATGATGTTGCCTTCAGCCCCTACTCCTTCGTCATAAAACTTGATTTGTTGCACGCCTTGGTCATCGCGAGTAAGGATGTAGTCAAAAATCTTTTGCACGTTGGTGCGGATTGGTTTGCCATTCAAGCTCTTGTTTGGCTCGTTCCAGGTGCCATCGCTACAGGTGATGATGCGTTTCATAGATTATTTGTGATCGCTATTATTTTTTTAGTTTCCTACTTTGCGCCAACGATGCGTAACGCTCGCAATTGGCCCAGCTGGCCTTGATAATACAATGGTGTTTTCAGCACCTTATCAAACTCTTTTCGGTGGTTTTTGTATAGATAACAATAGGGCTCATATTCGTCTTTGAACTGCCCGATGTCCAGCCCATAATGAAATGCCTTTTGTAAGTAATGGAATGTCAGCTTAAGGTTTTTGTCGGTCGGTTTCACGCGCAGCGCAAGTCCATAAAACTCGCCCAGCGTACTCCAAGCCCATGGGTTTAAAGAGTCTGCTGCTACAGCTTGGCTCGCATACTGGTAGCTGTTCAATAAATCTTGCCCGAATTTTTTGTTAGGTATTATTGTGGCAACACAAGTGTCTGGCCTTACGCCAACTGCTGCCAGCGCCCTTTGCTGATAGGCGAAGGCAGCTGCATTATAATACTCAGATACCCTTCTATAACTCAGATCTTTTCTGCTAATTTCGTGTTCTAGCGCCATACGATACAGCGAAATGGCGGAATCAAAAAAGACTTTACGCACTTTGCCCCAGTCTTCAAATCTCTTGCCCAAACTCCAGTAAACCTCTGAAGGGATAGTTGATTGCGTGTAAGTTAATCTATCATAGATCTCTTTGAATTCAGGATAAACACTTGCGATATAGGCCGAATCGAGATCAGTCTTCCTATCAACTGCATCGATCCAATTATACCAAAGTATTGCCTCAGTCGGCTTGTGACTGATGAGTTTCCTTATCTCTTGCTTGTAGGTGGAAATGTCTGTGTCAATGCTTGAAAGAAAAAGACTAGCAGGGTAGTTATTTTGATCAAGCGCGACTGCTGTGCGCAATTTAGCCAACGCCTCGCTGGTGAGTTCGGGCGTGTAGGAGGACATTGCCCAAATAAAATAAGAACGACTTTTTTCCTTGTCGGATTTATTTCGTTGAATGGTGGAAATACATGCTTTGATTGATTCCTGGAAATTCTCTACATCAAAATAATACTCAACCAAATGAATAGGGTCAGTCTCGCCCAAAAGAAAAATCGCTGCTTGGTAGCAGAGCGAAAGAATAGCATGGTCGGGATTGTTGCTGGTGTAAGGTGTAGAAAAATTCTGGCGATGCCCATCAAATTGTATACTTAAGTTGAGTCGTTCATTTTTTTGATAAAACTCAAGCGATACGTAGTTATCCGTGTCCATCCCTAAGAAACTCAAGATACGATCGGTTACAAACACGATCGTTTTGAATGGGATGCCTTCAAGGTTCATGCTGTTGATACTTATGTACTCATGACCTGAAATGCTTGACTTGTTAATGGGTGTTCCCGCTTCGCCTTGCCCGCCATTAGCAATGCCAGAATTTCCAAATGAGATTTTTCGTAAATCGCCCTCATGGTTAGATATTCTTGACATGATGTCGTTAATCGAGTTAACCACATATTCCTCTGATATCCCGCCCTTCTTAATTTCTTCAGGGATTTGGGTGTACTCGAATACACACTTTTGCTTTTTTAATTCTCTATAAACAATCGCATAAAAAATTAATACCAGCAAAATGCCTAGCTTCAAATTCATGATGCTGGAAATGAAAGAAATGATTGACTTCCAAAAAGATTTGGTCTTCTTTTCATTATCATTTTTTTCAGGGACCTCTTCAGGAGCGCCTTTTTTTTCCTCCGCGCTAAGCCATTGAATTAATTTCCACATAATGCTTTATCAATTTGTTTACAATCAATGTTGTTGTGCGTTAGCTTGCTGGGGATCGTGCTTTGAAGTTGTACTAGGCTCCTCGCCAAATTTTTGAAACACTTTACTGCCAAATGCCAACCCAAGGATATACACCCAGGTGTTATCAATTTCAAAATCCTTGAAGCTGCCGGCATTCCATCCAATCTTCAAATGCACGATGGAGAACACCATCACAACGGCAAACACCACCACCCGCATGGTACTTACACCACCGTTTGCTTCTTGCAAAAGGGTAGGGAAAATGAAAGTCATGCCCACAAGAATCAAGAAGAACGAGGCGGCAGGCAACGCTCCTTCATCAAGACCCGAGTAGTCTGTAAAACTTAGTAAGCCTGATGCAACAAAGCCGATGGCACCTATTGTAATCAACACCCGGCCAAAATTTTCAACTAAATTTTTCATAATGCTTAGCGTCTGGTAGTGAGGTTTATTTTTCTTACTTTCTCGAGCCTGATCACGGGGTGTAGTTCGGCATTGTTGGGAGCTTTGCCCGTTTGACCGTGCGGCTTGTCTCTAAAAAACACCCCGGTAACATTGAAGAGATACTGGTCGTAAGTGTTCTGGTATCGAATAAATGTTTTCCGTGCCTGTGCGATTTCCTTGGCAAAAAGGGATTTCGCATTGTCTTTGCAACTCATATCTGGAATTTCGGCAATGATTGTGTGGGCGCGACCATCTTCAATGACGAGGTGTATGTCATTGTCATTTTCTAAAATGGCATGGGTGATAAATACATTTTTTAATGTGTACGTTATTTTTTCTTCTTCTCCACGCACATCGCCTTTAGGTATGCCATCGGTATTTACTTGAATGAGTTCTTCCAATGAGATAGATGTTGGTTTGCGAATGATTTCTTCGGCATCTTTGTCACTGGCAATCTTGATGATCCATCGCTCATCTCCCCTGCATTTTGTGTCGCTGTCGCGATCCACTACTCCTGCACCTGCTCCCCCAAAAATTAAAATGTACATCAATCCACCGATGTAAAAATTCTTTCCTTTTGGTATCGCCATGGTTGGTATTTGTTTCACCTACTCTTCTTCGGATTTTCGGCTTACTCCGTTTAATTACCCAATCACTTAACTTGTTATTTTCCCCCACTCAAACCCCGGCCCTATGTCCCACTTATCGGTGCGGAAGTTGACGTGGCTCACAATACCTTTAAATGCAGCGGGGTTGGCGAGCACCTCAAAGCGTTTGGCCGCTTCTAAAAACTGGAAGGGAATGGTGGGATGTTGCGCACACAAGTAAGCGAGCAACAGTTTAACGCTTGCGTACTGCGCGGCTGTGAATGACGCATAATACTTCTTGCCTCGGTAGGGTGTTGGTAAGGCCGTGTAATAGTTAGCGTCTGCCAGCGCACAGTACACATCGTTATTGCCATATGCAGTTACCAGGTTTTGGCCAGCAGGTGCCAGGTAGCCGATGTTTGATATTTCAATGCCAATGGAGCGCTTGCTCATTTCGGTGTTGCCACCGGGCACACCTGCACCCAAGTGATAAGACCAATAGGCATCGTTCCACAGTCGTAAAATTTGTCCGCTGCGCGCAATTACATATGGCACCGATACGTGGTCGCCTTGCGTGGTAAGCCGGCTGATGTCGCCTTTCAAATAGCCGGCAGTGTAGTGCAGCACAATGCGTTCTTTGGTTACCGCTTCTTTGTAGAAAAAAGATTCATCGCCATTGTCGCGTGTGCAATCAACGAAGGTTATTTTTTGTGTGGTGCCGGGAATGTCAGCGGTTGTCTTTTTGAGTTTGAACTTTTTCCCTTGGGCATCAATGCCTGTAAGAAAGAAAGACTGCTCATGTGCCGGAATGCTAGTGGCTTTCATAGATTAATATTTTTTCAATATTGTTTTTGAAAATCTTCACCGCCTTGCCGCTATCGGTGCGCAAGCTCATGGTCAAGTCATCTTGTGTAACAATTACTCCGCGGTAGGTATGGTCGCGGGTTTGCACTTGGTATTGTGTGGTATCGTGCACTGCCTCGGGGTGGGTAGTGTGCGTGCCCCATGGCCACAACATTTTGAGTAACGTAGCCATAGGTTAAAACGAGTTTGATTTTGGTTTCTTCAAAACTTGCGCGCCAACAGTGGGCAGCGCCCGCGCGGGGTTCTCCAGCATTACCTGCAATTGTCTGAAAAACGCTTCGCGCGGACGGGGTGTTTGACGCATGTGGGTGCACACTTCGGTAATCGCGTGCTGCACCACACTTTTGCGCCACTGCGGAAATGCCCACTGCACTTGTTCAATAATCCACTGCCGCTCGGCCGGCTCGTGGCAGGCCACAAAGTCGCGCTGAAAGGTGGCCTGGTGTTGTTCGATAATCTGATTCCAACTCATAGACTATGTTAATAAGCGCTATACCAAAATGCCGTAGGCCTCGTTAATTGCTGCTTGCACATAGGCGTTGGTGGCGTAGGCAAAACCTTTGTCGCCCCACTGTGTGCCCCAACTGTTGCGCACGATGAAGTAATCTTTTGTATAAACTACAATAGAGATGGCGTGCCCGTCTTCGGGCGAGGCCTTGCCGTACAGTTCTAATTTTCCGTTGCGGGCAATGTCATACCAACTGCGATCGCAATTGAGCGTTGCGATGATGGGACCCTGCGCAGCAATCCATTGTCTGAAATTATGGAGTTTATTGCTGCCCATCAGGTTGTAGTAGCTGGCAATCTTGAGCCGGGCGGCACGTGCATAAAAAACCCGTTCGTCAAGTTTTGAGAGGGAGCCATTGAACGGCAACACGGAGTCTTCTACGGCCCCAAACTTTCGGGCTATGTCTAACGCAGCTTTGATGCTGGTGCCGGCATCTTCTAAAAAAGTGGTGGCGGTAGAAACAAACTCATCTATTTCTTTGGATGCCATCCATTGAAAACGCACCGACAGAGAAGTGGCGGGATCAATTTTTTTTGCTTTTACAAAATGCCAACGCAACACGGCATCGGCCGAAGCCCAGCCCACACAAGAGCCGGTGCTGCCTTGGTCGCCAATTTTCCACCACGGTTCGCGCAAGTCTTTGGTGTTGGGAATAGCGCGTGCCAATTTGCCTTTGTGGGCGGCAAGGGCATGTTCAAAGCGCCAGTCTTTTTCCTGGTGATGCGAGGGTACGCAATTGAGAATTCTCTTTACTTTTTTTCTGGTGGCCATATTGCTGATATTTTTTTCAAAAAGCACGCACAGCACCCATCCCAACATCATGGCGAAACCGGTATCCTCCCTCTGGGCTTTGTTGGGTGAAAAGTGGATGATTTTATCAAAAATTGCCTACGGGTATTTTCCCCCGGTGACCCCCGAAAAATACCCGTTGTCACTTCTGCGAAAGCTTTCGCATATTTGTTTCGATCCAAAAAAAATCTATCACCTCAAAATCAGTCAATAGTATGGCAAAGCGCATCACCTCTGCAAAGGCATTTGAATTTGTATTCGATGCCGAACATTTAAAAGAAATTTTAGACCGCGGTCCGGACAAGGTATTGTTCACCGTTAGCATTGAAACAGCGGTAACCAAAGACAATCAAAAAGTAGGTGCTTTGAAGATCAAAGCGAAAGGAACATTTAAGGGAAAAGCTACCCGGGCAGCGCGCGGAGACGATGGTGCGTTGGGTTGCCCTATTCCTCCGTGCGTACATAATTAAGGTTAAAAATCCTGCTGGGCTCTGCCTGAGCCCGGCAGCCTTTTTTTAAATCGTAATAGCTTTGGATGATATATTATCATTTGTGTTAGAGCCTGTCGCATACCTGATTTGTGCGGCATTTATCCTATTGCATTCCATTCGGATTCGTCAACTCAAGTACTTCATCTTAATCGCTTATTATTTCATTGCCACGCTGTTGATTGCGCGGGCAAATTTATTTCGCGAAGTCAACAACATCGAAATCTACAATGTGCTCAACCTAATAACCTTTGTCTTTTTGGGCGCTTATTACTATTTAACCATCATCACGGCTTGGAGGCGAAAAGTGATACTTGCTATGGCCGTGGGGGGTGGCCTCTACTATGCAGGCACGAAAATATTGGTGTCGGATTCAATTCTCTTGTTTGACAGTACTGGTCAAGTGTTGTTATCGATCGCAATGCTGACGATGGTATCATTTTTTTTACAACAATTATGGATAAACGTAAACGAGGAACCGCTTTCCATGAACTTCGATTTCTGGTTTTCTTCTGCACAGCTTACGTACTATGTTGCTTCGTTCTTGATTTTTTTAACCTATCGCTACCTTACTAAAAAAGTAATTGACGGAAACTACCTGTATGAAGACAGAAAACTTCTCACTGAGCTTTGGGCTGTTCACAATGTTATCTTATTTTTAAGTTCATCAATCATTGCGGGCAGCACCCTATGGATTCGTTATCGGAGCAAATCGGCATCATCTTAGTAGCGTGCTTATTCTTTTTGGCCGTAGCCGTGGGGATTGTGGTGTTCTTCCTTTTCTATCAAAAACGACAGCTGCAGTTTATACATGATAAGAAAGAACTGAACAACCAGTTTCAGCGCGAGTTGCTGGCCACCAAAATGGAAGCGCAAGAAGAAACGCTGGCGCACGTGGGGCGCGAGCTGCACGATAACATTCAGCAACTGCTGGGCTCAGCAAAAAACCTGATGGCGGCCGCAGGCACATCGCCCAACCCCGCCTATACGCGAGAGATGGCCGATAGCACCTTGGCGGAAGCCATTGCGCAAGTGCGAGCTTTGAGCAAGTCATTGACTACCGATTGGCTCGAGAAGTTTGACTTGATCACCCATTTAAAAGCAGAAGCCGATCGGCTCGGCAACCGAAATTTCCTCAATATCGAATTACAATACCCCGAAGAGTTGGTGCTGGCGAAAGACCAACAAATCATGCTGTTTCGCATGGCGCAAGAATGTATGCAAAATGCCATCAAGCATGGCAAGGCAAGCGAATTGCGCATCGACCTCACATTGCAGCAAGATCACTTACGCCTGCGGGTAATCGATAACGGTCAGGGGTTTGCGGTAAACGCCACTGCACCGGGTGTAGGCATCACCAACATCAGAACGCGCGCCCAGCTGCTGGGAGGAGCGGCCGAGTGGGAGAGCACGCCCACGTCAACCATTGTTTCCATTCAAATACCTTATGGCAAAAAACAAAGCTAAAATACAGGTTGGCATTGTAGATGATCATCATTTATTTACCAAGTCGCTGGCGCTGCTCATCAATGGATTTATTCGTTTTGAAATTGTGCTGGAGGCCAGCCATGGCAAGGACTTACAAAAAAAACTGCCGGGCCTGAAGCAGCCGCCTCACATCCTATTGATTGATGTGAACATGCCCATCATGGACGGGCAGGCCACCGCACAATGGCTACGCGAAAAACATCCCGACATTAAGTTGGTGGCGCTGTCTATGAATGACGAAGAGGATTCGATCATTCGCATGTTCCGCGCAGGTTGTTGCGCCTATTTGTTTAAAGACATCCATCCCAAAGAATTGGAAAAGGCGCTGGATCAGGTGCACAAGAAAGGTGTCTACAACCCCGAGAGCCACTCGGTGGACTTTCAGCAGTTGTTTCAAACCTCCATGCGGGATGAAGTTGAATTTTCAAAAAGAGAGCGTGAGTTTCTTAAACTGTGCTGTACAGAGATGACCTACAAAGAGGTGGCGCAGAAAATGGACATCAGCGAGCACACAGTAGACGGCTACCGCGAGATGATGTTCAAAAAACTGAACGTTAACAGCCGCACTTCCATGGTGCTAAAAGCTCTCCGTAAAAAAATAATCAAGTTCTGATCAGTGGAGGTAGTGCGCCAGCTGATCCATTTCTTCCAGTTCGGTAAGCGTAAGCAGGTTTGCGTCTAGCAGGTGCAGCAGTCGTGCGTGGTCGGCAGACACCAACCCCTCAGATAACACCACGATGGGTGTGTTTTGGTTGAGCGAGAAGTTGCGAATGGAGCGCATCATCTCAATACCAGTGACCACCGGCAGTTGAAGAGAGCAGAGAATCAAATCGTAATTATCAAGCCGTGCCGCGAGCAATCCATCCAGCCCCGTATTAGCCGTTTGAACATACCAGTGGTTGAATTGAGATTTGAGAGACTTTGTTTGTTCTTCAAGCCGGTGGACAACAAGTACCTTCATAGAAATATTTAGTCTTAAACCGTGTGTAAAGTTCAGGGGTTGAGATCGGGCTGTCAACGGGTATTTTCCCCCGGTCCAAAAAACGGGCGTTTTAGATGAATACATGTTCATTTTAACAATGAAACGAAGTGCGTTTGAATCCGTTAGATGTACGCAAAAGATGCAAGCGATGACATTGGAACACGTGGCCATTTGGACCAACAACCTGGAGCAACTGAAAGATTTTTATGTGCGGTATTTCGGTGCGATGCCCAATGAAAAGTACACCAATTCACAAAAGCAATTTCAAAGTTATTTTTTGACGTTCGATTCAGGCGCGCGGTTGGAGTTGATGCAGCGCCCCGGCATACCTACCTCACAAAATGATACTGTTACTGCGCAACACCTCGGCATCATTCACCTGGCCTTTGGGGTAAACACCATGCAAGAGGTAGACGCAAAAGCAGAACAACTGCGCGCGGCAGGGTTCCGTATTTTGAGTGGCCCCCGAACCACAGGCGATGGCTATTATGAGTTTGAAACATTAGACCCTGATAACAATCGCCTGGAAGTGACCACCACCGCCTTGACGACACATACAAGAAACTAAACCAATTATCGTTATTCAAAAAATACAGCATGATAAAAGTATCTCTCACCTGCTTGCTCCTGTTGCCATTCACGCTATTGGCCACCGACCCTTGGATAAAAGAAAAGCGCACGGGTTACACATTGGCGTATACCGAAGCGGATAAAACCGAAAAAGACGTGTATGCTGCCATGGTAGACAACGGCATCAAAACAGTACAGACTTTTTTTGGCGGTAAGTTCAAAACAGAATTTGAAGTGTGGATATATCCCAACCGCTTGGCGATTGAGGCGCAGTGGCAAAAAGATTGGAACCTGCCCGACTTTAAATCGGAGTGCTGGATGGTGGCGAGCGGAGTGGCTACCAAGCTAGACTTGATTGCACCCAAAGCGTGGGACAAGGAAAGTTGTGAACATAAATACGCAGACAAGCCAAAAGTGCAGCAGCTGATTACGCACGAACTCGTGCACGTTTTTCATGGGCAGCAAAATGCGAGCCCCGACTTTAGCGATGTCGTAGGCATCGATTGGCTGGTAGAAGGATTGGCCACCTATGCCGCAGGGCAACTGGATGAATCGCGGCTCGCAGAATTGCACAAAGCCATTGGCGCAAACGCGACACCCGCTACGCTTGATAAGTTTTGGACAGGCAAATTCAAGTATGGTCTCTCGGGCTCAGTGGCATGGTTCATCGATAAGCGTTATGGCCGCGCCAGGTTGAAGCAGCTACTGGCGTACAATAAGCTAGACGATGTGCTGCAGGCATTGAACACCACCGAAAGCGATTTGCTCCGCGATTGGAAGAAGTTTGTGCTGTCGAATTGAGAAGTTAGAACCTCACCACATAGGCTAGCTGCGCTACAAAGTCGCGCGAGAGGCCATCCGGATTTTGGGCGCGCTCGGTAAGCTTGCCTGCCATTAACAGCCTGATGCCATTGTGTATGTTGAATTGATACCCTACGCCTGCCAACAGATTACTGGCCAGCCCCTTTGTATCAGTTACCGGCTGCAGCTTTCCATCGCTGTCAAGTGTTTGATCGGCCGTCACGCGGATCAAATTCAATGCGCCCACGAAAAAATTCCAACGGGCCAAACGGAAATTCCTTTCTACACGCACAGCAATGTCATCGCCCCTCAGCAAACCTACAGATGGTGCGTATTTTTTCACCATCTCTTCCATTTCGGTGCCGGCAAATTGTGTAGGATGAAAAGCATTGCGCGTGGCGTTGAGTGGGCGCTGGTAGCCAACGGCCACCATCCATTTCTTCGACATCAACGATACGCCCAACATCAGATCATTTGATCCTTGTGTGGTTTGGTGGTACATGGGCATGGCATTGTCGATGCGCGTGGCGGTAGTATAAATTTTTCCGCCTACGGTGCCACTCACTTGAAAGCGATCGGTGGAAATGATTTGCCGGGTGAGGCTCAAATACGTGTCGCCCCACCCGCGCACGGTAGGCATGTTGCCCTCAATTACCATGTAGGCAGGTGCACGCAACTGAAAAGAATTTTTCTTGCCGATGGTAAAATTCGCGTCCACAAAAGAGGCGTGAATCCAATCGCCATACTTGGTGGTGCCCAAGTGTTGGGTAATCTCAATTGAGTGAAGTTTGATTTTTACCCGTTCGCTGTAGGGCTGGTCGGGGCGCAACGCACCCATCGTGCAAAAACCAGAGTCGCTGCAGCCTTGCGCCAAAGTCCTTGCCGCTACAGCATGCGTGAGCAGGAGTGTCAACACAAAATTTTTCATACGCTTTTAACCGGCAAAGCGGCCAAAAGTTAAAGTGTTGTGGAGTCGGCCGTTGATTTGGGTGAGTGAACCGCTGGTTTTGGCGGCCGAAAGCCTTTGAGTTGTAGGCGTTCAGACTTTTTTTACTAATTTTAACAATAAATTAAACCTCAATACAAAATGAAAACTAGCGTTTTAATTGTCTGCCTGGCTTTGATTTTTTCCGGCACCCAAGTTTTCGCCCAACTGTCGAAAAAGGAAAAAAAGGAGTGGAAGAAGAAGGCCAAAGAATATGCAAAGAACCCTCTCAATTTGAAAAACCTCACTGAGGCCAAGCAGGTAGCCGAAACGGATAACACTGCACTCAAGGGTCAGGTGAGCACATTGAACGGACAAATCAGCGACAAAAACGCAAAGATTACTGATTTGGAAGACCAGCTTGCAAAGTTGCGCAGTGAGCTGACTTCAACCAAAGCAGAGTTGGCACAATTGAAAGAAGCGCCACCCATCAACCCGATGGATTTTTCGAAGGGCGTGGTATTCAAAGTGCAGATCGGTGCCTTCAAGAATAAAGATTTGAAAAAGTATTTTGACAATAACCCCAACTTTGGTGGCGAAGCTACCGACAAGGGTGAGCAGAAGTATACCATTGGCGTGTTCCGCGATTATTGGGAAGCTGACAGGTTTAAGAAATACATGCGCGAAATGGGCGTGAAAGACGCGTGGATAGTGCCTTTTAAAGACGGCCAGCGCGTGGAGATCAAAGATGTGCTGGAGGGCGTGGTGGCAGACAAGGCGCCCGCCACCAAATAACGATACTCTAAATTCTGAGGGAGGTAACGACCGAAGAATCTCATTTGAGCACGAAGGCAGCTAGAGCTGCCTTTTTGTTTTGTGCGCTGTGGCGCGATGCCGTACTTTTGCCCAATGAATAAATGGATTGGTATCATCTTGCTCATCTTCGCGGCAGCGCAAGGCTTTGGGCAAATTCGCCTCGATAAATTAGAGATCAAAGCACGCCAGGCTTATACCATCGAAGAATCAGATGTGTTGGTAGTAGATACGCTGATCATGCGCGATTCTTCCCGCATTGTGCTCAACAAAGAAAAAAGTGAGAACATCATCAACGTAAAAGTTTTGATCGTCAACCGCGGGGCACAGATCATCGGCAATGGTGCCAACGGAGAGGCGGGTAAAGTGGGCGCCAACGGTGTGCGCCAAAATGCGCCCTGCAGGGTAGGTGGCAATGCGGCCGAAGGCGCCACTGGCGGCAACGGGACCAGTGGCCTGAATTTGAGTTTGTACGTGAATCAATTGATCATAACAGGTTCGCTCACCATTAACTTGAATGGTGGCAATGGCGGCACCGGTGGCAGAGGCGGACGCGGTGGTGACGGAGGTGGAGGCACTCGCGTATGTCGTGGTGGCAATGGTGGTGCAGGTGGCAACGGTGGTGCAGGCGGCAATGGTGGCAATGGTGGCAATCTGGACATGCGCTGCACGCAGTGCCAGGATTTGCACCTGATACAAGGTCACCAATTGATCATTAACAACTATGGTGGTTTTGCAGGCGTGGGCGCAAATGGCGGCACCGGTGGTTTGGCAGGCTTAGGGCCCAATCAAGATGGCAAAAACGGAGAGAAGGGTTTGCCCGGTGCCAATGGCGTGGCCGGCAAACAAGGCATTATCAGGTTTGAGAAGAAATGATGGGCAACCGCTGGATATACAAAGAGCAACCGTTACCAGAGGCAATACAAAGCCTGAGCAAAGCGATTAACGTAAACCCTTTTCTGAGCACCGTATTATTGCAGCGTGGCATTTCAAATTTCGAGCAAGCGCAATATTTTTTTCGCCCGCAACTCGCACACCTGTATGATCCATTCTTGCTCAAAGACATGGACCGCGCAGTGGCGCGCATGAAAAAAGCCATCGATCAACAAGAGAAAATATTGGTGTATGGCGACTATGATGTGGATGGCACTACATCGGTGGCGATGGTGTTCAGCTACTTGCACAGCTTTTATCCGCATTGTGATTTTTATATTCCCGATCGGCATGCAGAAGGTTACGGTGTTTCTGAAGCAGGCATCCGCTATGCAGTCGACAACAACATCAAACTCATCATTGCGCTCGACCTGGGCGTAAAAGCGTTGGAAGCTGTGCACCAGGCAAGCGTGCAGGGCATCGACTTTATCATATGCGACCACCATTTGCCGGGCGCATCCATTCCGCAGGCGGTGGCAGTGCTTGACCCCAAGCGAGATGATTGCGCTTATCCATTTAAAGAATTGAGTGGTTGTGGTCTGGGCTTCAAGTTGCTGCAGGCCTTTGCCAAAACACATCGGCAAGAGCAAGAGGTATTCGCTTACCTCGATTTGGTGGCGGTGAGCATTGCCTCAGATATTGTGCCGATCAATGACGAAAACCGTGTGTTGGCTTATTATGGCATACAACAACTCAATCAAAATCCGAGGCCGGGCCTCAAAGCACTGAAAGAGATTGCGGCCGTGAGAAGCGACATGGATATTTCGAGTGTGGTGTTCACCTTGGGGCCGCGCATCAATGCTGCAGGCAGGGTGGCACATGCACGTGCAGCGGTAGAATTGTTGCTCGCCAAAACAGACGAAGAAGCCAATGAGCTGGCCGAAAAAGTCAATTTGAAAAACGATACCCGCAGAGAGTTTGACTTGAGCATCACCGAAGAAGCCATTGCCATGATTGAAGGCAGCGAGGTTCATAAAAATGCAAATGCCACCGTGCTATTCAAAGAGACGTGGCACAAAGGGGTGATTGGTATTGTTGCCTCGCGTTGTATCGAAAAATATTACCGCCCTACAATCATCTTAACAGAATCAAACGACAAGATAACCGGATCTGCGCGCAGCATCCGCGATTTTGATTTGTATGAGGCCATCAGCGCTTGCAGCGACCTGCTTGATAAATTTGGTGGACACAAATATGCGGCAGGCCTTACACTGGACAAGAAAAATCTGGATGCGTTTCGCGTTCGCT
The DNA here is from genome assembly GCA_018267275.1 of Bacteroidota bacterium. Taxonomy (GTDB): domain Bacteria; phylum Bacteroidota; class Bacteroidia; order Cytophagales; family Cyclobacteriaceae; genus ELB16-189. The sequence goes on along the minus strand of JAFDYV010000009.1, from coordinate 502,784 downwards.
TTGAAGAAGTGGTAGGCCAAAGACTGACCGATGAAATGCGCATTCCGGTGGTGGAGATCGACACCGTTTTGCCGCTGGAAGCGATTACGCCCAAATTCAACCAAGTGCTGAAACAAATGGCACCCTTTGGTCCCGAGAACCAAAAACCCATATTTGAGGCACGAAATGTGTATGTACGCAATGCGCTATCGAGTTTTAAAGATCGGCACATTCGGTTTTTGGCAGGCCAGGAAAATACAGATGCAGCCATGACCGTGGTGGGGTTTGATATGGCGGGCTGGTACGATCGTTTGGCCACAGGCGATTTGTTTCGCATGGCATTTACGGTAGAAGAAAACAATTACAATGGAATGACTTCCATTCAGTTGAGATTGAAAGATTTAAAGTTTGATTAGAAGGCAATGATTCTACGTTCAGAAAACCTGGTAAAGAAATACAAGAAGCGCACCGTGGTGAACAAGGTGTCGGTACAAGTGCAGCAGGGTGAGATTGTGGGTCTGCTCGGGCCCAATGGAGCAGGCAAGACCACCAGCTTTTATATGATCGTGGGTTTAATCAAACCCAATGAAGGCAACATCTTTCTCAACGATGACAACATTACTGATTTGCCCATGTACCAGCGCGCTAAGCGGGGCATTGGATATTTGGCGCAAGAGGCTTCCGTTTTCCGCGGGCTCACGGTAGAAGAAAACATTTTGGCACCTTTAGAGATGCGCGACATGTCACCGGCAGATAGAAAACAAAAAGTCGAATCGTTGCTGGAAGAATTCAGCTTAACGCACGTGCGGAAAAATTTGGGCATGGTGCTGTCGGGGGGAGAGCGCAGGCGCACGGAAATTGCGCGGGCATTGGCCGTTGACCCGGCTTTCGTATTGTTAGATGAACCCTTTGCCGGTGTTGACCCAATTGCGGTAGAAGAAATTCAAGGTATTGTGGCAAAGCTGAAAAAGAAAAATATTGGCATCATCATCAGCGACCACAACGTGGACGAAACACTCGCTATTACGGACCGCGCGTATTTGATGGTGGAGGGAAAACTCTTTAAGGCAGGTACCGCGCAAGAATTAGCAGACGACCCGCTCGTGCGCAAAGTGTATTTAGGTCAGAATTTCCAATTGAGGCGGGCGCCTGTTACAGAAGTCAAGTAGTTATTTCTTCCCAAACGAATACGTCACCCGCACATCGGTGAAATCTGCAACCTGTTTATGTGCACGCAGGTTTACACCTACGGCCCAATGAGGTAAGATGTAGTAATTCAAGCCCCAACGGTGATACACCAAGTCATTGTTGTTTTGTCCAAGCCAATAAATGCCCAACTGCTGGCTGAAAATAAACTTGCCCAGCAAAAACTCGTGTCCTGCCAAAAAGCCCCCGCGGTATCCATTCACTGTGTTTCCGGTTGAAGCTATGCGCTCCTGCATAAATTGATCGTGGTAGAACTCCGTGCCCACAGTCCACGCATGCAGTCTGCTCACTTGCCAACTGGCGGTAAAGTTGGCACCCGAAATCGGGTAGTACCTGCGCTCGCCACTGAAGTCGCCACCCTTTACTACGGCCAGCAACACAATGTCCATGCGCCTTTGTTTGAACGATTCATTGTTCTCGCGCGTGCGCACAAATTTTTTCAACGCTAAATTCATTGGAGAGAACTCAACGCCCAACCCCATGGTCGGCCAATTGATTCCTTTGTTCGGTTCGCGCAAGCCACCGTTGGATACGTGTTGGTATTCTGCATTGATATTCATCGCCCACGTAGGGGAGAACTGCCAACGCAAGCCAACCCCTAGCGCCAGATAAGCACTCACGGGTAAGCTGTACGAGTTGTTGGTTGGATTTTTTATGGGGTCGTTGGGATTTGAAAGAAAAGCAGCACCAATGGAAACCTTTGGATAAAAGCTCAGCCGCTGCGTCATCATAAAGTGTGGCTCTAGTGAATAGGCGAGGTTCAACCCCCGGCCCAGCACAGCGTTGTCAAAATCATAAAAACCCACCAGCAAACTATGCCTCGGAAAGCAGTTGTATTGGTCTAGAATTTGTTTGTCGGTGCGCTGCCAGTTGAGCGTGGCGGTAATGCCTCGTGGAAATGAGTTGGCGGTGTTTTCAACGTCTTGCGAGTGTGCGAAAATGAAACCGTAATTCGCAAATAGCGAGTAACTAAAAGCCGGCTTTGTGTTGAGTGTGTCTTGCGCACGTGCGCAAACGGAGAAAAAAGCAAAACAGATAAAAAACCTGAGAGAGTGCATGGTGGTGGTTCTTGTAAGCTAAAACCCAAAAAGGCGGGCGGTTGTTTTGGAATTAGCGGGCAACCTCGGTCCCGAGCGGAGTGCCAGCCTTATTTCGAATAAATTTCTTTTCCTTTCTCGTCCCACTCTTTGCGCAAATAAGGCTTTGTTTCCTTGTCGAACGGTTCTTTGGCATAGGTGATGATGCGCTTGCGTTTACCGTTGGGGTAGTTTTCAATCCAGTCGCCTACTTTTTCGTTGAAACGGTATTCACCACGCACCGCTACTTGTCCGTTTTCATGTAGTAAATAATAAAAACCTTCTTTCTCTCCGTACTCAACGGGTGTTATCTCTTTGATTTTCTTTCGCTCCGCAGGGTCATAGTAGGTAATCAGTGTTTCTTTCGGCCAGCCTTTGTAATACTTTTCTTTGTCCTCCAGCAAATCTTGCCGATCGTAGCGCATCCATCGGCCATGTTTTGTTCCCTTGTAAAAAATGCCTTCTTCAATCAGCGCGGTGCCCACCATTCTTTTGTAAGGTCCGTGCAGTAGCACTCCTTTTTTGGGGTCAAATTTTTCCGTTCGTCTAACTTCGCGCCTCGCGTAGTCGAACCAATAAATGTCTCTTGCAAAGGTGTTGGCTGGTTCAGATTTTTTCAGCTTGTAAAACAACTCAAGCACCACACGGTCGCCATAGCCCTTGCGCGTAAAACCTTTCTTGGTTTTGATCCCATAAAAAACTTTTGGTTTTGGTTTCTTTTTTTTGGTAACGATGGGCTCTTCCATCTGCTGGTATAAATCCAGCACCGTAAAAGGCTTGTCTGTGTCAAAGGTAAATTGGCCCTCCTCGCGTTTGGGCTCTGGCTTTTGCGCGAAAAGTGCGCTTGCACAGGTTAGCAATATTGCAACGGCAGAAAACTTCATCATTCTAAGCAACGAAGTTAAGACAAAAATATTTTGCTGACGAGGCAACAGCGGGGCATGGAAACAAAAATCGAAAATTTGCTAACTTTATACCATGGAAATCACGATTGGCAGCCCACCTAGAACGATGATGGAGGTTTACGAAATGTTGCCGGAAGGCACCTTGGCAGAACTCATCGATAATCAACTTTTTATGTCACCCGCACCAAATACCAGTCACTTTAAAACAGCGAAAAAGATTGCAAAGAGTTTTGACAAGCTGATTGAAGAAGCAGGCCGTGGGTTTGTTTTTTATGCCCCTTTTGATGTTTACTTGGATAAGAAGCAAAATGCAGTACAGCCAGACATATTCATAGTGCTGGCATCCAATGCAGGTAAAATAGAAACGCATGGGAATTTTATCGGGGTGCCTGATTTGATTGTTGAGGTGCTGTCTCCGAGCAATAAAGAATATGACTTGACCAAGAAGAAAAACCTGTACGAAAAATTTGGCGTCCAAGAGTATTGGATAGTAGACCCCGATACGAAGCTTGCTTTGGGCTTTGCGTTGAACAATAACTTATACAATAGAATCAGCGAAGAAATCGGTAAGATTCGGTCTCCATTGCTCAACGCAGAATTCGAATTTTAACTGACTTAATTTCTCAAAATCTTGTAGCTTGCGCGCTTGCACTTTCTGCAAGCTAGCTTCCATGTCCAAATCATCATCACAAAAAAACGTAGACCTCTCCGGCCACGAATTCATAGAAATTATTGGTGCGCGCGAGCATAACCTCAAGAACATCAGCGTTTCATTCCCTAGAAACAAACTGGTGGTACTCACCGGCATCAGCGGTAGCGGAAAATCGTCATTGGCCTTTGATACCATTTATGCCGAGGGCCAGCGGAGGTACATGGAAAGCTTTTCTGCCTACGCGCGCAGTTTTATTGGAAACCTGGAGCGACCCGATGTAGACAAAATCAACGGGCTGAGCCCAGTTATTTCCATTGAACAAAAAACTACTTCGCGCAATCCGCGCTCTACCGTAGGCACCGTTACCGAGATTTATGATTTCATGCGCTTGTTGTATGCACGTGCAGGTGAGGCCTTCTCTTACCTCACAGGCGAAAAGATGGTGCGCCAAAGTGAAGAGCAAATCTTGGATGCCATCATCAATAATTTTAGCGGCAAGAAGTTAATTGTGATGGCACCTGTTATCAAAGGGCGCAAGGGACACTACCGCGAGTTGTTTGTTCAAATACGAAAACAAGGCTACACAAAAGTGCGCGTGGATGGTGAGCTGCAAGACATCACGCCCAAGATGCAGCTCGACCGGTTTAAGATACACGACATTGAAGTAGTGATCGACCGCATCGTGCCCGATGCCAAAGACCGTTATCGCATTGGGCAATCCGTAAACGCGGCTTTAAAAGAAGGTAAAGGTGTAATCATGCTCTTGCCGGAAAACGGTAAAGTGCAGCACTTCTCAAAATTTTTGATGGATCCGAAAACGGGTTTATCGTATGATGAGCCTGCACCCAATAATTTTTCGTTCAACTCTCCGTATGGTGCGTGCCCTGCGTGCAATGGGTTGGGAGAAATTGAAGAAATCACCGAAGAGTCGGTGATCCCCGATAAAAAGTTAAGCATTAGCCGTGGCGGTATCTTGCCTCTGGGCGAATACCGCGACATCTGGATTTTCAAAAAGATCGAAGCCATCCTGAAACGGTATAAGCTCACACTCACCACGCCTATAAAAGATATTCCCAAAGAAGCGCTCAAGGTTTTGCTGTATGGCGATGACGAACCCGTGGCAGTAGCTTCCGTAAAATACCCCGGTACCGAATGGAACACCAAGTTTGAAGGGATTGTCAACTTTTTACAAAAGCAAAAAGACGAAGGCAGTGACGCCATTAAAAAATGGGTAGACGACTTTACCATCACCAAGGTTTGCCCCGAGTGCCACGGAGCGAGACTGAAAAAAGAATCGCTGCATTTCAAAATCGATGATAAAAATATTGCCGAACTCGCAAACCTTAACATTTCAGATTTAAAGAAATGGTTTGACGGGTTGGAGGCGCGCCTTAGCGACAAACAAAATCAAATTGCTGCAGAGGTACTGAAAGAGATACGCAAGCGCATCGGGTTTTTGTTAGATGTAGGCTTAGATTATCTGCACCTGAACAGGCCATTGCGGACGTTAAGTGGTGGCGAGGCGCAACGGATTAGATTGGCCACCCAAATAGGCACACAGCTGGTAGGCGTTCTTTATATTTTGGATGAGCCCAGCATCGGCTTACACGCCCGCGACAACGTCAAACTCATCAAAGCGCTAAAAGACTTGCGCGATTTAGGTAACTCTGTAATTGTGGTGGAGCATGACAAAGAAATGATGCTCGAGTCAGATTATATTATTGACGTGGGGCCAGGTGCGGGGCGGCATGGTGGCAGCATTGTGGCCGAAGGCACCCCCGCTCAATTTCTAAAATCGAACAGTACTACGGCTAAGTACCTCAGTGGAGAAATTGGTATTCGTTTTTCAAAAGAAAGAAGAAAAGGAACGGGAGAAGAACTGGCACTGCTCGGTGCCACCGGAAACAATTTGAAGAACGTTGACTTGCACATACCGCTGGCTACGCTCACGTGTATCACGGGGGTTTCAGGAAGCGGTAAATCAACGTTGATTCATGAAACACTTTTCCCGATACTCAACCAACATTTTTTTAATGCGCGCAAAGAAGCGTTGCCTTATAAAAAAATAGAAGGGTTGAAGCTGATTGATAAAGTAATTGAAGTCGACCAGTCGCCCATTGGCCGCACACCCCGCTCAAGTCCGGCTACTTATACAGGTGTGTTTACCGATATTCGAGATTTGTTTGCACAGATGCCGGAGGCGAAAATCCGTGGCTATAAAACAGGCCGATTTTCATTTAATGTAAAGGGCGGCCGCTGCGAAACGTGCGAAGGCGCAGGGCTTCGTTTGATTGAAATGGAATTTTTACCCGATGTGTATGTGCCGTGCGAAACGTGCAAGGGGAAGCGCTACAACCGCGAGACTTTGGAAGTGCGCTTCAAAGGCAAGTCTATTTCAGATGTGCTGGACATGACGGTGGAGGAAGCGGTAACATTTTTTGAAAACCAGCCGCGCATTTTGCGCAAAATACAAACCCTGAGTGAAGTAGGTCTCGGTTATATTTCATTGGGTCAACATGCCACTACACTTTCGGGTGGCGAAGCGCAGCGCGTAAAGTTGGCTACTGAGCTGAGCAAACGCGACACCGGTAAAACTTTATACATTTTAGATGAGCCCACCACGGGTTTGCATTTTCAAGACATCAGCCATTTGCTGGATGTGTTGCAAAAACTCGTGGACAAAGGAAACACCGTGCTGGTAATTGAGCACAACATGGATGTGATCAAATCAGCCGATTACATTGTTGACCTGGGGCCTGAAGGTGGCGCAGGCGGTGGCCGCATCATTGCGAAAGGCACGCCTGAAGTGGTGGCAAAAAATCCCGCGAGTTTTACAGGCAAGTTTTTGAAGGGGGAGTTGGCATCATAATCCCAGATGCTGAAAAAGCTCGTATATTTGACTTATGGAAAGTCTGATCGACAGAATCACCATTGATCCACAAATTTGCAATGGTAAACCCGTTGTGCGAGGGATGAGAATTACTGTGAAGACAGTCTTAGATTTTCTTGCAGCGGGCGAAACCATCGAAAATTTGTTGAAAGCCTATCCTTACCTCCAACGGGAGGACATCTATGCCTGTATACACTACGCGTCTCTTGCTGTGGACATGGATAAAGCGATTTTCAAAATCTCTGCTTGAAGAAGAAATTTTTGGTTGATGTTAATCTGCCGAGGTACTTTAAGTACTTTCACACAGAAGAGTTTGAATTCGTGTCTGATTTAGACACCAAGATGTCGGATCAAAAAATATGGGAATATGCCCAAGAGAATGAATTAATAATTCTCACCAAGGACTCAGACTTTTACACGAGGTGCATCCTCAGTCCACGTCCTGCCAAAGTTGTTCATTTCCAGTTTGGAAATTACACCTTGCACCAGCTCCATTTGTTTTTTGAGAAAAATTGGGATTTGATTTTGCAAATGCTTGATAAATCAAAGCTATTAGTTGTCGGAGAAAACGAGATTAAATCTGTGCTATAGACCAATCTACCGCTAACATAACTCCTCTTCCAACCTCTTGCGCGATTTTCTAGATTTGCTACTTAAATGGTGACGAATAAGCAACGGTGGTATTGGACAATGCAGGTGAGCGGCTGGGTGCTTTACGCAGGGTTGCAAATTGCTGCTACCATACTTGCATCGGGCAAAGCAGGCGTGCAGGCCCAGCGCATCATTTTCCTCGGTTACGAGTCGTTGTTCTGTTTGCTCGTTTCGCATATGTTCAGAAACATCATCATTCAATGGAAGTGGCTGAACTTCGGTTTTTCAAGACTCATTCCCCGCGTGGTGTTGGCGGTATTTGTCATGGGTGCAATCATGTACTTGCTGCGCATACCCGTGTCGCTGCCATTGGGGTTGTTTAAACGTGAAGTGGCGTTCGACCCGTTCACTTTTCTGGGTCAATCTTTCTTTTATGCAATCATTTTCTTTTTATGGGCCGCATTGTATTTTGCTTACACTTACGTGGAGCGTTATAACACCGCGCTGCGCTACGAAGCCTCGGTAAAAGAAATTGAACTCAACAACCTTAAGTCGCAGCTCAACCCGCATTTTATTTTCAATGCACTCAACAGCATCCGGGCATTGGTAGATGAGAACCCCGAAAAGTCGAAGCTCGCCATCAACCAACTTTCAAATATTTTGCGCAACTCGCTGGTGCGCGAGAGCAAAGGTCTCATCAACTTTGATGATGAAATGAAGATGGTGAAGGACTACCTGGGTCTGGAGAGCATCCGCTTTGAAGAACGGCTGCGCACCGAGTTTGACATTGCCAGTGGCTCAAATGAATTCTTGGTGCCACCGCTGATGATTCAAACACTGGTAGAAAATGGTGTGAAGCACGGGATTTCAAAACTAAAAGAAGGTGGACTGCTGCACGTGTCTACTAGAATTATTGATGACGAACTGAAGATTCGCATCCGCAACACCGGGCATTACTTCAATGGCAAAGAGAACACGGGCGGATTGGGGCTGGCCAACACCATCCAGCGTTTGAAGTTGCTGTACGGCAATGCAGCACACTTCAAAATCACCAACGAAAAAGATAACTTTGTGTTGACTGAAATCAGCATACCGCATTTGCATAACTCCTAACTGTATTTTGTTGACCCCTAACTCCTTTCTATGAAAGCTCTTGTAATTGATGACGAACGCTTGGCGCGAAAAGAACTGATGAAACTATTGGAAGCACATCCATCTATTGAGGTGGTAGGCGAAGCTGCCAATGCGGATGAAGCCGAGAAGATGATTGAAGAGCTTAATCCGGACTTATTGTTTTTAGACATTCAAATGCCGGGTCGCACCGGCTTTCAATTGCTTGAGTCATTGGATTCCGTGCCAATGGTTGTATTCACTACGGCCTATGATCAATATGCCCTTAAGGCGTTTGAGGTAAATGCACTGGATTACGTGTTGAAGCCCGTGGTACCGGAGCGCTTGAGTGAAGCTGTGCACAAGGTGATGGAGAAAGAGCGTGCCAAAACTGGTCGCGCCAACGAAAAAAAGTTAGGCCTCGAAGACCAGGTATTTGTGAAAGATGGCGAGCGCTGCTGGTTTGTGAGCCTCTCGGCCGTGCGCATGTTTGAGTCTGATGGCAACTACATCAAAGTGTATTTCGACAACAACAAGCCCATGATCCATAAATCGCTGAATGCGTTGGATGAGAAATTAGACGAACGTGCGTTCTTCCGCGCCAGCCGGAAGCACATCGTAAACTTAAGTTGGGTAGAGGGCATCGAGCCATGGTTTAATGGAGGATTGATGGTTCGCTTAAAAGGAGGTGATAAAGTAGAAGTGAGCCGCAGGCAAGCCGCCAAGTTTAAGGATATGATGAGTTTGTGATTGCGCAGTGCGGCACACCACCTGCGCCTCGGATTATTTTAATACCAGCTCAATCAGTTCTTTCTCTACATTCCAATCTTTAGCCAGTTTGAGCATGGCGGTAGCCTCCATTTCGGTAACGTAGCCTTTCAGGTTGTTTGCCTGCCATACCATCTGGATCAGTTCAATCCTTTTATCTTTTTCGTAGTCGCCAATGATATCATTGAGGAACGTTCGCGCTCGGTCGAAAGAAGTGATGTAATCTTTGGCAATAAACTCCAGCGCCCAAGCCAACTCATTCTTCGCATCCAGTTGTTCTGCGGTCGCTTCCAAATCGTTTCGCTCCAACTCGTCTAACCCGTGGTAGTGATAGATAACGGCCTTCAGTAAAATGTGTACCCTTTTTTGCTCTTGTGTCATCTAATCTGAAAAGTAGTTAAATCTGCGAAAAAAATTTAACCCTCGTCAATAAAAAACTCAAGTGCAATTTTATCGGCCAGTAGCTTGCCCGGGCGCGTAAGCGTAAGTCGCTCGTTTTCAATCTGAATCAGACCTTGTTGTTGAAGCAAATCTATTTTTTGCGGGTCGGGTGTAAAATCAAAAAACCTTTGTAAGAATGTCAGGTCTGTGCCCCACCGTGTGCGCAGCGTAGTAAAAAAATATTCGTTGATCTGGTTTGTTCGCGAAAGCACCTCGCGCTCAAAAGGCACGGTTCCTTGTGCCAGCGATCGCATGTACAAGTGATTATTCGCCACATTCCACTGACGCGATTGGCCATCGTACGAATGGGCACTAGGTCCCACGCCAAGGTATTTTTTTTGCTGCCAATAACTCGTGTTGTGTTTTGAGTAATACCCTGGCCTGCAAAAATTCGAGATTTCGTACTGCTCGTAACCCGCCTCTTCTAGTCGCTTCATTACATATTTGAATTGTTCCGCCAATTGCCCTTCAGACAACACCGGAAAAGTACCGTTTTTGAGTTGGTGACCGAAAACCGTTTTTTCTTCGATGGTCAGAGAATAGGCCGAGATATGCTTGGGAGCAAAATCAATAAAGCGGCTCAGGTCTCGCTCCAAAGATTGCAGCGTTTGATGTGGTGCGCCAAAAATTAAATCGAGACTAATGTTCGTGAAGCCCAGCAGATGTGCATCGCGTATGCACTTTTCTGCTTGCGCAGCATTGTGCGCCCGATTGAAAAACTGCAGAATTGAATCATCAAAAGACTGTATCCCTATGCTCAGTCGGTTAATGCCTGCGGCACGAAGTTCTTTCAATTTTTCAGTAGTTAAATCGTCCGGATTGGCCTCCAATGTTACTTCGGGCGTTGCTGTTACGGCAAACGAATCTTTGATTGCCGTCATCAAAAGGGTGATTTGCTCAAACGCCAACAAAGAAGGCGTACCTCCGCCAAAATAAACTGTGTCAAGTGCCTCGCCACCTAAATATTCTTTTTGAATTGTAAGCTCATGGCAGATGGCTTGCACCAGTTGTTCCGTTTGCTGCTGGTTGGTGGAAAAGTGAAAGTCGCAATAGTAGCATGCTTGTTTGCAAAAGGGAATGTGCAGATAGAGCCCGGCCATTGATGGTGGTTTCAGTTCGAACGTCTAAATTGGCAATTTTTTAATGGGTCTCCTTCGCCTTTCCATAGTTTTTCTCTCCAGCGTGCTGGTCGTTCCATTTGCCCAGGCACAAGATGCGACCAACATTGTCGACTTACAAGACCAATGGCTTGTTGCATCTCCCGAGGGCTTCGTGAAATTTGAATCTCAAAACACTTCGTCCATTTACTTCTGGATTCCGGCAACATCTTATAAGGGAGCAACGCTTGCAATCGCTGGCCGACACCCTTACTCGGTTTGGATCAACTCGCAGTTGATTTGGAGTGGCCAAGGCAACAGACGTTTTTCCATTGATAGCCTGGCCCGACTGTATTCCCCAAAAATTTTCTTGGGTGTTTTTTCTGTGTCAGGGTTTAACAATATCTCCACGAGCATCGAGCAGCGAAATACTGCGGGCGACACGCTGGATATATTTCCGCGCAAAGGGAATTATTTTTTGGATTTTGCTTTGATCGCATCGCTGTTGTTGTTGGTGGCCTTCACCTTGTTTTTAAGAACCAATCCAGTACTTACCCAAGATTATTTCAATTTATCTAAACTGATCACCTCGCTCGATCGAACCGAGAGCGGGTTTGGGCTGCGCATCGCCTCAAGCGTTAACATCTTATACTACTTTTTCGGCAGCTGTTTTCTTGCGCTCATCTTGCTGGTGGCCTTCCACCTGATGGGGCCAGTTACACTCCTGTCAAAAATGTTTCAGGTGAAAGCTACCACCCAGGGTTTTCTACAGTGGCTGTTGCTATCATTTGGGATTGCCGGTTTGTTGGTGGGCAAGCTTCTTTGGATTGCGATCTTTGCCACGCTGTTTGGTTTCAAAGACACCGTGCGGTTTCAGTTTTTCAATTTTGTGCGTGTAATCTTTATCTCGGTAGCGATTTTAGTGGTGATCGGGTTTGTGTTTGTATTGTTTAACGTTCGCACCGATTTGTTTTACTACTATCAACTTTACTTGTTGGTAGGATTATTCATATTAGGCACTGGCGTGGTTTACATTAAATTAATGGCCCGTTTGCCCTACCATTTCTTTCATTTATTTTCCTACCTTTGCGCGTCAGAAATCATTCCGTTACTGATACTAACGAAGTTGATTCTGTATTAAGCCCAAACCGACTCGTGCTGTTATGACCGACACTGCTACTGACCGGATGCGAAAAGTGAAAAGCATCTTGGTCACACAGGAAGCCCCCACCGACCCCGCGTCTCCCTATTTCAAGCTGGCTGAAAAATACAACATCAAAATTGACTTTCGTCCATTTATACAGGTAGAGGCTGTGCCGCTGCGCGAGTTCCGCAAACAGAAAGTAGATATTTTGCAGCATACCGCCATTATCTTTACTTCTCGCAATGCAGTAGATCATTTCTTTGCCATTTGCCAAGAGCTGAAGCTGGAGATGCCCGCAGACATGAAGTACTTCTGCATCTCAGACCAAACTTCAAATTACCTGCAGAAATATATCGTGATCAGAAAGCGAAAGATATTTTCTGGATTGAAGGATACGAAAGATCTGTTGGAGATTATTAAAAAGCACAAGAACGAAAAGTTTTTGTTCCCTTGCTCTGACATCCGCAAAAGCGATATTCCTGACTTTTTAAAGTCTAATGGTTACACCTACACCGAAGCCGTGATTAACCACACGGTTGCCGCAAATTTGAGTGACCTTAAGAACGTGTATTACGACATCCTCGCGTTCTTCAGTCCCTCGGGCATCAACTCGTTGTTTGTCAATTTTCCCGATTTTAAGCAAAACAACACCCGGTTGGCTGCATATGGCCCTACTACAGCCAAGGCAGTGCGCGATGCCGGGTTAATTTTGGATATTGAGGCGCCCCTGCCCAATGCACCGTCTATGACGGGCGCGCTGGAGCTCTACGTGAAGAAGGCCAACGGCATCAAATAAAGTGTTCACCCTTACGTTATTATAAAGGGCTATTTTTTATTACACTTTAATTACATGCGTTTGCCTGATTCTGTTTTTTTGGTTTATCTTTAAGTCTGTTTTCAAAGTTTAAAGAGTGAAGAAGCTACTACTGTCTCTTATTTTTTGCGTGGGTTTCGTGGCTCAATTGCTGGCACAGCAAGATCCGCAGTTCACTCATTACATGTTCAACACGCTTTTCTACAACCCCGGTTTTGCCGGCAGTGAGGGCGTAACAAAGCTAACCGCCATTCACCGCAGCCAGTGGCTTGGCTATTCGCCCACATTTGGCGGTGGAGAAGCACCCACTACCCAAATCATTTCGATGACTACCCCCATTAACAAGCTTAACAGCGGCTTTGGGGCATATATAGTAAACGATCGCTTAGGAGCACAAAACAACTTAGAAGCACAAGCCTCTTATGCCTATCACCTTGGCATTAAGAACAGCAAGCTGAGCTTTGGCTTACGTGCCGGGATGTTTTCTCAAACTTTTAACTATGACCTCTATCGCTACGTGAACCCGGGCGACCCCCTCTTGAAAGATAAGAGTGGATCTGAGACCCAAATTCGCCCAGACTTAGCAATGGGCATATTTTGGCGAAAGGAAAAGTACTATGTAGGTCTTAGCTTTAATCATTTACTTCGGTCCACTTTCGACTTTGGCGTGGCGCAGCGCAATGCTTTGCAAACGCACGTGTACTTAACTGGTGGTTATTTCTATGAAGTAAACTTTGATCTTAAGTTCCAGTTCATGACATTGGTTCAATCTGATTTTTCTAAAACGAGCGTTAATATTGGTGGAATCGCTTATTTCAAAGACACCATGTGGGGCGGACTTTCCTTCCGCTCGTCAGAAGCTGCCATTCTAATGTTGGGCTACAGCCTTCTCAAAGACAAGTCATTAAAGGTGGGTTATGCCCTTGATTATGTGGTACAAGACCAAGCAGCGAAGCAACCTACCTCGCACGAACTTTTGCTGACATACGAGCTTCCGGTAAATCCGGGTAGCGGGAAAAAAGTGGTTAGAACCCCCCGTTACAGGCATTAAAATCAAAAAAATTTTGGTTTTTTTAAGATTTTGTTGATTTTCGTGACCTTAGTGTCTGGCAAAAAGAATAACTTTCGAGTCGGTTCGTTGGTATTTCGAACAACCGAAAGGGTAAGGATAAAAAATAACCTATGAAGAAAATTATTTCTCAGCGTGTTCTGTCGAGTGCATTGATTGCGGGTTTGGCGGCCTTTTTAGGGAGCTGCGGCCTGTTGGGTATCGGGGGTAAGAAAGGTGGAGGCGATGCACAAGGCGAAGTAGTAGGCCAATCAACAATTGAGCGCAAGCAACCATGGTCAATGGTTATTCCTTACGGCATGGTGCCCATCCCGGCTGGTACCTTCCACATGGGCCAGGCAGATGAAGACCCGGCCTCTACACAAATCAATTTCAACAAGCAAATCACCATTGGCCCTCTTTTCATGGATGAAACAGAGATTACCAATGACGAATATCTTCAATTCACACAATTCTTCTTGGGTGCCGAAGGGGGCGCACAGCTCACCAACTTCCCTGCGGTAAGCCAGCAAGATTTTATGGCCAAGTATTACCCAGATACCACCGTGTGGATGAAAGACTTTTCTCACCACATGGGTGATCCATTGGTAGACTATTATTGGCAACATCCCGGCTATCAAGATTACCCTGTGGTAGGGGTGAGCTGGGAAGCCGCGAACTTCTTTGGAAAATGGAGAACTGCGTTCTTGAACGAGTGGCGCCAGGTAAACGGTGGCCAGCCTCCAATGCCAGCTTTCCGATTGCCTTCAGAAGCAGAATGGGAATATGCAGCACGCGGTGGCCGTGACATGAACAAGTACCCTTGGGGTAACCCTTACATCCGTAACTCTAAAGGCTGTATGCTTGCCAACTTCAAGCCTGGCCGTGGTAATTATTATGATGATGGTTTCGCTTACACATCACCAGTTGGTATTTATTTTCCTAACGATTATGGCTTGGTAGACATGTCAGGTAACGTTTCGGAGTGGTGTTTGGACGACTTTAACCCTGCATCAGTGCCAACCGTTTGGGATTTGAACCCACAATTCATTGATAAAAACGCGTATGATAAAGAGGGCAACTCGAAAGAGAAGTACAATGCCCGTAAGGTTGTAAGAGGCGGTTCATGGAAAGATGTGGCTTATTACTTGGAGACTGGTACCAGAACTTATGAGTACAAAGATTCTACCCGTGCTTACATAGGTTTCCGCTGCGCTATGACCAACCTTGGCCGCTCATCCGGTACCGAATTTCAATAATTAATAATCATCATTATATTTAAAGAAATAACTCTAGAACGTAACCCTAAATCCTAAAGAACCATGGCAAAGAAAAAAGGCGGATTTGTTAATTTGATTTTTACAGCCATCATGCCCAAAGTATATGGTATTGGTGCAGCTGTTGTTATTGTTGGTGCACTATTCAAAATCCAACACTGGCAAGGTGCGAATGAAATGTTGATTCTGGGTCTTGGCACCGAGGCCGTAATCTTCTTCTTAAGCGCGTTTGAACCTAAACATGCTGAAATCGACTGGTCAAAAGTATATCCTGAATTGGCAGAAGACTATGAAGCGCCAGTAAACCAAACAGCTACACGCATCAGCAACCGCGCGGGCGCGGGTGAGTCTCCTTTGTTGAAAATCGATGAGATGCTCAAAACCGCCAAGGTTGACCAAAACTTATTGGATAATTTGGGTAAAGGCTTGACAAATTTGGCAACATCCGCCAGCCAAATGAGTAACCTTTCTAATGCTGCCGTGGCCACTAATGAATATGCGAAGAATGTGCAGACTGCAGCTTCTTCTTTAATGGAAATGAATAAGTCGTACGGCACTGCAATGAAGGCGGTGGGTGCGATGGCCGATGCTTCTAAAGACACAAGCGAATACCATGCGCAAGTGCAAAAAGTAACAAAGAATTTGGCTGCTTTGAATACCATCTACGAAATGGAATTGAAAGATGCAGATTCTCATGTGAAGAACATGAACAAGTTTTACGAGAGCTTAACGGGTGCCATGCAAGGCCTTTCGAAAGTGGGCGAAAACACCAGCAAGTTCACTACCGAGTTGGGTAGCTTGACCAATAACATTACTGCCCTTAATAAAGTGTATGGCAGCATGTTGACAGCCATGAAAGGTGGCGGCAACTAATATTTTGACAGGGTTTTTATTTAAAACTTAAAAATAAAAAGACATGGCAGGTGGTAAGGAAACACCCAGGCAGAAGATGATAGGCATGATGTACCTCGTGCTTACCGCGCTGTTGGCATTGAACGTGAGCAATGCCGTGCTTGAGAAGTTTGCAATCATTGACTCGACTTTGACTGACCTAATTGGGGAAAACAACAATAAGAACGAGTCAAAACTTAAGTCAATTAATGACTCTAAGTCTGATGACAATAAAGTCAAAGTTGCGAAAGAAAAAGCGGCACAGGTCCGTGAACTGACCAAAAAGACTCTTGTAGCGCTTGATGATTACAAGAACAAGATGAAGACCGAGCCTGATGGCAAGAAGATTGAAGGTGAGGAACTTGTTTTGAATACTGTGCGTGCCGAGGAATTAATGCTCGACAGCAAGAAGCCTGAGTATGGTCAGGGTTATGAGAAGACCCTGAATTCATTCGTGATTGAATTGAATAAGATAATGGGCTTGAAAGTTCCTTTTCAGAAGCTAACAAAAAACGCTACTGACTACGAAGCATTCAAAAACAGTGTCCATCACCAAGGGAAGTCGTTCTTGGAGTTCTCATTTGAAGGAACCCCCACGATGGGTGCGATTGCAACCATAAGTCAAATGCAGACGGAAGTTTTGGAATATGAAGGTGTAGCTCTTGATACGTTATTTAATCAGGCTGAAGGCGTACAGGTAAAGTTTGATAAAACTGTTCCAATGGTGCGTCCAGAAAGAAGCATTTTGGTGGCTGGCCAAGAGTATAAAGCTGACTTGTTCATTGCAGCAGCAGCATCTGGCGAAAATCCAGAAATGTTCTTCAACAACGCCCCAGTGCCAATTGAAACAGATGCAGGAACTGGTATTAAAATGGGTAAAATAAAGTTCCGAGCAAATGCTTCGACTTTTGGTAAGGATGGGTTGGCAGAGATGTCTTATAAAGTGAAGATTAATTTGAAAGGCAAGCCATTTGAAGATGTGATCAAGTACAAGGTCGCGAAACCCGTTGCAAAGTTCGAATCAGAGAGTGCCAATTTGTTGTACCAAAAGTGCGGTTTTGAGGCTTCGGTAACGGTTCAAGGCCTAGAGGAGGCATCTGGGATTAGCTTAAAGGCCCCCGCTGATCAGGGGACTGTTACGCCTTTGGGGCCCGGAAAGTTTGTAATTTTTCCAACTAAAGGGCAAATTGATGTAACAGTTTATGTGAATGGTTCCCCAATAGAAACAAAACAGTTTAAGACAAAACCAGTGCCTACGCCTCAGGCTCAGTTAATTGCAGGTAGTGCCCCTTATGATGCGAAGGTTGGTGTGCCAACAGGAACGAAAATAGTTAAGCTTGTACCGGGTGGCTTACCAGATGATTTCAAAAGACTTTATCCGAAGGATGCCAATTACCGTATTGTAAGCATGTCAGTTATCGTTTCTGGAAAAGGAAAAAAGGATTTGAATTCCGGAACAATTGACCTGGATCAAGTCGGAGCGCGACCAGGGGATAATGTCGCAATCTTTAACGTAAAGGTTGCAAGAACAACTTGGGATCCAAACGATAGAGATGATGAGCCGGTACTATCTAACATGGAGACCAGCTTTTATTTGAAGAGGTAATTTAGGAAAAGACAATATGAGAAAACTTGCGTTGTGCGTTTGTTGTGGTTTGGCTTTGGTGGTGACATCTTTTGCTCAAATAGATACCATTGCCAATCCGCAGTCGATAGAAAAGATTCCCTATTACGAACAACTCTATCGGTTTCGAATATGGCGCGAAATCTTTTTGAAAGAGAAACAAAATGCTGCTTTTAACTCTGAAGTGTCAGGAATTGCAAATTTTTTGTTGAGGAACATCCAAAATGGAAACTTGGCTGTTTATGAGAAAGATTCTCTCACCAAAATTCAAGCTAATCCGTTGACAATTAATGCAGGAGCTCAAAAATTTGAAGTCTATGATTCTAACAAAGAATATCCTGTTGATGGCACGGTGTATGTAAAATATGCCGGTAAAATTTACACAGCAAAAGCCCCCGGGAATAAGGGAAATCTTCCAAAGATTGATTCTGAATTTTGGGATTTCCCTACTGATGAGGGAGTTCAGCCTATTGAATACACAAAAACTTCAGTGGCATCAATTGAACTTGTCGAAGATATGATTTTCGATAAGCGTAGGTCTCGGCTTTACTATGATATTTTGGCGATTGGTGTGTGGGGTTTAAGAAATGAGACCGATGAGGAAACGAGTTTGATAGGGTATGTGTCGTACAAGGATTTTTCAAAGCTTGTGGATGCTAAGTTTCGAAGTAAAGACTTGAAGGAACGCGGTGAAGTTCTTTGGAGAAATCGTTATAACCCTTCAGAAAGTAAGAATTTCGTGGATGCTTTCAAATTAAGACTTTTTCATGGGGTGATTAAGAAAGTCGAGAACCCGGATGATGAGACCATCACTAAGATCATCACAAACAACGGGCGAACCTATGGTGAGTCTGTATTCGCACGCTGGGAAGAAGAAATGAAGTTGATGGAGAAAGAACACAACCTTTGGGAGTATTAAGATTTCAGAAAGATTTTTACCAGGGCTCCAAGTTGGAGCCCTTTTTATTTAATCGGTTTTATGGTCGCCATACGTAAAGGAGAGAAGCATGACTTGCCACAAGTTCTTGAGTTAGTAAAAGAATTGGCTGAATATGAAAAAGCGTTGCACCAAGTAACAAATACTGTGGCGCAAATGGAGGCAGATGGATTTGGCCCCAACCCTGTCTTTGGTTTTTTTGTGGCAGAGAAGGACGGGTCGATTGTCGGGATTTCGCTCTATTATTACCGCTATTCTACTTGGAAGGGCAAGCGCATTTATTTAGAAGACATTGTGGTAAAACAGGCAGAGAGGGGTAACGGAGTCGGTAAAAAGCTTTTTGACCAAACAATGCAGTTCACCTTGGATGCGGGTTGTTCAGGCCTGGTTTGGCAAGTGTTGGACTGGAATGAGCCTGCTATCAATTTCTACAAGAAATACAATGCCGCTTTTGATGAAGAGTGGGTCAATTGCAGCTTGGAAGCAGATCAAATTCGGGAATTGCTTCAGCGCTAAACAATCTCTTCCAGTAGCGTATTAAAGATGACGTGTTTGTCTTTAAACCGGAGCCTGTGCGCTTCAATGATAGTGGTTTTGTGTTGGTCTAGATACTGCACAACATTTTCAATGCTCTCTGAAAAAAATTGAAGGCTATACGATACAGAGTGTTCGTCATCGTGGGTTACAATGCGATATAGTTTGGTGTGCGTAAAGAAACCCGTCTCCTTCACGGCTGGAATATACATTGTCTTTACCCAATCGACCCACTCGGTCTCGATGTCTTTGTCGATGCCTACCGTAACGTTGTAAAGAAAGACTTTAGGCTTTTCCATCTACGTAATCTTGCAGGTAACTAAAACGATCGGTTAGATGGCCGTTGTCCGCCATGGTGGCGCGGTCAATCACGTGCTCGGGGTCATCTCCCAGCAGCGGTAGCAAAATCCGGTCGATGAGGTCTCGTCCGAATTCTTCAGAGGCAGACCGAGGTAGTTCGCAGGGTAGGTTATCAACTGCCATGACGGTGATATGCCGTTCGTGGGTTAGTGCTGGCTGCGCTGTTTGTGTCACTGGGTCAAAGTCGTAGAGTGGGTCAACGATCGTGCTGGGCTTGATGGTGCTAGGAACTGACCCGTTGATGTCGCAGGTGATGTCGGCAATGGTGCGGATCCTAAACTGAGGCGAGGTCATGTCGGCAAGCTCAAAGAGTTTGGGGGCCCTTGGATTCCAAAACGCACCGGCCAAAAGGATGTCAGCCACGTTGGCGAAAGGAACGAAACGGCAATCATATTTTTCAGGATGTTGATGAAACTCATCGCGGTTAAAATGCCCACCCTCTTTTCGCTTGTGATAGTCTGCGCTACTTATTTGAGTGTACACAGGCTCTGTGTAGATATTTGCCAAAAAATCTGATGGAGATACCTTTCGAACGCCCGCTGTATCCAAACTTTCCATTGCACCCCGTGCCACACGGCCAGCACCAGTCAAAACGATTTTAATGGGTGGCAAGTTTACTTTGCGCAATTCAATTTTTAGATCGTTGATATCAAAGCACTCGTGTGCCCTTCGCAATTCAAATAGCTTGTAACGTTTGCCAAAGGCAAGTAATCCATTATAGGCACCGACAATCCCCGCGTATCTTCCAAATGCCACCAGTCGGTTGCCTTGATGGTCTTTCAGCGTTTCATAGTCGATCAATTTGATTTTCTTAGCTAACACCGCTTGCAGCAGCTTGCGGTTGTACGGTTGTTTCTTTAGGGTATGCGAAAAGAAGAGGTATGTCTTGTTCGGAATTAATTGATCGATTGGCACTTCTTTGATGCCCATCAGAATATCACATTCCGACAGGTCTTCGCGTACCTCAATGCCCAGGTCGCTGTATTCGCTTTCGCGGAAGCAACGGATGTTGCTGGGTTGGCAAATCACTTTAACGGTTTCAAAGCGTTGTTGTATTTCCTCGGCCTGTGAAGGTGTAAAGGCCACCCGTTTGTCGGGTGGTACTTTGCCTTCGCGTATCAATCCAATGTTTAATTTTTTCATAGATAAACGATGCCCAAGTTAGTCAATTCGTAACTTTAAAGAACTATGAGCTATGCATTATTGGTGGCAGCGTGGGCTTTGTATTTAGGCATTCACTCGGGTCTTGCCACGGAGCGAGTTAAGAATTTTTTGGCGTGGCCTCCCAAAGTATTTCGCTTCGTTTATGTCTTGGTTGCTACGGTTGGCTTACTGGCATTGTTGTTTTTCAACGCCTATGTTCCTTCGACATTGATCATCGAACGGTCAAGCGCTACGCGTTACCTTGGTTTGCTACTGGCCACTATGGGTCTGTTGATTTGGCGGGCCGCATTCAAGAATTATCGGATAATCGAATTTCTTGGTCTTCGCGAGGAGCCAAAGACTTTTCTCCAAACGGGTATTCTTGGAAACGTGCGGCACCCCATTTATTCCGGGTTGATTTTAGTAGTGCTTGGGTTTGTAGTGTTTGATGTGCGCTGGCCTTCGTTGGTGAGCGCTGCATGCATATTCGCATACTTGCCATTGGGCATTTTTTGGGAAGAGAAAAAACTTGTTGCGCAATTCGGGCAAGAGTATGTGGAGTACCAAAAGCGGGTACCTGCTATCATTCCAAAGTGGCGATAATCTACTCGAGAAAATTTCCTAACAAAGAACTTGATTCTTTGCGACTGTTGCTTCCGTAGGGTGCCAATGCCTGCACTAATTTGCGGATGGGCATTGACTGCAGCCAAACTTTGCCCGAGCCGCGCAGGGTAGCCAGAAAGATGCCTTCTCCGCCAAATACCATCGATTTAAGGCTGCCTGTTGTTTCCACATCAAAATCAACGTGCGACTCGAATGCCACTACACATCCTGTGTCCACACGTAATGTTTCATTGTTCAAAGTCTTCTCAATGACGGTGCCCCCTGCATGCACGAAGGCCTTTCCATCGCCCTGCAGTTTTTGAAGAATAAATCCTTCACCCCCCACTAAGCCGGACCCTATCTTCTTATTAAAAACGATTGAGAGTTTGGTACCAAATGCCGCACACAAAAATCCGTCTTTCTGCACAATCAGCTCATTCCCTCTAAAGCTTGATAAATCCATTGGGATAACGGTGCCCGGGTAGGGTGCCGAAAAGGCTACCTTTGCTTTTTTGTTTCCGCGATTCGTGAAATGGGTCATGAATAAGGATTCGCCCGTCAGCAACCTGCTGCCAGCTGAAAGTAGTTTGTCAAACAAACCCTGATTGGGGTTAGAGCCATCACCCATTTTTGTTTCAAACAAAATACCATCTTCCATGTAGAGCATTGCACCTGCTTCTGCGATAACGGTTTCCATAGGGTCGAGCTCTACTTCAACAATTTGAATGCTCTCGCCCTTGATTTGGTAGTCGATTACGTGTGAGGTTGGCATGTTACTTCTTCTTTTTTTCGTTTCTTAATCTTTCTTTTTCTTCTTTCTCTAATAGCTTTTTGTCGTCTACATTTTCATCTAGAAACTTGTTAATCTTTTCAATATTCATGTTCGTTTGAAGCTCGCCAAACTGATTAATGGAAACTTCAAAGCCACTCAGCTCGCGATGAACGCGTGGCTTTACCTGCTTTTTGCCTGGTTTGTTGGCTTTTTTACTCATTTTTTTATCGCAATATTCTGTATTGCAAAATCGAGTCGCGCGGCCGCTTCTTTCGGTTCAATGATTTCGATGGTCTGCATCAAATCCGGGCCTGAGCCCTGGCCTGTGATGGCAAGGCGCAGGGCTGGCAAAATCTTACCAACGCCTATATTCAGCTTGGCACACACCGCGTCTAACGTAATCTTCGCGTTTTCGGCTGTAATCGTCTCTAATTTTTTCAACTCATCGCGGTAGGCCGACAGTACCGTAATAGATTCGGCATTCCATTTTTTTTGCACTACCTGTTCATCAAATACGCTGGGCGAGTAAAAGAAGAATTTTCCTTGCGCAAAAATATCATTGGGAAAGGTGATGCGGTCGCGCATTGCCTGGCAAATTTTCTCAGCTTTATCAACTTCACAATCGATACCTAATTCGCCCAAGGAGGTAAGCAAATATTTGCTCAACTCTTTGTTTGATTTTGCCCGCAGGTACTGTTGGTTGAACCACTGTGCTTTGTGAATGTCAAACTTGGCGCCCGCTTTACCAATACGTTCGATGGTGAAAGCCTCTATTAGTTGCGCCACGTTGAATAATTCCTGTTCTGTGCCGGGGTTCCAGCCAAGAAAGGCCAGAAAGTTGAGCAGAGCTTCCGGTAAGTATCCGCTTTCGCGGAATCCTTTCGCTAATTCTTGTGTATTGGGATCCTTCCAGTTGAGCGGAAAAATAGGGAAACCCATTTGATCTGCATCGCGTTTGCTGAGCTTACCATTGCCATCAGGCTTTAACAGCAAAGGCAAGTGCGCAAACTCAGGCATCGATTCTTGCCAGCCAAACGATTGATAGAGCAATACGTGAAGTGGTGCCGAGGGTAGCCACTCTTCTCCACGGATCACGTGCGAAATTTGCATCAGGTAATCGTCTACAACATTCGCTAAATGATAGGTGGGCATGCCGTCTGACTTCATCAACACCTTGTCATCGATCTGCGATGAGTGTACGCTTACATTACCTCGAATCAAATCATTCAGCTCGATGGTTTGATCTGCTGGTACTCTTAGACGAATGACATAAGGCACGCCTTGGCTCAGCTTGTCGGCTACTTCATTTGCTGATAAGGTAAGAGAGTTACGCATGCCCATGCGCGTTGCCACGCCATATTGCTGTGTGCTAGAGGCCTCGTTTTTTAAACGCGTCCGCATGGCTTCCAATTCTTCTTCTGTGTCAAAGGCATAATAGGCCTTGCCTTCATCCACCAATTGAAGGGCGTATTTTTTGTATATTTCTTTTCGTTCAGATTGGCGGTATGGTGCGTGTGGCCCGCCAGCGCCAACGCCTTCATCAATTGCTATACCGGCCCACTTCAGCGAATCTAAAATGTATTCCTCCGCCCCCGGCACGTAACGTGTTTGGTCAGTGTCTTCAATGCGCAAGATCATGGTGCCACCATGTTTGCGTGCGAGTAAATAGTTATAAAGCGCGGTGCGCACTCCACCAATGTGAAGGGCGCCCGTGGGGCTAGGGGCAAAACGAACTCGGACAGGTTTCATCTACACAAGTCTTGGCTAAAATTCATGCAAATGTAATGGATAGATGAAGGTAATGGAGGAAAATGACGCGGCCCGTCCCAAAAAAACGTGTGGTTTTAAGCCCCTTCTTTCGTTATTTTTACAGCCCTAAAAATTCACCCATGCGTATCCTCATCACTTGGTTCATTTTTGCAAGTACAATTACCCTCTTTGCCCAGCCAAAATGGCAAGGCAAATTTGAGCAGCTCGATCAAACTTTGCCCACACCCAATAGCTACCGCACAGCTTCGGGGGCACCAGGCCCCAATTATTGGCAGCAGCGTGCCGATTACGACATAGATGTGGAAATCAATGATGACACTCAGGTACTAACCGGAAAAGAAACGATCACTTACTACAACAATGCACCGGAAGTGTTGCGGTTTTTGTGGCTGCAACTGGATCAAAACAACCTCTCGAACGGCAACATGACGGATAAGACGGAAACCAATCGGGTTCGTGATTCAATTCCTGTAAAGTTCTTTCCACTCTCATCTGATACTTACGGCTATGATGGGGGTTTTAAAGTAACATCTGTGAGAGATGCAGCATCAGGAAAAGCGCTTCCATTTGTCATTAACTATACCATGTTGCGGATCGATTTGCCCACACCGATGAAAACAGGCGATAAATATAGCTTCATTGTGGAATGGAACTACAATGAAAAAGACCGAATGAAATTTAGCGAGCGTGGCGGCTACGAGTATTTCCCCGAAGATGGAAACTATTTGTACACCGAAGCGCAATGGTTTCCGCGCATGTGTGTTTTTGATGACTACGAAGGCTGGCAGAATAAACAGTTTATCGGACAAGGAGAATATGCACTGGTGTTTGGAAACTACCGTGTTCGCATTACTGTGCCCTCAGATCACATAGTAGGCGCAACGGGAGTTTTGCAAAACCCCAAAGCGGTTTTGACAAAAGAACAGCTAGATCGTTTTGAAAAGGCGAAGAAGACATTTGATCAGCCTGTGTTTATTGTGACAGAAGAAGAAGTTCGTAAGAAGGAAAAGGAACGTTCTAAAAAGAAGAGCACGTGGGATTTTGCGGCAGAGAACGTGCGCGACTTTGCTTTTGCTACTTCGAGAAAATTTATTTGGGATGCGATGGCAGTCAAAGTTAATGACAAAACGCCATTGGCTCAATCTCTTTATCCAAAAGAGGGTAACCCACTGTGGGCAAAAGAGTCTACAATGGCGATTAAGAATACCCTTGAAGTTTATTCGGCACGCACATTTGATTACCCCTATCCGACAGCGTATTCAGTTCATACAGCCAACCAGGGAATGGAATACCCTATGATTTGCTTCAACGGGGGCCGCCCAAAACCCGATGGTACTTTTTCCCAGCGCACCTATGAGGGCATGGTTGGGGTGATCATCCACGAAGTAGGCCACAACTTCTTCCCAATGATTGTGAACTCAGACGAGCGCCAGTGGAGTTGGATGGACGAAGGGTTGAACTCATTTTTGGAGCGTGAAGTAAAACGCGAGCGTTACCCCAACGTCAATATCAGCTGGGGCTCGCCCAAAGGCATGGCCGGGTACATGCGCGGTGACAAAAATATCATGCGGCCAATCATGTGGCAATCCGACAACATTCCAGGTCAAGATTTTGGTCCTAATGCATACGGAAAACCTGCTGCTGCACTGACATTACTACGCGAAACAGTGATGGGACCCGAGTTATTTGACAAAGCTTTTAAAGAGTATGCGCAGCGTTGGGCATTTAAACACCCTAAACCTGCAGATTTCTTCCGCACCATGGAAGATGCATCGGCCGTTGACTTGGATTGGTTTTGGAGAGGATGGTTTTACACCGTAGACAACGTAGATGTAGAGTTGGATGAAGTGAAATGGTTTAGGGTTCGCTCGGAACAAAAAGATATGGAGAACAAAAGTGTGAAGGCGAAACAGGGCGATTTAGCGGCAAAAGCAAAAGAGAAGGCAACCGACTTTAGCAGTGGCCCACAAGAAATTACGATGATCAACACCGAAGACAGGATGTATGGTGAGTTTAAAAACAAAATCAACGATGGTGATGTACGAAAAAAACTTGCTGACAAAAACCTTTACGAGATTACGCTGAAGAACAAAGGAGGTTTGGTAACGCCTGTAATTATTGAATGGACCTACAAGGACGATACGAAAGAACTTGAGAAGATTCCGGCCGAAATTTGGCGAATCAATGAAAATGAGGTGAAGAAGGTGTTTTTGAAAGAAAAGGAAGTGACCAATATTGTCATCGACCCAGATGGTGCCACGGCCGATACGAACCTGAGCGACAATGTATTTCCAAAAAAGCCCACTGAAAACAAGTTTGATCAGTTGAAGAAGAACTAGTGACATCATTTCATTTATTAACTGCAAATTGCCTCAAGGCAAATATTCTGTGTCTGTTTATCGCATATAGCTCAGACGCATTTTGTCAAAACACGGGAGTTAGCAATTCCACTACTGGAATAGTGAAATCCTTTGTATATGTGTGCAGCGGAAACGCCTTAGAAGAAGGAGCAAAGCCAGTGGTATTTAAGTTGACTGAGTGGATGCCCCAGGGTAAGAATCTGTCAATTAAGTTTGACGCTATTGTTAATTGCGCAACGCATCAGAAGGCTAACGTATATCTGGTGTGCGATACTTTAAAGTTTGTTGATAATCTCAAACCTGATTCGCGTAAACGGGAGAAGGTGGCTGACTCACTTGGAAATAAAGTCATTAAGTGGACTGTCACTTATTCCCCAAAAGAATGCGATTGCAGGGCAAGCTTCAGCTATGTCATTAAGAATCCTGAAAGAATGCCAAGATTTTTTTGCTTTAGTAGAGATTATCTTATGTACAAGGGAGGCTATGGAAGTCAAGACTGCACTAAAGTAGAAAAATAGATGAGCGTTCACAGCAACATTAAGTTAGGAGTCTTAGGCGGGGGCCAGCTCGGTCGCATGCTTATTCAGTCTGCAATTGATTTCAATATTCATTTTTCGGTACTTGATCCCGATGGTAACGCCCCGTGCAGTAAGATTTCTGATTTTACATCCGGTAAGCTCACTGACTTCGATACTGTAGTGGCGTTTGGCAAACCCTTGGATTTGATTACGATTGAAATTGAGAACGTGAGCGTGGCCGCTTTAAAGGAGTTGGTAAAACAAGGCAAACAAGTTTATCCTCAGCCAGAAGTCATTGAGTTGATCCAGGACAAGAGAACGCAAAAGGAGTTCTATCGCCAAAACCATTTCCCCACCGCTGAGTTTGTATTAACCGACACTAAAGAGGACGTAAAAAATAACAAAGATTTTCTGCCTGCAGTAAATAAGTTAGGTAAAGAGGGCTACGATGGGCGAGGTGTTCAAATTCTACGAAGCGAAAGTGATTTAGATAAAGCTTTCGATAAACCCAGTTTACTTGAAAAGCTAATCGATTTTGAAAAAGAAATTTCAGTAATCGTAGCTCGCAACGCGTCTGGTGACGTTGTTTGCTACCCCGCAGTGGAAATGGTGTTTCACCCGGAAGCGAATTTGGTAGAGTATCTTTTCTCGCCCGCGCAGGTATCTGATGCTATCGCTAAAAAAGCCGAACAGTTGGCGCGTGGCATTATTGAAAAATTGAATATGGTTGGCTTGTTGGCGGTTGAAATGTTTGTTACCAAGAATGGAGAAGTGCTGGTGAACGAAATTGCCCCTCGCCCACACAACAGCGGCCACCAAACTATTGAAGCGAATATCACCTCGCAGTATGAACAACACTTACGGGCCATTTTAAATTGGCCGTTGGGGAGTGCAGATATGATTATGCCAAGTGCAATGGTAAACTTGCTGGGCGAAGACGGCTATGCTGGCGAGGCGAAATACCAGGGAATGGTTGAAGTGCTTTCACAGAAAGGTGTACACGTTCACCTATACGGTAAAAAAACCACAAAGCCATTTAGAAAGATGGGTCACGTGACCATCGTAGATGCTGACATTGAAAATCTGAAAAAGAAGGCGACATTCGTCAAACAAACGCTTAAGGTAATCACATGAGTAAAGCAGTGGTCGGTATTATCATGGGCAGCCAATCAGACCTTAAAGTAATGAAAGAAGCTGCCGAATTTTTAGAGGAACTTAAAGTGCCATTTGAACTTACGGTGGTGTCTGCCCATCGCACGCCACAACGCATGGTTGACTATGCTTCATCAGCACGAAGCCGCGGATTAAAAGTGATTGTGGCGGGTGCGGGAGGTGCAGCTCATTTGCCAGGCATGGTTGCATCGCTTACATCGTTGCCGGTGATTGGTGTGCCGATCAAATCTTCCAATTCAATTGATGGATGGGACTCGGTGCTGTCTATCTTGCAAATGCCTGCAGGCGTGCCCGTAGCTACTGTGGCTTTGAACGGTGCAAAAAATGCAGGCATACTCGCAGCGCAAATGCTGGCCAACCACGACAAAACTCTGGCAAAGCGATTGGATGCGTTTAAGGCCAATCTAAAAAAGAAGGTAGAGGAATCATTTGAGGCGATTGAAAGAAAAGGCTGGAAAAATGTGAGCTGACGATTGGCAGTCCACGTTTCGATTCCAGAAAAAATGCTTACTTTCATTTTCATTTTTTGCGCTGCATGAAACCAGACGAACCAGGCTGGCTTAAGGAATACCTTGAATTCCGGCAGGAATTACTCAAGGATTTGACTGTTGAGAGTAAAAAGGCATCGCATCCTGAGCATTCTTTGTATCGGGTCATTCAGCCCACCGGCTTGATGTATGGGCAGGCAGTAGATTCGTTAGATCACCCAAATAGCGCAGAATGGAGTGACCGAGACAGAATGAAGATCTTACTTGCGGAGAGCCTCATCAGTAGCTCGTTGTTGTTTTATGATCGCCAAATTAAAAGCCCAAACGAGCTATCAGAGGTCATCCTAAAAACACTGGAAAGCATTGGGAACTTTTATAACAATATTTTTCCTGAACTGGCTACTCCCACTAAAACACTCTTCGGTAGAAAGAAAACTCCTCTTGAGCTGGCCGAAAGAATTTTAGACAAGCGAGTAGACCTTACTGCTAGCGACAAAGAAAATTTTTGGGTGCACTTTTTCCACAATAGCCTGCTGTTTCTTGATATTTTCATTTTTGGCCAGTGGATTCACACCAATGCGGATAAAATTGTATCAGACTTTTTTAAGTATGAGCGCGAAGAGCTGCGCTTTTCTGTTGTTAAAGTAATTGCAGCAGCCGCCCATGCTAACAAAACCGTTGAATTTGAAGAGCGTAAGTTGCTCGACTATTTTTTGCAAAGTGCGCACCTGAGCACGGACAAGAAGAAGGAAGCACATGCCATTTTTGAAAAGGGAATTGAATTGGAAGAAATCAATCTACCAACCAACAATTCCTGGATTTTGAAGAAGTATTTTTTGGAAATGGCCATACTTACCATTTGGGCCGATAAAAGAGTAGAGGGCAACGAACAAGAGTTTTTAAAACGCCTTACCGTTTATTTAAGCTTCAGTGAAGATGACTTAGAAAACAGCATGATGGCCGTAGAGGGTTTTGTACTCGAGCACTGGGATCAACTCAACTACTTACAGAATAAGCAAGACTTTAATGAAGTAAGCGATCGCTTTGTGGCGCGGATGTCAAAAGTGACAAATACCAATCGGACTAAATTGCTGCGCGAAGTGCAGGAAAGCAAAGAGTTGATGGAGTTGTTGAAGAAAGCGAAATCTCACGAGCTCACAGAATCAGAAAAAAAGCAAATGCAAGAAATGCTCATTGTGGTGTTAAAGTCAATACCAACATTTGTGATCATTTCGCTGCCGCAGCGTTTTTTAACCTTGCCAATACTGTTAAAGATTCTCCCTAATAATTTCTTTGCTGAGGTCTAGTTTGCAATTTCGTCTGATTCACCCTCGTCTTTGCGAGGCACCAACATCGAAAATACAATTGACAAGGTAAGGGTAGCTATGATTACTGCAAACGACAGCACTGGTGAAAGTTCTACGTGAATAATCTCCAGTAGCATTTTGGCACCTATAAAGAACAAGATAATCGAAAGTCCTTTTTGCAATAAGTAGAACTTATCTATAATGCCGGATAGCAAGAAAAACATAGCTCGCAACCCCATCACGGCAAAAATATTTGAAGTATAGATCAACATTTCACTTTGCGTAATGGCGAAGGCAGCCGGGATGGAATCCACCGCAAAAATCAAGTCAGTTGTCTCGATCAATACAATGACTAAGAATAAAGGAGTGAACATCAACTTCCCCTGATGACGCACCAAAAATTTACCGCCCATGTCGTCTTTTGTAATCGGCAAGTATTTGCGGCATAAACGAAGAATTGGGTTTTTCTCCGGGTCTATTTTTTCGTCACTGTCTTCAAAATAGATTTTGACACCAGAATAAATGAGGAATACTCCGAAGATGTAAAGAATCCAATGCCATTGGGCAACAAACCAAGCACCAACAAATATGAATGCGCCACGGAAAACCACGGCTCCCAAAATGCCCCAAAACAAAATGCGGTGGAAATACTCTTCTTTAACTTGAAAGTACTTTAAGATCAACAAAATCACGAAGATGTTGTCTACCGACAACGCGTATTCAGTTAGGTAAGCGGTGAAGTACTCCACCATGGCATCGAGGCCTGAAAGTGAGCTGAATTTGCCATCATCTGTCTCGACATCATATGGCCCATCCAGGTAAATGAAATAGCCAAAAATAGTGCTAACCACTACCCAAAAAATTGATTGGTATAATGCCGATTTGGTGGTGATTTTGTGCGCAGACTTGTTAAAAAAACCCAAATCGATGAGCAGGAAAACCCCGATGATGAGACCGAACACACTGTACAGAACAGTTTGTTCACTTATTTCCCTCCCAAATAGAACCAGCGCCAACATCTATGCGAAAAAGAGTTGAGGTGAGAGAAAAGCAAGGCTAAATCGAGGTTCCACAAGTATTTCAGAACTAATCAATTTTCAAAACTACGAATATATTTTAGAAGGTAAACTACCTCACCTATTGATTTCTTCTATTCAAGAAAAGAAACCCCCGAACGCAAAAAATAGTGGTATTTTTTGCTAAAAACGGGTATTTTCTATGAGGTTTGAAGCTGTAGTTGCAGAAGGTTTTTGTAGATCCCTCGCTCGTTTGCAACCAGTTGTTGATGCGAACCACTTTCAACGATTTCGCCATCTTTAATTACCAAGATTCGGTCTACTTTTCGGATGGTGCTGAGGCGGTGTGCAATTACAATGCTGGTACGGTTTTCCATCAATGTTTCGAGGGCTTGTTGCACCAGCTGCTCTGACTTTGCATCCAAAGAACTGGTCGCCTCATCCAAAATCAAAATGGCGGGGTTCTTCAAAATAGCTCGGGCAATGGCAATCCGTTGCCGTTGGCCACCAGAAAGTTTAATACCGCGATCGCCCACTACCGTTTGTAGTTTTTCTGGAAAGCTGTCAATAAACTCCCAAGCATTTGCCTGTTTGGCAGCTTCAATCACCTCCGCTTCAGTGGCGTTTGGCTTACCGTAAGCAATGTTCTCGAAAATAGTACCGCCAAACAAAATTACCTCTTGCGGTACGATACCTATGTTATTACGATAGGCGCTCAAGTTGTAGTCACCGACTGGTTTGTCATCAGCATAAATGGTACCCTGTTGTAACTGGTACAATCGCATGATAAGACTGGTAATGGTAGACTTTCCGGCCCCGCTGGCGCCCACCAAAGCAATCTTTTCCCCGGCCTGAATATCGATTGAGATATTTTTCAACACCGGGAAATCTGTTCGGGAGGGGTACTCAAATGAAACTTTGTCGAACCGAAGCCGACCCTCCAGCTTCAACTTTTCATTTGGCATCGGCCGTTCATCAGGCGTGCCAAGTATTTCAAGAATGCGTTCAGAGGCACCAATTGAGCGCTGCATTTGACTGTAGATATCGCCCAGGCCCGCAATAGATGCACCAACAAATGATGTATAAAAGATAAACGAGAACAACTCGCCCACTGTAATTACGTCATTTTGCAACAGGTGTGCGCCATACCAACCCACCGCCACAATGCCACCAAAGAAGGCAAGAATTGTAAACGAAATAAACAGCCCGCGGTATTTGGCTGTGCGAATGGCCGTGGCCACCACATCGTTTAGCGATTTTTTATATCTCGCGATTTCGAATAGCTCATTTGTAAAAGCTTTTACCACGCCTATCGACTGAAATGTTTCCTCGACAATCACATTTGATTGCGCCAATTGGTCTTGCGTTTTCTTCGACATTTTTCGAATAAACTTGCCGAATAGTAATGCGGCCACCACCAGCACAGGGAACGTAAGCAGCATGAACACTGCTAACTTGGGCGTAAGGAAAAAAATCAAGGGGATGCCGATACCCAAAATGAGGCACTGCCGCAATAGTTCAGCAAGGGTAAACGTGAATACATCTTGTAAAGTACTTACGTCAGATGTCAGGCGGCTGGTGAGTTCGCCCACCCTGCGGCTGTCAAAGAAAGGCATGGGAAGCCAAATCATTTTAGCGTAAACAGCCTGCCGCAGATCTGCCAAAGACTGTTCACTTACTTGCGTGAATGTGTATACCCGGATGAACGAAAAAACGCTTTGTATGGCCAGCACGGCAATGAGAATTGCACCAACCTGCCCGACACTGTTAAAGATGAAATTACTTTTTCCCTGGGCTACATCCAGCATCTGTCCTGCCAGGTAAGGAAACGACAAAATTGTTCCACTGGATAGCCCGAGCGCCACCAAACCAAAAATAAAAGTCCAACGGTAAGGCAATAGGAATTTAAAAATGCCCCACAGCTTCTAGATGCCCTCCTTGTTTAGCTTACGTTTTTCGCCTTCTTCTAAAAATTGTCTTTTTGCCATAATAGAAATCAATCCAAACTGTACATCCTCACTTCCCTCAGTATTTAAAATAGCATAACTATGTTACCGCCCTCCCACAAGCAATCACCGCGGGGCACAACATCAACTTTATTTAACACTCCCTTCTATCGAAAACTTGACCGAGTCGTTCAAAATCATTTTTTGAAATCCCGAGACTGAATAGTTCTTAAGCCTAGCTTCTTTTCCTGCGCCTTCAAATTCCATCATAAGCTTGCGGTGAGTCGTATACAACGAATTTGATTCCTCGAACAACGATTCAATTTTTTTGAGTTGCTGAAAATCGTTCAAGAAAAAAAATCGAACATAGGGCACCGCTGACTTCAAGCGTGCACTGTTCTTCAACCGATAGGTTCTTACCCGTAAGTTACTCTTGTTGTCTTTTTCATCCATTACCAGTTGGTAGGCATTTTTGAATAAAGGTTTGTTGATTACATCGAGTTGGCGAAAAACCTCAAGTTCGTTTTTGATGACCGTAGTGTCAACGGCAAATACAGAGACATCAGTTTTCCCATCCATCACGGCAATTTTTTTGATGGAATCATTTGATAGGCCTATCAACTTAATTTGCTTTGAAACCAAGCTGTCAAAATCAAAGTAAGGTTTATCATAAACCAAGTTGCCCCGGTTGCAACCCACAAACGTCAACGCAATACAAAAAACGAGGGCAAATCGAATCATTTTTCCACCAGCACTTTGCCTGTCATTTCTTTCGGTATGGCAACGCCCATTAATGTGAGAATAGTCGGAGCCAAGTCGCCCAACTTACCATCGCTGATTTTGGTAAATGTTTTGGAATCATCCACCAAGATGCACGGTACTAAGTTGGTAGTGTGCGCAGTGTTAGGCGTGCCGTCTTCATTGATCATAATGTCGGCATTTCCATGGTCAGCGATGATGATGGTAACATATCCATTTTTGCGCGCAGCTTCGGTTACTGCTTCATTGCACTGGTCTACCGTTTCGCAAGCTTTTACGGCTGCCGTAAATACGCCCGTGTGCCCAACCATATCGGTGTTGGCAAAGTTCAAGCAAATGAAATCAGCCTCCTTTTTCTCCAATTCAGGAATGATCTTATCGCGGATGTCTCGCGCACTCATTTCCGGTTGCAGGTCATACGTGGCTACTTTGGGCGATGGACACATGATGCGCGATTCACCGGCAAACATTTCTTCGCGCCCACCCGAGAAAAAGAAAGTTACGTGCGGATATTTTTCAGTCTCGGCAATTCGAATCTGTTTCTTGCCAGCTTTTGAAACAATTTCCCCGAGCGTATTGGTCAAATTATCTTTATCAAAAATTACGTTCACGTTTTTAAACGTGTCATCGTAGTTGGTGAGCGTAACGTAGTGCAGGTTGAGTTTTTTCATCCCATGGTCAGGAAAATCTTGCTGCGTGAGTACTTGCGTAATCTCTCGCCCCCGGTCTGTTCTAAAATTGAAGCAAAGTACCACATCACCTTCTTGGATTACGGATAGCGGCTTGCCGTTAGTGGTCGCGGCAATTGGCTTGATAAATTCATCTGTCACGCCAGCATCGTAAGATTTCTGAATAGACGCCAACAGATTGGTTGAGTTTTCACCCACGCCTTTCACCAGTAAATCATAGGCAAGCTTTACGCGCTCCCACCGTTTGTCGCGATCCATAGCGTAGTAGCGACCCACGATGCTTGCGAGCTGACCGGTGGAATGCTGCATATGCTTTTGCAAGTCTGTTAGGTAGCCAAGGCCGCCTTTGGGGTCTGTGTCGCGACCATCAGTGAATGCATGTACAAATACATTTTGTAGTTGGTGGTTGTTCAAAATTGTTATCAGCCCTTTCAAATGCTCTAAGTGCGAGTGAACGCCACCATCTGAAACCAACCCAATCAAGTGAAATGACTTGTTGTTTGCTTTGGCGTATTGAATGGCGTCTAATAACACTTGGTTTTGGTCGAGCTCTTTCTCTTCTATCGCTTTGTTCACGCGCACCAAATCTTGGTACACCACGCGGCCAGCACCAATGTTCATGTGGCCCACTTCTGAATTGCCCATTTGGCCTGCTGGCAAACCCACCGCCAGACCTGAAGCCTCCAGTTTGCTGTGTGGGTACTTTTGATACAACGAATTGATATAAGGCGTTTTGGCTTGGTCAATCGCAGATACCTTTAGGTTTTTAGCGATGCCCCAGCCGTCTAGAATCATCAACAACACTTTTTTGCTCATAATACACGGATTGAAATGGGCATCAAATATAGTGCTGTTATCGATAGCATTTTGAGTTGGGCATAGGTTTGTCTCCGTAAACGTTTTATCGGTTGGCAAGCGGGGTTCTTTTTTGTAGTTTCACCCTTTGAAAACAGAACAAGGTGAAATGGACCTCAATGATTTGTCACCCGTTGAAACACCAATGAGGCTATTCCCTGTCTGCCGACAAGGCAGGCATCTGACCTTAACTAAAAACGAGTAGCAGATGAAATCAAAAATCAGTTATTGGCTCATTGGGCTTTTTGCCGTGTGGTGTGTTGTAGCATCGCAATGGTATTTGTTCGGCATCAAAGGCCTACAGGCAGACCCAGCTCATTTTAGTCCGCACGAAACCACGATGGGTATTGTAGAGGTGATTGCTATTTTGTTAATCACCGTTTTAATTGGTTTTGGTATTGCCTGGTTTTTGCGCCAAGGCGCAATAGAAGAAAAAGATATGCAAATTCAAGACCTTCAGCAGAGCACGGGAAAAAGCAGTGAACAAGAGCAAGAATGGTTGGCTCGACTGGAAAAAGCGGAAAGCACCTTGGCACGCGCCAAAGAAACATTTAAGGCCGATTTTGCCGCAGCAGCCAATGAAAACGAGCGTTTGAAAGAAGAACTGGCCCGCGCACAACGAGAGGCGCAACAAAAGCAAGATGAATTGCAAACGTTGCGGCCGAAAGTGCAGTTGGCAGATGTTGAATTGGGCCGCATTACCATGCAGTTCCGTCAGTTGGAAAACCAAGTGAAAGAATATGCACAAAAAAATCAGGACCTCACAAATCAGCTAAACCACCTGCAAGGTGGCTCAAAAACAAGTGCGGATAAGGTAGAGGCCGCCAAAGAAATCACTCGCGCCAAGCGGCTGGAGAAAGACGATTTAAAATTGATTGTGGGCATCGGCCCTAAAATAGAAAGGAAGCTCAATAAATTGGGCGTTTATACTTTTGAGCAAATCCGCGACCTCACCCCTGAGATGATGGAGCAGATTACCACCAAACTTAAATCGTTCCCTGACCGCATCGCCCGCGACAACTGGGTGGGGCAAGCGAAGCAGTTGATTAGGAAGATGGAAAAGTAGCCACTAGTATATGAATTTGTTCATTCGATTTTTCCTCATTTTAGTTGTTTGTGTAGTAGCCTTTGTGCGTTGCTCTGACCGAACAGAAGAATCAAAAGATGAGCACTTAAAACTTGAAAAAAAAGAGATTGCCTCGGTACCCGATTCCCTTTTGTCAAATGTGGTCAAAAAAGGGTTGACGATAGCGCAAATGTCGACTTACCCTTACCAAGTTGAACTTACCGGCTTGTCTAATCATCGATTGATTACGGTTTATAAGAAAGTAGGCGACTATCAACGCAACAAACGCTCATCGTCCTATGATGAATATGGAAACCTTACGAGGGATTATGATGCCAGTTATACTGAACAGCATTTTATGCCAGGGCTTGATTTGGTTCATGGTTATAACTTAGTAAACATCGCTCACTATAACTTAGCAGAAGAAAAACTTAACTATTTGTTTGCCAGCCCAGCTCTCATTAAAAGTCTGTACTATCCATCGTTCGTACAAGATTCCGTTGAGAAGAAACCTATTTTTAGAGACTACTATTTAGTTTCGGTTTATGATGAGGACACGAATAAGGACACCCTCATAAATAAGGTTGACCTGAGGAGATTTTATTGCTTTAGTTCCTCAGGCGATAAACGAATTCAATTGCTCCCTCCCAGCTATTCGGTTGTTCGTTCTCAATACGACATCAAAAACGATGTGATGTACATCTTTGCGAAACATGACGAAGATTCAAATGGAGAAATTGGCAAGAATGAACCTACGCATGTTTTTTGGCTCAATCTTAAGCAGCCGACAGAAGCCAAGAGAATGTACTAACCCCAGAAATCTAAAAACACCAACCCACTTTCAACGAGGCTTCAGGCGTAAATAATGGCGTATCGAAGCTTTGGTTATCGACCGTTACAGTTGAAGGGCCACCTACTCGCAAGTGCAAGCCTGCCCACGGGCACAAATAAAAACGTGGACTGAACCACCAGTTGTAGCCCACACTTCCGTTCAGCAACACATTTTCGTAATTGACTGTCGAGAGGCGCAAGTTGCTTTGTATGCTGCTCTGCCACCATACCACACCCGCACCCAAATGCCATCCGCGCCATTTTTCTTTCGGGAAGTAGTCGGCCACTAAAGCGATGGCAGTTACTTGGTTGTTGGTAAATCCGCTGGGCACAATGAAGGATGGCTTATTCACTTTCGCCAGCAGCGCACGGCCGCGCACATGGTTCTTGCCTGCCCACGCAGCAAAATAATATCCACCTGTGAGGTAGGGCAAAACATCTTGCTCCGTACCTCCTTGCCAACTGCTTTGCGACCAACTGCAAAGAGGCAACGCAATGGCGAGACTTATTATCAAGCTCCTTTTCATCTATCCAAAATATCCGACACCACGAGACATCAATCCGGCCAATAATGGAATGATAAATAACAATAACAGCTCCAGCCGCAACATCATGAAAACAACGGGTGGCACTTGTACCTTTTCTTCAGGGTTGCCTTTGCGATTTTTTAGAAAGAACACAGTGGGGTAAATCGAGAGCAATCCAATGATCACAAACAAACTAACCTTCGTATGAAAAATCCAGTTCTTGCTATATACAACGGCCGGCTTTCCATAACTGCCAAGCCAAAGCGTCAGTCCTGCTGCCAGCAAGGCAATCGCAGCAATACCGTACACGGCATCAATTTTTGCAAGCCGTGCCAACTGCGCACGCGTTAATTCTTTTTGGAGCAACATGTGCTCAGAAACCAAAGAGCCAACAATGGCAAAAATGCTGATGAAGTGAATGTAGCGGAGGAAAAGTTCTGTTGTCATATGGGTGTTTGTTTCAAAAAGTTTTCAATTAACTGATTTACGATTTCTGGTTGTTCAAGGCATGAACTGTGGCCTGCCTTTGGTATCAGGTGGAGCTGTGAATTTTTGATTTGCCCGTGAATGCGCTCCGCTTTTTCGGGTTTGGTGGCGATGTCTTCATCACCTACGCCAACCAACGTGGGGACCGTAATATTTTTCAATTCATCAAGTACACCTTGCCGGTCAATTACTCCCTTCACGGCCTGCGAAATGGTGGGCGGGTAACCTTCAATTGTTTTTTTCCATTCAGCAATGAGCGGTTGTATGGCGGGGTCTTGCAAAGAACTTTTGCCAAACAAAATATTTATGATTTTTTGACTGACAAGTTTGCCGCCTCCTAGCTTGAAAACGGTGTTGAGCAGATTGTATTTGAGTTTATTCGGTTCTTCGTCAGCACTTGTTTCTAACAACGTTAATGTTTTGAGCCGATGAGGTTGCCGCGCGCCTACCCGCATGCCCATAAAGCCGCCCATGCTCAATCCTACAAAATGAACGCGCTGCTTTGGCGCAACTTGGTCGAGCAGCGCCAGCACATCTGAGTAAAGCAACTCCATATCGGCTTTGCCGGTGGCTGTACTTTTGCCCTGCGCGCGGTGGTCGTGCGCAATGCATCGAAAATTTTTGCTGAAATGTTTTACCTGATGCATCCACATGCGGTGGTCGAACAACAGCCCATGCGAAAAGAAAATTACTTCGCCTTCTCCTGCTTCTTCATAGAAAAGTTTTGCGCCTTGGTGTTGGACAAACGGCATGGGTCAAGGTTTTAGCGTAAAGGTGTTTGCAGCGGCTTTTTTAATTTTTTCTTTTGTAAAATAAACCGGAAAATGAATGTCGTTTGCCCAGCGCTCAAATAAATTATTGTAAAATCGATTTCCAACTTCGCCACTTTGGCCGGGGCTGTTGGTGAAATAAGCGCCATCCCAATCGCCCACATCTACTACCATGCGGAAGCTGGCACCCGCCAATTGATTGTCTAGGTTGGTGGTCATGCCGGGGGTTGAGCCATTTCCACCTCGGGGTAAGGGGCCTACTTCCAGTTTTTTGCGCGTGGCGTCATCCACCACATTGCTAAGCGGATGTTTTACCCACACGTGGTGATTAGCCGTTTGCCCGTATTGCCATTTGCTCATGTCTGCGCCTAGCTTTTGTGTTATTTTTGCCAACGCTTCTTCTAATGAGACCATGAGCAGTTGATTTCGCTGCACAACGGCTAATATAGATGAATCAGCTAACACCAAAATCGTTTTGCTTAAAGGAATCGTTTTGATTAAGTCGGTCACACTTGCAGGAATCATCCGCTTCGAAAAATTTTCAACTAATTGTTTTTCCCAAGCGGTGTAAATAGTGGCTTCTACAGAATTTTTGTCCAGCACAAAATTCCAATTCAACAAAAGTTGCTTTGCTTCTTGTGTATTTCGGTTAGTCGTTAAAATTGGTTTGAGAAGAGGAATTAACTTTCTCGCTGGCAACGACAAATAATCAAACTGCAATTTCTTCATATCATCCATTGCGAACTTGGATCGGCTGCCCAAGACTTCATTAATGCGCTGGGCGCGGAAAGGGTCGGCCCAATTCCAACCCACGGCATCGCGATGTGGGTATCTTTCCGGAATCAGATTTTCATTGGCTGTTGCCCAAAAGCCTTTGGCAGGATTGGTAACACGCGGGAGCGAATCGATGGGTAAGTAACCACTCCATTCATATCGCCCATCTCCAGGCACGGGCACAAGGCCGCTCCAGTTTTTTCGAATGGGTGCAATGCCCGCGGCTTGCCAAGCGATGTTTCCTTTTTTATCGGCCCAAATCATGTTCTCTCCCGGAATGTGGCTGTAACTCACGGCCTTCTTAAATTCTGGCAACGAAGTGGCTTGGTCTATGCGCAAGCTGGCCATGTAAGGAGCACCGCCTACTTCCATCCAGGCACACCGCACGGCAAAGGCCACATGATTTTTTTCGTCCACATACGTCACCGGCCCATGCCGTGTGTATCGATGTTCTACAACAACAGGCGCAGCGCCCTTTGCTTTCAGCGTATCGCGAATCACACGCATGGTTTCCCAACCTTCTTTGTACTTGTATTGAAGCGGGTTGTTGGGGTTGAGCTCGTACACATACAAGTCTTCACCATCGAGGGCAAAAACAGTTAAGCCCCACGCGCCATACTCATTATGGCCAATCGACACTCCGGGAATAGTTGGCTCACCACCGCCCACCACATTCCAGCCCGGTGCATTTAAATGAACCATATACCGAAGCGATGGAACGGCAATTGCGCGGTGTGGGTCGTTGGCTAACATCGGATTTCCGCTGGCGGATAATTGGCCGCTCACAATCCAATTGTTGCTACCAATAATTTGCCGGTCGTTTTCGTATCGATAGGTATAGTCATCGCCATTTACGGCTTGCTTTACTTTTTTCACTTTTTTGTTTTGTGCCGATACCAAATCTTGTGGCATAAAAGTGATGGGCTTTCGAAAGGCATCGTATAACTCCGTCACGTTATTGAAAAGAAGTTTCGGGTCTATCGATTTATCCATTTTCAAATCAGGGTCGCCCGGTTCAAAATTTTGAATCTCTTTCAGCTTTTGTTCTCCTATCAGCGAAACGGCCTTTGCATAAGTCAGTTCATCGGGCAAATTGCCCAACAGCCCTTGGTGGCGAGAGATAACGAGTTCGGGAGTCCATTTGCCAGGCTTAATGCCAAGGAGCTGAAACTCCAGCGGCAATTGCTTGGGATTTTTGTTGGCTTCCGCGATGTAGGCGTTAACACCGTCTGTAAAGGCGTTGATGATTTGTTCTCCGCGCGGGTGGTAGTGGGCAAACTCCTTTTTCAAATCGCCCCGAAACTTGAAAAGTCGTGCGCCTTGGTCGCGTTTTAGTTCACGCGGTCCTAATATCTCGGCTACCGTACCGGTTGCCTGTCTGCGCCACATTTCGAATTGGAACAAACGGTCTTTGGCAGCACAATACCCTTGGGCGAAAAACAAATCGTGCTCGTTTTGGGCGTAGATATGGTTTACCCCGTTTTCATCTCGGATGACTTCCACGGGCTGGTTTAAGCCGGGTAGTTGAATGGTTTGCTTGGCCTGTCCATTAGCTTTTAGACAAATCAACACAGTTATAAAAAAAATACAGAATCGGGGCATAAAAAGAAGGCTTCTCAGAAAGTTAAACCAAGATTATGTATTTGAAAAATATGGCTGTCAAACTGACGAATCCTTCGGATTGTCAGGGTTTAACCTGAGCAATGAAAATCACCAAAAAAGCACTTTGGCGTCTAAAAATGACTCGAGATGTGATTTTCATTCGTCAGGTTAAAAAATAATTTTTCTAAAATAGTATGCATGCAGACTAAATTTGATATACCTTCGTAACCGTTTGCACTAAATGAAAAAGGAAGAAACCGTTGACTACCACATCAAAACTGCTTGGCATGCCATCGCGCGCATGTACAATCAACAGGCACTAAAGTTTGACGGTACCATGTCGATTGGCTACGCCTTATTAAATATATCATCAGAAGAGGGCACGCCCGCAATGAAGATTGGGCCGATGATGGGTTTGGAACCCCGCAGCCTCACCCGTTTGTTGAATTCGATGGAGGAGAAAGGGTTGATTACGCGGCAAGTGGATAAAAACGACAAACGCTCGGTGCGGATTATGTTGACCAAGGAAGGAAAGAAGATGAAGGAGAAATCGCGCGAAACGGTTTTAAAGTTCAATGAGGCCGTTCGTGAGGAGATTTCAAATCAGAAGCTGAACGTTTTTTTTGAAGTGGTGCAGGAGATAAACAGTGTGATTGAGCGCAG
Source organism: Bacteroidota bacterium (assembly GCA_018267275.1). Lineage (GTDB taxonomy): Bacteria > Bacteroidota > Bacteroidia > Cytophagales > Cyclobacteriaceae > ELB16-189. Next base: position 461,322 of record JAFDYV010000009.1, on the reverse strand, counting down.
TAGTGTCTACGAAAAACAATTAACCTAGAACTGTTAACTAATTATATGAATCGTTCCATCAAAAAAATGGCTGTCCTCGGCTCGGGCGTAATGGGTTCTTCCATCGCCTGCCACTTTGCTAACATTGGTTGCGAGGTGATGCTGCTTGACATTGCCCCCAAAGAATTGACCGAAGAAGAAAAGGCCAAGGGCATGGCGCTCGACCACAAGTCGGTGAAGAACCGCATCGTGCAGAGCTCTTTCGACAAGTGCATCAAATCAAGCCCCGGACCAATTTATAGCAAAAAGTTTTTGCAGCGCATTACGCTTGGCAACTTTGATGACGATTTGCAAAAAATCAAAAATGTAGATTGGATTATTGAAGTGGTGGTGGAAAACCTCGACATTAAAAAGAAAGTCTACGAGCAAGTAGAAAAGTACAGAACACCCGGCACGCTCATTACTTCTAACACTTCTGGCATTCCCATACACTTGATGGCCGAGGGCCGCAGCGATGATTTTAAAAGGCATTTTGCGGGCACACACTTTTTCAACCCGCCTCGCTACTTAAAGTTATTTGAAGTAATCCCCACTCCGCACACCGACCCAGAAATCACCAAGTTCTTGTTACACTATGGCGATTTGTATTTGGGTAAAACTTCGGTGTTGTGCAAAGACACACCTGCTTTCATTGGCAATCGTGTAGGGGTGTGGGGTTTGCTGAAAGTCATTGACTCGATGCGCAAGTTTGATTTGAATGTGGATGAAATCGATAAGCTCACCGGTCCTGTAATTGGAAGGCCAAAGTCTGCAACCTTTAGAACATCCGATGTAGTAGGTTTAGATACATTGGTGAAAGTTGCCAACAACTTGTATGCAGGCTTGCCCAACGATGAAGGCCGCGACATGTTTAAGTTACCAGAAGTGGTGACGAAACTTGAGCAGAACAAATGGCTGGGTGATAAAACCGGGCAAGGCTTTTATAAAAAGGCAAAAAGTGCCGAGGGCAAAACAGAAATCTTAACCCTTGATTTAAAGACATTAGAATATAAGCCGAAGGCAAAAGCAAAGTTCGCTACGTTGGAGACTACCAAAACCATCGACAACCTGAGAGACAGGTTTAAGGTGTTGCTGGCCGGCAAAGACAAAGCGGGAGATTTTTACCGCGATTGTTTCTACGGGTTGTTCCAATATGCTTCGAACCGCATTCCCGAAATCAGCGATGAATTGTATCGCATCGATGATGCCGTGTGTGCTGGCTTTGGTTGGGAGCTAGGACCATTCGAAACATGGGATGCCGTGGGTGCAGAAAAAACGGTTCAGGCCATGGAGGCCGCTGGCTATAAACCTGCTGCGTGGGTGTATGATATGTTGGCTGCTGGAAACAAAACATTCTATAAAGTAGAGGGCGGTCAGCGTAAGTATTATGACATTCCTTCTAAGTCATACAAAGTAATCACTAGCAAAGAGGCATTTATCATTCTCGAAAACCTAAGCGACAATGTTGTTTGGAAAAACGCAGATTCTAAAATCACTGACTTAGGCGATGGTGTAATCAACTTCGCTTGGCATAGCAAGAGCTATACACTCGGCACTGCAGTAGTAGAGGGAATGAACAAAGCCATTGATTTGGCAGAAAAGAATTATCGTGGCTTAGTGATTGGCCATCAAGGCGCAGATTTTTCATTAGGTGCAAACTTGGGCATGGTGTTCATGTACGCCATCGAGCAAGAATACGATGAGTTGGATTTCATGGTGCGCGCTTTCCAAAATTCGGTGATGCGCATTCGCTACTCGGGTGTGCCCGTAGTGGTTTGCCCGCAAAGCAGAACGCTAGGCGGTGGTTGTGAAATGACCATGCATGCCGACTTGGTGCAAGCCGCTGCCGAAACGTATATCGGTTTAGTGGAAGTGGGCGTAGGGCTAATCCCGGGAGGAGGCGGAACAAAAGAGTTCACCAAGCGCGTAAGCGATGCGTTGCAAGAAGGAGACGTGGAGTTGAATGCACTTCAAAATGCTTTCATGAACATCGCGACAGCAAAAGTTGCTTTGAGTGCAGAAGAAGCACGCGAGATGGGTGTGCTTCGCACAAAAGACAGAATCTCCGTCAACAAAGACCGTCAGATTTTGGATGCGAAAGCTGCTGTGATTGAATTGGCTGATGCAGGCTACACTATGGCGCCTCAAGCTAAGAATATCAAAGTACAAGGCCGCACGGGTATGGCGTTGTTTGCCGCTGGCGTCAACGGCATGAAAATGGGCCGCTACATCAGCGATCACGATATGAAGATTGCGATGAAGATTGCCAACGTGATGTGCGGAGGTGACTTGAGCTATCCACAAGAAGTAAGCGAGCAGTATTTGTTGGACTTGGAGCGTGAAGCGTTTGTTTCGCTCTGCGGGGAGAAGAAAACACTTGAACGCATTCAATCAATTTTAACAGGTGGTAAACCGTTGAGAAACTAAAAGCTTAGTGTCTTAGTGTCTTTGTGGTGAAAAAATTTAAACTACTAAGGCACACAGGCACTAAGGGTCTATAAAAACATTAAAATAACAAAACTATGGATGCATATATAGTTGCAGGATTTAGGACAGGCGTTGGCAAAGCGAAGAAGGGCGGGTTTAGGTTCACTCGGCCTGATGACCTCGCTGCTGACGTAATCAAGCACTTGGTTAAATCAGTTCCGGGTGTAGAGAACAAAATGATTGACGATTTGATTGTGGGAAATGCTGTGCCAGAAGCAGACCAAGGCATGCAAATGGGCCGCATCATCGCATTATTGGCATTGGGCCTTGATGTACCAGGTATGGTGGTGAATCGCTACTGTGGTTCCGGTGTTGAGACCATCGCGATCGCGAGCCAGCGCATCCAAGCTGGTCAAGCGGACATCATCATTGCAGGTGGTACCGAGTCGATGTCGTTGGTACCGGTGATGGGTTTCAAAACTGCGTTGAACTATAAAATTGCGACTGAGAATCCAACGTACTACACGAGCATGGGCTTGACCGCAGAAGAAGTTTCCAAACAATTCAAGATTTCCCGTGAAGAGCAAGACCAGTTTTCGTACGAGTCGCACATGAAAGCTGCGGCCGCTTGGAAGGCGGGTAAATTCAAAGACGAAGTGGTTCCGATTACCGTGAAAGAAACTTACGTAGACGAAAACATGAAAAAGAAAACCCGTGAGTTTGTGGTTCAGGTGGATGAGGGTATCCGTGCAGACACTACGGTAGAAGGTTTATCAAAATTGAAACCGGTGTTCGCGATGGGCGGTTCTGTTACGGCTGGCAATTCATCACAAACATCAGACGGTGCAGCCTTTGTGATGGTGATGAGCGAGCGCATGGTAAAGCAATTGAACCTAAAACCGATTGCACGTATGGTGAGTTATGCTACCGCAGGTGTTGACCCGCGCATCATGGGCATCGGCCCCGTAGCCGCTATTCCAAAAGCATTGAAAAACGCAGGCTTACAACTCAAGGATATTGATTTGATTGAATTGAATGAGGCCTTCGCAGCACAGTCATTGGCCGTGGTAAAAGAATTGGGCATTGATAGAACGAAGCTAAATGTGAATGGAGGAGCGATTGCAGTTGGGCATCCACTCGGTTCTTCAGGCGCGCGTTTGTCCGTACAATTGTTCAATGAACTCCGCAGGCAAAACAAGAAGTACGGAATGGTAACGGCTTGTGTAGGAGGTGGACAGGGAGTGGCGGGGATTTATGAATTGCTGAATTAAGATGTGAGTAGTGAGATGTGAGTCTTGAGATATGCACAACCTAAAAGAGTTGAAAATTTGGCATAAGGCGATTGAACTTACTACAGAAGTCTATCGTCTAACTGCTGAATTTCCGAAAGAGGAAAAATACGGATTAACATCTCAGGTAAGGCGCGCGGCCGTTTCGATTCCATCTAACATTGCAGAAGGCGCAGGACGCAATTCAGATAAAGAGTTTGTTCACTTTCTTGGAATCTCTAATGGCTCTTCATATGAACTTCAAACACAACTCATTATTTCAAAAAATCTTGACCTCATAATCAATACAGAAAATATTTTAGACCAGATTAACCAAATACAAAAGATGAATTATTCGTTACAACAAAAACTAAATCAGAACTAATCTCATATCTCAATACTAACATCTCAAATCTTATGAACACAACACAAACTACAACGGCCTTGAAGGGCGGAGAATTTTTAATCAGAGAAACACAGGCTCACGATATTTTTATTCCCGAAGAGTGGAGTGAGGAGCAAAAGATGATTGCACAAACTTGTCTTGATTTCATCAAGCAAGAGATTAATCCACGTTTGGATGAAATCGATTCGATGAAGCATCCGGAGCTAATGCCTTCGTTGCTCGAGAAAGCAGGACAATTGGGTTTGCTTGGAACATCGGTGCCCGAGATTTTGGGCGGCTTCGGCATGTCGTTCAACACGACTATGCTCGTGGCGGAGGTATTGGGCGGTGCGCACTCTTTTGCCGTTGCCTATGGTGCGCATACGGGCATTGGCACGTTGCCAATTTTGTACTATGGAACTGAAGAACAAAAGAAAAAATATGTTCCCAAGCTGGCAACGGGCGAGTGGAAAGCTTGCTATTGCTTGACGGAACCGGACTCTGGCTCCGATGCGAACAGTGGCAAAACAAAAGCAAAGCTTAGCGTAGATGGTAAGCATTACCTCATCACCGGACAAAAAATGTGGATTACCAACGGTGGCTTTGCCGATGTGATGATTGTATTTGCCAAAATCGACAACGACAAAAACCTCACGGCTTTCATTGTCGAGAAATCGTATGGTGGCATTACCATGAACGAAGAAGAAAAGAAGATGGGTATCAAGGGCTCGTCTACGCGACAGATTTTCTTTAATGATTGCAAAGTGCCGGTGGAGAACATGTTGAGCGAACGTGAGAACGGATTTAAGATTGCCGTAAACGTGTTGAATATCGGCCGCATTAAGTTGGGTTCCGGTGCCGTAGGGGGAGCGAAGTTTGCTATTTCTAAGGCGATTAATTATTCAAAAGAGCGCAAGCAATTCGGAACTTCGATTGCGAACTTTGGAGCCATCAAACATAAAATTGCACAAACCATCGCTCACGCATTTGCTTCTGAGTCGGCTCACTACCGTGCCGGACAAAATATTGACGATGCGTACGATACCTACATTGCCAGCGGCATGGAGCCAGGCAAAGCACGGTTGAAGTCGTTGGAAGAATATGCGATAGAGTGTGCCATCTTAAAAGTACATGGTTCGGAAGTGTTAGATTTTGCGGTGGATGAAGGCGTGCAAATTTACGGAGGCATGGGCTTCTCGGCCGAAGGCCCGATGGACCGCGCGTACCGCGATGCGCGCATCAACCGCATCTTTGAAGGCACCAACGAAATCAACCGCATGCTCACTATCGACATGCTAATGAAGCGCGCAATGAAGGGGACGTTGGATTTGATGACACCCGCCATGGCCGTGCAGAAGGATTTGATGAGCATACCAGATTTTGGCGCGAGCGATGATGATGCCGTTTTCGCGAAGGAGAAAAAAGTGATTGCCAATTTGAAGAAAGCCGGCTTGATGGTATCGGGTGCTGCGGTGCAAAAGTTTATGATGAAGTTGAGCGAAGAGCAGGAAGTGTTGATGAACCTGGCCGACATGTTGATTGAAGTATATGTGGCTGAATCAACGCTGTTGCGTGTGGAGAAACTGATTGGCATCCGCGGAGAGAAGGCATGCGAAATCCAAAAAGAAATCGCGATGATTTATCTGCACCATGCTGTGGAGACCGCTACCAATGCGGGCAAGCAAGCCATCTACGCTTTCGCGGAAGGTGACGAGCAACGATTGATGCTGATGGGCTTGAAACGATTTACCAAAATCGATCCGTACAACTTGAAAGAATCGAGGAGAAAGGTGGCGAACTACGCGATTGAAAAAGGAGAGTATCCATTCTGAGCGTAAGCGAAGAATCCCTAAGTAACAATGGGAGATTCTTCAGTCGTGCCTCCCTCAGAATTACTAGGAAAACCCGGAAGCAATTCCGGGTTTTTTGTTTAATAAGAGATGATGAAAAACAAAAGCCTTCGGCTGAATCTTTTCGTCAAGTCAAAAGCTACCGCACAGCGTTCTTTGGCCACTTCCACGCTTGCCAAATGATGGCGATGGTCATCACACTTTCCAACAAGGCATAAAATACGTAGGCGGATATCTCTGGTGTGACAGGAATGGCAGTGACCGCGATGAGCAGCATGATGGCAGTGTACACGATGCCAAAAGTGATGTTCAAGAGTCGTGCTACTTTAGCTTGTGCCAGCACGGAAGCAATAATTACCAATGGGGGTATGCACATGAGCACCGAAGCGGCAAATACCTTTACGGGGCTGTTGAGCAGCGTATCGCCATTCACCAGTTTTTCGGCATGCTTGGGAATGTACAGCGCGAAGTAATCGCCATAGACATAACAAAACATAACAGCACACCAAAGCGCGACCAGTTTTACGCGGGTGTTGAGTTTTAGTTCATCGAGGTTTGCGGCTGGCATAACGAGGTTCGGTTTGAGGTTTTTGTGTTATGTGAAGACGAAGATAGGCAACAAAGGTTACAGCCGAAAAAAAGCCAAGATGAGCATTGTGAACCCTGTGCTCTCTGTGGTTTTTGATTTTTAAACCATAACAGCGACTGATGCAAGTGGTATTTTTTCGCCACCTTGCGAAAGTTTTTTTGCTATGAAAAATAAAAAAATCGCGATTATAGGTGGTGGCAATTTAGGGACAGCCATGGCCGAGGGTCTTTTGAAAAGTGGCTTTTCTAGGCCGGAAGACATTACAGTTACGCGCAGAACGCTGTCACGATTGAGCGCTTTGAAGGAAAAAGGCGTTAACGTCACCGATGATAATGACCAAGCCATTCGGGCGAGCGAGGTCATCATTGTGGCGCTAAAGCCATTCAATGTAAAGGAAGTCCTCGCAGCTTTAAAAAACTCATTCGACCCAAAGAAGCACATCATCATAAGTGTAGTGACGGGCGTTTTTTTGAAAGACTTGGCCGATATTTTTGAAAAGGACTTTCCCATTTTCCGCGCCATGCCCAATACAGCGATTGCCATTCAAGAATCGGTAACGTGTATTTGCCATCGCGGAGCAACGGCCGAACAAACAAGTTACGTAAACGAGCTCTTCAATCAATTGGGCATCACCATCCCCATAGAAGAGAAACTGATGGATGCTGCCACCGTGCTGGGAGCCTGTGGCATTGCCTATGCATTGCGCTTTATCCGTGCCGCCACACAAGGCGGAATTGAAATAGGTTTCGATGCAAAAACGGCCAGCTTGATTACCGCGCAAACGGTAAAAGGTGCGGCAGAACTGCTATTGAAAGGAACGAACCACCCCGAAGAAGAAATCGACAAAGTGACCACGCCCAAAGGTTGTACCATTGTGGGTTTAAATGAAATGGAGCATCGTGGATTTAGCTCTTCATTGATAAGGGGTATTGGAGCTTCGTTTAATAAAATCTCACAATGAAATGAGCAACTTCACCACCGCTAGTCGCATCATCATCACTTGCCCGAAAAGGCTTTCTCCATTCTTAGCGCAGGAAGTGGAGGAGCTTGGTTTTACTTTGGAACGTAAGTTCATTACGGGGGTAGAACTGCAAGGCACGGTAAATGATTGCATTCGCCTCAACCTCAATTTGCGCTGTGCCAGCCAAGTACTTTTTTCATTAGATAAATTTACCGCACGCGATCCGGAAGAAGTTTACAAAAAATTGCTTCGCTATCCGTGGGAACGATGGCTGTCACCTCAAAGCTATTTTTCAGTCACCAGCAACGTAGATCATTTTACGGTCAACAATGACATGTTTATCAATGTGAAGGTGAAGGATGCCATTGTGGATCAAATGCGAAGAGAAGCGCTCGGGCGACCAGACTCCGGTTCTTCGCACGATAAGGCAGTGTTTCATTTGTTTTGGAAAGACGACAAAGCGGAAATTTTTTTAGACACCTCCGGTCAAACTTTGGCCAAGCATGGCTATCGCAAAATTCCCGGTAAGGCGCCCATGCTGGAGGCATTGGCAGCAGCAACAATTTTTGGAACAAAATGGGATAAGAAGATGCCGTTCGTTAACCCGATGTGTGGCTCCGGCACCTTAGCGATTGAAGCCGCGTTAATGGCCGCTAACCGCGGCCCTGGCTTGTTTCGAAAGAACTACTCGTTCATGCATGTGCTGGGTTATCAAGAGGAATTTTATCAGACGGAGGTAAAAAAACTGAATGATCAAATCATTACCAGTCCTGAAGTAAAAATCATTGCCACGGATATCAGCAAAGATGCCATCGAGATTTCAAAAGTAAATGCAGGAATTGCTGGAGTGGCTGAGTTAATTGATTTTCAAGTTTGTGATTTTGAACAAACCACAATTCCCGAACCACCGGGGGTCATCTATCTTAACCCCGAATACGGAGAACGCCTGGGCGAGACGGCTGAATTAGAAGCCACTTACAAGCGCATCGGTGACTTTATGAAAAAGAAATGCCAAGGCTACACGGGCTATATCTTTACGGGTAATCCAGATCTCGCCAAAAAGATCGGATTAAAAACCAGCAAACGCCTGGAGTTCTACACCGCGCAATTGGAATGCCGGTTGTTGGAGTATGAGATGTATGGCGGCACGAGGCGGACGGATAAGTTGCAATCAATTGAATAGTCAAGCAACCTTCTGTTTACTCGTTGAATAAGTATTGTGTTGAGAGAATGCATAAAAAGCGAAACACTCACGTCACTCCATTTTTATTACATCGATTGGATTCATCCGTCCTGACTTCCAGGCAGAATAACCTGAAGAAAGAATCACCATCACCAATAGAGAAAAGCACGGGATGAGAAAGGCCGAAGCAGATACTTCTGTTTTGTAAGCAAAATCGCTAAGCCACCATTGCATCGCCAAATACGCAATCGGCAAAGCAAAGACTACCCCTAGCAAAGCAATCTTTAAAAATTGGTTGATGTGCAACGCTGCAATTTGCGCTACGGATGCTCCAACTATTTTGCGAATACCGAATTCGCGCTGCCTTTTAATTGACATAAAAACTGACATCGAAAATGTGCCGAGACATGAAATCAAAAAAATAATCCAAGTAGCGGTTTGCAAAGTATTATATGCCTTCTCATCAGCTTTGTATTGATTTTCATACCGTTCGCTTACTCTTTCGTAATCCATCGGAAACCCTGGAAGCACTCTATCATATACTTTTTTTATTTTAGAAATAACCTCACTCTCGCCCCCTTGGTAGCGGACGTTTAAGCAAGTGCCTGGCCATGAATCATATTGAAGACGCATCACAACCGGCTCAATACTTTTATGTAGGGTTCTTGTATTAAAATCTTTCACTACGCCAATCACATTGCCTTCCGACCAAATGCCATCGTCTTGCCCTTCCACTCCCACTACAATTCTCTTTCCAATTGGATTCTCCCAACCAAATTCCTTTACCGCTGTTTCGTTTACGATGAAAGCATTTTTGTATTCATTCTTGTTTTGAAAATTTCTGCCTTCGATTAGCCGAATGCGCATCGTGTTGAGATAGCTCTCATCAACAAACATCTCGTTTAGCAAAATCGGTTTCATTTTATTTTCAATTTCTACCTGATACCACGAATTAAAATAAATAGTGCCTGTTACTCGATAGTAGGCAAATGAGGTTGACTCAACCGCTGCGAGTTTGTTTATTTCTTCCTTTAGAGTAGCGGCCTTTTCTTCAGGGTAGCGATCGGGCATAATCAATGTTAGCAGATTGCTACGATCGAAGCCAATATCGCGGGTTTGAACATAGTGTAATTGCTTACTCACAATCCATGTTGCACTAAGACAGAAAATTGAAATCCCAAACTGGGCTAGCATCAAAATCCGATTGGCGGAAAAATTCCCGCCAAGGATTTGCTTACGTTTCATATCAGCAATGGGATTGGTCATCGAAACCCTTGCAGCGGGGAATACGACAGATGCTATGACGACCAACAATACAATTGCAAAAATTAGCATCAGCAAATCAAAATTCAGAATCATCGAAAACAATAGATTGCTATCGAAAACTTGTATGATGTAGTTGAAGCTTAAATACAACATTCCAATGCTCAAGATGAGCGCAAGCATACAATTCAAAAATGTTTCGAACCCAATCTGGAATACAATCTGTCGTTTGAGTGCGCCCATCACTTTTCGGATGCCCATCTCTTTGGCACGAAAACTGAAATCGGCAATTGAAAGGTTGAGGTAGTTGATTGTGGCAATAACGAGAAGAAAGATGGCTAGACTGATGTAGACATAAACGTAGACGGCATTCCCCTTTCTATCAAACTCGAACCGCCAGGGTTTGTCCATGTATATTTCGTCCAGTGGCTGAAGTACCAAAGACATGGTGCGCCCAATGCCGTCCATCGGCTTGTTTAAGTGTTTGTCGAGAAGCATTTGTGCCTTGCTCTTTAGTTCCTCAGGGTTTGCTTTTTCATCAAGGAGCACGAAAAGATTTCCACCGTATTCGAAATTCCAGTTTTCGTGGTTGGCACGTTCTAATTCGTCAGCAAGTGCCCCGCGCTGCATGATTGCCGCTGCGTTGATACTTGAGTTAGCGGGGAAATCCTTGATTACAGCCCGAACTTCTAGCAGCTTATTGAAGCGGTCGGGAAACGATACGACTTGATGTAATGGATCACTGTCAGCAAAGAGTTGCTTCGCTAAGCTTTCAGTAATAACCAAGCCATCAGGTCTGTTGAGGGCACTTTTATCGCCTTTCACAAACTGAAAAGTAAAGACGCTGAAGATGTTACTGTCTGCTTCTAAAAAGTAAGCCCGATAAAGCTCATCGTTTGCTCGAAAGGGTGAAGTTCCCCACTCACTGAGAACGCAATAATTTTTTACTTCACCAAATTCGGCTTTCATAGCAGCACCCAATGCCGAAGGCACCGTGGCCGAGCGCTTATCTTTTCCATTTTCTTGCCGGATTGAATTGACGCGGTAAATATTTTTGTGATTGATGTGGAATTTATCGAATGAATACTGAAAGGACAGGTATATGCCAATGGCGATAAAACTAAAGAAAGCGAGTGTGAGTCCGGTTACCTTAAAAGCAAAGTTGATTTTGTTTTTAGCCACATGGCGCACGGTGGTCTTCAAATAACTGCTAAGCATCATCGCAATGTTTAATTGCAGTAGAAATTTATTCCTCAACAAGATCCCCAGCCTAAAAAACCTCAACGCATTCCACATCAATCTCCACTTCGCTCTCGTCTCCCCAACCGTTTTTATATCTCGATTAAATTTTTGAATCAAGTCACCTTCGATTTCTTCGTAGAGGTGCGGTGGGCAGAACCACTTCAGAAATAAAAAGTCAAAACGAAATAACCTGCCGTTACTCATACTTCAATGACTTGACGGGATTGGAGGCGGCCGCGCCATGAGCTTGTGCCACTACAATCACGATCGTAAAAATCAATAGTAAAACTCCGGGTAGGGCAAACATCCACCAACTCAACTCCATTCGGTAGGCGAATGCCCCAAGCCACTGGATAGAGGAAAAGTAAGCCAATGGCACCGCCACCACAAATGAAATCGCTATTAGCAAAGCGTACTCCTTGGCAATCAGCGAAAGTATATCAGGTAAGGATGCGCCCAAGACTTTCCGAATGCCGATTTCCTTTTTCCTTTTATATACACTCATAGAGACCAGGCCGAGTATACCTGTTACCACAATAATCAACATCAAGACGGCCGCTGTGTTGGCTGCCTTTTTCATTTGCAACTCTGTTGTGTACATGGCTTTCATTCGTTCGTCAGCAAACCAATAGTCAAATGGATCGTCAGGAAATGCTTTTTTCCAAGCGTTCTCAACAGCTTTGATTAACACGCTTACATTGCCCGGTGCTAGTTTAAAATTGAAGTAGCGGTAAGCTCGAAAATCACTTGGTTGCATAATCATCAGAGGTCCGATTTTTTCATGGAGAGACTCATAATTGAAATCGGATACAATACCCCTTACCGTGAACAGCGTATCTCCATAATCAATTGCTTTTAGTTGATCGCCTACCTGAACACCCAAAGCTTTTTGAGCACTCTTATTAATAACTACACTATTGCGAGGCTGCAACTCGGATTCGCCCAAAAAACTGCCTGCTTCCAATTTCAATTCATAAACCTTTTCGTAGTCCTCGTCACCGCAAGTAATAACATGGTCGATTGCCTTTTCAGAAGGCGTACCTGCTTTGTACACCTTGCTACCTCCAGGACTGAAATTGTTCCCAGGCGCTCCCCATGAAAGCGAAACAGACTTTATCTCTTTTGATTGTATAAACTCTTTTTTAGCCGATTCCATTTTTGAGAAGCCGGCATCATTCCATAGGCGAGGCACCGAGCCCACTACCAGTACGTGAGACTTGTTGTAACCCAAATCTTTTTCAAGAAAAAAAGACACCTGCCCGGATACAACAACAGCAACAATGAGAATGAAAATAGTGATTAGGAATTGCGTGCCAATTAGCCCGCGCGAAAATTGGATCGTACCTTGTACTGATTTGAACTTTCCTTTCAAAGAATCTACGGGTCGCGCCATTGATTGGAAAATAGCGGGATAAACGCCAGCTAACAAACCGATGCTTAAAAATCCAACCAGTATTATTAGCCAGACAGATTTATCGAACATCAAAGTTGAGGGCAATGCCGCACCTAGCAAATCAGCAAAATAAGAATGCAGTAGCTGATACAAAAAAACGCTAAACACACCAGCGGCCAAGGCAATCACACATGCCTCTAACAAAAATTGACTAACTACCTGTACTTGCAAGCCCCCGATTACTTTTCGCACCCCTACTTCTTTCGCACGCGAAAATGAACTGGCAATAGCGATGTTAATAAAGTTACTGATGGCCAGCAGTAGGATTAAAGCAACAATCACAGCAAGCGACCCTATCAACTTCTGAACAGCTCCGTGGTTGGTCATTCGGTAATAGTCTGCCAATGGGTTTAGGAAATAGGTTCGCGGTTCGTCATTAGCTTTTGGAGCAACCCCTTTGATGATTCGATTAATGACTGCTTCCGCCTCAGAAACTTTTGCGTTAGGCGTTAGCTTCATGTAACTAATAATAAAATTGTCCCATGAGTTTTGATCAAACAAAGGGAAAAAATCTTTTGAATTTTCGAGTGTTAAGAAAATCTGCGCATCCATATTCATAAAATCGGAAACTGAATTTTTATCATCTGGATCTTCAATTACGGCTGTGACCGAATACTCCTTTCTACCGTTTTGTTCAGTTGACACCGTGAGCGTTTGGCCAATCACATCCATCGAATCAAAAAACTGATTGGCCACTTTGCGGGTGATGACTATTGAATTGGGATTTTTCAAAGCACTTTCTGCATTACCAGAAATAATTGGAAATCCGAACATGGTAAGCAGTGAAGCATCGCCCATCATACTCTGAATGCGGAAGTGCTTATCGCCTTTTGAAACTGTTATGTTCCTGTCCAGAAACCGATAATATGATTCGAATAGATTAGGGTATTGATTTACACATTGACTAACCAAGAGGCTACTGGAAAAGAAATCACGATAATCTCTGGATTGAGCTTTACTTTCAAGCAGGTATAGCCGATCGGCATCTGCTAAGTGTTTATTCACTTGCAGCTCACCATGAATAAACATACCCATGAGCAAAGCAAATGTGATGCCCACCGTTAGGCATAAAATGTTAATGACCGAGTAGAACTTTCGTTTCAGCAAACTGCGAAACAGAATGATGAAGTAACTTTTAATCATATCAATTTGATTTAGTTGAAATGACAGCTTATTTCTCAAAATAATCCCTGGCCTAAAAAAACGGATAATATTCCAAACCAATCTCCATTTCGCCCTCTTCAATTTGTAGTCGTCTGACCACTTCAAGTGGCCTGACGACTTAAGATCCTGATTGAATTTCTGAATCAGGTCGCCTTCAATTTCTTCGTAGAGGTGCGCAGGACAGAACCATCGTAGAACTCTCAATGGCCACAAAAGAGATTGCGACTTCATCAACCCACTATTTTTAATTGTGGCACTAGTTTCCACAATTCAATCCTTGATTCCTTCAATGCTCGCAGCATGGCCATGCCCGCACTGGTGATGGAAAAAATCCGTTTTCGCCTACCGCCTCGTTCGTTCGTCCCACCACCCATGCTTGATTTGATGTAACCTTTGTCCTCCAATCGATAGAGCGTTACATGGACCGCGCTCAAATTCACTTCGCGCTTCAACCGCGTTTCTATTTCTTCTGAGATCGCTGCACCATACGCATCTTCTTGCAACGCGGCCACCATGGTCAAAACCAATTCTTCAAATTCGCCCAAATATTCCTTCGCCATATGTTTGTATTTAATATATGCTTATATTTTGTGAAGTAAATAAACGAAAAAGATTTGTCTTTCTACATCTTAGTGGTAAATAATTTGTCGATGAAGCGAACGTCTATAACCATTATGAAACACTATTCTGAGCGGCAGAGTCGAAAAGTTCATTAAAAGCAATTGCCCAAAGAGCTTACAACGTTAATAGAAACGGATGCCCGAGCGAAGAATCCCCTAACTGAAGCACAGATTCTAAAAAGGAGATCCATCGCTAGCGTTGTGGCTCTTGCGAAGGCGTGTATTTCTTTGAGTGAATGCTTGACCAACTTGCCGCACCCCGTGGCCGCTCAGGATTGGTGCCATTGATTGGGTGTTTAAAACGCATCCTTAAAATTCAACCGCTCATACAGGCAATTGCGCATTTAAAACTCAGACTTCCACTTAAACGGCATGACTGTGTATTTTTAACCGAATCACTAAATCAATAACTGAAATGAAGTCTACATTTACCTTTCTTCTGATATTCTTTTCCATCAGCACTTTTGCACAAGAGCGCGTATTGCCTGCTGAGTCTGCCGTTAATTCTACTGGCAACGTCACCATCAAAGGCAAACCCGTTCCATATAAAGTAACGGCTGGCACGCAACCTGTTTGGAATGCCGAAGGCAAACCGAGCGCTGCTTTATTTTACATTTATTACGAACGTACCGATATCACCGACAAGAGCCGCAGACCGTTGGTGATTTCATTTAATGGCGGCCCTGGCTCGGCATCGGTGTGGATGCATGTGGCCTACACAGGCCCGAAGCAGTTGAATATTGATTCAGAGGGTTTTCCTGTGCAGCCGTACGGTGTGCGCGATAACCCTCATTCAATTTTGGACGTTGCTGACATCGTTTATGTCGATCCTGTCAATACTGGCTTCTCGCGCATCCTCGATCCTAAAGCAGAAAAGTCAACCTTCTTTGGCGTGAATGCAGACATTAAATACTTGGGCGATTGGGTGGATAATTTTGTTTCCCGCCAAGGCCGCTGGACTTCTCCTAAATATTTGATTGGCGAAAGCTATGGCACTACGCGTGTATCAGGCTTGGCACTCGAACTCCAAAATGCACATTGGATGTATTTGAATGGCGTGATTTTAGTTTCACCTACGGAATTGGGCTTGAAGCGTGATGGTGCCGTCAACGATGCGCTGTCGTTGCCATACTATACAGCAGCAGCTTGGTACCAAAAAGCACTAGCACCCGACTTACAACAAAAAGATTTGAACGAAGTGCTGGCCGAGTCAGAGCAGTTTACAATTGATGAGTTTATTCCGGCTTTGGCGCGCGGTGGCTTTTTGGAAGAACAAAAGAAAAAACAAATTGCTGCAAAAGTTGCTCGTTATTCTGGTTTATCTGAGCGGACAGTTCTTCACCACAATTTGGCCGTGCCTACCAATTATTTTTGGAAGGATTTACTGCGCGAAAAAGGCTTTACGGTGGGTAGATTGGATTCACGCTACCTCGGTATCGACAAACAACAAGCGGGCAGTAGTCCGGATTACAATTCAGAACTTACGTCTTGGTTACATTCCTTTACGCCAGCCATCAATTACTACTTGCGCGATGTGCTGAAATACAAAACTGATTTGCAATACAACATGTTTGGCCCCGTGCGCCCATGGGACAATTCAAATGACAACACGGGTGAGAACCTTCGGATGGCAATGGCCGAAAATCCGTATTTGCATGTGATGATTCAGAGCGGCTACTACGATGGTGCTACTACTTACTTCGATGCAAAATATTCGATGTGGCAACTAGACCCTAGCGGAAAGATGAAAGACCGCCTTCGGTTTGAAGGCTACCGCAGCGGCCACATGATGTACCTGCGTGCGGAAGACTTGGCTTCCTCCAACGAACACATTCGCGATTTTATCAAAAAGTCTACGCCAACTGGCTCGGCCAAGTACTGATTCTGTTTTCGAAGAAAGGAAAAGAGGGTAAGAAATTACCCTTTTTTTATTGCAGTCGGTTGGAATGGCGGGAGGCGAGAAACCACCGACCATTTTCTTTCACGTAGACCTCAGTATAGTTGAGTTCAATCGTCAATGGTTTACCATCCATTGTTACTTGAAAACTGCCCGCCCCATTTACAATGGCTGTGTTATTATACACTCGGACTTTGTTTGATTTCACGTCAATCGAAACATAATTGAGTTTACCACTTTTTAGGTCGTCAATGATTTCCTTTTTGGTTTGTGTCCAGCCATTGGAGTGGACGTACATCAATCGTTCATCGAGGATGCCTGCGAGCGAGTCAAGACTTTTCTGTGTGAGCCAAGTAAATTTTTTTCTCGAAAGCTTGTCTACTTGCAAATCTTCTTGGGCATTTACTGATAAATGCGCGACAACCGCAACAAAAATCGCAACAATGTTTTTCATACGCTAGCTAATTTTAGTTTTTAGAAATTCAGCCGTATACCCTTTCCCTTTTTTCGCCATGTCTTCAGGTGTTCCTTCAAATAAAAGCTGGCCTCCGTTTTTTTCTCCACCCTCGGGGCCAAGGTCAATAATCCAATCTGCACATTTGATCACTTCTAGATTATGCTCAATCACCATCACGCTATGGCCTTCATCCACCAGCGCATTCATGGCTTTTAGTAGTTTCGAAATATCATGAAAGTGTAAGCCAGTAGTCGGTTCATCAAAAATGAAAAGAATGTGCTCACCATTATCGGAGGAATTTTTTCCTAAGAAGGATGCAAGCTTCACGCGTTGCGCTTCTCCACCCGATAATGAATTGGAAGATTGCCCCAACTTGACGTAACCCAAACCCACATCAAACAACGGCAGTATGCGGTCGTACACGGGTTTTTTGTCTTTGAAAAATTCCAACCCTTCTTCCACGGTCATATCCAACACATCGGCAATCGATTTGCCTTTGTGCTCAATCTCCAGCACCTCTTGCTTAAAACGTTTGCCATGGCAGCTTTCGCACTCCAAAAAGATGTCGGCCATAAACTGCATTTCTACTTTTATTTCGCCTTCACCTTCGCAGGTATCGCAACGACCACCTTCCACATTGAATGAAAAGTGCGATGGTTTGTACCCGCGTTGTTTTGACAGCGGCTGGTCGGCATACAAATTGCGAATGACATCGTATGCCTTTACGTAGCTAATAGGATTTGATCGAGATGATTTGCCGATAGGGTTTTGATCAACAAATTCAATTTGCTTGATGATGTTAAAATCACCGATTAGTTGATCGTACTTGCCGGGTGTGTCGCCAATATTACCAGTCAATCTACCCAACGCGGGATACAATATTTTTTTGATAAGTGTAGATTTACCCGAGCCGCTTACTCCGGTGACAACCGTAAGCACACCCAAAGGAAATTTTACCCTTAGATTTTTGAGATTGTTTTCGCGCGCACCAATAATCGTGATGGAGTCTTTCCATTTTCTGCGTTGAGCGGGCACCGCAATTTTCTCACTTCCACAAAGATATTCGGCCGTGTGCGATTGCGTTTTGACAGTGATGTCTTTGATGCCGCCTTGGAAGACCAACTTGCCGCCATGTGAACCGGCATCGGGACCAATGTCAATGATTTGGTCGGCCGCGCGCATGATCTCTTCTTCATGCTCCACTACAATCACGGTGTTGCCCAAATCGCGAAGCGATTTTAATACTTCTACCATTCGGGCGGTATCTCGCGGATGCAGGCCAATGCTTGGCTCATCCATTATGTACATAGAACCTACCAACGCGCTGCCCAATGAAGTTGCCAATTTGATGCGCTGAAACTCCCCACCCGACAAAGTGGCTGTTACCCGATTGAGCGTAAGGTACCCCAGCCCAACCTTTACCATGTACTGGAGGCGGGTTTTTATTTCGGTGAGAATGCGCTCCGAAACTTTTTGTTCATACGCTGGCAATGTCAAATTTTCAAAGAATGCTAATACATCTTCGAGTGGCATCAATACTAAGTCTGTAATCGAAGTGTCGGCAATCTTTACATACGATGCATCTTTGCGGAGTTTGGTACCACGGCAATCCGGGCAGGTTGTTCGGCCGCGGTACCGCGAAAGCATAACCCGGTATTGAATCTTGTGTGTTTTCGAAGCGAGGTAACGAAAGAACTCATGAAGGCCATCAAAGTGTTCATTGCCATTCCAGAGCAAGTCATATTGCTTGCGCGAGAGTTCGCTAATGGGCCGGTGCACTGGGAAATCAAACTTGATTCCATTTTTCAACAACGGCTTAGCCCATTCGCTCATCACCTCTCCCCGCCAAGGTGCTATGGCTCCCTCATATACCGACAGGCTTTTGTCTGGAATTACCAGGTCTTCATCGATGCCCAATATCTTTCCAAAACCCTCGCAGGTTTGGCAGGCACCGTAGGGATTGTTGAAACTAAAGAAATTAACAGACGGTTCGGTAAACGTAATTCCATCCAATTCGAAACGATCGGAGAAATTCTTTTTTTGTTGTCCCTCTACATATACCAAGCAATCACCATGCCCCTCAAAAAAAGCAGTCTGTACTGAGTCAGATAAACGAAAGGTAAGGTCTTCGTCCGTTGCATTCACTGCGGCACGGTCGATTAGGATTTCGACTGTGTCATCTTTTTTTGGTTGAGATTTTTTCCCCTCACCCCTTCCCCTCTCCCTGGGGAGAGGGGTGTCTGAAGGAAGAGGTGAGGGATTCACCAACTCTTCAATAAACTTCACCTCGCCATTAATCAATACGCGGGCAAAACCTTTACTCAGTAATAAATTCAACTCATCAGCCAACTTGCGGCCTTTCTGCAACTTCAGCGGGCAGGCCACCATCACACGTGTGCCTTCTTTTTGCTTGTTGATGAATTCGACTACATCGGTTACTGTGTCTCGTTTTACTTCATGTCCGCTCGCGGGCGAATATGTTTTGCCCACGCGGGCAAAGAGCAATTTGAGATAATCATATATTTCGGTGGTCGTTCCCACAGTTGACCGTGGATTCCTTGTATTTACCTTTTGCTCGATGGCAATGGCGGGCGATACCCCACGGATGTAATCCACTTCTGGCTTCTCCATGCGGCCTAAAAACTGGCGGGCATAGGAACTTAGGCTTTCCACATACATGCGTTGACCCTCGGCAAACAGCGTATCAAATGCCAGAGATGATTTGCCCGAACCAGAAAGGCCGGTAATAACTACCAGCTTGTTGCGTGGTATGGCAACGCTCAGATTTTTGAGGTTGTTAACCCGTGCCCGTTTGATGACTATATACTCGCGTGGGTCGAGTTCGTCTAATTGAACATCTGAAAACGGAAGCGTTGGGGAGTTGGCCATAATTGTGTAAAAATAAAAAACACCATCGGTTATGATGGTGTTCGCTCCTTTTGAATTTTATTTTAATGGCTAATTGTCAAAATCGGGGTCATAACTTGCTTCTTTGCCCCCGCTTCCACCTTCATCGTCAAACCCATCGCCATCGCTGTCGCCACTATTGTCAAAGTCATCATCATCACCACCACGCACATCGTCAGCCGGATCGAACTCTTCGCGTTCGCTCGATTCCATGTCGTAGCCGCCATCGCTGTTTTTGGTTACAGGCACCTTTACCAATACCACTGCATCTTCCGTTTCGATTGGGAATACGAAAATGGGTTCTTTTTTTGCGTTTGTGATACGCGTGACGCTTGCTTCGTACCCATTTGGGTATTGTTCATGCACCAAATCCTTAAGATCCTCGGGTAGGGTTTCTAAACTTTTGATGATTTTCTTCTTCGCAACGGCCATGTCTGTGATTTATTGTGAAAAACGGCTCAATTAGCGAAAGAAATTATACAACAGGCAAGATTTTTTTTAATTATTTTTGGATTATCTGAAATTAATTCTACTTTTCTCATCTCAAACGAATCAAAAAAAGAAAATTTAACCCACACACTATCGAGCGATACTTCTACGTTACCTAAACGCAAGACAGATGATTGACAGCAGATTCAGCGACAGCCAGTTGGTTTCGCTCTATCAAACCGGTAACGAAGAGGCGTTCGAGATGCTACTTCACAGACACAAGTCCCGTATTTATACGGCCATTTATTTAATAGTTCGTGATCGCTACGAGGCAGAAGACCTGTTGCAAGACACCTTTATCAAGGCGATTAATACCATTAAAAGCGGCCGTTATAACGAAGAAGGAAAATTCCTGCCGTGGATTTGCCGAATTGCGCACAATTTAGCCATTGATCATTTCAGGCGTAGCAAGCGCTATCCTGAAATTACATTAG
Source organism: Bacteroidota bacterium (assembly GCA_018267275.1). GTDB lineage: Bacteria > Bacteroidota > Bacteroidia > Cytophagales > Cyclobacteriaceae > ELB16-189. The sequence goes on along the minus strand of JAFDYV010000009.1, from coordinate 440,715 downwards.
AAGACGGAAGCCGCGTGTTTGATTCGATGCAGTTCGCGGAAGAGTCGCACGAGACAAAGCAAACGATGCGCGAGACGCGTTCGCGCATGCGTGACTTGATAAAAGAACTGCCGGAAGAGCAAAAGCAGGTATTGATCATGAGGCACTATCTGCAAATGAGCTTTCAGGAAATTGCCGACCGCACTGGCGTAAGTATCAACACGGCTTTGGGCCGGATGCGTTACGCGCTTATTAACTTGAGAAAGAAAATGACCAAAAATAATATTGCCTATGATAAAGACTTTTACCCAAAACGACCTGATCCGCTTGCTTTACCACGAGACCTCGGAGGAAGAAACGAGGGAGATTAATAAGGCTCTGCTCTGCGATGGTGAATTGCAAGCGCAGTATGCTCAGCTAAAAGCCAGCAAAGAAGCACTTAATGAAGTGCAGTTACACCCTTCGTCATCTTCGGTGCTTAATATCTTGAGTTACTCGCGAAGCATGCAACAAAAAGTTAAGCAGTGAAAGTCATCACTGCACGAGAAGGCCTTCATCACCAGAGGCCTTTTTTTATTTCAATTTGGAGGTGGCTACTTTGTTAAGTATTCCACTACTTGGGTAACCAATTCTTTAGACTTTAAATTGTGGCCAAGTCCTGTGGTGGTGAGTAGGGTGGAGTTTTTCCATGCGTGGTGGATGGCCACCGCATTGTCATAGGGAGCCTCGGCATCTTCTTTATCGTGAATGATTAATCCCGGCAAGGTGAGGCTAGCAGCAAAGTCTTTGATTTTGAAATAGGGTGGGGCATATCCCACCGTGTTGATAAAACGATCTGTAATCAGTTGGATAGTGCGTTGACTCAAGCCGAGTAATTTGTGGTAGTATTGAAAGAAAAACTCTACGTCACCTGGCGCGGCCATCACTACTAACTTGCTGATTGGGGTGGTGGGCAGTCGGTGCAACGTGTAAACACTGGCAAAACTTCCGAACGAGTGGCTGAGTACAGCATGAAAAGATCCACTTTGCGCAATAAACGCCTCAATCAGCCCGCTGTAGTGAACCAAATTCAGAAAATCGCCTTCCGACAAGCCGTGTCCGGGCGCATCAAGCGAAATGACAGTAAATTCATTTTTTGGAATGGCGTTGATTACATAACGCCACCAATACGAATGGCTTTGCCATCCATGCAAAAGCAAAACTTTTTGTGGACCTTGGCCCCAGCGATACCCCTGCACTTTTTTGCTGGCGTATTCAAAAGAAAACTTTTCTTCAGCACCGTTTAAAAAATCGAGCTGGTGTGCTTTCATTTTGATTCTGCGCGGCCAACAAAAAAGTTCAAAGCCTTTGCGTGCTGCGTACCCTGGTGCCACCAGTGCAAGCGTATTGAGGTAGGCCCCAATCGAACGGACCAAAATCTTGTTCATGCGATTATTCCAATCGGAAGTTTTGTGAAGGGTGGTTGGGGATTGTAAAGGCAAATCTGCTCCCTTTTTCGGGTTCACTTTCTACCCAAATTTCGCCACCGTTGTTCGAAACAAAATCTTTGCAGATAAGTAGCCCCAGGCCCGTGCCCTTTTCATTAGCTGTGCCGCGGGTGCTTTCAACTGACATGGTGAAAAGGGTCTTTTGTTTTTCTGGGTCAATGCCTACACCAGAGTCAGCGACAAAAAAGGTGGTGAACTCATTTTTTACCCGGACCGAAATATCAATGGTACCGCCATCGCTGGTGAATTTCACTGCATTTACTAACAAGTTCCGAATTACCGTTTTGACCATTTCCACATCACCATAAACATTAACGGTATCGCGCAAGTGGTTGGTCAATTTGATTTTCTTTGCTTCTGCTTGCGGCTGTATCAGTGTGACGATTTCGTCAGCAGCTGCTTTCAAGTTAAAATAACCGCGATTGATTTTTCCGCCTTCCAATTGATTGCGAGTCCAAGCCAATAGCTCGGCCAAGAAATTTTCGTTGTTTACCAGGTTGCGTCTGATTTGTGGCATCAAGTCTTTGATCTCGTCTTTTGAGATCATGTCTCGTTCAACTAAGTATAATGTGCCCGAAAGTTGTGATAGTGGGCTCTTGATATCGTGCGAGATGATGGAAAACAACTTGTCTTTGAGTAAATTCAGTTTTGTGAGTTTTTCATTTTGCTGTTGAATCTCACGCGTACGTTCATTCACCTTCTCTTCGAGCTGGGTGGTGGTTTGCTGTTGCAGGTGGTGATTCTTCTGTAGCTGCGCAATCAACTCCAATTGGGCTTCTTCATTTTCTTTTTTTAGTCGCGTATAGCGTGCGCTCAATGCCAGTGCAATCAAAAAGGTTTCGCAGGCAGCGCCTACTTCGGCCAAATGTGTGGTCCAAAAATTAAACGGCAACACACCACTGTTTCGCAGGGTAAGAGACAAGCCACCGATCAAATACATGGCCCATGCGGCTACAAAAAACTGTGCATTTTTGTTTCCCTTTGCCCAGCAAACAATTCCGCTGATCAGGAAGATGGGCGTAGCTACTGACATCAAGTTATTACCGGCAGATGACATTGTCTCGGTGGCAACCAGCACGATGGCAATGATCGCTAGCGGAACGAGCGCGGTGAGAATGTTATGCATGAGTTTGGAGTATCGCTTTGTCTCCAAAAATCGCCTTGAGAAAATCGAGATTAAAATCACCATCAGCCCCAATGAAAGCCGGCCTGCAAAGAAATTTGTATAGGGGTAATTAGGCCATAAAAATTTGCCGCCATAGCCAGAAGCAGACGCAAAGATTGAGAACGTGCAGCAAATGATGAAAACGTATATGAGGTAGTTGATGTCGCGTAAGGTTAAATAGATAACCAAATTAAAAAGGATCATCACCAGCAGCACACCAAAGAATACGCCATAGCCCAAATCTTCGAACCGTGATTTCTCTATAAATTTTTCCTTTTCCACCACAAACAACGGGATGTTCTTGGGGCTGTTGCCGGCTACGCGCACGTATACATCAATAGGTACCTGTTCACCAAAATTTAGCTCAAACGAAAACCCGGTGTGCGATATCTCTTTCTCGGAATGTGGAAGGTAATAGCCGCCCGAGCTTTTGGTCCAACGTCCCTCTTTGCGCTGGTAAAAATCAACATATTCCAGGTAAGGAGCGGGAATTTCCAAATACCAAGTAGCTGACTTAGCGGAATTTGCGATTGTGAGTTTGATCCAAATGGGTTTGTTCAAATACCCGAAGGTGAGACTTTTCTTGCCGCTCGGTAAAAACCTTTTCTGTTGATCCGGATCTAGTATCTGTTCGAAAGTAAGATATCCAACTGAGTCGATTAAAATGGTGGCATGCTCGTCCAGCTGGTAGGTTTGGCCCGGTTCTGTTAAAGTAGTAGCGGGCCCTTGGCCGTTAACGTTAAACCACGCTAACTGAAAAAGAAATATTGCAAGAAAAGATTTAGGTAAATAACGCATCGGCACTAAGCCACAAATTCGATCCAATTTGGCGATAAATCCGATGGAAAAAAAACTATTGATTGGTGGTTATACTTTCTTTTGGCAAGGTAAAGGCCAGGGTAGTGCCATTGGAGTTTGATTGGTGCACCCATATTTTTCCGCCATTTTTTTCCACAAAATCTTTGCAAATGAATAGGCCAAGGCCTGTGCCTTTTTCGTTGAGCGTGCCGCTGGTCGTATGCACTTCATAAAAAAGTTTCTCTAAATGCTCACCCGTAATACCCACACCATTGTCGCGCACGTAAATTGTAACGGTGTTTTGATCAGATTCTGAAAAGACTTCTACCCGACCGTGTTCAAATGTAAACTTGATGCTATTCGCTACCAGATTCTTGATAATAGATTTGACCATCTCCAGGTCTGCCGCGGCACAACATTTTTCATCTACTTGGTTGATCAAGAGAATGGACTTCGCATGAGCATTGGGCGCCAAAAGTTCAAACACCGCCTCAGTTATTTTGCGAACATACAAAGTGGTCTTGTGCGGTTTGAATTCGTTCATTTGGCTCCGTGCCCAGGTTAGCAGCTCAGAAATAAATGATGTATTTCCTTGTAGGTTTTTCCTAATTTTTGGTACGATGTCTTTGATCTCTTCTTTCGATATGAGGTCGCGCTCCATCATATACAATGTTCCCGAAAGTTGATTCAAAGGACTCTTGATATCATGCGAGATGATGGAGAATAACTTGTCTTTCAATAGATTCAGTCTCGTTAGCTTTTCGTTTTGTGCTTGTATTTCTTTGGTTCGATCGGCTACCTTCGCCTCCAGCTCGCGCTTGGCATTTTCTTGCAGCAACTGATTTTCTTGAAGCTGGTTTACCAGCGCTTGGTGGGCGAGTTCGCGGTCGTCATTGTTGATCTTTATTTTTTTTGCCAAACCCAATGCTAAGAAAAACTGCATCCCCAAAATTCCAAGATCACCCGGATCCCACACGCCCTGCTCAAAGCCCAACCAAATAAACACCACATTGGCCGTTACACCTCCAGAAAAAGCCGAAAAGGCAACAATGAAGTAATAACGTAACGGGTGCTTTTTGAAAAATAGAAGAAAGCTGTAGGCTTGCATGATGAACATCAGCACCACCCAACATAACAAAATCACATTGACAGCAGCCGGAATAAATGACGCAGCTAAGCAAACGCCACCGAGAAAATAGAAAGTGTATTGATAGAATCGCGACCATTCAGGGATCCATTTTTTGATATCAATAAAACGGTAAATGAAAAAATTAGTCGCAGTCATGAAACACAAAGTGACAATGGGGTAGGCAACGAAATAGTTGATAGATGGATTTTCCGGGAAGAATAATTCAAGTAAATACCCTTTAAAGTACCCGATAAATAGAGTGGCTGTAAATGAAAAAATAGAAGCGGAACGATAGATTGATTCGCGGGTGAGCAAATACAAAATCAGATGGTACACGCTCAGGCCAAGCAATACCGCGCACAGTGAAACAAACACAAATAGCTTTTTGCGCTCTACCTTGATGACGTAACCATAAGATGAAATTGAGGTAGGTAAACTGGTGTGTGGTGAAATTTGAGGTTGAACTTCGTTAGAGACCCTCCAATAGTACTTGTTTACCTTTCCAGCTTGTAACAAAATTGAAATGAATGGTTTGTGACCAAAAATCATTTTCTGATCGCGCAAGCTTGCCGGCACCAGAATTCCTGACGATTTGGAAACAAAATGAGTGGAATCAGATATTTGAAAAAGTTTTATGTTACTGCCCGTTTGGTAGATGAGTAGTTCCACATCGTGCGTCAACTTGCTTTCAATTTTCAGCGAAACCCAAAACTGGTCAGATTGAACATTAATGTTTTGGGTTGGAATGAACATGTCGTTCATGTTTGTTACTTCTTCAAACGATAATTTGCCTGATGGATCTGGCAACACAAGCAGAAATGAATCTAATCTTTGATAGAAGTTTTGGTCTGGTATCCGATCCAGCACCAAAGGCTTTTGTGCTGGTGCGAGGAACGACAATAAAACCAAGAATAAAAAAGTTAAAAACCTCATACTGGTACCAGAAGATTAAAATTAAAGAGGTGAGCTCTCAAATCAAACCTTTTGTGCAAAATGGTTAAATTTCGACAAATGCATTTTTGTCTATGGATATCCGTTCAATGTTTAGTTTAGAGGGAAAGGTAGCGCTGGTGACAGGCGCCTCAAAAGGAATAGGCCACGCGATTGCTCACGCGTATGCGGCCGCGGGTGCGCACGTAGTGGTCAGCAGTCGCAAACAAGATGCAATTGATACAGTGGTGAAAGAAATTCAGGCAAGTGGGGGGAAGGCCTCCGCCATTTCGTGCAATGTGGGCGATATGGAAGATGTTCGTTTACTTGCTGAAAAATGTTTGCAACAGTTTGGCTGTATTGACGTTTTGGTGAACAATGCTGCGGTAAATCCCGTGTTCGGTCCGGTGGTAGAGACCAACGAGTCTGCTTTCGATAAGATAATGGCCGTAAACGTGAAAGGTCCTTTTGAATTGGCGAAAGGCTTGTATCCCGCGATGAAAGCTAAGAAAGGTGGGTCTGTGATCAACATCAGCTCAGTAGGTGGACTGCGACCTGAGCCGGGCTTGGGAATTTACAGTATGAGTAAAGCGTCACTCATTTCGCTCACCAAAGTAATGGCTAAAGAATGGGGCGATGACAATATTCGTGTGAATGCAATTTGCCCAGGGCTGGTCAAGACAAAATTTAGCGAAGCCCTTTGGAGCAATGACAAAATTATGGGCATGATGATGAAAATGCTCCCAATAAAAAGAGTGGGCACATCAGAAGAGATTGCAGCGCTCGGTCTTTATTTAGCCAGTGATGCAAGCGCCTATTGCACGGGTAGTGTGTTTACAGCAGATGGTGGATTTACGATTTAGTCCAAATTGTAGATAGTCCATAGTCGATAGCTTGTTGTGCTATTGACTATGGACTTATATACTATTCACTACTTAATTCCCGGTACTCCTGTAGGTGCATCCTGTTCGTTCGCAAATGAAGGTGCTTTGCGCAGAGTAGGATACACCTCATCAAGCGTGTTTCCATCGTAGAGTCTGCCGTTCTTCATCACCTTGTTTACCGAATTCGTATTCCGCAAGTTCTCTAATGGGTTCTTATCCAAGATAATTAAGTCTGCAAGCTTGCCTGGTTCAATGCTTCCAATATCATTGCTTAGTCCGATTGCCCTAGCACCGTGAATGGTGGCAACCTTGAGTGCATCATGGTTGCTCATTCCGCCAGAGGCAATGCTCCATAATTCCCAATGATACCCAAGGCCTTGCAACTGTCCGTGCGAGCCAACGCCTGCGTTGCCACCCGCTTTCACCAAGTCGTTCACAAATTTCGCATGGTCTTCGAATACATGCTCTTCTTTCATAAACCAACCTGGCCTGCGCCTTGACTTCTCGTCCAGTTCTGATTTCGCGGAAAAGTGGTTCAGCTTAGGATCACCATTGACATTTTCAGTAGCGTAATAAAAGTTCTCTGCCCAAGGTCCACCGTAAGCAACTAACAGCGTTGGTGTATAGGTCATCTTTGCTTCTGCAATGGTGGTGGCTACATCTTTGTATAAAGGGTAAATGGGCAGCGCGTGTTCGTGGCCAGGGTACCCGTCAATCAAATTAGTCATGTTCAATTTAAAATCAAGTCCGCCTTCCGTAGTTGGCATCAGGCTTTGTTCTTTTGCTGCCTGAATTATCCATTGGCGATGTTGGCGATTGCCGGTTAAATACATTTTGATTGTTTTGGTATTGTAGTATTCGGAGTACTGTTTCAAAATGTCTTTTGTTTGCTCATAATCTTTGAGGTTGTAAGCCCAGAACCCAACACCCGGGCCTGTAGAGTAAATTCTCGGCCCAATGATTTGACCTGTCTCTACCATGTCGCCATAGGTCAATACATCTGTTGTGGCAGTCTGCGGATCGCGCGTAGTGGTTACGCCATAAGCTAAATTGGCTGCATACATCCATACCTGGGTTTTGTGAATGCCCCAAGCAGGCCACATATGTGCATGTGTGTCTACGAAGCCAGGCACAATGGTTTTGCCTGCCATGTCCATTTTTTGCGTTGAGGCGTCTACGGTAATAGTACCTGCCGGCCCAACTTGTTTGATGCGGGCATTTTCAATTAATACATCGCCACGTTCAATTACTTCATTCCCTTTCATGGTAATGATGCGCGCATTTTGCAGCAATACTTTTCCGCTAGGTATGTCCTTCTCCGCTTTTACCTTAATGCGAATTTCAAATGCTTTATATCCCTCATCTTTCCCTGCCTTGCCGCCAGCCGCAGTCTCGTCTTTTTTGTCTTCTTTCTTCTCTTCACCATTTTCTTTTGCTTTTTCTTCTTCAGCCTTCTTTTTGCGAAGCGCATCTTCCTTCGCCTTCGCAGAATCTAAATTGTAACTGAAGAACGCATTACCCAAAGTGAAGTACACGTTTTTCCCGTTGCGCCCCCAGCTTGGGAACTCGCCACCGAGTTTGGTCAATTTTCGTGCGGGGAACTGTGCCTTCTCAGCATCCGCCACTGAAATTTTTGGTGTTTCTCCGCCCGTTTTGGGAATGGTCACAACGTACACCTCGTTGTGCACTTTTGCCAATGCTTTATCGCCTTCTGGTGCAATCAAAACTACATCGGCAATCGATGGCTCTTGGGCCGGCTCCATCTCAGTTTGTTTCAGCATGCAGTTCTCTTCCATCATAATTGAACCGTATACCGTGATGCCGCTAACTTTTAGATGACCCTTTTCATCGGTTCCATCCCACCGTACCGACACCAAACCGTTTCTTCCGTGGTATAAGTAAATGCGGTCATCATATTTTGTGAAATGCGGGTTGCTCCGTCCTTTTGCTTTCGCGATGAAGTTGAGGCTCCCCCCATCGCCCGAGATCCAAAGTAAATCTTCTTGTGCTCCGTTGAAAAATGGGTCCGCAGCATCTTTGAATGTTTGTGTTGCGCCCCTGAAAAAGACTATGCGATTGTTATTGAATGACCACGCAGGCTCGGTGTACAATCCTGGCGTTGATGTTAGCCGGATGACTTTTGCATCTTTGACCTTTAAGTTCTTTTTGTAAAGATGGCCACCGTTGTTTTCCCAAGTCACCCACGCTAATTGACTGCCATCGGGGCTCCAAGTGGGTTGCGCTTCCGTAAAGTTATTGCTTGTTACCCGCTTGGGTGTACCATTGGGCAAATCATAAACATATAACCTATTCAGCGCAGTAAAAGCTACTTGCTTGCCGTCAGGTGACACCACTGCATCGCGTATTTGAGTAACAGTAAATTCTTTTTCGTCTTTGATGGGGTAATTGAAATTAACAGCAGGTCCAACCAAAAATTCTGTTTCAATTTCGAACGGGATGTTGATAGCATCGCCACCGGCTACCGGAATGCGATAGAACTTGCCTCCATAAGATGCGACCACTTCTTTGCTATCTGGCGTAAAGGACATGGCCGGCAATACACCGAGTGGAGCGATTGATTCTTGTTCATCATGCTGCACAGGGTATGCAAGCCACTTTTCATCGCCAGTCTTTAAATCTCGTAGCACCAGACCAGTTTGATCATTATAACGGGTGCCATAAACCAACCATTTGCCATCGGGCGAAAGGGTAGGAGTAAAAGCCGAGCCGTACCGCTGCGTGCGGGTGTCAAATTCACCCGTTTCGCGGTCGTACACAGCGATTTGATACTGGGGAAATTGGGCGTTGTAATTCCACGCACTATTGCGATGGGCAAACCAAATGTACCGTCCCTCCGGGCCAAAGGCCGGCTCTACGGTTTTCAAATTGTCTGGTTTCGAAATCAACTGTGCACCAGAGCCACCCTCTCGGTGAAACATCCACAACTTCAAATTGCGAATGCCGCGCGAGCCGACAATATAATTCCCATCGGGCGTCCACTCGGCAGATTGGTAATGATCGGTGTTTCCTTTTGTTACTTGAAGTGAGTCTTTTTTATCCAGAGAAAACCACCAGATGTTTTCACCACCGCTGCGGTCAGATAAGAACAATAGCTTGGTGCCATCGGGGCTAAACTTTGGGTGCGAGTCGAACGCCATGCCTTTGGTGAAAGGCGTAGGCTTTCCCCCTGTCATCGGCATGGTATAAATGTCCCCCAAAAAATCAAACGCAATGGTTTTGCCATCGGGGCTAACGTCCAGCGACATCCAAGTGCCCTCGTTGGTCTTCACTGGTATGCGCCTGCCTACTTCCAATTGAAGGTCTTTTTTCTTCTTTGGTTTTTCTTTTTTGGTAGAATCGGTTTTTACTTCTTTCTTTTCCTGTGCGAAAACGATCATCGCGGCCAAGCAGAACAGCAGCGTGAGGATAGATTTGTTCATAATTTTTTGGGTTGATAATCTAATGTACGATTTAGGGCCAGAATGGTGAAACAATTTACACGGATGGCATTAAAAAAGGCATCTGTTGTCAGATGCCTTCAGCACTTTCGCGCCAACGATTACTTCAGCACGCTCAAAAATGCCATGCCCATGTGGTCTGAAACTTTTTTCCGGTATTGAGGGCTTTTCCGGTATTCGTCAGTCAAGAATTCTTTCCAAGGTTCGTCCCAGTCGCTTTGTTTCGGCATCACAAATGCCAACTGATCTGGATCGCCTAAATCAATGTTTTGTTTTTTGATGGGCACGCGCTTGCGGTTGGCATTTACGAATTCCGTAAAATCTAAAATTGTGAACACTTTTGAGCTGGCGGTAATCTTCTTGAAAATCTCTGTTTCCGATGCGCCATAAGTAACGGCCAGATTGGGCCACACTTCTTTTTTTATTTTATTGACATACTTTTGGTGTGTGCTACCTCCGAGTATTTCTGCCGTAAAACCCTGGAGCTTTTTGGGTAACTCCTCCAACGAGTTTACAGTGGGCGCATCTTTATGCGTCAGCAAGACCACCGGGTTGGAGATAAATGGGGGAGTGAACTTCAAAACCTTTTTGCGCTCTTCAGTGATGGTGACATTGGTAACGCCCAGTAAGTTGTTACTCTTTTGTACAGTAGTTAAGAAATCTGTGAACACAGCCTCTTTGCCCACGTACTGAAGATTGATTTTTTTATTGTACTTTTTCTGAACAAATTCTACAAAGTCTTTCAGAATTTCTACACACAGTCCCTCAGGTTTTCCGTTTACATCTTCCATTAGGCCACCTTGTTCTGAGTAGTAGATCGCCAGCGTGCCGCTGCCGTTAGCCTTAACTTTTGCCCAAGTGTCGCCTTCTGTCCGCTGGCTGAACAATGGGTAACTGCACAGCAGCAGCCCCAATACAACCGATAGATTTTTGATCGTCATTGGTAATAACTTTTTTTGATAGGATGTCAACGTGTACGAATTTTATTTTAGCACACTCAAAAATGCCATGCCCAGATTGTCAGAAACATACTTTCGATATTGAGGACTCTTCCGGTAGTCGTCTGTCATAAATGCTTTCCATGGCTCTTCCCAATCGTTTTGCTTGGCCATGGCAAAGGCAAGTTGCTCGGGGTCACCAAAGTCTACATTCTGTTTTTTCACCGGCATGCGCTTACGGTTGGCATCCACAAATTCAGTAAAATCAAGGATGGTGAACAACTTTGGATTAGTGACCACTTTTTTTAGGATCTCTTGACCCGAAGGACCCCACGTAATGTTGAGGTTTGGCCAATTCTCCTTTTTGATCTTGTTGATAAACTTTACGTGTGTGCTGCCCGCTATAATTTCTGCCGAATAGCCATCGAGCTTTTTTGAAATTTCAGCAAAAGAGGAAATGGCCGGAGCGTCTTTATGGGTGAGCAATACCACAGGGTTAGAAATGAAAGGAGGTGTAAACTTCAATACCTTCTTACGTTCTTCAGTAATGGTTACGTTGGTAACGCCTAAGATATTGGGGCTTTTTTCGGTGGTGGCCAAAAACTTGGTAAACACCGGTTCTTTACCCACATATTGAATAGTGACGTTTTTGCCATACTGCTTTTGAACAAATGCCACGAAGTCATTTAAAATGTTTACGCAAAGCCCTTGTGGTTTGCCATTGACATCTTGTATTAACCCGGCCTGTTCGTAGTAAAGTACGGCCAATGTGCCGCTTCCAGAAGATTTGACTTTTGCCCAAGAGTCGCCTTCAGACCGTTGTGCAACTACCTGCGAAAAACAAAAACCCAACAATGCTGCTAAAATGACCTTTCTCATTGCGTATAATTTTGAAGCAATTATAAGCAATCAATACCATAAGTGGATGAAAGTTTATCGGATAAGCTACTTGCTTAAATGCTTCAAATTGATCACTTCTTCTGGCTTCAAAAAACGCCACTCGCCACGGGGCAAGTCTTTTTTGTCTAATCCGGCATATACCACGCGGTCTAACTTAACGACATCGTATCCAAGTGCTTCAAATATTCTACGCACAATACGATTCCAACCAATGTGTATCTCAATGCCCACCGTCATTTTGTCGTCACTCACAATGGCCACATCATCTACCATTGCTTTGCCTTCCTCAAGGTGTATACCTTGCTGTATTTTCTCAAAATCGCCTTTTGATAGCGGCCTGTCGAGTTCTACTTTGTATACTTTCTTTGCGTTGTAAGAAGGATGCGTGAGTTTGTCAGCCAAATCGCCATCATTGGTGAGAAGTAATAAACCGGTGGTGTTTCTATCCAATCGGCCTACCGGGTAAATTCGTGATTTGGTGGCGTTCGCAACCAAACTCATTACCGTTTTGCGCTCTTCCGGATCTTCAGTGGTGGTGATAAAGCCTTTGGGTTTATTCAGCAAAATGTAAACGGGTTTTTCAGCGTTTAGCTTCTTGCCTTCATAACGCACATCGTCTGTTGGTTTCACTTTGTGACCCATTTCGGTAATGGTTACACCATTTACGCTAATCAATCCCATCTTGATTAGCTCATCTGCATCACGCCTGCTGCCTACCCCACTATTGGCAATAAACTTGTTCAAGCGAATCAGGCCCTCGGGGTTTTTAGGTGTTTCTACATACTCACCTGCGGGCTTTCTGCGGTCCATCTTCTTGGCATCTACAAATGATCTCCGTGGCTTGCTTTCATTGGGTTCATCGCCCGACCTTTTTACTACGTCTGCCCGTGAGAACTTTCTGGGTTGTTCGCGGTCATCAGCAAACTTTTTACGTTCAAAAGGTTTATCACCACGCGCATCGTCTGATCTTGAAAAACGCTTTGGTTTTTCACGGTCGTTACCGAACGACAAGCGTCTAAACGACTTGCGTTCTCCGTCTTCTCTGCGGTTGAATCCCGTACCAAACCGTTTGGGGTGTTCGGTATCTCCATCTCTCGAGAAGCGCTTGGGTCGCTCGCGATCATCGCCAAACGACTCGCGTTTAAATGGTGGCTTGCGTTCGCCTTCTTCCTTTCGGGCGAAGCCGGAGCCAAACCTTTTGGGCCTGTCGGTGTCGCCTTCTCTGGAGAAACGCTTTGGTCTTTCTGAGTTATCACCACGGGAGAAGCGTCTAGGTCTCTCTGAATCCTCATTGCGTGTAAACCTGCGTGGCCTTTCGTCATCTCCTCGTCTAAAGTCCCTTCGATCGCCAGCGGGTTTTTCAAAACGATTACGTGCAGAGAATGATCGCGGCTTTTCATCGTTTGATCCTTCTTCGCGGCCACGGTTGCGCCTGTTGCTACGAAATTCTTTTTCGGCATCAGTGCGTTTGCCGAATGATGATTTGTTGGAGCGCGGTCGTTTTCCCATAATGTGTTGTGTTGTTAGGCCGTTGTACAGCCAATGTACGTTTTTATTGTTGAAAAAATGCAACAAGTAGAATGGGCGGCTCGCGAAAGTCTTGGGCCTGCAGGCACTCTTTAATCTTGCTTTATCGGGCGGGCATTACGCCATCAATTCTCGGGCGTTTCGCCAATGGTATTCACTTCGTTGGTGAAGTCTTTGGGCGTGGGCAGTTCGCTGATGTCGTTGATGCCAAAATATTCCATAAACTTAGGGCTGGTGCCATACAAAATAGGGCGACCGATGGTGTCAGCCTTTCCTTGGATTTCAATCAGGCCTTTATCGAGTAGCTTTTGCATGGCATAATCGCAATTCACGCCTCTGATGTTCTCCACTTCCGTTTTGGAAATAGGTTGTTTATACGCAATGATTGAGAGCGTTTCCATGGCAGAAGTTGACAATCGCTTTTTTGATTGTTGCTTGAGCATGATGCCTATACTGGTTTGGTAGGCAGGCTTGGTTAAAAACTGGTAGCCACCAGCGCTTTTATAAAGTTGAAAAGAAAAATCGTCTGACTGAAACTTTTGGTCAATCCGCTGCAGCGCTGCGTCAATGTCTGCCTCAGGCACATCGGCATTGAACATTTCTGAAAGACACGCTTTCAAGTCCGCTACCTTGGTGGCGGTAGGCGAACAAAACACCAACGCTTCAATGTGGTTCTGTAAAAAATCCATTCTCTGATCTACAATTTTTGAGTGCGATTAACCTATTTGTTGTTTACGTGAGACTGCCTGCTAACACTCAGTCTTGCTTCATCATCTTTGCCTCAATAGACTGTGTGGTGTGCGGCACGGCAATCAGGCGCTCCTTCGAAATCAGCTTGCCGGTAACCGAGCAAATGCCGTAGGTGCGGTTTTTAATGCGAATCAGTGCGTTCTCCAAATTGGTGATATATTTTTGCTGGCGTGCGGCAAGCTGGCTCAAGTTTTCTTTCTCTGCGGTTTCCGCGCCATCTTCCAACACCTTGGTGTTTCCGCCTGATGTGCTGTCGGTACCTTCTTCGTTGGTGCGTGTGAGCGTATCTTTCAAAATCTTAAACTCTTCTTTCGCTTTTTCCAGCTTCTCTTTGATCATCACTTCAAACTCTTTCAACTCTTCATCGCTGTAGCGTGTCTTGTCTTCCGAAGTAGTAGAAGGCTTGGCAGGCTTGTGTGCGATTGGGCGTTGATTTAAAATTGGGAAAATGTTCAGTTGTGAAGGCGACAGTTTTAAGGGAGGTGCCGCAGCCTTGGTAGTTCTTACCTCTGCTGAACTGGTGGCAGCTTTGGTTTCTTTTTTCGCTACCGCTTTTACAGGCTTTTCTTTTTTCGCTGGTTTGGCCGCTGCTTTAGGGGCAGCCTTCTTAGGTGCCGGTTTTGCGGGCTTGGCTTTTGCAACCACTTTCTTGGCAGGTGCCTTTGCAACTTTCTTGGCTTTGGCCGCTGGTTTTGCCTTGGCCTTGGCGGCTGGCTTTACTGCTTTTTTCTTCACTGATTTCGCCATATCAATTCTTCTTTTTGGGTTTGGAAAAAGATTCGCAAAAATAAAGGGTAGCACCCATAACAAAAAATGTGGGCCAATTAATTCCCTAAGAGAAAAAACGATTGTTTTGAGGTGAAAACAGGGTTTTTTGTAGCTCTACCTCGCTGCCACCACTACGCGCTTCCTAAAAGTCTGAATATTGCCAGTATTGTCGAATACCTCAAACCACACCACATAGTAGCCTACCCTTGATTTAGTACCATCTTCTTGTTCGCCATCCCACCGGAAGAAACCCTCAAATGCCAGCGTTTCATTATTAGCCACTGTTTTGATCAGCCGCCCTTGATTATCCAATATTTTGATGTTGGCCACCCAGCCGCTTTGGTCGAACTTGTAATGGATTTTTGAAAAATCTTGCCCCGGCTGCTGAACCGCGAATATCTCGGGTTCAATGGTTATTGTATTTTCGTCTAACAAGTTATCGGGGCGTGAGTTGGAGTTGATGAACCCGGGCGTGGCGAATCCCGCATTTGAACTGGCCGATTTCCAGTTGCTGGCATCAGCGGTGCTTTGTGTTGCCGAAATCCGCTCCAAAGAAACGCCTTCGGTAACTTTTAAAAAAGAAGAATGCATTTTGTCAGAATAAGCAAAGAAGTCTAGCATTTTGTTCTGCGAACTGACCAACGAAATAGTTCCCTCATCATCATTCAAGCTCGGTAAGTCGGTTTTTAAAAAAGTCCTTTCAATTCCTTGTAAATATTGAGCTTTCAGCAGAGTAGGGTCAGGGGTAAATACAACGTATGCCGATGGTCCTAAAATGAAATTGCTGCTGATGGTCTTCGAATTTTTGACCACGCCATTCTCCCAATTGGCCAAACGAAAATCTTTTAAGTTGATATACTTCGCGCTGTTGTTGTACACTTCAACAAAGTCTACACCACCTGGCCGCGGATTGAATAAAACTTCGTTGATGATCAGGTCCAAACTATCGGCCGTTTCCGGTAGCGCAAAATCGAGCTGACTAAATTCTGGTTGTATTAAGTTGCCGGCACAATCACGCAAGTTTGCGATTTGAAGGTTGTAGAGCTGGCGATTTGCCACCGGTTGTGTGAGATCGATTTTGATTTCGGTTAAGGCTGGATTGCTGAGCGCTAAGTTTCCGATCGTTATCGGGGGAGTAATGTTAACTGAAACAAGGCCCAGCGGTTTTTCGAGCCGTTCGTTAAATGTTAAGGTAAGCTGAGATGGCGAGGCAATGACCGAAAGTAGTTTTGGGCCTTCGGCATCCGGCTTGTTGGCAAAAACCGAATTCTGTTTTCCAGGAGTACCACCTTTCGGATCGGTGGAGGCAATCCAATTGTTGGCATCTCCGCACAAATTATTTGGATCAATCAGCTCAAGCGACCAGCCGCCATTGGCTTTGTCTTCATCTTTGTACCAAGCCGAGTTATAGTTCACTGAGTCAATCGTAATGGAACTCCGCAGCGTGAGTGCATCGGCATCATTGTTCAAGCTCGGGAAATTGGTAAGGCCAATTACTTTCCCCAATCCCGAAAATTTTGAAACGGCACTGGCAGAAGTAACAATCCAATATTCGTTGGGAAGAATAATTTGCGAGCTGAAAGTTGCGACAGAAGTACCGTCAGAAAGTTTCCAACCGTTTAAGTCGATGGGGTTTGCGCTTCGATTGAAGATTTCAATAAACTCGGCATCGGGCAACCCAACTTGGGGGTTTGGGTCGGCCAGGATTTCTGTGATAACGATGTCTTTATTTTTGGTGGGTGCGGGCTGAAAAAACAAAAAATTTTGGTTCACCGTTAACATTGCGTTTCCAGCTAAATCTTTAATTCCACTAAGCGTAAGTGTTTGTGTGATGCCGTTCGCAAAAGCAGTTGTAAAAGTCAATCGCACGGTTTTCAAATCCGGCTGCAAAACAGCCGCAACGGGCACACCTATACCGTTGCCCACAAAATAATTGCTAGCACTTTGCGCAGCGGCAGCATCCAAATTTTCGCTGAATAGCAAATCGAGCTGGGTACTCGAAATCACATTGATGGCATTTAGCGTGGGCGGAATAATGTCGCCTATAATGCTGCCGACATAGAAATCAGCAAAGTAATGACGCTGGAAAAAACTGACCGTAGACTGCGTAATGCGAATGCCAAAAAAAGCACTGGTAGTAAATGTATTGTCGGTTGCCGTTCCTTCGGTAAAATAGTTGCTACCCGTCCCGGTTATATCTCGTTCCAGTTTCCATAGATTGGCAGCGTCTCGGGTAACTCTAATTTTTAAAACGTTATTCGAAGAGTTGGTGATGCCGTCAACTCCGTTAATGATAATCGTGGAACTTCCTCCGCTGCTGCGGTATAGACTTATTTCATCGGGCGTGCCACCAA
This sequence comes from Bacteroidota bacterium, assembly GCA_018267275.1. Classification (GTDB taxonomy): domain Bacteria; phylum Bacteroidota; class Bacteroidia; order Cytophagales; family Cyclobacteriaceae; genus ELB16-189. The sequence continues at coordinate 423,648 of JAFDYV010000009.1, read as the reverse complement.
TGCGAACGAAGTAGCCGTTCGCGGCAACCATGGTCGCGTTAGATGAGGTCAGGTAAACATCAACAAAATTCAAACTTGAGGTGTTGAACTGTAAGTTCACGTAGAATTCCCATTGGGCGTTCAAGGCTTGCGCAGACGGTGTGCTAATGTAGAAAGTACTATTTGTTGTGGTATTGTTAGAACGCAGCTGATTGCTCACTACCACCCAATTGGCTGGATTATCGGCCGTCCAAACCGGGTTGTTGGTGTAGTCGCCATCGGCAAAGTTATCGGTAAACTGTGCCCTACAAACGAGTGCGGAAAAAATCGATCCAACGATTATGGTCCAGCTACGTATCATGTATAATCAAAAATACTATTTTTACCGCTCAAATTTTTAATTAGTATGAGGATAGCAGTTGTTGGAGCCACAGGTTTAGTGGGACAAGAGATTTTGCGCGTGATGGAAGAGCGCGCCATTGAGTTTAGTGATTTGTTTCTGGTGGCGTCTCCCAAATCGGTAGGGCAAAAAATAAAGTTTAAGGGCAAGGAGTACGCAATTAAAGGCATGCAAGAAGTTTGCGACATGGGTGTTGACATAGCGATTTTTTCGGCAGGTGGAAACACTTCGTTAGAGTGGGCGCCAAAATTTGCCGAGAAAGGAACAATCGTGATTGATAACTCGTCAGCTTGGCGCATGGATCCAACCAAAAAACTTGTAGTTCCTGAAATCAATGGCAACGTGCTACAGGCCGAAGACAAAATAATAGCAAACCCGAATTGCTCCACCATTCAAATGGTAATGGCGCTAGCTCCGCTTCACGCAAAGTATAAAATCAAACGTATTGTGGTTTCAACTTACCAGTCGGTAACCGGCACTGGTAAAGATGCCGTGCAGCAAATGATGGAGGAGCGACAAGGTATTGCCAATGGCATGAAGGTTTACCCGCACAAAATTGATATGAACGCCTTGCCACACATCGACTCTTTTCTCGACAACGGATACACTAAAGAAGAGATGAAAATGGTAAATGAAACGAGAAAGATCTTGGGCGACCAAAATATTGGAGTTACCAGCACTACGGTGCGAATCCCAACCATCGGTGGCCACTCAGAAGCAGTGAACGTGGAGTTTTATCATGAGTTTGATTTGAAAGATGTTCGTGCGATTCTTGAGAAGGCTGAAGGTGTGGTGGTGCAAGACGATGTGAAGAATAACGTGTACCCCATGCCGATCAACTCACACGGGCGCGATGAGGTTTTTGTGGGTCGGTTACGCAGAGATGAATCGCAACCCAAAACGCTCAATATGTGGATTGTGTCAGATAACTTAAGGAAGGGAGCTGCCACTAACGCGGTGCAAATTGCTCAGTACTTGATGGAGCAAGACTTAGTGCCTGTTAGCTGATTGGCGAAAAGCTCGCCAAAAGAAGATTCCAAGCGTTACCGCAATACCGGCAAGTACCGCAATCAAAAACCATGATCCCAGGTTTTGTCGATTGCCCAATGCTATCTCGATTGTAGAGTAGGCAATCCAAAAGAATGTTGCCATCAATACCAACTTTAATCCTCGTATCATCGATTTTACATCTTCATATTGGCACGTGGTGTTTGCATGCGTAACTTCCGTAGCCATGTTGAATTGTTTTGTCTGTGTTGCGGCAAACGATAGTAGTGCATAGAGAAACACGTTGATTCCAATTAAGGAAAGCAAAGTGCCCTTATTTGAAAAAGAGTCAACCGCACCGTTGGCATCGTAGTGACTGGGCACGAGTGTTGGTAACTCAGAATATCGTATGCCTACCATTGCGCAGGTTGTAAATAAAAATATCGTAGCCGCAATTTCTAGTAGCCAGTCAGATTTAGTTAAGCTCATCCTGTTGCATCTCAATTTTCTTAAAACACTTTCGTGAGTCGATAAAAATCGCCCATTGGGATTCGGAACGATTCTCGGTCATTTCCGTCAGTAAAAATAGGAACGTATTTTCCATGGAACAATACGCTCATCTCATTGCCCGACTGAATCGCTTCGTATAATTTGGTGCCAAACTCTAGCATCCGTTCACGCCCGCGTTCTTTCAACTCTATTATTGTGGTGTCTGCTTTGTTCGCAATTTGAACTTGCAAGTAGTCTTCATTACTCAGGGTGGCGTTGGTATCGATGAGCAAATACGCTTCATCTTTTAACCAATTGATCACAATTACGGGGTAGATTGCTGGCTTTTCCTCGCCCACGTACCGGTCTGAGAATCGGTAGGCTTGCCAAGTGCCATCGGGACTACTGCGGTCGTAATAAATCTGGCGTACATTTCGAAAGAAAAGTTCGGCATCATCACTAATGGTGAACGTGTATTTGCTCCGATCCACCTTTTTGTTGCGATCAATTTTGCAGCCTCCCAGTACGATCATCAAAAGTAACGGCCAATAGCGCATAGTTCAAGATTTTGTCAATGCGCAAAATAGCCGCTACCTTCGCAAAAAATAAATTTGAATCAACTATGGAAATCGTGAAAAAATTCTGGTGGGTTGGCCTTTTGGCTATTTTGGTGATTTGGGGCATTAGCTTGAATAACGGCATCGCTACCAAAGATCAGGTAGTGAAAAGCGCTTGGGGCGATGTGGAGTCTGACTACCAAAGGAGATCTGACCTGATTCCTAATTTGGTAAATACAGTGAAGGGATATGCCAATTTTGAACAAGAGACATTAACAAAAGTGACCGAAGCACGCGCAAGTGCGACACAAGTGAAGATCGATGCATCGAGCTTAACGCCTGAAAATATGGCAGCTTTTCAGCAAGCGCAGAGTGGATTAAGTCAATCCCTTGGCCGTTTGCTTGCGGTAGCTGAAAATTATCCCGAGCTAAAAGCCAACCAAAACTTTTTGGATTTGCAAGCCCAGTTAGAGGGAACAGAAAATCGCATTTCGGTTTCGCGCAAGCGCTTCAATGAAGCTGTGCTAGCTTTCAATTCGTCTATTGTGCGTTTTCCGGGGTCATTGATTGCAAGTATTTTCGGATTTAAGGAGAAAGGTTATTTTAAAGCTGAGGCCGGTGCAGAGAAAGCGCCTGAGGTTAAGTTTTAAATCGAAAGGTTACAAAACAAAAAACCCCACGTATCACGTGGGGTTTTTTGTTGGGATAAAAAATGCAAACTTATTTCTTCACCTCGCGGTTTTCGTAGCTTTCAATTACGTCCCCGACTTTAATATCGTTGAAGCCGTCAATACCCAAGCCGCAATCGAAGCCTGATTTCACCTCGCTGGCGTCATCTTTGAATCGCTTCAATGAGGTAAGCTTTCCGGCAAAAGTAACAATACCATCGCGGATCAAACGAATCGGATTGGCACGTTTGATGTAACCATCGGTTACCATACATCCGGCCACGGTTCCAATCTTCGAAATCTTGAATACATCGCGCACTTCGGCATTGCCCACAATCACTTCTTCCATCTCTTTATCAAGCATACCTTCGATGGCTGCCTTGATTTCGTTGATGGCGTCATAAATGATCGAGTACAAACGGATTTCGATTTCTTCGTTTTCGGCCAACTTTCGTGCCGATGGCGAAGGCCTCACCTGGAATCCGACAATGATCGCATCAGAAGCAGAAGCCAACAATACGTCTGACTCGGAAATCTGACCTACGGCTTTGTGAATGATGCTCACGCCTACTTTTGGCGTAGATAGTTTTAAGAGAGAGTCTGACAAGGCTTCTATCGATCCGTCCACGTCACCTTTCACAATGATGTTCAATTGCTTGAATGAACCAATGGCCAAGCGCCTTCCAATTTCATCCAGCGTAATGTGCTTCTTGGTGCGGATGCTTTGCTCGCGCAAGATTTGACTGCGCTTGTTCGCCACTTCGCGCGCCTCACGGTCGGTTTCCATCACCTGGAATTTTTCACCGGCCTGTGGCGCACCATCTAGACCCAATACCTGCACTGGCGTTGAAGGGCCAGCCGCCTGCACACGCTTTCCGGTGTCATCAAACATCGCCTTTACACGGCCATAGTTTGAGCCTGCCACCATAATATCACCCACCTTCAAAGTGCCTGCCTGCACCATCAACGTGGTCACATAGCCGCGCCCTTTGTCCAATTCTGCTTCAATGATAGACCCCACAGCAGGTTTATCCGGGTTTGCTTTTAAATTTAGCAATTCCGCTTCCAACAATACTTTTTCCAAAAGTTCATCTATCCCTACCCCGGTTTTTGCCGAAATGCCCTGGCTCTGGTATTTACCGCCCCAGTCTTCAACCAGAATGTTGATTTTAGACAACGATTCTTTAATCTTATCAGGGTTGGCAGTTGGTTTATCAATTTTATTGATCGCAAACACCAATGGAACACCTGCCACTTGTGCGTGGTTAATGGCCTCTTTGGTTTGCGGCATTACATCATCATCAGCTGCTACCACAATCACGGCAATGTCTGTCAGCTTGGCACCACGTGCGCGCATGGCTGTAAATGCTTCGTGACCGGGCGTATCCAGGAACGCAATTTTATTTCCACTCTTTGTCACCACGTCATATGCACCAATGTGCTGCGTAATGCCACCTGCTTCAGATGCCGTAACTTTCGTATTTCGGATGTAGTCAAGCAATGACGTCTTTCCGTGGTCAACGTGACCCATTATCGTAACGATAGGCGCACGTGGCTGTAATTCTTCTTCAGTGTCGGCTATTTCCACCTCGGTTTCTTCTTCCTCGGTAGAGGTGAACTGAACATCATACCCGAATTCATCTGCAATTACGGTAATGGCTTCGGCATCCAAACGCTGGTTAATGGATACGAACATGCCCAAGCTCATGCAAGTAGAGATCACATCATTCACTGATACGTTCATCAGCGATGCCAAATCATTGGCAGAAATGAACTCGGTAACCTTCAGTGTTTTTGAAGATTCCTGTTCTTGCTGCAAACGTTCTTCTTCAGCATCTGATATGGCCTGGCGTTTTTCTTTGCGGTATTTGGCGCCTGTAAACTTCTTTTGGTTGCCACTGAGCTTCGCTAGCGTAGCTCGTACTTGATCTTGAATTTCTTTGTCAGTTAATTCCGGTTTAGGTGTATGGCGCGGTTGCGTACGTTGCCCACCACCACCTGAAGGACGCTGTTCGTTGGCATTCGGCAAACGCTTGCGCGGACGCTTTTGCGCATTTTGTTTGCCCACATCGCTTGAAGCCACCGGCTGGCTTTTCTTTTCGGTGGGTAATTGAATTTTGTCGACAACCTTTAAACCCTGCAACTTGTCGGCTTTGGCCTTGATCAATTCCTGCTCAACCTGCTGTTTTTCTTCAACTACAGGCTCAATAATTGGCTCAGGCTTTTTTTCAACAACCGGCTCTTCTTTTGTTTTCGGTTTTTCAACTTCCTTCTTTTTGGGAGCTTCTTTTTCGAGTGCGATTTTCCCTAAAACTTTGATGCCTTCCAGTTTCGGTTTTTCAACTTCTACTTTTTCCGTTTTGGTTTCTTCCTTGGGCTTTACAATATCTTTTGAGCCTAAGTTCTTGATTAACACGCTTTCTTCTTCATCGGTTTTTTTCCGATGGATTTCGGGCTCTGCTTTTGGCACTTGAATTTCGGCAGGCTTAATGCCGATGGTCAAGTGAGAGGCTTCTAACTTTTCAGAGGCCGAAGAAGCAAACTCCTTTGCAAGCATGTTAAACTGCTCAGGGCTAAGCTTGGCATTCGGGTTGTTCTCCACCGTAATGCCTTTCTTTGCCAAAAACTCCAAAATGGTGTTATGGCCCACATTCAACTTGCGGGAGGCTTGCCCTAAACGAACGGATTTTTCTTCTGCCATGCTCAAATATCAGCTATTTTATTGATTTGCTTGTTGTGCGTATGTGATGGTTATTCAAATTCTTTCTTCAACACACCAGTAATATTTTCAACTGTTTCCTCTTCCAGGTCAGTCCTGCGAACAATCTCATCTTTGCTTAAAGCAAGCACGCTTTTAGCAGTATCTAAACCTATTCGCTTGAGTTCGTCAATGATCCAACTTTCGATCTCATCGCTGAATTCATCCAAGTCAACATCTTCTTCTGCTGCCACGCCTGCATTGTCGCGGAATACATCAATTTCCATGTCAACCAAGCGGCTCGCTAACTTGATATTCAATCCGCCTTTTCCAATTGCCAACGAAACCTGGTCGGGTTGCAAGAAAACCGATACACGCTTGTTTTCCCGATCGATTTTGATGGATGTGATTTTTGCAGGGCTCAATGCGCGTTGAATGTACAACTCCAGGTTTTCGGTATAGTTGATTACATCGATATTTTCATTTTGCAACTCGCGTACAACTGCGTGGATGCGAGAACCTTTCATACCAACGCATGCACCTACCGGGTCAATGCGATCGTCATACGACTCTACCGCTACCTTAGCTCGTTCGCCTGGTTCGCGGACTACTTTTTTAATGGTGATGAGGCCATCATACACTTCAGGCACCTCTTGTTCAAACAGACGCTCTAAGAACACAGGCGAAGTTCTCGACAAAATAATTTTAGGGCTTCCATTCACCATGTCTACTTTGTGTACTACCGATTTCACTGTTTCACCTTTGCGGTAGCGGTCTTTAGGGATTTGTTCGCTGCGCGGAATAGAAATTTCATTGCCATCGCCATCAATCAACAGTACTTCGCGGCTCAGTACTTGGTAAACTTCACCTGTGACTAACTCGCCTACAATGTCTTTGTATTTTTGATAAACAATATCTTTCTCCAAATCCTTCACTTTTTGAATCAGGGTTTGGCGTGCAGTGGTTACCGCCCTCCGGCCGAAGTCTTCCAAATGAACTTCTTCTGCAACTTCTTCACCCACTTCAAAATCGGGTTCAATCTTGCGCGCCTCAGTCAAACTGATTTTGTCGTGATCCCAAATATCCTCAGATTCATCGTCCACAATTTCGCGGAAACGCCAAATCTCTAAGTCGCCTTTGTCAGCATTCACAATGATGTCGAAGTTGTCGTCTTGCACATACTTCTTCTTGATCATATTGCGAAAAACATCTTCCAAAATCCTAATCATGGTGGGGCGGTCGATGTTTTTTTGTTTGGCAAAATCGGCAAACGATTCAATTAGTGTTGAGGTATCCATACGGTTTGCTAGTTAAACGAAACGGTTACTATTGTTTTTTCTATTTCAGTAAAAGGTATTTCGATGGTGATCAATTCTTTTTTCTTTGATTCTTTATTTTCAGTTTCTAACGAAATTTTTTCTTCATCTGCCGCCAGCAGCTTGCCTTTCAATATCTCTTTGTCAACCAGTTGCACTTTCACGCTTCGGCCTATGTTTGCAACATATTGGCGCTTGAGTTTCAGCGGATGATCGATGCCAGGTGTACTTACCTCCAGCGTATAAGCATCGGCCATCACATTTTCCTCATCAAGTTTGTCGCCCAAGTAGCGGCTCAATTCAGCGCAGTCTTCAATCGAAATGCCCTTGTCGCCATCAACAAATACGGTCACTTTTTGCGGGCGATATTTAGAAACCGTTACATCCACCACAAAATGTGCAGGGTTGCTAAGTCCGGCTTCAGCCAATTCCCGTATTTTTTGATTCAAATCCATGTTATTCAAACTTTTGATAAACAAAGAGGGGACTTGCGGTCCCCTCTAGCTTAAATCGTAAGAAGTGATACAAAGGTAAATGCTTTTTTATTAATAGCAAATTATTCTGTTACTTGGTTCAATACTTTTGCTGCTATGTTCCATCGAGTTGTTGTGGGGATTTTGTTGGCCACCCTTGTGGCGGCCTGCGGAGGTAAAAAACCAAAAGAAGAAGAAAGGCCATCGCGAGTGGTGAACGTGCCCAAGTTTGTGGGTGATAGCGCTTATTTTTTTGTGGAGAAGCAAGTAAAGTTTGGACCTCGAGTGCCCAATACGTTAGGTCATCAAAACGCTGCCCGGTTTTTGATCAACCGTTTAAAACAATACGGTGCGAAGGTGATCGAGCAAGATTTCGAGGCCAGCACATTTGATAACCAAAAATTGCAATTGAAGAATATTGTCGCAAGTTATAATCTTGGATTGCAAAAGCGCATTTTGTTGGCAGCTCATTGGGACACGCGCCCGTTTGCCGATAAAGACAATGGCAATAGAAATGCACCATTTGACGGAGCCAATGATGGCGCTAGTGGCGTGGGTGTGTTGCTGGAGGTAGCGCGCCACTTGGGCGGCCAATCAAAACCAACTGTTGGAGTGGACATCATTTTATTTGATGGCGAAGATTGGGGCGAGCGAGACGGAGAAAAACAACCGTCATTGCCAGATGGCCAAGCTTCTTGGTGGTGTTTAGGTTCTCAACACTGGGCAAAGAACAAACATCAAAAAAATTACAGCGCACACTATGGCATTTTGTTGGATATGGTAGGGGCAAATCGTTCCCAGTTTTTCCGCGAAGAGGTTTCTTTGGAATATGCCGGGCAGACAGTGGGCAAAGTTTGGGATGCTGCGGCTCGGCTGGGCTATTCAGACTATTTTGTGAAGCAAAATGTGGCCGGCATAACAGATGATCATTTGTTTGTCAATCAACTGGCCAAAATCCCAATGATTGATATTGTACATTACCAAGCGGGCATTGGTTTTTTTGGCGATTACCATCACACCACAAAAGACAACATGAGTTTGATTAGCAAAGAGACTCTCGAGGCAGTAGGCGTAACTTTACTGAACGTTGTTTATTATGAAGAGTAACCCATTTAATTAGCAAGAAAGATTATCGTTGTTTGCCAAAATGGCGCTTGAAAATAAAAAAAGGGCGAAGCCCTTTTTTTATTTGATGTAACTGTCAAAGTTCTTGTGGTCTCGTTCAAAAAGAACTTCGCGAGGCAAAGACTTGAAATAATCATATGTAATTTTCAAACCTTCAGCCCTTGAAACTTTAGGTTCCCATCCCAAAATATTTTTGGCTTTTGTAATATCGGGTCGTCTTTGTTTCGGGTCGTCTTTAGGTAATGGATGATAGATCACCTTTTGTGTGGTGCCAGTCAGTTTAATAATTTCTTCAGCAAATTCACTGATCGTGATTTCGTTAGGATTGCCAATGTTCATAGGCAACACATAATCTGACAGCAGAAGGCGGTAAATTCCTTCCACTAAATCATCCACATAACAGAACGAGCGAGTTTGAGAACCATCGCCAAACACCGTTAGATCCTCGCCACGCAATGCTTGACCGATAAATGCCGGTAATACGCGACCATCATTCAATCGCATGCGAGGGCCATAGGTGTTAAAGATCCGAACGATGCGCGTTTCCAAACCATGAAAGGTATGGTAGGCCATGGTCATCGCTTCTTGAAAACGTTTGGCTTCATCGTACACGCCACGAGGCCCCACGGAATTCACATTTCCATAATACTCTTCAGGTTGTGGGTGTACTGTGGGGTCTCCGTATACTTCAGAGGTAGATGCAATCATGATGCGCGCTTTCTTAGCTCTTGCCAGGCCAAGCAAGTTGTGTATGCCCAGCGACCCTACCTTCAGTGTTTGAATCGGAATTTTTAGATAATCGATAGGACTTGCCGGAGAGGCAAAATGCAAAATGTAATCCAATTGCCCAGGCACGTGTACAAACTTCGAAACATCGTGGTGATAGAATTCAAATTGCTCTAGCTTGAATAGGTGTTCGATGTTACGCAAGTCACCAGTGATGAGATTGTCCATGGCAATCACGTGGTATCCTTCCTTGATGAAACGATCGCAGAGGTGCGAGCCGAGAAAACCGGCACCACCAGTGATAAGAACTCTTTTACGCATAAATTGCTTCGCGGCCAATGCTAATGTAAGTAAACTTCAAGTCTTTCATTGTTGAAAGATCGTACAGGTTTCGCCCATCAAAAATCACTTTATTCCTTACAACTGAAGCTAACTTATCAAAGTCAGGGGTACGAAATTCTGGCCACTCTGTCGCAATAAAAATGGCATCGGCACCTTGTGCTGCTTCGTAAGGACTTTCGCAAAACTCAATCTTGTTACCTAATAATCGCTTCACATTCTCCATCGATTCAGGATCATGAGCTTTTACGATTGCACCAGCGTTGAGCAACTCTTCGATGTTGTATAACGAGGGTGCTTCGCGGATATCGTCTGTATGTGGTTTAAAGGCCAGGCCCCATATAGCAAAAACCTTTCCTTTTAAATCGCCACGGAAATAATCCTTAATGCGCGGGATAAGTTTTGTTTTCTGTGCGTAATTCACATCCATTACCGCCTTCAAAATCTTGAAATCGTAGTTTACATCAGATGATGATTTTTCCAACGCTTGTACATCTTTCGGGAAGCAACTACCACCATAACCAATTCCAGGAAATAAGAATCTTTTGCCGATGCGGCTATCCGTGCCTATCCCTTTTCGTACCGAATCTACATCAGCCCCTACCAACTCACATAGGTTGGCGATCTCATTCATGAATGAAATTTTTGTTGCCAAAAAGGAGTTCGCGGCATATTTAGTAAGTTCTGCGGAACGCTCATCCATGAAGACCAAAGGATTGCCTTGGCGAACAAAGGGAGAATAGAGGGTTTCCATTACTTTACGAGCGCGTTGAGAGTTGGTGCCAATCACCACACGCTCGGGCTTCATAAAATCTTCTACGGCAACCCCTTCGCGTAAGAATTCTGGATTTGAAACAACATCAAAAGTAGTTTTTGCCTTCAAAGCGATTCTCGTCCGCACTTTATCGGCAGTGCCTACCGGCACCGTGCTCTTATCAACAACAACGGTATAATCGTTCAAAAGCGGACCTAATTCTTCGGCCACACCTAAAATATATTTCAGGTCAGCCGATCCATCTTCCCCAGGCGGTGTGGGCAGAGCCAGGAAGATTACCTTTGCATCTTTAATGCCATCGGCCAGATTTGTTGTAAAATTAAGTCTACCCTGACGCAGATTTCTTTCAAAAAGTAACTCTAAGCCGGGCTCGTAGATGGTTATTTTTCCATTATTAAGCTTCTCAACTTTTGATTTGTCAATATCAACGCATATCACGTTGTTACCAGTTTCGGCAAAACAGGTGCCGGTAACAAGACCCACATACCCAGTGCCAACTACAGCAATATTCATTTAAATAAGGTTTGTAAAAGCTGCAAAAATAAGCCATTTTAACTGAATTGAGCTGTTCTACTTTCATCCTTGAAAATTTAATGGTTTCGTAACAAAAACAAACTAACACTCGTTTGCTTTAAGGGTCGAATTTGGTAGCTTTGCAACCCTTCTTAAAATGAATTAACAAAATGGAGACAATACTTGAGCAGCCCGCAGGTGTCAGTTTTCTGGAGTCAGAGAATCAAAAAATGATTGCGAACATGATTCGCGATTTTGGCGACCGAGAGATTCGACCGAAGATGATGCAATGGGATGAAGATCAACACTTTCCGATAGAATTGTTCAGAAAGTTGGGCGGCTTAGGTTTGATGGGCGTATTGGTACCCGAGGAGTATGGCGGGTCGGGCTTTGGTTATCACGAATATGTGACAGCAATTGCAGAGCTCTCAAAAATCGATGGCTCGATTGGATTATCGATGGCGGCACATAACTCCCTATGCACGGGCCATATTCTACAATTTGGGAATGAGAGTCAAAAAGCGAAATATTTACCCAAGTTAGCTTGTGGTGAGTGGATTGGCGCGTGGGGACTAACCGAACCCAATACAGGCTCCGATGCTGGAAACATGCGCACTGTTGCGGTCAAAGATGGAGATTATTATGTGATCAATGGCGCGAAGAATTTTATCACACATGGCAAATCGGGTGAGGTAGCAGTGGTGATAGCCAGAACGGGTGCTTTGGGTGATTCGCACGGCATGTCAGCATTTATAGTAGAGCGTGGTACGCCTGGGTTCGGTGCCGGCAAAAAAGAAAACAAACTTGGGATGCGTGCTTCTGAAACGGCCGAAATGATTTTCACCGATTGCAGAATTCATAAGAGTCAAATGATGGGTAAAGAGGGCGAAGGTTTTGTGCAGTCACTCAAAGTGCTAGATGGCGGGCGGATATCGATTGCCGCGTTAAGCTTGGGGATTGCAGAGGGCGCCTACCTGGCGGCATTGAAGTATTCCAAAGAGCGCCAGCAATTCAATCAGCCAATAGCCAATTTTCAGGGTATTTCGTTTAAACTGGCGGAAATGGCTACCAAAGTGGAAGCTGCTAAACTATTGACTTATCGCGCGGCAGACTTAAAAAATAAGGGGATGAGCGTTAACCGGGAATCCGCCATGGCTAAACTATATGCTTCTGAAATTGCTGTAGAAGTTGCCAACGATGGGGTTCAGATTTTCGGAGGGTATGGCTACACAAAAGACTTCCCTGCTGAAAAATACTACAGAGATGCGAAGCTCTGCACGATTGGAGAGGGCACTTCCGAGATCCAGAAACTGGTGATTTCACGATCGATTTTGAAATAGACTTGCAGATTTGCTCGGAAAACGCCTATATTTGCAGCCCAAACAGAAAAACAGATGCTAATCGTTACAATTAAAGAAAACGAGTCGATTGACAAGGCCCTGAAGCGCTTTAAGAAGAAGTTTGAAAAAACTGGTATGTTGAAAAATTTGCGCGCGCGTACAGCTTTTACAAAGCCATCGGTGAAAAGGAGAAGCGAAATCATTCGTGCAGCGTACAAGCAAAAAATGTACGCCAACCAGAATTACTAGTCTCGTTACAAACATTTTATATACATTTTGTTAACAAACCCTGCCTGATTTCGATCGGGCAGGGATTTTTTTTATATTCACACTACACTTGGGCAGGTTTGTGTAGTGAATGATTGACTCCTTTCTAAAATATCTTCAGTTCGAGAAGAGATACAGCGCAAAAACTGTTTTGAGCTACGAGACCGACTTGAGGCAGTTTGAACAGTTTTTGGTTGGCGATTTTGACTGCCCACCGCAACAGGCTAACTACGGACTTGTGCGTTCTTGGATCGTAAGTTTGGTGGAAGACGGCCTCTCTAACGCAAGCATCAATAGGAAGATTGCATGCCTGCGATCTTTTTATAAGTATTTGCGAAAGCAAGAGTTGGTGGCAATTGATCCAATGCAAAAAATTAAAATCTTAAAGGCACCCAAGCGGATACCCCATTTTGTGAAAGAGGAAGATGCCAACTTGATGTTGGATAATGTTGTTTTCGAAAACAACCACGAGGGATTGCGAGACCAATTGATGTTGGAGCTTTTTTATGGTACAGGTATGCGATTATCGGAGTTGATCAATCTCAAAGAAAATCGGGTCAACTTAAAAGATCGCACCTTGAAAGTGTTAGGAAAGAGAAACAAGGAAAGGGTAATTCCATTTCCAGCACACCTTGCCAAGTTAATCGAGCGTTATGTTAAGACCAGAAATCTCGAAGTAGCAAAGCATGATCATGGCCTGCTATTTGTTACAAATAAAGGCGAGGCGTTGTACCCTATGTTGGTGAATAGAATTGTAAAAAAATATTTGAAAGCATTTACATCGGTAGAAAAGAGGAGCCCACATGTTTTACGTCACAGCTATGCTACCCATTTGTTGAACAAAGGCGCGGAAATCAACGCGGTGAAGGATTTACTTGGCCATAGTAGCTTGGCGGCAACGCAAGTGTACACCCACAACTCAATGGAGAAGTTGAAAAAAGTATTTGAGCAAGCACACCCCAAGGCATAAATAAATTGCATTTAGTAATATGTTCCACTTTAAATTTCAATGTGTATGAGGTTACAAGTTCATTCCATCCATTTTGATGCCGACCGCAAGTTGGTCGACTTTATTCAAAGAAAAGTTGACAAATTGGAGACGTTTTATGACCGCGTGGTGGATGGAGAAGTTTTTCTAAGGTTGAACAACACCGGAGTGGAAAATAAAACGGTGGAAATCAAAGTGAAGGTGCCAGGGTCACAACTTTTTGCGAAGGAGCACGCCCGCTCATTTGAGGCTGCAACCGACCTAGCCACAGAGGCGTTGCGTAACCAAATAAAGAAATACAAAGAAAGACAGCAGAAAGAATAGTCACCCTTGCACAAAGTCAACGGCCCCTCTGCTTTAGAGGGGCTTTTTTTGTGCTCTTGAATACCGATATTTGTGCGCCTATAGTAGTGGAATTACTCATGAAGATGCGCTTGCCTCTTGTGTTTATCTTTTTGTTTGCATCTTCTGTTTTGTGGGCGCAAACCGATGTGTCCACACCGCTGTCGAAGAAGGATTCTACCATTAAACCTTACAAAAATAAGTTACTGATATTTCCTCTCACCGCCAGATCGATAGAGACAAATTGGGTGTTTGGTGTCGCCAACGCGTTCATATTTAAGACCAACAAAAAAGACACTGCCCTCCGCGTTTCCACCATCCCATCGGGGTTAATCTATACACTCAACAACCAGATTTTAATTGCTGTTGGCGCGAATATTTTTCTGCCAAAGGAACGCTACATCATCCGTTTTGAGAACTCGTTTAGTAAGTTTCCTGACAAGTTTTGGGGAATTGGTAACCGAACAGATGGCAAGGATCCTGAGAGTTATACGTTTACACAATTCTATATTAACCCGCAGTTGTATCGGAAAGTCAAAGGAAATTTGTTTTTGGGCGGAGGTGTTGATTTTCAGCGGGTGTTTAACCTCGAATACAAGGCTGGCGGATATTTCGACCAAGATCAAGTGCTGGGTGCATCAGATAGAGGGGAATACAATGTTTTTGGATATAGCTTGTTCATCAATTACGATTCGCGGAATCATGCTTATCAGCCAGATAGAGGTGCACTTTTTCGCGTAAAGTTTTCTGATTTTAACAAAGCACTTGTGAGCGATTATGATTTTCGTGTGTTGGAAATAGATTTTCGGAAGTTCATTAAAGTTACACGCAAGAGTATCTTGGCAGTACAAAGTTTCAATACATTTAACTTTGGCAATGTACCTTATCGCAATTTGGCCATATTGGGCGGCAACAACATGATGCGCGGCTATTATGCTGGTCGTTATCGCGACCGAAAGGCTTTAACCGCTCAGGTGGAATACCGTTTTCCGATCAAAGGAAGATTTGCCGGTGTAGCATTTGCGTCAGTGGGCGAAGTGGCCAACGACTTCAATGATTTTGCTTGGGAGCGAATCAAGCCCGCTGTTGGTACGGGTGTTCGCTTTGCCGTTTTAAGGCAAGAAAAACTCAATTTGCGTTTGGATGTAGCTGCCGGAAATGGTGGCGAGTTGAATTACTATATCGTGTTGGCCGAAAGTTTTTAGCCATGCATCCCGTTCTGTTTTCTTTCGGCAAGATCACCGTTTATACCTACGGATTTTTTATTGCATTGGGGGCCGTGCTCGGGGGCACCTACATGTGGTGGCGAGGAAAAAGAGAGTTCGGCTGGAGTTTTGATACCGCCAACACTTTGTTCTTATTGCTGATTATCGGTGGCGTTTTTGGAGGCAAACTTTTTTTAGTTTTTGAAGCTCCATCTTTTTATGCGAGCCATCCCGACAAACTTTTTTCAGGCAATGGCTTTGTGTTTTACGGATCACTGCTCACAGCAATCCCAATCATGTTATGGTATTTCAAACGACATAAAATCCCCACATTGGCAATGCTTGATATTATGGCTATCGTGACTTGTATTGTACATGGTTTTGGAAGAGTTGGTTGTTTTATGGCAGGTTGCTGCTACGGTACACGTACAGATAGTTTTTTCGGAGTGATTTTTTCTGATCCGCTTTGCCAAGCAAACCCCAAGGGTGTTCCGTTGCACCCTACCCAACTTTACGAATCAATATTTATCTTCTTGTTGATGATTTGTCTACTGTTAATTACAAAGAAAAAAAACTTTGATGGGCAGATCTTCATGAACTACCTAATGATCTACGCGTTGGGCCGTGTTGTGATCGAGTATTTTCGTGGGGATGTGGAAAGGGGATTTCTGATTCAAAATCTAGTAACCACATCTCAATTTATTTCAATTTTGGTTTTTGCCCTTGCATCTTATTTCTATGTAAAATTGAATAGAAAAGCTAACTTCAAACGTTGAATATTCAATCAAAAAAATAAAGTATGTTCATTCTCAAATGGGTTAAGCGCATCTTGGTTGTTGCAGTAATATTACTCATTGGCCTTTTCTGTTTTGCCTACTGGGGCTCTTATTCAGAAGGTATCCGCTCTGGTATGGTGGTTAAAATCAGCAAAAAGGGTTGGATATTTAAAACGTATGAAGGCCAGCTCAATTTGCAGACCTTTGGCGCAAATAAATCTCCCAACATTGTCTCAGAATCTTTTGAGTTTTCGGTAGATAATGACCGCGCTGAAGTGATTAAAATGTTAGAAGAAGCTTCGCTGAGTGGAGAGCGCGTAAGCCTTAAGTACACGGAACGCATGATGACATTTTTCTGGCGTGGCGATACCAAATACTTTGTAACAGAAGTTGAACGATTGAAATAGTTGACATGAAAGCATCTGATCTTATTGTAGTATATGGTTCTTATGGTTATACCGGCAAGTTGATTGTTCAGTTGTGTAAGCAAAAAAATCTTAACGTTTTCCTTGCCGGCAGAAATGAGCAAGCCCTAAAGAAGCAGAGTGCCGAAACAAGCTACCCTTTTGAATTACTTGATACTTCTGATCATGCAAAACTAGTTCAACTTCTCAAGCCAGCCGCGATGGTCATTCATTGCGGAGGACCTTTTAAACATACCGCTGCCGCTATGGCAAACGCCTGTCTAGAAACAGGAACGCACTATACTGACATCACTGGTGAGCATCAGGTCTTTGAGTCGTTAGCTCAGTTAGACGCGCTTGCCAAAGAAAAAGGTATCATGGTGATGCCAGGCACGGGTTTCGATGTTGTGCCTTCTGATTGCCTTGCATTGCACTTGAAAAACCGGTTGCCTTCGGCCACGCATTTGCAACTGGCTTTTACCATGTCGAAAGGTGGGTTGTCTCGTGGTACTGCCAAAAGCATGACAGAAGGTTTGGGATATGGAGGGCTCATCCGCAAAGATGGCAAGTTGGTGTATTCGGCATTGGGCTCTAAAGTTTTGGAAGTTGACTTCGGAACATTTAAAAGCAAAACATTGTGTATTCCTTGGGGCGATATTTCAACTGCCTGGAGGAGCACGGGTATCCCAAACATAGAAGTATATACAGGTGCCACCGATAGCATGATTGCCAACGCCAAGCGAAGCAACTATATGAATTGGTTGCTACGGCTGAGTTGGGTGAAAAAGTTCATGTTGAAACAGATTGACAAGAAGCCTGCCGGGCCTAGTGAAGAGAAGCGCGAAAGCGGCCGAAGTTTTTTATGGGGTAGAGTCACCGATGCATCGGGTAGAAGCTGTGAAAGTCGTTTGCAGACCTTGAGTGGCTACAAACTGACAGCCGAAACAGCTGTTTTGATCGCTGAGAAAATATTAAGGGGTAACTATAAGCCCGGATACCAAACGCCAGCAATGGCTTACACTGAAAAATTGATTTTGGAAGTAGCCTCTACAGAAGTTATTGATGTCTGACCATTGAGTGATCCTGCTGTTCGCTGGCTACACTAGACATCAAAAAGGCACCAATCATTGATATACCGAAAAATATGGCCAGTGCCCAAAGGCTCCATGGGGCCAATTGTTTTAGTCCAAACCAATCGCGTGTGGTTATCAAAATTGCTAGCCCCATACCCGACCGGATGATTTCCCAAATGAATGCGTAACGATTATTGTCTAACAAATCGGTAATCGCGTACACACTAAGGAAAACAAAAAGTCCGTACACATAAATCATCGGGCTACCAATACTTGCAATGTTGCCGAACAAATAACTGATAAAGAGCAGCAGTGCGACCAGTTGGAACCACGACCACCCTTTTAGCGTGCTTGAGGTTTGTGGGTCATACTTTTCAAAATGATACACATCTGATATTTTATAAATTGGATATTCAGCAGCCACATCTGATGGTCGCCAGCCTAAGGGCATGAACCATATCCGTAGTTTATCGAAGTAACTGCTGGCATACCACGCGTCTTTGATCAACAGCCACAGGTGTACAAAATTGATTTTGATCGGGTTCCAGGTTCTTACTGGGCGGGTTACTCCATATACTGGCGGAACGTTTGGGAGCTCTTCTTGAAAAGTGCCAAAAAGCTTATCCCAAAAAATAAAAATCTGTGAATAGTTTTTATCCAAATATTCCGGGTTGATGGCATGGTGCACCCGGTGGTGCGATGGCGTAACGATGACATGTTCGAGGAAGCCCATTTTACCAATGTGCCTGGTGTGGTACCAAAACTGGGCGAATAAATGCAGCGGTGCTACTACCGCTATTACGTTGGCGGGAACCCCTAACACAGCAGCCGGAAACAAAAACACCGCAAATATTTTTACAATCGATGAGATGCTTTGCCGCAATGCACATGCAAGGTTAAACTCCTCGCTACTGTGGTGAATGATATGGTTGTTCCAGAATAGATTGTATTCATGTGCAATGCGATGTACCCAATAGCCGGCAAAATCCAACGCTACAAAAGCTGTAATATAGGTGAACCAACCTGAAGGCACATGAATCAAAGCAAGTTTACCCAAGAGCCACGGGTAAGAAATTACAATAACACTCAATCCCAGTACATCTTTGGTAACATTGGTAATGCCCGAACTGAGGCTCGCAATCATATCGTTGGTGCGCACGGTGTCAAAACCTTTGCGCCATCCCCACCACTTTTCAAATAAAACCAGCAGCAAAAAGGCTGGCATGGCAAACAACAAAATTTTTCCGTACGCTTCCATAATCGCCTACCAAGTTATGAAAAATCAATATGAAAAACCCTTGATTTTTTTATAGAGTGAAATAGCATGCCGATCCGTTAACCCGGAAACAAAGTCAACAACTTGGCGAAGAACTGCGTAAACATTTTCTGAATCTTGATTAATGTGCCAACGAACTTCTTCTGGTAACAACAATGCAAGGTTCGAATATTTTCTAGATTGATCTTTTCTTGCCCAGTGAAAGCCAGCTAAACAAAATTCATGTAACAAGCCTGGTAATACCTCATGCCCCGTGGCTTCAATTTCCACCACGTGCCGTGCGCGATATATTTTCTCTATCGATATTTCACTGATTTTGTTAAGAGCAGATTGGTGCGCGCTCACATCAGTTAATGCCCTATCAAATTTGCCCTTGAGTATGTTTTGTTCCTGGTCCAAAAATATTGAGGTACAATCGTCTACCAATTTTCCAATGGCCATGGCGCGCAGTACGCCCAGCTTCTCATTCAAACTGATATGCTTACTCAATTTTTTGGGGTCAAATTGTTTCCCCACAATTGCGGCCATCATCTCTACTGTGTCGGTGAAACTTACCAATCCTAATCGGCAACCGTCTTCCAAATCAATTATGCTGTAGCAAATGTCATCAGCAGCTTCCACCAAAAAAGCCAATGGATGTCGGCACCACGCATCCGAGTTGACTTGAATAAGGCCTAATTGTTCTGCTACAATTTGAAATGAATTTAGCTCGGTTTGGAAAAAACCAAATTTCTTTTGACTCTTCTTCGATTTATCTCTTGTTGGAAAAAAGGCGGGGCATGGGTATTTAGTGAAGGCACCCAAAGTGGCTGCAGTTAACTTAAGACCATATTGCGCTTTGTTCAGTAGGCGAAAACCTTGTGCGTTACCTTCAAACTTAATAAGATCAATCCACTGCGATTCACTTAACAATGCTTGGAAGGTTTTTCCGTGCGGGTGATGGACAAAGTAGTCAGACAATGCATCTTCACCTGCGTGCCCAAAAGGTGGGTTGCCCAAATCGTGTGCTAACGAAGCGGCAGCTACGATGGCACCAAAATCAAATAGCGAGAAGTCTTTATTTAATGAAGGGTGCCGCTGCAAAATTACCTCACCCACTTTCTTGCCCAGCGATCGCCCCACACTTGATACCTCTAAGCTGTGCGTGAGCCGGGTATGCACAAAGTCATGTTCTGGTAAGGGATGTACTTGTGTTTTGTCTTGTAGGCGCCTAAATGGATGTGAGAAAATGATTCGATCATAATCCTGTTCAAAGGCGCTACGCGATGATTCGCCTGAGTCTGCCTTGGCCCCTGGGCGATTTGAAGAAAGTAATTGGTCCCAAGTCATCCGTCACTCCTTCAAAACAAGGTCAATACACATCACCGCTGCCAATATCAATAAACGAAGGGGATGATCGGCAGGCACATCATTGCTGATCTGTAAAATATAGTTGTCAGCGCTTGTGAACAATTCCTTGCCAATACCACTCCATCTTTTGGTAACGGTGGCAAACTCTTTGCCATCATTCGAAACAAACTTAAAATCCCAGCTCGTCCATTTTCCTTTTAGCATACATAATGGCCGCTCGCTGCCATCTAGCACTTCAAACTTTCCACCGATTGAAAAGAACTTTTGCTTGAATTTTCCAATCAGTTGGTTTCGCTCGTCCAATACTTCAACGGACGAAAGAAAGAATGACACCCCCCTGCGCACAGTTAATATTCGTTGCCCTTCTGGTGTTTTGATTTCCATGTTAAAAGGAGTCATCCGTTTGTAATCAGTAAAACGAAAAATCTTGGTGAAAAACCCAAGGTTTTCTTCCTGGCACAATAACACAGTCTGCTTTGATTCGGGGTCGATTATATCAAAGCTGTTAGCTGCCTTAAATAGCTTAACGTGTTCTTTAACGAAAAATAGATTTTTGTTGATTGCTTGATGCATAGAATTGAGATGGATCTTGTTTGAATAGCGCTGCTAAGATACGGTAAAGTTTGGGCTGCTCTTGTAAGAACTCAGCTGGTCGTTCAAAAAAATTCTCTACCGCTACCGCGAAAAACTCCTCCATGTTTTCAAAAGCATATGCCCTGAAAAAATGTTTGTCATTTCCTTCCAGCCCGGGCATTTCCGAATAAGCATACTGTTCGAATGCTGTTACCAAATAAGGCTCAAAAACATCATACTCAGTTACTATCTTTTGCTCAAGCCAAAGGGCATGTGCGAACTCATGCAGCAAAAGATTGATGCCGTCTGATTTATTTCTCAGACCATGTTCTATTCCGCGCCAGCTAAAAACAATGGTATTAAGGCCAGGGTTAACTTCGCCCTTGTGCCTGCGTTGTGTAATGCTCGAATTATAAAAGTCTGTGTACAAAACAATACGATGATAAAAATTCAAGCTTTGTCGCGGCAAAAACAGCGTAAGTTGTGCAGCTGCGCTGCTGACAATCGATTTCATCGCACGCGTTACTTTGAGCTTGTCGCGCGAGATGTACTCAAAACCTTCGTAGTGCCGCTTCGCCATGCGCAAGAACTTGATCTTATGCTGCCAGGGCAAAACGGTATAGTAATTGAACTTGTGATGAAGGAATCGATGGAAGATGGGCGCGTAGTAAAACCGGAAGCGTAACTCTTGGTAAACCCAAACGGCCAACCTTACCAAACCTGCCAGCAGAGCGCTTTTCACCTATATTTTTTTCAACAGAGAGGCCAGCGAAACCGAGTCTTGAATGATGTTCTTTAGCTGTTCGATCTCTACGCGATCTTGTTTCATCGTATCTCGGTGTCGTAGCGTTACGGTATTGTCTTCCAGTGTTTGATGATCAACGGTAACACAATAAGGCGTGCCGATGGCATCTTGCCGTCTGTAACGTTTGCCGATAGCATCTTTTTCTTCATAGAAGCAGCGGAAGTCAAATTTCAAATGATTGAGTATTTCCATTGCCTTTTCTGGGAGCCCATCTTTTTTCATTAGTGGTAATATCGCCACCTTATTGGGAGCAAGTGCCGCAGGTAAGCGCAACACTACCCGGTCGCTTCCATCTTCTAATTTTTCTTCTTGATAAGCGGCCGATAGTATTGATAAGAACATGCGGTCTAATCCAACCGATGTTTCAACCACATAAGGGATATAATTTTGGTTGTCTTCTGAATCAAAATACTGTAACTTCTTTCCTGAATATTTTTCGTGGCTTTTTAAGTCAAAATCGGTACGGCTGTGTATGCCTTCCAATTCCTTGAATCCCATTGGAAAGTTAAACTGAATATCGCACGCGGCATTTGCATAGTGTGCGAGATTGAGATGATCATGATAGCGGTAATTGTTATTGCCTAAGCCCAATGCCTGGTGCCATTTTAATCTTTTTTCTTTCCAGAATTCATACCACTTCATCTCTTTGCCAGGCTTCACAAAAAACTGCATCTCCATTTGTTCGAACTCGCGCATCCGGAAAATAAATTGGCGCGCCACAATTTCGTTGCGAAAGGCTTTACCAATTTGTGCGATGCCAAATGGTATTTTCATTCGCCCTGTCTTTTGCACGTTTAGGAAGTTCACAAAAATCCCTTGCGCGGTTTCCGGGCGCAGATAAATTTTGTTGGCGTCTTCCGCCACCGAACCCATTTCGGTAGAGAACATTAAATTAAACTGGCGTACATCGGTCCAGTTTTTGGTACCAGAGATTGGATCCGTTACTTCCAAATCGATGATCAGCTGCTTCATGGCTTCCATGTTGCTGCTGTTCATGGCATCTTTCAGGCGGGCATTGGCCTCATCAATTTTTTTTTGGTATTCTAGCACCCGCGCGTTGGTGCTTACGAACATCGCCTTGTCAAAATTTTCGAAACGCTTTGCAGCCTTTTCTACTTCCTTATCAATCTTGTCTTGCAACTTGGCAATTGCATCTTCCACCAACACATCGGCCCGGTATCGTTTCTTTGAATCTTTGTTATCTACCATTGGATCGTTGAAAGCGTCCACGTGGCCGCTGGCTTTCCAAATAGTAGGGTGCATGAAAATGGCCGAGTCGATGCCCACGATATTGTCGTTAAGCATGGTCATAAACTTCCACCAGTATTCTTTGATGTTGTTTTTCAACTCCGCACCATTCTGCCCATAGTCATACACAGCACTTAATCCGTCATAGATTTCGCTGGACGGGAAAATGAACCCGTATTCCTTTGCGTGAGAAATGATGTTCTTCAGTAAATTGTCTTCTGTAGCTGCCATAAGTTTGCAAAGATAATGCCTGATGCCGATTGGCCAACCGCTACAGTTGGGATTTTGAAGACACGGTGGCGATTGGTAGCCTGATCTTGAACACCGAGCCCACGCCATGTTCTGATATTACCTCCATTTGGCCTCCTAGTTTCTCTAGGGTTTCTTTCACGATGAACAAACCAAGACCAGACCCTTTACTTCGGTCAGTAGCCCGGTAAAACATGTCGAAGATTTTGCTTTGGTGTTCTTTATGTATGCCGATACCATTATCAGCAACTGAAATCCGGCATTCGGTATTAGTAATTTCTGCACTTATTTTAATGAACGGGGAAGTCTTTCGCAAGTCGCTGTACTTAATAGCGTTCGAAATCAAATTGCTCAACACCACCTGCAATCGAGAGCCGTCTGTTTCAATTTCGATTAAGGGCGAGACGTTATTGAAAACTTCAATTTGTTTCGGAACAGAATACTTCAAAAGATTGACTACTTCATCGATTAATGGTTTTAAAATTAGTTTTTCTTTTTTCACTCCTAGGCGTGCATTTCTAGAATAATCGATTACCTCTGTGATAAATCGATCCATCACCCCTATACGGTCTTTGATCATAGCCAAATACTTATCAGTATCTGATCTGTCGCGGTGAATCAGGTCAATTAAGCCAGCGATTGAGCTGAGTGGCGCGCGCAGGTCGTGCGAGGCGCTGTAGACAAACCTATCTAACTCAGCATTGCTTTTTACTAAAATTTGATTTTGGAAATTGATTTCCATTTTTTTGGCGGTGAGGTCATCTTTTACTTTGCTGTTGAGCTGCATAATGGAATGCAAAATAAAAATGCAACAAAAAGTACAAACGGATGAGTTGATGATGAAGAGCGTTCGAATTTCGTTTAAGGGCACATGGCGGTACTCAACCACCGGCATATTTCCTATGGCTGCCAGGTCATAAAGCAAAACCGACAATAATCCGAACCCAATTCCGTACCACTTATGCTCGCGCGTAAAGAAGATAATGCCGGCAAACCCGGTAGTCACAAAATGAAGACAGACACCGGTTTCATATGGTTCGCTTGAAGCGAGGATGTATACAACCGCATCTATTGCCAGCAGACCAAATGAGGCTGCGACCTTGAAATAACCAAATCGGTTTACAATAATGGCAATGGCTAGCGCAGCGATGATTGATATATATGACCAATGTACAGTAGGCTTGCCTTTGGTAAAGTCTAGAAAGATCAGTAGTACCACAATGCCAATGGCCATTAGCCCTAGTCGGTTGATCAAGCCCGCGCGTCTTTCCAAAGAAAGGCTAAACTCCGGAATGGTTTCTTTAGGTTTAGGGTCAGCCATCAACTAAACATTTTGTGATTGTGGTAGCTTAACAGTGAACTCAGATCCTACCCCGAGTTCAGAGCGAAGTAAAATACTGCCACCCAACTTGTCCACCGTTTCTTTGACCATGTATAAACCTAGCCCCGATCCTTTTGACAGCTCCGTCCCCTTGTAAAACATTTCGAAGATCTTTTGTTGGTGCTGCTGATCAATGCCAATGCCGTTGTCGGTAACTTTAATCCAATAATGTAGGGGCGTGCTACCAGTGGTAATTCTGATAGTAGACTTTGGCTTGGACAAATCGCGGTACTTAATGGCGTTGAACGCCAGGTTTCTCATTACCGTCTTCAAACGATCCGGGTCGCTCATTATCCGATCTTGTGAAACATCAGCGCTAAACTCCATGCTATTGAAACCGGGCACCGCATCCAGCGATACCCACACTTCTTCGATTAACGTGGGCATATGTAGCGAGACCGACCGCACTTCAACTCTGGAGTTGCGCGAGTAGTCAATGATTTCGCGAATGTATTCATCCATCAATACAACCTGGTTTTTCATCCGATCGAACAAAAACTCGCGATACTCCTGGGCTTGTTCGGCCATGTTGGCCAGTTGTAATATTTCATTGAGTGGTGCGCGGAGGTCATGTGATGTTTTGTAAACAAATTGATCTAACTCCTCGTTTGTCTTTAGCATCTGTCTGTTCTGGTCATCGGCCATCGCCATTTGCTCTACCAAAATTTTTTCAGCTTCAAAATTCCAGTTCAGGGTAAAAAATAAGAGAGTAGGCGCAGACACTGCAAAGATGATTCCGTTAACAATGAAATACACAAGTTCTTCTGCTGGTGTATAGTTGCGGAACGCCACAATGGATGGAAGACCAACATAGCTAGCCATTGCAAGCAAAGCCGAGAGTACTGCAAAGCCGATGCCCACCCACCGTCTTCGGTAACCATAAATGCTCATGGCCAAAAACGCCAAAGTAAACATGTGAAAGTTGAAACCCGTTTTAAACGACTCGCTCTGCATCACCACAAAAAACAGGAAGTTGAAAACAAGCAAGAACAGACCGACCGCTATTTCAGTCGAATAAGCAACCAAAAAAAAACTCACGAGGCAAGTGACGATGCTGAGCTGATAAATCCAGCCGGGAAGGTGATAGTCAGACTTTTGGTCGAGGTAATAGAAGACAACCGCTGCTACCAATACCAATGCAATGGCCATTCGCAATGTTGCTTTTCTCCGTGCAGCAGAATTGTTAGTAATTGAAAAGTAGTATCTTAGAAATTCTGTCATTTAACCAATGGGCAGGGTTACTGTAAATCGCGATCCAACTCCAGTTGTCGAATCTACTATGATAGTCCCCCGCAATTTCTCTAAACTTTCTTTCACAATGTACAAACCCAAGCCAGAGCCAGTAGATTTTTCTGAAGCGCGGTAAAACATATCGAAGATATTGCTAATGTGCACCGGGTCGATGCCGATGCCATTGTCCCTTACCTCAACCTGAAAAAGGTTGCCTTGTACTTGTGCCACAACTTCAATCAAAGGTTGGTCTTTTTCCGAATCGTGATATTTGAGTGCGTTTGCAATTAAATTGTTCAACACCACTTTTAGCCTTGCTTTGTCGCTCACGATTTCCAGATTGGGTGGAATGTTGTATTTAAAATAGATCGTCTCAAACCCCTCTGCGTAGCGAAGCCCATCTACTAGGTCTTGTACCAAATTGAGGACGTTAATTTTTTCTTTCTTTATTTCAAGCCTTGAATTACGTGAGTAGTTGGTAATGTCTTTGATGAATCCGTCCAGGTTGTGTACGCGACTTCGCATCATTTGCAAACATGCTTTTAGTTCTTCGGGGTCTTGTGTACGGTTTGCAATTTCAATTAAACCCAACACGCTGCTAAGTGGAGCTTTTAAGTCGTGCGAAGCCGAATAGACGAAGCGATCTAATTCGAGATTGGTTTTGGTCAAAAGCTCATTGGTTTTGATTAGCGCTCTTTCTGAGACATGGTTAACATTGCTTAAAAAAAATAGCAACAAAACAGCAATCACAAAGCAAATTGAAAAGTTGACGATGAGGGTGAGTTGCACGTACGAGTCGCTATACACTTGGACAATGTTTTCTTCGCGTATAGGGATTACTTGTACCTTCCAAACATAGGCGCTCCAAAACAGCATGAAAGACAATGCGCAGAAGGGCAACGCCCACCAAATTTTGCGATATCCAAAAAAGGCCATGGCCACCATAGGCGCGATCAAAAAATGCATAAAAGTGCCGGCCCGGTGCCGATCATTTGCGGCAAACACAAAAATGATAGAGTTAAAAACCAATAAGAACACCACGTTGGCCGTGATATAATAGCCACTTCTATTGAGCCAAAACACAATAGCTGATACGATAATGCCACCCCAGTAAAACTGCGCGTAGCCTTCTATCCCGTTAATTTGATCGGTGATCAGATAAACGGCCGCAGCGCCAACCATTACCAAACTCAATTGCCCACGCAGCATAGTGGTTTTGTAATCGCTATGCGATGGAATATAACCGGTATTGCCGATGAGAAAGCTTCTAAAAGCAGAACGAAAACTCATGTGAAGGTCAATGCTGTCGTTGAAATACCACCAACGAAGTTAAGCGAAAAATCTAAGTACGAAACACTTTTACTACCTTGTAGTTTCAATGGCTATTGTAGTTCGTAAAATTGGGTTGGCTGTAGCAATTTCGCCTACGGCAGTGGCGCTGCTTAAAGTTGCGGCACGATTATCATTGTCGTTGAAGGCTGAACTCGTGTTGGTCCATATAGGCAAGCAAACCTCAGCAGAGAAAGAACAACTTGAGAAGCAATTGCAGGAGGCAAACCTTGCTGGTATCTCTCACAAGCTGATTTGGAGAGAGGGCAGCGTGGTATCTGAAATTTTGGATGTTTGCCATAACCAGAGCATCGACTTGTTGATTGCCGGGGCACTGAAAAAAGAAAACCTGCTTCAGACATACATCGGATCAGTTGCGCGGCAAATAATGCGCAAGGCCAACTGCTCGGTGCTAATGGTGCAAAATCCAACAGCAGCAGAGCAGTCTATACAAAATGTTGTAGTAAATGCTGAAGAAGGTCCACACACAACTCTTGCATTGCAGGCTGCATGCATGTTTGCCCAGTTAGAGAAAGCATCCTGGTTGCACATTGTGCGTGAGCTAAAGCTGCTCGGGCTTACGCTAGCGGTGAATGAGCAGCGCAACGAAGAAGAATATGCGG
This sequence comes from Bacteroidota bacterium, assembly GCA_018267275.1. GTDB lineage: Bacteria > Bacteroidota > Bacteroidia > Cytophagales > Cyclobacteriaceae > ELB16-189. The sequence goes on along the minus strand of JAFDYV010000009.1, from coordinate 396,144 downwards.
AGATTAAGCAAGAGTTGGTGCGTGATGAAATTGAGCAAGTGGAAAAAATGCTGGTCCGCATTCCGCACGAAGGCCTCAAAGTGAATATCAAAATGCTCTCCGGCAAGTCGGGTTTTGAATTGGCCCGCTTTGCAGAACGCAAAAAAGCTGAACTGCTGGTGGTGAGTGCACCACGCGAACGGTTAATGCTACTGGATCGCTTGTTTCCGCACGATTTGGAATACATTTTTGGCAATCTGCCTTGTAACCTATTGGTGGTAAAATCGCGCAAGCATGAGTAAACTTACCCACCACGAAGTGATGATTTTGTTGGTGCAGTTGAGCGCCATGCTGTTGATGGGCCGCCTGTTTGCCGAGGTCGCGCGCAGGCTGAAACAACCTGCCGTAGTGGGCGAAATTGTAGCCGGCATCATCATTGGCCCCACGGTGTTGGGCATGGTGCAACCCGAATGGTTCGAAGCCCTTTTCCCTAAAGAAGCACATTCAGGAGTTGTATTGGCCGGTTTTGTGCAAGTGGCGGTGGTAATGTTGCTCTTCATTGCCGGCTTGGAAGTTGACCTGCACATTGTGTGGCAACAAGGCAGGCAATCAATTATCACCAGCTTGTTTGGATTAATCGTTCCGTTTTTGTTCGGCTTCATGTTTCCCTATCTGTTTCCTGATTTTTTTGGGTTGGCCGATATACACGCCAAGTTCGTGTTTGCCCTTTTCATGGGTACTGCCATGGCCATCTCGGCATTGCCGGTGATTGTGCGTATCCTTATGGACTTGGGGTTGTTCAAGTCGCGCATGGGCTTGTTGGTGGTGGCATCTGCCATGATTGACGATGTGATTGGCTGGATCATTTTTTCAGTGATTTTGGGAATGATTGGCAAGGGAGCGGAGGGGTCTTCTTTTTTCAATACCATTCTTTTAACGATTGGGTTTGCTGCAGTTATGCTCACCCTTGGCCGCGGAGTACTCAACAGGCTGTTGCCTTGGATCAATAAGAAAATGGCGTGGCCCGGCAGTGTACTCAGTGTGTCATTAGCGTTTTGTTTTTTGGGAGCAGCGTTTACCGAGTACATAGGCATCCACGCAATTTTTGGTGCATTCATTATGGGTGTGGCCTTTGGCGACTCGGTGCACTTCAGCGAGCGCGCCAAAGAAATTGTACACCAGTTCATCAATAATGTTTTTGCACCATTGTTTTTTGTGGCCATTGGGTTACGGGTCAACTTCGTTGCGAATTTTGATCTTGGGTTAACGGTGATCATCATTATCATCGCTTTTGCAGGGAAAATTATTGGCAGTGGCTTAGGCACACGGCTGGGTGGCTTTACTTGGCGCGAGTCCATGGCGGCAGGTTTTGGTATGAACGCCCGGGGTGCAATGGAAATTATTCTTGGATTGATCGCCCTCGAAAACGGATTGATAGATGAACGCGTGTTTGTTTCGCTGGTAGTAATGGCGTTGTTTACCAGTATGACGAGCGGGCCGCTGATGAAGTGGGTTTTAAAAAAGTGATGGGTTGAAAAATCGCCCCAAAAATCGTAACTCGTGATCTCAATCATTGGTAAAAACATGGCGCAGGCAACAGTAAACGATAAGAAAATTGAAGTGCACGCAGAGGGCAGCGGAGTGTTGATTAATCAGCAGCCATTGGAGTGGGATATTTTGAAATTATCAGATCGGCACTACCATATTTTGTTTCAAAACAAAACATATAACGCGGAACTGATCAAAAGCGAACGCGACACAAAATCTTTTATATTCAAAATCAACGGGCGGTTTTATACTGTTAACCTTAAAGACAAGTTTGACTTGATGTTGGAAAAAATGGGCATTGCCAATGCAGCCGCCAATAAGCTCAATAATTTGAAAGCCCCAATGCCCGGGTTAATAGTTGATCTAAAAGTAAAAGAGGGCGACTCGGTTAAGGCAGGCGATCCATTGCTGATTTTGGAGGCAATGAAAATGGAAAATGTGCTGAAGTCGCCTGGTGACGGAGTGATCAAAACCGTGAAAGTGAAAAAAGGAGACAGTGTAGAAAAGGGTCACGTTTTATTGGAGTTTTAGTCATGGACATAAAAAGTACGCTCATTAAGTTTTTTAAGTTGGACAACCTCGTTGGCCACTTATCAGGTTATGTGGATACGCAAGTGGCGCTGGTGAAGTTGGAAATCCGCGAGGAGGTTTCGCGCTTGTTGGCGCGCGGGCTGGTGGTAGCGGCTGCGCTGCTATTGGCGTTCTTATTTTTGATTTTTTTTAGCGTGGGGTTAGCCCAATATCTCAATACTTTTTTTGCCGATTCTTTTGTGGGGTATTGGCTGGTAGCGGCCATTTATGGATTACCTTGCGTCATTTTCTTGGCATTTAGAAAAGCCATTAGCAAAAAAATTGAGCATCATTTTAATGAATTGATCAAGCACAAAGAACACCACGAATCATAGCCATGGAACTGCTGGAGACACAAAATCCCGAACGCAAAAAGTTGTTGGAAACAAGTGAGCGCCACAAACGCGAACTAGAGAAAGAGGTGAAGCATGTTTCTGAACGAACGGAAAAAGTACTGAAGAATGCCCTCGTCATTGGAGGAGCGCTTGCAGTCACGTATCTATTGGTCAGCCAACTTGGTTCTGGTAAGAAAAAAAAGAAATCTGCAAAGGTTCGGTTACAGGCGGCACCTGTCGCTTCAAGCCAGTCGGCTGCTGAAGAAGAAGATGAAACACCCAGCGCTTTTGCATCCATCGGAACCAAGATAGCTGACACTGCCACCGTGATGTTGCTCGACATGGCAAAAGAAGCATTAACAGAATTTTTGAAAACCCGTAAAAAGGAAAATGCAGATTCTTAAAACCCTTGAGAACCGATGCCGCGAAGGCAAGAAGTCCATTGCCGTGCTCGTTGATCCCGACAAGGTAGACAGCCCTGAGCAGTTGAATCCATTGCTTCGTTTGGCCAACGAGAACTGCGTTGATTTTTTTTTCGTGGGTGGAAGCTTGGTAACTACCACCAATTTGGGTGAGGTAATCAAACACATCAAAGACAATGTATCTATTCCCGTAGTGATTTTTCCAGGCAGTTCGCTACAGATTGATGCTTCGGCTGATGCGTTGCTCTTTCTTTCTTTGATCTCTGGCCGCAATGCCGACCTATTGATTGGGCAACACGTAATAGCAGCACCGATTTTGAAGAATAACAAACTCGAGGTAATGCCCACAGGCTACATATTGATTAACTCCGGTAAAACCACTTCGGTGGCATACATTAGCAATACCATGCCCATTCCGGAAGATAAATTTTCATTGGCAGCCTGTACGGCATTGGCAGGCGAAATGCTCGGCCTTCGATTGATTTATTTAGATGCCGGCAGTGGTGCCGAGAATGAAATTAGTGCCAAGATGATTAGCACCGTTCGAAAAACGGTGGGAGTCCCTTTGATTGTGGGCGGGGGCATTAACACAAGCCGCAAAGCAATTACGGCACTAGAAGCAGGTGCCGATGTGATCGTAATTGGTAATGCGTTAGAAAAAGACCCGAACCTTCTCACCGAAATTTCTGACAAGGTATACGACTGGAACCAGAGCGTTGCCGGCTGATTTGGGATAATTCCCTAACTTCGCGCAAATTTTGTCGGCTTGAAACCCAAAAAAACGCTATCAGAACGCCTTACCAACAAATACCAGTTGGTAATTCGCAACGAAGATAACCTGGCGGAAAAGACGTCTATCGGCTTTACCTATGCCAAGCTTTTGGTCGTAGCAGTAGCGGTGTTTTTCTTAATTTTTATTGGGAGCTTGTTCCTCTCCAAAACGTTGCTCGCAAAATGGTTTGATCCTAAGTACGAGATCACCGAGAACAACAAGAAGTTATATACGCTGGCCGGTAAGGTTGATTCGCTGGCAATTGAAGTGGAGCGCAAAGACTTGTTTATTCAAAACCTACAAAAGATTTTAAGTGGCGATACCTCGAGCGGATTTTCAGATCCCGCCAAGGCATTGAAGTCAGAGCCGGTGAAGCCCATTGGAGACATGAAACTTACATCTGCCGATTCGCAGTTCAGGAAAGAATTCGAACAAACAGAATACTCAACCGTGGCTTTCAAAAGTAAGTATCGCGATTTGCAAGGCGTGTTTTTCTTTACGCCCATTACAGGATTTATCAGCGATAAATATGATGTAAAAAAACTGCACTATGGTGTAGACGTGGTAGCAAAAACCAACGAACCAGTGAAGTGTGTGGCTGATGGCACCGTAGTGCTGGCCAGTTGGACGCAAGACTCGGGATATGTGATTGCCGTGCAGCACCGTGGCAACCTCATGTCGGTGTACAAGCACAATGCAGGTTTATTGAAAAAAGTTGGTAATTTTGTCAGCGCAGGTGACATTATCTCTATCGTTGGCAATAGTGGAGAGATGACCGATGGACCCCACCTCCATTTTGAGCTGTGGTACAATGGAAATGCTCTCAATCCGGAAGAATTTGTAACCTTTTAAACTACAGAAATCATGTTGACTACTAAAGAACAGAAGCGTGCGGCAGACGAAATCAGCAACTCAAGTAATGTAATTGGCAAAGGTACTGTGCTGGAAGGTAACATCGATACCTATGGCAACATACGCATTGAAGGAAAGATATTGGGCAACATCAAATCGAAGTCTAAAATTGCCCTTGGCCACTCTAGCCATGTTGAAGGAAATATCTCTGCGCAGAATGCGGATATAGAAGGCGAGGTAAAGGGTAAGATTGATATAGCTGAATTGCTGGTTCTAAAATCTACTGCAGTCATTCACGGTGACATCAGCACAGGCAAATTGGTAGTTGAACCAGGTGCCGTATTCAATGGCGGTTGCAAAATGGGCACTGTAAAAGAATTGAAGCACAACGAGAATGGGTTAAGGGCAACCCCTTCTGCCCAAGAAGCACGCTTGAACTAACAAGGTCAATCGGGTAATCTGCGCAGTCATCTGTATTGATGAACAACAAATTTCTAAAGTATAGCGGACTAGGCATTCAATTGTTGGTAACAATAGGTTTGGCTGCGTTTCTTGGCTTAAAGCTCGATCAATATCTTGAATTAAAGTTTCCTGTTTTTTTATTGTCATTTGTACTGTTGTCATTTGGTGGCACCATGTATCACCTCTATCGAACCCTCAACAAAGAAAATGAAGGTTGATCGTCCGCTAATTGTTTTTCTAATCGCAAATTTTTCGTTAGCGTTTTTTTTGATATGGGGAGCAACCCATTGGGCAAGCCCAGCGCCTACCTTTACACAACCCATTGCTTGGGTAAGTTCTTTCGCAACGGTGCTTATTTTTCTGTTTTTGAAAAGGGTCAAATCAAAACAGCAATCGAAAGATAATTTTGCGTTGGTGAGTTTTTATCTGCTTTCCATATTCGTCAAGTTTGTGCTGGCAGGTATTGCTGTTTTTGCCATGTTAAAAGCAGATGTTGCGGGGAGTGAGCGAAATGTTGTGTTTTTTATGATATGCTATGTGGCGTTTACAATCTTAGAGGTAGTGAGTTTGCTTTTCATTCGAGATGGCGTTTCCAATAGCTGACAAACAAAATATGAACCGAGCCCTGCTGACTTTGTCGATTTTATTGTTCGCTTCAGTAGCGGTACAATCCCAAATCATTGACCCTGTAAAGATTGACATTGTGAGAGACAAGTGGGGCGTGCCCCACATTTTTGCACCTACCGATGCGGGCGTAGCCTATGGTTTGGCATGGGCACATGCGGAAGATGACTTCGAAACCATTCAAAAAGGTTTCATGGCAGGCAAGTCGATGTTGGGTGAGATTTCTGGAAAAGAAGGCGCTACGATTGATTACATCGTTCACTTTTTGCGTTGCCGCGAAATTGTGGACAGCCGGTATGACACCGATTTGTCCGCAGACTTTAAAAAAGTTTTGGAAGCATATGCACAAGGCCTCAACGCCTACGCAGCGGCCCATCCCCATGAAGTTTTGTTAAAGAAATTATTTCCACTAACACCCAAAGAGATGCTTCGATACTCAGTGCTGCAACTGGTAATTAGCGCTGGCGTTGATGGCGCGCTGAGAAAGATAAACGATGGCACCGTTGAACTGGCACAGTTTCAGCCGGGTGGCTCTAATGCCTATGCCTTTAACTCCAAAAAAACTGCAGACGGCAATGTGTACCTCGCCATCAATTCCCATCAACCCTTGGAAGGGCCGGTATCGTGGTATGAGGCACATTTGTGTAGTGAAGAAGGCTGGAATATTTTGGGTGCGTTGTTTCCGGGTGCACCCAGTATTTTGCACGGATGCAATGAATACCTAGGCTGGGCACACACTGTCAACAATCCAGACAAAACGGATGTGTATCAACTTGAATTAAATCCGCAAAATACGATGCAGTATAAACTCGATGGCGAATGGCAGACGCTGCAAGAAGAAACCGTTCGTTTGAAAGTAAAAGTTGGTGGCATTAAAATCGGAGTGAAGAAGAAAATCTACAACAGTAAGTTTGGCCCCACCATGGTGACTAAGCGTGGAGCGTTTGCCATTCGCACGGCACCGTTCTTCGACATTCGCGCATTGGAGCAATGGTGGCGCATGAACAAAGCCAAAAACTTCACCCAGTTCAAAAAAGCAATCGACATGGGCGCGCTGCCCGGCTACAATGTGGTATATGCCGATCGTTATGATACCATTTATTATTTAAGTAACGGAAAGTTGCCCATCCGCAAAAGCGGTTATAACTGGGAGAGTACCTTGCCGGGAAATACTTCTGAAACGCTGTGGAATCAGTTTCATTCCATTAGCGACTTACCCCAGTATCTAAATCCCGCTAGTGGCTATTTGTTCAATAGTAATCATTCGCCCTTCAATGGCTCTGCCGCCAATGATAATTTGAGTGTGAAGAATTTTGACCCGACCATGGGCTACGAAACCAACGAGAACAACCGTAGCAAGAGGTTCATGCAGTTGATTTCAACGTTTGATAAAATCAACTTCGAACAATTCAAGCAAATCAAATATGACTTGCGATTGCCCGATACATTGTTTTACCGAACCAAAGCAGACTCTTTGTTTTTGTTAGACGAGCGGAAGTATCCCGACATTCAAGAACAAATCAAAACCTTGCGCGATTGGGATAGAAACACAGACATTAATAGCAAAGGCGCAGCGCTGTTTGGTATTATCTATTACAAAGTGGTGGGCGAGCAAGCCAAGGGCGCTGCTTATCGTTCTTTATATGAAGCAAAGGCAGTACAGTTAGTTCGCGATGCGAAAGAATATTTGATGAAGTATTTTGGACGTACAAATATTTCATTGGCGGAGTATCAAAAGCTTGTGCGTGGTAACAAAGAAGTAGCCTTGCCTGGCTTGCCCGATGTTATTTCATCGATGCGCTCCATGCCTTATAAAGATGGCCGCGTAAAGGGTGAACAAGGCGAATCGTACATTGAGTTGGTGAAGTTTACCAAAGACGGCCCCGAGATTGAAACCATCAACTGTTATGGCGCCTCTAACAAAGCCGACAGCCCGCATTATGCAGATCAAATGGAGCTTTTTGTGCAGCAAAAAACAAAACCCATGACGCTCGATAAAAAGAAAGTTTATGCGGAGGCGGTGAAGGTTTATCATCCGCAATAGTGACTTTCAATTCTGAAGTCGCGAACCTGATACTCTGCACTTAGGTTTATAACTGATTGCGACTGAAGAATCTCGCAACAATGCTTAGTCAAAGTCGTGACTCATAATAATACCACGACACATCGGCATAGCAAAATTTCTTGGTGGGTACCCATCCCACATGAAAGAACTTTTTGTTTTGTAGTTTTTTGATTTCGTTTTCCTGTAAATAGAAACCCGCATTATAGGCGGTAGCCAGATACTTTATTTTGGCTTCCAAGTTTGGCCAAGCGGGTTGAGTTTTTTCCGTCCACACATAAAACGCGCAAACATAATCTACAGCACTTTCTAAACGCTTCATTTTTTGCAAACGCTTATGACGGTTCGATTCGTTTTGCACGGTATCGCTGGGTGTCAACTTTAACCAAGCAGCTATTGGTGATTTTGATTCGAGGATTTTCTTTTCCAGCATTTCTACAAATGAGGGTTTGATCTGGAAACGGCCAATGGAAAAGTTAGCGTACAATTTTCCGTATTGAATGTAAAGCGATTCAAGCGCCAGTACCTCTATTTTGTCTTGAATCGAATTAAACCGTATCAACTCAGGAAACACCACTGCCAGTACTTCATCCACCGGCAAACCGTAACCGTTGATGCGCTCACCAATCCATTTCTCTTTTGCCAAAAAAGCAGCAGCTTGTTCGTAGTCTCGCCCAAAAATCTTTTTGTAATCTTCTTGCGCGTGAGAAGGAAGAGTAGTAGCCAAGACTACTAAGCAGAAAAACAGTTTATCTCTCAAGACTTCACACGGTGTTTCAACAAAAGTCTGATATCCCCTCACCCAAAAAACATTTGAATCCTGATAAGTCTGTGCTGCCCTCTCCCTCGGGAGAGGGCATTGATGCACTGCGTTAACGAAAAATCGCAATGGGTGAGGGAGACCATTTGACTAATTCGGCTTCTTATAAAGCACCAACTCTTTACCTTCTAGCGCCAGCCATTTGAAGAAGTTGCCACTCGCTTCTTTGTAGATGCCAAGCGCCATGGGGTAGGCATAGGTGTCGCCATCGGCAAACAAAATTTTGTTTTCTACAATGGTAGTTACGCTCTTTCCGTCCGCACCTACAAACACATCGCATGGTTCAATGTTCATGGCGTTTTCAAAAGTTTTCACAGCTTTACCATCCAAGAACAATTGCGTGTCTGATAAATTGGCCACATGGTTGCCAAGTGTAAACCAAGCTTTTTGATTGCCGTAAGTGCCGGACACTGTATATTTTTTTCCCGAAGCCGTCAGCAATTCATTTTGTTGTGTTTGGGGGTTGATGATGACTTGCCCAAATTCGGTGCCATCGGGCGATATTAGTGGAGGTGAAGCGGGTAAATTTTGTTTTAGGTCGATGCTTTTGGTGGAAACAGAAGAGATCACTTTATAGTTATAACTTTCATCACCTACAACGGCACAAAAGATTTTGTTGTTGCTGTTTAAGTAAAAGTCGATGAACTTGTAAGGGCCATATTTTTTGCCTCCGAAGTTGATGGAAAGCATGAAGTTAGATTCCTGCATGGCTTTTTGCCCTTCAGCCATACTTTTTTTCATTTCTGCAATTTGCTCTTTGGTCATCATCGACTCCATCATTTTAAGTTGCTCAGCGCTCAACCCAGGCATTTGCTGGGGAGTGCCCGCTTCTTTCACGAGGTACTTGTTTACCTCTTCGTCTGCAGACACCCTGCGTAAAACTTGGTAGCTGCAATTCGGTTTTGAAGCGCATCCGCCTGAGGGGCAAGGAATCGGTGTACGGGTTCCGTTCTTGAAGCTGAAACATTTCCCGCCACTTCTCAGCACAAACTCGATTTGGTTGAGTGATGAACCCAAATCGATGCAGCTTTCTTGGTAATCAAATCGCTCGCCTTCGTTCAGTGTTGTCACCACGGTGCGCGTGACGTTGGCACTGAGCTTGTTGCCCGAAGTGGCGTTATTACTCGTGGCAGCGTTTTCAATTTTATTTACTTCTTGCGCGGCCTTGGCTTTTACTTTGTTGAGTAACCCTTGGGCGTGGCCATTCATAACACAACAAATTATGATGAGGGCAGTCGATAATTTTTTCATGAGTGGATGATTTTTTGAAGTAGAAAGTTAGTTGTTTTCTATTTTATTGAAATCCCTTGAAAGGGGGATTTGACTTTTTGCATGAACAACTCCCTGAAATTTTTCTATCGGCTGTTTTGTGACAAGAATAGTACTGTAAGCAGGTAATTTTCAATCCTTTTTTATTTGAGTTCTAATCAGTTCAAATAGCTTGTAAGAAGTTAGGTTTTGATTATGCTCGTAAAACAAGCTACTTTTATTCGTTAGTTCGCTGTCGGTAAATCTGAAGTATTTGAACTTGTCACTAACCTGAAGAAGAATCTCGTAGTTCGGTTCGTGGTCGATTGCCCCGCCTGACATGCGTAATTTCCCATTATCCAAAACAGCACTAAAGGTTACCTTCATGAAGAAATCTTCAAACAATTTTGAGAAATTTTCTAAAGTGAACTTAATCACTTTGTCATCTGTTTCCTGTTGTACCACTTCACATTTCCCGTTCACTGTCTTAATAAAATCTTTTCCTGTTCGTCTGACAAAGAAATATGTTTCAACTGGATACATCGTGGAACATGTATCACGCTTTAATTGGTAATATCCGGGGTAACTCACTGAATAAACCACCAAGGTGTCGACTCCACTTGTCAATAATTTATCCAAAGTCACTCTTGTCTGACTGTGAATTTCAAATCCAAATAGAGAGTCTTTATTAACTGGATTCTCAAATGCTTTTATAGTTTTAAGAATTTCTTCTTTCGTCAATTGTCGTTGACAAAATGATGACCCAGTGGATAGAACAAAAAGCAAAATTGTTCCAAGGGTTACACCAATCTTCATAAAGTTTTTTCGAACACCGTCACCAAACAAAATCACCCCTTCGTCCCTAACTGCACACCCTCTAGCGCATCCTGCTTAAAGAACGGCTGATTGTACAATCGCTTGCCGGTGGCTTTGAAGAATGCATTCGCCACGGCACCGCCTGTTGGTGGCAACGCGGGTTCGCCCAACCCGGTGGGGTCAATGCCGTTGTTCACGAAGTGTACATCAATTTCGGGAATCTCTTTCAACCGAATCAATCGATAGGTATTGAAGTTCTTTTGCTCGGGTTCGCCATTTTTGAAAGTTAGGTTTCCGTAGAACGCATGACCGAGTCCATCTACAATACCACCACGCACTTGTTGCATGGCGCCACTTAGATTTACTACCACGCCACAATCGGCTGCCGCAGTGATTTTTTGCAGCGTAGGTTTTCCGTTTTTGATTTCGACTTCCGCCACTTGCGCCACATACGATCGGTGCGAGAAATAAACACTGAACCCCTGCGCTACATTTTTCTTTTTGCCCCAGTTTGCTTTTTCAGCCGCTAATTCAATCACTGCCTTCATTCGGTCGATATCGTACTTGATTGCACCGGTCGGTGTTTTTTTTGCTTTCTCCAAAAGGTTTAGTCGAAACTGAACAGGGTCTTGCTTGGCTTCCAGCGCCACTTCATCTAAAAACGCTTGCTCGGCATACGCCAAAAAATTGGTGATGGGCGCGCGCCACGCACCCGTGGTGATGCTCGACTTATGTTCCACAGAGTCAATCAACAAATTCTCTACCGCTCCCGAAGGAAAGTTATCTTCGCGCGTGGGGTTGCCGGAGTTCATGCCCACACCTCTCAACTTATACCCAACCAAGTTTCCGCTGGCATCCAATGCTGCTTCAAACCGATAGCGCACCGCAGGGCGATACGTGCCACCACTCATGTCATCTTCTCGCAGCCAAGTAACTTTTACAGGTGCTTTTAAAATGCTGGAAAGCTCGGCTGCTTCCAAAACATAATCTGTGTATAACCTTCTGCCAAAGCCGCCACCCAATCGGGTAATTTCGACTGTTATTTTTTCCGGGTCAATGTTTAAAAGCTTAGCGACTTCACCGCGCGCACGGTCGGGTGTTTGCGTGGGGCCGATTAGCTCCACGCCATTTGGCCGCACGTGCGCAAAAAAATTCATGGGCTCCAGCGGATTGTGAGGAATGAAAGGACATTGATATTCTTTCGAGACTACCTTCGCGGCCGTTTTAAAAGCAGCATCCACATCGCCATCTTTTCTGCGCACCGTGGCGTCTTTGCTATTCAGCAACTCTTTAAAAAGTCTATCGTGGTCAGCGGTACTTTCAACAGTGCCTTCTGGTTCGTACTCGACTTTGAGTAGTTTGCGCGCTTTAATGATTTGCCAGGTAGATTTACCTACCACGGCCACATTGTTTTTGAATTGCACAATATCGATGATGCCCGGCACAGCCTTCGCAGCCGCACTGTCGACCGATTTTATTTTCATGCCAAATCCAACGGGTCGCTGAACCATGGCATGCAACATCCCCTCGCGATAAAAATCCAAACCAAATAACGGCTTGCCTGTAAAGATGGCCTCGTTCTCTACATTCTTTATCGCTTTGCCAATGATTTTGAAATCCTTTTTGTCTTTCAATTTTACATCGGCAGGTACAGCAATCCTAGCCGCATCCGTCACCAACTCTCCATAGCTGAGTGAACGATTATTTGCTTTGTCAATGACTCTTCCATTTTCCGTCACCAATGCTAAGGAAGCAGCATTCCATTTTTTCGCGGCCGCTTCTACCAACAAATGTCTGGCCGTGGCACCTGCTTTGCGCAAGCGTTCCCACGAATGTGGAATGGCACCGCTGCCGCCTGTCAGTTGTCGCTCGTATTTTTTGGTGTCGAGCGCGGCTTGTAACACTTTCACCTTGCTCCAATCCGCATCTAACTCTTCGGCCACAATCATCGGGAATGAAGTTTTGATGTTTTGCCCCAACTCGGGGTTGGGAGAAAATATTGTGATGATGTCGTCTGTGGAGATAGACAAATAGCTATTGAAGTTGTGCTCGCTCAGCATTGCTTCATCTTTCACAACCTTGAAAGTTGCAGCGGCACTGTCGCTCCAATGGAAGCCCAGTACCAATCCGCCACTCGAGAGTGCGGCTATTTTCAAAAAATTCCGCCTACTGGTTTTTTCAATTGTTTCCATATTTTTCATTTTAAAAATGATTGTCAGTTTGAGCTTGACGAAAACCGCCTTCGTCTAGCTCAGGGAGACAAAAAAATTATTTTGTTATCTTATTCGATGCCACCACCACAGCCTCGCGAATGCGGTGATACGTGCCGCACCTACAAAGATTCGCATTCATGGCCGTGTCAATTTGCTCTGAAGATGGCTTTGGGTTTTTGGCCAGCAGCGCGGCAGCCGTCATGATTTGTCCGGCTTGACAATACCCACACTGCGCCACATCCACTTCGTCCCACGCCTGCTGCACGGGGTGATTGCCTTTTTCCGAAAGCCCTTCAATCGTGGTCACTTTTTTAGTGCCGATGGCCGATACCGGCAACGAGCACGAGCGCACCGCAGTGCCGTTGATGTGCACGGTGCAAGCACCGCACTGTCCGATGCCGCAACCATACTTGGTACCGAGCAAGCCCAGCGAATCGCGCAACACCCACAGCAGTGGGGTATCGGGTTCTACATCGGCTTGTAATGTCTTTCCATTGATTTGCAATTGATACGTTGCCATGGTGATAAGAATTAGAATGTGAATGTAAGCAAAGGAGAGATGAGTTGCTTGGAAAAGTGAGGGGTGGTTTTTAACTACATTACCAAACTAAATTTGGTGACTTTGCCTCGCTATGAGCATTAGATAAACGCATGAGATTCTTAAAAATTAAGGAAAGAGTAAATTTTAGCCCTCCGAAAATTCACTTTTGGGTATCTATTTTAGTTGGATTCGGGTATTCCACTTTTTCCTTCTTTCTGGTGGTTGGAATGCGGGAAATGATTCGATTGAGTTTCTATAGCTCAGAACAAGATAGTCGAATCATTCTTAGTGACGCTGAAATCCTTTTTTACAACTTCGTTATTGCCCTCATTTGCTGCCTACTAGGTGGCTCCAAGTGCGTTGAGATTTTGACGCAAACTCATCAAAAGCCAAGAATTGGTTCGCACCTTAGAAACCAGATTAACACAAGCCAATCGAGCTTGATTTGGTTTTCTATTTATTGGTTAAGCAAGATGAGCGTCCTGTTCGCTTTGATGTTTCCGATTGTTGCTGTTGATTTCAAACTTTTTGACTACTGGTACATGTTTTTGATTGGTATAGCAGTCTTGTTTTATTCTCAGTGGAATAAGTTTTCTTTAAATTTTGCTAACGGAAGACTGATTAGAAATCTTTTTGGTTTAGCCTACCTTTTTATTTCTATATCATTGAGTTTAACATCGTTCGTTTTTTTTAGAGGCGCGAATCAAGTCATTAGAAACTCCTCAGTTGCTTTCAATTATGATATTAAGACACCGAAGTCCGAGATTGGAAGGAGATTTGATTTTCGGAATTATGTTCCTATAAATCTGTATTTGGGTACTCGTAGTAACTCAAAAAAAGATTCATTGCGCGTTGTGGGTAGTGGGCCAACAGTTGAGTTATCCGAGCTGAATTTGACTAAATACATATTAGATTTCAAAAATTGTAATGACTGCAATCCAAATTCAGCAAAATTAGTGATATCAAAAGATGCTAAAATGTGTGATGTCAATAGAGCATTTAGGGTTTTGGCAAATACAAATCAACGCACAATTTTCTTGACCACTAGTTATGAAAATTGGGGAATACCTTTTTACCTTCCACTTCCCTGCGAATCAGACACACTTGGACCCCCACAGGTATATCAAAACTGTGGCAAGATGTTTTCAATCTTTCAGGGAAAGAGGTATTTTTCGCAAGTTAGGTTGCTGAAAAATGAAATCATTTTTAACAAGACAAAATTGAATAGACTTCAATTGTATGATAGCACTATTCAGCACTATGAAAGAGATGATAAGGCCATTCTTCTGATTACTTTCGATGAATTTTCGAATTATGAAAGCTTCATCCATGTGCTGGATGTTCTTTTGCTGGCTAATAATTCTAAAAAAACGGAGTATGCAAGTAAAGAACTGAAGCGGAGATATTCCTTTAGCCAATCATATTTCAATGACAACGCCTTCTATAAAAAAGTATCGCAACGCTATCCTGTCAATATTGTTTTTTACAGTGAAGTTGATTGGGAAAAACTAAAAGAAAATTCTCAAAAGCGTTAACTAAAAAATATAATCCATACTCAAAAAAGCCGACTCGCGGTTTTTGATGATTTGCGAAATGATTTGCTTGTTGGCATCTAACGACAAGGTGTCCCACACCTCTTATGCGCAGCCATTAGGTGTAGGACACCTACCCCTACGTTTAGCTCAATGACGTTACTCTAAAAAATATAATCCGTACTCAAAAATGCCGACTCGCGGTTTTTGATGATTTGCGAGATGATTTGCTTGTTTGCATCGGTGCTCTTGGCGGCCACAATGGTGCGCATGGAGAACACACGCAAGGCATCAGCCACGGATAATGTTCCTTCGGCTGAGTCTTTTCGCCCGTTGAAGGGAAAGGTATCAGGCCCGCGCTGGCTTTGGGTATTTACGTTAATGCGCCCAACTTGATTCACAAACGCATCCATCAGCATCGCTAGTTTTTTAGAGTCGTTGCCGAAGATGCTCACCTGCTGCCCAAAGTTGGAGTTCACCACATAATCAATGGCTTCTTTCTCATCGCTGAACGGAACAATCGGCACCACGGGACCAAATTGCTCTTCGTGGTACAAATTCATTTTTTCATTTACAGGATAGACCACCGCAGGGTAGAAGAACGAATGAAACATCTCACCACCATTTTCATTCAACACATTTGCCCCATTTGCTTTGGCATTGTCCACCAATCCTTTTAGGTAATCGGTTTTGCCTGGCTCGGGTAATGGCGTGAGGCCAACGCCTGAATCCCATGGCATTCCGGGTTTTAACTTTTTTACTTCCGCTAAAAATTTTTGTGTAAACTTTTCAACGATGGATTGATGCACAAACAAAATTTTCAGAGCCGTGCATCGCTGGCCATTAAACGAAAGTGAGCCCGTGATGCATTCGGTAACCGCATTATCGATGTCGGCATCGGCCAACACAATGGCTGGGTTCTTCGCATCCAATCCCAAAATAGATTTCAACCGATGGGGTTTCGGGTGCAATTTTTTCAAATCGTTTGCTCCTTTGTTGGTGCCGATGAAAGCAAAGACATCAATCTTTCCAGTCTCCATCAGCGCGCCCACCGTATCGCGCCCTCTTCCGTAAATGATGTTGATAACGCCCGCAGGGAAACTATCACGAAATGCTTCCAACAGCGGACGAATTAACAACACTCCGTACTTGGCAGGTTTAAACACCACCGTGTTGCCCATGATAAGCGCGGGTATCAACGTAGTAAACGTTTCGTTGAGCGGATAATTGAATGGTCCCATGCACAACGCAACACCCAATGGTACCCTTCTAATTTGTGCCATAAAACCCTGCTCTTCCACCAACTTTGCCGAATTGCGATCGAGGTCTTTGAGTGCTTTAATAGTGTCGTTAATGTAATCGCACGTACGGTCAAATTCTTTCTCCGAATCTTTCAGCGACTTGCCAATCTCCCACATGAGTAGCTTTACTACCTCATCGCGCCTTAGGCGCATGGCTTTCAAAAACTTTTCTACATGTTCGATGCGTTCGGTCACGCTCATGGTAGGCCACGCACCATGACCGAGGTCGTAAGCCTTCACTGCAGCGTCTAGTGCCTGCAAAGCTTCAAGCTTGGTGAGTAAGGGAGTGCTTCCGATTATTTTTTGCTGATATCCGTCCCCTACTTTGAGAAACACAGGACTCGCTACTTGATTTAAAGTGCCTCGCCAAATTTTTAATTCGCCATTAATCAAGTATTCGCGTTGCTCTTGAAAGGCTGGTAAGTTGTATTGAGTTGGGATGTCTTTTTCTGCGGGGAAGAGGGTAGATAAAAAATCGCTCATGAAAGTTTGTTTTGGAAAGGGAAAGTTACGAGTTTTTGGCTTTGGATAAACTTTATGATTGCATGCAAAGTGCAGAGTCGCAAAGTAAATTGCCTTTGTATTCTTTGCGCGCTTCGCAACTTTGCGTGGAAAACTATTCAGCAATTATCTTCACTCCCGATGAAGTGCCAATTCTATCAGCCCCAGCCTGGATGAGTGCCAACGTTTGTTCTTTGGTTTTGATTCCACCGGAAGCTTTAATGCCTACATGTGGCGGAAGGGATTTACGAATTAATTCGATGTGTTCTACTTTAGCCCCTGCCGGTGCAAATCCCGTAGATGTTTTTACGAAGTCGACACCTGCATCCGAACAGAGTTTACAGGCTTCTACAATTTCTTGATCGCTTAAGTAAGCGGTTTCAATAATCACTTTTAAAATCTTCTGAAGGTCATGTGTGAGTTTGCTGCACTTGGCAATTTCAATTTTTGTCCACGGAATACCCGTTTTAAACGAAGTTACATTCCACACCACGTCCACTTCATCGGCTCCATTGTCGATGGCGCGTTTAATTTCATCGAGTTTGGTTTCCGTCATGGAATAGCCCAGCGGAAAACCGGCTGCGGTCACGAGCAGAATTTTCTCTTTGCCGATTTCGTGTTGCGCGCGCTTCACCCAAAACGGTGGCACGCAAACTCCCAAGAATTGAAATCGCTTGGCCTCTTCCACCAACTTATCAATGTCTTTGATGGTAAGCGTAGGGCTTAGGTTGGTGTGTTCGATGTATTGGGCTATGTCCACACGAGTGATTTATTGCAAATCTAAATTCGCAAATCAACAATCTCAAATCAATAATCCACTAGTGTCTAATTCCACACTCCTTACAATACCTCATGGCGTAAGGCAGGTGGCGTTTGGGTTTGCGTTTGTGTCCAAAGTAAGCGAAGTCTGAATATTGGGGCTTTGCCATCTGGCGCAACATCTTTTGCTTTTCTTTTGCCACTTCTTCCATCCGCACGTAATACGCATACCGGGCAGTGTGTTTTACGTTTGGCTTTTTGAATAGAAGGCGTTGCCTTCTTTTTTGCGCGCGTGTGAGGCGAACTTTCTTGGTTGCCTGAATTTCTGTAAATGACTCCGGAGACTTATCACCCTTTGTGTTGTCTTGCCCGCTTGCACTTAATGACCAAAGTATGGCCACGAAGGCATAAAAAAACCTCCACCTTTTTTGCATAGTGGAGGTATAACGAATTTCCTACAGATTTATTTCACAAGATATGTGTTCAGGCTTCTGACCGCTGTGTACTAACCGCAAAGCCGTCTGACGCCTAGCTTGATTTAAACTGCGTCATCGTCTGTTGCCTGCGGTAAATCCAGGGAGGGGTGGGCTCTTGGTCTTTCCACAAGCCTTTACCTTTTTGTTTTGCTTTTTCTTTGATGGACTCAAATGTGTCAATCGGATTGCGTTCAGCTGTCCACGCCAGGCCTTCTTGCAGCAATTCTTCACGCGGGTCTTTACCGTCTATCAATACAATTGCCAACCGATTTCCCCAACGGTCTTTACCTTGGATCTCTGCGTTGACACTTTTGTTTAAAACCAGTTTCTCCAAAAACATTTTGGCACGTTCCCCAAACTCTTGACCTAATTCAGGGCAGTCAATCCCGTACAGCAAAATCTTATAGGTTTCGTTTTCTGAGGTAAATACCTCCAGCGTATTGCCGTCAAGTACTGCTACCACTTTTCCCGAAATTACCTCGGCTCTCAATACCATAGATGAAAGCAAGAGCCCTAACAGCGCAAATCCGATACTCTTCATAACAATTCTTGTTTTCAGTTTCATTTAACAAAGGTCAACTCTGTAACCAGCAATTCACCGACCAAAAATGCTGTTAGTATACCAATGTAAGGTTGTGATGGATTTTGCTTCGAAAAAGGCAAGTCAGGTTGTGATGGATAATTTCTTTTTGAGCAGACGAATGAAAAAATATGACGGCTTTATCCCGTATCGGGAATACCCTTACCAAAAACGACTTGCCTACTTTTTCTTGCAATACTGTTCAATCGAAAACTTCGCCTTTGCATCGCCCAACTCGGCTGCCTTTTGCCAATCGGCACAGGCGGCATTTTTGTTACCGATTTCGTAATTGAAGTTGCCGCGTAGCTTCACGTAAGCCGATGATTTCGGGTCGAGTTCGATGGCTTCATCAAGGTCCGCGATACCGGCACCTGGGTCGCCCAATTCCGCTTTGCAGTTCGCACGGCCGTAAAAAGCAGCGGCATCTTTAGGATTTAACTGAATCGCCTTGTCGTAATCTTGTTTAGCGCTTTCATATTCTTGCCCCTCTTCCTTAATCAAACCGCTATTGTAATACAGGTCGGCATTGTTGGGTTCTAGGGCAATAGCCTTCGCCAAGTTATCAGTGGCCGCCTTCCGATTGCCTAATCCTAGATAGCAATTGGCTCGTTCGCGGAACAGCGCAACCGTGTTTTCTCCTGCTTTTAAGGCTTCATCAAAATCACGAACTGCCAGCTGGTACTCTTTCTGTTCGGCCAGCGACTTACCCCGCTTAAATAACACGCCCTTGTCTCGGTTATCGCCTGTGATGGCCCTGTCTAGGTATTCTTGTGCTAGCGGATAGTTCTTCATTTCGAAATACGTTTCGCCTACTTGCTGAAAAAAATCTGGAGTCGGTTTTTCTGTCAATTTTTCTACCTGCCTCAAATCTTTTATGGCTTCCGGATATTTTTTTGTTTTGAGATAAGCTGCGGAGCGATTTTCATAAGCACGTAAGTAGTCAGGCTTTTTTTCGAGAGCTGTTGAGAAATCAGCAATGGCCTCCTCATATTTTTCCAGATTCAATTGCGCCTTGCCGCGGTTGTTGTAAATCACTTGGTCGTGTACGCCCATGGTAATGGCTTGGGTATAGTCCTGTGCTGCGCCTGCAAAATTGTTGGTTCTAAATTTTGCGTCACCACGGTGGTAGAATGCGTTGCTTAGCTTTGGATTTTTTTCAATAGCGGTGTTGAAATCGGCCAACGCGCCTTCGGCATCTTTGTTATCCAGTTTACAAAATCCGCGCATGTCATACACGGTGCCTTCGGTGTACCCGTTCGCAATTGCTTTCTCCAAATCAGGCAACGCTGCCTTGTATTCTTGCGCATTGAAACGACACGCTCCACGTTTAAAGAAAATTTCTGCCGATGTTTCGCCTTGTTCAATGGCTTTATTGAAATCGGGTAGCGCTTTTGCAAAATCTTGGGTTTCAAAATATGAACTACCGCGAAGCGAATACGCTTGTTTCTCTTTTGTTCCTCCATCAATGGATTTACTCAAATCGGCAATTGCGCCAGCAAAATCTTTCAATTGGTATTTCGCCATGCCTGACAACGCCAGCTCATCGGCAGACGCATTGGTGCCCAACGCTGTGATATCAGCAATTACTTTTTGCCAGTCTTTTAAGGCGTAGTTCGCAGCTGCGCGGTTCTTTAATGCCTGAGTGTAGTTGGGTTTCGCTTGCAATGCTTTATCAAAGTCTGCAATTGATTCCTTTGCTTGGGCAGAATTTAACTTTGCTTTCCCACGATTGTTAAATATCACCTCATCTTTCGCGCCTAACTCAATTGCTTTATCATAGGCGGCAATCGCACCCACAAAATTGTTGTCTTTAAATCGCCCGTTGCCCACTTGAAAGTAAACGTCTTTGTTTTTGCTTCCCAGCATGGTGGCCTTTTCTAAATTCATCAGCGCTTCTTTGGTCTTTTGTTGCTGCATGTACGCCATCCCCAATAACTCTACTGTGGCCAAATCGGGAGCGCCCTTTTGATTTACTTTTTCTAAGTCGGTAATTGCTCCGCCAAAATCTTGTGTTTGGTACAAGGCCTTGCCTCTCTTTTCAAAAAGCGAGATGTCTTTTTCACCACCTGCCTCAGCGGCTGTGTACGCATCGATGGCAGTTTTGAATTCGCTGGCATCATAGCGAAGGTTGGCGAGATAGAAATTTGCTTTGGCGTCTTTCAGTCCTGCTTTGGAGGCACTCTCCAGGTAGTTTTTCGCTGCAGTCTTATCGTTCAGATTATACCTGGAAACGCCCAGCATGCGCAGCACCTCTGCATCGCCCTCGGTCTTAGCCTTTTCCAAATCTTCTGACGATCCTTTGTAATCGCTTTGATTGAACCGTACTACACCACGGTTAAGGTACGCTTTCGTGTAATCGGCCTTTAGTGAAATGGCTTTGTCATAGTCTGGTAATGCACCAGCAAAATCGCCCAGCGTAGCTTTTGCTTTTCCGCGATTGTTGAAAACCACGGCATCCGCCTGTGGAAATGTAGTTGCTTTGTTATAGTACTGAATTGCTCCGGCAAAATCATTTTTCAAAAATTTGGCATCGCCCAAATTCTTGAAGGCATCATAGTCAGAAGCCCCCAACGTAACAGCTTTCTCCAAATCTTTGACTGCATTGTCAACATCTTTTTGGATGTACTCAGCATTGCCCTTGTACAAAAAAGCCTCCTTGGAAGATAGCCCGGCCGCAATAGCCCGGCTTAATGATTCAATGGATGATTTGTAGTCTTTCAAAAAGTAGTGGGCAGTACCGAGTTGTTCAAACACCTCTTTGTCGGTTGCGCCCAGCGACACTGCGGCAGCTAAGGCATTGGCGGTGCCTTGGTAATCATTGGCCTTTGCCAGACTAAGACCTAGCATCCTAAAAGTTTCTTTGTCTTTTACGCCTTTGGCCACTACTTTTTTGAGCGCATCGGCACATCCGGCAAAGTCACCGAGGTTGAATTTTGATGTTCCTAATTTTTGAAACAGTTCCTCATCACTGCGGCCACCGGCAATCATTTTTTCAAAGTCAGCGGCAGCGCCTTTCCAATCCTTTAATTGAAAGCGTGTGTCAGCGCGGTTTTCCAGGGCTTTGTCATAATCTGGTTTTAGTTTTAGGGCTTCATCAAAGTCCGCAACAGCGCCTGTTAAATCCTTGAGATTGATTTTGGCTTTTCCTCTATTGTTGTACAGAACAGGATCTTTTTTGCCTGTGGCAAAAGCTTTGTCGTAGTTAGTTATCGCTTCTTTGTAATTCTCCGCGCGAAATTTTGCATTGCCCAAATTGGCAAATGTTTCAAAATGATTGACGCCCATGGCCACAGCTTTCTCCAGGTCACTGATGCTTCCCTGAAAGTCTTCAAGCTTATATTTGGCGTTGCCGCGAAACTGAAATAACTCGGCCGTATTGATGCGTGCTTTAACTGCCTCATCTAAGTCGGCTTTAGCTTTTTCAAAGTCGTTTTGATAGAAATAAGCAATGCCGCGCTTCACATACACCTCTTTGTTTGAAAAATTGGTGGTGATGAGCTGCGAGAACTGTACAGATGCCTCAGCATATTTGCCGTCTTTGAGTTTTTCTAGCGCTTGCTGATAAACTACTTGTTGGATGGAATCTTGCCCGCTTGCCGGAGCGGCAGGTTTCTGTGCCCAGCTTGAAAATGAAATAATAAGCAGAACAATCGCTACGTATCGCATGATGAAGAAATTTTGAGAGGTAAAAGTAGGAATTTCGCTATTGCGAAAGTGTTGGAAATAGGTCACAATACTACATGCGCGAGGGGCGCAGCTACTGCTGAAAAAATTGATAGATGAAGAATATGAACCAGCCCAATGCAGCAGCCAAAATCAAGTAGCCAAAGACCTTAGCCCTTTGAAAATAGCCTTTGACCGGCATGTGTCCGCGGCTCATGCGAGTTTAGAAAAAGTTGAGCAGTTGAGAAGCCCAATAGACTACCGCACAAAATGCAAGCAAATACACGAAAACCCGTGCCCGCTGATAATAAAACTTAACTGGCATCATTCGCATAACTCACTGATTTTTAAAATAATAATGTGAATGTACGAATAAATACTTAAAAAGCTATTTATACCCGATAATTGACCCGTGGTGGGGGTTTAACCGCTAAAGGAGTCTTTATACTGGACGGCATAAGACCGACTTTACATGCACTTTGTTAAGAGTTTGGCGCTAGCTGCCCGCTTTGGCTTTCTTTTCCTTGTATTTTTTTGTGGTAATAATCACTACCCCGTTCTTGCCCTTCTCACCGTACTTTTCAATCGACTTGGCGTCTTTTATCACCTCCACGGTTTCAATATCTTTTGGTTCAAGTTTGCCCAAATCGCTACCGGGTAGTTCTACATCATCTAAAATGAATAATGGCTTTGGTTGGTTGGGGGCCAATTGCACCGCTTGTGATGGTTTTACCCGCACCGTGTCTTGTGCTAACCCAACCGAAGCAACCAACGCAGATAAAGCGAATGACAAAATGTATTTTTTCATATCAGTTAATGTTGAATTCAAAAATTGGGTAACCAAAGGTACTTAAATCTCAATAATGTTTATGATTGATACCTATCCACAATATGCTGGCTTACCACTTTGTAAATTTCCGCAACACCTTCATCGTCCTGCAAAAATTCTAAATGCTTATCTAAAATTTCTAAATCGCCACGGCTGGCAGGCCCCGTTTGCGATTGCGTTGGGCCAAGCGTTAAGCTTTTTTGAATGGTTTCTTCAATTAAGGGCCGAAGAAAGCGAAAGTCGATGCTATGATGTTGCAAAATATCATGGCTAATGGTAAGCATGTGATTCGTAAAGTTCGAGGCAAAGACAGCCGCCACATGCAGCGCCTTGCGCTCTTCAGAAGTGATTTTAGTGACTTGGTTGCTTATCGCTTGTGCCAATTCAAATAGTATTTTCTCCGCCTCCACTGTATTTGATTCCAAAAAAATGGGCAGTGATTTGAAGTCAACCTTCTTGCCTTTGGAAAATGTTTGTAGGGGATACAGTACACCCAAATGCGGTGTCGCGGCAAATTGTAGTTTGTCCATCGGTTGGCTTCCAGATGTGTGCACCAACAGGGCATCATCGGGTAGTATGATTTCTTGTGCGATTGTCGCAATTGCGTCATCGGCTACGGCTACAATAAAAACCGTTGAATCGCTGGTCGAAAAATCGAGCGAAGCTTTCACTTCGGCTTGGTACAAACGTTCTGTCAATGCCTCGGCATGCCGTGGGTTGCGGCTGTATACTTCTTTAATGACGAAGCCTGCGTTGTCCAACGCTGGCGCCAAGTGCCAAGCCAGGTTGCCTGATCCGATGATGGAAACGTTTGAAGACGACATTTGCTAAAATTAATCGTATTTCCTGACAAATATCATCACAACCATTTGATTGTGCGCCTATCTTTCGGCCATTAAATAAATTATACATGTCAGTTCAATACACTTCTGCGGCTGAGGCCATTCGTTTGATAGCTCCAGGTCATCGCGTGTTTGTGCATGGAAGTGCCGCAACGCCTCTGTTATTGTTAAACGAGCTTGCTAATCAAGCTCCACGTCTTTCAAATGTTGAGTTGATTGCCGTAAGCACATTAGGGCAATTGGATATCACTAAGCCAGAGTTTAAAGACAAGTTCTATTTCAATTCGCTTTTTGTTTCTGACAACATCCGAAAGAACATCAATGGCGAGAATGGCGAATACATTCCCATCTTCTTGAGCGAGATTTCAAGGTTGTTTGAACAAGGCATTTTACCGTTGGATGTGGCCATGTTGCATGTGTCTCCACCAGATCAACACGGCTATTGCTCGTTGGGTACATCTGT
The DNA here is from genome assembly GCA_018267275.1 of Bacteroidota bacterium. Lineage (GTDB taxonomy): Bacteria > Bacteroidota > Bacteroidia > Cytophagales > Cyclobacteriaceae > ELB16-189. The sequence continues at coordinate 371,934 of JAFDYV010000009.1, read as the reverse complement.
AGATGTTGCGAAATCTGCTTTGAAGTATGCTAAGAAGGTGATTGCGCAAGTGAATCCAAACATGCCCCGTACCCATGGCGATGGATTTGTACACGTGAGCAAAATTGATGCGTTGGTTCAGTGCACCGATGGGCTGCCACAAGTGAGGTATGCTGATAAGATTTCGGCTGCAGAACAGACCATTGGTAAATTGATTGCTGGTTTGGTCGAAGACCGATCCACGCTTCAGATGGGCATTGGCGCGATACCCGATGCTGTACTCCAGTCGTTAGACCATTGTAAAGACTTGGGTATCCACACAGAAATGTTTTCTGATGGCGTGATTGATTTACTGAAGAAGGGAGTGATCACAAATGCGTACAAGAAAAAACATCCCGGCAAAGTAGTTTCTGCTTTTGCGATTGGTACAGACAAGTTATACCAGGCCATCCATGATAATCCTGCATTTGCTTTTTTGGAAGCAAGTTATGTTAATGACACGCGGGTGATTCGAACCAACCCAAAAGTAGTGGCCATCAACAGTGCTATTGAAATTGATATTACCGGGCAGGTGTGTGCAGATTCGATTGGCACCTATCAATACTCGGGTGTTGGCGGGCAAATGGATTTTATACGGGGTGCTTCGCTATCCGATAAAGGTAAACCCATCATCGCGCTTACTTCGGCAACCAAAAAGGGCGAATCGAAGATTGTGCCCACGTTAAAGGCGGGTGCGGGTGTGGTCTCCACGCGGGCGCATATGCACTATATCGTAACAGAATATGGTGTTGCCAATTTATATGGCAAAAATTTGCATCAGCGCGCGTTGGCGTTAATGAACATCGCCCACCCCGCCAATCGAGAAATGCTGGAGAAAGAAATCATTAAACGATTTGGGAGTAACCAGTACTACCGAAGCTAAGTTTTTGCAAGACTTTGTCATGTCGAGGTACGAGACATCTTCTGGCAATTTGGGGTGACTTTGAATGCAAAAGATACCTCGTGCCTCGGCATGACAAATGAAACTGGATGTTGTTAGTCATCGCATCAGCCTAATTTATAGGTTGTCATGTCGAGCAGAGCGAGACATCTTTTCCTAATTGGGCAAAGTTTGAAAGTAAAAGATGCCTCGTACCTCGGCATGACAAATGAAACATGGGGTTGTTAGTCATGGCATCACCGTAACTTATAGTTTGTCATGTCGAGCAGAGCGAGACATCTGTTCCTAATTGGGCATAGTTTGAAAACAAAGATGCCTCGTGCCTCAGCATGACAAACGCCAAAAAGCTAAAAATAGACTAGTAATCCCCACGCTTTGAACCATCGGGTGGTGGCCAAGGACTCACGATAGACGCATTCAATGAATTCAAATTCGGATTTTCCTTATGAGTCAATGCAAGCTTTTTTGCCCGCGACCAGCCTTTTATTTCCTTTTCTCGTTTTATGGCTAGGTCAACATATTGATGGCGTTCCCAGTACATTAGCAAGTAGGCATAATACCGACCAGCAAAGCTTTCGCTATTGCCTCTATCCAAGTAATGCTCGATTAACCTTTGACCTAAGTCATTTGTTATACCAGTGTACAAGACATTTTTACTCGGATTTGTAGTAATGTAAACGTAGAAATTGTAGTCCACTCGCTAAACGCTCACCTTACACAAATCTGCCAATTTCTCTACTGCAAAATCGATTTCTGCTAGCGTGTTGTTTTTACTAAATGAAAAGCGCACCGCTCCTCTCTTTGAATTTGGATACAGTGCACCCAAAACATGCGAGCCGGTAGAAGCGCCACTGGAGCAAGCACTTCCGCCTGACGCAGAGATGCCTTGTAAATCTAGATTGAACAATAGCATGTCGTTTTCTTCCGATTCAGGAAGCGAAACGTTCAAAACGGTGTACAGACTTTTTTCAAGATTGGCCGAATCGCCATTGAATGAAACACCCGGAATAGTTTCGCGGAGTTTCTCAATCATGTGCGACTTCAACTTTTTGATGTGGTTTTCATGTTCTGCCATTTCGCGGTAACAGATTTCCAATGCCTTTGCCAAGCCGATGATGCCATACACATTTTCGGTTCCTCCGCGCATGTTGCGTTCTTGCGCGCCACCGTGTATCAGTTGTTGAATTTTTTTGTCTTTGTTGATGTACATGAAGCCCACACCTTTGGGGCCATGGAATTTATGGGCAGCGGCCGTCAGGCCATGCACCTTTAACTTTTTCAGGTCGTGGCGATAGTGCCCCATGGTTTGCACGGTGTCGGATTGAAAATAGGCGCTGTACTGCGCACAGAGTTCACCCACTTTTTCGAGGTCAAGTAAATTGCCGATTTCGTTGTTGGCGTGCATGAGTGCCACCAATGCTTTGGGATGTTGTTGCAATAGATTTTCGAGATGAATCAAATCGACATGTCCTTTCTCGTCTAATTGCACATGATGCAATTGCACCAAACCTTTTTTCGCGAGTGTCTCCAGCGTATGCGTAACCGCATGATGTTCGATTGGAGACGAGATGGCATGTTGAATGCCATAGGTGCTGATGGAGTTGCACAACAACGTGTTGTCAGCCTCGGTGCCACCCGAAGTAAAAATGATTTCGCCCGGTGTGCAGTTCAGCAGTTCCGCAACCTTTTTGCGTGCCGATTCAATAGCAGCACGCACTTTACGCCCATGCGCATGCGTGGAAGACGGATTACCGAAATCCTCCAGCATAAAAGGCTTCATGGCCTCAAATACTTCAGGGTCTAGGGGAGTGGTGGCTGCGTTATCGAGGTAGACTCTCATAGGCGACAATTATGGGCACAAATTTATCAGAATTTTGCTGCCTGTGCCACCAGTGATGTCATCCAATCAATTGCCTGATATCGCTGATGATTCGCTTCGCTAACTCATCTGCCTTTTTTTCGTTTTGCGATTCAGCATAGATGCGGATGATGGGTTCGGTGTTGCTTTTGCGCAGGTGCACCCATTCCTTTTCGGTTTCGAAATCAATCTTTACTCCATCGATTGTGTTCACTTTTTCGTTGGCGTATTTGGCCTTCATTTTTTCGAGCACGTCATCTACATTGATTTGCGGAGTCAACTCGATTTTGTTTTTTGAGATGAAGTATTCAGGATAAGTCTTGCGCAACTGTGAGGCGGTTAGATTTTGTTTGGCCAAGTGCGTTAAGAACAACGCAATGCCCATCAGGGCATCGCGGCCATAGTGTAGCTCGGGGAAGATAACTCCCCCATTACCTTCGCCACCAATCACGGCTTTGGTGCGTTTCATTTCGTTTACCACATTCACTTCGCCCACTGCCGCAGCAGAATAATTGCCGCCTGCGTTCTTGGTCACATCACGCAAAGCCCGTGTGGAGGACAAGTTTGAGACCGTATTGCCTTTTTTACGACTTAACACATAGTCTGCCACCGCCACCAGAGTATATTCTTCACCAAATGGTTTTCCGTCTTCGCATACCAATGCCAAACGGTCTACATCGGGGTCCACCACAATGCCCAAGTCGTAGCCCTCTACTCGCACCGTGGTGCAAATAGCTTTGATGTTTTCAGGAAGAGGCTCTGGGTTGTGCGGAAATTTGCCGGTGGGTTCGCAATACAATTTCTTGACTTTTTTCACGCCTAGTGCTTCCAACAATTCGGGCACCGAAATACCGCCCGAAGAGTTGACAGCATCTACCACTACTTTGAACTTTGCTTTTTTGATGGCTTTTGCATCTACCAATTTATTTTTCAAAATTAGTTCGATGTGCTTTTTGATGTAGCCTTTTTTGTGTTCGTACTTTCCGAGCTTTTGTACGGGCGCAAAATCAAAATCTTCGCGGCTGGCCAACTCTAATACTTTGGCGCCATCATCCGCAGAAATGAATTCTCCCTTTTCATTTAATAGTTTCAAGGCATTCCATTGAATGGGGTTGTGGCTGGCTGTGAGAATGATGCCCCCGCCTGCTTTTTCGAGTGGCACTGCAATCTCCACCGTGGGCGTGGTAGATAATCCCAAATCAATCACGTCAATGCCTAATCCCTGCAATGTGGCACTTACTAAGGTGCTCACCATCTCACCTGAAAGCCGTGCATCGCGACCAATGACAATGCGTTTGCCATTTCTGGATTTCACCCAAGTGCCGAAAGCGGCTGCGAATTTTACCGTATCAAGGGGAGTCAGCGAATCTCCGGGTTTGCCACCAATGGTGCCACGGATGCCGGAAATGGATTTTATTAAAGTCATTTTAAGGCGTGCAAAAGCACAAAACTAGTTATAAAAATCGTTTGAGCTTAGGTAAATAATTATTTACCTTTGACCTACTATTTTTTAAGCTTATTTAACAACCCATATATGAATAAAATCGATGAAATGCTCGGAATTGTATCGTATGCTAACACAGGATGGTTGGTATCCGGTATCGCAAAAAGGGTCTCACATGAAAATGAGACACAAGGTTAAACCCGGTCTAATTATTTTCCCTAACCACGGCAATAGCGAAGTTGGTACGGGACTTGAAAAGAAGCTTCTTAAGCAAGCAGGATTGAGAAAATAGATGATGGCGCAAAAGATTAGAAAAAAAGTAGCGGTGAAGGTAGAGAAAACAAAAACAGGATTCTCTGCTTTTGCTGTTGACTATCCAGTTTTTACCACGGGCAAAACGATGGCAGAGCTTTCAAAGAATATAGTTGAAGCGCTAAACCTCTATTTTGAAGACGATGGAATTGTAGTTGATGAAAAGGATGTTAAACTAGATATTGAACTAAAACAGTTCTTTCAGTTTTACCGGGTAATCAACGCTAGGTTTTTGGCAGATAGAATTTCGATGAATCCTACGCTTTTGTCACAATATGTACAGGGTCGGAAGAAGCCGTCCTCTACTCAAACAGAAAAAATCCTAAAAGGTATAAGAGAAATCGGCAAAGAACTTTCCGATTTGTCATTGAGTTGATTCCCTATCTTTTTTTGATTTCAGGCATCTCGATATCTGTAGCTTTTTCGGGGTCACCACAAGCTTCGCCAGCGCCCACTACCTTACCACAATAGCCGCACGTGATTCCTTCCTTGGCTAAAAACGGGCTTTGAGTAGCGCAGGTGCCTCTGAATTCTCCGTTTTTAATAAATAGCAATCGCACCGACATCAATGCAAAGAAGAGCGCGAAAACTCCGAGTGTTAAGAGGAAAATAGCCATGATTTAGTTATTTGAAACCCTGATGCAAAGATAAACAAGTAATTTCACGGCAAAGTTTTTTTATTCGCTGATATTTTGTGTGCTCGATCGTACCTTGAAAATCAAAAATTGTAAATACTCAACATGCCACTTTCTGCCCCCGACCTCAATCGTGAAGCCAAATTAAAGGCATTTGACAGGCTCCTCACCGTAATGGATGAACTGCGAGAAAATTGCCCGTGGGATAAAAAACAAACACTTGAAACTTTGCGCCACCTCACGATTGAAGAGACTTATGAGTTATCAGATGCAATCTTGGAAGGCAATTTGCACGAAGTAAAAAAGGAGTTGGGTGACTTGATGTTGCACATGGTTTTCTACTCGCGCATTGCTTCAGAAATAAAAGCATTTGACATGGCCGATGTGCTAAATGCCATTTGCGACAAATTGATTGAACGCCACCCGCACGTGTATGGCGATGTGATGGCAGATGACGAAAAAACAGTGAAAGAGAATTGGGAGAAAATAAAGCTCCGCACCGGAAATAAATCGGTGTTGGAAGGTGTGCCCAAATCGTTGCCTGCTTTGGTCAAAGCCATCCGCATACAAGACAAGGCACGGGGCGTGGGGTTTGATTGGGAGCGCAAAGAACAAGTGTGGCAGAAAGTGGAAGAAGAGATGCAAGAATTTAAGAACGAATTTAATGTGGAGACTGATAAGCCCATCGACCACCAAAAAGCCATGGCTGAGTTTGGCGACTTATTGTTTTCATTGGTCAATTATTCACGGTTCATCAACATCGACCCGGAAGAGGCTCTTGAGCGCACCAACAAGAAATTCATTAAGCGTTTTCAATTTTTAGAAACTGAGTCGGCCAAGGACGGGAAAAAAATGGGCGAGATGAGCTTGGCCGAGATGGATGAGTATTGGGAAAGGGCGAAAGGAGAAAAGTAGGCAGTTGGCGGTGTGCAGTTGGCAAGTTAGTACTCTACCAAAGTGCATATTGAATCATTTATAATACTCAATCGGGTATAATTACATGTAAATTTCGTTTTTTATACCCATTAGGGTATATTTTATTAATTTTTCATTAATATTGCACCCTTTAGGGTATAAAAAATGAATCCTGAATCATTGAATTTAGTTGAATTTGTAAAGTCCAAAAGAAGAAGCCTTCAATTGACTCAACCCGAGCTAGCTTCCAAAGCAGGAGTTGGCCTTCGGTTCGTCAGAGAAATTGAGCAAGGAAAAACGACCCTTCGCATGGACAAAGTGAACCAGGTGTTGAAATTATTTGGACAAGAACTAGGTCCCGTTCCAATCAACAGGAAAAAATTAACAGATGAGAGCAGCTAAGATTTTTTTTGGCGATGACCTTGCTGGGAGATTGGTAGAAGATGAGGAGGGCTATTCCTTTACCTACGATGCGGATTACTTAAAAAGGTCGAATCCAAATCCGATAAGTTTTACTCTGCCATTATCTGATAGGCCTTACAAAAGTCAAGTGCTGTTTCCATTTTTTGATGGACTTATTCCAGAAGGTTGGCTACTTGAGATTGCCGAACAAAACTGGAAACTCGATGACCGCGACCGTATGGGCTTGTTGCTTGCATGTTGTAAAGATTGTATTGGAGCTGTAAGTGTAGTTGAAGAAAAAGTAACTGAATAAAATGAAGCGTTGTCTTTATTGTTATCAAGAGTTAGATTCTGCGGGCGACTATCATGAGGCCTGCAGCAAGAAGTTCTTTGGCAAAAAATTAGCGCCCGATTTTCCATATACCGAAGACCAACTCGTTGAACTCGCCAAGCGAATCATTCAAAGTCAGATTGCGGTTACAGGAGTACAAGCAAAACTTTCGCTAAACGTTGAGAAGCAAAATGAGAAAAACAATCCGACTAAATTTACCATCGTTGGTTTGTGGGGGGGGTACATTTTGAAACTACCATCATCCGTTTATCCTGAACTACCTGAATTAGAGGACGCCACTATGCATTTGGCGGACTTGTTTAGTATGCAAACGGTACCTCACTCCTTGTTTCGATTGCAATCAGGAAATCTTGCTTATGTAACTAAGCGCGTTGACCGGACCGATGATGGAAAGAAAATCCATATGGAAGACATGTGTCAATTGACAGAAAGGTTAACCGAGCACAAATACCGAGGTTCTTACGAACAAATTGGCAAGGCCATCATCAAGTATTCAGCGTGGCCGGGCTTAGATATTGTTAACTTTCTTGAACAACTTGTTTTTTCTTTCCTCACGGGAAATGCGGATATGCACTTAAAAAATTTTTCACTAACTCATCATTTAGGTTTTAGCCTATGTCCGGCTTATGACTTGGTGCCAACTGCATTAGTAGTAAAAGAGGATGAAGAGCAATTGGCATTGACTCTCAACGGCAAAAAAAACAGAATAAAGATGGAAGATTTCTCAGCATTTGCTCAACAGTTTAAAATTGACCTTAAAGTATTGAACTATGTTTACAAAAAAGCCCAATCAACATTGCCTCGTTGGAACAATTTTATAGATGCAAGTTTCTTGACTGACGAAACGAAAGCGCGATATATCGAACTAATAAGAAATAGAATGACTCAATTGCAATTAATAGAAAGTTAAATGGCCCGCATCCTCTCCATCGACTATGGCATTAAACGCACTGGGTTGGCAGTGACTGACCCGCAGCAGATTATCGCGACTGCGTTGGAAACCGTAGAAACGGCCAGGCTGATTGCTTATTTGAAAACCTACTTCGAGAAGGAAGCGGTGGATGAGGTCGTTATAGGGATGCCGAAGCAATTGAACAACCAAGATTCGGACACCGCGCCAAACGTGCGGCAGTTTATCGGGACATTTAAAAAGAACTTTCCGGCCAAACCCATCACCACCATTGACGAGCGATTTACCACTTCCATTGCACAACAAGCGATGCTCATGGGCGGCATGAAAAAGAAAGACCGACAGATAAAGGGTCAATCAGACAAAATCAGTGCGGTGTTGATTTTGCAGGATTATATGCAGGGCAAAAAAAGATAAAAGCCTAAAGATTTCTCAATAACTTTGCGCATTATTTGATATTTATGGTGTACCCGATTGTCATGTATGGCGACCCCGTGCTTCGAAAAAAAGCCAAGGAAATTGTGAAAGGAGAGATGGACGTAAAAGCATTTGCTCAAGATATGTTTGAAACCATGGAGGCGGCAAGTGGCATTGGTTTAGCCGCCCCTCAAATTGGCAAAAGCATCCGCTTTTTTGTAGTGGACGCCTCTGCCCTGGAAGAGCAACCTGAATTGAAGGACTTCAAAAAGGTTTTCATCAACCCTACGATTTTGAAGGAAGAAGGTAACGAATGGGATTTTGAGGAAGGTTGTTTGAGTATACCGAACATCCGCGAAGATGTGTGGCGCAAAGAGAAACTACGTATACATTATTTTGATGAAGAATGGGTAGAGCATGAAGAGGAATTTGATGGCATGAAGGCGCGTATTATCCAGCATGAGTATGACCACATAGAAGGAAAGTTATTTATTGACTACCTGACCCCACTGAAGAAGAAAATGTTGAAAGGCAAATTGACCGACATCAGTAAAGGTGATGTAGATACCGAGTATCGAATACTGGCGCCACTACGAAAGTAATTTCTAATTTGTATCGATGAATGAGAGATGACCAGTCGACCTTTCAAAAGGAGTCACCCCTCTCTTTTGGAGAGGGGAAGGGGGTAAGGTCGCGCCTGCCCGAAGTCGGCACGTCTATTTTCTCTGTGATGTCTAAGCTGGCATTGGAGCACAATGCCATTAATCTCTCGCAAGGTTTTCCAGATTTTGCTGTCTCTGAAGTCTTGGTTGACCTGATTCACAAAAACATGAATGCAGGCCATAACCAATATGCGCCCATGCCGGGTGTACCAGCTCTGCGAAAAGTAATTTCAGAAGTAATAGAGAAAACCTACCAACGCGCAACAGATTTTGAAACAGAAGTAACTGTGACGGCCGGTGGCACCGAAGCCATTTTCTCCACGATTGCCGCATTGGTTAGCGCTGGCGATGAGGTGATTCTTTTTGACCCGTCTTATGATTGTTACGACCCGGCCATTCGGTTGAATGGCGGAACACCAATACACATCAACCTAACGGCACCGGATTTTTCTATTGATTGGCAAGAGGTTCGTGATAAAGTTACTTCTAAGACACGGATGATAATGGTGAATACGCCACATAATCCGTCTGGGGCTGTTCTGTCGGAGTTAGATTTAAGAGAATTGCAGGAGATTGCGCTGAAAAATAACTTACTGGTGTTGAGCGATGAAGTATATGAGCGAATCATCTTTGATGACAAAAAGCATGAAAGCATTTTAAAATATCCTGCACTTGCGAATCAAATCATTGCCGTTTTTTCATTTGGGAAAACGTTTCACGCTACCGGGTGGAAAGTCGGTTACACGGTTGCTTCACCCACACTAACTACTGAAATTAGAAAGGCCCATCAGTTCATCACGTTTAGCGTCAACACACCTACACAATTTGCGTTGGCAGAATATATGGCACAGCCCGAAAACTATCTGAGCCTCGGCAAATTCTATCAGCAAAAGCGAGATTTCTTTTTGCAGCAAATCAAGGGTTCATCGTTTAAGCCGCTGCCCTGTTATGGAAGTTATTTTCAATTGCTTTCGTATGAGGGGATATCTCAATTAAGTGAAAAGGAAATGGCGGTGTGGATGACGAAAGAGAAAAAGTTGGCACCCATCCCTATTTCTGTTTTTTACAAAGATGATACAGACCAAAAGATACTCAGGTTTTGTTTTGCGAAGGGAGAGGAGACCTTAAGAAAGGCCGGAGAAATTCTAAATCAGATGTGAGTTCAAGAACTTCGTTTTGAGGTCTATTGCAATTTAGAAACCGCAGAGCCCATAAAACGGGAAAAATTGTCTGTGAACCTGTGGCGAATATTAGAAAATCTCCAGAAACGCCACGATAAATGGAGCGGAGATAAACAATCCATCAAATCGGTCCAAGAACCCACCATGGCCTGGCAGACTGGTACCCGAGTCTTTGATTTCGATGCTTCTCTTCAACAGCGATTCCACCAAATCGCCATACACGCCACCTACAATGATAATGGCGCTGATGCACATCCATTGCCAAAGCGCCAGCGACTTGAAAAAGTAAGCCATTGTTAGCGCCATTGCGATAGCCAACGCAGCTCCGCCAAAAACTCCTTCCCACGATTTCTTAGGAGAAATCCGCTCGAACAATTTCCGTTTGCCGAAAAAGTTGCCCGCGAAATAGGCACCTGTATCCGTAGACCACAAAATGAACAAGCAGCCAAAAATGATTTCATAGTTGTACTTACCATTTTCAAAGGCGGCAATGTGCATCAATGCCAAGGGTACAGCAATGTAAAATATCCCTAAAAAAGTAAATGCGATGTTGGTGAAGGGCTTGCGCTCAAACTTTTTGTAAAGCTTAATCATGTACACACACGAAAGCAGCGGAAAAAAAATAAAGTAGTAACGATAGGAGATTGTGCCGCGCTCAATAAAAAACGAAAGAAAGAAAATGGTCATTCCGCAAATCATGCCAAATGTTTTTTGAGGCACCATGCCATCTAAACCAACTAGCTTATAAAACTCGCGAAGCGACAAAAAGAAAATGATGAAGAACACGACAAGGTAAGTCCATTCACTATATGCGATGCCAAAGATGACGCCCGCAGCGCCCAGCAATGCTGTGGCCAATCGTTGTGGAAGATTGCTGAATTTTTTAGGAGTAGCGTTCAAGAAACAGAGGTTTTAAGTTCGTCTGATTTTCGTCTGAATAAAAAGAGTAGGGCCGCTGCAATCACCGTGAAAACTATAATCGCATACCACGGAGCGGCTTCCTCTTTTTCCACATCTAGCGTTACAATTTTCTGTTGATACAAGTAGAGCATCAAAACAGAAAACCCGTTATTGAAAAAATGTGCGAATATGGGTACTAGTAAATTGCCTGACCAATAATACAGGTAGCCAAACAACCCGCCTAACAACATGCGAGGCACGAACCCAAAAAACTGCATGTGAATAGCGCTGAAGAGAAAGGCTGATACCCAAATGGCAACATGGATATTGTTTGTTCCGCGGTGCAATTCCCGCTGAATAATTCCACGAAATAAAAATTCTTCGCAAACTCCGGCAACCACACCCACCACTAGCATGGTGATTGCAAAGTCACCGAAGCTTCTGAATTGGGTAAACATTTTGGTCAGCGTTTCTAATCTTTCCTCATAACCCCGCGCCCACGTTTCAAACGACTTTAGAAAGTCGGGAAATACTATATTCTTATTCCATTCAATGATAGCAGAATCTACTATCACAAATGAAATCATGATAAAGGCGGTGAGCAAAAGGAGAATCGTACTGAGTTTTTCCGTGCTATAACTCTTGATTCCGGCATGTCTAAGTACTTTGTAAACCAAAAAAGGCACGAGCAGAAACCCAAAGAGTGCCGTAACGCCTTGCATCACTAAAAGAGAAGTTTTCATTTCGGGCGCAAACTGGCTGGTGGCAGCAGCCATCATAAAATCGTCCTTGCCTGTGTAAAAGAATGATCCCACCAGGGCACCGATACCCGCCCCTACCAAAGTGCCAATAAACGCACTAATGAGCACCACCAACAGTACTAACCAAACCGGCCTTTTTTCAAACTCCTCCACGATGCTTCGGTTAAATAATATTATTTTTGTCTTTCAATTTCAGATAAACCGCAAACAACGCTGTTTTTAAACGAATAATCAAACTTGGCGAAGATTGGAAACATAGAATTGGGCGAATTTCCCCTGCTCCTCGCGCCTATGGAAGACGTGAGCGACCCACCCTTCCGTGCGGTATGCACGGAGGGCGGTGCCGATTTGATGTACACCGAATTTATTTCTTCTGAGGGCTTGATTCGCGATGCAGCCAAGAGCCGGCAGAAGCTTGATATTTTTGAGTATGAAAGACCGATTGGCATCCAATTGTTTGGTGGCGACATCGGCAACATGGTGGAGTCGGCCAAGATTGCGACCGAAGTAAATCCTGATTTGATAGATATCAACTATGGCTGTCCGGTAAAAGCAGTGGCTTGTCGCGGAGCGGGCGCTGCGCTGTTACAAGACATCCCCAAAATGGTGCAGATGACAGCTGATATAGTGAAGGCTACTCACTTACCCGTAACTGTAAAAACGCGCTTAGGCTGGGACGACAACACAAAAAATATCGTAGAAGTAGCCGAACGTTTGCAAGACATTGGTATCAAAGCTTTGACCGTTCATGGTCGCACGCGCGTGCAGATGTACAAGGGTTCTGCCGATTGGACTTTGATTGGCAAAACAAAAGAAAACCCACGGATGCACATTCCTATTTTCGGGAATGGCGATATCGATTCGCCTGAAAAAGCGGTGGAGTACAAAAACCGATATGGAGTAGACGGCATAATGATTGGTCGTGCAGCCATTGGCGCGCCTTGGTTTTTCAATGAAGTAAAACACTTCATCAAAACGGGGCAGCATTTACCCTTGCCCACCATTACCGACCGAATCGAAGTTACACGAAAGCATTTAGATTTTTCCATCCGCTGGAAAGGGGAGAAGCTCGGCATTTTTGAAATGCGCAGGCACTACACAAATTATTTTAAAGGCGTTCCCGATTTCAAGCCATTTAGGATGAGGTTGGTGGAGGCGCCAACACAAGTTGAGGTCATCGCAATTTTAAAAGAAGTAGAAAACCATTTCATCGAAGTTTTCGCCTGACATTTCTTACCTTTCGTTATCCAAATAAGCGTTTATGAAGTCACTGACACTAACCGTTCCTGAAGAGGTAAATGAGCAAGAAGTGAAAATGGCGGTAGCCGCGCTGCTATTCGACAAAGGGATATTAACATCTGGTCAAGCGGCCGAATATGCCGGTATCACAAAGCGGGAGTTTTTACTCAAAGTTGGAAACTATGGAGTTTCTATTTTTGGCGAAACACCAAGTGACCTCAGCCGACCGCTGAATGGATAAAGTCATTATTTCAGACGCCAGTTGCCTGATTGCACTTTTTGAAATTGGCAAAATACATATCCTCAAAGAAGTCTTTACTCAAATTGTAACAACAAAAGAAGTAGCACTTGAATTTGGTCATGATATTCCATCTTGGATTTCAATAAAAAAACCAGCGAACGATATCACCAAAAATGAACTTGAAAGGGTATTAGATTCAGGGGAAGCAAGTGCAATTGCATTGGCATTAGAGAATCCAAGCCAATCAATTTTGATTATTGATGAAAAGAAGGGCAGAAAGGTGGCCATTGAGAATCATTTAGAAGTGATAGGCACATTGAGGGTTTTGTTGCTGGCAAAAGAGAAGCACGTGATACTTTCAGTAAAAGAAACAATTACAGAGCTTGCCAAAAGAAATTTTCGATTTAGTCAAGAAATTATAAAGCAAATATTGCTAGAAGCGAAAGAGTAACAACATAGTTATGTTAGCAACAAACCGTATTTGAAATCCAAAGGTTAATCCAGTTCTTTGCGCGTCAATATGATCCATGTCAGAAAATAAAAAGGGTACCGCAGTTTTTCTACTGATTTTGCTAGCGTTAATCTGGGGTACGTCCTTCATCCTTATCAAACAAGGGCTTAAAGTTTTTTCCCCTGCCGAGGTAGGCTCACTTCGTGTGGCGGCAGCATCTATTTTTCTTTTGCCCTTTGCATTGTTGCGATGGAGAGAGCTCAAGCAAGGCGACCACTTAAAGCTATTTCTGTCGGGCATGATGGGCATTTTTATTCCCGCATTTTTATTTGCGTTGGCACAAACGCGACTGCAAAGTTCCGTCACCGGAATCTTAAATACGCTCTCACCGATTTGGGCGGTAGTGATGGGGGTGTTGTTTTTTCATCAGCGCTTTCGCGGATTCGCAATCCTTGGCTTACTCATTTCCTTCGGTGGTGCCATCATTCTGGCGTTGGCCAGGGCAGATGGAGCGATAGGCGGATTCAATGGCTATGCATTGTTAGTCGTGTTGGCATGCGCGCTTTACGGCACCAACGTTAACTATCTAAAATATAAGGTGGAGGGACTTGGCTCGCTAACCGTTACCAGTGTCTCATTGCTACTCATTTGGCCGTTTGCATTGGTGTATTTATTTGGCTTCACAGATTTCACGTCCAAATTGGTAGAGCAGCCAGGCGCGTGGCAAGCCGCAGGCTTCATTGTCATTTTGGCGTTAATGAGCACGGCCGTTGCCAACCTCATCTTCAATAAACTGTTGCAAATTTCTTCGCCTTTGTTCGCGGCCTCCGTTACCTACGTCATGCCCATTGTTTCGGTGATGTGGGGCGTTCTCGATGGAGAGAAACTATTTCTCGGCCACTTCATCGGCATGGCAGCCATTTTGGGTGGCGTGTATTTGGCAAACAGAAAATGATTACGCGCTAAGCAGTTCTTTTGCAGTAACTTTTTCAAAAGTTTCTAAATTCAATTCGCTGGCTAAAATCACGCTTACATCTTCGCGTCCCGCCAGCTCGGCCAATTTCTGCAATGATACAGACCCCGTCATGTACTGTAGCCCGTTGCCCTGGTAACCGCCTTTAAAGTTTTTGAAGTCTGCTGGCAGAATACTGTCTTTGTCCGTGAAGCTAATCACCACATCAACCAGCACATTTTTTGAGAATGGCAAACCATCGCCTTGCTCAAATTTTTTGTATTCATACCGATAATCGAAAGTCAACGCGGAGATATCAGACAATACAGCCGAAGCGGTAGGGTAACTGCCTGCGCCCTTGCCTATGAAAACTTGCTTTTCCGCGAAAGCACCTTGCACCAACACTGCATTGTACTCGTTGCGAACATTGGCCAGCATGTGGTCGGCAGGAATAAACTGTGGCGCCACCCATCCTACGATTTTTCCATCGAGTTTGTAAGCACGAGCCACGAGCTTAATAGTTAGATTATTTTCGCGGGCATATTTCAAATCAACGGCAGAGATTTTGTCGATCCCGATGTTGATGATTTCTTCTGGCTTTACAAAAACGCCAAAAGTATGCGCGATGGCAATTGTAAGTTTAAACTTGGGGTCAAAGCCCTTTACATCCAACGAAGGGTCGCTTTCGGCAAAGCCCAACTCTTGCGCACCTTTCAACGCGTCACCATAACTTTTTCGTTCTTCAAAAACTTTGGTGAGAATATAGTTCGTGGAACCATTAAAAATCCCTTCGATGCTGGTGATTAAATCATTGTCGTAATACTCTTCGAGATTCCGCAAGATGGGGATACTGCCACACACCGAGCCTTCGTACAACACGGAACGGTTGTGCTTTTGTTGCAATTCATAAATTTCCGAAAGATTTTCGGCCAACATTTTTTTATTAGCAGTGACTACGTGCTTGCCATTTTGCACAGCGGTTTTTACAATTTGAAAGGCGGCTTTGGCATCGTCAATCAATTCTACCACCACATCAATGGCGGGGTCATTGAGGATGTCAGTCGCTTCATAGGTAAAAATTTCCGTAGGTAAGCTTCTCTTTTTCTCGCGATTCTTTACGCAGATGCGCGCAATTTCTGCCTTCACTCCATGCGTTTCGTTTAGCACGTGGTACAGACCTTGGCCAACCACACCAAACCCAAACAGACCGATTTTTAATTTCTTTTTCACTTATTTAAAAGATTTGAGATGTTAGATATGAGATTTGAGATTATGCTTCTGCGAATAAGTCGTCAGACCGCTTTTAACCTCAGCGTAAGAGCGGTCAGACGACTACTTCAACTTTTCTTTTCAAAAATTTCTTTACAATGTTTTTAAACTGTTCGAACTCCACCAAAAAGCCATCGTGCCCATAAAGGGAGGTAATCGCCTCGAACTGTGCGTTCGGGATTTGTTCCGCCAAATATTTTTGCTCATGAATGGGGTAGAGAAAATCATTTTCAATACCCACTACCAATGTTTTTGCTTGGATAGTCTTTAATGCTGCTTCTACACTCACGCGCCCACGCCCAACGTTGTGACTGTCCATGGCCTTCGATAAAATCCAATAGGTGAAAGCATTGAATCGACTTGCCAGTTTTTCGCCTTGGTATTTTTGGTATGTAGCTGCCCGAAAATCTGATACTTTCTCATTGGTTTTTTCGCCTTGTGTTTGCTGATAGGTTTCATACGCGCGGTACGAAATCATGCCCATGGCTCTGGCTGCTTTCATGCCTTCAATACCCGCCCGCGCATCGTTTTGTTTCCAGGTAGCGTCTGCTTCAATCGCCATGCGCTGCGCTTCGTTAAATGCAATACCCCAAGGTGAGTGTTGCGCATTGCAAGCAATCGGTACAATATGTTCGAAAATGTTTGGTTGTTGAATCGCCCACTCCAATACTTGTTGTCCGCCAAGCGAACCACCAATGAGCGTATGGATTTTTTCAATACCCAAATGTTGGCGCAATAAATCAAACGACCTTACTATATCTTGATGAGTAAGAATTGGAAAGTCGTGAAAGAAATTTTTGCCAGTGGTCGGATTCAACGACAATGGCCCAGTAGAACCATAACATCCGCCCAAGGTGTTGGCGCAAATGATAAAATAGTCGCGCGGGTCAAACGGAGAGCCTTCTTCAAACAAACCTTTCCACCAATCGGTAAAATCAGAACTTCCCGTAAGGGCATGGCACACCCACACCACATTATTTCGTTCTTTATTGAGTTGGCCGAGCGTTGTGTATTTAAGTTGAAAGCCCGGGAGTTTTTTCCCAAGCTCCAACTCAAAATCTTGTTGATAGTGAAATATCGATTCTGATTTTATCATAAAGTTTTGTTCCACGCCAAAGCGCAAAGCCGCCAAGAAAAACTTTTGCGACTTCGCGTCTTTGACGTGAAAATGAATTAACTAACCAATTCTCCTTCGAAGACCTTCTCAAATGCCTGCACAAAGTCGGCTTTAATGTCATCAATGTGCTCAAGCCCGACTGACACACGCAGCAACGTAGGCAATACACCCGATGAGATTTGTTCTTCGTCTGACAATTGCTGGTGTGTAGTGGCCGAAGGCTGGATGATAAGTGTTTTTGCATCGCCCACATTAGCCAGATGGCTTACCAATTTTAGGTTGTCGACCAACTTCGCAGTGTTTTCTTTTGTGCCTTTTACAGTAAACGAAAGAACGGCACCGAATCCATTGCGCAAATATTTTTTCGCCAATTGATGATACGTGCTTGAGGCAAGGCCTGGGTAATTAACAGTCTCCACATTCGGATGTTTCTCCAGCCATTGAGCGAGCGCCAAAGCGTTGTCGACTGCACGTTGCACACGCAGTGAAAGGGTTTCCAATCCTTGAATCAATAAGAACGAATTGAATGGGCTGATGGCTGGACCGAAATCGCGTAAACCTTCTACGCGCGCGCGAATGATAAACGCGATGTTTGGCAGACCAAGTGGATTGCCTTCACCAAACACGTCCCAGAATTTCAAGCCATGATAGCCCTCGCTTGGTTCGGTGAATTGCGAGAACTTTCCATTGCCCCAGTTGTAATTTCCGCCATCCACAATCACACCACCAATGGAAGTGCCGTGACCGCCAATCCATTTCGTGGCAGATTCTACCACCACATTAGCTCCGTGTTTCAATGGTTGAAATAAATACCCTGCAGCGCCAAACGTATTATCAACAATCACGGGCAGGTCGTGCTTTTTGGCCAACGCTGCTATCGCTTCAAAATCAGGAATGTTGAAACCTGGGTTGCCGATGGTTTCCAAATAGATAGCCTTTGTGTTTTTATCGATGAGCTTTTCAAATGCTTCGGGCTTGTCGCCTTCAGCAAAGCGCACTTCAATACCTAAGCGCTTGAATGCAACTTTGAATTGGTTGTAGGTACCCCCGTACAAAAACGAAGTGGACACAAAATTATCTCCCGCTTGCAAGATGTTATTCAATGCAATGAACTGCGCGGCTTGGCCAGAGCCCACCGCCAACGCAGCCACGCCACCTTCTAACGCAGCCACGCGTTTTTCAAACACATCGGTGGTGGGGTTCATGATGCGGGTATAAATGTTTCCAAATTCCTTCAAGGCAAAAAGGTTCGCGCCATGTTCGGAATTTTTAAAAACATAGGAAGTAGTTTGATAAATGGGCACGGCACGTGAACCGGTTGTAGGGTCAGCTTCTTGGCCTGCGTGTAATTGGAGTGTTTCGAAACGTAAGTTTGACATAAGATTTTACTTTAGAATTTAGATGTTTGATTTAGAATTTTGAAAAATGAATGTGAATTAGTTTAATGAAAACTGAATGGGCGTGGCGTTACGCAAATTGTCGTTAACGGGGCAACGATTTTCGATAGCTTCCAACCAGCGGGCTTTTACTTTTTCATCAATCTTGCTTTCTGTTTTCAGTTGCACGTTGATGTTTTGGTAGCCGGCTCTTTCTTTGAACGACTCGCCAAACAAGCGAGCAGGGTTCAAATCACCATCAATGGAGATTTGCAAGTCCTTCAAATCGATGTTGAATTCTTTGGCCGTGAGGTGTGCCACCACATTGATGCAACCGGCATAGCCTGCAAGAATGTACTCGACCGGGTTGGGCGCATCGTTGGTGCCGCCTAGTTCTTGGGGTTCATCTACGACTAATTTGAAACCACGCGTTTCAATTTCGGTGCGCGCGGCTGAAGTGCTTTTTGATTGTATAGAAAATTTCAAAAGGTTTGACATGATTGATTTCGAATTAATGTTTAGAGAATTTTACAAGGAGACGAAGCCATAACCATACCCGTCACTCGGTAGGCCGTACGCTACGATTGTTGCTGCCAGAATCAGAACAACTGATTAGCAACAACAGCACATACAACAACAAATGCTGTTGGCGGCTAATTTGTAAAATGTGCGGAGGTTTTGTTTTGCTCGGGTGTTGATGTTGAATGCTTTCATTTTCATACCGGTTTATAGTTCCCCAGAGACCTTCTCCGAGGCAGGTCTTAGCACCCGTTTAGGGGTTGCTAGCGGTTCAAAGAGCCTGTTCTCTCCCCGCTTCTTTATAAATCGGTTTGCTTATTTTTATTAAAAGCTTCCCCGACTATGATGATACAAACGTATACTAGTTTAGTAGAGTTTCCAAATGTTGTGTTAAAAAATTCTTAAAAATATTTTGCGTTTGGCTTACAGTTGTTTGGACGAAGTCAAACGGGTATTCTAACGCTAAACAATGATCCACTATGTAAGGAGCTCGAAAACTCGATCACTCCATTCAATCGTTCAACAGCTCTCTTTAATATATATAGACCCAATCCAGAACCTTGTGCCCGGTCGGTGGCGCGATAAAACATGTTAAAAATGTTGGCTTGGTGTGCCTCGGGAATGCCTTGCCCATTGTCTTCCACCACTATCACAACTTCACCAAGGTGTTGGCGAACACTTACTTTCACAAACGCATTGATTTGAGGGTTCGAGTATTTGATAGCATTTTCGATGAGGTTTTGAAGGATGGTGTTGATGATTGCCCACTCAGAATAAAATTCGAAGTCTTGAAGGTCGGTAGTTACCTTAACCATGGCTGCCTGGGGCAGATACTGGCAAGAGTGCACGCATTCTTCTACCAACTTCTTAAAGTCTATTTTTGTTTTTAGCTTCTCGGTGTTCTTTATCTCTGTAAGGTTAATAAGCCCCATTACAATATCGTTCATGCGCAGGAGTTGCGAGTGGTACATGTTGAACATTTGCAATGCTGCGGGATCTGAAATATCCATTTTTACCACCGTGTGCAGCCCAAGCAAAGATGAAATGGGACCTTTCAAGTCGTGCGAGACGCGGTAAAAGAAGGAGTCAAGTTCAGCATTCTTACGTTCAATGATTTCATTCTTTTCTTTTTGTGCGATTGCTTCGCGTTCCAGCGCTTCGATCTTGGCAACTGCTTCATAACTTTTGATTATGTTATAGGTATCTGCATTGATTACCTGTTCTTTGGTGAGAAAGTATTTTTCAAGGTTTTCTAACGCGCGGCTTTGGTCTCCCTCTTCTTTCGCCAACAAGTACAAATTAAAGTTAGCTTTGAATCTGATAAATTGAACGTTGTATTTCTCGCCTAGCTCAAGCGCTTGCAGAAAGAAATAGTTCGCTTCTGCCCGGTTGCCAATTTTCAAGTATGCCAAGCCCATTTTATTGTAGGCCATACCAATACCCAACATGTCTTCTGCTTCGTTGAGTATGGCAATCGCTTCTTCCAAATCGTTTATCGCCACCAAAGGCTTGTTTTCTTTGATGTAAATTTTTGCGCGCCCATAAAGCGCAAATGCCAAGCCACGCTTGTCGCCAGTTTTGTTTTTCAGTGCGATGCTGCGTTCAATAGTTTCAATCGCAAGTTTTGAATTGCCTTGTTTATAGTAGATGCCCGAGAGTGGGTTGAGCGCATTCGATTCGAGGCTTTCGTCTCTTACCTCCATTGCAGCGTGAATTGCTTTTAAGTATGAGTCGCTTGCTTTATCAAAATCATTGAAGTACTCGTAAATAGTGCCCATGCTTTTGAGCGTGCGTGACTGATTGTGTAAATCGTTCAGCACTTTATAACCTTGCAGGCACTTCAATAACTCAATCAGTCCTTGGTGGTAGTTGTTGGTACGATAGTAAATACTGCCTATGTTATAGTGTGCATCGGCTATGCCTTTCGTATCGTTGGTTGTTTCAAAATACTCGAGGGCTTCGCGCGAGTAAGCTTCAGCTTTCTCGAAGTCGCCACGGATGAGAAAAAACAAACCGAGTTGGTTTTTTGCGAGTGCAACACCTCGAGCATAGCCGGTAGCCTGGCATTCTGCAAGAATTTGCTCGGTATTGTTCAGGCTTTTATTGATATCCTTACCTCTGTGGGTATAAGCCTGAACTAAGCCCTCACTCACCTTAGCGGCAATATCGGCATAATCAATCCCAACCATTGACATAGGAAACAAAAATAGGAAATAAACATTGCCGTGAGTTGCCTAAGCAAAATGTTAATTTGCTTTTACTTTCTTTAAGAGCGCGATTTGTCCGGTATGGTACAAGTCGTGGTGGACGATACCCTCTATCATGGTCCGAAAGTCGTATTCTTTGTTATCGACTATTTCACTGAGTTTCTCCTCGGGAAATAACCGAAGAGCGTTGACCAAATCGTCTTGACTTTGCACCAGTTTTTCCACTGCTTGTGCCAGCGGTATTGCTCCAGGAAAGTTGCCTTCTTTTGAGACTTTGTAACTTGAATTGCCCTTTAGGCGCTGCGTCACAAATTCACGCCAGGCTATCATGTGCAGCACCAATTCAATAATTGAATGAGAGCTACCCACTCGGTTGGCGGCCTCTGCTTCGGTTATTTCTTTTACAGTTGCCATTACAGATGGCCCGTGCCAAGCATGACCCTTCCAGGCTGGTTTGCCATTGAAGGAAAGTGCAAGTTTTTCCAATAAGTACTTTATTGCCATTTGTTAGGTAAGCATCCCACCGTCTACTTGCAGCACTTGTCCAGTAATGTATGTGGACATGTCTGATGCTAAGAACACACACGCATCGGCTACGTCTTCGGGTTTGCCGCCACGTTTAAGCGGAATGGCATCGCGCCAACTTTGTACTGTCTTCTCATCAAGTTTGCCTGTCATTTCGGTTTCAATAAAGCCGGGAGCAATGGCATTGCTGCGAATACCGCGCGATCCTAACTCTAGTGCAATGGATTTTGTAAAACCAATGATACCCGCTTTTGATGCTGCGTAATTCGCTTGGCCAGCATTACCTTTTAAGCCGACCACCGAAGTCATATTAATAATCGATCCGCCCTTTTGTTTCATCATAGGCTTGCATGCGGCTTTCACTGTGTTGAAGCACGACTTCAAATTCACTTGCATAATCTTATCCCACATTTCTTCTGTCATGCGCAGCAACAGGTTGTCCATTGTAATACCGGCATTATTTACCAAAACGTCCAACGAGCCAAATTCCGCAACCACATCATTGATGAGTTTATCTGCTTGTGCAAAATCGGAAGCATCAGACCGGTAGCCTTTTGCTTTTACTCCTTTTGCGGCCAATTCTGCTTCTAGCGCCTGGCCTTGTTCTACGCTTGATAAATAGGTGAAGGCTACATTGGCACCTTGCTCGGCAAACTTCAAAGCAATGGCGCGGCCTATGCCCTTGGAGGCGCCCGTGATGAGGGCCGTTTTATTTTGTAATAGTTTCATTTTTTCTTTTTATCAGTTTAGGTATAAAATTGATACAAAACACGAGCATGATGCCCGCCCCAAAACCCTTCACAAAATCAGCACCATGCGTTTGGGTGATCCCCAAAAAAGAACCGACAATTCCAACCGTGGTACCCAAGAATAGCAAAAGGGTATCTTTTAAATTCATGTATTGGGCAGATATTGTTTTGGTGCGAAAGTAATCTTTTTTTGCCATCAATATTTTGAATTAATTTGCCAACCTTTTGAACGAAATACAAAAATTAAAAAAATAAAATCATGGCAAACTTTGATGTAATTGTTATTGGATCGGGCCCCGGTGGATATGTAGCGGCCATTCGTGCCTCGCAATTAGGCATGAAGGTAGGCGTGGTGGAAAAAGCTGAACTGGGCGGCATTTGTTTAAACTGGGGTTGTATCCCTACCAAAGCGTTGCTCAAAAGCGCCAATGTTTTCGAATACATCAAACACGCCAAAGATTATGGTATTGATGTGAAAGATGCAGCGCCCGACATGGCGGCCATGGTTAAACGCAGCCGCGATGTAGCAGCAGGTATGAGCAAAGGCGTGCAGTTTTTGTTTAAGAAAAATAAAATCGAGCAAATTGCCGGCCACGGAAAACTAAAGAAGGGTGGAAAGGTAGAGGTGACAGATGCTGCCGGCAAGAAAACGGACTACGAGGCTAAGCACATTATCCTTGCAACAGGGGCGCGTTCGCGTGAGCTACCGGCCTTGAAATTGGATGGAAAGAAAATCATTGGCTACCGCGAGGCAATGGTGCTTCCTGAAAAGCCTGCGAAGATGCTGGTTGTGGGGTCAGGCGCCATTGGCGTGGAGTTCGCATACTTTTATAACACCATTGGAGTAGAAGTTACCATTGTTGAGTTCTTGCCGCGTATTGTGCCGGTGGAGGATGAGGAAATTTCAAAACAATTAGAGAAGTCTTTCAAGAAATCGGGCATTAACATTTACACGAGCTCGGAGGTAACCAAAGTTGACACGAGTGGTAAAGGGTGTATCTCAACCGTGAAAACACCCACTGGAGAAATAAAAATTGAGAGCGACATTGTGCTAGCAGCTGTGGGCGTTACCACTAATCTCGAAAACTTAGGTTTAGAAGAGGTGGGCGTGAAATTTGATAAGGGTAAAGTGCTGGTTGATCAGTTTTACAAAACCAACGTGCCGGGTGTGTATGCCATTGGCGACATTACCAACGGCCCTGCGTTGGCGCACGTAGCCTCTGCAGAAGGCATTATTTGTGTCGAAAAAATTGCTGGCCACAATCCCGAACCATTAAACTACAACAACGTGCCGGGCTGTACTTACTGTTCGCCAGAGATTGCATCAGTCGGTTATACAGAGGAAGCGGCCAAGAAAGCAGGATACCAAATCAAAGTGGGCAAGTTTCCGTTTACAGCATCAGGAAAGGCAAAAGCTGCGGGCGCTAGCGATGGTTTTGTTAAATTGATTTTCGATGCAAAGTACGGAGAGTTTTTGGGCGCGCACATGATTGGTGCCAACGTAACCGAGATGATTGCCGAAGTGGTGGCTGCACGCAAATTGGAGACAACGGGCCATGAAATCATTAAGACAGTTCACCCCCACCCAACCATGAGCGAAGCCATTATGGAAGCGGCCGCTGCTGCGTATGGAGAGGTGATACATTTGTAACAAATGCGCCAAATAAAAAATGCTTTCTGATTCAGAAAGCATTTTTTTATTGTTTGTGTAACGTTAAGGCATTACCACAGTATCAATCACATGAATTACTCCATTGGATTGATATACGTCCATGATGGTGATTTTAGAAGTATTGCCTTTTGAATCTTTCAGCACTACATCTTTGCCGTTCATCATAGCGGTTAAAACTCCGCCTTGCACGGTTTTGAATTCGGCCTTTCCCTTTCCTGCTTTAATTGCATTCGCCACATCGATCGAGCTAAAACGACCTGCGAGAACATGGTAAGTCAATACGGCCGAGAGCGAACCTTTGTTTTCAGGCTTCAATAGCGTCTCCACAGTACCAGCTGGGAGCTTATCAAAAGCTGCATTGGTAGGAGCGAAGACTGTAAAAGGTCCTGAACCTTGCAGTGTTTCCACTAACCCTGCGGCCTTTACAGCGGCAACCAATGTGGTGTGATCTTTCGAGTTGACTGCATTCTCAATAATGTTTTTTGTTGGGTACATTGGTGCTCCACCCACCTCCACGGGTTTCTGCGAAAATGCTCCGGCCGCCACAAAAAAGAGACTGATTGATGTAAGGATGATTTTTTTCATAATTGTTTAATTTTTTTGATGTATTAGTAGTTACGAAGTGTACGATACAATTGGATTTTTTGATTGAAAGTTTTTTGATTGCCTTCGTTATGATTCTTTCAATAACTTTGGCGCATCGCAAAAGTTGTTACAATATTAGAATTAGAGTTGGTCACTCGGTTGAAAAACAAAGAACAATCGGCTCTTGACTATTTATACGATCATTATTCAGGGGCCATCTACGGTGTAGTTTTCCGCATTTTGAAAGATGAAGAAACGGCTGAAGAAGTACTGCAAGACGTTTTTTTGAAAATTTGGGACAAGATAGATAGCTACGATTCTGGCAAAGGCAAACTTTTCACCTGGATGCTCAACATCGCTCGCAACCAAGCCATCGATAGGACGCGCTCCAGAGAGTCTAGCCAAAGAAAAAAAACCGATGACATTGATTATCTCGTAAATAAGATCGATAGTCAAGAAAATAGTCATTTGTCAGTGGATGCCATTGGATTAAAAGAAGTATTACTGAAATTGCCGGAAGACCAGCGGTTTATTGTAAACCAATTGTATTTACAAGGTTATACGCAATCCGAGGTGGCAGAAGAATTTGATATTCCGTTGGGCACAGTAAAAACAAGATTACGATTAGCCATGAATGAGTTACGATCAATATTAAACATCACTTGAATATAAAAGAGTATATATCGACCGGAGTTTTGGAAGCCTATGCGTTGGGTGAACTTTCTGCCCAAGAGCGGAGGGAGGTTGAAGCAAATCTGCAACAATACCCTGCGTTGCGGAATGAATTGGTCAAGATTGAGGAAGCACAAGAAAGTTTCCTAATGAGCGCAGCCATGGTGCCCCGTGCTAGCGCGAAGCGGGCCGTATTTGAAAAGATTAACAAGGAGCATGAGGTTAAAGTCGTCCAGTTTCCCCAAGGGCCGTCATCCAACTTGTTCAAGATATGGAAATATTCCACTGCCGCATCTATCGCCATTGCTTTATTAAGCTCTTATTTGGCCTACAATTATTGGGACAAATGGAAAAAGAGTGAATCGAGCCTGACTGAACTGATAGCGCAAAACCAGCGTATCGCACAAGAATATAACAATGTGAATTTCCGACTGGACAAAATTGAAACGGATTTACAAATCACGAACAATCCTGATTTTTCTCGGATCATTATGAAGGGCACTGCTAACACTCCACAATCGTTAGCTTCTGTTTATTGGAATGCAAATACAAAAGAGGTTTATCTCAGCATACAAAACATGAAGGAACTAGCGAAGGAAAATCAATATCAACTTTGGGCCATAATTGATGGTAAACCAGTTGATTGTGGAGTATTTGATGCGACCATTACCGGATTATTGAAAATGAAAGATGCAGTTTCGTCACCTACAACCTTTGCCGTAACCATTGAGCCGCGTGGGGGCAAGTTAACCCCAACCCTCGAGACTATGCAAGTAGCGGGTAATTTAGTAAAAGGGTAGTATTCATTTTTTTATACGATTAGATAGGATTTGGAATCCACCCGCCATGCTTACAACGTATGTTGGGAATAGACTGTTAAACTTACCCAACGACTAGTTATGCAAGTGGCTGATATTTTAAAAACACAATTTGGCGCGGTGTCGCCTAAGAAAATTGCTATTGAATTAGAGATTGCGTCTTCCAAGTATCACGTGATGGCCGCATGGGTTGCCATCATCTTTAATCCCATTTTTGCTTACACAGATTACATTAACCTTCGCCCTATCTGGTTGCAAGTGGGTGCCATTCGTTTGTTCATTTCACTGGTTACCTTGGTCACGTTGATTCTTGTGAAGCGCTACAAATGGCCATCACACTTCTTGGTAACGGTGCCTCTTTTATTTATTTCTTTGCAAAACGCGTACGTGTTTAGTTTAATCACCAACAAAGACGTATTGGGGCATAACATTAATTTTATTGCGTTGCTGATTGGCGCGTCCCTGTTTTTGATATTGGACATTCGCACGGTGGTTGCAATCACGCTTTTATCAGCATTCGCGACTGCATTATCTGTTGCGCGAAATTCACAGTTAGATACAAGTAATTTCTTGGTGCAAGGTGGATTTTTGCTGATGGCTGTAGCCATCTTTATGATCTTATCCATTAGAGCGCGTTATAACTTAACCGTAAAGGAAATCACAGCGCGCATTTTATTGCAGGCAAGCAACGAAGAGATTTTGAGACAGGCTGAAGAAGTAAAAGCTACAAATGAAAACCTGGAAATGTTGGTGCAAAGTAGAACGCAAGATTTGCAGAAAAAAAATGACGCATTAGAAGAATATGCTTGGATCAATGCCCACAAACTGCGGAGCCCGGTGGCAAGTATTTTAGGGCTGGTGAGCCTTATGAAGCGTGAAGAAGTGACCCCCGAAGTACGAATAATGATGAATCACTTACAAACTTCAACCGAGCGGTTAGATGAGGTGGTGAGTTCAATCACGCATGCTCTCGAGTGTGGAGATGATTCGACCACAGAGATCAAACGGGACTTTAAGAAAGCTCCCTTAAAAAAGATACCTGCTTTCAACTAGCTTTTTTGGAGGACGTCAAGTACCATAAGTTCTGCTTGTAGACTCTCTGATGATCTAAAATGAATTGTCGGCAGTCCTACCGCGTTTGCCCCCATCACATTTTTATGATTGTCGTCAATAAAAATTGCTTTGGCTGGATTGATTTGATAACGATCAAATAAAATTTGGTAAAAATCAGGGAAGGGCTTGCGTGTTTTTTCCACTCCCGACACAACAATGCCCTCGAACCAGTGCAAAAACTCGAAGTTATCGAGCGCCCACGGAAATGTTTGAGCCGACCAATTGGTGAGTGCGTAGAGTCGGTACTTTTTTGAGTCTCTGACTTGCTTCAAAATGTCTACCGTACCATCAATTGGCCCCGCTATAGTTTCATGCCAACGGCCGTACCAAGCCCGGATGGCCACTTCATGTTCCGGAAATTTTTGAACCAGTTCTTCTGTGGCCTCTTCAAAGCTACGGCCTGCATCTTGCTGGTCATTCCATTCGGGCGTGCAGACGTTTTCTAGAAACCAGCTAATCTCTTCTTCGGTATTGAAAATCTTTCGGTATAAATAGCGCGGATTCCAATCGATAAGCACTCCGCCCAAATCAAAGATAATCGTGTCAATGTTGGCACTGCCAAACAAAGAAGGTTTAGAACTCAAAGGTGTGATCGAACAGAGGTGAATAAATACGACTGGTTTCTTTACCGGCTAAAGAATAAGATTTATTTTTCAATTGATAGACCAATGCTTCTTTAGTCGAAGGGTCAATAGCCCAATATTCTTTTACACCAAAACGTTCATACAATTCTTTTTTTGTAACCAAGTCTTGTTTATTGTTACTAGAAGAAAGAAATTCAGCAATCAAATCGGGTGCACCATGATAGGGAACTTCATCCTGATGTTGGCAAGGATTATAAATGGAGACAAAGTACAAATCTGGCTGGACGGCATTGAGAGAGTCGTCAAAGTAAACATCAGATGGTGCTATCAAAATTGTCCCTAGAGAATTTTTTTCCACAAACTCGCCTAATTTCCGGACAAATAAAATCAACATTCTTTGGTGTTTGTTGGTGGGCGCGGGTGACATATAGATTTGTCCGTCAATTAACTCTGCTAAAGTCCCCTCGGGTAACATTTTATAAACTTCCATTATGGTACGCGGGGGTGATTGAATCTTCGAAATCATGATTCGAATTTACAAATTTATTTTCCAAACGCCCATTTCAAAAATTCGGGCATAGCCTTCGCCCAGGTAGCCGTATCGTGGCGGCCGCCTTGCATTTCGTAATAGTGAATGTCTTTAAATGGGCGATAACCTTTCAATGTTAGCTCCGCAATCAAATCCAAAGTATCGTCAATCGAATCGATGATGCCGTTGTTGTTGCGGTCGCTGGCTTCGTCTTCGGTGCCCGTTTGAAACCAGAATT
The DNA here is from genome assembly GCA_018267275.1 of Bacteroidota bacterium. GTDB lineage: Bacteria > Bacteroidota > Bacteroidia > Cytophagales > Cyclobacteriaceae > ELB16-189. The sequence goes on along the minus strand of JAFDYV010000009.1, from coordinate 343,410 downwards.
TTAGACCTGGCCGCATCTTGCTTCTTCTTATGTGCTGGTGCATGATGCGATCTCGATGGTCGGAATAAAACACACTATGGGCATCGCGTTTGCGCCACCAGAGCGAGCCGCTAAATACACCGATTTTTGTGAATACGTCAGAATGGTTCCACGCAATATCCATTGCGCTTAGGCCACCCATCGAGTAGCCTGCAATGGCATGTTGCTCTGCTTCGGCAGCAATCGGGTACTTGTAAATCAGGTAGGGCAATAACTCTGTTACCACGTATTGGGTGTAGGCTTTTGCCCGGGTGCCTCGCTTTTTATAATCAGCTTTGGCCGAAACGCCATATTCTTGCAATCGGTCGCCAGCAGTAATGCCGGCAATCACAATATCTGATACTTCGCCCGCTTGCGTTAGGCGCTCGATTGTTTCTTTTACGCGTACGGCTTCGTTGTCTTGTCCGTCATTTAAAATCAGCAGGGGATATTTTTGTTCGGATGATTCAAAATTTTCAGGCAAGAGTATTTCCACGTCAACATCTCGCTCCAACAATTTGGAGTGAATGCCTGTGAGTTTGATCGATTGGTAACTCCCCACCTTCAGCGATTCTGCTTCCACCGTTTGTGATTCAGGTTTTAATTTGTCAATTTTAGAAAACGCAAAAATAGGGTTTTTAATAAGGTAAACTCAAAATGCTAGTGCTGAGAAAAACGTTACTAGAAATCTCTGATGAGAACAAAAAAAGACTAACGGAAAGTTTGCATATGGACGTTGAACCTGACGGCCATCGCGGCCAACTCATGCGGCTTTTCAAGGAGGAAATGGTTATTTCGAAACCTTGGATTGGTATGACAAAAGTTAATGAGGTCAATTTTTCGGTAATGGCAACGAAAAGGAGCTATCTCGGTGCTGGGATTAGCTCGATTATCGTCCGGGGAAAGATTTTAGACAATGCCAATAAAAACTTTGTTCAGATTTGCTTTGGTGTTTCCTGGTTCCAGATTGTATGGCTTTACGCCACAATTTTCTTTTTCGGATTTTTTTTGAGCAGTGATGTTTGGGGTCTTGTGATTTGTTTTAGTTTAGCTGCAATTCACTTCCTTTACCTACTTACTGAAGTTAATCGGTCGGATTCCAGTTTTAATGATTATTTTCTCTCAATCTCCGATGACAAAATCCGAAATCTTCAATCTGAAATCTTAAAATCATAATGTATGCCCCACGAACATCACCACCGTTGGTACTCACCACGCCTCAGCCGCGATATTGATGTGTTGTCTTTTGGCCATCGTGGCTACCCGGTCATCCTGTTTCCAACCAGTATGGGACGTTATTACGAGAACAAAGATTTCAAGCTTATCGATAGCGTAAATTGGTTTTTAGATAACGGCCTGGTGAAAATCTATTGCCCCGATGGCATCGATTCGTTGAGCTGGTACAACAAAGGGATTCATCCAGCCGACCGTGTGCGCAACCATATTTGGTATGACGAAATGCTTTTGAACGAACTGGTTCCGCTCGCCCAGAATGAAACAGGTGTAGCCCGTGTGGCCACGGCAGGTTGCAGCTTTGGAGGTTATCATGCTACTAATTTTGGATTCAAGCATCCCGAGGTAGTCAAATACATCTTCAACATGGGTGCTGCCTTCAATATCAAAGATCAGTTGGACGGCTATTATGACGATAACGTGTATTTCAACAATCCCCCCGACTTCATAGAGAACGCCAACAACCCCGCGCTGTGGGACCAGTTTACGGTGCTGGGTACCGGCACCAATGATATGTGCTGGGATGCCAACGAAAAAATGGCGGCCATCTTGCGAAAAAAAGGAATGCAACATTGGCTGGATGTTCGCCAAGGCGCCAACCACGATTGGCCCGTGTGGCGAGAAATGTTTCCGCATTATTTGTCTTTAATCAAATAGTATATGTTTTTCAAGAAGCATCATCGGGCTATCGCGGTGTTAGCGGTAGTTGTATCAATAAGCGGTGTGATTTTGAAACCAATTTTCATTTCTCAATCAGAAAGAAAAAAGATTGATTCGCAGAACTTAAAACGTGAAAAAATGGGAATCCCAAAAATTGAAGAAGGATGGAGCACAAAAAACGATGTCGTTTGGAGCGCGCAAGGCGAAGCACAAACTGAAAAACCCTTTCATAAAGAAAAAGAAGTACGAGACGATTTTGAAATTGACAGATATGTGAAGGTGGAAAGTGATTCGGTAGAGCTTATGGTAGAATTAAAGTATCTTTTTCGAGTTGCTCCAGATAGCGCATGGAGTTCCTCTTTTATTAAGTTTATCAATACAAAAGATGACTATAAAATCGAATCGAAAAATATGTCATTAATGCAAGTAGATAGCGTGCTTCAAAAATGGAATCTTTCTAGAACTAAGTGACCATCTGCCCGATGAGAATTGGAAGACGGCAAGCTTTTCTTTTGATTTTGAGTTTCATCGGATTCTCGTCTAAGAAAGCGTTGGCTCGCTTCGATGTTCAGCAACCGGTAAAAATCGGAGGCATCGAGCAATGGATTCAAATCAAAGGTGAAAACGACAACGCTCCAATCTTACTTTTTTTGCACGGTGGCCCCGGCAACTCTGCCACGCGCTATGCCCACAAGTTTACGGGCGAATTAGAGAAGCACTTCATTGTTGTGCTATGGGATCAACGCGAAACAGGAAAGACGCTGCAACTGAATCCCACCAACAAACCTCTGAGTTTAGCGCTAATGGAGTCAGACGTGGTTGAAATGGTCGACTACCTGCTTCAACGCTTTGGGCAGAAAAAACTTTATCTAATGGGCCATTCTTGGGGCGGCTATTTGGCATTGCGAATGGCGGCCACCATACCCAATAAGCTCGAGGCTTGCTACGCGATAAGCCCCATGATACACCAACTGGCCAGTGAGCGTTTGTCATTAGATTGGATGATGGACAATGCGAAGAAAACCAATAACACAAAAGCACTTGCGGACCTTAGCAAGGTGAGCGTGCCATTCGAAAATGCTGAGCAGATTTACTTCCACCGACAATGGCTGGCCAAGTTTACGGGAAATTCGACCGTGCAGCGCGGTTTTGTTGAGCAATGGGCTGCTAAATGGTTAACAGTTTTTAACCACGCATCAGCCGTTGATTTTAATACCTATGCACCTGCTATTTATTGCCCCGTGTTTTTTTTCATTGGTGAAATGGACATACAGACGCACCATTCTCTGGCCAAAGAATATTTCGAGCGACTTAAAGCCGAAAAAAAGGAGCTGTTTTGGTTTAAAAAGTCAGGCCATAATCTTAATCTTACAGAACCAAAGCGATTGCAACAACTCATTATTGAACAGAAAACTAAACGGAACTAGCTATGAAGAAAATTGGCATTTTACACGGTATGGAACGTTCCTTTCCGGAGGCATTTGTGGAACGCGTCAACAAATCAGGTTTGAAGGACATCAAAGCCGAACCCGTGTTGATAGACATGGTGCAACAGGGGGTGAGTGACAATTACGCGGTAATCATCGACCGCATTTCTCAAGATGTGCCCTTTTATCGTGCCTACTTAAAAAATGCTGCCATCGATGGCACGGCCGTCATTAATAACCCCTTTTGGTGGAGTGCCGATGAAAAGTTCTTCAATAATGCGTTGGCCGTAAAAATTGGGGTACCTGTTCCTAAAACAGTGATTCTTCCATCGCACGAACGACCCACTGATACCAGCGACAACTCATTCAGCAACTTGAAATTTCCGTTGAGTTGGGAAAAGATATTTGAACACATCGGCTTTCCCGCCTACATGAAGCCCCATGCAGGTGGAGGTTGGAAGAGTGTTTACAAGCTTAACAACATGGACGACTTCTTTAAAGCATACAGCGAAACCGGGCAATTGGTGATGATGCTTCAAGAGGAAATTATTTTTGAAGACTATTTCAGGTGCTATTGCTTGGGCAGGAAGTATGTGCGCATTATGCAGTACGAGCCGCGCAATCCACACCACTTGCGTTATCAAAGCAACAATGGCCCCGCTTCAGAAAAATTATTAAAGAAAGTACACGATTACGTGCTTGATCTATGCAATGCTTTGGGTTATGATTTTAATACGGTAGAGATGGCCGTTCGCAATGGTGTTCCCTATGCAATTGATTTTTGCAACCCAGCGCCAGACGCAGATATAAACTCTGTTGGCCAAGAAAATTTTGATTGGGTGGTCGAGCATTCGGCAAAACTTGCCATCGAGCGCGCCCAAATGCAAAAGCCCGGGCAAGACAACTTAACCTGGGGAACGTTTGTGAGAAATGGAGTAGAGGCTTTTGAAAAATCACAAGCACCTGCTAAGAAAACTGCTGGCGCAGAAGTAAAACCAAAAGAGGCTAAACCGGCAAAGCCAAAAGCAAAAAAATAAGGCTGCCTTAGTGAATCTGTGGCAAACGAAAATGTTAAATCGGAAACTCAAACTTTAAATGAACCTCTCCCCTCTCCGCTGGAGAGGGGACGGGGGTGAGGTTATGGAAAAATTCACACTGGGCGTTGAAGAAGAATACATGGTGATTGATCCCGCTACGCGCGAGCTAAAATCACATGACCAAAAAATAGTGGAGCTTGCCTCTAAGTCATATTCCGATCAGGTGAAGGCCGAAATGCACCAAGCGGTAGTAGAAGTGGGCACTGGCATTTGTGGAGACGTAGAGCAAGCAAGAAAGGAAATTTCTGAACTTCGCAGGCACGTTTCTGAAGTAGCAGCAAGTTTAGGGCTGCGCATTGGTGCATCGGGCACCCACCCGTTTTCGCACTGGAGCAAACAGTTGATTACACCCAATCCGCGTTACGATGCCATTGTGAACGAGATGCAGGAAGCAGCTCGCTCCAATTTGATTTTTGGCTTGCATGTCCATGTCGGCATCAAAGACAAAGACATGGCCATCCACATTATGAACACGGTGCGCTATTTCTTGCCACACGTGTATGCGCTTTCGTCCAACTCACCCTTTTGGGAGGGTAGAAACACTGGCTTCAAATCTTTCCGCACCAAAGTTTTTGATAAGTTTCCGCGCACGGGCATTCCCGATTCGTTTACCAGTTGGGACGAATTTAAAAATTATGTCAACCTGCTCATCAAAACCAATTGCATTGACAATGCAAAAAAGATTTGGTGGGATGTGCGCGTACATCCGTTTTTCGATACCATTGAATTTCGCATTTGTGATGTGCCCATGCGTGTAGAAGAGAGTATTGCCATCACGGCCATCTTCCAGGCTCTGGTAGTGAAGCTTTACAAATTACGCATGGAGAATATGAGTTTCATCATGTATAGCCGAGCGTTGATTAACGAAAATAAATGGCGTGCATCGCGTTACGGTTTAGATGGCCGATTGATTGACTTTGGTATTCAGCACGAAAAAGATACCCGCGACTTGATTCGTGAATTGTTGGAGTTTATCGATGACGTGGTTGATGAATTGGGCAGTCGGCATGCAATACAATACGTACACAAGATTTTGCATGAGGGCACTGGTGCCGATAGGCAGTTGGCCGTTTTTGCGCACACGTCAAGCTTAGAGCGCGTGGTGGATTATATTGTGGAACAAACCGTTCAAGGTTTATAATTGAGCCAGGCAAAATGCTCAAGCTAGCAATCTTAGATATGTACGAAGGTATGCCCAACGAAGGCATGCGTAGCATTCGCGAGTTGGTGGAAGAATTTAGTGCTGACCTGCACATGCCGTTGAAGTACGATATCTTTCCAACGCGCCTCAATGGCGAAGTTCCTGACTTGAGTTACGATGCGTTCATTTCCAGTGGCGGGCCGGGGAGCCCCATCGATAGTGCAGGTTCATATTGGGAGCGCAAGTACTTTGAACTAATGGAAGGCTTGCATGCGCACAATCGCAATCACCCCGAAGCGAAGAAACATGTTTTTCTTATCTGCCACTCTTTTCAAGTCTATTGCCGTTACTATGGCTATGGTTTGGTGTCAAAACGAAAATCAACTTCTTTTGGGGTGATGCCCATGCACAAAACAACCCAAGGCCATCACGACCCACTCTTACGGAGCTTGGGTGATCCATTTTGGGCCGTGGATTCGCGTGACTACCAGATAACTGCACCAAATGAAGAAAAGATTCGCGAGCGTGGTGGTTCTATTTTATGCATCGAAAAATACCGACCTGCTGTAATGTTAGAGCGTGCCGTGATGGCCATTCGGTTTGACGATGCCTTCTTTGGAACGCAGTTTCATCCGGAAGCAGATGCGGTGGGTATGCGCAGGTATTTGTTGCGCGATGATAAGAAGGAGCTGGTGATTGAAAAACATGGTGAGAAGAAGTATTGGGAAATGCTCGACCACCTGACAGACCCCGATAAAATTATGAGGACGAACAGTGCCGTCTTGCCGCGTTTCTTGATGATGGCATTTCAGCACAGACTAAATTCTGTGAATGTATGATTGCGCTCGCCCGCCAACATTTCAACCAGCAGTTTAGCGAAGAGAAATACCAACAATTTTTGCAGTCGCTCAACAAAGCCTATGACTACACCATCCCTTTTCGTGTTGCCGAAACGCCTGTTTTTGTGGGAGGTGAGTTTAAGCAAAAACTGCTGGCTGCAGCTAATGACATTGTAACGGAACTAATTGCACCGGGCTTTCAACAAAAAATGCAGGCAGCCTTGCCCCTGCATTTGGCTGTGCCGCGCGAAACGGCTAACACTCTTTTTTTAGCGCTCGACTTTGCTGTTTGCTCCGAACCCAGCGGAGAACTTGTGCCACGGCTCATTGAGCTTCAAGGTTTTCCATCTTTGTTTGGCTATCAAGATTTCCTTGGTAAGCAGTTTCGCGAGCAGTATTCCATCTCAAAAGATTTTCATTTTCACTTTGGCTTAGATTCTGAAGCTTATTGGCAACTACTTCAACGCGCCATTGTGGGAAACCACGCGCCCGAAAATGTAGTGTTGTTGGAGATTGATCCCTACAAACAAAACACCACCATCGACTTTATTATTACTCAACAGCATTTAGGTATTCACTTGCTGCATTTAGGCGATGTAAAGATCCGGGGCAGGCAACTCATGTATCTGAAAGATGGAAAAGAAATTCCGATACATAGAATTTACAACCGTGTAATTTTTGATGAATTGCTTCAGCGCAAGGATTTGGTAACCGATTTTCACCTTACGGAAGCCGTAGATGTGGAGTGGGCGGGGCATCCCAATTGGTTTTTCAAAATCAGCAAGTACTCGATGCCGTTTCTCAAATCGAACGCGGTGCCACAAAGCAGATTCCTAAATGAGATTGACCAACTGCCCACAGACTTGGAAAATTATGTGTTGAAGCCGTTGTTTTCTTTTTCGGGGACCGGGGTGGTGTTTAATGTGACGCCCCAAGATATTGACGCTGTTCCCCAAGCAGAGCGAGGCAATTTCATGCTTCAGAAGAAAGTACATTACGAGCCAGTGGTGCAAGCGGTAGATGGTTTGATTAAGACTGAAATTAGGTTGCTATACGTGTGGGAACACGGCCAGCCGAAACCTCGTTTGGTGACCAACCTGGCACGTTTAAGTCGCGGGGAAATGATTGGCGTGAAGTACAACAAGAACAAAACCTGGGTGGGTGGTACTGTTTGTTTCTTTGAACAATAGCGAATGTCTTCGCATCATTTTGTAAAAGATGGGCAGGAGCCCACGTTGGTAATCATTTCTTTAGCGTCCGCTTCTTTTGAACATATACAAACTTTGCTAGAGTGGAGTCCAAAAGTTTTTGTTGCCGACCATGCACTCTCATCTGTCTTACAATGGAATATTAAGATTGATGGTGTGATGGTTCAACCTTTGGAAGTCCAAAAATGGCGGCAAGAATTGCGTGACCAAGAGCCGTTGCAATGGGTAGAATATCTGGATGGATCGATGTTGGATGCTTTGGCAGCGTTGTCGAACCGAAATCATCAAAAACTGCAAATCGTAGACGATGATAGAATATTAACATTTTCTGATTTGCAAGATTTACCTTGCGAGACGGTAACGCTCATTCGTTTTCCGCAACGTTGGTCATTGATTCGAGTAGGGAAATGGACGAAGTGGATGCCGGCAGGCACTACGGTTTCACTGATATGGGATTCCAAGACTACAGAGCATACAATGGAGATAGACGGTAGCCACACAGTGGAATTGCCCTCGCCTTTTTGGGTAGGTGAAGTACTTTAACGATAAATCCAACACCAAGTGTTATTTTTGAGCTACCATGGTTGTGTTTGAAGAGTTTGTATTGGAAAACGGATTGAAGGTGATCGTACACCCCGATCCATCTGTGCAGGTAGCTGTAATTAACATTTTGTATGATGTGGGCTCGCGTGACGAGCACCCCGACAAGACAGGCTTTGCACACTTGTTTGAACACTTGATGTTTGGCGGATCCAAGAACATTCCCAGCTACGATGAACCCCTTCAACTGGTAGGTGGCGAAAACAATGCATTCACCAGCACCGACATTACCAATTACTACCTCACCGTGCCGGCAGCCAACTTAGAAACAGGCTTTTGGCTGGAGAGCGATCGCATGATGAGCCTTTCTTTTGATCCGAATGTGCTGGAAGTGCAGCGCAAGGTGGTGATTGAAGAATTTAAGCAACGTTATCTCAACCAACCCTATGGCGATGTATGGCTCAAACTCCGACCATTGGCCTACACTGCGCATCCCTATTCTTGGGCAACCATTGGCAAGGAAATCAGCCACATCGAAAATGCTACCATGGACGATGTGCGTAATTTTTTCTTCACGCACTACTTACCCAGCAATGCAGTGTTGGTAGTGGCGGGCAATGTAACGAAGGAACAGGTAAAAGCACTAGCTGAAAAATATTTTGCGCCCATACCCGCAGGAAATAGAAAAGATAGAAAGCTACCAACTGAACCAAAACAAACGCAAAAAAGAACATTAACGGTTGAAGCCAATGTACCTGCCAACGCGCTCTACAAAACTTGGCATATGGCAGGCAGATTTAGCCAGCAATATTATGCCACCGATTTTGTCAGTGATATGCTTAGCCGAGGGCATTCAAGTAGATTGTACCAGCAACTGGTGAAGGAGCGAGAGATTTTCACCTCTATTTCATCGTTTGTGATGGGCACCATTGATCCCGGCATGTTGGTGGTGAGCGGCCGTGTGAAAGAGGGTGTCTCGCTGCAGCAGGCGGAAGCGGAGGTTGACGCGGTGCTTGCAGATTTTAAAGTCAATATGAGCGAGCGCGAATTGGAGAAAGTGAAAAATCAGGCATTGGCTACTTTGGAGTTTGGCGAAGTAGAGGTATTGAATCGCGCCATGAATCTTGCGTTTGCATCGTTATCAGGCGATGCCGGTTTGATTAATAAAGAAGGCGACATTATCTCATCAATACAATTGAACGATGTGCAGCAGGTGGCAAACGATGTGCTTCGCGAAGAAAATGCCAGTGTGATGTATTACCAGGCTGCCAATGGCAAGCCCACAAAAATGTAACCATGAAAATTCGAGTAGGTTTGGGATATGATGTGCATCAACTGGAGGAGGGACGTGATTTTTGGTTGGGTGGCGTAAAACTGCCGGCACAAAAAGGAGCAGTTGGCCATTCTGATGCAGATGTGTTGATTCACGCCATTTGCGATGCGTTGTTAGGGGCTGCCAACCTGCGCGACATCGGGTATCATTACTCCAACAAAGACCCACGTTGGCGTGGTATGGACTCCAAGTTTTTCTTAAAAGATGTTACGCGAATGATTTCGGAGCGGGGGTGGCGCATTGAAAACGTAGATTGTACCATTTGTTTGGAGGCGCCAAAAGTAAATCCACACATAGACGAGATGAAGAAAGTGATGGCGCCACTGATGAAGATTTCGGAAGACGATATTTCCATCAAAGCAACAACCACAGAAAAATTGGGTTATGTGGGCCGGGAGGAGGGAGTTAACGCCATGGCGGTCGCACTCATCATGCAGTCGTGAGCCTGCAAATCATTCAAACCAAAGACGGCTCGAGCTCTATTCTCAACATCGGGCTTAATGAGACATACCATTCGGTGCATGGTGCACTGCAGGAGTCGCGGCATGTTTTTATTGAGCAAGGCCTCCATTACTTGCAGAATAAATTTGGTCGCAAGGCGCTATCCGTTTTTGAAGTTGGTTTTGGCACGGGTTTGAACGCACTGCTGGCGGCCGAGTTTGCTGAGAAGCACCACATAGCGATTCACTTTTGCGCCATTGAGACGTTTCCACTTTCGTGGGAAGTGGCAGCGCAGTTAAACTACGTGCGTTTGTTGGAGTGGGGTGATGCAACGGAAGCCTTTAAGAAGATTCATCTTAGTGATTGGGATACGGAAGACCACATCACAAAATTTTTCTCGCTGCAAAAGATCAAAGGCTCGATCCACGATTATGTCATACCGCCAAAATATAATTGCATTTTTTTTGATGCTTTTGCGCCAGAGAAACAACCCGAAATGTGGACTCGAGATGTCTTGGCCAAAGCAACAGATGCGCTTAATGATGGAGGTGTGCTGGTCACGTATTGCGCAAAAGGGCAATTGCGCAGAGACCTCGCTTCGTTGAATTTGAAAGTGGAGAAGTTGCCGGGCCCGCCCGGCAAACGTGAAATGACGCGAGCCACGAAAATGAACTAGGCAAGCGCCTCCACTTCCTCTACTTCCTCCGGCATCATCTTTTTAAACAGGTTTTCAATACCCGCCTTTAAAGTAATAGTTGATGAGGGGCAACCGCTGCAAGATCCTTGCAATTTCACCTTCACTTTTTTCCCTTCAATGGAGTGGAAAGTAATGGCGCCACCATCTTGCTCCACCGCTGGGCGGATGTACTCATCCAAAATGGTCTTGATTTTTTTGATGGTTTCCGTCTCTTCTTGTTGCTCGCCTTCTGGTGATTTGATATCCAAAATCAATTTGCCCGACTCTAGAAAGGTTTGGATGTGGCGTTTAATGGTTTCCTGCACCTCAATCCAATCCACATCTTCTTTTTTGGTAACGGTAATGAAGTTGCTCATGTAAAAAACACGATCCACAAAGGGGTACATGAATAATTCTTGTGCCAACGGTGCCGATTCTGCCGAAGCCGGATCGGGAAAGTCAAAACTCATGCCCTCAGGAATCAAAATCTCATTCACCACAAATTTGAGTGAATTTGGATTGGGGTTAGACTCTAAATATATGTGTATGGCTTTAGGCGTTGCTTTCAACATAAAATTCGTTCGATTTTTGAAAGAACAAAGGTAGGGAAATAAAGTTCAGCAAGAATATCCTTGCAGATTGGGAATCGGATTCTCGATGGGCAAAGTCTTATGATAATCAATTAGTTAGATTACTTTTTCGGCCTCTCCGAGCGAGTTTTCCCACTTGCTAACCACAGCCGTGGCCACACTGTTCCCCACCACGTTGGTAGCACTTCGGCCCATGTCAAGTAACGGGTCAATTCCTAACAACAAGGCAAGACCCGCTTCTGGAATATTGAAGGTTGCCAGCGTGCCCGCAATCACTACCAACGAGGCGCGCGGAACACCCGCTATGCCTTTGCTGGTGAGCATGAGCACCAATAACATACTGATTTGGGTAGCTACCGGTAAATGGATGCCATACGACTGTGCAATGAACAGCGAGGCAAACGTCATATACATCATGCTGCCATCTAAGTTGAAGGAATAGCCAAGGGGCAACACAAAACTCACAATCTTGTCTTTGCAACCAAATTTTTGGAGCAGTTCCATGGTTTTTGGGAAAGCCGCCTCACTGCTGCTGGTGCTGAAGGCCAACAGAATAGGTTCCTTCATCGTGCGGAGTAACGCGATAACTCTCTTTCCGATAATCACGGAACCTGCCAACGCTAACACAATCCATAATATCAGCAAGCCAGAATAAAACTCGGTGATAAAAATCGAATAGGTCTTTAAGATGCCAAGGCCTTGCTTCGCAATAATCGCAGTCATTGCGCCAAACACTGCTACGGGTGCAAAGTTCATGACATAGCCCGTTACTTTTAAAATGACGTGGGCGATGGCATCCATTGCTTTGATAACAATTTTGCCTTGCTCGCCAATCGCAGCGGTGGCTACACCAAAAAACAGAGAGAACACAACAATTTGAAGGATTTCGTTTTTCGCCATGGCTTCTACCACAGATGCCGGGAAGACGTGATACAAAAATTCTTTCAATGATAAACCGTTGTGCGACAAGCCAATGTCAGTGCCGGCATCTGGCACGGGAAGTTTCATGGCAATGCCCGGTTGAAAAATGTTTACCAAAATCATACCCAGCAAAAGACTTGTGAGCGATGCGCCAATAAACCATAACAATGTTTTCCCACCAATACGACCAACGGAATTAATGTCGCCCAACTTGGCAACACCCACCACCAGTGTGGTAAATACCAGTGGTGCAACAATCATTTTAATCAAGCGTAAGAATATATCTGCCAGGATAGAAAACGGTTCAACTTTTTTATCTCGAGCAGAGATGATGGCACCGCGTTCTTTGAGAATAGATTTCTTCTGCTGCTCTAATTGAACGGAAGCAAGACTATCTTTTGTTTGCGAAAGTTGATGTTGTATTTCTTGAATGTTGACTTCAATTGCTTCGAGCTTTTTATTTTCATCAGCCACATAGCTTTTGTTGAGGGCAAAGCCAAGCCCAATGCCCACCACCAGCGCGATGATAATATAGAGAGTGAGTCGACTCTTTTTAGGTGGGGTTGATGTTGTCTCCATGGGTTTAACTATTTCAATACATTTTTTTCTTTCTCCGCTTCGATCTTTTCTTTCAACTTTTTGTCGCCAATATCGAAGTAGATTCTAATACCAGTTTTAACCAAGGCGCCAGTTAATCCGAGTATTAGCAAAAATCCTAAGAACCACATTTTACCAAACCTTGTTTGCCTTTGCACGCAGCAAAAAATCCACCATCACTAAAGCAGCCATGGCTTCTACAATGGGCACCGCACGAGGTACCACGCAGGGGTCGTGGCGGCCTTTGCCAGAGACAATGGCTTCGTTTCCATCTTTGTCTACCGTGTGTTGGTCTTGCATAATGGTGGCAACTGGTTTGAAAGCCACATTAAAGTAAATATCTTCTCCGTTGCTTATTCCGCCTTGTACTCCGCCCGAGTGATTGGTGCGGGTGCGTATTCGCTCACCATCGGCATAAAACTCATCGTTGTGTTGTGAGCCACGTAGCGTAATTCCGTCAAATCCGCTTCCATATTCAAAACCTTTTACGGCATTGATGCTGAGCATCGCCTTGCCTAGTTCTGCATGTAGTTTGTCGAAAACTGGTTCGCCCAATCCAACCGGTGAATTCTTGATCACACCGGTTATTACGCCACCAATGGTATCTCTATCCAAGCGCACCTGGTCAATCATCGCAATCATTTTTTCGGCTGTGACAGCATCTGGGCACCGAACAATGTTGTCTTCTGTTTTTGATAAATCAAGTGAAGTGTAATGGGGCGCCTTGATATCGCCCACTTGCGATACAAATGCATGACATGAAACGCCATGTTGCCCCAAAATCATTTTGGCAATTGCACCGGCAGCAACACGCGCGGCTGTTTCGCGCGCAGAGCTTCTGCCGCCACCACGATGGTCGCGGGTTCCATACTTTATTTCGTAAGTATAGTCGGCATGCGATGGGCGAAATGTATTTTCTAGATGACTGTAGTCTTTACTGCGTTGGTCTTCGTTCTCAATTTCAATGGCGATGGGGGTACCCGTAGATTTTCCATCGAAAACTCCGGAAAGAATCTTGAAAGTGTCGTTTTCTTTCCGCTGTGTAGTGATTTTCGATTGGCCTGGTTTTCTGCGGGTCAGTTCAGATTGGATGAAAGTTTCATCGATTGGTAACCCTGCGGGGCAACCGTCAATCACTACGCCAATGGCCGGCCCATGGCTTTCACCAAAGGTGTGGATTTTAAATAAAGTGCCGTATGAATTGCCCATGAAGATTGAAAAGTAGCAATTACTTTTTGAATACTAAATAGGCCGAAGCGACTAATAACAAGCCAATAAGAATATTGATGGTAATCTTTGTCCAATTGGTGGTGGCCATCGACTTTAGTTGATTGTCAGTGGCATCCGTTCTATCATAAAATGAACCTAAATCGTTGCTTTCGATAGCTTGGTTTTTTTGACTTTCGCCAATTACGTTTACCACCTGTTCAGACTGGAGCGTATCGTACTTTCTTGTTTTGGGGTTGAAGAAGACCCATTTGAAATAATCCTTTAGCGCAAACGTACCAGGCTCTTTGGGAATCATGAAGTAACTAAATGACTTCGTTCCGGTTACACGCCCATTATCGCGGTTGATGCTTTGTTTCACATTTGGTTCGTAGAAATCAAAACTAGAATTGTTTTCTGTTTTTGGTTTTTCTATTGCGGAAATGTTTCCTTCGCCAAAAATGTTAAAATCGTAAACTACGCTCTGCCCGGTTTCCAATTCACTACCAGCAAGTTTTTCTTGGAGTTTGTATTCTCCCACCGCTACTTGGTCGCGCAGCGGGTGAGGTGGCAGTTGTTTCACCTTCACTGTTCGCGGTTTTGAGTAAAACGTCTTGTAATCTTCCTGCCGGTTCTGCCCAAAGAAAGATGGATTCTTGGCTACTTTGAATTTGATCATTTCCAGCCCAACGCTGGGAAACACAACAGGCTGGGAGTTGAGTGGATAGAACGTGGCTTGGTATATTTTGTATTGCGTGTAGTTTTTGCCGTTGATCGTGAGGGGCTCGCCTTCGATACTTTCGATGTTAAAGTTTTCTTCCCAACAGTTGGCGGGTTTTATCTTTTTAAGAATTTCTGCAAGTTGTTTTCCCAGGTCGTAGAACTGCATGGGTGCGCGGTTATTTTCGGCCACTAAAAAAGACAGTGTGGCTGTAAACCCTTCGCCCACATACACTTCATCGCTGCTTACGGTTAATGCCAACTGCGCTTCTTCTTTTATGTCAACAAATTCAGGGGTTCCGCGGTTGAAGAAATCTTCGGCCGGGTCACGATCAAAAAAGCTTCTGAATGGGTCATTTTGCTGAGATTGCACGGGTGGCCCCACTTTTACCCGCCTGCCATTTACATTGTATAGTTGGTCGTTTACCTTCATTTTAAAAGGGGGCACATTTACGATGCCCTGCTTGGTAGGCACGTAAGTCATAATGATGCTTTGCGATGAACTCATTTGACCGTTGACGATGCTCGTTTGCGAAGACGAAGAAGTACCGCGCTTGTGGAATCCTTCTATGTCAGGGAAATTATCGTAGCTGCGGAGCCGGTCGTTGTTGACAGTGATCGTGATTGTCCACGCTTGGTTTTCACCAATTTCCTCGGGGCCGAGCAGTATTTGAACATTCTGGCTTTGGCACAAGAAAAATTGTAGCAGCAAAAGGGAAACAAAAACGCCTCTAATCATAAAATTTTCGCATTGCAACAATCACCGCAAGAAGTTGCGGGTACAAAAGTAAAATCTTCTTTCTACTATAAAACCCGTTTTGTAATTTCAACGTTGTAAATCCAATAAAATTCTTAAAAAACGTTTTTTAGAAGGATGAAGATGCTCAACTATTTTAAAACCATCCTATCGCGGGTGAGTTTTGATGCGCGGCTGTTTGAGAAGGAGTTGCGCAAGGCGATCAAAATGCTGATTGCCGAGGAGTTACAGGAGCTCAGGAGTTGGTGCTATGCCAACTATGGGAATCAGTACCGAACCATTTTGAATCGGTGCTTTGTGATGGCGTAGAGAATTTTTTGAACACGGAAAATCGAAAACCCCGCGAGAGCGGGGTTTTTTGTTGATTAGAGCCATATTGTAGCAGCGAAATAGCATGCGCCACAACAAATACCTACAGTTCATCATTGTCGTTCTTGTTGTTTCTTTTTGGGGATGCACAAAAGCCCATCAAGATTCTCGTGTTGGCAACGATAAGCTTGGTCCTACAACCAGGTATCTCGCAGCGCGCGATTCCTTCATTTACCGTCTGCAAGAAGTCCAGAAACGAAAAGGTGTGGTCAGTGATTCGCTGCTAGATGCCGAACGCATTGCTTTGTTCCAACTCGAGTTAAAATTGAAAGACATGTTGAAAGAATCGCGGTTCGAAAGCATAGGTCATAACAACCTAGAAACCCTTTTGGGATTTCTAGGCTTTGGAATGATGGACGGCATGAGTTTTCGAAAGGATTCCTCTTTGCAAATATTTTATACGAATAAAGATCTTTTTCTAGCGTATGTTGGAAATAAGGATTCAGAGATTTCCCTCGCGAAAATTCCGCCCGATAGTTTGGCAAAAATTTTCATGAATGCATTCCAGGCGGACGCTTTTGTCTCCAATTTTTCCAGTGTCGACTTAGGCAATGAGGATGGAGTGCAAGCATTTGGACTGGTTGGCAGCGTTTCTCAATATATGGGATCTTTTACTCCTCAATTTGTTTATGTAGCGGTGGTTAAGGGCAAATATGTATACATGGCCGAGTTAGAACTTTCGCAGCCTATTGAAGAAATCTCAAAATGCCGATTGATTTGGGATGATGCTGAAAAAGAGGGGACAACAAATATGACTGTGATGGAGAAGGTTTTTTCGCAGTATTGTGAATGCTATCGGAGTGAATTAAAAAATACGCCACAATTTCAAAGCTTGAAACAGCAAATG
The DNA here is from genome assembly GCA_018267275.1 of Bacteroidota bacterium. GTDB lineage: Bacteria > Bacteroidota > Bacteroidia > Cytophagales > Cyclobacteriaceae > ELB16-189. The sequence goes on along the minus strand of JAFDYV010000009.1, from coordinate 326,790 downwards.
CAGTCCATTCTGGCGTATTTGGTTGGTAGCAATTCAAAATAGTTTAAAATTTCAGAATTCTCAACCTCGTTCTGCCTTTGATTTTTATCCTGTGCGGGAAAATAACGCGAGCTAAACCACCAACACCTAAAAGTACTCCACCCACCACCACGGTTTCGTTCTTTAATGTCCCGGTGTTAGCTACATCGGCAAAAATATAGATACTGCCGCACAGCAGCGATAATTGCGAGATCTTGAACTGTAGCCACCATTTTGTTTTGTCATCAATGTAAAGAGCAGATATGTCTTTCAACCTGACTTCAAAACCTGGAAATACGATGGTACTATCGCGCAAGTCAAGTATTTCCGCAGCTACTTTATGCCTTGAACTTTTCTTGAAGAAAGCGATTTTGTCACCCACCTTGTAATATGCACTTTTGCGATTGCCTTTGTCTAGCATCAACAACTTATGCTGAGCTCGAACGATGGAACAGCACATCAATAGAGCAATGAAAAAGTAATACCTCATGGATTGGAGGTAAGATGTTATGTGCCACTAAATAGTTGATTGTTACTTTAGAACGAATTGAATATTTCGTTTTAACCCCGCCAACTTGGTACGCTTTACAGCAGACTTTTTAAACAGTTTTTCAAATACCTCTTCTGTGATTTCTTGCCAATCGGCTGTGGTCATTTTTTCTAAATCAGGGTGGGGTTCGAATTTCTTTTCATTGTGCGGTTTCGAGAAGCGATTCCAGGGGCACACATCTTGACAAATGTCACAGCCGAAAATCCAATTTTCAAATTTGCCTTTTACTTCTGTGGGGATTTCTTCTTTTAATTCGATGGTGAAGTAAGAAATGCATTTGCTTCCGTCCACCACATTGGGTTGAGGAATGGCATCGGTGGGGCAGGCGTCCATGCAGGCGGTGCAGGTACCACAGTAATCTTTTGTTGGACCATCGGGTTCCAAATCTAAATCTAGAATCAATTCAGCTAAAAAAAAGAAACTGCCCATTTGGCGATTGAGCAGTAAACTATTTTTGCCAATCCAACCAACCCCCGACTTAGCTGCCCACGCGCGTTCGTGCACGGGGGCAGAGTCTACAAATGCGCGACCGTTGACTTCCCCAATTTCTGTTTCGATGATGTGGATAAACTCTTTTAACTTTTCTTTTACTACGTGGTGGTAGTCTTCACCGTATGCGTACTTGGCAATTTTTAGGTTCCCCTCCGTAGCCTTGTCGAAGGAGGGGTTCATTTCGGATCCTAAGTCCTTCTCTGGATAATAGTTATAAACCAAACTGACTACCGATTTTGCGCCCGGCACCAGTAAACGAGGATCCAGGCGTTTGTCGAAATGATTTTCGAGGTAGCTCATTTTACCTTGGTAGCCTCGCTTGAGCCATTCTTCTAATTTGGGTGCTTCTTCGGATAAGAATTCGGCTTTGGAGATGCCGCAGAAACTGAAACCGAGTTGAGTGGCGATTGACTTTATGAGATGTGTGTTGCTTTGGGTATTACGTTCGACACCCCCCTGGCCCCCCTTGGAGGGGGGAAACGCTGAACTTGAAAAGGAGACGGAACTTTTTGTTTTCGCGTTCTCTGGTTTTTCAGCAATATCAATGTTAATCGAGTTACCTTCTGCTTTCACTGGTTTCACTTCCCCCCTTGAAGGGGGGGCAAGGGGGGTGTCGCTGCTATTTGATTTTATCCATGCTTGGATTTCGCCCAGCACCCAACCCATTTTTTGTTTTACATCTAGGTCATCGAATCGCAGAAAGCGAATCCCTAACGACTCTAACTTTTGTTCCCGAAAGGAATCATACTTTTCTTTTCCATCATGGCTGCGGCCATCAATTTCAATCGCCAGCATCAAATCGTAGCAAAAAAAATCAACGATGAAGTTATCAATTGGCTTTTGTCGGTGGAAATCGTAGCCGAGCATTTTGTCTCCTTTGAGTTCCTGCCAAAGAAGTACTTCAGATAACGTGCTATTATTACGCAACTCGCGAGCACGAGCGGTGAGCTTTGGATCGTAGTGAATCCTTTTTTTCATCAATCAAACAACCCGGGGCCTTTCGCAGAGGGGGGAAGGGCAATCTTTAGATGCTTGTATGCCAGTTCCGTTGCCTCACGACCGCGCGAGGTACGTTTGATGTACCCTTCCTGAATTAGAAATGGTTCGTACATCTCTTCAATGGTTTCGGCTTCTTCTCCCACCGCGGTGGCGATAGTTGTCAATCCCACAGGGCCGCCTTTGAATTTTTCAATGATGGTGGTGAGGATGCGATTGTCCATATCATCGAGGCCGTTCTCATCTACATCCAATGCATTGAGTGCCAGTTGAGCGATGGCTTTGGTGATGGTGCCATCTCCTTTTATTTGAGCAAAGTCGCGGGTGCGCTTGAGTAGATTATTGGCAATACGTGGCGTGCCGCGACTGCGCCTGGCGATTTCAAAGGCAGCATCGTCCACAATCGGGGTGGCTAAAATGGCGGCCGAACGTTTTACGATTTTGGTGAGCAATGCAGAGTCATAATATTCCAACCGCGCATTGATACCAAATCGTGCGCGCAAGGGTGAAGTAAGTAATCCTGCGCGGGTGGTAGCGCCAATCAGCGTAAATGGGTTCAGGCTGATTTGCACAGAGCGTGCATTTGGCCCCGAATCAAGCATGATGTCAATCCGGAAATCTTCCATGGCCGAGTAGAGGTATTCTTCCACAATCGGATTGAGGCGATGGATTTCATCGATGAACAAAACATCGTTGGTCTCAAGGTTAGTGAGAAGACCGGCCAAGTCGCTGGGTTTATCAAGCACCGGGCCAGAGGTGATTTTAATTTGAGAACCTAATTCATTTGCAATGATGAACGACAAAGTGGTTTTGCCCAACCCGGGCGGGCCGTGCAGCAGCACATGGTCGAGCGACTCACTGCGTTGCTTGGCAGCTTGCACAAATATTTTGATGTTGTCGACTACTTTCTTTTGCCCGCTGAAATCTTCGAATGCCAGTGGCCGCAACGCCTTTTCGAGGTCACGTTCGCCCGAATCCAAACTCTCGCCATCTGCTTTTAGGTAATCTTCTCTCATATTTTTCTGCACAGGCGCAAAGACGCCAATGTTCTTAAACAATCAAAATTAAAAAAATTAACTTGCAACGATATTTCTGACTGTAATGGACAACCGTAAGAAGAACGCAATTTATTCGCTGGTGCTGCTGGTGGTTTTTGTATCGGTGTGGTGGTGGCGCAACTCCCAAAGACCCACGTCATTAGAGCCGATGAAAATTGAAGGCAACACCATGGGCACTACTTACCATATCACATACTTTGATGAGAAAAGTAGGAACTTTAAAGTCGCGGTAGATTCATTGTTGGTGCTGGTGAACAAATCGATTAACACGTACGACCCCGAGTCGGAAGCATCGCGATTCAACAAAGGAGCGAAGGCTCTTCGTTTTGAGTTGCCTTATTTGCTTCCACCCATCAAAAAAGCGGTGGAAGTTTCGAAGGCATCGGGTGGGGCATTTGACCCAACGGTGATGCCGCTGGTGTACGCGTGGGGTTTTGGCAAGGCGAAAGACCGGCCGATTCCGACCAAAGAGAAAATTGATTCGCTGCTCGCTTTTGTTGGGGTTGACAAAATTCAATTCAACCAGGACAGTGTTTGGAAAACGGATACGCGTGCGCAGTTGGATTTTGGCGGCATCGGCCAGGGTTATGGTGCCGATGTGATTACGGAATTTTTGAAGGCGCGGGGAATTAAAAATATGCTGGTAGAGTTAGGTGGGGAAGGCATGGCGTGTGGCGTCAATTTGAAGTCGGGCAAGGCGTGGGAGTTGGGGATATTGGACCCTAATTCAAATCGCGATAGTCTTTTCTTTAAGGCATACGTAAAATTGAAGGATAAGTCGTTTACTACCTCGGGCAATTATTTTAACTACCGGATTATTGATGGCAAGAAATATTCCCACACCATCGACCCGAAGACAGGTTACCAAGCGGAGCGCGCAATTTTGAGTTCATCAGTGTTTGCGGCAGATGCCACCACAGCTGATGCCTGGGCCACGGCTTTTATGGTGATGGGCCATGAAAAGGCAATTGAACTGTTGAAGCAACACCCGGAGTTGGATGCGTTTTTTATTTATACCGGTGCGGACGGAAAGATGGAGACCTATGTTACTCCGGGGATCAAAGAGTTGATTGAGTTAAAAGAATAATAGATTTCACGCAAAGGCGCGAAGGTTTACTTACACAAAGTCAAATGACATTTTCGGTTTTCGTTCTCTTTTTTGTTGCCCTCATTGCAGGAGCTGTTGCTTTCTACATTCCTAAAATCAATACCAGCACGTACAAACTTTGGTTGGTTTTTGCAGGCTCGTATTTATTCTCTATAACGATTGTCCATATTTTTCCTGATTTGTTTGCGCAAGCAACCCAACCTGCGCTGCTAGGCGTGTGTGTGCTCATTGGTTTTTTTCTTCAACAGGGGCTGGAATTTTTATCGTCTGGCGTAGAGCATGGGCACATTCATGTGCACGAACATAAGCACCACCAAGAGTTATCGGCTGTTTGGGTATTGGTAGCGTTGTGCGTGCATGCTTTTTTGGAAGGGGGCATGTTGGCGCATGGCCAATCTGGTCATCACCACCATACCAGCAACACGTTGCTTTGGGGCATTTTGCTGCACAAAGCACCTGAAGCTTTCGCCCTGATGTCGGTTTTGCTTTGCGATGTTAAAAGCAAAGCAAAGGCTGTGTTGATGCTCATGATTTTCGCTGCGGCATCACCGTTGGGTTTGTTTCTGTCAAATTACTTGGTTTTAAATGAGTGGTTGTCATCGCAAGCGCTGATGATTTTGCTTGCAATTGTCACTGGGAACTTCTTGCATATCTCCACCACCATTGTTTTTGAGAGCAGTGCCGACCATAAGTTCAACGCAAAGAAAATGGGCATTGCAATAGTAGCAGCCGGTATTGCCATTGCTACTGAGATGCTTTTCTAGAAACTTTTTTTCTTAGACTACTTTTTTGCAGAAGTCTGCAATAGTTTTTGAATGTCCTCGTCTGGTTCGATGTTGTTCATCTGAACCATTATCTGCGAATATCTTCTGCTGATGTAATTGGAAGGTGGTTGCACGCGAAACTTTTTGGGATTGGGCAGACAGCCGGCAATCATGGCAGCTTCGGCACGCGTGAGTTTTTTTGCGGGCTTTTTGAAATAATTTCTTGAAGCTGCTTCTACACCAAAAATTCCTTTGCCCATTTCAGCTACATTTAGATACATCTCCAAAATCCTTTCCTTTCCCCAAATCAATTCAATCATAAATGTGAAGTACACTTCTAACCCTTTTCGAATCCAGCTGCGGCCTTGCCATAGAAAAACATTTTTTGCGACCTGCTGACTAATGGTGGAAGCCCCTCGTACGCGCTTGCGCTTTTTGTTTTTTTCACTCCAAGCTTTTTTGATGCTCTCCACATCAAAGCCGTTGTGGTCGGGAAACAATTGATCTTCGGATGCCATCACCGCCAACTTAATGTTAGGCGACATCTCATCATAGTCAATGTAATCGCGTTTCAGTCCGTGGCCTTCTACCCAATTGGTAAATTGGGTGATGGTGATGGGCGGGTCAACCCATTTCAGTAAAATGATGTATGCGAATTGGGCGATGAATAGAATGATGAATAGCTTTTTGAGCTTTCGGAAAAGCGGTTTTAAGGTTAAAGCCATGGCTTAAAGATAAAACTTGCTAATTATTTTCTCAGGATTTTCTAAATGATTGCATTATTTTAGAAGCACTTAATCAAGCAACATGGTTACGAGTTTCAAGAAATATCAAGAGGAGTACCAAAAAAGCATTATTACCCCTATCGATTTTTGGGATCATCAAGCGCAGCATTTCGTGTGGCGTAGAAAATGGGACAAAGTCTTGAACTATGATTTTCACAAACCCGAAGTGCAGTGGTTCATTGGGGGCAAATTGAACATCACTGAAAACTGCATTGACAGGCACCTGCCTTCACGCGCACATCAAACAGCTATTCTTTGGGAATCAAACGACCCGGCCGAACCATCGCGAAGGATTACGTATCAGGAGTTAGCCAAAGAGGTGAATCGAGTAGCCAATATGCTGAAAGCTCACGGAGTATTCAAAGGTGACAGAGTTTGCATCTACATGCCCATGGTGCCGGAAACAGCATTTGCCATTTTAGCATGCGCTAGAATTGGTGCAGTTCATTCAGTTGTTTTTGCTGGATTCTCTGCGGGGTCGCTGGCTGACCGCATTAACGATTGTGGATGTAAGGTGGTACTTACGGCAGATGGCGCCTTTCGTGGCGATAAAAAAATTGAACTCAAGTCGATTGTAGACGAAGCACTTAAAAATTGCCCAAGCGTCAAAACCTGTGTAGTGCTCAACCGAACAAAACTCAATGTGACGATGCGAGCCGGCCGCGATTTTTGGTGGCACGACCAAATCAAAACGGCAAGCGACTTTTGCGTGGCAGAAGAAATGGACTCCGAAGACTTACTTTTTATCCTTTACACGTCTGGGTCTACGGGCAAGCCAAAAGGCATGGTACATACCTGTGGTGGTTATATGGTGTATACAAATTACACTTTCAAAAATGTATTTCAATACAAAGAAGGTCAAACCTTTTGGTGCACGGCCGATGTGGGTTGGATCACCGGCCACTCGTATATTTTATACGGACCACTTTCAGCCGGTGCCACCACGCTGATGTTCGAGGGGGTACCCTCGTGGCCTGACATGGGTCGGTTCTGGCACGTAGTAGAAAAGCATAAGGTCAATATTTTTTATACTGCCCCTACAGCCATTCGCTCATTAGAAAAAGCACCTTTGTCATTTGTGGAAAAATATGATTTGTCATCGCTACAAGTATTGGGCAGTGTGGGCGAACCCATCAATGAGGAGGCGTGGCATTGGTATGATAAGAACATCGGCAAAGGCAAGTGCCCCATTGTTGATACGTGGTGGCAAACCGAAACGGGGGGTATTATGATTTCGCCCTTAGCGGGAATAACCAAAACCAAACCTGCATTTGCAACGCTTCCGTTGCCGGGCGTGCAACCCGCAATTATGGATGAGTCTGGCAGGGAATTGACTGGCAATCTGTGTGAGGGGCGATTGGCAATCAAGTTTCCGTGGCCGTCTATGGCAAGAACAATCTATGGTGATCACCAACGATTTAAGGATACATACTTCTCAACTTTCCCAGGACGATATTTTACGGGAGATGGATGCAAGCGTGATGAAGACGGCTACTACCGCATTACCGGCCGCGTAGACGATATTATTATTGTCTCTGGTCATAATTTGGGTACAGCTGAAATTGAGAGCGCCATTGACGAGCATTCAGCAGTATGCGAATCTGCAGTGGTGGGTTTTCCACACGATGTAAAAGGGCAAGGCGTGTATGCATTTGTTGTGACCTACGATCCTGTACATGAAGAGGGTCATCTGCGCAACGAGATCAAAGACGTTGTTTCAAAAATCATTGGGCCAATCGCAAAACCCGACAAGATCCAATTTGTCAGTGGCCTGCCGAAAACGCGAAGTGGCAAAATCATGAGGCGTATCTTGAGAAAAATAGCGGAGGGTGACGTTAGTAATTTGGGCGATACGACTACGCTGCTCGACCCAGCTGTAGTTGATGAAATCAAGCGCGGGGCGATGTAGTGCAGAGGTTTTGTTTACATTTGCGGCCTACTTTTAAAAATCAACCTGAATGGAAATAAGTGGAAAAGTAATTGGACTGTTGCCGATGCAAACAGGCCAAGGAAAAAACGGAACCTGGAAAAAGCAGGAGTTTATTCTCGAAACACCAGGCCAATATCCAAAGAAAGTTTGCGTATCGCTCTGGGGCGATAAAGTGGACGAGTTTCGCGTGAATGCGGGCGATAGCCTTACGGCCTCCATTAATATAGAGAGCCGCGAGTACAACGGAAGGTGGTATACCGAAGTACGTGCCTGGAAAATATCTAAACAGGCAGGTGGCAACGTTAACACACCACCCGTGGGCGATGAGCCTTTTATGGCCGACCCCGGTGGCAGCGATGATTTGCCTTTTTAACCCAAAGCAAATTCGCTAAAGTAAGAACCGACCAAGGTTTTGTTTGGCTTTGGCATAACGGCTAAGAAGATTATACTTTTTGGTTTGCCAATCAGCTGTTTAGGCAAATTATTTATCTTTGCAACCGTTTTCGGCAAGCAAAAAACACAATCTCAACTTAAATTTTTTGTAATGGCTTACATCGAACCTGCTCCTCTAGTCGACAAAGAGAATCCATTTGAAGCAATGATGTCGCGTTTTCATACGGCATCGCAAATCCTTGGTTTGGAAGAGGAAATCTACAATGTATTGAAAGTACCCGCCCGCCAGGTAATCGTTTCGTTGCCGATTACAATGGATGATGGCAGCATTCGCGTGTTTGAAGGCTACCGCGTGATCCACTCAACGATTTTGGGTCCGTCAAAAGGTGGTATTCGCTTCGATCCGCATGTGAACATAGATGAAGTAAAGGCGTTGGCCGCTTGGATGACATGGAAGTGCGCTGTGGTTGATATCCCCTATGGTGGTGCCAAAGGCGGTGTTACTTGCAATCCGCGCGAAATGAGTGCAGGCGAAATAGAGCGTTTGATGCGCGCCTATACCCTAGCCATGATTGACATCTTTGGTGCTGATAAAGATATCCCCGCCCCAGATATGGGAACAGGTCCTCGCGAAATGGCTTGGTTGATGGACGAATATTCACGCACACAAGGCATGACCGTAAACGCGGTAGTAACCGGTAAGCCAATTGTCTTGGGTGGTTCGTTGGGAAGAACCGAGGCGACTGGGCGCGGTGTAATGGTCAGCGCATTGGCTGCGATGGAGAAATTGAAAATCAATCCCTACAAAGCTACTTGTGCCGTGCAAGGTTTTGGAAATGTGGGCTCGTGGGCAGCCCGCCTGTTGGCCGAACGTGGTTTGAAAGTACAAGCGGTGAGCGATTTGGGTGGTGCTTACTATAATGAGAACGGAATCGACATTGAAGCCGCTGTAAAATACCGCGATGCAAACAAAGGTTCTTTAGAAGGCTTTAAGGATGCCGAAAAAATTGGAGGTGGCGATATCTTGACACTTCCGGTAGATGTGCTCGTTCCTGCCGCAACCGAGGATGTAATTACTGCGAGCAACGCTGGCAAGATTCAAGCGAAATTAATTGTTGAGGGTGCTAATGGCCCCACCTCATCAAAAGCCGACAGCGTGATTTACGAAAAAGGGATCAGCGTGGTGCCTGATATTTTGGCCAATGCAGGTGGTGTAACTGTATCCTATTTTGAGTGGGTGCAAAACCGCCTGGGTTACAAATGGACCGCGGACCGCGTGAACCGCAGGAGTGATCGGATCATGAAAGATGCATTCGACAACGTGTACAAAACCGCTGTCGATTATAAGGTTTCTTTGCGTATTGCAGCCTATATGGTGGCAATCGACAAAGTAGCCAAGACATATAAATACCGTGGTGGATTCTAGGGATAGGCCGACTGATAAAGCCAAAAAAGCCCCAAATCAGGGGCTTTTTTTATTGTTGGCAGCCGCAAATAAATCTCCCTTTGTTGCAGGGTTTTCTTGGATAATTGGTCTGTCTTTGCCGATATTTGCAATCCCTTTCAAAAAAGGGCTTAAATCATCATTTTTATGGCAAGGGTTTGCGAAATTACTGGAAAAAGGCCGCGTGTGGGTAACAACGTGTCGCACGCTAACAACAAAACGAAGCGTAAATTTTACCCTAACCTTCAAACCAAGCGCTTTTTTGTGCCGGAGGAAGGCAAGTGGATTACGTTGAAATTGTCTACCAAGGCAATCAAGACCATCAACTTGAAGGGCGTTTCTCAAGTCATCAAAGAGGCTAAAGCAAAAGGTGTTTACACCGGTCGTTAATCCATAATATTGAAAGCATATGGCACGCAACAAAAATAGAATTCAAGTAATCATGGAGTGCACAGAGCACAAGGCTACTGGCATGCCCGGCATGAGCCGTTACATTACTACCAAAAACCGCAAAAACACCACTGAGCGTTTGGAGTTGAAGAAATACAACCCGGTGTTGAAAAAATATACGTTACACAAAGAAATTAAATAACCATGGCAAAGAAGGTTGTTGCATCGCTTAAGAAAACAGATGGAAAGAATTACGCAAAAGTGATTCGTGCTGTGAAGTCAGACAAAACAGGTGCTTACATTTTCAAAGAAGAAATTGTATCTGCTGACTTGGTAAAGGAAACATTGGCCAAAAAATAATGGCTGAACTAAAAAACAGAAGAGTCCCCGTTGAGGGACTTTTTTGTTTCTAGCCACAAATTCATCTGCCACCTAACATCAAACAGGGCAAAAATATCATACATGTCTTTTCTCAGCAATTTGTTCAGTAAAGAGAAGAAGGAGACACTCGACCAAGGTTTGCAAAAGTCGAAGGAGAGTTTCTTTGGCAAGCTCGGTAAGGCCATTGCTGGCAAATCAACGGTTGATGAAGAGGTTTTGGACAATCTGGAAGAGATTTTGATTAGCTCTGACGTGGGTGTAGATACCACCCTGAAAATCATTGACCGCATACAGGCACGAGTGGCCAGAGACAAATATCTTGGTACGGCTGAACTCGATTCTATTTTAAAAGACGAAGTGGCTGCATTATTGTCTGAGAACAATGCGACCGATACGGCAGACTTTGAAATTCCTTCGTCCAAGAAACCCTATGTTTTAATGGTTGTGGGTGTAAATGGTGTGGGTAAGACCACCACCATCGGAAAGCTATCCGCACAGTTTAAAAAGAAAGGTTTGAACGTGGTGTTGGGTGCAGCTGATACTTTTCGGGCAGCTGCCGTTGATCAATTGAAGTTATGGGGCGAGCGTGTTGGAGTGCCTGTGGTTGCGAAGGGCATGAACACGGACCCTTCAGCGGTGGCATTTGAGGCAGTAGAAAAAGGCGTTGCCTTGGGAGCTGATGTGATCATTATTGATACCGCAGGCCGATTACACACCAAAGTCAATTTGATGCAAGAGCTTTCAAAGATCAAGCGCGTGATGCAAAAAGTGATTGCTGATGCGCCCCATGATGTAATGCTTGTGCTGGATGGCAGCACTGGTCAAAACGCTGTAGTGCAAGCACGTGAGTTTACCAAAGCGACTGACGTTACCTGTTTAACAATTACAAAGCTGGACGGCACTGCAAAGGGTGGTGTTGTAATTGGTATTTCTGACGAGTTTAAGATACCTGTTCGCTACATTGGTGTGGGCGAGAAGGTAGATGATTTGCAAGTGTTTAATAAGCGAGAGTTTGTTGACTCGCTATTTCGTAAGAGTTGATCGTTTTTTCTTTCCTTTGATCAGCTTATCCCAATCAAAACGCCAGAATAGTTGGTAGTTGAAACCCCAGTTTGGCGCCTCTGAAATAATGCCATAACCCGGCATATCGTACGATTCAAAATTGCCTGCACCGCTGGTCGAAGGTGCAAACTTCAATCTAGCGGTGTAACCCATCCATAATGCCTTGTATACTTTAATGCGTAAGCCCGAGGTTACTTCAATCCAACTACCAGACACGTTTCCGTTGGCTAGGTTTGCAGCAAAGGGGCTGAACAACGGTGAAGAAGGTTGATTAACATAGGCAACATTTTCGGCAAAGTTTGAAATGCCATATCGCAGCCCTAAAAAAAACATGTTCTTTTCCGGGTCTTTCAATAAAAAGTTAATGTCGGTACCGAAGCGGAAATAATAACCCTCATTGTTGTACACTCCATAGGTGCGTAGTACAGGATTAGCGGTGCTTGCTATCAATTGAAAATTATCTAACGATTGCCGAGTAGACCAATACCCATATTCAACTACCAAATAATAACGTGCAAGGTCTACATCAAACGCCAGTTCCCAACCTTTAAAGGAGTTGTCGCGGCTCCGCACCAAAGCAATCAAGTCAGTGCCCACACGCAAACCAGTGGGTATGTATTTTACCGTGTCAATTCTTTTTGGTTTTACTGACACAGCCGAATCCTGCTGCTGGCAATAGGCGGCAGTGATTACCAATACAAGCAATGCACTAGAAAAGAATCTGCACATTGGTGGTATTTTTAAGAAGGCGGTCATTTAAGATTTTAAACTGAGAACCGTAGGAAGATTCTGTCACATTCAAATTCAAAAAATACACAAAGGCACCGCATTGTGCTGAGATAATTCTGGTTTCATTGCTATAGGTGAAGGTAATCGATTCTGTAACCAACGGACTGCTTGCTTGTCGGCCCCTGCGCACAAACGTGTACTTCATGGTTGATTGATTAGGATCGATAGGCAACGCAAGTGAACTTCTAGGGATTGTGTCAAGCGAAAAAAGACTGTCTTTCCCCGCAATAGAGATTTTGATTGACTGAAATCGTAAAAAAGTATCTACAACCGACCGGGTATTGCTTCGGCTGTTGAGTTTGTTTTGCTTAAAGTCAATTTTTATCTCCATGCTGGCCGTTACAACGCAATCTGGCTGAGTAAAGCAGCTAGTGCTCAAAACGGCCACGAGTAGGACCAACAAAAATCTGGCAGCAACTTTCATTCTTTACAGGAAGGCAAATATACTTCAACCACTGTGCCAACTTCCTCTCTATCGCCCGTATTTTTTGTAAATTTGACCCCTTATTTATTGATTTTGAAAACCAAAGGCACCAAAAAGACGAAAGTCAATATTGTTACGCTGGGCTGCTCCAAAAACCTTGTGGATTCTGAGGTGTTGCTTACTCAATTGAAGGGCAACGGCATTGATGTCACCCACGAATCGAAAAAAGACGATGCGAACATCGTGGTTATTAATACCTGCGGGTTTATTGATAACGCTAAGCAAGAATCAGTTGACACGATCTTGCGTTATGTAGATGCCAAGCAAGAGGGATTGGTGGAGAAAGTGTACGTCACGGGTTGCCTCTCGCAACGCTACAGTCAGGATTTGGAAAAAGAGATTCCGGCCGTGGATGCATGGTTTGGTACCCGCGATCTATCGCGTTTGCTGAAACAGCTGAATGCAAATTACAAACATGAATTAGTAGGCGAACGCATCCTGACCAATCCCAGCCATTTTGCTTATTTGAAGATTTCCGAAGGTTGCGATCGACCTTGTTCTTTCTGCGCCATTCCCTTAATGCGGGGCAAGCATGTTTCGCGCCCAATGGAAGAGTTGGTGTTGGAGGCAAAAAATCTTGCTAAAAATGGAACGAAAGAGTTGTTGCTGATTGCGCAAGACTCTACCTACTACGGTCTTGATATCTATAAAAAAAGAAATTTAGCCGACTTACTCAAACGTCTTTCGGATGTGGATGGTATTGATTGGATTCGTTTGCACTATGCCTTTCCTACTGGCTTTCCGTTGGATGCGTTGGATGTGATGGCCGAACGCAGCAACATCTGCAAGTACATAGACATTCCGTTGCAGCATGGTTCTACCGAAATGCTTAAAATCATGAGACGTGGCACCACGCGCGAGAAAACGGAAGAGTTGTTGCAAACCATTCGCACCAAAGTGCCGGGCATCGCCATACGCACTACATTAATTGCAGGCCATCCGGGTGAAACAGAAGAGCGCTTTGATGAGATGATGCAATTTGTAGAGCGCTCACGCTTCGATCGCATGGGGGTGTTCCCTTACTCACATGAAGAAAATACCCACTCGTACTTGATGGCCGATGACGTGCCGACAGAGGTGAAGCAGGAACGGGTAGATGCGTTGATGCAGTTGCAGCAGGGCATTTCACTTGAACTGAACCAAGCAAAAGTGGGCAAAACCTTTAAGGTACTAATTGATCGCAAAGAAGGGGGTAGCTTCATTGGCCGCACAGAATTTGACTCACCTGAGGTAGACAATGAGGTGATACTGGACGGTACCAAAAACTATTTGCGTGTGGGCGATTTTGTGCAAGCAAAAATTACGAGCGCTACCGAGTTTGATTTGGTGGGCGAGGTATGAAATTATTTCTTTTCTAAGCACTTTAAGGGCATCCATCACTCACAAGATAGCGATCGTTAAAAACTGTTATTTTAAGAACTTTATTTTTCGTAAATCGTTACCTAGAGCATGTTTTTGCCTTTAGCCCAATGTTGTTAGTATGAATTTGACCTCGCTCGATTTTCGTTCTACCCATGCATTTACGCCCTTTTTTTTGGACTACATCGAGCAAAAACCTTCGCTCCAAAAATTCTACAACCAGTTCCCCACCGTGCAAAATTTTCAAGGTCAGCTACAGGACAAGGCAAGTTTCAGGAAAGCTAATCGCGAAATACTAGTTGCTGCGCTCACCGCACAATACGGTTCATTGAAAACTACCGAAGCCGTACAGGCAAACTTGTTGGCATTAGGCAACGAAAAAACTTTTACGGTTACTACCGGCCATCAACTAAATGTTTTTACCGGGCCACTGTATTTCATTTATAAGATTATTACCGTCATCAATGCTTGTCGCGAATTGCAACAGCAGTATCCCGCCTATCGTTTTGTGCCGGTATACTGGATGGCCAGTGAAGACCACGACTATGAAGAGATCAAATCATTTAGACTATACGGAAAAAAATACACTTGGAACACCCAACAAAGTGGCGCGGTAGGCCGCTTTGCATTGGATGAGTTGCGAAAGCTGCTTAACGAAGTGCCTGGAGAAATTTCAATTTTCAAAGAGGCGTATACAAAGAACCAGAGTTTGGCAGCAGCGGTTCGACACTACGTAAATGCCTTATTTGGCGAGCACGGTTTGATTGTGGCGGATGGAGATGATCGTTCGTTGAAACGTTTGTTCGCCCCAGTAATGGTAAATGATTTGTTTCAGCATACTGCCTTTCAAAAAGCCGAGGCAACGACTAAACGGCTGCAGCAACTTGGCTATCACACCCAGGTAAATGCACGCGAAGTCAATCTTTTTTACTTGGACAAGGGTATTCGCGGCCGCATTGAAAAAAAGGGGGACACATTTTCTGTCGTTGATTCTTCGATCTCATTCACTGCTCAGCAAATCAATTCATTTATCAAAAATGAACCTGAGAAGTTCAGTCCGAATGTAGTCCTTCGACCCCTATACCAAGAAATGATTTTGCCCAACCTGGCTTATGTAGGTGGCCCTGCAGAGCTGGTATATTGGCTGCAACTGAAAGATGTGTTTGAGGCATTTCAAGTGCCATTCCCGATTTTGATGCCCCGTAATTTTGCGATGGTTGTAGATGAAGCCACGCAAAAGAAGTTCGTGAAGACAGGTTTGGAGTTAAAGGATTCGTTTGAGGAAAAGAATTTTCTGTTCAATCATTGGGTGGCAAAAAATAGCCAGCATGATTTATCACTCGGAAGAGAATTTGAAAAACTGAAATCGTTGTATCAATCCGTGCAGTACAAGGCAGAGCAAGTTGACACAACACTTGGTAAATTGGTAGCCGCAAAACACAAACACGCGCATGATGATTTGGAACGTATTGAAAAGAAGATGCTGAAGGCCGAGAAGCGTAGGCACGAAGATAAACTCAGGCAAATTGAAGCAGTGAAGGACGCACTTTTTCCCAATGGCAGCTTACAAGAACGCACGGATAACTTTTTGAATTTCTATCAAAGTAACCCAAGATTTATCGGTGAATTGACTCAGCAACTCCGGCCGTTCGATTTTCGATTTAATGTGCTTACGCCATGACTAAAGCGAACGCGCGAAGAGATTTCTTGCAAAAGCGGGCGGCTTTGCCGGAGGGAGAATATCATCAGTTGAACTTTCAATTGTATCAACAGTTCTTCTCGCTTATCGATTTATCTGGGGTTAGGTGCCTGCACATCTTCTTGCCAATCGAAGGGAAACGTGAAGTTGACACATGGCCAATCATCGACCGTCTACGTAGAGAGCATGAGCATATCCGACTGTCAATTCCAAAGGTAAATGGAAGTGAGTTAGAGAGCTTTTATTTTGAGGGAATCCATCAACTCAAAAAAAACAAATGGGGAATACTGGAACCCGAACAAGGTGTGCCAACGCCAACGGATAAAATTGATATGGTGATCGTGCCACTGTTGGCTTTTGACAAGTCGGGAAATCGTGTTGGCTATGGGAAGGGCTTTTACGATCAGTTTTTAGCAGAGTGCCGGATAAGATGCCAAAGAATAGGATTATCCTTATTCGAACCAATAGAATCAATAGAGGATGTTGATGAGAATGATATTTCGCTTACGCATTGTCTTACACCCCACCATCTTTATCAGTTTGCTGCGCTCTGATTGAAGTAGAGATCAAACAGCCGGCTCCTGCTGGCTCAAGCAATGAAAGGAACCTAATCCCCAAATTATGTCAGTAGAGTCTAATCCGACAACCTTTCTGTCGGTGAAGCATTGCTGAAGGATATTCAATGCCTTGTCATCGTTTTTATCTCTGAACGTGGGTACTACAACGTATTTATTTGCTATGTAGAAGTTGGCGTAAGAGGCAGGTAATCGTTGGTCTTCATAAACAACGGGTGAAGGCATGGGCAGTTCAACTATGTTGAGCTGCTTTCCATTTTCCAAGCGAAGTGTTTTCAATTCCTTTAGATTGGCCTGAAGGATTTCGTAATTCTCATCTTTTTTGTTCTCTTCCACAATCGTCACCACGGTATCGCTGTTGACAAATCGGGTTAGGTCATCAATATGTCCATCGGTGTCGTCACCAATAATACCATCGCCCAACCAAAGGATGTGGTTCACTCCGTAATAGTTGGTTAAGTATTCTTCAATTTGTGATTGGCTCAAATGCGGATTTCGGTTCGGGTTTAGTAGGCAAGCGCGTGTGGTGAGCAATGTACCCTTACCGTTAAATTCTACTGAACCGCCTTCCATGATAATGCCGGGATGTACAACTGGAATGTTGTAATGCTTCGCAATGAGCGTTGGGATCACATCATCTAAATCAAACGGGGGGTATTTCCCACCCCAGGCGTTGTAACCCCAGTCCACAATCATTTTCTTTTTCTCCGTTGGATTGATCAAAAACGCAGGGCCATGGTCGCGGCACCAGGCATCGTTGGTCGGGTGAAAAAAGAAATGAATATTGGTAAAATCAGCTCCTACTTTTTCGAGATGAGAAACAGCAAACTGCTTCATCTTTTCATCGACCACGTTAATGTTTACCTTCTCACCTTCCGCCACCAGTTTAATGAACTGCGCATACACCGGAAATATCGCATCAATCTTTCCCGGCCAAGAGGCTTCTTTATGAGGCCAGCTGAGCCAGGTAGCGGTGTGGGGAGCAAATTCTGCTGGGAAGTGGTAGCCGAGTTGCTTAGGTAAGTTCGGAAGTCCGGAGGTCGGAAGGTTTTGTTGTGGCATAGTTAAGTCTTTAGAGCTTTGCGAAGTCCGTTAATCATAACGAGAATTTCTTCGCAGCTCGAATATATTTTATTGAAATCTTCTTCCGAAATAATATTTCTCCTTTTCGCCAAATAGATGCAACTAACAACTTCAATATTAGATCGTAATGCTATTCCTAAAAATCGATTGAACTCTGCGTTAGATTGACCTGTCGAACCCTCCGCAACATTCAGTGCGATTGAGTCTGCCGCTCGTTTTATTTGTGAAGTTAGGATGTAAAGCTCTTCCTTCGGAAAATTCTTACTTACTTGATCAACTAGCTCAGAAAGATCTACAGCTTTTTGCCAAACAAGTAATTTCTCAAACTTAAATGCCATCTCTTTTCAGCTTTCGGACTTATCAGACTAAAGACTTCCCGACTACTCATCAATAAATCTTTTTGTAATGGGCTGATAAGAATCAATCCGTCTGTCGCGCATGAAAGGCCAGTGCACGCGCACGCTGTCAGTTCGATTCAAATCAATTTCCGTCACATTTACTTCTTCATTTTCGTGCGATGCTTTGTAAAGAAGTGTACCCATTGGATTTGCGATAAATGAACCTCCCCAAAATTTCATTGCTCCGTTCTGCTCAAAGCCTACGCGGTTTACGCTCACCACATGCAAGCCATTGGCTACAGCATGGCTGCGCTGAATCGTTTGCCATGCTCCGTATTGTTCTGTGTTGGTGGCCTCGTCTTGCGAGGTGGCCCAACCAATTGCGGTGGGATAAAATAAAACTTCTGCGCCCATCAGTGATGTGATGCGCGCTGCTTCCGGATACCACTGGTCCCAGCAGATCAGCACACCAATGGTGGCGAACTTCGTTTTGAAAACTTTATAGCCCAAATCACCCGGGGTGAAATAGAATTTTTCAAAGTAAGCCGGGTCATCGGGTATGTGCATTTTGCGATACTTGCCCAAATAACTTCCGTCTGCATCGAGCACGGCCGTAGTATTGTGATAAACGCCTTGCGCACGCTTTTCAAATAGTGAGGCGATAATCACCACGCCCAATTCTTTTGCAACTGATGATAGCTTATCTGTGGAAGGGCCGGGAATGGATTCGGCTAACTTGAAGTTTTCGTAATCTTCCACATCGCAAAAATACAGCGATGTAAAGAGCTCTTGCAAGCACACAATCTGAGCACCTTTTTTAGCCGCTTCACGCACCTTTTCAATAGCCTTTTGTAGGTTTTCAGAAGGGTTTCTGGTGCAGCTCATTTGCACCGTGCCGATTTTAACGAGTTTGCTCACGTCTGAAATTGAATTAGGCGACAAAGTTAAAACTTCGCAACAAACCGAACGATTATCTTTTTGGGTAAATACATAGGCGGATTTTAGGATTATAGAATGTTAGTGCAATACGTTTAAACCCTAGTCGTCCCCAACCGAAGTCGCAAACTTTGCATACCTTTGCAAACGTTTTAAAAGACAAATTTTATGGTAGACACCGTCACCACCAGCCAAGAGGCTATTGCTTTGGAAGACAAGTTTGGTGCGCATAATTATCATCCTATTCCCGTGGTGTTGAACCGGGGCGAGGGCGTTTTTTTGTGGGATGTTGAAGGTAAACGGTATTTCGATTTTTTGTCGGCCTACAGCGCGGTGAACCAAGGTCACTGTCATCCCCAAATCATCAATGCGTTGATCAACCAAGCAAAAGAACTGACGCTTACCTCGCGGGCATTTTACAACGATAAACTGGGCGTTGCCGAAAAATATGTGTGCGATACGTTTGGCTACCAAAAAGCATTGTTTATGAACAGTGGTGCCGAAGCCAACGAAACCGCCATCAAGCTCGCGCGCAAATGGGGTTACACCAAAAAAGGAATCGCAGAAAATCAAG
The DNA here is from genome assembly GCA_018267275.1 of Bacteroidota bacterium. Lineage (GTDB taxonomy): Bacteria > Bacteroidota > Bacteroidia > Cytophagales > Cyclobacteriaceae > ELB16-189. The sequence continues at coordinate 307,582 of JAFDYV010000009.1, read as the reverse complement.
CGGTGATTGTGGCGGTGAAAAAGAATTTTCATGGAAGAACCACAACCATTATTTCGGCTTCTACGGACCCGAGTGCAACCAAACACTTCGGGCCTTTTATGCCGGGATTTAATATTGTGGATTACGATGATGTTTCGGCATTGGAAAAAGCATTAAGCCATCCGAATGTTTGCGGTTTATGGATTGAACCCATCCAGGGCGAGGCGGGCGTGTACGTGCCGCACGATGGATATTTGAAAGCTGCTGAGAAATTATGTCGGCAATACAATGTGTTGCTGATGATGGACGAAATCCAAACCGGCATTGCACGCACGGGCAAGATGTTGGCAAGCGACCATGAAGATGTGCGGGCCGATATTTTGATTTTAGGGAAAGCATTATCTGGCGGGGTGTTGCCGATTTCTGTGGTGTTGGCTGATGACGAAATTATGTTGGTGATTAAGCCGGGCGAACACGGTTCAACCTTTGGGGGCAACCCGTTGGCCGCTGCCGTGGTGATGGCAGCATTACAAGTAGTGAAAGACGAAAAGCTTGCAGAGAATGCGGAGCGACTAGGAAAAGTTTTCCGCGCACGGATGACTGACTTAATGAAGCGCACCAACAAAATTACATTAGTAAGGGGTAAGGGTTTACTAAACGCTATCGTTATCAACGATTCGCCTCAAAGTGAAACCGCTTGGAACATTTGCATGAGCTTTGCGGAGCATGGCCTGCTGGCAAAACCAACCCACGGCAACATTATCCGATTGGCACCACCATTGGTAATAACCGAAGAGCAAATACACGAATGTTGTGATATAATTGAGAAGGTAATCTTGAATCATTAATAATTGACATTGATACTAGATACTGGTTGCTAGTATCTAGTATCAAGAATCCAGAATCTATCCATGACTCCAGCCAAAGCTTACGCAGCCCAAACGCACACCTCACCACTTGCCCCTTGGAATTTTGAAAGGCGCGAAGTGGGTGCACAAGATGTTCAATTTGACATCAACTATTGTGGTGTCTGCCATTCCGATTTGCACCAAATCCGCAACGAATGGTTTCCCGGAATTTTCCCGATGGTACCCGGCCATGAGATTGTGGGTAAAGTAACCAAGGTGGGTGCTGCTGTAAAAAAGTTTAAGGTAGGCGATCTCGTAGGTGTGGGCTGTTTGGTTGACTCCTGCCGCGGATGCGAGAATTGCCAACATGGCTTGGAACAGTATTGTAACAATGCAGTGGGCACCTATAACGCAACTGGAAAGGACGGCTTGCCGACTTATGGAGGGTACAGTAGCGTGATGGTGGTGCACGAAGATTTTACGCTCAAGGTTTCTGAAAAACTCAATTTGGCTGCAGTGGCTCCATTGCTCTGCGCGGGCATTACTACGTACTCGCCTTTGCGCCATTGGAAGATTGGCAAAGGCCATAAGGTGGCTGTGTTGGGTTTAGGTGGACTAGGGCATATGGCGGTGAAGTTTGCCAACGCATTTGGTGCAGAAGTAACAGTGTTGAGTACATCGGCCGGCAAAGAAGCTGAAGCAAAAAAATTGGGTGCTCATAAATTTGTGCTTACTACCGACAAAGCGCAGGCGAAATCAGTGAGAGGTTATTTTGATTTTATTGTTGATACGGTTTCTGCTCCGCATGATTTTAGATTCTATCTCGGCATGCTGCGCACCGATGGTACACACATATTGGTAGGCTTACCATCGCAGCCGCTGGAGATACCACCATTCTCAATTGTAGGTGGCAGGAAAAGCGTGGCTGGTTCTTCTATAGGCGGCATACCCGAAACCCAAGAGATGCTTGATTACTGTGCCGAGAAAAATATCGTTTCTGACATTGAGCTCATCAACATCAACTACATCAACCAAGCGTATGACCGCATGTTGAAAGGTGATGTGCGGTATCGGTTTGTGATTGATATGGCTACGCTTTAATTGGCTTTAGCCCGCAAGCCACAGGCTTCAAGTTGCTCATCAAATTCGGAAGTTGATTTCACGGTGCATCATGGGTCTAACGTTGACTGCAAATTAAGTCAGCCTGTAGCTTAAAGCATGCGGCATTTGCCCTCAACCATCAAACTCTCCCAACCCCTGTCTCGTCACTACAGGCTCACCCGATGTAAAATCGACAATGGTGGAAGGCACGTTGCCGCCCAGCCCTCCGTTTATCACCAAATCAACCTTGTGTTTAAAGTCTTCATAGATTTCTTCCGGATCGGTGGTGTATTCTTTGATGTGGTCGTCATCTTTAATGGAAGAGGTAATCAACGGGTTGCCTAACAATTTAACGATCTCTAAGGGTATTCGATGATTGGGTATACGGATGCCCACCGTTTTTTTGTTCACACCCAGGATTTTGGGTACATGGCTGCTCGATTCTAAGATAAATGTGAATGGACCGGGTAAGAAGCGTTTTAATGTTTTGAATTCTGATGTTTGCAGGTTGCGCACATATTCTGAAATATGGCTCAAGTCATTGCAGATGAAAGACAAATTCATTTTTTGCGGCTTCACGCCTTCTACATCGCGCAGCCTTTCTACTGCGCGCTTGTTCATCAAATCGCAACCGATTCCATAAATGGTATCGGTAGGGTATACAATGATTCCACCGCGCTGCAAAATCTCCACGGCCTTGCTAACCTTTCGCGGCTCTGGGTTGATGGGGTGAATATTTAACAGCTCTGCCGGCATAGAATGCAATATAATCAAGAAGCCAGTAATCAATATCTGGTAAGGCGTAAGCATTAGTCTTTTAGACCATATTCTATCCCCTCACCCTACAAGTAGTTATCAGTTTAGGCAGTTACTCCTTACCCCTCTCCCATGGGAGAGGGCAATGATGAGTGGTGCTAACTTGCTAAGTCTTTGGGGTGAGGGAATTACTCATTCATGATTACGATTTTACCGATTACCGAACTACCTTTGTAACATGAATATCAAAAATATCAAGCTGGTTGCTTTTCTGGTTGGCTCTATTCTGCTCATCACCTTCACATTTTATTTTTATCAGATCTTTTATACGCCCAATGTTTTGGTAGACCGTGATGACAGGTTGTTTCTCGTTAAGTCAGGTGCCACTTACCAATCGGTGTTGAACGATTTGGGAAAAGGAAATTTTGTAAATGACATGGTGTCGTTTGCCTTTCTGGCCAAACTCAATGGATTGGATAAAGAATTAAAACCCGGCCGCTACATCTTAAGGCGCAATATGACGAATCTACAAGCCATTAAGATATTGAAATCCGGCAAACAAGAGCCTGTGAAAATCACCTTTTCTTATGTGCGGCTCACTGACGAATTAGGTGAAAAACTGACCAAGAACATAAGTGTTACAACTGAAGAATTTGATGAGGCACTCGACAAGTTTGTGGACAGCAACAAAGAAGGATTCACCAAAGAGAATATTCGGTGCATGTTTATCCCAAACACATACGAAGTGTATTATAACATTACTCCCGATGGATTAATTGAAAGGATGAATGCAGAGTACCATAAGTTTTGGAACGAAGATAGAACTGCAAAGGCAAAAAAATTGGGGCTGACCCCGATTGAAGTTTCTATCCTAGCTTCCATTGTGCAAGCTGAAACCGTGAAAGAAGATGAGGCACCTATGATTGCCGGATTGTACATCAACCGGTTAAAAAAGAACATTGCTTTGCAAGCAGACCCAACGTTGGTTTACGCCTCGGGTGACTTTAGTTTGAAACGTGTACTGAATACCCATAAAGAAATTGATTCACCCTACAACACATACAAAAACCCCGGTTTGCCTCCAGGCCCCATCAACGTGCCGCAAATTGTGAACATTGATGCGGTACTCAATGCCGTAGATCATAAGTATTATTATATGTGTGCCAAGGAAGACTTTTCCGGCTACCACAACTTTGCTAAGAACCTAGACGAGCACAATGTGAATGCGCGCAAGTACCAAAAAGCACTAACGGCAGAAATGAAAAAGGCCGCTGCGAACAAATAGCCTATGTACCAATCTGAAACTTTTGTACGCGTGCGCTATGGCGAGACAGACCAAATGGGTTATGTCTATTATGGCAACTATGCCATGTATTACGAAGTGGGCAGGGTAGAAGCATTGCGGCAGTTGGGACTTTCTTATAAGGAATTGGAAGATGATGGTGTGATGATGCCCGTGTTGGAGAACCATTCGAAGTTTCATCAACCTGCTTTGTATGACGACCACTTGAAGATTGTAACGACTATTGCCGAGAAGCCAAGTGTGCGGATCAAATTCGTTTACGCCATTTACAACGCGAGCAACAAACTGTTACATGAAGGTGAAACACTGCTCGCTTTTGTAGATAAGAAAACTGGCCGCCCTTGCCGCCCACCGCAGCGGTTCATGGATGTGCTAAAACCTTATTTTTAATTTGAAGATGAGCCAATTTGAAAATTTGAAAATTGAGAAACCGCGGATCAGGTGGTTCAGCATCGTTTTTCAATCTCTTAATTCGAATTTATTTAGTTTCCCTGCAGTTCATTTTCAGATTAACTCGTTTTCAAATTTTCAAATTGGAAAATGAAGTACGTTACCCGAAAAAGAATCCTTCAATTTAATACGGCACGCACCAGTCGCAGTTGGCTTAAGCGAATTAAATTCAAAAAGTTCGATAACCTGTCGTTGTATAAGTTTATCAAAATCTTTCTGTACAACATCAGTGAAGATGAGATCATGGATCGCGCCAACGGTGTTTCGTTTAATTTTATTCTAGCAATTTTTCCTACCATCATTTTTTTATTTACACTTATCCCCTACGTTTCCATTTACTTTCCGGAAGTGACCACCGAAACCATCATGGATTTTATTAAGTCCGTGGTGCCATCTAACATGTACGAGACCATTGCATCTACTGTGTATGATATCATCAGTAAGCAACGCGGTGGACTGTTAACATTTGGTGTGTTGTTCGCCCTTTATTTATCAACCAACGGAATGATGGCGTTGATGCGCGCCTTCAATGCGTGTTATCGCACGGTTGAACGCAGGCATTGGCTACGTATGCGGTTGACGGCATTGGGGCTCACCATCATGCTGGCGGTGGTAATGTTGGCCGCAGTTGTTTTGCTGATTGTCGGCCAAATTGCGTTGAACTATGTGTTGTCGCACTTAGAAGATTTCAGCCATCTTAATTTAGATAGCTTCACAATTTATTTACTCTTTGCACTTCGGTTTTTGGTCATCTTCATTGTCTTTTTTCTGGCGATATCATTCATTTATTATTTTGGTCCGGCCGTTCATTATAACTGGAGTTTTTTTTCCATCGGTTCTTTTTTAGCAACGTTGGCGATTCTTGGGTTGTCCTACGGATTTTCAGTTTACATCACCAACTTTGGTAGCTACAACAAAGTGTACGGTTCTATTGGTGCATTGATTGCGTTGATGGCATGGATACAATTAGTGACCGTGATTTTATTGTATGGATACGAAGTAAACGCAAGCTTGCACTACGGAAGAAAGATGGAGGCGGTAAGCAATTTTCAACGCAGCCAACGAATGGAAAAGGCAATGAGATAATTTAGTCCATGATCGATTGTTTATGATCGATAACTATGGACCATCGACCTTTGACTATCGACCTGATAATGAATAGGCAGATACAATCACTATATCAAATCGCCCAAAAACCACTGCGGTTAATCATTGGGTTAATGTCAGGTACTTCGTTGGACGGCCTGGACATAGCATTGTGCCGCTTTCGCGGGATGGGCTTGGAAACACAAATTGAATTGTTAGAATTTGAAACGGTGGCGTATGAAAATGCTTTTAAAGAGGAAATCAAGACCATTTTTTCAAAAGATACGGTGAGCTTGGAAAAAGTTTGCTTGCTTAACCCGTGGGTGGGATTAGTCCATGCACAAATGATTTTGGATTGTCTGAAGAAATGGAATCGTGTGCCGAGTGAAATCGATTTAATCGCGAGTCACGGCCAAACCATTTACCACGCGCCTAAGTCCTTGCATCAAAAAGGAAAATTCGGAAATGCTACTTTGCAAATTGGCGATGGTGATCACATCGCACATGCTACGGGAGTTATTACCCTGAGTGATTTTCGCCAAAAGCATACTGCAGCAGGAGGCGAGGGTGCCCCCTTGGCTTCGTATGGCGACTTTTTGATTTTTTCTAAACGTGGTGAGAACCGTATTATGCTCAATATTGGTGGCATTGCCAACTTTACTTACTTGCCTGGCACACTCAATGCCGATGAAGTATTCAGCACTGATGTAGGGCCCGGCAACACCATGATGGATGCATACATGCAAAAAAATTTTCAGAAGTACTTTGATGAAAATGCTGCGGTTGCCAGAAATGGGAAGATTAGTGATTCGTTGTTGAACGCGCTAAAAAATCATCCTTTTTTTCACCAATCGTTTCCCAAAACAACAGGGCCGGAGTTATTCAATTTGAGCTACCTACAGAACGCTCAGCAACAATCGGGCACCCAAGCTCTTTCGCATAAAGATATAATGGCAACCCTCAACCGTTTTTCGGCTGACATGATTGTGGTAGCATTGCAAGAATGTTTGAAAGACAGAACTGATTTCAAAATTTATTCAAGTGGGGGTGGTATGCACAACCCATTGTTGATGCAGCATTTGAAATTGCAACTTCCCGCGCAAGAGTTTTTAGTGACGGCCAGCCTTGGCATTCATCCCGATGCAAAGGAAGCCGTGTTGTTTGCAACGCTCGCGAACGAGTGTATTTGCGGAGGCCAGGTAAACTACGGCTCTGGCCGAAACGGCATACCAAGCGTAGCGATGGGGAAGATTTCGTTGCCGAATTGAGTGTTTGACGAATGTTGAAATCTAATTGTTGATATGAGAACGTGGGTCAAGCTAGAATAATTTTTCCATCAAAGCCTTAGCATCCAACCCAACAAAATCTGCAATCACAAAGTCAGTTTCTTGCAATTCTTCGAATGTGTGCGTAGTGGCCACGCCCACTACTTTGGCGCCAGCTTCTTTTCCTGCTGCTACGCCCGAGAGGGAGTCTTCAAACACAATGCAGTTTTCAGGTGCATAACCCAAGGCGGCTGCGCACTTCAAATAAATTTCGGGGTGCGGTTTGCCATGTTCTACAAATGAGTCGTCTAGAATGGTGGGGAAGTAATCTGCCAATTGCGTTTTACTCATCACAAAATCTACATTGCTTCGCGGGGCAGAGGTCCCAATCGCGCGCGCAAAATTGTGAGCGTTTAACTGTTCTAAAAAATCGCGTAAGCCAGCCAGAGGCTTGATGTCATTTTTGATCAATTCGCGGAACATACCTTCTTTTTCCTCGGCATAATGTTCTAACTCTTCACCTGAAAGCGTGCGCCCAAATAAATTGGTAATCCATTGTTTGTTGGTACGGCCATAAATCTTAGCCCGCAGTTCTTCTTCGGTTAAGTGGTAACCATATTTTTCGCAAAATTCGTGCAGCGCAATTTTGTGGTAAGGGTTGCTGTGGATGATCACGCCATCCATGTCGAAGATAAATGCTTTTGGGGCCATGTTTTCAAAAAGTGCGCAAGGTACGAGTTTTCACTTATGCGTATGGCTGCTATAGCCATTAAAGAAAAGCCATCATATTCCTTTCACATTAGGTGGCGCTACCAATTGTATTTACTGCACCACAAACTTCTTTGCAAACGTTTTCCCGTTCCAGATAAAGCGACCCACGTACATGCCTGCCGAAAGGTTGCTCACATTGATTTCGAATTCTTGATTGCCTGGAACAAAATGGACATCACTACAAGCTTGGCCCAGTAGGGTATAAAGCTGCACCTTTACATTGCGATCGCTTATGATTTTGAGTAGTTGACTTTTGCTGGGGGTTACTGGGTTGGGGTACAAAATAATTTCGGGGTCGGGTGGAAGTTCTTTACCTCCATCATTTTTTAACAAGTACAAACCTCCACGGGCATTGCCAACCACCAGCGCAGGTCGATTGCTGTTGAACAGGTTTGCTGCGATAGGCCAACAGTTGCCTCCTAAATTACGCTTCTGGTATTTTTGAGTCAACTCATTATAAACAATTTCATTTACAACATTGATGGTGGTGTTCTGCGCTCTGAAGTCCGAGTAAATGGAAATCTCACCGCGCTGGTTGGTCACCACTAAATCTGCAAGACCATCACCATCCAGGTCACTGGCAGTCATTGCCAAATTCTGTCTGTCTGTGCTGTTGCCAACCCCCAGGAAATCGGCTTTGGCCAAGGCGAAGTTTAATGAGCCACCCGTACCTTGGTTTTTCCAATATTCAATAGCGCCTGTATCATTGCCAACTAAGAGATCCAATGCACCATTTTGATCCACATCAACTAATAACAGATTTTCAGTGTTGCCAATTCTAAAGTTAGTGCTTCTGAGAGACGGGTCCGCTGGGCGGAAACGGTCGGGGGCGCTATTGGCCAAGTAAAAAAGCGTTGAAGTGGCACTGTTGCGATTGGTGGAGGCCGTCAACGCCAAGTCAGTGAAGCCGTCAGCATTGACATCGGCAAATTGAATTTTGATGTTGGTATAGTTCGCCACCGAAAAAAATAGATAGTCATCGGCTACAAGTTTGAACGAGGGTTGCGAAGACGTGCCAACATTTTCATACTGCGCAATGGTTGACGAAAATCCTGCCCGGATGTTATTACTCACCAGTAAATCCAAATCGCCATCGCCATCCATGTCAAAAAAAGCAGGCACGCTATTGTCACCAACATCAATCATGTTGCTTTGCAAAAAGTTGTTGCCGGCATTGCTAAACTGCGGAGCACTCGAGGTACCTGTGTTGCGTAGCAATGTTAACGATCGTTGAAAGTCAATCAGTTGCGAACTGCGTGAACTGAGATTGGCTGTCACCAGCAAATCAGGCAAGCCATCAAAAGTTACGTCTTCGAAAAAGGCAGCAGGATAAAACGGTATGGCCACAGGTGCCACGGCCGGGAAAGTGGTGAAACTGGTAATGAGCGGTGTGCTGATGGTGCCAGTATTGTTGAGCAGGTACAAGTTGGCGCAAGATTCTTCGGTGAAGAGTAAATCCTTCACGCCATCGTTATTGAAGTCGATAGCGAGCAACGCTTTACCACCGCTATGCTGTGTGCGCCCCCCCGATAACAGCTCGCTGCAAGTTTTACCTGCTGGTAACGAGATTTTTCCGCATGAACATTCCTCAAAGCCACCCCAGTTTTGGGTTTCGCGTTTAAACTGCATGGAGTCGCAACGACTTGCATTTTCGATGGTCATGTTGCGGTGCCATTCCACTGTATTGGGGCTCACAAAGCGCATGTTCAAAATATCCAGGTCACCATCGCCATCAATGTCGTCAATGGTAGGTACATCGTCTGCGTTGATTTTTAAATTGATATTGCCGCTAGAGCCAATGGTAAAGATTGGTTGCGGGTTGTTGCTTGCATTCTTGTTGAAAGGCCTCCAACTGAGTGGTTGGCCGGGCTTTGTTGTGTTAATAAACGCCACCAATCCGAATGGGTCGCTGGTGAAGATATCCTTCTTGCCATCGCAGTTCATGTCGCGCAGCAGCAACCACTGGTTGATGTAGCTCGGGAAAAGTGCCTCGTAAGCGGGAGCGTAGACGTACTGATTGTTTTGATTCAGGTAGGTGAGCACCTGACCAGTAGTGCGTTCAAAAATCACCAGATCTTGTTTGTTGTCGCCATTCAAGTCTATGGTGTTTACCTGTGCCGCGTTGAGGCCGCCCGCCCAAGGCATGGAGAGCGTGGTGCCATTCGCTTCAACAGGAACAGTTTGGTCAAGTGTATAGGTAAACTGCGCATAAGTTCGCAACGCCACCAACATCAACACCAGCAATACAACGGCTTTCATTTCAGCAAAATAACGAAGATTACATGCGCTTATTTGGTCACAAGTTAAGTTGATTTTTTAGCTTTATGGAATTTTATGGATATCGCAGCACTTTATCAACTTTATCTACAATCCGGGAAAGTTTCAACAGACACGCGGCAGATTTCGCCTGGGTGTATTTTCTTTGCCCTCAAAGGCCCTACCTTTAATGCCAACGCTTTCGCGGAAGAGGCGCTGCAAAAAGGCGCAAGCTATGCCGTGGTAGATGATGTCCACTATGCCAAAGGTGACCGATTTGTTTTAGTGCCAGATGCGTTGCAGTGTCTTCAGCAACTGGCCAGCCACCATCGCGATCAATTGAAAATTCCTGTAATTGGATTAACGGGTTCAAACGGCAAAACAACCAGTAAAGAATTACTCAGTGCCGTTTTGAGCAAAAAGTATAAAACCTTTGCCACCAAGGGCAACTTGAATAATCATATTGGAGTACCCCTCTCTGTTTTGTCAATTGATACCAGTTATGAGATGGCGGTGATTGAAATGGGTGCCAACCATGTGGGCGAAATCGCCAGCTTGAGTGCCATTTCAAAACCTACCCATGGGTTTATTACCAACATTGGCAAAGCGCATATTGGCACATTTGGTGGATTTGAAAACATCATTCGCGGAAAGTCGGAATTGTATCAGCACTTGATTAACACAAACGGAAAAGTGTTCATCAACTCACTGAATCCGATTTTGGCCAACATGGCCAAGCGATTCAAAGAACCGGTTTTCTATCCGGCCAAAGGTGATTACTATCATTGTGAAATGTTGGGTGCAGATCCATTTGTAAAAATCAAAGCCGAGAATGGTGAAGAAATAACCAGCCAGTTGGTGGGTAGTTATAATTTTGAGAACATCGCGGCCGCACTTTGCATCGGAAAGTTTTTTGGAGTGCCCGAAACAGATGGCAATGCTGCCGTAGCGGCCTATACACCCGGCAATATGCGTTCGCAAAAAATAGAAAAGGGCACCAACGTTATCATACTAGACGCCTACAATGCCAACCCCAGTTCCATGCAGGCGGCCATCGAAAACTTAGCCGCGATGCATGCAGCAAAAAAAGTAGTTATCGCAGGCGATATGTTTGAGTTAGAAGATGAGGCCGAAGCAGAACACCGTGCGTTGGGGCGATTACTGAAATCAAAAAACTTTAATGAGGTTTATCTCTGTGGCAAGCTTTCGCGGTTTGCAAAAGAAGAATTTGAGGGGGCTAAGCATTTTGAAACGAAAGACGCTTTGGTTGCTGAACTGAAACAGAATCCGCTCACTGGCGCCACGATTTTAGTCAAAGCATCGCGAGGGATTGGGCTCGAAACGATTTTGGAATTTCTTTAATAAAAAACTAGTTTTGTACAAAATATTGTACAATGGAAACAACAACCTATTCTAGCTTTCGAGCAGGACTAAAAAGGAAGCTAGATAAAATTACAGATGACCATGACATTCTTATTGTCAATAGAAAAGGGAATAAAGATGTGGTGGTAATGTCGTTGAAGGACTATAATTCTTTGGAAGAGACGCTTTACCTTTTATCGTCAAAGGCAAATGCTGAAAAACTGCGACTAGGTATAAAGCAATTGAAGGAAGGGAAAGTAGTGAAGAAGTCGCTGAAAGATTTATGACAATCACTTTTGCCGATGTGGCCTGGCAACAGTACCAAGAATGGCAAGAGTCAAACTCAGAAATTCTTGAACGGATCAATGAACTGATCAAACAAGCCAGTCGTGATCCGTTTAAGGGAATTGGAAAACCCGAACCATTGAAAGGTGATTTGAAGGGGTTTTGGAGCAGGCGAATCAATCATGAACATCGTTTGGTGTACCGGTACAGCAGGGGTAATCTTGAAATAGTTTCTTGTAAGTATCACTACTGATAATTTTTATGGAAAACATCCTCAAATTTTTAAGAGCCATCGCTAAAAACAACGACCGTGAGTGGTTTGAGAAAAATAAGCCTACGTATTTGCAAGCCAAAGAAAGTTTTGATGACTTTTTGGAAGCGCTGCACAAAGAGCTGTTGAAATTTGATGAAAGCCTTGGTGCACTCAATCCGCGTAAGATGGGTTTTCGTATTTACCGCGATGTGCGTTTCAGCAAAGACAAAAGCCCGTACAAAATCAACATGGGCGCTGGTTTTTCTGCTGGAGGAAAAATGATGCAAGAGCCAGGGTATTATATTCACATTCAACCCAACAACCAGAGTTTTTTGGCAGGTGGCTTTTACATGCCCGATGCTGAGAAACTGGCGAAAATCCGCCAAGAGATTGATTACAATGCCGAAGCTTTTACCAAAATCTTAAAAAACAAAAAATTCAAAGCCACCTTTCCCAATGGGCTAGACGATTTTGATAAGTTGAAAACCGCGCCCAAAGGCTACGCCAAAGATCATCCGCAATTGGAGTTTTTGAAACACAAGAGTTTTATTGTGTCTCACTACTTTACCGATAAAGAAGTGGCTGAAAAAAACTTCGCTAAAAAAGTGGCGGAGGCCTGCAAAACCTTAAAACCGCTGAATGATTTTTTGAAGGAGGCGGTGGCGTGACCGATGTTTTTTTGAGTTGGTATTTTTGTAATTAGTTGTATTAATTATCATGAATACGTTAATAATTGGCGAGGGGAAAATTGGAACTGATGAGGAGGGTTACACAAAGCTCATTAACTTCTATGAGTCGTGTAATAAGTATGCTAGCGAAAAAATCATTATCGACTTTGAAAAAATTTCATGGATCGATGGTAACATGGCAGCATTGTTAATGGCAATAATATTAAAACTTGAAAAAGAAAGAGGAAACACATTTTTTGTTGATCAAACTGTAATTAGTGACCGTTTTCACATTCTAATCAGAAACGGCCTTTTAAAAGGTGTTGAGTTCATTCCGCGAAATGATAAAACCGAAATCAAGTTGACAGGGTTTGGTAAGAATGAGGATGTTAAATTTATTGAATATATAGAAAATGAGCTGCTATCAAACCCGAACTTATCCGTTGCAAAAGCTGTTAAAAAGAAATTAGTCGATGCTTTTTTGGAGTTATTTTGCAATGTTCAAAAACACGCGAGAACTGATTCTCCTATTTTTGCCTGTGGACAGTATTATCCAAGTCTTAAAAGGTTAAGTTTTACTTTGGTAGACACGGGCGTTGGTTACTTGGACCCGATTAGGGAATTTACTGGAGAATCTAAAAATGACGGGGGCGGACGCCATCCTGTGGGCCTTGAACGGAAACACTACAAAAAGGGATGCTCCAGGAGGTCTGGGTTTGAAGGAGATACAAAAATTTTGCAGCGAAAGTGGATCGACCTTCGTTATTATAACAAGTGGATATTACTGGACTAATTTTTTCCTATTTCCGGTTGAAATTAAACACTTTTGTGGAACGGTAGTTAATGTTATATTTGATTGTAAGTAATGAAGACAATATCTGTTTCCGAAGTAATTGGCAAGAGTTCTGCGGTTTTGCACTCTGACGGCTTAATTCTTTATGAAGTGCTGAAAAGATCAGGGAGCAGGATAACTCTTTCTTTTAATGAAATTGTGCATTGCACCACGGCATTTCTAAATGCGTCAATTGGGAAATTCATAATAGAAGCAAAGGGAACCAATGTTGTTCTTGATTTTCAAGACATTAGTGAAGATGTTAAGAACAAAATAGACCTTGTGCTTGAAAACGCTAGAGATGAAAAAAAAAGAGCTAATCTTGATGCATCTGCTAGAGGTTATCTTTATACTTGAGTACTTGAAGTATGCCTAGTGCTTGAAGAATGCCTTTTTCAATTACACGACTAGATAATTCTTTTCCAACCGAAGGTAAGGTTTATTTGTTTGATGCGAATGTTTGGATGTTTATTCTTGCGTTGCCGCACCAGCTAAATGCTCATGAGCTTGCGTACGTGAATTTCTTCGATGCCGTTGTTAATTTATCCTCAAACCCATTGTGTAAGAACAGGCCTTACATCCATCTTAACGGACTGATAATCTCCGAGGTTTATAACGCACATATGAAGTCGCATTGGGACGCATATAAAGTGAATAACCCTTTGGTTTCATCGTTAAAAAAATACCGCTTAACAGACGACTTTAAAGCAAATCTGAAAAGCATAAAGTCGGATTTTGATGCCTACCTTCCATATTTAAAGATAGTCACGAGTTTAACCCACTCACCTGAGACTATTCTGTTTGACGTTCCAAGTTTCAGTGATTACAATGACCATTACTACTATCAGATAGCTAAATCAAACGGTTACATAATAGTAACTAATGATGGGGATTTCAGGTATGAGAATATTGAAATTCTTACTATGAATCAGAAACTGCTGTCCATTGTAGAGTAGCTTGAAACCCCTTTTTTCCTCGGGCTGAATTATTGACAAATCAGCAGTTTTCAAATTAATTGGTTTTCTTTGCACTCCGTTTTCAGCCACTATGCAAGATTTAAAAGTTACGCTCATCCAGTCTGACCTTCATTGGGAAGACCCCACGGCCAATTTGGCTATGTTTGAAGAGAAAATCTGGCAAATTGGGCAGCAAACCGATGTAATTGTGCTGCCTGAGATGTTTACAACGGGCTTTAGCATGCACGCCCACCGTCTGGCCGAAATGATGAACCTGCGCACCTTTAAATGGATGCGCCAGATGGCCGACCAAACCGGGGCGCTGATATTAGGTAGTTTTATCGCCAATGTGCACGACCGCCATTACAACCGTTTGCTTTGGATGGAACCGGGCGGTAATTACAAAACTTACGATAAAAGACATCTTTTCCGGATGGCAGAAGAAAACCATGTATATACACCTGGCGAAAGTTTGTTGATTGGTCACTGGAAAGGCTGGCGGATTTGTCCTTTGATTTGCTACGATTTGCGTTTCCCCGTATGGAGCCGCAACCGTTGGAATGCTTCATTAAAAAAGTTGTCGTACGATTTGTTGGTGTACGTAGCCAATTGGCCACAAGTGCGTGCCAACGCGTGGGATACCCTGCTCCGGGCCCGGGCCATTGAAAATTTGAGTTACACCGTGGGCGTAAACCGCGTGGGCATTGATGGCAACGGCATTGAATACAATGGCCAATCGTCAGTGATTGGATTTAAGGGTGATGCGATCTTTTCCGTAGAGGGTGCCGAAACCGTAAAAACAATTGAGTTAAGCGCCAATGCACTGCAAGCTTACCGCGAACGTTTCCCCGCCTACCTGGATGCCGATGACTTTAGCATTGAAATGGAGGTAGAGGAGAAAGATTATTTACACGGGCTTTCTTGATTGGATGGCACGCAAAGACGCTAAGGCGCAAAGAAAGGCATGACCGAGAATGAACTCTCAAAAATCATAGTCGATGCTTGTTTTCAAGTGCACCGCGAACTTGGCCCAGGTCTGTTTGAGTCAGTTTACGAGGAATGTTTGTATTATGAATTAGTACAAAGAGGTTTGCTGGTTGAGCGCCAAAAAGAGATTCCGGTTTTCTATAAGGAAGTGAAAATGGAAATCGCTTTCAGAGCTGATTTGATTGTTGAAAAAAAAGTGATTGTAGAAATAAAATCTCAAGAGGGAATTGCCCCAGTTCATCAAAAACAGTTGCTCACGTATTTGCGATTGACCGACACAAAACTTGGGTTACTTGTGAATTTTAACGAGGCTTTAATCAAAGATGGTATTCAAAGAATTGTAAACAATTTATAACCTTAGCGTCTTTGCGCCTTTGCGTGCAAGAAAATAAATATGACTTCGAAGAAAATCACCCGCGCATTAATTTCAGTTTTTTACAAAGACAACCTCGAGCCCATCATTCACCTGTTGGCCAAACACAATGTTGAATTTGTTTCTACCGGAGGAACTCAAGAGTTTATCGAGAAGCTTGGTTATGCTGTTACTCCTGTTGAGAAACTGACTACTTACCCATCTATTTTTGGTGGACGCGTAAAAACGTTGCACCCTGCCGTATTTGGTGGGATTCTTTTTCGAAGGGAAGATGCCGGTGATTTGAAACAAGCGGCCGAGTTTAACATCAATCCAATTGATTTGGTGATTGTCGATTTATACCCGTTCGAGGAGACCGTGGCCAAAGGCGGAAGCGAAGAAGATATTATCGAAAAAATTGACATTGGTGGCATTTCTTTGATTCGCGCGGCAGCAAAGAACTTTAAGGATGTATTAATTGTCTCATCACGCACCCAATATGCAGCGGTGTTAGAGTTGTTGACGAGGAAAAATGCCGCGACTGAATTGAGCGACCGCAAGCTCTTCGCGGCAATGGCTTTTGATACTACTTCGCACTACGACACCGCCATATTCTCTTACTTCAACCGCGAAGCGCAAATACCCAGCTTTAAGAGCAGCCTTCAACAGGGTCAGGTGTTGCGCTATGGCGAAAACCCTCATCAAAAAGGCGTGTACTTCGGCAACCTCGAAAGCCTTTTCAGCAAGCTGAACGGCAAAGAGCTTTCTTATAACAATTTAGTAGATGTAGACGCGGCCGTCAATTTGGTACAGGAGTTTGAAGGCGAGAAGGCGTTTGTGATCATCAAACACACTAACGCTTGCGGTGTGGCCATCGGGCAATCTGTTAAGGAAGCTTACCTGAAGGCATTTCAGGCCGATACTATTTCTGCCTTTGGCGGTGTGCTGGCGTGCAACGCACCTGTTGATGTAGCTGCAGCCGAAGAGATAAACAAGCTTTTCTTCGAGATACTCATCGCGCCCGATTTTGAACCTGCCGCGCTAGAGCTATTAAAGTCGAAAAAGAATCGCATTATCCTCAAACAAAATCACCGGCTGACTAATTCCAAACAATTCAAAAGTCTGCTCAACGGAGTTATTGAACAAGATGTCGACTTTAAAACCGATTCAAAGCAAGATTTGAAGGTTGTAACCAAAGTGGCTCCCTCGGCATCGGAGGTGAATGCGTTGTTGTTTGCGAGTAAGGTATGTAAGCATACCAAGTCAAACACCATTATTTTAGCAGTAGACGGTCAGATGTTGGCAAGTGGTGTTGGCCAAACCAGCCGGGTAGACGCACTGAAGCAGGCGATTGAAAAGGCAGGCGCGTTTGGCTTCAAGCTTGAAGGTGCGGTGATGGCTTCAGATGCTTTCTTCCCTTTCCCCGATTGTGTTGATATTGCCCATCAAAATGGCATTAAAGCCGTTATCCAGCCGGGCGGCTCCATCAAAGACCAAGACTCTATCGACTTTTGCGACCAGCACGGTATGAGCATGGTGTTTACAGGGTTCCGGCATTTCAAGCATTAATCACGTAAGTTTTTTAGCAACAAAGCCATTACAAATCCCCCAATAATTTCTGTAATTTCGTGACTTAATTTACAGAGGAGGGAAACTGAATGGCACTTTTTGATTTCTTCACCCAAGACATTGCAATTGACTTGGGCACAGCCAATACGCTGATTATACACAAAGACAAAGTGGTAGTAGATGAGCCGAGTATCATCGCCATCGACAAAATTTCTAACAAAGTGCTTGCTATTGGTCGAGAGGCCATGCAGATGCACGAAAAAACCCACGACAACATCAAAACCATTCGGCCATTGAAAGAAGGTGTGATAGCCGACTTCCATGCTGCTGAAATGATGATCCGTGGTATGATCAAGTTGATAGACACCGGCAAACGCTTCTTTCCGCCTTCATTGCGGATGGTGATTTGTATCCCTTCAGCCATTACGGAAGTAGAGAAGCGTGCAGTACGCGATTCTGCCGAGCACGCTAATGCGAAAGAGGTGTATATGATTCATGAGCCGATAGCCGCAGCCATCGGTATTGGTATCGATATCGAGCAGCCCGTGGGCAACATGATTGTAGATATTGGCGGAGGAACCACCGACATTGCCGTGATTGCGCTTTCCGGTATTGTGTGTGATCAGTCAATCCGCATTGCCGGTGATACCTTCAACAGAGATATTTTGGATTACATGCGCAGGCAGCACAATCTGCTGATTGGCGAACGTTCGGCCGAACGCGTGAAGATTGAAGTAGGATCTGCCTTGACCGAATTGGATGACGGCCCAGATGATTATGAAATCCGCGGCCGCGATTTGATGACCGGTATCCCTAAGACGATTAAGATTTCATACTCAGAAGTTGCCTTCGCGCTTGACAAGTCGATTTCAAAATTAGAAGAGGCTGTTTTAAAGGCCCTCGAGCTCTCACCGCCCGAGCTATCAGCTGATATCTATGAACAAGGTATTTACTTGACAGGTGGTGGTGCCATGTTGCGCGGTTTAGACAAGCGCCTGTCACTAAAAACCAAACTGCCGATTCATGTGGCGGAAGATCCCTTGCGTGCGGTGGTGCGCGGTACTGGCGCTGCGCTCAAAAATTTGAATCACTATCGCAAAGTGTTGATGACATAACAACAGGCAAGAAGTAATGGGCAAAGTGATAAACTTGAGACGATTGATTTTTAACATCACGCCTACTGCCTACTGCCTATTTACCTTCCGCAACATTAAAGAAGGAGGGGTTTCGAATGATTTCGGTTATCAGCTCACTCGTTAGTCATGCAACGCCTCTTTAGTTTCATTTACGAGTATCGGGCTTTTTTTACCTTTTTGTTGCTGGAGTTGTTGTGCGTGTGGATGGTGATTGAAAATAACCAATACCAAAGCACCAAGTATTTCAACACATCTAACAGCGTGGCGGCTTCTATCATCAGTACGTCACAAAATATTCGTGAATATTTTTCGCTGCGCGATATCAATCAGCGTTTAGCTGAGGAAAATGCCGAATTGAGAAAAAAGGTGGACCAGCGTAACCAAATGCTGTACCAATTGGATTTGCGCCCTATCAAAGACGTTGCCATCATCAATCGTTTTGATTTCATCGCGGCCAAAGTCATCAACAACACAACCAACAACTACAAAAACTTTATCACCATCGATAAGGGCAAACGCCATGGACTGCAACCCGGCATGGCAGCCATCAGTGAAGCAGGCGTAGTTGGGAAAGTAAAGTCCGTGTCAGATCACTACGCGGTGTTAATCTCGTTGCTGAATATCGATAACCAAGTATCAAGCAAAATAAAGCGGACCGGGCACTTTGGTACGGTCCAATGGGATGGTGTCGATCCGCGTGTCATTGATTTAAAATATATTCCGCGCCACGTGGAGCTCAAAGTAGGTGACACTGTTGTTACGTCCGGTTACAATGCTGTGTTTCCCGAAGGTATTCTCGTTGGTGTGGTAAAAAACGTAAAACTTAATGAAGAGGCCCAGTTCCACACAATTAAAGTGGGCCTGGCGCAAGACTTTGGTAAGCTTGCGTTTGTAGAGGTAGTGAAGAGCAACCTCAAACAAGAAAAAGATTCTTTAGAGTTGAAAACCATTGGTGAACCCAAATGACGCGCTCCGGTATTTTACCTTTTTTGGCATTTTTCGCTTATGTGTTGGCGCAGGTACTCATTTTGAAAAGCTTGGTGTTGTTTAACACGGCTTTTTGCTTCTTGTACATATTTTTCATTTTGCTGCTTCCGCTGGAGTTCAATAACCTGGTGTTGATGCTCATTGGCTTTGTGCTTGGCTTCTCTATTGATATTTTTTACGACAGCCTTGGGCTGCACGCATTATCGCTGGTGTTATTAGCCTACTTGCGCAATTACTGGTTATCTGCAATCACCCCGCAAGGTGGGTATGATGTGGGCGTCCCTCCCTCCTTATCGGCCTACGGCTTGCAATGGTTTTTGGTCTATACCATCCCCTTGATTTTTGCGCATCATTTTGTGGTGTTCTTTGTAGAAG
Source organism: Bacteroidota bacterium (assembly GCA_018267275.1). GTDB lineage: Bacteria > Bacteroidota > Bacteroidia > Cytophagales > Cyclobacteriaceae > ELB16-189. Next base: position 288,005 of record JAFDYV010000009.1, on the reverse strand, counting down.
CAGCGGGCTTCCATCTTTTTTGGTATACCATGCTGAAGGTGATGATGAGCCTTTTGTTTACCCTTACCGTTGCACTAATTTTACAATATCTTTCAATGGATAGAAGAAGATGAATGAAGGGAGGCGCGAAATATTACAAATCGTCTTTGTCCTAACAGGGCTTATCTTTTTGATTAAGCTCTTCTTCATTCAAGTGCTCGACAACAAATATGCTGAGCTGGCAGACAGTAATGCAATTTTGCGACAAGTAGAGTATCCTTTTCGTGGCCTGATTACAGACCGCAACGGCAAGTTGATTGTTTACAATACCCCAGAGTACGATCTGATGGTGATTTACAAAGACGTAAAAGACTTTGACACTACTAGGTTTTGCAACGTGTTTGGCGTGGAACGCGAAGAAGTGCGCAAAAAATTCAAGAGGTTGCAAGACATGAAGAGGCGCAAAGACAAAGACTTTTCGCCAGTGAAACCCATGCTCTTCATTGATCAACTGTCAAACGAAGACTTTGCCAAAGCGCAAGACCATCTGGATGAGTTCCCGGGTTTTTATATTGAAGCCCGCACCACGCGTGCCTACACAACCCATGGCATGGCCAATGCGCTCGGGTATGTGAGTGAAATCAGTAAAGGCCAACTTGAAAACGATAAATCTGGCATCTATAAACAAGGCGACTACATTGGCCAAAGCGGCATTGAAGCATTTTATGAAGAACAGCTTCGCGGCAAGCGCGGTATTCGGTTCAAGCTGCGCAACGTAAAAGGCATAGAGAAAGGTTCTTTCAAAGCGGGAGAGTACGATACACTTTCAATTCCTGGTCAGGATTTGGTGACTGGTATTGATTTGGACCTACAGATGTATGGCGAGATGTTGATGAAGGGTAAAGCAGGTAGCATTGCTGCGATCGAGCCATCAACAGGTGAAGTGCTGGCGTTGGTATCAGGACCTTCCTATGATCCCACCCTGCTTACCGGAAAAAACTATAGCAGCAACTTTCAGCTGATCAGCACCGACACGATGAAGCCGCTCTTCAACCGTCCGTTGATGGCGCAGTATAGACCCGGTTCAATTTTTAAGATCGCGCAAGCGATGACAGCCCTGCAGGAAGGTGTGATCACACCTGATACCCGTATCCGTTGCGATCGCTCCGTCATCAACTGCCATGGCGCGCACACCAACGAAGACTTGCGTGGCGCCATCACTAACTCCTGTAACCCTTACTTCCACAATGTGCTGAGGAGAATGCTCAACAAGGGCGTAACCAATGATCCTTTTTCAGACACGCGTGTGGGTTTGGCCGAATGGAACAAACACATCAACAGCTTCGGGTTTGGCCAACCACTGGGCATCGATTTGCCCAATGAAAAGGGAGGTTTGATTCCCACACCAGAGTATTATGATCGCGCCTATCGCAACCGTCCATGGAAGTTTTCTAACATCTATTCCATTGCTATTGGTGAAGGTGAAAATCTGGTAGTGCCTTTGCAGATGGCCAACTTTGCCGCCACTGTTGCCAACCGTGGTTTTTACTACACACCACATATTGTAAAGGCAATTGGCAAAGACAAAAAGCCATTGCCGCAATATTCGGTGCGGCATTATACCACCATCGACTCAACGTACTTTAAGGTAGCTGTTGATGCGATGCAGAACGTAGTTGAAGCTGGTACGGGGCAATATCGCGCCAAACTTGCAGACATTATTGTATGCGGAAAGACTGGTTCGGTACAAAACGAACCACGCCCTGATCACTCGGTGTTCATCGCTTTTGCGCCACGCGATAATCCAAAAATTGCTGTGGCGGTGTACGTTGAATTTTCCGGCCAAGGTGCGCGGGCTGCGGCTTCCATCGCAAGTTTAATGATTGAGAAGTATCTTTTTGGCAAGACCAAAAGACCATATGTTGAGGATTATGTGTTAGCAGGTAAATTTTTAGATTGAGAAGAGATGATGACATATCGGGCAAGCTAGATTGGGCGACAATTTTGTTGTACCTCGCGCTTGTATTATTGGGCTGGCTCAATATTTATGCTGCCATTTACGATGAGTCAGCACGCCAATCTATCTTTGATTTGAGCTTGAGCTCGGGCAGGCAGCTGATGTTTATGGCTGCGGCCGCCATTATTGTAATGGCGATTGTCATCATCGATATGCGTTTTTATGAAACGTTCGCCTACGTTTTTTATGGGTTGATTTTGTTCATGCTGATATTGGTGCCGATCATTGGCAAAGAAGTGGGTGGCAATAAAGCATGGATTGGCATCGGGTCGTTTGGTGTGCAACCTTCGGAGTTTGCAAAATTTATTACCGCGCTAGCGGTTGCCAAATACATTGGCTCCGTTGGTTTTAGGATGGACAACCTGCGCAACCAAGTGGTATTGTTCGCGCTGATAGGTTTGCCCATGGTTTTGATTCAATTGCAGAAAGACACCGGTACCGCGTTGGTCTTCACCTCGTTTGTTTTGATGTTTTACCGCGAGGGCATGTCTCCATTTTTGTTGATTGTGGGGATATGTGCAGCCTTCATTTTTATCATCACGTTGTTGGTGCCCAACCCACTCTATTTGCACGTTGCTATTGGAATAATATTAATAATTGCCATTTTGATGGGCAAGAAGAAGTTTAAGCGCATTGCGCTGCTTACGCTTGGTGCGCTGATTATTGTAGGTGTTATTGAGAGTGTGGATTATGTTGTAAAAGATGTGTTGAAACCACATCAACGAAACCGCATCATGGTGTTGGTGGATCCGGACATTGACCCGCTGGGAACGGGTTGGAACGTGACCCAATCAAAGATTGCCATTGGCAGCGGCAGCTTTGCCGGAAAAGGTTTCTTGAAAGGCACACAAACCAAATTTGACTTTGTGCCGAAGCAGAGTACAGATTTTATCTTTTGTACCATCGGGGAAGAATTTGGGTGGCTCGGCAGTTTGGTGGTAATTGGTTTATTTGTGGCGTTGCTGTTACGTGTAACGTTTATTGCCGAACGACAAAAAAACCGCTTTGCCCGGGCCTATGGCTACAGCGTAGCGTGCATTTTGTTTTTTCATTTCGCCATCAACATAGCCATGACCATTGGCTTGTTTCCGGTGGTTGGAATTCCGCTTCCCTTCTTTAGCTATGGTGGCTCCTCGCTGTGGGGCTTCACCATTTTGTTGTTCATCTTGCTGAAACTAGATGCACACCGTGGACAAGTGTTGCAGCGGATTTAGTTTTAGAAATTTGGCCACTGATTAGGCACAGATTTGCCTGTAGAAACAAATCCCAACTCGAGCTTAAGAAAACCTTTTCGTGAGTACTTCTACAAATTCTTCATACTCCTCACTCTCTCTGTCCCAGTGGGGGTACGTGTCACCCAAGTAAGCTAGCGCCCGCGAGAGGGTGTCCAAAGAATCTAGGTAGTCGATAGCATCGGTAAAAATCTCAAAGTCACCCTTGAACAAGATTTTGGTGAACATGAACTTCTGATTGATGGTGAGGCTGTCTTTAAGCCTGCCTACTTTTTGTTTGGCCAAGTTCTCGCCCAGCGTGGTGGGTTCTTTTTCCGACTTGGCCGTCTCAACAAATATTTTCGTTTGCTCTGATTTTACCGCGGGTCTGATTTCTGCACTCGGAGCCTTTGGTTTTTCGCTGAAGAATTTACTTACACTCACAGGCAGTTTTTGAGAAAATTGACCAAGGTAGGGTTCAATGTCCTCTGGCGTAAAATTCACTTCTTCCAAAATCTGATCGAGCAATGCAAACGCCTCTTTGCCTGTGACTAACTCTGCATTACGCTCTTCCAACTTTTTCACCAGCTTTTCAAGCGGTGCATGGTTGATCTTTAGGTATTTTACTTCGTCTTTTAAGATAGCCGTGGTCAGGTAGCCGTTGCCATGTCGGTCTAGCGTGTCAGAAAAATAATCATAAGGCGCTAGCACCAAGTTGAGTGTGCGTGCCACAGCCGATTTCAGTAGCATCTGAAAATCGTTCTTACCGATGGAAATGTGATTGGAAAGGATATTCTGCAAACTGAGCATCGCAGCCTTCACTTCTTCGGCTTGGTAGTCGAAATAGGGGCTTTTGAGTTTGAAAGTCTCCTGCTTCCAGTTGTATTGCAACTCACGCACAATGAACAGGTTCACCTGCCTGACATCGGTAAAGCTCAGTATTTCAGGCCCTGTGATTTTTTCTTTTTTGGCGAAGAAACTCTCCGTCAGCAAAGTAGAATAGGCGTGGCTATACTGCTCAATTTCTTTCTGACTGATCTTTTCGTCCATTGCAGATTACTTTACCGGTAAAGATATTTAGAATTTATGATTTTTTGAGTGATGTATCGTTTGCTGGCAGTTTAAAAATCGCCAACCCAAAAACGCCCATCGTAAATCTAAAATCCTTTAATTGCAGTATGTTTATTGAACCCCACATTGGCCGAAACAGCCGAGCAGAAAAGAATGGTTGGATTGAAGTGATCTGTGGTTGTATGTTTTCGGGAAAGACGGAGGAGTTGATACGCAGGCTCAACCGGGCGCTTATTGCCCAGCAAAAGGTAGAGATTTTCAAGCCTACGGTTGATAAACGCTACGATGAAGAGAAGATAGTGTCGCACAGTGAGCGAGAAATTCGCTCGACCCCTGTAAACTTTGCAGGCGACATTTTATTGCTCGCGGGCGATTGCGATGTGGTGGGTATCGATGAGGCGCAATTTTTTGACGAAGCGATTGTGGAAGTTTGCAATACCCTTGCCAACAGTGGCAAGCGGGTAATTGTGGCCGGTTTGGACATGGACTATACCGGCAAACCGTTTGGCCCAATGCCAAATTTACTGGCCGTGGCTGAGTTTGTTACCAAGGTGCATGCCATCTGCGCGCAAACGGGTGAGCTCGCTTCGTTTTCTTACCGGCTAACGCCCAACCAGAAGCAAGTGATGCTGGGTGAAAAAGATCACTACGAGGCCCGAAGCCGCAAGGCTTTTTTTGCCGACCAAAAGAACAATCAACCCTGATCTGTGCTACACAAAACGCGTGGCATTGTATTTCGATTTACTCGTTATGGTGAAACATCTATCATCGTATCGATTTTTACCGCGCAGTTTGGCTTACAGTCGTATATCGTAAATGGCGCTCGCAGTAAGACCAATAAGGGAAAGATGGCATTGTTTCAGCCACTCACTTTGTTAGAGATGGTGGTGTATCATAAAGAAAATGCCTCCATCATGCGGATGAAGGAGGTACGCTGCCACCATCCTTACCAAACCATCAATACTGATTTCAAAAAATCTACCATCGCAATGTTTCTTACCGAAGTGCTCAACAAATCGGTGAAAGAACAAACCCATGCCAACGAACTGGCGCAGTTTTTAGCCGATGCATTTATTTCGCTGGACAAAATGGAGCGGGGCATCGAAAACTTCCACTTAATTTTTCTTATTCACTTGAGCCGCCACCTGGGCTTTGGTGTTTATCAAACAAGAGAAATTCTCACACCTTTTGATGCCGACCAAGCGGAGCAGAAGCTTTTAGAGGAACTACTACGGGCAGATTTTGACACCGTGTTAACCTTGAACCAATCACAAAGAAGAAATTTGCTGGATGCATTGCTTCGATTTTACGCGATGCACATTGAAACGTTTGGTGAAATGAAATCATTGGCGGTAGTGAGGGAAATGGTGAATTGAAAAAGTAGGCAGTCTGCAGTAAGCGGTCTACGTTACCGAGTCTTCTGCCGAATGGCTACTGATTATTGTCCCAATCAAAGTACTCGTCCTTCTCTAACTCCAGTTCTTTCTTTTTCTTTTTGCCTTTTTGTTTGAAGGCGTCTTTCAGTTCTTGTACTTCTTTCTTTAAGTCGCTGATGATTTTCTTTTTCACTGCGGTTTGGTCGTAAGTGATTTCGTATTTATCAGTAGTGCCTGTAATTTTTAAGAAAATTTTCGTCTGCCCTTTTTTGTCTTCTTCAATAGCGCCAAAAGCTTCATCCGGGTCGATTTTCTTTTTGTTGCGCAACGGGGCCGCTACCCGGTAGTCAATCTTTTGGTCAAACGTATGCGTTCCGCTCAATTGAATGGTAGTGACATTGCTTTTGATTTCCATTTGAGGAATGTAGATTGTTTCACCCTCGATGCGGATATCGTTCTTCAGGTCTGCAAATCGCAATTGGCTCAAGCTCTCATCGTCCAAATATTTTTTCAACCCTTGCAGTGGAGCAAAATTGTTGAGCTCGCCTTTTTTGATGGTGGCGCTCACATCTGCGACCAGCGTCTTTGAAATCAACTTCAGATTTTCTGTCAGCGTCAAATCCATAGAAACATCGGCATAAGCCTGGCCGCGTAAGTGCTTGTCTTCAATAAAATTTTGGTAGAAATTCTCAAAAACGTAAAACACACTATCCACATAAATGCCGTTCAGTTTAAAGGCGGTTGAAACCTCTATGCTTTTAGCGTTCTTAGCATCTACCCAGCCATCCAGGCTAAGATCTCCGCCCATCGCTTGCATGGCAATGTTGCGCGATACGGCCACTTGGTTTTTCACCAGCAAATTTCCTTTGATGTTTGCCGGACGAAATCGCTTGTACGTAAGCCGCTTTATGTCGCAATTGAAGTTGAGGTATAGGTGGGGAGATATGCTGAATTTGTATTGACTCGAATTGGTCTGCCCAAACCCTAAACCAAATAATTGATCTACATCTAGATAATTGGATTGCAAATCTGCTTCAATACCAATTGGTTGGTTTTCGAAAAGTAAAAAGGTGATTACGTTTTTAAAATAGCCATTGAGCAGAAAATCGCTTCGCTCGAATTCACCCTTCAAGTTGCTCATGGCCAAATCATTGTTGTTGAATTGCAGCGAGCCATTTACATGGTTGAAATGCATTTGCTGCTTACCGAACACAATGTTGAGGTCTTGCAATTCCAAGCTCCCCTCTGTTTTTACTTGTTGTGCGGTCACTTTCTTTTTCAAAAGTGCCAATTCGCCCTTTACTGAGAAGTCGGCCTTGAGTGTGCCTTCCATTTTTTTTATCTCTTCTTGCGGATAAAACTTTTGAATGGAGGCTGCATCGAGTTCTCCTTTGAAGTAGAAATCCACGGTTGGCTTCTCTAAGTTGTGGATGGAGAGGTTGGAGTTGAATGTTTTTCCGTTGAGGTCACCCGTAACGTTTCTTAGGTGCAACACTGCGTTGCGCAGGTTGCCGAACGCGGGCGTGGAAAAAGACCCCTCTAAATTTGCGTGCTCAATTTTCGAGTCGTAATCGGGGTGAAAGAAAGTAGCATCGGTGCAACCAAACGATACTGACAGCATCGGATCTCTGGTGTCACTGATCTCACCCTTCAATTTCAAATCAAAGAAAACATTACCACGACTTTGGTAACGAGCCATTTGATTACCAACAGAACTTGGTAATAGTGCTAATAACGTTTGCGCAGTGGCTTCTTTCCCCTTCACCTGCAAGTCGATATTATTTTTGGTTTTGAACTCGTACCGCCCCGCCAGCTCAAAATCGGTTTTGTTGATTTTGAGGTTACCCGAATTGATGAGCACTTTCTTTTGCAGGTCGTCATAATCAACTTGTGTTTTGAGCAAGAACTCCTTCTCTTGCAAAAAAAGTTGACTGCCAATGCCGATTTGGTGGGAGGTAATTGCCCCGCGTGCATCAATTTTGTAGATGTCGCTTTTTACCGAAATGGAAGCGGTAAGGCTTTCGCTGCTCAGCACATGGTGTTGGTGCGATTGGTAGTCGTTGTAGTTAAACGAAGTGCGGCTCAGCTTTACATTTTTCAAGTCGAACGAGATGCTGCCGCCCTTACTGTCACCTGCCTTCACAATAGTGAAATTGTTTTTGCCCTGCGCGTTGATTTTTAGGTTGGCCTCGCTGTCGTTCACTTGTAAACCACGGATGGCGTAGTTTCCGCGCCAGGCGTCCAGCGGGTTCATATAAAACGAGATGCGCCTGGCCGTCAGCAACGGGTAGTCTCCGGGGTGGCTATCTTCTACATAAACATCAGTAAAAACGATGGCGAGGTTTGGAAAGTCGCGCCAGGTGGAAATTTCAATCATGCCAATTTTGACAGGTGTGTTCAGGCTTTTGTTAGCCTCTTTTACAAACTCCTGTATGATGCGGTCTTTGAAAAGGAAGATGGAGGCAACCCCTGCAATCAGCAGTACGGCCAGCAATAGGCCGAGGTATAGGGCTACTTTGGCAAGTTTTTTCAAGTTTAAAAAATGGTTGGGCAAAGATAGGGTACAACAATTGAACCAACGCGGTAATCAGCGGGGGTGTTGCTGTCGGCTACCGGTCTTTTTTGGGTATAAAACTTTTGCGAAATACTCCACAATATTTTTTTTGCACAGAAAGAATTCTCTTTTACCTTTGCATTCCTTAAAAATGGGAGCTTAGCTCAGCTGGTTCAGAGCATCTGCCTTACAAGCAGAGGGTCGGGGGTTCGAACCCCTCAGCTCCCACTTCAAAGCCTCGAATCATTTGGGGCTTTTTCTTTTTGTTTGATCATCTCCAATAATCATACTGCATATACCTCGCAGATTCCAGCGCCACCTCTTTGCCCTGAAGCTTTTCTACCACATGAAAAGACATATCGATCCCAGCCGAGACGCCTGCCGACAGTACAATTTTGCCATTGTCCACAAACCGTTTTTCGGGCGAGATTTTTGTTTCGGGAGCAATTTCGCGTAAGGAGTCTACAGCTAAAAAATGAGTGGTGGCCTCCAGGCCATGAAGCAAACCTGCTTTGGCGAGGATGAGCGCGCCTGTGCAAACGGAGAGCACAAGTTCCACATTGGCGTTTTGCTGTTTTATCCACTCAAGCATCACGGGGTTGTGCATTTCTTTTCTTGACCCGAAGGGCTTGCCATCGGCATGGTAGCCGCCACCACCGGGTATCAAAAAAATGTTGGGGGTAGGGCAGTTGGCAAATGTGTAAGTGGGTTTTACAATCAGTTGGTTGCGGGCCGCCACAGTATCTTTTTCGGCCACGGTAAAAACCTCGTAGGGTTCGCCTATCTTTCGCTTACCGGTGATGGAGAAAACTTCAAATGGGCCCGCGAAATCCAAAACTTCCACATCATCAAAAAGAACAATGGCGATTTTTTTCATTTATCAGTCGATTAACTAAACTTTTTTGCTTGTATTGTGCTTTAAACTAGATGTTGGATACTAGATACTTGATGCTAGCTTCTAGAAACGAGTATCCAGTATCCAGCATCAAGCATCCTTTCACACAAAGATAAACTAACGATTCAATCAGCATGAACTACAAACTTTTCGGGCAATCGGGATTACGCGTTTCAGAATTGTGCCTTGGCACCATGGGCTTTGGCACTGAGTGGAAATGGGGCGCAGATAAGGAACTCAGTCAAAAAATATTTGATGCATATGCCAATGCGGGCGGCAACTTTTTAGATACTGCCAATCGCTATACAGAAGGTACTTCAGAAAAATTTGTGGGCGACTTTATTGCCAAAGACCGCGACCATTTTGTAGTGGCTACGAAGTATACGCTACGCGATCGCTCGGGCGATTTGAACTTTGCCGGCAACCATCGCAAAAATTTGATGCGCAGCGTGAAAGAAAGTTTGTGGCGTTTGAACACCGACTACATCGATGTGTTGTGGGTTCACATGTGGGATACACTCACGCCCACGGAAGAAATCATGAAGGGCTTGGAAGATCTGATTACCCGCGGTATGGTGCACTACATCGGCATTAGCGATACACCTGCGTGGGTCGTGAGTCAGTCCAACACGATGGCGCAACTGCGTGGTTGGAACCAGTTTGTCGGTTTGCAAATTGAATACAGTTTGATACAACGGACAGTTGAAGCCGAACTGTTGCCAATGGCAAAAGCCTATGGCATGACGGTGACTCCATGGGCACCCTTAGCAGGCGGTGCGTTGACAGGGAAATACTTGAAAGGCGACAAAGGCCGTTTGCCGGATACAAGCATTCGCCTGGGCGAACGCGCAACCAACATTACCAAAAAAGTGGTGGAGATTGCTGATAGACTTGGTGTGACGGCTTCACAAGTGGCCATCAACTGGACGCGCCAACAAAAAGGACAAAGCGTGATACCAATTGTGGGCGCCACCAAAGAATCGCAAATGCAAGACGTGCTGGGCTGCTTGAAATTTGAATTGCCTGCCGATGCAATCAATGAATTGAATGAAGTATCAAAAATTGAATTGCCCTTTCCGCAAAAGTTTTTAACCGAGCCGGGCGTTCAAGATGTGCTGTATGGAGGGGTGAGGGATAAGATGGTGGACAGCAGATATTAAAAGTCTGCCACGCGTGGCGCGTGGCAGACTGCCAACTAAAAATGGTAACGTTAACTTTCTACAACTACAAAAAGGGCTTCGGGTGGCTTGGCTTTTTGGCCATGGGCTGGATGCGGTTGCCGCTGTGGCTCAATCCTGAAATTACATTTTGGAAGTTATTGGGTGTAGGGCAGCCGGGTTTTAAACCACAAGGTGATGGCCGGCAGTGGGCGGTGTTGATTGTTTGGAAGAAGAAGTCTGACAAAGTTTATTGGTGGCAAAAAATTCTTCAAGCGAAAGCAGAAGTTAAATCTTTTCAATTGTTGCCATTGTTTGGGCATGGGTTGTGGAGTGGCGTTGACCCATTTGCTCATCTGAAAGTTGAGCCAACGCCTGATTCAAAAATTGCTGTGCTGACACGGGCATCCATTAAGTGGAGCAAAGCAAAATTGTTTTGGGAGAATGTGCCAGCTGTGGCCGATGATTTAAACCAATCGTTTCGACCGGAGTTTACGGCAGGCGTTGGCGAAATTCCCTACATCCGCCAAGCTACTTTTAGTGTGTGGAAAAGCGAACAGGAAATGAAAAACTTTGCGTATCAACACGCTGCACACAAAAAAGTAATCGAGATGACCAAGCAACACAATTGGTATTCAGAAGAGTTGTTTTACCGGTTTGCAGTCGTTCGCCACGAAGACACAAAGTGATTAATGTGTTTTTGTGCCATCACACTCCCTAATACCCTGAAGCCTGATTCTGAGCGATAAGGCGCACTAAGCGATTTGACGGAAGAAACCCACGTTGACAGACTATCGCACTTAATTGATGAAAAAGGGTGAGCGAAGAATCTCTTCTGAGAGATCCCTCGCTCTGTGGTACTTGCCCAAGAGTGTGCTGAATAGAAGGCAATACAGCTTGCGATTGTTGCGCCATGAATCCGCTCAGGATTGGTGGAATTATGTTTTTTTATATACGCGCACATGCAAGGCAAATCGTATGGTATCCAAACATAATTTTATCTTTGCGAATAACTCCATTCGCGATGAATCCCATCTTCAAAAAGCTCAATTACAAAGATCAGAAGGCACTTTACATTGTAAACGCACCCGAAAGTTTTTCGAAAGATGCCAATGAGATGCTGACGCTCGCAGCTGTCAAAAATTCATTGACCGGTGCAAAAGAAGTTTCGTTCTTTTTGGCATTCGTAACCAAACAAAAAGAAGTTGACGATTGGAGCAAAAAAATTGCACCTTTACTGAGTGGCGATGGTTTGCTTTGGTTTGCCTATCCAAAAGGCAGTTCAAAAAAATACAAATGCGAATTCAATCGCGATACCGGTTGGGCGGTATTGGGTAAATTGGGTTTTGAACCTGTGCGCATGGTGGCCATCGATGAAGATTGGAGTGCCCTGCGTTTTCGCAAACCCGAAAACATCAAAAAAATGACGCGCAGTTTTGCCATGACTGCCGAAGGCAAAAAGAAAGTTGCCGCTGCTAAGAAAGCAGCTAAAAAATGAAGAGGTACCTGATAATACTCTTTTGCTTTTTAAGTTCCGCTTCAATTGCGCAACAATCCGCAATTGATAGCCTGTTGCGTATAGCGAGCAAATCTACCGGCACCGACCAAGTTGATTTATTCAATGCGGTGGCGTACAAGTATTTGGCCTATCAACCATCGAAGGGACAGCAATTTGCATTGCAAGCATTGGATAAATCGCGGCAGCTCGGCTACACTGCTGGCGAGGCTACAGCACTTATCAATCTGGGCGACTTTGAATTTCGCCAGAGCAATTATGCGTCTGCCATCGAGTATGGAACGGAAGCGGTGAAGAAGGGAAGTCAAACAAATGATTCAACCATTGTCTCTGATGCTTATCGGTTGATGGGCAATGTGTACACGTTTGGCTTGCGCCAATATGATGACGCCATTGAATACCAACAGAAAGCGCTTGCCATTCTGCGCAAGCAAAATGACTTGCGCAAACTGGCAGCTCTGTATGGAAGCATCACATGGGTGTACTCCGTCACACCAAAAGAAATTTGCCAGAGGCTATTGAGATGGCGCGCGAAGGAGTCCGCATCGGCCAACAGCTGCAAGACCATCAAATGATTAGCTATAACCTCAATTCGCTTGGCCTCATTGCTTTTCGACACAATAAATTAGATTCTGCTATCTATTTCCTCAACCGGTCAAATGACGAGGCGGTGCACGCCAATGACATTGCCGTGATGACGGTGAACAACACTACGCTGGCACACATTGCGCTCATGCGCAACAAAGTAGAAGACGCAATTCTGTTGTTTGACCAAACGTTGAGTGACAGCCGTGCCATTCAGCTACGCGAAATTCAAAAAGATTGTTACGAGGGTTTATCACAAGCGTGGCGCGCCAAAGGCGACTATAAAAAGGCATATGAGTACCAAACAAGATTTATTCAGTTACGCGACTCATTGCTGAATTGGGAAACTACGCAAAAAACGTTAACACTCAAGGCGACCTTTGAGCAAGAAAGGAAAGAAGCGCGCATCGTTCAACTACAAAAGGAGAAAGAAAAAGCTGACCGCGATCGCATGCTCACGTTGGTCGTCTCCGGCATTATCATGTTGTTGATGCTGGTGGTGGGTATACTCATCTTCCGCAATGCACAGCAGCGCAAGAAAGCCAATCGGCAATTGCAAGAAAAGAACGAAGAGATTGAAACACAAAACGAGGAACTCACACAAAGCCGAGAGGAACTGGCACGCAAAGGCGAATTGGTAGCTGAACAAAACAAAGCATTGGTGCAAGCCAACGACACCAAAGACAAACTTTTCTCGATCATCTCGCACGATTTGCGTGGCCCCATTGCTTCATTGAAAAGCTTACTCGGTTTAGTGGCCAAAGGTGCCGTTACACCTGACGAATTTTTGACCATGGCACCGAAGCTCAATCAAAACGTGGGCAGCATACACGAAACACTCGAGAACCTATTGCAGTGGTCATATGCGCAAATGAGTGGGCTCAAATACACGCCCATCGCTTTTGATGTGAAGCCGATGCTGCAAAATAAATGTGAGTTGTTTGCCGAGGCAGCCAAAGCAAAACACATCACACTCGTCAACAATGCTAATGCGGCACACCGCACCTTTGCAGACGAAAACCAAATACGGTTAATATTGCGCAACCTGCTTAACAACGCCATCAAATTTACGCCAGATGGCGGGCAGATCACCATTGAGACAAAGGCCACCAACGGCCAGATAGAAATCGCCATCAGCGATACCGGCATCGGTATACCGCCCGATCGCTTGGCAGATTTATTTAAGCCCAATGCCCGCATGAGCACGGTGGGTACCCATGGCGAAAAAGGTACAGGGTTGGGCCTTGCGTTGAGTTATGAAATGGCGCAGCGCAACAATGGTTCATTGTGGGCGAAAAGCGATGTGGGCAGGGGCAGCATTTTTGTACTCTCGTTGCCCATGGCGCAGAATTGATATGATAGCCGTCAGACGACTCAAGAAGTTATCGTTCAACTTTATTCATCCGTATCATTTCCGGATAGCCCTTTTGTTGACTGAGGGCTGTAACGGCCATCACAATGCGCTTCGCTTTTGTTTGCGCTGTTTTGGCGGCATCAATCCACTTGCTAAAATATTTTTGGTGCGAGCCGGTGAGTGTTTTGAAATGGGCGTAAGCAGCAGGCTCATCTTTTAAGCAAGCAATCAGCTCTGCATTGAACGCGAACGCAGCATTGTCTGCCGCCAACGAAACCTTCACTTTATCGCCTTGGCGTTTGCCTAAAATTTTTCTGAGCGGGCCGTTGATGGGCAGAATGAAGTCGCCATCGCCCATGGGGATCAATGCCATTTGCTTGATAGCGTGGCTGTCAATCGTTCCCTTTACCCGAAACGAAACCTTGGTGTTGGGTTTTAATTTTTTCGCTTGCGCGGAAGAAACAACAATAAACGTCCACCCGGTCTTTTCGCCTTGCTTATCGAATTTTTGCAATGTGGTGGTGAAGGTGAGCAAGTCTGTTTTTTTTGGTTATTGACTTTTTGTATTTCTCCTGTGATGAAATTTTGAAACCTGTGCTTTAAACCAACTCGTCACGGCACCCTTGCCGAAACATGCTGTTGGTTGTCGTGCTTCAATCGGTCTTTTTTAATCCTTTGTCCCGAATCCATACCATCCTCGTTGTCCCGTCTGTCGAGTCAAACTGCATGTTCATGTAGGGATATTTAATTATTTTATGATTCGGATAAATCAGGGCACACAACCACAATTGTTTTAATGAATCCGTTTGCTCTCCGATCACTCTTGCTTTTGTCCCTTTGGTCAGTAGGCCGAGTCTGTTCCCTTCAATCTCGATAACATAGTCATAAGGTGCGTCTAATTCCACCGGAGCGTCTCTTGCTATCAAAGTGTCTGCGAATGTTTCAATTTCGTAAGATGTCCTTTGTTTTGGAAATTGAGTTCCTCCAATTGTCTCATTTTTAAAAATTGTTTTAAAAATTGGCTGGTTGTCCTTATAGGATATCTCAACTATAGTCTGCCTATCAACAGGAGGTGCTCCAGTTGCAACAATTGACACCAAGTATAGTTTGGTGACTTTCTTATTCCTCATTTGCAGATCAACAATATAACCTTCAAAGGAAAAATCGTCACCACCATTTCCGAGAGAGACAATTGTATAATATGTAACTGGTCCAGGTCCACTGTATATCAAGTCTAATCGTCCATCATCATTTATATCTATCGCATGAGTGTCGGACAGATATGTATCTCCATGCATGGACGTCAACCAAGGTCGCCCGTCTCCAAATTTTAATTTTTCTTTGTTGTCTACCGGTGCTTCAACCTTTGTCCAGTCAAACGATTCTTTGTCGAACGGGAAAAAGTTGTCCGTTGTTAATTCCTTTGAATCTTGATTTGTTGTCTTGGAACAGCTAACAATAAAAATGATGATGTATATCCAATTTCTCATAGTCCTAATCTGTCCTGAAGCATGACCGCTAACGACCCGCATATAACAGTTGGCGGCTCCTTAATGTAAAAATCATCGTCAACCGCCATGTGTTATATGCAATGTTGGCGGTAGTGCCTCGTCTCACTCCTCTATTTTAATTATTTTACCTCTTTCGTCAATTTTGTATTGACTTACCTTAACTTCAACTTTCTCGGAATTCTTAATTCTTTGTCTGGTTTGGTCTAAAGTCCATGAGAAAATACTGTCAGTTAAAACGATTTTAGATTCACTGAATATTTTAGCATCTTCAATTGGTTCATAGTCAGCCTTTGATTCTCCCAATTCTCCTACAAGTCTAAGCTTGTCAATTTGGGTTCCGTTTTGGTCAGTTGTCACAAGGTCGGGGTTGAATGTGTCCTCAGAGATTAAATAAGCGTTGTAGTTTTTGCTTTTGAATATCAATGTCATCGTGTATATATTAACCGTATCACCTGTGTTTGCTCCTCTTACGTTTAGAGGTTTTTCATTTGATACGTAGACTCTTTCACCTGAAAATAGCTTTACTGGAGTTGTCTTAGTTGTCGTTTTTTGATGCTTCATAATGTACTCAGTGTACTTGTTGACGGGTTCACTTGTATTTATTTCTTTATCCAAGTCACTGAGGATGTCGAGTACTACATTCGCTATAATCACAGTCCCATGAGTCATTGAAGATGACTTTTTTGTTTGTTTGGTTTTAAAATAGTTTTCATCATCTGTCCCTAAGTAGCCTATGATGACAATTTTATCTTTTATTAAAGAGCAGTTATTTGAGATGTCCTTAGACTGAATTGTCTTAAAGTCTTGGGTCGAGCTATAAAATTTAATTGGATAGTCCTTTGGAAACGACTTTGCGGCAAGTTCTGAACCTCGAGTGGTATCATATCGTAATGAAAGATGCATTGGAAAACTGTACTCCCAACTTCCACGATGATCGAATACTCTATAATAAGAGTCGGTCAAGTCGTTTTCTCCTTGAGCTAAACCAGTAGTTCCAGAACGTAATGCATAATCACGAAATAGCTTATGAGATTCAACGTGTTTACCTTCTTCGAAACCTTCAATTAAAACTACTTTTCCGGAATTAATTATGGCTTGCTGGAATTTAGAGTCGCATCCAATCTCCTTTTGTCCGGGGAAAATGAAGTTTATGCCAATTACTCTTGGATTACATTCACTCAGTGACTCGATTATTTGTCCCATTTCACACCGGTCTTTTGGGTCTGCATTTATTAGGACAATTTCATTGGTTCTGCTCTCAGGTGGGATCTTAGTCTGTTGAGACTTTGTCTCGCAGCTGATGATTGTTATAAATAGAAGGATTGTTTTGAAAAGCCCCTTATTCATTTGTTGTCACTTTATTCAGGCATTACCGCCAACGCTTGTGTATGTGACGTTGCGGGCATAGGAGGGCAAATGAAGGAGGTACGACTGATTTGCCCGACCTGCTCCAAAATTGTCCCACGAGACCGAACGTTGTTTGAAAACTAAACTACGAGTTTCCACTACACCCCGCAATGGCACATACATTTTGTTAGCTGCCGTAATTTTTTAGTCGGGTCTTTATCGTTTCCGCTGTTGTTGGCTTTAATTCAATCACTTCTGTCTCATTTTGACCAATCGTTATCTCTTTCTCAGCGAAGTGTAGCTTATTATCCTTAATGGCAATCGCTATTATTATTCCCTTTTCTCCCTTCGGTAATTTATTGTAACCATTCTCATTCTTGGTAAAATAGTAAGTGTTGTCGTCTTTAGAGATTCCCGATAAAATCACATTTCGGTTCGGAATTATCAAATTTATAATTGGAACTGTTTCATTTGCTTTTGCAATAAGTTTTATGTCTACTGATTTCGGATCCTTGAAGAAGTAATCCACATTCACCCAGCCAAACTCCAACGCGTCATATGCAATAAAGGCTTTGGTCATTTCCGCCACAGTTGTGTCGGCCAGTCTTTTGGTGGGGTCGATAGTGGTTAGTTTTTGACTGGCAAAACTTTTAAAAACAGTAATCATTCTGTGACCAGATTCTTTAGCGCTATTGACCAACCATTCATGAGCCTCATCTTGTGCTTTTGTTCTCGGACCTCCGTTAATTCCTGGCGGTCTCCAATTAATTTGATAATTGACCCTTTCGGTCGAGTCTTGAATGAAATGTTTCACTACAAGCTCGTCAATTTCCCAGAGGTTTTTATCTATATTGTTTGCATAGATATCTACAATTTCCTTCCAGCAGGCTACATTGTATCGATCTTTAAACTCTCTTGTCGCTAAAAGCGTATTTTCAAACTTGCTCAAATCGCCATAGTAGTTGAAATATCCGTCCCTTGTTGTGTCTGTGGTTATTCCATAAAAATTTGGGCACTCTGTCGGAAATTCATTTCTACTAATAACCCGAATGGGATATGGAATTAGATACTTTGACGGCTCGCTAATGCTGTCCCAGTTCAAATAACCATTGTCGTCTCTTTTACCTGTGAATATTTTTGCCTCATTGATTCTCTCATTTATCGGAAATTCTATCCGGAGAGGTTTTGACTTGTCTATTTTAACAATTGTCCCATTTGTAGTTTTTGCTGCGAAATATATCATCCCTTGCGTTTGTAAAATGTCACTGTTGTGAACGGTCTGAAGATTGCTGGTAACAAAGTCGACTATTGAGTAGTGTTCTTTTAATTCAACTGTCGTTTGAGATGAGATGGGTACTCCGTTTTCGCCAATTAGGCTGTTCGCGGGAATATGAATTATCGTCCCGTTTTTGCCTTTTATGACATTGTCCTTTGTTGGGTCGACTAAATTTTGCTGTAACTCTTGACCAATAGATTTTAATGAGTCTTTTAATTCATGTGGTATATTTCCAAATTCTTGTGTCAGCGCTTCGTTGTCCGTCTTACACGATGAAAAAGTAATTGCTAAACTTAGTAGCCCGAAAATGATTTGTCTGTTTTGAAGTCTCATTGTCCAAAAATTATGGCAGCTAACAATCGCTATATTCAATTCATTGCATATAGCCCAACTAAATCAGTAGATATAGGCAATTAGCTCAGAGCAATTTACCGCTTAATCACCTTAAACGCCAAATTTCTGCCGTGCCCTTGCATAATGGCCAGGTTAATCCAACTCAACGCAAATTTTTCGAGCAGTTCTACTTTGTCGTCACCGCCAAAATCCCAACACTCACCA
Source organism: Bacteroidota bacterium (assembly GCA_018267275.1). Lineage (GTDB taxonomy): Bacteria > Bacteroidota > Bacteroidia > Cytophagales > Cyclobacteriaceae > ELB16-189. The sequence continues at coordinate 269,598 of JAFDYV010000009.1, read as the reverse complement.
AAGCCAATGTCTTTAGCCAGTTGTTGCACGGTAGCTTTCGAGGGTTTGTCGCTGCCTGCGCAAAACATGTCTATGCCGCCAAAGTTTGGGTACACGGGGTTGGTCATGTTCTCAAAGCCGGTGCTGTTAAAACACTTCACTACTTTATCAGACTTGGTCAATGCTTTGAGTGCATGAAACGCGGTGGGGTAAGGCTCCGGCCTGGTGCGGATGGAGTTGGTGGCGTCAATTAAAATTTTGTTGGAGACATCGCCCATCTGCGCAACCAAGTTTAAAACGGCCTCCGGTGGCGTGGTAATGATGATGACGTCCGCCTGTTTACAGGCTTCTGCTACGGATGCAATTTTTGCATTTGAAACTAAACCGCTGGCCTTTTCTGCTTTAGCAGAAGCGGCATCGCGCACGCCAAAAAAAATAGTATGCCCCGCTTTGTATAAACCTTGTGCCAATGCGCTGCCTACATTGCCCGAGCCGATAACTGCGATGTTCATCTTTTTGAAATTAAAATTCCTTCCTTAAAAATACGCCAATATTTGAAGTAGTTACAAACTCGGTTCGGCCATTTTGTGTGAAGTCTGCCCCAACACCTGTTTGCCAACTTTCGGCCAGGTGCAAGCCAACGCGTGTGCGCTGGATGAAGTTGTAATTGTTTTCAACAGCGGTAGGCAGCGTATTTACCAACTCCAGTTGAAAAAACAGTTGCACTTTCTCTGACACTTGCGGCTGAAAACGGGTGAGCACAAAATAGTCGACCAATGGTTTTTGCATGGTTTCTATCACGGCCCAGGTAAAAAACATAAAGTGTTTCTTTTGATGAAAATATTGTACGCCAATTTTTGGGAAGGTGCCTGTGTTGAAAATTTGAACCACCGCCACCGGGGCAAAACCCTTTAGCGCGGGGTGATTGTAACTCACGGCTTCGGTAAACCCAAATTGCGGCAAGTAGGCATTGGAAGTTTGCCGATAATCCATGCTGGCGCGATTGCGGTTAAAGAACAGAAACTTTGAGTTGTTGCCTTCTTTATTCTTGAAATATTTGAAGAATAGAATATCAGCAGTTGTTTTTTGGTCGCCAACAAAACCTTCTACTGCGATTTGAGAGAATGAGCTGACAGAAATCAATACTCCTGCGGATATCGCAGATAAACGCTGAAAAAAAATTCGTACAGACAATATTACTAATTCCATTTTTAGAAAACTAAACGGCTTATAAGTTCCCGCAGATACCGTAGACAATTGCAGAGTTACCTACGCGTAAGTCAGCGCCATCTGCGGGAGGTTATTATTTTATACTCGTCAATATCTCCACAAACTTTGCGGGCTGCACTACAAATGGTAAGTGCGATGTCTCCATCTCAAAAGTCTGCTTAATGGTTCCGTTGTTTTTCACCATCATCTTTTGCAAGTCGTAACCTACTGCGGCATCGTTGGTGGTGTGGATGTAGTACTTTGGCACGCTGCCGAACTTTGCCGCTGTCAGCACCACTTTTTCACTCAGTGGTTTGGCCGGCTCGGCCTTGTGGTATTTCACCAGGGCATCTTTCATAAAATCCGGACAATCGGCACACACGGCTGGAACAATCACTTCCTTTTTTATTGAGGCCGCGGAATAATCGGCTGTGAATTCAAGCGCAGCACCTGCTTTGCTCTGTTTGTCTTGGTTGGCAAGCATGAGCAAGTCTTCGCCATTTCTAGGTAGGTAAGCGGATACGTAAACTACCTTATTGATTTTGGTCGGAATATTTTCTGCTACCTGAGAGACCACCACACCAGCCATGCTGTGCCCCACCAACGTTACCTTGCCCGGTTGCGCATTTACCGCATCGGTTACCGTTTTCACATAGTCTTTTAGCATTACTGCGTTGGCGGGTGTCAAGTCAATGCCATGTGCAGGCAGGTTTACCACTACCACATTTGCTTTTTGTGCCAACGAGTTACGCACAAATCCCCATGCGCTCTCGTCTGCCCAGGCACCGTGCACCAATACGTAGGTGGGGTAGTTCTTTTTTTGCTTTTCAAGTTCTTTGATAACGAGCTCTGCAGCGGCTGCCCCGCTGTTTTGTTGTTGACCGGTAATCAGGTTGCCATCTTGCACGGCAAAAGCTGAGAAGGGGGCGCCCACTACAAATTTGCTATTTGGCATTTTGCGTGCTTCGTCTTCAATTCTGAAAGGTTGGATTTTCATGCCTACATAGTTGTCGGCATACTGCTCTTCTGCAGAGGCAAATCCGGTCCACTTTTTTCCTTCTACCAAAAATTTACCGGTGGGCAATTTCGTATTCAGCAAAATAGCTGTGCCATGGCAGATGGCTGCTGTTGGTTTGCCAGTCAGGTAAAAGTCCACAAAGAACTTTTCAATTTCCGGGTTCTTGTACAATGTGTACATCGGGCCTTGGCCACCGCAAACAAAAATCGCTTTGTAGTCCGCTGGGTTTACTTGTGAGAGCTTCAACGTGTTTTTTGTAAGCGCCATTTTTGCAGGATCTTTTTTAAAGCCCAACGACACGTAATCAAATGCCGCGTACTTGCTGGCGTCTTCGGGGTCGCTGAAACTATCGAAGTACAATTCACCGCCTTCTAAGCTGGCGATGTCAACGGAGTATCCCGCTTCGCTAAATGCCCAATAAGGGTGGGTAAGCTCGGCATACCACACGCCAATGGGCCAACCAGTTTGTTGACTTTGCGATTTATTTGAGGCAATCATTAGCACTTTGCCATTATTGCCGGCATTGTGTTGCGCTAAGTTGAACAACGGGTTCAGCAAGCACAGAATCAATAGTAAATTTTTCATAATTCAATTTGGATTTTGGTGTCTTTAACCCAAAGGTGCAGCGCCAATGTTCCCAAAAACATAAATCACCGATGAAGTGAGTGACTAACTTTTTGGAAAGTATTGGATGGAATGAATAGATTTAGCGGTCCTTTGGAACAAAAGAAAAATGCATGCCCGATTTTGTTTACGATAAGAAAGTCTATTACAACCCCGTGGAGTTTGCCATGGATAGGATTGGTGGGACTTGGAAAATGCCAATTCTGTGGCGCTTGCGCGAAAAGACACTTCGCTACAGCGACTTAAAAAAAGAGCTTCCGCACATTACCCATAAAATGCTTTCAAGTGTGCTGCGCAGTTTGGAGCGTGAAGGATTTATCACGCGCACTGTGCACCCGGTGGTGCCGCCCAAGGTAGAGTATGCCCTCACAGCCCGCGGCAAAAAAGCCATTCCCATCATTGAAGCAATTCGAAAATACGGTGCCGGGTTGATGAAAGAGTTTGGAGTGAAGGAACAGCGGTAAGATTTTGAACGGTATATTAGGGTTTGAAAAACCACTAGCCCATGCGTTTCGGTTATTTCTTTTCGCTTCTGTTCATTGTCGGATGTTCGTTCCAGGGTCGTCAAGTTAACTACAGAGAATTTGGGCGACCCCCAAAATTCAAGTGGGACGGTGAGAAGCTGTTGATTATGGTGGATCCAGAGAATTCATTTTCAATTGACTACTTTGAGGTTGACTTGGACACTACCGAGATGATAGTAACATTGAGAGGATTTACGCGGGGAGGAAGAAAATTGAACTTCGAGAGCCAAGCAAACTTACCTTTCATTCCAAAACTTCATGAGAGATATACAGTTGCTTGGACCGATGAAGGTGGAACACAAACTAACCTCCGGAGGGAGGTGAAGTTTGGAGGAGAGAACTGCTCACCATATTTCATATACGATGCCATTGAACACTACCACTCAACCATTTCGGACAGTGTGTTAAGTAGGCTTTTTGAAGAGAAATACTTGACACAAAACGAGCGGAGGCTATTGAATTTTGTAGTCGACTACGAGTATGATCGTTTATTGGATACAGTTTCTTTGAAAGACATCAAAAGCTTGGGCTTTAGCCAAAAAGACATATTACAATCACGATTCAAAGTGATAGATGACATCATGTGTCAGTCGTTTGAACCAAATGATGATGACATCGATATAAGATTTTGCATTCCTTATTATCGAGATGTATTAGTATTTAAAACGAATGGTTTTATCACTGGGTATGCGAAAATCTGCTTTACATGCCAGCAATATATGTTTGTCGGAACGACCAAGAATACTTGGGAGTTTGATTCCAAGGAGAAATTTGAAGCGTTACAAGAGATACTCGACTTAGAATAAGTCATTTACTGTGTGTTTTTGCCTTTTTTTTGGTAATTCCACCTTTCCGTTCTACTTTTGCAGCCTAATATCGCGGGGTGGAGCAGTTGGTAGCTCGTTGGGCTCATAACCCAAAGGTCACAGGTTCGAGTCCTGTCCCCGCTACTAAAAGGAAGCGGTTCTAAAAAGACCGCTTTTTTATGCGGTTCACTTTATAAGGAATTTTATTTTAAAACGATAGGTTGGGCTCATATCCGCTAAATGGCGGACATAGAGTCGAGTCCTGTCCCCGCTACAAAAAATAAAAAGCGGCTTTAAGGTCGCTTTTTTTATCTTCATACCATCAGCATGTCAACCCCCCATAAAGCCGGTTTTGTGAGCATCGTGGGCAAGCCCAACGTGGGCAAAAGCAGCTTGATGAACCGCTTGGTTGGCGAAAACCTCTCTATCATTACCGCCAAAGCGCAAACCACGCGCCACCGCATCATGGGCATACTCAATGGCGAAGATTTTCAAATCGTGTATTCTGATACGCCCGGGATTTTGGAGCCGAAGTACGAACTTCACCAGGCCATGATGAATTACGTGAAAGTATCGTTAGAAGATGCTGATCTCATTTTGCTGATTGTGGAATTGGGTGAAAAGTTTGATGAGAACCTCTTTGAGCGTTTCAAGCATTTTACCACGCCCATATTACTCATCATCAACAAATGCGATTTGGCCAAGGGCTCGCAGATAGAAGATAAAATTGCCTACTGGAAACCATTGGTAAACGCGAAGGAAATTATTCCGGTTTCTGCACACAGCGGCCTGAATACCGACTTGCTGCTTCAAAAGATAAAAGAATATTTACCCAGCCACCCCGGGTATTACTCAAAAGACGAACTCACCGACAAGAGCGAACGCTTTTTTGCCTCTGAGATCATTCGTGAGAAGATATTCATGAACTACGACCAAGAAATTCCCTACAGCTCCGAAGTTGGGATTGAGGCTTTTAAGGAAGAGGAAAAGATCATCCGCATTCGTGCCACTATTTATGTTGAGCGCGATTCGCAAAAAGGCATTTTAATTGGCAAAGGAGGAAGTTCATTGAAAAAAGTAGGCATTGAAGCCCGTAAGAGCATGGAAGAATTCTTCGGAAAACAAGTATTTTTAGAAACCCACGTGAAAGTGGCCGACAACTGGAGAAAACAGAAATTGAAGTTAAGGCATTTTGGATATTTAGATAATTAGTCGATGGCCAGCAGTCCATAGCCATGGACTGACAAACCCTCGACTACGGACCAACATATGGCAAACATAGTAGCAATAGTAGGCAGACCCAACGTAGGCAAATCCACGTTCTTCAACCGTTTGGTGGAGCAACGGAGCGCCATTATGGACGACATGCCCGGTGTTACACGCGATAGGCACTACGGCTATGCGCAGTGGACTAATAAGTTTTTTACGGTGATCGATACCGGTGGCTACGTAACCGGCTCTGACGACAAATTTGAATCGCAAATCAGGAGGCAGGTTGAACTCGCTTTGGATGAAGCAACGGCAGTCATCTTTATGGTAGACTGCAAAGATGGGCTTACCGGTTATGACAAGGAGTTTGCAAAAGTCATTCGCAAGTCGAAAAAACCCGTGTTTGTGGCAGCCAATAAGGCCGATACGCCAACCAAAACGTTGGAAGCCGCGGAATTTTACGAACTGAATATGGGCGAGGTGTTTGCAATTTCTGCGGAGAACGGAAGCGGCACCGGAGAATTGCTAGATGAGCTGGTGAAAGTGTTTCCGTCTGAAGACCCAGAAGACCCTGATGCAGGCATTCCAAAGATTGCCATTGTAGGCAGGCCCAACGCGGGCAAGTCGTCCCTGCTCAACGTATTGCTGGGGCAAGAACGAAGCATTGTGACAGAGGAAGCCGGCACCACGCGCGATGCAATCCATTCGCGGTACAAACTCTATGGCAAAGACTTTATTTTGATCGATACCGCAGGGATCCGCAAAAAAGGTAAAGTAAAAGAAGATGTAGAGTTTTATTCGGTATTGAGGTCGTTGCGGGCGCTTGAAGAAAGTGATGTGTGCATTGTGGTGATTGATGCTGAGCGGGGGTTGGAGTCACAAGACGTGAACATTATTGCGCTCGCCCAAAAACAGAGCAAGGGCATTGTGGTGATGGTGAATAAGTGGGATTTGATCGAAAAAGACAGCAAAACATCTGAAAAGCTAAAGAAAGATATGCTCGAGAAGTTGGCGCCCATCGATTACATACCCTTCATCTTTGCTTCGGCACTCACCAAGCAGCGCATTTTTCAGGTGATTGAAAAGGCAGTGCAGGTGTATGAGAATAAAACCAAGAAGGTACCTACTTCAGAGTTAAACGATGCTCTGTTGCCTGAAATCGTGCATTATCCGCCAGCGGCCATCAAGGGTAAGCACATCCAAATCAAATACGTAACGCAGGTGGCTGCCAAATCACCCTCTTTTGCCTTTTTCTGCAATTTGCCGCAGTACATTCAAGAGTCGTATGTTAGGTTCTTAGAAAACCGCATCCGTGAAAGATTTGACTTCGAAGGGGTGCCGGTGCGGCTGTTTTTCCGAAAAAAATAGTTCAGAAAACGGTTGAGATGCCTTGTTAGCGGTCGAAATTGTTCAAAAACGGTAATAATTTTACATGCAGCGCATCAAAATGCCGCCCACCTGTTATATTTGCGCAAATTTTAAATAACCTGTAAACTATGAAAAAATTCATCGCATCTGTTATCGTATGTGGCTTTGCTGTAGCAATGGTTGCATGTGGTGGCAAAAAGGTGGAGGAAGCTGCTGCAACTGTTGATTCAGTTAAAACTGCAGTTGACTCTGCTGCTGCTAAAGTTGACTCTACTGTTAACGCAGTGGTTGACTCTGCTAAGGCAGTAGTGAAGTAATCAATCTCACAAGATTGTTTTCCCGGGAAGGCTTTAGAGATAAAGCCTTTTTTTATTGCCCCCCCGCAAACGCGGGGCATGCTCACCCCCGTCCCTCTCCCCAAAGCAAAGAGGGGTGACTGTCAAAACAAATTTTTAGCGAACCCTTAAAGGCGCGGATCCCTTTTATTTAATGCATTTGTTCCTCTTTTTAATTTGATGGAAGAAGAAAAAGTTAGGCAATTGCTACATCAACATGTGCCGCCTCTGGCAGTTGAATATTGTTGGGAACTTTGGAAAACCTATCGCTTCGCATTTAAAACCAAAAAAGCGCGCCAGTCCAAAGTAGGCGACTTTACTTTTCGTCTGGGGCAGCCGCAGCAGATTACCCTCAACCACGACTTGCACCCGTATCTTTTTCTAACCACCTACATTCACGAAGTGGCTCACTTGATTGTGCATGGCCAGCATGGCCGCAAAGCCGAGGCGCACGGCCACGAGTGGAAAAATGCATTTAAAAAATTATTAGAGCCATTGCTCACCGAAGAGGTCTACCCGAGGCCACTACTCACGCTCTTAAAGAAACACATGGTCAACCCAAAAGCCTCTAGCTATTCTGATTCAAAGCTAACAGCTGCCTTTCGCAGTTATGATTTGTTGAAAGCAAAAGTAATGGTGCTATCGCAATTGCCGGAAGGAAGCATTTTTCATTTACAGAAAAGATGGTTTAAAAAAGGAGAGACCAAACGCACCCGTGCACTCTGCACGGAAATCAAAACCAAAAAAAAATATTTGGTGCCGTTGGATGCCGAAGTGGGCAGCGCGCAGTTGGGGATGTTTTAAGCCTTTGAAAACTAAAAAGTGAATGAGTGGTTGAACAGCGCAGATGTTATCTTGCTATTTCCTGATTCCAGACTTTTATAAACGCCTTGTTGCAACTGGTACCCGATTGTTAATTTCGTAGCTGGATCTACAATCCAATATTCTTTCACACCAAAACACTCGTAAAGTTCTTTTTTTACTTTCTCATCATGATCTTGATTGCCTTTTGAAAGGACTTCGATGATCAAATCTGGCACACCGTGTATCACATCGTCATCATCAATAATGTGTAGCTTTTCTGAGCCAACGAAAATCAAATCAGGTTGCACGGCATTTTGTTCTTCATCTAAATAAACATCCAACGGGGCAAACAACACTTCGCCCAAATCATGCTGCACTACAAACTGATCGATGCTTCTAAAAAGATTTCGAAGGGTTCGTTGGTGCTTTCCTTTAGGGCTAGGTGACATATACAAACGGTTATCAATCACTTCTGCCAATGTGCCTTCCGGCAACATCTCAAAAACCTCCATGGAGGTGCGTGGTGGACTTTGAAGTGCTTTTTGCATAGTTAAAGGTAGTCCTTTTTTGGTATTCAGTCGAGCAAAAAATTACTATCGTTGAAAACCAAAGTACGTGACAATAAAGGGTATTTTTAAAAGTAGGATAAAGATAAAATTAGAATTTCACTGTTGTAAATACTTACATCCATTGGCTTCATAAGTGAGGTTATTGTCCGTTTTCGGACACCGGGAAAAATACCCGTTGACAGCCGATTTTAGTTTGTCCAATTTTACAGTATGAAAACAAAAAACTATCTCTTTTTATGCCTTTCTATTTTGGTTGGCGTAGATGTTTTTTCTCAAGAAGTAAACACAGTACAATTACCGAAGCCGAAAAGGTTTATTGATAAGGTTGAATTTGTGGTTGGTGCAGGCCTATGCTTTAACCATGGCAACATGTTTGTTGAGAATTACAGAGGAGAATTTGCAAATGGTAATTACGTAGAGAACAAACGCTTGACTAAAATAGGTTACTCTATTGGGCTTGGCGTTTATCACCCTGTCAATGACCGAATAGATATTAATATTAGGCTATTATGGGAACAGAAAGGCTATAGGTCTGAATTAAATACTACTCTATCCACAGCTCGAGAGTTTCGTGAAAGTGATTACTCATATGATTACTTTACTATTCCAGTAATTGCGAAAGTTTACATCGATAAAAAAAGAAGGTTTGCAGTTTCTTTGGGTGGATACATAAGTCAATTGAATAGCGTCTCAGCAACCGAAAAATTTTATAATACGTTCGATAACACTCGGGCTACTGCAAGTTTTTTTGGCCGAACTTTGGTGGCATTTGATGGCAACGGTGGAATCAACACCGCAGCCTTTATACCTGGCTTGCAAGGCTTTGCAGAATACGATTATGGTGCAACACTTGGCTTAAGCTACAATTTGAAATTAAGTGAACAAAGTGGCCTCCTTTTTCAGTTGGTTGATAATTTTGGTTTTGCAAACGTCAACAAAAAAAACTTCACCTTAATAGCTAGCCCAGAAGAGAGAAATCATAACGTTTCATTATTGGTCGGTTATGTATATCAAAGAGGCTAAAAGACTGAAGACAACTATGAACCCTATTGTCACTAAAAAAATAAAAATGAAAAATAGAATTGCCTTGATATTTTTTCTATGCTCCATCAACCTTGGTTGGTGCCAGCAAGAAACAGCCTATGAGCTACCCAAATCAAAAAGGTTTATTGATAAAGTTGAAGTGTTCGTTGGCCCGAACTTGTCCTTTAATTATGGCAACAAGTTTATAGAGAACTACAAAGATGAGTTTGTAAAGAACACTCGAGAAGCGAAAGCAGGGTATATTTTTGGTATTGGCGCATACCATCCTTTAAAAGACTGGTTGGATCTCAATCTGAGAATTTTTTATGAGCAGAAGGGAACAAATTCGCAAATGAATACCCCTGGATTAATTATAACCTCAAAATATGATTACAGATTCTTAACAGTATCTATTGCACCCGTAGCTTATGTTGGAAAGCGTAAGAATTTCAGCATATCGCTAGGGGGATATTTTAGTAGAATCCAAAATGCAAAAGGTGAAGTTACTGTACTCGATACCCAAAGCAATGTAACCTTTCTTTCAAACTTTGACGGAAGACAAATACGAGAATTACGTGCAGACGGTTCAACGAGCTCGATCACATTTGCTCCAGGATTACAAAGTTTTGAAGAAAGCGAATTTGGAGTAGTTTTTTCAATCGGATACTCAATCAAAATAAATTCAACGCATAAGTTGATGGTTCAAGTACAAGATAATTTTGGCCTAAGCAACATCAACAAACAGCTTAGCGTCACTTTAAACCCGACTGAAAAAAATCATTGCATATCCGCCTTAGTTGGATATTCTGTGAGTATTCCTTCGAAAAAGTAAACTTTTAAACCTATGAATATGAAAAAGTTAGTCAAACTATTTATCGTTTGCGGCCTTTTGGTCGGCACTCATTCCGTTTTTTCACAAACCATTACGAAGTCTTTTCCTGGTTCCGTAACAGGAGCAACCTGTCCAGGAATTGCAATCCAATACGAAGTCGATTTACCGAGCGGCTTTGGTGCATGCCAGATAACATGGACTGCAACTAATGGAGATGTTCAGTCACAAAACGGAAACATCGTTAACATTAAATGGAAGGATATTCCCGGTGCAATTGGAAAGGTTGAAGCCAAATTTACTAATTGTGGCCAAGGCAATGAGGGTAATAATGGTAAGTCCGCTACTTCGTTCGAAGAACTCATCCTCTCGGTAAAAGACCAAGCGTGGGGTTCGTATGGTAGTGCGGTAGCAGTAGATTATTGTGGTAAAACACGCGTTAATCTTTCTGTGCCTCATATGTATGTGCAAGGCACTGGTGGCATAGGCCAGCCGCCACTCAAAGAAGTTGCTTACTCATGGACGATACCTGCTGGGTGGCGAGAGGTAGGCACAGGCAGCACAGGTAACTTTGTTAGGTTTATCAATGCGATTGCCATTGAGCCAATCGGCTGTTCGCTGCAAGGCAATGTAACGGTGCAAGGTCGAATAAATGTTCCACCCATTGGGTGCGGATCTGCTGGGCCGTCTGCTACCGCCACAATCAATATCATTTCTTCTACGCCTACGGTAACCATTACTGTTCCGCAGGGTTATACGGGCAGCCGAGCATGCGATACAAACCCAGTAACTTTTACCGCATTGCTCAACCCTTCTTTAAGTTGCGTAAGTAGTTATTCGTGGACGTACCCTTCTGGATGGTCGCCAATTAGTCAGTCGGGTAACACAATTACCTTGCGTCCAAGTGGCAACACATCTGATGCTGGCGCGGTACGGGGAAATGTAAATTTTACTTGTGGCTCTACCGTTTCTGGAACAGCTAATATAACATTCATAACCCCGTGGTTGCTGGATCAAGTTTAGTTTGTACAAGCTCAACCTATACAATTCAAAATGCCGCTGCAAACCTAACTGTATCTTGGTCAACAAACAATCCTGGTCTATCAATCAATGGTTCAGGTGTAGCAATTCGACAAAACAATTACAACGGTCCGGCCACAGTATGCGGCACTCCGGCAACACCAAAAGCTATATATGTTGGATTCCCTTCGGCAGATAATACCACATTGATTTGGGCTGGCACGCGAGGAGTAAACCCAGTTCAGACTTATCCCGGAAACACGTATCAGTTTAATGGCGACTTTGTAAATGGTGCTTCCGACTATACATGGAGCTTGCCGGGTGGCTTTGTACAACTTGGACCTAGTACAACCACTTATTCGCCTCAAATATACATTACAACATCAACTACCGATGGAGTATATTATCTCTACTGTTCAGCAAACAATGCTTGCGGGTCGCAGTTTATGGCCAACCTTAGAATTGAAAATGGCAACATTGGCGGTGGTGGTGGTAACGGTTGCCCACCAGGTTTTAGCCCTCCTTGTAAACCTGGGCCGGGGCCTTTGCGTGTTGCCATGCCCCAAGAATCAAAACTAGATTTGCCAAATCTTTTGCTTTCTAACCCAGAAGTTTATCCGAATCCTGCTAATAAAAGTTTTACGGTCAATTTGGTTCAAGAAGAAGGAAAAGCCATTGAGGGAATTTTGGATGAACCCGTTGAGCTAATACTTTATAATTTACTTCAGCAAATAGTTTATCAAAAAAGTACCGATAAAAGCATCGTTACTATTCCGATTGAGAATCTGCCCTCTGAAGTGTACGTTCTTTCAATTGCTTATAAAAACAAGTTGATAAGAAAGCAACTTGTGATTAGGAAGTAATCGCTTTGAAAAATTTGAATTAAATCAATAGCGAGCATAAAGCCTCTTCGGCTAGTAATGGGACACTAGCTGATGAGGCTTTTCTTTTTTGAAAGATTTATTTCTTCCCATCAATCGCCTTCCTTACATTCCCAAATTTTTTCAGCAGTTCTTCGGCTTGTGATTCACTTACTTGAAGTTCGTCCATGATCATTTTCACGCCACGGTTCACTAGTTTGTGATTGGTCAATTGCATATCCACCATTTTGTTTCCTTTTACTCGGCCCAACTGAATCATGGCCGCTGTGGAGATCATATTCAGCACGAGCTTCTGTGCCGTGCCAGCTTTCATTCGAGTACTGCCCGTTACAAATTCGGGCCCCACCACTACCTCAATCGGATAGTCAACATTTTTACCCAGCTCGCTGCCCTCGTTGCAAGTAATACAGCCTGTAACAATACCTTGTGCACGGGCTTCTCTTACTCCGCCAATTACGTAAGGCGTGCGGCCACTTGCCGCGATGCCCACCAGCACATCGCTTGTAGTAATATGATGTGCTTGTAAATCTTTCCATGCCTGGTTCGGGTCGTCTTCAGCGTTCTCAACTGCTTTGCGAATGGCAGTATCACCACCTGCAATTAGCCCGATTACCTTACCCTGCGGCATACCATAGGTGGGTGGTATCTCTGAAGCATCTAATATACCAAGGCGTCCGCTTGTGCCAGCGCCTATATAAAAAAGTCTGCCGCCTTGCTTCATCCTTTCTGCGATCACCAGCACCAGCTGTTCAATTTTTGGGATAACTTTTTCTACAGCCAACGGCACACTCTTGTCTTCCCGATTGATATTTGCGAGCAAATCGCCCACGCTCATTCGTTCTAAATCTTGGTAGTGCGATGCCGACTCGGTGGTTAAACCCATATGGTAAAATTACAAATCCTTTTGATGATAGAGTGTTAGTCCGGCAATAGGGCCTTCCAAAATATTTTTTACGGTGATGCCTTTATCGTTGGCTACTTGGCGCAACACATCGCTGAAGTAAAATGCGATTGAGCCTGTGAAGTGTACTTTTGTTTGTTGATAGTTGGCGTACTTCATCACGTTGTTGGTATAAAACTCATCGAAGCTTTTGTACACTAACTGATAGCAGTACGGTTCTTTTAAGTGTTGGAAGATGAATTTTGCAAAGCTGGCCAAAAACGCTCCGGGCTTTTCTTGCTGATAGACTTTCTCCAACACTTCCTCGCGCGACCACGGGAAACGCGCTTTAAATTGTGCGGCCAATTTTTCGGGCATATTCCCGCGGAAGTAATCAAAAATAATCTGTTTGCCCAGGTTGGTACCAGAGCCTTCATCGGCTAAAATCCAACCTAAGTTAGCCACATTGTCGATGATTTGCTCACCATCGTATAGGCAGGAGTTAGAGCCAGTGCCTAAAATACATGCAATGCCACGCTCGTGGCCACACAATGCCCGGGCGGCAGCCAGCAAATCCCAACCAATTTCAATTTTCGCATTGGGGTAATGTTCAGCAAAAGCAGACTGAATCAAATTTTGATTTTTTTCTGAAGACACACCCGTGCCATAGTAGAAAATCTTGGTAACGGCCTCCGCGGTCAAAGGCACCAATGAATCGCGGATGACGGTTTGCAAATGCCCCAGCGGTTGATAGTATGGGTTAAAACCAGCAGTGTGTGCTTGCTTCACCTCACCATTTTTTAGCAATAGGCGCCAGTCGATCTTTGAACCGCCACTATCAGCAATGATAATCACAGGATGATTTTTTTAACTTGACGATGTAAGATGGCGATAATCTTTAATAAGCGTATACAAAAACTTGATTGGCGGAAGATCTGTGCGGATACCCAGTTGATTCTTGACTTTTTCGGTAATCGCCAAAACAGGTTTTGAGTTTCCCAAGTCGCGGTTGATTTCCAGCGCCCGTTGGATCAGTTCAATATCGCTGGGGTTCAGTTGAATTGCCTGCTGAAACGTTACCTCATAATTTGTTTCGGGCGAAATGAATACGCTTTGCGCGGTAGCGGTTTTTTCCTCTTGTAACTTGACCACGGTGGTGCCTGCCACCATGTCTCCGATCCTTTGGCCTTTGCCACCCACAATCACTGCCAGCATGGCAATTAACCCACTGGCGACATTTAATTCTATCAGGCCAAATATCCAACGCAGAATATAGCCGCCCATGGTTGCAGGTGTACCATCTACCCGCACTACCTTAATGGTCATTGCCCTTTTGCCAGGGGTTTGGCCATTCATAAATATCTCAAACAGAAGTTTATAAAATAGATAAGGCAGCACCAACACTGCACCTATCACCCAGGAATTATTCAGGTCTAAGTTGATGACAAAAGCAATTACTGCAAAAAAATAGATGATGTTGATGAGCAAATCAATTAAGTAAGCCAATATGCGGTCGCCTACACTGGCGAGCGGATAGTGTATAAAAACATTTTGGGTGGTACGAACCGCAATGGTGTGCATCAAGTTTTCGGATCAATTTCTCAAATGTAATCAACAGCAGATTTCAACAAAACAGAAAAGCTGCAACAATTATTTCAATTCGGGTTGCTTGCCAAAATCCTGCGTTCTATCTTCCAGCCTTAAATAGTATGCGCGAGTCGGCCTTCATACAACGCAACAAGCCAAGGTGGGAGCAATTTGAAAAAGTGGTAAACCAACAAGGCCAAGCTCCACCCGATCAGTTGGCAGAGCTGTTCATCCAAATTACAGATGACCTTTCTTTTGCGCGCACGCAATACCCCACCAGCCGCACCACGCATTATCTCAACTCTTTGGCGAGCAAAATTCATTTAGAGATTTATAAGAATAAGAAAGAAGAAGCCAACCGGTTTGTTACATTTTGGAAATACGAGGTACCCGAGGTGATGTGGCGCGCACGCAAGCCAATGCTTTACGCGTTGTTGGTGTTTTTAATCGCCAATGCAATTGGCGTTGTATCGGTAGCCAATGACGATACATTTGTTCGGTTGATTTTGGGTGATGACTATGTGGCAATGACCATGGAGAACATTAAGGCTGGCAACCCAACCTCGGTTTATTCTAAAGCCGGGGAGCTTGAAATGTTCTTTCGTATCACGCTCAACAACATTATGGTTTCGTTTCAGGTTTTTGTAAACGGGTTGTTTGCATCTTTGGGCACCGGGTTGGCATTGTTTTACAACGGCATCATGGTAGGCGCATTTGTTACCTTCTTCTATCAGCAGAACCAACTTTCGCAAGCTTTCCCTGTCATCATGTTGCATGGTACAATCGAGCTAACTTCTATTGTGATTGCTGGTGCGGCAGGTTTTTTAATGGGCAACAGTATTTTGTTTCCCGGCACGTACTCGCGTATGGCATCATTTAAAAAAGGTGCCTTAGACGGACTGAAAATTGTGATGGGGTTGGTGCCATTTTTTGTGATGGCCGGCTTTATCGAATCGTTCATTACCCGT
This sequence comes from Bacteroidota bacterium, assembly GCA_018267275.1. Classification (GTDB taxonomy): domain Bacteria; phylum Bacteroidota; class Bacteroidia; order Cytophagales; family Cyclobacteriaceae; genus ELB16-189. The sequence goes on along the minus strand of JAFDYV010000009.1, from coordinate 253,965 downwards.
TATGCCTTTATGCACTGGAGTATTAAAACCATGATCATCGGCTTTTCGGCTTTGTTGATGATTTTTTACTTTATCATTTACCCCGCACAACTTCACAAGAAATGGAAACGTTCGTAGCAATCAAATACCAGCAGCTTCGCGACTTCAGCGAGAAAATCAATGTTACATTTTACTTTCTAAGACAGAACTTTAAATCGCTCGGCAAGGCTTTGTTTTTCATAGCTGGGCCTCCTGCTCTACTTGTTAGTTTGATTTTTGGTAATTTGTTTTCGGACCTTTTCTCTCAAATTACCGCGTCAAAAGCCGATCCGACATCGGCCCTCAGTTTTTTCACAAGCATAAGTTTTTGGCTCCAAATGGTTCTGATTTCTGTGGTAGGAATTGTCACTTATGTGCTAACTATTACTACTGTAAATAGTTATTTAAGACTTTACCAAGTTGAACAAACAAATATGATTGATCTGAGCAGGGTTTGGGATGAAGTGCGCTCCAATTTTTTGAAGTACCTAGGTTCAGTTTTTTTGTACGTGATACTTTTTGTTTTCGTGGTCTTGGTTGGAATAATTCCGATGATTATCCTCTCAACAATATCTCCGATATTAGTCTTCTTTGGTTTTTTCGCGGTCTTGGTTGGATATATATATCTATGGGTTGCAACACAGCCGATTTTTGTAATCCAAATATTTGAAGATTGTGGTTTTTTCAAGGCGCTGTCCAGGTCTTTTTTTCTAGTGAAGGGTAAGTGGTGGAGCACTTTTGGACTTGTTCTTATTTTATCTTTGATAGGGTTTGTACTTTCTTATGTCATTACGTTACCTTTTTCAATTTTCGCTAACATGACGATTATGCACGATGTCACCGAACAAGGTCAACTGGATTTTAATGGACCAATGGCAACCGTTTTTCAAATAATGTTTGTATTTTACTATATGACGCAAATACTTTTTTCTGCGTTGACCCATTTAGGTGTAGCTTTTCAGTACTTTAATCTTGTAGAAATCAAAGAGGCCCGCGGTTTGATGAGCGACATTGAAAAGTTTGGGCAGGCGCCAGATAACTCAGCCAACCAGCGCGAAGAGCAATACTAAACCGCCTTGGTGTTGAAAAAGATATTCTTCCTTCTCGCGATTTTGATTTCGCAGCTTGCGCTGGGACAGACAGACTTGCCGGTGTTTGATGGACAAGATGAAGAAGAGAAAGAGTTTGTTGGCGTGCGAGATACTGTGGTTATTGAGCTGCATCCTTTCAATCAGCAAGCGCTCGACAGCCTACAATTGAGCCCTGAATTTGACTACAAGCAGCCGCCTACTGTTGCAGAAACACTATGGCAGAGATTCTGGCGATGGGTGAATGAGCTGCTATCGAATTTAATACAAGGCGCAGTAGAAACTGACGTAGGACGTTTGCTCGTTTATATTTTGGCCTTCATTGTAGTAGTGGTAATAATTATGGCACTGCTGAAAGTAAATGCATTGAAAATGTTCTATACCGGTTCAGATGCTGGGCAGATGCGTGGTGCATTTTTTGAAGAGAACATACACGAAATGAATTTTGAAAAACTGATTGAGGAGGCAACGGCAAAGCAAGAATATCGGCAAGCCACGCGTTTGATTTTATTATATGCGCTGAAGATGTTGGCCGATCGGCACCTGATACAATGGCAGGCCGGTAAAACCAACCACGATTATGTAGAAGAACTGAAAGCGGGTGAAGTGAAGGTTGGGTTGAACGAGCTCAGTTTTTATTTCGACTACGCTTGGTACGGAAACTTTAAGATTAACACACAGACATTTGCACACGTGCAAAACACTTTTGCCACCTGGCGACAAAAACTCAACCCTTGAAGAAGGACTGGAAATATATTAGCTATCTCGCAATTTTAGTGGCCATTTTTTTAGTGGTACAGCTTTCCCGTTCCAAACAATTTGATTGGCGCGTTACTTATGCGTCTGCCGATACCAATCCCTACGGCACTATCGCATTGCAAACGTTGCTTCGGAAGTCGGGCTATGCGGTGAAGAATTCGTACAAAACTTTTTATGAATTGAAAGACTCTGCAGATGCTGAAACTGCTTTGTTTGCTGTTGCTCGGTCTATGAGTGTAGGCACTGAAGATACCAAGGCACTGCTGGCACACGTGGCAAAAGGTGGCCAGGCGTTGCTGATGGGCGATTATTATTATGGAAAATTGGCTGATACCCTCGGAATTTCAGTTTACGACAACTTGTTTAAGGGTGAAGAGCTATTTCCAAATAAAGACACGCTTAACTTACATCTGGTAAATACTTCATTCGATACACTCTCATCTTTTCCCGTTCGCACCGATCACATCCATACCCACTTTGGAAAGGTAGATTCAGTGCAGGCAACAGTATTGGTTCGCAATGAAGCCAACCAAGCGGTAGCCATTCGGGTGCAGCATGGGAAGGGAGCACTTGTTTTGGCTTGCACACCTATGGTGCTTACTAATATTCACCTGCTTTCAGCAAACAACAACGACTTGGTTTCATCGCTTTTTGCTTCGCTCGGCAAGAGAGAGATTTTGAGAACGGAATTCTACCATTTGGGTCGCATGGAAGTTGGTACGCCATTGCGGTTTGTGTTGCGCAACGAAACCTTAAGATGGGCATATTATCTTTCGATTGCTTTGGTGATCACGTTTATTTTCTTTGAGGCAAAGCGTAAGCAGCGCATCATTCCCATTATTAAGCCCTTAACAAATACAACGCTCGAGTTTGTGGCAACCATCGGTAATTTATACTACCAGCGTGCCGACCATAAAAATATTGCAGAAAAGAAGATTGCATTCTTTTGGGATCGGGTACGATCGCATTATTTTCTCAACGTTAATCCGGGGCATGAAGGGTTTGCCGAAGCCCTCGCAAAAAAAACAGGCCATTCGCTTGATGCCGTGCGTGATCTGCTGAGCCAATTTGATGCCGTGCATCGTGCGAAGCAAATTGATGCTGCCCGGTTAAAAAGGTTATCTGACACAATTATTGACTTTTGGAAAAAGAAATAGCAAGTTAATTTATCGATATGGAAGAAAATGTTTTTCACAGTAGGGTAGAAGCCACGGCCTTGCACCAACAGGTGGCACGCATCAAACAAGAAATTGCCAAGGTTATTGTAGGGCAAGATGCTATGATAGATCAACTACTTGTGGCTATCCTTGCTGATGGGCACGTGCTTATTGAAGGCGTGCCGGGCGTGGCAAAAACGCTCACGGCAAAATTGCTTTCAAAAGTGGTTGCCATTGATTTTTCTCGTATACAGTTTACCCCAGACTTGATGCCGTCTGACGTGTTGGGTACATCGGTATATAACCTCAAGACATCGGAATTTGAATTTAAGCAGGGCCCTATTTTTTCGAATATTGTGTTAATCGATGAGATCAATCGCGCCCCCGCGAAAACACAAGCAGCCTTGTTTGAGGTAATGGAAGAACGTCAGGTGACCATTGATGGGCATACGCGCAAAATGAAATTACCATACTTGGTAGTTGCGACTCAAAACCCGATTGAGCACGAGGGCACATATCGATTGCCGGAAGCGCAATTGGATCGCTTCTTATTTAAGATTGTGGTGGGCTACCCCAACCCTGATGAGGAGGCGATTATTTTAACACGCCACCACCAGCGGCAGGGTGCGCAGCCAGCGCAAAATGTGACGAGTGTGTTAACCGGTGAGCAGATTCTTGCATTTAGACAACTCGCGCACCAAGTGCATATTGAAGAAAACCTGATGAAGTATATTGTTGGGATGGTGGATGAAACCCGCAAGAACCCAATGTTGTTTTTGGGTGCTTCGCCACGTGCTTCTATCGCCATGTTAATGAGTGCAAAGGCTTATGCACTCATTAACGGGCGTGATTTTGTTAGCCCTGAAGATGTAAAGTTTATCGCACTCCCTGTTCTCCGCCATCGCCTGCAACTAAGTCCTGAAAAGGAAATGGAAGGCGTGTCGATTGACGATGTGGTAAAGCAGATCATCGACAAAATTGAAGTACCGCGATAATGAAGCTCCTGAAGTCGCTTTACATTACGAATCGCTTTTTTAGTGCCTGCATTGGCCTTGTGCTATTGTTTGTGGTGTTCTTTATTTTGGACTTTGCGCCTGGCCCATTAAAAATCCTTTTTTTTCTTTTTCTGGCTATCGTTTTTACAGATGCGCTGTTATTGTTCCGTACCCGAAAAGGAATGGACGGAGGCCGAATGGTGGCAGAAAAACTTTCAAATGGTGATGAAAACAAAGTCACCATTTATTTAGAGAGCTTCTATCCGTTTAATATTTCGTTGCGTGTTTTCGAAGAGATACCACATCAGTTTCAGCGCAGAGATGTAGAATTCAAACTATCGGTGAAGCCAGGCGAAAAAAAACACCTCGACTACACTTTGCGGCCCGTGAAACGTGGCGAGTACTCTTTTGGAGCAGTTAACGTGCTGGTGGCATCACCATTGGGTTTGTTGCGCAGACGTTTTAGGTTCGATCAAGATAAGATGGTGCCCGTGTATCCTTCATACATTCAAATGCGCAAATATGAATTGCTCGCCATTTCACAAAACCTGCAAAATTCCGGCATCAAGCGAATTAGGAAAATTGGGCACAACCAAGAGTTTGAGCTGATCAAAGAGTATGTGATGGGCGATGACTTTCGTACGGTGAACTGGAAAGCGACCGCCCGCAAGAGCAAGTTGATGGTGAACCAATACCAAGATGAACGCTCGCAACAAGTGTACTCTTTGATTGACAAAAGCCGTGTGATGCAAATGCCTTTTGCGGAAATGAGTTTGTTGGACTACGCCATCAACGCATCGCTGGTGATCTCGAACATTGCCATAAAAAAATCTGACAAGGCCGGGCTGGTAACATTTCAAGAGAAAATCAATACACTGTTGCCTGCATCCCGCAAAAACAATCAAATGGCTGTGATTCAGGAAAACCTATATCGCCAAAAAACAGCTTTTTTAGAAAGTGACTACTCAGCTTTATATGTTGGGCTCCGCAAGGCGCTCTCACAACGAAGCTTATTATTGTTGTTCACTAACTTTGAAAGCGTATACGCCTTACAGCGGCAGTTACCGTATTTGATCAGCCTTGCCAACCAGCATTTGTTGGTGGTTATTTTTTTCGAAAATACGGAGTTGGCCAAGCTGATTGATGAGCCTAGCACCGATTTGCGGCAGGTTTATCATCAGGCCATTGCCGAGCGACTTGCATTTGAAAAGAAGTTGATTGTAAAGGAATTGCAGAAGTTCGGTATTCATTCGATACTCACGTCACCACAAAAGCTTACCATCAACACCATCAACAAATACTTAGAGTTAAAGGCGAGGAATCTGATTTAAGAACCTTCCAATCGAGCAATAAGTTTGAATTTCTTAAAGACTTCTTCGGTATGGGGAGCATCTTGTAATTCGTCCGTTAGGTCTTGGCCAGCCCAATGTTCATAGTGCTTGCCGTTTTTCCAAAGTCGTGAGGTGGTTACATCGTACACATTGCCTTGAAACGCAATCCACACTTCGGGTTTGTCTTGTCCGTTGCGCAAAGCAAGTTGCGCGCGCGTTACTACTTTTGCTTCATCTGGCATCGAAAAATCAATAACTTTAAGGTTCAAAAATAAACATATGCGATTCAAACTTCTACCGTGTCTTGGTCTGTTCATTTTGTTGGTGGCATGCGAACAAAAGAAACCTGTTGATCGGATGAACGAAGAGCAGCTTCGCGCTTTTGCGGATGAGTTAGCTCACAAGTTCATCATCACCGATGGGCACGTGGATTTGCCTTATAGGCTAAAAGTCAAAAATTTTAGGTTGGAGCGGGAGTACATGGGTATTCCGGTTTCTACCAAAGATGGTGATTTTGACTACGAGCGCGCGAAGATGGGTGGCTTGGATGCGCCTTTCATGTCGATTTATATTCCATCATCGTATCAACAGCAACCAGACAAAGGTAAGGCATTGGCAGACTCTTTGATCAACATGATCAATACCATTGCTAACCAAATACCAGACAAGTTTGTAAGGGCAAACTCTGCCGCGGAAGTAGACGCTGCATTTAAGGCGGGAAAAATTGCGCTGCCATTGGGGATGGAGAATGGTGCGCCAATTGGTGATGACCTAGCCAACGTAAAATATTTTTATGATAGAGGTATCCGCTACATTACACTTACACACGGAAAGGATAATCAGATATGCGATTCATCTTACGACACTACTCGAACATGGAATGGTCTAAGTCCTTTCGGTAAAAACGTGGTGGCCGAGATGAACAAGGTAGGCATCATGGTAGATATTTCGCACTTTTCTGACAGTACGTTTTATCAAGTAATGCGCATCAGCAAGGTGCCCTGCATTGCGTCACACTCATCTTGCCGGGCGTTTACACCTGGCTTTATCCGCAACATGAGTGATGACATGATCAAGTTGTTGGGCCAAAAAGGTGGCGTAATACAAATCAACTTTGGCTCTACTTTCTTGGATTCAGCCGTGCGAAGCGCAAATGAGCAGAACAGAAAAAAGCTTCAAGCATTATTGGATGAAAAGAAGTTGAAGATGAGTGATTCACTCGCTAAGCCATTGATTGAGCATTTCCGTAAAGACAATCCGTCTTTGTATGCTGACGTTGAAACCGTTGCCAATCATATCGATCACGTGGTAAAACTAGCCGGGATCGATCACGTGGGGTTGGGTTCAGATTTTGACGGAGTAGGGGATAGTCTGCCTACGGGATTGAAAGACGTTTCACAATACCCCAACTTGATTTTTGTACTGTTGAAAAGAGGTTATACAGAGAGTGACATAGAAAAAATCTGTTACAAAAACGTGTGGCGGGTTTGGAACGCGGTGGAAGCGTATTCGAAGTCTGCGAAGTAGGTTACTCACTTTGGTTGTAAAGAATCAAGTCAAAGAATTTATTGAGATATGAAAAAAATTCTAGCGTTAGGATTGTTGGTTTGTTTTTATTTTTTGGACGGAGCGGCTCAACCCGCATCATCACTGCAGCAGTTGATGGTCAAGCCCAAGGGCCAGATTGTTTGTTATGCGAGTGGCGAAGATCGACCGATCTATTTGGCACCACCCAAGCATTTGGCGCTTTCCAACGCACGTACGCAAACCGCTGATTTTCGTGTTGATTATGTTGGTTTTCCGGCCGATGGCCAGGCAAGGGAAGCCTTTCAGCGAGCTGTTGATATTTGGGCTGGAATTATTCAGTCACCTGTCCGAATAAATATTAGGGCTGCTTGGGTGCCACAGGGAGCTAGCACGTTGGGTTCGGCTATTTGGGGAAATGTGTTCGCAAATTTTGATGGAGCTCCAAAGTTGAATGTTTTTTACCCAGTGGCCCTGGCCGAGAAGTTAGCTGGTCGACCTCTCAATGCTGACCCAAATCCAGCAACAGCTGAAAACTATGATATCTATGCTTTTTTCAATAGCTCACAAACGCAATGGGATTTTTCAACCCTTCCTGTTACCGGCAGGTACAATTTTACTACCGTAGTGTTGCACGAAATTGGCCATGGACTAGGTTTTACCGATAGCTATGATATAACCAGCGGAACGGGCGCCTACGGTGTACAAGGTTCGGGCGTGCCAATGATTTTTGATGTTGGCGTTGAAAATGGCGCTGACAATTCAAGGCTGTTGGACAAGCCAAATAACTCTTCTGCTATGGCTACCTTTTTAACAAATGCGAATATTCGGTACAATCCAGTGCGTTCAATATTGCAGCCCCCAACCGTCCGACCGTCTTTGTATGCACCTAATACTTGGGAAGGCGGATCAAGCATTGCTCACTTAGATCAGATAACCTACACATTTACTACCACAGACAGATTGATGCGCCCTCAATTGGACCGCGCCCAGGTAACGCTCGACCCTGGTCCTATTGTGCTTAATATGTTTTCTGATATGGGCTGGGTTGCTCCTTATATAACCCACACTCCCTTGAAGGACACAGAAGTGACAAATGCACCCTTTAACGTGAGCGCGACCGTTGCGCCAGATGGCACCAGTGGGTATTCACTAAATAGTGCTGTAAAAATTAGATATCGCATTAATGGGGGCACTGAGGTAGAGGCAAATATGAATCAGGGTACCGGCAATCAGTACTCTTTTTCTCTACCGCAACCAACCGTGGTGCCATCTACTTATTCTTACTATTTAGTTGTAACTGATAACTATGGCAGTCAAAACCGCGTTTTCACAAAACCTGGTCAAATCATTCGGCCTGGTCAAACCGATTCGCAGGCAACGTTTCAGTTCGTAGCAGGCCCGGATATTACTCCCCCAGTCATTTCAACTACACCCTTAGACTTTATTTTTGCAAGCACGACTTCGATAGAGATTAAGACCCGCGTGACTGACAACATTGGAGTGCAGTCGGTCATACTAGACTACCAGCGAAATACAGGTGCGTTCACCACAATTTCTCTGTTGCAAGACAACGACACCCTTTCACTTTACAAAGGCACAATTCCTACCGTTGGCGTAGTTATTGGCGATGTCATCAACTATCGCATAAAAGCCACAGATGTTTCTTCTAACTCCAATTTTTCTTTCGCACCTGCTACAGGACTTTATTCAGTTGCAGTCACGGGTATCCTACCTCCGCAGAATAGCTACCAAAATGATTTCAACAGTTCATCAATTGACTTTTTTGGAAATGGCTACTCAATTACTACACCGTCAGGGTTCTCTAATGGGGCAATCCATTCGGCTCACCCATATCCTGATGGAACTGGGCCGAATAACGAATCAAATTTTGTTTACCAGTTGCGTATTCCGATTAAGATTGACGGGGCCAACCCAATTATTACTTTCGATGAAATAGTGCTGGTTGAACCAGGTGCAACAGGAACCCAATTTGGGGACCCTAATTTCTGGGATTATGTAATTGTGGAGGGCTCAACCGACAATGGCTCTACGTGGAAAAGGTTTTTGGACGGCTATGATGCCCGAGCAAATTCAGACTGGCTGGCACGATGGAATGCATCAATTGTAGCAGATAACTCTACTGCACAGGGAGACCCCTCTCTCTACAGATCTCGCTCTATCAATATGACGGCCAATGGGAATTTCAAAGCAGATGATATCGTGCAGATACGTTTTAGACTGTTTGCAGATGCTGGCGCACACGGCTGGGGTTGGTCAATAGACAACCTTAAAATACAAATTGATCAAAGCCCCCCCAACGTCTTACATAATCATCTCAACTATAGTATAGGTAAATCGCAGCCGCTGGTGTTCAACATGACCGCGTCTGACCCAAGCGGATTGAAGTCTCTTTCGGTCGAGTATAAGGTAAACAATGGGTCGACAACAAATGTCCCGCTTACCTTGCAGACGGGTGTCAGCAATTACACGCTTAGTTTAGATATATCAGCACTTTCAGTGGGAGACGTGATACAGTACCGTATTAAATCCAGCGATAATTTAGATAACACTGGCGTCTTGCCTGCGTCAGGGTTTCTTACTGTACCAATCATTGCTATTGGGGCACCTATCACTCAATATGCAAGTGATTTCAATAGCCCGAATACAGATTTTGTTGGGAACTTTTTTAGTGTTTCCACCGCATCAGGTTTTAATGATGGAGCAATCAATAGTGCGCACCCTTACTCAAACGGCTTTGGGGTGAACAATTCTTCAAGTTATACCTATACGCTTGTGAAACCGATCACAGTTAGCGCAACCAACCCAAATATTTACTTTACTGAGGCGCTGGTTGCAGAGTATAGCGGTAACTCAGTAAAAGATTTTGCGGTTATCGAGGGCTCGAAAGACAACGGACAAACTTGGTTGCCTCTGCTTGACAGCTATTCGAGCAACGTATTTCAGGAGTGGAGGCAAGCTTTTGATGTGAAAGCAAATGCCAACTCATCAATCCTCAAGGCTCGTTTATTTGATATTACCAAGAATGGAAGCTTCAAAGCTGGCGACAATATCTTGGTTAGGTTTAGATTATTTGCCGATGCAGTTAATAATGGTTGGGGTTGGGCTATCGACAATTTGTTCATTCAATCACCAATTACCGAAGTGGAGAAGAACATTGTGGAAAAAACAATGAGTGTTTACCCAAATCCAGCGGCAACTGAAACAATCTTCGTTTCACTTGAAACGCTGACAAATGATATGGTGGATATGCAGGTATACGCCTTGAGCGGAGCGGAACAAGTGAGGGTAGCAGCACAGCCTATTGATCAAAAGATTGAAAAAGAGTTCAACATTGCCGGTTGGAACCCAGGACTATATTTTTTAAAGGCAAACGTTGGGGGATCGATTGTTACAAGAAAGTTTGTTGTCTTGCGCTAGCTGATCAGCTTGTTGATTGCTTCAATAGCTGTAGACCTACGCACCTCCCGAGAACCAGAAATCTCGACAGTGGCTACCCCCGTGGTGGCCACTTCTTTTTTGTAAAGGTTCCAAAAGAATTCGCGCTTCTTTGGGTGTTCTCGCTGGGGGTCATCTTGCCAAGGAATATCGATGTTGGTCAGTAAGTATAAGTCATACTTGCGCTCTGCCATGCCTTTCAGAATTTCCTTATCGCACGCGCCAAATTTATACTCACTCCAGATCTTAATTACCAATAAGTTGGTGTCGCATATCAAAACCTTGTTCGCATCGTTCAGCCATTCGTCTTCCATTCTCATCTGGCCATGTGCAATTTTTGTAAGGTCGTGCTGCTGATAAGGTCGCCCAAGTTTATTGAGGTACGCACGGGCATACTCATCGACCCATGGGGTGTTATAATGTTCACTTAAGAACTTTGAAAGATCAGTTTTTCCAGTGCACTCGGGCCCAATCACACAAACTTTTTTAACAGACGATTTAACTGGTTGAGAAGCTGCCATCGTTTTTTTTCTACAAATTAAACCATTTACCGTTTAACGGCTTGTTACATGTTTACACTTCAAATAATTAAATCATTATCTTTCGAATTGAAAAGAACTAAATTGTGAAAAGAAGAACGGCTCTTAAGAATCTAGGCCTCGGAATATCAGCGGGGATGCTCGCGCCACAATTTTTTTCTGCTTGCAAGAAAGATGACCCCGGGCCGGAAATCCCATATAGTGGCAATGTAATTGTAATTGGCGCGGGGGCAGCCGGCTTATATGCGGCCGATATATTAAGGTCTAAAGGTATATCGGTCACGGTGTTGGAGGCAGGTACTCAACCTGGTGGTCGTGTGCGTTCGCTGCGCAACCAAACAGATGTGCAATACCAGACATTTAGCAGTGCGTCCCAGGCAGATTTTCCGGTTGAACTGGGTGCAGAGGTGATTTTCGGTTCGAACTCAAGCTGGGGTAAAGTCGTCAGCGACTTTAGCATTGCCACCGTAGACATGAGCGCAAGCGCATCCCCCTCATACATTTTAGACGGACAAGCAAAATCTGCAACGGGGTGGCAAGGCGACAGCGACTTTCAAGCTGTACAAGGTTTTGTTTCAGGCCTGTCAAATGTTGGAAGCAATGGATCGATAAAAGATGCTGCGAATGTGTCGCCTCGTGCACAAGCGCTTCTCAACTCTCAAGCTGGCAACATATTCGGATCATCTGCCGAGAATATTAGTGCGCTGGGTGTGGCGCAGATGTTGAAAGCACAAACTCACGATAGCAAGCAGTTGACCATGCGCAATAATCCGTGGCAAGATGTTTTGCTTTCTCGATTTGTGAATGTTTTACCACTCATTAAGTTAAACACCGAGGTGAAGGCGATCGACTGGAGTGGAGATGTCATTACTCTAACGGATGCAAAGGGTGTTCAGCATACGTGTACCAAGCTCATTGTGGCTGTTCCGTTGTCTATCCTTAAATCTGGTGCCATTACCTTCAGTCCATCGCTGCCAAGTCCAAATGCTAATGCACTTTCCAAATTTGGAATGGATGCCTGTATCCGTTTGGTGTTGGATTTTAAAAAGAATTTTTGGGGATTGGACAGCAGTTACATTTGGGGCGGCACCACAGTACCTCAGTATTTCAACAGTGGAGCTGGGAGAAGTCAGTTTTTCAGAACTATGTCGCTCACCATCAACGGGCCCAAAGCACAGCAACTTTCAGGTCTTTCAGATGATAACATGGTGCTGCAAGTTTTGGCAGAAATGGACAGTATATACAATGGCCAAGGAACCGGGTTTATAAGGCGTGACTTGACTGACGACCGAATTCTGTCTCTGGTGAAAGACTGGACTAAAGACCCATTTATCAAAGGTGGCATTTCCTATCCGCTTGTTGGTACTACCAACGATGATCGAAAAGCACTGGCGTCACCCGCAAACGATCGTCTTTATTTTGCAGGTGAGGCAACAGATGCAACAGGCGATGCCGGCACCGTCAGTGGCGCCTTGAATTCAGCCATTCGTGTGACGGACGAAATAATCAAATCAATCGTTAATCCTTAGCACTAGTTGCCATCGTTGAAATTGAGATTCCGCACACCTGCCGCCCAATAGATAGTTGCTTTCATTTTCTCGTACTCCGCCTTGAGCTTCAATAGCTTTGACTGCGATTGGATGAGCTTCTCTTGCTGTACATTTATCTTGAATAAATCACTTTCGCCATTTTCCAAGTTAAGCAATTCAGCCTTTAAAAGGCGGTCATAGTTATCTGCTACTTCGTGTTGTTGCACAAGAATTTTGTTGGTGTTGATGATTTGATTGAATACCATATTTACCTGATTGATGATTTCGCGCTCAGCTTGCGTTTGCTCAAATCTTGTGCTCTCAATTTTCACTTTTGTCAATGCCAGTTTACCTCGCTCCTTCCTGAGCAAAATCGGCATCGAAAAATCGAGCCCAAACTTATAATCGCTACCGATTCGAAAGGGTTGAAAATCTCCATTGGGCCGCAAGGGTTGATTGATAAAGTTGTAATTTAAGTCCAACCTTGGCTTTAAATATTCAACAGCCAGTTTTCGGTCTACTTCCAATTGATCGAGCTTAGTCCGCAGTTTCACCAACTCAGGATGGTTTTGCTTGGCTTGAAAAGTCAGTTCTTCTAAAGTTGAGTTGGAAAGTAGTTTTCCATCGTTTAGTACTAGAATGGGAGCCACCTCGGCCGAAAGCTGGATAGGATAACCTGCGTTGTCCCACAGATAATTAGATATTCTTATACCTGTGTTCAAAAACTCGATGAATGCCTCCTGCCTTTCTACTAGCCTTTGTTGCAAGGTGATCTTTGCTTGCACTGTATCGATTGCTGCAGCCTCTCCAAAGCTGGCGTCCAATTTCACACGCCTAAAAATTTCTTCTGCAATAATTGCGTTTCGGCTCAACAATCGATAGTTGTAAAATGAATAATACCATTGCCAGTAGTCTTTGGCGGCATCGAGTAAAATCTTATTGATGAGTTTAATTTGCTCGGCATTGGCCATCGCAGCAAATAGCTTTGCTTGTTTGAGAGCAGCCCGTCTGTCGTCTGTAAACAAGCCGCGCCCCAACGGCAAAGAAACACCGGTTGTCAGCTGTGCATTGTCTGCCGAGCCGCCAACAATGTTTTCCGGATCAATAAACGCACCGGTATTTCTTTCAAACCCTACCTTCGGGTCGAGCGGAAACCATGTAGGAATGGCAAATGAAGACTTCAGTTTATTGTAGTATTCTTTGTCGCCAAATTCTTTAATGCTCAGTTCGGCTGCCACTTTTGGGTCAAATGCTCCACGCGCCATTCTGATTTCTTGCCTCGCACTTTCACTTAATAGCCGCGTCTGCTTCACAATCGGGTGGTACTCCAACATGGAGGCATACATGTTCTCTAGCGAAAACGGCTTGATGGTATCAGGCAAGATAAAAAGCGAATCGAAAGCAGACTGTGCATGCAATCCACCACTTACGCTTACCAACAAAATGAAAAGTAATCTGGCCATGTTACGATTCAGCTTCTTTGCTTTCCATTTTTTTCTTTTTCGGGTCTTCCACTTCGGGTTCCTGATACAAGCTTGGAGGGAATCCATTTAGTTGTCGCCACAATTCAAACCATACCCGCACATCATCCAACATTACCCAACCTTTAATGCCCGATCCCATTCGCAATTGCTTTGGCCAAGGCGTGTCTTTCTTATCGGGCACAACTAAAATCCTAAACTCGCCCGGTTTACTATTTACGTAATCAATCACTTCAACAGTGCCGCCAAATGTGCCTACCGAAATACTCGGCCAGCCGCTGAATTGCAGCGCAGGAAAACCATCGAACTCAATTCGAACTCTGCGGCCTTTGCTAATGAGTGGTACATCCATAGCCTTTACGTGCATTTCTACAGCAATATCGGTGGATTGGGGCATGATGGTACATACAGGATCGCCTTCTTTAATGGTTTCGCCAATCCCGGCCTGCGTGGCTTTCACTACAAAGCCATCTTGCGGTGCAAGAATATGATACTGTTGGCTGCGTATTTCCATGTTTGAAAGATCATTGCGCAGCTTTGCCAAATCAGCTTGTGTGTCTGCCATCTCAGCCAACGTATTGTTCCAGTCAGATTCTGCCTTGTTTATTTTGTCTAAATATTCAGCCTGCACCCGCTCAATTTCAATTTTTGCGTTTGTGTAGTCAGCCTCTGCTCCCTGGTATTTGTACTCAATATCCTGAAATTTGGTAAGGGGGATGTTGCCCTTTTCAAACAGTACTTTATTTCGTTCATATTGGTTTTTGAAGTTATTGAACTTCACTTGTTCCGCCTCAAGCTTTGCTTTTGATTGATCGACCTTTGTACGCATACCATCTTCTAAGGCAGCGATTTGCCGTTGCAATGCTCTCGCTTTTAAGTCTTTTGATTTAAGGCTTTGTTCTTTTGCAGTGATCACTTGTTGCAAGCGCAGCAAAAACTTCGGGTCAAAATACTTTTCTTTCACTTCGCTGATCAATGCAATGGTGTCACCCTTTTCCACGAATTGACCTTCTTTGATTTTCCAGACTTGAATCCTGCCAGCGATTACAGTTTCTACCGTTTGTGGCCTGTTGCTGGGCGATAGCGCTGTTACTTTGCCGCTGCCGCGGATGTTCTGCTGCCAGGGCAGGAAGAGAATAACCAAGAACACAATACCGATGCCCATCAACCAGCGCGCTAAAATTTTACCTGCCAAAGGAGTATCGAGCGATCGCAAAGAGTATAATTTCTCTTGCGGCATTTTTTTCTGAACCGAATTTTTTGAAATATTCAGCATATCGTTAGTCGATTAAGTCTTTGAGGTGTTGATTGTTCATCAAATCATCCATAGTACCTTGTGCTTGTACTTTCCCGCTCTTCAATAACACTACTTTATCGCAAGCGCTCATCACGAGTGGATCGTTGGACACATAAATGATAGTGCGTTTCGATTTGTGTAAGATTGTTAGTAACTCCATTTTTTCTCGTTTGCTCACCGCATGAAAAAGGTCATTTAATATTAGTAACCGAGGTTTTTCTGCCAAGCAACGCGCAAGTATGAGTTTATTGCAAAACGAACTCGATAGACCAATGCCGCCACTCAAAATGTGTGTGTTGAGGCCCTCGGGCATCGCATTGACTTCGTCTAAAATACCCACGGTGCGTAGTGCTTCAATGGCATCTTGCACAGTTTCTGAAACTTTCCCCACCGTGATGTTTTCGAGCAATGTTCCGTCAAACAAATCTTCTTGCGAAATATTTTTTGCTACATAGTCTCGCAAGTGGGTTAAGTCCAAATCGCGCAGCGAAAAGTGATTGATGGTGGCCACCCCTTCATAACTACTGTAAAGACCGGAAAGAACATTTATTAAAGTCGTTTTACCCGAACCACCCGAACCAGTTAAACAAACTTTCTCGCCCGCGTTGATTTCTAGGTCAATACCATTCAGTGCGTATTGATTGGCTCCCTTGTATTTATATTTTAGGTCTTTGAACCTGACTGAAAACCCTTCGTCTGAATTCTTGGGGAAATCGTAACCTCCGGTGCGTTCAATTGGTAAGTCGGTTACATGGCCCACTTTGTCTACTGCTGTGAGTAAATCGTACACCACATCCATGTACATGATTATTTTCTCAACTGCCCCTAAAATCAAAATGATCACTATTTCTGAAGCCACCAACTGCCCTAATGTAATTTGCCGATCGACCACGAGCATCGTTCCCAAGATCAACAAACCGCCAATGATACATGCCTTAAACAACACAATAAAAGAGTATTGTGTGAGCAACACGCTGAAGTGTATTTTTCTGTTTTTCAGATAGCTGTTCACGTTGTAGTCGGTTTTGCGCAGCGGCAATTCGGTGCTGCCCACTAACTTAAAAGATTGAATGGCGCGACCAAGTTCTTCTAACCACTGCGCAACTTTGTATTTGTATTTCGATTCTTGAATCGATGAGTTGAGGCCTCGTGGCCCTGTGAAATAGAATATCAAACCTAACGTGGTAAGCAAGATTAATCCGAAAAAAACAAAGAAGGGGTGGTAGAGCGAAATGAGCAACAAACCAAAAAGTATTTGAATGGAAGCCGAAGACAAGTCAATCAGCAGTTTGGGCAGCGCTTTCTGAATTGTCATTACGTCAAAAAATCGGTTGATAAGTTCTGGTGCGTAGTGTTTCTGCAAGGCCTCTAACCGGATGCGAGGAATGCGAAAAGCAAATTCAAATGCTGCTTTGGTAAAAATCCTTCGCTGTAAAAATTCTACCAGACTGATTTGAATCATTTGCAGGGCACCGCTCACAATCACCCCCACAATCACCAAACCAATCATCAAGTACACAGAACTGAAAATCACGCCACCAGAAATCAACTCGACTGTAGTTTGAATTCCTAGCGGCACAACCAAACTGATAAAACCTACAACTACGGCATAAAACAGAATGTAGAAGATTTCTTTCTTCTCAGTTTTCAGTAATTGAATAAGTCTGCGAAATGGTCCCGGATGCTCTCCTTCATCTCCTTGCAGGCTAACGGGGCTCTCGTACCCGTAAATGGCAAAAAAAGTTATTTCGCCCTCCTGGTTTTTTATCAACCTGCCCGCATCAAAACGTGACGATTGCTCGCCATCAATATTCAAGTGGATTACCTTGATTTCATCTTCTTTCGGTATGAGCAATGCAGGGTAAAGTCGGTTTTGCTCATCGCGATAAAATGTGAGGATAGGAGCCGTTTGTTCAGAGAAGTAATTGAGCAGCGTCTTTTCGTCCAACTGGTTTTCCATAAACAGCAGCCGGATTTTGTTGCCGGCTTCTGTAAGATCACGGGTGAATTCTCCCACTTCGTCCTCGGCATACACGCGCTGGTTGGCTTCAATATTGCGAATGTCTTCCAAGTTGAAACTGTGTTTCAACGCCAAGGCAACTTCGCGCAGGATTTGGAGTATTTGGTTGTTCGTCAACATAGGTTATGCTTGTATTGACCGAAAGGCCATGTTCTCTAAAAAATTATATAATTTTTGGTAGCGCTCCGGATCGGCTTTTAATGCAGTAAGCGTAGGCAAGTGATTAGCAAAAAAAAGCTGCTGATTGGCCGTCACTAAAATCGTGCTCACCAGCGAGGGAGCAAACTCATACGTGGGGTTGATTTGCAAAATAATGCCCGAGATTTTCTTGCAGAGAGATTTAAGTCCCCCGAACAAACCTTCTTGGTTATAACCATCTACGCCTTTGGTCAAATAGGTTTTGTCAAGCTCTGCAATAACGATTCGGTGTAACGCCTCTTCATTGACGAATTCAAACGTGGGGTCATACTTTTTTTCTTCGGCAATCACCCGCAAGCAGGCACGCAATTTTTCTTTTGGGTCGGCCACGGCTGATGTAAAAATGTCAATTCGATACTCCAGCCAATTCCAATACCACGCAATCAAATACAACAGCAATCGGTGCTTGTTTTCAAAATACCGATAGATCGATGCTTCGGTAGAGTCAATTTCGTGCGCTAGCTTTTTGAACGTGAATTGTTCAAAACCCAGCTCGTCAATCATTTCGATGCTCTTGCTGATGATGCGCAGCCCCAACTGAGTATGCTGCGGGTCGCGTACATAAAGATGATCATTCAACTTGAAGGTTAAAGTTGGCATGATGATATATTTACAAACTGAAATGATAGCATTACTATCATTTATCGTAAAACACTACCAAAAGGTTTCTTCGATTGCCAGCAAAACCACTGAAACCGCCAAAAAAGCCTGAAAACAAGCAAAATACTTCATGATAAAAGGGTTTCCCGGACCAAAATCCAGCAGCCCATCGCCAATGTAAACCAACCAAAAGCCTTTTTCAGCTTGATGCCAGGTATTTTTCGCGAAAGCACGTTGCCGAAATGTACGCCCACAATGGCAATGGCAGTAATCGTAAGCAAAAACGACCAGTCCATCGGTCGTGTCAACAAGTCGCCCAAGAAACCTGTAAGTGAATTGAGCGCGATGATGAAGAGCGAAGTGCCCGTAGCAGTTTTCATGGGCAAGCCCGTGAGCAGCACCAAGGCCGGAATGATGAGAAAGCCGCCCCCAGCGCCAACCAAACCTGTAAGTAGCCCTATCAAGGTTCCTTCTACGATGATGAGCAGCGTGTTGTATTTTTTTCGCGATGGGTGAATCTCTCTGCGGCCGCGTATCATGGTAACAGAGGCCAACACCATCAGCACGGCAAAAAGGCCTAGTAAGAAAAGCCGCTTAGAGATAACGAATTCGCCTGTCGTCAATATTACATCAGGCAATGCAGGCACTATAAATTTGCGCGTAAAAAAAATGGTGATGATGGAAGGGATTCCAAACAGGAAACCTGTTTTGATATTTACCAGGTGGTCGCGGTATTTGGGCACGGCCCCCGCAAAACTGGTGGTGCCTACGATAAAAAGTGAATAAGCCGAGGCGGTGACGGCATCGAGCTTGAACAAGTAAACTAAAATAGGAATGGAGAGGATGGAGCCACCGCCCCCAAGCAAACCCAACAGAAACCCAACGAAGATAGCTGAAAAGTACCCGAAGTATTCCAAAAATATTTTTTGTGCAAGCTAAGGAATGTTACTGCTAAATTTAAGTCTCAATTCTGAGCGTAAGCGAAGAATCCGCAAAATGTTGAGATTCTTCAGTCGTACCTCCTTCAGAATTGTTTTTAGCTTGGGTTTGGTCAATTACAAATCCTGCAAATCAATGTCGCGCTCGCGTATCTCAAAGTCTTTTCCCTTGCCGAACTTAAAAAGTTCTTTTATGGTGTAGCGCTCCAAGGTGTGCAGGTCTTTTACGCGATAATCGTGGTGCGACAATGCCTGTTCAATTTCAAACTCGTATTTGTCGCCAAAATTCACGAGCACATATTGCTTGCCCACACGCAGGGCGTTTAACGATAACCCGGCCATATCACAAATCCTCTTCTCGCTCCAACATCAAAATGGATGCCTGCGGTACAATGAAATACTTCTCGCTTTCATACATTACTTCAATGGCTCCCTTCTGCAAAAAAATGGCGAGGTCACCTTCTAGCGCTTGCAAGGGCAGGTACTTTACTGATTCTTCTTTGCCTTTCCACAAGTCGTCTTCATCGGCCGGCATGGGCAAGGGATAACCGGGGCCTACTTTTATAACATAGCCGCGCTGTATTTTTTCTTTTTCTTGTACGCCCGGGGGCAGATACAGTCCGCTATCGGTGCGGTCAGATTCTTTTACGGGGCGAATGAGCACACGGTCGCCCACCACGATGAGTTTTTTCAGTTTATTGTCATGAGTCAATTTCATGGCGGCAAAGATACCTACGGCCGCGAAATCAAGAAATTATCATTCTCTTCGAATCGCTTCCACCGGGTCTAACTTCGAAGCGCGCATGGCCGGGTAGGTGCCAAAAACTACTCCCACTAAAATCGCCAGTACCGCCACCACGCCAATCGTATTCCACGTGTACGATGCTTGAAAAGGTACTTTGGTAATGGCCTTCACAATAGGGATGATGGCCATCGTGCCCAAAATACCAAGTATCAATCCACATACACTGCCCAACGTACTGATGGACATGGCCTCTGCAAGAAATTGCAAGACAATATCTCTTCGATTCGCACCGAGCGCTTTGCGCACCCCAATTTCAGTAGTGCGCTGCGTAACAGAAATTAACATCACGTTCATCACACCGATGCCCCCAACAATTACAGAAATGCCCACAATCAATCCCATAATCACCCGAAACAGCATAAACCCTCGCGTGGCCTGTTCCAATCGAAACTCGTGCGTCATCAATTCCATGTCATCGAGGTTGTTTGGATACTCCCTCTTCATCCAACCACGAATGGTTTCTTTCACAAACGCTACATCTTCGATATTTTCTACATCAAAAGCCACGCTTGGGGGGTAGGCTTTTAGCTCTTCATCTCTGAAAGCTGTGAGGGGCAGGTAAACTTCAGGCCGGTCAGATTTGTCATCGATGATTCCGATAACATTTACCTCGCGTTGATGGATGCGTAGCTTTTCGTTCAGCCAGTTTTGTTTTTCTTTTGCTGCCTTTGCAAACGCCATGTTAATCACGGCACTGTCTGAATTGTCTTCAAAATCCTCAACGGAAAAAACTCTGCCCTCTTGAACGGAAATTGATGGCTTAATTTTCTCACTGCAGCCGTACACCATGCTCACAATTTTTTGATTCGCAGCACCGACTTCTGCCGATTGTGTACTGATTAAATATGCCTGTGCTGGTTTTGTAACGGCATTTCTCAATGCCACAAACTTTGGGTAGGTCATGTACACAAAAGAATCTTTTTTGACAGAAATACCATTTACTGTTTTGGTATTGCGAGGCG
The DNA here is from genome assembly GCA_018267275.1 of Bacteroidota bacterium. Taxonomy (GTDB): domain Bacteria; phylum Bacteroidota; class Bacteroidia; order Cytophagales; family Cyclobacteriaceae; genus ELB16-189. The sequence goes on along the minus strand of JAFDYV010000009.1, from coordinate 233,265 downwards.
AGATAACAATCGACTTGAGTGAGGTGGTTTGGCTGATTTGGTCTTTGGCATATTGCTCCATGCCATCAATCAATGAGAGTATTGAGACTAGCGCGGCCACGCCAATGATCATTCCCAAAATTGATAGCAGTGTGTGAAATAAGTTGCCGTGCATGGTGCCCACGGCCATTTTAAACGAGTTGATGATTTTCTTCAGCATAGGTGCACGTTCACAGGCTAAGACAATTTTCGAAGCGAAATGTTACAATGTTGGTAACGATGCTGTTCGACATTTTCAATGTCGAATGCGGGCAAAAGGGATTTTTAAATCCTGTGCATCTGTCGATCGCGATTGCAAATCGCGAACAGAGATAATTTTACCCAAACAAATCGGCTTGGTCCTCAGCCCGCTTCAAGAGTTTTGAGTCGATGCTTTTGTTGGCCTTAGCGCCCAACTTCTTCAGTTCTTCTATGCTGCGCGTGAGGTTGCCTGAGCCCGAGGTAAGTTTCTTCATCGATTCATCGTATGACTTTTTAGATAAATCCATTTGGCGGCCGAGGTTGATGAGGTCTTCTGTAAAGCCAACAAACTTATCGTAAAGGGCGCCCGCGCGGTTGGCAATGTCCAGCACGTGGCGGTTTTGATATTCTTGCTTCCACACGTTTTTGATGAGCTGCAAAGAAGGGATAAGCAGGGTAGGGCTCACAAACACAATGCGTTTTTGCAGCGCCTCTTCGTAGAGGTTGCGCTCAGACTGAATTGCCAGAATATAGGCGGGCTCAATCGGAATGAACATGATAATGAAATCAAGGCCTTGCTCTGATATGTTTTGGTAATTTTTATCGGCCAGGCCGCGCATGTGCTGCCGGATTGACAACAAGTGAGCTTTCAATGCCGTTGCTTTTTCTTCTTCGGTTTGGGCGTTTACAAAATTGTTGTAAGCAGTTAAACTTACTTTTGAGTCGATAATGACATGGCGGTTTTCGGGCAGCCGCACAATTACGTCCGGCCGCAGGCGACCTTCCTCAGTGGTAAAGCTTTCTTGGATCGAATATTCACGGTCGCGTTCCAAACCGGATTTCTCCAAAATACTTTCCAAAATAAATTCGCCCCAAGCTCCTTGCGTTTTGCTGTCACCTTTTAAAGCACGTGTCAGGTTTTCGGCCTCTTTGGTCATTTGCAGGTTGAGCCGCTGCAAATTTTCGAGCTGTTCGCGCAAGGCGGCATTACGAGTAATGGTGTCTTTGTGTGTGTCTTCTACCCGTTTTTTAAAATCGGTAATGTTCTCATTGAAAGGTTTGAGCAAGTCGGTGAGGTTTGACTTGTTTTGGTCGGTAAATTTTTTGCTTTTCTCTTCAAAGATTTCGTTGGCCAAGTTCCTGAACTGGTCGGTGAACACTTTTTGAATGTCTTTCTGCTCTTCGAGTTTTTCTTCCAGGTTGCGGAAGTTAGTTTCGGTGGCAATTAAATCGTTGGTGGCGCGCACGGCTTTTTCGCGCTCCGCTTCCAGCAATTGCTTCAGCTCTGTTACTTGGTCGGCCACGATTTTGTTCTTCTCTTCTTCGCCAATCAGGCGCGTCTTCAATTCTTGCAAGGCCACGGCAGACGTGTTGCGGCTGATGAGCCAACCCACCAATCCGCCTATCAAAAGCCCCAAAACGATGTAGAGAATTTCCATGCGGGCAAAGTTAATCAAAGTTTAGGGTGACCGAGATGTTAATCGGGGTGGTCTGACTTCGGCCAGATGGAGGCCACGCGTCTCGCGTGGTTTGAGCCCTACATGGAATGTGGGCGAGGTTGGCGAGTGCCGACAGCCCGGTGCGAGCCCGCGGTGGACAAAGCAGGGACGCGAGCAGGCCGCCAAGAAATTCCAATCAGGACAATATGTTAAACAAACCCGCCCCGCTGGTGGATTTTTATGGTTTTCGGGTGTTTGTTTTGGCTTGTTTTTGAAGCCTATTCCTATATTTGTAGTCCTTAAAAGTTTTGAAATAACGCTATGCTAGTACTCACCTCCATTGTGGCCTTTACCGCGGTTATTTTGCTGTTGGTGGCCTTGTTGATTTTTGCGCAGAAAAAATTGGTTCAGTCGGGGCCGGTGAAGATTGTAATCAATGGCGAAAAGACCATTACCGTTTCGGCTGGTAGCTCTTTGTTGAGCACTTTGGCCAACGAAAAGATATTCTTACCATCGGCCTGCGGTGGCGGTGGCACGTGTGCGATGTGCAAGTGTGTGGTGGAGTCGGGCGGTGGCGATGTGTTGCCCACAGAAGTAGGCCACTTGAGCCGTGCCGAACAAAAAGAGCACGTGCGCTTGGGTTGCCAGGTAAAGGTGAAGCAAGATTTGAACATCCGCATTCCGGAAGAGATTTTTGGAATCAAAAAGTGGGAGTGTGAAGTGGTGAGTAACTACAACGTTTCCACATTTATTAAAGAGTTTGTGGTGAAGTTGCCTCCGGGCGAAACGTTGAAGTTTGAGGCAGGTGGATATATTCAAATAGATGTGCCAAGCATCAATGTAGACTTCAAGACAATGGACATCACTCCACACCCGGAATTGGGGCACTCTAGCAAAGATGTGTTCAAAGGTGATTGGGATAAGTTCAAGCTGTGGGACTTGAAGATGAAGAACGAGGAGCCAATTTTCCGCGCTTACTCGATGGCCAACCACCCAGCCGAAGGAAATATTATCATGTTGAACATCCGTATAGCTACGCCACCATGGGATCGGGCTAACAACAAGTGGATGGATGTGAACCCGGGCATTTGTTCATCGTATGTGTTTTCGCGCAAGCCTGGCGACAAGGTGACAATCTCTGGTCCTTACGGGGAATTCCATATTAACAAGACACAGCGCGAGATGGTGTACATTGGCGGTGGCGCAGGTATGGCTCCGTTGCGTGCGCAGATTTTCCATCTGTTCCACACCGAGAAAACCAAACGCAAGGTTTCGTATTGGTACGGTGGCCGCTCTAAGAAAGAGTTATTCTATGTAGACCACTTCCGTAAAATCGAAAAAGAGTTTCCGAATTTTCAGTTCCATATCGGTTTGTCAGAGCCACTGCCCGAAGACAACTGGAAAGTAAAAAAGAGTTTGGATGACAGAGAAGCTGATGGCTATCTGGGTTTCATCCACAAATGTTTATACGATAATTATTTGGGCAACCACCCTGCGCCTGAAGATGTTGAATATTATTTATGCGGCCCGCCTTTGATGAACGCGGCTGTGTTGAAGATGTTGGATGACATGGGCATACCAAAAGAGAACATCCGCTTTGACGACTTTGGTGGATAACAAACGGTGAGAAGACCAAAACAAGAAAACCTCTGCAAAGAGGTTTTTTGTTTTTGTCGGATTCTAAATTCTGAGCGACTAAGCAAGAGTGAGCATTTAGACCAAGATAAAATGTTTTGTGTTGATGAAGGTTTTAAGAGAAGAACCTCGAGCGAAGAATCTCAATTGACTTGGAATTTTCTTTCATGAGGGATCCTTCGCGCAATAAAACATCTTTTTGTTGACTAGTTTAAGGTTTCGCGCTCAGGATTGATTAAAGGATTTTTAGTTTACTTGAGAATCCGGAACTTTAACGAGCAATTCGCAGATGCTTCCAGTTGCCTTCGTCTATATCCTTACCAACAAAATCAATACGGTGCTCTATATGGGCATGACCACTGACGTTCGCACTAGGCTTTGGGAACACCGGGAGAAGATAAACCCGAAGAGCTTTACGGCTCGTTACAATGTGAGCAAATTGATTTACTATGAACCCTATCAGTCAGTTGAAGAAGCGGTTGAACGCGAGCGTTACATCAAAGGCAAGACGAGGAAGTGGAAAGCGGATTTAGTGGCTACAATGAATCCTAACTGGAACGATCTGACAGTGGAAATCCTGTAGGCGAGATCCTTCGCGCTATCAACAAACTTAATAAACAAAGGTTACTAGTTGAGCGCTCAGGATTGGCAGTCACATTTTTATTTTGAGGCTCGGCTGCGTTTTTCTTACTTTCGTTACAAAATCATCGCATGGATTTAACCATTCTATTCTCACCTATCCCCGAGCCGATTTATTCGCAGCCTTATCCTAGTAACTCGTTCTTTAAAAACATTCGGGCCTACACCGAAAAAATGCCGCACTACAAAGATGCGCACATCGCCATTATTGGCGTGAAAGAGGAGCGGGGCACAAGCAACAACCACGGCAGCAGCAAAGGCCCAGATGAAATCAGGAAGAAACTGTATGCGTTGAAAAAAGGAACGGGCGCTTACCGAATTGTTGATTTGGGCAACCTGAACAATGGCATTGATCTGGATGAAACCTATACCCGCTTGAGTGAGGTATGCCGCATGTTGTTGGAAAGCAACGTGCTTCCACTGATACTGGGCGGCACGCACGACCTTGACTATGGCCAATACCGTGGCTATGAAGAGATGGAGAAGCTTGTTAGTTTGCTGAATGTGGATGCGTTTTTAGATTTGGATGATTCCAAAGACGTGACCGCGTCTAAAAAGCACATTCATAAAATATTGCTGCACGAACCCAATTATTTATTGAGTTATACGCACTTGGCGCACCAGACTTATTTGATTGATGCACAGGCTGCATCCATTTTAGAGAAACTCTATTTCGAAGCGTTCCGCATTGGGCAGATGCGCACCAACTTTGCTGAGATGGAACCAGCCATTCGCAATGCAGATATACTTTCATTTGACGTGACCGCGATTAAGTCGGCCGATGCACCGGGTAATGCCAATGCCCAACCGTTTGGCTTGACGGGCGAAGAAGCCTGCCAGATTTGTTGGTATGCCGGGCTTAACGAAAAATTGAGTTCGGCCGGGTTTTACGAGTACAATCCCGATGTGGATGATGCACACAAAAAAACAGCCTCGGTAATCGCAACGATGATTTGGTACTTTATTGAGGGATATTATCACCGCAAAGGCGATACGAGTTTTAGGAGCAATGATTTTTTAAAGTACGTGGTGTCGATGCCAGTTGAACCCGAGACGATCACTTTTTATAAAAGCAAAGTAACTGAGAAGTGGTGGATGGAAGTGGCCTATCACCGCCCGGGTGCGCGTTATGCGCGCAACACCATGGTTCCTTGCAGTTACAGCGATTACCAGACGGCCAGCAAGGGCGAGATACCGGAACGGTATATTAATGCTTTGGGTAAATTGAGTTAACGTGACGAAGATTTCAAATATCATTGTGTTTACGTTTGTCGTTGCTCAACTTTTTTGTTGCAAACCACCACGTGAAACGAAAGGAACGCAAGCCACCGCGGGAGACACCATTAAAGAAAAAATTGCAGGTAAAGCCACCTTAGACACGTTGAAAGTAGTTGGAAAGGCAGTTGTCTTTTTTACGATTTCACAAAATGAATATGATTCACTGACTCAAAAAGGGTTTGAGCTGGATGAGTTGTTAGATGACTTTAATTTCTACGCAGGTGAAGCCACGGACTCGATAAAGAAAAAAGGTTTTCAAACAATAATGACCGCGAATCGTTTTATAAAAATCGAATTTCTTGACGGGCGCAAGATAGTACTTGACCGTCTTTCTGATGATTCAAACTTCGTTGGTTGCATTTTTTCCGATGGTGTAAAGGAACCATCAATTGAGTATGGAGTGGCAACTAACTTAGATATAATTTCCAAACTCGATCGTTTCGCTAAACAATAATTACTTCAATCATCATCGCCTTTTTGCAATGCATTCACAAAAGCCGCATGCCGCGGAGCCGGGCACTTTTTTCCATCTCCTTTGATGGCTGCCCACAGCACTTCGTTGAACTCATCATCAGGTATACTATCTTCTTTGCGGAAATTGAATTTCTCACTTTTGCGCTGCCATTCGTTAACGGCCAAATTTCGATCAAATAAATTAATTTCGGCAGGTACTGACCGAAAAGGAGTAAGGTTTGCATCTGCTGAAAAACTTCGCCACAATGTTTCGGCAGCGGCATCGTATTGGCTCATCGGTGGCAAACCCAAAATCATTTCAATGGTGTGCAACACCGATGCTGTGGAATACATGGTGTGGTCAATATATTTTCGTTTTACAAAACTGCCCGCCACATACAACGTGCTTCGGTGTGCGTCCACATGGTCGGGGCCGTTTTGTGCATCGTCCTCCAGAATAAAAATGGCAGTCTCCTTCCAGATTTTGCTTTTTGAGAGATACTCGACAAATAAACCTACCGCATAGTCATTGTCGGCCACATGCGCTTGTGGCGTGGGGCGGCCGAGTCGTAGACCTTCGGTGTGGTCGTTGATGAATCGAAGTGTATTCAATTGTGGCACTTGATTTTGCGCAAGCAGCGAATCAAAATCATGCCTCCACTGGTAGAAGCGGGTGGTATCCATTACGGATTCATCCCAACTCGTGAATTTTTTACAAAAGTGCCCTTCCAAAACCGGTATGTTTGCTTTGCCATCATCGGCAAACTCGCCATAGGTGCGGTAGCTGACACCTGCGCGTTTGCAAAAATCCCAAATGAAGCCATTCTTGTTATTGGCAATGGCACGCGTGCCTTCTGCATCATACGTTCCGCCACGTCCGCCATAGCTGGTCACCCAGTTTTTTTCTAAGTAATCTGTGGCATAACCTCCTAAGCTCCAATTGTGGCCATCGGCACTCACTTCGCCATTCACATAGAAATTGTCGTACAAAACAAATTCATTCACCAACGCATGCTGGTTGGGCGTATTCTTTTTCCCAAACAAAAGCAGCGTGGTGTCACCATTGCCGCCAGGCACATCACTTAATACCTGGTCGTAGGTTCGGTTTTCTTTGATAACATAAAAGACATATTTGATGGGAGAACTTTCGCCCAGTTTCGAGGGGATGGGATTGCCAACTTGACCGACCGTTTCTGTTTCCGATTTTTTGGTATAGGGTGAATTGGCGTAAACGGCCTGTGAATAAACCGCCAGTTGCTGCTCTTTCGGAACCGGAATGAAGCTCAACGTACCCATGAACAATCCGCCAATGTACTGTACCTCTTCTTCTTTTTTCGTGTCGCCTTGTTGGTAGTTTACTTTTTGTTTTTTCTTTACCGGACTTGGGCCGCGCGGGTTGGGCAGCGAGGAAAAACCTTTTCCATTTGCCACCAACAAGGTGTTGCCCCAACTACGCACCACCGTTGGATACCAACCCACCGGAATAAAACCTTTGCTCTTGCTATCTCCCGGCTCCGACACATCAAACACAGAGACACAGTTATTATCTGCATTGGCAATGAACAAGGTTTTTTGGTCTGTGCTCAGTGCAACGCTGTTGGTGGTGGAGCCGCTAGGTGCGTTCGGAAACAAAGCGGTGTTAAGTACCTCGATTTCCTTATTCTTTTTGAGGTCGATGACCGAAACCGAATTGTCATTGGCGTTTGCCACAAATAGAAAATTTCCATTTTTTGTCAGCGCCATGTCGTTGGGGTTATCACCGACCTTAATTTCATTCTTAATTTTAAGTAGTTCTGTATCTACAATCAGAATTTTATCGCATCCCCAGCAAGAAATGTATAATTGTTTTTTGTTAGGCGACAATAGGGAGGTGTACGCTTCGGCAGGCAGCGCGATGCGAGAAATTACTTTTTTTGTTTTTGTGTCGACCGCATACAATGAGTTATTGTCTTTGGTGACAATGTAAAGTCGGCTTCGACTATCATCAAGCGCCAATCCGGCAATCGAAATTTTTTCCGGCCACGGTTTGCCAATGACGATGGTATCGCGCGTAATCAATCGGTTACCAGAAACCAAGTAACGAATCACCCAATTGTCATTTCCACCCGAGGCGTAGAGTGTTTTGCTATCGTTGCTCCAGGCTAGCCCCAACCAAGACTTTCCGATTTCTTGCGTATGCAGCACTAGTTGGCTTTTTAAGTCGACCAACTGAATGGACTGCGTGCTTTGGCCATTATTGGTAACGGCTGCAATTTTTTGGTTGGGCGCAATGCAGACGTTTAGCGGCAAGTCACCCAATGTTACACTTGTGCCAACGGGGCTCAGTTTCCAACCGGTAGGCAGTGTAACTTGTTGTAATTCTAGTTCTTTTAATGATTGCGCGGCAGTAACAGCAGTAACAAGCTGCAAGGCGAATAAAATCCAGTGCTTCATGGCATTAGGTTTGGGCAACGAAGCTAGCGATTTGTTTTTATCGAAATGTTAAGTTTTGGATAACATCTTAAAGCACATTATTCAACTGCTCCTTGATTTTCTCCAGCTCTTCCTTCATCATCACCACATGTTTTTGAATTTCAGCATCGTTGGCTTTTGAGCCAATGGTGTTGATTTCGCGCCCGATTTCTTGTGCAATGAACCCTAGTTTCTTTCCGTTCGAGATTTTTTCGCTCATCACCTTTAGGAAATAATCCAAGTGCGTTTTTAGGCGCACGCGTTCTTCGTGAATATCCAACTTCTCGATGTAAAAAATGATTTCTTGCTCCAGCCGATTGGCATCAAACCCTTCGCTACCAAAAAAGTCGTTTACGCTGTTTTTAATTTTTGCGCGCACGCGCTCAATTCGTTTAGGGTCCAGCAATTCAACTTCACTTAACCCCGCTCTGATAGACTCAATGTAAGTGGTGAGTTTTCCTTCCAAACTTTTACCCTCGGCCAGCCTAAATTGTTCGCATTTGGTTAATGCTTCGTTGATCGCTGCAAGCATTTTTTCCCACTCTGCAGGCTCTAGCTCTTCTTTGTTGTTGGAGACCTGTACTTCAGGCGCATTTAACGCAAGGCTAAAAAGTTGATTATAATCGCTGCCTGCGCGGTCGGCCAATTTCTTTAACTGCTGGTAATAAGCCAAAAACAGCTCTTCGTTATAACGCCCGCTCACATCGGCTTTCCCTGTGTTCTGAAGGTCGATGGCGAAGGAGACCTTGCCGCGTTCTAATTTTTCTGACAACAGATTGCGCACCTCTAATTCTTTTTCAGAATATTTTTTGGGCAAGCGCAGGTTTAGGTCAAAGAATTTAGAATTCAAAGATTTCACTTCAACGGATACGGAGAGCAACCCAATTGATAGTGTGGTTTGGCCGAAGCCAGTCATGGATTTAAGCATGGCGCAAAAGTAGCAAACGAATACCGAAATACGCCTTTTTGACACTTTTTGGCCAATTGGCAAAATTGTTGTCATTTTGCAGCCCATTTAAAGCTTTGTAATGGAAAATACTGTGCATACCGAACCCGAATTGAGTAAACATGATGAATCTGCGCCTGAAGCGAACATTCCAGGTCAAACACCAGAAGCCGAAGCTGCGAAAGCGGAAAACGTGGTTGATCCGGTAAAAAAACTGCAAGACGAATTGGCAGAAGCAAAGGACAAGTATGTGCGTTTGTATGCCGAGTTTGACAACTTTAGGAGGCGCTCAGCAAAAGAAAAATTAGATATGATTCAATCGGCCAACGAGCAGTTGCTCAAGTCGCTGTTGGGAGTTGCCGATGATTTTGAGCGTGCTGAGAAATCCTTCCAAGATAAAAACGACAAGGAGGCCGAAGGTTTCTTTTTGATTCATAACAAATTCAAGAAAGTATTAGAGCAATACAGCGTAAAAGCCATGGAAGTGGGCAAGGAAAGTGCCTTCGATCCCGACTTACATGAGGCCATCACGCAAATCCCCGCGCCCGAAGAAAAACTAAAGGGCAAAGTGGTGGATGTGGTGGAGAAGGGCTACTTGCTCAACGAAAAAGTAATCCGCTTTGCAAAAGTGGTTGTTGGAAGTTAACCCACTTCAACACATCAAAAAACTTAGCACGTCAACACATTCTTAGAAAATGGCAAAACGCGACTACTACGAAATACTCGGTGTAAATAAAACCGCCACTGCAGAGGAAATTAAGAAAGCCTACCGCAAAGTGGCTATTCAATTCCACCCAGATAAAAATCCAGGCAACAAAGAAGCTGAGGAGAAATTTAAAGAAGCCGCAGAAGCCTATGAGGTTTTGAGTGACGAAACCAAGCGCGCTCAGTACGACCGCTTCGGCCACAGCCGGCCTGGGGGTGGCGGTGGTTACTCACACCATGAAATGAACATGGAAGACATCTTCAGCCAGTTTGGGGATATTTTCGGTGGAGGCAGCCCATTCGATAGTTTCTTTGGTGGCGGTGGTGGCGGCCGTTCGCGGCAGCGCAAGGGCTCTAACCTGCGCATTAAACTTAAGCTTACGCTGGATGAAATCGCCAATGGCGTAGAAAAGAAAATCAAAGTAAACCGGCTGACGGTAGCCGAGGGCGTTACCTTCAAAACTTGCCCTACCTGCCAAGGCACAGGGCAGGTGCGCAAAGTCGTCAACACCATGTTGGGTCAAATGGTATCGGCCAGCACGTGCGCTACTTGCAACGGGGCAGGCCAAAGCATCGACAAAAGGCCCCCTGGTGTGGATAGCTCTGGATTAGTGTCAAAAGAAGATGTTATCTCTGTAAAAATACCCGCTGGTGTAGCCGATGGCATGCAACTTTCTATGGCAGGCAAAGGCAACGAGGCACCAGGTGGCGGCATACCGGGCGACCTGCTGATATTGATTGAGGAAAGTGAAGACAAACAGCTAAAGCGTGATGGCAGCAACCTGATTTATGACCTGCACATCAGCTTTGTGGATGCAGCTTTGGGTACTTCCGTGGAAGTCCCTTCGATTGGTGGCAAAGTGCGCATCAAAATAGACCCAGGCACGCAAAGCGGCCGCATCTTGCGCTTACGCGGAAAAGGCCTTAAAGATTTAAATGGCTATGGAACCGGTGATCAACTCATTTACATTAACGTGTGGGTTCCTAAAAAACTGACGGCCGATGAAAAAGCTAAACTGGAGGCTCTGCGCTCGGCCCCTAATTTCCAGCCCCACCCCGATGCCAACGAGAAAGGCTTCTTCGAGCGGATGAAGGAATATTTTGGGTAGATTTTTTCTTGATTAAAAAGGCAACCTTTTGCTCGCCCACCCGTAAAAGTTTTTTTACGCGTTTCCGTTTTTCTGTAATTGTGCGGTGTTTCTTACATCTCACAACCTTGTTAGGAGATCGGCCGTATGTAATGACAGATGATTAAGCACGGTATCCTTGTTTTTCTGGCAATCTTGGGCGGGCATGCTGCTGCCCAAGTCAAAAAGCAATTTTCTGTTGAGTCTAATGAGGGCTGTCAGTCGGTAAAACTTCAACTAAAGTCCAAAACGGGTAATTGTTTTATTCGCTCTACCCAAAACAGCGAGCTGTTGGCGGTTTACAGCAATCAAAACCTAGAAGAGTACAACCATAATTTCAGCAATGAGGTAAAAGACAAGGTTTGCCAGGTAAAACTTGCGCTAGAGCAAGAGGCTCCGCAAGGCGTAGGCAAGAGCATTTCTTACCAAGTTTTTGGCCGCAGCGAGCGAACATCCGATAAATTTTGGAAAGTATACCTGACTGAATCCCTCCCTTATTTTTTGGAGTTAGAATATGGCTTAGGCAACGCTAACATAGACCTATCGGGGTTGAGTGTGCAAAAACTGAAGATAAAAACGGCAAGCGCAGATGTGAACATCAACTATGCGTCAGGGTTAGAAAATAAGGTATCGATGGACACTTTTTATGTGAAGGTAGATATGGGTAGTGTCAATGCGAAGCAACTCAACCTGTCGCGGGCCAAGGTGGTGATGGCCGATGTTGGCTTCGGCAATATGCTGTTGGATTTCGGACTAAAGCCAGCTAATACCCAGCGTGTGGTGGGCAGTGTTGGCGCAGGTAACCTCACTATCCAGTTGCCCAACGAAGAAACACCGGTAGTGGTCACCATCAACGAATCTTGGTTGTGCAGCATCAATCTCTGTAAAAGTTTGAAGAAGGTTGGCGAAAACAAGTTTGCCAATGCCGCCTACGCTAAAAATCCAAAAGATGCACTTGCCTTTGATTTGGATGTCTCCATGGGCAAGATTGTGTTTAAAGAAGGGCAATAGCTGGCAGCTTCGCCCGTTGGGCTCATGTTCCCAAAATATTTCCTTCGGTTTGTAATTCCCTTCTTATTTTTGACACCTATAAACCCAAACACCTACCCGTGGAAGCACTGTTAGTAAAAGATGTGAGTAAGCAGTACTCACAACACAAGGCACTTGACAATGTCAGTGTCAACATCCCCGAAAAAACCATTTTTGGATTGCTTGGCCCCAACGGTGCCGGCAAAACAACCCTCATCCGCATCATCAACCAAATTATTAATGCAGATGGTGGAGAGATTTTGGTATTCGGAGAGAAACTGAAACCGCAGCACATTGAAATCATCGGCTACTTGCCTGAAGAGCGCGGTCTGTACAAGAAAATGAAAGTGGGCGACCAGCTTTTGTACTTGGCGCAACTCAAGGGTCTCAGCCGGCACGATGCGCTCGCCAAAATCAAAGTTTGGTTTGAGAAGTTTGAAATCAAAGATTGGTGGCATAAAAAAGTAGAAGACCTGAGCAAGGGCATGGCACAAAAGGTGCAGTTTATCAGCACTGTTTTGCACGAGCCTAAGTTGATTATCCTTGATGAACCTTTCTCTGGTTTTGACCCAGTAAACGCACAACTTATTACTGAGAAGATATTAGAACTGAAAGAAAATGGAAGCACCATTATCTTTTCTACCCACCGCATGGAAACAGTGGAATCGCTGTGCGACCATATCGCGCTGATTAACAAATCAAAAAAGATTTTGGAGGGACCTAAAAAGCAGGTGAAGGAACAGTTTCGCAGCAATACGTTTGTGGTGGAGCACCGCGGAAATGGATTTACATTGCCGGCCGGTAAATACACGGTAAAGAAGCAAAGCAAAATAGAGGGCGACCTGTACACCACCACATTACAAGCTGTGGAGGGTATCAATGGCAATCAGGTAATTCGTGATTTGATTGATATCACCGAAGTGTACAGCTTTCAAGAGAAGTTGCCCACCATGGCCGATATATTCATTGGCTTGGTAAAAGGCGAAGGCGATGAAGCCTTGAAAAAACACCTACAAGAAGTTTAACCACCCACCCAATTTTCTATCTATGAACAAAGTTTGGTTAATTATCCAGCGCGAGTTTTTGAACCGCGTACAAAAGAAATCGTTTCTGATTACTACCATTTTGGTGCCGCTGATTTTTCCGGCCATCATTGGTGTGTTAGTATATATAATGAAGAAAGAAGCCGATTCTGCAAAAGCAGACAACGTGCAAGTAGTGGACGAAAGCGGCAAATTTGTTTTTGAGAATACGCGCAAATACAACTTTACCAAATTGCAACTGCCGCTTGAGCAGGCCAAAAAAGCCTACAGCGAAACAAAGGATTTTGCGTTGCTTTATATACCTCCGTTTGATATCAATAGCCCCAAGGGCATGGTTATTTATACCAAAGAAAATCCGAGTATCGAAAAAGTAGGAGGCCTTGAGTCAATTTTGGAAGACCGTATTCGTGATTTGAAGTTGGAAGAATACAAAATTGATAAAGAGACGCTCAAAAATCTGAAAACAAATATTTCGCTGAAGCAAATCAACATATCTGAAAGCGGAGAGGAAAAGTCGTCTAATTCTGGATTGTTGTATGGGCTTGGTTTCTTGCTCGGCATTTTGATTTACATGTTTGTCTTAATCTATGGAATCCAAATCATGCAAGGCGTGATTGACGAGAAGACATCTAAAATTGTTGAAGTGATCGTGTCATCAGTAAAGCCATTTCAGTTGATGCTCGGAAAAATCATTGGCATAGCCTCTGTTGGTTTGCTTCAATTTGTGATTTGGATGATTTTGATTTCAGTTCTTTCCACTGGCGTGCTCGGCTATTTTGGTGTACAGATGCCGCAGAAGCAGGCGATGGAAGAAGTCACTAAAAATATCAACGATGATGAAGTGAAAGAAGCCATGCAAAAGACGCAAGGTTCTGAGTTGAACGAAATGCTTGCCAACGCCAGCCAAATACCGTTTACTAAGATTGCACTGGTATTTGCTTTCTATTTCTTAGGTGGTTATTTATTGTATGGAGCATTATTTGCAGCTGTTGGATCTGCAGTTGAGTCAATACAAGAGTCCCAGCAATTTCAGTTTCCGATTACGCTGCCGTTGCTTATAGGGTATTTTGGATTGTTCATGTTTATCTTGCGCGATCCACACGGGCCGGTGAGTTTTTGGCTGTCGATTATTCCTTTCACCTCGCCCGTAGCAATGGTGGGCAGAATAGCATTTGATGTGCCCACCTGGCAGTTAGCGCTGTCGATGGCGTTGCTTGTTGCTGGTTTCATCTTCACCACTTGGATTGCTGGCCGCATCTACCGCGTGGGTATTTTGATGACGGGCACCAAAGTGAGTTGGAAGGTGCTGGCCAAATGGTTTATGATGAGGGAATAGCGAAGGCTTGAGATACTTGTAAAAATCCAAGGCAAATACCTTGGATTTTTTTATTTCGCTAAATTTGGTTCAATGTCTAATCCTAGCTCGCCTGCATCAGCAGAATTTTACCGAGACAATGCCAATCTAAAGTGGATCATATTGGCAGTTTCGATGCTTATTAGCATTGGCACTATCTTTTTTACAAATGTGCTGGTAAGCCAGTTGAAGGAAAGGGAGCGCAATCAGGTAAAGTTATTTGCACGTGCGCTGGAGTATACTATTAACGATACCGAGAACAATATTCTGTTCATCACAGAAGAGATTATCAATAAAAACAATTCGATACCTACCATCTGGACAGATGAAAAAAACAATATCATTTCCTATCGCAACATCGACATAGATTCTACATGGTCTCAGGCGCGCAAAGACAATGCTGTGAAAGAGGAGTTAGCAGACATGATCAGAACCTATCCGCCCATTGAAATTTTAGTAAAAGATCCGAAGACACAAGAAGTCTTTGCTGTTCAGAAAGTATATTACCGAAACTCGTTCTTGCTCTCTGAGTTGATTGCTTATCCTTATATCGAAATCGCCATCCTCGCGATTTTTGGATTTATTTCATACCTGGCGTTCAATTATTCGCGTACATCAGAACAAAATCGAGTGTGGGTGGGCTTGGCGAAAGAAACTGCACATCAATTAGGCACACCTCTTTCATCGCTCATGGCATGGATTGAAGTGCTGCGAGATGACCCCGAACTAAAAAAGAAAGGGGTGGTGGATGAATTGGACAAAGACATCCAAAAATTGAGGATGGTGACGGAACGTTTCTCCAGTATTGGCTCTACACCGGTTTTGAAAGACGAGAATGTTTATCAGTTGATCAACAACGTGGTATCGTACTTACAACCGCGTGTATCATCGAAGGTAAAGATTGAGGTTTACACCCTCTCTGAAACGATCAAAGCAAAAATTCATGCGCCATTGTTTGAGTGGGTGGTGGAGAACCTATGTAAAAATGCCGTAGATGCAATGGGCAACGCAGGTACTATCGCCATCAAAATTTTGCGTGGAAGTGACGGCAAGGTTTTTATCGATTTGTCTGACACGGGCAAGGGGATACCCAAAAAGATGATTGGCAGTGTGTTTCGCCCGGGCTTCACCACTAAAAAGCGCGGCTGGGGACTTGGCCTTACGTTAGCAAAGCGAATCATCGAGATATACCACGAGGGGCGCATCTTCATAAAATCATCTGAAGAAAATCAAGGCACTACTTTTAGAATCGAGTTGAAGAGCTCGTAGTGATTGTTAATTGGTGAGACCCAAATGCTGTTCTTGTTGGTCAAAGGCTTTTCCACAAATAAAGCGTGGCATACGCTTCCCACCCCTTGTACTTCTTGAATAGGTTTTTAACCTGCGCCAGTGTGGGCTTTGTTTTCATGCGTTTCAGGTTTTTGATGGCATTGTGAACGCCAGCATCTTCCAAAGGAAATGCATCAGGGTAATGGAATGTTTTCATCAATGCGTAATTGGCGGTCCAGTTGCCAATGCCTTTGGTTTGAATCAGTAGTTCTTTTGCTTGTGTCAGCGGCAGCCCTCCCAAAAGCTGTTTGGAGATTTTGCCTTCTGCAAATGCTTGAGAAATGCCCACTGTGTAATTTGCTCTTTGCTTTGAGAATTGCAATGGCAGTAACTCATTGGGCGAAACTTTGGCAATGGTTTGATAGCTTGGAAAAAGATAAAACCGTTGGCCATTCCATTCAACCGAATTGCCGTACTTCTCCACAAACCGTTGCTTTAATGTGTACGCGAATCCCAAGTTGATCTGCTGGCCCAGCACGGCCCAAATCAAAGATTCGTATAAGTCAGGTTGGCCAACGATGCGGTAGCCGCGAAAGCGCTGAACGAGGCCGCTCAGCAGTTTATCTTTCTTGGCCAGGGTATAAAACGGTTTCAGATCGGTTTCCAGATCGAACCACTCGCTAACAAATTTTTTTACTTGCGATTGTTCTGTTGCAATCAGCTCTCGGTTAAGCGATTGAATGAAGAGTCTTTTGCCTGATGCCTTTACCCGAAGCAAAACGGCAGATTCGCCCAAAGGAATTGCCTTGATGACCGAAGCGCCATCAATGGTGTGCAACTTTTCTTTTGGAGAGCGTTTCAAAAAATCCAAGGAAAGCGAAAAGTCGAACTCAGCGGGAGTAGAAATATAGAACGATTTCATGGCGAAAGGTTATTGAAATACCCGATAATCGCAACGGCTTCGCTCATAAAAGCAAGAAACGGGTTGAAACACAGACTGGAATCTAAAGAAATTTGTACATGCAAAATATTGAATCGCTCGCATGGGCAGAAATCTTAGATTGTCTAAATGCATCCGGTTTTGCCATAATCAATAACCTTTTGTCTGTGGAGGAATGCAACGCGCTCATTGCTGATTATTCTGACTCAAAGCTGTATCGAAATACGATTGATATGCAACGGTATCGTTTTGGCAAGGGTGAGTACAAATATTTCAGCTACCCGCTACCGGTTATGGTTGCGAGATTACGAACCGAAATGTACAAGCACTTGGCACCGCTTGCCAATACATGGATGCAACGGTTAGGTCTTGAATTGACATATCCGGCCGAGCACAGCCAATTGATTGGACTTTGTCATGGGGTAAATCAAGCGCGGCCTACTCCACTGATTTTGCGGTATGAAACAGGAGGCTACAATACCTTGCATCAAGATCTGTATGGCGAGGTTTATTTTCCCTTTCAAGTTGTATTTTTATTGAGTCAGCCCCAAAGAGATTTTGCGGGTGGCGAATTGGTGATGATGGAGCAATTGCCAAGGGCGCAATCGAAGGCGCAGGTGATAAACTTGCAAAGGGGAGATGCGTTGATTTTCACGACAAACTTTAGGCCTGTGCAAGGCACCCGCGGTTATTACAAAGCGAAGATGAAACACGGGGTTAGCCCCTTGACATCGGGTACGCGGTATGCCATGGGGGTTATATTTCATGATGCAAGTTGATTCGTTAATTTTACGATGATATTTCACAAAGACATCAGTCACCGCGAACTGGCTTCGTTTTTGAAGAACAAAACCATTGGCCTGGCGGGAAATAAGAAACTGAAAATCTACGGCACACTTACGTGCAAATCCGGCAAACGGATGAAAATGGAAAATCGCGTTTTCTTTGAATCCGAATACGAAGCAGTCGAACTAGGTTATCGACCGTGTGGGCATTGCTTAAAATTGCAATACAAAAAATGGCTTTTTGATAAATTTACTTAGCGCTTAAACTCTCAGCTACCATCATCACAAAGTCCTTGCCTTTCAAAAAGCCTTTGCCCATTTTTTCATCATATTTATCAGTGATACCGAGGCCAGCGATGTCTTCCATTTTGGTACCTTTTTTAATTGCAGCTGCTACTTGATCGCGTATATCCGCCAGTTGATCGCGCAGTAATTTTACATCTGCTTTTGTGGCAAGCGCTCCATGGCCCGGAATGACTTTGGAATTTTCATCAAGTAATAACAAAAACTTGTCAAGTGTTTCGATAAAGCCATTGACAGTGCCGCCACTGCTGAGGTCGATAAATGGATAACCATATCGCACAAATGCATCGCCAGCATGGAATACATTTGCTTTTTTGAAATGAACAATCACATCGCCATCGGTGTGGCCTTTACCTAAATGGATCAAGTCCACATCTTCACCATTAACATGAAAATTCATATTTGTGTTAAAGGTGATTTGTGGCCAAGCATCCTTGTCGCGTGGGGGTGTGGTTCTGTTAAATCTCTTGTTGAATTGCTCGGTCATCATGCGCACGCGTACCTGCTCATGTGCCACCAGTGTTGCGCCCTGCTTCTTGAAGTTTTCGTTCCCGCCAGAGTGGTCGCCATGCACATGGGTATTCACCACAAATCGCAAATTGTTTTTAGCAAGCGATTTGATGGCATCGGATATTTTTTGCGAGAGCGGGGCATATTGATCGTCAATCATCAACACACCATCACTTCCCAATAGTAGGCCAATGTTACCTCCCGAACCGGTAAGCATGTAGATGTTGTCAGTAACGCGTTGTGGACGGATTTTTACCGTATCGAAATTTTGGGCGAAGAGTGTATTGGTCAGCAACAACAAGCAAATAATGTAGCGCATACGAATCAGATTATTGCATGAAGATACCAAAAACAATTTAACTGTTGCACATCGCTTTTGACAAACGGTTGTGTTTTGAGGTAGCGCGAAATGCTGGCGGGTATTACATTTCGCGCATCAATTTTTCTAATCCGCAAGAAACAGGTTGAAAACTTGTATTAATGGTAGAACCTTTGACTCATCATTACAACACAAAAATTTACATTTGCATGGAAACTATGAGCACTGATTTAAACTACGAGCGTATTGCAAAAGCAATTGGCTACTTAGAAGAGAATTTTAAGTTGCAGCCTGATTTGGATGCGGTGGCCGAGAAAGTACACCTTTCTCCATTTCATTTTCAACGATTGTTTACAGAGTGGGCCGGCATTAGTCCCAAGCGATTTTTGCAATTCCTCACGGTGGATTATCTAAAAGAAAAATTGTATGAGTCACGAAACTTGATTCAGGCAGCCGAAGCAGCAGGGCTTTCAAGCCAATCGAGGGTGTATGATTTGTTCACAACTTTGGAAGCTGTAACGCCCCAAGAGTACAAAGAGAGCGGTGGCGGTTTGCGCATAGAATATGGTTTGCACGAGACTCCGTTTGGTAATGCTGTGATTGGCGTTACCGAGCGTGGCATCTGTTGGTTGTCGTTTGTGCCAATTGGTGAAGAACCAAGGGTGGAAGTCGATCAAATGAAACAACATTGGCACAATTCAATCTTTCATCAAAATCAGGTATTGACGTTTTCATTCATTCAAAAAATATTTTCTTCGCATCCCGAGAAAAATCAAAAGCTTCATTTGTTGGTGAAAGGAACCAATTTTCAGGTGAAGGTTTGGCAGGCGTTGCTAAAATTGCCGTTGGGCACTGTAACAACTTACCAGGATATTGCCGAGCAAATTAACAACCCGAAGGCCATGCAGGCAGTGGGCTCAGCGGTAGGAGCTAACCACGTGGCGTATTTGATTCCGTGCCATCGTGTTATTCGAAAAGATGGGGTACTGGGTGATTATAGGTGGCAATCATCTAGAAAGAAGAGCATTATTGGGTGGGAGATGGCGAAAGCCGGATAGCAGCTTGATGGACCTTTGTTTTAAGCTTTAGCTGCCGTGGTGCCAGTCAATGCCAGGTGGTATGCTTCCTCATAATACTTGATCAGTGTCTCCCAATCAAAAGCAGCAGAATAGTTCTCGACTTTGTTTCGTTGCTGGATGCGCTCACGTCTTTCTTGCATGAGAAACTTGTGCAGAAATGCAGCCAACTGTTTGGCGCTCCAGTCAAAGGTTCGCTTACCACGCTCTACGACAAACATACCGCCCTTTTCATGGTCAGGCATGTTGCGCAGCAAGTAATCGCCAAAACCACTTAGGTCGCTTGTTACAGCGGGCACGCCACTTGCCATGCACTCTAAAGGTGTGTAGCCCCAAGGTTCGTAGTAACTTGGGAAAATACCCAAGTGACAACCGCGAACAAATTGACTATAATCCATCCCAAAAAGCGGGTTGGTGGCATTGATAAAGTCGGGGTGGTACACCACCTTTACTTTATCTTCAGGTCGGTTCAATAAATTTCTGCGCACGAGAAACTGAATGATCTCATCTTGCTCTTCGTTCACGAGCTTATGCGTTACCGGCAGGGGAAGCTTGTTGCCGCTCTTCCACGATTGCAACGTTCTTCGATAGCGGAGCTTCCAATATTCATCTACAAATTCGTTGAGGTTGGGGAGCCGATGGTCATCTTGCCTCAAGGTGCTTTCAAAAAACAAACGCTTGCCTAATTGCCGTTCAATCGCTTCACAGGTTTGACGAATTTCTTCCATCACCGCTCGGGATTGCAATACCTCTGGTTTGATGCTGTAGTAATCTCTCTTAGTCACAAAAAACATCACAACGGTGTACTCAGATCGCTCGCGCTTCAATTGCTCGTTCAAGTGCACCAATGCTTCGAGTGTCAAGTCAAAGCCCTTGTTTTTGAACTCATACCTGCCAGATGTAAAAAAATAAATCGTCTTATCTAGATTGAACGAATAAGAGTGAAAAAAGTGGCCCATCACAAATTGATGGATTTGCTCTTTGTAACGTGCATGCAGGTTTTGAAATTCATGCAATGCCTCAAACCGTTGTATGTTCAATCCATTTGGCAGCACCACATCGGGCTTTCGCCTCAAAAGGTGTTTACATTCCCGTGCTGTTACATCACTAACGGTGGTCATCACATCGCAGCTTTGGGCACAACCATATTCTATGGCTGCTTCCGTGGCAACACCAAACTTCCCTGCTTCCTCTTCCCATTTAAAAAATGGAAGATGGGCGTAAAAAAGTGGAGAGTTTATGGCCAAATGCCGGCCAAGTTGCGTGGCGTGGGTGGTAAAAACGGTTTTAATGTTTTGCCCTTCCCGCTTGATGTCCAAAATGGGTAACGCACCCATCCACTCATGAAAGTGTCCGATGATTTGTTCGTCTTTTACCAATTTAGCCAACTCGTCAAAAAACAACTTGGTGAGGTAGGCAAAGCCCACAACTTGGTCTACCAACTTGTTGCCATCGGCTATCGCTATTTGATGATTTTTCCAAAGCAAATACTTGATCACGTTAAGGGCTTTGTCTTCAATTGCATTGGGATTTAGCAATACAACCCGTGGCTTGCCCGTAATCAACCATTCTGCATACACTACATCAAAGCCCTTTTTGCGCAAGTTTGCTGCAGCTGTGCCAAAAACATCGGCAGCGTCATCAATGGGTTCTAGCTCGGCCTGAATGTTTTTATTTAGATAAGGGCCTACCATACAATAATGCCCCAAGTGATTTTCCACCATGGCTGGTGCCTTCGAGCGAATAACCGTATAGATGCCTCCTACCTGATTGCAAACTTCCCAAGCGACTTCCACCAATAGGGCGTTGGCGCGATCGTTAGTTTTTTTGATTGATTTTTTTGTCATGGGCAGGCGTCAAATTGGCGCAATGTTGATCAACACTTGTCAATTTAATGCCAATTTTTCTGAATTCCGCAAGTAAATTTTGCTGGATACTAATTTGTGAAGGGTTAGTAAAAAATAAAATATGAACTTCGATAAATTCACCATAAAATCTCAAGAGGCATTGCAGAAGTCGGCCGAGATTGCCACGGGCAACCAGCAACAAGCCATTGAGCCCGGCCATTTGTTGAAGGCTATCCTAGAAACAGATGAAAACGTTTCCTCTTATCTTTTTAAAAAGCTTGGCATCAACTCAATTATTTTAGAAAGCCGACTGGAAGAAATTGTCAATTCCTATCCAAAGATTACAGGTCAACAAGCCTATCTTTCGCAAACAGCCAACACGGTATTGCAGAATGCTGAGAAAGAATTGCGCGAATTTAAAGATGAATTTATCGCGATAGAGCACTTGTTGTTGGCGCTATTGGCCACAAAAGACAAGGTAAGCACTTTGATGAAGGATGCCGGCTTTGACCGCGCTGCGTTGGTAAAGGCCATTAAGGAACTGCGTGGCGGAAGTACGGTGAAGGATCAAAATGCAGAGGCCAAATACAAGTCTCTTGAACGCTATTCCAAAAACCTAAATGACTTGGCCAAGCAAGGGAAGATTGACCCGGTAATTGGCCGCGATGAAGAAATTAGGCGTGTGTTGCAAATTCTTTCGCGAAGAACAAAGAACAACCCCATACTACTTGGTGAGCCAGGTGTGGGTAAAACAGCGATAGTAGAAGGCATGGCACAGCGTATTGTTAGTGGAGACGTACCGGAAAACTTGAAAAGCAAAATTCTGATTTCGCTTGATATGGGCTTGCTGGTGGCTGGCGCGAAATATAAAGGTGAATTTGAAGAGAGATTGAAATCGGTAATAAAAGAAGTAACGGATTCAAACGGAGAAATTATATTGTTTATTGACGAAATACACACATTGATTGGTGCAGGTGGCGGTGGTGAAGGCGCCATGGATGCAGCCAACTTATTGAAGCCCGCGTTGGCGCGAGGCGAGCTGCATGCAATTGGTGCCACCACACTGAAAGAATATCAAAAATACATTGAGAAAGATAAAGCACTGGAGCGCAGGTTCCAGGCCGTAATGGTAGATGAGCCTTCGGTAGAAGACTCAATTTCGATATTGCGCGGTATCAAAGACAAATATGAATTGCACCATGGTGTTCGCATTAAAGATGATGCGGTGATCGCTTCAGTCGAGTTGTCAAGTCGTTACATTTCAGATCGTTTTCTTCCCGACAAGGCCATTGACCTGATGGACGAAGCGGCCTCTAAACTGCGTTTGGAGATGGATTCGTTACCGGAAGAGTTGGACGAACTCAACCGAAAGATTATGCAGTTAGAAATTGAGCGGGAGGCAATCCGCAGAGAAAAAGATAAAGACAAAGAGGCAGTGTTGAGCAAGGACATTGCAGAACTATCGGAGAAACGCAACTCGCTCAAAGCAAAATGGGAAAGTGAAAAGGAGGTGGTGCAGGGCATCCGCTGGGAGAAGGAGGCAATGGAGAAATTGAAAATTGAAGCAGAACAAGCGGAGAAAGCTGGCGACTATGGCAGGGTAGCAGAAATTCGGTATGGAAAGATGACCGAAGCGGAGAAACGCATCAAAGCACTAGAACTGAAAATTAAGGAAATGCAACAAGATGATTCGTTGCTGAAAGAAGAAGTGGACAGCGAAGACATTGCCGAAGTAGTGGCGAAGTGGACAGGTATTCCTGTTTCAAAAATGTTACAAAGCGAAAAAGAAAAACTCCTTTCGCTCGAACAAGAGTTAGGCAAGCGTGTGGCTGGCCAGGAAGAAGCCATACGCGCTTTGAGCGATGCCGTGCGCAGGAGCCGCGCGGGACTGCAAGACCCAAAGCGACCGATTGGTTCATTCATTTTTATGGGAACTACCGGTGTGGGCAAGACGGAACTTTCAAAAGCGCTTGCAGAATATCTTTTCAACGATGATAGTGCGATGGTACGTATCGACATGAGCGAGTACCAAGAGCGCCATAGCGTGAGCCGCCTCATTGGCGCACCTCCCGGCTACGTAGGTTACGATGAAGGTGGACAGCTAACAGAAGCAGTGCGCAGAAAACCCTATTCGGTGATATTGTTAGATGAAATTGAAAAGGCACACCCAGATGTGTTTAACATTTTGCTACAGGTGCTAGATGACGGTCGCCTCACAGATAACAAAGGGCGTGTGGCTAACTTCAAGAACACGATTGTGATCATGACAACCAATATCGGCTCAACGCTGATCCAAGAGAATTTTGAGAAGATAAATGACACCAATTATTTTGAAGTGCTGGAAAGCACCAAAGAACAAGTGTTAGACGTTTTGAAAAAGTCGGTGCGGCCCGAGTTCATCAACAGGATAGACGAAATCATTATGTTCCGGCCACTTAGCAAAAACGATATTCGAAAGATTACTGAGATACAGTTCAAAAACATTCAACAACGTTTAATGGACAGCGGAGTAAAACTCGAAATTTCGAAAGAAGCGTTAGACAGATTGGCTAAGTTGGGTTTCGATCCGCAATTTGGTGCCCGTCCGCTAAAGCGGGTAATGCAGCGAGAAATTCTAAACGAGTTATCAAAACAAATATTATCAGGAAAAGTGAACAAGGATTCCATCATTTACGTTGAATTAAAAAACGAAGTAGAGTTTGAATTTGTGAACGTGACAGATGCGGAAGTGGTCAGCTAAACAAAAAGGAAAGTTAAACGGAGATTAAATTCTCTTAAAGCAACAGCCTGCGAAGATGATAATCTCTATCGGCAGGTGATGATAAGTCTCTGGGTTTTGTTGCCAGAGATGGTTTGTGGGGTGCATCCCGCCAATCGCGCGGGGTGGTTTTGGGGTAAAGGCGGGCTGAGGAGCCCGCCTTTTTTGTTATACTTTTATTTGCCCTGCTTTCAGCTCAACAATCGATAAAGCAACAATGATCAATATTTCAATTGAAAAATACGCAATGCCCAGAAAGGTAATGGTGTCTCGATAAAGAACCATGAGAGATAATGTAAGAATGCAGTACGAGAGGTTGGCTGCACCAATTACTGTAAGAAATTTTTGCTTCTGTAGCCTAACCAACGAAAAACAACACGAAGAGTAAACGAAATACAAGAATGCAATACCAGAAAGATAACCAATGATGTGCGGGGGGACACCAATCAAATGGTGATTCGTTCTCAAAGCGAAAAACAGAAGAGAAAAGGTAAGCAGCGCCCCTAAGCCGTCAATTAAAAACAGAAATTTTGGATGTTGGGCAAAATGCCGGGCGGCTTGAAGGATGCGTTCCATCAACACTTTTAATTACGCAACCATTGTTGTGGATCAACAGGTGTACTATTCCTAAAAATTTGAAAACGCAATTCAGAAATACCTTCACTACTAGCAATTACTTTGCCTAATACTGCATTAGTTTCTATTTTCTGTTTTGTCTTTACCATTACATCTTTCAGCCCTAGGTATACGGTAAAATATTCTCCGTGTTTTATTAGTACAGCAGTACCGATACCAGGGTAAAAAGAAATTGCAATGACCTGCCCATTGAAAATTGCCCTTACTGCTTCCCCTTGTTTGGTCTGTATATTGATTCCATTGTTTTGAATTTCAATTCCTTTCAACACCGGGTGCATTTGTTTTCCAAAACGCTGCGACACAAAACCACTGGTTGGCCATGGAAATTTATTTTTGTTTTCTTCAAATGATGCTGACAGGGCAATGTTGGCATTTGCATCTTCCTCCTCTTTTACCTCTTCAGCTTTCTTGTTGACTTTTGCTTTCAATTCACGCAGGCGTTTGGCTTCAGCTGCTGCGCGCTCCATTTCTTCTTTGATCAACTTTGCGATCATATTTTCCAACTCGGCTATGGCTTTTTTCGTTTCAGCCAGTTCGCGTTTCAAACGCTTTTCTTCTTTTTCAAGCGACTTCACCAAGGTGTTTTTCTTTTTCTTTAAACCAGTTAACTGATCGCTCTCTTTCTTCTCTTCGTCAAGTAATGATTGTTTTTCGGATTTTATAATTTCAGTTTGTTTGACTTGGGCAGTAAGCACAGATTGCACCCGTGCAATTGCCTCGGCTTGCTCTTGGCGAGCTTTGCCATACTGCTCCATGTATTTTAAACGCATGATCAGCTGGTCAAAAGAAGATGCCGAAAATAAAAAGGTGAGCTTATCAATTTTGCCGCTTGCCTTTTGTGCAGAAAACACCATTGCTGCGTATTCTTCTTTCAGCTTGTCTACATCACGTTCAAGGGCATTGATGATCTGATTATTTTCTTGAATGTCCAGGTCGAGCAACTCAATCTCTGCCGAGATACCGGTCATCAGTACTTCTTGCTGCTCGATGCGTTTGTTGAGTGCGCGCAGTTCGCCAATAGAATTTTTTTTCTCCGTTGTGGTCTCAGTCAGAATTTTTTCCGTTTCCTTAATTTTTTCAAGATTCTGCTGCTTTTCGCGTTGTAGCTGCGATTTTGATTTTTGCGACCAGCAAGAGATTGAAAGGACGATCGCGCCTATGAATAGAAAACAATGCTTACCTCCGGTCATAACGATGTGGAATCTTGAAGGGGAACCTCAACTCTTTATCGCCAACCTCTGCCTTGTTATACTCAATAACGATGGTGTTATTCACCAGCCCCTTAACGCTCTTGTATAGAATATCAATTACGCTTTTGTAAGGAAAAAGTTTGTCACCCACGGGCTGAAAATCCGCGTAATCTATTTTGAGTGAGTTGCCCGTGGTCGATTCGTTCAACTCAACCTGTTCCAGTTTCTTAGTGCTTTTGTTGATTTGGTTTTTGATTGATACCGAGCCCTGCTGTTGGTTGAGTTGGTTATAGACTTCGTTACTCGCGATTTTGTTATCCGGACTTTTCGGCATTACAAGATTTCCGAGCATTGCGTTTTGGATGACGAAATAATCAATTTTGAAGTTAAATCTCCGGGATAACTCCGCGTAGTCAAAAACGTAGTATTCTTTATCGACTGTACTTACAATTGTGATGGAGTCTTTGTTGATCAGCGCCTTGCCGCCTTGCACACCAATCACAGAAAAGGTCATCCAGATTACACTGTCTTTGCGTATGCGTATGTTCGCTTTTACCTCGCGCTCTTTGGTATTGTCGCGATAGGAGAGACGCGCTTTTCCATGCAGGTACTCAAAATCAATTTCCTGGATATCGATGCTTGCAGCAGGCAGAGCGACTGGAATAACTTTTTTACTACAGGCTACAAACATCACCGACAGCAGCAATAAAGTTGATAAGGTCTTTAATTTGCGATAAACGTGCACGTTACAATATTTTTCTATTTGCGATTTTCTTTTCGATGGCTTCATTTTTCTGATCGAGTAACTTGGCCTTTTTCCATTGCACTACCGCATCGTCCACCTCGCCAAGTTTGAAAAGAATGTCGCCATAATGTTCGTAGAGAGTGGCAGAGGCATCACCGGCCTGTATGGCTTTCTCTATGTATTTTTTTGCCTCGCGGTATTTTTCTCGTGCATACAAAACCCAAGCGTGCGTATCGAGGTATGAAGCGTTGGCAGGGTGCACCTTCACTAACTGTGAAGACATTTTCTCCGCTTTCTCAAGATCGGCTTTCCGCAAGGCCAGGTAATAGCTGTAGTTGTTGAGTACGATGTCGTTGTCTGGGCTCGCCAAAAGAACTTCGTCATATGCTTTTGATGACTTTTCGTAAAGCTTGAGTGCCTGGTAAGCATCACCCAACCAAGTGTTTAGTTCAATCAAAAGCCCGGGATTTGATCCCGACAACTTTTTTGCCTGCTCGAGCGAGTTTACGGCATAGTTATATTCACGTTTTCGCAGGTGGGCGAACCCTTTAAAATAAAACACCATCGCCTGGTTTGGGAAATATTCAAGTGTGGCATCAGCATGGGTTATCACGCTATCAAGTTGATTCATTTCCGTTTCCAGATACAACAAGTTTTGCCAAGCATCAAATGATGAAACTCCAAATCGTACTGCCTTCGAAAATTCATTTTTCGCCATCTCTGGCTGGTCAATGGTAAGAAAAATATCTCCGCCCACCATGTGTAAGTTGCCGTCATCCGGGTATTGACCCGAAAGTTGATGGAATAATTCTACTACAAACTTTTCTAAATCTTCTACTGGTTGCTTCAATTGTTTGCGTTGTGCTAAATCGCTTTGAAGTGCACCAAGCATCACTATCTTGTTTGCGGCCTGCACATTTTTATCTGCAAAAATTTTGAGCACCAATGTCTTTGATTTTTCTTCTTCTCCGTTGTCGCGGTAAAAACCAACCAATTGCATTTTGGCATTGATTGACTCCGGGTTTTCGATTAAATATTTCTCAACGGTTTCAATGGCTGCATTTCGCTGTTTGTTTTGGGCTAGCAGTTCTGCCAACGCTAACACATAACGCTCTTCATCCGGAAAGGCCTTGATGAGTCTTTCACCTTCCGCAATAGCATCATCTGTTTTTCCTTGCTCAAGAAAGATTCTTTGCTTTTGAAGACTGGACGTTTCGTTTATGCCAAAAACCGATTCTGCTCGCTCATAAGTTCTTAAGGCATCAGCGTCTCGCTTGTCAAACATGTAAATGGCAGCCAGTTCATACAACTGTTCTTCCATGCCTGGCACTTCTTTTAGCAACGTTTCCAAGGTGGCCGCGGATTTTGAAAATTCGCCTTGACCGTTGTAAATGCCAACAGCCGATAAGTAATAAAACGGATTTTTTTTGTCGAGTTTGATAGCTTGTTCAATATTGATTGCCGCATTTTTCAAATCATCTTCGCCCTTGCCCTTTGCCAGTACTTCTGCTAGTTTGAAAAACGTGGCGGCACTGCGCGGATTGAGCTCAGAAGCTTTCAGAAAATAAAGTAACGCTTTGGAGTAATCTTCTAACAAAAAATATTTTTCACCTTCGGTGAAGTTAGCTTCCGCCTCTACAAGGCGTACGGCCTCAGATACATTTGTGGATTTCTTACGGCTATCTTTTTGAGCAAAAGCCGACAGGAAGCCAAGTGAAAGGCCGAGGAAAAGAATACTGCGAAGAGATCGGGTGTTCAACTCGAAAATTGGCTTTTTACAATCGGCAAAGTTAATCTAAAATTCTGATTTTGAGATGGCTTTCACCCTTGTTACTTAAGCCGTTTTCCTTGCCAAGTCTCGTCTTGCCAAGAGTATACAAATGGAGGTAAAAATAATGGTTACTGCAATGTGAAACAGTGATGCAAAAAACGTATCGCTGATATTAATCTGATACACCGAGTAGACAATAAGCATGGTGATAATTATGTACCCCAAATCTTTACCAACTGTGTAGGGAATGGGGTAGTACTTTTGACCCAACCAATAACACAACGCTGTCATTGAGAAGTAACAAGCAAGGGCTGCCCAACTGCTGCCCAAATAGCCCAAGACTGGGATAAGCCAATAGTTACCCAAAATCGTGATTGCGACCCCTGTCAATGTGATGATGGTGCCTATGTGCGTTTTGCCTGTGAGTTTAAACCAAACACTTGTGTTGTAGTAAATGCCGAGAAACAAATAGGCCAACAGCAGAATTGGAACGATGTTGAGACCAGACCAAAACTTATCGCCAATAAAATGTTTAATGATGTCTAAGTTGATGCTCACCCCGAGCAACACAATGCACCCCACTACTACAAAATAGTGATTTACTTTTGCGAAAAGCGCAGGCGAGTTTTTGTCGTTAGCGTTTGAAAAAAAGAATGGTTCTGCCGCATATCGAAATGCCTGGATACCAAGGTTCATCAACACCGCGAATTTGTAACACGCCCCGAAAACGCCAAGCGCTTCTTTGTTGGTCATTTTTCCATAAAATCCTTGGGGCAACCAATATTCTAATGTGGTTCTCGAAAAAAACTCGTTGGTCATTCCTGCCAGGCCGGTAAGCATTACCGGATAAGCGTATTTTATCATTTCAGGTGATAGCGATGCATCCCACGCTGGCCGCCAGGATAAGAGTGTCCGCAAAAAGAATATTATAAAAAAAGCATTTGCAATAAGGTTGGCCAAAAATACATATCCAATTCCTATGCTGGGGTTATAGTTTATTTTGAGAAAGTAATAATTGAGCCCCATCAAGACGCTCACGTTTGCAAGCTTATACACTGCAAATAGCGTTGCTTTTTTCTCTAATCGCAATTGTGCAAATGGTATTGCAACCACCGCATCGATTAACATCACTAACACCAACCAGATGATAAACTCGCGGTGTGCACTCTGTCCAAGTGCGCTTGCGATAGGGCTTGAAAATCCGATGAACGCAATGGATAACAATAGACTTAGCATCACCACCACGGTTTGAGCTAGGTTGAAAACCTTTTTAGGATCAGCGCCCGGCTGGTTTGAAAAACGAAAGTAAGCCGTTTCCATCCCAAACATGTACACCACGTTGATCACTCCAACAATGGCCATTAAATTAGTGATTTCACCATACTGGGCGGTGGAAAACATGCTTTTGGTGTGAAGCGGCACCAACAAGAAATTTAAGAAGCGAGGCAGCATGCTACCAAGCCCATAAAGTACTGTTTGGCCAGCTAAACCCTTAAGTTTTGACATAGACTGAGAAAAAATTTGTAATGTTGATGTTTACTTCATCAAAAGTATTGGTATCTAACCAAAATATACCGGTAAATGAAAAATTTGGTATTGGGTTTATTTGTTCTCTTGGCATTGCCAGCCTTTGGCCAAACTTTTAATACCAACGGAAACTGGAATGTGGGATCGAACTGGAGCACTGGAACGGTGCCATCCGGAACGGGCACGAACGTATCCATTTCTGCGAACCCAACGGTTTCAGATTCGCGCTTAATAGGGAATGGTTTCGGTCGGAAATGGAGTAACATTAACCGTCAATTCCGGAGGAAACCTGACCCTTGGTTCTTCAGCCCTTTTTGCGGGCGGAACGAAAAAGTCAATTATCGTCAATAACAATGGCACTTTCACTATCACCGGGGTGCTCGAAATTTGGGGTGACCTTACGGTGAACAACAATTTGCAATTGAATATTTCTGGCGGAGGTCAATTAATTGTGCATGGCAACGTGAGTTTGCAAAACGGAGCACAACTAACCGTATCAGGCACCGGAAGCCTCTCTGTGGGTGGAAGTTTTTCAGCCGGAACGAATGCGCAAATCACTACCAGCGGATCTGGAACAATTAACGTTACTGGAAGCGTTTCGCTAGGGAACAATGGCACGATTGCCGGTCCTCCTGGGTCTATCTCGGTAGGCGGCACTTGCACGTGCGGCAATTGTTCCACCCAGTGTTCCAACGGAACTGTACCAATTTCTTTGCTCTTTTTTGAAGCTGCTCCCGAAGGACAGCAAGTTGCTTTGAAATGGGCTACAGCCTCAGAACTCAACTTTGATTATTTTGATGTTGAGCGTTCGCCCAATGGTATTGACTTTCGATCGATCGGCCAACTGAAAGGCAACGGCACAACAGTGAACAGAAGTGCCTACCAGTTATTCGACAAAAACCCACTTTTGGGAACTTCTTATTACCGGCTAAAGTCTGTTGATTTTGACTTGCATTCAGAAACCTTTAAGTCTATTTCTGTTTTTTTTGAAGGAAGCTACAGTGCAAATTTTTACCCCAATCCGGTAGCGAAAGGGAACAATTTTGTTATTGAACTTAACTTTATCCCTGAGACAGCGGGCAGCTTTATAATCACAGACTTGAATGGTCTCGAACTGACCAGGGGCGAGGTAAAAGGTAATGAAACGGTAGTTGCAGCTCCGCTGGAGTCCGGAACATACTTGGTGAAAATTACCACCAACGAGCTTAGTAAGTTGGCTCGAATTCTAGTGCCCTAACAAGCTCGGGTTTTGACGAAGGTTTGACAAGATATCTTCAGTCATCTCTTCCAAACCAAATTGATTCTTCCATCCCCAGTCACTGCGCGCGGGCGAATCATCAATTGATTTTGGCCATGAGTCTGCAATCGCTTGACGAAAATCTGGCTTGTAACTAATGGTGAAATCAGGTATGTGTTTCTTTATGGTTGAGGCTATTTGTGCGGGACAAAAACTCATTGCGCTAATGTTGTAACTAGTACGCACTTTTACTTTTTCTGCGGGCGCTTCCATCAAATCGATGGTGGCCTTCACGGCATCGTCCATATACATCATCGGCAGGTAAGTATCCGCTGCCAAAAAGCACTCGTAATTTTTTTCTTTGATGGCTTTGAAGTAAATGTCAACCGCGTAATCAGTGGTGCCGCCCCCGGGTGGAGTTTTGTAACCGATTAAACCGGGGTATCGCAAACTGCGCACGTCTACACCATATCTCCTAAAATAATATTCGCACCAAAGTTCTCCCGCGAGTTTTGTGATTCCGTAAACCGTGGTAGGATCCATTATGGTGTCTTGTGGGGTGTTTTGCTTTGGGGTAGTCGGCCCAAACGCTGCAATAGAACTGGGCCAATACACTTTATGCAGTTTTAATTCATGCGCTGCTTCCAACACAAACAGCAAGCTTTCCATGTTTAGCTTCCAGGCCCAACGCGGGTCTTTTTCGCCTGTGGCTGACAGCAGTGCTGCCAAATGGTAGATCTGAGTAATTTGATTCTTCTTGATTAGCTCGAACAATTTGTCGCGCTGCATCACATCAAATTTTTCATACGGGCCTTCCTTTAAAATTCCCGTAGCATCTTTGATGTCAGAGGCAATTACATTTTCTTGCCCGTAGATTTTCCACAATCCTTGTGTGAGTTCTGAACCCAACTGGCCCCCTGCACCAATCAACAAAATCCTTGTTTTTTGCATGTTTCAAACGAATGAACGCGCGAAGTTATTAGAAAAATGCGATTTACGATTTACAAAAGCGATTGTAGATTTGTGCAAAATTCTCAATTATGTATAAGACTCTCAAACCAGTTTTGGAAAAGGAATTGAACGCTATTCGTGAGGCGGGGCTATTTAAGAAAGAGAGAATCATCACCACACCTCAGGGGGCTGATATCAAAACCAGCGATGGCAAAGAGGTGATAAACTTTTGCGCCAACAACTACTTGGGTCTTTCGTCTCATCCACGGGTAGTTGCAGCAGCAAAAAGCGCTATTGATACCCACGGCTTTGGTATGTCATCGGTTCGGTTCATTTGCGGTACGCAAGACATTCATAAAGAACTAGAAGTAAAAATTTCAACATTCCTGGGCACGGAAGATACAATCTTGTATGCAGCCGCATTTGATGCCAACGGAGGTGTGTTTGAACCTTTGTTCGGAGAAAAAGATGCGATCATGTCAGATGAACTAAATCACGCCTCAATTATCGATGGCGTGCGTTTGTGCAAAGCCATGCGCTACCGCTACAAGCACAACGACATGGTCGATTTACAGTTGCAACTAGAGGAAGCGCGTAAAGCCGGAGCTCAGCAAATCATTATTGTGACAGATGGTGCCTTTTCAATGGACGGCACGATTGCACAATTAGATAAGATTTGTGACTTGGCGGATCAATTCGAAGCGTTGGTGATGACAGATGAATGCCATTCATCTGGATTCATTGGCAAAACGGGTAGGGGAGTGCCCGAACACTGTGGCGTGATGGGACGTGTAGATATAATAACCGGCACCCTCGGTAAGGCACTGGGTGGGGCGTCAGGTGGCTTTACTTCGGGGCGAAAGGAAATTATTGAAATTTTGCGTCAACGTTCGCGACCCTACTTGTTTTCAAATACGCTGGCACCCTCTATTGTCGGTGCGAGCATTGAGGTATTCAACATGTTGTCTGAAACCACAGAGTTGCGCGACAAGCTTGAACAAAACACAAAATATTTCAGAGACCAAATGACCAAAGCTGGTTTCGATATCAAGCCGGGCGTTCATCCCATTGTCCCGATAATGTTGTACGAGGCTCCTTTGGCGCAGAAGTTTGCTGAGCGACTTTTAGAAAAAGGAATTTATGTCATTGGCTTTTTCTATCCGGTGGTAGCAAAAGGGAAAGCGCGCATCAGAGTTCAATTATCGGCAGCGCACGAGCGCCATCATCTTGACAAGGCTATTCGCGCGTTTACAGAAGTGGGCAAAGAATTGGGCGTGCTAAAATAGGCTGGCGCTGTGGCCATACCCAAAGTAATCTATCAAACCTACGTCAACGATCGTTTGCCATTCATCACCAAATTTTTTATTTGGTGGATGAAGCAGCAAAACAAAGACTACCGCTACGAGTTTTACGATGATGCGCGGATTGATAGGTTCTTGAAAGAAGAGTATCCCCAAGAAGTTTTTAATGCCTATAGCAAATTGGCAATTGGGGCTGCCAAAGCTGATTTTTTCAGGTATGCCGTCTTGTACAAATACGGAGGTGTGTATGTCGACATAGATGGTGCGATTATTCGTCCGTTGAGCGACATCATTCAAGATAATGACGTTGCTGTTTTGTCACGTGAGATACACTCTGGACTGTTTGTGCAATGGGCTTTGATCTATGATAAAGGCCACCCATTTATGCTGCGTACACTAAATCGCTGTATTGAGAATATTAACAAAAACAAATCACCAAACAATGTATTGTACATGACGGGACCTAATGTTTACTCGGAAGTTATCAACGAATCATTGGAAAAAAATGAAACGATCCCTTTTAGGATTTTCGGAACAGACTTTGAGAGGAGAAAACGAGCGGTTATTATCCCCAAACACTTTTTGAATTATTTCATTTATCTAAAAAGGCCGAATTGGAGTAAGTTACAAAAAACAAAGACAGTGCTAAAAAGTTAATAGTTGGTTGTTTAGTTTTCAATCACCACAGGAAAGTCTTGACCGCGCGAGAAAGTGTATGGGTATTGCGGCTTGCCTTTTAATTTTCGTGTCATCTCTGGTACTTGGTCATCCAGATAAGATTTTAATTCGTAGATGGTGACTTTTCCATCTTTGGGTGCGCCATCGGCATCACCTTGCAAAGCCTTTATCAGCAAATAAGTAAATAGCCCATGCCCTAGTTCTGCAAACTCTGTTGCAAATTGTTCGCTTCCTGCCGATGCCATCACGTGGATGCCTGCACTGCGTGAGAGTTGCGCAATTGCTTTCTCTTCGGCTGCACCGCGTGTTGCGAGTAACTCAACGGAGCCACCAGACTGGCAAGCATCCATCACAATCAATTGCTTCAGTGCTTTGATGTTCTTTAGCTTATCTTGTAATGACGAGGCCTCAATCGCTTCCTTTTGCAACGAACTCAAATCATATAATCGCAGGCTTTCGCTGGGAATGAAAAAGAAACGATCGTCTACCATACTACCATGACCCGCATAATAAAAAATGAAAACATCTTCCGGATGTATTTTGGCAGACAGTTCTTCAAGTTTGCCAAGGATATTGGCTCGCGTAGCATCTGTATCATACAGCGAGTGTACCTCGATGTTTTTGTATAAGCCAGTTTGGTGATCTACCATTTTTTGGAATGATTCCGCATCTGGCTTGGCGTAGTTTAATGCCATGCGTGGGTTTTTGTATTGGTTAATGCCCACGGCCATCAAGTAGCAGGTACTTGTTTTCGTAGCCACGTCCGAAAAAACCTCTGCAGATTGAGGATCGGCTTCTATTTTATCTTTGTTCGAAGCGGTAGCTGTAAAAACATTATTACCCCCAACTAAAGAAACGGTTTGCTTTAGCGTAGCCGACTGATCTTTTCCACGGGGAAGAATAAAGGATGGATCAAGCGTCACAGATTTCCCATTGTGAAAAAGCTTGAGATTTTGCACACCTGCTCCATTATCAGAAACGCGCACGTAAATATCGGCTTTGTCATTGGTAGAAGCTGGCATTATTGCAACCTTTACTGTGGGTGGTGGTGATTGCTGGATTTTTCCCTGAATTCCTTTAGAACCATCGTCTCCACCACGGTTTTGAAATATCTTGGGCAATAGATCGGGCCGGTAAAACTCTTCGAAAAACTGATCAGCCGAATAGGTTTTCATGCCATCAACAAAATGAATGTATTGCCGCGCTCTGTCAGTGCCATTGAAATAACCTTCTGAATTCTTCACCATCCAATCGTGCTCGCCAAAATGGATATGCTCAAAAAATTCTTTCCCAGAACTCAAGTTCCAAAACTTGGTTGTTCCATCAAGGCAATGGCTGATCAACATTTTTTCATCAGTTGTCAATTGCAGGCTGGTGACTTCTGCAGAATGCCCTTCATAGCTTTTTAAAACTTTACCTGTGGCAACGTCCCAATACCTAATGACCCGGTCTGCCCCTGCGGTAAACATATTTCGCTCTTGATTACAAAAAATGGCCGTATGAACAGCACCCACGTGGCCCACAAATTTCTTGTCTGCCAATCCTGTAGACACATCCCACAAACGGATGGTGCCATCCCAACTGGCGGTGAGCAACTTTTTTCCATCTTGTGAAACTTGTAGTGACGAAATGGTTTCGGTGTGCCCCTCAAACGTGCGAACAATTTTTTGTGTATCAATTTCGCGCATCTGCAGGACATTTGCTTCGGTGTTGTCGCCTTTCAAAGTAGCGGTAAATAGGTACAGATCATTTCTGCTGAATTGAACTTGATAGGCAGATCCTTGCTCAAACTCAAAAAGGTGCAAACGCTTCCCTGTGGCTACATCATGTATTTTGGCATTTTTCTCCCAACTGCTGCTTAGTATTTGCGTCTCATCGCTATTGAAACGAACATCGAAAATTGGTTCGCGATAGGATTTAATCGTTCGCAGCGTATCGCCAGTAGCTACATCCCATAAAATGATGGTGCCATCACCGCCACCGGTCAAAAGTCTTTTCCCATCTTTTGAATATTGATAACAAACAGCTGCTTTTTGATGGCCCACATATTCCATTTCTGTTTTGCCAGAGGCGATGTCCCAGCGCTTTACTTTGCTGCCAAATTTTCCCTTCAGTAACGTTTTGTTATCTCGGCTAAGCAACACTTGATTCTTCAATCGAAGGTATCGAGCAATGTATCCCTCCCAATAAGAATTGAGGTCGTAGTTGAGTCCGCCCTTGTCGCGCTGATTGAGAAATCCGGTGAGGGCTCCTTTCTTTCGGCCGGTTGCCACATCAAAAATCAATGTCTCGTTGTTGTCGCACGCTACGAGTAAGCTTTTGCCATTGGCCGTAAACCGCGCTTGGTTTAACTTGGCTTCTACCCGAGGCTCGATTGCCAGTAACGAGTCGCCTTTGATGCCATCATAGATGGTGATATATTTTTCTGTACAAAGCGCCATCCGTTTGCCGTCAAGGCTAAATGCAGCAGAAGCAAGATCTTGTGCTATTTTCTTATACCGCAATACTCTCTTTCCGGTAGCCACTTCATATTTGGCAACCTCGTCATTGTCAGAAGCTTTTAACAAGAATTTGCTGTCGGGTGTAAAATCTACATCGGTATAGCATCCACCGCACGATGAATGAATTTCAGAAGTATTGATGGTGTGTGATTTTTCCCACGTGCTAGTTCGGTATACGTTAACCGTAAAATCGTCTTCGCCTACGGCCAGCCACTCGCCATTCGGACTCAGCGTAATGTGTAATAATCCACCCGACCCTGCGTAACCGTTTGCTTCAATTTCCTTTACAATTTTCTTTGAAGGATATTCCCAAACCACTACCCCCCGCTTAAAGCCCACGGTAACAAAAAACTTTCCTTTTGGATCGAACGCTACGTCAGTTACTTGTTCTTTACCGGTAATTACTGAAAGCAATTCCTTACCCGTGGTCACATCCCAAATCTTAGCGGTGCCGTCTCCATTGCCAGTCACCAGTAACTTGCCATCGCGACTAAATGCCAAATCAAAAACAGAAAACTGGTGGCCCAAAAAACTTCTTACTTCCCGCCCCGTAGCCAGGTCCCAAAGTTTTGCAGACTTATCTCGGCTACCGGTGGCTACATAGTTGCTATCTGGGCTGATGGCTACTGATAAAACTGCCAACTCATGCCCACGCTGCACCACGGTTTGCATGGATTGTGAGAGTAAATGAATAGTTGAAAATAAGAAGTAGGCAGTCGGTAAAAATGATTTCATGTAATTGTATGGCTCAAGTCTCAAGGCTCACATCTCGTATCTAATTCGCCTCGGTAGGTTCAGGCTCTTCAGCAACTTCTTCCCAGTTTTGTGGTTCGGTATTGTGCAGATATTCTAAAATTCGCTGCTCAACTTGTTTCAGTTTTAAACCACGAATAAATTTACCATTGCGGGCTAGAATCAGTCGGCCGGTTTCTTCGGAAATAGCCATCACCAAGGTATCTGTTGTTTCGCTCATACCAATAGCTGAGCGGTGACGCAGGCCGAAGTGCGGAGGCAAGTGATCGTTTTCGCTTACAGGTAAAACACAACGGGCGGCTTTTATTCTGCCTTGGTAAATGATGGCAGCTCCATCGTGCAACGGGCTGTTTTTATTGAATATGGATAAGAGCAAACGCTTGGTTACTTCAGCATCTACGGGGTCTCCAGTCTCAGCATAAAATTTCAATTCCATGTCGCGCGAAAACACAATGAGAGCCCCGGTGCGAGTCGCTTTCAAATTCTTCACGGCCTCAATTACTTGGTGCACATCAAAATCATCATGGTATCCGGTGCGCCAGTTCACAATTGATTTTAACAAGCTGCCGCGATTGATTTCGGTGGTGCGGCCGATCAACAATAAAAACTTTCTGATTTCTGGCTGAAACAAAATAATCATTGCGAGCACGCCTACACCCATGAACTGGCCCAAAATAGTGGCGAGCAATTCCATTTGTGCGGCTCGTACAATCAAATAAACTAAGTACAAAGCAAGTATGCCCAGAAAGATGTTGACGGCAATACTGCCGCGGATCAACTTGTAAACTTGGTACAACAAAATTCCCACCAAGGCCACATCTACAAAATCGACCCAGCTCACTTCTAAAAAGCCCAGCTTGAATAGGAAAATCATGATGTAAAGATACTTGATAAAACTTGATACCAGATACTAGTTGCTCGATACTAAAAACCAGTAACCCGCAACAAGAAACCGCTAATGATTCAGTTCTGCTTGTTTCAGATTTTGCTTATGCGCAGCATTTATTTTTTCCACCAATTCAATAGTCTCCACGGCCTCTTTTACATCGTGTACGCGTAAAATACTTGCGCCTTTTTGCAAGGCTACCACGTGTAGTGCCGTGGTTCCATTCAAGGCGTGGTCAGCGTCAGTTTTCAGCGTGCGCCAAATCATTGACTTGCGCGATAGCCCTACAAGCAACGGTTTTTCCAACAACTGGTAGTAAGAAAGGCCGTCTAATAATTGAAAGTTCTGTTCTGGCGTTTTTGAAAAACCAAATCCAACATCAACGATGCAGTCTTTGACACCCAAACGATTGAGTTGGTGAATCTTGGGATGAAAGTAATCCATGATGTCTTTAATGAGGTCATCGTATTGCGTTTGTTGCGCCATGTTTTGTGGGTTGCCGCGCATGTGCATGAGCACATACGGAACTTGCAGCTTGGCAATGGTGGCAAACATGTTGATGTCCAATTGCCCACCCGATATATCATTGACCATGCACGCACCGGCATCCGCTGCCTTTTCAGCAATAGCAGAACGAAAAGTATCTACCGAAATAAAAGCGTTCGGAAATTCTTTGATGATGGCGTTGATGGCCGGCAGCACCCGTAATTCCTCTTCTTCGATCGGTATGTCGGTTGAACCAGGTCGTGACGAATAACCGCCCACGTCAATAAACGTGGCGCCTTGACTCAGCATCTTTTCTGCTTGCAACACGATGGCTTTTAAGTCAGTTTGGCGGCTACCTTCGTAAAAGCTGTCGGGTGTGGTGTTGATGATGCCCATCACCTTGGGAACCGACAAATCTATTAGCCGCCCGCGGCAGTTAAGTGTTCTGTTTGTTTTGAAAAGTGGATTCATCAAAAAAATAAACGTTCTCTGGTTCAACTGCCAAAAATCTCAAATCTTAAATCTTAAATCTAACGTCTCCTTCCTACCTTCGCACGATGAACGAAAAAACTGCGCACGAATATAAAGAGGTAATGGCCGGTTGCAAAGCCCTGTTTGCCAAGAAGACGCACGATTATGGCACGGCTTGGCGAGTATTGCGATTACCGAGTATCACCGATCAGATTTTTATCAAAGCTCAGCGCATCCGCAGCATCCAGGACAAAGGCATTCAAAAAGTAGGCGACCCGATTAAGGATGAATTTGTAGGCATCATCAACTATTGCTTAATCGCCATGATGCAAATGGAATTGGCCGATTCCGATAAAATGGATTTGCGTTTTGAGGAACTAGAACCCTTGTATGATAAGGCCGTAGCCGAAACATTTGATTTATTGCAAAACAAAAACCACGACTATGGTGAAGCTTGGCGTGATATGCGCGTGAGTTCCATTACCGATATTATTTTAATGAAACTTTTTCGCGTAAAGCAGATTGAAGACAATCAAGGCAAAACATTGGCCAGCGAAGGAGTGCGGGCAAACTATCAGGACATGATCAACTATGCGGTATTTTGCCTGATTAAACATAAATAAGGTTCCAGCAACCGTTTTTTTCGAAGACAGTAACATTTTCTTATCCCCTATTTCAGGGGTTTTTCACCTAAAACTAGCTTACCATAGCACGGCTGAATAGTATAAAAACTTATCTTTACTAGTTAGAAAACACCTTCACCAACCCCTTATGAAGAAAATCATTTACTGTTTCTTTTTTGTTTGGCTAATAGGATCTCATTCTTTCGGTCAGGTTGCAATCGGCACGGGCAGCACACCGCCCACGCCTGATCCGGCTGCTGTGTTGCTTCTTCAAGGTAATGGAACCAGCCAAGGACTAATCGTCCCTGTGGTACAAAATGTAAATGCTTCTGCATTTGGCAAAGAAGGTATGGTAGTTTTTGACAAGGCAAGCGGAAGGTTGCAATACCATACGGGTACAGGTTGGGTTTCAGTTGGCGGGGGCAGCGGATCGGTTGGTCTTCGATTTCAAGGTAATGTGCTTTCGCTTGATCCAACTGGAACAAGTAGCATAGGCCTGGCAACACCAGCGCCAGGAAGCGGTACTGATCAGGGCAGGCTATTGGTTTGGGACGGCACTCAGTGGAGCACCACCCCAAGACCCACGGCAGTCGGTCAAGTGCTGCAATGGAATGGCACCACCTGGTTGCTTTCAACAATAGCTGGTGGGACCGGTACCGTCACCAATGTGACTGGCACGGCTCCGATTTCGGTAGCCACGGGTACATCCACTCCGGTTGTTTCCTTAAACCCAATTGCGGATACTAACATCTCACCGTCTGCCAATATACAAGGATCAAAATTGTTAGACGGTTCGTTGGCTTTGACCAAACTCTCTCCGGGCTTGGCAACCAATGGGCAAGTGATTCAATTCAATGGAACCAACTGGGTTCCCGCTAACCTTTCGGGAGGGGGAACCATCTCTGGCGTGACAGCCGGCACTGGCCTTACTGGCGGTGGCGCCACAGGCACCGTCACATTGAATTTGGCAAATACCGCGGTTACTCCAAATACCTACGGCAGCGCCACCAATATTCCTCAAATCGCAATTGATGCACAAGGCAGAATTACAAGCGCTT
Organism: Bacteroidota bacterium; assembly: GCA_018267275.1. Lineage (GTDB taxonomy): Bacteria > Bacteroidota > Bacteroidia > Cytophagales > Cyclobacteriaceae > ELB16-189. Next base: position 192,326 of record JAFDYV010000009.1, on the reverse strand, counting down.
CCAATGTCCCCATTGCAGCCGCGCTTCCCACTCTGGGTGGTGATATTTCTGGGGCAAGCCTTAGCGCCACAACCGTAACGGGTATTCAGGGTCGCGGTGTTTCGGCCGTGGCTCCGTCAACGAACCAAGTACTGCAATTTAATGGAACCAACTGGGTACCGGCAAACTTGCCTGGCGGAGGAACGGTGACCAACGTAACAGGCACCGGCCCGATAAGCGTTGCGAACGGAACGACTACACCCGCGATCAGTTTGAATTTAACAGCCTCAGATATTCCCAGCCTAGATGCAACAAAAATAACTACAGGAGTTTTTGGTACCGCTCAAATTCCGGGGCTGGATGCTTCGAAAATCACTTCTGGAATATTGCCCGTAAGTGTGGGCGGAACTGGCCGAACAACATGGAATGGTTTGCTGATTGGTGCCGGTGCGACAATCAACGACATATCAAACGGATCGAATGGCCAAGTCCTTACTATTTCAGGAGGTAATCCCACATGGCAAACACCTACGCCCGGAGGTGCCGCAGGTGGTAGCTTAGCCGGCACCTATCCTAACCCCACAATTGCAGCAGGTGCGATTACAACGGCAGAACTTGCAGCTAATTCAGTAGCTACAGTAGATATCGCAAACTTGGCGGTGACTGATGCCAAAATTAATGATGTGGCTCCCGGTAAAATTACACAAGCAGGGGCTTCATCAGGTCAGGTGTTGAAGTGGAACGGAACAGCCTGGGCACCTGCCGCAGACAACGTGGGCGGAGGGGGAGCACCAACGCTTAGCCCCGGCCAAATCATCGTGGGTGATGGAACCTCTAATTCTGCAGCCACGGTGGGGCAAGATGCCACGCTGAATAGCACAAACGGAAATATTACGGTCCAAGGCTTACGTGGACGGCCTATTGCTGCGACCGCGCCCACCACCAACAGCGTTTACCAATTTGATGGAACGCAGTGGGCTCCCGTGGTGCTTGCAGGTGGCGGAACTGTTTCAAATATCGCCACAGGCACAGGTCTGACAGGTGGCCCCATCACGGCCACAGGCACTATTTCGGTTGCACCCGGTGGCATTGGTACTACCGAATTGGCAAACACTTCCGTAACTACGGCAAAGTTGGCCGCCAACGCAGTTACCACTTCACAGATTGTGGATGGCACCATTGCAGATGCAGACATCTCGGGTACGGCAGCAATTGCTGTAACCAAGCTGGCGACTGGCACAAACGGACAGGTATTGACAGTGAGTGGTGGAGTTCCTACCTGGCAGACAAGTGCGGCACTTACCAACCCCATGACTACACCCAACGACATGATTATTGGTGGAACTGCCGGAGCGGCTACCCGCCTAGCGGCAGGTGGCAATAATCAGTTGTTGACGACCAACGGCAGTGGTGCCATTACATGGGCACCTCAAACGAATTTTGTATCTGCAGGTTCGCAGGCAGCCAATTTGGTGTTGGCCTCGCCCAATGGGTCGGCCGGAGTTCCTACTTATCGGCAGTTGGTGAACGCAGATATTTCCACATCGGCTGCAATTGCTGGCACAAAAATCAGTGCCAACTTTGGCGCAGGCAATATTTCTACTACCGGAACGCTGACGGTGAGTGGTGGCACAACACTCTCTAACACAAGTTTGCAGATAGGCGCGGTTGCGTATACTTGGCCTGGTGCTCAAGGAGCAGCCGGAACGGTGTTGACAAATAATGGATCGGGCACTTTGACTTGGACGGCACCAACCAGTGGTTGGGGACTCACGGGCAATGCTGGAACAAATCCGGCAACAAACTTTATCGGGACAACTGATGCACAGCCATTACGCTTCGCCACGGGCGCTGGCGGGGTTGAGAGGATGAGGATAGATGCCATTGGCAATGTGGGTATAGGAACTAGCACTCCTAATGCTCCATTGCAATTTGCCAGCTCTGCCGCACTGCGTAAAATTGTTTTGTTTGAGCAAGCCAACAATGATCACCAGTTCATTGGTTTTGGTGTGGGGGGGTTCGGTACGCTGAATTACCAACTTCCGGTAAATTCAAATGACCATGTTTTTCAAGTGGCAAATAGTGCCACGGCAAGTACGGAATTGATGAGAATTAAGGGGACTGGCAGAGTAGGCATTGGCACTTCCAATCCAGTAGGTAAATTACATGTTGAAGACGCGGACTATTTTACGAATCCAATGGTTGTGAGTACTACTTCTACCTCTTCCGCTGGTGCAACGATACGTTTTACCAATCCCAACGCAGGCAATACTACTTTCGATATCATCGGTTCTACAGGTCCTGGCTCAACGCCAGGCACAGGTTCATTTGGAATTTGGGACGCAACCAACTCTGCTTATCGTTTTGTTATAGGCCCTACGGGAAATGTAGGTATCGGAGTTACAAATCCAACCTCGGCATTAGACATACAGGGATTCACTCAATTAGGAAATGCTGCTCCTGCAATTAAAGTCGCCTACTTAACGGGAACCACTGCTGCAACTGAAGGCGGACTTACAAACATCTCGTTTGCTGGTATCACTACGAGGGATAAAATCATATCAGTAAGTGTGATGGTTGATTGGAGTGGCTCAGGTTCAGATTGGATTCAGCCCGGCTGGGTTAACTCCTCTGGTTATAACTTCAATTGGCTAATCAACGGAACGAACTTAACGGTGGTGAATAACAATTTTCCAGCCGGTTCTCCACCTCAGCGATCGAATTTTATAACAAGTAAGGCAATTAGAGCAGTGATTATTTACACCCCGTGATGAAACTGGAATTTGATAAACCCTGGGCAGTTGCTTGCACTGGATTAGGCTATAAAGGTTATTCAAACAAGCAAAGTTTAGTTTGGATTCGATTGTAAAAAAACCGATTTTTAAAAGTTATATGAAATTGGCATTTACTTTCATTATCTCGCTAGTTGCATTTGTGGCAGGCGCGCAGATTTCGATTTCGCCCAACACAGTGGTAGAAGGAGGCAGTAGTACGATTGTGCTTTCAGGAGGAATTGCCAATAGGAGTGACAAGACAAATTTAGGGGGCGCAACTGTTGTACTTGGCGCTACAACTGGTACCCCAACCATCTCAACCAACACCACCAACGCCATTTCCATTGGCAAATTAGAAATCAACAGTAACGTTGACTATTCGCTCAGCGGCCTTTGGATTATTAACCAAGACTTAAAATTTACTTTAGGGAAACTCGTGACAGCCCCGTCCAGTAAGTTAGTGTACACCGGAACGGCAGACATTAGCGGCAGCAGTAATTCTTACATACAAGGCAACTTATTTGTGCAAGGCAATGCAGGCCTCCGCACCTTTCCTATCGGAGATGCAAAAGGATACGCCCCAGTAGTGCTTCAGCAAGTGGCTGATGCAGATAAAAACACTGAACTAGGTTTTGGTGTCGTGAGTGCAGGCCCTACGTTTACGCTTGGCTCGGGCGTGTTAGACTACTTTAAAGACCGTTTCTGGCAATTCACCAACGGCAATACTGGCAGTTATTCGGGGTCGCAAGTCTGGCTCAGCAGCAACGACACAGAGACATTTTTCTCTGACGGAAAATCTGCAACGGTTTTGGAAAATGACGCCACCGGCACCACTAACGATTTGGGGGCATCCACGACCAGCGGGTTTTTCGCTAGTAACAAACTGGCGTCATCTTCAGCTCGTTTTTATGCCATTGGCAAAACAGATGAAATCACCCTTAAAGTTCATAAGCTGATTACACCTGATGGCGACACAAAGAATGATGTTTTGTTCGTAGAAGGTATCGATAGTGTTCCTGAAAATGAGGTCACCATCCTAGACCGATGGGGCGTACAATTTTACAAGAAAAAGAATTTCGTGAACTACCCCGATGCATCTTTACCACAACAAGAAGGTGTCGATTATTCGAAGTTGGCAATCGGTAACTATGTAGTGGTGGTTCAATACAATGAGCGGGGTACTACCAAAAGTGTCAAGCAAATGATTACCGTGTTGAAATAAATTGTATTGAATGAAGAGACTTCTACTAGCTGGCTTATTTGCTTCTTCTTTTGCCGTGCGGGCACAAGATATTCCATTGTTCAGTCAGAAGCTCACCAATTCATTTATGTACAATCCGGCCTTGGCGGGGCACACATTTGGGTCGGCAACATTTTCGTATCGTACGAATTATTCTGGCGTGGCAGATGCGCCTAAAAATTATTTCCTTAGCGTGCATACCCCTTTTTCAAACCATCGCTTTGGCGTTGGGGCAAACGTTTATCAAGAGGAAGTATCATTTCTAAAAAATACCTACTACTCCGGTGCATTCGCCTATCATCTTTACTTTAACAAGTTCAGTTCGCTCAGCATGGGCGTAGGGGCCGAAATGAATCAACTTCGTTTGAACGCCAATTTGGCTACTGAGCAATATATTGTGGGCGATGCTACCTACGAACGTTTTCAAAATAATACCGGCAAGCCTGACTTTTCTTTTGGAATGATGTACCAGAACCGATTTTTTAGAATGGGCGGTTCGGTTAACCGTTTGGCAACTGCTTGGTTAGAGCCGAGTGACAAACGCACACTCTCTAACTATTACACCACCTTTGCTCAAGGTATGATTCCTGTGCGCGATGGGCAAGATTTATTGGAGCCTTATGTAGCTTACCGCAAATTCTCGGAGATCAACGATACATTTGATGCAGGGATATACTACACTTACAACAATTTGATTACAGCGGGAGCAGCCATGCGCGCGGGCAATGTGGCCAACTTCACCATTGCTGTCAGGCCAAGCAAATATTTACTGGTGGGTTACTCAAATGAGATTATCACAACGCCTATCGGTGGATTTGTGGGCAGTTCAAATGAGTTCACCATCCGCTACGATTTCAACGATCAAAACTATCAGAAGAAGTTCCGGCAAGATTATAAGCAGTCGCTTTCGTATCGTAGAAAAACGCTGAATACCTCCACCATTAAACGCACGCCTGGTGGGCATACTCCTAAGCAACTAGCCAAAGCCCAAAAACGAGTTGCTGCATTTTCGCCTAATACGCGATATCAAAACACCAAAAAGCTGTCGATGGGCAAAAAGACATCTATTAGAAAATCATCCTTCAACAAACGCAAACCCACCACCTACAAGAGCAAGGCCCGTAAGCGGCCTTCGTCAAAGCGCAGGCGCTAGCTTTAATTCATGGTGTAGCCAATTGATACAAACGCGGTGCGTCCATCTGCCGGGAGCAAGCCTGGCCCGGGATAGCCCCCTGACCTGCGTGTGAAATAGAATTCATTGGTGATATTATTGATTCCCATCCGCACGCGAATGCCCGACTTATGGTTGTAGCCGGTAGTGAGATCGTATACCGTATACCCTGGTATCTTTCCATTTTGTCCGTTGGCAGATGAGGCAATGGTGTTATTGGCATCGGCAAATACTTGATCGGTATAACTTCCTTGTCCGGTGATCCAAAAATTCTTGTAGGCGTAGGTAACGCCAGCGCGCAATACGTTTTGTGGTGCATATTCTACTTGTTTGTCGCGATAATTCGTTTCAACCAATGCGTTGTTCACTATCGTTACCACTCTAAAGCTATTGTACCGCGCATCGTTGTAAGCGTATGATGCAAAAAGTGAGAAGTTGCCTACACGTTGAGGCAAAGACAAGAAACGAGATACAGACACCTCGGCAAAGGCTTCTACCCCCTTGGTGGTGCTGCTGCCCACATTGGTTCTAAAGTTGTAAAAACTGCCATCGCTTCGCTGTTGCTGAATGGTACCAATTCTGTTTTGATAGTCCAGATAAAACGCGCTTATATCAAACTTCACATGTTCGTTGTAATTGCCACGGTACCCAACATCAACATTTAATCCACGTGCATCGGTAAGGTTTTGATCGATCACGTCTGTAGTGGGGGCAGCCGTTAAATCACCAAATTGAACCGGACGATACGATTGGGTGGCGTTTGCGTAAAAGGCGGTAGTGCGCGTGATAGCAAACTCGGCACCCAGGCCATACAACAAAAAGTTTCTTTCTCGTGTTTGATTTTGGATGAACACCGGGCTGTTGTTGACTAACGCATTGTATCCCGCAGCTTCAGCAGCAACGTATTCATAACGCACTCCGGGAACGAACAACAACTTGGGCGTAACCTGGAACAGGTTCTCCGCAAACAACGCGAAGTTTCCACTTCGATAGTTGATATCGGCCGTCCAGGCGGTATTCGGTTGGCGCTGTAATGTAAAATCAGTGCCAGTGCTTCCCGTTCCTCCGCGGAAGCGATTGGTAGACCCTTGATAGAAACGTACCCCGGCACTCAGACTGCTCAACTGCTGACCTAATTTGTAGTGGAGCATATAGCGACCCTCTATGCCATAGTTTCTGTACCTGTCAATGTCAATTACTCGATTGGCATAAGTTCCAGTACTCGAATTAATGGTGTCGGGTGCTAAAATTCCGCTGTTTGGATTGAACCCTAAACTGTTGCGGTCGGCCACAATAGAGAACACCTTCACATTCAATTTTTGATTTTGGCTGACTGCATAATCGAAGTTTAACCCAGACGTGAGCCATTCCAATTCAAACCAGTTACGCGACCGCAAACTTTGCCGCGCGTCAGCTGCAAATTGCGCATCGGTTAAGCCACCCGGTTGTTTTGAAAGACTTGTCCATCTTGTTAACTCGGCAGTGATGTTAATTTTTGAGTTGACTTTGTAAGTAAGTGACCCTGAAAAAGTATTGGAATTAAACCGATTATTTTGCCGCCAGCCATCACCCTGGCGCAAATCATAAAATACATAGTAGTTTATTTTTTTTGTTTTGCCACCCACCGCGTTGAAGGAATTGAATAAATTGTTGCTACCGATGGTTTGATTTGTTTCTACCTGTATTGGTTTGTTGAATTCACTGCCGTTTTTCAAAATGTAATTGATCATGCCACCCAACTGAGGCCCATATTGCAAGGAGCCATGGCCGCGCACAACCTCGATACGTTGAACAGATTGCAATTGCGGGTTATAGTAGGCTTCAGGGTAACCGTAGGGATCTGCTGCGATATCAAAACCGTTTTGGCGCACATTAAACTCCCAAGATCGATTGGGGCTCAACCCTCTTGATGCAACATTTATCTGCATGCCGCTGCCATCACTTTCCCAAACAAAAATGCCGGGCACTTTGGCCAGCACCTGGCGCATAGTGTTTGACGCAATATTTCCGTGAACATTGTCCATCACCACCAAAGAACTTTTTTTTGTCGCATAAATTTGAGTGCCAACAATTTGTGGCAGTTGATGTATATCAGATTTGCTGCCCTGCCCCACCACCGTTAGCTCCGGTAGTATGCGGGTGGTTAAAGTATCTTGTTCACTTTTTTCAGTCTCTTGTTGCCCAAATAATGAACAGAATAGAAATGAGAATAGGGTAGTGCAGTAAATAGCTCGCATGTTATTTAGAATCATTATAAACAATGCAAATAAACGAATTGTTTAGAATGATTCAAAATAATAAATCAAGAACTACGTAATAGCTTGTAAATGAGATAATTGGTGATTTCTTAACCTACAGATACCTGGTGAAAATCTTCCCAAGCCAGGTGTTTTTGGGCAATTTTATTTAGGCCATTACCATCTGTACCGATTGTGGCAGTCATCAACTGTTCATAGTAATTGGCCGGCAGTTGGTTCAACCGGATGTTCTTGATTTTTTCGGTTACAGCGAATGGGTTCGACAGTTCAAGTTGTAGCGCGCCCAAAAAATGATTCCGCGCCACCTCAATTTCTTGTGCAGGAATATAGTCTTGCTGAAGCCTTTCAATTTCTTTTCGGATTTCATGCGTGGTCAAATCCGCTTTCTCGATGTTCACATCCGTTCCGATCGTAAACAAAGAGTGATGGTGATGGGCGCTGATAGAAGAATAAATGCCATAAGTAAGGCCTTTTTCCTCGCGGATATTTTTCATCAACCTTGAACCAAAGTAACCGCCCAGCAAATGGTTGAGAAGTAAAAACTGAAAATAGTCTGGGTGATTTCTTGTCAGCGTTTGGCCTCCTATCCGTAAAGAAGCTTGCACGCTTCCTTGTTTCTTCACGTGCCTCGTACGCTCATCCGATGAGGCGATGACAGGCATGCTGGTGTCAGATTTGTTCGCATTGAAACCCGAGAATACTTCTACTATCAAATCCAGTTGTGACTGCGATAGAGACCCTGTTATGTATACTTCAAATGGTTGGCACCGATGATCAAAAAACTGACGTAGCGAAGTGGCGGTAATTACTTTTTGCACATCATCAATTTCAAGGGTGCTGCCGTAAGGGTGCTTGTTGCCAAACACATTTCGTTTAAAATATTTTGAAGCGAGATAACTGGTTTTCTCGTTGTTTACTTTGAGGTTTTCAATAAAGATGTCCGTTGCCAAATCCAATTCTTCTTGCGGGAATGTAGGTGCTTGCAGCAATGCTGAAAACACAGGGAGAATATGATGCAGTTTATTATTGAGAGAATAGATCGATGCCGATGCAAAATCCGGTCCTGCTGCCAACTCCAATTGGGCACCATACATGTCAAAGGTTTCTGCGATTTGACTCGCAGAAAAGTCAGCTGCTCCTTTTTCGAGCATGGAGATTGTGAATTGTGCCAAACCAGGTGTTGGTTCATACCACTTACCGGCCTTCATGATCACCTCAATTTTACAAACTTGCTGCTGTAAACCTTTTATCCAAACAATGCTACAGCCGTTGGCCAACTGAAAAACTTCGGGTGTGGGTAGCGAGAATGAAAATTCTTTTGCGAAAGGTGGCGGAACGGTACGGTCTAGCATAGAACCACTAGTCGGTTACCGAGTCTTCTTCTTTGGCTTTGGTAGGCAACACATAAAATAGCGTAAACCGAAGTGTCTCTGCCAACGCACTCTCTCGCCCGTTGGTGGGTATTAGGTACGCAGCGTCAAAACCGAACTCGTTGAGTTTTGCACCAAGGCCTAAAGTCAAATATTTTCTGTTGCCTTTGTCTTGTGCCTCGTAGAAATAACCGATCCTGCCAGCAAACGCGTTGTTGTACCAATACTCAACTCCCGCTGATATTGTGATTTCCCGCAACTCTTCAGCGAAGCCACCGCGAGCATCACCAAAAGATCCGAACATGCCGCTAATTAAAGACTTCTGTGAACTGCCGGGTCCAGGACTAGGAACCATTAGCTTATTGAAATCCAATGCGAAAGTCAGGCTGTTCAAGGCATCAAGTTCAGTTTTGTAAGATCCACCAATGCGTAAATTGGTAGGGATAAAGTTCGCTGAAGTAGAGTTGGTGTAAGTCATTTTCGCACCGATATTGCTGATGAATGCGCCCCATGAAAGTGTTGCGTTCTTGCTTTCGAGTTGTTTGGTGTAAAATACTCCAACGTCTACGGCAACCGATTGGCCAGGCTGTGCGTCTACACCTCCATTTTGGAGGGAGCCAGTTAGGTTAGAATGAATGTAACGGAGCGAACCACCGATACTGAAATGCTCTGTCAGCAATCTTGAGTAAGTAACATCAAATGAAAACTCTCGGGGGTTAAATCTGCCCAATGGGTTATTGGAAGCATCGCGGAAATCAATTTGCCCTAAGTCAAAATACTTGAGGGACGCACCAACCGTTTGTTCACGATTGATTTTATAAAACCCAGAGAGGTACAAAATTTTCATGTCATTGATAATCTTGCCTAGCCAAGGGGTGTATGAAAACGAAGCTCCTTTGCCTTTATCTATAAAGGCCAGTTTAGCAGCATTCCAATATGCAGAGTTTGCATCAGGCGTGGTAGCTACACCCACATCGCCCATGCCAGCCGCACGTGAATCTGGAGTGATGGTCAAAAATGGAACAGCAGTAGTGATATTGCGATTTAAAGTATCTTGTCCAATTACAAAGCCAGGATTAGTATTCTGAGCAACAATGGTTAGGCAAGAACCACTGAGGCAAACTAAAGCAACGATAGCAAGTAAATTCTTCATGTTCAAAGTTCTGGGCTTAAAGGTAACTAATTCGTTAAAATAATCTTGGCCGATTTTTCGTTATTTGAGCCATCTTGGTCTGAACGAACAAACAGTCGCACAACGTACATTCCTTGCCCTAATTTTCTGCCGTCTGGTGCGGTTGCATTCCATGCTGGCAGGCTCACTTGGTATTGACTTTCAGGAACAAAATATTCTTGTTCAAATACAACCCCACCATTTAAGTTATAAACAATGGCACGCACTGTTAGATCTTCGCCTGGGCGGTTGTGCGTGAACCAAAACTGTGTCTCGTCCACCACCGGGTTGGGGTAGTTGGCCACTTCATTGATAGTGAATTGGCTGCCATCACTTACAACAAATTGTAACGATGCCACGGCAGTGTTGTTGTAAGTATCAGACGCAGACAGAGAGATATTGTGCGGTCCTTTTCTTAACGTATCGATTGGGAAAATCAACTCTCCCTTTTTGAAGTTGTCTTTTACAGCGGCATAATAGTCGTTGACCACAAACTTATACTTATCGTCAAGGGTAATAGTAAGTTGTTTGTCGGGATTTAGGCTGGAGGTGTTGATACCACTCTCATCACTAAGTTTTGCGACCAACTTTGTGTTGGGCGCCACCAGTCCACTGGCAACAAATGTGGTATCGCCCATGAACAAATTAATGCTTGGTGGGTTTGTGTCAGCTGGTGGTGAGGGTTCTTGTCCGCCAATCAAAAAGTTGTTTGCGAAACCAAGTGCTTCGAGGCCATTCTTCGAAAAAGCGTGCGCACTTAACTTTCCTGTCGTAGTTGATGCGGGCACATTCTGGGGCAAAACAAAGTTAACTTGGAACGCCCCATTCGTTACAGTGGCTCTGCCATTGAACAATATGTTAGTCCATTGCGAGTAAGTGAAAGGGGGGTTTTCATTCCCCTTCGTCAACAATGTTGATGGACGATCGTAAAGCGTCAAGTCTAGCTCCCCCGAAAATCCAGATGCAATAGCACCTCCGCTTTTGATCTGTCCCTTCACGGTTACGTTTGATAAGCCTTTGAGTGTAGTAGATCCAGAAGCTGTCTTTACCTCGTCAATCGCTACCTGTAGGTCTCCCAAATATACTTGCAAGGATGGATCGCCCAACAAAGAGAAGTTTCGGTTGGCCACGCCACTCATACTACTGTTTTTCGTGTCGCGGACGATGGCCCCTAAACTGCGGAATTGGCTACTGGATTTGGTAAAAAAAGATTGATAAAAAGCTCGGTTCAATGTAAAGTTAGTGCTCGAATAAACCGGCCTGGCGGTGGTGACCAGGCCAATGCCTCCACCCTTGGGTTGTAATAAAATCCGCTCGCCACCCGAAATGATGAAGGGATCATCGTTGCGCCCAAATTCACAAGTAGCCGTAACGAATAGGGGTAACTCAGGTGCGTTTTTCCAGCTCATAATCACTTGATCGGTCAGCGTTCTCTCATCCATCCACACGCGCTCGTTTCCGTGGCCGGTATAATTGACAATGCCGTACCCTTTGCGTACGGCTAAGTCAATCGCTTTTGCACACTCCGGGCTCGAACCACCCGTATTTAATTGCACCTGATTAAAGGCGTCTAGGTATAACTTCTTAGTATCAATCTCAGGATTACTTGCCTCAATTGAATTGGCTAGCTGATCGGCCTGGCTTTGGTGGATATTAAAGTCACCATCATCGGCAACAAAAAGAAAGTTCTTATGCCATGCGCCAGCAGTGCGACTGTCAGTGTCATAAGCAATCAACTTGTCTACTATATTCTTTGCTTCATCTTTTGTTTTTACCGGCAAACGCCCTACACCAATGTCCATGGTCGAATTTTGCACGGGGCTTTCAAGCCACTCGCCTTCATTGTCATCCAAGAACGCATAAAAATCATCAGAAGAGTAAGTTTCTAATGGGCTGAGAGAGTTGATCGACTCGTAAATGGGCACAAAATTCGTGTTGTTGAGTACGCGCGCCTTGTAATCATAAGACCCGCGGCCAAATAGCAAAACGTTTTGCAAGTTGGCACCTGATTTTCGATACAGGTCCCGAATGAAATCACGTAGGGCTGTAAAGTCTTGCTTGCCACCTGCATACTCGTTGTAAATCGCTTCGGTGGTAGCCACCGCTGTTGATATGCCAGACTTCGCATTACGATGTGCGGCCAAACGGTTTGCTTCCATTTCAAAATTTGGATGGGTGATGATTAAGAGTTGTGGGGCAGCCATTGCACGAAGGTTTTGATTCTTCAATTTCGCCTCGAAATTTGGCGCCAAACCTTTAGTAGCATCGAATACAACAAAACGTTTCAGGTTTTGAGTGTTGACAGAAAAACTAGATTGTGTTCCGTTGAGTTGTGTCGCTTGCAGTTTTGCGTTGAAGGGATCTGTGATTTCCCACACGCTGCTATTTGACGAAGTGTTGTTGACCACAAAATTTGAAACAGTGTTGGCAATACTGCTCGATGAGACAAAAAAAGTTACATCGCCATACTGTGCCAAGGCTCGCTTAAATGAGAAACTTAGAAAGTTCAGGTACCCAACTGAAATACCTGTGCCGCCTTTCGCAAACTGGTATTTTACGTCTTGGGTGCTTCGGCTCGATGCCTGAAAGTTTGTGCTGTTAATCAATAACGTGTCGCCCACCTTTCTGCCTTTGATGGCATAGGTAGAGTTGGGTACAGCGGCAATCGGTTGGGTGGCTAACTCAATGTTGTTAAAAAAAACTTTGAACGAACAATCAGTAATTGACTGCGCCATCACGTGGCTGGCAACGCGAATGGGAGTATTCGGCAAAATGCCGCTGATGTTAAATTGAACAGTGGCTTCTAGGGTGTTGTCGAATTGTTCGCCAAACCATTCGCGGCCCGATTTTAGAAGATTGAACTTTTCATTTTCATAGAATGCGAAATCGTCAAAGTCTTGCACGGTAGGGAAACTGCCCGCTAAGCTTTCAGATAGACCGAGTCTCTTTCCGGCTGAATTCGCGATAGTGAGGAAGTAAAAGTTCTTGTCAGAGAAGAGATTATTTTGGTAGCTGAACATCTGCTTTTGCAAATTGTAATTCAGCCTATCAGGCCCTTGACCATAAAACAACAAAAAATCCTGTCGGTCAAATTTGCCATCTGCCTCGCCAGAAACAAAAATGGCTAATTCGGCAAGGTCTTGTATCCGAGGGGCACTATTGGCTTGGGGTAGCATGCCTGTGGTGCCGCCATAGATGCGAATATTGCGTGGGTCTATTTGATCGGGATTAACACCCGCGTTGCGCAGCCAGTTATAGTCAATTCGAAAAATTCCGTCATTGGTTACCGCACATTTATACCAATCGCCTTGCGATAACACAGAATTACCTTGCGCGTGCACCGAAAGGGTACCCCAGCACAACATCAGCAGCACTATGATTTTTTTTTCACTCAACACCGTTGAACTCACATTTTCATTTTCAGCGCACCACCTATAAACGAAGCCCCAATATAAAATAGTATAATTAACGGAACAGCGGCCAAGCGGAACGATATCAACAACAATACGGCAACAGCCATAAAGGTAAACCGCACTTGATTGTCGGCCCACTTAAAACTCTTGAATTTGAAAGCAAAGAACCGAAAAGGCGACACCATTAACAACGAAAAAACAACGGTGATCGTTACCAACACAAACTGTTGGAATACCCACGAGCCGGGTGTAAACACCAATGGCAATGACGTGATGAAAAGTGTGTTTGAAGGCGTATTAAGACCCTTAAATGAATCGGTTTGCGTTTCGTCTACGTTAAAAATTGCCAGGCGAAGTGCAGCAAACGCGGCCATTATAAACGCGACATAAGGTAGCCACCAAATGGTTGTAACCGATTGTATCATTTTGTACATCACCATGGCAGGCAGTAGGCCAAAACTGATTACATCGGCAAGCGAGTCTAACTCTTTGCCGATGGGAGAACTCACTTTTAACCAGCGTGCTGCAAATCCATCAAAAAAATCGAACATGGCTGCTGCCCACACAAAGTAAGCAGCGGGCGTGTCCCATCCCTCCAGGCAGGCAACTATACCAAAGCAGCCGCAAACAAGGTTGCAAGAAGTTAGAAAATTGGGAATACTACTGCGTATCATGCGCGCTGCGTAAGTGCACAAAAAGGGTTGTATGATTTTTCTTCACCTACGGTTGTGGGTTCTCCGTGGCCGGGATAGACTATTACGTCTTCCGGTAGCATGAATATCTTTTTTTGAATGCTATCGATCAGGGTTTCAAAGTTACCACCTGGCAAATCTGTGCGGCCGATACTGCGTTGAAAGAGAACATCGCCCGCGAAAAGCTGCTTTGATTCAGCATGATAAAAACCAATGTGGCCAGGTGAGTGGCCCGGTAAAAACATGATTGAAAACGTGGTGTTGCCAAACTTTACTTCGTCACCCTCGGCCAAAAAGGCATCGGCCAAAACTTCTGTGTAACCAAAAAAGCCATAGTTGGCAGCATAGGTTTTAACCGCCTGCAACACCGCATCTTCTTTGGCATGGGTCAAAAAAGGAACGTGATAACTTTGTTTTACAAAGTAATTGCCCAGCACATGGTCTACATGGCAATGCGTGTTCAGTAAATACTTGATTTTGATGTTCTCTTTTTCAACAAAAGAGAACAACGCTTCCTTTTCGGATTGTTCATAGCAGCCGGGGTCAATCACCACGCCATCTCCGGTTTCATCCCACACCACATAAGTGTTTTCTGCCAATGGATTAAACTCGAAAGTTTTGATTTGAAGCATAAGGCAAAAGTACTGGATTATTCATGAAGCCAGAAATGGGATTTCGTTCAAATCGCCAAATTGAAACTAAATTGCGCCATCAAAAAAGATATCGATTATATCATTGTTGGCCAAGGGTTGGCCGGGTCTGCCTTGGCATTGCATTTGGCTTGGCGCGGAAAGCGTATTATGGTATTTGATGTGCCGCAAGAAAATCGCAGCTCGTTGGTTGCCGCAGGAATGTTCAATCCTTTTGCTAGCAAAGGACTAATCAAAACTTGGATGGCCACCGATGTATTTCCTTATCTACATGAGTTTTATCCAAGGGTCGAGACTTTGCTCAAAACAAAGTTTTTTTTTCAACAGCTCATTTACCGGCCGTTTCTAAACATAGAAGAGCAAAATACTTGGATTGCGCAGACCAATGATGGAGCCATTCAATCATTTGTTGAAGCTACACATGTGAAGCCTGCGTATCCGCACCAAGTGCATGATCCGCTCGGAGGAATCGTTGCACGAAAGGGTGGTTATTTGGATACCCCCAGTTTTCTGAATGCAGTCCGTAGTTGGCTGGTATCCTTCGGTTCATTTGGTGCCGAGCACTTTGATACCGATCAAATCATTGACTCTGATGAAGGAATTATTTACAAGGATTATCGCGCCAGCAAAGTCATTTTTTGTACGGGTGTGCCGCTACACGATGCCATGCGCTGGTTACCGGTAATTAAATTAAAAGGCGAGACTCTTACAGTTTCCATGCAAGATGCACCAGAACTTATTTTTAATAGGGGTGTTTATGCTGTGGCCACGCAAACACCCGGTGCATTTAAAGTGGGTTCTACCTATCAACTAAAAAATATTGTTCACGGTATTTCGCTGGCAGGGCGGCAAGAGTTGGAAATGAAATTTCAGCAACTTTTTAAATCCAGCTATGAAGTATTGAGCCAAGACTGGGGCTTGCGACCGACTACGGTTGACCGCAAGCCTGTTGTAGGGATTTGGCCGGGGCTAAAAAACAGAGTAATTTTCAATGGATTAGGCACAAAAGGTGTGAGTTTGGCGCCCTATTTTGCTTCTGTTTTGGCCGATTGGCTGAACGGTAAACGGGAATTGCTGCCTGAAATAAATATTACGAGATTTAAAGCGTTATATTCGAAAGTTTAGATAGCACGGTAATGAGGTGGTTTAGACGGGCGATTGTTGCCATTTTTTTTTCAGCAGGTTTTACAAGTATGTTTGCGCAGCAAGCGCGCGAAGTTTTTGGCAAAAACCGGATACAATACAAGAAGTTCGACTGGAACTACCTGAGTTCAGAAAATTTTGATGTGCACTTTTACGGCCCGCGCAGAAAGGCTGCCGAAGAGGCTTTGCAATACTTAGAGTCAGAATTTGACCGTATCACTGACCTGTTGGGTTTTTATCCGTACCAAAAGACAAAAGTATTCTTATATAACTCCATCACTGATTTGCAGCAAAGCAATATGGGTTTGAATGCCAACAGGTATAGCCCAGGTGGCGAAACGGAGTTTGTCAAACCCTATGTAGAGATTGCCCATCCCGGTAACCTTGACGAATTCAAGGAAGAGCTTCTCTACAAAATGTCTGATTTGATGGTCAACCAAATGATGTTTGGGGGTAACCTGAAAGATGTATTTCAAAACTCTGTGTTGCTCAATTTGCCTGAGTGGTTTGTTGAGGGTACCTCCTATTATGTTGCCAAAGGTTGGGATGAGGAGATGGATGACTATGTAAGGCAATTGGTAAAGAGCAAAAAAGCAAACAAAGCGTTGCGCATGAGCGGTAAGGAAGCAGCCTTGGTAGGTCAATCAATTTGGAATTTCATCGTAGAAAAATATGGCAAGAGCAGCATCAACAACATATTGAACTACACGCGCATTATTCGCAACGAAGAAAAAAGCATTTTGATTACGTTGGGCATTCCATTCAAGCAGCTGTTAATAGACTGGAAAGTTTTTTATGGCGGGATTGATAGCAAAATACAACAAAGCTACACGACTGCCGAAGACAGTTTAAAGTTTAGCGACAAACATCGCAGCGAGTTGATTTACACCACCGTAAAAATAAGCCCCGATGGTAAAAAAATTGCGTGGGCTGAAAATTATAGAGGGAAGTTTAAGGTGATCGTTAAATCGCTTGAGAATGGTAATGAGACAGTAATTTTGCGTGGTGGCAATGCGGTGATCAAACAGACAGTTGATTACCGAGTGCCATTGTTGAATTGGGCTGATGCCAATACTCTGGGGGTAATTGGCGTGAAAGAGGGGCAATACATCTTTTGGCTGTACGACCTTACGACCAAAACCAAATTACCGCGCGAACTGGATAAGTTCAGCAATATTCGCAGTTTCAGTTTTTCCAATAACGGACGGCTGGTGATTGTTAGTGCTGACTTTGAAGGTCAGAATGATTTGTTTTTGCTTGCCAGCAGACGTGACCGCACCAAGCGATTGACCAATGATAAGTTTGATGATCTCGACCCTTCTTTTATCCCTAACTCGAACACTATTGTGTTTAGTTCTAATCGCGTTTCCGATTCATTGAAAACTGGCGCAACCAACCTGCAAAAGTTGACGGCCAACTACAATCTGTTTCTTTTTAACATCGACACAACCCTTAGTAAACTAACGCGCATCACCAATACACTTAGCCGAGATTTGCATCCGCGAGCCATCGATGAACATAATTTCTATTATCTAAGCGACCAACGTGGCATTGTGAATTTGTTTAAGTACAATAGCCAATCGGGAATCTATTCGCAGTTAACTAACTTCAATTCAAGCATTAAAGAATATGATTTCAACTACGAGAACAAGATGTTGGCATTGGTAATGACTCACCGATTGACAGAAGACATCTTTGTTGATCGAGATTTCAACTTCGATCGGCAGATATTTACACCCGCTACGCGCAGAAAGGAAATACTGCAAGCGCGAGTTTTTACCGAGCGAAAGAAGAAAGAGCAATCAAAAATCACTTCCATTAAAGATTTGATTAATACGCGGAGAAAAGAAAAAACAGACACTACCACGACAAAACCGCTTACCCAACCCAAGAAGGACACCGTACAGAATCCTGTACGAAAAGACAGTGCGCAAACAAGTGTAGTAAATACTGATGATTATTCTTTTGATGAACCCGCTAGTCAGGTGTTAAAAAAAGATTCTGTTCCCGGTAAGGTAAACAAAAATGAAAAATCAATTAATACAGATGACTACGTATTTGAGGAAGAAGCTGTCAAAACGAAACAACCAAGTGAAACATTTTTGACGAGATATTTAAAAGCTAGAGATGTAAGCCGCGTAACTGGTCCATTCTCTTACAGTCCCAAGTTTAGCTACGAAAACCTGGTTTCTAGTTTTGTGATTGATCCGTTGCGGGGATGGAGCTTTAGACTCGAAACGCAAATGAATGACATGCTGGAGAACTATCGTATCTACGGGGGTATCCAGGCTGCGTTTGACTTAAAAAGTGGTGATGTTTATGGTGAGTTTCAATACTTACCCAAGAGAGTTGATTTGAGCGTGCGGTTTGACCGGAAGGTGATTTTCTGGCAGCCGCCAAATCGTGAAACCTTTAATGCTGAAAACCAAAAGTATTCTTTTCAAAAAATCGAGTTCGGGGCATCATATCCAATCTCTGTACGAACCAGAGTAACTTTAAAGCCATTTATTGGCTACACGCAGTTCTTAGACAGAGGCTACGTAGTTCCGCTGCTAAATACAACCACTTTAACGCCCGTGCCACTGCGCGAAACACAAAATCAATTCTACACAGGTGCAAGGTTAGAAGCGGTTTACGATAATTCATTGACAACCGGCATGAACATAATTGAAGGAACACGTGGCAAAATTGGAGGTGTGCTATATGTAGCCAATGGTAATAGCGCAAAAAGTTTCTCACAGATTTTTGCCGATATTCGACACTATCAGAAAATCTACAAGGAAATCGTTTTTGCAGTTCGGGGTTATGCAGGGTCGTTTTATGGCAGTTCCCCTAAGAATTATGCTTTAGGCGGCATGGATAATTGGATTGCAAACAGATTTAATTACACAGGGACACTTAATCCGTTTGTAAGCGCTGAGGGGACCTATAACGAAAATCTTTTGTTCGTGGAATTTGCTACCAGTTTGCGTGGTTTTGATTATGGAACACTATATGGAAATAGTGTAGCGCTAGCAAATGCTGAGTTGAGAGTGCCATTGGTACGCGCCTTATCCAGTGGGCCAATCACTTCTAATTTTTTCCGGAACTTGCAGTTCACTGCGTTTTATGATATTGGCAGCAGTTGGACCGGGTCCATACCTTTGGATAACGAAAGCAATGGGAGAAGGCGAGTCGTTGGCGGGGGAAACAATGCGTTTGAAGCAAGTATCAAAGAATACCTTAACCCATGGCTTTATAGCTACGGCCTTGGCTTTAGGTCCATTATTTTTGGTTACTACTTAAAGTTGGATGTTGCTTGGCCTACCGAAAACTTTGTAGTGAAGAATCCACGCGCATACGTAACCCTTGGATTCGATTTCTAGTTGACTACAATAGTTCCTCGCAATTAATTTCAAAGGGGGGAGTCATTAAATTGATTTGAGATTTTTCCAAATCAAGTCTTTTAATTCAGTGATGCCGCTGTTGGTGATAGATGAGATGAACACAAAGGGAATACCTTTTGGCACTTCTTTTTTCAACTCGTGCGCCAATTCTTCATCTAGCAAGTCAGATTTAGTGATAGCAAGCAACCTTTTCTTGTCGAGCAATTCGGGATTGTATTTACGTAGTTCGTTCAAAAGAATTTCGTATTCACCAGCTATACTCTTTGCATCGGCTGGAACCATAAACAACAACAATGAATTTCGCTCGATGTGTTTTAAAAACCGAATACCCAAGCCTCTTCCTTCTGCTGCACCTTCTATGATTCCTGGAATGTCAGCCATGACAAACGATTGATTGTCGCGATAGGCTACCACACCAAGATTGGGTGTCAATGTTGTAAATGCGTAGTCTGCAATCTTTGGCTTAGCAGCAGAAACCACTGAAAGCAGCGTGGATTTGCCAGCGTTCGGGAATCCGACTAATCCGACATCGGCCAATAGTTTCAGTTCAAGAATAATCCACTCTTCTTTGCCGGGCTCTCCGGGTTGCGCGTGCTGAGGAGCTTGCTGCGTGGAAGTGGCAAAAAATGAGTTCCCTTTTCCGCCACGGCCACCTGGTAATAAAATGATTTCCTGTCCGTCAGCGTTTACCTCACACAGCAGTTCATTCGTTTCAGCATGGCGTGCTACGGTGCCCAGAGGAACATCTAAAATTTCATCTTTGCCAAAGGAGCCTGTCCTATTTTGCGCCTCACCCGCATGCCCGTTTTCTGCAGAGATATGCTTTCGGTATTTGAGGTGAAGCAGTGTCCACAACTGCGCGTTGCCTCTCAAAATGATGTGTCCGCCTCGGCCTCCGTCACCTCCATCGGGACCACCTTTGTCAATAAATTTTTCACGATGAAAGTGTTTGCAACCCGCACCACCGTGGCCTGATTTAGCATTGAACTTAACGTAATCGATGAAGTTGGGTGACAAGGGATGCTAAGTTTAGGAAGTTAAGTTTCTGTTTTTTTGAAACTACGGTCTAGCCGATGATTCTGCAAATGTTGCTAAATATCTCATCAATAGAACCGATGCCGTACACCGATTTTAATCTCCCTTGTTGCTCGTAAAATGGTAGAACGTGAATGGTTTTTGTAAAGTACTCAGTGATCCGCTTGTTCAATTTCTCTTCTTCGTCATCCACGCGGTTCTCTATTGTTCTGCGTTTGGCAATGCGCGCGCGCACTTCAGCTTCCGTTACATCTAATGCAACGATATGGTGAATCGCAGTGCCATTCTCTTTCATAAATTTATCCAAAGCTTCCGCTTGTGGAACTGTCCTTGGAAATCCGTCAAACAAAAATCCCTTTGCTTGAGGGTTTTTGTCCAATTCTTCCTTCAACATCGCGATGGTTATTTCATCTGGCACCAATGCACCACTGTTCATGATTTCCTTCACTCTTTTGCCCAGCGCGGTATCATTCTTTGTATGCCAACGAAAAAGGTCGCCCGTTGAGATGTGCACAAAGCCGTACTTTTGAATGAGCTTTTCACTCTGCGTGCCTTTGCCTGCACCGGGCGGGCCAAATAGTACAAGGTTGATCATAAATGCGGTTTTGGTTAGGTAAAAGTCTGGCAATTTAGTGATCAAAAGATCAATTCCCCAACTGTTTATAAATGTCCTGCAGGTTGCGACCGAGCCCGTCATAATCCATGCCGTAACCCACAACAAAATCATTTTCTAAATCAAAGCCTACATACTTCACATCAATTTTCTTCTCACGTGCAGGTGCCTTGCGTAACAACGAAATGGCTTCCACTGATTTTGCTCCAAGGCCTCTTAACTCTTCAATGATTTTTTGCAGTGTGAGACCGGTGTCCACGATGTCCTCTAAGATCAATACATCTTGATTGAACAAACTTTCCTCGTGGCCGATAAGTGTCTTCAATTGGCCAGTTGATGCAGTACCCGAATACGATGAAATTTTAACAAACGATACGCGACACGGAATCTTCAGCTCTTTCATCAAATCTGATGCGAACATAAATGACCCGTTGAGGACAGGAAGCAGAATCGGTGACTTGTCCTTATAGTCGTGATTGATTTCAGCGGCAAGCGCTGCTATTCTTTCTTCAATCTTACTTGCTGCAATCAGCTTCTTAAACTCGAGGTCTTTAACTTTCATTGCCAAAAGGGCAACAAAGATAAACCTAGAAATGGAAAATGGTTAAAAAAATCCTGTCATCGAAGGTTTTATGACGTGTGCAAAGTGTTCACACGTTTGCATTTGCTCTAATAGCTGTCATCCACAGCAAAAGTATTCTTTCGGTTTTGCCATTTGCCTTTTGTAAAGTCAGGGAAATCAACAGATGCCCCGCCTTTTTTGATTGACACTTCTGAAAGTGGAGTAATCGCGCTCCAAGTCACCGCATCGTACACATCTTGGGGTGTATTAATCTTGCGTTTGGCCGATTCAATGAACGCATTTAGTACGAACCAATCCATTCCGCCATGTCCCGCACCCGCGGCATCATTACCATATTTTTTCCAAAGCGGATGATCATACTTTTCCAGCCAACTTTTTGCTTCCTCCCATTGGTGAGGCTTGCTGGTTCCTTCAACATAAATTGATTTGTTTACATCCATCCAAATGCCATTGGTGCCTTGCACACGAAAGCCAAGTGAGTACGGCCGTGGCAGGTTGGTATCGTGTTGCAGCAAGATGGTTTCGTCATTCGCAGTGCGGAGCATGGTGGTAACTACATCTCCTAATTTGAAGTTCACCTTCGCATTGGGATGATTTTCGCCACCCACCTTTACAACATGTTGGTGTAACCCGCGTGCCTTGGTGGCGTAACTCACTAACTGCGTAAAGCGATTCCCGCGATTGATGTTCGCCATCATTGCCAATGGACCAATGCCGTGTGTTGGGTACAAATCCCCGTTTCGATCTACGGAATGTTGCGTACGCCACTGGGCTTCTGAGAAGCCCTTTGCTCCGAACTCTGCTCCCCCTCCGTAGGGTTGCACGCCATCGTTAAATTTCACTTCGCGCAAGTCGTGTTGATAGCCTCCCTGCAAATGAATCAGTTCGCCAAAAATATTTTGCCGCACCATGTTCAAAACGGCCATTACATCCCTTCTATAGCAAACATTTTCTAGCATCATCAACGGCATGCCCGTTCGTTCTGATGTTTCTAGAATTTTCCAGCATTCGTCAACAGTCATACCAACGATCACTTCGCAGCCCACATACTTTTTGGCGTTCATCGCATCAATGCACATCGTAGTATGCCACTCCCATGGCGTGCTGATGATGACTGCATCAATATCTTTTCTTTCGAGAAGTTTTTTATAACCTTGCGGGCCGTCCAGATAAACATGCGGTTTGGGTTTACCCGCTGTGGCTATTAACCCAAGGCTCATGTCGATCATGCGCTGTTGTACATCACACAAGGCCACTACCTCTACGTCCTTTCTGTAAAGCGAAAGTTCCAGATGATTTTGTCCGCGCAAGCCGACACCGATAAAACCCAACCTGAGTTTTTCATCGGTGTTTGCAAATGATAGGCTAGGTAGTATAGCAGCACCAACTGTGGCCGCTGCTGTTGTTTTGATAAACTCTCTCCGGGTTGTCATCGACATTGTGTTTTATAATTCTTTCATTAATACCTCATACAACAAAGTCATACTGGTAATATCTGCCTTATGGACTTTTTCATGTGGCGTGTGCGCGTTGGCCTCCGGTGCACCAACAAAGCACCAATCGAATGGCAAGTGGCTGCGTTGCAATTCGCCACCATCGCTAGAACCTAAGCCTTCCACCTCTAATTGATGTTCAATTTTTCGTTTGGTGGCAATGGAAATAATCTTTTCTACAAATTCCCTTCGTGGCAAGTTGCGGTCACGCAACGATATCACCACTCCTTTGCCATGCTCGACACCATCGGTTACCCAGGTAATATCCGAAATAAGCGCTTGCCTTACTTGCCACTTCTTGAACATGTATTCTGCCAAGTAACCCACCGAGCCGCCCCCGTGTTCTTCCCAGCAGCTAAATGCAATTACTCCGTCTTTCAAGGTTTCGGCAACCTTTAATGCATTGTAAACGCCCAACCGATTATCGAGGTAGGGTGACTCAATAAAGGTGGGTGTTTCGCGAAAATTGACCTGGTAGGTGAGGGGAGTTCCGCGATCTAAGCCTCTCCCAAATTTATAAAAGGCATGGTGCTCATGGTCGTATTCTAAGGTGCATTCAATTTCCCCTAAACTATCTTTCCCAATTAAGGTTGTGCCGGTTTCTGCATCAGGGCTGCCAATAGCTACTAACTGGTTTGAGTATCTGACTGTAAAGCCGACCGTGTCCATATGCGCAAAAATGGCGGTGCGTGGCTTACCAAATTTTAGCAGAATACAGTTTTGAAGCAGATCTCCAACAATTACCTGCGGGCGGTGCTTCCAATTCTTTTTTTCTTTCGCGATGTATTTTAGCAAAAAATCTTTCATAGTGATTTCATGCCCCGAGGGTGCTTGTATTTCGCACAATGCTTTAAGCAGTTTCGAATCGATAGCGGTACTCGCTGGATTTCTTTTAGGCATGAATGGAAAATTTGTATTTTACTTTTTCGCAAGATAAGGCGAAGATTTTACCTTTATTACATCGATTTTGATCGAGTGAAATCAGCGAAGGCGAAGATTTTATTTTTTTTGACCATGGACGTATTTGAACTAAGCCGAGTAGATTCTATCGCATCCCATTACCTGATGCAACTTCGCGATAGGGTGGTTCAGAAAGACCGTTTGGGTTTTCGGTACAATGTGCAGCGTTTGGGGCAAATAATGGCATTCGAAATTTCTAAGCAGTTGCAATACGCCTCTGTGGAGATTCAAACACCCATCGAAGACACAGTAAGCAGAAGCTTAAAAGATTGGCCGGTGATCATTACGGTGCTGCGTGCGGGGTTGCCCTATTATCAGGGGTTTTTGGACTATTTTGATCAATCAGATAGTGGGTTTATAGGCGCTTATCGCAAGGAGGGTGAGCATGAGATTACGATCAATTTAGAATACTTGGCGGCTCCGTCAATCGAAGGTAAATCAATCATACTTGTTGACCCGATGCTGGCGACCGGTAATTCATTTATCCGATCGCTTAACGCCCTACAAAAACATGGAAAGCCAAACCATGTTTTTTTGGCTTCCCTGATTGCTGCGCCCGAAGGAATCGACAATATTCGAAACAATGCTGGTTTGAATTGTTCGTTGTGGACGGTAGCGATTGATAAACAGCTTAACCACCAATTCTATATTGTGCCAGGTTTAGGCGATGCGGGTGACTTGAGTTTCGGAGAAAAACTATAAGCAGATGTGGCAAGAATTGGCGAAGGTGGTGCCTGTAGTATTATCAAGTGCCCTGAAATTTGTACTGGGGCCATTGGAAGGGTTTGCCTTGGGTTTGCACCCGGCTACTACTTGGATTGCAACAGTAGTGGGCATGATGTTGAGCGTAACCCTAGTTACTTTTTTTGGCGAATGGATGCGGAGCCGTTTACAAAAGCGAGTCATTGGAAAACCTAAGTCGGCAAGCTCTAACCGAAGATTTGCCGGTGTTATCAAGAGATATGGCCTGGGAGGTGTTGCATTTCTTACTCCGCTTTTCCTCACACCCATTGGCGGCACCCTCATTGCCGTGAGCATGGGCAAGCCGCGCGAAAAAATTATACTCTTTATGTTCATCAGCGGTGCCTGTTGGGCTTTGGTATTTACGTTGGGACTTTACGCTTTTGGAAAGGCCATCATCAATTGGATGCCCGACTTGTTGAAATAACTTCTGATTTGGTCAACCAGCAGAATATTCTACTTTTGTAATCCTAACTTTTGATTTATGAGTGTACTGGTAAATAAAAACTCCCGCGTAATAGTTCAAGGTTTTACAGGTTCAGAAGGCTCGTTCCATGCAGGCCAAATGATTGAATATGGAACCAACGTGGTGGGTGGGGTGACGCCCGGCAAGGGAGGCCAAGTGCATTTAGGCAGACCAGTGTTCAACACTGTAAAAGAGGCTGTTGATAAAACAGGCGCAGATGTGTCTATCATTTTTGTGCCACCGGCATTTGCTGCAGATTCCATTATGGAGGCTGCCGATGCTGGTATCCAAGTGATTGTGGCCATTACCGAAGGTATTCCTGTAAAGGATATGATGACTGCCAAGCAATACATCAAAAGCAAGAATGTGAAGCTGATTGGGCCTAACTGCCCCGGTGTAATCACACCAGGCGAAGCAAAGGTGGGCATTATGCCAGGTTTTGTTTTCAAAAAAGGCAAGATTGGTATCGTTTCTAAGTCGGGTACGCTGACCTACGAAGCTGCGGACCAAATTGTTAAAGCAGGCATGGGAATTACTACTGCCATTGGTATCGGTGGAGACCCTATCATTGGCACCCCCACCAAAGATGCTGTGGAGCTATTGATGAATGACCCCGAGACGGAAGGCATAGTGATGATTGGTGAAATTGGTGGAAGCTATGAACCGGTGGCCGCCCGCTGGATAAAAGAAAATGGAAATAAGAAACCGGTAGTAGGGTTTATAGCAGGCCAAACCGCACCTCCCGGAAGGAGGATGGGCCATGCAGGTGCTATCATAGGCGGAGCCGAGGACACAGCTGCGGCAAAAATGAAAATTATGCGCGAATGCGGAATCCACGTGGTGGAGTCCCCCGCATTGATTGGCGAAACAATGTTGAAGGCCCTGGGAAAATAGAGGCTATCAAAAGGCGGTTTTAAATTCCTTTTCCAAATAGGAGTTAAGTCCTTTCAAAGAATCAAAGACATTGAGCTTTTCAGCTTCGCCTTCGCTGTTGTCGTGTTGGTAAAGTACTTCCACAAAGAAATCTTTTACCATATAGATGAACACCTTTCGATTCTCGCGCACGCGCACGCCAAGCGATACGCCATGCTCTCTCAAAAAACGCAACTTGCCACTCTCTGAAAGGTTCTTAAAAATCAATTTGTAGAACATGCTGAATAAGTATTTGAGTCCGTATGCAGCAATAAACAGGCGAGGTAAGCGCAGGGTTTACGCGCCATCTTTAAACGGCTCCAGATTTTGTACTGCAAGTGCGATTTGCAACCCCTTTTATTCAATATCGAAGATCAACTTACTCCAAAAAATGAGTGTTTTTTGATGGAATCGTCATTTTTGATCTGAATCAAGGCATCTAACCTTCAAAACACAGAAAAAACTTGCAGGCTTAGTTTTGTTAGTGGATAAGGCGAAAACGGAGCCACCATCCGCAGCAAAGTTTCAAATTGAGAATAATTTTCCTCTTTTAAAGAAGCTCGTTCGCCAAATTGGCCAGTTCAGATCGTTCACCTTTCTCTAAAGTCACGTGGGCATACAACTCATGGTCTTTAAGCCGATCAATCAAATAGGACAAGCCATTGGATTGAGAGTCCAAATAGGGTGTGTCTATTTGGTGAATATCACCCGTAAAAATGATTTTGGTGTTTTCTCCTGCGCGTGTGATGATGGTTTTCACTTCGTGCGGAGTAAGATTTTGGGCTTCATCCACAATAAAAATAATGTTCGATAAGCTTCTGCCGCGGATGTAGGCTAACGGAGTGATTACCAATTTTTCGTTTTGCACCATCTCGGTGATTTTGGCGTACTCCTTATCGCTTTCGCTGTATTGATTTTGAATAAATTTCAAGTTATCCCAAAGCGGTTCCATGTAGGGGTTGAGCTTGGATTTGATGTCACCGGGCAGGTAGCCAATGTCTTTATTGCTCAACGGAACAATGGGCCGTGCCAAATAGATTTGCTTATACTCACGCTTCTGTTCGAGTGCCGCAGCAAGGGCAATCAACGTTTTGCCTGTGCCTGCCACCCCCTGCATTGAGACCAGCTTTATTTCTGGTTTAAGCACTGCGTGGATAGCAAATGCCTGCTCTGCATTGCGCGGTTTTATTCCGTAAGCCGATCGTTTCTCCACCTGCTCAACCATGCCGTTAGCAGAATTGTAAAATGCCAACACCGATTTTTTTCCATTTCGTAAAATGTAGTAATGGTTCTTCATCGGTTTATGCCGACCCAATACTTCTGCCGGAGGGCAATACCCCTTTTCGTAGATTAAATCAATGGCTTCTGAAGTCGCGTTGTCCATCACCGACCTGCCCGTGTGTAAAGAGCTAATGTTTTGGATCTTGCCGGTCGTATAGTCTTCCGCTGTTAATCCGAGTGCCATCGCCTTCAAGCGCAGGTTCACATCTTTTGATACGAGTATAACCCTGCGGCCCTTCTCTTCTTTTTGTAGTGCAAGGGCTGAATTGAGAATTCTGTGGTCAGGTTTGTCTTCGTTGAAGACTTTGCTTGCATCCAAATCACCATCACCTCCGGTGTCCATCAACACTTTAAAGCTGCCTTTGCTCTTGCCGTTGAGCGGATTCCATTGGTGTAGCATTTGCCCTTTAGCCAGCTTATCCATCAACCGGATAAACTCGCGTGCTTCAAAATTCTTGGTATCGTTACCTTTTTTGAAGTTGTCGAGCTCTTCCAACACCGTAATGGGTATACCGATGTCGTGTTCTGCGAAGTTGAGGATACTATTGTGCTCAAAGATGATCACCGATGTGTCGAGCACGAAGATTTTCTTAATTGCCTTGCCTGTGGCCGAGTCCTTCTCCTTTTTTTTACTCATGTAGATGGGGGTGAAAAAATGAAAATCGCGGAGACACGCCTCTTACATTGATTGAAACAACCCTGTAAGATCAAAACGTTTCTTCGCGACATCCTTTCGATGGTATAAACTTAACAAAATCGAATGCAGAAAGTCAATAGAGTTGTATGTTCTTTTTGTTAATAACGTGAATAAACATCCCCTTTTTCTGTGGCGGTAATTTTAAGTACGTTGGCCAGCACCAACAATATTAGCTTACGCGATGCTTTGAAACGGTTCAGTTTGGTGAGGGAGCAAAAGTCTGTGAGCGTGATCGTGCTGCTCGTGTGCAAATATTGCATCAGTTGGCGCTCGTATTCGCCATACATAAATCGGACATCTTTCTTCTTCTTTGAGCGCTTTACAATCTCTTGCATCTCGCGCGATGCCTTGATGCTTTTGTCTGCTTCACGCACAAAGCACTCTAGGGTGTTTTCTTGTTTGATGAAATGCGGGCGTTTTTCGCTTTGGGGCACATCGTAGCGAACTACAAATCGGTTGTCTGATATGGCCAAAATGGACTCGTGGAAAATCAATTTTGGCTTACACGACTGCAGCGCTTGTTGTATCGAGTACGACTCTTCTTCGGGGTATTTTACGCCCGGTATTGTTTTGTCATCATCAACCCCCACCAAAAGTGTTCCGCCTTCTGTGTTGGCAAAGGCAACCAACTCACGAACGATCTTTTCCGGATAGCTGGCTTTGCGCTTAAACTCCAATTGAAGACCTTCGCCTTCGGCCACCAATTTTTTCAACTCAAAGAGTTGGTCGTCATCCAACCGAATGGCTTCAATATCTTTGAGGTACATAAGGGTCAGTTTTTCCTCCCACCCAACATATCATCGTCATCATCATCATTATCTCCGTCCTCATCGCCTTCTTCAAACTTAGGCATAGTGAACATGCCACTTAATAAGTCTTTGAACTGTAACCCCGCTGTGAGGTTGTGTTTGCTAATGAGACTGAACTCGGCCAATCCGTGCAGCGCAAACTCCATCAAGAATAATTTCATGCCCAAGTCTTGACCTTTGTGGTACTCATTCACCAAGTCCACAAGGCCTGGCACCGATTTGAGTGATTTTTCGTATTCAATATTGGTCATGTCATGCAATAGGTCGATCGTATTTCCATCGCCAAACCATGCGGTAATCTTCTTGTAAGGGCTCTTTTCTTTTTGCTTGCGGAACTTCTCCGGATCTGGAAAGTATTGCACAAACTGTGAGCGGATGGCCTTACCAATCAGGTTTTGTGCCACAATGCCAGGGCCTTCTTGCTGGCCCTCGTATACCAATTCAACCTTGCCTGTAATTGAAGGTATAACGCCTACAAAGTCGGCAATTCGCAGCACGGTATTTTTTTCTTGGTTGATCAGCGCCCTTCGTTCAGCAGCGGCAATTAGGTTTTCGTAAGCAGAGATGGTAAGGCGTGCTGACACACCGCTTTTGGCATCTACAAACTCACTCTTGCGGGCTTCTATTGCAATTTGCTCAATCAGGTCCTTTGTTATTTCGGCACCTGCAATCATTTGCTTTTGTTCAGCATGTATTTTGGCCTCTTGCTGGGTGATGCGTTTTCCTATTTCCAACGTTTTGGGATAGTGTGTGATAATCTGGCTATCAATTCGATCTTTTAGTGGCGTAACAATACTACCGCGGTTGGTGTAGTCTTCGGGGTTGGCCGTGAATACGAATTGAATTTGTAAGGGCAATCGCAGTTTGAAGCCGCGAATTTGGATATCACCTTCTTGTAGGATGTTGAACAATGCCACTTGTATGCGTGCTTGCA
This sequence comes from Bacteroidota bacterium, assembly GCA_018267275.1. Lineage (GTDB taxonomy): Bacteria > Bacteroidota > Bacteroidia > Cytophagales > Cyclobacteriaceae > ELB16-189. The sequence continues at coordinate 162,555 of JAFDYV010000009.1, read as the reverse complement.
AGTCGGGCAACTCGTTAATGACGAAAATACAACGGTGCGAGCGTGGGATGAGGCCAAAATGAATCACGCGTTCGTCTGAATAAGGCAACTTCAATGCAGCGGCTTTGATAGGGTCCACATCGCCAATCAAATCAGCGATGGAAACATCTGGCGTTGCCAATTTTTCCGTGTATCGGTCATCGCGGTGAAGCCAATTGATGGGCGTGGCATCGCCCAACCCGGCAACCTGATCACGGCCATAACGCGAGATGGGATGCAAAGGATCATCGTTCAAATCAGATCCCGCGATTACCGGAATGTATTCGTCCAGCAAGTGCACCATCAATCGCGCCAATCGCGTTTTTGCTTGCCCGCGCAGGCCTAGCAAGTTGATATCGTGCCCTGCCAATATCGCACGTTCTATATCGGGAATCACAGTCTCCTCGTATCCCCAAATGCCTTCAAATACATTTTCTTTTTTCTTGAGCTTGGCAATTAAATTTTGCCGCAGTTCTTCTTTAATGGTTTTGTAGAGGAAACCAGATTTTTTTAAGTCGCCCAGCGTTTTAATGTTTTCGTAATTCATTGTCAGAAAAAAGTGAGAGGTTAAGATACAGAAGCCACACTGACTTCTCGGTTAGTTCATAAATTTTTAGAGCGATTCTTTTTGAAATCTTCAAACACCAAATTGCCCAACCCTTTTAGGCTGCTGTAGTAAGCATTGCCATTATTCGCTTTTGTGAATTCGCGCACAAAGGCCTTCAGGTACGGGTCGGTGGCAATCATAAAAGTGGTGACGGGTACTTTTATTTTTCGCAGCTGGGTGGCCAAGTCCAACGTCTTGTTCAGTATTTTTTGATCGAGCCCAAAACTATTTTTGTAATACTTGATTCCTTGTTTGATACATGTGGGCTTGCCATCAGTAATCATAAAGATTTGCTTGTTGGTATTTTTTCGCTTCCGCAAAATATCCATTGCTAACTCCAACCCCGCAACGGTGTTTGTGTGGTAGGGGCCCACTTGCAGGTAGGGCAGATCTTTTATTTCAATTTGCCAAGCATCATCGCCAAATACTAAAATATCGAGCGTGTCTTTCGGGTATTTTTTTGTAATTAATTCCGACAATGCCATTGCTACCGTTTTGGCTGGCGTAATTCTATCTTCTCCGTATAAAATCATGGAGTGCGAGATATCAATCATTAACACCGTAGATGTTTGTGTCTTGAACTCGTTCTCCAACACCTCTAGATCGTTTTCTGTCATCAAGAACTCATCAAGGCCATGGTTGACTTGTGCATTGCGCAACGAGTCAGTCACAGAAATGTTCTCGACCGAATCTCCAAATTCGTATTCTCGCCTATCGGTAGTAGTTTCATCACCGCGGCCGCTGTGGTGTGTTTTGTGCTCACCGCTCTTGGTTCGCTTCAGTTTGCCAAAAATTTCTTCCAGCGCCCGCTCGCGTAAGTTTTGTTCTGCCTTTGCTTTGAGCTTAAATTCTCCTTTCGGGCCCTCATCGGTGATGTAACCGTTTCGCTTCAGGTCTTCAATAAAATCGCCAATCCCGTATCGCTCGTTTGTGATGCCATGTTGTTTATCTACCTCGGTGAGCCATTGGAGTGCTTCGCCTACGTTGCCTGCGGTGATCAGCACCAGTTGCATAAATATATTCAGCAACCGCTCGAAATCGTTTTTTTGCTGCTCAGGAGGTGGTGTGTACTTTGAAAATCGATGACCGAGCATGACTAAAACTTAAGATTTCTGATTGAAGATTTAAAACCTGATTAATATAAAGAACAGAATTTGGAATCTTGATTTATGGCTAAATAACCAAATAATTGCTCAATCTGTTTCTGATATGTTAAACTTTGTTTTCAAAAGGTATTCCAACGGCCGAATTTGTCAGTTTATGGAACTCATGTAAGGATTTTGCCGTTATGAACAATAATTTACACCGACTGACGTCTACTTTTGTAATGCACTTTAATCCGTTGAATATGAAAAAGTCTGTTGCGCTTCTAATCTTGGTAGGACTGATGGCTACTGCTTGTAGCCAGTATACTTGCCCTACTTATTCGAAAGCCCCTCAAAAGAAGGCTTCTGCTCAAAGAATCTAGTCCTTAACCTTAGGCAAACTGGCGGTCGTTCCGTAAAGGAAATCCCATAGTGGAGATGTGACGCCAAAAACTGCTTTTCCATCCTTGTAGTGATGCACGCTATGGTTTACCCAAAGCCACTTAAATATGTTTTTGGGTGGTTGATGAGCGTGAACCATGTAGTGAATCAACAGGTAAAAGGCGTAGCCAATCATAAAACCGGGCATAAACGAAAACGCGAAATCGCCCATTATCAATCTAAAAAGCAACAAAAGTACGGTGCCAATGGTAACACTTGCCAGCGGTGGCATGGCTAATCTGTCTTTGTCTTTGGGGTAATCATGGTGTACCCCATGAATGAGGTATTGTGTTTTTTCGCGCCACTTGGTGTAGGTGCCCATGTGGAAAATGTGCCGGTGGACTTGATATTCCACCCAAGTGAAAACAACGAAACCAGCTACAAACATGGCTGAGGAAACACCGACCGACAAGGACGTGTGGGTAAAGCTCCAATACAACAATGCGCCAGAATAAATGACGAAAATGCTAACCGGTACACCTATGTGTGTGCGCGTGAGCTTTTCGATGAAAGGGTTTTGGAAAAGTTGTTTGGTTCCTTTATCGTGGGGTTTGATAGTGGCCTCCATACTTCAAAATTCTATCGCAAATCTAGTCGCGGCCGCAAAAAATGTCAATAAAACCACCGACTAAAGAGCCGATTTAACGGCAGCTTTTTCCAAAACCTTTTCGTAGTAGTTTTCGTACAAAGGCAGAATTTTGGTGATGTCAAATTCTTTGGCACGCTTAAGGGCGTTCTCTTTGAACTTGGGTAGGTTGTTCTTGTCGAGCACGAACAAAGACTTGCGGGTCATGTCTTCAATATCGCCTACGTTGCTTAGAAAACCCGTTACCCCTTGCACGTTCAATTCAGGCAAACCTCCGGTGTTTGAAGATATCACAGGCACTTCGCACGCCATCGCTTCCAGGGCGGCCAATCCAAAGCTTTCTTTTTCTGAAGGCATCAAAAACAAATCGGCCACCGATAACACTTCTTCAATTGCTTCTTGTTTGCCTAAAAACCGAATGTCTGCAGCAATGCCCAAATCGTGAGCTTGTTTTTCGGCTTTGTTGCGTTCTGGCCCATCGCCTATCATCAGCAACTTGGCAGGAATTTCTTTATGGATATTATAAAACACGTCCACTACATCTTTAATGCGTTTCACCTTTCTAAAGTTAGAGGTGTGTACGACTAGCGCTTCGCCTTGCGGACAGATTGCTTTTTTGAAATGATCCTTTTTCTGTTTTTTGAATTTCTCCAAGTCGATGAAATTCGGAATCACTTCAATTTCATTGGTGATTTTGAAAAATTGATATGTCTCGCGTTTCAAGTCTTCTGACACAGACGTAACGCCATCAGACTGGTTGATGCTGAAAGTTACCACTGGCTCATACGATGCATCTTTACCCACCAGCGTAATGTCTGTGCCGTGGAGCGTAGTGATGACAGGGATGTAGATGCCTTCTGTTTTCAGAATTTGCTTGGCCATATAGGCGGCTGAGGCGTGCGGTATGGCGTAGTGAACGTGCAACAAATCCAGTTTTTCGTTTTTCACCACGCTTACCATTTTGCTGGCGAGGGCCAGCTCGTAGGGTGCATATTCAAACAAGGGGTACGAGCGAAAATCGACCTCATGGTAGAAGAGATTTTCGTTCAAGAAATCTAAACGACTGGGTTGACTATAGGTAATGAAATGCACTTTGTGCCCTTCTTTGGCCAGTGCTTTACCCAATTCTGTTGCCACCACACCACTGCCGCCAAAGGTTGGGTAACAAACTATGCCTATGTTCATTTGTCGCATTTTGTTTTCAGTTAAACCCCGAAACTGGCTTTTTGGTTTCAGACCCTTTAGCCGTATATGTAAAAATTGCTTGGTAAATAAGGTCTTGTATGCGTGGACGTATGTTGGCGTTTAATATTTTATTATTAGTCATGTCGGGGAAAACACGGTTTGATAAGAACACATAAACCAAATCAAATGCTGGGTCAACCCAAATGCAGGTGCCGGTAAAACCTGTGTGTCCAAATGTTTTTGCTGAAGCATAAATAGAAGTGGGGCCATTCGGGTCGCTGGGCACTGGCTTATCCCAACCCAAGCCGCGCCTGCTCGTTTCAAATTGTTTTGCCGTGAACAACTCCAACGTTTCTGGTTTTAGGTATTGATGGTTTCCATAACGACCCTTCTGCAACCACATTTGCCCCAGCTTCGCCAAGTCTATTGCATTGCCAAATAAACCTGCGTGACCTGCCACCCCTCCATGCATGGCAGCCCCTTGGTCGTGTACGTAACCTACCAACAACCTTTTTCTAAAAAGTTTGTCATCTTCTGTCGGGGCAATTTGTGAGGCAGGAAATCGCTCGCGTGGCAAATAACCCATTGTGGCTGCACCCAATGGTTCGTAAAAATTTTGTTGAAGAAAATCTTCCATCGGTTGGTTGAGCATTTTCTCTGCCAGGTGTTGCAACATGTAAAAGCCCATGTCACTGTAGCGATAGTCAAAAGCGGTTCTTTCAATTTTATCCCGCACCTTGGCGTTGATGATCCATCGCCACAAACTGTCTTTCATGGATTTGCGGGCAAACAAACTGTCGGTTACAAAGAATGGATAGTCATCATTTTTCTGATAACTGTAATATTCTGGCAGTGGTTTCCCTTCTTTTACCGTTTGCGCCCAAAAGGGCAGAAATGGCCACAAACCCGCCTGGTGGGTAAGAATGTCTTTGATCGTGAAATCTTTTTTGTTCGAATCCTTTAGCTCGGGTAAATACACCGACATTTTTTTGTTGATGTCAATGAGCCCTTTCTCATGCATGAACATAACGGTTTGCAAAGTGGCAGAAACCTTGGTAACAGAGGCCAAATCATATATGGTCTCGTTAGTTACTGGTGTCTTGTTATCGTAAGTGAATGAGCCCACACTTTGTTCGTACACAATTTTGCCTTCGCGGGCTACCAGCACGTGGCACCCGGGTGTGGCGCCTGCCTCTACTGCTTGTTGCATAATCGATTTGATTTTGCTCAACGTGCCGAGGTCCATGTGAGCCGATTCTGGTTCTGAAAATCTGAAGCGATCCATGGCAAGGGTTGTTTCGCCCGAAGAAGGCAAGAAAATATTCGCAACGTTCAATGACAATGTCCCATTACCTCCAATCGCACCGAAGATGGTTTCGGCTGTTGCAAGCTGTGTTTTTTCATCAGATCCATAGCTAGTTAATACAGTAGGCAATACACCAAAAAACTTTATGTCATCGGTGTATCCAAAACTTGCAACAATTACTTGGTGGTGTTGCGATAACCTTTTGACAATTGGAACGATTTGCAAGATGAAGTTTTTCGAGTTTGGAAAAAGTGCTACAACGATAGCCTCCTCGTTAATACGAGATACTAGCCCGGTCGTGTCTTTCAATGCCGTAACACTCAAGTGGCGAAAACTGGTGTATTTTGAAAGGGCGTTTGTGAAATGATTTCTTTCACTTTCGCCAAACGATATACTTACAAATCTATGATGATCTAAATGTTGGATTGGAATAAAACGATTCGTGTTTTTAAGAACCGTAATGGACGATTCGGTCATCTTTTCGATCAATAATCGCTTGTTGGCCGAATGGAGTTTGAGGTTCAAGTTGTCGGTATCAGCCCACTTGTTTTGAGCAAGGCCTGCGTCATATTTGGCAGCGAGAATTTTTTTTACGGAAGTATTTAGCTGGTCTTGCAACGTCTTGTCGCGCTTTGTCACTTTTACAATCGCTTTGATAGCAGCCGCCAAGTTAGACGGGTCAATCATCACATCGTTGCCAACCGTGAAGGCCAATTTCTCTGCATCGCCAGCCTTATTCTTTTTTGTGAGTTTCTTTAAATAGGGGATCTCGCAAAATGTAAGCCCGTTGTAGCCCAACCTTTGTTTCACCACTTGGTTGACAAACATCTCAGAAATTGCTGCCGGCAGTTGTTTCTTTTTCTCTTGTAGCACAAAGTCTAAATGCGATGTCATCAATCCATCAATACCCTGCTGCATCAATTTGAGGTAGGGATAAAAACCAATGCTATCAATCTGATTGATGTCAAAAAAGACGCTCGAATCGCGTAGCACTATGTTTCGGTTTTTTTTTGGATCCTCCAGGTGCTTTGCGCATGCCAATACCCCACCGCTGTGTAAGCCTTGCAACAACCAGCGCGATTTGCTGGCCACTAGCTTTTTTTCATCACCAAAGTAATCGAGCGTTTTAGGAAACAGCGCTTGGTGATAATGGATATCAGCATTAGGTGCAAAATTAAGGTGGATGCCTAATGTCTTCATTTCATTGGCAATCTCTTGCCCCATTTCAAAAATTAAGGTATCGTTGGTGATGGCACCTTGCTGCAACGGTTTGGGAAAAGTTTTTACACTATCCAGCACTTGCCCAATACCCGCATCTGCATGGATGGCAAAAAGAATCGGAACCTGTGCGGCAGCCTGTAAGTTGTTTACCAATTGGCTGTGACTTTTTGGATCTCCGCGGGTTATCAGCATACTACCCACGTTGTGTTTTTTCACCATGTCCAAATAAGTTTGCTTTTGTGTGGGCGTTGCGTAACTAGACACCGGAACCATGAACAACTGCCCAACTTTTTCGGAGGCCGTTAATGTGTTGAACACGCTGTCTACCCATCGAGACTTGGCGTTTTGCGCTGCAAGCTGCATAGAACCGAGTAGCAATGTGCCTATTAAAACATTTTTGAACATCGGCCCGTTTGATTTTGTAAGTTTGTGTGTAAAAATAGCAAGTCGAAAGCGATAAATTCGCAAAATAAATCTCTTGGGTTATGAAGATCATCTCATTGTTCACCAAAGCTCCCCAACACCAACGCTTCAATTATATTCCGCGTTACTACGATCCTGCAAAAGAGGAGATGAAAGAACGGATGGAGCGTATACAGAAAGAATTAGACCTTGAACGCGGGGTGGTGAGTAATGAAGCATCGGAGGGTGGTTATCGTTCGCGCATTGCTGGTTCATTTCAAGCTGCCAGAAGGAGATCTAAGCCGCAGCAAAGCGGGAGCGAGACGTTGATGCGCCTTGGCATTATTTTATTCTTGAGCTTGTTCCTGATTGCATTTTTCCAATGGGGCCGGCCCGCATTGTACGGAGCGTTGTTGGTAATTCCTTTCTACGCGTATTTGAAGTTTAAGCAGATGAAGAAATAGCACTAATAGTTAACGGGTTGCCAAACCTCAATGCACCCGCGGTCTTGCAGCGTAATGTAGCAACGAGGTTTTTTCTCGGTTCCAAAATTCAAGTTGCTCGGCTCCTTTCCCTTTAGAAATCTCTCTCAGTAGTTTCCCATCAGCTGAAAAAATGGCCACTGTGCCTTTGCCATGCCTGGTGATATACAGATTTCCCCGAGCATCACATTTCATTCCATCCAATCCGTAATCATCGAACGATGCAAACAAGTGCTGATTGCTCAAGTCGCCATTTTTGTCAACGTCAAAAGCCCAGATTTTTCTTTGCACACTCTCGTTTACATATAGAATTTTTTCATCTGGGCTGAGGGTAATTCCGTTAGTAGTGCCCATGTTTTCTTTGAGCAGCTTTGTACTGCCGTTGAGATCAATGCGCCACAGTTGACCATTGCCTTCTTTCCAGTTCGGGTCAGAAGCGAACAATTGGCCTTTTTTGTTGATGCACATATCATTTGGTTGGTTGAAACGATTATCATGCGCAAAAACGGAAATAACTTTTGACTGCATGTCTACTTTCAAAATATTGTGGCCTGTAAAATCAGCAAGCAGCATGTTGCCCGCTTTGTCAAATTGAATTGCGTTGGCCGTGCTGCCGGCTGGCAAGGTGACAAACAACGCTACGCTACCATCTGGCTTTATCGCACCGATGGTGCCATCTTGTTGGTAATTCACCACGTATAATATGCCTTTATGGAAACAAGGGCCTTCAATATTGTTTGTAAACAGATGCTCTCGAGTGAAATCGATCGATTGGTGTAACTGCGAAAAAGCTTCAACGCGGCAGATGAAAAGTAACGCAAAGCAGATGCAGCGCATGTTGTTAAGAAACTTGCTTTCCGATGGCGTGTCCGCGCCAAGCGAAAAATAAAATGTAGGCATAGCAAGGAGCCACTATGGAAAAAAAAGCTGCTGGAGGAGTAGTGCTACTCACCAGCCAACCATAAACCAAAGGCAGTACTGCTCCTCCTGCAATGCCCATGATCAGGATGGCTGCCCCGAATTTGGTAAACTTGCCGAGGCCCTCAATTGCTAACGGGAAAATTGCTGGCCACATGAGCGCATTCGCAAATCCGAGCAAAGCGATGAATACGATGGAGGTATAACCTGTGGTTAAAAAAACACCCAGGCTAAGTAATAAACCAGCAATGGCCGAAAGCGCAAGCGCCTGTTGCTGTTTGATGTACTTGGGAATAGCGAAGATACCGATTACGTATCCAACCACCATCGACCACAATGTGTAGGATGTAAACACTTTTGTTTCGTCAAGGCTAATTCCAATTGCCTTGCCATAGGTACCGATCACATCGCCCGCCATCACTTCAACGCCAACGTATAAAAAAATGCAAAGCACCCCGAGCCATAAGTAAGGGAATTGCAAAAGGCTCTTTTTCTCCGATCGGCCTTCAACATATTTGTCGGCAGTAGCTTCTATTTCGGGCAGCGAGGAAAACCAAATCATTATTGCGAGCAAAAACAACACTGCCGCCATGATGGAGTACGGAGTTACCACTCGTTGTGCCAATTCGTTTAACAAGTCTACCCGCATCTCGGGCGAGCTTGCTTTGGCTATTTTGCCTTCAATCTCAGATGCGCCTTTCAACACAATAGCACCCAAAATCAAAGGGCTCAATGCGCCAGCCACTTTGTTGCAAATGCCCATGATACTTATGCGTTTTGCGGCACTTTCAATCGGGCCAATAACAGATATATAGGGATTGGAGGCTGTCTGCAACAGTGCAAGTCCCATTCCCTGTACAAATAGCCCCGTTAGGAAAAGAGAGAAATTTCGTGTGTTGGCAGCAGGTATAAACAATAGGGCGCCCATGCCCATGATAGCGAGGCCCAATGACATACCCTTTTTATACCCGGTTTTGCCTAAAATAAATGAAGAGGGGATAGCCAGAAAAAAATATGCCATGTAAAATGCAAAGGTGACCAACAATGCTTCGGTATCTGATTGGAGGTCGCATGCCAGTTTTAAAAAAGGGATGAGTGTGCCATTGAGCCAAGTTACAAACCCAAAAATGAAAAAGAGAATACCGATGATCGTTATTGAGTAGATGTAGTTTTTGGGAGACGACATTCGTGTGCTAGTTTTAATAAATAGGCAATTTATTTATGCAGGTAAGTTGGCGATTATTCTTTAGTTTCGCCCAAATATTCAAAAAATTATGGCAAAGAGAATGAGTTTGTTGGTGATGGCAGCGGGTATGGGCAGCCGCTATGGCGGCATCAAGCAGATTGATGGATTTGGACCCAATGGCGAAACCATCATGGACTACTCTCTCTTTGATGCGCTGCGAGCAGGATTTGACCGCGTTGTGTTTGTTGTGCGCGATGAAATCAAAGAAACAGTGAAGGAGATTTTCTCACCGAAACTAAAGGGCAAAGCAGAAGTTTTTTACGAGGTGCAGTCGTTGGATAGGTTTGTGCCAGCGGGATATGGAACTGTGGAAAGAAAAAAACCCTGGGGCACCACGCATGCCATGTTGTGCGGCAAAGAAGTGATTGATGGTCCGTTTGCGGTAATCAATGCGGATGATTTTTATGGGAAAGACGCTTTTGCATCGCTCGCCAAATTTTTTCAATCCGCTGGAGCAGACGATCACGCCATGGTGGGCTATACGTTAAAGAATGTCTTATCAGAACACGGCAGTGTATCGCGCGGTGTTGCTGAAGAACGCGATGCGCAGGGATATTTGAAAAAACTCAGTGAGTTGACGAAAATCGTGAAAGAGAATGGCAAGATTATCTCAAAAGAAGAAACGGGCGATCGCGAATTGCATGCAGACTTACCTGTTTCGATGAACTGTTGGGGTTTTCAGGCCGGTGTTTTCTCGGTTGCCGAAAAAATGTTTCAGCAATTTGCAATCGACAACAAAGCGAACCCGTCAGCTGAATTTTACATTGCGTTGCTTACCAACGAAATCATCAAACAAAATTTAGGTAAGGTTCATATCTTAGACGGTGGCACCACTTGGTTTGGCGTCACCTACAAAGAAGATAAAGAAGAGGTTTCTGGCAAGATAAAAGAATTGGTGAACGGTGGTGTGTATCCCACTAAGTTGTGGTAATGTCTGTAAGTGGGTGATTGGTAAGCAGTAATTAGTGCGGGTAAGTTCAACTACTGTTCTTATTGCTTTCAACTCCTAATCCTATATTCTAACCCCTTTTAAAAGAATGGAAAAAACTGAAATGATTTTTGGCACCCGCGCAGTGATGGAGGCCATCAAATCGGGTAGGCAGATTGAAAAAATTTACATACAAACAGGTTTAACAAACGACCTCGTTAAAGAGCTTGTTTACACGGCCAAGCAGTATAAAGCGCCCTACACTTTTATTCCGCAAGAAAAACTAAATCGGCTGTCAAGCAAAAACCATCAAGGCGTAATATGTGTGCTTTCAGCCATAGAATACGCATCGCTCGAAAATATCATTGACAAAGCATTTAGTGAAGGACGTGATCCTTTTTTCTTGATTGTAGACCGGGTAACAGATGTGCGCAACTTTGGCGCACTAGCGCGCACAGCCGAGTGTGCTAATTTGGATGGAATTATATTAGCGGACAAAGGGAACGCGCCCATTACAGGCGATGCAATGAAAACCTCTGCCGGTGCCCTGAGTCATTTGGCGGTGTGTCGCGTAGCGGATATGAAGAAAACGATTCAACTCTTGAAGCAAAGCGGAATTCAAATAGTGGCTTGTACGGAGAAGGCTTCTGAGCATTTGTTTGCCATCGATATGAATACGCCCGTTGCACTGATTTTGGGATCAGAAGAAGATGGCATTTCGCCCGAATTACTGAAGCAAGCGGATAAACTTGCCAAAATCCCCATCAAAGGAAAAATTGAATCGTTGAATGTATCAGTTGCTGCAGGCATTGCCATTTATGAAGCCGTGAGGCAAAAAGGATTTCAGAAGTAGCAGCGGCTCCTTACCAGAAATTGGGCTAATCACAAATACTCGCCTCCATTTGGCTTCGCCTTGATGTCATTCACAATTCTGCGGAAGAGATCCTCTTTATCTTTTTCGCACACTATCACCACATTATCAAACGCGCCAATTAAGTAGCCATTCAAACCTTGGGCAACCACTAGTTTTCCTTTGTCGCCTTTGATGATGGAGTTGCGTGTTTCGTAGGTCAGCGCATCAATGCTGATGACGTTATTCATCGAATCTTTTGCAGAGTGTTCGTAGAGCGACAGCCATGAGCCTAAATCGGACCAGGCAAAGTTGCTAAGCCAAACAAAAACATTATCTGCTTTTTCCATGATGCCGTAGTCGATGGAAATGTTCTTTACCTGTGCATAAGCAGTTTGAAGTGCTGCTTTTTCATCTGGCGTTGAAATTTTTTCAGAAACCTCTTCAAAAATCTCGTTCATGTCGGGCAAGTGTTGTGCAAAGCTTTTTATAATGGCTTGAACACCCCAAATAAAAATTCCTGCATTCCACACAAAATCGCCACTTTCTAAAAACTTGTTTGCAAGTGCGAGTTCAGGCTTTTCGGTAAATGTCTTTACTTTTTTTAGCGGACTTTTTGAATCAATAAATTGAATATAACCGTAGCCTGTTTCCGGCCGTGTAGGCTTGATGCCCAAAGTAATTAATTTGTCTTGCGACTTGGCTTGCTCGGCCGATTTGAGGATGGTCTGTTGAAAATCTGCTTCGTTTAAAATGAGATGGTCAGACGGGGATACCACCATTACTGCATCGCGATTGAGTTTCGCGATTTTTTGGCTGGCGTACAAAATGCACGGGGCCGTGTTCTTCCGCATCGGTTCAGCCAAAATTTGATTGTCGGCTAGTTCGGGCAATTGCTGTTTGGTGATGCTCCGGTGCTCTTCATGTGTTACCACCAAAATGTTTTCTGCGGGGCAGATTGCTTTAAAGCGGTCGTAAGTAGATTGTATCAGCGTTTTGCCAGTGCCAACCACATCAAGAAATTGCTTTGGTTTTGAATTTCTACTATACGGCCAAAAGCGTGTACCCACACCGCCTGCCATCAGCACTACATAAAGATTAGGATTCATCCCGCCAGACTTGGTCAAAAAATAAAGCTACGAAATTAATGGTTCATTATACGCTTGGCAAGAACAAATTCTTGCAACGTTTATGTGGCCGCAATCGTTGGCATGCAGAGGCACTTTAATAATGTTTTTAACTCAACTTGATACAAAAACCTACAGGTGCCCGTTTTGTTATGATAAAACACTCGTTCGTAAAAAACTTGGTGTTTAATTCGACATTTTATATTATATTCAATTTCCATTTAGATACCCATCAGAATTTAAGCTACACATAACATGGTTGTTGCAGAAGAGAAAGACGAGTTGAAAGCAAAACTCAAAGAAATATTTGGCTACGGAAATTTCAGAGGAAACCAGGAAGCGGTCATCCGCAACATCCTAAGTGGTAGAAACACATTTGTGATTATGCCAACGGGTGCGGGTAAGTCTCTCTGCTATCAGCTGCCGGCCATGATGAATGAAGGCTTGGCTATCGTTATTTCACCTCTGATCGCGCTGATGAAGAACCAGGTCGATCAAATGAATGCGTATGGCGTAAATGCGCGATTCTTAAATTCAACTCTAAGTAAAGGCGAAATCACCAAGCTCAAAAAAGATTGCGTGTCTGGTTTAGTAAAACTTCTTTACGTTGCGCCAGAGAGTTTGAACAAAGAAGAGAACATCGAGTTTTTGCAGAAAGTAAAAGTGAGTTTTATCGCCATTGATGAGGCGCACTGTATCTCTGAATGGGGTCACGATTTCAGGCCAGAATATCGAAAGATAAAAACGATGATTGCTCAATTGGGAGAAAAGCCTGTGATCGCCCTCACGGCAACTGCTACGCCCAAAGTGCAATTAGACATTCAGAAAAATTTACAGATGGAAGACGCAGACGTTTTTGTGTCTTCATTTAATCGCAAGAACTTATACTACGAGGTAAGGCCGAAGAAGGAAACGAAAAAGCAGTTGATTCGATTCTTGAAAGAGCACAAGGGCAAATCGGGAATTGTTTACTGCCTCAGCAGAAAGAAGGTTGAAGAAATTGCACAGTTATTGAACGTAAATGGTTTTAAAGCGGCACCGTATCATGCAGGCCTAGATCCAGATGTGCGCATGAAAAACCAAGATGACTTTTTGAATGAAGAAGTTGACATTGTCACGGCCACCATCGCGTTTGGTATGGGCATCGATAAACCGGATGTGCGTTTTGTGGTGCATTATGATGTGCCAAAATCTTTGGAAGGCTATTACCAAGAAACAGGGCGCGCAGGGCGCGATGGTTTAGAAGGTGTTTGCCTGATGTTTTATAGCCACAACGATCTTAACAAATTAGAAAAGTTTAATAAAGACAAATCTGTGCAAGAGCGCGAAAATGCTCGCATTCTTTTGCAGGAGATGGAGTTTTATGCAGAGAGCCCTGTGTGCAGGAGAAAGCAGTTGCTGCACTATTTTGGTGAAGAATATACGGAAAAGACATGTGGCGCATGCGACAACTGCCTTAACCCGCGTGAGCGATTTGAAGGGATGGACTTTGTGAAGGTGGCCATTGAAGCGGTAAAACAAACGGATCAGCGGTTTGGGCTCGGGCACTTGGTGAATGTGATTCGCGGTGTAGAAGACGAATATGTAAAAAGCTACGGCCATTTTGATTTATCAGTGTACGGAAAAGGCGATACGGAAGACGAAGATTTTTGGAAGAGCGTGATACGCCAAGCGCTCATTTACCAATACTTAGAAAAAGATATTGACAACGTTGGGGTGCTACGCTTGACTAAAAAGGGTGAAGCGTTCCTGAAGAAGCCACATTCGATTGAGTTAGCCCGCGACCATGATTTTACGACCGATGTCGAAGATGAAGAATCGTCTGAGCGAGTCGTCATCAACTCCAAGTCGTATGACGTGAAGTTGTTTGAGATGTTGAAAGCACTTCGCAAAAAAATGGCGAAGGAAAAGGATTTGCCCCCTTACGTGATTTTCCAAGATCCCTCCCTTGAGGAAATGGCGACCACCTATCCCACCAATAAAGAGGAACTCGCCTCCGTAAATGGTGTGGGCATGGGCAAAGTCAATAAGTTTGGGAAAGAGTTTTTAGAGCTGATTCAAAAATATGTTGATGAGAATGACATTGAAACTGCCTCTGAGGTGGTGGTCAAGTCTTCGGTCAACAAGTCGAAGATTAAGATTTTCATCATCCAGCAAGTTGACCGCAAGGTTGATTTGGAAGAGATTGCTTCTTCCAAGTCTTTGAGCTTTGAAGAACTGCTCACCGAAATGGAGAACATCATCTACTCTGGCACCAAGTTGAACATTGACTATTACATTGACGAAGTGCTGGACGAGTCGCGCCAGGAAGAATTGTATGATTATTTTTTGAACTCAGAGACGGACAGCATTGAAGATGCGATGGCATCGTTAGCAGATTTTTCTGAAGACGATGTGCGTTTGATGCGTATTAAGTTCTTAAGCGAGTACGCCAATTGATTTGAATTTCATCGAAAGATAAAGGCAGGTTATCCTCCCTTTTTTTTTGCGTGCCAGTGGCTATCTTTACCCCTTTTCAAGAGTTTATGAATATACTATTGTTGGGCAGTGGTGGCCGAGAGCATGCCTTTGCGTGGAAGATGGCACAAAGCCCCCGTTGCAGTAAGCTATACGTGGCACCTGGCAATGCTGGCACAGCACTCGAGGCAGAAAACGTGGCTTTTGCAGTTGATGATTTTGAGCGCATTGGCGCTTTTTGTGTAGAGAAAAAAATTGAACTAGTGGTGGTAGGGCCCGAAGTTCCACTCGTGAAAGGCATTCGCGATTACTTTGAATCACGAAGCGAGTTGAAAACAATTTTACTTGTTGGCCCTGGCAAATTGGGGGCACAACTTGAAGGAAGCAAAGACTTTTCAAAGCAGTTTATGCTGCGCAATGGCGTGCCAACCGCGGCCGCGAGAACTTTTTTTGCCAACCAGTATAACGAGGCAGCGCATTACATTGACTTATCGCAGCCGCCTATTGTATTGAAAGCAGATGGACTTGCTGCGGGCAAAGGTGTGATTATCACGAGCGATAAAGAAGAAGCCAAGCGAACGATTCGCGAGATGTTGGAAGAAAAGAAATTTGGTGAGGCCAGCTCAAAGGTTTTGATCGAACAGTTTTTAGATGGCATTGAGTGCTCGGTATTTGTGCTAACAGATGGAAGTGACTACGTGATATTGCCGGAAGCAAAAGATTATAAGCGCATTGGCGATGGAGACACTGGCCCCAATACAGGTGGTATGGGCTCGGTATCACCAGTCGTGTTTGCCAATGCTGCATTTATGAAAAAGGTAGAGGATAAAGTGGTCAAGCCAACCATTGCCGGTCTCAGGAAAGAGAATATCCCGTACAAGGGTTTTATTTTCATTGGATTGATGAATGTAAAAGGAGAGCCATACGTGATTGAGTACAACGCAAGAATGGGTGACCCAGAAACTCAATCTGTGTTAAGTAGGATAAAAAGTGATTTGGTAGACTTGTTATGTGCGTGCGCCTCGGGCAAAATGAAAGATGTTACCATTGAGGTAGACGCCAACTGCGCGCTCACTATTGTAATGGCCTCCGGGGGCTACCCTGATAATTTTCAAAAAGGCCATGCCATTACCGGGACCGAAGCTGCGCATAATGCGAAGGTTTTTCATGCAGGCACAAAAATTTTGAACGGAACTTTGGTAAATGATGGGGGGCGCGTTTTTGGCATTACCGGTACGGGTGCCACGTTGAAAGAAGCCCAGGAAAACGCCTACGCTGCTGCAAAGGCCATTCACTGGTCGGGGGCATATTTTAGGAAGGATATTGGGAATGATGTGTTAAATTTGGACAAAAACTAATATGGTCGTTAAGATTTCCAAGAAGGATTCAAAGGCTTCTGTAAAAAAGGCCCTTGCGAAAGCGAGTAAAAAGAACATGGGATTCCAGCCAGATAAGTTTTTTGGGAAATTGCTAAGAGGGTTTAGCGGCATCGATTATCAAAAACAGGCAAGAGATGAATGGAATTGAAATGATGGTTGATACCAATGTTCTAATCAATTTGGTTGAGGGGAAAGCGAACTTGATTGACAAGTTAAAGGGAAACAGACTGTTTGTTTCGGTGATTACTGAGATGGAGTTATTGGGCTGGTACAAGATAACCGATGGGCAAAAGAAGTTGTTCAGCTCTTTGTTGCGTGAGTGCCGAATTGTTGATTTTTCATCGGAGATAAAGTCGATCGCGATTGCAATAAAACAAAATCAAAAGGTGAAGCTGCCCGATGCAATTATTGCTGCAACGTCTGTGTATTTGGGAATACCGTTAATGACATTCGATGCAGATTTTCAGAAAATCAAAGATTTGAACTTATTGCTACTTGAAGAATAAATTATGGGTTGTGCGTGTGGAACGAAAAAAGACGGCAAAGTAGCCGGTTGCAACAATAACGGAGCCTGTGGTACAGGCGGCTGCAATAAGATGAATGTTTTCGATTGGCTCTCGAACATGGAGATGCCTGTAGAGGACAAGTTTGATGTGGCAGAGATACGCTTCAAAAATGGGAGAAAAGATTTCTATAGAAATAAAGACCGAATTCAACTGACCACCGGTGATGCTGTTGTGGTGGAGGCACAAAGCGGCCATCATATTGGGTATGTGTCTATGCAAGGTGAACTGGTGCGCTTGCAGATGCAAAAGAAAAAGGTGGCCAACGATGACGAAATCAAGAAAATCTATCGCATCGCGAACCAGCGCGACTTGGAAAAATTTGAAGAGACCAAGAAGCGCGAAAACCCAACGCTTTACCGCACACGCGAAGTGATCAAACACTACAAGCTCGACATGAAGCTTTCTGATGTGGAGTACCAGGCGGACAACACCAAGGCAACTTTCTTTTACTCTGCTGAAGAGCGCGTGGATTTTCGCGAGTTGATCAAACAACTTGCGGCAGAATTTAAAGTGCGCGTGGAAATGCGCCAAATCAGTTTACGACAAGAGGCTGGCCGCATTGGTGGAATTGGGGTGTGTGGCCGCGAACTGTGTTGCTCAACATGGTTAAGTGATTTTAAGAATGTGGCCACCAGCGCGGCACGTTACCAAAACTTGTCGCTCAATCCCAGCAAGCTTTCGGGCCAATGCGGAAGGTTGAAGTGCTGCCTTAATTATGAATTGGAGACTTACATGGATGCGCTGCGGTTCATACCCGAAGTCGATAGGCCTTTGCTAACTGAACAAGGCGAAGCGCGTTTGCAGAAGACAGATATCTTCAGAAAAATAATGTGGTTTGGATACAAGGAGGATAACAACTGGTATCCGCTCAACGTAGATCGCGTAAACGAAATATTGCGCCTAAATGCCGAGGGGAAAAAGCCTGCAACCTTGCAATTGAATCAAGAAGAGGTGAAGGCACCTATCGCCATGCTCAATAGCGATTTGGAGAGCATGGACAAAAAGTTCAAGAAGTCTGGACAACAAAAGAAGAACAAGAACAGGAACAAAAACCAGAACCCGAACCGCAACCAAAATCCGCAGCCCAACCAAAACCAACAAAGGCCGAACCAACAAAATCAGAATCAAAATCGTGGTGGGCAAAACGCTGGACAGAATAGGGGTGGACAAAACCCCAATCAAAACCGTGGTGGCCAAAATCAGCAGCGGCAAAACCGTCCGAATCCAAACCAAAACCGCGATCGTAGAAACAATCCACCGCGCAATCCCAACCCAAACAAAGACAATAATCCGGGCAACCCATCATGACGAAGTTTTTTTTGGTTAGCGCAGGGCTGTTGTTGTTACTTGTTGGATGCGATTCTACCCGCGTGCACGAATTCAACCTTGAGTTTTCTGATAAAACCTGGAAGATCGCAGACAAAGTGACGGTTGATTTTGAGATCAAAGACACTACGTTGTACTACAATGTGTACTTTAACGTGCGCAATTCTTTAGATTATCCGTATTCAAGATTGTTTGTCAACTACACGATGGTTGATCCAAAAAATGTGGTGTTGGAGAAAAAAATGGTAGGCAATTATCTGTTCGACCAAAAAACTGGCGAGCCATTTGGAGAAACTGGCATTGGCGATTTGTTTGACCATCAGTTTCCGTTGATGAAAAACTATAAATTTCACCAACCGGGGTTGTACAAGATAACCTTCGAACAGTTTATGCGAAAGGATACGTTGGAAGGGGTGATGGCCGTGGGGGCGAGGGTGGAAATCGCCCAAAAGAAATAGTTTAACATTTGTCTCGTAACAGCCCCAGTTATATGGGCTTTGAAAAAGGACCTAGTGGGTTTTGTAGAGAGATAAACCATTCAATCAGGCGTTAGTGTTCTTATGAATTGCATAAAAGTTGCGATAGTAGATGACCACCAAAAAGTGGCCGACAGCTTGCGTTTTGTACTTTCAAATGATAAAGCTTTTGAAGTAGTGCTGATTGCGAAACACGGCAAAGACTTACTCGATCAGCTAGAATCAACAAATCCAGATATTGTCATAATGGATATTAGTATGCCTGTGATGGATGGCATTGAGGCTTCGAAGATCATTCAAAAAAAATACCCATTCACAAAAATCATTGCCTATTCTTTTTTTGACAACGAAAAAAACATCATCGAAATGAACAAGGCAGGTGTTAAAAGCTTTGTGGGCAAGGGCTCACCTGTTAGCGAGATTTTCAAAGCGATTAGAATTGTACATGGGGGTGGCGTTTACTTTCCTGATGACATAGCTGATGTACTACAGAAATTTTTGGCGAAAAGCGAAGAAGGAGAAACCATATTACTATCCGATACTGAGAAACTTCTTCTGGAAGCCCTCTCCAAGGTTGGACAAGCAAGCAGATTGCGGAAGTTATCCACAAAAGCCCTCGCACAATTGACGAATACCGCATAGCACTTTATGAGAAATTTGGCGTGGAAAGTAAGGAAGAGCTGCTGGTGAAGGCTTCCAAACTGGGAAATATTTGATTTTTGGTATGTTTTTATACTCACTTCTTACATTGTAAAAATACCGTAACGCTGCGGTTGACTTGAGGTGTCGTACTGCCGATTATAGGAAGCTAAATCTAAGGCTTTGCTTTGCTAAATAGTTTTCCTTTTTACAAACAGCTAGACATGATGGACTGCGGCCCATCTTGCCTGCGCATGATTGCCAAGTACCATGGCAAGAGCTATAGTCTGACTGAATTGCGGAGCAAATCCTTCATCAACCGCGAGGGCGTATCCATGTTGGGCATCAGCGATGCTGCCGAGGCCATTGGTTTTCGAACATTGGGCGTGAAGATCCCATTCGAGAAACTTTCCACAGATGCACCCCTACCCTGTATTGTTCATTGGAACCAAAACCACTTTGCGGTAGTGTACTGCATCAAAAAGAATAAGGTATGGGTGGCCGACCCGGCAGCGGGTTTGTTAACCTATACCAAAGATGAATTTTTGAAGTGCTGGCTCTCCACATCCTCTAATGGCCGTAGTGAAGGTGTGGCACTGCTTTTAGAAACTACTCCGACCTTTTATCGAACCGAGGCAGCCAGCGATTTGAACAAGCGCACAGGTTTTAACTATTTGCTCGGCTACCTTCATTCTTACCGCAGGTTTATCGTGCAATTGCTCATCGGTCTTTTGCTGGGCAGTTTAATACAACTGATACTTCCGTTTCTTACTCAATCGGTGGTCGATGTGGGCATTAACACTCGCAATGTTCCTTTTATCTATATGGTGTTGGCCGGACAGTTGATGTTGTTTATTGGCCGAACGGTGGCCGAGTTCCTCAGGCGATGGATATTGCTTCACCTAAGCACTCGCATCAACCTGAGCATCATTTCAGATTTCCTCATCAAGCTGATGCAGTTGCCCATGGGTTTCTTTGATTCAAAGAAAATTGGAGATATCCTACAGCGCATTGAAGACCACAGTCGCATTGAACGATTTTTAAGTTCTTCTTCATTGAGCATTTTATTCTCGTTTTTCAACCTAATTGTTTTTGGGGTAGTATTGGCGCTTTACAACATCCCCATTTTTTTGATATTCTTTATTGCAAGTTCGCTTTATGTAGGGTATGTGATGCTTTTTTTGAAGATGCGCAAAGACCAAGACTATAAGCGATTCAATATTTTATCGCGCAACCGCAGCAGCCTCATTCAATTAGTGAATGGCATGCAAGAGATCAAACTGAACAATGCCGAGCGCGAAAAGCGGTGGGAGTGGGAGCGTATACAGGTCAATTTGTTTCAACTCAACATTGCCAGCACACGGCTGCAGCAATGGCAAGAGGGGGGGAGCCTCTTCATCAATGAACTCAAAAATATCTTCATCACGTTTTTAGCCGCCACGGCTGTCATAAGCGGAAGCATGACTTTGGGCATGATGCTGGCCGTGCAATATATTATTGGTCAGCTAAATGTGCCCATTAATGAATTTGTAAATTTTATCCGCGAGCTGCAAGATGCCCGCATTAGCCTTGACCGTATCGGTGAAATCCGCTTACTGGAAAATGAAGAAAAGGAAAAAACTTTAGGCTACTTCTCCTCCCCCTTGAGAGAAGCTGGCCGAAGGCTGGATGAGGGTACTATATTCCTTAGAAATCTTAGCTATCAATACGATGGTCCACATTCGCCCAAAGCATTGGATGGTGTTGACCTGATCATTGAACAAGGAAAAGTAACAGCCATAGTAGGGGCCAGCGGAAGCGGAAAGACTACGTTGTTAAAACTGCTTTTAAAATTTTACCCGCCTAACGAAGGTGAATTACGGATAGGCAAAACAGACTTGCAGCAACACAGCGCACGGGAATGGCGGGCAAGGTGCGGCACCGTCATGCAAGATGGCTTCATCTTTTCTGATTCCATCGCACGCAACATCTGTGTGGGTGAAGAAAACATCGATACGCAACGATTGCTCCATGCGGCCACGGTGGCTAACATACATGAATTTGTTGAAAGCTTACCCCTCGGCTATAATACTAAAATAGGTGCCGATGGCGTTGGCATCAGTGCGGGGCAGAAGCAGCGCTTGCTGATAGCTAGGGCCGTATACAAAAACCCAGACTATATTTTCTTTGATGAAGCCACGAGTGCATTGGATGCCAACAATGAGCGCGTAATCATGGATAACCTCAACGAGTTTTTCAAAGGTAAAACCGTGGTGGTGATAGCCCACCGATTAAGTACCGTAAAAAATGCCGATAAAATTGTAGTGTTGGATAAAGGAAAATTGATAGAGCAAGGTACGCATGAAGAACTTGCCTTAAAAAAAGGTAGTTATTTCGAATTGGTTAAAAATCAATTAGAGCTTGGCAATTAAAAATCATACATCTAAAATCCTAAATCATTGTGTTATGAGTCTACTAAAATATATTGAAAGGCTAAAAAGAATGGACGACTTAATTCGCAGAAAAGCCACAGGTTGTGCGGATGAATTTGCTGAAAAATTGGGTATATCCAAAAGCCAACTTTATGATGAACTTAAAGAAATGAAGGAATTGGGTGCGCCAATTGAATATTGCCCAACTCGAAAAAGTTATATCTATAACTCCGAAGTAAGACTCCTATTCACCTTCCAGCAAAAGGATTTTAACGAAATTAAAGGAGGGCAAAATATTTTTTGTAATTCCAGTATTACTGGAGCAGTTGGCTTTACGTTTGAGGTGCAATGGTTTTGAAAGCTAGCTCAAAAAGGTATTGCCGCGGATGCCGAAAAGCGAATGAGTAGGAATATTAAAGTCAATATTTATGGAATTTGAAGACATTAATGGATCTAAATTCACCCCATTGTCTAGTAGTGATATGATATCAATAAAGGGAGGCAGTAAATGTGGCGCTATTACTATGGGTTTTAATCCAGATGGTTCTACTTGGCATGATTATATTCCTGATGAAGTAATCTAAGAAATTACATATGGCCATTTGTATTAGGTGCATCCCGAAAAACCTTAAAAGAGTAGGGGCTATATAAATTGATTTATTATGAAATTCGAAAAGATTAATGATGAGAAATTCACCCCAATGACAAAAGAGCAGCTTAATAACCTGCGGGGCGGAACGTATGTAGTAACACTTACATACAACGATGTTCGAAATGACAAAGATGAGAAAGACAGGGACTCTGGTAGTGATGCTCAACTTTAAAACTTTGCCCAACTTAGGGGGCTATGGCCCCCTAAGTTTCTTTATTTAGAATGATACTGATACTAAACAAGAGTGGACTTGAGCCTTCAGCAGAAGACGTAATGGACTGGCTCAATTATCAGGGTGCCAAATGGGTAAGATTAAATGGGGCAGACCTAGAGAAAAACGAATTTTGCCTTCAAATTAATGAAAAAGAAGATTCTATTGTCTTTGGAGATAACAAATTTGATACTGAGGCTATAGATGTAGTTTGGTATTGGAGGTGGGCTGATGATTTTCCTCATAAGAAAGTCTGGGCTGTCGACTCGATAGTTAGTTCAACGCTCAAATCCCACTATCAGCTGGAGTTAAAGAAGCTCCGCCAAGGTTTTTTTCATTTTTTTGAAAAAGCGAAATGGTTTACAAGACCGGATGATGATTTTAACAAAATCACAGTTTTACGGATTGCGAAAAAAATCGGCTTTCGAATCCCTAATACATTTATTGCTACGGATAAGAAACAATTAATTGAAGCAAAAGGATCAAATACAGTCATAACAAAGTGCATAAGTGATGCTCCAATTTTCTTTACAGAAGAATCTGTTTACTTACTTTACACAAAAGTTTTTGAGACTGATTTCAATGAATTGCAACCCTATTTTTTTCCAACTTTGTTTCAAGAGAACATTGAAAAGCAATACGAGTTAAGGGTTTTTTTCATAAATGGTGATTGTTACGCTATGGCAATTTTTTCACAATTGGACGCAAAAACGAAAACGGATTTTAGGCAATACAATGCAGAAAATCCGAATAGAATGATTCCATACAGGTTACCAGCAGAAGAAGAGTTCCTTATTATTGAATTAATGAAGCAGTTAAATCTAAATTTTGGGTCGTTAGACTTAATTAGAGATATTGATGGAAATCTTGTTTTCCTGGAAGTAAATCCTTTGGGTCAGTTTGGGATGACTTCTCGCCCATGTAATTATTATTTAGAGAAAGTAATTGCGGATGCCCTAATTGAAAAGTCGAGAAAATGAAAAAAAATAACTTAGAAGAACTGATATCCAATGAGGTAGTTGGAAACTTGCCGTTGAACTATCGACTAATCACAAAAAAGGAAAAAAAAAGGAATGAATTCCTTGTTAAATCGGCTAAGTGTACTTACTACAACTCAGACAATTATGTGTGTGAACCTTTTTACAAGCCAATATCGCGGTTTCTAAAAAGAGAGGTTATATGAAATTTAAACTATTTGCTTGTTGTTTGCTCACCAAGGGAGCTAATAGATCATCTATTATCGATGTTCAACGCAGTAAAATTTTTTTCATTCCCAACATATTATTTGACATTTTAACTTCAGAGTAAGCGATTGATATTGAATCACTAAAAGCTAAATTTAATCATCAGCATGACGTGGAAATTGGTGAGTATTTTGATTTTTTGCTAAAAAACGAGCTTGGATTTAATACAAAGAATCCAGAATACTTTCCTGACATAGATTTAAAATGGCAACGACCCGAGGTAATAACGAATGCAATATTTGACATAGACAAGAATAGCAACTATGATGTTTCGAAAGTGATTTCTCAAATTCAAAGGCTAGGATGCAAAAATGTAGAATTTAGAATATTTAGTGGTTACTTCATGCGTGACTTAGAGATTTTGAGTAGCTTATTCATTGATAGTATCTTCAGATTTGTTTCTATCCTTATACAATACGATGATTCGATGACCTTTGAGAAAATAAAAGCTTTAGTTTGTGAAAACCCTAGAATTCAAGGATTGATTTTATTTTCAGCACCATACGATGACAGTTTAGAAGATTTTATTCGCTATACCAAGCAAAGCATAAATACCGCAAATTGTTGTGGAGTTGTTCATCCAAAATATTTTAGCCCTAACCTTGATATGTTCTCTGAGTCACAAAATTTTAATACTTGCTTAAATAGGAAGGTCTCAGTTGATGTAAATGGCAATATTAAAAACTGCCCTTCAATGATAGCTGATTTTGGCCATGTTGATGAGGTAGACCTAACGGATGTTGTGGCCCTGCCAGAATTTCAAAAGTATTGGAAAGTAAGTAAGAATCAGATTGAGACGTGCAAAGTGTGTGAGTTTCGTCATGTTTGTACAGACTGTAGGGCATTTACCACCGATGCTAACTCTCAATATGCAAAACCTTCGAAATGTTCCTACAATCCGTATACAAACACTTGGTAAAATAGTTTAGTTATGAAAATAATAGTTTCGTTTATTCCATTGCTGGGCTTTATTGCTTGTTCTGCACAAAATTTTAAGGCATTTATTAACAAAGCCGATTCTTTATACGCGGCAAAGAACTTCTCTAAATCCTCAGAATATTATGTTGATGCCTTAGAGCTGATTGATGAGAAGTACGTTGAGCCGATTGAGCTTTTCAATACAGCAAAATCATTTGCAATGTTAGGCGAAGCTTCAAAATCGGTCTTCTACTTACGAAAAGCCATAGGAAGGGGCGGTTTGACTTCTGCGAGGCTTCAGGAAACTAGCGATTTTAAATTGATACAGCCTACCAATCAATGGAAAAGCTTGATCAAGGAAGCGAAAAGAATTGACAAAGATATTGACTCAGCATTAATTGCCAAGCTACAAACCATCGGTATAAATGATCAATTGTATAGGAAAAAAATCGATAGCTTATATTTGAACAAGATTAAAAACAATGAGATTAAACGAAGTTATTTTAAGCAGCAAGATTTTTTAGATTCGATTAATCTATTTCAGGTGAAGGGGATTTTGGATAGCCAAGGATTCCCGTCAAGACGTATTGTTGGTAGACATAACACAGTTCTATTCTATGTTATACAACATGCCAACTTAGAAATTCAAGAAAAGTACTACCCCAAATTTGAAGAGGCAGCTAATGCCGGCAATTTAAGTTGGCGAGTTCTTTGTTTAATGACGGATCGAATCAGGATGAGAAAAGGTCTTAAGCAGATTTATGGTACACAAATTACATCCGGAAAAGATGGGGAGTCTATCCTATACGATGTAGAAGATTATGATAATTTGGATAAAAGGAGGCAGGAAATAGGTTTAGAGCCAATCAAGGATTATGCTAAATTTTTCGGTGTTAAACTGTAACTTGTTGTTTTCTTAGAAGTTTTCTGACTTCATAAAACACTCTCTCCAGGACCAGCAAATCCTATTTAATAATTTCCGTTTCTTCTTGCAATTGAGGTCTAAAATTTAACTTCTTGTTGTACGTGTTAGTCATGCCGTTGGGTAGATGTATGCCGGATGATTTTTTTCTTTCTGCGGTTAGCCTCAGGGAATTTTCTGATTAATTTTCAAATATATTATTTGTAAATTTGGTTGAGAACCAAAGAATTGATTGGTATTTAAATTTTTTACTTTAACTACTTAGAAATGAAAAAAAGAAGAATCTTTAAATTTGTTTTCTTTGTGATGCTTTCATGCATCAACCTCTCATTTGTAAAAAATGATAATGAATCGGAAATCAAATTGTTCATTGAGTCAGACCGTAAGACTAAGTTTGACATGTATCAATCAACAAATGCTTCAAAAGAAGCGGAAACAAACAGCAAAACACTTCGAAAGCTAGAGACGCCTTTTCACTCAAAAATGAGCCTGACGGACGGCAGATTTATATTCAAGTCAGCGGATAAATCGAAATTGAAGGTAAATGTTGAAAGTGATAAAAATGGAAATAAAGCAAGCGTACATGCTGAATGGCGAATAGTAGTAGTGGTGATAAAAAGCGGCAATATTGAAATATTTGGAATGGATTAGCCTAGCGTTAGCGCTTAACAACAAATTTTCTAATTTGATAAAACACCCTCTCCAACACCCTCAAGTCCTCTGCAATAATTTCCGTTTCACCTTGCCATTGGGGTGCAAAATTTACTAGTTGAAGGGATCAATATATTTTTTATTTCTCTGTTTCAACCCGAAAAAGTTATATTTAATAATAAGAAACTGCCTTGTAATTGATTTTCATAATAATTTAAAGGAAATTAAAGGAGAGTAAAGTTTCTTGACACTCCAGTATTACTGGAGTGTTTAACTTTAACTTTGGTTTGCAAGATTTTGAAAGCTCTCAAAATAGTGCCGCGGATGCCGAAAAGCGAATGAGTAGGTGTATTTTCAAAACAAATTGCTTATGAGCAAGCTAAAAATCTTCGATCAAGCTGAAATTTCAAAAAACGATCAGCAGGCTATCACAGGCGGCACGGTGTACGTTCAAGTAAGCGGCCCGTGTGGCGAAGACACCTGTTTTTATCTATTGAACGTAAATAGCGGGGACGCTATTTTTCTCAAAAGAGTGTCTGGACAATATTGTTAGATCTTTTTTCGTAGTTTGCAATTACTTCACTTATCAACGTTGTTTAAAGTAATGGTTCGACTTTGCCGCTATTACATTCTCGCAATATTGTTGGCTATCAGCGCATACTGCAGTGGTCAGAATAAACCCGTCAAGACTCAAAGAGCGAATCTGAACAGTGACTCAGCTAAGTTAGATTTGTTAGACGATAATGAGTATTTGAATTATCATGCGAACGCTGACAGTATAGTTATAGAAATCTTTATTGGGGAAAAGAGAGTAGCTGTCGCTCCAGCAACTTTTTCCAAATTCATCGACTTTAGTTTTTTTAGTGAAGTAAAATACAAAAGCGAAAATAATTCTAAGAAAAAATTACTTAGAGTTCAGCTATTTACGACAAGGAATTGAAATTATCGGGTGAAACTAAAAGCCGTCCAAGCGAACGGTTTTTAGTTTTTCAAAACGCTTTTCGATACCCTTAAATCTTCGGTAATTATTTCTCTTACGACTTTGGCATAAGATTTAACTCAGATGCAGCTAGGGCTTTGAGTAACACCATCAGACTACCAAATAAGAAAATTGCTGGAAAAAATAGATGAAGGTGTTTTGGCGATATAAAACAAGGTTTTTTGCTGATTTTAGCCATCTCGGTTTGTTCAAAAAAGTATTTCCGTCACTCCAGTATTATCGGAGTGGCAGTTTTTAAATTGCAGACGCAGTTGTTTAGTACTAGGAAAAAAACATTGCCGCGGATGCCGAAAAGCGAATGAGTAGGCTATAGTAATTCCATAGATTTATGAAGATTTCGAGTTTTAAAAACGTGCTTTCTCAATATGAAATGCGCCAAGTTAAAGGTGGAGAAGATATTTCTTCCGGTGGAGACAATTTGAAAACCTGTATTGATTGCTGTTCAACAGCCGTAAATATAACGTGCACCAGTTTTGGTACTTCACCTCAATACGGGCAGTGCGTTCAAAATATCTGCAATCAATGTTTTGCCAATTTCTCGTCAAGCCCGAATGGCTGCTACTAACTTAGCACATTAAATGGACTGGCAATCTAATTTAGGAAACTTGAAAACGCCTTTAAGTTGCCTTTTTCTTACTTTTCTAATCACTTTTTCTCAAGCCCAAAACGGAAAAGAAATAGTTGATAAATACTTGGACACAGTGTCCAGTGGGGATATTGGTAAATGGCATCGCATTAAAACGTTTTATTCGACTGACGTAGGGTATTTCAGTACCGAAAAATTTAAGCAAGGGTTTGGCATTCCAAACAAAGATAAAATAAGCTATAAAAGAGTATTTCAATGTTGGCCTTATAAAAAGAAGGAAGAGTTATACAGTGATTCTCTTTTTCAAAACCTGACCAGTAGCTTTTATTATTTCAAAAATAAAAAGGTGATTTTTTTGGGCAATATGCCACCCATGGAGGTCATCGGTGACAATTCTATATTTTTTGATTTTCCCCCAACAATAGTAGAAAAGTTCATTGAAGGGAGTACACACATAAAGTATGTTGGAATAGACAATATTGCCAATAGCACATCAACGTTTTATAAAGTTGATGTAAAAACCAAAAATGGTGATTATCGATCGTTATTTTTTGATACCCAAACGTTTTTACTTAGAGCAATCTATATTCCTGAAGAAAATGTTTATTGGATTTATTCAAATTACAAGGTGATAGATGGATATCTAATTGCAACGGTAATGGAGATCATGAATGATGGGGTTGTTTTTAGTAGGACGATATACAAGACTATTGAATTCAATAAACCGATTGAAGATAACATTTTCAAGTACTAAGTTGTAAAAATAACATTTGAATCGGGCTAGCGTGCTTGAACCAACTTCCTCACCTGATAAAACACCCTCTCCAACACCCTCAAATCTTCTGTAATAATTTCCGTTTCACCTTGCAATTGCGGTGTAAAGCTTAACTTCTTATTGTACGTGTTAGTCATACCATTGGGTAAGTTAATGGTAACGGTGTATTTTTCTTTTTCAGGTATGTCGGAGATGCTTTCAATTTTACCCACCAGCATACCAAATTGCTCAAAAGGGTAATTGTGTAACCGAATGTTCACCGCTTGGCCTACTTTTACTTTACCTGCACCCGTCACAGGCATTTCGGCTTTGGCAATCAATTGGTTAGAATAGGGCAACACAGCAAATAGTGGCTTGTTGCTTTCTATAAACTGGTCGTTTTCAATAAACCCCAAATAGGCGAGTGTGCCATCTGTTGTAGAAGTGAAAAGATAATTTTCTTTCCACTTTTTTAGTTGCGCTGCCAACTCGTTCAAGCTGTTGGTATAATTGGTTTGCAGTTGTCCTTCTTTGGTATTTTTGTCAATCTCC
Source organism: Bacteroidota bacterium (assembly GCA_018267275.1). Taxonomy (GTDB): domain Bacteria; phylum Bacteroidota; class Bacteroidia; order Cytophagales; family Cyclobacteriaceae; genus ELB16-189. Next base: position 133,409 of record JAFDYV010000009.1, on the reverse strand, counting down.
AATTCAGTCAATTGTTTTTCCAGTGCACCTATTTGTAATTGATTGGAGATAACGGAGGCTTCGGTGTTTTTTAAAGACCGTTGTTGTATCAAGTAATTGCCTTTTGCTTTGTTAAAATCAAGCGGAGCAATTACTTTTTGCGAGAGGAGCAAGGAGTCAGCCTTAAATTGCTGATGGCTGAGCACAGTTTCTTCTTTCATCAAGCCCAATTGGTTCTGCAAGTTTTGATTGAGCCGCTTGTAAGAGGCAATTTGCTTTTGCAGATGAGCTATTTGTTTTTGGTGCAAGTCATTTTTTTGAAAGGTTGTCCATTCTTGTAAGGTTCGCGTGGTGCTGTTCAAAAAGGATTGTAGTTCACCTACCTGCAATGGTTCAGCAAAATTCTGTTCCGCTGTTGGCTGGCTAATTATTCTTTCCAGTTTCAATACATCTTCGTAGCGGGCATTGGTTTGTAGTATGGCTACTACCTCATCTTTCTTTACGAGTTCGTTTGACTTTTTTAGCAATAGAATTTTGCCACTGGCGCGGCTTACCAAGGTGATAGGGGCGGGGTTGGTAGTGACTACCACCGTTGCTTTGATTACATCGGGGTAGCGGATAAACCAACTGGTTGCCAACAATGCCATGAATAAAATGAAGATAAGACTGATGCCCCACCGCAGCAGCCACCCGGGCACTTGGCTGATAATGTCTTGTACTTCTTCGCTACGCAGTTCTATCTTTTTTTCCATAGCTTAAAGATAGAAAACGAACTATTGCATTAAATCTTTTTACTCGCCTATTTTTCTTTTCGTCTCCCTCGCCATCTTCACCGCCTCATACGCATTCACCATTCCACCAGTGCTGCTTAAATCGCTGAACAGCACCATGTCTTTTGAGCCTGGCTTCTGCACTTTCAGATTATCAAACTTTCGGGTAGACTTCAATAGAATGTCTTTTACCTGGGGCATGGTTAAGTCAGGAAAGTATGACCATAGCAAAGCGGCTACACCCGCGGCAGATGGGCTTGCCATGCTGGTACCACTTTCATTTTTGTATTGATTGTTGGGCACAGTAGAGTAAACTTCTACACCTGGAGCAAAAAACGAAACCATTTTTTTTCCGTAGTTGCTAAAACTACCCACAAACTCATCGTTGGCGCCCCAAGAGCTGGCGCCTACTTCAATCCAGTTCTTTGCTTCTTTGCCATTTAAATATTTTTTGGTAGGGAAGTTTTTGTCTACATCTATATTGTCGCCATCGTTACCAGCTGCGTGTATCAATAATACGCCTTTCATTTCAGCATAGCGCACAGCCTTGTCCACTGCTTCCTTTTCGGGCGAGAATGATTTTCCGAAACTCATGTTGATGATTTTTGCGCCATTGTCTACTGCGTAGATGATGGCGTTGGCAATGTCTTTGTCGCGCTCGTCACCGTTGGGCACCGCACGTATGGGCATTATTTTTACATTGTCCGCAATGCCTTTGATGCCGATGTCATTCTTGCGATCGGCACCGATAATGCCGGCCACATGCGTGCCGTGGGTTGGGTCTGGGCCTTTTACATCGCTGTTGCCGTAGCCCCGCTCATACAGGTTTGAATAATTGTCGCCCACAATTTTGCGCGAGTCAAAATCGCGGTTGTAGCCGTATTTAACGATCACTTCATAATAATCTACACCCTCCTTTACTTGACCGATGAACTCTTCAATGTCGGCATCGTCACCGGCATTCTTATACATATTTAATATGAAGCCTTTTGCAAAAAGCAATCGTACATCAGTGCTTTCAAAGTTTTTCACCAAGTCGGGTGTCAGCTTGTCTGTTTTCAATCGCGCTTTGATGGTATCTACGCTTTGGCGCACGTTGCGGTACATGTTGGTGTACAAGGTGTACTGTTGCTCATTCTTCACTTTCAGTTTCGTGTATTTGTCTTTGATCTTTTTGTAGCCGGCAAATTCTGCCGCTAGCTTTTTACTCAGTTTGTTGGTGTCCAATGCCGCAAATTTTTTGTCTAAGCGCATGTACTCACGCGTGAGTTCGTAGGTGTCGGCATTTACATTTCCGTTTTTTCCGCCAATAAAATTCCAGCCGTGGATGTCGTCTATGTAACCATTCTTGTCATCATCCACACCGTTGCCGGCTATTTCCTTTTCGTTTGTCCAGATGATGTTTTTTAAGTCTTCATGATCTATATCGATGCCCGAATCGATAACCGCGACTAAAATTGTTTTTGACGGCTGTCCTTTTAGGAGCGTGTTGTATGTTTTTTCGGCACTCACACCTTGCACGCTGTCAGTCTCAGGGTCGAGCAGAAACCAATTTTTTGGCACTGACTTTTTTTGGGGTTGCGCGTGGGCGTTTGAAAAAAGGAGTAAAGAGAGTAAGCAAATGAAAATGCGGACGATCATGCGATAGAATTTTAGCAATAATAAGGCAAATGTGCCGACCAACGTTCAGAAATCGTACCAAAGGGCACTTTTTTGTCAATAAGTTCCGGAATCTTACTTCGGTGCGGAAGCATTGCCAATCATCAAAATGGAAATTTTGAGCGGATGCATTTTTGCAACACACAACCACTATGATCCAAATCTACTTTTTAGCAATCGGGGCTTTTTTCACACTGTTTTTCGGTTTTGCGTACCGGCTACAGCGTGATGAGTCCATCAAAACCCGCTGATATCCTGAAATTCAGCGTTTTTGGGCTTTATACCCATTTTTAAAATAGGGTTACTTTTTACGCCATTGCCGATAAAATCGGTAACTTTGAAGTTGCCATAAAAATCAAATGCTCAATGGGTAAGAGGTTAGTTTCAAGCACGTTTGCTTTAATCATTTTATCGCTGTCGTCCCTGGCTCAGGTAGGTGTGCCCCGCATTGTTATCAACTCGTTGGGTCATTCTGCGAAAATCCAGAATTTGAATTATACACCCGATGGCGACAAGATCATTTCTGTTTCTGAAGACAAAACAGTTCGTATTTGGAATGCCTCTACCGGTGACATGCTCAAAAAGTTCGAGTCTCAAATTGGAGACGGCTCTACCGGCATGTTGTATGCATCGGCCGTTTCACCTGACGGCACTTTGTTGGCTATTGCCGGCTACACCATTACGCCAGATAATCAGGTTTACATTGCGATAATAGACATCAATAAAGGCATTCAGGTAGCAACCGCTTTGGGCCATACCAACGTAGTAAATAGTTTAGCCTTTACCGGAAATGGTAAATATTTGGTGAGTGGCAGCGATGACGCCACTGTGAAGGTGTGGAGCGTAAATCCATCATCATCATCTTATAAGGAAGTGATCACGCTTAATGCGGGTGCCCCGGTAAAATATTTGGCCATGAACCCTGTGACCATGGATGTGGCAGCAGTAGTTGAGGGCAAAAATGAGATAACCGTATATAGCTTAGCAATGCTGGAGAAGGGCGGACTGAAGTTCAATCCACGTTTTTGGCACCGCCATCGTGGTGAAGTTAATAAAATTGCCTTCTCACCAGATGGTACTTATTTCGCCTCAAGCAGCCAGGCAAAAGAGTTTTTCTTATGGCGTGCCGATGGCTCATTTGTGAAAGATCTTTCTGCTGAGCAACCTATTAACGCCATCGCTTTCTCGCATGATGCAAAGATTTTAGTCGGCCTTGATGTTGCCGGGCATGGCGTGAGCTATGGAGTACCTGGTGGTAATAAGTTCACCGACTTTAATGGGCACGATAATACGGTGATGGCAGCTGTATTTTCTCCGCAAGATAATGGCAGCTACGTGGTTGCCTCAGCTGGTGGTAATAACAACGAAATCTACCAATGGAATCCAATCAATGGCAAAACGATTCGCAAGGTGAAAGGCAAAGGTAGTGCCATCCAAAACTTGGCGTTTGGTGCGGGGTTAGAGTTGTTTATTTCGCAAGATGTGAATGCGAAAGAGGGTGAGTTCAAACGTAGTTTTGATTTTAACTTGATGAAGTTGAACCCTACCGCTCCGAAGTTTATTCCACCTGCACAAGATTTTAACCGCGGCATTTCACAGTCATCCGAAACAAAACTTGATCTTCCGAAAAACAAAGCCATTGAAAATTCGCCTGATACCGATGGTCGCATCTTGGACTTTCAAGGCACGCAAGAAGGCAACGTGATTGTGGCCAGCGACTTTTCGCTGCGGATGTATGATCGCAACGGTTTTTTTCAAAAGGACTTTGTTGGCCACAACGGGAGCATCCGCTCAGTTACCGTTAGCGCAGACGGGCGTTACCTCGCCTCAGGTGGCGAAGACCAAACAATCATTTTATGGAAGCTGAACGAAACCGGTGCGGCACCCAGTTTACGACAGGCATTTCCGGATGCAAGCTGGGCAAATTTCTTTTCATCATTACCCGTTGACTCACTCACCCGTGAACCCTCAAAAAAAGCCTGGCGTGACGTCATCGACTTCCTAAAGTCAAACGGAGACAAAACTTATAAGGGCATTGAAGAAGTGTACAAGAACTTGGGCGAGTCTGTGTTGCCGTTTGCAACGCTGTTCATTACCGAGGACAATGAGTGGGTTTGTTGGGCGCACAAAGGTTATTTTGCCTGCACGTCATCAGGTAGCCAATATTTTGGATGGCATGTCAATCGCGGGATTGATAAACTGGCTGATTTCTATACAGCTGAACAGTATTTCGAAGTCCTCTATCGCCCTAAGCAGATGGAGAAAAGTATTTCTCAGGGAAGAAGGGTGGAAGATATTTTGCGCGAAGAAGGTGAGCGAATTTTCGATCTTTCAAAATTACACCGTCCATCAGCCGGCTTCTTTACCACCGAAGCTTTGCACGACAAAAAGTTGATTGACTACCAAAACGGAAAATTGGTAACGGTGCAAAAGCAACTCCCGTTGGAAGTTGAAATTTACGATGGAGGGAGTGGTGTAAAAGAGGTGAATATTTTCCAAAATGATAAACTGATTATTTCTGATCACGAAGTGAAAACCAACGGTGAAGGGGAAAAAGTAAACAAAACCTACAATGTTGACTTGTTGAACGAGACCAACGAATTCAAAGTTATAGTAACGAATTACCAACGGGTTGAGTCGCGCGGAGAAGTGTTGAAGATTGAATATGTAGGTCAGGTAATTGCAACCTCATCGCTACACATGTTAGTGGTAGGCATTAACAAGTATTCTAACAGCTCATATAATTTGAACTACGCGCAGCCAGATGCTAAGGCTTTTGCCGACAAAATGGTGCAACAGAGCGAGCGCATATTCAAGTCGATCAACAAGGTAGAGATTTATGATGAGCAGGCAACCAAGCCCAAAATTGTAGAGGCCTTTAAGTCTATCGCTGCGAAAGCGCAGCCACAAGATGTTTTTGTGTTCTTCTATGCCGGGCATGGTAGCTTGGATGAGGAAAACAAAGACAAAGAGGGTGATGCGCCATTTTACTTCGTGCCTACCGATGTCACTAAATTATATGGCGATACACAGCAATTGCAGGCTCGTGGCATTTCAGATGACGAGCTGAAAAATTATCTGACAAAGATTCGTTCAACCAAGCAGATTGTTTTAATGGACGCATGTCACTCTGGCGCAGCCTTAAAGGGAATGAAGACGCGTGCCGTGGCCGGTGATGAAAAGGCAATGGTGCAACTTGCGAGAAGTTCGGGGGTGGTGATGATTGCCTCTGCAGGCTCCAAGCAATTGGCTGTTGAATTTGATGTGCTCAAGCATGGAGCCTTTACCTATGCCTTGCTAGAAGCACTTGAAGGCAAAGAAGACAATGGCGATGGCAAGATCACTGTTAACGAATTGAAATTCCACATGGAAGAAAGAGTACCTGAATTGACGAAACAGTACGGGGGCGAGGCGCAATATCCCACTGGATTCATGCGTGGCAACGACTTCCCAATTTCAGTTTACAAAAAAGATTGATTTAGAAACGAATCAGCACACCCGCTTGCGAGCCATTGAAGAATATCGAAGGCTGAAGGCGAGCGCTTCCCGGTGGAGTTTTGGTGTTGTATTTTTCCAGGGCACTGTTAGCCCTCGCCCGATACGACCAGAGAAACGGTACTGACAGAGCTGCTAATCCGCCACCTACCCCCGCATACCACCATTCTGGTTCGCCACCGGCTACTGCAGTCACCAAGGGTATTGCAATCATTACACCACCGGCAAAACCCAATCCCGCTGCAATATTGTTTTTGGTTCTTGCGAGTTTAAATTCCTGGTAAGCTTCTCTGTTGTTTTGTAGCAGCATCGAGACTTGCCTCGGACTAATGGTAAGACTGTCATTCAACTCATAAATCACCCCGCCAAATGTTTTGTATGCTGTAATTTTTTTCTGCCCAAAGGCGGGTAAACAGATACAAAGCATCACGGCAATATTCACAAAGCGAGTTAGCATACGCAAACTTTTCATTTGCCAAATCTAACCAAATCACATAACTTTTTGAGTTATTTCGCCAAGCACCCGCAATGCACTCCACTACTGAATATTCTGAAACCGACATGGTCACCGCGGCTATTCAATTCGTGAACAGCACCGCGGCACATATTTTTTTGACTGGTAAGGCTGGCACTGGCAAAACCACGTTTTTGAAAAACCTAGCCAAACGAACACACAAAACTTTTGTTATTGTAGCGCCCACAGGCATCGCTGCACTCAATGCAGGTGGTGTCACTATTCATTCACAGTTTCTTTTTCCGTTGGGTATGTTTGTGCCGGATAGATACGCAGCGGTACCGGAAAGTGGAAATGCCTACACGTCAAACACGCTCGCTAAAAAACATCCGCTCAACACTGCCCGAAAACAAGTTCTTCGTGCCATTGATTTGTTGGTGATAGATGAGGTGAGCATGTTACGCGCAGATTTGCTCGATGCAATTGATTATAGATTGAAGGCAGCAAAGGGAAATTTTAACCAACCTTTTGGTGGTGTGCAGCTATTACTCATTGGAGACTTGTTTCAACTGCCTCCGGTGGTAAAGCAAGCGGACGAGCAGTTGCTGAAAAGATATTATGCGAGCCCCTGGTTTTTCGAGTCGAAAGCGTTGAAGGAAAGCAAGTATGTGTATATCGAATTAGACAAAATCTTTCGCCAGAAAGACGATGTGTTTATCAACTTGCTGAATAATCTGCGCAACAATGTAATAACACGTGCGGACATTGACTTGCTGAATAGTCATTATCGGTCGCCCGAGGACATTGCCAGCATTACTGAAGTAATTACGCTCACCACGCACAACTACCGCGCAGACGAACTAAATCAAAAAGCGCTGCACGAACTCAACACGCCATCGCATTTCTTGGAGGCGACTATCGAGGGAGAATTTCCAGAAAGTATGTATCCGGTTTTGCCACGGATTGAGATAAAGGTGGGCGCGCAAATAATGTTTACGAAAAATGACAGCGATGGCAAAGCGTATTTCAATGGTAAACTAGCAACGGTGACTGGGATTGCCGAAGAAAAGATTGAAGTGTTGATGGCCGAGTCTCACCAGCGCTATGTACTGAAAAGAGAACTCTGGGAAAATAAAAAGTACACGGTAAATACCACCAACCAAGAATTAGATGACGAAGTAGTTGGAACATTTGAGCAATACCCAATTAAATTGGCATGGGCCATCACCGTACACAAAAGTCAAGGCCTTACTTTTGAGAAAGCAATTATTGATGTGGGGCAGGCTTTCGCAGACGGTCAGGTTTACGTAGCCTTGTCAAGACTAAGGTCGCTTGATGGTTTAGTGCTTCGAACACGCATCGATCCAGCCGCAATCACCACAGACAAACAAGTAGCATCGTTCAGCGCCCGTAACCACAAACCAACTGAGTTGCTCACACAAATGAAGTCGATGCAACTGGAGTTCATTCAAGAATTGATTGAAAAGACCTTTGATTTTGAAGTGCTGAAGAAAGACATTTCCTACATCGGTAGAGATCATATTAATCCAAATGAGGGAGATGCTGGCGTACCGTTGTTAAAACAGGTTAACGATTTGCTTGCCGCAGAGAGCAGTAACACAGTAAAATTCAGGCGACAGCTGAGCGAATTGGTAACAGGGCAGCAGTTTGAATATTTGCTGGAACGTTTGGCGAAAGGCCGTGAGTACTACATCTCCAAGCTTCAAGAGGTTTCAAGATACATTCTGGAGGAGATAGAAAAGATGCGGCATCAAAAAAGGGTAAAGAGTTATTTGAGTGATTTGGTAGAAGTAGATCAGTTACTGGCAAAAAAAATCGAGCAATTAGATAAGTCTGCTCACTTGACCGAAGTCATTTTGAAAAATCAAAATGAGTTTGATTTCTCTCACATCAATAAAGAGAGGGAGAAGAAGCGTTACATGCTGTTAGAAGAAATTCGAAGCAAAGTGGATGTTGAGTTAAAGTCTTCGCGAAAAGAATCTCGTCCGCGTAAGTCAAAGCGCGGTAAAAAGAATGAAACAAGTACTTATGATGTGACGCTAGATTTGCTAGAGAATGGGATGTCAATAGTAGAAATCGCAAAAGAGCGTGGTTTAGCAGTGGGTACCATCGAGGGGCATTTGGGCAGGGCTGTGGCACAAAAACGCATTAGCATTTTCAAGTTTGTTTCGGAAGCAGACGTGAATACTATTTCGGAAGCGGTCAGAGAAATGCCAGAGGGATTTTCTTCTAAAGAATTGTTTGATCGATTAGGCGGTAAATTTGAGTATGGTGTGTTGCGAGCGGTAATGAACCATGTGGGCATCTTGTCAGAGAAAAGTAAATGAGTTATTCTATTTTTCCCATCAGCGAAAACGCAGCTTGTATCGTTATTGGTGATACGATGGACATCACCATCAGCCAGAAGATCCACAAACTGTTTACGAATCTCAAACAAAACCCAAAGTGGAAAGATATAATTCCAGCTTACACCTCCATTACAGTTGTGTACGACTTAATGGATTGGGTAATCGGTGGTGAGTCGGCATTTGAACGGGTGAAGGCAGAGTTGGAACATGCTATTTTGAAAACGACAGGTGAAGCCAGTACAAGTGGACGATTGGTACAAATGCCCGTTTGCTATGATTTAGAATTTGGAATTGACTTGAGCAGAATGGCAGATGAAAGAGAACTGCATGTTGAAGAAATCATTGACCTGCATAGTAGAGAACTTTATCATGTATTTATGATTGGTTTCTTGCCCGGTTTTCCGTACATGGGGAAGGTGCACCACAGCATCGCTGCCCCGCGATTGGCAAAACCACGTGCCAAGGTGTTGGCTGGAAGTGTAGGTATTGCAGGTGAACAAACAGGTATCTATCCATTGGATTCACCTGGTGGTTGGAACATCGTGGGCCGAACGCCACTTCAACTATTCAAACCGACTGACACCAATCCGGTTTTTTTTCGACCTGGAGACCAAGTGAAGTTTGTATCCATCTGTAGAAAAGAGTTTGAAAGTTTTGATGAAACGAAATTTGCTTTGGTGGTATGAGTCTTGAAGTTATTCGTGCCGGTGTTCAAGACACCATTCAAGATATCGGGCGCGCGGGCTTTCAACACCTTGGAATTAATCCGGGCGGTGCCATGGACCAATTTTCATTGTCAATTGCAAATGCTTTAGTGGGAAATGATTTAGGCGAAGCGGCAATCGAGTTGTGCTTTCCTGCAAGTCAGTTTCGTTTCAATAAGCCGGCAAGGGTTGCGTTGGCGGGTGCAGATTTTGGTGCTACCATCAATGGCCACCCAATTCCTACACATCACTCCATTTTAGTGCCTACGGGGTCAGTTATCACATTCACTAAGCCAAAGCACGGCAGCTATTGTTACTTGGCGGTGCAGGGCGGTTTTGAAGTGGCCAAATGGCTAGGCAGTGCGAGTACCAATTTAAAGGCAAAAGCATGGGGGCTAGGCCGCGCTTTGAAAAAGGGCGATCATTTTAATTTCAGAAACGATCGCAACGATTTGCCATTAAAGGTGTCTAATTGGTCAGTGCCGGTAGCCACTGAGCGAAGTCTAATTCGATGTATAAGGGGGCCCGAGTGGGATTGGCTAACGGATCAAAGCAAAATCGATTTTGAACAGCAGGCTTTTGGGATTGCAAGCGAAAAGGACCGAATGGGTTATCAGTTAAAGGGTGAGAAACTGGATAGAAAAGATTCACACGAAATGCTATCCAGTGCCGTTGTTTTTGGCACGATTCAACTTTTGCCTAACGGACAACTCATTTGCTTGATGGCCGATCATCAAACTACAGGCGGTTATCCGCGGGTAGCGCAGGTGGCATCTGTAGATTTGCCAGAATTCGCACAAAAAAAGTCAACATATGGCGTGACATTTCAATTCATAACGATTGCAGAGGCCGAATCACTTTTTTATAAACAACGCCAACTGTTGCGACAGACGCAACTAAGTTGCCATTTCTTGCTGCGCGAATTTCAGTAGCAAAAAAAAAGATTGCGACCTTCTGCAACCTTTTGTGTTTTGGTTGGTATTGTTTAAAAGTGCCTGCTATGTTCAAAAACTACATGAAGGTTGCCCTTCGCAATTTGCGCAAGAATAAAGTCTATTCGTTTATTAACATTATTGGGCTTGCTACCGGCATGGGCGTGGCATTGCTCATTGGATTATGGATGTGGGACGAACTTTCGTACGATAAATACCATACCAACTATCACCGCATTGCACAGGTAATGCAGCATAACCTGTACAATGGCGTAAAGACTTCGCAAATGGCCAACCCTTATCTAATGGGTGAAGAAATCAAGAATAATTTTGGTAGTGATTTTAAATACGTATTACAGGCATCGTGGAACAACACCCACATTTTGGCGCATGGTGAAAAGATACTCAACAAAACAGGTTTTTATTTTGAACCGGATGTAACGGAGATGCTCACCCTTCGCATGTTGCGAGGCACGCGCGATGGCCTCAAAGACCCACACTCCATTCTTTTGTCTGAATCCGTTGCAAAATCTTTTTTTGGTGATGACGACCCAATGGGGCAAATGATGCGGGTGAATAACGAGGTAGACGTAAAAGTCACGGGTGTGTATGAAGACTTACCTTACAATACATTTTTCCGTGGCATGGGCTTCCTGTTGCCGTGGGATTTGTATTTGATCACGAATCCGTGGATAAAGAGAATGGAAAACCCATGGGGCAGCAACTTTACGCAAACATTTGTGCAACTAGCCGATGGCGCTGACTTGGAAAAAGTATCAGCAAAAATCATAAACGTAAAATTCAATAAGCTCACCGATGATGGCGACCGGCAGTACAAGCCCGAAGTTTTTCTGCACCCGATGAGCAAGTGGCATTTATACTCTGAGTTTAAAAACGGTGAAAATACAGGCGGCAGAATTGAGTTTGTTTGGATGTTTGGGGTAATCGGTGTTTTTGTGCTGCTGCTCGCATGCATTAACTTCATGAATTTGAGTACGGCACGTTCTGAGAAGCGCGCCAAGGAAGTTGGCATTCGGAAGTCAATTGGCTCTGCACAAGTACAGCTGATCAATCAATTTTTCAGCGAGTCGTTAGTGGTTGCCCTATTTGCCTTTGCGGTTTCGCTGTTGTTGGTGCAATTGGCCCTTCCCGTTTTCAACCAAGTGGCAGATAAGCGGCTAGTGCTGCCATGGCTTCAGCCCCTGTTTTGGTTAGCAGGCATTGGGTTCTCTATGATCACTGGCGTAGTGGCAGGCAGTTACCCGGCTTTGTATTTGTCTTCTTTTCAGCCGGTAAAAGTTTTGAAGGGCACTTTCAGGGCCGGGCGTTTTGCTTCATTGCCACGACAAGTGCTAGTGGTTTTACAGTTTGCGGTATCAATTGTGCTCATCATCGGCACTGTAGTGGTTTTTCGTCAAATCCAATTTGCTAAAGATCGGCCAGCAGGTTACGATCGATTTAACATCATCCAATTGATTGCAACAACACCAGATTTACACAATCATTTTGAGGCATTCCGTTCAGAGTTAAAATCTACAGGTGCCGTTCAGGAAGTTTCAGAATCTGGCAGCCCGCCTACCAATGTTTGGAACACCAACGGTGGCTTCACGTGGAAAGGAAAGGATCCAAGTCTGTCAGTGGACTTTCCCAACAACGCTGTTACGCATGAGTACGGCAAAGTAATGGGCTGGCAATTCAAAGAGGGCCGCGATTTCTCTAGAGATCATGCCACCGATTCTTTAGCTTTTGTTATTAACGAAGCCATGCAGAAGTTTCTTGGTTTTGATCATCCGGTGGGAGAAGTACTTACTTGGAATGATAAATCTTATACTATCATAGGAGTAATCCGAGATATGATTATCGAGTCGCCCTATGAACCTGTGAGACCTTCACTTTTTCATGTACTGCGTGAGCAGCAGAATATTTTTTGCATCAAGCTAAATGCGAATGCGAAAACGCATGAAGCGCTGGCAAAAGTGGAGACCGTTTTCAAAAAATATAACCCATCTGCACCGTTTGACTACCGATTTGTTGACCAAGACTACGCCCGTAAATTTGGTGACGAAGTGCGCGTGGGCAAATTGGCAAGTTTTTTTGCTACGCTGGCGGTGTTTATCAGTTGTCTGGGGATTTTTGGCTTGGCCAGTTTTGTGGCAGAACAACGTACCAAGGAGATTGGTGTTCGTAAAGTGCTGGGCGCATCTATTTTTAATTTATGGAGAATGCTCTCTAGAGATTTCGTTGTGCTGGTGCTGCTTTCCCTGGTATTGGCGATACCGGTTTCCTTTTACGCGATGAATGCTTGGTTGCACAAATATGAATACCACACAGATGTGGCATGGTGGATTTTTGTTGCTTCGGGCGCTGGTGCGTTAGTGATTACGCTGTTAACGGTAAGCTATCAATCGATCAAAGCTGCGCTGGCCAATCCGGTGAAGAGTTTAAGAACGGAGTAAAAAAATCTTTCGAGATTTTCTTTATTTCTTACTAAAAAGTAGAACTAATATCGATTGTTGCCGTATATTAGTTCTACAATTTAGTAACAAAACAATGATTGAAACTCGACTGGGCGAATTTGAAGAAGTGATTCTACTCTTTGTAGGCATTCTGGGCGAAGGTGCTTATGCCTTTAAAATTGCTGAAGAATTCGAGAGGCAGACCGGCCGTGCGATTTCTATTGGTGCCACGCACTCAACACTCGATCGCTTGGAAAAAAAGGGATTTTTGAAATCGGCAATGGGTGAAGCCACGGCCGAGCGGGGCGGGAGGCGCAAAAGGATTTTTACCATTACCGCGTTGGGGAAGCGCGTATTGAAAGAATCGCGCGATTTTAGAATGTCGTTGTGGAACCAGTACCCTGCATTATCGGGCAAAATCAACATTGCGTGAAGCAACGAAACACCACACCGCCCCGGATTGCGCAAAAACTGCTCCTTCGCTTTCTCAGAGCTGATCTGGCCGAGGAAGTGTTGGGTGATTTAGATGAGAAGTTTTATCAATCACTAAAAGAGAAACATCCTTTTCGCGCGAAGGCAAATTATTGGTTTCAGGTTTTGAATTACGCGCGCCCTTTTGCTATCAGAAGATCAACTCGCAATTTAACCCACTACGATATGTACCAGACTTATTTTAAGATTGGATGGCGCAATTTGCTACGGCAAAAAATGTATTCCATTATTAAAATTGGCGGGTTTGCCTTTGGCATTGCCGTGTGTCTGCTTATTTCGCTGTACATCAAAGATGAATTGAGCTATGACCAAAACCTGATCAATCACCAACGCGTTTTTCGCATCTATGCCGAGTTTGAAGATAATGGCACGGTGCAGCGCGACACGTGGTGGCACGCCCCATTTGCCAGCACGCTGAAGATTGATTATCCCGAGGTTGAAGATGCTGCGCGTATCAATGCGGTGCCACTTTTTGGGGCAGGAAGCAAAGAATTTAGACGAGCTGAGATTCCTGACAATTCCTATGATGATGGATTTGTGTATGCAGACGCGTCCATTTTAAAATTGCTGGAGATACCCATGGTTTATGGATCAACTGAAGCGCTTAATGCACCCAAGACAATTGTTTTGTCGCGCAGAAAAGCTGAAAAATATTTTCCTCACGAGAACCCAATCGGGAAACTGGTAGTTTTAAACAATGATGACAAAAATCCATTTACGGTCGCTGGCGTAATGGAGGATCGGCCATCAAACTCCCACTTTCAGTATGATTTCTTAATCACATTAAAGAATTTTGAATTCTGGCCGGGCGAGGGAACTAGTTGGTGTTGCACAAACTACCAGACCTATGTACTTTTGAAACCCGATACCGATCCTCGCGCTTTCCAAGAGAAGGTAACGCGGGGCACCATTCAAAAGTACATTCTTCCGCAACTCATCAAAGATGGTGTTCCCAATCCTGAGGAGCTTTTGAAGAAGGCGCAACTTGGCCTACAACCAATTGCAGACATTCACCTTGATTCACACATCAAAGACGGGTTGTCACATGCTGACCGCAAAACGATTTTAATTTTTGGTGGTATTGCCTTGTTTGTGCTAGTCATTGCGTGCATCAATTTCATTAATCTTTCTACTGCAAAATCTGCCAACCGGGCCCGAGAAGTAGGCATTAGAAAAGTAGTGGGTTCGGTAAGGCAAGATCTCATTCAACAGTTTCTCACAGAGTCAATGATTGTGAGTTTGCTTGCGTTTCTGTTAGGTCTGTTACTGGCTGCTCTTTTAATGCCATCTTTCAACACGTTGGTCGCCAAGAGTTTGTCAATACCTTATTTTGACTGGCACGCCTTGGCCATTTTTGTTTTAGCCATTTTTGGCGTTGGTTTGGTAGCGGGGCTTTACCCTTCATTCTTTCTTTCGCACTTCAAACCGATTGAGGTAATGAAAGGCTCGTTATCGAAGGGTAGCAAGGGATCTAACCTACGTGGGGCGTTGGTGGTCTTTCAATTCACCATTTCAATTGTATTGATTGTAGGTACGTTGGTAATCTCTCAGCAAATGAATTTCGTGCTGAATCAAAAAATTGGTTTTGTAAAAGATCAAGTACTGATTTTGCAAGGAACCGGCACTTTGGATAAACAAATAGAAAGTTTCAAAAATGAACTCAAGGATTTGCCGTCTGTGCAAAGTGTGACCGTAAGCGATTACTTGCCCGTAAAAGGTACTAAACGAAATGGTAATACTTTTCGCAATAAGGATACACAAAAAGAAGAACGAGGGATTTTTGGTCAAAACTGGGTGGTAGATGTCGATTATGTGAAGACGATGGGTATGCAACTAGTGGCCGGGCGCAATTTTGATGAAAGGATTGCATCTGATTCTGCAGGAGCGATTATCAATCAGGCTATGGCAAGACAGTTGAACCTTAGTGACCCAGTCGGAAAGGTGATTACAAATGGAAGAGAGTACACGGTGCTTGGGGTAGTGGAGGATTTTCATTTTGAAACCATGCGGCAAAATGTGGAGCCTTTGATGATGCGTTTGGGAAAAAGTGCATCGATGATGGCGATAAAATTGCAAAGCCCGCACATGACGCAAGCAATTGATGAAATTACAGGCAAATGGAATAAATTTTCGCCCCATCAGCCCATTCGCTATTCATTTCTGGACGAAAGTTATGCAGCCATGTATGATGACGTTCACCGCACACGACAAATATTTACAGCATTTTCGCTGGTGGCAATCGCCATTGCTTGCCTTGGTTTATTTGCACTTTCTGCATTTATGATTGAACAGCGCACCAAGGAGATAGGTATCAGGCTTGTGTTAGGCGCATCGGTAACGTCCGTATTTCGATTGCTCACCTTTAATTTTTTGTTGCTAGTTTTTATCTCTATCATCGTTGCCACACCCATCGCCTGGTATTTGATGAGCCGCTGGTTGCAAGACTTCGCTTACCGAGTTGAGTTGAGTGCCGGGGTATTTGTTTTGGCTGGCCTCTCCGCTGTGGCGGTGGCCCTCGGTACGGTGGGCTACCAATCATGGCGCGCTGGGTTGATGCGGCCGGTGGAAAGTTTGAGGAGCGAATAAACAACCTTCGTACATTTTTGTACCTTGTCTCTCATGACAGTAGACCTGAACTGCGACATGGGGGAGGGCATGCCCAACGATGCGTCTATTATGCCTTTCATCAGTAGCGCCAACATTGCGTGCGGCTACCATGCAGGCGATGCACAAACCATCAAAAATACGATTGCTCTTTGCTTACAACATCATGTAGCCATTGGCGCACACCCCGGATTTGACGATAAACCCAACTTCGGGCGTACGAACATGAAGTTGACTTCGAAAGAACTTTATGATTTGGTTACCCTTCAACTTTTTATCATTGATTCTGCTTGCCGCAAGCAAAGTGCGGTGATGCATCATGTTAAGCCGCACGGTGCTCTATACAACATGGCAGCGAAAGACGAGGCAATGAGCCGTACCATCGCGCAAGCTGTTTTTGACTTCAATCCAAAATTAATTTACTACGGGCTCAGCGGCAGCCACATGATTTCGCAAGCAAACCTTGTTGGGATAAAAACAGCAAGCGAAGTATTTGCCGACCGCACGTACCAGCCCGATGGTTCGCTCACGCTACGCACAGAAAAAAATGCGTTGATTGAACCTGAAGAAGAATCGCTAAGCCAGGTGATGAAAATGGTAAAGGAGAGCAAGGTGGTAGATGTTACAGGTAAACCAATCTCAATAAAAGCGGACACCATTTGTTTGCATGGCGATGGTGCACATGTAGCAGCGTTTGCAAGCGCCATTTACAATCGATTAAAGAGCGAGGGCATCAAAATCAAAGCGCTTTGAAAGAAAGGAAATCTGCTATCCTTGGTGCAGCATTTTTGATGGCAACATCAGCCATTGGTCCTGGGTTTCTCACGCAAACCACGGTGTTCACGCAAAAGCTGTTGGCTAGCTTTGGGTTTGTGATCTTGATTACAATTCTGTTGGACATCGCAGTCCAATTGAACATCTGGCGAATCTTGACGATGAGTAATCTCAAAGCACAAGACGCAGCCAACAAAGTGCTACCGGGATTAGGTTATTGTTTGGCCGCAATTATTGTGTTGGGCGGACTGGCTTTTAACATTGGCAATCTGGCAGGCAGCGGGCTCGGGTTGCAAGTGCTTTTTGGAATTTCGCCCGAGGCAGGTGCAGCAATTAGTTGTATGGTTGCGCTTATTATTTTTTGGATGAAAGAGGTTGGCAACACCATCGACTGGTTTGCGAAGGTGCTGGGCATTTTGATGATTTTGTTGACAGGCTATGTTGCAGTGAGTTCGCATCCGCCATTGTTAGCGGTTGTTCATCGTACGTTTGTACCAGTTACTATTGACCCTTTAGCGATTGTTACTTTGGTGGGTGGTACCGTAGGTGGTTACATCAGTTTTGCCGGTGCGCATCGGTTGCTCGATGCAGGCGTGGTGGGTCAAAGTAATTTACACAAGGTAAATCGCAGTGCCATCAGCGGCATTGTCATAACCGGACTGATGCGTATGGTTTTATTTTTAGGGGCGCTTGGAGTCGTTACGGCTGGTGTTGAATTAGCGAAAGGCAATCCTGCCGCCTCTATCTTTCAAGCTGCCGCGGGAAGTTTGGGTTATCGGTTCTTTGGCGTAGTGATCTGGAGCGCAGCCATTACTTCGGTGGTCGGGTGTGCTTATACCTCTATTACGTTTGTCGCTGGGTTTCACTCGAAGTTGTTGGAAAATCAACGTTTGATAATTTCCGCCTTCATTCTTATTTCTGCCTTCATTTTTATTGTAGTGGGCAATCCGGTTCGGCTGCTGGTTTTGGCAGGTACGTTAAATGGAATAACGCTTCCTGTGGCACTGGCAATCGTTTTAATTGTCTCTCGAAACCGTGACATCATTGGCAGTTATCGGCATCCTTTATGGTTGCAAGTGATCGGGTGGGTAGTGGTGGTTGTAATGGGCGCAATGAGCCTGTACTCGCTTGTGAGCGCATTCGCCTAAAGTTCCGTATTCACCAGCTGTTTTTCCGTTCGCTCCAATTTGGTTTTGCTTAAAGCTTGATAACCACCTTTGATGTTGACAATGTTTTGATAGCCCCACGATTTTAGAAACGAAGCCATGATGACGGAGCGATAGCCACCTGCGCAGTGTATGAAGTATTTTTTGTGTTGACAGAATGCTGCTTTGTTTTTGTGAATGAAATCAAGCGGTAGGTTTTGTGCTCCGTTCAAGTGCTCTGTTTCATATTCACTTCTCCTTCTTGCATCAACAAGTAACGTTGTGGGGTTATAAATCGAAGCAAATTCTTCGGCTGTCACCTCTTCCAAGGTTTCAGTTGGCAAACCAGATTTTTTCCAGTTGTCAACCCCACCGTCTAGGTATCCGATTGTATTGTCATATCCCACTCTTGCTAGTCGGGTGATCACTTCCGCTTCACGGCCAGGCTCTGTCACCAACAAGATTGGAGCGGTCAAATCTTGAATTAATGTACCCACCCATGGCGCAAACGAATCATCAATACCAATGAAAATAGAGCCTGGGATAAAGCCAGCAGCAAACTCGTCCTTTTTTCTGGTATCCAATATCAGAGTTTTTTTATCGGAAGCGATCTGTACGAAATCGTTTGGCGTGAGTGGGCGTAATCCTTTTTGAAGCACATCATCCAAACTGGGCACATGGCCAGTTACATTCATGATTACATTGGCCGGAAAATATTGTGGCGGTTCTACCAAGCCATCGGTTACAGCAGCAACAAACTCTTCCTTGTCCATATCTACTCGCAGCGCGTAGTTGAATTGTTTTTGTTTGCCGATGGTAGAAACTGTCTCTTTATCCATTTTTTTGCCGCAGGCGCTGCCAGCTCCGTGGCCTGGATAAACCATCACGTGATCAGGCAATGTCATCAACTTATTGCGCAGCGAGTCGAATAACAAACCGCCCAAATATTGAGGGGTGATATCAGCTTTTACTTTCTGCACCAAGTCGGGGCGGCCTACGTCTCCAATAAATAATGTATCGCCTGTGAAGACAGCGTGGGGCTTGTCATTTTCGTCCAACAGTAAATAACAACTCGATTCAAGCGTATGTCCTGGTGTGTGGAGCACTTTAATTTTTATTTTTCCCAGTGTCAAAATTTCTCCGTCTTTCGCAACGTGTGCTTGATAACCCGGTTGCGCGGTCGGTCCGAAGACAATGGTGCTGTTGGTTTTGTTTGCTAACTCAACGTACCCTGAGACAAAATCGGCATGAAAATGTGTCTCCATCACGTACTTGATTTTTGCATGGTTTGCCTTTGCTTTTGCAATGTAGGGGGCGGGCTCTCGCAAAGGATCAATGATGGCAACTTCGCCATCGCTTTCGATATAATAGGCAGCTTCTGCCAGGCAGCCCGTGTACAGTTGTTCGATTTTCATATTTCTTTGTTTACGCAAAAGTGCGACACCTCGAAATTCAAAATTGTAACAAGTGTTACACAGTAAAAATGACTTTTGTCAGGGATTTTTAGCGAATCAAATGCCTACCTTCGGCAAATCGATTACTCACAACATTCAAATCACAAAAATGAGAAAGTTCATCATCGCGGTCTCCACCCTGGTGTTTGCTTGTACCGGTAGTGGACCGTCCAACGAAAAAAGCACCAAAGTGGAAGACCTGTTGTCAAAAATGACACTCGAAGAAAAAGTTGGGCAGCTTAATTTTTTGATTGGTGATGGTTTCAATACAGGGCCTACGTTGATGACGCGCGAAAGCAACAACTTTGATGTGTTGGTGAAAGAAGGAAAGATCACAGGCTTATTCAATGTATACGGAGCAAAGTACACCGCGCGCCTCCAGAAAATTGCCGTGGAGCAATCTCGGTTAAAAATTCCTTTGCTTTTTGGTGCCGATGTGATTCACGGTTTCAAAACAGTTGCACCCATTCCATTGGCGGAAGCGGCTAGTTGGGACTTGGCAGAGATTGAACGTTCGGCACAAGTTGCAGCAGAAGAATCCAGCGCTGTAGGAATCAACTGGACGTTTGCGCCCATGGTTGATGTTTGCAGAGATCCGCGGTGGGGTCGCGTGCTGGAAGGAGCCGGGGAAGATCCTTTTTTGGCGTCACGAATTGCCGAAGCTCGCGTACGCGGATTTCAAGGCAAAAGCCTGGCCGATGCCAGGACTATTGCGGCATGTGTGAAACATTTTGCTGCGTATGGAGCGCCCTTAGCAGGCCGTGATTACACTGAAGTGGACATGAGCGAACGACAGCTTCGCGAAGTATACTTGCCGCCATACGAAGCCGCGATAAAGCAAGGCGCTGCCACAGTCATGAATGCATTCAACGATTTTAATGGGATTCCGGCAACGGCAAACAAATTCTTACTTCAACAAGTATTGAGAAAAGAGTGGAAGTTCAATGGTGTGGTAGTTTCTGATTGGCAATCCATTGGTGAGCTCATTCCGCATGGCATTGCTGCCGATAGCGCACAAGCCGCTCAACTGGCAATGGATGCGAGCGTAGACGTGGACATGATGGCAAACGTTTATGCGTCACAGTTGATTCGATTGATACAAGCAGGTTCGATCAAGCAATCACAACTAGACGATGCTGTGCGAAGAGTATTGCAGTTAAAGTTTGATTTGGGATTGTTTGACGATCCCTATCGGTATAGCAACGAAGAACGTGAAAAGAAAGAGATGCGGACCGATGCGCAAGTCAACAGCGCACTGTCGATGGCAAAAAAATCAATTGTGTTGCTAAAGAATGAAAATGAACTATTGCCATTTTCAAAAGATGAGTCTACGCTTGCCGTGATTGGGCCCCTGGCGAATGCCCCTGCCGAGATGAATGGAAGTTGGTCTTTCTTTGGAGAGCCGCAGCATGCTGTGTCAATTTTAGATGGCATTCGCAAGAAGGTATCGCCTAAGACATCTGTTTTGTTTGCAGAAGGTTGCAATTTATATGACGATGCGACCGACAAGTTTGCGCAGGCAAAAGCCATCGCTCAACGGGCTAGTAAACTGATTGTAGTGCTCGGAGAAAGTGCAGTCATGAATGGTGAGGGCGCTTCTCGTTCTTCCATTGGTTTACCTGGTGTTCAACTAGACTTGTTAAAAGCGTTGGCTGAAACTAAGAAGCCATTGGTGGTAGTTTTGGTGAGTGGTCGGCCCCTGACACTTGAATGGGTAGATCAACACATGCCCGCCATTCTGGAGACATGGACGCTCGGGTCGGAAGCAGGAAATGCGGTTGCAGAAGTGTTGTTTGGTGACTATAATCCTTCCGGGAAATTGCCAATCACCTTTCCGCGTAACGAAGGTCAAATACCCATTTACTATAGTCATAAACATGGTGGCAGGCCGTATGAGGGCGACTATCAAGATCCGCTAAACGTGCGCATTTACAAATCGAAATACCGTGATGTACGAAATGAACCTCTCTACCCATTCGGGTATGGATTGAGCTACACAAAGTTTGAATACAGCAATTTGATTATTGACAAGGAGAAAATGTCCACTGATGAAAGTGTTGAGGTGTCGGTAACAGTGAAGAATGTGGGAAAAGTTGCCGGGGAAGAAGTGGTGCAATGGTATATTCGCGATTGGGTGGGCAGCGTAACCAGACCGGTGAAAGAGTTAAAAGGTTTCGAGAAGATTTTACTCCAACCTGGTGAGTCAAAGACAGTCAAACTCAACATCACTTCGGAAGTCCTGTCGTTTTACCGAGCAGACATGAGTTGGGGTGTTGAACCTGGGAAGTTTTCCGTAATGGTGGGAACAAACTCAGCAAATGTTCTAGCAAAAGATTTTGTGTTGAACTAATTATCTTCATCAAGCATACGTATGTTGACTAAGTACAACGACCGTAGAAGGTAATTCTTATAGATTCGATCTATGAATTTTTTTTAAAGGTCAATTAACCTTTTTTAACATTCAAATTTGGGTTACTCTTTAAACTTTTTGCGAATATTAAGGTCGAAACACAAAAAATGAAAATCTATGCGCACGTTATTGATCCTCTCGTTATTTGCTTTTTTGTTTGCTAGCTGTCAGTCCGACCCAACTGAAGTCACTTCTAACGAAGAGAAAAAAATAGTTTCCGAAACTTTTGGCTCGAACATTAACCTCGATCAACTTCCAAATTATTCGAGTCAAACAGTTCCGGGCTATATCACTCGGAACAACATTGGTGGAAATGCCATCGTAAACGAGAAAGCGTTGATTGGCCGCGTACTTTTTTACGATAAAAATTTATCAACCAGCAACACCGTGGCATGCGCAAGCTGCCACCAACAGTCGCACGCATTTAGCGATGCAAGCATTGCAAGCGCGGGTGTTAATGGCACTACGGGTCGGCACAGTATGCGCTTGGTGAATGCACGCTTTGCAGTTGAGGCGCGTTTTTTTTGGGATGAGCGTGCCGCCACATTGGAGGCACAGACTACTCAGCCAATTCAAGATCATGCAGAGATGGGATTTAGTGGCCAGAACGGTGGGCCAGCGCTGGCTGACTTGCTGATCAAATTGAAGTCAAAAGAGTATTATCAAGTGTTGTTTCGGAAGGCTTACAATAACACAGACATTACGGAAGCTAAATTGCAAGAGTGTCTCGCACAGTTTGTGCGGAGCATTCAGTCTTTTGATAGTAAATATGATGCTGGGCGCGCGGCAGCACCTAACGATGGTGCACCGTTCGCTAACTTCACCGCGCAAGAAAACCAAGGCAAGAATTTGTTTTTGCAGCCCCCGCAATTTGCAGCTGGCGGTTTACGCACGGGCGGGGGTGCAGGCTGCGGTGGTTGTCACCGGGCACCCGAGTTTGACATCGACCCCAACTCGCGTAACAATGGGCTGATTACCAAAATTGGAGGGGGCACGGATGTAGCAGTAACGCGCGCCCCAACGCTGCGCGATGTGATGCGCGCAGACGGCACTTTGAACGGACCGCTGATGCACACAGGTGCGCTAGACGTGGCAGGCATGATCAATCATTATAACGGTGGTGTAACTGCCGCTGGTAATACAAATTTAGATCCACGCTTGCGGCCGGGTGGCAGTGTACAAAATTTGCAACTCACCCAAGCGGAGAAAGACGCGCTCGTGGCTTTTTTGAAAACACTCTCAGGGCAACAGGTTTACACTGATACGCGATGGAGCAATCCGTTTGTCAACTAAAGCTAGACGGCCAAAGACTGAGTCCGGGATGGAAAACATTGGTTTTTTCTACTCACTTCGCAGTACTTCAGTTGGGTTGGTGCGAATGGTTTTCAGCGCTTGTAGGCTAATGGAAATCTTGCTAATCGACCTCCCAATCGCACGTTGAAAGTGCAATCTTGTCCATCCCAAATACTTCGGTACCTTCAGATGTTGCGCCCTGCACAGCAAAAGTGTGTAGCACTTTTTTGTCTAGGCATGGCTCGAAATGACTCTTATTCTATCCTTAGTGTTTCTGTGGGGTTCTCATTCACCACCCGGTAGAATTGACTCACTACTGTCAACCCTACGATTAGCACCATGGTACCGATGGCTAGAATATAAGGCCAAGCCACAACCGGGATGGCCATAGGATAAATGGTTTTGATGAGCAGATTCATCAATAGGGCGCCTGTCGGTGCACCGATTAAAAACGCGATGCCAACAATAAAAACATAATCGCGAGACATTAATCTGAATAACGTTGTAATACTCGCACCAAAAACCTTTCGTACGCTAAACTCTTTAAGTCTGCGGGTGATATTGTATGATACCAATCCGAAAAGCCCGATGGTTGTTAGCGTAACGGTTACTAATGCAATAAATATCATCACTTTATTGTTGGAGCGGTTACCTTGAAGGAAACCATCGAAAACAGCGCTTTGTAACGACACAGCAGCAGGGTCATCTGGCGAAATTTTCTTCCAGGCCAATTCTAATGCTTTTTTAACTTCGCTCACTCTACCCGCATCCGCTTTTACCAACATAAAGTTAAAATTTTCTTGAGGGGTCATGCAGAACATGGCAGGCTCTATTTCTGAAAAGAAACTCTTGAAATAGAAGTCTTCTACTACACCAATAACAAATCGTTTTACGCTGTCATCCATCAATTCGTACCCAATGGGGTGCGTCCAGCCCATTTGTCTAACTAGACACTCATTGACAATGATTGATTCGGTTCTATCTGATTCAATAGATTCATCGAAGTCACGGCCAATTTTAAGTCGAAGGTTCATCGCCTCGAGGTATCCTCTACCTACTGGGAACATCACTGCAAGATACTCTTTGTCTATGTCATGCGCGGTAACAGGTTGGCTCCACACACCGATATGCCGCGCAGATCCTGTAATGACTTTAGTATTCTTGTCATTGACCATTAAACTCTGTAGTTCTTCATATTGCCTAGAGCTTTGTAACCGCACGAGGAGTGTTTCTTCTTTGTTATATCCCCAATCCATGCGTTCGAGATAAGTTGAGGCTGCGACAAAAATGAGCGAGCCAACCATAATAATGAATGACAGCGTAAATTGAATAGACAAAAGGATGCGGCTAAACAGACTTTTCGCTCCAAATTTCTCTTTCCCCTTTAAGATCTTAGTAGCATTGAAAGCAGCAACGTAAAGCGATGGATAAGTACCGGAGACTACAGCTATAAATAACAGCAACCCTCCAAAAAAGACAAAGGCCATTTGCCAGGAACTGATCTCGAAAGCTACCTTAACTGGAAAAGTTTCGTTAAACGCAGGTAATAACAAGAAATAGGCGATCAGTGAACCAAGCACCAAGGCCACTCCGCAAAGCATCATATTTTCAACCATAAATTGTATTATGATCTGACGCTTACTGCTGCCTACCACCTTACGTATGCCAATCTCCTTTAAGCGAGTGCTAATTGATGCGACCGCTACGTTCATATAATTAAATGCAGCCAAAAGAATTAGGAACAGGGCAATGATGGCTATGGAAATCATGGCCGATGGATCATTGCTCCAGCTCAGCGACCCACTGATGTTGTAGCTCTCCACCGCAATTTTGGGTAGTCCAATCACCTCCACGCGCTTCACCGGGCGAGACGTGTTGCCTTGATTTTGCAGGATTTGGTATTGCGCGAAAGTCTTATCTAAAGACTGCCAATCAGCTTTTTGTTTTTTCTCCACGAAAACGTTGCCCCTGAAATTTGACCAGTCTTCATGAGCCATGGGGTTCATATCTCGCCAAATGGCACCAGATACCATGAAGTCAAAATAAATGCTCGAGTTTGCAGGTGTGTCTTCTAAAACTCCTCCGACAGTGAAGTCAAATTTATCTTCGTCATTGAACTTGATGGATAGAGCCTCTCCTACCACCTGTTCGTTGCCAAAATATTTAATGGCCATTTCTTTTGTTAGCAAGACTTGATCTTTTTTATCTAGTGCCGTTCGATTACCGGCAATTACTTTGAAATCGAACATACGCATGAAGTCAGGATCAACCAACATGATATTCTCGCTAAATACCTTGTCATTTACGCGCACATTGGCCGGTAGAACACCGGCTCCCGCTACGTGTTCTACCGAAGCGTTATTGCGTAACATTTCCGTCAGCGGATATGGCGAACGGGCCCAACGTATAACTTCATCCCCATTCTTTACATGGTTTACCACTACTCCAATGTCTTCGCCCTTGGTATGCATAGAGTCCAAGTGATAAAAGGAGTCTTCTAAGATGAAGACGGTAACTGCGCAAGCAATAGCAATAGAAAGGCCGGCAATATTGACGAAAGATGGCGTACCATTGCGCAACATATTACGGTAACCCGACACCAGGTAACTCTTCAGCATGGATATAGCGATTGATGTTGTTGAGAATTTTTTTTTGCTAATGTTGTGCCAACGAAAGAATCGAATCACGTTCCAAATAAATTTCCAATCCGCCTTTCGCTTGCTCGTTTTTGATTCGCGGTAATACAATTCGTGTGCATCACCCTGGATTTCTTCAAGCAAGTCAGGCCTACAATACCATTCCAAAAATCGGTCTGCCCACCGGGGCGGCTTAAGAGTTGGCAATTGTTTATTCACTTCGCAGTACTTCAGTTGGGTTTGTGCGAATGGTTTTCAGCGCTTGTAGGCTAATCAAGCATAGTGTAACGGACAAGATTGCAAAAAATCCAAGCGCGAAAATCTCCCAAGGCATATCAATTCGATAGGCATACCCTGAAAGCCATTCGCTGGCGCTGTACCAAGCTACCGGCATGCCAACGGCAGATGCAAGCAGGATGAGTAGCACAAAGTCTTTGCTCACCAGTCCTAGCAATTGCACGCTGGAAGCGCCAAATACACGCTTAATTCCAATTTCTTTTTTTCGTTTGATGACGTTGTAAGTAGCCAATCCAATGACGCCCACGAGCGCTATGATTACGGCAATGGCCGTGAACAACATAAGCATTTTTGAGGCAGCAGTTTCTGTTTTATACATTTTGGCAAAGGCATCATCAACAAAGCCATACTTCATTGTAAATGCGGGTTCTGCCTTTTTGTATGCATCGTTGATGATTGAAATTGCTGTTGTGGTTTCACCCTCGTAGCGAACATAAAGTCGCGAGCATTGTAAGGTGGGATGGCGGTAAACGATAATCGGCAGTTGCGCCTGTTTTAAACTTGCAGAGTGAAAATCTTTGATCACTCCAATGATGTTGCATTCCACATCTCCTATCTTAATCAGTGTACCCAACGGATTATCGAGGTTCATCAATTTCACTGCCGATTCGCTCACCACAACCTCAGAATGGATAGAGTCCAAACTGTTTTCGCCAAAAAAGCGACCGTCTACCAAGTTCAGCCCGAATACGTCTGCCACTTCGTGTGTGGCGCCTAACACATTAAAAGGGGCATTCATACCTTCAGTCATCCCCGGCCAGCGAACACCGGTGGTGGTGGAATTGATACTGGTGGGGTCAGCGGCAGTTGCGGTGACACTTTTAATCTGCGGATTTTTTAATAACTCTGCCTTGAGCGTGTTGTATTTTTGCAACAGCTTGTAGGTGGGTTCAATGTGTACAATGTGATCTTTGTTCAAGCCAAGGTTTTTATGTTGAATGTAATCTAGTTGCTTAAACAGTACACCCGTGAAGATCACAATCCCGACCGAAAAACTTATTTGTACCACTAAAAGTATTTTTCTTAAATGCTGGGCTCCAGCACTGCGCGTTACCACATTGCCTTTCAGCACGTGAGCTGCCTGAAATCGTGACATTACCAATGCTGGGTACAAGCCGGCCAAGAATGCTACTATCAACATTCCCAACACAATGTAGCCGATTACGGCCGGTTTTTTCCAGGTGACAAGAATGGTATCGCCTACCAGTTGGTTGAATAACGGCAACAACAAATAACCCGTAACCACGGCCAGAATAATAGCAGCGAAGACAACGAAAAACGATTCGCCCATGAATTGAAAGATGATACTGCCACGCTGTGCGCCTGTAACTTTGCGGATGCCGATTTCTTTTGCGCGGTTAGAGGCGCGTGCCGTGGTTAGATTTACAAAGTTGATTACTGCCATGGCCACTACCAGCATGGCTACGAGTAGGAACAGTTGAACATAAATAATTCGCCCGCTTGTGTTTTTTCCATTTTTGAATTCACCATGTAAGCGCGCGTCCGTCAGTGCAAAAGCACTGTAACTCACGTTGTCTTTTTTGAGATCTTCGGTAAGAATAGACGGGGAGTTTAACTTGGCAGTGAGATCTTCAACTGTAGCATCCGCACTGGTTCGAAAGTAGACTGGGAAGAACTGATTGTGGAACTGCTCGGGCTGCATGCCACGCATTTTGGCAAATACCTCCCAGGGAAGCACAAACTCAAATTGCAGGCTGGAGTTGCTTGGCACATCTTTAAAAACCGATGCGATGGTAACTGGGTAGTGATCATCAATTTTGATGATCTTGCCAATTGGATTTTCATCTCCGTAAAGCTTGTTGGCCATCTTCTGTGAGATAGCGATATGGGTAGGCTCTGCCAAAGGATTTTGGTTGCCTGACACTATTGGAAAATTAAAAATCGAGAAGAAAGGTTGCTCAGCATAAATTCCGAATAAGTAGATACATTCGTTTGATTTGCCATCAGGGCGGAAGCATAACTCATTGGGCCATCGCGTGCCCGAGATCAGCACAGTTTTTGATTTCACTTCAGGTAGTGCTGCCAGGTTGATGTTGAAGCGGGCAGCGCCATATGTTTCAATCGTGCCATTGGCATTCACATGGCTTTTGATTTCAAAAATTTGTTCGGGATTTTCATGGAATCGATCGAAAGAGTTCTCATGCAGTGCCCACCAACCAACAAGTAAGGCTACTACAAAGCTCACTCCCAATCCTATTACATTGAGGAACGAGTGGCCAGGATGTCGCAGAAAGTTTCGGAACGCTACTTTGAAAATGTTTTGTATCATATCGATCGAGTAATTTACATACTGATATTGTCGTTTTCGGATATTACGCCAACGAAAGAATCGAATTACGTTCCAAATAAATTTCCAATCCGCTTTTCGCTTGCTCGTTTTTGCTTCGCGGTAATACAATTCGTGTGCATCACCCTGGATTTCTTCAAGCAGTTCGGGGCGGCAATACCACTCCAGAAGGCGGTTAGCCCACCGAGGTGGCATTGTTCGTTGTTGGTCTTGCGTTGTTGGCCTCATGGCTCTAATAACGAAGAACTAATACCCAACAACGATTGGTTGCAAAGCTACCTTGGGTATCTGCCGGTACATTTGCGTACGCAATTCTTGCGCTTCTTCCAGTGCCCGCTTGCCAGCGGCCGTGATAATAAAAATACGCTTGCGTCTTCCGCCCCTTTCTTCAGTGGGGTCGCTCATACTGGATTTCAACAGCCCTTTTTCTTCGAGGCGGGTAAGCACGGCATGCACCGCACTGATGTTGAGGTCGCGGCTAGCCTGCTGTTTGAGTTCATCCATTACCGCAACGCCATAAGCATCGGGGTACAAAATGCCTACGGTGAGCAACACCAGTTCTTCCAATTCTCCCAGGTAGGTACCTTTCATATTCTACTTAAGTTAATTCTACAAACGTGAAAGTAATAAATAAGTTTCAGTTTTGTAGAGGAAATAATCGTCACTCCATTCTGCGTTACTTTTTCTCCGCTTTGCGTAGCACACCGTGGCCTGCCGCTCGTTTCGCCTATTGATAAATCTTTTGAAATTATGTTGAAAAAAATTCTTTTTGTCGTTTTGGGCTTGCTAGCCGCGCTGATCCTATTTGCCTGTGCATTTTATACCAAAGCGTATTTTTCTACTGAAGCACGGCTAAATACTTTTTATCAAGTAGTACCCGAGCAAGTCACCGTTTCATCAGACTCTTCAACTTTGGCTTATGGAGCGCGGTTGACCACCGCTAAAGGTTGCAAAGATTGCCACGGTAATGACCTGGGCGGAAAAATATTTATTGACGACCCCATGTTGGGTGTGATACCTGGCCCTAACCTAACGAAGGGCGAATTTGGATTGCCTGCCGATTACTCGACTAATGATTGGGTTCGAGCACTCAAGCATGGATTGGGTAGAGACGGTAAGCCGTTGGTGATTATGCCCTCGCACGAGTTCACGCAACTGACTCAAAAAGACATGGCAGCCTTAATCTCTTTTCTTCAGTCTATGCCTGCTGTTAATCGCAGTCTGCCGGCACTGCGACTTAAGCCACTAACCTACGTATTAACGGAACTTGAAAAAATTGATCTGATACCTGCGGAAAAAATTGATCACCAGCGCGCATTGGTGAAAGACATTGAGGTGGGCATTACCACTGAATACGGAAAGTACTTGTCAGTGGCTTGCCAAGGATGCCACCGTGCAAATATGAAAGGTGGAGATCCAATAGCTCCTGGTTTTCCGCCTGTCGCCAACATTAGTCTTTCTGGTAACCCTGGCAAATGGACCGAGCAGGAGTTTATTGCAACATTGCGGACGGGCATCACTCCAGAAGGTAAAACGTTGTTGCCTGAGCAAATGCCGTGGAATATGACGGCTGCCTATTCAGATGTTGAACTTAAGGCGCTGTATAAATATTTACACACGCTTCAGTAACGCTGCACTGTAATTAAAAAGTCTCAGCAACTCAGCTCACCAATGCAGAAGGTGAGTAGCCAAACTTGCGCTTGAATGCGGTAGCAAAATGATGACTATGCTGATAGCCCACGCGCTGGGCTACTTCTACTAGCCGAAGGTGCTGGTCGGCCAATAGCGTGTGCGCATACTCCATTTTCTTGCTCCACAGGTAATCGAACACAGTGGTGTTGAAGCACGCCTTGAATTCAGATTTGAGCTTGAATTCGTTCACACCAAATTGTTGGCAAATACTCTTCAAGGAATGATCCTCCAAAAAATGCTGGTCTAAATAGTCACGAATGTCGTGCATGAGATTGCGGTCCTTGGGAGTAGCATTTGCCCTTTTAAACCCAAATAATTGCAACGCCATTAATTCCTGAATCTTGGCTTCCACCAGCATTTTTTTAAGCTGACCTGATAGAGGTGAGTTGAAAATGGCATATATACTTTGCGCCATTGCCGCTGTTAGCGGAAAATCACCTGGGTAATACACTTCTTTTTTTGCCAACGTTTCTCGAATTTCATCAGCCCACGGTTCATCCATCGGTAAAAGCTGCTGATAGTAATCCTTTTGAATTTCAATGTGCACATTTACCACCGACCGATCGATCGAAAGGTGATATGAACTGCCAGACAAATACATATTGTGGTAAGTAAGTGAATGAAGTTGCGCATCGAGCTGGAAGTCTCGCAGGTGGGCACCCATGGTGCCATCCAATGAGATGCAATGGTGCACCACATTAGAGATGTCTGCATCGTAGGCCACGTTGATCTTTTCTTTGAACTGCGAACGATTTTGCTCCACTTTTAAAAAGCCAAGATCCAAAGTTTTTTGGCTCCAAGTACCGAAATCAGGGTGTACCCACTCCGTGGACACAAATCCGAACTCTTCTTCGCGATTAGATTTTGTGCAAACGAAATCGGTTGCATAGACGGTGGGAAGCTGCATAATCCTTTTGGCGTAAAAAATAATCCGTATTACGTATATCAAAGCATTCAAGTTTCGCGTGCAACCTCAAAAAAGAATTATGAACAAGCGACACAACTCATTTTACCTTATTCACAAGGCACTAAGAGTAGCCATGTACGAAATGGCAACGGCCTTACAACATGCTGACTTTGCGGATGTCCTTACTACTGAAACTACCATTCAGCAATTGGAAGAACTGCTCTTGCTGTTTGACAGCCATGCACTTGGCGAAGACCATTTTTTTAACGAACCGTTGAAAGCCAAAGAGCCAGCTATTGCCAAGATGTTTGAAAAGGAGCACGAAGAAGACCATCGCCTAGCGGCTGTATTGCAGCAGTTAATCGTTTCGTGGAGATACGCGAGTACCGATGACAAGCGATTGGAGTATGGTCAATTGTTGTGTTATGCCTTCAACGAGTTTATTGCTTTTAACCTCTATCACATGAATAAAGAAGAAATGAAGCTAAATGAGGCGTTATGGCGAAACTATACCGATGAGCAAATTTTAGCAACCGAGCAGACGTTGGTTAGTCAAATACCACCTGAGAAAATGATGAAGTATGCGCACTGGTTGGTGCGGGGGTTAAACATGAAAGATCTACTTGGATGGTTGACACCGATTCGGCAAAATGCGCCTGCATCAGTTTTCGATGCACTATTTGCCATTGCCCAAAAGCACTTACCGACATCGAAATATAACTCCCTGGCCAAACAACTTGCACGGCCACAAACAACCTCCGTGTTATGATAAAGGTTCATCGAATTTTTCTCATTGCATTTGTAGGCATGTTCCAAAGCGTAATGGGCCAAAATTGCGTCAACATGCGACCGTTGACTGATGCTGAGCATTCATTTCAGTCAGCCGTAGTCAGAAAGTTGCAGGCAATCTTTGAAGTGCAACAATTTGAAGGTTACATCATTGATGAGGGCGCTGATTCTTATGCACCGCAAGTATGGAGCGAGGTTTGTGCAGACCGTAATGGTGTTGACCCCTTCAATTTGCTTGGTTTTTACACTTATGTGTTAGACCCTGGCCTTCAAGCCAACCAGGTAATCCTGCAGCAAGTGAATTCTATCAACTATGCTGATGAAGGAGAGGCATTGGACAAACTGCGCAACTTGGGCAATCAAATTCGGTTGGAGTGCGAGTGGGGCATTAACACTATTCCTTTTACACTCAAAAATGTAGGGACACCCATCCAACAAGAAAAGATAGGTGATGTAACTATTTCCGATTGAATAACGCTCACAAAGAAGATACAAAGTCGAATGACTTTCGTGCACGCACCGTAATCGTGAAAGGCGACATTGAAGTGACCGATCAAACTGTGACGAGTAACGAGATAAAAATATTCGAAAAGACTATCCGTGCAAAGCCAACGAAAACTGCGTTCGATTCGCGACTGAATGCTTTTTTGGTCGTCACCGGAGGCAAGCAAAACATTCATCACCAGCTTGACGTTCAACAAATCAATCAACAGTTAACTCTCTTAATTCAACCATGAAAATGCGTTTCGTTTTTGTATTTTTTGTTTTGAGCCGTGCGGCACTCGCGCAAGAAAATCTATTTACCAAAGAAAATGGGATAACGATAACCGGCTTTAGCAGCTCATACGGTGGGGGATGGGCAGTTGAAAACTTGGTGCCTGAGTTGGCCGAAATGAAGGAAAACAATCGACCGGTTTCCAGCTATGTATGGTGCTCAGCCGATAACCAATTTCCGCACTGGGTCAGCTTTCAATTTAAGCAGCCTACTTGGATTACAACATTTGTGCTCAACAATGCCATTGAAGATGAAGACAGCTACCCGGGAATCTCAGCTAAGAACATCGAACTTTGGATAAAGGCCAATGGCACCAGTGAGTTAAAGAAATGGACAGCCTTACAACTGCAACGCAATAAAAATGGGCAAGAGCTAAAAATTGAACCCGTAGAGGCAACAGAAATCAAATTGATTATTACCAGCAATTGGGGTAACCCATCTTGGACGGAATTTAATGCAATGGGTGTATTTGATGACGGCACCCGTCCTTTGAACGTTGCCTCTGAACTTAAAATCAAGAAGGAAGTAGACCTTTACGGAATTTATTTTGATTTTGGCAGTGCCGTGGTAAAGCCTGAAAGCCACGCATTGATTTTGCAGCTCGCTGAGTTTCTTTTACAAAACCCAACGACATCTTTACACATTGAAGGCCATACAGATAATGTTGGCCGGGAAGCTACCAACCAGGCCCTTTCCGAACAGCGCGCACAGGCCGTGTTGGAGCAATTGGTGGGAATGAATATATCGCGCAAGCGATTAACCGCTGCCGGATGGGGCTCACAGAAGCCGATAGCTGACAATAAAACAGAAATTGGGCGCAGCCGAAACAGAAGAGTGAGTGTTGCCATGGTTCAGTAGTTAACTGCAAATAAATCTTTGAAATGAAAGAGGGTGCCATCAGTTGAAAAGGTTAATGTATTGGCGTGAGTTAATCGATACGTTAGGTTAATTTTGGCTCATGAAGCCACTCATACGGAAAATCATTCACATCGATATGGATGCATTTTATGCTTCGGTCGAGCAGCGCGACAACGCTGCTTATCGCGGCAAGCCAATTGCAGTTGGTGGTTCGCCCAAAGGGCGCGGAGGTGTGGTGGCCACAGCGAGCTACGAGGCGCGGAAGTTTGGCGTGCGCTCTGCTATGTCCAGCAAAGTAGCAGCACGGCTGTGCAAAGATTTGATTTTTGTTTACCCACGCTTTGAAGTTTATAAGCAGGTATCAAATCATTTGCGCGAGATATTTTATCGATATACCGATTTAGTGGAACCACTTTCGCTTGATGAAGCTTATTTGGATGTAACCACCGACAAACAAAATATCGGGTCGGCAATTGATATCGCTACACAAATTAGAAAGGCAATCCAAGAAGAGCTTCAACTGACAGCCTCTGCGGGCGTATCGGTTAATAAATTTGCAGCGAAGGTGGCCTCCGACTTACATAAGCCAAATGGCTTGACTTTTATTGGCCCCTCGCGGTTAGAGGCATTTATGGAGCAACTGCCAGTAGAAAAATTCTTTGGTGTTGGCAAAGTGACGGCCGCGAAAATGAAAAGCCAGGGCTTACATACCGGTGCAGACCTCAAGCGACTGACAGAAGAGGAACTAACTCAGCGATTTGGTAAGATTGGAAGTTTCTTTTACAGGATTGTGCGCGGCCAAGATGATCGGCCGGTGCGCACCGAACGCGAGGCCAAGTCGGTGGGCGCAGAAGACACTTTTCCATTTGATCTCACCACGCGCGATGAGATGCATGGTGAGTTAGAAAAAATTGCACAAACGGTCCAGAGCCGGTTAGCTCGCCATCAGCTTAAGGGTCGCACCATCACACTCAAAGTCAAGTACCATGATTTCAAACAGATTACGCGCAGCTACTCGCTGCCGGAGGGGACGCGCGACTTAGAGTTGATTGAAAATACAGCAAAAAAATTATTGGACGATTCGTTCGTTCCTGGCCAGCAGGTGAGACTGTTGGGTATTTCACTTCACAATTTTGGTGAGCCTATTATCAAACTATTGACAGAAGAGAAAGGAGATTTTCAGTTGAAGTTGTTTTGAGTTTACTGAATTACTTTTGCCAACTCTTTCCACAACGCATCCTGAAACGTGAAAGGCACTAACGCAGAGTCGGGTGCATCGCCCATGCGAATGACTACCAAACCTTTGCTGGGTACCACGTTGATCAACTGTCCACTCTTTCCCATGGCAGCGAATAAGTCGGCAGGTGCATTGGGGCTGATTGATTGGTTGAACACTGTCTGCAAACCAGGCACCATCGATGAGGCCTTTCCGTTGAGCCACGTCAGATATCCGTATGAGAGATTATAATTTTGTGACGTGGCTACCATCAGATCAAAATAGGCTGACGGAATTACTTGGGTTTGGTCCCACTTGCCTTTGTTAAGCAGCAGCAATCCGAAGCGCGCCATCGAGCGGGGTGTACTGTAAAACACATTGTTATCGCCCGTTTTGATGAACGTACCGTCCATTCCTATTTTAGTTTCGATTTGCTCATTCACAAATGCATTTAAGTCTTTACCAATAGCGTTAGCAATTACATTGTCCAATAATGTGTATGGAGCATTGTGGTAGGCCCATCGGGTGCCGGCATCCGCTTTGTACACCAGGCATGCTTTTGTAGTGCAATCGGGATTGGCCACCCCATCATCCAAACCGCTCGTCATGGTCAGTTGGTTGCGCACCGTGATTTTGTTTTCTTGCGCGAGCGTCAGGCTTGTCCAGCCAACACCCAGGTAATCAGAAGTCTTTGCATCAAGACTGATTTTGCCCTGCGCGTTAGCAATGCCCACACAGGCAGACGTGAGTGTTTTCCCAGCCGATGCCCAATACCAATTACTGCTGGCATTGAAGTCGAGTGCTGGGTTGGCGAGCTGTTTGCCGAAATAATTTTCTATCACCAGTTTTCCATCTTTCAGCACCAGAAAAGCGCGCGTATTATTGCTACTTAAAAACGAAAGTAAATTTGGTATTGCGGTTTCATTCCAGCCCAAGGTAGCAGGTGTAACAGTTTCCCAACTGCCACTGGTGCCGGGAGGGAAGTACATAGCGGTGGGTGCGGGGTCGTTTTTGCCCGAGCATGCCAATAGGGCAACACAAAAAAAGAGGGTTGATCTCATCTTACATATTTAGACAAAATTTTCTGTTTTGGTTTACTATGATTATCAGTTTTTTGTTTCCAAGATAACCGGCTGAAAGGATTTCGAACAAAATTCTTTAGCTTTGATTACCTAACCTCAATCAACCTATGAAGCCAGTTGTGTACCTGTTGCCTCTGGCCATCTTGCTGGCGGCTGCATCTTTCAAAGCCAACATTTTGTTTGACTTCCAAAAGCAAGTAGACCTAAATATTACGCCCCCGATATCATTGTGCGGGCAACCAGGCGCGCGCGCCATTTTGCAACTGATGGATACCACGCAGCAAATGGCACCACTACTAAATAACTTGGGCAGTTATGGAATGACGGTGAGCACCAACCATGCTCGAGCGCAACAGTTTTTTAATCAAGGATTGAACTTGTATTATGGATTCAATCATTTGGAAGCCTACCGGTCCTTCAAAGAGGCGGCTCGCCTCGATCCAAACTTGGCGATGGCGTATTGGGGGCAGGCGCTTTGTCTTGGACCCAACATTAACTTACCGATGGACCCGGCCGACACAGAGGCCGTTTACAAAGCGATACAGCGAGCAAAAGCACTGCTAAAAAATGGTAGTCCTCGAGAACAAGAATTAATCAACGCATTGAACCAACGATACACCTCAGAGGCATTGAAAGACCGCAAACCACTTGATGAGGCCTATGCCTCGGCCATGCGCCAGGTTGCAAATCAGTTTCCAGATGATCAAGATATAAACACATTATTTGCGGAAGCGCTAATGGATTTGCACCCTTGGGATTTTTGGAAAGGCGGCAAAGCACAACCCTGGACAAACGAACCTGTAAGCATCATCGCTTCGGTTATTGCAAAAAATAAGAACCACCCTGGGGCAAACCACCTGAACATTCACCTGCTGGAAGCATCGCCCGACCCAGATCGCGCAGCAGAAAGTGCCGATCGTCTCACGCATTTGGTTCCAGGCTCGGGCCACCTAGTGCATATGCCGTCTCACGTCTACATCCGCCTTGGCCGTTATGTTGATGGTGTACGTTCCAATGAGCAAGCGGTAAAAACAGATGAAGAATATATTGTCGCTTGCAAAGTGCAGGGCGTGTATCCCTTGTTTTACTATCCACATAATTATCATTTTTTGTTGGCTTGCGCGCAGATGGCTGGCATGCAACAAAAATCAATCGAAACGGCCGAGGCTCTGCAAAAAACCATTCCATCTAGCCTGCTCACCAACCCCAGTTTTGTAACGCTGCAGCATTGGTATGTGATGCCTTGGTACAACTTAGCCCGGTTCGGCCGGTGGGAAGAGATTTTGCAAATTCAAGACCCTACTGACTCGCTCAAATATGCAAAAGCGGTTTGGCATTACGTTCGCGGCATGGCGTTACTGCGAACCAATCGGCCGAGTGATGCAGCTCACGAACTTGAGGCGTTGCAAAAATGGGTGGCCGATCCATTTATGGAAAATACGATTTCGGGTTTCAACAGTTTTAAATCGGTCTTAAGTATCGGAGCGTATTTGTTGGAAGGAGAGTTGGCGGCTTCGCACCAAAAATATGATGAGGCGATTGCGGCCATAACAAAAGCGAAAAAGATTGAAGATGGCCTGTTGTACCAGGAACCACCAGATTGGTATCTGCCCACACGCCAAGTATTGGGAGCGGTGCTGTTGCAGGCGAAGCGACCGGCAGATGCGGAAAGATATTTTCGAGAAGACTTGAAACAATACCGTGACAACGGTTGGTCGTTATATGGGTTGCACCAAAGCTTGCAGGCTCAAGGCAAGAAAAATGAAGCATCAGCCACTGAAAGAAAATTTACAAAAGCGTTTGAGCAGGCTGACATAAAAATTATTGCAGCCCGTTTCTGAATTCTTGCTTCTTTTTAACAGTGATTTCTTTTTGCTGTTAGAATGAAACTGTACGCATAAAAAGCTGTTAATTTGGAAAAGTAGTTTTTAGTTTTGTGTCTTTTAATGATTACCAACTACATCAAAATCTCACTTCGCATTATGATGCGCCAACGCAGTTACGCATGGGTGAATGTAGTTGGTTTAGCAGTGGGTATTGCCTGCACATTACTATTAGCCCTTTACGTTCAGGATGAATGGAGTTATGACAACTTTCACACAGATTCAAATCGCATTTATCGGGTTGCTTCCAAAGGCCGGCTGCAAGGCACAGATTTCAATACTGCGGAAACAGGTCCACTATTAGCGGGTGCCATACAAAAGCAATTACCCGAAGTTGAAAGCGTAATAAGGCTGGCAAATTGGCCCACGTTTCCCATACAGGTCGATACGGCTGCCTTTACAGAGCGCTACTTGTTGCTGGCGGATTCTAACTTTTTTTCATTTTTTGATTTCAGATTGCTTGTAGGCGATGCCTCGGAGGTATTGAAAGGAGATGGCAAACTAGTAATCAGCGAGACTGCTGCTAAGCGCCTGTTCCGTTTAGCGCCTGCTGATTATTCAACATAGCTTGGGCGGCAGGTAAAACTGGCACAAGGTTATAAAGCCACGGTGGTAGGTGTTGCAGCTGATGCCCCAAAAGCAAGTCATTTTCATTACTCGATGATTCTATCACTTGGTTCTTGGCGTGGGTTGGAAGAAAATGGTTTTGTAGTAGGTAAGGTAAAAACGTACATCAAAACGCGTCAAGTTCAAACCATTGAATCGCTCAACACCGCGCTCAAGCGATTCACGGAAAATGAAATTGCGGTTGAGCTCAAGCAACGGTATGATATTTCAAAGGAATCATTCGCCCAGTTTGGAAATTTTGTTGAGTTGTTTGCGCAGCCGTTAACGGACATTCATTTGCGATCTGATTTGGAGAACGAAATAGAACCCAACAATCGCGTTGCTTACACTTATTTGTTTGGATTTGTAGCATTATTTGTAACCATCATCGCCTGCATCAATTTTGTCAATCTCTCTACCGCACGGTCGGCTAGCCGTGCCAAGGAAGTGGGTGTACGCAAAGTGGTTGGCGCTATGAATCACAAGTTGATATTTCAGTTTTTATTTGAGTCTTATTTATACACGTTATTGTCAGTTGGGCTGTCATTTTTAGTATTGGTCTTGTGCTTGCTACCCTTTAACCTCGTTACCGATAAGGCATTGAGTTTATCTGACTTGCTACAACCCACTTTGCTGTGGGTTATTTTACTGTACATTTTGTTTATTGGCCTTTTTGCAGGTGCTTACCCAGCATTTTTTTTAACCTACTTAAGTCCCTCTCAGATATTGCGCGGCTCATTACGCAGTGGGGTTACCAGTCATCGCGTACGAAACGTGCTCGTAGGTTTTCAATTTGTGATCTCAATCGCATTGATGATTGCCACCTTGGTTGTGAATGACCAGATGAATTACCTGCAAGAAAAAGAATATGGATTTAACGAAGACCGGGTGCTCAATATCTTGCATGCAGTGAATTTGGGGTCGCGGGCAAGTGCTTTTGTTGAGCAAGTTTCGAAGATTGCTGGGGTGGAGTCAGCAAGTTTTGCTAACCGATTGCCGCCCAATGTAGATGGAGAAGTTTTGGTAATGCACAATGACCAGCGAAAGCAGTACCTGATGAGGCTCTACGAAATGGATGCCGCCCATCTGAAGACGATGGGATATGCTATGGCCAGGGGTCGATTCTTCACTGGCGACAGTAGCGATTTCCATTCCATCATCCTCAACCAAACCGCTGCCGATGAGTTAAATATTCGAGACACGGCACAACAGACTGTGAGTGTTTTTACTCAGCCCAACGTGGCCACCACTTTTAAACTCATTGGTATTGTTCGTGACTTTCACTTCCGTGCCGCCAACTACCCTATCGAGCCATTGGTGTTGCTGCAAAGCCGTGCTCCGAATTTGGAACTGGCCGTGAGAGTTGCCCCCGATAAAGTGAGCGATGCAATCAGTAGCATCTCTCGCTTATGGAACGATTTTTCGGGCGGTGCACCGTTTGAATATTCTTGGGTGAAGGACAATTTTCGCAAAAGTTATCAGCATCAGGCCCGCGTGCGTGAGGTATTGCTTCTTTTTACGATCGTAGCAGTTGCGCTTGCCGCACTCGGTGTATTAGGCTTAGCCGCTTATGCCGCTGAACATCGCTCAAAAGAAGTTGGTATCCGCAAGGCACTAGGTGCTCAACGCCTGCAAATTGTTGCCATGATCAGCAAAGATTTTGCGCTGCTAGTAGGAGTTGCCTTTTTGGTCACAGCCCCGGTAGCCTGGATCTTGATGGAACTCTGGCTTCAACAGTTCCCTTATCACGTCAACGTTTCATGGTGGTCGATTTTAGCTGCAGGATTTGTTACCGTGGCAATTACCTTTGCCGCAGTGAGTTCGCAGGCACTAAAAGCCGCTTCTGTCGATCCAGTAAAATCTCTCAAAACGGAGTAAATAGAATACTTGAAAATCGAAAGATGCCTTACAAACTTGGCATTAATATTTGAGATTAATTTGCCTACCAACTAGTAGGTAGTTATATTTGCACTCCCATGACTACCCGTGAGGCAATTATCTTGAAAGGCGATCACTTGATTAGAGACAAAGGCTACAATGCCTTTAGTTTCTATGATATTTCAAAGTCTTTGAAAATCAAGAACGCATCCATTCACTATCATTTTGCGACTAAAGCCGACTTAGGAGTTGAGGTGGTTAATCAACATATTTTTTTGGTTGAGCAGTTGATCAAAAGTGTTGAGGGTAGAGTCCCCGAAGTCAAATTGAAAGCATTTTTGTCGATTTATGATTCTACCAAACAAGAAGAGCGGGTTTGTTTAGTAGGCTCACTCGCAACGGATTTGAAGACGGTTGAACCTAAAATGAAAAAGCAGTTGGCCTTGTTAGCCAACAAAATCCTGGTCTGGTTGACGCAGATTTTAGCAGATGGTAAAAGAGAAGGCGTTTTCATGTTCAGAGAAACCGCACGAACCAAGGCGCTCATGATCATCACCAACATGTTGGGCGCCTTGCAGGTGTCTCGGTTAACAGGGAGCAAAGATTTTTTTGCGATCCGCGAGGCGGTCATCAGGCAGTTGAAGGAAAAATAGAAGGATTGAAATAATAAAGATAAACAGCATGAAACAACGAAAAGTAGTGGTAACAGGTGCAGGCGCGATCACACCATTGGGAAACTCAGTTCAAGAATTTTGGACTGAATTACTGGCGGGAAAAAGTGGGGCAGCTCCCATTACCCGCTTCGATACTTCGAAATTCAAAACAAATTTTGCCTGCGAAGTAAAAGGCTACGATCCAAAAAACTTCTTTGATGTAAAGGAAGCCCGAAAGATGGACTTGTTCACGCAATATGCATTGGTGGCTGCCACGCAGGCTGTGGAAGACGCAGGCTTGGAGTCGGGTGGTATTAACAAAAGAAGAGTGGGCGTAATATGGGGTTCGGGCAATGGTGGGTTCTTAACATTTCAGGAGCAAGTGATGGAGTTTGCCAAGGGCGATGGCACACCCCGATTCAGTCCTTTCTTCATACCAAAGGTGATACCCGACATTGCCGCAGGATGGATTTCGATGAAGTACGGATTCATGGGCCCCAATTTTATCACCGTCTCTGCATGCGCTACCTCCACCACTTCAATTATCGATGCGATGAATTACATCCGATGGGGTAAGGCAGACATCATTATTGCGGGCGGCTCAGAGGCTGCGATCAACGAGTCTGGTATTGGAGGCTTCAGCGCATTGAAAGCACTTTCAACCCGCAATGATAATCCGGCCACCGCCTCGCGACCGTTTGATGTTTCGCGTGATGGATTTGTAATGGGCGAGGGTGGGGTAGCACTGGTATTGGAGGCGGAAGAGCATGCCAAAGCACGCGGTGCAAAAATTTATGCTGAGGTGGCGGGCGGTGGCATGTCTGCCGATGCCTACCACCTCACAGGCACGCATCCTGAAGGTGAAGGCGCGCTGCTGGGCATGCAAACTGCATTAGAAGACGCGGGTGTGCAACCTCATGAGGTGGACTATTTGAATCCGCATGCCACCTCTACGCCCTTGGGTGACGAGAGTGAAGCCAAGGCGATTGTGCGATTGTTTGGCGAAACCAATTCACATTTAAAAATCAGTGCCACCAAATCGGCCACCGGCCACCTGTTGGGTGGTGCCGGGGCGATTGAGGCATTGGTCTGTCTGATGGCGGTTCAACACGATGTGATGCCTGCCACTATTAACACGCGTGAAATTGACCCTGCTGTTGCTGTGGCATCCAACATCATCCTCGACCAAAAAATGCAACGCACCGTGAATGTGGCGCTTAGTAACACCTTTGGCTTTGGTGGCCACAACGCAAGCTTAGTCGTAAGGAAATACCAGTAAGCAATTGGGTCGGGCAGAGCGATGTCAACATTATTTTTGAGCCACGTGGATGGCAAAGTTGAAAAACGGTGTTTGCACTTTACCCCACACGCGCAGCCAAAGCGGCAATATCATTTCCGTTCCACGTGCGGTGGAGATGTCTCCTAAGTCCATGATGTTAATGTCTGCCCACCCGAAACTTTGCAACAGCTGACGTACGGTGTTTTTTGCAACTGTGTCGTTGCCGCTCATGAATACCGTGTGGTTTCCCGGAACCAGCGAAGGGTTGACCATTACTGGATTGCTCATAGTATTAAGCGTCTTCACCACTTTGAGTGTTGGGAAAGTTGCCTGAATTTGTTCTGCCAAGCTTTCTGTGTTACTCACAAATAAAGTTGGCGGCATGCCCTTCGAGAAATCAAGCGGGTTGGTGATGTCAATCAAAATCTTTCCGTCAAGGTTTTTGCTATTGCTACTTTTCAGACTTTCGATGGCGGCCTGTCCGTTCATAGCGTGCACGATCAAACCATCAGAAAATGAAACTGCCTCAGCGAAAGTGACGAGTTCAACAGCGGGGTTGGCCTGGAGCCACGAGCCGATAGCCGGGTTGCCCCAGCCGTCTGGCCGTGTTTTCCCTTTGCTGGCCGCCACATCGCGCGTGCCAATTTTAACTGTGTGCCCCAATGCAACCAATTTGCTCGCCAAGGCTTGGCCTACTGATCCGGTTCCCAATACTGCGATGTTCATAAAATTTAAAGTTTGGTTTAAATGATTTTAATTTACTTTTGTGTGTAACTGTAAAAAGTATAGCAAAGTTTCCGTTTTTCGTTCTTTAAGTCAAGACACTGTCAAACCAGATAGTACCTGTCGATGTTAACTAAATTGAAAAATTAAGGAACCACACCACAAAAATGTTCTAAATGATTATTGATGGCGAAGAAAAAATAATGCAACTGCGGGGCGAAACTTACCATTGTGCTCTTGACGTCACCATGAATTTTATTGGTGGCAAGTGGAAGACAGTTGTGCTTTGGTATTTGCGCAAAGACAAGAAAAGATTTAGTGAGCTGAAAAAATTAATTCCTGATATTACCGAGAAGATGTTGAGTCTGCAGCTGAGAGCATTAGAAGAAGACGGCATTATCAAGCGGATGATTTATCCAGAAGTACCTCCCAAAGTAGAGTATGAGTTAACCAAATTTGGGAAAACGTTGGTTCCGGTATTGGAGGAGATTGCAAAATGGGGTCGCGACACCGTGCAAAAAGAAGGCAAGGTTGTGGTAAAGGGAAAATAATCAAATGACATTCGCTATCGACTGGTATCATAACATGGAAACTGCTTGTCGATCACATTCAAACTACCTTTAAGGCAATTGGTAGTGAGGCATGTTCGACTCTTGCGTAAAACCTGGCAGCGCGATCCCCGAACATTGAAGCGATGAGCATGACATCCAAAGTAGCCGAAATACGAACAGAATAACACGAGTAGTTCAAATTCTGGAGGCTAGCTTATTCTTCAATAAAAAGGAAAAATACTGAATTGTTGTTTTCAGTACTTTCATTTTCGATTGACCACGTCTTTTGCTGGAATGCAACTTCATGGGCACCTCAATTACCTTTGCGTTTTGATGGATGGCTTTTACCAATACTTCTAACATACAGATGAAACCTGTTTCGGCAATGATAGTTGATTGTGTTGCTTTTATCTTTTGTAAGATGCGGACCGAGTACACGCGGTAGAAAGAACTTAATGTCAGCACCTGCACGTTGAACAAAAACCGGAAAATAAAATTAGCAACTGCCGAAGTGAATTTTCGGAAGAATGATGTTTTGTCAAATCCACCACCTTGGGCATAGACTGATGCAAGTATCAAGTCATACTGCATCTGATTGAGCATGAGCATTACCGGCAAAATGGATAAGTCAGAAGTGCAATCAGCCTCTAGCGTAACCACCCGGTCGTTTAGATTTTTGCTCGAGGACAAAATCCATTCAAATCCGGTATTAAAAGCCGCCCCAGGCCCACGGTTGATGCCATCTCCCAAAATGACAAATTGCTTTTTGGCAAAATGTTGCTGAATCAGATTTTTGGTTTGGTCGCTCGAGCCATCGTCTGAAAAAACAAAAAAAAGTTCTTCTTGCAGGGAAAGCGCATTTAACTCGGTAAACAAGTTAGGAATGTTTAATTCTTCATTGAATACCGGGATGAGGAAATAGATCATCTGCTTTTCTTGATTTCAGCAAGCGTAAGTTCAACCGCATCCTTCAACTTTATCTTTGGCGAATAGCCCAATAATTGTTTTGCTTTTGCCAAATCAGGTATTCTGCGTTGGATATCTTTGTACTGACCGAAAACCTCATTCATAGGTACATATTTTACTCTTAGCGGTTTGCCAGTATTCGCAACCTGATGAATAAGTTTTGCTGTATCGATCACCGATAATTCTTCATCATTGCCTATGTTGATCACTTCGCCAACGGCATGTTCGTTTTCGATGGCCAGTATAGTGCCATGCACCAAGTCGGTGACAAAGCCCATCGATCGCGTTTGCGAACCATCGCCATGTACGGTCACTTCTTCATCATTTAAAATAGCTCTGATAAAAATAGGCACGTGTCCTCCACTCCAGGCAAAGCTGGACCGCGGGCTAAATCCACCAAAATATCGAATTACTACCATGGGCACTTTGTGGTCGTTGAAATAGCCAAAGGCCAGCTGCTCGCCATACAACTTTGAAACCGCGTAGCTCCACCGTTTGATCATGCTTGGGCCAATCAGCAAATCACCGTTTTCGTTCAATGGCAGATCCGGTGACATGCCATACACATCAGAGGTTGACGCGAAGACCACTTTGCACCCCCACATTTTGGCGGCTTCAA
The DNA here is from genome assembly GCA_018267275.1 of Bacteroidota bacterium. Lineage (GTDB taxonomy): Bacteria > Bacteroidota > Bacteroidia > Cytophagales > Cyclobacteriaceae > ELB16-189. Next base: position 88,701 of record JAFDYV010000009.1, on the reverse strand, counting down.
ACACATTTTCAGTGCCTTTTGTATTGACCATGAGCGTGGGCAAACTGATGTCCTTCTCGGCAATTTTTTTTACCGCTGCCAAGTGAACAATGGTGCCCATATCTTTGGCTAAAATCTTCAGCGTGTCAAAATCCAAAATGCTCACGCGGTAGAATTTGAACTGCGCATGGTCAACACAATTGACAAGGTTCTCCATCTTTCCATAAGTGAGGTCGTCAATTCCTGTAACTGTATATCCCTTTGCCAGCAAATCTTCCGCGAGGTGCGACCCAATCATTCCGGCCACGCCAGTAATTAATATCTGTTTATTCACTTTCTTTGAAAGTTGGTTTGAGTGATGAAAAAACTCCTAAATATAATGCTTGCCCACCAGATTAGAATCCGCTTAGCGGTTTTAGCCTTGTTGGTGATCGCTGCTTTTCTTTCATTGAGTTGGGAATTTCTGGAGACTATAAAAGATGACGCTTATTTTGTGGCGCATGAGGACGAGGTGATTTATTACGGATCGGCTCAACTTTTTGCCGAAACGCAAAGCCTGCAGGCCGAAAGTTGTATTGCAGAAGATGTTTCAAAAGTCGGCAGATTCAATTGGTATGGGCCTGGTTATAATGTGGTGTATGGCACGTTGAAGATGGTTTTTGGTAATGCCAACAGTTTATTCATCAGGTTTCATTTTGTGTTGGCCTGTCTCATGTTGGCAATAGTATACTTCTTGCAATTGCCGATGGAAGATAAACTCTTGTTGGCCGGTATTCTACTGATTTCAGAACAGTTCACGGTTTACATTTACTCCTACTTTCCGGAATTACTGCACTTGTTTTTTTCTACTGTGCTAGTGTATGTGTTGTGGCAGGTTTATCAACAACGGTCCACCACTAGATGGATCGCACTTTTTATAATGTTGGTGTTGGTATTTTCGCTTTGTCGCATCACCACCATCTTTTTTCTGGCCGCGTTGCTTCCATTGGGCAGCAATTGGCGCCAGCGCAGGTCGGTGGTACTGATTTTTGTGTTAGGGATTGTGGCTTCCGTGTTGTATTTGCGTTTTTGTATTGCCCCGCCCTATGCAGGCGAAATGCACAAACTTGAAAAACTATACACGTTCAACATTTGGAATTTTCTGGTGGAAAGCACAAAAGCTACATTGGCCAACGCTTGGAGAATTGTTACCACGGATTCTGGACCGGTGTTTGTGTTATTGGGCTTGTGCATTCTGGCGGTTTTCAATTTCTGGAAGACCAAAGATCGTTTTCAGCTGGCCGCTGTGTTGGTGGCGCTGTGTTTGGTGGGAACACTGATGGCTTTTTATTCAGTGAGCCCTTTTTACTTTGTAAAACAAACTGCAATGTTGTTGCCTTTGTTGCTCGTAGCCGCGATGCGTGGATCGTTGCAGCTAACAAAGTGGGGCGTGCTGCTGGCACTCATTTACTATTGGGTACCTGCGAACAAGGAGCGCACGAAAGTGATCAAAGAACACCAAGAAGCTTTTGCCAATTTTCAAAATAACGCATCTCTACGCGAGGCATTTCAGCAAATACGAGCATCGGTAGAGGTAAACAAAGACCTTGTTATTTTGTGGTGCTACAACGAATACGACTACGGTAGCGCTGTGCAGGCTTTGCTGCCCTATTCCACTGCCAGCGGCAATACTATTATGTACACCACCAACATTGTGTTTGACCAGGCCGTTGATCCGAAAGTCAAATTCAAACTTCACCACAAACTGCGTGTGGACTATATTTTGAGTCGACACCCTTTGGATTGGTTGGCGGATGGCTTAGAGTTGCAAACGCCTTTTTTTTATCTCTATAGAAACCCAACAACAAGCAACGAAATTGTCAGTGATTGATAACCCAATTGACCGTTGCCGTCAACGAGTTGATACTCTAATTGGATTTTGTGTTTTTCTCGTTTGAATTGATCTTTTACTGATAGTAAGTACTATATCCAATAGCAAGGTTTGGCTTGCGTTGGCCGCGCAAACGGGCACCCAAAAATTCTCCTAATATCTCTGCGCGTTTATTTGCACAAAAGCCATAATAAACTACTTTTGCGGTTCGGATTTTGAAGGGGATTGTCCTTTTTCAAATTCTTGAAAATCAATCATTTACAGAAAGAATAAATAAGCTCCATACATGGCAAATACTGGTAAAATCACCCAAGTTATCGGCCCGGTTGTAGACGTTGCGTTTGACGAACCCGGCTCAAAACTCCCCAACATCCTCGATTCGCTCGAAGTGACCAAGGCTGACGGCACCCGCGTGGTGTTGGAATGCCAGCAACACCTGGGCGAAGATCGCGTGCGCACCATTTCGATGGAAGGTACCGAAGGCTTGGTGCGTGGCATGAAGGTGACCGACACAGGTTCTCCTATTCAAATGCCGATCGGTGAAGATATCAAAGGACGCTTGTTCAATGTAGTGGGCGAGGCAATTGACGGTATCAAACAACCGAAAGGAACAAAGTCTTTGCCAATACACCGCTCGGCACCCGCGTATGAGAATCTCTCTACCTCATCAGAAGTGTTATACACGGGTATTAAGGTGATTGACTTGATCGAGCCTTATGCAAAGGGTGGTAAGATCGGGTTGTTTGGTGGTGCCGGTGTGGGCAAAACAGTATTGATTCAAGAATTGATCAACAACATCGCGAAAGCATACTCAGGTTTGTCTGTGTTTGCGGGTGTAGGTGAGCGTACACGCGAAGGTAACGACTTGTTGCGCGAGATGATTGAAGCAGGCATCGTGGATTACGGTCCTGAGTTTATGAAATCATTGCATGCCGGGGGTTGGGATTTATCGAAAGTAGATTCACAGAAACTAGAAGATTCAAAAGCTACCTTTGTGTTCGGTCAGATGAACGAACCGCCTGGTGCACGTGCACGCGTGGCGTTGTCGGGTTTGACGATTGCCGAGTACTTCCGCGATGGTGATGGCACAGGCAAAGGCCGCGACATCCTCTTCTTCATCGATAACATTTTCCGTTTCACGCAAGCAGGTTCTGAAGTATCGGCTCTTTTAGGCCGTATGCCTTCGGCCGTGGGTTACCAACCTACTTTGGCCTCTGAAATGGGTGCCATGCAAGAGCGCATTACATCAACCAAAAATGGTTCAATCACTTCGGTACAGGCGGTTTACGTTCCTGCCGATGACTTGACGGACCCTGCGCCAGCTACGACATTCGCTCACTTGGATGCAACGACAGTATTGTCTCGTAAGATTGCCGAGTTGGGTATTTACCCTGCGGTAGATCCGTTGGATTCTACTTCGCGCATTTTGCGTGCAGATATTGTTGGTGAAGAGCACTACAACTGTGCACAGCGCGTGAAGCTGATTTTGCAACGCTACAAAGAATTGCAAGACATCATTGCGATTTTGGGTATGGACGAATTATCAGACGAAGATAAGTTGACGGTAGGCCGCGCAAGACGTGTGCAGCGTTTCTTGTCACAGCCATTCCACGTGGCAGAAGCTTTCACCGGTTTGAAAGGTGCTTTGGTAGATATTAAAGATACCATCAAAGGCTTTAATATGATTATGGATGGCCACTACGATTACTTGCCCGAAGCCGCCTTCAACTTGGTAGGTACCATTGAAGAAGCGGTAGCGAAAGGTGAGAAACTGTTGGCGGACGCGAAAAAGTAATTATTTGATTCGATGATTCGGTGATTTGATAATTGCCGAATCATCGAATTAGCCAATCAACGAATTAACATGTATTTAGAAATCATCACCCCCGATAAAAAGGTATTTGAAGGCGAAGTAACATCAGCCACGTTTCCGGGCATTGATGGCGGCTTTCAGGTATTGAATGACCACGCCCCGCTCATCAGCTTGCTCAAAGAGGGCACAGTTGAATACAAATCGAAAGAGGCTAACAGCAAGATAGCGATCACCGGTGGTGTAGTAGAAGTACTGAAAAACAAAGTGGTGTTGTTGGCGGATGGGGTGGCTTAGTTCTTCTTAATCAATAAACAAAAAAGGGTTGTGTTGTCACAACCCTTTTTTGTTGGCTCGAATCGCCTCTACTCGAGGAACGTTCCTTTAGTTGCCAACAGCTCTTTCGCGATACTTTGAGCTGCAGAAAAATAAACGCCACTTTGTGTAGAGGATGTTAAAATCCACTGCTCCCCATTCTTCCAACCCTGCACCGTTGCCAATACGCCATTTTTACTTTCGATTTGAAGTGTGACAGTAGGTTTTTCTACAGAAGCGAAACCATCGGCAAAGTCATTGAGTGTTTTGAACGATAGTTGGCTTACGTACGAATTTACTTTTGCATCTGCCGCTTTTACATTCCCGGCAAACCAAACTGAATCTCTTTTCTCCAACACAAAACTCGAATCGGCTGGGTAGTTGAAAGTGATTTTTGAAATGTCGGCTTGATTCAGCTTCAATAGGGTTTTATTTCGCCAATCATTATAGGTACGGTTGAAGTGTGAATCAATGAATCCTTCAATGGCATATACTTCATCTTCTTTGCTCAAGCGTACATAAGTATAGGCACCGCCCTGGCTGTAGGTGCTCTTACCAAAAAAAATCTCGGTGGTTTTACCGTCTTGGAGTACGCTCACCTGCGTGGCGCCATCACCCACTTGGTAAGTGTCCCACTTCTCTTTTTTGCGCGAGGCTAACCGTTGCACTTTCAAATCCTTCAAAACACCCAACATACTTTTTACAGTTCCGATCTCTGTGTCGGCTTGTTGCTGTCCGTTGTAAACTCTCCAGTGATTGCCTTCTTTTTTCAGAACCACTTCCAAGGGCTTGTAGTTGGCAGGTTTGATGCGCACTTCGTTGATGTTCGTTGTGTCTAAACTCAGTAATTGTTTGCGCAAATTACTTTCTAGGCCGGGCGAGCGCAACCAACGCGATAGCGCGAATACCCCAACCAAAATAACCAGTGCACCAATTAAAATTTTGTTGTTAAGCTTCTTCATAATTCTCACTCATTCTCTTGAAACGCTTGATTCTGTTCTGTTGTGAACGCAATACCCCATAGCCAATCACCAATAAAATAGGCAATAGGAAATTGCTGTATTTTAAAATGGTTTTAGTGCTGTCTTCTAATTCATCGATTGGGCGTGACGTCACTCCTTTGGTTCGCAGACTGATCAAACCTGTGTCGTCTGATAGCCAGTCGATGGAGTTGGATAACAAATTCACATTGTCGGGTTGCAGCCTGCGCGGTTGCTGGCCGGCACCGTTTACCACAAAGTCACCATCACCAATCACCACCATTTTAGTTCGGCCATTGCTGGATAGCTTGCCTTCTACAGCAGCAGCCACCACAATTCCTTTCATGGGTAAATCAGCTTGGGTCCATTGCTGCTGCACGTTAAAGTACACTGGTGCTTTTATCTCATTGGATTGATCCGAAGTAAAAGCCAGTGGAATAAATTTTTTTGTAGAGTCGCCTTGGTATTTAATAGAACTCACAAACTCAAACATCACGTTTTCCAATCCTTTTGACAGCGGATGATCTGCAAACTTGCCAATAAGTGGAATGTAAGGGAAAGGGATTTGCGTTTGCATCGTAAAAAAACCTTGCTGCTGTTGCATGGTGACTGAACCACACTTGGCATCAACCACAAAGTTGTCACCTACTACCACGCCCTTATTCGCTAACCACGCCTCTAGTCCCGTGGAAACGGGCGAACCGAAAGCGTTTTGTAAGTTGCCGTACACACGGTTGATGGCCACCGCCAAATTTCCACCGCGATTCAAAAAGGCTTCAAGCTTTGAAAATTGAGAAAAAGGTATGCTGTCATTCGGGCGGATAATCACCAGCGTCTTTACGTCTTGGGGAATATCGGTGGAGTCAGACAATGTTACTTCTTTTGTGTTGTACAAAATATCCAACTGTTCTTTCAACTGTGGCATCTCGTTCAACGATGGTTCGCCATGTCCCTGCAAAAATCCGATTGTAGGTTTTACGTCAATCGAGATTTTTTTGATAGACGTTGAAAGCGTGTATTCCATGGCGGTGCCGGGTTGCACCACTGGAATTACATCGCGTTTGTCGCCCAGCGAAATCACGGCTCCTAAAAAAGCCTTCTGTTGCTTTACTTGGTCTTTTTCGCGCACATTGATCATCACCGGTTGGATACCGTTTTGACCGGCTTCATTCTCCAATGCTTCGTTCTTGTTTGGGTCAATGAATTCATATTGGATGTTGCCATCGGCACGGTTGCTGTACTCCACCAACATCTCTTGAAAATCTTGTCGTGTTTTGGCGATTTGTGGTGGCAAGTTTTTGGAGAAGTAAGCCTTTACCGTAACGGGCTCTTCTAAGTTTTTTAAAATATTGAGCGTTGCATCGCTCAGCGTATACTGTTGCTCTTGTGTTAGGTCGAAACGAAGATGAAACTCGTTTGATAGTAAATTCACCACAAGCAAAATGGCGATGATTAACCCGGTTGTTATAAAAACTTTCTGTTTCATAAATCAAAATGTTACGTCACTAGCTTAGGTTTCGTTTGGTCAACGATAGCTCTGATAGGATGAGACCAATTAGCACAATGGAAATAAAGTAAATGAGATCTCGTGTATCGAGCACACCGCGCACAATGCTCTCAAAATGCTCTGATAAACTGAGCGTGTTCAAAAGCTGAGCAACAAAGCCCGTGAAGTTATTGGCAAGCACCCCAAATATGATGTGGAAGAACAGCCCGATAAAAAGCGCCAGCAAAAAGGCGACAATTTGATTGTGTGTAATGCTGCTGGCATAAAGTCCGATGCTGATGTACGCAGAACTCATCAACAACAAGCCAAAGTACCCACAGATAACTTGCCCGTAGTCAAGGTTACCAATGTTGGCCACCGTAATAACATAAGGAAGTGTAAAGGCAAGGGCAATGCACACCAGCAGCAGTGTCGATAGAAACTTGCCCACCACCACTTGCCTGTCGGTAACGGCTTTGGTCAGCAACAATTCAATGGTGCCGGTTTTGTTCTCTTCGGCCAGCAGGCGCATGGTAAGTGCAGGAATAAAAAAGAACAGCGACCAAAAGGCGATATTGAAAAATGACTCCAAGCTTGCCTGGCCCACAAAAAAAACATCGGAACCAAACAGCCAAGTAAAGAATCCGCTAAAGCCCAAAAACAAAATGAGCATGATATACGCAATGAGCGAATCAAAAAAAGATTGCAGCTCACGTTTTGCAATGATCCAAACAGCGTGCATAGGTTAATTAACGGTTAGGTTACGGAAAATGTCTTCCAGACGGGTTTCAATCGGAACAAGTTCGCTTAACACCCAGCCTTTTTGTACGCACAAATGGAATACCTCTCTCTTTGAAGAAGCATCTGTGCGGCTCTGAACTTCAAAACGGTTTAAGCCTTTATCAACCAACTCAACCAAATCAATTGTTTTGATTCGCCTGAGTTCGTGCAAAATTTCTTCGGCTTGGCCGTCTTCAATGCGAACTTTGAATATCTCTTGCCCTGTCGCCTGCTTGCGCAAGTTTTCGGCCGTGCCATCGGCTACTATTTTGCCTTTGTTGATGATGAGGATGCGATCGCAAGTAGCTTCCACCTCCGGCAAAATATGCGTACTCAAAATTACCGTCTTCTCTTTGCCAAGTTCTCTAATCAGTTTCCGGATTTCAACAATTTGGTTGGGATCTAAACCAGTGGTAGGCTCATCTAAAATCAGAATTTCCGGATCGTGGATCATTGCCTGGGCAAGGCCTACGCGCTGCCGATAACCCTTTGAGAGTTCACCAATTTTTTTGTGCTTCTCTGCATTGAGGCCACATACTTTAATCATTTTTTTGGTGCGCTCGGCAATTTGGCTGTTAGGCACGCCTTGCAATGATGCGCAGAAGTTCAAGTAATCGATTACAGGCATGTCCAGATAAAGCGGGTTATTTTCCGGCAAGTAGCCAATGTGCTTTTTGATGTCATCGCCACTTTGCTTTACAGACTTTTCTCCAATGAAAACATCGCCCTCACCAATACCGAGGTAGCCGGTAATCATCTTCATCGTAGTGCTTTTGCCGGCCCCGTTCGGGCCGAGAAAGCCCAGGATTTCACCCGTCTTCACACCAAACGAGATTTGGTCTACTGCCTTTTGGGGACCATAGCGTTTGCTCAGGTTTTCGATTTTTACATCCATACCTTTATTCAACAATAGGTTTAATTTTTTTTAAATTTTCGGGGGTAGAAAAACACCCGGTTTTTAGCGATGCAAAAATAAATTTTTGTCAGTAAAAAAAAAGCCCCGCTTTGGGCGGGGCTTCACATACGTTTTTCGACAAATCTTTATTGGCGCATCAGCCATTTCACAAAAAAGACCACCCCAATAATCATGGCGATGGCACCAATCACTGTGAATACATTGCCGCCAATGAGCAAACCCACCAACCCCACAGCGCCAAAAATGGCAGCTAGTTTCAAGTCATGGTCCATGCCACCGCGCGCCATGGTGGCGGTAACGCTGGCATCTTTTTTAGAGCTTTTTGCAATGGCCTTGATCTCTTTCTTCAGTAATTGACGAACTTCTTTTTTCTGCTCTTTTGAAAGTTTCGCGTAGGCGTCTTTCACCTGCTTGCGAACTTCTTCGGCAGGTAGTGCCACCGATGCAGTGTTGACAGAAGCAGTTAACACTGCATTTTCTGTGGTTGCCGCAGGCACTGTTTCGACTTGCACAACCTTAGCAGTGTGATAATTTGGGTCAACATTGCTGGACGGAAAATGAGCAGCGTATTTTGGTGATGAACATGAAGCCAAGACAACAATAGAGATGACAACAGAAATGTATTTCATATTAATCAGTTAAATGGTTTACTTCTTACGAGCAAAAATAGACATTATGCGACTAAAAAAACGCTTTTCGAACTCCCAAAAAAACTTAAACTGACCGAACACGAACCCATACATTAACAAGAAAACATTATAAACCGGCAAGATTAGCACGTAATAGACGATAGACGCATATAAATGGATTTCACCATCAGCAAACAAATACGCGAATAATGGCCTTTTTAAAAACAAAACGGTAAAACCAGTGCAGGCGAACACAATTAATATTAAGATAACCTGAAACAGGCTGCCTACCTTCCATCTTGTTTGTAATTTGTCAAGCCAACTCATCTGTAATCAAAGCACTAAATAAACGCATCAATCCACAAGATTCCAATATTCTTGTGATGGAAGATTGGCGTTGATCGTAACGGGCTCTTTCTTGATGGGGTGCACAAACGATAGCGAACGCGCGTGCAGACAGATACTGGCATCTGAATTAGGCTGTGCATAGCCGTACTTTACATCGCCCACAATGGGGCAACCCATGCTGGCTAATTGCACCCGAATCTGGTGCGGACGGCCAGTAACGGGTTTTACCTCGAGCAAAAAAAATGATCCCACTTGCTTTATCATCCGGTAGCTTAATTCTGATCTCTGCCCCTGTGGGTGCTCTTTCTTGTAGGCGGTGGCTTTGTTTTTCTGTTCATCCTTCACCAGCCAATGTATCAGTGTACCCTCATTTGCAGATGGTTTTTTCGCTACCAACGCCCAATATGTTTTTTGTGTTTGCTTTTCGCGAAACAGCGTGTTCATACGCTCGAGAGCTTTGGACGTGCGCGCGAACACCACCACGCCACTTACGGGGCGGTCGAGCCGATGTATTACGCCCAGAAATACTTCACCGGGCTTATTGTATTTCTCTTTGATGTATTCCTTGCCCAATTCCACCAAGGGCTTATCACCTGTGGCATCGCCTTGCACAAGCATGCCGGCAGACTTATTGATGGCGAGTAAATGATTGTCTTCGTAGAGCACGGCAAGCATAACCCAAACTTCTTAAATTTTTATAACTTTATGGTATGCGAATAGCAACTATTAATCAAAACAAATAGTGGACTATGGATGGTATTCTCCGGCACCAATTTGTTCGATATGCAGTTTAAAAGTATCCTTCTGTAGATATTCGATGATTTACTTATGATTCAAAAAATTATTTTCCACTTAAAGTCCGAATGGTATAAATACTTCATCGAAATGGTGGTGGTAATCTTCGGGATTTTGATTGCATTTAATCTCGAACAATGGGGGGCAGAACGCGATAACAAGAAGAAAGAAATTGAGATGCTAAAAGAATTCAAAAGAGGCTTATCAGCGGATTTAGCAGAGATGCGAGGCTTCATTCGTTTTCATGAGTACAGTATACAAGCAAGCAGAGTTATCTTAGATGTTATTGGGAAAGATCTCCCTTACCACGATTCTTTAGATGCCTTTTTTTCGTACACCCATGCTTTTTCATCATTTTCCGGAAGAATGGGCCCGGTTGAACAACTGAAAAATACCAACTTGGCAATTGTGTCCAACGATACGCTTCGGTTGGATATTATCAGCATGTATGATGAGGTCTACCCAAGAATTCGTATGGTAGAGCAAGTCGTGAAAAGAGACTATGAGCAATTGAGAGATTTCGATATGCTATATTTTGATTCATATGACCCGAAAGGTGTGTCAAAGAATAAAACAATTCGTGCCCCATTTTGGGGAGTTATGCATCCAATCAGATTTTCCGATCTAAAAAAACAACCGGAATATGCGGCCTTGCTGCGTGCAAAAATTTCAACACAACTGGGGCTTTTGACAACTCAATACAAACCTGCAGAAAAGAGGCTGAGCAATTTGCTGAAAGCGATCGCCCTTGAAATAGAGCGATTAGAATGATGGTGCGCCAAGATTTTGATGAGTCTTTCGCAGGTCCTAAAACTCAGATGTGAAATGAAACTCAATCTCCGGAAAGTTGTCTTTCACCATCTGCAGCCATGCTTTTGACTCGGCCATAAACACCAGCTTATCGTCTTTGTCGCGGGCAATATGTCGCTGCTTGGAGTCGATGAACTCCGCTAATATCTTGGGGTCTTTACTGCTGATCCAGCAGGCTTTATAAATATTCTGTGGCGCAAAGTCTGCCGATGCACCGTATTCATTTTTCAAACGAAATTGAATGACTTCAAACTGAAGCGCTCCAACTACGCCCACTACTTTTTTCTTGCCAAGCTCGTAGGTGAACAACTGCGCCACGCCCTCTTCCATCAGTTGCAGCAACCCTTTTTCCAGTTGCTTGGTCTTCATGGCGTCTTTATTAATCACCTCTTTGAAAATTTCGGGCGAGAAGCTGGGAATACCGGTGTAAATCATTTTCTCTCCATCGGTGAGGGTATCGCCAATTTTCAAGTTGCCGGTATCATACAATCCCACAATATCGCCAGGCCAAGCCAAGTCAACCGTTTCACGGTCTTGCGCCATAAAGGCCGTAACGTTGCTAAAGCGGATGGCCTTATCTTGCCGCACGTGGTAGTAATTGGTGCCGCGCTCAAATTGCCCCGAACACACGCGTATAAAGGCAATTCTGTTGCGATGTTTGGGGTCCATGTTAGCGTGGATTTTGAAAATGAATCCGGTGAATTTCTTTTCATCTGGCTTCACTTCGCGCAAGGTGGTGGCACGCGGAATGGGGGGAGGAGCGATGCGGATAAAGGTGTCGAGTAATTCTTTTACCCCGAAGTTATTTACCGCGCTTCCAAAAAATACGGGAGCTACTTTTCCCTGTAAATAATCTTGCACTTCAAATTCCGGATACACGCCTTCTATCAATTCAACATCGGCACGCAATTGCTTGGCGTATGATTCGCCCACGAGTTTGTCCACTTCTTCGCTGTTGATGTCAGCGATTTCAATGCTCTCTTGAACGGTGGTTTTACTGGGTGTAAAAAGTTGCAGGCTCTTTTCGTACAAGTTGTAAACACCCTTAAAAGTCTTGCCCATGCTAATAGGCCAGCTTAAAGGACGTACTTTGATATTCAGCTTTTCTTCTACCTCATCGAGCAGGTCAAAAGGATCTCTGCCTTCGCGGTCGAGCTTGTTGATGAAACACAACACAGGTGTGCTGCGCATGCGGCATACTTCCATCAACTTCTCTGTTTGCATTTCCACACCCTTCACGCAATCAATCACCATGATTACGCTATCTACAGCAGTAAGGGTGCGATAGGTATCTTCCGCAAAATCTTGGTGACCCGGTGTATCGAGCAAGTTTATTTTAATGTCTTTGTAATCAAAACCCATTACAGAAGTGGCCACCGAAATACCCCGCTGTTTTTCAATCTCCATCCAGTCGCTGCGGGCGTGGTCTTTAATCTTCGATGACTTAACGGCACCCGCCTTTTGAATGGCCCCGCCAAACAGCAATAACTTTTCGGTGAGTGTGGTCTTGCCCGCATCGGGGTGACTGATGATTCCGAAAGTTCTTCTGCGGGCTATTTCTTGTTCTTGCGTCATGTTGCGTAATAATAAAAAAGGGATAGATAAATCCATCCCTGTGTTGTTCAACCATCCCGCGAAGGACGGTTTTGATTACTTACGAATTCACTTCCAAACGGGCTTTCAACTTTTTCGCGTTTTGCACTTCGGCCGATTCCCAAAATTTGTCAATAATGGTTTGGTATGCTTGTATCGCTTTTTCTTTCTTGTCTAACTTCTCATAAGCCAAAGCTGCCTTCATCAAATAGGTTGGCGTAAATTCTTTGTTAGGCTTGTAGTTCGATGCTTTGTCGTAGTAGCTGGCTGCATTTTCGTAATCCTTTTGTTCCATGTAGGCATCGCCAATCAGGCTGTAGGCTCGTGCTTGCACCAACAGGTCGGTTGACTTAAACTCTTTTAAATGGAATACGGCAGAAGGGAATTTGCCTTGCTTTAAATAGATAAAGCCAGCATAGTAGTTTGCGAGATTGGCGGCCTCGCTCATGCTGTAATCTTCTATGATTTGCAACAGACCCAAGTTGTTGCCATCGCCATTCAGGGCTAAGTTCAAGCTATCTGACTCAAAATAACGCACGGCTTGGAACATCTCTTTTTGAGCTTGTTCGTTTTGGTTGCCCTTGTAGTAGTTAAAACCAAAATATCCGCCCGCAACCAGCAACAGCGCACCTACAATGCCGATGATGATTTTAGGATTTTGGGCAACCCAATGCTCAAAGCCCTCCAATTTTTCTTCGATTACCTCTGCGTTTTCGAGTACGTTCTTGTTTTCTTCCTTCTTTGCCATGATTCTTTGATAAAATGCTTTTAACCCCAATAAATGGGGACGCAAAACTAAGAATATTGGGCATTAATCAAAAGCCGCGAAAGCAGCCTTTTTACTCCATTTTAAGGCTTCGGGCTATCGGGCAAACGCCATTCAAAATGGGTTAATTAATCTGTGACGAACGGGTAGTCCTTCTGCTCATAAATATCATGGAGCGCTTCCGCGGGATCAGGATATTTTGATTCTTCGGCAAACCGCACACTCTCTTCCACCTGGGCATTCACTTTTTGGTCGATGGCCTCTAACTCTTTTTCGGTGGCGATTTTTTTGCTGAGGATGGTGTGTTTTACTTGTTCAATCGGGTCGCGCTGCTTGTATTCTTCCACCTCTTCTTTGCTGCGGTATTTTTGAGGGTCGCTCATGGAGTGACCTTTGTAGCGATACGTACGTAACTCCAACAGCGAAGGACCTTCGCCCGCCCTGGCCCGGTCTGCTGCGCGGGCAATGGCATCGTGCACGGCCTCCACGTTCATGGCATCAACAGGTTCTGATGGCATGTCGTACGACTCGCCTAATGTGTAAAGTTCAGTCACGTTTGAGGTACGCTTAACGGACGTGCCCATGGCGTAGCCATTATTTTCAATGGCAAAAATCACGGGCAGTTTCCAAAGCATGGCCAAGTTAAAAGCCTCGTGCAGCGCACCTTGGCGCACGGCTCCATCGCCCATGTAGCAAATGCACAAGTGGCCAGTGTTGTTATATTTTTCCGCGAAAGCGATGCCGGCACCCAATGGAATTTGGCCACCTACAATGCCGTGGCCCCCAAAAAAGTGATTTTCTTTATCAAAAATATGCATGGATCCGCCCTTGCCCTTAGAGATACCCGTTTCTTTGGCAAACAACTCGGCCATCACTGCATTGGGGTGTGTGCCCAGTGCCAGTGGATGGGCGTGGTCGCGGTAAGCGGTAATGTATTTGTCGCCTTTGCGGAGCGCTGTAACAGCACCCGCAGCACAGGCCTCTTGCCCAATATACAAGTGGCAAAAACCCCTGATTTTTTGCATGCCATAGAGCTGACCCGCCTTTTCTTCGAACTTGCGCATCAGTTGCATAGATTCGTACCAAAACAGGTAGGTTTCCTTAGAATACTCGGTTTTTGCTTTGCTTTTGGTTGCTGCTGTTGCGGCCATACATCACATTTTGAGTTGCGAAAATACATTACAGCCAGACAACTGCCAAACCAACCCTTTTGCCCCGCCAAGGCTTATTTCGCAAGTGCTATTTTAAGTACTTTGCGCGCTACATGTTTCTACAGCAACTCTACCTTTTCAACTTTCGAAACATAGAAGAGGCACGGCTCTCGTTTGCCGATAGGATTATTTGCCTGCTCGGGAAAAACGGCAGCGGCAAAACCACCGTGCTCGATGCCATCCATTATTTGTCGTTTACCAAGAGTGCCGTTAACCCGGCCGATGCGCAAAACATACGCCATGGCGAGCAACAGTTTGTAATCAGAGGGAAATTTCAAGAGCAGGAAACAACAACCGAGGTAACGTGCGCCTACACCACCGGCCAGAAAAAAATCATTAACGAAGACGGCCGCGACTACGCAAAATTCTCTGACCACGTAGGCAAATACCCGGTGGTAATGATTGCACCGCAAGACATTGAGTTGATTTGGGACGGCAGCGAGCTGCGCAGAAAGTTTGTTGACAGCGTGCTTTCTCAACTCGACAAAACGTATTTAGAGAATTTAATCGTTTACACCTACCAACTGAAGCAGCGCAACAGTTTACTCAAATCATTTGCAGAAGCGGGTAGGGTAGACCAAGATTTACTTGCCAGCTACGACCACCGGCTTGTGCCTGCCGCTCACTATATTTTTGAAGCGCGCGCCAATTTTTTGAAATTTTTCATTCCGTTTTTCCGCGACCAATACCGCTACCTGGTGGGCGATGTAGGCGAAGAAGTGAGCATTGAATACCAATCTGATTTGCGGGATAAAGACTTTGCGACATTGTTATCGCAAAACCTGCAGCGAGATGTGTTGCTGCAGCGCACAACTACCGGCATCCACCGCGATGATTTTGATTTTCGCATCAATGGTTTTGAACTGAAGCGCCATGGCTCGCAGGGGCAACAGAAATCTTTTTTGATTGCGCTGAAGTTGGCGGAGTTCCAGGCGATTGCCGAAAAGAAAAAGTTTAAGCCAATACTGTTGTTGGATGATATTTTTGATAAGCTGGATGACGAACGCATACACCAACTGATGCGGCTCGTGGCGCAGGGGCAGTTTGGGCAGTTGTTGATTACCGATGCCCGTGCCGACCGCACCCTGCAGATAATGGAAACCGAGAAGTTAAATGCTACTATCTTTAGGGTAGAAAATGGAAAAGTAACCAATGGCTAAAAAGGGAAACCAGGAAGGAAACACCCAACACATTGGCGAGGCCATTCAGGCGCTGCTCTCCAACTTCCATTTAAAAGCCAAGTTTGACGAAGCCACCGTGCTGTCTAGCTGGGAAAAATTTGCCGGCAAGCCCGTGGCCAAGCGCACCAAAAAACTGTTCATCCGTGGCAAGGTTTTATTTGTGGAGTTAGACTCGCCCAGCATGAAAAACGACTTGAACTACCACAAGCACCAAATTATTGAAATGCTGCAAAAGGAATTTGGCAAAGAGGTGGTGCGCGAGATGGTGATCATGTAATGGCGAGATAGGCGCAACTCAGTTGCGCATATTTTGAGGTAAAGCGCAACTGGTTGCGGTTAACCTGATGTTAGTAGCAATAGGGTCCGGACAAATTTGTGTTTCAACAAAACGGCCAAAAATTTTCTAACAAAGTTTTCCTACGGAGACAAGTGACCGACTTCTCAGACAACCTGGCCTTTGGAAAATTTAAAACTTGGACAGTTTAATACTTGATACAGCCAACCCTTTGCATTTTTTTAAGTAGATTAGGCTTCAATTTGTTGTAATTAATGAAGCATTCTGTAAAAGAGCACTGTGCCAATATCGCATTTAAAGAAAGTAAGGCCGTTACCATGCAACCAAAGAATCTGTATACTCCATTTTTACTCTTCATATTGCTGGTAGGTTTGGTTGCACCCTGTTTTGCTCAAAAAGGAAAAAATCGGGATGCGCGACAAAATCAGCAAAGAGAAAATAACAATCGAAACCGGAAGTCATTAAACGTAAAGATTGAAGTTGGGAACATTGTTTTAGGCTCACCCACCAGTAATTCAATTGCCGCCAGCATCATTCTGGAGAAAGAGACACAGGGCTATATTGAATATTATACCGAACGTAGTAAGAACAAAACCACGACTTCTGTTTTTAAAACCGATAACAGCGAGCCTATAGAAATCAACATTACAGGACTGACACCCAACACACAATATTTTTATCGTTTGAATTATAAAAAAGTTGGTGAAGCGAATTTTACAGAAACAAACGAATCATGGTTTGCTACACAGAAAGACGTTTCAACTTCATTTTCTTTTGGTGTGCAAGGCGATTCTCATCCTGAGCGTGAGGGAAAAATGTTTCATCCGGAGTTATATAGACAAACCTTAAACAATGTTGCCTTACGCAAACCTGATTTCTACTTTATGCTTGGCGATGATTTTAATATTGACCATTTATTAGCCGGCAATTCAGCCACTCGCGAAAATGTAGAATCGATCTATAAAGTTCAGCGACATTACCTTGGCGTATCAGGTAATAACCCTCCGCTATTTTTGGTGAACGGCAATCATGAACAGGCTGCCAAATATTTACTAAATGGCACACCAAATAATGCAGCGGTTCAGGCTGGTCGTGCTCGAAAGATTTTTTTTCCATTGCCAGCACCAAATGGATTTTACAGCGGTAATGAAGACACAGTTCAGTACGTGGGGTTATTAAAAGACTATTATGCTTTTGAATGGGGCAATGCATTGTTTGTTGTTATAGACCCTTATTGGCATTCAGATGCAGCCGTGGATAATCAGCCGTATATGAGTGGAGCTGGCGGTGAAAGAAAGAAAAAAGACCCTTGGAGTGCTACGCTTGGCAATAAGCAATACAACTGGCTTAAAAAAACGCTGGAATCAACGACAGCGAAGTTCAAGTTCATTTTTGCCCATCACGTAAACGGAACCGGGCGTGGTGGTGTAGAGAGAGCAACCTTTTTTGAATGGGGCGGCTACGCACCAAACGGGCAATGGCAGTTTGACCGCTTTAGGCCAGGATGGGAAATGCCCATTCATCAACTAATGGTAAAAAATAAAGTGACCATTTTTTTTCAGGGACATGACCACCTTTTTGCAAAGCAGGAAATGGATGGCGTAGTCTACCAATCGGTACCTAACCCTGCCGATGATACACATACTGCTTTTAACAGAGAAGCGTATCAGTCGGGTGATGTGTTGCCTAACTCTGGTTTTCTGAATATTACTGTCAGCCCAACTGATGTGAATGTAGAATACGTTCGATCCTATTTTAAAGACAATCCATCTCTTAGTGAAGAAGCTAAGAAGAATTATTCCTACATCATCAAAGGATAAACACGTTTCAAAAAGTTGAGGGACAGAAGGTCGATTGGAAAATGAACTAAAAGATTTAGGTGAATGAAACGGCTGCCAACAAAAGTGGCTGTTGCACAATTACTCGGAGAAATGGATTGCGAATAACTGAGTACCACTTCTGAATTTTTACCTTTTTTGCCCGCTCAACTAAACACAATATTTATTTAAATTGAGCCCACCAACAACACCCGGCAACCATGCCCTTAAGCCTCAATGAAATCCGAAAACGCGCCACCGAGTTTTCAAAAGAATGGGAAAACGTTTCTGATGAACGTGCCGAAGCCCAATCTTTTTGGAACAGTTTCTTTAATGTTTTCGGAGTTTCGCGCAAGCGAGTAGCCACGTTCGATAAGCCCGTAAAGAAGGCTGACGGCCATCAAGGCTTTATTGATTTGCTTTGGAAAGGCATTGTGTTGGTGGAGCATAAAAGCAGAGGCAAAGACCTCAACAGCGCTTTTAAACAAGCCAAAGACTATTTCCCCGGCCTTAAAGACGAAGAACTGCCGCGCTACATTATTGTCTCAGACTTCCATAAAATAAAACTGCACGACCTTGAAGCCGACACAAATTCAGAGTTTGAATTAAAAGATTTATACAAAAACATAAACCTCTTTGGTTTCATCAGTGGCTACCAGCAAAAGGTTTATAAAGACCAAGAACCTGTCAATATTAAAGCAGCCGAACTGATGGGCGGCCTGCACGATGCACTGCTGGCTAATGGTTATGAGGGTCATGAGTTAGAGGTAATGTTGGTGCGCTTACTTTTTTGTCTGTTTGCCGAAGACACGACAATTTTTGACAAACAACAGTTTACCAACTACATTGAGCTGCGCACAAAAGAAGACGGCAGCGACTTAGGTATTCATTTAGAGCAGCTTTTTCAAACACTCAATACGCACGAGGCCAAAAGACAAAAGAACTTAGACGAGCAAATGGCCGCTTTTCCTTATGTGAACGGGTCACTTTTTGCCGAGCACATTACGTTAGCCTCATTCAATAGCGACATGCGCGAAAAATTGCTCGTGTGTTGCTACTTTGATTGGAGCGTAATTTCTCCGGCCATTTTCGGATCGATGTTTCAGAGTGTGATGAACCCGAAGGAACGAAGAAACCTTGGCGCCCATTACACCAGCGAAAAGAACATACTCAAACTGATTAAGGGTTTGTTTCTGGACGAACTCCACGAAGAATTTGAAAATGTCAAATCATCCAAACCCAGGCTCCAGAAGTTCCACGAAAAAATATCGAAACTTAAATTCTTTGACCCTGCTTGCGGTTGCGGCAACTTCCTCATTATAACTTACCGAGAGCTACGCCTGCTTGAGCTTGAGGTACTAAAAATCCTGTTCAAAGGCCAGCTGGTGACGGATGTAAGCACGTTAAGCAAAATAGATGTTGACGCTTTTTACGGAATAGAATACGAAGAATTCCCTGCGCAAATTGCTACTGTGGCCATGTGGTTGAGCGACCACCAGATGAACATGCGCCTGTCAACCGAGTTTGGCGAATACTTCAAGCGACTGCCTTTGAAGAAGAGCGCTACCATTGTGCATGGCAATGCGTTGCGGTTGAACTGGGAGGACATTGTGCCTAAAGGCCAACTTAGTTACATACTTGGCAATCCTCCATTTGTAGGAAAGCAAATGATGACCAAAGAACAAGATTCAGATATGAGTTTTGTTTTTCAGAACATTAAAGGTTCAGGTGTGCTAGACTATGTGACCGCATGGTATTTAAAGGCAACTCATTTTATAAAAAATACCGTAATTGAAGTAGCCTTTGTTTCGACAAATTCCATTTCACAAGGTGAACAAGTGGCCATATTATGGAATGAGCTTCTTAATTTGAAGGTGGTCATAAATTTTGCACACCGTACTTTTAAATGGTCTAACGAAGCAAGTGGCAATGCCGGAGTTCATGTGGTAATAATAGGATTTTCATTAGTTCCGAAGCCTTTAAAAATTCTGTATGAGTATTTAGACTATAAATCGGAGCCATCAGCGAAGAAAGTAAAAAACATAAGCCCATACTTAATTGAAGGAGCAAACTCATTTGTAGTAAGGCGCAAAACACCAATTTGTAATGTGCCAGAATTAATAAAGGGTAATCAGCCGACTGATAACGGCAATTACTTGTTCACAGATGAAGAAAAAGAGGAATTTGTAAAAAGAGAGCCTAATTCACTTAAATACTTTAGAAGATTCATTGGGTCAAATGAATTTATAAATGGAATTACGAGATGGTGTTTATGGTTAAAGGATGCCAATCCTGTAGAACTTAAAAAATTGCCTTTGGTGCTTGAGAGGATTGAAAATGTTAGACAGTTCAGACTGTTAAGTACCAAGGAAGCCACGAGAAAGAAAGCTGAAACCGCATATCTATTCGATGAAATCAGACATACAGATAAGGAATATTTAGTTATACCCGAGGTTTCTTCTGAAAACAGAAAATACATCCCGATTGGATATGTTGATAGCAACGTCATTACAAGCAATAAAAACTATATGCTTCCTAATGCGTCCTTATTCCATTTTGGAATCCTGAATTCCACAATGCATAATGCCTGGACCAAACAAGTCACCGGAAGACTTGAAAGCAGAATTCAATACTCCAATGGAATCGTCTATAACAATTTTCCCTGGCCTCAAGACCTGCCAACTCAAAAGATAAAGGGCGTTGAGAAATTAGCCCAGCAGGTTTTAAAAGTGCGCGAGCGTTACCCCGAAAGTTCACTGGCTGATTTGTATGACCCGCTCACCATGCCGGCAGATTTAGTGCGTGCCCACCAAGACCTCGATAAGTTTGTAGATACCTGCTACCGCCCACAGCCTTTCGAAACCGAAATGCAGCGTATTGAGTTCTTGTTTGATTTATATAAAAAATACACCCAGCCCCTGTTTGGCTCAGAGAAGAAAAAGAAGAAGTAACACTGTTTTTTGAAGCTATGTTGTCACCGCTGCGGTTAGAGATGAGTTGTAGTTACACTGTTTTATATTCGTTTATCATATGATTTCCCGCGCAGGGTGTGGCTTTAGAAGTCTATACCAGGCAAACGCAAATGTTAGTCTTAAGGCAAATGCATTTTAATTAGTAGCTTATAATCATGGTTAACCTATTTCTTAATACCCGCCACATTTAGCTTGCGGTCGGTGTTGTCACCGCACCGCTTGCATATAGAACCAAACTTTAACAAGTCGTTCACATTTTTTAACAAACACTTTACTAAAGCCTACAACAAAGCCAGTTAGCTTTGATCATTAAACATACAAAAACATGAAAAAAATTGTTTATGCGCTGATCTTAATATTGATAGTGGTAACCGGGCTGGTATTTGCCAACCGCGCAATGCAAAATGAGGGCTCAGAGAGATCAACCGCAGCGCCACTCTCGGCCGGTGAAGTGCAAGCCATAGTGAAAAAATGGGAGGCAACACCCGAGGGCACCAACTTCAAAAAATGGGAAGCATCTTTCGCGGGGCAAAGAGTGCTGGCCAGTGCCGCTAAAATAAACGGCCTGCTTAAGGACTCTTCTGATGTGGCAGCCTTTGTCACCTCTCTTTCTCCTCCTTCCGGTTCGCGATTGGGTTTCGCGGTGATGGTGAGGATGAAGGGTGACGACTACATTCTCAGTTTTGGGCCGCTACAGTCAAATGAATTTCAGCAATTGCGTACTTTGAAAGTCAACGATGAAATAATTGTAAGAAGTCATTTTGTGTCGTACGCGCCCAGGTATTCCTACCCAATTGTAACAGGCAACTTTGTAGCACGCGGCAACGAAATCATTTATAAAGCTCCACCTCGCAAGGGCGGATGCTGAGCGAATTCCGGATAGAGTGACTTTGCAATTTTCAGACTGACGAGCGTCTGCGAGTTAGATGGTACCCTGTATCACCACAGTAATTCAGCAACTTTAACTTTCTTTTAACAACTGCTTCGCAACCTGTTAACAAATGGTTTGCACTAGCGGATGAATCTTTGTGAAAAGATTTACCCATGAAACACTTTACAATTTTTACGCTTTGGTTGGTTGCAACGCTCGTGTATTCACAACCCAAGCACACATTCACCCGAACCTCTTTCTCGAAAGAAATTTCTTTTATTCGTTTTGATTCTGCACAAGCCGCACAGTCAACTGTAATTGAATACCCAAAGTTTTTGGTGGTGATTGAATTACCGATGATTGAAGAGGGTGCGGGCCGCAGCACCAACCTGGAAGAAGACATCCCCAAAGCGGAAAAATATCTTGCCTACCTGGAAAGAGAATATCGTAAGCCTGTAAAGTATGTCCTTAGCTCGCATTGGCACTTGCATAGCTTGTCTGGCATTACGCCTTTTTTTAATAAGGGTGCGAAGCTGGTGGTAGCTAAAACGAATTGGAAATATAGTTTGGATAACGGATTGATGAACAGCCAAGACGTGAGCAAATTCAATAAACAAGTAGTTTCCATCACGCATGACACAACTTTGTTGAGTGATACCAAAAATCCAATCGATGTGTTGTTCCTCGATAAGAGCTATACGTTTAAGCCCACGAAAGACTATTTGTTCTTCTACCTGCCCGCCAGCAAAATCATGCACGCATCGTGCATGTGCGCTATGGCCAACATTGATTTCAAACAACGACCCGAGTTTGTGTACAACGACCGCGTGAGTGACTTGGAAAAAGCCATCACCACCCGCAATCTAAAAGTCGAGAATCTTATTAAACTTTCAGCCGAGTATGATAAAGAAACGAAGGCCTACAAACCCGTTACGTTCACGAATTCATATTTTTCAGAATTTAAACAGCGTGGCACACCGCTGCACGTAGTGGTGAAGAACTACAGTAGATGTTCGTTAGAGAAACTTACCCGTCAGCGTGATAGCATTCTGCATCACTTAGTAGACAAAAAAATTTCACCGGGCATCATCAACTCAGCTGTGTATGATTGCATCCGCGAGAAGCAATTTACAAATGCAGTAGAATGGGCTCGAATACTTAACTTATACTCGGTGGGTGATAACAGTTACATCGATACCCTTGGCGAAGCATGCTTCCGCGCAGGCGATACCTCAATGGCCAAATACTACAGCGATCTTTTGGCACAACGCGATGCCAAAACTTTCCCGGAAGCGCTAAAAACGTGGGAGAAAAACAAAGCGAACGAAGAGTGAGGCTATTACACATTATTTTTTAAATGGATAGCTTTGTGGCATGCTTAAGAATGTCGACAAAATTCTTGATAACATCGGCAAGCACGTCCAGCTTAATGAAAAAGAAAAGGGCATCTTTATTTCGCTTCTCCAAACGAAATCCATCAAGCGAAAAGAGTTTTTGTTGAAGCCTGGCGACATTTGTCGCACGGAAAATTTCATCACGCAAGGTTGCCTGCGTGCCTACACGGTAGATGAAAATGGTTTCGAACACATTGTGATGTTTGCCATGGAAGACTGGTGGATAAGCGACCTCTACAGTTTTCTTACGCAAACGCCCGCCACTTTTTTTATCGATGCGCTTGAAGACACCGAGCTATTACAGCTAACCAAGCCAAACCTTGATGAGCTGTACCAGCGAGTGCCCAAATTTGAGCGGTTCTTTCGCATCATTCTTCAAAATGCGTTCATCGCGCAGCAAAATCGCATTCGCCAAAATCTCTCCGACCCGGCCGAGCAACGCTATCTTGACTTCATCAAAAAATATCCCAAGCTGGAGCAGCGCCTTTCTCAAAAACAAATATCGGCCTACCTCGGCATCACACCCGTGTTCCTGAGCATGTTGCGCAGAAAAATGGCTGGAAAGTAAATGGCGCATTTTTGCGCCCTGCCGATATTAAAGTAGTTTAATTTTTTCCTCCTGCGTTCGTGCCTCCTTTGTGCTGTTAAAACAAAACAGCTTATGGAAACCGTACAGAAAAAATTAGAGGAATTAAACCAACTCGTGCTACAGGGCAAGGCCTTGGAAGCTTTCGACAAGTTTTATCACCCGCAGGTGGTGATGCAAGAAAATGAACAATCTCCCACTGTGGGCAAGCAGGCTAACCGCTTGCGCGAAGAAGCCTTCTTCAACAGCATTTCGGAATTTAGAGGTGCCAATGTGTTGGCGCAGGCCGTGAATGGCAACGTGAGCTTCGTCACGTGGAAGTACGACTACACGCACCGCGAGTGGGGCGTGCGCAACTACACACAAGTGTCCGTGCAGCATTGGCAAGACGGCCTCATCATTAAGGAACAATTTTTCTATGGCAATTAAACTTCACGAATGATGAAAACACTTTTGTATAAAACGAATAACGACTGGGCCGGATTCGTTACACGACTTACACTCGGCATCGTACTATTTCCGCACGGAGCGCAAAAAATGCTCGCCCTATTTGGCGGCTACGGATTTTCAGGAACCATGAGCTTCTTCACCGACACCATGCATTTGCCCTGGTTGATTGGCTTCATGGTGATTGTGATTGAGTTCATCGGCTCCATCTCACTGGTGGTTGGATTTGCCAGTCGGGTGTGGTCGGTCTTAACTATTGTTTTAATGCTCGGCATTATTTTCACCTCGCACCTCGACAATGGATTTTTTATGAATTGGTTTGGTAACCAAAAAGGCGAAGGCTTTGAGTTTCATCTTTTGGTAATCGGGCTGTCGCTGGCTACGGCAATCAATGGCAGCGGCCGGCTATCGGTTGATGGCAGGATGGAAAATCTTGGAGCAAAGTAAGGCAGGCGATTAAATGCTTTGTCCAAACGTCAATAAATTATTGTCGGGGTCGAGGAGAGAAAATTCTTTTTGTCCCCAAGGTTTGGTTTGCAGCGGAGCATTAGGGTGAATCGGTACTTTTTTGTCTAGCAGCGATTGGTACAACGCATCGATGTTGTCGGTGCGGATGTACACCTGCCCATAATTCTCTTTGGGGTCAAGTGTTTTGAATTCAAAAAAATGAATTTCGATGGACTCCTTTGCAACCATCAGGTATTCTTCGTAGTCTTTGCTGCCGATATCTGTGAAGCCCAATTGGTCGATATAATATTTTCTTATGACGGATTTGTTGCGCATGGGCAACTTCGGGTGGATGGCGGTGAGCATGTAGTTAAGTTTAAGCCTTAAATTTACTTGAAATGTTTTTGAATTGCCGCCCCCTTGCCAGTGGCACGTGTCATTCATCAGCACGGTTTGAAAGTGTTACTTCTTTTTATTTATTTCAGGCGCGAGTTGTTGGGTTCAATAAAAACACAGAAAATAACAAGACGGTTAATATGAATAAAAAAGACTTCGACAAAATGACTGACGAGGAGCTATTGGTCGAGAAAAAGAATTTAAAAAATTCTAAAATATTTCATGCATTATTTATCGGTTTTCTGGCAGGAATATTGGTATTCGGCTTTGTTGCTTGGAGCTTGTCTTTCAAGAAACATATTGGATTCTTAATTCCAATGTTATTCCCGATTATTTTTATTTATAAGCAGCTCAAAAAGCCAAATGACAACAAGGAGTTAGAAGAGTTATTGAAAAATCGTGGCTTAGAATAAAGTAAAGAGAAGCGAAAGATGCTATGGTGTCTTATCGAATCAAATTATTCACATATGCATATTTCACCAATCCGGCCAGATTAGTGGCCCCTGTTTTCTTAAGAATGTTTTTGCGATGAGTTTCTACGGTGCGTTCGCTGATAAAGAGTATTTCTGCTATCTGTTTGGTACTCATCTCACGAGTCACCAGCTTTAGAATTTCAATTTCGCGGGGGGTTAAGTTGCCGCTTTGGTCTTCGGTGTTATCGTTCAGCAGCATTTCGGCAATGGCATCGCTGATAAAACGTTTGCCCTCAGTGATTTTTTGCAAGGCTGTGGTGATACTATTATAGGTGTCTTTCTTGAGAATATATCCACTCGCTCCTGCCCTGAATAATTCGCGTACTACCGCAGGGTCATCGTGCATGCTCAATACAACAATTTTTGCTTCGGGCTGCGCAGCGCTCATCGCCTTCACCAAATCCAGTCCATTGATACCCGGCATTTCGTAGTCCGTAATTAATACATCAAAGTCGTGATTCTTGATAAGTTCCAACGCCTCTTGCCCAGATGAAGCCGTGGCCTCCACTTCATAAGGCGGTTGCAGAAGATTTTTCATTCCATCTAATAAGATGCGATGGTCATCTACCAGCAAAACGGAATACTTCTTCATGTGAGGTAAAGTTCGGTCAAAGCGTCTATTAAACCAAGCCATTGATAAGTTCCGTTTCGCATCAAAGTAACTTACATGCACACGGATTGTAAATACCGACTGATGGGTATTTATAACTCGCTATACGTTTGCTCTTTCGCCACCTTCAATGGCACAGTAATCGTTACGGTGTTGTTTTTTCTTCCCACCACGGTATCAAACTCAATTTGACCCTTTATTAGTTGCATGCGTGTTTGAATGGTTCTCCATCCGTTGCTTTGTTTACTGTTCTGAAAGCTCGCGAGGTTGTAGCCAATGCCATCGTCTTCAATCGTGAGCACGATTTCGTCACCATAACCTGTAAATGAAAGTGTAAGGTAGGTAGCCTTGCTGTGTTTGATGATGTTGGAAACCAATTCCTGTATTATCCGGTATAACGAGATTTCAATCAAATCTGGTAAGCGGTCGGCTACGTCATGCACCGCCACTTCTGATTTAATTTTTGCGGATTGATTGATCCTTCTAATAAGCTCTTTGGTGGCAGGTACTAATCCTTCTTTCATCAATGTGGGCGGCATGAGGTTGAAGGCAATGTTTCGAATCTCAGCTTGTATGTCGTTCAGCAGTTGTTCAGAATTTTCTACCAGTGAGATAGTCTTTTCTTGGTCGCGGCTGTTCTTGATGGATTGTACGGTGAGCTGTAAGGCGGATACCAACTGACCCATACCATCGTGCAAGTCTGCAGCAAATCGCTTGCGTTCTTGTTCCTGCGACTCAATCACCGAATTAATTTGCAACTCGCGCATACGCAGCTTTTGTTGTTGCGCAATGGCTTTTTGCTCTTGCCTTGCCCGGTAACGCCATACATAAACCAAAAGCGCAAAAATGGCAAGTAAAGCCGCTAGTGTGCCAATGATAAAATAATTTCGCTCAATGGCTGCTGCCTTCAATTTGTTCTCTTGGTCTAGCAATGCAATCTCTTGTTTGTTTTTGTTGGTTTCGTACTTGGTTTGTAGTTCCAGCAGTTGTTTTGACTTTTGTTGTTGAAAGAGAGAATCCTTGGCCGCACTGTATTCAATATGTTCTTCGTATGCACCCTTAAAGTCTGATGCCTGTGCTTTGGTTTCAGCTAGTGCTTCATGGGCTTGCATAACTTGCTCCATCGCTTTTATGCTAGTGGCGATATTCAGGGCTAGCTCGCCATAGGCAAGAGCCTCCTTCTTGTTTCCTAGCCTTGCTTCCAGACGAGATAGTTGCGAAAGCGTGAATGACAATTCTTTTTTGTTGTTGTACTCTTCATGTAGCTTTTTTGCCCTGGCAAAGTAAAATTTCGCTTTTTCGGTTTGACCAGACTTTGCATAGGCAATGGCTGCGTTGCTCAAGGTAGTCGGTAAAAACTGTCGTACCTGTTGTGCTTCAAACTCTTCGCTCGCCAGCAAAGAATAGTGTATCGCGCTGTCGTACTGGGCGAGGCTCAGATAAACGGCCCCCAGATTGGAGTGGCATGCAGCTTGCCCAAATTTATTTCCTAACTTTTGATAGATGGCCATGGCCTGGCGGTAATAGGTAATCACTTTTCCATACTCTTTCTGCGCGCGAAGCACAATGCCTATGTTGGTTAGTACCATTGCGATTTTGCTGTCATCTTGCAACCTTTCGTAAATTTTACGTGCATCAAAGTAATGACTTAATGCTTTTTCATAATCGCCACGTTCATCGTAAATAATTCCAAGTGTATTGAGGGTATTGGCAATTTTTGATGAATCACCCAGTCTTGTCCGTAAGGCAAGCGCCTGCGATTCATACGCGAGTGCTTCGTCATAGTTTCCCTGCGCCTCATACGTCACGCCAATGTTATTGAGTGCTTCTGCCTGCAGGTCTTCCGACTTTTCTTTTTTTGCCAGGTTTAATGCTGTCAAACCGTAACTACGTGCTGAATCGGCATTGACAAAGCGATACTCCCAACACAATTCCAACAGTGTAATGATCTTGTCTTTTCCCTCGGCCTTTGGGAGGGCGTTTTTCAAACTGTCGAGGGTTTTGGTTTGCGCAATCGAGTAGCAATTGGCGAATAATAAAAAAGCCGCTGCCATAAGGCAACAAGCCAACTTTCGATGTTTGCCCATACGGTGGTGGTCTAGGTGTACCATGGGTAGGGTTGTATCATATACCTACCGCTAGGTATGGGCAAATTACCAAAATCTGCGGATTGGACGCCTTGTCGGGGTATAGTTTCTTTGAACCACTAAAATCAAAAAATAACATGAAGCACCTAACTTACTTATTCTTGTTGTTTGCCGCAACAACTTTTGCGCAGACTCTGGATCTCGAGAAAACGTACAACGTATCGAAAGAAGCCCAAAAAGGATTCATTCACATGGTGAACTCGCGCGTGGAAGATCGTCAGTTTGATGTGGTTTATCGGGTGCGAGCCAAGAAAAACCAAGCGAAGTTTATTACCTATACATTTGATACCGACTTCAATTTTGTGAAAGAAAGTGAAGAGATTATCGATATGGAAAAGGAACTGCCTGCGAAGTACCGTTCAAAAAAATACCGGGGCGAAAACTATTCTGTAGAAGGTTTGTCTGTAGACCCCAACATGATGGGTACGCTTATTTTAAAGCGTAAACTCACAAAATTTACTTGGAACTGGTTTTTTGGTCATTACAATGTGGATGTTGATGTGGCCGAAAAACTAAAGGCTAAAACCGATGACGGCAAAAAGCTATTTTACCATTCGCACATTGAGGACAACACCGCGGGCAACGTGATGGTGCTGGCAGGCGAGAAAGGTAGCGGCAAGAATGGTTGGATCGACCACCAAAAGAATTTTCACTTTCTGAAGTACGATATTAACCTCACCACACTAGCTGATGTGTCAGTAAACTTTGAGACGCCACAGGCAGTAGTTGCTACGTACGCTTACCCTACCGTCTTTGACGATGCTAAGACAGACATGATTGTAGTGTTTGCCCCGATGAAAGCAAAGAACTATATGGGCCCCAAAATCTGGAATCCTAATCCCAATGAATATACATATGTGCGCGTTTCCTACGAAGGGAAACTATTGGAGCGCATTACATTCAATTCGCCCAACAGCATCTGGTTCATTGACGATTTTATTATGTCGAAAGACGGTTCTGTTTACATGTATGGCCCTGCCAACGATGAAACCAATGACTACTACGAGTCACGCATAACCTATGAGGGTAATGAAAAGAAGAAGTGGCCACGCTACCAGTTGGGGAAAATTGAAAAAGGCAAAATGCAGTTTTTAACCAGTACAAGCATGGACGACTTCGAGTCGAAATTGCGGACTCAGCCTGATGGTAAGAAAGGAGACCCGTACAAAGGCAGACGTGTGGCATTTACTGAGAATGTGATCGGGCCGAATGGAGACATCATTCTTTGTGGACAGAATTATGGACTGATGCGTAACGGTAAAGGCCAGGTGATTGGCCGCGGCTATGAAGACCTAGTGATGTTTCACTTCGATGTAAAAGGGAATCTTGTTTCGCAATACACAATGAATAAGAAGTTCAAAGGCATCAATCCGGATGGGCACATCTTCGAATTTTCTAGCGATGGCAACTCTTTATATTGGTCGTATTTTGATGTTACCGGCACTAAGTTGGTGAGAGAGTTAGATTTTGCAGTAGAGAAACCATTGGTAACGCCTAAGATGGCGAAGATCAATTTAAAGACAGGAGAGTTTGATAAGTACAGCGAGTTTGGGAAAGGTGATAACTTTGTTCACTATGGTGGCGTCACAAACTACTTTCGATTCCAAGATGCCAATAAAGTGGCCTACTTCGGTGAAAACAAGAAAGGCAGTACGCTTTGGTTTGCCCGGATAAATCTTGATAAGTAGGGTGTTGATTTTAGTACCCAGAAGGTGGCTGCTCCAAAGGCAGTCACCTTTTTTCGATTATCAATTCGAGTTTAAACCCTACTTCGATGAGAACGTTTTTCATTTCTGTTTTGATTCTAATTCCGTCTGTAATTTTAGCGCAATCTAACGTAAAGTTTATTGCCGATGGATTTGATGACAACCGAAACAACTGGGGGTTGAATGATACGAAAGACTACCGGTTTCAGATTGCGGACGGACACCTAGCCGTTGATGCCTATTCGGTGGCGGTGCATACATTTCAAGATATCAACGCCACCAGAGAAAACTCGTATGCAATTAACGCCCGTATGATTTTCCTCAATGGCACCAGCGAAGGGTGGATGGGTGTTCGGTTTAATATGAGTGAAGACGCCACCCGCTACCTCACCTTCAGCTACAACAACGCGCAAGGATTTTTGGTGAGCAACCACGCGGGCAAGAAGCACGAAGTATTGCGAGAATCAAAATCAACCGTAGTTAAACCTTACGACTACAATACACTGACAATCGTGAAAAAGGATAATAGTTACCAGTTTTTAATCAATGATAAACAAGTTTTTAAGGATGACATCAAATCATTTTACGGCAGTTATGCCGGCCTCTACGTGAGTAGCAACATGAGTGTAAAAATTGACGAGTTTCAAGTCTATGATTTGCGCAGGGGAAAGCAGAAGATAATTTCTAGTCAGGTGAGCATGGCTAAAGCCAGTGACAAGGATATCAGGGAAATTATTGAGCAACAGTCCACTATGTCAGACGACTTCCGAGGTTTCTACCAATCGTTTTTCAAGGCGGCATTCCCCTACGATTACAGCACAGTGGTTCAGTATGCTAAAAACATCAATCACGTGCCATTTGTGCGTAAAACATTTTTTGAATACGACTTGAGCACCATGCGCTACCATAACGTGAATGCACTTACCATTCTCTCGGTATGCCAAGGGGGTTATACTTTTTTAGTGGCCGAAGAGTATTCGCACGACACCCACCAAGATGTAACTAAATTCGTAATTGTGGCCTACGACAACCAAGGGAAATTACTTGGTCGTAAGGATGTAGGATCGTTTGTTACCGAAAATGGCAAGTACTACCAAACCCTTAACTTCCGCGTGAGCCAATCGGGAAGCGCGATTATGTTTAATGTGGAGGAAACCTACTTTAATGGGAATGTAAACAAGAAACTAGTGAGCTTTAATGGTGACATCTGTAACTTAAACTCCTATTGATTTATGGCCACCATTTCCCACAGCATCGTTCGCCCCATAGTTTTAGCA
Source organism: Bacteroidota bacterium (assembly GCA_018267275.1). Lineage (GTDB taxonomy): Bacteria > Bacteroidota > Bacteroidia > Cytophagales > Cyclobacteriaceae > ELB16-189. Next base: position 57,794 of record JAFDYV010000009.1, on the reverse strand, counting down.
ATACTGCTGCTGCTAATCATTTACCCGTGCCGGATCAGCGCGCAAGAGTCGTACTACGCAGATTTGGAAGAAAAAATGCATACGGAATACAATAAAAAGAACTACGTACTTGCCCAAACAGCTGCTGCAGAACTGCTTTCTGTATATCCAGATAACTTTCAAGCAAACGTACTACGTGCCGCTTCGCTCATGTTTTTGAATAAGCCGGGTGAAGCACACAAATATGTGGACATTGCCTTAGAGCTAGATCCTTCGTCACCCGGGCCACTTACGGCCAAAGCATACTTGGTTTTTCTTAGTGGCAATATTGACGCGGCAAGAGAAATGCTAGTAACAGCGACACGTTTTGGTCCTGAGAAATCAGACGTCAACGAAACAGTGGAGGAGATGGCTGTCTTAGGAAGGACATTTGGTAAAGTAGCTGAGTTCAAGTCGCTTTCTGATTGGCTGGTGCGGACAGATGTGATCATCAAAGACCGATGGCTATCACTCGGCAAAGTACTCGATCAACTCAATCAACTGCCGAAAGATCCAGTCATTATCGCAGCAAAGTCATTAGAGTTTGTTTCAACCTTTCAATCAATCAATCGCACAGATCTGGCGTTGCTCGCATATTTCTATGGGGCCAAACATCTTGACGTGATTGGCTTTGGCAGCCAAGCCAACGAGCTATTATTAAAAGGATATACACAGCTCAAGGCTACAGGCCTTGACAAGTTTCCTGCCGTTTCTTCACAAATAATCTGGCAGTTAATTCGCTTGGCAAGTGCCAGAAGTGATTTTGAACAAGTGGTGCAGTACGCGGCCGAGTTCCCAGGTTATATGGGTAAAAGTTTACTGCCCGTGTATGATACCGAGGCAAACCAAATCATAGCCACAGCTTATACACAGTTGAAATCAGGGGAGTTAAAACAAAATCAACATCTTGCGCAAGAGTATGCGACACAAGCATTTAATTTAGCAAAAAAATACGATTACATATTCGGCATTGTATCTGCGTGCAATGCCATTGCGATGAGCGGTTACGGAATTGATGACCCCACGGTGTTGGGCAACGCAATCTATTTTGGAGAGCAGGGATACCTGATGGGTGATCAGCACCACCTTGATTTGAAAGATGCTATTCTTACAAATCTTGCCTTGCTGTATTGGCAGCAAGGGGTTGATGGTAGACAAAAGTGTCTGATGCTATACCGTAATCAAATTGACAAGGCAAGACGAGATGGTGACTTGGACCGCGCCTCGTTACTGCTCAACAACTTGGGGAGTATGTACTACTCCACAAATGATTTGGACCAAGCCATTGTCTATTTTGAGGAGTCGGCTGCGTTGGCCGACTACGGTCCGGAGTTTCAAAATGTGCGCGACAAACTCTCTCACTATCAAAGTCAAATGAGCGCCTACCAATGGTTAGTGGCTTGTTACGCAAAAAAAGCAGATAAGGAAAGAACATTCGATGCTATGGAGCGGAGCCGCGCACGAGTATTGAACGAACGCTTGGCAAAAAAACAAACCCAAACACCCGTAATTGCAGATTTGCAAGACTTGCTAAAGCCGGATGAGGCCTGCATTATGTACGATGTATTTTCGGGCTATGAAATCACCATACTAGTGGTGACGAAAAAGTATGCTCACGTAATATTTCACGTTGACGATCGTTTCGTGGGTGACATCCGAGATAAGTATTTTAACCGAAACAACACAAGTGACTTAAGTAACCTTGAAAAGCCAACAGGTAATCGCTGGTTCGAAGTGATACCGAGTGGTCATCAACGTACGCAGGTATATCGAGGCTATGATAGGGGAGTTGTTGCACCACGTGATCAATATGATCGGGTCACCACTCTATCACGCAAGTTTCTAGAGCAACCAGGCTTGAACGATGCCTTCTTGCATGACGTATTGAGCCGCTATCAAAAGTATCTCATCGTGCCTATTCTCAACAAATTGAACGGCATCAAAACGCTTATTATTTCTCCGAATGACAACCTTAGTTTTATCCCATTCGAAACTTTTAAAACTTTTGATGGAAAGTACTTAGTTGAGAAATTCAGCATACGCTACTTGCACTCGACCAGTGTATGGCAACAGTTATCACAACGTGAGTACAGCAGCGCGCGCAAACCTTTGCTGGCCATGGGTGGAGCTGTTTATGAAGACATGCTGGAAGTACCAATGCCTTTGCAAAACCAAGCTGATTTGAATTTACTTCAGGCAGAGGTAGCAGAAAATCTGCGCGAAGGAAAATCGCTTCGAAAAGTATATGCTAGTTTGTTTGGCACGCAGGCGCTTACGCCCTTGGCTGGCACAGTCGAAGAAGTTCAAAACATCTCGCGAAGCATCACCGGGACAGATATATTCACTGGTCGTGATATGAGCGAGACGAGATTGAAAGCTATGTCAAAAAGTGGTGAACTGTCGCGATACAAGATGGTACACTTGGCTACTCATGGGTTTGTAGTAGAGCAAGTTCCTGACCTTTCTGGGATTGCCATGAGCATCGCTCCAAAAGAACAACAAGGCGAAGATGGTTTTTTGAATGTAGTGGAAGTAGCTAATTTAAAAATGAATGCCGACATCACGGTACTGTCGGCCTGTCAAACAGCACTAGGAAAGTCATATGTAGGCGAAGGTGTCACCGGCCTGACGCAGTCGCTGCTGTTGGCTGGCTCCAATGCTGCGCTCGTTTCCCTTTGGCCCGTCAGCGATGTTTCCACCATGAAGTTCATGTCAGACTTTTACAAAGAAGTAGCGAAGGGAAAATCATATTCACAGATTGTAAGCGAACTCAAACGCAAATTTATAAAGGGCGACTACGGCAAGGAATTTCAGCATCCGTACTTCTGGGCACCCTTTGTGTATTACGGCCGGTAAACACCACACGAGATATGCAGTGTTTACCTAGCCAATAGTCACGCGAGTTTACAACGATCATCAATGAGACTCCGATGAGCACAACTTTTTCTCAAAAGACCTATTGGTATAATCAGTTATATACATAAGTAGTCGTTTCGGTATTTGCCCCACCCCGCAATGTGCGCTGTGTTGGCAAGCCATCTGCGCGGAGCTGATACTGGATTTCGTAGTGTAAGGTTTGGCCGCCAATTTCTAGCTGATAGGTACGCGGCAAGTTTGGTTGTGCATTCAGGTGAGGAAGTGTTTCAACCATCGGCAGGGGATTTGGCTGAGCCAGGTAGTCTTCAAATGTTTGGGTTGATGCCAATTCTGGCTCTTTGCCTTCTTCAACGTAGTAAGTCAGCTTTTTGTAAATGTTTCCATCGAGGTAGTACAGAAACAACATCACCATTGAGCGTTGCAATGTTCCATCAGGTTGACGATCGTAGTATACCATTTCGCCTACATTTCCGGCATCGTCATAGGCATACTCAATACGCTGCTTGAGTTGCTCGCCCTCAATTCTCTCACTTTTGATCACGCGTCCGTCTTTCCAAATATAGTTTGTAACAAATCCGACTTGGTCGATCATGCGCACTACCTTTCCATTTTCGCGATAGTAAGTGTATGAACCGGACGTTGCAAAAGGGGTATACGTAGTCCAGGTAATGCTGTTTACTTCGCCCTTGTCGTTGTATTGAAACTCGCGGCTAGCGCGCCAAGCACCCGATACGGTTTCATACTTTTTGAGTCGAAGCCCTAAATCATCGTCTTTGATTTCAAGCACAAGGGCAGCGTTGGCCGCGGTGGTCACGCCACCAGTGGCGCGAGCCATAGCAAACTCAGCTTTGCGTTCGTTGTTCACAATAGTATTTTGAATTGGCTTGATGCCAAATCGAACCGATACATCTCCCTTTGCAACAATCAAATTAATTTCGCCATTGATGGCTGCAGGCGAAGTTTCAAAATCAACACCGTATGCAGTGGTAGTAGAACTTAGCTTAATGACCAGCGTTCCATCAGAGGGTGCAGGTTTCGACAACGCAATGATGATAGTTTGTTGATTGCCATCGTTCTCTTTCACCTCAATTGTGGTGTTTTGAAACGCAGCAACGGCAGGGGCGGCAGGAACTACAGGAACTGGAGGCGTGTTCGGCAAAGGTTGCCGTGGCGCTACTGACTCGCTCTCGCGGCAAGCGTACAAAAGGCAAGCAGAAATTACCAAGAGTAAATTAGTGAACTTTTTCATTGGGGTATAAATCATTTTTAATGAGCGTTTAATTTTTGTTGAGGTCGAACGGCAACTATTTGCGATGGGTTTCGCTAAGTGATTGTTTTGATGCAGATGGAGCCAGAAAATAGAACGAAAGGACTACGTAGAAACCTTTCCCCCTTCGAAATCTATCGAACCGATGGGGTCAATTGGTTATGGTCGGCTGAATTCAATATTGACCCGATCGAGTCTCGTTTGAACTGACCAGCACGTTTCTCCGTTTTTACGAATCTGGGTATTCGGGCATTTATCAATTCTGTGTTGGTTGGTGCATGCATGTTGATTTGGGTGTAGCTCAAGATGGCCACCCCTGCTCCGCAAATCAGAATGGAATACTTCTTCATAGAATTGTTCGACACAAAATTGGCACCTGACGCGAGGCCTCACAATAGAGCGAAAGGACTAAAATTATGTTGTAACCAAAAGATTTTCCTTCAAAAGAATGGTCTTTTTGTTCCATTGAACCATACAAGGGCTAATGGATGGCAGAATCGAAGAAGGTGTCGAATTGCATATGCGTTAAATTATGCCCGTTTTGCCGAGTTTGTTGACGAGCTCGGCTGTTTTGCGCACATCTGCTTTCTCAAAAATGTTTCGCTTATGTGCCTTCACCGTATACGGACTAATGAAAAGTTTGGTGGCAATACTATCTACATCCAACCCCTCGGCCAGCAGCTTGATTATTTCCAATTCGCGTTCGCTGAAGATGAGCCCTTGTTCATCGCGTGGCGAAACGGTATTGATGACGGGCGCATGATTGTGCAGCTCGTCAAAATACTCCGCTTTGATGGTGATTTTCGTATCTGATTTAATATCGGTTATGTCTGTGAGGCTGCCCACTGAAAACAATGCCATGCCGTCATTGATATCTGGAATGAAGCAATACTGATTCAGTACTTTACAAACACTGCCATCGTTTCGGCTCGAGCGGTAGTTGATGGAAAAGCGTATTTTATCAAGCTGGTGCGCAGGAATTCCCTTCATCGCGTCCAAAGATAGTTTCCCAAGGTCTTCAACAACTGCTGGTAAATCGCTGGGTAAAATCAGTGACATCATGTAATGAATGCCTTCTTGTTTCATTTTCTCCATCCCCTCGTCATTAAGATGAAGCAATTTGCGCATCGATTCTTGGGAGAAGTACACAAACTTTCCATCCGCCAGGTTAGAGATATAAAAAACAGTCGGGTTGTAGCGGTACATGGCGTTGAGCACCGTATGGGAGTTAATCATCTCCTGCAAAATCGGCTCATAGTTGGTGATGTCTCGCCCGCGGAGTTTCTCGGAGTAAACTGCCAATGAATGGATACTCTTTTCTTCTCTTTTCGCCACGATCAAAAAGGCTTTTTCAATTGGTAAGATACTTCATAAAATCGAAAAATGAAACGAGTCACCGTTACAACTTCTATTTTGATAGAGACTAAACTTAAAAGACTGTAACTTTCAGTGGCGATAAACGTCATTAAATATTAAAACCACAATTTCATGGACGAGCAACAAAAAGAACTGGTTAGCGCAGCCCGTGCAGCAGGCATTTGGTATTTAGTATTGGCCATAGCGGGTGTGCTGGGCTTTTTGGTGTTGCACCCGCAGGTATATGTAGCGGGCCAGGTTTCGCAAACTGTTGCTCACCTGCAAGAGCAGGATATGCTCGCCCGATGGCGCCTACTATTAGAGTTTGTAATCATTCTTTCGCAGGCGCTGGCCGCGGTCTATTTCTTTAAACTCTTCAAGGATGTCAATCATTTTGCTGCTTGGTGCTTGGCAGCTTGGGGCATGATGAATGCTGCGGCCATCATGATAAGTGCCATGGCAATGGGTGGTGCGATACAAGTTGCCAACACCGAACTTCCAGTGAACGAAAAGCTTGTGATGGTTCAGATTTTTGTTCAGGTTATTAAAAATGCCTGGGGTGTTGGCAGTCTGTTCTTTGGCCTTTGGTTGATTCCTATGGGTTACATTGTCTTGAGTTCGCAACGCATGCCCGTGTGGTTGGGTCGTACTTTGATAGTAGGTGGTATTGGTTACATCGCCAGCACTTTTTTGAATTATGGAGGCTTAGAATATTCGTGGATTGATCTGCTGACAATACCCGCCAGTATCAGTGAGTTTTGGATGATCGGCTACTTGCTGATTTTTGGAATAAGGGCTCGAAAGTGACGTCTCCGTTCGTAAGTTAATCACCACCTGGGTTACTTTTGTTTAATCGCATTTTCTTCTCTAAAGCTCCTTACTGAAAGACTCGTGACATTTTTAAAAACCTTTTGGAAGTGGCTAACATCCGTAAATCCCAACTCGTAAGCAATTTCAGATACACTCATTTTACTGTGCATCAAGCGCGAGCAAGCCAGTTGGATTTTATAGTTTAAGATATACTGCTTGATGCCCGTGCCAGTTTCTTTTTTGAACAAACGGAGAAGAACCTCGCGCGTGGTAGTAAAGTGTTGTGCCAGTGCATTGACTTTTATTTTTTCGTTTTCAAAAATATGGTAGTGTATATAGTCCATCACATCTGTAATGATGGCGTTAGCATTTTTTTGAATAGCCGTGGTGCGCAGAAGCAGTTGAATATTTTGTGCCACCAACAACAAAATCATGATGATGCAGTGCTGAATAAACACTTCGCGCCTCGGACGTTTGGTTTCTTCCGTAAGTAGGCGCGCGAAAAGTGTTTTCGCCAGTAATTGATCTTCATTCAGCAACGTCAATATTGCCGAGTGGCGGTAGCTGTTTACAATGTACTCGAACCGGTAAAACAATTCCGTGTAGTCGGGCTGCAGACTTTGTTGACTTTTGGTGAAGTAAATGCGGTGAAAGCGAATGCAGTAACACGACACCTCGTGCTGCACCTTTGCTGAGAGTACATCGCCCGGTTTTAGTAAAACAATATCCATTTGCCTTCAGACTTTGGATGAAGCCATTAACAGAGAGATCGGCCTGCCCGTGCCGTACATAGAGCACCTGAAAAAATTGTTGATGAACTTCCTGCAGCACACCTTGTGGAAAACCAATTTCCCTGATTTCGTAATCGCGATAAAGTGACCCGGCCTTCATTTTTTTACCGAAAGTAGTCACTTTTTTACACGTTTTGTCCATCATTTATTGGTGTGCTTTGCAACTAATATGAAAACTAAACAATTTGTATTGGTAGCTGTCCTTGCCTTGGCGCAGGTGGCAGCTTGGAGTCAGCCAGTGGACAGGCCATCTTCTGGCCACGTGAAAACCATCGTATTTATTCACGGGTTGTTTGTTACCAACAACTGTTGGGATGAGTGGAAAAAATATTTTGAAGAACGCGGGTACACATGTTATGCATCGGCTTACCCGCTCAAAAATGAAAGCCCGCTAAACCTTCGAAAGAATATCGCCACCGGAAAAATTGAAACGCTGCGGTTTCAAAACATCCTGGAATTTTACGAATCCGAAATCAAAAAGATTGGCGGGAAGCCCATACTCATTGGCCACTCGCTTGGTGGTAACCTCGTACAGCTCTTGATAAACAAGGGACTCGGCAGTGCGGGGGTGTGTATTCATTCGGGCCCACCCAAAGGCCTGATTTCGTTCAAGCACAGTTTTCTCAAATCCAACCTGCCGCTTCTTCGCGCTTCTACTAAGAAGCCTTACCTCATGCCGTATAAAAACTGGCAATATGCTTTCACCAACGGCATGACGCTGTCTGAGCAACAAGCAACTTACGACAACTATTTGGTACCTGAGAGCCCGCAAATTGCCAAGGACGCAACTACCAAAATCACAAAAGTAGATTTCCGAAAGCCCCATGCACCACTGCTTTTTACAGCAGGGAGCACCGACCACATTATTCCCGCCTCGCTCAACAAGCGCAATTACAAAAAATACAAAGACAAGAATTCCGTCACAGACTTTCACCTGTTTCAAAACCGGAACCATTTCGTTATTGGGGCGGCAGGTTGGCAAGAGGTGGCCGCCTACATCGAGCAATGGATTAACAAACAAAACATACAATGATATGGAAAACGTTTTTTCAAAATCAGGACGCATCGCGTATGCCATCGGCATGTTGGTTTTTGGCGTTGCCCACTTTGCCAAGGCGGCCGACTTTGCTGCGCTGGTGCCTATTGCTGGAGGCGTTTACTGGGTGTACTTCACCGGCTTTTGCTTGATTGCCGCGGCCATCGCCATTATTACCAAAAAGCAAATCGCCCTCGCCTCGTTGCTCCTCGGCATCATGTTACTCGGCTTTGAGCCGCTGGTTCACGGCCCGGCCATGTTCAGCGCCAATGCTGCCGAAGCCGCCAACGGCACCGCCCACACCTTCAAAACGCTCAGCCTGGCAGGAGCCGCCTTTTTCTTTTACGGCAATTACAAAGATTGATAGCACCTTTCTTTGATGCAATTCATTGACCTAACACTTTTAGGGGCAACCGATTTAGTCTCGTACCGGTAAGTTTTTTCACGGCATTGCCAATAGCTGCAGCCGTTGGTCCCATGGGAGGCTCACCTACACCACGAGGTGAGTCTCCGGTGCTCAACAAAACTACATCAATCTCAGGCGTATCTTTTAATTGTGCGATGGCGTAATAACCAAGTCGGTTGGGTGTCACTTTTCCATCTTTGATGGTAACCTCTTCAAATAAGGTTGCGCTTAGCGACATGACGATGGCACCTTCGCATTGTGCTCGCACACCATCGGGGTTAACGATGAGGCCGGGGTCAATCGCACAAGTGATCCGCACCACGCGTATTTCGTTTTCGATGATTCTGACTTCAGCCACATGGGCCACGGGTGTGTTAACATCTACGGAGCAAGCGAGGCCGAGCGCGTGCCCATCAGGCAGCGATTTGCCCCAGCCTGCTTTGGTACATGCTGCTTGTAGTACATTTTTCATACGCATGGAACGTTCGCTGTCATCCAAATGCTGAAGCCGAAACGCCAATGCATCTTTGTTTGCACGACTGGCCAAGTCGTCTATAAAACTTTCAAGCGCAAAGGTGTTGGCCAACAAACCCAAACCGCGCCACCAACTGGTTTCAATTGGCAACTGAACACGCCAACTTACCGTGCTAATGTTGGGGATATTGTATTGCACCATTGCACCACGCCAGGCACCGAAATCGGCCCCAGCCAACGAGTACAATGCCTTTGGAAAAAGTGGAGAGGTAAAGGCTACATCGCCACTCGAAGTATTATGTTCAATAGACTCAATCTTTCCTTCTTTGTTAAGTTTTGCTTTCAGTGTGTTGTGGGTAGCCGGTCGAAGAAATCCGTTTTGAAATTCTTCCACGCGATTCCAAAACATATGCACTGGTTTACCAACAGCTTTGGAGAGCAGTGCTGCGGCAATTGCGTGTGGGGTGTGCAACCTTCGGCCAAAGCCGCCTCCGAGGTACATAGGCTCGATGTTTACTTTTTCTTTGTCGAGCCCAAGCGCATCTGCTACCTCATCGCGCGTAATTCGCACCACTTGTGTACTCATCCGAATGGTGACGCCATCTGTACGATAATCAGCTACGGCACCATTAGGTTCGATATGTGCATGTACACCGAAGGGTGAAAAAAATTCAGCCGAAATTATTTCACCCTCCTTCAGTTCACCGCTGGCGTTGCCTTCTTTTTGAATCGATACAGGGTTGCCATTACCAACCTTCACCAATGCTTCGAGGTCGGTTTGTTGAATAAGTTTTTCTGGCATTTGCCATTGCACGTCAATTTGTTTCTTTGCTTCTTCTGCTGCGAAGCGTGAAGTGGCTACCACTCCGGCAAAGTTTTTTTCAATCACCACTTTCACCACACCCGGCAATGATGCTGCCGAACCTGCTGATGCACTTTTGAATGTTGCGTCTTTTACAGGCGGCAGGACCACAGAGCCATACAACATATCCGGAAAAGCGGCATCGATGCCAAACATTGGTTCGCCTTTAATCTTTGGTAACAAATCGAAGCGCAATAAGTCCTTACCAATTACTTTGAACTGTGCGCGCGTTTTCAGTTTTGGTTCTTTTTTCGGCTTCTTCCATGTTTTGCTTTGCGTGGCGAGTTTTGCCAGCGTGATGGTTTGGTCACCGCTCACGAACGAGTTGTTTTGAAAGGTCACCAGATCGGGCGATACGTTCATCAGTGTAGCTGCATTTTCGCGCATCATTTCGCGAAAGGTGGCAGCCAGTGTGCGCAGCGGATTGTACAAACCTGATACGGATAAACTTCCGCCAGTCGACATGCTATCTAACGGGCCATGCGCGCTCGAAGCATGCTTTACTATAATTTTCTGCCAATCAATTTCCAGTTCTTCAGCTGCCAATTGTGCAATAGCTTGCAAAACACCTTGCCCCATCTCCACTTTTGGCGAATAGAGCACCAACTCACCTTGCGGAGTTAGCTCAAACCAAACTTCCGCTTTTTCACTTCCGGAATATTCACCCTGCACTTCATCGGCAAACTTTGCCAACGCTCTGCGCATGGGTGCTTTGGCCAACCATCCCAAACCCACTGTAACGCCAACGCCCACTGTTGCTCGAATAATAAATTTTCTGCGATTCATAAGACAACGGGTTTAGAGTTTGGATTTTTGCTGTAGCTCAACCGCGCGGTGAATAGCTTTGCGCATTCTATGATAAGTGCCGCAGCGACAGATATTGGTGATGTTATCATTGATTTCGTCCTCGCTGGGGTTAGGGATTTTTTCTAACAGGCTTTTGGTGGCCATGATAAAACCAGGCTGACAATATCCGCATTGTGGCACACGCTCGTCAAGCCAAGCTTGCTGTACAGGATGCAATTTTTCTTCATTAGCAAGTGCTTCGATCGTAGTGACCTTTTTTCCTTGTGCGAACTTTGCAGCATACGAGCACGAGCGTATCGCATCGCCATCGACTTGAACAGTGCACGCACCACACATGGCTTGGCCACAGCCAAACTTGGTGCCCTTAAGGCGCAGCACATCACGAATCACCCATAGCAGCGGCATATCTTCTGGTACTTCTACGGTGTGCGACTGATTGTTAATTTCGAAAGTGAGTTGCATAATGTCGAAGTTGAAAGTGTTTTGAATATTTTGGTCTTTGCCCTCAAAAAAAACTGGATTTCAAGTCGGTCATTTTATCACCGCTCCATTCTCAATCCATGTGCGCACGGCTTCGTGAAAATCTTTTTGCGATACAGGCGGCACCGTGCGACCCTCGCCCGGTTGCCAGGCCCATTGCACCAAAGGATCTCTAGTCATGTGTTCCATGAGCTGATCGAGTGAGCGGTTGCCGTTCTTCGATTTATCTATCAGATTGGCTGCAATTTGCTCATCTGATAGACCCATCCAGCCCATGCTTTTTGGTGCAAGTTGCCAATGTGGAGCCCCCGGCACGTTGGACTGCTTATTGTTTTCCGTTTGATGGCATGCAACACAACGCATTGCCGCCAACCCTTTGTTATCAGTGCCGCGTTGCACATTAAATAAATGTGCATGTGCATCATCACCTTGTCGTGGCCGATCGTCAGTTGGATGACAGTTCATACAGCGCTGATGCTTTAATACTTTCAGCATCGCGCCCAATGCCGCGCGTGATTTTGTGGGGTCGCCCGTGGTTGGGAGGTCATCTTTCTCAGGTTTATCCCAAGCGGTGAGCGACACCACTGCCACCGATAAAAACAGCAACATCACAAAATAAGATGTTTTCATATAAGTCGATTATGATTTTTGAATAGCTTCTATGTAAACCGTGCCCCGCCTTTCGGCAAAGATGTCGAGCGAGAGCATCACAGCCCCTTGCAGCAACATACCAACACCCACGCCCAGCCAGAAGTGGCGTGAGGGCGTGAAGACAATCAACAAAATGCCGATAAGCACAAATGCTATTTCGATTTTTTTGTAGATGCTAAAGTTCTTCATCACCTGTTCCATGCGTGGTGTTTCCTGCGTTTTGAAATCCGTGGAGCTGGTCTGATAAAGTTTTTCGAGTTCGGCAATTTGTTTGTCGGTGCGGAAGTACACACTGCCGCCTACCACGATTTGAATAATGCCAATGAGGATGAGCGGAATGCCCAAGCCTTTGTAGTAAGGCTCACTCCATTTCACTAACGCATAAGCCGAGAACGCAATGGCAGCCGCGCCCATCAGCATAAAAAGTAAACTTTCATTTTTTTCGGCTGTGAAGTAGGTTTTGACGAAATCCATATTTTTTTGGTTAGCTGATTAGAAATAAATCAATTGCCCCACAGATGGCTGCCCCGCTGATAATCGTCCATGAAATCCAATCTTTAAATTCGTTTTTAGGATGTTTCAAAAACACTAGGTGCAATCCTAAATGAACCAGAAGAAAGATATCGAACCCATTTCTGAAGGATGGATTACCAACGAAATAAATAAGCCATGTAAACAAAGGCACATGGGCGAGCATGAACAAAACAAAGCCTAATTGATCGTTCAGAAGAGATAGTCCGGGAAAAATTCTCCACTCATGACAACGAACGGCATCCATCTCGTGCAAGAGAATGAAAGAAATACCGATAAAGAAAACGATATTATTCATGGAAAAATGAAGTTATTGTCCGGGCACTCCTTTCTCTAAGCCCTTAAATTTAAAAATACAATATGGTACGGTCATTTTAATCTAGTTCTTTTTTGAAAATGATAACGATAGTAGCCCATGTTAATATTGTCTATATCATCGTTGGCGCTTTGTCCTTGGTCTTAGCTATCCTGAAAACTGTTTTAAATGGTGGTCTATGTGTTTGAAGATAAGGCGCCCCCATTCTTTGTGTGACAGTGCTCCAAAGAACGGATGCGGCATGAGTTGTGGTGCCAACTTAACGCGAGCTAAATAGGCCTGCAACTCTTTCTTCTCGTCTTCTATATCGGTGAGTTGGAAAGTATTTCTTTCCATGTTCATTTCATTAGGTGTGTTCGCTCCTTTCGGCCAAGGAATATTTGAGAAGGCGATCCACTTACCCAAAACCGTACGCATCATAGATGAACCTTGCGGAGTTGCTTTGATTTCACCCAATGCCATTTTTAACTGAGCTGTGCAATGCACCAGCATTTGTTGCAAATCCATCTTACCCCATTGCCGGGGATTGGCCGTTGAGAGCATCTTCACCCGATTTATGATTTCTTCGTACGCGGAGGGGTCGTTAATATTTTTCATGATTCGTCATTTATGTAATTCAATTAAAGTCACAAGGACTAAGTCGTAAGGTAGTGTCTGATGTTTGCGCCTTGATACTCACGTCTAAATCTTGTAAGACTGTCTCACCGCCCAAAAGAAGAACCGTTCAGGCACCAGTCGTTTTAATGGCAACAGCACATTGGCGGGATAAGCAATTGGGTAGCGCATTTTGGTAGATGAATCATTTGCTGCCTTGAAGATGACTTTTGCCACCGCTTCTGGTGAAGCGCCTTTGTCGCCTGCATCCATGCTCACAGCTTCGCATTTTTTTACAAACTCATTGTAGTCATTGGTGTAATCTGGTTTCATAAAAGCCCGACTCCTTCCATAAAATTCTGTCTTGATGGCGCCCGGTTCAATCAATTTCAGTTTGATGTTGAACGGAGCAACTTCATATTGCAATGATTCGGTAAATCCTTCCACCGCCCACTTTGTGCCATGATAAATAGAATAAAGCGGAAACGCCACCCGGCCAACGACACTGGCGATCTGCACAATGGTGCCGCTCTTTTGTTCGCGCATGATTTTCACAGCCTCGCGCGTTACACGCATGAGGCCGAACACGTTTGTATCAAACTGTTTTTGAATAAAATCATCGTTCATCGACTCAAAAACACCATCGGCACCAAAGCCCGCGTTGTTGACTACTACGTCAATTTTCGAAAAGTCTTTTTGAATATGCTGCAACGCCTGCGTAATGCTGCTGGCGCTCGTTACGTCCAACGGATACAATTTTATGTTCGGCAGTTTGTTCAATTCTGTTTCTTTTTCAGGCGAACGCATGGTGGCAGCAACATTCCAACCTTGATTTTGAAAGTAAATGGCAGCGGCTCTGCCAATGCCAGATGAACTACCGGTGATGACTACTGTTTTTTTCATAATGGGTGAATATTGATTCATTTATAGTTTAAAATTTTTAAAGTTTTACTGCGTTCCAAGCCATTTCGTACAATGCTTGTTTTTGCTGGGTGGATAGTTTTACGGTCCCTTCTTTTTCCAACTTTACCATTTCGTAAATAGGACCCAGCACCTGGCTCAGCACAATATCTACCGGCAGGTGGCGTAGCTTTTTATTTTTGATTCCACTTTCTATAAATACAGCAAGGGGTGCGAGCAATTGATTTCCTTGCTGTTTTGTTTTCTTAGTGAGAAAAGAGGTATGGGCAAACTGCTCAATGAACAACATTCGTTCCGGTTCGCGCAGACTGATATCCAAATAACTGAACCACATTTTCCGAAAGGCTTCTTCAAATGCATCGTTTGGGTTATAGGCTTTGAGTACTTCGGTTGTCTTCGCTTTTTTTAAGTGCAGAAAAAGTTCATTGATCAGCACATCTTTGTTTTTGAAGTAGATGTAGAGTGTTCCTGTGGCAAGTTTAGCTGCCTTGGCCACATCGGCCATTTTCAATCCGTTGAAACCAGTCTTTAACACCAATTTCAGGGTGGCTTCGTAAATCGTATTGATTTTGTTCTCGTCTTTTGGGCGTGCCATAGCAGTTGCAAATATAAGTGAATTAATGTTCAGTTAAAAAATGCAGTTAAAGTTGGCTCAGCCGTGAATGGGATCCCATCCGTCATTAGCCGATGGCGGCACAAATTAGTTTGTTAACGATTTGTTCAGCTATGCTTAAATTAATCCTAGCGCAGAAGGCTTTCTCCATTTTCGTTGGTGGTGAGTACTTCGCTCATATGATCAAAAAGAGGTCGGATAGCTCGGTAGCTGTGATTCACCTCGTTCACAAAACGCGATGACAATACGTCTGCATCAGTGAAGGCGCGCTCAAACCAAAACTGTTTGTAGCGCAACAGTGTTATTGCGGGGTGGTCTTGCGGGTAGCCTTTCGGAGCGGTTTTTACTTGATCGCCTTGCATGGCGCCAAAAACCGAAGTGATACTTTTTTTGGTGAGGAGTTTTTTCCAAACATGGTAGTTGCTGGCGATGTCTTGCCGTAATCGCTTTAAGTCGTCTGGGTTTGGGTAAGCAAAGCCGCAACCAATGTGGGTAGCGCCTGGCACTATCCAAAAATAGTAGCCACCGCGCAATTGTGGCTTGCGCCTTTTGAGATAGCCCGCGAAGCGCGGGTTGTAAGGTGTTTTGTCTTTGGAGAACCGCACATCGTTGTAAATGCGGTAAAGACTTTCTTTTCCGTTTTCTGTCTGCAAATCATCGTGCGTACTCATTTTTTGTATCAACGCATCAACCCAGCTTATGATGTTGCTTTGCGCTTCTAAGTAGCGGTCTTTATTATTCTGAAACCACTCGCGGTTGTTGTTACGCTTAATTGCTTTTAAAAAGTCAAGAGTAGATTTTTCAATTTGCATGATAGAGATTGATTTGTTGCATGAGGGTTACAAGGTACAATCCGTAAATCCGCATTTTCAATTTGTTGCTTTTTTTGTAAGGAAAGGCTTACAAAACTCAACCAAAGTAGCCTTGTAAAATATCGATTTCGACAATTTTGCTTCGTGATTTCATCCCTCGCACAATTCGTACTTGGTTTTTCTTGATACCGAAGTGTAACGCCAGAGTTTGTATCACGGCAGCATTTGCCTTGCCGTCATTGGCAGGGGCATTGACGTAAACTTTCAGCATACCTCCCTCTTCCACCACTACGTTTTTCCTGGCATTCGGTATCACCTTAATGTTGATGCCCTTCATTGAGTGTTAGTTAATTTTCGGGTATAGCAATTTAAGTCAACCTTGTACAAAAAACGAGACATCGTCCATTTTTTGTTTTTTTCTTTTATGGTGAACGATTACCTTGGCGAAATCACAATTCTCACATGAGGTTTCAACCACTCTTGCTGATCTTGTTGGTCAATACCGCTATTGGCCAAATCAACGTTAAAGATAGCCTCCAGCAAATACTTTTGCGTGGCAAAGACGATCAACAGCGAGTTGATGTGCTCAATGCGCTTGCTTATCAATACTATGATTTTCAAGATACACTTGCATTGCAATATGCGGAACGCGCGTTACAGCTTGCTAAGAAGCTAAATTACCGAGCTGGGCTCAAATATGCCTACACCATGGTGGCCTTAGGTTACACCAGCAATGGCCAATTTTCGAAAGCTGTTGCTTACCATCGTCACTCCGATGCCATAGTTATCCCCAATGAAACAGAAAAAACCGTTTACAACTTGGCCGCTTGGGGCATCATTTACCGCGACCAAGCTAAATTTGATTCTGCCTTGTTGCTTTATCGAAAAGCGAGGGGAATGCTGCCTAAAGATGATCATCTCGGGCTGGCATCTAACCTGAAAAATGTTGCCTCAATTCTGCTTCGGCAATGGAAAGTGAAGGAAGCTTTGACTTTTTGCGACAGTGCGCGCTACCATCTCGGCAAGTCCACTACTGGCAATCAGTTTTTAGAAATGGACATTTACTCCTATTTGGGTGAGGTATACAGGAGCTCCAACCAATTTGAGCAGTCAAAGCTTTACTACGATAAAATGTGTGCCCTGGCTTTTTCGCTTCAGGACACCTACCACCAAATCACTTGCAAGCTGAACGAATCAAAATTGGCTTTTGATGTAGGAAATACAGGCAACGCGCTTCGTTTTTCTTTTGAAGCACTCGAGCTGACCAAGAAGTACCATTACCCGCCACAATATGTAGCGCTACTCATCCACATTGGTGATATTTATGAGTCATTGTCGGAATTTGACGTGGCCTCTGAATATTATTACCGCGCGCTTAGAATTACCGAGCCAACAGGCCTTGACCAGGAAACAGGCGCGATCTTGAGTGCGTTGGCGTGGATTAACAAAGAGCAGGGTAATTTCAAGTATGCTTTAGATTTTCTCGATCGCGCGCAGATTGTGCGAGAGAAGATTGGTGATAAACGCGGCATTGCTAACTGCCATAACGTGCGCGGACTTATCTATTTGCAGCTAGGTGAATTTGATAAGTCGCTGCAAGAGCAGAACAAGGGATTGGTGATTAGGCGCGAGATCGATTATCAAGAGGGAGTAGCAGCCTCTCAATACAACATTGGTTTGGTGTACGAGAAGCAGGGTAAAATAGATAAGGCACTTGAGTTAATACTATCGTCTGCGGCTATTGAAGAGAAAGTATTGAACAAAAATGGCTTGGCGATATCGTACAACACCTTGGGCGATTTTTATATGCGCTTGGGAGACATGCGCAACGCAGCAATCTATTTGGAAAAGGCGGCTAAGATTGGGCAGGTTACTCGTTCAAAGCTGTTGCTTCGAAATAATGCGGCTAACTATGTTACCTACTATCAAAAGTTGGGTGACTTTAAAAAGGCGCTGGAATACCAAAAACTGTTTCAGATTTATAACGACAGCGTGTACTCAAACGCGAGTGCGATTAAATTGATTGAGGTGCAGGCGTTGTACGAAACGGAGAAGCGTGAAAGCGACCTTGAAGCACTTCGGCAAAAACAAAAAATAAACGAGGCTCAGATTCAGCTGCAGGAAGCGGAAATTGACCGTAAAAACATATTGATTTTTTTTGCCGCGATCTTGCTTGCGGCAGTCGGCATAGCGGGCTACTTTTTTTTACGCCTCTATCGACAGAAGGAAAAGGCTAACTATTCATTGAAAGAACAAAAGGAGGAGATACAAGCGCAGTCGGAGGAGTTGACGGAGGCTAACCAAATGCTGCAGCGGTTGAATCGTGACCTTACGGAGAAGCAGGAAGAGATACAGGCTCAGACAGAGGAATTGACCGAGGCGTACCAAACCATATCACGTGCCAATCAAGGGCTGGAAGAGAAGATACAAACCCGCACCGAAGAACTGCGAGATGCATTCAAAGAATTAGATACGTTTTTCTATCGTTCGTCACACGATTTCAGAAGACCACTTACAACTTTCATGGGCTTGGCCGAGGTAGCAAAAATTACTTTGAAAGACCCCAATGCACTGGAGTTGTTTGAAAAAGTGAATGAGACTGCTCATAACCTAGACAAGATGCTGGTGAAGCTGCAATCGATAAGCGATTTGGGTTCGCAGCATTTAGTGTTCAAGGAAGTGTTTTTGAAGGAACTTATAATAGAGGTGTTCGATCAATTCAAAGACAGCATCAGCAAACAAAATATTCAAACGATGGTGGAGGTTGAACCAATTGGGGATTTTTATTCTTACCCATTGATGATCAAAATCATTATTGAAAATTTAGTTGAAAACTCAATCCATTTTTCCAACAAGACAGATCCCTTCATCAAAGTAAGCTGCCGGGCGCTAGGCCACCAAGTATCGATAAGCGTAGCTGATAATGGACAAGGAATTGAACCGCAGTTTCATAACCAGATTTTTGGTATGTACTTCCGGGCCAATCAGCACTCTAAGGGTAACGGCCTTGGTTTGTATATCACAAAAAAGGCAGTTGACAAGTTAGGCGGTAGTATTAGTTTTAAGAGTGCGCCACACCAGGGCAGCGTATTTACAGTCTTGCTGCCTTTGGGCGATGAGTAAGAATCATTCAGCAGTCTGAGGCAGCCAAATTGTAACTGCTGATCCCTTTTGGTATTCCGAGTAGAAATGTACCATTCCCTTTAGTCTTTCTACCGCGCGCTTCACAATGTAAAGGCCCAAGCCATTGCCTTTAGAGAGTTCGCTTCCTCGGAAGAACATTTCGAATACGCGGGCTTTATATACCTCTTCTACACCAATGCCGTTGTCACTGACGGTGATCAAAATACCTCCATCTTTTCGCATTGCATGAACTTTAAGTTGTGGGATACGCGAGCGAAAGTGGATCGCATTTTCAATCACATTGTCGAGAATGATTTTGATGAACGTGGCATAACTTACAATTTCCAGGTCATCTGGCACTTGCACGTCTACTTGAAAATTTGTCTGGCGCAATTCGTTCTTGTAAGTGTCTATTGAATTGTACACCTCGGTGTGAATCAGCACCTTTTTGAAGTTCAACTGATCAACGCCCACATTGCTGATCGACTGGAGCTTCATCAACATGCGATCTAAATTAACTGCTGTATCCCTTACCTTGTCAAAAAGATTTAGGGCATTTTCGTCCTTTACGGTGATCTTGGCAACCTCCGCAAGACCCATGAAAGTAGTGAGTGGCCTACGGAAGTCGTGCGAGGAGCGATAAAAAAATGTGTCAAGCTCTTGGTACGCTTGGGTGAGCTCGCGCGTTCGCAGCGCTACTTTTTCTTCTAAGTTTTGATTTAGGTGGGTGATTAATTCGTTGCTCTCGCGAAGTTCTTCGGATTGTGCGGCCAATTCTTCGGTTTTTTCGGCCAGCTCTTTGTTTAAGTGAGTCAGTGATGTGTTGGCTTCGGTGAGTTCTTCCGCTTGCGCCTGGATTTCTTCTTGTTTTTCAGATAACGTTCGGTTAGCAATATGGAGTTGTTGATTTGCATCTTTCAACCGTAGATTGAGTTTAGTAGTGCGTTTAAAAAAGATGTATGAAATGTAGGCTAGTGCCGCCAATAGCGCTAACCCGATAATGGATGAAATAATGATAATTTCTTGTTGTCGTATACGGGATTTTTGCAATGCAATTTGGTCTCGCTGCAGTTGTTGTGTTTTGTTGAGAAGCTCAATCTCTCGTGACTGTTGATCTAGCTCATATGCGCTTTGCAAGCTCATGATGCGATTGGTGAGACTGGTATTCAAGATGGAGTCGTTTAAAGACTCATACATGATCGAAAATTTTAGTGCCTCCGCGTTTTGACCCAAACTTTGATAGAGATCGCGCCTTACTTTGTACACACTGGCTAAAATCACACCAGATTTTATTAACCTTGATTTTCTCTCAGCTTTTTCTAAATAGTTGATAGCATTTTTTGCATCGCGCAATTTTGCGTATGTGTTGGCTAAATCAAAGTAGGTCCAGGCCAACCCACTTTGGTGTGAAATGGAATCTTTTATTTGGAGACTCTGAAAATGAATGGCGAGTGCCTGTTTTAAATTGCCCAAGCCCTCATAGCATTCTCCAATATTGGCCAACGTGGTGCCAATCCCTTTTTTATCGCCAATGGTCTGGCGAATGGTGAGCGCATCTTGAAATTGGGTGATGGCTAAGTCATATTTCTTTTCTGCCTTCAGTATGAGACCGCGCAAGTTGAGAGCCGTGGCCTGCTCGAATTTGAAATTATTTTTTTCAGCAGCGGCCAATGCTTTTGCTGCAAACTTTGCCGCTTGCGCGGTCTGTTTAATGCGATAGTAATTACGGGCAATGAGAAGTTCACCTCTCATTTGTTCTTGTAGGTATCCGTTTTTTTCAGCGAGCGCAGCCGCGTCAAAACTATTTTTCAAACTAATATCAAAGTTACCCAACTCCTCCAACACTTCTGCCAGGTCCAGAAGTAAGCTGCAATACTGTTGAATATTGTTGATCGAAAAATAGAACTCTTTCACCTCTTGCAATAGCTTCAGCGCATCTGTGTAATTGCCATCTCGAAACAGCAGATTTGCTCGTTGGTACTGCAACAACTTCCGTATTTCTACTATATTATCAGCCGGGGCATTTTTTTCCGCTAGTGTTAGGTATTGCTTGGCCGTTGTTGCGTTGGATTGTTCCAGGTGCCACTTTGAAAGCAACAGATAAATATCTGTCTGTAATACTTTATCTGATAGATATTGCCGGATGGCCAAAGACCGCATCAAGTATTTGAATTCTCGCTTTGTATCATATTGAAGGGCATAGTACCTAGCCAAGTTTCGGTATAAGACAGAAAGTTGCCACGCATGTGCGCTGTCTCTCAACACCGTGTAAGCTTTTGAATAAGCCAATTGGGCTGAATCAAACTTGGATTTGTTTCGGTAAAGGTTACCAATTTGAATCCATCCATAACCCTCAATACCCTTTTCTCCAATTTTTTCTGCCGAGCTAATACCCTTTTTGATAACCGGTAATCCGTTGCTACTGCGCAATTGTTGGCAAAGCCCTTGGTACACCAGCGCTTCGGCAACCCCTTTTTGATAGGCCAATTCCTGCGAAAGCCTTACCGCCTCATTGGTTATTTCTTCAGCTCGTTTGGGGTCTGAAAGTATAAGCCGGAAAGCAAATCGGTTGAGCGCATCAACTTTGGCAATGCCAGTAGTTGTTGCCGCAGCAGTTCGCAAACTGTCTAATTCAGTTTGGCCAATGCCCAGCCGACACACGGCAAGGCACATCAGCAATAATGCGCTTCGAAGGGGATACATGGTTGATCGCGGCAATATAGTTATCAAACGGCTCTACTTGAAACCATTGATGGTACGAGCGGGGACAATTTGTTTAAATTTGCGCCATGCGCTCGCCAATACGCCTTGTTACAATACTTTGTTTTTTTTTCACGGCTTCTCAAGGTCAGATTATTAACACAGCTACCATGGATACGCTTGAAACCACGACCATCGGGCACCTGGCCGTGGGTGGATACATGGACACCTACTTTGGATACAATTTTAACAAACCTTCGTCAGGCACTATTCCCTATTTCGTTTCATCCAATCGGCATGACGAGATGAACATCAATTTGGCATATATCGACTTACGTTATAAGTCAACCAATTTTCGCGCACGTTTTGTACCCGGCTATGGCACCTATATGAACGCGAACTATGCAAACGAAATTGGAACCCTGAAAAATATTGTGGAGGCCACAGCGGGGTTACGGCTTTCTGCCAAAAGAAATATTTGGGTAGATGTGGGTGTGTTTACTTCACCTTATACCAATGAAAGCCCTTTTTCCAAGGACCATCTGATGTACACGCGTTCTTTCGCGCCTGAAAATGTTCCCTATTACCTTTCTGGCTTGAAAGTATCGTTGCCGTTGAGTAAAAAGGTAAATTCATTTTTGTATTTACTCAATGGGTGGCAGGTAATTCAAGATAACAACAGGAATAAATCTATTGGCACCCAATTGGAGTACCGCCCCAACAAAAAAATGTTGTTCAACTGGGATACCTATATGGGTAATAACCAAAACCAGGCGAACCCCAATTGGCGCATGCGATATTTTACAGACCTGTATTGGATTTATAAATACAGTGATCGCTTTGATGCTACTGCGTGCGTTTACATAGGCTTTCAAGAACGCCTCGGTGCTGGCACGCTCAATTGGTGGCAAGCCAATATGGTGGGTCGTTATCATTTCAACGATATGCTCTCCCTTTCGGGAAGAATAGAATACTTCAGCGATGACGGTATTCACCTCCAATCAATAACTGGCATTGGAAATTTTAATTCGTATAGCACGGGTTTATGCCTCAACTACAAGGCAAACCACAATGCCCTGTTGCGTGTAGAGGGCCGTCACTTTTTTTCGCCCGATCAGGTGTATTTCAACGAAAATCAAAATCCTACACAAAACAGCACATGGTTGATCACCAGCCTCACGGCTTGGTTTTAGAATTGCGTGCTGAGTTCTTGGAGCACGCCTTCTTTAAGCGAATACGAGGACACTCTTACTTTTTCGAATGAGTGGGATTTTAAAAGAAAGTCTAACAGTGCACATGCAACAACAATCATGTCTACGCGCAATTCAATCATGCCCGGTATCGATAGCCGTTCTGCCCTGTTCTTCAGCAAGAGTTCTTCATAAATTTCTTCAATGGCTTGCAAGGTGAGAGGTATTTCTGGCATCGGCTCAAACACAATCCCGTTTCGACAGCAGTGAATTTCGCTCAGCGTATCAAAAGTACCTGATGATCCTACCAAAGTTTTTGGTTGTTGTTCTTTGAGTGCCACGAGCAGCGGTTGAAGTTGCGCGGCCAAGTACGCGTGTAAAGCTACTACCTCATCAGGCAAAATCGGATCGTGCTTTTGAAACTGTTCCAGCAACCGCTGACCACCAATCTCAAAACTCTGTTTCCAGAAAACTTCGCTTTTATTCGCAATGATAAACTCAACACTACCTCCGCCTATGTCTACAATCAATGATTTTTGATGCCCTAAGCTGACTGCGGCACGCACCCCTTTGTAGATGTAGCTAGCTTCTTCATCGCCAGATATCACTTTTACAGAAAAGCCGGTAGCCGCTGCAATCTTAGCAACTACCTCTTCTCTATTTTTGGCGCTTCGTATGGCGCTGGTGCCAAAAGCCAGCACTTCGGTAATGCCCATGTCATCCACAGTTTGGCGATAGCTTTTCAAAACTGAAATGGCGCGTTCTATTGCTTCTGCTGTAATCAATCCTTGGTTGATGCCGCCCGCGCCAATCTTCGCAGGTAGTTTTTCTTCATACACGATATTGAATTTGCCCGAAGTACGTTCGGCTACCAATAAGTGAAAAGTATTGGTGCCCAAGTCTATGATAGCAATTTTTTGAGTGAGCAAAGTCATAGTTTACGAATCGCTATATTAACTATATTTCGAAAACAATTGTTTTGCTATGTCCACCTCATCTATACATCCCCTTCAAGAAAAATTCAACGAACTCAGTCGCAAAAATGCAGAAGCCCTTTTGGGCGGAGGCGAAAAACGCATTGCCCAGCAACATGCCAAGGGCAAACTCACTGCTCGCGAGCGTGTTCAGCTGTTACTAGACGAGGGCTCTTTCGAAGAACTCGATAAGTTTGTGACACACCGTGCCAAAGATTTTGGTCTTGATAAAGAGCATTACTTGGGCGATGGCGTGGTGACGGGGTATGGAACAGTGCAGGGTCGTTTGGTATACGTGTTCTCGCAAGACTTTACGGTTTTTGGGGGCTCGCTCTCCGAAACATTTGCTGAGAAAATTGTGAAGGTGATGGATTTGGCTATGAAAAATGGTGCGCCCGTCATTGGTTTGAATGATTCAGGCGGGGCGCGCATCCAAGAAGGGGTGGTTTCACTGGGCGGCTATGCAGATATCTTCTACCGCAATGTGATGGCCAGTGGGGTAGTGCCGCAGATTTCCGCCATCATGGGCCCGTGTGCCGGTGGCGCGGTATATTCTCCCGCCATGACGGATTTTATCTTTATGGTGGAGAATACTTCGTTCATGTTTGTGACTGGCCCCAACGTGGTGAAAACCGTAACACATGAAGAAGTGACTTCGGAAGAGTTGGGCGGAGCTTCTACCCACAGTAGCAAAAGTGGCGTAACGCATTTTGCCTGCGCCAATGAAGTAGAGTGCATCAACCAGATCAAGCAGCTGCTGAGCTACTTGCCACAAAACTGTGAAGACGATGCCCCGCGAGCGCCTTATCAACCTGGTAACGAGGCGCGGCCCGCGTTAAATGATGTTATTCCGGCCAACCCCAACCAACCTTACGATATGCGCGAGGTGATTACCGGAGTGGTAGATGAGAATTCTTTTTTTGAGGTTCACAAGAATTTTGCCGAGAACATTGTGGTCGGCTTTGCGCGATTGGCAGGCCGTAGCATTGGCATCGTAGGCAATCAGCCAGCCGCGTTGGCTGGCGTGCTAGATATTAATAGTAGTGTAAAGGCAGCACGATTTGTGCGCCTATGCGATAGCTTTAACGTGCCGCTGTTGGTGTTGGAAGATGTGCCGGGATTTTTGCCGGGCACCGACCAAGAATGGCGAGGCATTATAACGAATGGCGCCAAGTTGTTGTATGCGTTTAGCGAAGCAACCGTGCCACGTGTAACGGTCATTACACGCAAGGCGTATGGTGGTGCTTATGATGTGATGAACAGCAAGCACATTGGAGCCGATATGAACTATGCCTGGCCGACAGCGGAAATTGCGGTGATGGGTGCGAAAGGAGCCGCTGAAATCATTTTCAAAAAGGAAATTTCGGAGGCGGCCAATCCTGAAGCCAAACTGGCGGAGAAAGTGGAAGAATACACGAAAAAATTTGCCACTCCGTATCGAGCCGCGCAGCGCGGTTATATTGATGAGGTGATCATGCCTGAGCAAACGCGCGAAAAGCTGATTCGGGCTTTTCAGATGTTGGAAAACAAGGTTGCCGTGCTGCCCAAAAAGAAGCACGGGAATATTCCGTTATAAAATCGCAATTATAAATTGAATTAAATTTGGTCATAAACTTTTTTCAGAATGGACAAGAAAAGCAGAACCTTCTTATTTGATTATCTCAACAATGCATCTCCCACCGGTTTTGAATCATCAGGCCAGCAGATTTGGCTTGATTACCTGAAGCCCTACATCGATGATTATATGATAGACGTGTATGGCACGGCTGTAGGCATTGTCAATCCCAAAGCTAAATACAAAGTGGTGATTGAGGCACATGCCGATGAAATCAGTTGGTTTGTGAACTACATTACTGACGATGGCTATATATATGTCAGGCGCAATGGTGGCTCCGACCATCAAATCGCGCCTAGCATGCGCGTGAACATCCACACAGACAAGGGCATTGTGAAGGGTGTATTCGGCTGGCCAGCCATCCACGTGCGCGATGCAGGCAAAGAAGAAGCACCGAGCCTGAAAAACATTTTCATCGACATTGGTGCAGAATCTAAAAAAGAGGTGGAAGCCATGGGCGTGCATGTGGGCTGTGTGGCGGTGTTCGAAGATGAATTAATAGAGATGAACAAAAGATACCTCGTTGGCCGGGCGTTAGATAACCGCATGGGTGGCTACATGATTGCCGAAGTCACTCGCAGGTTGCATGAGAACAAAAAGAAACTGCCCTTTGGGCTGTATGTCGTTAACTCGGTACAAGAAGAAATCGGCTTGCGGGGCGCAGAAATGATTTCTCGCAGAATTAAGCCTGACTTGGCGATTTGCACAGACGTGACGCACGACACGCAATCGCCTATGTATAATAAAAAAGAGAGCGGCAATTTGAAGTGCGGATTGGGCCCCGTGGTCTGTTACGGGCCGGCCGTTCAAAACAATGTGCTCAAGATGGTGATTGATACCGCCCAAAAGAAAAAAATACCGTTCCAACGGCAGGCTGTCAGCCGGTCTACAGGTACCGACACAGATTCATTTGCATATTCGGCAGAAGGCGTAGCCTCGGCTTTGATCTCCTTACCATTGAAATACATGCATACAACCGTTGAGACTGTCCACAAAGAGGACGTAGAGAACGTAATAAACTTGATTTATGAGGTTTTGCTGCAAGTTAAACCCGGTCACGACTTCCGCTATATCAAGTAGCAGAAAGCCCGAAATCGGTTGATTTTAGGGTTTGGTCGTGCAATCAGCAAAATCCATCGAAAAATCTTACATCTGATAGTTATGCGTGTAAGCAAGCCCTTCCAGCAATCTGGAGGGGCTTACTTTTGCATTGTCAAACACAGAAAAAACACAAAAGACAATATGAAACACGCTAAGAAAATTGTTCTCGCAGTACTGGTAGTTTTGTTCGCTCTTACTACCATGAAGACTTTCGCGCAAGAGCGCCCTCTGCATGAGGTGTACTCCATGATGGTGTTCAACTTCTCTAAGTATGTACAATGGCCAGACAACGGCAATGGTGAGTTTGTGATTGGTGTGGTGGGCAACGAAGAAATCTACAAGACTTTAAGCACTTGGTATTCGGGCAAACCAAAGGGTGCCAAGAAGTTTGTGATTAAGAGCTTCAAAAACGCTGCGGAAGTGCAAGACTGCCAGATTTTGTTCATTGATAAGAGCAAGAGCGGTGAGTTTGAAACAGCTAACGCAAAAGTAAAAGGCAAGGGAACTTTGGTTATCACCGACCGCAACGGATTAGGAGCAAAAGGCAGTTGCATCAACTTTAAAACTGTTGACGATAAGTTGAAGTTTGAGCTGAACCAAGCGGCCATCGAAACTTCTAACCTAAAGGTATCAAGCGCGCTTACCTCAATGGCGATTTTGATCTAATCAAATCCTCATAATCAAGAAACCCAGTGAAATCTGGGTTTTTTGCGTTTAGGAAACTTTGAGTTTATTTGTATCATAAATAAGAGCACTTTATGAAAAAACTGATTTCGGCTTTGATTTTCCTGGGCTTTGCACAAGTTGGTTTCACACAAACCGAAAAGCCGATGCATGAGATACACTCTCAGATGATCTACAATTTCTTGAAGTATATTCAATGGCCGAATGAGGCCGATGGTGGTGAGTTTGTAGTGGGCGTGATTGGCGAAGATGATGTATTCAATACCCTGAAGAGCTATTATGATGGGAAGCCCAAAGGGGCTAAGAAGTACTCAATTAAGAAACTTGCGTCTGCAGATGAAGCAGCTACGTGTGCCGTGGTCTACATCGGCAAGGGCAAGAGCGGCCAGTTTGATGCCATCAAAAACGCGGTAACTGGTAAGCCTATCCTAACGATTACCGATAGTTCTAACCTTGGAAAAAAAGGAAGTTGCATCAACTTCAAGGTAATTGATGGCAAACTAAAGTTTGAAATGAATCAAGCTTCTGTAACGGCTTCTACCTTGAAGGTGGCGAGCCAATTGAGCAGCATGGCCATTTTGCTCTGATTTTTTTAAAATGGTCAGGCATTTTACCGACCAACTTCAACGAACAATCTCATTTAACTATCCGCCCAGGCGGATAGTTTCGTTAGTACCCAGCCAAACCGAATTGTTGTTTGATTTGGGTTTGGAGGAGCAAATCGTAGGCATTACCAAGTTCTGTGTCCATCCTTTAGACAAGGTAAAGGCCAAAACCAAAGTTGGGGGCACCAAAAATTTCAATTTGGACGCGATTCGCTTGTTGCAGCCTGATTTGATTGTTGGAAACAAAGAAGAAAATTACCAGACGGGCATCGAAGCATTGGAAAAGGAATTTCCCGTTTGGATGTCAGACATCGTTACGTTGCAGGATGCACTGGGCATGATTCAATCGGTTGGCAAGTTGACGGACAAAAGTTTGGAAGCAGATTTACTGGTTGAGAGAATACGGAACTCTTTTTCATCGATTGAAAGACGTGCCACTTGTAGTGTACTTTATCTGATTTGGAAATCGCCCTGGATGGCTGCCGGAAAGCTTACTTTTATTGATTCGATGCTTTCAGCCGTTGGATTAAAAAATGTAGTGGAAGAAACGCGCTACCCCGAACTTTTCGATGCTAAAATCCAAGCCCTTAACCCAGAAGTTGTTTTTCTATCATCCGAGCCTTATCCATTTAAAGAGCGACACGTAACGGAATTGAAAAACCTTTTACCGAACAGTACTATTCAATTGGTAGATGGTGAAATGTTTAGCTGGTATGGGAGTAGGTTGGTCAAAGCAGCGGACTATTTTGATGGCCTAAGATTTATAAGTTGAAAGCCGAAAGTGAAATAAGCTCTGGGCTTTAGACTTTTGGCTTTCAACTTTCTACTTCTTTACAATTTCCTTCGCCTTATCGATCGATTCGTTAAAAAGATCCTTTAACTTTTTTACTTTTTCCATTTCTGATTCCAAGTACTCGCGAGCCTTTTCTTGGTCTACCGAGTCGGGCAGGGGGCGGAATTTGTGCATCCAATCCATCATGAGCATGTCTGCCGAGTCAAGTGATGCAATTGCTTGGTCTAGCTCCCCTTTTTTCTCGGCCACCATATCGGGCGTTGCTGCAATCTTTTCTTGCAGCTCTTTTTTCAATTTGTATAGGTCCTCCATCTGCGGCATCAGTTCGTCATGCACATCCATCACTTGGTCATATAAAGCTTGGTTGGGATTGTCGCCACTTGCAGAGCCATGGTCGTGATGATTATCGTGTTTATCACTTTTACCACAGGCCAATGCCGTGACAATCAATATCGAGAAGAGAAGAAGATGACGTTTCATGAAATGCTTATTTATGTTTTATCAAATGTATAGCAAACTATCGCTTTCGTCAAGTTACATGACTAACACCAGTTAGTTTATAGGTTTTTCGGCAAAAAAACTCTGGCAAATGTTGCGGGTGTAGATTTTTTGTCTTTCCTTCGCTTTGTATTCAAATGAAAACGACACGATTTTATTTTAGCTTTTACTTTTATCCATCCCACCGGGGCTTGGCGGAGTAGAGCTTTGTTATAGAAAAACAAAATGAACTCAGAAAAGTCCCGATGAAAGTCGGGACTTTTTTATTTGTTAGCATCAGTCGTCAGACCGCTCCAAGCGGTCAGACGACTAACAAAGGGTGGCACGACTAAAGAAATTGAAATGGCCAAAAAGAAAAAACTGAAAATCGCGATACAAGGCATTGCCACCAGCTTTCACGAAGTAGCGGCACAAAACTATTTCGGGTCGGGCATCGAGTCGGTAGAGTGCCTGTCGTTTCATGCATTGTGCGAATCGCTGGCGACCAAAAAATCCGACTTTGCCGTAATGGCGATCGAAAACTCTATTGCCGGAAGTATTTTACCGAACTACTTTTTGTTGCAAGACTATCGCTTTTCGATTGTGGGCGAAGTGTACTTGCCTATCCACATGCACCTGCTCGCGCTGCCGGGCACTAAGTTGGCAGACGTCAAGACCATTGAATCGCACCCGATGGCCATTCGGCAATGCAATGATTTTTTGTTTCGTTTAAAAGGAGTGGAGATTCGCGAGAGCGATGACACGGCCGTCTCGGCTAGAAAAATCCAAGAAGGTAAGTTGGCGCACACGGCTGCCATTGCTAATGAGCATGCCGCTAAAAAGTTTGGCTTGCAGATTTTAGAAAAGAGAATTGAAACAAATAAGAAAAACTTTACCCGCTTTTTGATTTTAGCCCGCGGCAATTCAAAAGTGCCCGATAGCAACAAGGCATCAATCGGTTTTGAGGTACTCAATGAAGTGGGGAGTTTGGCCGAAGCACTTATGACGTTTAAAAACAATAAAATCAATTTGACAAAAATCCAGTCTATACCAATTATCGGCCGGCCGACCGAGTATTCAATTCATGTTGATTTGGAATGGAAGAAACGAAAAGACTACGACACGGCCATGCAACAAGTAATGCGTCAGGTAAGGAATTTGAATATTTTGGGGGAGTATAAAAAGGGAGTAATTACAATTAACTAAGAAGAGGTGATGAGTATTCTATTAGAAAAACGCGTTCAACCAGCCAATCGTATCAAAGATGTGCAGGAGTACTACTTCAGCAGGAAGTTGGCAGAGGTGCGCAAACTTGACAGTGCTGAGTGGCCCGTTATCAATCTTGGTATTGGTAGCCCCGACCAGGCGCCCTCACAAAATGCGATTGATGCGTTGACGGCTTCCGCAAATAACCCAAGCAACCATGGCTATCAGAATTACAAAGCTATTCCGCAGCTGAGGAAGGCCGTTGCTGATTTTTATAAGAGAATTTATTCGGTTGAGCTCAATGCGGAGACGGAAATCCTTCCGTTGATGGGCTCGAAGGAAGGCATCATGCACATTATGATGGCGTTTGTAAACGAGGGCGATGAAGTGTTGATTCCGAACCCCGGCTATCCGACATATGCATCAGTAGCGAAGCTGGTAGGCGCAAAGACGAAAACCTATTCGCTGCGCGAGGACTTGAATTGGGGCATTGATGTAGACGCGTTGAAAAATTCTGATTTATCAAATGTGAAAATCATGTGGGTAAATTTTCCGCACATGCCTACGGGAAGAATCGCTTCCAAAGCGGAGATGCAAGTGTTGGTTGATTTAGCGCGTCAAAATAATTTCTTGATTGTGAATGACAATCCGTACAGTCTGATTTTAAATGATAGTCCGCTAAGCATTTTAAGTTGTGAAGGCGCGAGCGAAGTAGCGTTAGAGTTGAACTCGTTGAGTAAATCGCATAACATGGCGGGTTGGCGCATTGGCTGGGTGGCGGGCAACAGCGAATATGTAGATGCCGTGCTGCGTGTGAAGAGCAACATGGACTCCGGAATGTTTTTGGGACTGCAACACGCAGCTGTGGAGTCGTTGCAAAATGGTGAGAGCTGGTTTAGTCAGTTAAATAGAGTGTACGCAGAAAGGAAAAAAGTAGCTGCGCAGATTTTGGACGAACTTGGCTGCACCTACTCGCAACAGCAATCGGGTTTGTTTGTGTGGGCAAAAGCACCAAATGCCATTGCAGATGTAGAAAAATGGATTGACGAAATTTTGTATGGCACGCGTGTATTCATAACGCCTGGTTTTATTTTTGGCGATGCGGGCAAGCGTTATATACGTATTTCATTGTGCGCTACTCAAGAAAAACTCAATGAAGCCCTCAATCGCATTAAAGATTACAAATTTAAAATTACAAATTCAAAATAGAAGAGTCATGCGTTTAAATACGAACACTAATAAATCTGAAATCTGTAATCAGTAATCCGAAATCTAAAATGAAAATTACAGTAATAGGTTTAGGATTGATTGGCGGCTCGATGGCAATTGACCTGCGTGCAAAGGGTTTGGCTTCGTCTATTGAGGGTGTTGATAATAATCCCGCCCACGGAAAACTTGCGGTAGAGTTAGGTCTTGTTGACAAATTCGCTCCGCTGGAAGAGGCTGTAAAAAATGCAGATGTAGTTATTGTGTCGATACCGGTGAATGCCATTCAAACATTTTTGCCCGGCTTGTTGGATATCATTGAGTCGAAGACGGTAGTGATTGATACGGGCTCAACCAAAAGTGCGATTTGTAAATCGGTGACTGGCCATCCTAAACGGAACCAGTTCGTAGCAGCACATCAAATTGCCGGAACGGAAAACTCGGGTCCGTCTGCCGCTTTCGCGGGATTGTTTGTGGGTAAAACAAATATTGTTTGTGAGAAATCGAAATCATCAGAAACAGCATTGTTAAAGGCGCAGCAGCTATTTGATGCGCTGGGATTGAACACCATTTTTATGGAAGCAGAAGAGCATGACAAACATGTGGCGTATGTTTCGCACCTATCGCACGTTAGCTCTTTTTTATTAGGACAAACCGTACTCGACATAGAGAAAGATGAAAAGAATATTTTTAATTTGGCGGGAAGTGGTTTTGCGTCAACGGTACGTTTAGCGAAAAGCTCACCCGAAATGTGGGCTCCGATATTCGAACAGAACTCAGAATATTTGAGTCAGGCGCTGCTGGAATACATCATGCACTTGCAGCGATTTCATTACCACTTGATGAAGCGTGATACAAAAGAACTGTTGAGCACGATGAAGAAAGCGAACGAGATTAGAAGGATTTTGAAGTAGAATACCGGATACTATCATCTAGAATCCAGTATCAGCTAAGTAAAAATGAAAAACAAAAAATAAAACTTGAAATAGCTTATGAAAGGTATTAACACCATTAGCGGTTGGTTGAAAATAGACAAGCCCATCATCATCAGCGGACCATGCAGTGCCGAAACAGAAGAGCAAACCATTGCAACGGCCAAGCAAATTGCAGCCACAGGCAAAGTGCATGCATTACGCGCAGGCATTTGGAAACCGCGCACGCGCCCCGGTCAGTATGAAGGTGCAGGCGATATTGGTTTGCAATGGTTAGCGGCTGCGAAAAAAGAAACGGGTCTGCCCATCACCACCGAAGTGGCCAACGCTGCGCACGTTGAAGCGAGTTTAAAAGCAGGTGTCGATATTTTGTGGGTTGGCGCGCGCACCACAGTCAATCCGTTTTCGGTGCAAGAGGTTGCGGATTCATTGAAAGGTGTGGATATACCTGTGATGGTAAAAAATCCTGTAAACCCTGATTTGGAATTGTGGATTGGTGCGTTGGAGCGTTTGCACAAAGCGGGCATCAAAACGATGGCAGCTATCCACCGCGGATTTTCTTCTTTTGAGAAAGGACCGTTCCGCAACTTGCCGATGTGGGATTTAGCGATTGAGCTAAAGACTCGCTTTCCTGAATTGGAAATCATTTGCGACCCAAGCCACATTTCTGGTAACCGTGATTTGATTGCATTTGTATCGCAAAAGGCGCTCGACCTCGACATGGCCGGATTAATGATTGAAAGTCACATCAACCCCGATGCTGCGTGGAGTGATGCGAAGCAACAAGTAACGCCCGCGGTGTTGGGCAAAATTCTTTCGGATTTGGTTGTTCGTCAGGCATCTACTGATAACAAGACATTCAAAGACACACTCAGCATTTTGCGCGAGCAGATTGACACACTCGATGACGAGATCATGCAGAAGATGTCGGCACGGATGAAAATCTCCGAAAAGATTGGTCAGTATAAAAAAGACAACAATGTCACCATCTTACAAGTAAATCGCTGGGAAGAAATTGTAAAAACCCGCGTGGCTCTTTGCAAAGCGATGGGTATGGATGAAGGTTTCACCAGAGATTTGTTGCGTTTGATACACCATGAGTCGATTCAAGTGCAGACCAAGGTGATGAACCAAGTGGAGGAGAGGGTTTAGATGATTAACAAAAGAAAAGCAGTTGACAATTTGAACAGTCCACGGTCGACAGTCGACAGTCGGCTGTGCTTGGCTGAGAGCTCCTGTCTCCTAACTTCTAACTCCTATATTCTAGCTTCTTTTTTGTTGTTATTGTTGAGCACAAAAGTTGTCATCGGTCAAACCATTGATAAGAAATACCTACTCGGCCAATTTGACGAAACGAAAGACAGTCGGTTTGTAAAAATTGATTCACAATATGCGCGAGGCAGTGCGATAGGAAAATTTCTTCGAAGAGAGAGTTATGTTGCTTTTGTGAAAATGGCCGGGGCCTCGAAGAAAGATGGTGTATCGCTCTTCATCATTTCGGCCACGCGCAACTTCAGTTCTCAAAAAGCCATTTGGGAAAACAAGTGGGAAGGAAAAACAAAAGTAGAGGGAAAAGACCTGACAACCGTTGCTGATTTGCCAGAGCGCGCTCGTTTGATTTTGCTGTATAGTTCCATGCCGGGCACTTCGCGTCACCATTGGGGCACCGACATGGATTTGAATTCGCTCGATAACGCTTATTTTGCTTCGGGCGAAGGACTAAAGATTTATCAATGGCTACAAGTCCATGCCGTTGAATTTGGTTTCTGCCAGCCTTACACATCGAAAGTCAACGGACGCACAGGTTATGAAGAGGAAAAATGGCATTGGTCGTATTTGCCGTTGTCGAAACAGTTGCTGAAGGAATACAAAAAGCAAATCCGCTATGGCGATATCAATGGATTTAAAGGAAGCGAAGTAGCTAGTAAGTTGGGCGTAATTGAAAAATATGTCGAAGGGGTAAGTTGTAAGTAATACACCAAGCAATAAAATTCGTACAATGATATTCAAGTAAGGTTTAAAAAAAATGAAAATTGAAAGCCAAAATATTGAATGGAAAGAACAATGGCGAGATGAGTACATCAAGTGGGTCTGCGGTTTTGCCAATGCTCATGGAGGAAAGATTTATATTGGCATTGATGACAACGGAGTGGTGAAAGGTATTGAAAATGCAGAGAAATACTTGGAAGACATACCCAATAAGATAAAAGATATTTTGGGCATATTGGTAGATGTAAATCTGAAAACAAAATCTAAACTGCCCTACCTTGAAATTGTAGTTGAACCCTATCCCTGCCCTATTAGTTACAAAGGTCAATACTTCTACCGTAGTGGCAGCACTAAACAAGAATTGAAAGGGCCATCCTTGGATAAATTTCTGTTACGGAAGCAAGGCGTACACTGGGATGGAATGGCTCAACCCTATGCAACGGTAGGGGAACTGAGCAAAAGTGCTTTTGATGATTTTCGCAGCAAAGCAAAAAATTCCTATCGCTTGCCTGCTGATGTGATTAAGGAAAGGAGTGAATTGCTGATTGAAAAATTACGCCTTAAAACAGACAGCCACCATTTGAAACAGGCGGCCATACTGCTTTTTCATCGAGACCCAGAAAAATACATAACAGGTGCTTTTGTTAAGATTGGCTACTTTAGTACAGATGATGACTTGATTTTTCAAGATGAAGTGCATGGTTATCTCTTTGAGCAGGTAGACAAAACCATGGATTTACTGCTGACCAAGTACCTGAAAGCAATCATCAGCTATCGGGGGGTGAATCGCATGGAACAATACCAAATTCCTCAGGCAGCTTTACGCGAAGCATTGATAAATGCAATTGTGCATAAAGACTACAGCAGTAAAAACCCTATTCAGATAAGTGTTTATGATACGAAAACTATTATTTGGAATGAAGGACAGTTACCAGAGGATTGGACAGTTGAGAAATTGAAATCCAAGCATCCTTCTAAGCCATTTAATCCTGACATGGCCAACGTATTTTTCCGCGCTGGGCTCATTGAAGCTTGGGGAAGGGGTACTATTAAGATAATTAATGAGTGCAAAAAAGCCAAAGTACCAAGCCCAACATTCAAATATGATTTGTCGGGGTTTCTGATTGAGTTTACCTACAAAGCTTCTAAGCCTTTGCTGCAGAATGCTACATCAACCACCACCATTCCAGAACAGTTGATGCAACTTATTACCAACGATAATGCTATTACCATCGCAGAAATGGCAGATGAAATTGATGTTGCTCAAAGAACTATAACGCGAGCCTTAAAGCACTTGCAAGAAACCAATAAAATAAGAAGAAAAGGGGGGAAAAAAGGTGGATTTTGGGAGATAATGACACAATAAATGACACAATAAATGACACAATAAATGACACAATAAATGACACTATTACCACTGTCTATTCTAAATCATAAAGTGAATACCTTCTTCGATAAACTCCGAGACTTACCCTCCCCACGTCTACGCAGTGGATTAGCCACTGCGACAGCTCCCCTATCTTTATTTTTCCTTCTCTCGTGCCATCAGGTGCATCAACAAACATTTGAAACCATTATCCGAAACGGCACGATTTACGATGGCCTTGGCGGGAAACCTTTCCAAGCAGATATAGGCATTAATGCCGACACGATTGCCGCGGTGGGTGATTTGTTAAAAGCGATTTCAAAAAACGAAATCGATGCAAAAGGCAAAGCAGTATCACCGGGTTTTATTAACATGCTCAGTTGGGCGGATGGTTCCTTGCTCAAAGATGGTCGCTCGATGAGCGATATCAAGCAAGGTGTAACGCTCGAAATATTTGGCGAAGGCTGGAGCCCTGGCCCACGAAAAAAAAAGAATGAAAAAGATTCGTTGTGGAGTTCGTTAGGTGAATATTTTACCTATCTGCAAAAGAAAGGCGTGAGCCCCAACTTTGCCTCATTTGTGGGTGCTACTTCGGTGCGCAACTATGTGCTGGGTTATGACAATCGCAAGCCGAATGCGGAGGAGTTGGAACAAATGAAGGGATTAGTCCGCGAAGCAATGCAGCAAGGTGCTTTGGGGTTAGGTTCATCTTTGATTTACGCCCCCGCAGATTATGCATCAACTGATGAGTTGATTGAATTGTGCAAAGTCGTGGCTGAGTTTGATGGCATTTACATCACCCACATGCGCAGCGAGAGCGACAAAATCTTTTCTGCCCTGAACGAGGTTTTCAAAATTGCCAAAGAAGCCAACGTACCGGCTGAGATTTATCATTTGAAAATCAATAACACTTGGAACTGGAACAAGATTGACACCGTCATCGCGAAAATCGATAGCGCACAAAAAGCCGGACTAAAAATTACAGCGGACATGTACACCTACAATGCTAGTGGTACGAGCCTTACAGCCCGGTTGCCTACGTGGGTGCAAGAGGGCGGAGCGGCCCAGTTGCGAAAGCGGCTGAAGACGCCAGCATTAAGAAAACGCGTGTTGGAAGAGTTAGACAAAGGAATTCCTTCTCGATTATCTGACCCAAAAGATGTAATGGTGCTTGGCTTTCGCGACCCGAAGTTGAACCAATTGTATAAAGGCAAACGCCTGAGCGAAATAGCGGTCATGCGAAAGAAAAATGCAAATGAGACCATGCTCGATTTGATTGTGGAAGACCGCTCCAATATTCCCTGCATTTTCTTTTTAATGAAAGAAGAAAACGTGAAACGAATGTTGCAGCTGCCTTACGTGAGTATCTGTTCAGATGCAGGCAGTATCGCCAACGAGCCACCTTATAATGAAGGAAGCCTTCATCCACGCGCTTACGGAAGTTTTGCGCGGTTTCTCGGAAAATATTCCCGCGATGAAAAGTTGATGTCGCTGGAGGAAGCAGTCAGGCGAATGACATCGTTGCCCGCATCGAACCTCAAGTTGAAAAAACGTGGTTCGTTGAGGGTAGGTTATTATGCCGATGTGGTGGTGTTTGATTCTCAAACCATTCGCGATAATGCTACTTTCCAACAACCTCATCAATATGCTAGCGGTGTTGAACATGTTTTGGTGAATGGAGTTCAAGTGTTGAAAGATGGAGAGCATACGGGAGGAAAGCCTGGGCGAAAAATTTCTCGCTAGAGGACGAGAATTAGATGTTATCTGGAAATTCAAACCTAAAAAGTAGGCTCTTATTTTTCAACAATGATGGCTCGAAAAAAATAAGTACCCAATCCCCCAATCATGCTCGATTTAACAACACCATTTTTTAACGTTTTTGCTATCTGCGTGTTGCCGTCAACTTCCACAACCACAGTATAAACGTCACCTCCAAATATTGAAATGCCAATTACTGATGACTCTTTAGTACCGTCAGTTAACAAAGTAGGAGCACCATTCCTCCAAATTTTGGATACAGATTTGCCGCCTATAAACTCAATGCCCGATACATAAACATCGTTAGCTGAAACCACCACAGAGCACGTTTGAGCTGAATTACTCCCATCAGTTAACGGTGTTGGAACTCCATTTATCCAAAGCATTGCCAAGCTAATGTTACCCCTATTTTCCCGCCCAACTACATAAATGTCATTACCAGACACTGCAATTGCGCTGGCCTCTGCAATTGTGTTTGTGTTTGTTAATGCGATATTTACTCCGTTGATCCAATAATTTGCAGTTGGAAACTCCCACCCTGCTGTGTAAATGTTGTTCCCTGAAACAGCAATTGAAAGTGCAACAGCTGCTTTACTACCGTCAGTTAATGAAGTGGCAATTCCATTTTTCCAATATTTTGCAACCTGTCTATCCCCAACAAATTCAAAACCTGTTATGTACACATCGGTGTTGATCACTTTAATGGAACGTGCACCAGCATATATGCTACCATCAGTCAAGGAAATAGGTACTCCATTTTTCCAATATTTAGCCACAGTAAAGGATCCGCTGGATTCGCTACCAGCCACATAAATGTTGTTTCCAGATAATGCAATGTCAAATGCGGTAGCATCTTTAATGCCACTTGAAAGAGCAATGCCGACTCCATTCTTCCAGTATTTTGCCACGGAAGCTGTACCGTTAAATTCCGACCCCACCAAATAAACATCCTTGTCAATTGATTCGGGTGAGTTATCATCTTTACTGCAACCTAAGACGACTATAGCCCACAGAAAAGAAGGAAGATAGACTTTATTTTTCAACATGAAAGTTCAAATTCTTTCATTGCAAACACTCAAAAATAGAGTTTATAATTGACAATCAATTTATACAATTTCCAGTAAATCCTGAAATAATTCTAACGATGAAAGGCCCTCTTTTTTTCCATCAACTTCCATTACTACCAAACACTTGTCAGTACAAACTTTTTAAGAATTTCGTTGCCGTTGTTTAGAAGTTGTGTCATCTTAGCGATTGTATTCAAAAGATGACGCTTGCATCTTCTTGAAGCCGCCTCGCCCTGAGTTTTTATCAGCGCGGGGCGGTTTTGTTTTAAGGGAGTCAGCACGAACTAACGATTGTTGTAAACGGAATGAGCCAACAAAAACCAAAAACAATTTTTGAAAAAATTTGGGACAGCCACGTAGTGAAACGGGCCGATGGCTACCCTGATGCACTGTTCATCGATAGACATTTTATTCATGAGGTAACAAGTCCGCAGGCATTTGATGGCTTGCGCAAAAGGGGCATACCGGTGTTCAACACCAAGCGCACAACTGCTACTGCAGACCACAACGTACCCACCAAGGATCAACATCTTCCCATTAAAGAAGCTTTAAGCAGGCATCAGGTAGAAACGTTGCGAAAAAACTGTGCAGAGTTTGGCGTGGAATTATACGATTTGGGTCATCCGTATCAGGGCATTGTTCATATCATTGGGCCAGAGTTGGGGCTGACCTTGCCGGGCATGACGATTGTGTGTGGCGACAGTCACACCAGTACCCACGGGGCGTTTGGGAACATTGCATTTGGTATCGGCACGAGCGAAGTGGAACAAGTCTTAGCCACGCAATGCATTTTGCAATACAAGCCCAAGACCATGAAAATTGAAATCAATGGCAAGTTGGGCAAAGGTGTGGTCAGCAAAGACATTATCTTATATATCATTTCAAAAATCTCAGCCAGTGGTGCCACTGGCTTTTTTGTGGAATATGCAGGCGATACCATTCGCGGTTTATCGATGGAGGCGCGCATGACTATTTGTAACATGAGTATTGAAATGGGCGCACGTGGTGGCTTGATTGCTCCAGACGAAACGACATTTAATTATATAAAGGGAAGGAAGTTTGCCCCACAAGGCGAAGCATTCAACAAAAAAGTGGACGAGTGGAAAAACTTAAAGACGGATGATGGCGCTACCTATGATTCAGTTTTAAAATTTGACGCGGCCGACATTGCACCGATGATTACGTATGGGACCAATCCGGGCATGGGTATGAAAGTCACCGACCGAATTCCATCGGTCGATGAGTTAAAAGAAATTTCTGAACACGCATCGTTCAAAAAATCGCTGGAGTACATGGGATTAGAGCCGGGCTCCTCATTGCTTGGGAAAGCAATTGATTATGTTTTTATCGGTAGTTGTACCAATGCCCGCATCGAAGATTTACGCTTGGTAGCCAATATGGTAAAAGGAAAAACAAAAGCACCGAACGTGGAAGTGTGGGTGATACCAGGCTCGAAACAAGTGGAGCAGCAGGCGATCAAAGAAGGTTTGAATAAAGTTTTTGAAGAGGCCGGATTTGAATTGCGAAGCCCGGGTTGTTCAGCTTGCTTAGGCATGAATGAAGATAAAGTGCCTGCGGGCAAATATTGCATCAGCACCTCTAATCGAAATTTTGAAGGAAGGCAAGGCCCAAAGTCGCGCACGTTTTTGGCGAGCCCTTTGAGTGCGGCCGCGGCAGCGATAACGGGTAGAGTGACAGACGTGAGAGAGTTAGTTTAATCGATACTTGATGCTGGTTGCTGGATTCCAGTCACCGGTATCAAGTATCCAGTATCAAAAAAAGATGAGTAAAGACAAGTTCACAACCTTAAAATCTACCGCAGTCCCTCTGCCGATTGAAAACATCGACACAGACCAGATCATTCCAGCACGTTTTTTAAAAGCCACCACGCGCGAGGGTTTTGGTGATAACCTGTTTCGCGATTGGCGGTATGATGCCGAGAATAATCCCGTCAATGATTTTGTATTGAACAATAGGAAGGACACGGGCAAAATTCTGGTGGCTGGTAAAAACTTTGGTTGCGGCAGCAGTCGCGAGCATGCCGCATGGGCGATTTATGATTTTGGATTTCGGGTGGTAGTCAGCAGTTTCTTTGCGGACATCTTTAAGAACAACGCGTTGAACAACGGATTGCTGCCAATTGTAGTTTCTGATAATTTTTTGAAACACATGTTGGCCGCTATTGAAGCGAAGCCATCAACGGAAGTAGTAGTCGATTTAGAAAATCAGGTACTTCAGGTAGGTGAGGTGCAAGAGGCATTTGAAATCAATCAATACAAAAAAACTTGCCTAATGAACGGGTACGATGACATTGATTATTTGTTGAGTTTGAGTAAAGAAGTGAAAGAGTTTGACTTAGCGCATTAGTCGTTGTTCGTGGTGGCTATTCGTTATCCGAGCAACCAACAACGACCAACCAACAACGAAATAGAATGGAGAAAAAAATAACCATACTACCCGGAGACGGTATCGGCAAAGAAGTAACAGCTGAGGGAAAGAAGGTATTGGAAAAAATTGCCGAGTTATTTGGGCACGAGTTTGAGTTTGATGAAGCCTCCATCGGGCACGATGCCATTGAAGCAACCGGAAATCCACTGCCTGATGAGACGCTCGCGAAATTAAAAAAATGCGATGCGATTTTATTTGGAGCGGTGGGTCACCCGAAATACGATAATGACCCCACGTTGAAAGTGCGGCCCGAACAGGGATTGCTGAAAATGCGCAAGGAGTTGGGTTTGTACGCCAACCTGCGCCCGATAAAATTATTTGATGAACTGCTGGAGGCATCAAGCATCAAAGCAGAGATTTTGCGCGGCTCCGATATTTTGTTCTTCCGCGAGTTAACGGGCGATGTATATTTTGGGGAGAAGGGAAGAAGAGATGATGGCAATACCGCCTATGATTTGATGATTTACCAAAAATATGAAGTAGAGCGGATTGCACATAAAGCGTTTCAATCGGCTCGTACCAGAAAGAAAAAAGTGACTTCGGTAGATAAAGCGAATGTATTGGAGAGCTCTCGCCTGTGGCGGCAAGTGGTGACGGAAGTGGCAAAAGCGTATCCCGATGTTCAAGTCGAACATCAGTTTATCGATTCGGCTGCCATGAAGTTAATTCAAAACCCGCGCAGCTTTGATGTGGTATTGACCGGAAATTTGTTTGGAGATATTCTCACTGATGAGGCTTCTCAGATTGCAGGCTCGATGGGGATGTTGGCCTCCGCTTCAGTTGGTGACAGCGTTGGTTTGTATGAACCCATCCACGGTAGCGCCCACGATATCACCGGAAAGGGAATTGCCAACCCTTTGGCTTCAATTCTCTCAGTCGCATTGATGCTCGATATTTCTTTCGGAATGAAAGAAGAATCCGATACCATCATTAAATCTGTAGAGCAAACCTTAAAGGCTGGTTATCGAACGAGTGATATCGCTGACTCAAAAACAGTAAAAGAAAAAATATTAAACACTCAGGAAATGGGTTGGCAGGTTATCAAGCAAATTGAAAATGTAAACAGTAAGCTAGAAGCAGTAGGTAACTATTCTAAATCCTCAACTTCTGACTTCTGACTTCTATATTCTAACTTCTAATTTATGAGCAACAAAATACAAATATTCGACACCACCCTTCGCGATGGCGAACAGGTACCAGGTTGTCAATTAGCAACGGAGGAGAAAATAAACGTTGCGCGCGAGTTGGAGGCACTCGGGGTAGATGTCATTGAAGCAGGCTTTCCAATTTCAAGCCCGGGTGATTTTTTGTCAGTGATTGGAATTTCGCGTGCCGTGAAGGACCCCGTGGTATGCGGGCTCACGCGTGCAAAACAAGAAGACATAGATGTGGCAGCAGAAGCGCTTCGTTATGCTAAACGTGGAAGAATCCACACCGGCATAGGTGCCAGCGATGTGCACATTAAGCACAAATTCAAGAGCTCTCGCGAGCAAGTGCTAGAGCAGGGCGTATGGGCTGTGAAGTATGCCAAGAGTAAAGGATTTGAAGTGGAGTTTTACGCAGAAGATGCGGGTCGGGCTGATTTAGCATTTTTGGCTTCAATGGTGGAGGCAGTCATAGCCGCAGGTGCAGATGTGGTGAATATTCCAGATACAACTGGTTATTGCCTTCCACATCTTTACCAGAAGAGGATTGAATACTTAGTAGAAAACGTCAGCAACATTCACAAAGCTGTTATTTCAGTGCATTGCCATAATGATTTGGGTATGGCCACGGCCAATACCATCGCGGGTTTGATTGGTGGTGCGAGACAGGCGGAAGTGACCATCAATGGCATTGGCGAGCGTGCAGGCAATACCTCTTTGGAAGAAGTAGTCATGACGGTCAAAACCCATAAAGATTTGGGCTTATACACCGACATTAAAACGGAGAAAATTTATGGCATCAGTCAGTTGGTAAGCCGCATGATGCGCATGCCAGTGCAGCCAAACAAGGCAATTGTTGGTAAAAATGCATTTTCACACTCTTCTGGCATCCACCAAGACGGATTCCTCAAGCATGCTGAGAACTACGAAATCATCAACCCGGCCGATGTAGGGGTAGACTGTTCATCCATCGTACTCACCGCGCGTAGCGGAAGGGCTGCCTTGCGCCATCGTTTAGAGTTACTCGGCCACAAAGTTGAAGGCGCAGACCTCGACCATATTTATGAGAACTTTCTAATCATCGCAGACGAGAAGAAAAACGTAACTGATAACGACCTGGTGGTGCTGGTGGCAAACACCCCGGTGCTGGCTGGGTAGTCCTTGCCCAACACATATTTCCCAAAACATAATTCGCTTGGGTTTGTCCAAACCAAAAAAGCGTATAATTTTGCGTTCCCGTTTTTGAACCATTTGTCAAAAACGGCAGAAAATGCTGTTTCAACGAAAATTGAAAGGCTTTTCGGAGGTTCTTTAGAATACTGAAATTCGTTGAGGGGAGATACTCAAGCGGCCAACGAGGACAGACTGTAAATCTGTTGACTTATGTCTTCACAGGTTCGAATCCTGTTCTCCCCACGGTGCCCACCGAAGCCTTGGCGAAGGTGGGCGAGCTTCGAAGCACTAGTGAACGAGAGCAAATTCTCCTTCGCGAGGGCTACGGAGGACAAGCGGGAGTAGCTCAGTTGGTAGAGCGATAGCCTTCCAAGCTATAGGTCGCGAGTTCGAGCCTCGTTTCCCGCTCTGAGTAAAGTTGCTAGTTGTTAGTAAATAGTTGTTGGGAGCTAACAACCTGCAACTAAGAACCAACAACTTGAAAAAAGCTGTTGTAGCTCAGGGGTAGAGCACTTCCTTGGTAAGGAAGAGGTCGAGGGTTCAATTCCCTTCAACAGCTCGCAAAGAGATGTTGGTACCTCGCAATACTAATGAGGTCGTCCCGCTGCAGGCGGGATCAACAGCTCGAACTTGATTGCAGATTCCAAATTCCAAATTTGGACTTTTTGCAAAAAAC
Source organism: Bacteroidota bacterium (assembly GCA_018267275.1). Taxonomy (GTDB): domain Bacteria; phylum Bacteroidota; class Bacteroidia; order Cytophagales; family Cyclobacteriaceae; genus ELB16-189. The sequence continues at coordinate 13,944 of JAFDYV010000009.1, read as the reverse complement.
AAAGGTTGCAGACGAGCAACCCACAATTTGAAATATTGAATTTTCGAATTTGATTTCAAATCTCACCGGTGCCTAGCAAACACCCTTTTTGGAGAGAGACAAAGTCAAATGCCGAATAACCCTTATTCGAAAGGCTCAAAATGTTTAGGGTGTATGCTTCTGGGATGCAGAAGTTTATGAGAGTAACTTACTTAAATAAATTATACACTTTTTAACACTTTAAATTCGAATACAGATTATGGCAAAAGAAAATTTTGACCGCTCCAAACCCCACGTTAACGTAGGCACAATCGGCCACGTTGACCACGGTAAAACTACCCTTACAGCAGCAATCACAAAGGTACTTGCTTCTAAGGGTCTAGCTGCAATGCGCGATTTCTCATCTATTGATAATGCTCCTGAAGAAAAAGAAAGGGGTATCACTATCAATACCTCTCACGTTGAGTATGCAACTGAAAAGCGTCACTACGCACACGTTGACTGCCCTGGCCACGCTGACTATGTAAAGAACATGGTTACTGGTGCTGCGCAGATGGACGGTGCTATCTTAGTGGTAGCCGCTACTGATGGTCCGATGCCTCAAACCCGCGAGCACATTCTGTTGGCTCGTCAGGTAGGTGTGCCTGCTCTTGTAGTGTTCATGAACAAAGTTGACTTGGTTGACGATGCAGAATTGTTGGATCTTGTAGAAATGGAAGTTCGTGAATTGCTTTCTTCTTACAGCTTCCCTGGCGACAAAATTCCTGTTGTTCGCGGTTCTGCATTGGGTGCATTGAACGGTGAAGCAAAATGGGTTGAGAAAGTTGAAGAATTGATGAAGCACGTAGATGAGTACATCCCTCTTCCTGTTCGCTTGATCGATAAAGACTTCTTGATGCCTGTAGAAGACGTGTTCTCAATCACTGGCCGTGGTACTGTTGCTACTGGTCGTATTGAGCGTGGTGTGATCAAGACTGGTGACCCTGTTCAAATTTTGGGTATGGGTGCAGAAAACCTGACTTCCACCATCACTGGTGTGGAGATGTTCCGCAAAATCCTTGACAGAGGCGAAGCTGGTGACAACGTAGGTTTGTTGTTGCGCGGTATCGAAAAAGAGCAAATCACCCGTGGTATGGTTATCTGTAAGCCGGGCACCGTAACGCCTCACGCTAAGTTTAAGGCTGAGATTTACGTGTTGAGCAAAGAAGAAGGTGGTCGTCACACTCCTTTCTTCAACAAATACCGTCCTCAATTCTACTTCCGCACTACTGACGTTACAGGCGAAATCAAATTGCCTGCAGGCGTAGAAATGGTAATGCCTGGTGATAACGTTACCATTGAAGTGGAACTGATCAACAAGATCGCTATGGAGAAAGGTCTTCGTTTCGCTATCCGCGAAGGTGGCCGTACCGTAGGTTCTGGTCAGGTTACCGAGATTGCCGATTAATTATTTTCAAAGTACTCAGTAAAGGCCGCCCGTTTGGGTGGCCTTTTCTTTTTGTGATTGTTTCTTCGAAGACAGCAGATGTTGCACAGTTATTGCTTGAGAATTGCGCCTATTAACCCTGCCAAGGTCAGTCAATTTGATCATAAATAATTGATAATCAATGCATAACAACTCTTTAGATTTTTCTTTTATTGGCCTTTTGTTTTCTTTTTCTCTTATTCTACCTTTGCAGTCCTTTTGAATTTAGGGTGGGGAAACATTCAAAAGTTTGGAGCTAAGAAAAGAACTTCAAAAACGGGTGTAGTTCAAGGGTAGAATAGCGGTCTCCAAAACCGTTGATGGGAGTTCGAATCTCTCCACCCGTGCAAGTGAATAATAGCTGCCGAAAGGCAGAAAAAATAAAAGAACGGGTTTAAAAAAGCCCAGCCAGATGGAAAAACTGAAAGCATATATCCTCGAGTCGGTTGACGAAATCAAGAACAAGGTTACGTGGCCGAAATTCAATGAATTGCAGAGCAGCGCCATTTTGGTGTTGGTGGCCTCATTGATTTTTGCCCTGGTCATCGGGTTTATTGATTTAGGGTTTAAGAATGCCTTGGCTTGGTTCTACAAAGAATTTTAAATCATGGCAGCAGTAGTTGGAGAATTAAAATGGTATGTGCTGAGGGTCATCAGCGGTCAGGAGAAGAAAATCAAATCTTACCTGGAAACTGAGATCGAGCGTTCGAAGCTAACGAGCTTTATTCCGCAAGTGCTGATTCCGTCAGAGAAGGTGTACGAGATGCGCAACGGTAAAAAGCGTGTCCGCGAAAGAAACTTTTTTCCGGGCTACGTGCTCATTTCGGCTGACTTGACCAATGGCGAGGCGTATCACACGGTCAATAACATCCCGGGTGTGATTGGTTTCTTGGGTGCCAATGGATCCAACGCAACCAACAAAGAGCCTGTAGCACTCCGCCAATCTGAAGTAAACCGCATTTTGGGTAAGGTTGATGAGATTGATCAGTTTGAGGTGAAGTTGGAGACGCCATTCATTAAGGGCGAATCAGTGAAAGTGATGGATGGTCCTTTCAGCGGATTCACCGGTACTATTGAGGAGATTTTTGAAGACAAGAAGAAACTGAACGTGATGGTGAAAATTTTCGGGCGAAATACGCCAGTTGAATTGAGCTACATGCAAGTTGAAAAAATAGATTAACAGAATTTAGATAATCGCAGTATGGCAAAGGAAGTAATTGGTTATTTGAAATTGCAAGTGAAAGGTGGCGCTGCCAACCCAGCCCCCCCCATTGGCCCTGCTTTGGGTTCAAAGGGCTTGAACATCATGGATTTCTGCAAGCAGTTCAACGCTCGCTCGCAAGACAAACCTGGCCAGGTGCTTCCTGTGTTGATCACTATCTACAACGATAAGTCGTTTGACTTTGTGATTAAGACACCACCTGCAGCTGTGTTGATTATGGAGGCCATCAAATTGCAAAAAGGATCAAAAGAGCCGAACCGCGCCAAAGTAGGTTCAATCTCTTGGGATCAGATCAAGAAAATTGCAGAATTGAAAATGCCTGACTTGAACGCATTTAAAGTAGACTCTGCCATGAAAATGATTGCTGGAACTGCGCGTAGCATGGGTGTTACGGTAAGCGGAACAGCACCTTGGGACAAATAAATCGAGAAACCCGATAAACGAATACTGCAATGAGGGAATCAAAAAACAGAAAAACCGTAACAGCCAAGTATAATGCTGATAAGGTTTATACGCTAGACGAAGCTTCTAAGCTTGTAAAAGATATTACGTTCACCAAGTTTGATGCATCTGTAGATGTAGATATTCGCTTGGGCGTGGACCCTAAGAAATCTGACCAAATGGTGCGTGGTGTTGTATCGCTGCCACATGGTTTAGGAAAAACAGTACGTGTATTGGTGCTTTGCACACCTGACAAAGCGCAGGAAGCAAAAGATGCTGGTGCCGAGCACGTAGGCTTGGATGAGTACATCCAAAAAATCGAAGGCGGTTGGACCGACATCGATGTAATCATTACCACTCCCACGGTAATGGCCAAGGTAGGTCGCTTGGGTAAAGTGTTGGGCCCTCGTGGCTTGATGCCCAACCCTAAGTCGGGTACTGTAACACTTGAAGTAGGCAAGGCGGTGAAAGAGGTGAAGGCAGGTAAGGTTGACTTCAAGATTGACAAACAAGGAATCATTCATGCTAGCATAGGAAAGGCTTCCTTCAGCGCAGACAAAATCAAAGATAATGCCGCTGAACTTATCCAGGCAGTAGTTAAGTTGAAACCCTCTTCATCTAAAGGTACATACCTCAGAAGTATTGCCCTTTCTTCTACGATGAGCCCGGGAATCAAAGTTGATTCAAATTCTATTTAAAGGTCTATTTAATTTTTAAAACAATGACCAAAGAAGAAAAAGGACAGATAATTGAAGAATTGGCTGAGAAGTTTTCGCAGCACAATCACTTCTACATTACCGATGCATCTGGCCTTACAGTGGCACAAATCAACGCTTTCCGCAGGTTGTGTTTTAACGCAGGCGTGGAATACCGCGTGTACAAAAACACACTCATCAAAAAGGCGCTAGAGAAGCAAAAAGGTAATTACGAAGAATTGTACAAAGTGCTTCACGGCTTTTCGGGTGTTATTTTCTCAAAAGAGTCGGGCAATGCTCCTGCACGCGTGATTAAGGAGTATCGCAAAAAGATGCAAGGTCGCCCTGGTTTAAAAGGTGCCTCTATTGAATCTACCGTATTCGTTGGCGAAGAGCACTTGGATACCCTCGTTGAGTTGAAATCTAAGAATGAACTCATTGGGGAAGTTATTTCATTGCTACAATCACCTGCCAAGAATGTATTGTCAGCTCTTTTGAGCGGCAAACAAACAGTAGCAGGCTTGGTAAAGGCACTGGAAGAAAGAAAACAATAATTTTTGAACTCAAAATTTTAAACACTTATCAATCATGGCAGACGTAAAATCTCTTGGCGATCAATTAGTAGAACTTACCGTTAAGGAAGTAAACGAGTTAGCTTCTTATTTGAAAGAAACATATGGCATCGAGCCTGCAGCTGCTGCTGTAGCTGTTGCTGCTGGCCCTGCGGCTGGTGGTGGTGGCGCTGCTGCTGCTGAAAAGACCAACTTCGATGTGGTATTGAAAAACCCTGGTGCTAACAAACTCCAGATTGTGAAATTGGTGAAAGAATTGACTGGTCTTGGCTTGAAAGAAGCAAAAGACATGGTTGATGGCGCCCCTAAAACAATCAAAGAAGGTTTGCCTAAAGACGAAGCTGAAAACTTGAAGAAGCAACTTACTGAGGCTGGTGCCGAAGTGGAGTTGAAATAATTCTTGAAGGCGAATTATACCGTCTGAAAGGTATTTCAGGCCCCAGTCCTATCAAAAATAGGGTTGGGGTTTGCCTATTTAATTACACCCCCTTTTGGGTGAGTCTTAAAACAGGGAATAATTTTTAAATCGTACTAACCTTGGCAAAGAAGACATCAAACAACCGAATTGATTTTTCATCAATCGACAAAGTATTGGAGTATCCGGATTTTCTGGATATTCAACTTCAATCGTTCAAAGACTTTTTGCAGATAGAAACGCCTGCGGAGAAGCGCCAGAATGAGGGCCTCTTCAAAGTTTTTGCCGAAAACTTCCCCATTTCAGACTCGCGCGAGAATTTCGTGCTGGAATTTGTGGACTACACTATCGACCCGCCCAAATACAGCGTGGACGAGTGTATCGATAGAGGCTTAACGTTTTCGGTGCCATTGAAGGCGAAACTCCGCCTCACTTGCAACGATGAAGACAACGAGGATTTCGAAACAATCGAACAGGAAGTTTTCTTAGGAAACATTCCCTACATGACCGAAAAGGGCTCCTTTGTAATCAATGGAGCTGAGCGCGTAATTGTATCTCAGTTGCACCGCTCGCCCGGTGTGTTTTTTGCCATGAGTAAGCACACCAACGGCACGAAACTATATTCGGCACGTATCATCCCGTTCAAGGGGTCTTGGATTGAATTTGCTACGGATGTGAACGCGGTGATGTATGCATACATCGACCGGAAGAAAAAGTTCCCAGTAACAACCCTGCTCCGTGCCATAGGCTACGGGTCAGATAAAGATATTTTGGATTTGTTCGGCTTGAGCGAAGAAGTTGAAGCCAACAAAAACAACCTTAAAAAAGTGGTAGACCGCAAGTTGGCTGCCCGTGTGTTAAAGACATGGACGGAAGACTTTGTGGATGAAGATACCGGTGAAGTGGTTTCTATCGACCGCAACGAAGTATTGTTGGAGCGTGACCACGTGATTACAGCCGAAGACGTAGATGTAATTCTCGACTCTGGCGTGAAGTCAATCATTTTGCATCGTGTAGATGTAAACGTGGCGGACTACTATATCATCTTCAATACGCTGGCGAAAGACAACTCGAACTCTGAAAAGGAGGCGGTTGAACAGATCTATCGTCAATTGAGAAATACTGAAGCGCCTGACGAACAAACCGCTCGTGATATTATCCAGAGCTTGTTCTTCAGCGAAAAGCGTTATGACTTGGGCGAAGTTGGTCGTTACAGAATCAACAAGAAACTTGGTCTTGACCTTAGCTTCGACCAACGTGTATTGACTACTGAGGACATTATCCTCATCGTGAAATATTTGATCGGTTTGATCAACTCAAAAGCTGTGGTGGACGACATCGACCACTTGAGCAACAGACGTGTAAGAACCGTGGGCGAGCAATTGTATTCGCAATTTGGTGTGGGCTTGGCGCGTATGGCCAGAACCATCAAAGAGAGAATGAACGTGCGCGATAATGAAGACTTTAAACCAGTTGATTTGATCAACGCCAGAACGTTGTCTTCGGTGATCAATTCATTCTTTGGCACTAACCAATTGTCTCAGTTCATGGATCAAACCAATCCGTTGGCTGAGATTACACACAAGCGCAGAATGTCGGCACTCGGGCCAGGCGGTCTTTCAAGAGAGCGTGCAGGTTTTGAAGTGAGAGATGTTCACTACACCCACTACGGACGTTTGTGTACCATTGAAACGCCTGAAGGTCCAAACATCGGTTTGATTTCATCTCTTTGCGTTCACGCGAAAGTGAACAAGATGGGCTTTATCGAAACTCCTTACCGCAAGGTGGAGAACGGAAAGGTAAAGGGCAAAGATGTAGTGTTCTTAACTGCTGAGGAAGAAGACACACACAACATCGCGCAAGCCAATGTTAAAATTAAATCGGGCGGTGAAATTGAAAACGAAAAAGTAAAAGCTCGTTTTGAAGGTGACTTCCCAGTGGTGGAGCCGAAAGACATCCGCTACATGGACATCGCACCCAATCAAATCGTGTCGATTGCCGCTTCGTTGATTCCTTTCTTGGAGCATGATGACGCCAACCGCGCGTTGATGGGTTCTAACATGCAACGTCAAGCAGTGCCGTTGATGCGCCCGGAGGCGCCAATCGTAGGTACCGGTTTGGAAGGAAGAATTGCATTGGATTCGCGTGCATTGATTTTGGCGGAAGCCAACGGTGTAGTTGATTTTGTAGATGCGAAGAAAATCGTGATCAAATACGATGTTTCCGAAGAGCAACAGATGGTTCGTTTTGATGATGAGTTCAAGACGTATAATTTGATCAAGTTCCGCAGAACTAACCAAGATACTTGTATCAACCTTACACCTTTGGTAAAGAAAGGTGACAAAGTGTTGAAAGGACAACCGCTTTGCCAAGGATATGGAACCGCAAACGGAGAGTTGGCATTGGGAAGAAACTTGTTGGTGGCATACATGCCATGGCAAGGCTACAACTTCGAAGATGCGATTGTAATCTCTGAACGCGTAGTGCGCGATGATATTTACACTTCTATTCATATTGAAGAATTTGAATTGGAAGTGCGCGACACCAAGCGTGGCGAGGAGGAACTGACTTCTGAAATCCCGAACGTTAGCGAGGATGCTATCAAGCATTTAGATGAAAACGGCATCATCCGCGTAGGCGCAGAAGTAAAAGAGGGTGATATTTTGATTGGAAAGATCACACCAAAAGGTGAGACCGATCCAACCCCTGAAGAGAAGTTGTTGAGAGCCATCTTCGGTGACAAGGCGGGCGATGTGAAAGATGCATCAATGAAAGCGCCTCCATCATTGAAAGGTGTGGTAATCGATACGAAACTGTTCTCGCGTCCGAAAAAAGACAAAGACTTGCGTACCAAGTCGAAGAAAGAGTTGGATGCACTGAAGAACCGTTATAGCAAGCAATTGACCGACTTGAAAAACGAGATGATCAAGAAATTGACCTCGTTGCTCACTGGCAAAACAAGCCAGGGCGTGAAGCACAAGTTTGGAGATGAATTAATCAGCAAGGGAGTGAAGTTCACCAGCAAGGTGATTGAGAGCAACTTGTTCCCTGATAAGAACATTTACCGCGATGAAAGCAATTACAGTGTGCCTGAAGAGGTGAACTTGATCGCGGACATTAGCTTGGATAGCTGGACAACCGATGATGCTACTAATGAGTCCGTTGCAGAATTGGTTAAAAACTATTTGAACAAACGCAATAGCATTTCGGGTGTGTTCAAGCGCGAGCGTTTCACACTGGAAGTAGGGGATGAATTACCTACAGGCATTGTGCAATTGGCAAAAGTATACGTGGCCAAGAAGCGCAAGTTAAAAGTAGGTGATAAGATGGCTGGTCGCCACGGTAATAAAGGTGTAGTGGCGCGTATCGTTCGTGAAGAGGATATGCCGTTTTTGGAAGACGGAACGCCAGTGGATATCTGCTTGAACCCGTTGGGTGTACCGTCACGTATGAACTTGGGACAGATCTACGAAACGGTATTGGCGTGGGCAGGCAAGAAATTGAACCGCAAATATGCCACACCGATTTTCGATGGTGCATCACTTGACAGCGTGTCAGCAGAATTGAAAGAAGCAGGTTTGCCTGAGTATGGAAGAACGTTCTTGTACGATGGCTTAACGGGTCAGAAATTTGATCAACCTGTAACCGTGGGTATGTCTTACATGCTCAAACTTGGTCACTTGGTTGATGATAAGATGCACGCACGCTCAATCGGACCGTACTCACTCATTACGCAACAGCCATTGGGTGGTAAAGCGCAGTTTGGTGGTCAGCGTTTTGGCGAGATGGAAGTGTGGGCACTGGAAGCATTCGGTGCATCGCACATCTTACAAGAGATTTTGACCATCAAGTCTGACGATGTAATCGGTCGTGCAAAGGCATACGAGTCAATCGTGAAGGGTGAGAACATGCGCAAGCCGAACATACCAGAATCGTTCAACGTGTTGGTACATGAACTTAGAGGTTTGGCATTGGAGATTACGATGGATTAAATAAAGTCGGGGAGTCCGAAAGTCAGTAAGCTAAGCTTTCGGACTTTCGGACTAATCAACTTTCGGACTTAAAAGTGAATTAGTTAACTGAAAACTTCATAACATGTCTTTCAGAAAAAATAAGAAGATCAACAACGATTTCTCAAAAATCACCATCAGCTTAGCTTCTCCAGAGTCAATTTTGGAAAGCTCGCACGGTGAGATTACGCAGCCCGAAACCATCAACTACAGAACGTATAAGCCTGAAATGGGCGGCTTGTTTTGCGAGCGGATTTTCGGACCTGTAAAGGACTGGGAGTGCCATTGCGGTAAGTACAAGCGTATCCGCTACAAGGGTATTATTTGCGACCGTTGCGGAGTGGAAGTTACCGAGAAGAAGGTACGCAGAGAGCGTATGGGGCATATCGAGTTGGTTGTGCCTGTGGCACACATTTGGTATTTCCGTTCGTTGCCGAATAAAATCGGCTACCTGTTGGGTTTGCCAACGAAGAAGCTTGATCAGATTATTTATTATGAAAGATATGTAGTAATTCAACCGGGTATCAAGGAGGAAGACGGGGTTAACCGTTTGGATTTCTTAACCGAGGAAGAGTACTTGGATATTGTAGACAAGTTGCCTCGCGAAAACCAAATGTTGGATGACAACGATCCGAAGAAGTTCATTGCCAAAATGGGCGCTGATGCTTTGGAGATGTTGTTGAGCCGTGTGAAGTTGGACGAACTGTCGTACGAATTGCGCCACCAGGCTGCAACCGATACTTCGCAACAGCGCAAAGCAGAAGCTTTGAAGAGATTGAAGGTAGTGGAGGCTTTCCGTGAAGCAAACACGCGCGTGGAAAACAAACCGCAATGGATGACCATCAAGATGGTGCCTGTGATTCCACCGGAATTGCGCCCGTTAGTGCCTTTGGATGGTGGACGCTTTGCCACTTCAGACTTGAACGATTTGTATAGACGCGTTATCATCCGCAACAACCGCCTCAAGCGATTGATTGATATCAAAGCCCCTGAGGTGATTTTGCGCAACGAGAAGCGCATGCTGCAAGAAGCCGTTGACTCGTTGTTCGATAACTCAAGAAAGGTAAATGCCGTTCGCAGCGATGGTAATCGCGCGTTGAAGTCGTTGAGCGACATGCTTAAGGGCAAGCAAGGCCGCTTCCGTCAAAACTTGTTGGGTAAGCGTGTTGACTACTCTGGCCGTTCGGTTATTGTAGTAGGCCCCGAGTTGAAATTGCATGAGTGTGGTTTGCCGAAAGACATGGCAGCTGAATTATTCAAGCCATTCATCATTCGCAAACTCATTGAAAGAGGTATAGTAAAGACAGTGAAGTCAGCAAAGAAAATTGTTGACCGTAAGGATCCTGTGGTGTGGGATATTTTGGAAAACGTGTTGAAAGGACACCCAGTTCTTTTGAACCGCGCTCCAACACTACACCGTTTGGGTATCCAAGCATTCCAGCCCAAGCTGATCGAAGGAAAGGCGATTCAATTGCATCCGCTGGTGTGTACGGCTTTCAACGCTGACTTTGACGGTGACCAGATGGCGGTGCACATCCCGCTTGGCCAAGAAGCAATCTTGGAAGCGTCATTGTTGATGCTGTCGTCACACAATATATTGAACCCTGCCAACGGAGCTCCTATCACTGTGCCTTCTCAAGACATGGTATTGGGGTTGTATTATCTCACCAAGGGTAGAAAAGGCGAGAAGGGCGAAGGAAAAACCTTCTACTCTGCCGAGGAAGTAGTAGTTGCTTATAACGAGGGCAAACTCTCAAAGCATGCCCTTGTAAAGGTGTATGCTAAAGTGAAGGACAAAAAGACTGGTGAGCTCAGCCGCAAGTTGATTGAGACAACCACTGGTCGTGTGTTGTTTAATCAAGTGGTGCCAGAGGAAGTTGGTTTTGTGGATGAGTTGCTTACCAAAAAGAAACTCCAAACCATCATCGCTGAGGTGTTTAAGATTGCCGGTCAAGCAAAGACTGCTAAATTCTTAGACGATATCAAAGATCTTGGCTTCCAGATGGCCTACCGCGGTGGTTTGTCAATGGGCTTGGGCGATGTGAAAGTGCCTGCTGAAAAGAAGAAGTTAGTAGAGGATGCCCAAAAAGAAGTTGATTCTGTGTGGAACAACTACATGATGGGTTTGATCACCGATAACGAGCGTTACAACCAGGTAATTGATATTTGGACGCGTACCAATACCATGTTGACCAATACGCTGATGAAGCAATTGGAAGAAGACCAACAAGGTTTCAATTCCATCTACATGATGATGCACTCTGGTGCACGTGGTTCGCGCGAGCAGATCCGTCAGTTGGGTGGTATGCGCGGGCTGATGGCGAAGCCTCAAAAGAACCTTGCAGGTTCTGTAGGGTCTATCATCGAAAACCCAATCTTATCTAACTTCAAAGAAGGATTGGACGTATTAGAGTACTTCATCTCTACACACGGTGCACGTAAGGGTTTGGCCGATACTGCGTTGAAAACTGCGGATGCGGGTTACCTTACCAGACGTTTGGTGGACGTTGCCAATGACTTGGTAATTACTGAAGAGGATTGCGGTACACTGCGTGGATTGAAAGTAACTGCATTGAAAGACAATGAAGATATTGTCGAGCCATTGTCAGAGCGTATTGTTGGCCGTGTGGCGGTTCATGATATCTATGACCCTATCTCTGAGCAAATGATTTGTGAGGCCAATCAGGAAATCACAGATGAGATTGCAAAGAAAATAGATGAAACCAACATTGAAGAGGTTGAAATCCGCTCGGTGTTGACTTGCGAAACAAACTTTGGCGCTTGCGCGAAGTGTTATGGTCGCAACTTGGCAAGCGGTAAAATGGTACAAGCGGGCGAAGCCGTGGGTGTAATAGCCGCCCAATCCATCGGAGAGCCCGGTACGCAGTTAACGCTCCGTACTTTCCACGTGGGTGGCGCTGCTTCAAACATTGCCGTAGATGCAAATATCAAGGCGAAGTTTGCCGGTACCATTGAATTCGAAGGTATTCGCACTGTTGATACTACCGATCGTGATGATAACAAAGTGAAGGTTGTGATGGGTCGCACTGGCGAAATCCGAATTTTGGATGAGGAGAAGCGTGTGTTGATTGCCAACAACGTGCCCTATGGTGCTTTCTTGAAAGTGAAGGATGGCCAAAAGGTTGAAAAAGGAACAGAGCTATGCTACTGGGATCCTTACAACGCTGTTATCCTTTCTGAGTTTGATGGCGACATCGAATATGAGGCAATCATTGAGGGCATTACATACAAAGAAGAATCTGATGAGCAGACGGGTCACCGCGAGAAAGTGATTACTGATACGCGCGATAAGACAAAGAACCCTGCCATCATTGTGAAGGGCAAGTCTGACACAAAAGGATACAACATTCCGGTGGGTGCGCACTTGGCGGTGGATGAAGGTGATAAAATCAAAGCGGGCCAAGTGTTGGCAAAGATTCCACGTACCATGGGCAAGAGCCGTGACATCACGGGTGGTTTGCCTCGTGTAACGGAATTGTTCGAGGCGCGTAATCCATCTAACCCTGCCGTGGTTTCTGAAATTGACGGTGTGGTAACCTACGGTGGTATCAAACGCGGTAATCGCGAGATTTTCATCGAGTCGAAAGACGGAGTTCAGAAGCGTTATTTGGTGCCGTTGAGCAAGCATATTTTAGTGCAAGACAATGACTTTGTGAAGGCTGGCCAGCCGTTGTCAGACGGAGCGATTACACCTTCAGATATCTTGTCGATCAAAGGACCGACCGCAGTGCAGGAATACCTGGTAAACGAGATACAAGAAGTGTACCGTCTGCAGGGTGTAAAAATCAACGATAAACACATTGAGTGTATCGTGAGCCAGATGATGCAAAAAGTAGAAATCATCGATTCAGGAGATACTACTTTCTTGCCAGGTGAGTATGTTGACAAGTTTGAGTTCCGTGAAGTGAATGATCTGGTACTAGATAAGAAAGTTGTAACAGATGCTGGTGATTCGACCCGATTCAAAGTAGGTCAGATCATCACAGCACGCGAGTTGCGTGATGAAAACTCTTCATTGAAACGCAAAGACCAACGTTTGGTAGAAGTGCGCGAAGCTTTGGCTGCAGTTTCTCGCCCTACGTTGCAAGGTATTACCCAAGCTTCGTTGAAGACAGAAAGCTGGTTGTCGGCTGCATCATTCCAAGAGACAACCAAGGTATTGAGTGAAGCTGCCATCCGTGGAAAAGCTGACCAGTTACTAGGCTTGAAGGAGAATGTGATTGTTGGTCACTTGATTCCTGCAGGTACGGGTCAGCGCAGATTCAGCGACTTGATCGTTGGTTCGGAAGAAGAGTACCAGAATTTGGTAAATGCGCCCGAGCGAAAGAGCAAAGAGCGTGAATTGGCCGATTAATTTGACAATTTGAAAACTGTTAATTTGAAAATGTGTGGACTTTGTTCACACATTTTCTTTTTATAAGTTTTCGATTGTTGTGGCGTATGTGATTGCAAATTTTCAAATCGAATCAATGTCAAAATAGATATTATGGTAGAAGATAAAAACCAACCGCCCCAACCCAATCAGATCAACATTGAGTTATCGGAAGAAATCGCAGAAGGGATTTATTCGAACTTGGCCATGATTGCACACTCTAACAGCGAGTTTGTAATCGACTTTATCCGACTGATGCCGGGCGTACCAAAAGCAAAAGTAAAATCGCGGATTGTAATCACACCCGAGCATGCGAAGCGATTATTAGCAGCGCTGAAGGATAACATTAGCAAATACGAAGCAACCTTTGGCCCAATCAAACAAACCAATGATGTACCCCAATTTCCTATGAATTTTGGAGGAACGATGGGCGAGGCTTGATAAAGAGTTGAGTGATTGAAAATCATATAAAACATCCTTACTTTTGACGTCCCTTACGTCAGGCACGATTTGACGATTGAATAGCCCAGGTGGTGAAATTGGTAGACACGCTACTTTGAGGGGGTAGTGCCGCAAGGTGTGCTGGTTCGAGTCCAGTCCTGGGTACTTTTTAGATGGTAGATTTACGGTTGCAAGAATTTGGAATTTGTAATCTGCAATTTGTGATTAAAAAAGCCGAAGTGGTGAAATTGGTAGACACGCACGTTTCAGAGGCGTGTGGCGCAAGCTGTGCGGGTTCGAGTCCCGCCTTC
>JAFDYV010000008.1 GCA_018267275.1 Bacteroidota bacterium | reverse complement strand
TGGATTCTTCTTAGAATTCCCACGGCCTTCGTATCGCTTGGTCAAATAATTGTGGCGGTGCAAGGTTGTAATGCCATTGTTGATACCCATTAGATAAACGGGCAAGTTCAGGTAGCCAAAACTTTTCTTTCGCGTTTGCAGAAGATCAATAAGCAGCGCACTACCGCCTGTGTATTCGATATCAAAATCGAGGTTGTTCTCCTGTCGCAAAGCAAGGAGTTCTTTCTCAAGAATTGTCCCCTGGGCGGTTAAAGCTGTTGCTCCTGTAAAACTTTTTTGAAGGTCTTGCTGGTTACGCACCACTGGAATATCGTTGGTAGAAACCAATACAGCCATGTCTGCCATGTACGAAGGTGAAAATTTCATAAACGTTTTTCGCTCCTCCGTGAATGAAAATCCCGCCACTCCAAATACACCACTCAACGAATCGTATCGCATGTGGTCCAACACCTGTTTAAATGTCTCTTGAGGCACCCAATTGATCTCTACCTGAACCCCATGTTTGCTTTTTAGATATTGTTGAAACAAACGCATTATCTCCACCTCAATGCCGGTAAGTCTCCCGCCTGGTTCCTCGAACCCAAATGAGTTATTCGGAAACCAAAAAATGGTGATCGTACCTTTTTTAATTTTTTGAGCATCGCGCCACGTGAAATTCTGCTGGCAGTGGGTGTCGATAGCAGCTGACAAGAAGATAACAAAAGCCAAAAGACGCATACAAATCTTCACGGGGTGGTTGTGACCCTCAACTTTACACTTCGCAAGATAGGGACTAAGGCAGATTTATTTCCAAGATCTTTTTATTGTTCAATTTCTGCATCGACTTCGGCACGATTGCCAATACCTCGTCCCGCAAGGTCTTGATCAATTTTGTTTTGATATGATCGCGATGTGTAACCAAGCTAACTTCACGTGCGGGATTCGGTTCCTTTAATTTCTTCACCAATTTTCGTTGGGCAGCACTAAATTCCATCACAGCCAGCTCCGGTAAAATGGTAAAGCCATCGCTTTTCTCAACCATTCGTTTCAACGTTTCAATGCTGCCAGTCTCATATTGAAAATGAAAATCGGAACTCTTCCGTAACTCGCACAGATTCAGAATTTGTGAGCGGAAACAGTGGCCTTCTTCCAACAACCAAAGTTTGTTGGGGTCGATTTCATTGGCAAGCACGTATTTTTTATCCACCAAAGAGTTTTTCTTTGAGACGTAAACAAATAACTCTTCATAGAACAGCACATTCTCCTTTATTGCGCTATCCTTCAAAGGCGTAACGATGATGCCGCAATCCAATCGATTGCTTTTTAGTTCCTGAATTACTTCTTCAGTTATCGTCTCTTTGATCACCAGGTTGAGTTGAGGGTATTTTTGCCGCATGTATTGATACAAAGGCGGCAACAAATAAGGCGCAAGGGTTGGTATAATGCCGATGCGCAGTTCCCCGGCTAACGCGTCTTTTTGGTCGACAATCATCTGCTTCACTTTTTGTGCTTCGCGCAGCACCAATCGCGCCTGCGCAATTATGCCCTCCCCTATTTCAGTTGGGATAACCGGTTGTTTGGTGCGATCAAATATCTTTACACCCAGCTCCTCCTCAAGTTTTTGTATTTGCATACTTAAGGTGGGCTGCGTTACAAAACACCGTTCAGAGGCAGCCACAAAATGACGATGCGTGTCCAAGGCAACAATGTACTCAAGCTGTGTCAATGTCATAGATAATAACTATATAATCATAAAAATAATCAATTTGAATTATTAACAAGATGATTGTAATGTTGAACATTAATTAAAAATCTCTGTTAAAAAATTAACCACCTATAACCCAGTCAAGCATATGTCAACCGAAACAATTTCTCACAAACACCATCACACCAATGGCGCAACCAACGGTGCCGCTAAATGCCCCTTTCACGGAGGTTCGTTGCAACAAGCAGCAGGCGGTGGCACCCGAAATCGCGACTGGTGGCCTAACCAGCTCAAACTCAACATCCTGCGTCAGCACTCGTCCTTATCCAATCCAATGGATCAAAAGTTTGACTATGCGAAAGAATTTAAGTCTTTGAATTTGAAGGCAGTAAAGAAAGACATCTTTAAGGTGATGACCACCTCGCAAGATTGGTGGCCGGCCGACTACGGCCACTACGGTCCTTTCTTTATTCGCATGGCTTGGCACAGCGCAGGAACTTATCGCGTAAGTGATGGCCGCGGAGGCGCAGGCGCAGGTCAACAGCGTTTTGCTCCGCTTAACAGTTGGCCAGACAACGCTAACCTAGATAAAGCGCGCTTACTGTTGTGGCCTGTGAAGAAGAAATACGGCAAGAAACTATCATGGGCTGATTTGATGATTTTGGCAGGAAACTGCGCTTTAGAATCGATGGGGTTTAAAACCTTTGGGTTTGCAGGTGGCCGCGAAGACGTGTGGGAGCCGCAGGAGGATGTTTATTGGGGTTCAGAAAAAGAGTGGTTGGGCGACAAGCGATACAAGGGCGAGCGTGAACTTGAAAATCCTCTCGGTGCTGTACAAATGGGTCTGATTTACGTAAATCCTCAGGGACCCAACGGAAACCCTGACCCGGTGGCTGCTGCTAGAGACATTCGCGAGACCTTTGGGCGGATGGCGATGAATGACGAAGAGACCGTTGCGTTGATAGCGGGTGGTCACACTTTTGGTAAAACACATGGCGCTGCTGCGGAATCGCACGTAGGGCCCGAGCCTGCAGCTGCCAGCATTGAGCAGCAGAGCATGGGTTGGAAGAATTCTTACGGCAAGGGAAATGGTGCCGATACAATTACAAGTGGCTTAGAAGGCGCTTGGACCACCACCCCCACCAAATGGAGCAATAACTACTTTGAGAACTTGTTTGGCTTTGAGTGGGAGTTGACAAAGAGCCCTGCCGGTGCATACCAATGGAAACCGAAGAATAATGGCGGTGCCGGAACGGTGCCGGATGCACATGACAAATCAAAGCGCCACGCTCCTATAATGCTTACCACTGATTTATCTCTACGGTTTGATCCAGTTTACGAAAAGATATCAAGACGCTTTTACGAAAATCCGCAAGCGTTCGCAGATGCCTTCGCTCGTGCCTGGTTCAAACTAACTCACCGCGACATGGGCCCGATTGCCCGTTACCTTGGATCGGAAGTACCGAAAGAAGTGTTGATTTGGCAAGATCCTCTTCCGGCAAAGAAAAGCAAAGTAACACCACGCGAAATTGCCGCTTTGAAGGCTCAGATACTCGCGTCAAAGTTGACCATTTCAGAATTAGTATCTACCGCGTGGGCTTCAGCATCTACCTTCCGTGGATCTGACAAACGTGGTGGCGCCAATGGCGCGCGCATCCGCTTGGCACCTCAACGTAATTGGGAGGTCAACAATCCCGCACGACTAGAAAAAGTCTTAAAAACATTGGAGGCAATACAGAAAAAATTCAACGCTAACGGCAAACGGTATGTATCAATAGCCGATTTAATAGTGTTGGGCGGTGGTGCTGCAATTGAAAGGGCGGCCAAGAAAGCAAAGGTAGACGTAAAGGTACCCTTTACCCCCGGCCGTGCAGATGCAACTCAAGAACAAACCGATGTTGAGTCATTTGAGGTGCTCGAGCCTGCTGCCGATGGCTTCCGCAACTATGCTAATCCAAAACACAAAGCTTCAGCCGAAGAAATGCTGGTAGACAAAGCCCAATTACTCAACCTCACTGCCCCGGAGATGACTGTGCTGGTAGGCGGCATGCGTGTGCTGAACACCAACTTTGATCGATCCAGGCATGGCGTTTTTACCAAACGCGCAGAAACATTGACGAATGACTTCTTCGTAAACCTCTTGGATTTCGGTACTACCTGGAATGCAACGTCAGATGCACAAACTGCCTTTGAAGGGCGCGATCGCAAAACCGGAAAGGTATTGTGGACAGCCACGCGCGCTGATTTGATTTTCGGATCAAACTCAGAGTTGCGCGCCATTGCCGAGGTATATGGCTGCGAAGATGGGCAACAAAAATTTGTGCACGACTTTGTTGCAGCGTGGGCAAAAGTGATGGATGCCGATCGTTTTGATCTTAAGAAATAATAGTTAAAAGTAAAAATCGAAAAAATGGCCTGGAGACAGGCCATTTTTTTATGATAGCTGTATTGCAAAAGCAACTTTACAAACTTGCTGCAACTGCTGTGGGAGCGATCGTTTTCTCGACTTCTGTAGGAAGCCGTACAATGAACTTGGTATAGCTACCAGGTACAGATTCCATATTAATTTCACCTCCAAGGGCTTGCACAGACTTTAATACTACATACAGCCCCAACCCGTTCCCCGATGATCTGTCATTTCCTTTAAAAAACATATTAAAGAGCTTAGGGCGAATATCATTGTCGACACCTACGCCATTGTCATACACGCTAAATTCCACAATATTAACGTTCATACTTGCGCTGAATTCAACTATGGGAATGGGGTGCGCACCCATCTTTGAAAAAACCAAAGCATTTTCAATTAGGTTTGTCAGCACAATCTCCAACAAGTCGGGATAAGTGTAAAAAACAATATCATCGGGACAGTTGACTTTGAATTGAATTCGATTGTTATCTATCTGTGAGCGGAATTTGTAACGTACACGCTCCACTGCATTTCGCAGGCTCAACGAAGAAAAATCAGTGGGACGGTTTACCTCGCTAATCATCTTCAACTTGCTTAGCAAGTGGTCCATACCTCGGGTAGTGAGGGTGACTTTTTCAACAAATTCCTCCGTGGTAAGATGACGGGCAATATTGCAGAGCCCGATAATCGAACTGAGGGGCGAGCGAAGGTCGTGAGAAGCACGGTATAAAAAAGTATCCAACTCACGGTTGGCATCTGTTAGCAGTTTGGTACGTTGCTGCACAATTGCCTCTAAGTTCTCATTGGTCTGTTTTACCTCTTCGTTTGCTTTTATGAGGGCTTCCTTCTGCTTTCTGAGCTTCCCACGAGCTGAAATCAACAAAACAATCAGAACGCCAAAAAGTAGAACAAGCGATGATATGGCAATCAGGCGCTGACGGAACATTCGCTGCTCCTCCGCCCTTTTCGCCTCAGTTTCCGAAAGTCTATTTTCCAGGTTCCTTGTGTCAAAATATTTTTCCTTCAAACCATTGATAATTGTTCGGTAGTCACTTTGATTTTTATAAAAACGCCCTTCATTTTCAATCAACAGATTTTCCAATAGCGTCAGATCAGAAAGTAACTTCGTACGCTCGTCTGGATTAAGGTTCATGATACCTTTATCCAACTTGGATGTAACAATCTTGATCTTTGAATCAAAGTCAGCTCGATTGGTTTGCAGTGTTTTGTTTTCGGTGGTGGCCTGGTTCAACAAATTCCGTATGTCATCTTTTACAAATGAAGAATCAGAAATACTTCTGATAAACCCGTCTCCTTTTAGGCGAACCGGCCCTTGCATCTTTGTTACCAAGTCGTTGAATTTTGCATCAACCTTTAACTTTACGTCTGGATTTAGATCTTGAATAGAGATGTTTTTAAACATGGAATAAAAAACCGTGAGTGACTGAATTGAATCCAACTTTGTGATGTCAAAATCTCTCCTCGATGCTTCGTCTTGTTTGGCCGCAACACTTAAGTCAACTTTTTTTACTTCCTCTTTTAGCGGCAACAGTTCGGCCACAAGTAGATTCTCCTGCGAATTGAAGCGAACGACTTTATACTCCTTTACATCAAATTGGTTAGCTGAAACAATCTTCTCATCCACGGCAATAGGGACTTCAAATCTACCTTCACTGTCCGTTTTTACGTCAACCGATTTTCTGCCCCGAAATGAAATTTGAGCATTTGATATGGGTTTCCCATTGGGCAACTTCAGAACAAGCCGAGTAATTTGATAATTTTTCTTCCGCACTACAATCTCCAAAACCCCTTTTGTGAAGTTCCACGAAGCGGGCTCCAGTTGCTCGTCTTTGATTTTTATAGTTTGAATAGGTAGTTCAGCGGTATTTAATTCAATGAACACTACTCCTTTCATACCTACTGAGAAGAAAGCCTTGTCATTAATTGAAATCTCGGCATTCTTTACGGGCTGAAGTTTCTGATCAAAGACTTTCACCTGAACAGATTGCTTCTCCTGTCCAAGGCATTCACCGATAATTACCAAAATGGCAACCATGAGCACCATTGAGAAAACCCTTGCAACAGATAACGATTTGTTGAAGTGACTTATTCTCATTTTACTACTTTGCAAAGAGGTCTTTGATAATCACAATTTCGTACGAACTTAATTCCTTTCTGTATTTCAATATCTCCAGACTGGCTTTATGTTCATCGCCCTCCACACCAATTATTCGAATAAAATACTCGCTAAAATAAGGAATCAAAACCGAAAAATGACCGTTTCGATCGCTTGTAGTCTCAAAGACGCTTACATTCCTCAAGTTATCCACCAGCGAAACTCTTGCTGAGGCCATAATCTTCAACTCAGTATCTTCTGTCCAAGTGTGTTCTTTGTACTTGATTGTACCGGAAATAGAGAGTGGGTACGTCTGCAGGTCCATATCAAATTCATAAAGATCATCATCATAGCCACCATTTTTTCGATTGGACGAAATGTACCCGTGGGTGCCGAGCGAGTCTAAAACAAACCCAAAATCGTCTTTGCTTGAATTGATGGGGTAACCCACATTCTGAGGCTCATCAAAACCGTTTGGGCTAACGTTCGACTTAAACACGTCCATCTCTCCCAACCCCGGCAAACCGTTAGAAGAAAAATATAAGGTGTGTCTGTTATGGAGAAATGGGTACGCTTCATCTTTTGGTGTGTTAATTTCGTCACCTAAGTTAAGCGGTGTAGACCAAAGGCCGTCTTTCAGCTCCGACTTGTAAAGATCTTTTCCACCAAACCCGCCAGTGCGGTCCGAAGAAAAGAACAGTGTTTTTCCGGATTCATCGATCGTTACATCATAAATCGAATACTGTTCACTATTATGAGTGAACGAACGATCAATCTCCCAACGACCATTCTTCTTCACACCGAAATAAAGCCCTAGCGTTCTTGGCCGATCTCGGCCTGGGGTGGAAGATGAAGCGATAACAGCAACCTGCCTTTCTTTATCGAAAAAAGCCACCGGCCCCGTGTTATATTTTGAAGTCAGGCCTTTGCCAAAATGAGTTGCCTTTTCGAACTGAAGCTTTGAGCTTACACTTGTAGAGTCTTGCTTTACCTCAGCAAAATACAGTTCATAAAAACCTCCTACACCCGATCCATTTACATTCTTAATCACTTTTAGAGTGTCTCGGTTGGACATGAACACTAAGCCACCACCATAGAGCGAGGCGCACATTTCCGCACTCGTGGTATTTAATGGTACTGGCCGAAGGGCATAATGTGCCGAATCTTCAAACAAATATTGCATGTTGTCCAAACGCCAAATTTTCCGAACCACCAATTCATTATCCGGATCCACTTGAAGGTACTTCTTATAGAGCGCGGTCGCTGTTTTGTAGTTCAAAATTGCCGCGTTGGCTTCAGCATAGTTCAGCAGATCGGCTTTGGGTAAATCGCCCGCCTCCAAACTTGTCTCATAATTCTCAATTGCCTTTTTGTATTCCTTAAGGTGGTAATAGCATCGCGCTATCCTTAAATAAATCGAACTGCTCGCCTGTTTTTTTCTGGCACATGCAACGTAAAGTCTCAGGGCATTTTTATAATCCCTATCCTGATAGTACTTATCTGCAATAGAATAATCACTTGCAAACAAGCTAGCAACCGAGTTCTGCGCGTTTACCGGCCCGATAATGCCCATTGATACGGCAATAAGAATAAGCCCAACTTCTCTTATACTTTTTAACACGGCTATCTGGGGGAAGAAACGTTCTTTCTGATATACTTAAATACATAGTTTACCATCAACTCATGCGACCCGCTGCCCAACTTAGTGGTTGGGCCTATTGGATAGTCGTATGCGTAACCAAACTGCAGCTGCGGGGAAACTTGAGCTCGCAACAAAAAATCAACGGATTCATTTCCACGATATGAAAATCCAGTGGTAAGTATTCTCCGATAGATCAAATTGAGGTTAACATCATAGGAAAGAGGTAGCGCAGGCACATATTTCACAAGTGTGCTGGGCTCGAGATCCCAGTTATGACTTAATGGTATTCTATATTTCGAAAACAAGAAATAATGAGTATCCCCAATTTTCAAATTTGCAGATTGATCCACTACAATTTGTTTCGGCACAAACTGAGGTGAGGAAAGGCCCATGTGAAAGCGTGGACTTCGAAAGTAAATGCCGAAGCCAAAGTCGAAGTAAGTCTCATTGATTGAACTAGCCAAATTGGGGTCATTTGAATTTCCCTGCAATGAAAGATAGTTGGCTCTGTTGTTGTTGAACCCTGCTTGTAAGCCCATCGACAAATAAGAATCTTTGCCGGTTTGAATATGGTATGCAAAGCTCCCTAGCGCATTGATGTTTTGATAAACGCCAATCTTGTCATTGATCACTGAAAGCCCAACTCCAACTTTTTTCTTACGAACTAAGGTATGTGCTGCCAGCGTTTGGGTAGTAGGCGCATTCTCAACCCCTACCCATTGGTGCCGGTCAATTAATGTAAGGCTGAGTGCCTCATCGGCACCTGCATAAGCTGGATTAATCACCAAGCCATTGAACATATATTGGGTAAATTGTGGTTTTTGTTGCGCATCGCTTCTGGCACATCCAAGCACCGCTAGCGCTATTAAACATATTCTATAGAGGTTCAAAGGGCAGCTCATGTCATTTCACTACCTCAACAGAACCTCTCTTTTCCACCCTTTTACCAAGAAATGAAACGACAATTGAATAGAAATACGTGCCAGTAGGTACAATCGCTCCGGAAGAATTCGTACCATTCCAAACCACTTTACTGTTATCGTACCTTGCCGCTTCAAAAATCTTACTACCCCACCGATCCACTACTAAAACTTCGTTTTCACTAAAGTTTTCAATGCCTCTAATTTGCCAAGTATCATTGATGGGATCACCATTTGGCGTTAGAACCTTCCCCACTTCAAATTCAACTTCTTTAAAGGAAAGAACTACATTGAACTCACAACGGGCCCGCACGCCAGCCAAATTTGGTGAAGATTCATACGTAACTTTTGTAGTGCCAATGGCAAACTCTGTATTCGGGCGGTGAGAGGCTGCTAATGGAACATTTCCACACTGATCAGTGGCAGTGGGCTCATCCCACCGTACAATTGCTTTCCCCGTTTCATCGGTTTTTACTTCAATATCCTGTGGACAACCTACAATGGTGGGTATACTTTCATTTCTTACGTAAACATTGAATTTGCAGGTGGCCGCATTCCCAGCGTTATCAACCGCGCGGTATATCACCTCGGTTGCACCAGCCGGAAATGTATCTCCCGGCCTAAAGTTGGAGGTCGGCACCAGCGCTCCTGAGCAATTATCAAGCACGGTTGGCGGAGTCCACTGGCCGATAGCTTGGCACGAGGCGCTTGATGATATAACGAGATCAGTCGGGCACCCTGAAATGGTTGGGGGTGCATTGTCCTTCACCAGCACGTTAAAGAAGACCTGCGAAGTATTGTTGGCATTATCCTTAAAAGTGTAAGTAACTCTACTATTACCCAGAGGGAAAGCGTCATTTGGGTTGTAATTGCTGGTAAACGTTACCGGGCCACTACAAACATCGGTTGCCGTGGGCACAATCCAACTTACGTTTGCTTGGCAAGCGCTATTTGCACTTGCTGTAATGTCTGGTGGTTGAGAAGAGATGGTTGGCCCAGCTTTGTCATTTACAACAATGTTAAGCTCGCACCGCGAAGTATTTCCAGCCTTGTCTTTGGCAATGTATGTGATCACTGTTGTGCCAATCGAAAATTCATCCCCCGGATTGAACGGAGGTAAAGTAACACCATCAAGGCAATTATCAGAGGCAATAGGTACCGACCACGTGACCTTTGCTTTACAGGAAACAGGGTCAGCATCTTTCTCTATGCTGGAAGTGATACAGCCAGTAAACACTGGCAAGGAGTTGTCCTGAATTACTATATTAAATGATGATGTTGAAACATTTTGAGAACTGTCCTTCGCAGTATACGTGACCTTAAAAGTTCCCAACCCAAATCGGGCGCCCGGCCGGAAATTACTAGTTACCTTAAATTTGCAGTTGTCCGTCACTACGGGGTCGGTCCAATTCACTGCAACATCGCATGCAGTGGTGAGAAACTGCGTGATGTTTGGCATCGAAGAAATAATCGGTGCCGATGTGTCTTCAACTTTCACTTTAAAGCTAAACAGCGTTGAATTGCCTGAAGCATCAGTAGCAACGTAGTTTACCTGGGTGATGCCGATCGGGAATGTTTCACCGGGAGCATGGTCTTTGGACACCGTCAATCCTACCGGGCAATTGTCGTCAGCGATTGGCTCCACCCAAGAAACAACTGCACCACAATCTGTTGCTGGCACCGTAATATCAACAGGCGCAACATTAAAGGTTGGTTTTGCATTGTCGATAACGGTTATTTTGAATGAACGCTGTGTGCGATTGCTGGAACCATCTGTTGCAACGTAGGTCAAATTGGTAATACCAATTGGAAACCGGTCTCCTGAGCTTTGAGGTGGAGGGTTTAAAAAAACGACATCACAATCATTGGTTACCGGCCGTACCCATGTTACAGCTGCGTTGCAAGACGTGGTTGCAAAAGCAACGATATCAGAAGGAAAACTTGTGAACTCCGGTGGAGCCTTATCGTCTCGTCTAACTTCAAAAATGCAATCGCGAGAGAGTCCGTTGTTGTCAATTGCAGTGTATACAACTTGTGTGCGTCCAAGCGGAAAGAGATCACCCGGCTTGTAGTTGTTTTGCTCGTTGAAACTTACAATTTGACAATTGTCAGAGGCGATGGGTGGCACCCAAGTCACTGCTCCAAAACAAGTCTGATCGACCACATCCGTCTGTATGTTGGGCGGGCAATTTGTAATAGTAGGGCGAATGATTTGATTGACGGTGGAGTTGCAACAAACGGCACCCCCCGTTTTGCTTTCAGCTGCAACTACAGTAAAGCTTCCGTAGGTATTTCCCACAAGCACATTATCATTACACATGGTATTGATCACAGCATCTACCACACCATTAACTTTGACCGTAACTTGATCGCCCACAAACCTGTCGTTCTGCTTCGAACCAATCAAAACCACAACTCCTAATGGAGGCACTATGCTCGAAAATTGGTTTACACCTCCTATGTCAAACGCGTTCGCTTCTATTCGTTGTGGAACCGGTTGATTAAACTTTAATTCGATTCTGGTTAAACCACCCCCTGTACAGGGGCTGCATGTGGACGGACAATTACAAGACTGCCCACTGAGCAAATGCGCCTGAAGTAGCAGAATGAAAACCAATAAAAGCCTTCCCTTAGTCATGTTTTTTACAATGCATTCTAGGGCAACACATTTCCTGTTGGATGCTTTGTTGTGATCCTAACAGGACTGAACTCAACAGGTAAAGTTAAAGAATATTAACTAGCAAGGCGATAATCACGTTCAAATACGATTCGCAGACGATGAATGGGCACAACTGAACGCTTAACGCGGTAACCAGGTTGGGTTTAATGCGACACTTTTGGGGGTGAAAAGGTTAATGTAGTTGAGAACGTTTCGATCTATTTAAAATGGGGTTTACAGGAACAAACTTGCTCACTTAGCAAAAAAAAACACCGCGAAATGCGGTGTTTCGGTGAGCCCCCTGTCGGAATCGAACCAACGACCTACTGATTACAAGTCAGTTGCTCTACCAGCTGAGCTAAGGAGGCTTATACTACTTTTTTTTCCTTCCTCCGACCTACTGATTATCCCGCACATTGCGGGACGCTACCAGCTAAGATAAGGAGGCAAATGAGGCGCAAAAATACGCCAAGAATCCGGTTTTGCAAGCCTGCCGTTAGGCCTGATTCAACATTTTTAGTTGTTTCTTGAGGTGCTGCAAGTGGTCGGTCAATTCCTCTACTTTCTTCCCGTACTCTTGTTTCATTTGTTCGGCATTCTTAGACCGTTCAAAGAAAGCTAAGTTATTCCTAAGTACAGCAATGTCGTTCTCTACTTTGGAAATCTGCTTACGTACCACTTGTTCTTTATGGATAATCTTTCGGTCTGCCTGAGGATCATTCTTCAAACCATGCAATTGAATCTCTAGTTCGGCATCGTTGCGATCTTCCGCGCTCAAATTTTCAATCGATGAAAGTGCCTTGGAGACGCTTTCATTAAATCGAGAACGCACAGACGCTACGTCTTTCTTTGGAACGAACCCAATCTCATTGAACTTGGCTTGTAGGGTACGGATAACATCAAGCGTCACCGCCTGTGTTTCCATCATTTGCTGTAGTTCAGTGATGATCGCTTCCTTTTTTGCCAGATTATCAAGTTGCTCTTGATTGGCTTTTGATTGTAGTCCACGCAATTGCTCAAAAAAGAAATCGCATGCTTCTTTAAATTGGGCAAAAACCTTTTCACGCTGTTTCTCCGGCACAGGGCCTATTTCTTTCCATTGTGCTTGAAGCGCCTTTAATTCATTGCTCGTCTTGTCCCAATCCGTACTATCCTTTAACGCCACCGCCTTGGCGACAATCTCTTCCTTCAACTTCAAGTTTTGGTTCCGCTCTTCGTCCAACTTCTTAAAAAATAGGCTTTTGTTGTGGAAGAATTGCTTGAATGGCGTCCAAAACTTTTTATTTACATCTTTTTGCTTGGAGCGTGGCACGCCACCTATCGCATCCCACTTCTTTTGCAGTTCGAGTATCTCTTTCGTCTTTTGGTTCCACTCTTTGATTTTATCGGATGTAAACGTGCCAAAAACCGCCACTAGCTCTCCCAAGGCGATTTTTGCATCCATGTTCTTTGTCAGCTCAGCTTGCAATGTGGCCACAAACTCATCGCGCTTTGCATATACTTTGTCAGATGCACCTTTAAACAACTGCCACAGTGCCTCTTGCTCTTCTTTCGGCACCGGGCCAATGTGTTTGAACTCATTGTGCAGCTCATTCAACTCGCGAACAGCGACTGCGATGGATTTTTCCGTCAACAACCTATTGGTTTTGGCAACCAATTCGCGTTTTGCCTCAAGATTCTTTTTTCTATCTAATTCCTTTAACTCAAAGTAAATATTTCGGTGATCGTAGAAGCGGTCGATAATTGCGTTGTAGCTCGCCCACATCTCCTTAGCATGACTAGCAGGCACCGGCCCGGAGTTCTTCCACTCGCGTTGCAACTCCTTAAACTGATGGAAGGTGGCGGGCGAATCTTCGCCATCCACCAGCACGCGCAGTTTTTCTAAAATCTCATTCTTGATGCGTAGCCCTTCAGCCTTCCTTTCTTCCAGGTTTTTGTAATACTGATTTCTGCGGTCGCGAATCAACTTTAATGTCGCATCAAACTGGTGGTCGAGTTCATCAATACGGTAGTCGAAATCGTCTTTCTTACCACCTTCAGCCAAAAACCGTTGCAGGGCTGCCTGCTTTTCTCCCTCTCGAATTTCGTCATACAACGGTTTTGCCTCCTTCAAAAGGCGGTCTACCTTTTTAAAATCCTCTTCGCGACTCAAATCTTTGAGCAAGGCAACAAAATCGTGTTTGGAGAACTGGGAAAAATCAATTGGCTTCTCTTCTTCCACCAAATCGTGCAGCGCAGCTTCGGCCAATGGTTGCGGCATTGTTACATCAAGCACCTCGCTGTTCAGCAAGTCATTCTGCAAAGGCAGTCCGTTTTCAGTCGTCATAATCTACTTCACGTTTTCTCTAAGGGAAACAAAAGTACTAAAATCAGATTAATTCATGGACGGATCCACGGGGTAATTGGAATACATCGAAAATCTTCCCCCCAGGCTCTTTAAAGACTTTTTCCACATCTGATCGGGCTCAGTTTCGAAAATCAGTTCTTGGGCGGCACGGTTGCCTACAATCCACGAATTCACTTTCAATTCCTCCTCTAGTTGCCCAGTAGACCAGCCGCTGTACCCCAAAAAAAACTTGATGTTATCTTCATCGATTTGCCCCGTCTCAATCAACAGTAAAATTTGCTCAAAGTTGCCCCCCCAGTAAATACCCTCTGTAATGGGTATTGCCTCGCTTATGCCTTCAATGCGATGAATATAATGCAAGGTATCTTGCTGCACCGGGCCGCCCACAAACACCGGGCAATCTATATGCGTAATGTCAGGCATCACATCGCCTATTCGTGATTCTGATGGTTTGTTGAGTACAAAGCCTACGGTACCCTCCTCGTTGTGCTCAGTAAGCAAAATGATGGTGCGCTCAAAATTTGGGTCAGACAAGTATGGCTCAGAAGCCAAGAGCCTTCCTTTTTCCGGTTGGTAACGATTCTGGTAATTAAAATAATCCATTCTGCACGTGCCAAAATTCGTTACAATAAAATAAGCAAAACAATCAGAAGCAAACTGATGATTTAGTAATTTTTCGAAAAATTACACGCCATGGAACTCGCAGACATAAGGAAGGAATATTCGCTTAAAAGTTTAGATAGTAAAGCAGTGTCTGCGAACCCAATCACCCAATTTGAAACATGGATGCAAGAGGCCATTGCCGCGCAGGTGATGGAACCCAACGCGATGACGTTGGCCACCGTAACTGCAGACGGACGTCCCTCGGCTCGAATTGTTCTGCTGAAAGGTATTGAAAACGGTCAATTTGTTTTTTACACGAATCTCCAAAGCCAAAAAGGCAAAGAGTTAGATGTAAATCCCGCGTGCGCACTCACATTCTTTTGGCCTGAGCTTGAGCGGCAGGTTCGGATTGAAGGTGTGGCCACTCGCGTGAGCGAGGCAACGGCCGAGAAGTACTTTCAGAGCAGGCCACGCGGCAGCCAGGTAGGAGCTTGGACTTCACCACAAAGCAGCATCATCAAAGACCGGAGCATTTTGGACCAGCGCGCTCTGGAAATTGAAAACCGCTTTCGCGGAGAGCAAAGCTTGCCTAAACCCAAACAGTGGGGTGGTTACCAAGTAAATGCCACCGAAATAGAATTTTGGCAAGGGCGCCCCAGCCGGTTACACGATCGAATCGTTTATTACTTGGTAGATGGCGCTTGGAGCATTCATAGACTCGCACCCTGACGAAGTTGTCAAATATCAGCTACAACCAAATTCGGATTCGCTAACCTAAGTTCTTCAACCTCAACTGTTGTAAACTGGTTTCCAAAAAGCAGCAACATCTTAAGATTCTTTAGTGATTTTAATTTTTCCAATTCGTCCGAAACTTTCAACTTATTACCAATCAGATTCAAAGTGTCTAATTTTTGAAGTTTAGTAATGCTAGAAGGTAGTTCACCCAAGTCAAGCCCAACCAAAGTCAAGTTGGTCAAATTCTTAAGTTCTCCGATCGAATCCGGCAGTCGTTTGAAAGGCGGTAATCTGGTCGGCAAAGCGCTGAGGGGCGGATAAACAGTCCAACCAGCATTTCGAAAGATGGTCAATTTCCTTGCATCCTTTAGAATCGAAATATCCGCTGGTATACTGTCTAATCCGAAAGACGATAGTTTAATTGTAACTTCAGTCTTACCAATAAAATCGTTGAAGATATTTTCCTTGCTTGAAGCTACACATCCAAATAGAACCATCGTTAGCATGAGAAGTTTGTGCCCCATACTCATTTCTACCCAATCCTCTTGGTGAGCAATTCAGAAAGAATCAATAATCCTTCTCGCAAAAACTCATCGTCCATTTTCTCTAAAGTATTCACGGGCATTCCATCGCCACTAACTGAGATTTTTGTGTCCATCTTAGCGCTCGATTTCTTTTTCTCTGCCTCGTCCATTTCTTGCTTTCGCACCGTCTCATTCAATGAAATCTTTGTTTGAGAAAGTGTCTTCTTCAATTCCTCCACATCGGCTGAGTACTTTTTTAAGTTAGCATCAAACTTCATTCGGTCTTTAAACGATTGATTCAATTGAGCGATGGTTTTTGGGGTGATATTACCCGCTTTTTGGAACATCACCGGTTTGATTACATCCCAAGGAAGCGCATTCTCACTGGCACTTTCGCCATACTTGGAAGCATCTAAAGCACTCGGCATCAAAATGTCAGGCGTCACACCTTTGTGCTGCGTGCTGCTGCCGGTAACGCGGTAAAATTTTTGGAAAGTAAACTTTAACTCGCCCAATGGCTCTCCCGCACTTGGGATTACACGTTTTAGGTCATACACCGATTGCACTGTTCCTTTGCCAAATGTGCTTTCGCCAAACACCACGCCTCTGTTGTAGTCCTGAATCGCACCAGCAAAAATTTCGGATGCTGAAGCGCTGAAACGGTTAGTGAGCAACACGAGCGGCCCGGAATAAAAAACTTCCTTTTCATCATCGGGCAGCACTTCTACTTTGTTCAATGAGTTCTTCACTTGCACCACCGGACCCTCTTTGATAAACAACCCTGTCAACTCTACCGCTTCCATCAAAGAACCGCCCCCATTGTTTCTCAAATCCATAACCAAACCATCAATACCTTCCGCTTTTAGCTCCCCAATCAGTTTCCTCACATCACGTGAGGTGCTGCGGTAATCTGAATCTCCTCGTTGGTAAGCATCGAAATCCATATAAAAACTTGGCAGCGTAATGACACCCAACTTTTGCAGTCGTCCGTCTTGTTGGTATTCAATCACTTTCTTCTTGGCTGCCTGATCTTCGAGCTTTACTTTTTCACGCACAATCGAAATTTCCTTGGCAGGTCCTTTCGCATTGGTGATGGCAGGAAGGATTTGCAAACGCACCAGCGTGCCTTTGGGGCCTTTAATCAATTTCACTACATCGTCAATTCGCCATCCAATCACATCTACCATCTCCCCTTCTAAGCCTTGGGCAACGCCAGTAATAATGTCATTAGGTGCCAATAATCCTGATTTGGCAGCGGGCCCACCAGGAACAATCTCAAAAACTTTGGTATACTCATTTTCCGTTTGCAAGCGCGCACCTATTCCCTCAAGCGACAAGCTCATGCCCTGTTTAAAAAGATCGGTATCTTTTGGGGATAAATAGTTGGTGTGCGGATCGTAAGCTTCGGTAATCGCATTCATGTAGGCACTGAAAACATCTTCAGCATTTACCTGCATCATCGATTTGGCAAAGCGATCAAAACGTTTGCGCAGTGTTTCCTTTATCTCTTCAGGCTTTTTGCCCGCTAATTTTAAACTAAGCGCTTGGTTCTTTACAATTTTTCTCCAAATCTCGTTTAACTCTTCCTTTGTCTTTGGCCAAGGCAACTTCTCGCGCTCGGTTTCCATCGTTTCGTTGGCAGAATAGTCAAACGTTTGGTTCAATAAGGTGTTGAGCACATAGTCCATGCGCTGCAAATACCGCTTTCTAAAAATATTGTAGATCTCAAAACCGGGTTGCACATTTTCTTGTCGGGTAAAATCATCAATAGCAAACCGGTATTTTTCAAACGACTTGATATCAGCATCCAAAAAGTAACTCTTGTTGTTATCGAGCTCATTCAAGTACCGATCAAAAATACGTGACGAAAGCGAGTCATTAATTCCAATCTTTCGAAAGTGATATGCTCTCAATAACTCGGTGATTGCATTTACTTCTCGACCATATACTGGTTTTGCTTCCAGCCGAGTGGTATCAATGGCAGCAAATGAATTGGTGATTGTTAGTAAAAAAAATGAAACAGCAACGCCCCGCATTCTCATCATCATAGTATTTGTAGTCATTTGTAATTCTTTCTCTGCACGAACATCATGCCAACTTATCAAAGTCAAACTCCGCAAGGAATTTCTGTGCCTCCGCCACTGTCGAAAACTCGTAGGATTTCCGTTTGCCGAGGGTCGAAACTAACTCGAGTTTGATGGCTTCCAGATTCTTTACGTTTCCGCGGGTCTTTGGTTTCTGGTTTTTGTAATCTTCTGCCTCTTTGCGCGAAACGATGAAGGCCGTAGCACGCACGTTTTCGCAGTATGAGCACTTGTAATGCTTCAGCAATTCTTTTGGCGACCCATCTTCGTTGCGCTCCACAATTTCTTCTTTTAACACCTTCATGGTATAAAAACCACAATTGTTGCACTGCAACGCCACTAAGTGCCCCTGGTATTTCTCAATTTTTACATCGCCAGTTTTCTCATCCATCCAAACATCATAATCGATGCTAAAAATGTTTTCCTCGGCTTGGCGCCCTTCATCCAGGTGCACGTCCTCTTCGTCTTCGCTCAATAGCCGCATTTTATTGCCCGTTTTAGGGTTGATGCGCGGTGTATAGCGTAACTTTCTAAGTTTGAAGTTTAGCGGAGTAGGGTAATAATAGTCCAAGATCAAGGCAGCAACATACGCGACTAAGGTAGCCGCGCAAATTGAGATAAAAATGCGCACATAGAACCAAAGGCCAAGCCCCGAATACTTATCGGAACCATATAGGTTGATCGCAAACGCAGCCGCTATCCCCAAAATCAAAAAGACTCGTTTAAGCCACTTGATCTCGTTGGCGTTGATGTAGTCGTACTTCTGTTTGGGGTCGGTTTTAGCAGACACCAACATCTTATAAACCAAGTAAACAACGATCGCCAACGCCACCGAAACAATGGCGCAAATACTCATTACGGTATACCAGTTGGACATAAACCCAGCGACATCTTGCATAGACAAAGAATAAATTTTTTAAAGGTAGAAAGAAATCAGATATCTAATAAAGCAGGCTGCGTTCACCAAAATTGAAATCAAATCATGGCGAAGAGGGGGCAGGTAATTGCAAAATCATCCTAAAAAACCCGAGAAAACAGCGCAAAAAGGGGATTTTGTAAAAATATTGTGCATTATTACACATCAATTATTGCATTTATTGATTTAATTGATGTATAATTGTGTAATAATACACAATACCATGAGCGACTTCGAAAAGAAAAAACTGGAAATGGACTTCAAGAATTTCACTAACCGAAATTTTGAGAGACCAAGCGAGTGCAGAAATCTGGCACAAATCAGATTTTACGTAAGCGAACTTTGTGGCAAGATTGAGGAGTACGAAAAGCGCTTCAATTACGTGCCGGCATGGGCTTACACGCTACTATCGCAATACAATGCAAAGCAAAACAGCATGGTGCACGTTGAATTTGTAAAGATTTATGCGTGAGGTAGTTGTATGAAATACATCCCCTCCCCTATTCCGATTAAGTACGACTTTATGTACACTGCCACGGCCAATAAATCAGGCCGCATGCAGTATCATAAAGTCCGTACAGGAGTAAGCAAGCTTCGGATTAGCCGTTCAGAATTTATTCGCGCATTCAACGACCTGCCAATACTAGCCATCAATCCTGTGCAAATGCGCGGGCAGGACATGGTCTTTCAACTAGAGTTTTATGTTTAGCCTACCTGAAAAATTGCTCCAGGTTTGCTGGCGAATAATTGATCGACTTGATAGTCTTATTGTCTTGTTTCCGGTATACCAGCCATTTGCCGTCTTCGTGTTTGTAATAGCACTCCGTACCATCTTTTTGTTTGTAAAACTCCACTGTTTTAATCGCTTCCTCCTCGGTTTGGCACGCCTTGCTCATGTTTGAGCGCTGCACTTCGTCAAATAATGCTTTAAATCTGTCCCCCAGCCCAAATTCTAAGATAGCTCCGGATAGTACGTACTGAATGTCGCACAGGGCATCGGCAACTTCCACAATGTCTCTGTTGAGAATCGCCACCTCCAACTCTTTCAACTCTTCAGCAATTAAAGCCACCCGCAGCTTACAACGAGTTTCATCGGGAATGGCAGGTGCAGGTAAAATAGGATGTTTGAACGTTCGGTGAAAATCGGCCACTTGGTTGAGCGCGTCTGGTTGTTGCATGGGTTGTCTAAATTTTGGATACACCCAAAAGTAAGCAATGGCAATTTGATGATACCAGAATATGGCAAAAACGCTTTACTGGGAATTTAACTCAGTAACGCATAACAGCTTATCAATAAGAGTATTATAACACTTTACTTGCATACCCGCTAAAGTAGGTTCAGAATACGCAAAACTGTTGAAACCAAACACTTGTGCCCTATATTTGCCGCTCAATTTTTAACAGGTAATGACAACCAATTTTGTAAACGAACTCCGCTGGCGCGGAATGATACACGATATCACCCCTGGTGCGGAAGATCAACTGAACAAAGAAATGACTGCGGGCTACATCGGCTTTGACCCCACGGCCGATTCGCTGCACATTGGCAACTTAGTGCAAATAATGACCCTGGTGCACTTTCAAAATGCGGGGCACAAACCTTTTGCTTTGGTAGGCGGGGCTACGGGCATGGTGGGCGACCCTTCTGGTAAATCTGCTGAACGCAACCTACTGTCAGAAGATGTGCTGCAACACAACCAAGCCTGCGTAAGAAAGCAGCTGGAGAAGTTTTTGAACTTCGAGGAAGGAGCAAACAAAGCCGAAATGGTCAACAATTATGATTGGTTCAAAGACTTTAAGTTTCTGGACTTTATCCGCGATGTGGGCAAGCACATTACGGTGAACTACATGATGGCCAAAGACTCGGTACAAAAACGCCTTGAAACAGGCCTCTCGTTTACCGAATTCAGTTACCAGTTGGTGCAGGGCTATGATTACTATTGGCTATACCAAAACAAGAACTGCAAAATACAAATGGGCGGCTCTGACCAGTGGGGCAACATTGTCACCGGCACTGAGCTGATCCGTAGAAAAGCCAATGGCGATGCGTATGCACTCACCACCCCACTCATCAAAAAAGCAGATGGCACCAAATTCGGAAAAACCGAGCAGGGTAATGTTTGGCTTGATCCTAAAAAGACATCGCCCTATAAGTTTTACCAATACTGGTTAAATGCCTCAGATGAAGATGCAATCAACTTTATTAAGATATTCACTACCAAGAAGAAAGAAGAGATTGATGCACTGATTATTGAGCATAGCCAAGCAATGCATTTACGCAAATTGCAGACCGAATTGGCAAAGGATATTACCACCCGAGTTCATTCGCATGCCGACTATGAAGCTGCCGTAAAGGCATCGGCAATCTTGTTTGGCAACTCAGTGACTGAAGATTTAGAAAGCTTGGATGAAGAGACATTGTTGTCGGTGCTAGAAGGCGTTCCACAGACTGCCATCAGCAAAGAAGCCTTCGCTGCCGCAAACAACGTGACCGATCTGCTATCTGAAGCAACTGGGGGAACCATTTTCCCATCAAAAGGCGAAGCACGTAAAATGATACAAGGAGGCGGAGTAAGCATCAACAAAGCAAAGTTGACAGACCCCGCGTTAAAGCCTGGGTTTAAATTGCTACACGGAAAGTTTTTGTTGGCCCAAAAGGGTAAGAAGAACTACTACTTGATTGAGGTGAAAGACTGACGATGAATCTTAGCTGGAAAGAAGCCATCTCGAACAAGCAGTATAGAAAATCAGCCATTACTTGGCTGATTGGGCTGGCATTTTTTGTGGTTCCCCTGCCCTATTACTTCAATTACATTATCCAACCAAAACAAGGCATACAACTATCTGATTATCTGCATAGTTTGTTACCACCAACAGATTGGTCACTTGAAATATTTATTTTGATTTTTGCCGCCCCGTCATTTTTCTTTCTTAACAATTTCAGGTCTCCTGTAACGGTTTTATTTTCTCTTCAGTGCTACGTTACCGTTAACCTGATGCGCATGGTTTCGGTTTACGTGTTCACATTAGAAGCGCCCACGGGCATTATTCCACTGGAAGATCCCTTTCTTGCCAAAGTGGTTTATGGCAACAACACTTTTGTGAAGGATCTCTTTTTTTCCGGACACACCTGTACGCTTTTCATGCTTTTCCTAATCGAGCGAAAGCTGTGGGCAAAGTGGGTTTTAGGGATTGCAACAGCCTTGGTGGCGCTCTTGCTCATTTGGCAACGTGTACATTATACGATCGATATTTTGGGAGCGATTTTGGCCTGTCTTTTGGTATACCGCTTTTTCAGCCGCGCAATGGCCAAAATCGATTGGCGCATTCATTGAAAATATTCGAAAAAACGATAAATTTGAGGTTCGAAATAACCTTGCACGGCCAGCAACGTTATTTTTGCGAAAAGCTTAACTTTAGGTTAACTCACGGATAAAAAGCAACTATGGAGGCGAACGGAGCAGCAACAAACGGAAAGCACATAAATGGGGTAAATGGCAACGGACATGTTAATGGCCATAGCGCTAAGGTACCAAGGAAAAACAATTACCCTGAGTTCACTTTAGGGGAAAAACTCACAGAAGATCAAAAAGACTTTTTTGATAAGAACGGTTTCATTCACTTCAAGAATTTTATCTCTCGCGAACACGTTGCCCAACTACTAAGAGAAACAGAACGGATTCAACAGGAATGGGTTAGCAACGATTACAAAATGATTAATGGGGTGCCCATCAAATATGGCACCGATATCGATGGCAAGAAAATCGTTCAGCGTTTCGCCTTTGTGAACCAACACAGTCAATTGTTTGCCGAGCTATTGAAAGATGAGCGCTTAAAAGCCTTGTTTGATTTTATTGGCACAGACGACTGTCGCATTGGCGAGACCGAAAAAGACGGCTTGGTTTTTAACCACTATATAAATACCGAAGAGAGCAACTATAGCCGATTGGGCTGGCACACAGATGCTTTGCGCGATGTTTTTTACGGTCAGAAAATCATGCCGATGCTCAATGTGGGCATCCACATGGATACCAGCACTACTGATAACGGGGGATTGCGCATCATACCCGGTACGCATAACCAAAGTTTGGGGGGCCTTCTGTTCCGAAAATTCCACTTCTTGAGCCATAAGCCCGATAAGAAAGAGGTTGGGTTAAATGTAGAGCCTGGTGATTTAACGGTGCATGACGGTCGCCTATGGCACCGTGTGGCACGGTCACCGTTTGTGGGCGAGCAAAGTCGCAGGCGCGTGATGTATGTGCCGATTATCACCGGCAAATTTCAACCACGTACTGAGAACAGTAAGCCGTTGTTCTACCAGCGATTGTTGGCCCTTACTAACAAATAACCTTTATGAAGTTTGCCTTGATTACAGGTGCCAGTGGTGGCATTGGATTGTGTATTGCCCGCGAATTGGCAAAAAGAAAGAACAACCTCCTACTCGTTGCGCGGTCGACTGATAAACTCAAGACCATCTGCAGTGAACTGGAGAAAGAATTCGCTATCAAAGCAGACTACTTGTCGGTTGATTTGAGTAACCCATTGGCAACCCAAACGGTGGTGGAATGGCTGCACACTAAGTCTTATGCTGTAGATACGCTAGTGAATAACGCAGGTTATGGACTTTGGGGAAGAGTTGACGCAACACCTGCCGATCAGCTCAACAACATGATGCAATTGAATATGAACGCGGTGGTGAACATGTGCCACGCCATGTTGCCCGAGTTGAAAAAGCAACCCAAGGCATACATCATGAATATCGCCAGCACCGCAGCCTACCAAGCTGTGCCAACGTTGGCAACTTACGCAGCATCGAAGGCATTTGTGGTGTTGTTTACACGCGGGTTAAGGAGAGAGCTAAAGGACTCAAACATATCAGTGACATGTGTTAGCCCGGGTGCCACAACTACCAACTTCATTGACCGTGCCGGAATGGAAGCGATGAAAGAACGGGCTGAAAAGTTTAGCATGGCGCCAGAAGCGGTTGCCTCGATTGCTGTAAATGGGATGTTAAAGGGAAAGGCAGAGGTCTTACCCGGATTCACGAACTGGTTCTCGGTGCAGCTGACCTATTTTGTGCCTAAGTTTATACCTGAGAAGATTGCTGAAGGTCTCTACAAAACAAATTAGTTCAAAAAGCTTCAATGGTACTGAAGTAAAAACTTTCTGACCTGTCACCCACGCCAAAATCAAGACGGAAGTCCAGTCTTTCTTTCTTAAGGTTGGTAACTCAAGACATGCCTAGTCAATGTCGATTAATCAAACTTAAATCAAAGAGCGAACCTTTGGTTGCTATTGTGTCTTTAAAACAAAGACAACCGTTCCCTTGGAACGCGGTGGCGCGGGAGTATTTGACTTCCTTAAAAGAGAGCCTTTTTGAATCGCCAATTTGAGTAGGTTCTCGGCAGTCGGGCTTAAGCCTTTTTTCTTTGGTACAATCCTGAAAATATCTCCGTTTGCATCGCACTCAATTTCAAACTCAACTATTCCAGGTTCGTTATCAGGTAAGTTAGTCGGTTTTTCCGGTTGGGTTGCCCATACCCATCCGTCCATTTCTAGCTTGGCACCATCTCCTCCACCTCCACCACCAGGCTCGGGATACAACGCCTTTGCATCTGGCTTGCCATCGGGGTTTCCTTTGTCGCCCGTCTTGCCTTTGTCATCACCCTGGCTCGGAACATTTTTGCCCTGCTTGCTTTCAGCAGGTTTCGTTGGCTCAGTCTTTTTCTCCTCTATTGGCTTGGTCTCTTTTGGCTTGGAGTCAACGGGCTTTTCTATCGGCTTCTCTTTAACGGGTTCTTTCTTTTGTTCTTTTACAACAACATGGCTCTCTTCCTTAGACACCACTTGTTCTTCTGGCTGTTGCTCCTCCACCTTTTCTTCCGGCTGTGGGATTGTTTGCTCGGTCTGTTCTTCCGGCACGGGGTTTTCAGTACCGGGCTGTTCGTTGGGTTGCACCTCGCCACTGCCCTCATCTACAAATCCCAAATTGATTTCAACACCGGGTAACTTGTATTTATCGGGAGGATTGGGTTGCCGCCAGGCCATTAAAAACAAAAACAAAATCAACAGTGCACTGTGAATACCAATGGAGGTTACAGCTGCAATGCGTTTGTTTTTCTTTTCACTCGCTGCCATGGATCATTTGGGTTTGGTAGCAATAGAAACCTTTGCGCCTAAAGAGTTGGCAATGCCAGCTACAAAAACCATTTCGCGTGTGGGCACGCTTTCATCTATGTGTAAAACCACCACGCCTTTTGGGCCACCTAATTTCCCTTTTAGTTCACCTTCCAAAGTTGATTTTGTAACGCGTTTATCATTGACAAAAAACTGTAAATCTTTCGTTACCGTGATGGATACTTTCTGCACTTCAATGGAACTTGGCTTGCTGGTGGGCAAATTCACGGGCAAACCGGAGGGCGTAACAAATGAAGACGTGAGCATAAAAAATATCAGTAACAAGAAAATCAAATCCGTCATGGAAGCCATGCTGAAGGCTGCATCTATCTTATTTCTCGATTGTAAATTCATTTTCGAATTTTGGTGTTATAAGTTATTTCGAAAGTTTACCGAGGTTCTTGCAATAAGTCAATGAATTCAATGGCGGAATACTCCATCTTGTGTACCACCTTGGAAACGCGCGTTACCAAATAGTTGTAACCCAGGTAAGCAATGATACCAACAATCAACCCGGCTACCGTAGTGATCATCGCAGTATAAATTCCATCAGCCAAAAGTTTTGGACTAACCGACCCTTCTTCTTGTGCGATGGAAATAAATGCCTGCACCATGCCGATTACCGTGCCCAAGAAACCCATCATAGGCGCTGCGCCCGCTACAGTTGCCAGTACCGAAAGATTTTTTTCTAATTTGAATAACTCAATCTTGGCCACATTTTCAATGGATGCCTCTATGTTTTTTAACGGGCTACCAATGCGCGATACTCCCTTCTCGATCATCCGGGCCACCGGTGTATCGTGCTGGGTACAAACCATTTTTGCGCTGTTGATATCGCCTTTCAACACCAGCTCTTTGATTTTGCCCATAAACGCATCGGGGCTTTCATTTGCTTTGTTGATAGTGAGCACGCGCTCAACAAAAATGTAAATGGCCACCAGCGATGAAAGAACGATCGGGATCATGAGCGGCCCCCCGGCCATGGCTAAATCCCAAACGGAAATAGATGTTTCGGTAACAGGCGGTGTGTTAACAATTTGAGCAATTATCATAGAGACAGTTTAAAAAATAGCTTCACTAAAACTCAACGCTAGACTTTTGCTTAAATTCTATGCGTGGTCAAAAATTTGGCGATTATGCGGTGTCGTTGCGACCGCAAATCAATACTTAATCACCCATACGGCATTGCCATACTCAGCCTTTGCTGCATCGGCTGCAACCTGACCCGCGGCAAACGAATCATGGTCAGATATCGTGATGCGACTGAATTTTGATTTACCAAAAGGTGGAATAATCTTGCTGCCCACACCCTTCGCACTCAACTTCTTCGCATAGTCCATTACCAAATCTGCGTCTACTGCACTGGCCACCACCACGTAGTAGCGCCCTGTGGGTGCAGTCAATGACTCGATGGCGCCTTCGGCAGGCTTTGCTTTCGCTGCGGCCTCTTCCGCTTCGCGCCTTTTACGCTCCTCTTCTTCTTTCCGCAAGCGTTCGGCTTCTTCTCTTGCCAATCTATCTTTCTCTGCTTTTGCCAGCTGCTCTTTTTTCGCCTTGTCTGAACTCGGCTTTATGACATATTGGTAGATGAGGAAGGCCGTGAGTACAATTACGACAGCTATAATAATGCCGATGATAGCTGGTGCTTTTGACTTTGGTTCTTCTTGAGGAACGTAGGTTGTCCTTACCTCTTCTTTTTCTATTGTTTCGGTTAAAGACGATTGCTCTGTTTCCTCTGATGAACCTGATTCTGTTTCTAATGAAGAAATAACCTGTTCTGTTTTTTCTTCGAGCTGATCTAAAGGTTTATAGTCGAGATCTGGCAAGCCGAAGCTATCTTCGTTTTGCTTGTCTTTGTTAGTGTCGTCTTGTTCTTTAAAGGCCATAGGTTTGGAGTTAACTCTAAATTAACTTACAAATAACGCATTTTCTACGAAATTACCTACCTAGAAGCTAAAACTCGCCCCTACCATCGCCTGAAAACCACGCACTGGGTAGTACAAATACATTTGGTAATTGTTGTTCAAAATATTGTTAAATGATGCAAACACAGAAAACTGATTTGACACCAAATAAGTAGCCTTCGCGTTGAGGTCAAAGGCGCCTGGTATGTCAACAGTTCTTCGAGTGCCAGAAGTCAGCGTAATTTCTGCGGCCAAGCCCTTCATGCCGCCTTGCCCGAGCATATCAACATCCAAAACCAATTTGTTGTAGATATTAAACGTTGAATTGAAACTCAGCCGATATGTCGGGCGATGAAAAGCCTCAGCTACTTTATCGGTTGAGTAACCGAAATAATCTCCGCGGAGTGTTAGCCTCACATTTTGTGCATGTGCAAAGCCTAGTTCAGCAAACAGGTTTGTTCGTTTCACATTGCCCTCGTCAAATACTACATCAAATTTGCTCGGAGTAGCGAGGTTGTTCTGGTAGAAATACAAGTTCTTTAAGTTGGCGATCGACAACCCGGCCTGATAGGCAACCTTTCCCGATAGCTTCCCCTTCAATCCGCCAAGTATTTCAATGGTTCGGTTGGTATTATTCAATCCAACGTTCTGATTGAGCCATATATTTTCTCTCGAAAGCGTATGCAACGAAACACGGTCAATGTCGCCTGTCAACGCGCCAAATACCTGCACGCCATCCGATAACTCATAAGTGGCATGCACGTTGGGATAAAACCTAAATGATTTTTCTGTACCCAACGTATCGTTTTCAAAAGCAGTGTTGAAGCCTACCGAAAGCGACAAGTTCTCAACAGGTGAAAAACGGTAAGATGGTCTGATCTTGAATACGTGGCGAGCATTTGATGCCAGCGTCTCCGTTTTACGATTCATCAAAAAATAATCAGCATCAATGTTAATCGATTTTTCATCATCTATGCGGTAACCACTTGTAAAGTTAAGGCTCACTTCATTCTCGGTAGCGGAAAAGCCGTCTCTCAAATAGCTAAAGCCGCCTTTTAAACCATAATTGAAATCACCTTTATTGGCATTGGCCACATCGGTACCAAGGCTAACAACTGAATAGGTTTGAGGAGCACCATCACCGACAAAACCATTAGGCACCGTTCCGTAGAATTTAGCGGCACGATGATCAAGCTGCAGGAATCCACCTGCCGCAATTTTAGAGGTCATCACTTTTCCAAATAGTTTAACCTCTGTATTGCTACTGGCCGAGTTGCCCTCTCCCACCGGACCGCTGCCAAAACTTCTATGAAACAACTTTATTCCGTAAAACTTGTTCTTGTCGCGCTTGTTGGTAGCATAACCCTCCACGTAAGGCGAAGCAAAATTTCCGTAACCTGCGCTGATGTAGTTACCATACGTTTTGCCGATAGCCTCGGTTTTCAGTTTCATCGGGCGAATGGACGGGTTGTAGTCTGGTGTAGTGAACGACAAGTTTTTGAAATTATAAACGATCTCAGGCTTAATGGGCTCGGCAGCCCGCGGTGGCACCTTTTCAAAATTACGGCTCGCTTGGGGCAGTTTTATCTCACGATCCTTTATGATCTCATACTCAACCTTTTGGATTTCGCCTTGATCTTGGGCGTTTGCCAGCGCGTTCACGAATAATAACATCACAACAGTCAATAGTCGATAATCCATTGCAACCAATGACAATCGAGCTATCGACAATTGACCATGTACTAAATTATCTTTCATTCTCAACGGTATCTGCTTTAATGGATTCAGTCTTCTTCAACTCAGCTGCATCAATTTTCTTCAATCTTTCGCGCGCTTGCGTCTTTACATCCTCTTTGGGAAAATTGCTAATCAAGGATTTTAACGCTGCCCGTGCATTGAACGAATCGCCCTGCGCCAAATAATTGTCGGCCAGTAATAAGTACGATTTACCAACCCAATCTGTGTAGGAGGCAAAATCGGTATTTAAACTTACCAGCGTGGCGTAGCACTGCTTGTAATCTTTGGTCTGGTAAAAAATATCTGCCAACTCATATTTTGCTTCGGCACCATATTCATCTTGGGCAGCGTTTACAGTGTTCAAAAATTCATCTTTAGCAGTTTCAAAATCGCCTTTGGCTTTTGCTACTTTGCCCAAGAACAACGATGCCTTGTTAGAAGCACCGGCATTCACACTTCCTTTTTCCAAAATTGTTTCTGCATACTTCTTTGACGAGTCGTACTGCGCTAAAAAATAATGACTCTCCATCAAACCATTCCATGCATTGTACTGCTCTTTCTTATTGGACGCCAGGCGAGCAAGTTTTTCAAAATGCGGGATAGCTTGGGCGT
Source organism: Bacteroidota bacterium (assembly GCA_018267275.1). GTDB lineage: Bacteria > Bacteroidota > Bacteroidia > Cytophagales > Cyclobacteriaceae > ELB16-189. The sequence goes on along the minus strand of JAFDYV010000008.1, from coordinate 309,041 downwards.
ATTTGCCCGTCTTAAATTCAATTTCCGCCATGCGCCCCACTACCCTATTGGCAAACGCAAATGTTGGATCGCCAGCCAGATCGGTATAGATAGCAAGCGCCTTGGTCAACTCTTTTGTGCGATAGTACGATTCAGCTTGGTAGTACTTGGCATCGGCCAACCGCGGGCTTTGGGGATAGGCATTGATATAACTGGCTAACTGCGCGATTGCTTTGGCGTAATCTTCATTGAAGTAAAGGTTCTTAGCTGTTTCAAATTCAACTGACTCTATCCCCTTTGCATCCGGGCTATATTTTTTGATTAAACCAAGGTATTGGTCAAACTCAGCCGAGCGGCCCGCCAGGTCCAAAGATTCCTGCAATTGTAGTAACACATCTTTTGCTGCAGGATGGTTGGGGTAATTCTTAATTGCGCTGATGTAATCGTCAGATGTCTTATTGTAGTCCTTCAAATTAAAGTGAGAAGCTGCCCTGCGGGTGTAGGCGTATGGCGCAAACTTAGATGCGGGATAAGCGGCAATCAGCTTAGAGTAGTCCTCGACAGCTTCTGCATATTTGCCCTGCTCAAACTCTAACTGCGCCTTTTGAAAATAAGCCTCATCCATTAAACTAGAAAGTGGATAAGTTCTAATTACATAGTTTAATTCGTTGATGGCCTCAGCATATTGCCGTTGAATACCTAGTAAAACGCCCGCCTGCAAATGTGCGTAGTCATTATCAGAAGAATTTAAGGCAATGGCTTTTTTGTAATTTGCTAGCGCCTCTACATATAACTTTGAAACATAATAACAATCTGCCAAGCGAATGGTGCCATCTGCCAGGTTAGGTTGGCCTTTTGGGGATTTGTTTACGAACTCGCGGAAATTGAAAAGTGCCTTGTCGTACTGTTGAAGATTGTAAAAACAATAGCCAAGGCCGTACCGCGTTTTCATCAACAAGTCCGGGTTGTGTAAGTCTTTGAGTTCTATTACGCGCAAATAGGCGGCCGATGCTTCGTTGTATTTTTTATTTATCGATAGCGCCTCACCATTCCAAAAGCTAGCCTCTGCCACATAATCAGTGTCAACGGAGTATTTCAAAGAGCGTTCAAAAAATTCTGAAGCTTGCAGGTAGTCTTCCTTATTGAACAAATCTAAGCCCTTTAGCAAGGTGGCTTTTTGATAAGCACGTTCCACGTTTACGCTACGGGTGGGCAGTGACTCGATGTACTCGATTGCTTTGTTAAAGTTGTTGGCGTTTACATAAGCTTGCGAAAGCAACTCCTTTACCTCAGTGATGTGGCTGCTGTTCGGAAAGCCTTTCAATAACCTTTCAAACTCCGATATAGCCTGGTCTGGCCTGCCCATGTCATACGAAACCTTGGCGTACATAAATGTGGCTTCTTCTACCAATTGCTTATCTGACAAATACTTTCTGGCAATGTCAAAACTGGACAGAGCCATGGGCTTTTGATTTTGCTTGAGGTACAAAGACCCGAGATAGTAGGCCGAATAATAACCAACTGAATCTTTGTCGGTAAACGACTGCTTTAGATAGCTGATGGCCTTTGCATCTTGGCTTTGCACAAATGCTGAAAAACCAGCCCTAAGCAATACGCCCTTGTCCGCGGCTTGCTCCTTCCCATCTAGGTATTGTGTATATCCGGCCAAGGCATTTTTGTAGTCTTTCTTCTTGTAGTATGCTTCTGCGGAAAGTAAGGCGATCTCGTTGCCGTTGGTTAACTGCTCGGGCGTTTTTAAAGATGAGGTATAGGCGAGCAGTTCATCATAGCTTTTCCGTTTATAATAGACATTAGCAATCAAGTATGGAACTACGTTCGCATATGCTTCGCTCTGTTCTGCGCGTTTCAAATCGGTAAGCGCATTGTCAAAATCGCCTTGGCCATATTCGACAAAGCCTGCGTAATAACTCGCGGCAGCCCCATACTGACCTCCTTGCGACTTGATATAGTTGAACTGGTCAAGCGATTCTTTTAAAGACTTTTGGCTAAACAAACTGTAGCCATAACGAAAGCGACCAACATTTTGCTGTTCAACGCTCAGTGCGCCAAAATCAACTTGTGTAAAATAGGTGGCGGCCTTCTTGTAGTTCTTTTCGTTGTAAAAAAAGTTTGCAAGATCATAGTTGGCCAAAGCGACCTTGGGGTGAGTGGGGTGTTGTGCAATAAAATCGCTGAACAACTTTTCAGCGTCTGCATGAAAGAGGTTGAGACCACAAAAAGCGAGATAATAATTTGCTTCAATAGTGCGAAGGTCATTAGCAGGCTGGCTCGCAATAAAGGCCGCAAAGTTCTCGCGCGCGGCCCCAAATTGACTGCGGTCCATTAGTTCAATTCCTTTCTTGAACAGCCATTCCGGCTTTTGCTGTGTGAGTAAATCCTGTGCTTGTAAAAATCCACCCGACAAAGCCAACATTGCAACTGCGAAAGAAAATCGAATCATCAGACCTTTTCTCTGAAAACACAAAATGCAATCGGATATTGTAGATGCCCGTTTAAAAAATATCATTCGTGCAAAAAATAGTTTTGAACTACACGCACCCAAAACTACAAATTTGAAACCAAAAGCTGGCGCTTTGAATTGAAAGAAATTTGATTGAAGTAAAACTGTAAGCAATAAAAATGGATGAGATCAACGTTCGTAATCGTCAGACAATCAATTGAAAGATCAGTTCCTTCAAAATCTGACTTTCATCTTCACTCCCTGCATTTACCCCTTTCAATTTAAGGTCTGCATTCTTTAGCAACGAAATGTTTCTTATTACCTGTTGAAGCGAAAATCGCTGCAAAGCATAGCTATAGTCTTTTGCTGCGAAGGGGTTGATTTTTAACGCACTAACTAATCCACGTTCACTCTTATCAACTGCACCGTGAGCAGCCAGCACTTTACTGAAAAACGAGAATAGGTATGCCACCATCGGGATGACGGGATTCTTTTTCACGTTGCCTTCGAAGTATTGAATCATTTTAGCCAGCTTAAATGCATCTTTTTGAATCAGTGCTTTCTGTAATTCAAAAATGTTGTACTCTCGGCTCATGCCTACTTGCGCCATCACCTTTGCAGATGTGATCATCTCTCCTTTGTCTGTGCTGATGAGTATCTTATCTATTTCATTTGCTACCCGGTTTAAGTCAGTGCCCACGCATTCGGCTAATACTTGCACCGCCTCTCCATCCATCTTGTAACCTTTGTCTTTCACATAACTCAAAATAAAATCGGGCAATTGGTTATCGTAAATCTTCTTAAAAGTGGCAGCTCCGGGTAGCTTGTCTAGCTTCTTTCCCAGTTCTTTTCGCTTGTCTAGTGTTTTATGTTTGTGACAAAGCACCAATACGGTAGAGGGTACCGGTTTTGTTACATAGTCAAGCAGCAACTTGGCACCGGCTTCTTTTTGCAGGTCTGGAATATCTTGAGCTTCGCGCACAATCACCACTTGACGCTCGGCCATCATCGGAAACCGTTTTGCATTGGTCAGAATTACATTCACTGGCGCATCTTTGCCATACAGCACCACTTGGTTGAACGATTTCTCAGATTCACTTAGCACATTGGACTCGATGTAGCTTGAAATCAAATCAATATAATAAGGCTCCTCCCCTTGCAAAACGTACACGGGTTCGTACCTTTTTGCCCGGAGGTTTTCAAGCATTGATTTCGCAGTTGCATCCATCAGTTAGTCGTATCGGATCTTCTTTTTGTGCGCCAAGTTAAAGGCTGTAACCACACCAACCAAAGCACCTGCTAAATGAGATTCCCAAGAAACGAACGGGTCGGTGGGTAGCACGCCATAAAAAATTCCGCCATAAGCGATCATCACGCCAATTGAAATCAAAAAGGAAAGGAAATCTTGGCGCAACAGTCCAAAAACGATCAAAAATGCCGCAAGCGAATAAATCAAGCCACTGGCGCCAATATGGTAGGATGGCCGGGGGCTCAGCAACCAAACTAACAGGTTAGTGACAAAGTAACCCCTAAAAAAAACAACTCTGCCTATGCGATCGTAGAAGAAAAACAAGAGTGTTCCCAGGAACAGCAATGGAAAGGTGTTGGAAAGTAGGTGCAGATAATTGCCATGCACCATTGGTGCCGTTAATATGCCAACTAAACCCCAAAGGTTACGTGGCTTAATTCCCAAGAAACCAAGATCAATGTGGAGAGCCAATTCTACTGAAAAGGTAAGCCACATGATGAATACCAATTGGAATGGCAAAGCAGAGCTGGCGTAAACGCTTTTAGAACGTGGCATGGAGTGCAAAAGTAAATGCCAAATTTTAGTTTTCAATTCTGAATAACTTTCTAAATTTGGGAAAATAGCCGGTTGTTTTCTTATACTGGCAACCAAACCCTATGTACGAGAAAGATCCTGTTAAGATTTTTGTGGTGGAAGATGATGCAGCATACACCAAGTTCATGAAGTATGTGCTCTCGCTGAACCCAGATTTTGAAGTGGAGTACTTTACTAGCGGCAAAGACTGCATCAGTCAACTTCATAAAAAGCCCAGTGTCATTACCTTGGATTATTCCCTGCCCGATATGTCGGGCGAGAAAGTACTGAAAGCCATTCGGGAATTTGACCCAGACATCAACGTAATCATTGTTTCTGCCCAAGAAAAGATAGGCACGGCTGTTGAATTATTGAAGTCAGGTGCATTTGATTACATCGCCAAAGATGAAGACGCAAAAGACCGAATTCTCAATTCAATTAAAAATGCCAGAAACAAAACTTCTCTCATCCGGGAAATAGACCGGTTGAAACATGAAATTGAAGTAAAATATGAGTTCGAAAAAAGTATTGTAGGCAATAGCAGCGCGATTAAAAAGATATTCGAGCTATTAGAAAAGGCAGCGAAGACCCAAATCACTGTGTCCATTACGGGCGAAACAGGTACGGGCAAAGAACTTGTAGCGAAGGCTATCCACTACAATTCAAAGAGAAAAAACAAACCATTTGTCGCTGTCAACATTGCCGCCATTCCAAAAGATTTAATTGAAAGTGAACTGTTTGGGCACGAGAAAGGTGCATTTACTGGCGCCTTGCAAAGACGAATAGGAAAATTTGAAGAGGCTGAGGGAGGCACAATTTTTTTGGATGAAATTGGCGAGATGGATTTTAATCTTCAAGCCAAGTTGCTGCGCGTATTGCAAGAAAAAGAACTGACGCGCGTAGGCGGTAATCAGGTAGTAAAACTAGATGTGCGTGTGCTAGTAGCCACCCACCGCAACCTACAAGAGGAAGTAAAAAACAAAAATTTCAGAGAAGATCTATACTACCGATTGTTGGGTCTACCCATTCACTTGCCACCGTTACGCGAGCGCGGGCAAGATATCCTGCTGCTAGCAAAATTCTTCTTGGATCAGTTTTCAAAAGAAAACAGCTTGGCCAAAATGAAGATTGCCAACGATGCACAGGACAAATTGTTGAAGTACCCCTACCCCGGCAACGTGCGCGAACTAAAGTCTGTGATCGATTTGGCAGCGGTAATGTCAGATGGCATCGAACTACAGGCTAAAGACATCGCGTTCAATACCATGGTAAGCGAGAGCATGTTCATGCTCAAAGAAATGTCTTTGCAGGAATACAATTATCGTATCATTAGAAGCTATTTGACCAAGTATGACGACAATGTAATAGAAGTGGCCAAGCGACTTGATATTGGGAAGTCGTCAATTTACAGGTATCTAAAAGAAATGGAACAAGCTGGCATCTGATGGCTTCGCTATCGTCATATGTAAGCAAAGGCGGTTTTTTCCGCGCGGTAGTTGAAGATGGGTCAGATTTGATTTTCATCGTTGACTACGAAGGAAAGATACTCTACCACAACAACTCGGTAAAGGGCACACTCGGGTACAAAGCGAAGAGTTTGATCGGCAAGAATTTCTTTGATTACATTCTGCCGAGTACCCGCGCTGCTTTGGTCGGCACTTTTAATCACATCAAGCGAAAGCTTTTTCAAGAAGGTATTGAATTTCAATTTTTGTGCAAGGACGGATCATACAAATACCTCGAGTTTAATTCAATCAATTTGCGGCCGCGTGAAAAAATGGAAGGCTTTATTTTGGACTGCCGCGATATTACACAACGAAAAAAAGATGCAGAGGAACTGCAACGCGCGCAAAAAGCGAAAGAGCAGTTCTTGGCAAACATCAGTCATGAAATTCGCACGCCTATCAACGGTATTGCCGGCATGGCGGCATTGCTCACGCAAAACCCAAGTGACGCTGAACAATCGTTGTACCTGAGCGCCATTCAAAGTGCCTCTGAAAACCTCAAAGTAATTATCAACGACATACTCGACTTAGCCTCCATCGAATCGGGTAAACTGAACTTTGAGAAAATCGCTTTTAACCTAAGCGAGATGTTCTACTCGCTCAAAAGCACGTTTGATCATCAAGCCCGAGAAAAGCGAATTGCGCTTCAATTTGATCTTGAACCCGAAGCTAACCAGCTGGTGGTAGGCGATCCCGTAAGGTTGAATCAAATTCTAATCAACCTAATCAGCAATGCATTGAAGTTTACGCACCGCGGACGAATCGATGTAAAGTGTACCGTGTTTAAACGAGAGAAGAAAACTGTACACCTGCGTTTTGAAGTAACGGATACCGGTATCGGAATTCCACAAGATAAGCTATTCACCATTTTTGAAAGTTTCAGCCAGGCCGATGCAAGCGTTACCCGCAAGTATGGTGGTACAGGGTTAGGTCTAACAATTGTAAAACAGTTAGTTGAGTTGCAAGGTGGCCATATTTCAGTGAAAAGCGTATTGGACGAAGGCTCGTCTTTCTCTTTTGTTTTACCTTATGAGTTGAGCAAGCTAAAAACGTCTAGTGCGCACGCTTATGCGGTAAAGGGCAAAACGGACAAAACACTGCGTGGGTTGCGAGTGCTATTAGTTGAAGACAACGATATCAATCGGCTGTATGCCACTACCATTTTGAAAAACTGGGGCTGTGTAACCATGGTGGCAGAAAATGGATTTGTCGCAGTTGAGAAAGTTAAAGATGAAACATTTGATGCTGTTCTGATGGATGTACAAATGCCAGTAATGGATGGTTTTGAAGCAACCAAATTGATCAGGGCGTTGGACAACAGAGCTAAACGTACTGTCCCTATCATTGCTTTAACAGCCAACGCCACTCGTAAAGACTTCGAAAAATGTCTGGCAGAAGGGATGGATGATTGCCTCACCAAGCCATTTACACCAGATGATTTGTTCAAGATACTGACCAGATATCGACCAGCCTCAAATGCTGTTACATCCGCTACGGCCAGCAAGGAAACTGAGTCTAGAAGATCACGAATTGACTTTAGTTACCTTAAAACTGTTTCAAACAACAACGAAGAGTTCATTAGAGAGATCATCGATACCTTTATCGATACCATTCCAGAGCATTTGCATCAGATCAAAACTTGCCTTCTCATCAACGATTGGGAGGAAGTGGCGCGCGTAGTGCACAAAATCAAATCGTCATTATCATTGTTGGGATTGCAGGATGTCAAAAATCTAGCCATCGAAATTGAGAACTCGATCAAAGATGAGTCGCAGGCCGCACAGTTTACCGAAATGGTTGATAGCTTTATTGATTCACTACAATTTGAAATCAATCACTTGAAGGAAATCAAAAAGCAATCTATCGTTGATTGATTACCACCAACTTGCGGTACACGGGCACCTTGCCTTCTGCCCCTATCAACACAAAGTACACACCATTTGCTAACTGCGATACATCTACCGGTTTGATTCCGTTTACGGCATTGCGGAAGTCGCCTTTATCAACAAAAATTCCGCGCTGGTCTGAAATCTTCCAGATGCTACCTGCCGGGAACTCGCCAGGAACTGCAAAGTTAAACTGGCCGTTTGCTGGGTTGGGGTAAATCTGAATCTGGTTAATCTGAGCCATAAAAGGATCGTCTTCTATTGCCGTGATTGGTGAATTTGTTTTGCGTGGAGCATTAACGATGATGCTTTGGTATACCTCACCGGTGTTTTTGTCTTGCACAAAGCCAATTAGCTTCAGGTTATTGCTGTTGTAAATCCGGCTGGTAATTTCAATTTCTTGCGTTGGATTGGGGATAATCAACGTTTGTCCCTTTGCAAAAGGCTGCGTAATAGTGATGCCATCTGGTTTAGTCGGGTCGCTGCCATACAACAATTTCTTCAACACGTTGCGATAGGTAGCCCCCCCCAGTACCACGTTGTCTTCCACCAATGCCACCAGTGCAATCAACGGAACATTCACCAACGTGTCAGCGGTAATGGTAAGCCGTGCACTGATGAAGTTGTTTTTGTTGGTGGCAACTGTATCCAGTTTCAGGGTAAACTTAGGCGACACCAAAGCCCTACGGTCGATTTCAACGTTGTTCAGTTTGGTTGTAGTTCCATCAAACAAGCCATTATTACGCAGACCATCCATAAACGTACGAGGCGGTTGCGAAACACCGTAGCTGGCGGCCCTAGTATTCGGATCAGTAGGGTTATCAAGATTCAATTGATCGCCCGTGCCTGCAGCGAAACCTATATGATATTGAATACTGTTGAAATCGCTAAATCCTGTGCCACGCAATAGCTCTTCGGTTGCAAATAGGCCGTCAAGATATGTGTCGGCAGCCCTGCTGCCGCTAAGGCCAAGATTGGTGAAGTGTTCTACCAACACACTCCGGTTCTTTTCTCCAACGTAGATGTTGTCAAAGGCAAAGCCGTCAAACTTCTTGGTTGGATCGTTTGTACCATTGCTGGCAAACGCTAATCGCACCCGCACTTGACTGCGCAAAGCTTTTGGAACCATGTCAAGGTTGAAGGCAGCTCTCTTCCATTTACCTTGTTTGTCGGTCCAACCGTAGTTACCAATAGACTGCCTACCCGGGTTAGAAGGAATACCAACGCCATTGAACCAATTGATACCTTCATTGCGATTAAACTGGCCAGGTGAAGGACCTACGATGTTCCAGTTAAGACCTCCGTCAACTGAGAACTGGAGTACCGTGCCATCTAGGTTGTTCTCAGTGTCTGACCAGTAATCGAATGCGATCATTGGTCTGTTCAATTTAGTCAAGTCAAAACATGGCCCATTTACAGCCGATGATTCGTTGTTGAAATAGTTTTGTTGCCCGTTGGCCGTGATATTCTTGCCGGTCCACCAAGCCCTTGCACTGCCGTTGAATCCGTTGGTTATAGCGTTGCCGGAAATGGCACCCCACTGCCAATCGTTTTGGCTCACTACTATGGGTAGAGAACCAGGAGCGCTGATGCGTAAACCTTCCGATACCCAGCCGCCATCATTTGATTCAAAATCAGATTTGTAAGGACTTGCTAAGTCTGGCGCCACAGCGGCCCCGGCCAATAAGATAAAGACATCTTGGGAATATGAATTAGTACAACCATCGTTGGTCGCCACTGTAAGTGTCACAGTGTAGGTACCAGGCGATGCATAATTATGCAATGGATCCTTATAGGTGCCTTTTGTTTGTCCACCATGGGTACCCACAGGCACAAGACTAGCAGTTTGATTAGGTGGCGGTGGTGGTGTGGTCAAAACAAATCCATCTCCAAAATTCCAAGTATACTGGTCTATCGTGCTTATAGAACCCGGGTTGGTTAAGTCCTTAAAATTCGTAAAGTCATTCGTACAAATCGCAGCCCAATCGAAGTCAACAATAGGCACGTCCCCTACTCTAATCGGCAACGTGGTGGATGCGGAACAACCTTGCAATGTATTTACCGTCAATGAAACGGTGTAGGATCCAGAGGTGGCATACTGGTAAAGTGGATTACTGAGGTTACTCAACGTACCATTTCCAAAATTCCAATTGAAGCCCGAAATACTCGTTGGAAAGGGAGTAGGTGGTATGTTTGATGCCGATGAATTGAATGTGATAGCAGAGGAAATACAGTTATTAGTCAAGTTTGTAATCACAGCATTTGGCTTGGCTAGTATGCGAACATAATAGCTAATGGAACTGGTGGCATTTGCTGTGTTAGTAAACGTGTAGGTAACAATGTAACGGTCTGATACAACGCCAGGAGCGCTAGTGCTTATGAAGTAGTCCGTACCGTTGAATGAAATGATAAGCGGATTACCTGAGTTGTCTCCAACCCCTGCAGTAAATACTCCCGTGCCTTGGCCGCTTCCCACAGCCGCAGGGCTTCCAAACAGCTTTACGTCACCCTGATTTCCGCAAAGTTCCCATTCAAGTGACGGGGTCTGGCGAGCACCCGCTGCCGCGTCAATTGTAAAATTAATCGTAGTAACAGGGTTAACTAATATGGACTTGCCAATCGAGTTAGTACAACCGTTGCTGTTGGTATATGTGTAGGTAACCATATTAGGCCCCAGCAACACTGCGCTCGGATCAAATGTTGCTCTATCCAGAAATGACGGAGGTGGTTGCGTGGTGCTTCCAATATTTGATCCTACCGTAATGGTAAATAAACCACCAGATTGGTTTCCGGTTAATTGCACGTTTGGATCGTTCTCTGCAATAGCAGACGGCAATCCAAAGAAGTCTACTATGGGGAGGGGATTAACGGTCAAATTAATCTGATCAGATACAGCCACGCAGGGTCCAGATCCGTCTGGATCATTTGCAGTCATCGTTAAAACAACGGGAACAAAACTATTAATCTCAGCTGGATTGCTAAAGTTGTAACCAGCGGTTGGCGAAGTGGAACCAGTAAAACTACCAAGGCCACCACTCCAGAAAATCCCATTTGGTGCATAGTTAACAATACCTTGCATCAAAATTGAAGGCTGATCTTGACACTGCTTCAAATCTGGTCCCGCTGAAATACTTGCAGCGCGATTGATTTGCACTACCACATCATCGAATGCTACTAAGCACGGTGAGCTAGGTCCGTCTGGATCATTTGTCGTTAATCTGAAGGTTACGGTGCCACCAACATCAGACGGATCAACATTATAAGTCACGTTAACCGAAAGACCCGACACCGTGGTAGCAGACAACGACCCTGCACCCGACACAATACTCCATAAACCAGTAGTTGCCGTACCTCCTATACTTCCGCTCAAGTTGATCGTGGGTGATTGACAAACGGTATAGTCGGCTGGCGCGTTGGCGATGGCTCTTCTGTTAACCCTCAATTGGAAGGTGCTGGTTGCCGGAGCACAAACCGCGGATCCGCTCGTCACGGTAAGTGTAAACGTAACGATGTTACCAAAATCAGCAGGCGCAAGCGTATAGGTGGGGTTAATGTTCGTTGTACTTGACAATGAGCCAGCCCCATTGTGTGTCCAGGCAACCGTACCGTTTGCAGACGATGCAGCCGTGCTTCTTGAACCAAATGAGAAGGTAGGAGTTCCTTCACAAACTTCTGCATTGCTGCCAGCGATGGCAATCGGTGCCGGCACGATATTCACTGACATGGTAGAAGTAACAAAGGGACAGCTACCACTACTATTGCCACGCAGAGTAAAGGTTACGTTTCCAGTTTCCGTGGCCGAGGCGAAATATGTAGGCGCCAGCGTATTAGCGTTGAACAGGGTACCAGCCCCATTATGTGTCCACAAGACGGAACTGATATTCAATGCAGACGCGGGTGTCGTTTGAGTGCTGAAATTAAATGTGGCTCCTTGGCAAATTTGACCGTTGCTCCCTGCATTCACCACCACCACTGGCGTGATTGTCAGGATCATTTGACTTTGCACACTAGGGCATACACCATTGCCGGTAGCAGTCAGGGTAAAAGTTACACTGCCCACTTCTCCAACGCCAGGTGTATAAGTGGGCGAAAGTGTACTTGCGTTTGCGATAGTACCAGTGCCCGAATGGGTCCAAAGCAAACTTGCAAAGTTGGACGCTGAAGCTGGAATAAACCGAGAAGCGAAATTGATGGCAATGCCTTGGCAAGTTTCAGCATTTGTGCCTGCATTTACTGCTGCAGCCGGTCTGATCAATAACTGCGTAGTGCTCGTAACGAAAGGGCAACTACCCAAGCCATTCGCACGAAGTGTAAAATTTACAACTCCTGTTTCGCCCACCCCGGGCTGGTAAACGGGCGTGAGTGTGTTAGCGTTGAAAATCGTTCCAGTGCCTGAGTGAGTCCAAACAACTGAACTAAAATTAGTTGCTGTAGCCGGGCTCGTTTGCGTGGCAAAATTAAAGATGCTACCGCTACAAATCTCAGAGTTGCTGCCAGCATTTGCAGTAACGGCTGGCGAGATTGTCAACTGCCAAGTACTTGTTTTTGTGGCACAAGTACCGTTGCCGGTAGCCGTCAAGGTAAATGTGATCACTCCGGTCTCCCCTACCCCAGGCGTATAGATTGGGTTTAGGATGTTGGCGTTCGAGAAGCTGCCCAAACCGCCCGACCATGTAAGTGTATTGAAGTTAATTGCAGAAGCGATTACACCCCTGCTGGCAAAATTAAAATTTGACCCTTGGCAAACTTCCGCATTGGCACCTGCTGCCACCGTCACTGAAGGCGTAATAGTCAATTGCATGGTGCTCGTTTGTGTAGTACAAGTCCCGTTGCCGGTAGCCGTCAGGGTAAAGGTGATCACACCCGTTTCTCCAACAGCAGGAATGTAAGTCGGACTCAATGTATTCGCATTTGTAAATGTGCCCAGCCCCCCCGTCCAATTCAATGTGTTGAAATTTGACGCAGTGGCAATGGTAGACCTCGTACCAAAATTGAAACTCAGTCCTTGACACACCTCCGCGTTTGAACCGGCATTTACGAACGCTGCAGGAGTGATGTTCAATGTAAAGGCGCTCACTTTCGTAGCACAACTGCCGTTGCCAGTAGCAGTTAATGTAAAAGTAATTAAACCTGTTTCGGCCAATGTGGGCGTGTATGTTGGATTCAGCGCGTTGGCATTAGAGAAACTTCCAGCACCACCGCTCCAAGTTAAAGTGGCAAAATTGCTTGCAGACGCTGGTGTGGCGCGCGAGACAAAATTGAACGGGGTACCTTGGCAGATTGCTGCATTTGAGCCTGCATTGACGTTCACCGCTGGGGTGATCGTGAGCTGCATGGTGCTGGTCTGTGTGGCACAACTGCCGTTGCCTGTAGCTGTTAAAGTGAAGGTTACAACGCCCGTCTCACCAACACCAGGGGTATAAATCGGGTTCAGCGTGTTGCCGTTGGTGAGCGTGCCCGAGCCACCAGTCCAGGTAATCGTGTTAAAGTTGCTGGCCGTGGCCAATGTGGCCCGCGTACCGAAGTTGAACGTCAGCCCCTGGCATACCTCTGCGTTAGAACCTGCGTTCACCGCCACCGCTGGCGTGATGGTCAGCGTGAAGGTGCTTGTCTTGGTGGCACAACTGCCGTTGCCCGTGGCCGTCAATGTGAAAATGATGTTGCCCGTCTCGCCAACGCCCGGCACATAGGTCGGGTTCAGTGTGTTTGCGTTGGGAAGGAAACTACCCGTACCGCCACTCCATGTAATGGTGTTGAAGCCGCTGGCCGTGGCAGCAGTGCCGCGAATACCAAAGTTGAAGTTGGGGCCTTGGCATACCTCCGCGTTAGACCCAGCGTTGACCGTTGGAGGAGTGGTAATCGTCAATACCATGTTGTCCACAGCGGGCGCACAAGACCCGGGGCTATTTGCAGTAAGGGTAAATGTTATCGTTCCTGTTTCTCCAACACCAGGAATGTATGTAGGAGTCAAAGTATTACCGTTGATAATTGTGCCTGTGCCACCTGTTTTGGTCCAGGCTAATGAGCTGAAGTTTGAAGCGGATGCCGGGGTTACTTGACTGAAGAACCCAAAAGTGCTGCCTTGGCATATCTCCGAATCACTGCCCGCGTTGGCTGTTGGTGTCGGGGTAATCGTCAGTACAAATTGATCTACTACAGATGGGCAAAGCCCAGCACCGTTCGCAGTCAACGTAAGCGTCACGTTGCCAACTTCCCCAACTCCGGGGAAATACACAGGATTTAAACTAGCTGGGTTCGAAAATACTCCTGTCCCACCTGACCAAATCAGCGAAGTGAAATTAGAGGCGGTGGCAATTCCTGCTCCGCGAGTCGCTAAGTTGAACGGAAATCCTTCACAGACCTCATCATCCGTACCAGCATTAACAACCGCACCAGGGCCAATGCTAACAGAGGCTGGTGCTGTAGTAATCGAACAGCCGGAAGACAGAATCGTCTCAGTCAACGTAACCGAACCAATACCTGCCGCACCCCAATTGACTGTGATTGCATTAGTGCCTCCACCAGAAACAATAGCACCACCGGAAACTACCCAAGAATAACTATTTCCACTAACATTCGGTGTTGAATAAACCACCCCTACTTGATTCGCGCAAACGCTTGTCAGACCTGTAATCAACGGAGTTGGATTAGGGTTGATCGTAACGTTATAGGGCGAAGAAATTGAAACGCAACCTGCCGATTCTGTCACCTGCAAAGTGCCGGTGCCTGCCGACCCCCATATGACTATCACAGAATTACTATTCGAGCCTCCACTAATTGTACCACCTGTTACCGACCAACTATAGCTATTACCCAGCACAAACGGGGTTGTGTAAATTCTAGTATCATTTGCGCAAACTGTATTGTTTCCAGACACTACCGGGGTTGGTGTTGGATTGATGATGACCGTGTAGGGACTTGTAGTAGTAGTACAACTGCTAGAAGGTACCGCTTCGGTCACCGTTAATGTTCCCGTGCCGGCTCCTCCCCAATTTACCACCACCGCATTTGTTCCGGCTCCTGACAAGATGGTTCCTCCGGAAATCACCCAAGTATATGTATTGCCAACCGTGTTGGGTGTTGAGTAACTCACACCGGTTTGGTTCGCACAGACTGTAGAAAGGCCTGTAATAACAGGTACGGGCAAAGGATTGATGTTTACGCTATAGGTAGGCGTCACCACTGAGCACCCTGATGCAATTATCGTTTCAGTTAGGGTCAGTGTTCCGATGCCGGCAGCGCCCCAATCTATCGTCACGGAATTATTTGTAGCTACCCCATTAATGGTACCACCCGTAACTGACCAACTGTAAGAGTTGCCGGCAACAAATGGTGTGGTGTATACCTTACCTAAAGCATTGGCGCAAACAGTATTATTGCCACTAATCGATGGGGTAGGATTGGGATTAATCGTTACCGAATAGGGCGAAGTGGTTACAGAGCAGCCACTCGCAATTACGGCTTCTGTCAGCGTAACAGTTCCCACACCAGTTGCACCCCAATTCACTGTAATTGAATTAGTGCCCAGCCCGCCAACAATGGTTCCTCCTGCTACCGACCATCCATACAGGTTGCCAACGTTGTTAATAGTAGAATAAACAGCTCCCGTTTGGTTTGCGCATACTGAACTCAATCCAGAAATGGATGGCGCTGGAGTTGAATTGATAGTGACATTATAAGTTGGAGTGGTAGTTGTACAGCCAGTTGCAACAACCGTTTCTACCACTGACAGTGTACCCACACCAGCTGCTCCCCAGTTAACAGAAACGGAGTTACCGGTGGACGGTCCAACAAATGTGCCCCCCGTTATATTCCAACTGTAGGTGTTTCCGACATTCAGCGATGTAGAATAAGTCTTTCCGGAGTCAAATGCGCAAACAGTATTATTGCCCAAAATTGAAGGGGCTGGCTTGGGGTTAATGGTTACGTTTAACGGGGTAGCCACAGTGAAGCATCCGGTAGCAGTTGTAGTTTCGGTCAAAGAAACTGTTCCGATTCCTGACCCATCCCAAGTCACCGTAATTGCGTTCGTACCCAGTCCACCAGTAATCAATCCACCTGACACAGACCAGGCGTAGGAAGATCCAACAACATTAGCTGTTGAATAAACGACACCTGATTGATTTGAACAAACATTGCTACTGCCGGTAACCAGCGGGCTCGGCAACGAATTGATGGCGACAACATAAGGGTTTGTGGTGAATGAACATCCAGTAGCGGTAACTGTTTGAGTTAGTTGAAGTGAACCAACGCCAGCTGCACCCCAATCGATAACTACTGTATTATTGGTCGATGACCCATTAATGGTTCCGCCAGTCACCGCCCATGCATAGGTATTTCCAGCAACTAAGGGAACCGTGTAAACTTTTCCCACATCATTCGCACAAACACTGTTGTTACCTGAGATACTTGGGCCAGGCTGCGCGTTGATGTTTACGGTGAAAGTTGTAGCATTGGTAATGCATCCCGTTGCCAAAGAAATCTCCGTCAAGTTAACGGTGCCGACACCAGCCGATCCCCATGTTACGTTGATTGAGTTGGTACCTGCGCCAGAGGTAATACTTCCTCCCGCCACTGACCAAAAAAAGATATTACCGGATGCGGTGGTTGAATAAGCCACACCCGATTGATTCGCGCAAACGGCAGCTAAACCTGTAATTGCCGGTGACGGAGGCGCATTGATGACAACGTTTAGAACGGGGGTCGATACGGAGCACGAAGAAGAAATAATCGTTTCGGTCAATTGCACGGTTCCAGTACCTGCAGCGCCCCAGTTTACTTGGATGCTATTGGTGCCCGCCCCTGCCGAAACAGTTCCCCCAGTCACCGTCCAAACATAATTTCGCCCGGCACCCGCAGCGGTAGAATACACACTTCCGACTTGGTTCGCACACACATTATTTGATCCTACAATGGACGGTGCTGGGTTGGGATTCACGGTAACATTGTAGGGAGTTGTAGTAACTGCGCAACCTGTGGCGATCACAGTTTCAGTCAAACTCACTATTCCTGCACCGGCCACACCCCATGAAACTACAATCGAGTTGGTTCCTGCTCCGGAAGTAATTGAACCACCAGTAACCGACCACGAGTATGAATTACCGATTACGTTCGCAGTTGAATAAACTACACCTGTTTGGCCTGCACACACTGAAATAAGGCCACTTACTGATGGAGTTGGACTTGCGTTTATGTTTACATTAAATAGTGCTGTGGTAGTGGTGCAACCGGTCGCGATTACAGTTTCAAGCAGTTGTAGTGTGCCTACACCGGCCGCTCCCCAATTTACAGTGATAGCAGCTGTGCCTGCGCCAGTCGCAATAGTGCCACCACTAATCGTCCATGCATAACTCCTTCCTACGTTCGAGGGCGTGCTATATGGCACACCTAAGCTACCTGAGCAAACCGTATTAGCCCCAGAAATTACAGGGGCAGGGTTAGCGTTTACTGTAACATTCAGATTCGCAGAATTGACGAAACAACCGGTAGCTGTTATGGTCTCTGTCACTCGAATTGTACGTGCACCTGAGGTGGTCCAAGTTACGGTTGCTTGATCAGTAGATCCACCAGAAGTGATTGTGCCGCCACCACCGGGTAACGACCAACTGTAAGTATTACCAACCACCAATGGAGTCGAGTAAAGTAAACCTGATGCGCCTGCACATACTGCATTTACTCCGCTTACTACCGGTGTTGGGTTCGGGTTCTTCGTCACATTATAAGGGGCCGTGGTTACTACACAACCCGTGGCGGTAATCGTCTCGGTAACCTGCATTGTTCCAGTGCCAGCTGCACCCCAATTTACGGTTGCAGAAGCAGTCGTTCCACCGCTAGTGATGGTTCCTCCGGTAATTGCCCAAGCATAAGTTCTGCCAGCATTTGCGGGAGTAGAATACACGACACCGGTTCTGTTTGCACAGACGGTGTTCAAACCAGAAATAACTGGAGTTGGATTAGGGTTAATGGTGACGTTGTAGACTGGTGTCAAAGTGGAACAGCCGGTTGTTGAATTGGTTTGAAGCACTCTAACAGTTCCAGCGGGTCCACCTCCCCAATCTACTGTAATCGAGTTGGTGCCCGCTCCGCTCACCAATGTTCCACCCACAATAGTCCAAGAATAATTATCTCCAGAAACAAGCGGGGTCGAGTAAGCAACACCGGTTGCATTTGCACAGACTGCGGTGGCACCGGATATGGTAGGCGTTGGATTTGCATTGATGGTTACATTGACTGGCGTAGCAATCGTCAAGCAACCCGACAAAACAATTGTCTCAGTAAGCTGAACGAGGCCGGCTCCAGCAGCTCCCCAGGTCACATTAATTGAATTCGTTCCGGCACCACTCGTAATAGAACCGCCAGTTACGGTCCAAGCATAACTTCGTCCTGCATTAAATGATGTCGAATAATTGACCCCAGATTGATTTGCGCACACGTTATTGAATCCCGCTATTGTGGGAGTCGGTGTGGTGTTAATTGAAACATTGTAAACCGGTGTGGTTGTTGAGCAAGAAGTGGCAGTGATTGTTTCTGTCAATTGGAGCGTTCCCACGCCCGCGGTGCCCCAGTCAACCGAAATCGTATTTGTGCCCGCCCCTGAAGTAATTGTTCCACCCGAGATTACCCAAACATAGGCATCGCCAATGCTCCCCGTGGTATATGTTACACCGCTCTGCCCGGCACAAACCGAGTTTAGACCAGAAATCGAGGGCGTGGGCGATGGGTTGACCGTTACCGTCAATGGCGTTGCAATGGCAACACAGCCAGTGGTGGTGATGCTCTCCGTTAAGTTGACTGTTCCTGTACCTGATGCGCCCCAAGTTACTGTAATCGAGTTGGTGCCGGCACCAGATGTAATGCTACCGCCTGTAACTGACCAAGCATAGTTTCGATTCGCATTGGCTGGGGTAGAATATACTACACCTGTCTGCCCAGAACAAACAGTCAATGTTCCAGAAATAGTTGGGGTTGGATTCGGATTGACTGTCACAGAAAGCGAAGGTGTTAACACCGAACAGCCTGAAGATACGATTGTCTCCGTAAGTTGAATTGATCCAGTGCCTGCCGCGCCCCAAGTCACGTTAATTGAATTGGTACCCTGACCGGTGTTGATCGTGCCGCCAGAAACTGCCCACAAGAATGTGTTCCCGGATGCAACGGTAGAATATGTGACTCCGGACTGATTCGCACAAACGGAATTAGATCCACTGATGGAAGGTGTCGGTAAGGGATTAACTGTAACATTAAATGATGCAGCAGAAGCTGCACATCCGGTTGCCGTGATGGTCTCTACCAAATCAACAAGACCTGTGCCCGCGCCACCCCATGTAACAACAATGCTGTTGGTTCCGGCACCACTTGTAATCGTTCCACCAGTTACACTCCATGCATAACTCCTGCCCGCGTTAGCAGGCGTTGAGTACGTCAATGCTGTTTGGCCCGAACAAGCTGTGGAGGGCCCTGAGATTAATGGTGTAGGCAATGCATTGATAGTAACATTATAAGACGATGTAGTTGCAGCGCAAGAAGTGGCTGGAATGGTTTCGGTTAATACCAAAGTTCCTGGTGATGTGCTACCCCAGGCAACGGTGATGCTGTTTGTTCCAGCCCCCGCAGTGATGGTACCTCCAGTGATGTTCCACACAAAACTGTTGCCAGACGGTGCGGTTGAGTAAACTACCCCGGTCTGGTTGGCACACACTGAGTTAGGGCCAGAGATCACGGGATTAGGCAACGGATTAACAGTGACATTAAAGACCGTAGCGGTAGTTGCACAACCAGTGGCTGTAATCGTTTCAATAAGGTCAACAGTACCACTTCCAGCAGCACCCCAATTAACAGTAATGGAATTCGAGCCCGCACCTGATGCAATTGATCCACCTGAAACAGTCCATGCATATGTTCGGCCCGCATTTAAGGGAGTAGAATAAGAAACACCCGTCTGCCCGGCACAAACGGTGGCAGTCCCTGAAATAATTGGAGCAGGATTAGGGTTGATGGTTACATTTAACACAGGTGTCGTGATGGCACACAATGTAACTGGTATCGTTTCAGTCAGCTGTACCGTGCCTGGGGACGGCCCAGTCCACGTAACTGAGATTGTATTAGTGCCACTACCTGACGTAATAGTTCCATTGGTAACAGTCCAGCTATATAGATTTCCGGATCCTGCAGTTGTGTAGTTAACTCCAGTTTGCCCTAGGCAGGCAGCATTTAATCCACTAATTGAAGGCGTTGGAATCGCATTAACCGTAACATCCAAGGCATCAGTAGCAACGAATCCGTTCGCGTCAGTAACCGTCACTGTGTAGGTGGTAGTGCCCACTGATGTTGCGGTGAATACTGGATTGGACACGTTGGTTGCACTTAAATTAGTAGCGGGTAACCAACTGTAAGTATAGCCACCGGCACCTCCTGTCGCAGTGGGAGCGCCACCCAATGTGACATTCGTATTGTTGCAAATAGATTTATCTGTACCCGCATTTGCGATTGGATTAGTTCCCTCGATTCCGGTAATAACAGACGAGGCTCCTGAACTTAAAACCGCACCGGGAGCATTGAGCGTTCCCCCACCCAATGCACCGAATTTGATCCATGGGTTTGAGCTTTGATTGAAAACACCACTCAACTGCCCGGCTGAGATAGACGTTTGGGTGCCGTTTACACTTGCAATGGGATAATTGGCAGTGATGTTTGCCGTGCCGGTCGCCCCAGTTGCAATTGTCCAAAAACGACTTAAGAAGTTGGTCGGACTATTGTTGCTTGGGTGTTTTGAGTCGGTGACCGATACGGTGATAAACCCTGGGCCCCCGCCCGTTAGATAGTTGACTGATATCGGAGAATACTCAGTTACCCCCGTATTTTCTCCAATAGGAAATGTGAACGCGCCAGCCGCAGAAAAATCTTTTCTCAAACTGCCTCCGCCTGTAGCTACTACAAATCTTGAAGATGATGCGCCAGTCGTGGTTGCGGTCGTGCCAAGAGTTAGTTGATGTACGCCTAAGCTTAAATTTCCTCCTGCTAGGGTTAAAACTCCCGCTACAGATGAAGCTCCAGCAAGGGTTGCGTCTCCGGAAGATTGATTAATGGTGAGGTTAGCATATGAACCGGCACCAACTGTTTGAGAAGGGCCGTTATACTCCACGGTTCCGGTTCCGATTGCAAAGCCATTAGTCGGACCAGAAAATTGAACGGTGCCGCTGCCGTTGTTAATGGTTGTAGCCGACAACGCAAACGTAGCCATGTTGAGCGTGGCACTATTGTTCACGGTAGCGGCATTGATAGCAGCTGCGGCATTCTTAATGCCTGAGCCGCTAAAAGAAAGAGTTTGATAATTCACCCCAGCCACAGCTTGAGGTGAGTTTCCCACAAAGCTCACAGTGCCTCCATTATTATTGAACGTGGCCGCACCAACCACAAAGTCGCCATTGAGTGTAAGCGTGTTTGATGTGGTGATGAAAGTACCCGAATTAACATTCAACGAATTCAGATTGATCGGACTTGCGTCAAAAGCTATGGGCCCGACCCCTACTTTCGTCAAATTAAATGACGGAGCATTTAACGCACCCCGGATCACCAAATTGTTTAATCCAACAACGGTTACAACCCTGTCGCCATTCAAAGAGACCGAACCCGTTCCAAAATCGAGCGCGTTGGTGGCCAAGAACGAAAAATCCCCATTCCAGGCCATCGGATAATTGAGTGTAGTAATAGAACTTCCCGATGTGTTATCAAATGCTCCACCGGTGATCGTAAAAGTCGATGACACTGATCCAAGGGCGCTTGTATTGTTGATGTTCAATACTCCCGCGTTCAGCGCGGTTCCTCCTGCATAGCTATTTGCGCTGTTCAATGTCCAAGTTCCTGATCCGTTTTTTGACACTGACCCTGCCGTGATCGACCCACTTATTGTGCCGGTCGCTGTTCCCGCGAGAGATAAGTTGAATCCGCCCGAGATGGAACCACTCAAATCAATTGATCCGGCACTTGTTGCAATACTACTAGCAGATGCCAAGACTATGTTTCCTGAGAAAGCAGCCGGGCCACCCGTATTTGAAATTGATCCACCGTTTGCGATACCAGTACCGTTGATCGTTAACTGCTCGGCATTTACAAGGGTAAAGCCATTTAAGTCTAATGTGGCACCGGTCGCGTTCACCACAGTTCCCTGGGCAGTAGTGCCCAAAGGTCCATTGCCTGCAGAACCCGTTGCGCCAAGTTTTAACCTACCAGCATTAATTTGAGTCGTACCTGAGTAATTGTTATTGCCAGAAAGCGTAAGCGTTCCAGCACCCGCCTTTGTAATGCCAATGCCCGCACCCCCAGAAATAATACCACTTATAGTTAAGTCACTGGATAAGGAACCATTTGCCACCGTGATGACGCGATTGGTACCACCTAGATTCAATGGTGCCGAAATCACTGCTGTTGATGCACTGGCGTTGGTTAAAACTCCCCCGGCCAGATTAACTACCCCCGACCCTGACGATGAAAGTGTTGAGCCGGTTAGATTGACTGATGCAACAGATGTGATATTGTTGTTGCCGATATCTAACGTTCCATTCGAAATTGTGAGCCCATTGGTAATCGTTAACGAACTTGCCAGCGTAACTGCGCCTCCCCCGTTATTGATCGTGAGGCTATTGATGGTTGTGGGTAATGCATTACCAACATTCTGCGGTGCCACACCAACGTAGGCATAATTAGCAGTCGATGAAAAATTGCGTGCTCCCAAAACTTGCACACTGCCTTGCAACGTTGGTGAAGTGGTGATTCCATCAACGGAACCTATACGGAGCGTGGCTCCCGGAGAAAGTGTAAAGTCACTCGGGTTGGTTCCGTTATCTGTTATTACGCCTGTACTCGTTATCGTTAGATTTCCATCATTTTGAAACAACCGGACCGTCACCCCGGAGTTGATTACTACTGTTCCATCGACCAAGCCGACTGATGTAGAGGACAACAAAAAATTGAACCGTGAACCTCCTACACCGATGGTAAATGTGCTTCCTGCAGTAACGGTAAAATTGCCATTGACTGTAAGCGTGGTGCCGGTAACAGCTGCCGCAAAGGTGCAGGAACCTTGAATTGTTAGGTCATTTAATGTAAGCGCAGGTACGTTGGTGATATCGCTAGCCACCGCTGTGGGAATTACCACATTGCTGCCGTTAACGGGCACGTTGAATGTCCAGTTTGCCGGATTTTGAAAGTTAAAGTCCCCGCCTCCACCTGTCCAGGTAGTGGTTTGGGAGTAGGCCAGCAGTGTTGAGAAAAGAATAAAAAATGCCGAGAGAAAAAGACGAGCGCTTGCTTGGAGTTTCAAAAAAATAAGTAATTGCCGTAAAGTTCCAAGCATAGACTAAGTAAAGGATTCAATAAGCTTTTAATGTTTACAATCCTTCAAAAGTAACCAATTCGAGGGAAAAAACATTGTTTTTAGCGCGCCAACTGGCCGTTAGAGTTCAACTTCATGAAAAACATTTTGCGCTGACCGGTAATGGTCGAACCACCCAAGGTCATCGTGCCGATTGTGACCACTTTTCCGTCAGGAAGTTCTGCGATAGGGCCGGCTGTGTCCGTGCCGGCACCACCAAAAGTACGATCAAAAGTCTTTTTTGCGGCAGCATCCAACTGGCTTAACGAGACCGATACTGTTGCGCCATCTGCTTTGTTGGTGGTAACCCAGTAGTTTGTTTGACCAACACCAAGGTAGGCGGCTTTTACCGCTGTATTTCCAAGATTTTGTACGCCTGCTGGATCTCTAAAGACCGTGGGTGAGGAAAAAGAAATTGGTGTACTCAACAGAACGTTGAATACATCGACTTCCTTGTCAGCGGAATTTAAGTTTTGCCTGGTTCCGGTTAGTATATATCCGGTTGTACCGCGCGATGGGGTTACCGAATAAAGTTGTTCATCATAGCTATCATCGCCAAAATAGCGGCTATCAACAGGTTGGTTAGCCTGATCACTCAAACTGTAAAACCAAAAATCAAGACTGCCGACCGGATTGCCAGGCCCTGCATTCTTTACGTTAGAAGTGCCAAAAACGTAATAGGTGTTTGAGTTAAACTGTACCACCTTCGTAGCACTTTCAGTCCCTTCAAACCCAACCACCCCAAAGGTTGGTCTTGATTTCCAGTTTCCGCTAGCATCACTTATCCAAACGAGCTGATCAGTAAACCGCATGTGCATGGCATCACTCAAGTCTGTTGACTTATTTGTGCCTCCAGTAGTGGAGCCAGTCACAATAAAGCCGGCAGGGTTTACTAAACCTGCAGACACCTCTGTAACCGAGCTTACATTTTCATCCAGCTCAGTCGCACCATTTCGCAAACCTTGCCGTACGCTATCGATGGGAGTTCCGTCTTGTCGAAGTCTTAGCAAAAAAACATCTCGTTCACCGGCAGTCTTTTCTGAGTTGCCTGCAATAATCAGGTTGCCATCCTTCAATAACTCAATATCTTTTGCTTCTTCGTTCAACGGGCCGCCAAAAGTCTTCTCCCAAATAGTTTTGCCTTTAGCATCAACCTTCACTACAAAAAATTGCCATTTACCGTCTTGTTTAGAACTCAAGGAATTACCCAACAAGATAAATGTTCCATCTGGGTTAACTACGAAATCAACCCCGGTTTGCTCGCCATCTAGACCATAATATTTGAGAAAATAGTCCGTTTCATTAGGTTCTAACGCACCTGGCGTATCGCACCCAAAAAGAATAGACAAGAAAAAAAATAGAATGAAAAATATGCGCATCATTTCTTATTCGCTTTTTTCTTGATCCAAGGAAATTTTTGAAAAAATCCGTTCGCGTTGACTTTCTTTAGCCTGCGCGGATCGTAAATGGGCATTACAAACCCAAATGACAAGGAAAGATAATCTAATCGGAAAAACTCGCCCACATACCCATAAGTTGTTACCGATTCTGCCAATAAGCCATCTGGTCGGTAAAAATTCCGATCGGGGATTACAATGTTATTAAGGCCGAGCATATATCGCAAGTCAGCATAGACAAAGTTTTTTCCTAGTTTGTACTTCACTCCTCCCCCAAAAACCAACGAGCGGTTGAGGGTATTTCTGCTGTAGCTAAAATCTACGTCTGCCCCCTGTGTAATTCTCGTGCTACCATTTGCCAATACATCATTTGCCACCATAGTTGCAGTACTTGACAATAACAAATTGAAAGCAAAGCCAGCGTATCCGAAAGGACGAAGACGACCGGAATCTTTTTGATATTTGATATAAATAGGGAAATCAAACCAACTGCTTCGCTCAATCAGCGAGATATCATCACCCCCAAAAATATCCTTGGCTGCCAACGAATACGTCTTTGGAACAAAATTTGCCTCACCGCCAATGGCCCAATTATCATTGATGTTAAAATCTATTCCTGCTCCTAGCATTGGAAACCCGATCCGCAAGCCTGATGAATTTTCAGTACTACCCGCGTAAGTAGAAACATTGGCCAGTGTTGAAGGAAAAGATGCATTAAGTCCCAACCGGTAATGTGGGGTAAAACGGGGCCGGGATGTAAATTTTTTACTTAGATAATAAAGATCAACAGGATCGTTCGCAATTGAAGCACGAAACTCGGGGTTTACTTTTAGAAGTTTCAAGTAGCTGTCTTCGGCTGCGATAGGGTCGTCAAGTACTAAATACGCTTGAGTGAGAATGTAATAGGCACGAAAACGTTGCTCACTGGTAAACCCTCCCTCCAGGCATTTCTTCAACATTGCTGGCAATCCATAGAAACGTCCTGCATCAAACTCGGCTTGTGCATCGTTCAAAGTTTGCTCGCAAGTTTGCTCTTGCGCCTGTGCGCAAAACACAACTATTGACAACACTAAACAAAAACTGAAACGAATCAACCTCATGACTAAAAATCTTTAATCAGTAAACTCACACAAGTTGATTCATACTTGATTTCACGTTCATCTCCCACGTATATCCGCCACTCTTCCTTCGTCATATTTCTCTTCAATAACGGGCATACTTGCTCTGCAAGCATCTTGGTATCCGTTGGCCACACGCGTACCTCGCCATTATTGCAAGAGGCTAACAAATAATCTGAACCTTTCGCAAAGGCGATATGCCACACATTGCCATTGTTATTGTCCATCACGATGGGCAAGTCTTCTTCATGGTCGACAACCCACATCTGTAGTTTTCGATCGAGGCCTGCGCTTGCCAACAATTTACCATCGGGGCTAAATTCAAGATCAGCAATGCCGGCTTTATGACCAGCAAGCTCTTTTGTTTTTTTTGTGTCAATCTCCATTATCTTCACCAAACCACGAGACACCTTGCCATCGGCCACCACCTCTACACCATAGGCAAGTACCATCGGCTTGGCCGGATTAAATGCAACTGATAATATTCGGCTTTGGCCTTCATCTGCAATCTCCTTGTAAGAATAATCCTTCGTATTGATTAACACCAGCTTGCCAGCGGGCGATGCCCCGGCTATCCATTGGCCATCAGGACTGATGTCGATTGATTTCAAATCGTAAGGTAAAGTCAGCAAGCGCTTACCTTTTCCATCTGTGGGGTTGGTTAGCCGTAGCGTGCGGTCTGAAGAAACGGAGATGAATCCCGAATTATCTGGCATGAATTTGATATCGCGAATGGAACCCAAATGCCCTTTAACTTTAATCGTCTTCTTGCCAGCGGTTAAATTGATCACCTCCAAGTCACTCGAGTCATTGCCAATCACCAAATATTTTTCGTCTTTGCTCAAGGCGAGTACCTGATTAGTGTGGCCATCGTTTTCGTACAAAGTTTCATTCGCCTTCATTTGTAGGAAGTCTCCCTCCACCACGCGACCATCATTACCGGTGGAATAAAACGTCCCTGAGTTTTGAGACACGGCCAAGGCAAATAGCTTGTTCTTTGCTGACGGGAATTTTATCGCATTGTAGCTGAGCCCGTTAAGTTTTGCTAATGCATAGTACAGACCTCTAAACACATAAGGATCGTATTTCTTTCCGCCATATTCGGTATGAAACTTATACCCCTGCATAGCCGTAAGCCCTGCCAATTGCTTGTCGTCAATTCCTTCCGATTTCGCTTCGAGCGATTGTGCCACCGTCAAATAGAAAAGGCTATTTGCCCTTTGAAGATTTTGATAAGCTTCTACCGTTTTCACCTTCAAACTGTCGCTTCTTGAGTTTGCTAGATTTTTGGATTCTACCGCCAACAACTCTTGTTTCTTCGCATTTTCAGCTTCTCTTTGAGCCTGTGCCTTCGATATGCTTAGATCTTTATATGCTTGTTGAAGCTCCTTTATACGTTCCTGCAATGTCTTGTCCTTTGCTATGAGTTCTTCCGATTTTTCTTCCGCTAACTTTTGAGCCGCTAGTGCTTTCGAACGCTCTTCGTTTGCCTTTTTAGCTTCGATTTTTGCTAATTCGGTTTGTCTGTCAGCCTCAATTTTTTGGATTAAGCCATAGAAAAGGAAACCCATGGAAATCAACAGCGCAATTGCCAAAATGATGTTGGTTACCCGTGCCCTGCGCAGCATCCTGCGCTGCAACATCTCTTGGTTTTTGAGTTCAGCCTCAAAAGTGATACGGCTGGTGTCCAAGAAAACAATGGCACGCTCAAACGCAATGTCATAACGCTCAGCCCAAATGCGCGTGGGATTTTGCTTCTTTTGCCAATTGAGCGCTAGTTGCAAATCTGGCGGGCGCCACAAACTGGTTTTACCAATTTGATACATTGCTGCCGCATCAGAAACACGCCTGTACATGCGAGCGGATTCGTGCTCTTCATCTACCCAAGTAGTCAAGCGCGTCCAAATGCGCATCAAACTTTCGTGCGCTAACTCAATATTCGAATCTGAATGAATAGGGACATTGTGTGCCGGCATTAAGAACGACCGCCCTTTCTGGCGAAAGCGTTCTACCACTGCTATCACTCGCTCATCACTCGTCTCGGCAAGGCGCGCAACCAAAGAAACTTTGGCCTGTCGCCTAATGCCTAGATTCTCTTGACTTTTTTCAGTGATGGCTTTGAACAGAATTTCAGCAATTACACGCTCATCGGTAGTAAGCTCGTCAAAAGCTTCGTTTGCGTGCAAAGAAAGTGCCTGCGATAGCTGGCCGACTGCGTTATAATGACGCAAGTCCATGGGCTCACTGCCCTCGCGGTTTGCCACCCAATAGTCCCAAGTGCGCATTAACACATGCTGCAGCAAAGGCAGTTGGTCTTGGTTATCTCCAATATCGCTCAACAGCCGTTTTACCAAGCGTGAGGAAATCCTTCCTCCCCCAACAGCCACGGGCCCTTCTATTACTTTTCGCTTCTGCTCGCGCGAAAGCTGTGGAACGAGGTAGGTGGAGTCGTTGATCAATTCAGTTAACCCAGGAAAAGAAGCGCAGTTGCCAATAAAATCTGCACGCATGTTAATAGCAACATATGCAGGCACCGTGCGTTGGTGAGCCAAATTAAGCACGAGATTTACGTATTCGAGCGCCTCGTTATCATCATCAAAACTCTCGGTTGCCCGATATCTGAAAAGCTCTTCAAATTGATCGATCAACAAAAAAACATTCTCGCGCAGATGGGTTTGTACATACCGCACAATCTCCATCAAGCCGTCTGAACTGTTTCTTAAGACTGACAGAATAATCGCACGTTGAATGGGCACGTCTTCCGGTTCCAGTCTTCCTTCTTCAACGAGCAGGTTAACAACTGATTCAACGAGACTGCGCAGCGGAGATCCGCCCGGTCGGGTAACAAGCACCTTCCAGTTAGGACCAGTGTCGGTCATAAACCCACCATACAACATGGGGATTACACCACTGTACATCAAACTGGACTTACCACTACCAGAGTAACCCAAAACGGCAACGGAACGCTTCTGAGAAAGCTTTAGTAGTATTTCTTCGATATGTGACTCTCTACCAAAGAAAAGATGGCATTCGTCCATCGAAAATGGACGTAACCCCGGAAAGGGGTTTGAAGAAAGTCTTTCACTGATTGGTAAATCAGCCAAGCTTTCCTCCTGTTCGCCAACTTGAACAGAATAGTTCAACATTCACTCTTAGATGTATCCTTATTAAACGACCAATATACCAGTTTTCTTGGGTTTCTTATGAAACTGCCCGCCTTGAAAAGTCAAAAAAATGTTTCAAAACAAAGGCCCAAGCGGTACAAAAAGTGATGAAAAATAACAAAATTAAACGTATTCCAAAAATTTGTCTGCCAATTTCACGTTGTCAGCAAGCAATTCATAGAACTGATCTTTGTTTACTTTCAGCAAAATGGTGTCTTCTTTGGTTATCAATAGATTGGCGTTTGCAAAGCCTGATGGCGCAATCATTTCACCAATAAACTGCCCTTGCACAAAGTCAGCTATGTAACGGCTTTTCTCGTAATACTGCACGCTTCCTCGGTAAACGACAAAGAAATCGTTGTTGACCTTTTCGTCTATCGACAAAAATTGATCTGGCGCTAGCCGCTGTTCTTTCGAAATATCTGCCAAAAAGGAAAGTGCCACGCCAGATACGCCCTCGAACAATGGCAATCCTCTAAAGAATATCACCTTGTCGAACAACTTCAATTTTTTTTGCTTGTCGGGAACGATACAGCGATCAAGCCATCGCTTTGCAAACTCATCAAGCCGCAATGTATTTTGATGGTATTCGTGAGGATCGATCTGGTACAAAGCCCAACCGGCCATCTCGCGAATAAGGCGATCGGGATTAAAGAGGTGAGCTATCAAGTCCAACTTAAACTCGACAATCTTCTTGTTTCCTATCTCCTCCAATGCGCATACCTTCGTCCACCGGTTTGATTGGGTAAAGTCGCGGTTTATCAAGAATTTTAGTGCCAATCTACCGTCCAACTTCATCCTCGGGAAGAATATTTCCAATCGATTTAGTTTTTCAGCATTTGACAGATCATCGAGCACTGGTATGATTTTCACTTTCAACTGATCTGCCAAAAAAACGTCCAAAAGTTCAATCGCATAGGTAATCCCTTCCGATGTTCCGCTCTCGATATTTTCCTTTACAAGTTGAATGGACCTGGTATCATATAGCATCGCCATCAGCATATAGATGTGGTCGATGTCATGCTGGTCTTCCTCAAACAAAGCCTGCCGTAACCGAGTGTTGGATTCTGATTCGCCTATGATTTCAATCGCATTCAAGTTCCACGCGATATCACCAATGTCGCTTTCAATCGCATATTTAATGCGCGTAATTTGAGATACTCCTGCTTTGAATCCGCATTCGCCTAAACTAACGAGCACCTGCGACACCACCACCTTATCTGGATAATCAATTTTTGCCCACAATAATTCTCTGGCACGTTGGCCACCAATTCGCCCAATTACCTGCACAATACGCAAGATTATTTGGGTATTTTGACCCGTACGGTAGAATGCATTCTCTAAAGGAGCAAGTGCTTTGCCACCAATCAACACCAAGGCATTCATGGTTTGGTTACTAAACACCGGGTTGTCAAGGTTTTGGATCAGGGCAAAAATAACTTCCGTGTTATTGACTTTTATTGCTGTAGAGATGGCTGTTTTGCGGACCTTGGATTCAGGGTCAGACAACAACTCAATGAGGTAAGAAATGCTTTCATCATTGGCAGAATGTAGAAGCAACTCAGCAGCGTATTGCCGATCGTTTGCTTCTGCAGACCGCGCGAGGGCTCTGATTCTGTTCTTCGTAATGTCACCCCCATTTTCAATCAGTGACATCAGATCTGCTTTGGTGAGCATTTTTTTTGCGGATTCGCCCTCAGTGTCTTTTTGCGCTTTAATCACATATTGATCTGACACAGATAAACCCTTGATTTCGTTCATTCGTCTTTGCGCGTATTCCCTTGCTTCATCTCGGTTGTTCTTCATGAGGGTGTTAATCCAAGTACCTATGTGAGATGGATCAATCTTCTCAAGTAGCTTAAATGAAAATACCGCACGCGGTGTGCTTTCGTCTTCCAACCTTTGCTCAAGCTTTTTTGAAATTTCTTTGTAACCAAATTCCAATCGTTCCTGAGATGCATCGGTTGTCTCGAGTTTTGATCGGATCTTATTCTTGTAACCAGCGTATAGTCGCTGAACCACAAAAAAGTATAATCCGCAGAGGCCTACCACCAAGGCCGGAATCCATAAAATCTGGAAGAATGGAATTAATGAGAACAAAAAGATAAATGTACCTGCCACCAAGCGGCCCGACTCACTCACTACCCCTTCCACTTTTGCCTGCGTGCCAAACCGCACACGGCTGTCCAATGGAACAAAGAGCAACTTGAAGACCGGATTCTCGAGAGACTCGCGTATCATTGAATTAAACAAACGTGTAAGCGCAACAAAGAGGAAGAAGTAAAGAAAAGCTGATGAATCGGCAACGGGCTCGAATCCAAAAACCAAACCACTCAAAAACGAGAGTGCAGCCAGTACAATCGAAAAAGCTGGCAAAATAAACAACGACACGCGAATGCCATAGGTGGCCAATATCCGATCGTTCAAGAAAGTCTGCATCGCCAAACTCAACAAGTAAATCACTCCGTTGAAGTACCCCAAAAAGTTGGTGAGGTCGCGCTGGGCAGGGTACTGCACATTGAGCAAATTCTGAAAAACATATTGGTTAAAGTTGAACGTTACAACCGAGACAATCAGGAACACGCTCAAAAGCACTACGTAGTTGTCTTTGAATATCTTAGCGAATCGGGTCTCCCTCCTAATCTCGTCAGTTATATGAACGACTTTGAATTTGCCACGGCCGAATTTCAATGTTACCAACAACATGCAAATGATGGCACCTACCAGACTGATGTCGCAAACAATCAGATAATCTGAGGTATCTGGAAACAGTGAGGCCGACAGCGGAATGAGAAAGTTAGCGAGAATAATTGCCAATAATTGGCCCGTGTCAATCCAACCAATGATTCGTTTTGACTGTTTGAAATCGAAAAGTCGACCGAAAATTCCCCAATAACACAACAAGACAATGGCAATCATTGGACCCGACAGGCAATACATCAGCAACAACACTTTTTGGTGTAATTGCTCGGTGCCAAAGTGATAGAAATAGTGGAGCGCAGCGGTGCCAGCAAAAATCAATATCATGCTCGCCACCGTCAGCGCTACGAACCTAACCCGGTTTTGGAAAAATGAAAACAGCAGCGTAAACGCGATGCCCAACCCGCCAGAAATAAAAAATGCCTTATTGATTTCACTGCTAAGGGCGTTCAAGAAAAGCGATTCGGATGTAACCTGGTAGGTGGCCACGAAAATGCCTATGAAGAAACCCATCACGAGCATTAAGGTAACTTGAACCTGCTCTTCAGGTTTCACATTCAGCAAACGAAAGGCATTGAACTTCACGGTTTTAAAATTATGATAATCTGTGCAAAAAAAGAAAGCCGATGAAGGTTTTCATCGGCTTTCAGGATGCAATTGCCAATTTGTTATTTCGCGGAAGCGCTCTTCGTTGTATCAGATTTAGCAGGGTTGGCCTTCTTCATCTGGAAGTCTTCATTTAAACCTTTAATCACATCTTGAGAAATATCTAACGAAGGATTTACAAATAGAACGTCAGACTCGCGGTTGAATTTCAACACAATCTCTAGGCCATTTTGCTCACCATACTTCTTCAAGAATGTCGTAAGGCTGCCATACAATTCCTCTGTCACTTTCAACTGGTCCGTTGCTATTTCTTGCTCAAGCCTGCGCTGGTATACCGCCAAGTTTTGTTGCTTCTTCCCCAAATCTTCTTCTACAGCCTTTGCCTGCCCGATGGTCATGCTGTTGATGTTTCGCTGATACGCACCAATCTCGGTCTCCAGCGCCTTGGCGCGGCTCTGAAGGTCTGCATCTAATTTTTTACCTTTTGCTTCCAAACGCTCGCGCACCTCTTTGGCATAGTCCAAATATTTTACCACTGTGTCGGCATTTACATATGCTATTTTAAGACCCGAGGAGGCGGCTTTGCCCACCAACGACTCGCTCTTAGAACCAGATGAGAAGTGTAGGTAATAAAGGACAGCTACTGCCACTAAAGAAAGTCCGCTCAATGCGGTTGGTAAATTTTTCATTCGAAAGGTTTGTTTTTTGGGCTGCAAATATAGCCATAAACCAAGCAGACGCAAATTGCTATTGAGACGACTCTTCCTCTTCTTGGTGAAAGGTATACAGGGTGTCATCTAACTTAAGCGATCCACTGTTAAAGGCTGAAATGAAATCTTCGATGATACGGTCGGTTATGGCCTCGCGGTGCAAGCCAACGCTGAGGCCCACGC
Organism: Bacteroidota bacterium; assembly: GCA_018267275.1. Classification (GTDB taxonomy): domain Bacteria; phylum Bacteroidota; class Bacteroidia; order Cytophagales; family Cyclobacteriaceae; genus ELB16-189. Next base: position 276,140 of record JAFDYV010000008.1, on the reverse strand, counting down.
CAAAATCTACGTTTGTATCAACTTCCACATGTTCCTTCACTTTTACCACCTCCTCTTCTTGCAGCTCCAAAATTACTTCGGCCATATACAAGCCGATGGCCTCTTCGTCACTATCAAGCGCTGCGAGATTACCGTTCTCGTCCTCTTGGTATTGCAGTCTCTTGTAGTTAGGAAAATGCTTGGCTGCCTCATGCTCTGCCAACTCGTAGAGTTCTAACTCGTGCTGAAACCGCAAAGTATAAAGAATGGCATCGTAGATGACCTCCCTACCCTCAAAGAATCCCAAAAACTGCACGTGCCTATACTCATCAGCGCTATCATCTTCTTTCACCTCCAAAAAAAATGTGCCCTTCAATTTTTTCTTGAAGTCTTGAATTGCCCCTTTATCAAAACCCGAATTCAATTTCATATCGGAAATTAACTAAAAACGTTTAAAATGCCACTGACCCCAACCAATTTTTGGTCAACTTTACTTAAACCATTCGGCATACATGGGGTAGTTGCGCGCAGTGCGTTGGATGACCTCGCGCATCTCATCACCAATTTCTTTCACTTTCTTGGCAGGCATGCCCGCGTAAATGCTGCCTGGCTCAACTACGGTTTTTGGTAGCACTACGGCACCTGCAGCTATTACTGAGTTGTTACCTATTACGGCATCATCCATTATTATCGCCCCCATCCCTATCAGCACATTATCTTCCACAGTGCACCCGTGAACAATGGCGTTGTGGGCAATGGAAACGTTGCTTCCGATTACGGTTTTTGCTTTTTGGTATGTACAGTGGATCACCGCACCGTCTTGAATGTTTGTATTGTTGCCGATGGTGATTGAATGCACATCTCCACGAACCACCGCATTGAACCATACCGTGCAGTTGTCTCCCATGGTCACCTCGCCCACAATTACGCAGTTATCTGCAAAAAAGCAGTTGCTGCCCCATTTGGGCGAGAAGCCCCGTACTGTCTTTACAATCGCCATATTTTACCTGATTTAATTATCCTTGAACCAAATCTACTGACATCTTGTCATTAAATTTCGAATATGTGTTAAATTTGCTGTCCGAAAAAACGTTGAATGGAAAATTTGATTGAAGACATAGGGGTTTTGGCCGGTTTGGAAGGAGAAGCATGTGAGACTGTGAAGGTATCCGCCAACCAAAACACAGGCAAAACGCGAAAATTATACATCGAAAGCTATGGTTGCCAGATGAATTTCTCTGACAGCGAAATCGTAGCTTCGATCCTCCAAAAAGAAGGTTTCGACACCACCTCGAACGTAGATGAAGCCGATTTGGTGTTCCTCAACACTTGTTCGATTCGTGAAAAGGCAGAGCAGACGGTGCGTAACCGCCTTACTCAAATCAATGGCATCAAAAAGAAAAAGCCAGAAATGATGGTTGGCGTGTTGGGCTGTATGGCCGAGCGCTTAAAAACCAAATTACTGGAAGAAGAGAAGATTGTTGACTTGGTTGCTGGCCCTGATGCCTACCGAGATCTGCCCAAACTCATTGCACAAGTAGATGAGGGAAGCAAAGCGGTTAACACCTTCCTATCGCGAGAAGAGACATATGCCGATGTCACGCCTGTTCGGCTAAACTCTAATGGCGTTACAGCATTCATATCGATAATGCGGGGTTGCGACAACATGTGTTCTTTTTGTGTGGTGCCATTTACGCGTGGTAGAGAGCGCAGCCGCGATCCACAATCCATTGTTGCTGAGGCAAAAGATTTGTTTGCAAAAGGCTATCGTGAGGTAACGCTGCTGGGGCAAAATGTTGACTCTTATAAGTGGAGCGAAGAAGAAAACAACAAGGCTCGTTTGGAAAAAATCAATCAGGTAGAGGTGGTGAATTTTGCTAATCTGCTGGAAAGGGTGGCCTTGGTGCACCCCGACTTGCGCGTTCGGTTTTCCACCTCTCACCCAAAAGACATTACCGATGAGGTGCTGTATACGATGGCGAAGTACGAGAACATCTGCAAGTATATTCATCTGCCCGTGCAAAGTGGAAACAGCCGAGTGCTGGAACTGATGAACCGCGGCTACTCTCGCGAATGGTACTTGCAGCGAGTGGAAAAGATACGTGAAATTTTAGGTAACGAGTGTGGTATTTCCTCAGACATGATTGCTGGTTTTTGCACTGAAACCGAGGAAGAACACAAAGAAACCGTTTCCTTGATGGAAGCCGTGCAATACGATTTTTCGTACATGTTCTTTTACTCAGAAAGGCCAGGCACGTTGGCGGCCAAAAAATTTGCTGACGATATACCGCTGGACATTAAGAAGAAACGCTTGGAAGAGATCATCCAAAAACAGAGTGAGCTTTCGCTGAAGCGCAACCAACTGGATGTCGGCAAAGTTCACAAAGTTTTGATTGAAGGAACGTCACGCAGGTCAGATCAACAGCTGCAAGGCAGAAACTCGGCCAATAAAGTCGTGATTTTCCCGAAAGGAAATAAAACCAAGGGCGAATACGTCAATGTGCTGGTAGAGAGTTGTACTGGAGCTACATTGATGGGGCGGGTTGTTTAGAAGCAGGAAGTTATCGTTAGCAGTCGGCTCTTCTACCCACTAACTACAATATTCGATATTCAAAAAAGATGGCTAGCAAAGAATCAGAAATACAAAGTATCAAGCAACGGTTCGGAATCATTGGCAATGCTCAGTTGCTGAACCATGCCGTGGAGGTGGCCATGCAGGTAGCACCCACGGATATGACAGTGCTCATCACAGGCGAAAGCGGTTCTGGCAAAGAATCGTTTTCAAAAATCATTCACCAGCTTAGCCCGCGCAAGCACGGTCAGTTCATTGCCATCAACTGTGGTTCCATTCCTGAAGGTACCATCGACTCGGAGTTGTTCGGACACGAAAAGGGCTCATTTACAGGCGCGCACGAAGCACGCAAGGGTTACTTTGAAGTGACCAATGGCGGAACGATTTTTTTGGATGAAATTGGAGAGATGCCTTTGGCCACCCAGGCGCGATTGCTGCGCGTGTTAGAGAATGGAGAGTTCATCAAAGTGGGCTCTTCCAAAGTTCAGAAAACAGATGTACGTGTGGTAGCCGCCACCAATGTCAACTTGCTGAACAAAGTCGAGCAGGGCAAATTTCGCGAAGATTTGTATTATCGTCTCAACACCGTGCCTATTTTCGTTCCGCCTTTGCGCGAGCGAGGGACAGATGTAGAATTGCTCTTCAGAAAATTTGCTACCGACTTTTCTGAAAAATACAAAGTGAAGCCCATCACTTTAACACCTGATGCCAAGGAAATATTGTTGAAGTACCGCTTTCCCGGCAACATACGCCAACTAAAGAATTTGGTCGAGCAAATTTCAGTTCTTTCACCAGATAAAAAAGAGATAAACGCTGGTGAACTTGCTTACTACATACCTAAAGAATCTACGCTGCCAGCGGTGTACAGCCAAAATGCACCCGAGAATATCAGTGAGCGCGAAATCTTGTACAAGGTCCTTTTTGACATGAAAAAGGATGTAAATGATTTAAAGAAAATGGTGCTGGAGGCGATGGCCAACCCTGCCCAGGCAGCCCAATTGATTAAGGACAACGCCAATTTATTTGAGAGTGTGCGACTAGAAGAAAAGAAACCTTCCACTGAAGTTGTCTTAAATATTTCACCCGTGCAACCAGCCGAACACCACCAAGAGGCAGCAGAAGAGGTACAAGATATCTCTCACGTAGCAGAAGACGATTCGTTAAGCATTGAGAAAAAAGAGCGTGAATTAATTTTGCGCGCCTTGCGCAAGAACAACAACAAACGGAAATATGCGGCACGCGATTTGGGTATTTCGGAGAGAACCCTCTACCGAAAAATAAAAGAATATGAATTGGAAGAAGACTAGAAGATTTTTAATAGGTGATTTGCGATTTGTGATTGGTGATTGGTTTGCCACAATAATCAATCATCATAATTCGAAATTCACAATTGACAAATCATTGATGGCGGTTCTTGTTTTGTCCACCCTCCTATCAGGTTGCAAAATTTATTCCTTATCAGGCGCGGCCACCACGGCACGCACTATGCAGGTAGATTTGTTTTACAATAACACCGATTTGGGCCCGGCCAATTTGAGCCAAAATTTCACCAACCGACTAAAGGATTACTACCAGCAAAATTCAAGCTTGAAAATAGTGCCCGAAAATGGCGAGCTGCAAATTGAAGGCACCATTGTGCAATATGCCGTAAGCCCCATAGCACCAGTAGCCAACAACAGCGCGGCACAACCCACACAAGCCGCCCTTACGCGACTAACCATTGCAATAAAGGCGAATTATGTTGACACCACCAACCCAAAAAATAGCTTCAAGGAAAAGACGTTTAGCTTCTATGCTGACTTTCCCAACGACCAAAACTTGTTGACGGTACAAGAGAGCTTGGAAAAACGCATCTTCGATCAAATATTTCTCGACATCTTTAACGCGACTATCGCGAACTGGTAATACAACAGGATTGGATACCCTCTGCTTAGTGCAAAAAGTCTATCCTGAGCAGGATAGCAAAAGAACTAATTTTGCTACAGTATTTTTTTCCACTACATTTACCATGCCCCTACCAAAGCCCAGTGGAGAAACAGTTATTTAACCAGCTCGTAACGCGCTTCAACGCTTTGCAACCTGAAGAAGTTAGCCAGCTTCCACAATTGGTAAAATTATACCCTTACAGCCAGTTATTACATGCCCTTTGTGCGCGTGGCTTCCAAGATTTCGATTTGGGTGGCAAGGAAAAATGGTTGCAAGAAAGTGCGGTTTATGCCACCGATCGGGCCGTACTGAAATGGGTGATGACTTTGCCTAAGTTAGAAACTTCGGAACAGCCAAAAGAAGAACAAACACCCGTTGCCCCCGTTCAAACTGTGACGCTCATCCACGGCAATGGCAGCCAAACGAAACCCGAGCCTGAGATCAAGCCTGAAATCGTTAGTGAAAACCTAACGGAGTCAGTTGGTGAAGAGTTGTACGAGCAGGTTGCCCACGATTTAGAAGCGTTGACCCAATCGAAAAAGCGATTTGAGGCTGCGGTAGCCAAGTTGGAAACCGAGTCGCATCACGCATTGCGCGAAGATGGAGCCGAGGAAAGTTTGATCAAAGAGCTTGAGCAGCACGCAAAAAAACGCGTGAAGATTGATGCCAAGCAAAAAGAACAATCTGAAATAATAGAAAAATTCATCAAGGCCCAGCCCGCCATCCCAAAACCAAAGGCAACTGGAAGTGCCGCCATCGATCTTACAGAGAAGAGCTCGGTTTTGAGCAAAGACGTAATTTCCGAAACCTTGGTAGATTTATTAATCAAGCAAGGCAAAAGAGACCGGGCAATTGAAATGCTGAAAAAGCTGATTTGGAAGTTTCCACAAAAAAAGGCTTACTTTGCGGCTCGAATTCAAGAGCTGAAGTAAAAATCTATGTTGTATACTTTGTTTATCGTTTTGGCAATCGTTAGTGCCGTATTGTTGGTGTTGGTTGTGCTCGCCCAAAATTCAAAAGGTGGTGGCTTATCTGGTCAATTTGGTGGCTCATCTGCCAGCAATATCATTGGCGTGAAGAAAACCGGAGACTTGCTAGAGCGCCTGACTTGGGGCTTTGCCATTGCGATCATGGTTTTTTCTTTGGCAACCAATTTTACCACACCCAGCAGTGGTGTGGCCCAAGACGAAATTCTTGAGAAGGCAAAAGAACAACAAAATGCACCCGCATTGAATTTATCGCCAAAGCCGTCAAACGACAGCACCAAGAAGTAACCTCCAACGCGCTCAGCATAAACGCTGAGCTACGTTAATCTCTTCCTTATCCTCTGAATAAAATGTCCTTTAACGTTGCAAGCCGTATTGCTTGTTGTTGACCTTACTCTTTCGCAATTTCTTTCACCAACAGTCGCTTGGCCACGGGCATTAGTGTTTGTTGGTACGGAAATTTTAGCCTTGACGTAACCAAATAAGTGCACGGATTGGGTAATTCAGTAAACTGTTTGATCAATCCTTTTTTGATGTTTTCGTATGTATTTACCAAACTCCGCTCCACGGCCATTACATGGTGTGTTTGGATGCTGCGCATGGTATGATGACTTTGGTCGTACAGCGTCATTTGATAGCGGTAGATGTTGGTCTCATTTTCTGGCGGTTGAGCCACAAACAAGTAACCCTCATTCTTATACAGCGAAGTCAAGCCGATGGGCGCTATTTCACACTGCGACTCCACATATTCATAAATGTAAGAACCCTCATCAAGCGATGACTTGAACTTCGGCATGGCAAAATCCATAATAGATTCCAGCTCATTCATTACGTCATCATCTTCAATTATTTTTTTGTAGTTGATTTCCAAGTTCTTAATTCCTTCTGTCGACAACTCCTTTGGAAAAGCCTCGCGCAAGAGCGATTTGTTCTCTTTTAACGTTTGCAGATTTCGATAATGGAACACCAAATCAGACAAGAAAGGGTAAAGTTGCACCTTGTTGAACGACTCTTTTACCGTCTTGAAATATGCCAGCAACACGTACTTTTTGTACTCAAAATCAATCAAGCCTTGGGTAAGCCAATTATTATCTAGTTTATCCATGATCTTTTTGCCAGAAAATTTAATAAAAAAGATGCCATACTGTCAACTTTTCTTTGTTTTTAGAACAAAAACTGACATTTAATGGGCACTTACATGACAAACGTGACAATAGTTCCTCTGTCAACGCCCAATACCCCTTTTGGCATGAATATCGTTGTTTTGCGCTGCGTTAACTTAAACGTTTAACTACAAAAATTTAACCCATACTATGGCAAAAATCAATTTCAAACCCAACGAAGACAGAGTGCTGGTAGAAGCAGCCCCTGCGGAACAAAAGACTGCATCTGGTATCATCATCCCTGACACTGCGAAGGAGAAACCTCAACAAGGCAAAGTGATTGCCGTGGGCGAAGGCTTAAAAGACAAGCCTGTGACTGTGAAAGTGGGTGACCAGGTTCTTTACGGAAAGTATTCCGGTACTGAGATCACAATCGAAGGTAAAGAATACCTTATCATGAGAAACTCTGACATTTTCGGAATTATTTAATCCAACCTCAAAACATTTTTAAACTAAAAGAATATGGCTAAGGAAATTACATTTGATACCAGTGCCCGCGATAGAATTAAGAAGGGTGTTGATAAGTTGGCTAACGCAGTAAAGGTTACGTTGGGTCCTAAAGGACGCAATGTTATCCTCGACAAAAAATTCGGTGCCCCTACCGTAACGAAAGACGGTGTTTCAGTTGCAAAGGAAATCGAATTGAAAGACGCCATCGAAAACATGGGCGCTCAATTGGTAAAAGAAGTTGCTTCTAAAACAGCAGACGCTGCCGGTGACGGTACAACCACTGCCACTGTTTTGGCACAATCTATTTATAGCCATGGCATTAAGAACGTAGCCGCAGGTGCCAACCCAATGGATCTGAAGCGCGGTATCGACAAAGCTGTTACGGCTGTAGTGGATAGCTTGAAGAAGCAATCTAAAAACATCAAAGGTTCACAAGAAATCGAGCAGGTAGCTACAATTTCATCTAACAATGATGTTGAAATCGGTAAGATGATTGCTACTGCGATGGAGAAAGTTGGCAAAGATGGCGTGATTACAGTGGAGGAAGCGAAAGGCACTGAAACTGAAGTGAAGACAGTTGAAGGTATGCAGTTCGACCGCGGTTATTTGTCACCTTACTTTGTGACTAATACAGAAAAAATGGAGGCTGACCTCGATCATCCTTACATTTTGATTTACGACAAGAAAATCGCTTCAATGAAAGAGTTGTTGCCTGTATTGGAGGCAACTGCGCAAACAGGCAAACCCTTGCTGATTATTGCCGAAGAAGTAGAAGGCGAAGCGTTGGCTACTTTGGTAGTGAACAAAATCCGTGGTGCATTACGCGTTGCTGCGGTTAAAGCCCCTGGCTTTGGCGATCGCAGAAAAGCAATGTTGGAAGATATTGCAATCTTGACTGGTGGAAAAGTGATCAGCGAAGAAACCGGTATGAAACTGGAAGATGCGAAGTTGGAGTACCTGGGTCGTGCGGAAAAAATCAACATCGACAAAGACAATACAACCATCGTGAATGGCGCTGGTAAAAAAGCTGACATCACCGGTCGTGTGAATCAAATTAAAGCACAAATTGAAGTTACAACTTCTGACTACGATAAGGAAAAGCTGCAAGAGCGTTTGGCTAAACTTTCTGGCGGTGTTGCCATCCTGTACATCGGTGCTGCCACTGAAGTGGAGATGAAAGAAAAGAAAGACCGCGTTGACGATGCATTGCATGCTACACGTGCTGCGGTGCAAGAAGGCATCATCCCTGGTGGTGGCGTTGGGTACATCCGCGCAATCGAAGCGTTGAAAACAGTGGAAACAGACAACGAAGATCAAGCTACTGGTGTAAACATCATTCGCTTGGCGTTGGAGTCTCCATTGCGCACGATTGCTGAAAACGCTGGTCAAGAAGCTTCTGTGATTGTAAACCGCGTAAAAGAAGGTAAGAAAGATTTCGGTTACAATGCCGGTGAAAACAAGTTCGAAGAGTTCTTTAGCGCGGGTATCATCGACCCTACTAAAGTTTCTCGCTTGGCGCTGGAAAATGCTGCTTCAATTGCTGGTTTATTGTTGACCACTGAAGCAGTTGTTTCAGAAATCCCCGAAGAGAAAGAAGCTCCTGCAATGCCTCCAGGCGGTGGCATGGGCGGAATGATGTAATCTTCTCTCGTGATTGTTAATAGAAAGCCCTCAGCGAACGCTGGGGGCTTTTTTGTCGGTTTCTGTATTCTTGGACAATCAATCACCTTCCAACCATTTTTTATTTATTTCTTCAAATAGTTAAATTTACTAAGTGAAGATTTTAATAAGCACATCCTTACTGATTGTAATGGTTAACACTTTTGTGCTTGGCCAAGTGGAAACGTTGGCTACACTTCAAAAAAACAGTTACATCCTCTATTCCGAAACCACCGAAGGAAGCCTGTTTTTCGTGGAGCATGGATTTCCCCCTACAACGTGGATTAGCGATGGTACAAAAGCAGGAACACAAAAGCTAGTTGGCAGCTTTGGGAACATGGATGGTTTCACAAAGATCGGAGAACAAATTTTATTTTTTTCAACTACTTCTGACCCAAAAAAATTCACCCTTTACTCCTATTCCCCTTCCACGGGCGTGTTAAAGCTAAAGGAGGTAGACAAGCCTTTATCCACTCTAAGGATTAATTCAGGACAAAAACTCTACTTTGTAGGTGTAGGTTCTGACAATAGGCGGTACATCTGGCAAAGCGATGGTACTCCAAATGGCACAACACCACTGGCACTTTCTTTCGATGCGGAATTTCAAGGTTTCAGTCCTGACCCTGCGCTAGACGGTAGTATTGTACAAATGGTGGCGCTCTCAGATAGACTTTTAGTATTAACCCTCAACGCCAAAAAGTACACCATCTGGTCTTTTGAATTTGCCACTTCTAGTAAGCACAAGGTCGCAGAGTTTACGAATGGCTATGTTGGCGAAATGATTGCACTCGATGATGTGGCTTACTTCGCTGGTTATGACAATCTTAATGGAACAGAACTTTGGAAGACTGATGGAACAGCGGGGGGCACCTTGATGGTGAAAGACATTTTTACAGGTGTAACTAACGGAATAACAAATAGTAGTGCACCCAGCAAATTTAGAAAGGTTGGCAATGAAATATTCTTTTTTGCGTATGGGCAAAAATATTCGAAAGGTCTTTGGAAAACAGACGGTACAGAGCTAGGGACTCAGCTTATCAAAGAAGTTTGCTCTGGCAATTCGTATTGTTTAGAAGGATTCTTAAATGTTCTCACCAACAAATTAACGTGGGTGTCAAATTCGAGTGGAAGTGGGTTAGAACCTTGGACAAGTGACGGTACAACAACGGGCACTCACATATTAAAAGACATTTGGGAAGGCCCAGCTTCATCTCAGAATTTTACTTATAGTTTCCCTCAGAAGTTGTTCTTCAGTGACGCAGATTACACATTCTTTTCGGCTGACGATGGTGTTTCTGGTAAAGAAGTTTATCGGCTCAATAATAGCACTCAGGAAGTTGTTCAGGTTTTAGATCTAGTTAAAGGATCATCTGGCTCTAATCCGTCAATTATTTATGCTGTCAAAAATCATCTACTGGTTGTTGCCCAAGATTCTGCTGAAAATACGAGTTTACTTGCCGTTCCAATTTCGGAACTAAGGCCTTTATTTACAACTGGCTCGGTGATTCCAAATGACTACTGGTTTCAGACAATTGGCTCTGAACTAACAGAAGCGAACAATCCTTATTGGGCAAGAAGTTATTCTTTAGCTACAGATGCCGGTAACAATATTTTTGTTTCGGGATATTTCGAAGGCCCCACACTCAATTTTTTTGACAATAAAATCTCTATTCCTGCAGGCCAATACTTATTCGGATCAAAAAGTTTTGTATCCAAATTGAACCAAAAAGGAGAACTGATTTGGGCGAAGCAACTCCACACCAATGATTGGTTAGACAATAGCAAAATTGCAACAGATAAAAGTGGGGCTGTTTATGTAGCATCTTCTTTAAATTACTATAATCGACCAATTGATCTCAACTTTGCCCCTGGTTCAGTCGGAACATATCTTGTGAAGTTAAGCCCCGATGGCAAACAGGAATGGCTTACCCAGCCTGCTTCGATTCGTTTGGTAAGGATTGCAGATGTTAAAAGTGAGGGAGAGAATATATATGTTGCTGGTAGTTATAGCGGCAAATCTCTAACCTGGCAAAACCAGAGCATCTCATCAACTACTGAATCATCTTTTTTTGTAGCAAAATTCAATTCTTTAGGAGTTTTGGGTTGGTTAAGGAATATCGAGAACAATTGGGAGGCGAGCGGAGAACTTGTCAAAATAGCCGTTAATAAAAGTGAAAAAAGTTTGCACTTACTAACCACCGAAGGCACTCTAAACACAGGGAGTTCTTGTGCATCTAAACAATGGACTATTAACGTCTCTACCTTAGATTTTAATGGAGATTTACTTTGGGCGAAATCAATACTGACGAATGACTTGAGCGTGGGCACGAGCCTTGCAGCATCACCCACTGGCGATTTGGTCGTGGTTGGCATATTTAGAGGCGAGTTGCATATCGATGGATTTTCCCTCAAAACTGATAAAGAAGAAAATTGCTCGAAAATGACTTCATTTTATGTTCAACTTAATCCCTATGGAAATACTGTAAGAGCGAAGACTGACAACCCTAAAAATGTTAGTCCTTATGACATTGAGTTTGCAAATGACGGGACATTTGTTGTTACCAGTATTGAAAGAATCAGCGCTGACGGAAACGTTAATCTAAGAAATATTACACAGCAATCGATTAGCAGGTTCGATTTGAACGGGGCACAACTTGATAGGAAAGAACTTATTCGAAGCAATGATCGGATAGATGACATAAAACCGACATTAGTGCTGGATCAAGTGGGCAATGTTGTTATGTCAGACATGTCATTTTACAAAATTGACACTATAGCAAATTCATTTTACAACAGAAACAGAAATATTTTTTTGTTAAAGACCAAACTTAATTCAATTGAATTAGCTATTAACAATAACAAAGAATACCCGCTCATGATATTCCCCAACCCCACGTCAAGCCATATCTACTTCAAGCTATGGGATCAAGTCAATTTTGACTTTGATTTAACAATCTATGATGACAAAGGTAGCATTGTTTCTACCCCTATCATAAAAAGGGAGAATGATCTGTATCTTTTATCCACCAATGAAATTCGAGCTGGTGTTTACCTTTTTGTCTTTACCAGCAATCATGCAAGAATTACAAAAAAAATATTCATTCAACATTGAGGACTGCGTAGAAATTTTCATTGCCTCTAATTTTTCCTATCTTTCGAAAACAAAAGAGTAACACCCGTCTATGGTAATCCACAATAACTTCCCCGACTTCGTATTGTTCCTATACATTCACATGGCGCTGGCCGATAATCATCTCCATCCATTGGAAGAAGAGGTGATCTTGGGCAAAATGAAAAGGCTATTTCCCAATGACCACGACCACAAGAAAAAGTTTGACCAAGCACTGGCCGAATACAAGTCGTATGCCCACGATCAAGTGATGGACATTGTGCGAGACACTTTCAAGCAGCATGCTGAGGTCAAATTCTCTCAGAAGTACAAGGTTTACACTGATATGTTTGATGTAATCAATGCAGACGGCAAAGTGGAAGAGTCCGAGCGCCTTGCGTTAGACGCATTGAAGGAAATCATTGACATCAATGCTGAAAGCAAGGTAGGTAAATAGTTGTTTGACCCTACTTCTTCACCGCAGTTCTATACAGTACCGCACACATGGCTACGAAGAAGCCTACCCCCAACAAGTGGTAGCCACTTTCGCCTAGTGAACTGACCATACCATGCTCCAAATTCAGCGACTTCATGAAACTCTCGCTTACCACTATCAGGATGGCCGCGAAAACCCCTGTCAATGCGCCTCCTGCAATCAAGCCGGTGGCAAATAAACTTCCCTTGCCGAGATCGTCTTCCTCCTTTGCTTCGTTTTTCAAGGCAGCACGGTAGTCGACATAACCTTTGATGGCACCCCCAATGAAAATGGGTAACGTGGTGGCTAAGGGTAAGTATAATCCAATAGCAAAAGCTAGGGCTTTAATCCCGCACAATTCAATCATCACAGCGATGAACACACCGACCATCACAAATTGCCAATCAAGATTAAATGATAAAATACCGCGCGCCAAAGTGGCCATTAGCGTGGCCTGAGGAGCTGGATATTTATCACTACCCACTGCATGGTGGATGTTTTGAGCCAGCATTTCCTGCGTGGGTGTATCAAGGACTTTTACCACAAGTCCTATTGCAATAGAAGAAACAATTGCTCCGATAAATAATGCCAATTGTTGGTACTTCGGTGTAGCACCCACGATGTAACCCGTCTTCAAGTCTTGAGATGTGCCACCTGCGTTTGCGGCCGCAATGCAAATCATACCCCCTACCACCAAGGCCAAAGGCTCATAGACTTTGCCACTCCAACCTACCGCGGTAAAAATCAAACACGTCCCCATCAAAGTGGCAATGGTCATTCCACTAATGGGGCTGTTGCTAGAGCCGACTAAACCTACGATTCTGCTGGCTACCGTTACAAAGAAAAAACCAAATACAATGATCAATATACCGATCAATAGTTTTTGAAGGAGTCCATCGCCCGGTATGTTGGGTAAAATTGTGAGCACGGCTATCAGAACGATGCTGCCGATGATTACTACCTTAAAAGAAAAGTCTCTATCTGTGCGCAGTACGCTAGCAGAACCTTTTTCGCTTAGCGATCCAACACTTTCTCTAAATGAACTAATGATAGTGGGTATTGTTTTTATCAATGTGATGAACCCACCGGCTGCAACGGCACCTGCACCAATCTGCCGAATGTAGGCGCGGTAAATAGCATCTGCATAACTGGCAAAGGTGTGTGTTTCGGGATTCCAATTTCCAGGGCCGCCAGCCGTATTGATGTCAGATAAATAACCCAACTTCACCAACTGCATTGCCATGGTTTCTGCGGGCACCAAGGTCGCCAACAAAGGCGTCATAGCCCACCATGCCAAAACCGAGCCTGCCACCAATACTCCAGATATTTTAAAACCAATGATGTAACCCACGCCCAAATACTCTGGCGTGATCTCTCCACGTGTTGCTGCGCTTGGCCAAAACTTATTGGCTTGGCTCGTGACAAAAGCGGGCGTCTCGGCAATCACATGAATCACCTTTTGTAACACAGCATAAACAAATGCCACGCCCATGCCTAAGAAGGCAGTTTTCGCAAACTCACCGCCCTTCTCGCCAGCTTGCAGCACCGATGCACACGCGGTGCCCTCCGGGTATGGCAACGTGCCATGTTCCTTTACGATCAAAGATCTGCGCAACGGAATCATCATTAACGTACCCAACATCCCGCCAAAGGCAGCCAAAATCAAAATGGTGAGGTAGTTGAAATAACTCTCACCCACACTTACACCATTTTCCCCGGGTGACAAAAACAAAAATCCCGGCAAGGTGAATACAACGCCCGCAGCAATAGACTCGCCCGCAGAACCAGTGGTTTGAATGATGTTGTTCTCAAGGATTGTTGTCTTCAAAAACTTTCGTCCGAGGGTAATGGCAATAACTGCGATGGGGATAGAGGCAGAAACAGTGAGGCCGGCCTTCAACGCCAAGTAAACGGTAGAACAGCCAAACAAGATGCCGAACAATACACCAAACACCACTGACTTAACAGTGAACTCTGCAATGTTTTGTTCAGGGGCTATGTAGGGTTTGAAGATTTTGGGAGCTTCCATCTTGTTTAGATTTAAAGATTTACAATTTAATCTATGATATTCAGGTTAGTTGTCGATGTTTTTTGAAACGATAGAATTATAAACAATCAGCAGTAAAGTTGTTGACAGACCTATACCCGACAGGGTGTACCACATCATAGCAGGATTGGATTGCAAATAAGATGATCGCAACCAGTCGGCAATAATGCCTGCTGTAAATGAACCTATGGCGATAGGCATAAAGGCAAAACCCATAAAGGTGCCCACTTGGTCTTTGGGGGCAATTGAACTTACGTACTCGTAAAAACGTGGAGCTTGTGTAGCCTCGCCAATCGCGAACACTGCCATGCCTGTAATTGCCGCGAATGTAGAGCCACCGGCACCAATGATGATCCACGAAAGGCTCGCGATGGTAACGCCCACAATCATGGCGGTGATCGGTTTCCATTTGCGCACCAATGCCGTGATGGGAATGGTCATCACAATAATCGTCCAGGCATCTACCGTTTCCAGAAACTCAAAAGCCTCATAGTGCAGTACATCTTTCACATAGAAAGGAAACGAATAAAAGATTTGCCAGAACATCATCCAAAACCCAGAGAATATGATGAGGAACGACATGAACTTGACATTGCCAAAAACCAACACCATCTCACTCATCACTTTGGCAAATGTTTTCTTCTCCCTTGCTTCAGATTCGGCCGGCTCTCGATAAAAAAGCCAAGCACCAAAAAACAATAAAAGCGAAGTGAGTGATGACATCATCAACACAAATTCGATACCTAGGTCGGTGCGGATGTAATACGCCAATATGGGCCCGATTGCCCCGCCAAAATTCACCAGTGTATAGTATATGGAAAAGCCCAAAGCACGTGCATCTGGCATTGAGGTAACCGCGACTGTGCCCACTACACAGGGCTTGATTAGCGAGCCGCCCACGGCCGTCAGCACCAAGGCTGCGATGAGATAGGTTTTCTTGTCTACGTGATTTTCTATACCCCAGCCCATGCCGGCCACGCCAATCGAAAAATACCCTATACAAAAAATGGCAAAGCATGCCATCAATGTCCGTTTGAATCCGTACTTGTCCACAAAAACCCCCGCCACGATGGGCAGCGAATACAGGAAAGTATTGAAGAGGCCCGCTAAAAAACCGGCTTCGCTTTCCAAGCCTACCTTATCAGCGATAAAAACAGCCAACACAGCTTTGGCTCCATAATAAGCCAGGCGCTCAAAAAGCTCAAGCGTATTGGCAACCCAAAACGTATTTGTAAACCCATTTAAGAACAGGGCAACGCGTTGCTTGACGGATGCGGTTTGGATAGGTAACATTTGCGTAACAAAATAGTCTGATAAAATGTAACTACCAAAAACCCATCAAAAGAGTGGTTGACGTTGTAAGAGTTTAGAACTTGAATCACTATTTTGCAGCCTCTTTTTTACCCATGCACGCAATCAAAGAAACTCACTTCCAATTTATTGGACAAACAGGTTTTTACCGAGGCAAAGTAAGAGATGTATACTATTTTGGCGACAAGATGGCGATGGTCGCCACCGACCGTATTTCCGCCTTCGATGTGGTGCTGCCAAAAGGCATTCCCGATAAGGGGAGAATCTTAAACCAAATAGCTGCTCACAACTTGGCGGCTACAAAAGAAATTGTGCCCAACTGGGTGATGAGCACTCCGGACCCAAACGTAACGATTGGGTTTAAGTGTGAGCCATTTGCGGTTGAGATGGTGGTGCGCGGCTACTTGGCTGGCCATGCCGCGCGCGAGTACAAAGCCGGAAAGAGAATGTTATGTGGGGTGCCTTTGCCCGATGGTCTGAAAGAAAACGACCCACTTCCCCACCCCATCATAACCCCTACCACTAAAGCCAAAGTGGGGCACGATGAAGATATCTCGAAGGAAGAAATTTTAAGCCGCGGCCTGGTGAACGAAAGCGACTACACAACCCTAGAAGAATACACCTACAAGCTATATCAAAAGGGAAGCGAACTCGCAGCCAAGCGCGGCCTCATATTGGTAGACACCAAATACGAGTTTGGAAAACACAATGGAAAGATTTACCTCATTGACGAGGTGCACACGCCTGATTCATCTCGTTATTTCTACCGCGAGGGCTACGAGGGGCGCCAGCAACGGGGTGAAGCCCAAAAGCAGCTTTCAAAAGAATTTGTTCGCCAGTGGTTGATCGAAAACGGATTTCAAGGCAAAGAAGGGCAGCGCGTGCCAGAAATGACAGATGAGATTGTTAAGGGCATCTCGCACCGCTACCAAGAATTATACGAGCAAATGACAGGTGAAAAGCTGGCCGAACTGGATTATGCTTCCCTAGAAAAACGAATTGAGCAAAGTATCGTTAAATCACTAAATTAGCAGCCGCAATTATTTAAAATTTCAATTCACGGTTCTTTATTCTCAGACAATGAAATACACCATCGACAAGCAGGAAAAATACACATTGATTCGTTTGCACGAAGAAAAACTAGATTCAACAGCCGCTCCTCAGCTAAAATCGGAGATGGTGACACTGCATGCAGAGGGGGTGCGCAACATCATTCTTGATCTTTCTGAAGTAAAGTACACTGATTCTTCAGGATTGAGCGCGTTGCTGGTGGGCAATAGGATCTTGCAGGAAGAAGGTGGCATTTTCGTTCTCACTTGCCTGTCTGATCACACCATGAAGCTCATCAAAATCTCTCAGTTGGATAGCGTGCTGAATATTTTGCCAACCGTTGAAGAAGGTATCGATGCTGTATTCATGCACGAGATCGAAAAAGACATGAAGAGCGAGGAATAAATTTGAAGATTTGAAAATTGCCCAATTTGAAAATCAGAATCGCTCGTTTTCAAATTTTCAAATCGTTTCATTTTCAAATTGAGTCTTGAGCAATTTCTCCCTAACGATTTTAGGTTCTAGTGCGGCTGCACCAGCGTTGGGCCGGTTCACTTCCTGCCAATACTTAAATATCCACAACCGGCACTTTTTGATTGATTGCGGTGAAGGTGCGCAAATGCAGATGCAACGCTTTGATGTGCCACAATCGAAAATCAGTCACATTTTCATTAGTCACTTACATGGCGATCATTACCTTGGCTTAATGGGCCTGCTTTTTTCGATGCACCTCAACAAAAGAACGTATGATCTGCATTTGTATGCGCCTTTTGGTTTGCAAGAAATAATTCTGCTGCAACTCAGGTATTCAAAATCGGTGCTCAACTTCAACATACACTTTCACCCGTTTGAGCCAACAGCGCAGGTCATTTTGCTGGACGATGAGGTGGTAAAGGTTGAAACCATTCCGCTGAACCATAAGTTGCCGTGCGCGGGCTTTCTCTTTCGCGAAAAGCACAAAATGCTAAACCTGAACAAAACGAAACTACAGGATGGTATGCTATTGCAGCACATCGCTTTGCTTAAACAAGGCATTGATGTGAAAGACGAAACAGGACGCGTAATTTACAAGAGCGCGGATTACACGCTGCCACCCAAGCCCAGCCGGAGCTATGCGTATTGCTCTGATACTATGTGGAACGAAGGGATGGTAGATCAGATCAAAGGAATCGACTTGCTTTATCACGAATCGACTTTTTTGGAAACCGACCGAGACAAAGCGTTGGAGACGAAACACAGCACCGCGCGGCAGGCAGCAGCGATGGCGAATCTCTGTGGTGCAAAAAAATTGATACTTGGTCATTTCTCTGCACGCTACCGCGATTTGAACGACATGCTAACGGAAGCGCAGGCAGAATTTGAAAATACGGTGCTTGCAATTGAAGGCGAAACCACGCACATTGTAGCCTGATAAACTATGGTGGAGCCAACTTTAGAAAAGAAGAAAAACACATTGTTTGTTCTATTGGCGGGCATCTTCCTCACCAACGCAATCATTGCCGAGCTAATCGGTGTAAAAATTTTTTCCGGAGAAAATACGTTGGGCCTTGCCCCAGCCCATCTTAACATTTTCGGATTTAGCATGGACTTTAACCTCACTGCGGGTGCGGTTATCTGGCCAGTGGTGTTCATTACCTCCGACTTAATCAACGAATATTTCGGTAAGCCGGGGGTAAAACGCATCAGCTATCTGGCTGCCATCTTCATTGCGTACTCATTTTTGGTCATCTTCCTTACCATGAAACTACCACCTGCAGAGTGGTGGCTGCAGGCCAACAACAAAGATGCTGAGGGCAATTACTTCAACATGGATTTTGCGTTCAACAAAATCTTGGGTCAAGGGCAACGGATTATCATTGCCTCACTGGCCGCTTTTTTGATAGGGCAACTCATTGACGTGTTTGTATTTCAAAAACTTAAGGCTGTAACCGGGCCAAAGAAACTCTGGCTTCGCGCAACAGGATCTACTTTGGTATCGCAGTTTGTCGACAGTTTCGTGGTATTGTACTTAGCATTTGTTGGCACTTTCTCAGGCGGGCAAATCGCGGCAATAGGATTGACTAACTACCTGTATAAATTCTCTGTCGCCATCTTGCTAACACCTGTCATTTACCTAGGCCATTACCTGATTGACAATTACCTTGGCAAAGCCGAAGCGGAAAAGCTATCTGAAGAAGCAACCAAGCAAAGCACAGGGTTTTTCTGAGCTTTAGATCGGCTCAACGAAAAACATTATCTAGAATGATTGCGGTGGCAACGGAGGCATTCAACGACTCGGCTCCTCCCCTTTTTGGGATGGTAATCCTTTGAGTCACTTTCTTTTCAACTACTTTCGAAATACCCTGCGCTTCGTTGCCAATTACCAGCAAGCCTGATTTCGAGAACTCGATGTCGTGCACATTATCACCATCTAAAAAAGCCCCGTAAACAGGTTGAGAAGCATCGCTCAGATACTGCAATAACGAAGTGTAGAAGATCTGCACCCGACAAAATGAGCCCATGGTAGCGTGGACTACTTTCGGGTTGTAGAAATCAGCCGTCTCCTCTGATGCAATAATTTTCTTGACCCCGTACCAGTCTGCCGTGCGGATGATGGTGCCTAAGTTGCCAGGATCGCGAATATCATCGAGCAGCAGCGCAAACTCATCTCTCACCTCAAGCGCAACATTGGGCTTAATGGATGCAACAGCAATTGCGCCATCGTTGGTCTGAAAGGTGCCAACCTGCGCAAGCTCGCTGGCATTAGTTTCCACTATCTCGATTTTTCTTTTTGCCAGCAGCGATCCGTGGACTTCCAGAAAAGAACTGGTGCCCGCCAGCCAGAGCACATCAAAATCCGAACGCAACAGCTCCACAACACTCTTTGCACCTTCTATGGCAAAACATTGCTCCTCTTTTCGGTATTTCTTTAATTGCAAAGATTTGATGAACTTGACTTTTGCTTTGGAGATCATTGGCGCGACTTTTTCTGGCTCGTTAAAGTTTTCATTTCGCTATTTGAAGCGCGGTGCATTTGGCCTCGCCTATATTCTGCTTCTTTCTTCGCTCAGTGGCTGCTTAGGCACTCAGTATTTGCGGCAAGATCAAAAAATGCTCGACAAGCAAATAATTGAAGCACCTAAGAATTTCAACAAAAGTAACTTAGCAGATCTGCCCGTACAAAAGCCCAACAAGAAATTCTTGTGGTTGAATATCAACCTTTTGGTTTGGATGTACCACGTAGGTGAAAAGAGATACGTAAACCACTCTAAGAAAAAGTTTATCGACAAACGTGCGAAAGTCGAAGTATACTATGACCAACAAATATCCCAAACCACCGATCAGCGTAAAATCAATAGACTTCAGTTTAAGAAGCGAAAAAAAACAGACGCGCTGACTAAAAAGATTGAAAATGGGAATCTGTTCATGCAATGGGGGGAGCCGCTCGCGGTGTTCGACTCAGTAAAACTCACACAAAGCGTTGAGAAAATGAACAACTACCTTTTTATCAACGGATATTTCCGTGGAAAAGTAGCGGCCAGCTTCAGCGAAAAAAATCGAAAAGTGACTATTCGTTACCTGGCTAATCCGGATCGGCCTTATTTTATTGATACTATTTTGTACAGCATACCGGATGCACGAGTGGCCAGTATCGTGCAAGAAAGTACAAGTTTAGTCGCTGAAGGTGATCAATTCAGCCAAGACAAACTCACGAAAGAACGTGAGCGTATCGACTACCTACTGAAAGACAATGGCTACTTTGCATTTTCACGTCAATACATAGACTTCCAAGTAGACACCGCATCGCGCAAAGACCATCAAATTTTGTTGCGTATGGAAATATTGAACCCACCACGCACCAACCAACACCGGCAATACCATGTTGATTCAGTGAGCATCACCACAGATGTTGGCCGCAAATTTACAAGCCGATTGAAGCGAACAGCAGAACCCTACGAGAACATCACTTTCAATTACTTTTTTCCAGAATACAATAAGAAAATCATAGCCCAACGCGTTTTTATCAAACGCGATAGCCTGTACAGTCGCACCCGAACCATTAATACCCAACGCCAATTGGCAAACTTAGATATTTTCAAGTTTGTGAATGTGAACTACGATACGTCTGCCTTGCGCGGAAAAATGGTAGCCAACTTGTTCATGAGTGCGTTGGATAAATATTCTTGGTCAAACGAAGCGGGTGTAACTGTGACGCAGGGTTTTCCCGGCCCTTACATCAGTACTAGTCTAAAGAAACGCAACCTGTTTGGTGGCTTGGAGATTTTGGAGCTGAGTGGCCGCTTTGGGTTTGAAGGTGTAGCGTCCGCAACAGAAATCGGCAACTTTTACCAAAGCACAGAAGCAAGCGCCAATGCCGCCATCACCTTCCCGCAGTTCCTATTCCCGTTTAGCAAGGCCGCCTCATTCCGATACGCGAAGTACAATCCGCGTACACGCCTGTCGGCTGGATACACCTACACCGATCGTCCAGAGTACCAACGGAGAATTACCACGGTGGCCGCCACGTTCTCGTGGGATATAAACCAAAGATTTCAATTCACTTTTTCTCCAACTAACTTGAGCATCATCCGGTCAACTGTTAACTCGAGTTTCGACTCCCTGTTGAATAGGCTGCAGAATGAAGGCAACAATTTGAAGAACGCCTTTAACCCCGCTTTTGTAGGAAGCATGATTTTTTCTTTTACATGGAACAACAACTATGGCAGTTCGCAAAAAAGCTCTACCCTGCTGCGCACCACGCTGGAAAGTGGCGGCACCATCTTAAATTTGTTCACTCCGCAATTTATTATCGACCAAGGACTGCAACCCTTTCAGTACTTACGGTTTAATGTGGATTTTAGAAAGAATGTTATAATCAACAAAAAAACATCATTCGCCTGGCGCATCAACACGGGTGTAGGATACGCATACAGCACTAACCGTGTGTTGCCTTACGAAAAAAACTTTTTTGCAGGTGGCAGCAACTCAGTGCGCGCATGGCGGCCACGCAGATTAGGTGCCGGGTCTGAACCACCACAGTTGAGTGAAAACCCTGCCTCGAACGGCTACTTCGATTATCGTTTTGAAAAGCCGGGTGACTTGTTGATTGAAGGTAGTATGGAATGGCGACAGAAGTTGATTGGCTTTATCAACTACGCCCTATTCATAGATGCAGGAAATGTATGGTCACTGCGCACCACTTCCAAACCAGAGTCGCAGTTTAACTGGAGTAATTTTTACGAGGAGTTTGCAGTGGGCACAGGCTTTGGTATTCGCTTCGATTTCTCTTTTTTGATTCTGCGCCTGGATGTGGGTATCAAAGCATGGGATCCGGCACGTCCCTCAGGGCAACGTTGGGTGCTGAACCGTGCGGCATTTGGTGGGCCTTATGGCCTAGACCGCGAGCCGGTGATTTACAATATTGGAATTGGGTATCCTTTTTAAACTTACCTCAAACATTGATATTAAATCAAATAAAAAAGCTGCCTTTAGTGGCAGCTTAATTTATAAAAATCAAAGAGACGAAAACTACATAATTCCCCCACCGCCACCGGAGGTTGTAACTGTATGCGTACAGGAGCCCATGCCCGTGTTACAAGAACAAGAACCAGAACAGTCCCCAAAAACGGACAACGTGCATCCACTGCAATCTTTATCACTAGTGCAACTTTGCGTACAGCCCGCCATCGTCATCATTAATTTGCCTTTTTTTGCTTTTATTGCTTTCCCAATTGTCACGTAGTGTTTGCCATCTTTATGAGGACCTGAAAATTCAAGTACTTGGACGTTTTTGTCGTTCAAGTAGCTCTTGATTCTGTCTATTGAAGTCAAATTGAATTGTTTACCATACAAACTCATCAACTGATTGTCAGTCACGCTTAAATTCCTCGATCCATTCTTTAGTAAATCACCAATGACCATTTCATCTTTCTGAAGATTCAAAGTGTTTGGACTAAGGTTCTCTTGACAAGAAACCGCCAAAAACAGACCAAAAATCAATGGGTATATTTTCATAAAATTTTGTTTTGTTTGAGGAAAGTTGAAGTTTATTTTTTTTTTCAAAATCAATCTCAGTCAAAATCAAAATTTCCCTTTTCAGCTACTACCATTTTTGAAAGCCTTAATCATAAAACCGTGAATTCATTTGAAAAAACACCTCCGCTATCATACATCTCGCACTGCCGCCACCGTGGCGCTCAATCGTGTAGAGTGGCGAGTGGATGATTTTGTTTTGCAGGGTTAGCTTTTGCACTTGCATGGTGGTAAGCGATTGAAATGCCTGGCTAGACATCACCATCAAGCGCTGCCCTTTTTGGTTTTGTACTTGTAGCATGTTTCCTGCGAATGTATCAACCTGTGCCCGTGAAATCTCGATCACTTGCTTCCGCGTAGCTTCAAGTGTTTTCTCCAATTGTTTTCTTTCCATGCTGTCGCGGATAGACTCCAAACATACCACAGCCAACTCTTTCGCAATACACATCATCACGTTTGTATGGTAAATGGGCGTTTGCCGTGTATCAAACGCGTGGAAAGTGCAAGGCGTGTAGTTCATCTCCTCGCAATACTTTTGAAGGACTGCCAAATGAGTACGCGCAGATAGGCACGCGTAGGCGATTTTATTTTCCCTGTCGAGCACCATGCTGCCAGTGCCTTCAAGAAACTGATTTTCATTTTCGTAACTGGTGAGGTCTAATACTTGCGTGTAGCCGGACTGTCGCGCAAATTCTAAAACAGCCGCCTTGCGCTCAAACCTTCGATTGTTTGCAAACATAGGATACAAGACCAGTTGGTCAGGCGCATGAAACGATAGCCAGTTGTTCGGGAAAATGGAATCGGGCGTGTGAGGTAGCTCCGTGTCGTTGATAACCGTTACGTCAATCTGATTTACCCGCAGAATTTGGACTAAATCATCGAACTCTTGCAATGCCTGCTGTTGCACATCCGATTCACCCACTTTTTGAAATGCATTGTTCACCGCAGTTTGCGCATTGAAGGCAAACCGTACGGGGCGAATCATTAAAATTCGCGATGCTATTTGTTGTTCTACCATAAATAGATTCTTAAGTTGAACTCATTCAAATAGGCATGGTTCGCACAGTTTTTCATTACTTCGTGATAGGGAAATGCAACCGACAGACCGCGCTGATAAAACTGCTACCGCGTTCGGCACGTCAATAACTCAATAGCTTCTGCAGTTCTACAACCACTTTCTCGCCCGAAGGAAGCATCATCTTCTCCAACTCTACATTTAAAGCAATAGCAGGCAGGTTAGCGGCACCTACTGTCCACACGGGTGCGTCTAAATTCGCAAAGCATTCTTTTGAAATACGGCCGGCCAAGGACTCAGCAAAAGAATTCAGTAAAGGTTCTTCGGTAAGCACCATGGCACGTGTGTGCTTTTTCACTGAATCCACAATCGCTTGCCAGTCGATGGGATTAAGCGTGCGCAAGTCCAATACCTCTAGCCTACCCTGAAATTGTTTAGCTGCTTCCTTTGCCCAATACACCCCCATGCCGTAAGTAATAACAACAGCCGTTTCACCTTTTTCAATTGACTCCTCATGCGCATGCAAAACAATATTGGCCTTGCCCAACGGAACCACGTAGTCACTATCCGGCTCAACCGTTTTGGCTTCCAGCGTTCCGTGTACTTTGCTCCAATACAGACCTTTGTGCTCTAACATCACCACCGGATTTGGATCCAGAAATGCGGCCTTCATCAAACCTTTCATATCGGCAGCGTTGCTGGGATACACTACCTTAATGCCGCGGACAGTAAGTAAAGTTGATTCCACGCTTCCTGAGTGATAAGGCCCACCACCGCCATACGCACCTATTGGTACGCGTATCAACGACTGCACCGGAAACTTTCCATTGCTGAGGTAGCAACTCTTCGAAAGCTCTTCTACTAATTGGTTCATGCCCGGCCATATGTAATCGGCAAACTGAATTTCAACAATAGGCTTTACGCCCACCGCGCTCATGCCGGCAGTAGAACCTACGATGTAGGCTTCTTGAATAGGCGTGTTGAAAACACGGTCATCACCATATTTAGCTGCCAGCGTTGCGGCTTCACGAAATACACCTCCCAACCTGCGGCCTACATCTTGGCCATAAAAAATGGCCTCAGGATATTGTTTGAGTATCTCATCTATTGCATGTAGTGCAGCGTCTACCATCACTACCTTTTCTCCTTTTTTGGGTGTTCGTTCGCCTGTTTCTTCTCTGACGGTAGTCGGGGCAAACTCGTGTTGGTCAAAAGAGGTGGGATCCACATCTGGCATCGCCACGGCTTTATCGAAGTCATCATTTACTATTTCAACTGCCGCTTGCTTCAATTGAGCGAGTGATTTTTTCGACTCTCCTATTTCCAACAAGTAACTCTCCAACTTATTGATTGGGTCTTGTTGCTGGTGTTCGTTTAGGTTTTCGCCACGGTACCACTCTTTTCGCACACCGGAAGTGTGGTGGCCTAGCAAGGGACATTTAGCATGCACTAATATCGGTGCACGCTGCTCTCGCACATAGGCGAATGCCCGCTCCATGCCCAGGTAGCTATCCACAAAATCAGCACCGTTTACCCGCATGCGTTCTAAACCTTTAAATCCTGACGCATATTCGTATGCATCCATCGTGCGCATCTCATCACCTGTTGCCGATATTCCCCAATCATTGTCCTGCACCAAATAAATGATCGGCAACTTTTTCAATACGGCCATTTGAAAAGCCTCTGCCACTTCTCCCTCTGTTACCGAACCATCGCCAAGTGAACAGAGTACCACCGCATGTTGATCTTTGGCCAAGCCTTGCGACTCTAAATATGAAATACCATGTGCCATGCCCGTGGCGGGAATAGCTTGCATTCCTGTTGCCGAACTTTGGTGAGGAATCACTGGCATACCAACCCTTCTCAGCGAGGGGTGACCGTAGTACGTTCTACCTCCGGAAAAGGGGTCATCTTTTTTAGCCATCAATTGCAACATCAATTCCCAGGGTTGCATACCGATGCCCAGCAAAATTGATTCATCACGATAATACGGTGACGCGTAATCTTCTGGGCGCAAATGAAACGCTACTGCCAGTTGGATGGCCTCGTGCCCGCGCGAGGTGCTGTGAACATATTTAGAACAAATGTCGCGCTGCTCGTCATAAAGCGCAGCCATGCGTTGGGCTGTG
This sequence comes from Bacteroidota bacterium, assembly GCA_018267275.1. GTDB lineage: Bacteria > Bacteroidota > Bacteroidia > Cytophagales > Cyclobacteriaceae > ELB16-189. Next base: position 250,257 of record JAFDYV010000008.1, on the reverse strand, counting down.
CACATTAATGAGTAAGCCTTCACCAAAATCGTCTTATCTATTTGAACTGATTTCTCGACCGTCATTTCCTCCACTATTGAGGGCGTAAAGATACGGGTAGAAACGGAAATTTTAGATATTTCAATCGTTAGCATTGCTGCGAATTGCTTTATTTACCTACTTTGATGCTTCGTATGTTGGCGAACTTTTGGAACTGGTTAAGTGAACTGGGTGTCGATGATGCCCAGCACAAATTTTTGAGACGGTATATCTCGATCACTAACCGAGCCAGTTTTCTTGTATCCGCATTTATTTTATTCGTCTATTTTGCAGGGCTTGCGTTTTTCGGCAACATCATCTCGCTGAACTACATTCTTGGCGCTGCTATTTTATCGCTCTCGCCCATCGTACTTAATTCCATCAGTCAGATAAACTCAAGCCGCGTTATTGCATCTGTTATGGTGAGCATTATGGCCTTGGTCGTTTCGGTCATTGATAAATTTGACTACATATTACTTGAGAATTTTCAATATTTTGAATTCCGCATGATGCTAGTCAGCGCATCTATCTTTCCGTTTGTAATTTTTAGGTTGCAAGAAAAAACTCAAATCATCGCAGCTCTCGCCATCAACATTACTTGTTTATTGATATACGACCCCATCCATAATTTTTTCAACGTGGGTTATTTCGACCTCAAGATGCATGACCCGAATTACTACTTTTTAAATTTTGTATTTGTCGCATGCTTTTTGATTATTGCAGGCTGCACTTATTTCTTGAAAGCAAGCTTTGAGAAATCTGAAAACGAGAACGAACGATTGATTGAAGCACTTTCGAAGCGCGAACAAGATTTACTACATGCAAACCGAATCATTGAAAAGCAAAGTGAAGAGCTTACTAAAGAGAACGTCAACTTAAACAGAGAGCTCATTGGAAAAAATGAGCAGCTGACGGTGACCAACGAAGAACTCATCAGGCACAACAATGATTTGCAACAGTTTTCGTACACGGTATCGCACAACTTGCGTGGACCCGTGGCCAGCCTACTTGGACTCATTAACCTGATCGATACGACTCAACTGACTGCCGAAAATGTTGAATTAGTAGAACATCAGCGGAAAGCAATCCAAAGCCTTGATACAACGATCAAAGATTTGGGTCGCATTATTGACATACGCAATGCCGTATCAAACGTGCGGCAGCAGATTCGCCTTGAGGAAGAATTGGGGCTTATCCAAACGTTGCTGCAGCAAGAAATAGAAATGCATAAGGTTACCCTTACTTCAAATTTCGATGCATGCCCGGAGATTTATTCTGTAAAACCAATGGTAAACAGCATCTTGTACAACCTCATCAGCAATGCTATCAAATACCGTAGCAGCCAGCGACCACTCACGATTAACGTAAGCGCCTCTCGAAACAATGGTTTCATAGAATTGCGTGTAAACGACAATGGTTTGGGACTAGATACAGAGCGCTTTCGTGAAAAGCTCTTTGGTATGTACAAGAGATTTCATACACACGTAGAAGGTAAAGGTCTTGGCCTATTCTTGGTAAAACTACAAGCTGAGTCATTGGGTGGCCGTGTAGATGTAGATAGCGAACTTGGCAAGGGCTCTACTTTCACGGTGTACCTCGCTGACACAGCCAACCCAGACCACCAGATCATCATGGACAAAGAATGGGGCAAGTTGTTCTATGATGCCGTAGAAGATACTGTCTATGTAATTTGGAAGCGAGCTCTTACGTTGATGGAATTTAAAGACTTTTTTCAACGATGTGTCGATTACAACAACATTCAACCCTGCGCCAACTGGATTGTAATCATCAAAGAAGGCACAAAAGCTGAAAAAGCAGATGCTGAATACGACAAAGCACGTATGGCGTTTATCAACGAAATGAAGAGGTCGGCCTTAAAAAGATTGGCCTACGTTATTGCCCCCGAGAATCAACCGGCTGATTTTGAGATATACAAACTGCAACTGATCCATTTTTACCAAGGCAGAATTAAATTCTTTAGCTCGCTGGCGGATGGCAAAGCCTGGATACAACAGGAAAAAGAAAAAGAGAAGTTTAATCTCTAACTACCTTCTCTTAATTCAAACGTATTTCTGATTTTTTTGATTAGCCGAGCTGACTCGCTGAAATCAAGAGTCTGCTGGCCATCGCTCGCAGCTTCATTTGGTTTTTGATGCGTTTCGTAAATGATGCCATCGGCTCCGGCAATTACAGCAGCCAAAGCCACCGGCTCAACAAACTCTCGCAAACCGATACCATGCGAAGGATCGGCCACCACGGGCAAATGGCTTTTGTCTTTCAAAATTGGGATTGCATTGATATCGAATGTGTTTCTGGTTGCTTTTTCATAAGTACGAATACCACGCTCGCACAAAATGATTTTTTCATTGCCTGCGCTGAAAACATATTCAGCCGAGTACAAAAGTTCTTCAATGGTGCCAGAAATACCGCGTTTGATCATCACCGGTTTATCTACCTTACCCAACTCATCAAGCAGATTAAAGTTTTGCGTGTTGCGCGCGCCCACTTGGAAAACATCCACATAGTCATGCATTTCGGCAATCTGACTCACCTGCATTACTTCGCTGATAATCTTAATGCCTGACGCTTTTGCGGCTTGGTGCCACATTTTCAATCCATCGATACCAAGGCCACGAAATGCGTAAGGCGAGCTGCGCGGCTTGAAAACACCACCCCGCATAATCCTCACTCCATTGTCGGATAGGTGTTGTAACGTTAGTTCAACTTGTTTTTCATTCTCAATGGAGCATGGACCCGCCATGATAGCGACTTGGCCATTGCCAACAAAAACACCATCGCCCAAGTCAATCATTGTTCGATTAACCTTCCACTTTCTGGAAACCAGTTGATAATCGTCAGACACCTGATGAATGTCGGCAACGCCCGGCAGACTCCCGATTTTGCGAATATCAAACTCGTTTTTGCCCAGCGCAATCAGATAATGTTCGTGTTGTGTCCTTACCTCATTTGCTTTGTAACCAATTTCCATCAACGATTGTTGAATGGCAGAAAACTGTGAACCGGTTATATGTTTTTCTAGTCTTAAAATCATACCAACTTAATGCTATCTATAAATGACTTGATATTTCTTCCCTGTTGTTGGCGAAGATGAGAGATAAAGGCGCTACCAACAATCGCCCCATTTGCATACCGGCAAGCCGTTGCAAACGTAGTTTTATTCGATACCCCAAAGCCAATCAAAAATGGGTTAGCTAAGTTCAATTGTTGCAGCCTTTTGAAATATGCTTCTTGTTCCAGAGTAAAATCACCTTTCGCTCCAGTGGTGCTGGAAGACGACACAGCATAAATGAATCCTTTTGTAGCCGCATCAATTTTTCGAATGCGTTCTTCTGAAGTTGTGGGCGAAACCAAAAATGTGTTTAAGAGATGATAACGCAAAAACAATTGCTGGTATGTTCTCTCATATTCAATCATGGGCATATCAGGTAGAATCACGCCATCTACACCTGCCGCAGATGCTTCCGCGCAGAATTTTTCAACTCCAAACTGAATAATTGGATTGAGATACCCCATCAGAACGATGGGAAGTTTAACCGTTTGACGCATCCCTTTCACTTGCTTCAGCAAAAGGGATACATTCATTCCATTCGCCAATGCCACATTGTTACTCTCTTGAATCACGGGACCATCGGCTATTGGGTCTGAAAAAGGTATACCAATTTCAATAACATCAGCGCCCGATTTTTCAAGTTCTGTCGCGATGGGTATGGTATCAGATAAAGTCGGAAAGCCAGCTGTGTAGAAAACAGAAAGTATGTTATTCTTCTTTCTTGAAAACAATTCTTCAATTCTATTCATTGCAAAAATCTTAATTCTTGAATCATTAACTTGAAATCAGTACTTACCCCACTTGATGTACGTGTCCAGGTCTTTGTCGCCCCTACCCGACAGATTGATCACCACTACGTCATCTTTATCGAACTCGATTTTTGATAATACAGCCAATGCATGCGCGGTTTCTATGGCGGGTATAATTCCTTCGGTGCGACTTAATTCGATACCAGCCTCCATGGCCTCATCATCCGTTGCACTTAAAAATGTGACGCGACCCGTTTCAAACAAATGAGCATGTAACGGACCGATACCAGGATAATCCAACCCTGCCGAAATCGAATACGGCTCCACTACTTGTCCATCGGTGGTTTGCATTAACAAAGTTTTGCTTCCATGTAGTACACCTGCTTTACCCAATGCGGTTGTCGCTGCCGATTGTCCAGAGTCAACACCTTTGCCTGCTGCTTCCACACCCACTAGTTTCACGTGTTCGTCATTCAAAAAATGATAGAAAGCACCCGCGGCATTGCTTCCACCACCCACACATGCAATCACATAATCTGGGCTTGGATTCCCTATTTCTGTGATGAGCTGTTGTTTGATTTCCTCGCTGATTACAGATTGAAATCTAGCCACCATATCTGGATAAGGATGAGGCCCCACTACTGACCCAATAATATAATGCGTATCTGTGGGGTGGTTAATCCAATGACGCATGGCCTCATTTGTCGCATCTTTTAATGTCTTGCTCCCGCTCAAGGCTGGTACTACTTTCGTTCCCAAAATTCTCATCCGTTCTACGTTGGGGCGCTGCCGTGCCATATCATGTTCGCCCATATAAACAATACACTCCATTCCCATCAACGCACAAACCGTAGCAGTCGCAACTCCGTGCTGCCCTGCACCAGTTTCGGCAATGATTTTCTTCTTGCCAAGCCTTTGCGCCACCAAAATCTGACCTATCGTGTTATTGATCTTGTGCGCGCCCGTGTGGCACAAGTCCTCTCGCTTCAAATAAATTTTGGCACCATATCTTTCTGAAAGCCTTTTTCCCAGATACAAAGGCGTTGGCCGCCCCACAAAATCATGAAGGAGGTTTTGAAATTCTGTTTGAAAAGATTCTTCACGAACAATAGAAAGGTAATGTTCACGCAATTCTTCCACATTGGGGTACAACATTTCGGGTATAAATGCGCCTCCAAAACTTCCGTAATACCCGTTTTCGTCCACTTGATATTTCATAATAATATTTCAGATTTCAGATTTTCGATTTAAGATTTGCATTGCCCTCTCTACCGCTTTCGTGTCTTTTACTCCGGGCGAAACCTCTACCCCGCTGTTAAGGTCAAAGCCTGCGCAATTCATTCCACTAACGGCATCCAACGCATCCGTTAAGTTCCCGTTGTTTAATCCTCCACTTAACAGAAACGGCACTCGTTGGTTATACCGCGAGAGCACGCGCCAGTCAAATACTGTGTTATTACCACCATAATCCTTTCCACGCGCATCAAACAAGAAATAATCACAGTAAGGCTGGTATTCAATAACGTTTTCAAAATCAAACTGTTCATCTATGCGAAATGCCTTGATCACGCCAATACCTGTCCTCTTCATAGAAGCAACATACTGCACCGATTCGTCCCCATGCAGTTGCACAAAATCAAGCTGCTGCGTTTGCGCAATGCGTTCTGCGACAACCAAATCTTGATTCACAAATACGCCCACCTTTTTGGTATCCTTTGACATAGGCGGCACTACAAAATCTACCCCCACATACCGTGGCGATCGCGCATAGAAAATGAATCCGAGGAAATCAGGGCGCAGATTCGCTACCTCATTGATATTAGAAGCATCTCGCATACCACAAATTTTCAACAACTTCATCACAATTTAGTTTGATCCATTATTCGATTCAGCTCTGTAATAAATTGACGTGCTGCCTCCCCTGGCCTGCTTTGGGCCATGAATGTCTGACCAATCAAAAAACCCTGGAACCCAGATTTCCTGAGATCGACAATCGCTTGTGGAGATTCAATACCACTTTCACTCACTTTCACAAACTTGTTTGGAATGTAGGGCGCCAGCTCACGCGACAAATCAACATTCATCTCAAATGTTTGGAGGTTTCGATTGTTGACTCCCACCAAATCAATTTCGGCATCTATGCTACGGTCCAACTCTTCGCGTGAATGTACTTCCAATAGTACCTCGAGGTTCAACTCCCTGGCACGTTTGGCCAAGTTCTTAACTTCAAGGGGCGAAAGCACCGCGGCTATCAGCAAAACCGCATCCGCTCCAATCGATTTTGCTTCAATAAGTTGATATTCGTCCACCACAAAATCTTTGCGCAGAATCGGGCAAAAATTAAACTTGCGTGCAATCATTAAATCTTCGTTGCTGCCTCCAAAAAAGTTTTTATCTGTAAGAACCGACAATGCCGAGGCGCCTGCCTGCATGTAGCCCAGAGAAATTCGTTCAACCGATACATCGCCATTAATCACTCCGCGGCTGGGCGATTTCCTCTTGATTTCAGCAATGATGCCTGACTTATCTGGGCGCTGAATGTATTTTTTCAAAGACACTGTGGGCGATTGAAAGTAGATGCTTTGCTCCAGCAATCGAACCGGATAGAGCGCCTTGCGTTCAGCAACTTCTTTGCGTTTGTGTTCTATAATTTGCGTCAGAATATTCATAGTCAATTCGATGATTCGGTAATGCGTTGATTCAATAATTTGAGAAATACGTTATTTGCCAATAAGTTTTTTAAAACAATTTAGTGCTTTGCCGGAATCCAAAGACTCTCGTGCTTTTTGTAAAGCGTCTTCTATGCTACCCGATTGCTCTGCGCAATACAGTGCCATGCCTGCGTTTGCAAGCACCACCGCATTTTGCGCTTTTGTTCCATTTCCTTCCAAAATCTGAATGAACAACTTTCCTGCCTCTTCAACAGTTTCACCGCCTTTCAAGTCTAGTAAGCTCAATTTATCGAATTGCAGATCGCGAGGTGCAAGCAATTTTTCACCTCCGTTGAAGAAAAATTTAAACGGACTCGTTAAAGAAATTTCATCAAAGCCATCAAGCGAATGTAAAATCAAAAACTCTTTATCGGTTTGTTGATACAGGTACGCGTACTGCCGAGCCAGCTCCAAGTTAAAAACGCCCACCAATTGTTTTTTCGGGAATGCAGGGTTCACCATCGGCCCCAACATGTTAAAAAATGTTTTTACGCCTAGCTCCTTTCGAATTGGCCCCACATTCTTCATAGCAGGATGAAATAAAGGAGCGTGCATAAAACAGATATTGGCACGGTCCAGACTGCGCTTCAATTCGGATACATCGTTGGAAAATTTATAGCCAAAATACTCCAACACATTTGATGAGCCCGACACGGAAGAAACCCCGTAATTACCATGCTTTGCCACGGGCTGCCCGGCTCCTGCCACAACAAATGCCGACAAAGTAGAGATATTGAAAGTATTCTTGCCATCGCCACCGGTGCCACAAACATCCATTACCGGCAAATCTAATTTCACTGGTAAACATAGCTCCAACATTGCATCGCGAAAGCCTTCCAGTTCTTCCGTCTTGATGCTGCGCATCATATACACAGTCATGAAAGCGGACATCTGTGCCGGATTGTATTTCCCCGAAGCCAAATCGAGCAACACGTGCCGCGCTGTTTCTTTGGTCAGCGATTGATGGTCAATTAACTCGTTCAGTACCGTTTTCATTCCTTAGTTATTAGAAAATTAGCATTGATATCATTTTCAAATAGACAACCAGTTTTTGATGATTTGTTTGCCATGTTCTGTCATGATGGATTCGGGATGAAATTGCACCCCGCGCACATCAAACTGCGTATGGGCCAATGACAGCACCAAGCCCTTCGCATTGGTCGATGTTACTTTAATTTCCTTTGGTAGTGTTGTGGCTTCGACAACCCAAGAATGGTAATGTGTCACCGTAAATTGCTGCGGCAAGCCCGCGAACAACTTCTCGCCCGCGTCAGTCACCTGCAAGGTAGACGTTACGCCATGCAACACGTGCGGCAGGTTAAATAGTTTCGCACCAAAACACTCCGCAATACCCTGGTGCCCCAAGCAAACTCCCAAAATACTTTTACTAGCTGAGTATTGCCGGATAACCTGTTTCATGATACCCGCCTCATCAGGAATACCCGGCCCAGGCGAAAGTAATAACTTATCGTACTTGCCTACCGCTTCAACTGAAATCTGGTCGTTGCGATAAATATCCATGCCATATCCTAACTCTCTGATGATGTGCACGAGGTTATAAGTAAACGAGTCGTAATTGTCTAATACAAGAATCTTCATATTCTATTGCTGTATATTGAAACCTAAATCATATCTGTTCGGCCAGCTCAATTGCCTTGCGCAAAGCCGCCACTTTATTGTTCACTTCTTGCAGTTCGCTTTCAGGGGTTGACTTAGCAACTACACCTGCTCCCGCCTGAAAAACCAATTCGTTGTTCTTACTCATAAACGTTCGAATCATGATCGCATGATTGAAGGTACCGTCAAATCCTAAAAATCCGATACAGCCACCGTAAAACCCCCGCGGGCCGGGCTCATATTGGTTGATGAGTGAAAGTGCCATGGGTTTTGGTGCGCCCGACAGCGTGCCGGCAGGAAACGTATCAGCTGCCACTTGTAACGCACGCGCACCGCCCTCAAGTTTGCCGGAAACTTTTGACACCAGGTGAATGACATGCGAATAGTATTGGACTTCTTTAAACACCTCTACTTGAACTTGTCCGGCACTACGGCTCAAGTCGTTGCGCGCCAAGTCCACCAACATCACATGCTCGGCATTTTCCTTTTCGTCTTTGGCCAACTTTTCGGCCAGGGCGGCATCTTCGGCATCATTGCCGGTGCGTTTAAAAGTGCCCGCTATTGGATAAATGTGCGCTTCACCGTTCTTAATTTGTATCTGTGCTTCGGGCGATGAGCCAAAGATTTTGAAATTTCCAAAGTCAAAGAAAAACAAATAGGGCGATGGGTTGATGGAGCGTAACGCTCGGTACACATTGAACTCATCGCCCCTAAATGGACGTGTGAATCTACGCGAAAGCACTATTTGAAATACATCGCCCCGGTGGCAGTGGTCAATGCCTTTCTTCACCATCTGCAAATATTGTTCGTCTGTCAATGCAGAGCGTTCTTCCGCAACGGTAGTGAACTTGAACGTGGCAAAACGGTTGGAGTAAATCAACTGCTCCACTTCGTCAACCGAGTACCCAGCATATTGAACGCCTTGAACCCTGTTCTCAAACAGATACAGCTCATTGGTGAAGTGGTCAATCACAATCACAAACCGAAACAACTTGTAGGCGATGTCGGGGATCGCATCGGCATTTTTCTTGATGTCAACTTTTTCGAAGAAGCGCACCGAGTCGTAGGCCATATAACCAAACAACCCAGCGTAAGGGTATTTCGACAACCCGGGTTGAAACGAAAACGCATCTCGGAAACCCTCCAATTCTTTCAAAACGTTACCAGAAACAGGGCGCACCACTTCTTCGCCATTAGGCATCGTAATGGCCACCTGCGTTCCATCTAAAACAAACGATGCAATGGGCTCGCAGCAGATAAAAGACAAGCTGTTTTCATTTCCATGATAATCGGAGCTTTCTAGCAAGACGCTGCCCGCAAACACATCGCGCAACTTCAAATAAATGTTGACTGGCGTAATGGTGTCGGCCAGAAGTTTTTTGACTGTAGTTTCTAACTTAAAAATCATATCGACAAAAAATAAAAAACCCGCCCCGAAAGATTCGGAGCGGGCTCGTTAATGTTCTATTTAATAGTTACTTATAACGCAGCAAGGCACCGAACCTCTTCAGGTTGCTGCCACCACCACATCATTGTAACGTTGCTTTTCATCATTATGCCTTCTTGCTTGTGCGTTTTGTCTTTTCTTTCGTCCCAGCCGCTACCTTTTTCTTGCTAGCGCTGCGCTTCAGTCGGGCTTTTATAGTCTTTTTTTTCCTTGAGTTACCGTAAGTGCCCAATGCAATTTTACCTCTTTTTGACTTCTTATCTCCTTTACCCATATAATTGATTTGAAACGCAATAATAAATGACCTTTTCCAAAATAAAAAATCGCGACAAACAAATTCTTGATAAACCTGTTTATTTTAGTGGGACAGAAAACACCTTTGGATATGGCAAAAGCGAGCATAGAAGTAATTGAAGCATTGCGTAACACGGCAAAAAAATTGGAGCAAAGCAACCAATATCAATGGGGCCACATGGGTTTGTGTAATTGTGGGTTTTTGGCACAAGAGGTGACCAAACTGACGAAAGCCGAGATTCATACCCGTGCGATGCAAAGCAGTGGCGACTGGACTGAGCAACTGAACGACTATTGCCCCACCAGCGGCTTGCCGATGGACAACCTAATTTCTGAATTAATGGCTTTTGGTTTTGATTCTGAGGACCTGAAGCATTTGGAGCGCTTGTCAGATGGCCGCGTGTTACAACAACTGCCTTTTGAGAAAAGGAATCTTCGGCACAACTCGAAGCAAGATGCGGTAGTATATCTGAACGCTTGGGCTAGACTATTGGAAGACGAAGTTGTTCAGTCGATCGAATTCGACTTGGAAGAATCGTTTGCTACTGCGGAAGTTTAAACAAAATACAATCCTTCGGCTGATTGTTTTGGTTGGGAAAGCGCATCCATTTTTCGAGCCGAGCTTCTTCGATGAGTCCGCATTTCAGCAAAACTTTTGCAGAAGCGACATTTTCAACATCTACTAAGGTGCCAATCCGGTAAACGCCATCCATCTTTTTCACTTCTAGCAATACTCGCTTCACCACTTCGGTGGCATAACCCTTGTTCCAATGAGCTGGGCCAAACGCGTAGCCAAATTGCACCTTGCCATCACCGGGTAACACGCCAATACTGCCCACCAATCGGCCGGTTTCTTTTAACCGCACCGACCACGAAAAATCAGTCCCCTTTTTCCAAGCAGCAACAGCATATCTTAGAAAGTCATTTGTATCGCGCATGGTTTGATGGGTAGGCCACGATACATAACGGGTGGCCTCTTCTTTGCTGGCATACGTATAAAAAATCTCGGACGCGTCTTCGTGCGTTAGCCGCTGCAAAACCAAACGCTCGCTTTCCAACCGTTCCGGCATCATGCTGTTTTGAAAATTATTGAGTTACTGAAAGAGTTAATTACTTTTAGTCTTACGTAGCGCGCAGGTATGGCAAAAAGCACCAACATCGTTCACCAATATTTCAAAAAAGAAATGGAAGGCACAAAGATATTGGTCAAGGTCAATCCCATTTTTTGGACGGGAACAGAACTGGTGGTGAGTGCCGAAGGTGCCGAAATGCGCGATTTAGAATTTGACGCCCAGATTTTTGACGACCTGAAGCACGATGGCTTTGCCGAAGTAAATGCCCTGGAATTCAATCTTTATTTGGCGGGGTTACTTTGAGTGCTATCTTTGCAGCGGCAAACTGGCACGACCAGCTCCTGCTGAACTCCCCCAGGACCGGAAGGTAGCAAGGGTAGGCGGTTGTAGCGGTGCGATGTTGGTTTGCCATTTTTTATTTTGCGCCTATCGCTCTTTCCACCATTTTTTTCGAACCCACGTAAAACGGGGTGCGCTGGTGCAAATCCTTGGGTTTTATCTCCATTACGCGGCCCTTGCCATCTGAGGCGATACCGCCTGCCTGTTCGGCAATAAAAGATAACGCATTGCACTCATACATCAAACGTAGCTTTCCGTTCGGGTCTTTGGCCGTAGCCGGGTAAATGTAAATGCCGCCCTTCAGCATATTGCGATGAAAATCTGCGACCAACGAGCCAATATACCGTGCGGTATAGTTGTTGTCTTTGCAGTATTGGATATACGACTTCACAGATTCTGAAAAAGAATTGGCAGAGCCCTCGTTGATGGAGTAAATCTTCCCATTCTCGGGCATCTTCATGTCGGGGTGCGAAAGCACATACTCACCCAGGGTAGGCTCATAGGTAAATCCGTTTACACCATGGCCGGTGGTATACACAAGCATTGTTGATGACCCGTACAGAATATAGCCGGCCGCCACTTGTTCGTCACCCATTTGCAAAATATCCTCGTCATTGATCGGCTCACCTTCCTTTGTCTTTCTGCGGTAAATTGAAAAAATGGTTCCAATGGAAACGTTCACATCAATGTTAGAAGAACCATCTAGCGGGTCAATGGCGATGATGTACTTACCATCGTTGGTCAAGTCCACAAATGATTCCGTCTCTTCGCTGATCAGAGCAGCTGCCTCCCCTCCTTTGGTCAATGCACGCGTAAAGCGAATGTTGGCCAACACATCCAACTTTTGCTGTTGATCACCTGCCGTATTTTGCGAGCCCATGGCACCCATAATGTCAATCAATCCGGCCTTATTGATTTCGCGGTTCACCACTTTACTGGCCAAGGCAATGTCGCGCAACAATTGCGATAGTTCGCCACTGGCATATTGAAACTGATCTTGGTTGTTTTTAATGAATCGATCTAAAGCAGTGCCGATGGGCAAAGCAATTCGTGAGGCTTCCATGTAAGAATTTCAGATTTAAGATTACTGATCTAAGATTTCTGTGGTCCACTTCTGTGGTCTCTAATTTCATGGCAAATATAAATTGCAAACGTTTGAAATGGGTATATTTTTAAAAATTAACTTTGAAGATTCTTTGTGCAATCTTTGTGCTTTTCTGACTTCTAAGGCCAAAAAACATAATACCAAAGCAGTAGATGGACATCTTTAAGTTTGGGGGCGCCTCGCTCCAATCGCCAGACCGAATCAGGCAGGTTGCCAACATTATCCAACAGCACAAGGAAGAAAAATTATTGGTGGTGGTGTCGGCCATGGGTAAAACCACCAATGCCCTTGAGGAGGTAGTGGCATTGGCTATGGCCAAAAAAGATTTTACCACTGAATTGGGCGCGATCAAAAGTTATCATATGGACCAAGCGAAAGCGCTAAACGTTTTACCCAGCGTTGAAACAGAGCTCCTGCGTGCGTTTGAACATATCACACAATTGGCCAACCAAGTGGGTGAATACGATTTTATCTATGATCAAATTGTGGTGTATGGCGAATTAATCTCCTCAATCATTTTTGCGGCATACCTCAAGTCCGTGGGGTTGCCAGCGAAATGGGCTGATGCGAGGCAATATATCAAAACCAATAATGCGTACCGCGAAGCAAAAGTAAATTGGCGCGAGACCGAAAAGTTGGTGGGCCCATTGCAACACGAAAAGTTATTGGTTACTCAAGGCTTTATCGGATCAACATCGGAAGGCTTTACCACCACGTTGGGGCGCGATGGGTCAGATTTTACAGCAGGCATTTTTGGATTTTGCCTTAACGCCAAGTCGGTAACGATATGGAAGGATGTGCCCGGGGTAATGAGTGCCGACCCGAAACGGAGGGCTAATGCTGTGGTGTTTGAAGAACTCCCCTACAAAGAAGCTGCTGAGATGACCTACTTTGGCGCATCGGTTATTCATCCGAAAACGATTAAGCCATTGGCCAACCGAGGCATTCCACTGCGGGTGAAAAGTTTTATTGACCCTGCCCTTCCGGGAACGAAAATACATGAGTGCAAGGTGGACAAATTGCCGCCATTGATTGTGTACAAGGAAAATCAGTGTTTGATTTCGTGCAAAGTCACCGACTATACTTTTGTGGACGAGCCACAATTGGCTGTCATCTTTAAAGCCATCAGTGACCACAACGTACGCATCAATTTGATGCAAAACTCAGCCATCTCGTTTTCGTTTTGTGTTGACTATCGCGAGAGTAAAATCATGAAATTGATTGAAGCCTTGGGACAGCAGTTTGAAGTGTACTTCAACACCAACTTGGCGCTGATTACTGTTAAGAATTACGATTCAAAAACATCGGCCGAGTTTCGGGCTACGCCTGGGTTAATATTGGAGCAGTCCTCGCGTTCAACGCTGCAGGTTTTGGTGAAGGGCAATGCGTAGTGCCTTAGTTCATTATTGGCAAAAAATAAGTTAACCGCTAAGGCACTGAGACACTAAGTTTCATTGGATTTTTGCTTCAGTAGCGAAGTCATTAACTTATCAATCGACCGATTCAAAATCTCAAACACTTATTGAAAATCTGCCTCTGTGCCGTAATAAGGGTCGGGCACATCTCCGCGGCCATGGGGATCATACTCACGCATCAATTTGATTTTATGTGCATGGAAGTTTGCACCCGGCAGCCGTAAGATGTTGTGAAGGTTCGAGCCATCCATTGCTAAGATCAAATCAAAATTTTCGAAATCATTGGGTGAAAGTTGTCTTCCTAAGTGATTTATTTCTACCCCGTTTTTTCGCGCATTCCTGATGGTGCGTGGATCAGGGGAATCGCCAACGTGGTAATTGGCTGTACCGCACGAGTCTGCGTAAAACGATTGGGCTAGGCTTTTATTTTGCAGCTTGTGTTTAAAAATCGCTTCGGCCAAGGGCGAGCGGCAGATATTGCCGAGGCAGACAAAAAGAATTTTCATAGAAAACGCAAAAATAGAGGTTAGAGCGTCTAAAAAGAAGCGGTGTAAATCCTGAGTGGCAATCAAAACTTCATTCACACTCAGATTTCTTAGCCGCGAAGGATCTCTAAAAAAATCAAAAGATTCTTGGTCGTACCTCCGTCAGAATTAATCCAGAACTTTTTTAAGTTAATGGTTACTTATCAGGCGCCTCACCAGATACATGCACGCATAGTACATATTTTTTATCCGCCTTTTGGTTAGATAAAGCCCCGTCAAACGAGATGGGGCTTTTCTTTTTTGGTGCCCAGAGAGTTGCGTAAAGCGGACGGTTGCAGGTGTATTTACGCAAGTCTTGGCAGATGGTATTGCGTGTATTTGACAGTTGTGCACAATTTTTTATTAAGTTTAGACTCAAATATTAACAGGATGAGGAAACTGATAAGTCAAATATTTTTGTTGCTACTTTTAACAGCAATCGGCTGCGAGACAGATAACATCAACTCGCCCGATTTGAACAAGGGGCTTGCCAAAACAAAAATAACCTCGTTGACAAATGAGCCATATCTGAAAGACATCTTGGATAAGGCAGGCTTTAAAGAGGCTAAAAATGGAAGGACAAGTAGTTCAGGCATAAGCCTAAATACCGACTCTATATTGATGGCACTGCAGGCCGACAGTGTTTCCTATTCTTACACCTTCAAAATTGGGGGCGACTACAATAGTACTTCTTTCACAAACTTAGTATTCAAACGGGTAGTGGGCGGGGTCAAAGGGTTTTATATAAAGTATGAACCAGAAGCACCGTTATCTTTAGAACCTGCAAGATTTACTGGAAAAATATCTAGTTACGACTTAAGTTGGAGAGAAATAGTGAGTCAATACTTCAGGAATGGCATAACCACTGGGGGCTCGTTTATTGGGGGTAGAACACAACAATGTTGGAATGCTGAGCTGGCAGAGGAGTGCCCCGAAAAAGGAAAGGACTCGCAGGCAACAGGTGTACCTCTGCCTTGCATCGGAAAGACAGTTGTGGTCGTTAAAATTGACTTTTCCGGTTGTTTCATAAGTGATTCAGCGGGCGCTACTGGTGGCAGTAATTTGCCAACCCAGTTTACTAGGTGGTCAGACGGTACTTTTGTCCCGTCAGAGTATTTTAATTTTAATAGTCGCGGTGGTGGGCCTAGCGGGCCGTCTGCTGGCTCAACCTGTACTGGCGGTGGTGGTGGTGCCGTTCTTGAAACTGGTGCTGATCCTAATTCATGC
The DNA here is from genome assembly GCA_018267275.1 of Bacteroidota bacterium. Lineage (GTDB taxonomy): Bacteria > Bacteroidota > Bacteroidia > Cytophagales > Cyclobacteriaceae > ELB16-189. The sequence continues at coordinate 234,668 of JAFDYV010000008.1, read as the reverse complement.
ATTGATGTTATTGCTGTATATCCACCAACAGATGAGGAATTACTCGACCTTCTGCTTAACAGCCTTTATAAAATAAAGGTCGATACAAGCATTGTAAATAATCAAAAAGCAAATTGCATCTATACCAAGTTGGGTGGCAACCGAGTTTTTCAAGAGCTAATCAATGACTTTGATAAAAGTTCAAGCTCTTTAAATCTAACTTTCGTTTTAGGCTCAACCCCACCGTATACTGGAGTAACTAGATCAGCTCCACCATATAAGGATGTAACCATAATTATAGACAAAGCAAAGTTAGAGGCCAGACGCACAGTTGAGGTAGCCAGGACTTTTCTCCATGAAGCCCTGCATGCGAAGATGTTTGCGGACCTGAGTAAGGTTGGAGGCTATGAAAACCTAAATAAGGACAACTTCCCAGAACTTTTTGATGCGTACGTTTTCTATAAAGCTAATGGTCAAAAAGATTCAACCAGTAGGATTCAACACGAGTATATCGCTCGGCATTATATCGACATTATTGCCGCAGGTCTTCAACAGTTTGATACACGTAACCTCAACAACCCGGATTTAAACATCGACCACTACAGGGCGTTGGCATGGGATGGATTGGTGGAGACTTATTTATGGCAGAACCTTATGACCCAAGAGCAGAGGGACAAAATAAGAAGAGACAGACAATTCATTTCAGATTGGCACTCAGTTATAACTTGTCAATAATAAAATACAAATATGAGATTTATTAAAATTTGCTGTCTTGTATTGCTAATCTCTGGATATGGCTGCCAAATATCCAATAGTCAACCAACAAAAGGCGACACAGTGTTGTACTTGCATTTCGACTCTTCCAAATTCTACAAAAACTCAAATTCTATTGGTATTGACCCTGTAACTTTAAAAGACAACCCTGAAAATAGGTACGCACTTGACTATCACCTATACAATGGCTATCCCCTTGAATTTGTTTCTGTGCATAAGGAAAATGCCTTGAAAATAACGGATATAAAGAAATACAATGTGGTTACCCCAGAGGAGTTGAAATCCTTTATTAGCATGAACTACCCTAAAGATTTTCTCGGGTATGGAGGTAGACCTTATTTCGACCACCTTAAAGATATATATATGGTTGAGAGATCCAATGATAAAAAGTCATACTATTTTACCAAGGTTAGGCTCGACATTACAATGGAGTAAAAAAAACTGTTCTTAACTTGGCTTGCTTCAAGTGGGCGGGAGTGTGAGTCATCAAAGTGTGTAGTTCTCTATTATCTTTATCACGCGGGAGAGACGTAGGTTTTTAACTGCCCCCCTGCAGCAAGCCTCACTGTTAACTTCAAGCCCAACCAAAAATCTTTTCTTAGCTTTGGCAGCAAATCGTAACCCATGGAATTCATCAAAGTAACCGAACAAAAAGAGCAATATGTGGCGTTGGTGGAACTCAACCGGCCCAAAGAACTGAATGCACTCAACCACCAACTCATGCAAGAGCTGCTGGCGGCATTGCAACAGTTGGATAAGAATGAAAATGTGCGCGTCATCATCCTCACGGGCAATGAAAAAGCATTTGCCGCAGGTGCGGATATCAAACAAATGGCAGATAAGTCGGCCATGGAAATGTTGATGATTGATTCGTTTAGCACGTGGGACCAAATCAGAAAAACGAAGAAGCCAATCATCGCAGCCGTAAGTGGTTTCGCGCTGGGTGGCGGCTGCGAGCTGGCCATGATGTGTGACATTATCATTGCCTCCGAAACTGCCAAGTTTGGCCAACCTGAAATAAAAATTGGCACCATACCCGGTGCGGGCGGCACCCAGCGTCTCACCAAAGCATTGGGCAAAGCCAAATCAATGGAATTGATTTTGAGTGGCCGTTTCCTTTCGGCAGAAGAAGCTGTATTTTACGGATTGGCTGTGAAAGTAGTGCCGGTTGAGATGTACTTGCACGAAGCGCTGACGCTTGCCAAAGAAATTGCGCAGATGAGCCCCGTTGCCGTGCAATTGGCAAAAGAGGCCATCAACCGTTCATTCGAAACACAACTAGACGAAGGGCTCGCATTTGAGCGAAAAAATTTCTACTTAACCTTTGCCAGCGAAGACCAGAAAGAAGGGATGAAAGCATTTGTTGAAAAGCGAAAGCCGGAATACAAAGGCAAATAAAAAAAGCCCCGACAATGTCGGGGCTTTTTTTTAGTTGATCACGATGTTTACCTCACGTTGAAGCCGAAGCCAACAGTAAGTGCGCTATACTTCTGAAATGTATAATCTCCGTGAAAAGTAAAAATCGCGAGTTTGAGCCGAAGCCCAGCGGTAAAACTGGGGCTTGACTGACTTACACTCACAGAAATTGGCACAGGTGTTTTAGAACCAGTGCCCGATAAATCATAAGTTCCCTTCACATTCAAGTCAGCTGATATGAAGTTGTAGCCTAACCCCCCATAAAGTGTAAGCACGGAAATCTTCTTTGAAATTAATCCCTGAATTGTTGTCCCTGAAGATTGGAATGTAGCCTTTTGGTCAGGATTGTTTGCGGGGTCAAGGTTCACATCAAAATTCAATTTGGTATAACCCACGAAAGCCGAAAGATCAAAGGGCAGTTCTTTTACACCTGGAATGTACTGCTTCACATCGTGCAACACGCCAATACCAAACATGCCGACACTGCCGTCTTTGCCACCGGTACCCAGTCCTGTGCTCGGGAAGAATCTCAGTTTTACATCCGTTCCTTTCGGAAGGCCAATTCCCAATTGAACCATTGGAATTGGTACGGCTGTTCCAACCACCGGTACATCTAGGTCCAGTCCGGGTGCGCCATCTATCGTTTGGCCGGAAGGTATTTTCGTGCCATTTACTGTCGTCAATGGCTGGTATTTAGGCGCAGTTGAACTACCAAAAATAGTTGGCGCATTGATGGCAGTTGCACCTGGGTATGGCGTGACTGCAAGATTTTTTAAACTTGCATTTTCAACTCGATATGTCAAATCAGTAGATGGAATCGAAATCGTTGCAGCTGTAATCGTCAAATCAAACCCTAAAACTTTATGAGGCTTTGCTGTGTTGTACCAGCCCTGGGTTAAACCATACCCCACTGTATTCAGCGCAGGGGTAATATAGCCCTTTACAAGGTAGTTAGCATCTTCGGTACTACCTTTGATAAGGTTGTCTAGGTCAGATTGTGCGTGAGCGGCACCAAAAAAAGCGAGTGCACAGATTAAAGTCGGGATAGATCGTTTCATAGGTTGTAGTTTTTGTAAATTCAAGTTAAGTATTTTTTTTAATTCCATCGTGCAGCGCGGCTGAACTTATCTAAATTTGTCCGAGTCAAACACCATCAAGTGATTTATTCCCTCGCTATTCGCCTTTTAGCCCTAGCCTATCGCTTAGCCGTTCCATTTAATATAAAAGCCAAGCAATTTGTAAGCGGTAGAAAAAAACTTTTTGAAAAACTATCGGGTCGTTTTGCGGGCAATAACTACAAGATTGTATGGGTGCATTGCGCTTCGTTGGGCGAGTTTGAGCAAGGGAGACCTATCATTGAACTTATTAAATCGCAACGACACGACTTAAAAATACTATTGACATTTTTTTCGCCCTCAGGTTATGAGGTGAGGAAAAATTATGAAAAAGCAGACTACATCTACTACCTGCCTTGGGATACCCCAAGCAACGCACAGCGCTTTGTTGAAATTGTAAAGCCCTCACTAGCGATCTTCATCAAATACGAGTTTTGGTACAATTATTCAAACCAGCTGAGAAAACACGGCATTCCGTTGATTTCTGCTTCATGTATATTAAGATCCGATCAGATTTTTTTTAAACCCTACGGCAATTTTTTTCGGAAAATACTTAGAAACTTCAACGCATTTTTTGTTCAAAATCAAGAGACTAAAAAGCTACTGGGGTCCATTGGCATCAATTCTGTAATTGCTGGCGATACTCGGTTCGATCGTGTGCTGCAAATTATCGCCACAGCAAAAGAAGTAGACCTGGTAAAATTCTTTAAGGCCGACCAACAGGTATGGGTAATTGGGAGTTGCTGGCCTGAAGACATCGATGTGCTATCTCCTTTTATCCATGACCACTCCTACCATCTTAAGTTTATTATTGCTCCTCACGAGATAAATGACAAGTTTTTAGCGGAGATTGAGCGATCCCTCCAATTAAAAACGGTTCGTTTTTCAAAGGCGGGGTATGATGATGTGAAGAATGCTCAGGTATTAATTATTGACAACATTGGTATGCTCTCTACACTATATAAATATGGTGAAGTGGCTTACGTGGGTGGAGCTTTTGGCGCGGGGTTGCACAACATTTTAGAAGCTGCATGTTATGGAATTCCGATTTTCTTCGGAAACAAAAACTACGAAAAGTACCAGGAAGCGAATGACCTGATTATGCGCGGGGGTGCGTTTGAAGTGAGTGGGTATGCCGACCTAAAGGCCAAATACCAACTGCTGAACAGCAAGCCAGAAAACTATTTGTTGGCCTGTGAAGTCACTAAATCTTACGTAGAGGAAAATCGCGGTGCAACAAAAAAGATTGTTGATTACTGCTTAAGCCTTGTTTGATGAAAGGTCGTGTTCTTAAATCTACCGGAAGTTGGTATGAAGTATTGATCGAGGGTGGTCAGGTGTTGCAGGCGCGCGCGCGCGGCAAACTAAGACTTGATGATATCAACGAGACCAACCCCGTTGCCGTGGGCGATTGGGTAGACCTACAGCCAGAGGGAAACAATGCGGTGATCTCTGCGATCTTGCCCCGCCAGAATCATATGTTACGCCAGTCCGTAAAAAAGAAAGGGCAAGCGCATGTGCTGGCCGCCAACATCGATCAAGTGATGTTGATTGCCACATTAAAGCAACCCCGCACTTCGTTGGGATTTATCGATCGGTTTTTGGTGTCAGCAGAGGCTTTCCGAATTCCGCAAGTGATTATTTTTAACAAGCGTGACTTGCTAACTGAAACTGAGCTCGAAGAACAAACCAAGTTGATGCAACGCTATCAGACATTTGGCACGCGCACGTTGGCCCTACAAGCTACGCACGATGACCTGTTGGAGGTAAATGAAATCTTAGAAAACAAAGTTACGCTAGTGGCTGGCCACTCTGGCGCTGGCAAATCAACACTGCTGAACAGACTGTCGGATCGAATCCAACAAGCTACCTCCAACATCTCTTCATTTTCGAATAAAGGAACCCATACCACCACCTTTGCGGAAATGTTTCGACTGGATGAACACAGCTTTGTAATTGATACACCCGGAGTAAAAGAATGGGGGCTAGTTGACATGGAACCCCAAGAGCTTTCTGACTATTTTCCCGAGATGCGCGCTGTCCGAACAAGCTGCAAGTTTGGCGCACGCTGCATTCACTTCCACGAGCCTGGTTGTGCCGTTATTGCTGCGGTAGAAAATCAGCAAATTAGCCTGGCTCGGTATGAGAGCTACTTAAGTATGTTAGCGGGTGAAGACAACCGAAAATAGCATTTTTAAGAATCTTGTCGCGAGGCCAAACTCCAACAACCGAATGGATATGATTGTCTCGTACAGCAACCGCTTTTTCAAAGCTTGATTTTCAATACGCGACCGGTTCAAACCTTTAATCTTTAAACACACTTGATAGGTGGACCAGCGCTGGGGGCTATCGCGTTTAAATTGATGCGCTGACATCGAGTTCTTAACGATCCTTCGCTTTACCAATGGCTGGCGCGAATAAGTAAAATAAAAATCACGGCTTGCGCGGATCAAAAAATCAAAATCCTCGAAAGCCAAAGATTCATCATACCCGCCTATGCGCTCAATCACGGATCTTCGAAACATCAAGGTTGGCGGACAAATGAAATAACGGTTGATGAGCTCAGCGTAGATGTCACCCGTTGGAATGGCCGCGTGGGGAAAATTTGCCGAGTGCAAACCCATATATTCACCCAACTCGGTGATCAAAATTGCATCTGAGAACGACACTCCATAACGCTCACCACTTCGATTTAGCTCAACCACCCCACTCGCAACGCGTTGTGGCAGCAGCACGTCATCGCCCGATAAGTCTATGATAAATTCGCCTTTGGCATGCTTCAGCGCTTCATTCAACGAAGCACAATAACCCCTGTTATGCGAGTGTTTCAAAAATAAAACATCAGGATGATCTCTAAGCATTTGTTCAATCACTTGTGCGCTGCTGTCTGCACTTCCGTCATCTACCACAATTAATTGAATGGGTTGATGCGTTTGGGCAAACACAGAGTCGATGGCCTCGGCTACAAACCGTGCGTGGTTATAACACAAACACAAAACGGTAACCAAGGGTGAATTCACAAATGCAGTTGATAGGTTCTTTTGACTGTTGTTTCTGCGCCAATACTCTTCTTGAAATGAAGCAATGGCCGATTGATTTCGCCATCAAGCATCGAAGTACCCAAGTTAATCCACCGCACACCATTACTTTGTGCCAATTGATAAATCTGCTCAATAAGAAAAACCGTAGGGCTTTGTTTGTTAAATTTTTGCAGATGGCTGTAGTAAAAAGTGTACCAAACGTCTTTTGACTCGCGCACTACCACTGCCTGTGCAGCCCATTCATTTTCAACTTGAACTCCAAAAAGCATGATGTGCCGAGGAAATACTTTTGCTAGTGCACGAACCATCGGCAGCGTGAGTGACAATTGGCGCCCCCTCTCCTTTCGGCATACAGACAAGAAACGATACACCGCCCCGATCTGTATTAAAGGTATTTTTTTGAAAGTAAAAGCGATACGATTTTTTTCTAGCCGCTGCCGTTTGGCTGCCGTAATTTTTTTTCGAAATCTGTTGTCATCCACTGATAAAATACTAGCCACTTCATCTTGCGTAACAGCATTTTGTTTTTGCAGGAGGTGATCCACAAGACTGAATAGTTGTTCGTTCAACATCTTTGGCGGGCTTTTGATCACCAACCTTGTCACGCCTAGCCTTCGAAGTGCTTCAACAATGCCTTGGTGCCACCAAGTTTCTATGATTTGATCATGTGCGGCCTCATGAATCTCAAACCCGCCAAAGGGAGCACGAAAAGGGCTGCACGCGCTTATACCGCTAATGTTAAAGGAAATCGATGCAACTGTTTTCGCGCCACGTAAACACTTAAATTGTTTCCAACCCCTGGCTCTTTGTGTAAATAAGTGTTGTGTTGTGTTGTAGAGGAAAAGAGCACTTCCTTTCGAATTTTTCGAAAGGCTTGCCATACGGAACTTATATAAACTGCTCAATACGGAATACCAAGACGCTTATAAATGAAATGCATGAGCCATGCGGGGCCAATCATTAAGAATTGCACATCCTTAAAGAATGAGGGCTTTTTTCCTTCTACCTTGTGGCCATAAAACTGACCAATCCAGGCAGCAACAAAAATACCCAAGCTAACGGCCCATAGTGGGGCAAAATTTGCCATCACAATCTGTCTCATCAAGAAAAGGCAAAGCGAACCAAAAAAAAGCATCCCCACGGCAAGGGGAATCGATAACGTGATGTAATAGATGAGCGCCACGGCCAGCATTACTGCGGCCCAGTTGGCATACAAAGCACCTTCACCAAACGTAGACTGTAAAAAGCCTGCCGGTATTGAACCTATTAACCCAACTACGCTGAAAAATATCAGCGGCACACATATCCAATGGATGGCTTTGTTCGTAGGATTTTGGTGACTTTCGCCATACTCTGAAAGAAGTGCATCTATTTTTCTCATATCGTTAATTTGATGGTTGCGATACCAAATCTACCGCAAAGCCGATAACTTGTCAAACTTTGGTTTTGACCTTATCCCAATTCTTGAACTGCCAAAATATTGTGCCGGTGGTTAAATGATTGCCTTTGGCATCATGAATCTTCACCTCGCAAGGCACCACCACGGCCTCTTGGCTTTGCAGGGGTTTGACTATTTCTTCCTCAAGCCATTCGGGCGAAATGGCAAACTCAGCTGTTGCATCCATTTTTCCTTGATAGTGATAATTCATCTCCAATCGCTGCATGATAATCCGGTACTTTTTCATATCCAGCAAACTCAGCAACAAAAAACCGGTGGTAAATTCCGAAATGGTGGCCAGTCCGCACGCGTGCAACCCACGAATGTGGTTAAAGTTACTCCGTTTATACGGCATGAGGGTCTTTAAACGATAGTCCTCGATTTCTATAACTTCAAATCCGTGCGGCTTATTGAAGGGAATCATCCGCGCCAGCGACCAGTTTAAGACTTTAAGGTAAAATGCGGAGTGTTTTGCTTTTTCAAGTATTTTGGTGGCTTCGAACATGAGTTAATGGGTTGAAGGTAAAACGTATTTTTGAGCGTGCCGAAGTTAACAACATTCCTATGACGAAAAAATTAGCTCCCCAATTGAAACTCAATAACACTAAATCGACCAACCTCCTAACTTTTAATTTTTTAGTTACCTTGCCGCACTGTTAAGCCCTGTTCATGACCGGAAAGAAAAGACCTACGCTGCTCCATGCGTTTATCCCAATTATTTCTCTTGTCACATTATTGTCATTAAATGTGCTGGTGTTCGGTGCCGGGGCGACTGATGGGCCCAATCAAATTGCATTATTCTTGGCCGCTGCCGTAGCTGGGCTCATTTCGTGGCGCTTGGGTTACAATTGGGAGCAAATAGAAGTGAGCATTGTCAAGAGCATCAGTTCGGCCATGGGCGCAATGTTGATTTTGTTGGTCATTGGTTCACTCTCTGGCACGTGGCTACTAAGCGGCATAGTGCCGGCTATGATATATTACGGTTTAAAAATCTTAAACCCAACTTTCTTTCTTTTTGCAGCGTGCATAGTATGCTGCGTTGTTTCACTCGCCACGGGAAGTTCATGGTCCACCATTGCCACTGTGGGGATTGCTTTGCTGGGCATTGGAAAAACGCTGGGTATACACGAAGGTGTAGTAGCGGGCGCGATCATTTCAGGTGCGTATTTTGGAGACAAGATGTCTCCGCTTTCTGACACCACCAATCTTGCCCCAGCCATGGCGGGCACTGATCTGTTCACACACATCCGCTACATGGTGTTTACAACTGCGCCTACCTTGGCGATAACGTTGCTAATATTTTTTATTTGGGGGTTCACCATTGATACTAGCGGTGCTACAAACACAGAAGGTGTTTTGCATGCTATTGATGGGGCATTTAACTTAAATCCAATACTCTTCGTTGTGCCTGCGTTGGTGCTTTTCATGATCGTTCGCAAAGTACCCGCCATACCGGCTTTGTTGGTAGGTTCAGTGCTAGGAGGCATTTTTGGCGTTATTTTTCAACCACAAATTGTGGATCAGATATCTCAAGTGGTAAACGATCCAACCAAATCTGCTTTTGTAGCGGTGATGAAATCAATGGCCATGTCAATCAACATTAAGACTGACAATTCAATGATTTCAGAGCTCTTGTCATCAGGCGGCATGGCGGGAATGCTCAATACCATTTGGTTGATTTTGGGAGCCATGATTTTTGGCGGAGTAATGGAATCCAGCGGGCTGTTGATGAGAATTGTTGAGGAAATCATTAAGTGGGCTCATTCTACCGGGTCGCTCGTTTTGTCGACAGCCGTCACCAGTATTTTCTTTAACTGCACTGCCGGTGATCAGTACATGGCCATCGCCATCCCGGGCAGAATGTTTGCCGATACCTACCGAAAACAGGGTTACAAGCCAGAACTGCTGAGTAGGACATTAGAAGATGCGGGCACGGTTACATCCGTATTGGTTCCATGGAATACCTGTGGTGCCACACAGTCGAAAGTATTGGGCATTTCTACGTGGACGTACGCGCCCTATTGTTTTTTCTGCATTATCAGCCCGTGCATGACGGTGCTGCAAGCCTATCTCAATTTCAAGATTCGTAGGTTAAATGACAAAGCATCATAAGGTCAACATCACCCACGATGAAATTAATGAGTTGCCCCTTGGTTCATACGAAGGGGACGTAGAAATCATTTCTGGTGCGGGTGAATTGGATGACGTTTTTGAAGAAATCAATGAACATGCAATTGTCGGCTTCGACACGGAGACAAAACCCGTTTTTGTACGCGGACATTCCAACAAAGTGGCGCTGATGCAAATTGCCATTCCGAAAAAAGTGTTTTTGATTCGGCTCAACAAAACCGGATTGACTACGCCCATTGTTCATTTTTTGGAAAACGAAAGAATATTGAAAGCGGGGGTAGCGTTGCGCGATGACATCAAAGCACTTCAAAAATTAAAACATTATCACCCAGCAGGTTTTGTTGAGCTAGCAGAATTGAGCAAGCAAGCTGGCTTAGAAGTTGAGAGCGTAAAAAAGCTCGCTGCGTTACTGTTGGGATTTCGAATTTCAAAAGGGGCACAGACCAGCAATTGGGAAGCTCAGGAACTGAACGACAAACAAATCAGCTATGCGGCCACTGATGCATGGGTATGTCTTGAGGTCTATAAGATGTTGACCAAGTAAGTCTGAATGATATCGAACGAACCATTCTTCGCTGAATTAATTAGGAGATTTTAAGAACCCTCCTTCGCTGAAGCTACGGAGGGCGAAGCGGAGAGAGAGGGATTCGAACCCTCGATACAGTTGCCCGTATAACGGTTTTCGAGACCGTCCCATTCGGCCACTCTGGCATCTCTCCAATGCTACAAAAATAAAAACTCTCAACATTAGTCGAGAGTTAAAATATTCAAAAGCAGATTGTTTCTACCGAAGCCGCAGCGCAGAGGTCGTGCCTCCCTCAAAATTGAGACTACTTTTTACTCAAACCGTAACGACTCAATGGGGTCAAGTCGTGATGCTTTGCTGGCGGGGTACCAGCCCGAAATCAAACCTACAAAAATACAAACGCCCAACCCCACCATCATCCATAACCAAGGCACAACAAATGCATCGATGCCTATTGCTTTAGAAATGAGGTTGCCAATCAAAATACCAAGCAATATCCCGGCCAGCCCACCTAATACGCAAACCACAATTGCCTCAATCACAAACTGCTGTCGAATGCGCTTAGGTGTTGCCCCAAGTGCCTTCCGCACCCCCACTTCGCGTGTGCGCTCCGTGACGGACACTAACATGATGTTCATCAACGCAATTGAAGCTCCCAGCAACGTAATGAAGCCAACCCCAAATCCGCCAAACCGCAAGCCATTAGTGATTGACTCCAGCTCTTGCGCTAACGATTCACTCTTTTCAATATCAAATGAGTTTTCTTTACCTACTTCATCGCGCCTAATCTTTCGCATCACGCCAGTGGCTTCTCCCATGGCATAATCCATCGCATCTGGGTTTTGAATTCCTACCGTTAAGCGATAGTTAAGGCCTTGTCCGGCCGCCAATTGATTGGCTACGATGATGGGGATCAACATCATGTTATCGAAATTATTTTCTGATATCTCACCCTTTTCTTTCATCACGCCAATCACTTTGAACTGGGTGCCTTTAAAGGACACTTCTGTGTTAATCGGATTTTTCTTATCGCCATACAATGTTTTAGCAAGCTTATATCCAAGTATCGCGGCTTTGGATCCGTATTGTATTTCAAACCTTGAGAAATTTCGGCCGTTGTCGATATTCAACCCCTTAATAGCCATGTAGTCTTCATTGACACCGCGCACGTTTACGTTGGGGTTTGTTTTTTCCGACCCATGCTTTATTTCAGCCAAAATGGTAACGCTGGCCGATAAGCTTATAATCGCATCAACCGAATATTCTTTGATAAACTCTTGAGCCTCATTCAACAAAATTGGAGGGTACACTTTCTCTTTCACCCCATCGCGCGCTGCACCTCGATTGAACTTTGAAGTAATATCAAATGTATTGGCACCCAATGACGACAAACTCTCGGACACTGAATATTCAATCCCATCTATGGCCGTTAAAATACCCACTAATGAGGTTATACCGATTGCTATGATACAAGCCGTAAGTACCGAACGAAGCATATTGGCCTTTACCGAACGTAGACCTTCCTTTACATTTTCTACTAAATCCATCTAATTGGGGCGTATTAACGATTCGAGAGATTTTTCTTATAATTATAGTTCACAAAAGTATAACTTTAAGCATACAAAACTGAAAGACTAAAAATTGTTGCTTTTGTTACACAACTATGCGGGTTAAACGATGCGAGGGCTGATTTTGTTTGGTTTTCTTTTACTGGCTCGGATGGCGCAAGCCAATTATATTTTTATCCCTATGGATGAAAAGCAAGCCAACCACCTGAAGGCATATGGAATTGCTTACTGGGTGTTAAAACTCGATACCGAGGTTGACTGGTTGCTAAACTACCGGGGTGGCAGTTTTATGTGTAAGTACCATCCCAAAATTCAGAATGAATTAGTTGTTCGAGGGGTAAGTTATGAACTGATTTCGGATGCACAGGCCAACCAAATCATTACCGAGATTGCGAGCCCCGCAGCAAACTACGATATGATGAAATTGGAAAAGTACCCGCGCATTGCCGTGTATTCACCCAAGTCAAAACAGCCATGGGATGATGCCGTTACCCTGGTACTGACATACGCAGAAATTCCCTATACCGTTGTTTTTGATGACGAGGTGCTGGAAGGCGAACTCACCAAATACGATTGGCTTCACCTACACCATGAAGACTTCACCGGGCAGTATGGAAAATTTTATGGTCAATATGCCAACATGCCTTGGTATATTGATCAGGTGAAAGAAGCAGAGACAACTGCGCGCAAATTTGGGTTTAACAAAGTATCACAACTGAAACTTGCAACCAGCAAACGCATTAAAGAATTTATGGTGAGCGGTGGTTTTTTATTTGCCATGTGCTCGGCAACAGACACCTATGACATTGCTTTAGCGGCAGAGGGCGTAGATATTTGTGAGCGCATGTACGATGGTGACCCGGCTGACCCACGCGCACAAGAAAAACTAAACTTCAACAGCACACTAGCCTTTACAGACTTCCACATTTCTCGCGATCCCTATCAATACGAGTTCTCAGACATTGACAATAATGCGCCCGAGCGTGGGCTGCGTCAGGACAACGACTACTTCAATCTTTTTCAATTTTCTGCAAAATGGGATCCCATTCCCTCAATGCTTACACAAAACCACACGCGCGTGATCAAAGGTTTTTACGGGCAAACCACTGGTTTTAAGAAAAACCTGATTAAAGCAGACGTTACCATAATGGGGGAAAACAGAGAAATAAAAGAAGCTAAGTACTTACATGGCGTAATGGGCAAAGGCTTTTGGACATTTTATGGTGGCCATGACCCGGAAGACTATCAGCACACAGTTGGTGAAGAACCAACAGACCTGGCACTGCACCCGAATTCACCGGGTTATCGATTGATATTGAACAACATTTTATTTCCGGCAGCGAAAAAGAAGAAGCAAAAGACTTAAAAACCACCCGTTTGAGAATAATACTTATCTTAATGGTCTTGGCATTCTCTTGCCAAACAAAAAAAATCGCACATCAAAAAACTATTGAGGATCATGCTATTGAAATCTTAGGGAAAGATTTTATAAGTTTTTTTAACCAAAGCAAAACATTCGTACTCTACCTACAAAAAAATGAAAATCCCTCCCGCATAACAAAAGGATTGGTATTTGACACTCAAACTAAGAATATTGTGCAGTCGCTGGCGTTCATGCCTGGCTACGTGAAATGGATTGACGACAATACAATTGAGGTGTTTGACGCGCCTGAAGTGATGAGAGAAAACGATGATGTTTCCAATCACGTGAAGCAAATTCGGATAAAGAAAAACGAATCACAGGATGAATAACTTCAAATTATCGATTTTGTGTATAAGCTTCTGCTTTCTGGTAATGTGGGCCACTACTTATCAACCTGCGCAAACTTTCAACCCGACAACCGATTCTTATCAAGAAGGCCCGCAAGAATTTTTTAAGTTTCATCAAGAGATAAGAACTCCTGCCGATGCTACTGAGCCGCAATATGAAAAGGGCTTTTTGATTAGAGAGCGGCAGAAATCCGTTGCTGCTGCAAGGTCAAATCGTTTGAACAACGCTCGAACACAAAGTAACGGTGTAGTTGAGTGGAAAGAACGAGGACCGGCAAACGTACCTGGACGTACGCGCGGATTATTGGTAGATCCTGCCGATCCAAATAAGAACACCTGGTATGCCGGATCGGCTAGCGGTGGCGTATGGAAGACCACAAATGCAGGTGCCAACTGGACTTTGATAACTCCTGATCTGACAAACTTGGCAACAACTGTGCTTGCGATGGCCGCATCTAACCCAAACACCATCTATCTTGGAACTGGTGAGGGATTTGGGAATTTGGATGGGGTTCAAGGAAACGGGATGTATAAGTCAGCTGACCGAGGCGTAACTTGGAGTTATTTGCCAAGTACCGCAAATTTTGATGACATCAACCGCGCCATCGTCAGTCCAACAAACGAGAATGTCGTTGTGGTTGCAGCACAAACTGGCATTTACAAGACAACAGATGGTGGACAGAATTGGACTCGCGTCTCTAGTAGACCTATCATCCAAGACCTAAAGGCTACTCCTGGAAATTTCAACATCCAATATGCAACGCAAAATGGAACTGGCGTTTTAAAATCGGTTGATGCCGGTGATACTTGGTCCTTATCGAATGCGGGTATGAGCCCCGTTTTGCGCTGCGAAATCGATGTATGCCCTTCGCGCCCCAACAGAATTTATGCGTCTTGCGAAAATGGCGACTCACCGAAGATGATGATGAGCGATGACGCGGGGGTAACTTGGTCTTTAATAGATGTCAAGTTAACTACGGCACCCCTAAATTTTTTGAACGGCCAAGGTTGGTATGATAACACGATTGCCTGCGATCCCTTCAATCCAAACGTAATCTACTTTGGCGGAGTTGACTTATTTCAAACAACTTTAGACGGCACAACTTCGACTGGAGGATTCTATACTATTGAAGATGTAGGTTACTCAAGTTTTGCTACGCTGACGAATTTTACCAACGCGACAAACGGAAATTTTGATGTTGGGTCATCTGCTAATGGCGTGACTGTTGAAATAAGGTTCGGACCCGGAAGATCTCAAAAAGCGCATAGGTTTTTGGTCCCTTCCGGAGCCACTTCTGGCGTACCAAATACCAGTTACGCTTATCAAGATTATGTGAATGTCCCTTTTGAAATTTGGGACATCACAAACAACCGTCAATTGATGGCATCATTTCGAGATCAGGGGAGGGATGGCGCATTTAATCTAATCAACTTTAATACCGATAATACCGAGGCTACCTTACAGTCGAGGGAATACTTGTACGTAAACAATGTAGACTACAACGGAACCACTCCTAACCCAAGTATCGCGGTGAATGGCGGGCACATTTTTAACCAAATGTATTTTATTTGGCCTACATTGAACAGCAATGCCACATGGCCTCCAACGTCCAATTCCCTTCTGAGATTTAAGTTTTCAAACCAATTAAGACTAAATGGTACAACTACATTTATAACGGACGGGCGAGGACAATACGGAAGTCCCAGCAAAAATTCAATTGTTCATGTCGATCATCATAACCTTGTGATGATACCCATGTCTGCCAATACTTATAAGATATTGAATGCAAACGATGGTGGCATATTTGTATCAAACACATCTTTCACACCGGGAATTAACGATGGCAATTGGACATTTGCTGGATCGAATTACAATACAAGTCAATTTTACGGAGCAGACAAACGGCCTGGATTTGACGAGTATTTTGGTGGAATGCAAGACAACGGTACCTGGAAATCAAGACCAGGAGAGGTGGCATCACCAACATCGCAATACAACTTTAACATTGGCGGGGACGGCTTCGAAGTGATTTGGAACAACCTAGATGATAAGAAGTTGATTGGCGGATCTCAGAACAACAATTTTAGGAGGTCTGCCGATGGCGGCAGTACTTGGGCCGTTGCCACATCTGGGTTATCGGGCACACATCCGTTTATTTCAAAGCTGGCCAACTCAAGAGACAATCCGGAAGTTATATACACACTTTCATCCGCAGGGGTGTTTACATCAACAAACTTTGGCCAAACATGGACGCTGACTCCAATTACTGAAAAGTGGGGCGGGACAACTTCGCTGATGGATATTGAAGTATCGCGTGCCAATGCAAATATTGTTTGGGCGGGTAGCGGAATGGTTAATTCAGGTACGCTACGTAACCTACAGGTGTCAACAAATGGTGGAAAGACCTTTGCTGCTACCAACAACTACACGGCTGTAACAATGGGCGGAATCACCAGGTTAGCATCGCATCCAACTCAAGCGAACACGGCCTACGCATTATTCTCGTTTTCCGGGCGGCCAAAGATTCTAAGAACTACCGACCTTGGTCAAACGTGGTTCGATATTTCTGGTTACGGAACAAACTCAACAAGTTCAAACGGATTTCCAAACGTGGCAACCTACTGCTTGTATGTGCGGCCTGATGACCCAAATATCATTTGGGCAGGTACGGAAATTGGAATTGTCGAATCGCTGGATGCAGGCGCAACATGGAACATACTTGACGACTTCCCGAACGTATCGGTATGGGACATGAAAGGACTTGACGATCAAGTTGTGATAGCAACACATGGCCGAGGCATTTGGACGGCACGAATCGAAAAAGCACAAGCATCACCTATAGAGCGCCCAGAAGCACTCGCTATTGGAACTAATCCTCAATCTGATTTAGCTGTAAAGTTCAGGTTAAGACAGCCATTTGATTCAGTGGTATTCTTTATCAATACGGTGAAGGCGGGAAAAATAATGACGATACCAAACGGAGACTATATCGCAAGAATTAAGAATGCTCAAAAAGGCGCTGTAACAGTAAACCTTATTGGATACAAAAACTCTGCCCCATTCGCATCAAGCAACTTTGGAGGACAGAATGTAATCTTGGCTAACGGATTCCCTCAAAAATATGCAAACCTTTTCACTGACTTAACTGCGTTTTCAATACAGGGATTTGTCCTGGCTGACTTTGGCACAAGTAATCAAAGTCTGCAAACTCCGCATCCTTATTTCGCAAACACAGAACCAACAGCAATGTTGCTGCAGCCGATAGTAGTGAGCCCGACCTCAAGTAATTTCTTTTATCAGGATGTCGCGCTAGTTCAAACTTCACCAACTGGCGTGCAATTTGGTCAGCCTGGCTTTAAAGATTTCGTGGTGGTGGAAGCAACAAAAAACGGTTTGGATTGGATTCCTCTAAAAGATGGATACAATGCATCGGCTAATCCGGCTTGGCTCACTGCTCTAAACGCAAATCAAGCAGGGACTCCCACCCTACAGGTAGACCAGAATATCGATTTAAAAACAAAGTTCTCTGCAAACGATACGCTGTTGTTCAGATTCAGGCTGAAATCAGACAACGATAACGTAACGGGCTGGGGATGGTCCATTGATAACTTGTTTATTCAGCAACAGCCCACAGGCATTGAACCGGCTTCAACCATCGAGGCATTTTCCATCTTCCCGAATCCAACCGATGGTAAAGCTACTATTCGATACAACCTTCGTCAGCAGTCAGCAGTGATGATTGAGGTAATGGATGCCACAGGCAAAATAGCCATCCAAGAATCCATTGGCGCACAAGATGTGGGTACGCACGAGCATCAAATCAATCTTGACGGTAAATCAGAAGGGGTGTTTGTTGTAAGGGTAAAAGCTGGTAACGAAATCAAAACCTCAAAAATGGTTCTAAAGAAATAGTCAAAACCTCTCCGGTTCAAAAAGCTCGATGTTCATCGAGCTTTTTTTGTTGTCTACCAATTCAGACACCAACAAACCTGTAGCAGGCGCTAAGCTTAGTCCCATCATTGAATGCCCGGTGGCAATTATCAAATTTTCAATCTTTTTTGATCTGCCTATGTAAGGCAACCCATCGGGTGAGCACGGCCGGAGGCCATGCCACACATTTTCTTGGTTTGGCATCGGCACAAGCATCTTTGGATAATAACGAGGAATCGCATTGACGATGCCTTTCACCCGGTTCATGTTAATCCGATGGTCAACACCTGTGATCTCCATTGTACCGCCAAAACGCAACGAATTCCCCATTGGTGTTACGGCAACTCGAGCCTCTAAAAATATGGAAGGAATCTGGACGTTGTTGACTACATCGTTCAGGGTAAAACTATACCCCTTACCAGCTTGCATAGGTAAAGATAACTGCAGCTTCCCTCCTATTTCACCCGACCAAGATCCCAATGCCATCACCACCTCGTCAAAACGAAAGTCGCCATTGTTTGTCTTTACCGCTAGAACTTTTCCGTTGTCAATTTGAAAATCCTTCAGTGTTGTTTTATCTCGAAAAGAAACACCCTTTTGTCTCAGGTATTTAATCAAGTTTGTAACCAATACGTTGGGGTTCAAGTGTGCGTCCCCTGGAAAGTATACACCTCCCTTTACGTCAACCTTTATTTGTGTCTCAAGATTTTGCACTTCAGATGCGTTCAGCAGATACGCTTCAATACCATAACGACTTGCCATCTCCACTGTGTTGACCTCTTCATGCTCGGCCTCTTTTGTTTTAAAAAGCATCAACAGCCCCTTTTCTTGATAGCCGAAATCAAAAGGTAATTCTTGTTTCCATTCTTGATAAAGTGATTTACTTAGTAGGCTTATCTCTTTTAGTGCGGGCGCTGATTTTTGAACGTGTGCCGAGGTAGCGCTTCGGTAAAAATGATAGCCCCATTTGATCAAACTTTTGCTGAACCGAGGTTTTATGTAAAACGGACTTGTCGAATCAAACATCCAGCGTATCCCCTTCGAAATCATGCCCGGTGCGGCCAAAGGTATGAAATGACTCGGCACAATCATGCCGGCATTCCCATGCGAGCACCCATCGAGCAAATTCGTTTGATCAATGATGGTCACGTCATGGCCTGCCTTGTTCAAATAGTAAGCTGAGCTCAAACCAATTATGCCGCCTCCTAAAATTCCGATTTTCATCCCGTTACTGATAGTATCTACTTGGTCTCTAAAAAACAAAATAACTTAACAATATTACGATTAGCAGTACAATAGCTGTGTACTTGATCCAAGGTCGTGCTTCTACAAATGCATAACCACAGATCGGGCACTCACTACTTTTCGAATCAATATTCATTGCGCACGAAGGGCATTCTTTCGTTTTCATACAAACAATTCAAATCACCTGAAAACCATACGCATACGGGTCATCTTCTGGGTCGATGGTAATGGTGTTGTATCCATACACTTTCGCCCAACCTTCTACACTAGGGATGATGGCGGGCTGGCCGTTCAATTCCGTAACTTCCTCGATTCTGCCAATGAATTTGGAACCAATGATACTTTCATGAATGAACTCATCGCCTTTTTTCAATTTTCCTTTCGTGAACCATTGCGCCAGTCGCGCTGAAGTGCCCGTGCCGCAGGGTGAACGGTCGATTGCTTTGTCTCCATAAAAAACTGCGTTTCGCGCTGTAGACGTTGGGTCAATCACTTTGCCCGTCCATAAAATATGGCTACATGTATTGATCGTTGGATTCTCAGGATGGACAAACGTATACTTTCTATTAATGTCTTTCCGAAGTTCCCGACTCCAACTAATGAGTTTGTCAGCTGTATAATGTTCGATGCCTTTGAAATTCGCTTGCACATCAACTATTGCATAAAAATTGCCACCGTACGAAACATCGAGTGTTAACTCACCTAACTCAGGACAAGTGGCCTGAATATTCTCAGCCGCGAGGTAGGCTTTCACATTTCTGATTTTTACGGACTTAACCTTGTTGCCTTCTTGTTTGTATTCGATTTTGACCAATCCCGCTGGAACTTCTAAATTAAGGATGCCTGGTGTTTGGGGCTTCACCAGCCCTTCTTCAATCGCAATGGTCACTGTACCAATTGTACCGTGGCCACACATGGGTAAACAACCACTCGTTTCGATGAACAAAACACCTACATCATTTTTTGGATCAGATGGAGGATACAGAATACTGCCACTCATCATGTCGTGCCCGCGTGGTTCAAACATCAGCCCTTTGCGTATCCAATCGTATTCGCGCAAAAAGTGCTGGCGCTTTTCACTCATGTTCTTACCTTCCAATGGCGGGCCACCTTCTGCCACCACACGAACCGGGTTACCACAAGTGTGAGCGTCTATGCACTTGAATGTACTTTTCATAGGTATTAATAGTCTAGAGTTGACAGTAAGCAGTTGGCAGTCTGAGCACCTGCCGACTGGCGACTGCCTACTTTTTAAATTCGTTATTTACAAGTCGCCATATCCCCAATGGATTATTGTCTTTCAATTCAGCGGGAAGCAGTTGCTGCGGAAAATTTTGAAACGAAACGGGTCTTACAAAACGTTTTATGGCATCGATGCCCACAGATGTAAACCTTGAATCAGTAGTAGCCGGAAACGGTCCGCCATGATGCATGGACGGGCACACTTCCACACCGGTTGGAACACCGTTAATGATGACCCGACCTGCCTTTTCAATGACCAAATCTATAAAATCTGCAAAGGCAATCAGGTCAGCCTCTTCACCAATAATGGTTGCTGTCAATTGCCCTGGAATTTTTGCCGCTGCTGCTTTCAATTCGCCAATCGTGCTTGCCGTTACCAACAATGAATATGGCCCAAACACCTCTTCTACTAGTTGATGATTGTGGATGAACTCACTGGCCTTTACAGTCGCTAGTGTAGATGCGGCCTGATTCTCTTTTGCTTTCTCAACCGATTCGGCCAACAACACAACTCCTTTTTGCTCGAGGGCTTTTGCCCGATTCTTCACAAAGCTGTTGGCTATACCGGAGTGTAGCATAGTGCCGGGGCCAATGGCCTTCATTCGTTCAGCGAGTTGTGTTGCGAAATTTTTCAGGGCCGGATTTTCTACGCTCAATAGAAGGCCAGGGTTCGTACAAAACTGCCCAACACCTTGGGTTATGGAAGCGGCATACATTTCCGCTATCTTGTCGCCACGTACCATCATCGCCTCGGGCAAAATGAAGACGGGGTTGATGCTCCCCATCTCAGCAAAAACCGGAATGGGCTCCGGACGCTGTGTGGCATAATCATACAACGCCTTCCCTCCTGAAAACGAACCGGTAAATCCAACAGCCTTTGTTAGTGGATGTTGCACTAATGCCTTGCCCGCTTCAAAAGATGAATCTTGCACGTGTATAAAAACATCTTTTGGCATCCCTGTCTTCTCAACCGCCATTTCAATAGCATGCGCTACCATTGCAGAGGTTTTTGGATGGGCAGGGTGCGCCTTAAGTACCACTGAACAACCAGCAGCCAACGCAGAACACGTATCAACACCCGCGGTGGAGTACGCAAACGGAAAATTGCTGGCGCCAAATACAACCACAGGACCAAGCGGCACCATCATCTTGCGGATGTCAGGCTTCGGTAATGGCGCTCTATCTGGAATCGCGGTATCAATCCTGGCATCGACCCACGACCCCTCTTTGACCAATGCCGCAAATTGCCTTAACTGATTGCAGGTACGCCCTCGCTCACCCACCAACCTTGCTTCGGGCAGATTTGTTTCTTCCATCGCAGTCGCAATCAAGGGTTGACCGAGGGCTTCTATCTCAGAAGCAATCGCTTGAAGAAAAACAGACTTGTCTGCGCCTGATACTTTTTTGTATTGTTGAAAGGCAGCATGGGAGGATTCGAGTACCGCGTTTATTTCATTCATTAGTTTATTCATTTGAAGTTGTAAGATACTCGATTCTGGATTCTAGTTACAAACTTCCGGTATCCAGCATCAGGTATCCAACTTAAATCCACTCCAAATTTGTCACCGTCTGTTCAACCACCAATTCACCTGTGTGTTTGGTAGCCTTTGGCTCGACTAACATTAATTTGACTTCTTCATCATTTGTCCATGGGCGGTGCTCGGTGTTTTTCGGGACAATCAAAATCTCCCCGGGCTTAGTAGCAATAGTTCGCCCATCGCGGAAGTCCATCATCAACGTCCCACTCAGTACCACAAATAGTTCATCTTCATGCTCATGTTTATGCCACACAAGGTCACCCTTTACTTTGGCAATCTTTACAAAATTATCATTGAGTTCGCCAATAATGTAAGGATGCCAGTATTCTGTGAACTTGGAGAATTTTTCTTCGAGATTGGTATGCATCTTTTTCTGAGCTAGGAAGGGGTTATTTGATTATTGCTAAATTGGTCTATTCTCAATCCCCAATTGAATGATTTTCAAAACCCGTTCCCGCTCTTCACCTACCAATGTCATTCGCGGTGCACGCACATGCTCAGAACCAATGCCTGCTTCAGTTTCGGCCAACTTGATGTACTGAACAAGCTTAGGATGAATATCTAACTCCAGCAAGGGTAAGAACCAGCGGTATATTTTAAGGGCCTCTTCTATTTTATTGGCTTTTGTAAGCTGATAAATTTGCACTGTTTCCTTCGGGAACGCGCAAACCAAACCTGCCACCCAGCCATCCGCACCCAACATTAATTCTTCCATGGCAATGGTGTCTACACCGCATAGAATTTTAAAGCGACCACCAAACCGATTGATCATTCGGGTAACATTGCTTACGTCACGAGTTGATTCTTTTACCGCTTGAATGGTTGGTTTTTCGGCCAGTTCAGCAAACATATCCAATGTCACCTCCACTTTATAGTCTACCGGATTGTTGTACACCATGATGGGCAATGATGAAGCATCTGCAATTGTTTTATAAAATGTCACCGTCTCGCGATGGTCAGATTTATAGCGCATGGGTGGTAACACCATCAATCCATTCGCGCCCGCTTTCTCCGCTTCTCGCGCTAACGACACCGCAAGCCGAGTGCTACCCTCGGCAATCGTCATCACCACCGGCAACTTACCGCTGACTTTCCCTACAGCAAACTTTATCAGTTCAAGCTTTTCAGCATTCTCCAAAGTACTTGCCTCCCCTAACGAACCGCCTATGATGATACCATTGACACCCGCAGCCATTTGAGCCGCGAGGTTCTTTTCAAACATGGCGAAATCTAATTTATCATCGCTGGTAAACTTTGTTGTCAAAGCCGGGTAAACTCCAATCCATTTTGGCTGCATAAATATTCAGTGTTTTAATTCAAAGTTAACGCCTTACATAACTCATCGTCAACAAAAAAGTAATCAATACCTATACTATTTTGACTTATTTTTGAGGAGAATTAGTTCTCTCGCAATCAAAATAATGCTAAAATGAGAGTAGTACCGTTTCGCGTTCCGCAAACCGAAACCCAAGTCTTTCGGTTACAGCGCGATAAAATGACTTACTTTTATGACAAGTTGCACCAGCACAGTGAACTACAGTTGATGTTGATTGAGGAGGGTGAAGGAACGGTGATTGCCGGCACCTATGTCGGACGGTTTCAGGCTGGCGATGTATTTGTATTGGGCAGCAATCAACCGCATGTTTTTCGCAGCAATAAGAAGTACTATTCTAAAAACAGCAAGCTCACCTCTAAATCAATCTCTATTTACTTCAATGAAGAATACTTCGGCCAACGTTTTTGGAACACTGAAGAAATGAAGTCCAACCGCCTTTTTTTTAATCGCGCAAGAAAAGGTTTTAGAGTGATTGGCAAAACGAGAGTTGGCGCGAGTCACCATATGAAAGAACTTTGCTCCGCGCAACCACAAGATAAGCTCGTGCTCTTTTTTGGCTTGTTGCGAACACTTGCACTCTCAAAAGACTTGAAGCAGTTGAATAAACACCCCTCGCCCGATGCCGGTGTAGAAAGTAAACGGATGGACGACATTCTACAATTTACCTTCAAAGAAAGCCACCGCAAAATATACATCAAAGAAGTAGCTGAAGTGGCGCATCTATCCACGGAAGCGTTTTGTCGTTACTTTAAACTGCGAACCAGAAAAACGTATACCACATTCTTAAATGATGTGCGCGTGAGCAATGCATGCCAACTCTTGGCAAATTCAGAAATGAAAGTCGATCAAGTATGCTTTGAAACGGGCTTTCAAAACATCTCTAACTTCAATCGAATTTTTAAAAAGGCAATGGGCTTAACGCCTTCTCACTACGCGAAATTGCATTCATTGTGACTAGGTAACCCAGTGCAACGTCTGTGGTTTCACCGGATTCACAAACGGTTCGTTGTTCTGTTGAGCGAGCGCCCACGTACGCTTAATTTCATAGTACCAACGTGCCTGCAAATCGGGATCACCGATTAAAGAAAGTGTTGGCTTGGATGCAAGACCTTCACTTAATTTATTGAACACTCCCAAATCCTGACCAATAAACTGTTTACCCAATCGCTTTAACGGCAACCACAAGAAATTGGCAAGTGCTATGTCTGTATAGAAAATATGTGTGAGTTCTGTCTGCTTGTCGTTGAGCGGTGTGAGGCATGTAATGGACACTACCTGGTTCTTTTGGCCAACTAAAATGTGCTCGGTCCTAACCCCGGGTATATCAAAAGTAATTTCGGTGCTGGTGCCGCCTTTCAATATGCCATAACCTTTTGAGTTGGCCGATGGCGTGTGGCGTACCATCTTAAAACCCATCGCAGTCGGCTCAAACTTTTTCTCCTTCAATTTCAGTTTTTTTGCCGAACGCCAATACCATGACTGATGTACGAACGTAACGTGAGCGGGGTCAATCAAGCCAATCACAGAATGATCTATGTCTGCCGGCATAATCACCGTTTCAACATGCTTAAACTTCTGTTCTGCATTTAGCACCAAATTAGGCGGAGGCAAAACTGGCTTGACATTCGGCAACTTTTTCTCTGGGATATACACCCAAACGGTATCATTGATTTCTGACAACGGGTATTGAAACACCTTAATTTTTGAAGCGTCAAAAGTTGCATCGGGGGGCATGGCGGGTATCCCAGTGCAAGTCCCTTTCGTATCGAACTGCCAGCCATGGTAGCAGCATTGAATCGTATCATTCTTGAACCACCCGTGAGAAAGAGGTACCCCGCGGTGTGGGCAATTGTCGCGCAACGCAAAGGCGTTGCCATTCGCATCTCGCCCAAAAACAATCTTTTCCCCGCAGATCTCTTTGCCTACCAATTTCCCCTTCTTCAAAAACGAAGAATGAAAGGCCAGGTACCAAAGATTCTTGAGATACAATGAGTGGTCTGTCATAGTGCAAAGAAAATGAAATGTATCTACTTCTTACTAGATTTTTTATAGCGGGGTGCGGGCTCTGCAACAGACATCGTTTTCACCTTCGACTTGGCTTTGCTGACAGGCTTTAAAAGTAACTCTGCAGGCAAAGACAACTTTTCGGATAAGTTTCGAACCATGGAAACTGACAAAGACCGTTGACCATTTAATACTTTTGATGCAGTGCCACGGTCTCCAAAAACATCTAACAAATCACTTACAGATAAACCAAGCTGTTCCATGCGCACTTTAATGGCTGGAATTGGATCTGGGTATTCGATTTTGAAATTCTCATCTTCATAACGTTGAATCAAGTAGCCTAACAAAAGCAGCTCTTTACCTAAATCTGACTTTACTGCAGGCGGATTTTCTGATAACTCTTCTAAACGGCCAAGAGCCTTCTTATACTCCGATTCAGAAGATATAATTGACCATGAATGCATTTTATTTCTTGTATCTAATTCGTTTCACATCTATTTTGTCGTAATCTGCATGGGTGCCAATCCATTTTATTTGAATTTGTTTGAACTCAAACAAAACCCTGGCAACAAGCCAATACTTATTTCCTTTTACATCAAATACTACGCGATTATCTCCAATCGGATGTGCGTCAGGAAAATCACACACTAACTCATTAAAATTTTGCCATTCCTTTTTTCGACAGGTAAAATACCAAGTTTGAAGCGGTGTCTTTGCATCAGCATATTTCTCCCAAAAGTTTTCAATGGTTTTGTATGCCAATACATTCATTTTTGCAAATATAATCCAAATGTTGGCATTTTGCCAACATTACAAATCCGGCCTCAGCCTCACAAATACCGGTTCGCGAAACATTTCATCTTGCGTGAGGCGCGCATAACTCAATTCGGCCATCAACTTTGGCTCTACCCACGTGGTGACCTTCTCATCTACTATCTTTCCACCCTTGAGCGATGGTTTTTTCTTGTTTGCTAATTTTTGTAGATCTTTTAGTATCCCCTTCATGGTGGCATCGTCAAAGCCTGTGCCCACCTTGCCACGATAATGGAGCCCATCACCTTTTCTTTCGGCCAACTGCAACGCACCAAAGGTGGTCGATCGATCGCCTTTTCCTTGTGTAAAGCCAATAATGACGCACTCGGCCGTTTGACGCACTTTTATCTTCAACCATAAATCGCTGCGTTTTCCTATCAGGTACTTGCCATCTTTGCGCTTCGCCATAATTCCTTCCAAGTCGTGTACCTTCGCAGCCTCAAAAAGTGATTCACCATCTTCTTCCACTTCGCTCAGCCGATAAGCCGACTCGTTTTTGATGGCATCTCTCAACCATTCTCTTCGTTTTTGTAAAGGCTCGTTCACCAATGAGCGCCCATCCAAATACAAGCAATCGAAAACATAACAGTTTACGGGCTGTGCTTTAGAAAGGCGATCAATGGAAGTTGTTCCGTTTTGTTGCATTCGCTGAATTACTTTCTTGAATTCCGGCCGGCCCAACTTATCCAAGCAAACAATTTCCGCATCAAACAATCCACAGGAGGCGCGAAAAGATTTGTCCGCTTTAGTTAATTCAGGAAATTGTGCGGTTACATCCAATTGGTTACGGGTTTTGATTTTGATGTTGCCATCCTCCAAAGCAATCAATGCGCGAATGCCGTCCCACTTCACCTCATAAAAATAATCGTTACCCCGCGGTGGTTTTTCCGCACTGTCCGACAACATGGGCTGGATTTCGTTTTTAAGAAAATTGACTTGCGGTTCGTCCACTCGTTCTAGCAACCATTCCTTTTGCTTCATTTTGTGGATGCGGTACTCTGCGTTTATTTCCTTGCTATTCAGTCGGAAGTAAAAGCCATCTTTCTTCTCTTTTGTGACTTGATATTTGCCCAACGCATATATCCACATTTCTCCTCCTCCATATTGCCCTTTGGGGATGGTGCCATCAAAAGTTAAATACTTCATCGGGTGGTCTTCTGTTTGCACCGCTAATCGCTTTACGCCCGGGTATGGCGGCAAACCTCGCGGCACAGCCCACGACTTTAAAACACCATCCTGTTCGAGACGCAAATCGTAATGCAGATGCGATGCATGATGGCGATGTACCACAAAATTGTTTCCTCCGCTGATGTCGACTTCTGCTTTCGGTTCGGGCGTTTTTTTGAAATTGCGCTTCTTCTCGTACGATTCTAGCTGAGCCGGTGTTTTGCGTTTCGCGTGCTTCGGGAGCTCCTTTGCTATAAGTGTGGTACGGTGGGTGTGAATCTCAACCGCAAAGGCATCCATACCCTCCCACGCATCGCCCCGCTCGGTAACCAAGCTCAAGGCGTTGGTGATATTAAACTCAGTTGGCGATTTCACTTTTTCCAATTCTTCCCACGTCACAGGCATCGAAACGGGCGCTCCTACCCGTCCGCGCAAGCTGTAGGGCGACACAATACTTTGCCCCGACCGTATTCGGTAGATGTCAATCAATACCCGCCCTTTTCTAGCATCTTTCTTGATGTGTAACGTGGTATTCGCATTGGCATCAACAAATGGTTGCGCAATGGATTGCGCAGCTTCAAACACCAAGTGAAAATCGAACTTTGGCTGAATGGGGCAACATATGTGAATGCCTTTTCCGCCTGTCGTTTTTATAAAAGGCGTGTAGCCGTGGCGCTCAATAGCGTGTTTCAACTCAAAGGCAATGGGCACCACGTTCTTAAAATCGTAGCCTTCTGGCGGGTCTAAATCAAACACCATATAATCGGGGTATTCGAAGTGAGGCCTGCGGCTGTGTAGTTGGTGCAATTCTAGCGATGCCAAGTTGGCCAACCATACCAGCGAGGCGGGTTCGGTGGCAATGATGTAGTCTTTCTTCTCTTCTTTTCCCAACTTCTCGAACTCAATCCAATCAGGCGACCAATCGGGTCGGTTCTTTTGGTAAAAAGTCTCGCCATGAATGCCATCGGGAAACCGGATGAGCGTAAGTGCGCGGCCTTTGACATGGTTAAGCAGCGTAGGCGCTATATTGAGGTAGTACTCAATCACTTCGGCCTTTACAATGTTGTCTTCCGGAAAAAGTACTTTGTCGAGATTGCTCAGCTCAATCTTACGCTTACCAATCGTTACCCATTGCGACTTTTTTGCCATCACTTAAAACTACGAACTTTAGTGATTAATTTTGAATCATTACATACGATGCCTTATGAGAAATATATTCCTGTTGTTAATGCTTATCGCGATGAGCTGGGTAGGTTGCTCTTCAACGACCAGCACGCCTCCGCCCGACAACACACCACCATCAGCAATTGTCTTTGCCAAAGGTGCTGATGTTGGATGGCTGACGGAAATGGAAGCAGCAGGCGTGAAGTTCTTCAACAACAATGGCGTGCAGCAAGAGTGCATGCAACTCTTAAAATCCAAGGGAATTAATTCCATTCGCCTACGGGCTTGGGTCAATCCCAAAAAAGGGTGGAACAACACACGTGATTTGGTAGTAAAATCATTGCGCGCAAAAAATTTGGGCATGCGATTAATGATTGATTTTCATTATAGTGATGATTGGGCAGACCCTGGAAAACAATTTATTCCCGGTGCATGGGCTGCTATGCCTTTCAATGATATGAAGACGGCCTTATACAACTACACCAAAAAGGTGATGGACACATTGAAGACGGTAGGAATAACACCTGAATGGGTGCAGGTAGGAAATGAAACCAATGATGGGATGCTTTGGGAGGTTGGCCGCGCCTCCAAGTCGATGGCCAACTTTGCCGGTTTTGTAAAAGCGGGATATGACGCAGTAAAAGAAGTAAGCCCTACCAGTCAAGTAATTGTGCATTTATCAAACGGCTACGACAACGGCTTGTACCGCTGGATGTTTGATGGATTGAAAAGCAACGGTGCCAAGTGGGATATCATCGGGCTATCGCTCTACCCTACTTGGGCTCCGGGTGGTGTAAACGACTGGGCCAATACAAATGCGCGGTGCCTGGCAAACATGAATGATTTAGTAGCTCGGTACAACACACCGGTGATGGTAGTAGAAGTGGGCATGCCTGCCGACCAGCCAGGTCTCTGCAATCTTTTTTTGAACGACATTATTGCCAAAACAAAAAGCGTGAGTAACAATAACGGTTTGGGCGTTTTTTATTGGGAGCCGCAGAGCTATGCCAAATGGCAAGGCTATGGATTAGGGGCTTTTGATGATGCAGGCAAGCCAACGGTGGCGATGGATGCGTTTTTGGATTGATGATGCTGATTCACCGAACGCTCTTGCCTCAGATTTTGCTCTTGATGAACCTGTAAACCATTACCCGTTACCAATTACTATGTTTTCGCCTGACCTGAACTTAAGTCAAACACAGGTTCTTGAAACACCCCGATTTTTTGACGTTATAAAAAAAATAGGCAAAGCAAAGCGGGTCAAAAAAGGAGAAACTATTGTAAGAGAAGGTTCTAACACGTCATTTTTTGTCTACATCCTTCAGGGTGCGTTCAAAACAACTGTTAAGACCCCACGGAAAAATTACATTCTGGCATTCACTTTTAAAGATGATATAGACTGCTGCCCGGCCACGTTGCACAGCCAACACCTGAACAGATTCAGCATTGAAGCGATTGTCGATAGCGAAGTGTTAATCTGCGATTTTGAATCTCTAAGGAAAGAACTAGGCAACGAAGCGCATGCGCGATGGTTGACCAATTTATTAGCTCACTATGCAATTTTTCTAGAAACACAATTGATTGAACTGCTATCGCTTACGGCAGAAGAGCGCTACAAAAAACTTATTCGGCTGCAACCAGAAAAAATGAAGTTGGTGCCATTATCGGCCTTGGCAGCATATTTGGGAATAACGTTGGAACGGCTGAGTCGAATACGTAAAAAAATTCGCATAAATCACGATTCATAAGTCGATTGCTTGATCAAGGTCAAATGAGGGAATCGTTGTGTGTGCTACCTTTGAATTTCTTAAATGATATGCCTATGAGTTTCCTCAACTCAACGTTCTTGCTCCGCATGGGTGCGTCTGTGATCTTGTTCGTCCACGGTGTGGGTGGCATGTTCAACAATGGCGTCAACAACTTTGGCAGATTGTACCTAGACCAAATAGGATTTGCCCCGTTTGGTATTTACTTGGCCTGGGCTATAAAGCTATCGCATGTTGCGTGCGTCATTACATTGCTAATGGACAAACACTTGAAATGGCCAATCTTCATTACGATCTTCATTTTAGTAATGGGCATTGTGATGGTGCACGGTCGTGAAGGTTGGTTTGTGGTTGGAGCCGGCAGAAATGGCGTAGAGTTTAATTTTCTATTGATTTTGGTACTGTTGACAATTTTATATCCACAAGGATTCAAAAAAATACAAACTCCCAAATCCGGCCGCTAGCACTGCCTAAAAATCGATTACTTCAACTTTAAAGCGCCCAACACCAACGATGTCAGCTCGTCTATTTTTCCGGCTTCCAGCCAGCGCGCAACAATCACCAAATCATTTTCTTGGTCTACCACAATGTAGTTACCGCCAAAGCCATCGGCATAAAAAACGTTTTTAGAAATATTCGCACCCAGATTACCCTGATGATTGGTCCACCACATAAAACCATAAGATGGGTTGGCCATTGAAGGTTGCCGCGCGGCTGTTACCCAACGTTCAGAAATTAATTGTTGGTTTTTCCACTTGCCTTTGCGGGCGAAAAGTAAACCAAAACGTGCGTGGTCTAGTGTGTTGATAAAAAGCCCACCTCCGAAATGCCCACCACCACTCACGGATTGCATCATTTGGCCGTCTACATTGACGAATGAATTTTCATACCCATGCCAACGCCAAGTAGTGGATGCACCAATTTGATCCATGATTTTCTCTTTCAGCAAAACTGGCAACGGCTTGCGCCAAACTTGCAGCAACGAATAAGCGAGTAAGTTCACTCGTACATCGTTGTATTCAAACACCGAACCAGGCTCAACCAGTTTTCGGTTCTTCCAATCGTCAATGCCACCATGCTTGGGTGGCCTATCGGCCCAATCGCAAAAATCAAACAAGCACCCCGACCAATCACTCGATTGTGTAAGTAAATGCCGCCACGTGATTTTACCATTGTGGACTCCATCAAATTTTTCTTCAACATAATTCGCAACGGGTTCGTCAATTTTTCGAATCAGCTTTTGGTCATAGGCCAACCCTGCCATCGTAGACAAATAACTTTTGGTAACGCTAAAGGTCATATCCACTCGGCTTACATCACCCCACTGCGCCACGATGTAGCCATTCTTTATAATGACGCCCGCAGGCTTGCCGCGATGCTTAAACGGGCCGAAAAACTTGTAGCCTGGCTCAGCCGCATATGCCTTGAGGCACGCTATGCGCAAATCAGTTTCTACTTTGTTCTCATTCCTCATGGCAAACTTCACCGCACTGTCCAATAGCGCTGCATTCATCCTCACTTCGCTCGGCTTTTTTGTTTGCCAAATCGAATCAGGAAAATATGCCTGCGATTGGCTTACCGCTGGATTTTCCAAGGTTAGAGCAAACACCAAAAAGCAGAAAAAAGATTTTGAAACGAAAATGGTAGAGGACATTCGTGTTGTCATTGTTGTTGCTGCTGTTGCTGACGCAATTTGTAAGAATCGTATGTTTCTGCAATGCCTTTTTTGAAATAAGCTTGCTGCTCAGGTGTTACTTCTTTCGGCACAAGTTGGTGCTCAGAAAAAACTTCGGTACTGAACTGCACCGTGACCTCGAGCAAGTGCTCAACCGCCCCCTTGTACGTTCCCTTTACGGGCGTACAGTCAACAAAATTACGCCCAACGGCAATGCGCACGTGGCGTTCACCGGCCATGCATTTATTGGTAGGGTCTATACCCACCCACCCTACATCGGGCAACCATGCCTCTACCCACGCGTGTGTGGCACCCTCTCCGCGCCACTCGTGATTGCCCGGACAAATGTAACCACTTACGTAGCGGCACGGCACTCCGCGCAACCGCATCATATATAGCAACAGGTGCGCAAAATCTTGACACACACCTGCGCGCAAACTCCAAATCTCATCGATGTCCGTATCTACCGTGGTGACACCTTTTTTATACTCAAAGTTTTGGTAGATGAACTCGGATAGCCTTAGCAGTTCATCCAGAGGATGTTCGTTTGAATTCAAATGCACTGCGCTTTCGATGGCAGATTGGTTTTGGGTGGCCTCAGCATACAAGTAATCGTGCCACTTCATTTGCCATTTGTTTAATGACAATTCGGTCCAAACGCTTGAGGCAGGCTGCCGGGGCGGCAGCAACCGATCTCGAATTTCCACCCGGCAAAAACTTTCGATTGACAACTCACGGTGTGGTTGAATGATGGTAAAAAAGCCAGTTGTATTCTCGAAGTAGTCTTGAAAGGTAAACACTGGCGGGTTGCCCGAAATCACGAGGCGATGGTCAACTATGTGTTGATGTTCATCTTCAAGTGGATACAGCTTAATTTGATTGGCAGAATCAACCACCCAATGCGGATAGTGGTAATGGGTGCGATGGTGGATATAGAGAACGGGCATGTTTCGTTTTAGCGGCCTTTAGGAATAACCAAAATATAAAGTGGCCAAGCGTTGATTAAAATAGAACAATTTTGAACGAAGGTCGGGTATTAATTTCTCAATTGCTACGATGGGGTTTTGGTGTTGATATGCCTGAATAGACTGGTTCATTTCGCTTATCAGACCGGCAATTTCGTTGAAGTACTCTGCTTTTGATACAGGCAACAGCCGCTGAAAGTAGCGGTCCATTTGCGCCAAGCAATAGCCGGCCGAATGAGGAAATTGTAAGTTGTATAACACCTGATGGATAACTTCCTCTACCTGTAGTGCGTTTTTGTAGTACTTGGTGTGGAATTCATAACCTGATAGCGCATACAATAAATACTTCCATTGCACCGAGGCCTGGTCGGTCTTTTCCATTTGCTTTCGCTTGAACTCCAAAATATCCAAGCATTGTAAGCACCGTTCCATGTATTTGCCCAAATTCAAGAATGTGTAGCCTTCGCCACGGTTCATAGTGACATCCACCGTTCCGTAAAACACAATGCTCTCACGCAATAAAATATCAAATGCGGTAACCGGGTCTTGCTTCGCAATGAACGTTTCGGTTTGCGGGTCGCGGATGCGGTGATAAAAGTCGTTGAGCGACTGCCACAATTCTTTGGTAATGTAATCTTGCACCGAGCGGGCATTCTCGCGTACGCGAACGATGTTATTGAAAACCGAATGTTCATGTTCACGACTGACCACCAGGTAATGCAGTGCATCGCGATACGCGCTGCCTTTTAGCGGCTGCGCAGGATTACCAAATTGGGTGGCCAGCAGTTGCCAATCGTAGTCGAGTAACTCATCTTGCGAGGCAATGTAATCCGTGCGTAGTAAGCGCAATAAATTATCGCTGCGCTCCAAGTAACGGGCCATCCAAAAAACAGAATCGGCAACTCGGCTTAACATGGTATCATTTCAGATTTCAGATCGAAAATTTAAAATGAAAGATTTGTGGCTCAACAAATACATTTTCAATAAATCCTAAATCAAACATCTACATCTAACATTTTTTATCCCAGCACCCAGGTATCCTTGCTCCCTCCGCCCTGCGATGAATTCACAACCAATGAACCTTCACGCAAAGCCACCCTTGTTAAACCACCCGGCACAATTTCAATACCCGAAGGACCATACAGTGCAAATGGTCGCAAGTCCACATGGCGGGGTTGAACTTGATTGTTGATAAAACACGGCACCGAAGACAGCTGAATCATTGGCTGCGCGATAAACTGTCTGGGGTTTTTCTCTACTTCAACTTTATAATCTGCAATCTGTTGGTCGCTGGCGGCATGCCCCATCAACATACCATAGCCGCCACTTTCATTGGTTTTCTTAATCACCATTTTCCGCACCTGACCAAACACCAAATCAAAATGCTCACGGTTGTCCATGTAGTATGTTGGCACCGTTTTTAAAATGGGCTCCTCGTTCAAATAGTATTTAATCATCTGTGGCACGTAGGTGTACACCGCTTTATCATCGGCTACACCGTTGCCGGGCGCATTGATGATGGCCACATTGCCCTTGCGATAGGCATAGTACAAACCCGATACACCCAACATACTGTTCGGATTGAAAACCAGCGGGTCTAGAAATTCATCGTCTACCCTTCTGTAAATGACATCCACCTGCTTGAGGCCGGCCGTGGTTTTCATATACACCTTGGCATCACTCACCACCAAATCTTTTCCTTCCACTAACTCCACGCCCATCAGCCTAGCGAGTGTGGTATGTTCAAAGTAGGCCGAATTAAAAATACCGGGCGTCAACAAAACCACTGTGGGGTTACTGGTTTGTCGGTTGGAAAGTGCCATCAAATTTTTCAGCAGCAAATCGGGGTAATCTTTGATGGAGCGCACATTGTTTTGCGGTAACAGGCCGGGGAAAATCCGATACGTCATGTTTCGGTTCTCCAACATGTATGATACGCCCGAGGGTGTTCTCAAGTTATCTTCCAATACATAAAACGACCCATCGCTATCGCGGATGAGATCGATGCCCGAGATGTGCGTGTAAATACCAAACGGAACGTCTACCCCCACCATTTCCTTTAAAAAATTAGAACACGTATGGATGAGTGCGGAAGGAATAACATTATCGCGCAGAATGGCCTGCTCGTGATAAATGTCTTTCAAGAATAGGTTAAGCGCCTTCAGCCTTTGTTTAATACCCGACTCAATATGCGCCCATTCAGCCGCAGTGATGATGCGCGGAATGATGTCAAACGGAAATATCTTTTCAATGCCTTCCCCATCGCTATACACGGTAAACGTAATGCCCTGACTCATAAAAAGCTTTTTGGCCAGCTCATCTTTGCGCGCTAAATCGGTGATGGAAGACTTTCGTAAGCTCTCGAAAAAAATCTGGTATTGCTGCCGGATATTCCCATCCAACAGCATTTCATCCCACGTGCTTGGGCTGGGCTGGTAGGCGGATAAAAGCTTGGGCGTAGGCATTGCTTAAAGATACAAAGCCGATATAAGGATGCAAGAAGCAACAATTCTTTTTTGCACGATTAACAATCGAAACCGTTTGCAAAATTTGCCTACGGGTTCAACACCTTCTCCATGTAAATGGCCCCAGCAATAGGGTTGTGCCGGTAGGGCGTTATCTCATAGAATCCGTTTTGCCGATACAACGATCGGGCCGCCACCATATCTTGAAGTGTATCAAGCCGAATTTTCTGATAGCCCAATTCATCAGCGGCCTTGAGCGCTTCTTCTAACAAGCGCTGACCAATTTTCGATTTTCGGTAGTCGGGCAATACAAACATCCGCTTCAACTCAGCAACTCCATTATCAAATTGGCGCACGCCCACACAGCCAATGGCAGTCTCGCCTTGGAATGCCAATATCAGTGCACCAGTGGGTTTGTTGTATTGTACGTGTAGCTGCTTGAGTTCATTTTCGAAATCTTGAAAACATAGATTGAAGCTGAGTGAGTTGGCGTATTGCTGAAAAAGGGATTTAGCGAGGTGAAAGTCGTGAGGCAAAGTTGCAACCACAAGTGATAACTTGGCCGCGGAAGAAATATTAGAACCAAAAGGGCTATTCATAAACATTCTGCAATAAATCGTCCATATTCCATAGTGGGTTCAAAATAAGTTGCCTCCCCAAACAAAATTCTTAAAGTTATTCCCAGCGGGATGCAGACCTACTATAATTTGTTTCTTCAAACCCAATGATTTTGCCCTGCTGGCCAGGGAGGTGGCATCGCTTTGCGTGGCGGTTGTCTTTATTTCTGCGGCACAGTTTTCTTTCCAAATCAAATCTATTTCTTGTCCCGATTTTTTTTGATAGTAGTTAACGGATTTATCCAACCGCTTAAACTGGTTAATGACGGTGTTCTCAAAAATCTTCCCTGTCTCTTGCTCTTCCATTAAGTTCAGCAATCCAGAATCTGAAAAATAATACTTTGGCTGTTGGCTGATTTCTTTATCGGCATTGTTACTGAAAGGAGTAAGCTTTGTCAAAAAATACGTTTGCTCAAATAAGTTGAGGTAATTGGCAATTTTATTTCGATTGATGCCTGCAACCGAAGCCAATTTGCTCGCGTCCATCTTACTACCCACTTTGGCACTAAGCAACCGAATGAGTTTGTACAATTCATCATTCAGCGAATAATCGGATAGGATTTTTACATCCATGTCAATGTATGCGTTGAGGATGTCGTGCAGCATCGCTTTTTTGGAACCGGATTTACCAAGCAATGTTACTTCTGGAAAACCCCCAAACCGCATGAACTCATTGTAATGTGATTTGTGTTGGTTGTAATACCCTTCGAGATAGGAATGAAAAGAAAACTTTTTGTCTACTTCTATCCCTTTAAACCGTAGGAACTCGTCAAAAGACAAAGGAGCTAACTCAAAAATCTGTTTCCGTCCTGCCAAACTTTCTGAGAATCTGTTTTTAAGATAAAACGAGCTTGAACCCGTGACAATGAATTTAGTCCGGTAGGTATCGTACCAATATTTCATTACACTTACCGTCTCAGGTAGCAGTTGGATTTCATCCAAAGCAATGGTGCATTTCTTGGTAACATCAACACCCATCGTCTCCAAGAAGAGTTCCATTTCCCTATTGGAGGATTGCTTAAAAATCTGCCGATTTTCTATCCGCTCCAAGTCAAGATAGATTTTGTTCTTACCAGGTACTTTATCCAGCAGTTGTTTGAGCAAAGTAGACTTGCCCACCCGCCTCATCCCTGTGATAACGGTAGCAGGCCTTTCGGCTAAATGACTCTTCAGGGCTTTATACAGGTTTCTTTCAAACATACTATATGCACAAATATAGTGCATAAAGTAATACTATACGCATTTTTTTATGCAAGTGTTCGTCTAATCCACTTCCGCTCTCCTCTTATTACTCAAAAAAATCATACCCACCACAAAACTAATAGCTGCCACAATGATGGGGTACCACAAGCCTACAAACTTGTCGGTGCTTTGTGAAGCCAGTGCTGTGGCAATAAATGGCATGAGTCCGCCAAACACACCGTTGCCAATGTGGTAGGGCAAACTCATGGATGTGTAGCGAATGCGTGTGGGGAATAGTTCCACCAAAAAGGCAGCAATCGGTCCGTACACCATCGTAACCAAAATGACTTGTATTAAAATCAAACCAATCATCCAATAGTAGTTGTTGCCGCTCAACGTCACTTCTTTTTTTGTTTCGGGTTTGGAATCACTCGCTTGGCTCTGCTTGGTAATTTCTGCCAAACTACTTCCATCGGTATAGAACTGTGTGCGAGCGATAACATCTACCATCTCTCCTTTCTCATTTTTAGAAACGGTGTGCTCAATCTGCGTGGCAGAGTCCACAACAGTTTTTTTATTCACATCGGCCAGCGCAAACATTTGATGATAAATGGGTCGATACAAAACAACGGCCAACAACAAGCCCGTCATCATGATAAACTTTCGGCCAGCCCTGTCGGATAGCCACCCGAAAAAGACAAACAACGGTGTACCAATCAGCAATGCAATGGCTACAATCTTGTTTGATTGCACATACTCAATCTGACAGGTTTTCTGAATAAACGAGAGCGCATAAAACTGGCCCGTGTACCAAACAACCCCCTGCCCGGCCGTGGCGCCAAACAACGCAATTAATACCATTTGCAGATTTTCCTTTTTGCCAAAACTTTCTTTGATGGGATTGGCCGAAGTCTTTCCCTCTGCCTTCAGTTTGGCAAACAGCGGTGACTCGCTCATGCGCAACCGAATGTAAATCGATACGCCTACCAACAACGCAGAGAGTATAAATGGAATCCTCCAACCCCAACTGCTAAAAGCCTCCACTCCTACTGACTGGCGCACCATCAAAATCACGCCCAACGATACAAACAAAC
Source organism: Bacteroidota bacterium (assembly GCA_018267275.1). Taxonomy (GTDB): domain Bacteria; phylum Bacteroidota; class Bacteroidia; order Cytophagales; family Cyclobacteriaceae; genus ELB16-189. The sequence continues at coordinate 196,707 of JAFDYV010000008.1, read as the reverse complement.
CGAGTGTAGCCGTGATTTGAATGAAGCTCGTATAAAACCCTCGTTGAGCTGCTGGCGCATGCTCGGCAACATATGTGGCTGCGCCTCCGTACTCCCCACCTAGTGCTAGGCCCTGTAACAATCGCAGCAACAAAACGATCAGTGGAGCAAAAATGCCAATGGTATCATAATTAGGAACCAGGCCAATTGCAAACGTAGAACCGCCCATGATGATGAGCGTTACCAAAAACGTATACTTGCGCCCCACCTTGTCGCCCAAGCGGCCAAACACCAGGGCTCCAAACGGCCGCACAATAAAACCTGCGGCAAACGTAGCAAGCGTTGATAGAAAAGCAGCGGTGGGATTAGTCTTGGGAAAAAACTGCTCAGATAAAATGGTGGCCAAACTTCCGAAAATAAAAAAGTCGTACCACTCAATGAGCGTGCCGACAGAGGAAGCGGTGATGACCGTCCAAAGATTTCTTTTTTGGTCGGGGGTGACGGCTGTGTCTTTCATTTTTCGAAACTGGAGGTTCGAAGTTAGAGGTTCGAACCTCGAATGTCAAACTTCGAACCTCAAGTGATTACCAATAAACAATATACAATGTCGATATAATACCAATCGCCAACAGCGCACCCACCGCAAATGATTTGTTTACGTGGAACATATCAGCAGAGACTTCAATGGCCCGCTCTTTCTTACCGTGCGTAATCAAACTGATGACAATCATCAAAGCAACTAAAATCAAAAACACAATACCCATACGGTGCAAAAAAGGAATAGCCGGATACAGCTCGTTGAGCCAAATACCCAAAGGAAGGGTCGCAATTGCTGCCACCAGTGCCGCTGTGCCATTCGCGCGTTTCCAAAACATACCCAAAATAAAGATGGCCACAACGCCAGGTGAAATCAACCCTGTAAACTCTTGAATGAATTGAAACGCTTGATCGAATCGTTTCAGTTGTGGCGACATCACGATAGCGATGAGCATCGCACCGATGATGGCAATCTTGCCAACGTTTACCATATGCCGTTCAGACGCATCTTTTTTGAAAAACTTTTTATAGATATCAAGGGTGAAAATGGTGGAGATGCTATTTGCCTTTCCGGCCAACGATGCCACCACTGCAGCAGTGAGCGCAGCAAACGAAAGCCCTTTAAGTCCGGCAGGCAGCAAGTTCAGCAACACAGGATAAGCCCTATCTGACTTCAATGCCTGCGTGGTAGGGTCAACCATCTCGGTTTGGAAAAAACCATTCTTGTACAACACAAAAGCTGCGATGCCAGGTAACACCACAATAATGGGCATAATGATTTTTAACCCAGAAGCGAAGAGCAAGCCAGCTCGGGCCGTCTTCAAATCGGCACCCAGTGCGCGTTGTGTAATGTATTGATTGCAACCCCAATAGTTTAAGTTGGCAATCCACATGGCGCCAATCAAAACAGCGAGGCCGGGCAGGTCTTGGTATGCATCGCGCGTGCCGCCCTTGCCATCAGGTATCATCATTTGGCCCTTGTTCAAAATCATGTGGAAGTGGTCAGTGGCGTTGTCGTGCACATACCCCAACGCTTGCCAAATATCTCCACCGCTTAATTCCTTCGCCACCAAGCCCAAGGCCAGGTAAGTGGTCGCTAATCCGCCCAACACCAACACCACCACTTGTATCACATCGGTGAACCCAATCACCTTCATCCCGCCAAGGGTAATGAACACGGCAAAAATGGCGAGGCCCAACACACAAGTGGTAAAGCTGAGCCCCGTAATTGTTTCAACCGCCAAGGCACCCAGGTAAAGTATGGAGGTTAGGTTAACGAAAATGTACACCAACAACCAAAACACTGCCATAATCGTGGCTACCAACGGACTATACCGCTGCGCCAAAAACTGGGGCATAGTATAAATTTTATTTTTGAGATAGATGGGCAAAAAGAAAACCGCCACCACAATCAGGGTAACGGCTGCCATCCATTCGTAGCTGGCGATGGCCAAGCCCATAGCAAACCCAGAGCCCGACATACCAATAAATTGCTCGGCCGAAATGTTAGAGGCAATCAACGATGCGCCAATGGCCCACCAAGTAAGTGAGCCTTCAGCCAAGAAGAAATCTTTTGAATCTACCTCGCTTCGTTTTTTTCGGGTGTAAATCCAATAACCGTAACTCGAAACGATGATGAAGTAAACGAAGAAGACAATGTAATCGGTGAGTTGGAGTTTTTGCATGTAATTTAGGTCTTAGGTATTAGAACTTGGAACTTAGGCGTGTGAACATGAGAAATAAACCCAAAGGGCTAAGACCCAATTCTTACACCGTCTGCCAAGTTAACCAGATAAAAATCAGGTTCTTTTTTGAAAGTAGCAAGATATTGATGAAGTACTTTTTCTTGAAAGACCTTTACATAACTATTGTCGATGATGTTGAGCGTGCATCCGCCAAAGCCACCGCCCATCATACGTGAGCCAACAATCCACTTTTTATCTTCTTCGGCCAGCGAGACCAAAAAATCAAGCTCTGCGCAACTTACCTCGTAGCTTTGGCTCAGACCCCAGTGGGTTTGATACATTAACTCTCCAAACGCTTTTACATCATTTTTTCTAAGCATACCTGCACCTAATTGGGTGCGCTTCATCTCTTCCACAACAAACAAGCATCTGATGAATACCTCATCGCCCAAGGCGTCTTGGTTTTCATAAAGAACAGTGGTTGACACATCGCGCAGCGAATTGACGCTCGGGTTTTTCTTATGTAGGATTCGCACCCCCTCTTCGCAAGCCTCTCGCCTATCGTTGTAAGCAGTGGCAGCGAGCGAGTGCTTGACCTTCGTGTCGATCAATAAGATAGAATGCTCTTTTAAATCCACAGGCACAACTTCGTGCGTAAGCGCACGACAATCCAATAGAAGTGCCGCGCCCTTCACACCAAACAAGCTGGCATATTGATCCATGATGCCGCATTGTAAACCAGCGAATTCATGCTCGGCATATTGAGCAATTTTGGCCAGCTCTAATTTCGATAGTTTACACTTGAAAAGCTGATTGACGGCAAATGCAAACCCACAGCACAGCGCGGCCGAAGATGACAATCCAGCGCCCAAGGGTATGTTGCCTCCAAACACACAATCTACCCCATGCACCGGCAAGCCTCGCCTCTCAAATCCATCCAGCACGCCCATCAGGTAGTTGACCCACGTTTCGCCCGAATTCAAATCGTGGATGCTAAAGGAAACACCTTCTTCCAAGTCATGCGAATACACATTGCAGCGATCGTGGCCACTTTTTCCGATGGCAAAAACCATCTCGCGGTCAATGGCCGCAGGCAATACAAAGCCCTCATTGTAATCGACATGTTCACCGATAAAGTTAATTCGGCCGGGGGCACAAACAATAAGGGGTTTTGTCTTGAATTGAGTGACGAACGACAGCGAGACAGAAGATACGAGGGCCATGAAACAAGTGTAAGAGAGCCAAGATAGCGGTTTTAGCGATTATAAAGCAAACTGCCACACAACACAGTTCCGTTTGTTTTCATACTGACCATCCGTATTTTGTGCCTTCAAGAAAGAGGCAACACCACCTTTAAACCTTTATCGTATGTGACTGTATTGATAGCCATTTCCGGTAGCGTGAGATAAAAGCTTATAAATGTTATCTAGAATATCTTGCAAGGGTACGATGCCAATTCCATAAAATCGTTTAAGGCTTAAGATCATTTGCTTTCCAGAAGGATTAATTCGCGTTCAAAAAAAGCTCGCTGCTCGTGGGTTGGGTCATCTACTGGCGTGCAATAGTAAATGCGATTGAGGTATTTATCGATTTTCCAGATGCGATCAGGTTGGCTAGCAACCCGAACGGTGCGGCCTTCCGCAAAAAGGTTATCATTGATAATTGTATCACGCATAGCATTAGTGTTAAGTTATTCTTAAACTGGATGAACAATTAGTTTTTAGGCGATTAACCCAACTCTCACAGAATTTTGGAGCCGGCATCGAATCATTCAGCGAACAAGTGTAATATACGCTTAATAATCGAGACCACCCCTTAAACCCCAAAGATTAAAAGACAAATCAGCAAGTGTTCCAAAAACGGACGAAAGATTGCGTCACCGCACAATAACTCATGCAAAAACCCCTAATTCACAAAAGATTCGCATTGGTATAATGCTTGCAAACCAATCTGCAAAACCGAACCCATGATTAGGCACTACCTCACCCACTTCGTTCGAAACCTGCAAAGACAAAAGCTTTTTACATTTATCAACGTCCTGGGGCTTACCGTGGGTGTTGCCAGTTCGCTACTGATCTATCTTTATGCGAGGCACGAGTTTAGCTACGATCGATTCCATCCCCACGCAGACCATATTTATCGCGTCAATCAAACCTTTATTTGGGGCGAGAGCAGCGACAATGAATTTGCGTCTACAGGTCCGGGCGTGGCCTACGCAGTAAAAGAAGAAATACCTGAAGTAAAGTTAATTACCAGTATTCACACGCCCGGGGATTTTTTGGTTTCCTATACCAACCAAAAAAATGAAGTCATTTCTTTTGAGCAGACTGACATACTTGCTGCCGATTCCAACTTCTTCAAAATGTTCAACTTCCCTTTGGTGAAGGGCGATGGAGTGTCCGCACTGCAGCAAGCCAACACAATTGTGCTCACCGAAGCAACTGCTAAGAAGTACTTTGGTGGCGAAGAGCCCATGGGTAAATTGATATTGATGGGCGCAGGCGAGAATCAGAGGACCTATGAAGTGACAGGCGTTGCCAAAGACCTACCCACCAATACCTATTTGCAATTTGACATGCTGATATCAATGAATAGTTTCCCACAGGTAAAAAGGATGTACTGGAGTTGGATATGGACGCAATTGGAAACTTTCATATTGCTAGAGGAGAATGCTAATCTGGAAGCTGTAAAAACAAAATTGGCAACTATCCCACGCAAACATGCAGAGGCCACCCTACAGCGGACAATGAACATGTCGTTTGACGACTACGTTAAATCTGGAAAAAATTGGGAGTTGTTTCTACAGCCAATCACGGCTATTCACTTACCAGCTAAGGTTGTTTACAACCGGCTGATCAATGATGGCAATCTAACGATCATTTACTCTCTGATGGGTGCGGCCGTTTTTATCATTCTTCTGTCTTGTGTCAACTTTATGAATTTGTCTACGGCTCAATTTACCAAGAGAATCAAAGATGCAAGCGTTAGAAAAATATTGGGATTAGGTAAAGTAGAATTAGGCATCGGATATTTCATAGAAGCATTCATTTTTTGTGCGATTGCCATGTTGATTGCATTGGCTTTGATCCAGATTTTATTGCCTGCTTTTAATCTATTGGTAGGCCGCGAACTACAAATCAATTTATTGCACGATCCGCAATTGATCATTGCTTTACTCTCGCTCGCTTTGGGCATGAGCCTGCTGTCCGGCAGTTACCCGGCAATTTTCCTCAGCGCTTACCATCCGGTTGAAGCCATGAAAGGAAAATTGAAAACGGGAAAAGAAGGAAAGTCTTTTCGAAACGGACTAGTGATTTTCCAGTTTACCGTATCCATTGCACTCATTATTTGTACAGCCGTAGTTTTTCAGCAATTAACATTTGTTGGTGAAAAAGATTTAGGGTTTGATCGTGAAAATCTGGTCGTACTCAGCCACGCTGAGCGACTGAATGATGGAGAAGGTGCTGTCAACTCTGCCTTTAACGTGCCGGGCGTGTTAAGTGCTTCGCTTTGTACTTCGGTGCCACCTAACACATTTGGCGGAGACAAGTTCAGCGCTGAAGGCATGGGAGCGAACACGTTTCCACTCAATTTCACTTCTGGCGATGAGCGATACCTAACAACGCTCGGGATCAAGTTAAAATATGGAAGGAATTTTTCGCTGGGTACACCCGGTGACCACAACCGCGTAATCCTGAACGAAGCAGCCATCAAAAAAATCGGTTGGGAAGTGAACGCATCAGTGGTTGGCAAGAAAATAGAAAGCCCTGGAGGAGAAGTGCGCTTTGAAGTGATTGGCGTAGTGGAAGACTATCATTATTGGTCGTTGGGCAACCCTATTGAGCCTATGGGGATTTTTCACATAAAAAACACGAACGTGTTTGGCATGGGCGATAAGCAGTATGTTGTGCTTCGTATGGAAGGGCAAAACAGAACAGCTTGGAAAAAATCACTTGCTTCTCTAGCCGCTTTGTGGAAAGAAAAAGCAGGTGATGTTGCTTTTGACTATTCATTCGTTGATCAGGCTTTTGCCAATACTTTTAAAGCAGAACGAAATTTTGGCAAAACATTAACGGTGCTGGCCACTCTCGCCATTATTATCGCAGCCTTAGGTTTACTAGGAATGATTGTTTATACGCTAGAACAGCGTACCAAAGAAATTGGTATTCGAAAGGTCTCGGGCGCTTCTGCAAAAGACATTTTGATTCTGATATCCACAGGCTTCACGAAACTTATCATTATCGCCTTTATCATTGGCGCGCCACTCTCCTACTGGCTAATGACGAAGTGGTTGCAGGGTTTTACCTATCACATTTCACCATCGCCTTACATTTACGTCTTTGCAGGAATGGGAACTCTATTGATTGCTTTAGCGATCACCAGTTATCACTCCATCAAGGCGGCCACGCTCAATCCCGTGGAGGTGTTGAAGGATGAATAATTTGCTATCTTTGAATTAAGATGAGCACCCTTACAATCGATCGAACCAAGAACTGGACAGTTGATGACTACCTACTTTTGGGGGAAGTTAAAACACCTTGTCAACTAATCGATGGAGAATTAATTATGAGCCCCGCACCTAAACCCAATCACCAGAAGGTGTCGAGAAGAATCTTTAAAATAATCGACAAAATTACCAATGGAAAAGGTGAGCTGTTCTATTCCCCCATTGACTTATATATCGACTTGAGAAACGTCTTCCAACCCGACCTCGTTTATTTGTCACCAAGCAATATTTCTTCGATAACTGAACGAGGGATTGAAGGCCCTGTAGACTTAGTTGTAGAAATTATTTCGCCTTCCAACAGCTATACGGATAGAAATCAAAAAAAGAAGAAATACCTGGAATTTGGGGTACGTGAATATTGGATCGTTGACCCCGCCAATGAAACAATCGAAATCTACACTCCCCAACACGGTGAGGACGTTCCGGTTCTATTCCTTTCAGGGGATGGGACCGTAAAATCAACCGTGGTTGAGGGTCTCGATTTCGCACTCAAGGAACTATTCTAAAAAATCATTCCGACTTCTTAATAGTCATTCCGGCACAACTTAACATTACCAAAAGCACAACCCAGCTTGAGGCCAGCGTTACTTTGTTCCCGATTACATAGGGCTCTGGTTCGAACTTAAATTCGATGGTATGGTTGCCTGCGGGTACTTCTAACGCTCTCAAAACATAGTTGGCGCGTATAATCGGTGACTCTTTTCCATCAATGAATGCTTTCCAGCCTTTGGGATAATAAATTTCAGAGAAAACAGCCAAACCATTTTGCGTTGATTGAGACTGATATTTAACATAGCTCGGTTTGAATTCTGCTAACAAAACCGTTGCAAGAGAATCGAACAGCAAAGAAGTATTGGCGAGTTTGTTTTTTGATTGATCGACCACAGCTGTAGCCCGCGTGTCAATTTCGCGTAACTTCTTTATCTCTTCGTTCGGTGAGTTTACAAGTGCTACCTGGCTCACAAACCACGCTGGGCCATTGGCACTCGTGTTTGGAATTACGTTGTTGGCTTCTTCCCCGTACACGACATATTTTGTGTTAAGCATGTTCAGCACACCGTATTTCGAAAAGTTGATTTGCCCCTGCTGTGCATCTACGAACAATTGCTGGCGTTCGCGCACAATGCATGAATCGTACAAGTCTTGATACCTGCGCAGTTTTGCGCCATGATAGCCGCCCAAAGAATAGTGGAAGTAAGAAGTGCGCGCTTCGGTAAATGTGCTTTGTATATTGAAGACGCGATAGTGGCTCTTGTCTTTCAAGATTGTCTCGTCAGCTGCATTCGCCACAAAAGTGGAGTTATCACGTTTTCGCTGGAAATTCTCTTTTGTAAAGTACCTACGATCCACCACGGCCACGTCTATCATGGTCATGAAAATCAATAAAGCAAAAAATCCGTTGGGTGAAATCTTCTTGAACACGTTGAGGTATAACATGATAAAAATACCAGCGATAAATGCCAACGAACGGAAAGCATCCGCGCGGAGTAACGAGGCTCGATCGTCCATCAAAGCTTTTTTAAACCACACCGGCAACTGATCATCCCCTTCGCCCATATAACTACCAAACCCGGCAAACAGAATTAATGCCAAGCAAAAGCCACCCACAATGCCAAAAGCGATCAACAATTTCTTTTTGTTTTCCGCAGTAGCTCCTTCGGTGATGAATTTCTCAAGCCCCATCATACCAATCAATGGCATCACCAACAAGATGATTACGAGCGCGAAGCTTTGCGAGCGAAACTTGTTATAACCGGGAAAGTAATCAAACATAAAATAGTTGAATGCCGAAAAATCGCTACCCCAACTCAACATCAAACTTAGCACTGCAAGTGGAAGCAGCCACCACAAGTACTTATTCTCCACGAGCAAAAATCCCAGTACAAACAGAAACACAATTATCGCACCGGCATAATAGGCTCCTATGGTAGAACCCTGCGGTCCCCAATAATGAGCCGAAAACCCTGCCAACTGGTTTGCTTCTTCGTTGCTACGCGAGTTGGACACTAGTGCTTTGTAACTCGCGCTGCTTTCGTCTTGCACAAAGGCTTTTGTGCTGGTGCCTCCATAAAAATCTGGAACCACTAAGCTGAGGGACTCCCAAATTCCATATTTGTATTGAAAAGCGTAGTCGCGGCTCAACCCCTTTGAATCGATGTTCGGAACCCCTGGCTTAACCAGTTCTGAAGCACCGCGAATGGAATAACGTGTGTATTCGTTGATCGCCCACAATTGCCCAAAAAAAGTACCAATAGCAATCAATCCCGCAGGTATCAATAAACCCACGTTCTTAAAAAATGCTGCCACCTCTTTTTCCTTCCACGCATAAATCAATTGCACCAATCCGTACACTGCCACGATCAAAGCCATATAATAGGTGATTTGCAAATGGTTTTCACGCAAGTGCAGCGCCATGGCCATGGCAGTTAAACCAAATCCCAACCACTTCCTATTTGAGAAGGTCAGGTGGATGCCCGCCAGCACCAACGGGACAAACGCAATGGCGCCAATGCGCGCGTTGTGCCCTGCGGAAAGCCCGATGATCATGTATGACGAGAGGCCAAAAGCAAGTGCACCCGCAATTGCTAAGTACGGCCGAACGCGGAAACTCAATAGCAAGATATAATAACAAAGGAAGGCGAGAAAAATATTGTTAACAGGGTGTGGCAAGAAAAGGCTCATCACTTTCTTGGTCCACACTACGGGGCCATCACTCCAACGCAAGCTCACTAAATAGGCAGGCATACCGCTGAACATAGAAGGTGCCCACAGCGCTTCTTCGCCTGTTTGATTGCGGTAGTCCGTGATCGTTTTGCTACCGCCTTGAAATTGTTGGATATCTGCTTGTTGAATGGCTTTGCTTTCGAAGAAAACCGGACTGAAGAAAAACACAGTAACCAGCAGAAAAGCAACAACTGCAATCAAGTGTGGGAGGGCGTCTGAAAACTTTATTTTGCGCATGATAACTTTTAATAAACCACAAATGTGCAAATTTGAATTGGTTATTGGAATATAATTTCTCGCAAAGACGCGAAGTCGTAAAGTTGAAACAAGGTTACTCAAAGCTCAAAACGATAGTCATATGAAATCTACTTTTACAATTGCATTTATCCTTTTTCTTACAACTGCAAATGCTCAGAAAAAATTTGATCAATTAGCGGAAAGCAACGCCATCCGATCGGTGCTGGCGCAGCAGGTAAACGACTGGAATGCATTCGACATCGAAGGGTTTATGCAGGGCTACTGGAAATCTGACTCGATGATGTTTGTAGGTTCAAAAATCACGTATGGGTGGGACAGCACCTTGGCACGTTATAAGCGCAGCTACCCTACCCAAGAGGCCATGGGAAAGTTACGCTTTGACATACTCAAGATGCAATTTGTGAGTTCAGATGCTTGTTTGGTGACGGGTAAGTACTTTTTGCAACGAAAGTCAGACAACCCCAGCGGTACTTTTACATTACTCTTTCGAAAGAAAAAGGAAAAATGGGTGGTCGTGTATGATCATACTTCTTAATTAAATTTCAGCAGTGCGTACCCTTTCAATTGGTAAGTGGTAAGCGTGGTCAACATAGAAGTTGCAATCTTCACCTCGGGCACCATTTTGGCACGGTCGACTTTACGATTAATTAGTGATTGACCGCAAACAAAAATCTTTACTCCCGCTTTTGAAAGTTCCTGGAAGAGCTCAAGGTTGGGATTGTCTTTTTTATATTTTTTTTGATACTGATCGTTATTCATGGTAATGTAGGTAGCACCTCCGTGCAACACGATTACCACATCTAAGTTTTCTTTCGGCACACCACCCATCACGTGCAAATTGACCAAACGAGCAACATTGTTCAACGCCCAACTGAGCGAGTCAGGTTTCTCGCTCTCGCGCTCTACTTCTACCACTATGTTGTATTTCATTTTAGGGTCGGGTTTTTCCACCGCATACGGGATTTCAAAGATCCCGCCATAGCGTTGTACGGCTGGGAAGACACGGGTCTGGGCATAGCTTGCTATCGTTAGAAAAGCAGCTGATACTACTAGCGCAAATTTCATATTAACCGTATTTTTTTTGTCAATCTCGAGCGGTCGATTGTATGTATACCATTGACCTTATTAACGTCCCATCCTTACCCCTATCTCGTTTTCACAAATGATCTCTCAATATGTTCAACGCAGCAACCAAAATCAAAACAGCCGTAATCCTCTTAATGTAAAGCGGGTTAAGTCGTATGGCACCCAGGCGTGAGCCTATTTGACCACCAATCAAAACAGCTACCAACAAGGGCAAAATGAAACTTGGCTCTATGCTTATGCCTTTGCCTAAAAACTGACCCATTAGTCCGCTGATTGAGTTCACCAAAATAAACACGCTGGCCAAAGCAGATATTCGTTGAGCTTCGGCCCAGTTGGTAAGGTGCAAAATGGGCGAAAGAAAAATTCCTCCGCCAATGCTGACTAACCCGGACAAAAAACCAATGCCACCCCCAAGAGCAATCTTAGAATCTAACCGTTGTAGCCATTTGTTTTCACCTTTCATCGATTGGGGTTGAATCCAAAGTAACACCGATGCAATAATTAGGGTAACGGCAAGTAACAGAAAAAAAGATTGCTGATTGAGTTTCCACATGCCACCTACCAATGCCAGCGGCACACTCGCAGCCAAGAAGGGCCAGATTTTTTTCCAATCAATTTTGTTTTGCTTGTAGAATATGATCGTGCCGCCCGTTACCACAACAACATTGCATAGTAGCGCAGTGGGGCGAATGGTGTCAGGCAGCAAATGAAAAAATGGCTGTGCCAATAACGCCAAATAACTGCTTCCCCCACCAAACCCAACGGACGCGTAGACAAGGGCAATGACAAAAAAACAAAATGCTAACACATAAAACTCCATTCAGCCATTCAGTTACAACGCACGCTTCACTTCAATCGACTGCAAAGACTTCACATGTCTTCGTCCTGTTTTAAAGTCATTCGGAGACAACAATAAAACCGATTCCGGAAGTTCGGCAGCAGGCTTACGCTCTTTTGAGGTAATGATGTAGACGGAATCACCCACCTTGGTGTTAAAGATTTCGTTCCAAGAAAAAACGACTTTGTATCCATCGCTGGCGTTACATACAAAGTAAAATTCGCTCAATTGCTTAGGGCTCTCTGATTTGATCTCAACAGATTGCAAGATATCGCGCAGCAATACACCTTTTAGTTGCTTTGCCTCTCCCCTTTTTTCTCCCGTATGATTAGTGATTACCACATCACCAACATCATGCGATTTCCAGTTTTTCAGTTCGGTCAACTTTACTGTTTTCGCGGAGACCACCTCACCCTGAATGACGAAGGAATCGGTTGAATTAATTAGCTTTTGGGAAAATAGCTGCGAAGTTGCCAGTAAGATCAAAAAAACAATCTGTTTCATAGTTTATCCTCCAATCGTTGACATTGATTCATTGACTTTCTTATTACTCCTTTTTTGTTCCGCCTCAAACCCATCTTTTGGTCGATTCGAAAATGCCTTCATTAGTTGCTGTTTCAACTCCTCATCACTTCGGCCTTCACGCATCAGGTTTTTGATGTTCAACACGCCATCGTCATACAAACAAGTTTTCAACACCCCTTGGGCCGTTACACGTATGCGATTGCAGGTGCCACAAAAGGTGCGCGAGAATGCCGCGATCACGCCTATGTTGCCTTTGAAATTCGGGATTTGATAGTGATATGCGGTTGAGCTTTTGGGGTCATCCACTTTTTGTAAAGAAGGGAACGCCAACCGGATATGCTCTACAATTTTGTGGTGTGTCCAGAAGAGTTTTGCGTAATGATTGCCCTCACCATTGAAAGGCATTTCTTCAATGAAGCGGACGGAAATTGGGTGGTCTTTGGCAAGTTCCACCATTGGAATAATGTCATCAATGTTCTTTCCATCCATCACCACGGCATTCAGCTTGACAGGAATCTTGGCGGTCAACAAAAGTTGAAGTACTTCCCAGGTTTTATCAAACTCATCTCTGCGAGTGATTTGTTTGAAACGATCCCTATCCAACGTATCCAGGCTTAAGTTCACCGAAGCGATTCCCAATTCCTTTAGCTCCGGAATAAAAGGTGCTGTGAGCACGCCATTGGTGGTAATGTGAATGTCTTGAATACCCTTTATTTGCCTAATCTTCCGAATGAGTTGCATCAAGTCGGTTCGCACAAACGGCTCGCCACCCGTCAGCCTGATTTTGGAGATGCCCATGGATGCCATCAATGTAACCAGGCGTTCAATCTCCTCAAAAGTGAGCAACTCTTTTTTCGGAAGATAGTGAATACCTTCTTCGGGCATACAATAAAAGCAACGCAGGTTGCAGCGATCGGTAACCGCCAATCTCAGGTAGTTGATAGGCCGGCCATGATTATCAAATAATTGCTGCTGCATCTAACTTTGGTTCAACAAAATCTTGCTAAAGATAGAAACGAACAGCCAAATATTTTGAACTTTGGGGATGGAGTTGAAAATAAAAACGTTTGGTGCCGCACGCGACATGATGGGTGGTAAAGAAGTCGTGATTAAGATCAACGGCACGAATGTCTGCGACTTGAGGAAAACGTTAGTAGCTACGTACCCCGCACTAGCAGATTTAAGGTCTTTATTGATTGCGGTGAATCAGCAATACGCGGAAGACAGTCAGCAGCTTAAGGAAACAGATGAAATTGCTTTAATCCCGCCTGTAAGTGGTGGTTAGCTATGATTGAAATCACATCAAATAAAATCGATCGTGAAAAGGTGCTAGGTGCCGTGGCTCATTTGGAGGGCGGAGCTATTTGTACGTTTATCGGAACAGTGCGTTCAAAAACTGCCGACAAGAAGGTGCTGCGACTCGAATATGAGTGCTATGAGCCGATGGCGATTCAAGAAATTCAAAAGATTATCGATTTCGCCAAAGTCAAATGGCCTGTGCTGGCCGTAGCGGTCAGCCACCGGGTAGGCACCTTGCAACTGGGCGATGAGGCGGTGGTGTTGGCCGTCTCCACCCCCCATCGGAAGGAATCATTTGAGGCCTGTCAGTTTATGATCGATACTTTAAAACAAACTGTTCCGATTTGGAAAAAAGAAATCTTTGAAGGCGGGGAAGAGTGGGTTTCGGCCCACCCCTAGAGTCTGCTTACGGCCATTACCACCAAGGTGCCGAATGCCAATGCGATGGCTGCCGCACTAGCCAAGACTAGTAATAAATCGCGGTCAATGATGTTCAAGTGCAACCCCGAAATTTGTGTCTTGAATGATTTCATAGCCATCGATTTTAATGCAACGAAGTACCATCAATGCAACAACAAAAATCTGTTGAATTGTGGTTTTTAATTCCAAGAGTGACTTTTAAGTTTTTTGCTTCAAATACACATATCATTTTAAGGTCGATGAGGTATCAGCAAACCAAGTCGATGAGGCTGGCGATTTGACAACGACATTGAAACAGGTATGCGCCAAGAGCGAATTATGAGGAATCGATAGAAAATCACTTACTGATTCACAGTCCTTTAAACCCATTGAAGAGAAGTATAATTGGAATCTTTACTTGTTTGGATTCAGGCAGGTTGGTAATCGAGACCTCGTAAGCGGAGGTGTTTGTTATAGCATCATAAGGATTAAGTAAGGTTCAATTGGTTTGAGTGACTTTTTTGGCTTAGTTATTCAGATCAGCGGTGAAGGAATGCCTCGGTTATTTCAAAAAGCTGTTAAATTGCATATCACCGAAGATGAAGATATCGATTTCATGCATATTTTTTTTCCTTACTCTCTACGCGTGTATCGACCGGGCCGAATTCCCCTCCGAACAAGAAAATCGAGTTGATATTGTGGTAGATGGTGTCATTACCAATGACCCGGGCCCATACACAGTCAAGTTGTCCCGAACAATTCAAGTTGGCGCAACGCTAGGCGGACTCACTATCTCGAATTCGAAGATCACGATGTTGAGTGATGCGGGCGAATCAGAACAATTAATAGAAACACGCTTGCCTGGCACCTATCAGACAAGCGCTTCCGGAATTCGAGGAGTGATTGGTAGATCTTATTGGTTAGAGATTCAATTGCCAGACGGAAGAAAATTTGAATCGTTGCCAGATCAGATGCTGCCTGTAGGACGGATCGACAGTTTGTATCATCAATTTGAGACTTTTGTCGCGGACAATGGGAGTAAAAGCTATGGATTTCGAATTTTTGTCAACGCGGAAACGAACCCCGAAGAGACTTATACGCGCTGGCGTTTTGATGGAGTCTATGCTGTTACCACGATTCCAAAACTGCATCCAGATGCACCTCCAAACAATCCCTGCCCCACTCGGCCGCTTCCTTGCAGCGGCTGGCAAATACTCAATGGCCAATTGGCATCCCTCGGCCCCTGCACTTGCTGCGAATGTTGGGCCAACCAATTTGAATCTAAACCCACCGTGCGAGAAAACAACGGCAGCAAAGTGATCGGACTTCAGGTTGGTTTTGTTCCCGTTAACTATTATACTTTTCAAGATAAGTATCGTGTCACAGTTACTCAAATGAGTTTAAGCAAAAAAGCGTTTGAATACTGGAAAACAGTCAAAGACCAAAAAGATGGTGCAGTCAGTCTGTTTCAACCCGCATTTGGAAAAACTGAATCAAATATTTTCAAACGAGAAAACACTGGCAAAGTAGTCGGAGTCTTTTATGCGGCTGCAGTAACTCGGCAAAAGATGTTTATTAAAAAAGAAACCAACAATGCTTATTTGCTAGCCGAAGTACCGGTTGACTGCACTGGACGAGCTGGCCCCGCGGGTCAAAGTTGTCTGTTTATGTTTCCCGGTTCAACTAATATAAAGCCAGCAGATTGGGACTAACGTTTACGTTGGTAATCCTTTTTTCCACCCGTTTTCGCTAAGAGCTTCACTTCTTCAATCACCATCTCGTGCGATAGCGCTTTGCACATATCATAGACGGTCAATGCCGCCACCGTGCATCCCGTCAGGGCTTCCATCTCCACACCGGTTTTACCGGTTACACGTGTGGTGCACTCAATAATAGCTTTGTGTTTCTTTATGCCTATTTTGATCTGACAGTCTTCCAACCCAATTGGGTGACAAAAAGGGATTAGTTCGTGAGTTCTCTTCGCTGCCATTACCCCAGCGA
The DNA here is from genome assembly GCA_018267275.1 of Bacteroidota bacterium. Lineage (GTDB taxonomy): Bacteria > Bacteroidota > Bacteroidia > Cytophagales > Cyclobacteriaceae > ELB16-189. The sequence continues at coordinate 180,869 of JAFDYV010000008.1, read as the reverse complement.
TGATGGCCGTTTGAAAAACCGGGCCTTTTTTTGTAATCAGTTCGTTTCCATTCATCTGCTCGACAATCTTTGCCCCGAGGTGAATGGTTGCTACAGCTTTGGCTGTACGAAGTGTTATACGTTTTTCAGAGACATCTACCATTTTCGGGTTGCCAGATGAATCTATATGACTAAATTTATTTTTCATTTTGCGCTATGATCAGTGTTGAACAAGCTACTCAAACCATTCACTCAAATTTACTAAAGACTTCGGTAGTTGAGGTGGAATTTACAAAGGCCGTTGGCCGCGTGCTGGCGCAGCCAATCCCGTGCGACCGGGATTTACCCCCATTCAATCGGGCCACCATGGATGGAATCGCCATTCAATATTCGAGTTTGTCAAATTACTCCAGGTTTCAAATACAAAGCACTCAGGCAGCAGGAGACCCACAGCAAACCCTGAACTCACCAGCCCATTGCATCGAAATCATGACGGGCGCCATGTTACCTCATGGAACAGACACCATTATTCCCCACGAACAACTCAGCATTGGCGATGCAATTGCCGCGATTAATTCTGATTCAAGAATTGAGCGAGGCCAAAATATTCACCGCCAAGGTACAGACGCAAAAAAGGATGAAATAATATTAAACCCTGGAATCAAGTTGTCATCGGCAGAAATTGCGGTCCTCGCTTCCGTAGGCAAAAGTCATGTGCGCGTGTTTGAATGGCCAGCGGTTGCCATCGTTTCTACAGGCAATGAGTTGGTAGACGTGGCGGACACTCCGCTGCCCCATCAAGTCAGGAAATCAAATAGTTATGCGTTGCATGCCGCATTGGTGACAATTGGGTGTTCTGCATCAATTTTTCACCTGCCAGATGATCAAACTAAACTTGAAGCTGGTCTTCGCCAGATCATCAGTAAGCACCAGGTTGTAATCCTATCGGGTGGTGTTTCAAAAGGAAAGTTTGACTACGTGCCGCAAGTGCTGGCCGCCATTGGCATTAAAAAACATTTTCATCAAGTGGCACAAAAGCCGGGCAAGCCTTTTTGGTTTGGTTCCAATGATAACACGTTTGTCTTCGGCCTGCCGGGCAATCCGGTATCCACTTACCTATGTTTTTATCGATATATCTTGCCGTGGTTATGGAAATCATTCGGAATTGAACACGCCATTCAAAAAGCAGTACTGTCCGAAGACTATTCGTTTAAGCCTCCGCTCACCTACTTTTTACAAGTGAAAACCCAAAACGAGAACGGGCAATTGATGGCTTACCCGCGCACGGGCGAGGGTTCTGGAGATTTTGCCAACTTGGTAGCCGTAAATGGATTTCTCGAACTGCCGCCAGGTAAAGATACTTTCAAAAAAAACGAAGTATTTAGTTTTATTCAATTTCGCTTCTAGGCCGCTTTATCAACAGGTTGCTGCAATAAAATTTCCGGAGGCAATTTCAGTAAGCTGCTTAGGTTTCTGATCATCCGAAGTGACAACGAAATCTTTCGGTTCAAGACTTTAGACACCGTACCTTTATCTCCTATGGCATCTATCAAATCAATGTTCGTCAACCCCATATCTTCCATCCGTATTTTGATGGCTTCAACTGGGTCGGGAAGGCCAATCGGAAAGTGCTCATCTTCGTATCGCTCTACCAATAGCAAAAGTAATTTTAGTTCTTTTCCACCCTCGGACTTTGATGAAGGGTTCAAGTCCATCAATTCATCAATGCGCTCCATGGCTTGTTCATATTCTCTCTTGCTCTCAATTACTGTCCAAGTCTTCATATTTTAAATTTTTTTATCCCACTTTTAAAGGATCGATTGAATCGTATTGTGCGTGCGTGCCAAGCCATTTTATCTGCATTGACTTGTACCTAAAGCTTACCCTCGCCACAACTCGATACTTATTGCCTTTGATGTTAAAAATCATACGGTCATCGCCAACCCAGTCCGCTGAAGAAAAGACCTCTCGTACTTGCGTGAAATTTGACCATTCTGCCCTTCGACAAATTCGATACCATGTTTCCAATGCTTCTCTAGAATCTGAGTGAACCGAATAAAACTCTATGATTTTTTTCCGACTAATGACATTCACCTAGCAAAAATACAAAAAGTTGGTTTTTTACCAACTTTCATTGTGAAATTCGGATTAAATTTGCAACCCGATTGAAACGGTAGAATTACAAAAATCAAAATCCATGTTCGACAATTTAAGTCTTAAGCTCGAAAAAGCATTTCAAACCCTGAAAGGCCAAGGGCGGATTACGGAAATCAACGTTGCCAGCACTATCAAGGAAATACGCAAAGCACTCATTGATGCTGACGTTAACTATAAGGTTGCCAAAGAAGTAACGGACGAAATCAAAACCAAAGCCATGGGCATGAATGTGCTCACGGCAATTTCGCCAGGCCAGTTGCTTACCAAAGTTACCAACGATGAGTTGACCCAGTTGATGGGTGGAGCCAGCGAAGATATCGTAATTGAAGGCAACCCGGCCATCATTCTTATTGCTGGTTTGCAAGGGTCAGGTAAAACAACTTTTTCAGGAAAACTTGCCAACTATCTCAAGCGCCAAGGCCGTCAGGTTTTATTGACCGCTTGCGACATTTATCGCCCGGCAGCTATTGACCAACTAAAAGTATTGGGGCAGCAGATAGGTGTAGAGGTTTACGCAGAGCCTGACAACAAAGATGCCATCAAAATTGCTAAAGCAGCAATTGAGCATGCGAAGAAAAATAATCATCGGATAGTGATTGTTGATACAGCTGGCCGCTTGGCGGTAGATGAGGCGATGATGAACGAGATCGCAAACTTAAAAGAAGCGCTCAAGCCAGCCGAAACGTTGTTTGTCGTGGACGCCATGACGGGTCAGGATGCTGTGAACACGGCCAAGACCTTCAACGAGCGTTTGAATTTCAATGGTGTGGTGCTCACCAAAATGGATGGTGACACACGCGGTGGTGCTGCTCTTTCTATTCGAAGAGTTGTAGAGAAACCTATTAAGTTCATTAGCTCAGGCGAAAAGATGGAAGCCATCGACCGCTTCTATCCAGACCGTATGGCAGGTAGGATTTTGGGCATGGGCGATGTGGTTAGCTTGGTAGAGAAAGCGCAACAAACATTTGACCAAGACGAGGCGCGCAGGCTGAACGCCAAAATGCGCAAGAACCAATTTGACTTCAACGACTTTTTGAACCAGCTGCAGCAAATCAAAAAGATGGGCAACATGAAGGACATGCTCAGCATGATACCCGGCATGGGCAAAGCCATGAAAGATGTTGATATCGATGACAATGCCTTTAAACCTGTAGAGGCAATCATCCGATCGATGACGATGGAAGAGCGCGAAAATCCTGAAAAACTAAACGCCAGCCGCAAGACACGCATCGCCAAAGGCAGTGGTACCAGCATTCAGCAAGTGAACCAATTGCTAAAACAATTTGAAGACATGAAGAAGATGATGAAGACCATGAACAAGATGGGCGGAGGCAAGAGAGCATTGGGCGCATTGAATCCGTTTGGGAGGTAAGTCAAGTGAGTAAAGAAAATTTAAGATACTCGGGTCCCTCTACTGTTCTACAGTCATACATGAATAGGTTCGTTGTGGAATGCCCAAAGTGCAATGGTGAAGCGTTGATAACAGTCGAAAACCCTTATTTCAAAAATAACGGAATGTTAATCTGCAATAATTGTAGTCATACAGAAAAAGCAGATGATTTAATTAGATATAAGTTAATCGTAAAACGGAATTGCGATAATTGCGGAAAAGAATTTGACGCTGTGATTCCAAATCAGAAAGAAAAAACTGAACAGATAACGATTCCCTGTCCACATTGTGGGATAACGAGAACTTATAAACCGAAAAACGAGCAATATAAAATAGGTTATAAAACTATTGGGAAAGCGACCGATCCAGTTTTTGGCCTACCACTTTGGTTTCAATCTGACATTAGGGGGGATTTGTTTTGGGCATATAACCGAGACCATCTGAACGAGATAAAATCTTACGTGAGTTCAAAACTTCGAGAAAGGCAAACAACGACTCACACCACAATGGTTGAACGACTGCCGAACTTTATCAAAGAAGCCAAAAATCGGCAAACAATCATAAAGGCAATCGAAAAATTGGAAAGAAAAACCAGTTAGGCTTTTGCATTTTTTTTCCAAACAAAAAAATCCCGCTCATCGCGGGATTTTTTCTATTCAGATTTTAATAATTGCCTAAGCCGCTTTCCTCACACGCTCAAAGCTCACTTGCTTCTGTTCGGCAAGGCGTATCACTTTAAGTTTATCCAAAACACGAATCATCAAGTAAGTAGGATCCAATTCATGCCAGCGCACACCGCCAAAGTTGGCACGTGAGCCATACTTGTGGTGATTGTTGTGGTAGCTTTCGCCCATCATCAACACATCCACAGGCAAGAAATTTCTAGAGGTATCGCCTACTTCAAAATTGCGATAGCCGTACTTGTGCGCAAACCAGTTGATGATTGCCCCATGTATCGGGCTAAACATCCATTGAATCGGCAACAACAGCCACAACCACCAAACAGTGGCAAACTGCCAGTAGAATGCAAAGTACAGTGTTCCCCAAAACAACCTAGAGGGCCAGCTGCGGGCAAATTTGTCGAAAGAATCCCAGCGAGGTACACCCTCAGTAAATCGGGCTTCAGGTACTTCTTTACCACTTGCAATGGCAGAATAAATCGTTTTGGTTTTCCACATCATGTTCCAAATCGTTTCATCATATTTAGGTGAATGTGGGTCGTTTTCTGTATCAGCAAAAGCATGGTGCATGCGGTGCATAACGCCATAGCCAAACGGACTCAAGTAGTTTGAACCTTGAAATATCCAGGTCAGCACAAAGAAAATCTTCTCAGTAGTCTTGTTCATCGTAAATGCCTTGTGTGCGGCATAACGGTGCAAGAAAAATGTTTGAAAAAAGAGCGACAGGTACCAGTGCGCCACAAAGAAAATCAGAACTTCCTTCATTATACGGTTAAGTTTAAAGGTAAAAAATCGTTTTTCAGCCCAATTTGGCTGATTACCTGTAAGACCAGGCACTTGCGATTTTGTGACAGAAATGAGAAGAAAAATTACTTTTTGCCGCCAAATGCCCCGGCAATGTCCTGCTTTAAGTGGTGGATAAACTCATTGGCATTATCTAGCGTGCAGGCTTTTTTGAAGCTTTCAAACAATTGAGACGTCTCGGGCAGGCTTGGAGTGAACGATGTATCGGCCAGTTTTTTCTTGGCACGGCAAAACAACTGGCGGCAATGGTCGGCCTTCTTGTCCAACACTTTTTGGATGGCGTCATACTCCATGTTGAAGACCTCTTTGAGCAAATAGGTGGCACGCTCCAATGGTTCTAACTTGCTTTGTATCACCTTAAAGGCTGCGGCCAACTCTTTTTCGAAATCAATATGAGCAATATCAGATTCCTTGAACTTCACCATCAACTCGGCCAATGAGATGGAATCCCAATACTCTTCTTTCTTTTTCTTGAGTGAATTAAGGTGGGTTAGGCAATTGTTGGTGACCGACTTGATGAGATAAGCTTTGGTATTTTGAATTTTGGTTTGGTCGATGCTCAGCCATTTTACAAATGTGTCTTGTACAATGTCTTCTGCATCGGCCTTGCAACGCAATAAGTTGTAAGCAATGTTTTGCAACATTGGTTGATACAGAACTATGGCTTGCGCTTGATTCAAAGTTTACTTGTTAAACTGGTGTAAAGGTAGCCTTAATATCTGGGTTTAACGAATATTTTTTTGGCGCTTACCTAACGGTGATTAGGGTGCGATAAACAAAAAATACGAGATTCAATTCTGAGCGTTTAGCCCGCACAAAACATTCAAGAAGTACTCATTCCACCATCGCCTTCATAAAAAAAATGAAACAGATTCCCCAGCGAAGAATCCCAGAAATCAAAAGCCTGGCTGTCGAGAGATCCTTCGCTCTTTTTGCCGTTCTATTTAGCGAGCAGAATTGATTCGAGTGTACTTTACCTACTTGATCGACAACTACCGCTCAGGATTGGGTAGCGAGCGAAAGAAGTCAAAACCGTTCACTGTTTTGTACACGTTCGTACAGCACTTGACCTGAAAGACAAATAGGTCACATAAAAAAAGCGTTTTGCAAATTGGTAAGGAGTTTGAATGATAATAATAAAATTAATCAACCTATGAAGACACTGATTGCAATTTTACTTTGGTTCATCTTGCTGATGATGTGCTGGCCGGTGGCACTCGCCCTCATTTTCATCCTCCCTATTATTTGGTTGTTGCTTCTCCCCTTTCGAATTGTTGGGTTCACCCTAGAACTGATTTTCAAACTGATCAGCTCGATTTTGTTGTTGCCGTTTAAACTGTTAAAAGTAGCGTAGTTTCACTTAGATTCTGGATGTAAGAAACTAGCAACCAGAATCCAGCAACAAGTAAGCGCTATCCAGCCATTTCACTCAACTCCACCCACCTGGCGGTTTTGGCTTCAATGGAATTGCTCAGTTCCTGAATCTGCAAAGCAAGTTTAGTGAGCTCGGTATGGTCGGTACTGCCCGCATTGAGCTGTGTTGTTAACTCGGCCTTCGCAGCCTCTAATTTTTCAATTTCATTGGGCAGCTTATCCAATTCAATTTTTTCGTTGTACGAGAGGCCTTTTTTGGTTTTTGCTTCAGGCTTTGCAGGTTGGCTTTCAGTCTTTTGCGCAGCATTGCTCAACGCTTCTTTTTCATCCAAATACTCACGGTAATCTGAATAGTTCCCGTTAAATGGTTTAATCACGCCATCGCCCTCAAACACAAAAAGCTGATCCACCAGGTGATCCATGAAATAGCGATCGTGTGAAACGAGCAACAGACAACCGGTAAATTTGTCCAAGAAGTCTTCCAAAACATTTAGGGTGTCAATGTCGAAATCATTGGTCGGTTCATCCAAAATCAAGAAGTTGGGGTTGGTCACCAATACCTTCAACAACTGCAATCTTTTCTTCTCACCGCCACTAAGCTTCTCCACAATGTTGTATTGCTTCTCGGGCGGAAACAGGAAGTTATCCAAAAACTTAGAGGCCGAAATCTGCGAGCCATCCGACAAGGTGATAAACTCGGCAATATTTTTTACCTCTTCTATCACCCGATTGGTGAGGTTAAGCGTCTGCACTTCTTGTGTGAAGTAGCCAATCTTGGTGGTCACACCTGGTATGATTTCACCCGAGGTGGGTTGAATTTTGCCGGTCAGCAAATCCAAAAAGGTTGACTTTCCGATGCCATTCTTGCCCACAATCCCAATACGGTCTTTCTTCTTAAAGACGTACGAAAACCGGTCCACCATCTTGCGTTCGCCATAGCTTTTGGATACCTGATGCAATTCCAAAATTTTACCTCCTTGGCGTGCCTCTTTGATGTCCAGTTCGAGCTTGTCTTTCTTCAAGTTTTGGGTGGCTTTTTCCTGCAATTCGTAAAAGGCTTCAATACGGTATTTGGCCTTGGTGCCGCGAGCTTTCGGTTGCTTGCGCATCCATTCCAACTCTTTTTTCAATAGGTTCTTTGCCTTGGTCACTTCGGTCTTCAGCATCTCTTCGCGCTCTTGCTTCTTTTCCAAAAAGTATGCGTAGTTGCCATTGTACCTATAAAGTTTACCTCGGTCAAGTTCGAAAATCGACTTTGAGACGTTATCTAAGAAGTAGCGATCGTGGGTCACCATCAGTACGGTCATGTTCTGGCCTCCCAAATAAGACTCCAACCATTCGATGGCCTCAAGGTCCAAATGGTTGGTTGGTTCATCCATGATGATGAGATCTGGCTCCGTCAACAGCATCTGCGCCAAAAAGATGCGCTTGCGCTGCCCACCCGAAAGCTGTCCAAACTTCTGGTCGAGGTCGGTTATGCCCAACCTGCCGGTAATCTCCTGCACTTTGGCATCGTAATCCCAGGCGTTGAGCTCCTCCATTTTTTCGAGCGCATGCTGCATACGGTCAGCACTCACTTCGGGGTGGTGAAGACAGTCTTCATATTCGCGCACCGCTTGGGCGATTTTGTTCTTCTCATCAAACAAAATTTCTTTGACAGACAGCGCGTCATCAACATACGGTTGTTGGGTAAGGTACCCGAGTTTGATGCCTTCGCGCGTGCTGATGACCCCACTATCTGAAGCTATTTGCCCGGTTAGGATTTTGAGGAGGGTAGATTTGCCCGTTCCGTTTTCGCCTACCAAGGCCACTTTTTCGCCTTGGCCAATGCCAAAGGTAATGTCTTTGAAAAGCCAACGATCGTTAAAGGATTTGGAAAGGTTCTCAGCAGATAGGTAGTTCACGCCAATAAAAAATTAGGGCGCAAAGGTATTGAACCTATCGGGAATTCAATCTCGTATTAGCCGGCAACCGCATGCTGTTTCTTGTAGAAACAAAACAGACAGAGCCCAAGCTGAAAAAATGTAATCGAAGCGATGATAAAAAATAGCATAGCACTCATCGGGTTTTAGGTTAAGAATATAAACTTAAAATCAAATATTTATTTATCCTAATTATCAATATGTTATATTAGTTTAATTAAAGTTAATTCTACTGAAAATGAGACTGATAGAAATGCTCTTGCGCGAACATTCCAAAGCACAGCGCGACAGGATTATCACCTATATCGGTAGCAATCCAAAACGTTTTGCAGATTTAATTCAGGTAATTCAGAATAGTCCTTACCGCGTAACCCAGCGGGCCGCCTGGCCACTCAGTTATTGCGCGGCCTTACATCCTAAGTTGGTGCAACCACACCTTGGCAAACTCTTAACCTTCACCAAAAAACCGGGTGTGCATGATGCGGTGAAGAGAAATGTAGTTCGTTTGCTGCAATTCATTGCAATACCCAAAAAATACCACGCCAAAACTATCGACTTATGTTTCGGTTTTCTGACAAACCCGAAGGAGCCCATTGCTGTGCGCGTTTTTGCCATGACGGTATTGGCGAATCTGGCCAAGCAACATCCATCGATCGCCAACGAAATAATTCCAGTGATTGAAACGCAACTCCCCTACGCCACTGCCGCCTTCAGAAATCGCGGGGCAAAGGTGCTGAGGGAGCTTTCAAAAGGTTGATGATTAATTGGCTCAAACTTTCTGAGGATTCTTCGCAGTCGCTCAGAATTGACCCTAACTGTGATTATTTTTGGGCATGGTCGACCATGCTTCTGAAACCCATACCTGCAAAAGCTGCGGTAACCATTTCATTGGCAACTATTGCAACCAATGTGGCGAAAAGGTATTGCGGGCAGCCGATCGTTCTTTCAAAACATTTTTGAGCAACATGCTCATTGCCATCACCTTTGCCGACAGCAAGATGATACAAACACTGTGGCTGGTGTTGAAGAAACCTGGCTTTGTATCATATGAGTTTGCAAACGGCAGGCGTGTAAACTACCTCAAGCCCATCTCACTTTTTTTTGTGTTGAACCTCATTTACTTCTTTTTTCCGGTGATTCAGTTGTTCAATGCATCGCTCAGCACCCAGCTTTATTCACCCTGGGGTGGGCTCTACAAATCTATCGTAACTCATAAGATACTTGCCCTCGGGATGGATTTTTCATCTTTCAGTTTGGTCTACAACCTTAAAACTACTTCGCTGGCCAAGCTATTGGTGATGGTGTTTGTTGTGATCAGCTCGCTTCCGCTTAACCTGTTGTATCTCAAAAAGAACAGATATTTTACTGACCATGTTGGCTATGCCGTAGAGTTGGCATGTTTTAATCTTTTCGTTAATGCCATTGTACTTTCAATTGTTGCCTCATTTTCCGGGTTAGGAAAGTTTCTGGATGAAAACATATTAACCGCAATATTCATCTCCACCAATTTGTATTTTGTGTTGCGCTCTGGTTATCAGTTTTATGGCGAGAAAGGCTGGCGTTTGGTCACCAAATCTATCGTGATGATACTTTTCTTGAAGGTTTCATTAGAAGCATATCGGTCTGTTTTGTTCTTTATCACACTTGCCTCACTTTAATAAAATCACTTGGGCGCTTGTGAAGTCGCCCGCGATGCATTTACTTTAATCTGACATGGATTTGAGATTTCGTTTTGTTTTGTTGTTTTGCCTGGCTGCCAACTATGGCCAAACACAAACCTGGCAAGAAGTGAAAAATGCGCGCCAGGGGACCATTACCATTTATTGGTACGATTCAAAACCATTTATTTTTTCGAACAAAGGCGCCCAGATGGAAGGCATTGAGTTTGAATTGCTGAACGGATTTGCGGCATACTTGCAAGAAAAACATGGCGTTCGCCTCACTTTGAATTGGGTGCGCACCAACGGTTTTCAGGATACTTACATGAAAATTTGGCAAGAGAAAAAAGAGGGTACATTTGGTGCGTCTGATTTTTCTATTACCCTCGACAGAAAAACACAAGTCTCATACTCGCCTGCGTATATGCGAGACTACAACTCGCTCATCACGTCTAGAGACATCGCTGTCGCCAAATCGGTAGACGAACTTCGCAAGCTATTAACAGGAGCAACGGCCATCACCATCAAGGCAACAACCTATGAAACCGACTTGCTTAATCTACGAGAAACCCAGCAGATACCCTTTGCCATTGAATACATCCATAGCAGCAAAAACATTCAAGAGGAAATTTCTAAACGAAACCACACTTTTGGTTTTATCGAATTGCCGGTGTACCTGATGAAATTCAAAGAGAACCCCACGCTTAACGTGAACAGACAAAATCTTTTACCTACCAAACGCGAAGGTTATGGAATCATCTATCCGAAAGATGGAACCTGGAAAGAGCCCATTGACGAGTATTTTGGAAGCGACTACTACCAAAAGCGCTTGGATGCGATTCTCTCAAAATACATTGACCGGAGTGTGCTGGCATTAGTAGACACCCTGTCAACCGAGGCATCTTCACAGGCATCTATTTTAAGCCAAGAAAAAGACATTCAAAACAAAGACTTGCTTGAAAAGCAATTACGGCTCGAAACAGAATCGACCGTTCGGAAATGGTTGTTAGGGTTTGCAGGTGTAAGTTTGGTTCTGCTCGGTACAATTGCTGTTTTGTATCGCAACACTATTCGGCAAAAAGAACAAATAAAACAGCAAGGCAACTTCATTGAAGCCAATAACTTACAATTGCAAAAACGAAATGCCAGTCTGCTCGCCCTCAACGAGGAAAAAAATAACCTCATCCGTATTTTGGCCCACGACTTAAGAACACCTGTCAACCAAGTACAGGGCTTGGTTCAATTGCTGCAGTTAGACAAGTCAAACCTGAATGAGATGCAGCAAGAAGTGGTGCAAAAAATATCAGATTCTTCTAACCGGTTGGGGAAAATGATTACCCATATTCTCGATATCGACAGTTTGGAAAACAACCGCGTGAACGTCTTTTTGGAAAAGGTGAGTGTTAATACGCTGTTGCATCAACTGACTAAAAACTTCGAGCAGGCAGCCAGCCAGAAACAAATCACCCTCCGGTGTGAGTTATCGCCCGACCGGCCTAATGTAAATGCAGACCCCCTTTTCCTTACACAAGTGATGGAAAATCTCATTTCAAATGCCATCAAATTCTCGCCACCCAACAAAAAAGTGGTGGTTTCATCAGCCTTCACCGAAAATAAAGTGCGCCTCTCGGTGCAAGACCAAGGGCCTGGGTTGACAGAGCAAGATCATCAATTGGTCTTCAAGAAGTTTACCAAGTTGAGTGCTAAGCCCACTGCCGGTGAGCCTTCAACTGGATTAGGACTCTCAATAGTTAAAAAGTATTCTGAATTAATGGGAGGAAATGTGGAAGTAGAGTCGGTGCCCGGAGTAAAGACTATTTTCAGCGTTGTGTTTGACAGCGTTTAAAGCGTCCGCTGCAAACTATCGATCAGCTCTTGTGCATGTAGGCGCTCTGCGGGCGTCACGAGTTTCTGAAAAGCTTCCAGTGCTTGAATTGCCTGCGGATATTCTTTGTTGATGGCCAACGTAAGCCCTAAGTTAAAATGGCTATTCGGAAATGTTGGCTCTATTTCGATTGAGGTTTGGTAGTGAATTTTCGCCAACGACACGTTACCAACTTCTGCATACACGTTTGCCAAGTTGTAATGCGATTCGTAATGACGTGGCTCCTCCTTCAGCGAAAGGGTAAAGTAGTCGATGGCCTTACTGTAGTTCTTCTCTTCTGATTCCAGGATTCCCAAGTTGCAATATGCATCCGCAATCGAATCCGCCTGATCTACGGATTTTAAATACAGTTCTTTTGCACGCTTGTCGTGGTGTTCATCCAACATCAAAGCTTCTTCAAACACAGAAAGCTGATGGATGCTCACCACTTTTGCGCCCTCAAATAAATTCAATTGGCCAGGGCGGTCGTTTTTGGCGGGTCTTTTCTTGCGAACCGGCTTAAAACCGAATTTCTCGGCATTATTTGCAATCGGGAAAGCAATTACCTTGGCCATGATGCAAAGATAGCGAGAGATTTAAGATTTAAGATGTAAGATTTAAGAGGTTAGAGGTTAGAGGTTCGATGTTGGAACCATATCAATTCTTTGTAATCAAAAACTCCACCCTCCTGTTCATTTTACGGGCTTCTTCTGTGTCGTTGGTGGCAATAGGGCGAGTACCTCCAAAACCTTTTCCTTTTACTCGCCTACCCGCAATGCCTTTGCTCACCAAATATGATTTGATTTTTTCAACACGCTGTTGAGACAAGACTAAGTTCTTCTTCGCATCACCCCTATTGTCGGTGTGGCCTTCCAATTCGATTTCCACTTTGGGGTTAGATTTCAAAAAATCTACCACTGCATCAAGCTCTGCATAGGACTCTTCTAACAAGGTGGTGGTTCCCATATTAAACAGAACGCTCTTTAAATTTACAACAGTACCAACTTCTATTGGCTGCAGTGTGAAGTTCAATTCCAAGGAGTTGAGTTGCATCGTTTTCAAATCCAGTCGCTCTACCACGTTTACATAACCTTTGTGCTCCACTTCGATTGCGTAAACTTTCGTGGAAGGTATGATGACACTGTATTGCCCGTTTGATTTGGCCGTTATTACAAATGAAGAATCTGAACGAAACTTAAGTACTGCAGATATGGCCGCGTTGTTTTTAGCGTTGGTTACCTTTCCGAACAAAACAATTGCGTTGGTCGCCTTTACTTGATAGTCTTGCTCCTTGATTTTCAGCAGCGTATCAATTTTTGGTTCGGGCTTAAAGATGGTGTCATTTAGCACTTTTATTACCCCATATCGATTGCTATCGTGCGTAGAGGTAAACAAAGAATAGCCGAACTTCGGAAACATACGAAAGTGCAATTCGCGCGATTCAGAGTTTACTTTGTCGCCCAGCCACTCGGGCGTTGACCACCGCTCCCAACTGTCATCCAATCGCTTCGCAACAAAAATATCAAAGCTGCCTGCACCTTTCCACCCGTTGCTGGCAAAATACAACAAGTGCCCATCTTCACTTAGCCAGGGCGTCACTTCTTGAAAAGGCGTATTGATATTCTTTCCCAAGTTCAATGGTTCTGACCACCGCCCGTTGTTTTTAAACGATACGTAAATATCTTCCCCCCCCACCGTGCCATATCCTTCAGCTGCAAAAATTAACGTGTTTGCTGCGGAGTTGATACTTCCATTTCCGTAGCTGGACTTATTCAAAAAATACGGAATAGAGATATTCTCGGGCGCTGTCCAGTCGTTGCCATTTTTGGTGGAAACCGCAATACCTTGTGTGGTGATTGGGTTGTTATTACTGTAGTGCCCCCACAAATACAAATCACCCACTTCGCTAAATCCCAACACCGAATTGTAATTGGCATTGTTGATGACTGATCCGCCATGTATGGGATTTTGCCACTGTCCGTTCAAATATATTGAGACCCAGATGTCACCAGGGTCTTTTATACCCCCAATGTTTTTTGGATGCCCTGCAATGGTGAAATAAAGAACCTTACCGTCAAGACTGATAACGGGGTTTTGTTCATCATATGGCGAATTAATATTGAGCAAAGAAGGCGCCTGCGACCAAGTAATGCTCAATTTCAATAAGAAGAAAACAAAAAGAAGTTTTTTCATTACAGTTGCGTTCCTCATTTATTTACTCACCCACTCGCTGCCAATTAGCGTAAACCGCCATGGGAGTTTAGCATCTTCACCTGCATAATCAATGCCAATGCGTGGCGAAGACATTATTCTGCTTTTGGCTACTTTGATATTGCGATTTTCAATCCAAATTTCACTGCCGCCCAACGATTGTCCATTCTGATTTCGATCAATGCCCAACGCTTTCGTTAGCTTGCCCGGGCCACTCGTAATTCTCTTTTCAGTCTTCACTGCCATTCTACGCAGCATCACATCTAAGCCTTCAAGCGGTTCGAGAGCCCGAATCAAAACGGCTTCAGCCTTTTCTTCTTTGTTCGTGACAACATTCATCATTTGGTGAATGCCGTAGCATAGATATACATAGGCTACCCCGCCTGGTTCAAACATAACTTTGTTCCGTTCGGTGATGCCGCGGTACGCATGGCAACCTCTTTCTTTATACGAATACGCTTCAGTTTCCACAATCACTCCGCTTGTTAACAATCCGTTAACGCTGGTTACCAACACTTTACCAATTAACTCCTTGGCTATCAGAACCACATTTTGCCGTTGGTAAAACGATTGCGCCAGTTTCACTTTTGATAAACGAATTCTTCTAAATTTGCGCCTCAAATTAACCAGACAAATTCATATGAAAAACATTTTAGCGATTGCTTTGCTGGTGGTTGCCGTTGCCGCGCAGGCACAAGTGCAAACACCCCAACCTAGCCCCGCAGCTTCAGTTTCCACTAATGTGGGATTGACCGACATCAAAATTGATTACTCCCGCCCCAGCGCAAAAGGCAGAAAGATTTTTGGCACAGATGCTAACGTAGTGGTGCCATTTGGCACCATTTGGAGAACGGGTGCCAATAACGGAACTAAAATTACTTTTAGCGACAACGTAACGGTTGAAGGCATCGCAGTGCCCAAGGGTGAGTATTTGATTTTCTCATGGCCTGGCGCAACCGAATGGACTGTATCTTTGTACAAAGACATTAAGCTTGGTGGCAACACTGGCGGATACGACAAAACGCAAGAAGCAGCCAACTTTAAAGTAAAAAGTGAGAAGTTGACCGAGCGCGTAGAAACGCTTACGTTTGAAATTGGTGACATTGCTGCCGATAGCAAATCAGCCAAAATTCAAATGGCTTGGGAAAATACTTCAGTGAAATTTACAGTTGGTGTTGACTATGATGCTAAAGTGATGAAGTCAATAGAGGCGAGCACCAAAGTAAACCCTAACAACTACTTCCAAGCAGCAGTATACTATTTAGAAAACGGAAAAGATTTGAAGCAAGCCAGCGAATGGATCAATAAGGCAGTTGAAGCCAACCCCTCTGCGTTTTGGATTATGTACCAAAAGGCGCGCATCCAAGCTAAGTTAGGCGACAAAGCTGGCGCAATGGCTACATCAAAAGCATCTTGGGAAGAAGCGAAAAAAGCTAACAACCGCGATTACCAAATGATGAATGAGGAATTGCAGAAAGGATTGAAGTAATCGTCAATTCATTGCATCTCGAAAAGGCAGGGTTTATTTCCCTGCCTTTTTTATTACGAACATAGAATCAATATTGAAAAAGACTATTCATGAGCACAATAGACGAATGGAATGCGATGAATCTTTTTTGCCAAATCAGAGGCTTTCATGGCAGTAAAGAGAAATGCGAATCTCCAGATTTTATCATCGAAACCACGGTTGGAAAGATTGGAATCGAGTTTACTGAGCTTTTGAACTCTTCTGAATTTAGTTCTGATAAAAATCCGGCAGAACTTTACTCCTTTCAAGATAAAGTCATAAATGAATCCAAAAATCTTTTTGAGCAGAAATACAAAACAAAGTTAGCCGTAACAGTAGAATTTAATCCATATCCAAAAGTCAACTTTAAAGAAGTCAAGCAGGCATCGGTTTTTCTTCTGGATTTAATTCAACATCACTTTCAAGAACTAGAGAAATCTAAAAGCATCATCATTGAATGCTCTGACAACTTATTCAAATCTGTAACTGCATTTGTTTTGCCGATTGAAATGCAAAGTGTTTGGTCCCCGTTGCGATTTAAAATGACCGAAGTGATGCCGTCTGAATCTCTGCAGGACATTGTTTCAAGGAAATCAAAAACAATAACACTATATCGTTCAAAAGCAAATAAAATATTTCTTGTAATAGTAACTGGGCTAGGTATGAAGAGCCTTTTTTATCAGGTTGAACCAGATATCAAAATTAATTCTGAGTTTGATGATGTCTTTGTACTTGACATGATGACAGAGAAGCTGGTATCTGTCAACGCAACTAACAAATAAGTTTACAATTTTATCTTAGCAAGCTTTTCTAGAATGATAGCAAAAAATACTACCACCACACATCCAATGATATTGTAATACAAAAACGCAATCTGCTCATAAAACAAAAAGTAGCAAGCAAGCACTACGCTTTCTCCTATCAATGCTGCAATGAACACCGCATTGCTCCCTACTTTCTTCAGGTAAAAGGCCACCAGAAAAATGCCGAGTATCGTTCCATAAAAAAGTGAACCAACAATATTCACATACTGAATTAAATTTTCGGCAAAGTTGGCAAGGGCGGCAAACACCATCGCAATCACAGCCCACAAAATGGTAAAGAAACGCGATGCTTTTAAATAATGGCTTTCGCTCCCATCAGACTTTACTGATCGTTTGTAAATATCAACAGTGGTGGTTGATGCCAATGCATTCAATTCAGAAGCCATGCTGGACATCGCAGCAGAAAACATCACCGCCAACAATAAACCTATCAAGCCGTGGGGCAAGTAGTTCAATACAAAATTGAGAAAGATGTAATCTCTGTCTTGTGTTTTGGCTAGCGGCACTGCCTCCGCAATGGTTGCCTTCACTTCTTTGCGAATGGCTATTTCTTTGTCTTGCAGCGCCTGATAGTTCGCTTTTGACTTTGTCTTTAACGCTTCATCATCGACTTGAATTCCCTTTAGCAACCCATCTACGGCTTCGCGTTTCTTTGCATATACGTGCGCATACTGCTGTTCCAGCAACCGAATTGAATCTGCTTGAGCGGTTTGCATCGCCTGGTTTTTGAGCGTGGCATTGTGAAAAACGGGTGGCCGCACAAACAAGTAGAACACAAATACTAACACACCAATAAAAAGAATAATGAACTGCATCGGGATCTTAAGCAAGCCATTAAAAATTAAACCCATTCGGCTTTCGCGGATCGACTTCCCACCCAGGTAGCGCCCTACTTGCGATTGGTCGGTGCCGAAATATGACAAAAACAAAAAAGTGGAAGCAATCAAGCCAGACCAGATATTGAAGCGGTCGTTCCAACTAAAATTTGTGGTCACAATGTTCAGCTTGCCCAACTCTCCCGCCAATTGAATCGTATTCCCAAACGAAACATGATCGGGTAATAACCGATACGCGATCACTCCTGCCAGCAACATTCCGCCCATGATGACGGTCATCTGTTGGCGTTGTGTCAAACTCACCGCTTTTGTCCCACCTGATACCGTGTAGACAATCACCAAAATTCCAATCAAAAAAGTGGTAATAAAAATGTTCCAGCCCAAAATAGTTGATAGAACCAAAGCGGGTGCAAACAAAGTGATGCCTGCGGATAACCCGCGCAAAATCAAAAACAAAATAGCCGCGAGCGTTCGTGTTTTTAAATCAAAACGCGTTTCCAAATATTCGTAGGCTGTGTAGACTTTCAATCGATAGTAAATGGGCACCATCGTTACGGATATGATGACCATTGCAAGTGGCAACCCAAAATAGAATTGAATGAAGCGCATGCCATCTTCGATAGCCTGGCCGGGCGTAGAAAGAAAGGTGATGGCACTTGCCTGTGTGGCCATGATGGAAACCCCAATCATCCACCACTTCATGGTATTGTCTCCTTTCAGATAGCCATCGATGTTCTGAGCACCGCGCGTTTTCCAAGTTCCGTAAAGAACTATGGCGAGTATGGTACCAAACAATATGAACCAATCGAGGTAATTCAAAAAGATTTCAGATTTAAGATGTGAGATTTCAGATTTTGTAGCCTAATTGAAATTACTGGTGAGAATTGAAAAAAGTAAAACTTGCAATAGCATGAATCCGAGTACGAGATAGTACCAAGTATTCCAAGAGCTGAAAAGTGGTGGTTTTTCTTCCATTACTTCAAAAGTTGATTTGGGTCACGATACGTATTCCAAAAAGTCAATAAATCAACTCGTCTATCGTCCACTATTTTGAAATACAAAATTATTCTCTTATTCACTATGCATCGATGAACTTTGCTGGCGGCATGGTGCACTGGGAATAACGAAGGATTTAATGAGACCAACTCCAACACCTCGTCCACTCTGTACAAAAAATCATTCACCGCTTGCTTACCCCAATCACTGGCCAGATACTCAGTGTTTTGATTGAAGGTCTTGATGGATTCTTCTGTCCAATTTAATTGATAGCTCACGACTTATACTTCTCTCTAAACTCAGTCATTACTTCGTTGTGAGGGCGAACCTGTCCAAGTTTGGAGTCATTTAAGCCACGCTGGATAGATTGTTCCATGGCTTCATTTTCCGCTTGTCGTGTTAATCCAAAATCCAATAAATTCTTAATAGCACGTATCAAAGCCAAATCATTCACCTGCTCAACGCGCTGCAAAACCTCAGCTTTTTCCGAACTAATATCCATAGCAATGTATTTCAAATTAAAGTTACGATTTTTTCAGATTCTGTTGTTCCATTCATTACTTCGCTTTGGTTCTCACCTTCGTCTTCCCTTTTATCACTTCTGGTTTTGGCTTCTTTAGCGAAACCAAGTTTGCAAATAGCTTGTAAGCACCCGGCACACCTTCAGGCAATTCGCGAAAAAACGAAAGGCCTGTGTATACATAATAACCTTCGCCATACTGCGCCACCAGTAAACTTCCGTTTCGTGCCGGCTCATTGGTATCGTTCATCGATAGTAACGCTTCATATTTTTCATCCCACGCATTAGGGAAATAGAGGCCACGCTCTTGCACCCACCCTTCAAAATCTTTGGCGGTAATCTTGTTAGGGACATTAAGCACCGGATGCTCGGGTTTCAAAATTCTCACTTCGCTATTCTCCTCAGTAACCCTATCGCGCGAAAGTGTAAGTGGATAGGGCGAGAATTTATCTTTGTCGATTTCCAAATCGTTATTGGTGTTGTATTGAACAATTAACGTTCCGCCTTCCTTCACATATTGAAGCAAATCGGGCATAATAAAACGAATCCGTTCGTTGGTATTCAGCGTGCGAACTCCCAACACAACCGCGTCAACTTTTTTCAGATTGTTCGCAGTAATCTCTTCGTTCTTCATCTCCCACACTTCATAACCCATGTTGCGCAAACTCGCGGGCACATCATCGCCTGCACCACGGATGTAGCCAATCACAGCTCCCTCTTTTTTCAAGTTAAGCTTGAGCAACTCTTCTTCAGCCTTTAGCAATAAAGTCTGCGTGGGTATGTGGTCGTACTGAATAGTCTGTAAAGAATAATCATACTTCGAACCATTTATTTCCGCAACGGCCTTTACTGTCGCTTTCAATTCTTCCTTGCCGGGATAAACCGAAATATGAAGCATTTTTTCTTCTCCTCGTTTCTTCAGTTCAAACGGAATTACCGAGGGTTCGGCTCGCCAACCCATGGGCAGTTCCAGCGATACGCTCCCATTCAAGGGTGTGGCCGATGCTGACTTCACCAATACATTCAACACTTGCGGCTGGTCGTTCGCGAACAAATACACAGGTTTATCTAGGTTGACCAACACGGGCGGAACAATTTCAAACGGACGCGACAACTCTCCTTTTACGGGGTCTGTCCACTTGTACACAAGCGGAACACTAACCGACAAATTTTCTCCGTTTACTTTAAATGTAAAATCGAATGTTGAGGCAGGGTCGTTCTCCGGCTTTCCAATCAAATTCTTGTCGGCAAATGAAAACAAGCCCAGCGAATGTTTTTCCTTCAACCAATAGGGCCCTGAATAGCTTGCTCCTTCCAACAATTTTCGCTTCGATTTGAAATTGAGCGGAATGTTATTTTTAAGAGCAGTGTTTAGCGTGCTATCCCAATTCACCGAAGCAGATTGAATGGATTGTAAGTTTACATCGGCTGACGAGCGATTGATCACTTCAAATGTGGCAACCAAAGGCTGGCCGGGTGAAACGTAAAAGTTATCGGCCACCACTTCCACAAAAAGGCCGGCACAATCTTGAATTAACTGATTTACTTCAGCCAACTTTCTATCTCGCCAAACCGAAGCACCTAAGCTTGAAATTTCTTTGCGGATTGCGAGCAACGATGGAATAGAAGCCGCGGGATTTTCTTCTTTGTACTCGTTCAGCATTTTTTCGACAAGCGATTGAATTTTCTCTGCACCTTTTACTCTCGACCAGGTTGTATTCACTCCATCAAAAACATCATTGGTATGGCGCTCCCCTTTTACATATTCAAAGAACTCAAGTGCATCGCCTCTCCTGCCGGGTGAGCCAAAACCTTGACTCTTGTGCTGGGTGCGACTCTCGGCAGCTATTTCAGAGTATGATTTACCGAGCAGCGTATTGTAGGTACCAACATTCATCGTCAAGATACCCGGTGTCTTCTCATTGATTGTCTGGTTCCACCACCGGCCGGTATTTGTGTACAGCCTTTTTACTTGCCAAGTTCCAAACTGCTTTGCGTGCTCAGCAAATTGGTTGGGGTCGTTGGTTAAATCAAATGCCTCTTGGGCTAGAATGGCGGAAGCCGTGTGGTGTCCATGCCCTGCACGTTCATCGGGTGGGAATCGGGTGAGAATAACATCAGGCTGAAATTGACGAATCGCCCTTACGACATCCGATAGTATCTCTTGTTTGTTCCAAATCGCAAAGGTCTCGCTCGCGTTTTTTGAAAACCCAAAATCGTTGGCGCGGGTAAAAAACTGTTGGCCTCCATCAATGCGCCTGGCGGCCATCAACTCTTGTGTACGAATCAATCCCAGTAAGTCGCGAATCTCAGGCCCAATCAAATTTTGCCCGCCATCGCCACGCGTCATCGATAAATATGCTGTGGCAGCTAATCTATCGTTGGCCAAATAGGCAATCGCTCGCGTGTTTTCATCATCAGGATGTGCGGCCACGTATAAAACTGAACCCAAAAAGTTCAGCTTTCGCATCTTTAACCTAATTTCAGACGCACTTGCCTGCTTTCGCAACTGCGAAAAGCCTTCAAAACCTGCACTTAACCAACAGCATAGAAATAGAACTATCAATCGCATAACTAAAAATGAAATGGCCTGAAAGATAAGACGATTGAACGACTCCACCATTTAATAAAATGTTAATGGCTATACGTTTTTCCTTTAGCGGTCAAATGGCTGTTGCTCATTGGTTTTTTAGTCTGATATTTGCCAAAACTTCCATTTGCTATGATTGACAAACAAGTGCCCAATGCAGATGCAGCGGTGAACGATATTCCAGACAATGCCACTTTAATGTTGGGCGGTTTTGGCCTCTGCGGTATCCCCGAAAACTGTATTGCTGCGTTGCTTCGAAAAGGAGTGAAAGGACTAACTTGTATTTCTAACAATGCAGGTGTCGATGACTTTGGGATTGGTTTGCTGCTGAAGACACGACAGGTAAAAAAAATGATTTCATCTTATGTGGGTGAAAATGCTGAGTTTGAAAGACAATTGTTGTCGGGTGAATTGGAAGTTGAGTTGATACCGCAAGGCACATTGGCAGAACGAGTGCGCGCAGGTGGTGCGGGCATTCCGGCTTTCTTTACGCCAGCAGGTGTAGGCACAGAAGTGGCCCAAGGAAAAGAGACAAGAGTCTTTGAGGGTAAAACTTATTTGATGGAGCAATGGCTTCGTGCCGACTTCTCCATTGTAAAAGCGTGGAAGGGTGACACCTCTGGTAACTTGGTTTACAAAGGCACCGCGCGCAACTTTAATCCAATGATGGCCACCGCGGGCAAAATCACCATCGCAGAAGTGGAACAACTGGTGCCTGTAGGCGCACTCGATCCAAACCAAATTCACACACCGGGTATTTTTGTGCACCGGATTTTTCAAGGACCTCATTACGAAAAACGAATCGAACAACGTACTGTGTCTAAATCGTAAATCAAAAATCGCAAATCGTAAACGGTATGTTAGACAAAATCGGGATCGCTAAACGAATCGCACAAGAAGTAAAAGATGGAATGTACATCAACTTGGGCATCGGTATTCCCACGCTGGTAGCAAACTACATTCCGAAAAATATAAATGTTGTCCTTCAATCGGAAAATGGATTGCTCGGCATTGGTCCCTTCCCCACCGAGGAAGAAGTAGACCCAGATTTAATCAATGCAGGGAAGCAAACCATTACCATGATGCCCGGCTCTGCACTATTTAGCTCAGCCGATAGCTTTGGAATGATACGGGGTGGAAAAGTCAACCTCACCATTCTGGGTGCCATGGAAGTTTCAGAGAATGGGGACATCGCAAACTGGAAAGTGCCGGGAAAAATGGTGAAGGGCATGGGAGGTGCAATGGACTTGGTGGCCTCTGCCGAAAACATCATCGTGGCCATGCAACATTGTAGCAAAGAAGGCGCCTCCAAACTCTTAAAAAAGTGTTCTTTGCCGATTACTGGACTTCGATGTGTAAAAAAGATTGTTAGTGACTTGGCCGTGTTAGATGTTTTACCCTCAGGCGGGTTCAGACTTTTGGAACGCGCGCCAGGCGTATCAGTAGAGCAAATCAAAAATGCAACTGAAGGAAAACTGGTGATTGAAGGCGATGTGCCCGAGATGAAATTAGGATGAATTAATACCTTTGCGGGGTGAAAGTAGTCAAAACAACTTTTGAGGATGAGCAAAAAGCGAAAGACGAAGCGTTTTTAAGACTAAGCCCCACCGAACGCTTGGACCGGATGAGGCATGTAAGAGAATTAATGAAAAAAAAAGGAGTTAGCTACTCTTACAAAGGACTTCAAGTTAGGGTGCGGAAAAGTTTATGAGGCATTTCGATAAAGAGCATTTGGCCTTCCTGAAAGCCCTCAATAAGTATTCAGTCAAATATGTAATAGTTGGCGGTCACGCGGCCATTTATCATGGTGTGAACAGAAATACGGGTGATTTAGATGTGTTTATCGAACCAACAATAAAAAATGGCCGTTTACTTTTGCAAGCACTAAATCACCTACAGCTACAAATTCCGGAAATAAAAGATGAAGAATGGGAATCCCAGTTGGTTCTCTCTTTTGGATTTGAGCCAGAGGCTATCGATATCTTAAATTTTGCGCCCGGGCTAGATTTCAATGAAGTTTACAAAAATGCAATTCAAACAACCCACGATGGCGTTAACTCTCCAATTATCGACATTAGAGATTTGATTAAAAATAAAGAAGCATTGAACAGAACGGGCGAAAAATCGCACCTCGATAAATACGATGTCGAAGTCTTAAAAAAAATCATTCAAAGAAGAGAAAAGTAGTATTGATCCAATACACCCAAATAATCGAACTAAAGAATTAGTAAATCACTGAATCAGTATAAATGAAAACGTCCGAAATCAATTTTAAAGTACTATTAGACAGTAACAACGTACCCGATCACATTCAATGGGATGCTACCGATAAGCCAGACCCGGGAATGACCGATACCAAGTCTATAAGCATCTCTCTATGGGATCATACACAAAAAAACACACTGCGGATTGACCTTTGGACAAAGGATATGCCGGTGGAAGAAATGAAGCGTTTTTATATTGATTGCCTAGGGGGATTAGGGCAAAGCATCCTCACTTCTACTGGAGACGAAACCATGTCGGCCGAGGTAAATGCGCTATGCGAGCGGCTGGCCAAATACCTATCTTCTCAGAAAGCCAGTTAAACAAAATTCTGGTTTTTTATAAAAAAAACGAACAACAATCGTTTGATTTTGTTGTTTACAGGCTATCTTTATCCATTAAACTTAAACAAGTATGCTAAAACTCTACAGTAAAGCAGTCATTCCGCTTATTATCTTGACGGTGATAACTGCAAATTTATGCGCTCAGACCTCTATTTCGGGCACAGTAACAGATGGAGGAACAAAAGAGACCCTTGCAGGAGTAAATGTTGTGGTCAAGGGAAAAGTGATTGGAACAATCACAAACGTGAATGGCGAGTATAATTTGAAAGTCAACCAAGAGCCCCCATTTACGCTCGTTTACTCTTTTATCGGTTTCCGTACGCAAGAAATCGAAATTAAAGACGCGAACACCACCGGGTTGAATGTGACGCTCGAAGAGGAAACTCTTTTGGGACAAGAGGTTGTGGTCTCTGCTTCGCGCGTTGAGGAGAGTATTTTACAATCACCTGTCAGTGTGGAGAAAATGGATATTCTTTCGATCAAGAACGTAGCGGCCCCAAGTTTTTACGATGCTATCGGAAATCTGAAAGGCGTGGACATGAGTGTTCAAAGCTTAACGTTTAGGAGCGTTAACGTACGCGGATTTGGGGCAAACGGCAATACAAGGGTTGTTCAATTAATTGACGGGATGGATAACCAAGCACCAGGCTTGAATTTTTCTGTAGGTAACATTGTGGGCATGTCTGAATTAGATTTGGAAAGCACGGAGTTGATCCCAGGAGCAGCGTCAGCGCTTTATGGCCCTAATGCTATTAACGGAATTTTGTTAATGAATAGTAAAAGTCCCTTTCAATATCAAGGACTAAGTGCCAACGTTAAGACGGGCATAATGGATGAAAAAAATAGAACAACTCCTACTACTCCATTTTATGACGCATCAATAAGATATGCGAAAGCATTCAACAATAAATTTGCTTTCAAGGTTAACCTTAGCTATTTGAAAGCAGATGATTGGCAAGCAAACGATTATAGGGACCAAAGCCTTTTAAACGGAAGTTCTTTGGAAAGTGGAAACAGAACGAACAATCAAGCCTACAATGGAATTAATTCTTATGGTGATGAGACAAATGTGAATATGTACTCAAGTTTGTTTGCTAACGGGACGCCAGGAAACGGAACGGGTGGAACTTCTCCATTCTTAGGCTTTATCGCGACAAACGCTATTAACACGCCATTTGGTGCTCGCACACTACCTCAGCTCACAGGCTTAACTCCCCAACAATTGTTTGCACAACTTTTCCCATCAGCATCTACAGCCTCTGTGTCTAGGTTGGGGTATAACGAGAACTTGCTCGCTGATTATGGCACTAAAAGCTTGAAGACCAACCTGTCTCTTCATTATCGAATAAATGATAAAGTCGAAGTAATTCTCCAAGGAAACTATGGCACCGGTACAACTGTTTATACCGGGGCCGATCGCTATTCAATTAAGGACTTTAGCATTGGTCAATATAAGTTAGAATTCAAAGGAGACAATTTCTTCGTTAGAGGATATACAACACAAGAAAGATCTGGAGATTCTTATTCCATCGGAACGCTTGCAAGTTTAGTAAACGAGGCGTGGAAGCCCTCAAGCGCTTGGTATCCTCAGTTTTTTCAAACTTTTGGAGGAGCATCCTATCAAACTTACGCCACAGCCCTTTTGACAGCACTAGGGGGTGGAGCTCCTCTGCCGACTGCGCTGACAACCGCGCAAAGTGCGGTCAGTAACAATTTTGGAGCATTTTATGATGTCGCAAGAAACGCAGCTGACCAGGGTAGATTGTTACCTGGCACTGATGCATTTAATTCAAAAGTTGCAGAACTAAAGGGTATTCCGATTGCAAGCGGTGCGAAGTTCAACGATAAGACAAATCTCTATCATTTTGAGGGTATGTACAATTTCAAAAATCAAATCAAGTTTGCAGAAGTTATTGTTGGAGCAAATTATCGAAATTATGCATTAAACTCAGGTCAAACTATTTTCGCTTTGGATAACGATGGAAAAGAGTTTAGCATTGATGAATATGGAGGTTATTTGCAGGCTTCCAAAAGAGTGCTAAATGAGAATTTGAAGCTAACCGGATCTATTCGCTATGATAAAAATATGAATTTTGACGGTCAGTTTAGCCCTCGCATTTCTGCCGTTTATACAGCAGCTAAGACTCATAACTTTAGAGTATCTTACCAGACAGGTTTTAGAATCCCGACAACTCAAGACCAATATATTGATCTAAAGACACCCCAAGCAAGATTATTGGGAGGATTGAAATTGTTGCGTGATCGCTACGGTCTTGAGGGAACTTCATATACGCTACAGTCTGTTCAGGCTAATCCGACAAACCCGGCAAACTGGCAATTGTATCAGTTTAAAGACTTTCAGCCGGAGAGAGTAAGAACCTACGAAATTGGCTATAAAGGCTTAATAGCAAATAAACTGTTAATTGATGCATACTATTATTTCAACGATTTCATAAACTTCATTGGCTCTCAGGTGCTTTTAAAGCCAAGTACTGCCCCAGGACAGTTTGATACGTTCTCTTTGCCCGTTAACGTTTCGAACAGCATTAAATCAAACGGGTGGGCTCTTGGTGTAGATTACTCTCTACCCAAGAACTTTACAATTGGCGGCAATGTAGCTTATAACTCCCTTACAAACGAAAATGAACTTCCACAGGGATTCTTACCACAATATAATACACCTAAGTATCGCTACAACGTAACTCTAGGTAATCGAGAACTGTTTAAGAATTTCGGATTTAGCGCTGTGTGGAGGTATCAAGACGCATATGTGTGGCAATCTAGCTTTGCTGGTCCAGCTGTACAGACTGCAAATAGGAGTATCATTCCATCTTTTAGTACACTTGACGCCCAGTTCAGCTATAAAGTTCCAAGCATTAAATCAGTGTTTAAGATAGGCGGTTCAAACATCTTAAATCAGGGTTATGTTGCGTCATGGGGAAACCCGACTGTTGGCGCTATGTACTACGTATCAATTACTTTTGACGAGTTTTTGAGATAAAGATCATACATCCTTCATACAAAACGAGAATTGGGTCTTAGTCCAGTTCTCGTTTTTTTATGAAGAGTTGCTTTTGTCAATTCGAATAAACTGGAAAATTATTGGCAAATCTTGGAAATCATATCGGGCATGATTTGATATAAAGTTTCCACTTTGACAAGGAAGACTCAGAATAATTCTTTTGCAATTCGGTAAATGGGATCAGACTTGCCCATAGAATAGTAGTGCAGGGTCGGCACTCCCTTTTTCATCAGCTCCTTGGACTGTGCCACGCACCATTCGATGCCTACTTGCTTAGCTGCTGCGTTATCTTTACAATCTTGAATGGCCTCCGTTAACTCCTCCGGAATGTCAATGTTGAACACTTTTGGCAACACGGTTAGCTGGCCCTTTGCAGTGATTGGTTTGATGCCCGGAATGATTGGAACAGTAATCCCTATCTCACGGCATTTTTCTACAAAATCAAAATACGCCTGGTTGTTAAAAAACATCTGCGTAACAATGTATTCCGCACCTAAATCAACTTTCAATTTGAGGTACTTCAAATCAGTCTTCAGGTTGGGCGCGTTAAAATGCTTTTCCGGATAACCTGCCACACCAATGCAAAAACCAGTGGGAGCAGGATGGTCTAGGTCTTCGTCAATGTATTTTCCATTGTTCATATTTACTACTTGCCCGAGTAGTTCAGAAGCAAACTTGTGGCCATCGGGTTCGGGCACAAACCGCGATTCGGTTTTGATGGCATCACCTTGAAGCACCAACACATTGTCAACCCCTAAAAAGTGTAAGTCGATCAATGCGTTTTCAGTTTCTTCCTTGCTAAAACCTCCGCAAATAATATGAGGCACTGTATCTACTTTATAGTGATTTTGGATGGCAGCGCAAATGCCCACAGTGCCTGGCCTCTTCCGAGTAGTTGTTTTTTCTAATAAGCCATTTTCCTTTTTCTTGAACACATACTCCTCACGATGATAAGTGACATCAATAAATGGCGGCTTGAACTCCATTAAAGGATCCATGTTGTCGAACAAGGTGCGGATATTTTCGCCCTTTAAAGGCGGTAAAATCTCAATGCTGAATAGTGTTTTGCCGTTGGCGTTTTTTATATGGTCTATAACCTTCATAATTTCAAGTATTGACGTGTTGAAGTGCTGATGTGTTTAAGTTATTTCTTACTTCGCAAGTAACGAATGAGCCCAAGTGTTATACTCTTGGTTTCTTCTGCCTTTTCGCTTATAAACGTGACAGATTGTTCATCAAGATATGCTAAGTCCATCAAAATGTAGGTCATGCTTTTTACTTCCATGGCTGAACTTTGTGACATTTCTAAGAATCGAATAAACTCTTTGTCGCTGCCCCTACCAAAACCTTCCGCAATATTATTCATGGTAGACAATGCCGCTCTTCTCAATTGGCTTTTTGTATCAAAGTCTTTTGCCAGTTTTCCATTCTCGCAAGCATTATAAACGAGCTTCGCAAGTTCCCTTGCAGCTTGCCAGCATTTCAAATCTTCAAACTTCTCAATCTTTGCCATCGACCTATATGGGAAACACGTTAACACATCCACACTTCAACACTTTCTCACTTCAGTAAGCTAAATTCGGTGCCAACCACCTCTCCATCTCCTCCAACTTCATCCCCTTGCGTTGCGCATAGTCCTTTACTTGGTCTTTTTCAATTTTTCCCAATCCAAAATATTTTGAATCGGCATGGGCAAAATAATAACCGCTTACGGCCGCAGCCGGGTACATTGCAAAAGATTCTGTCAACTGGATCCCTGCCTCCTTCTCAGCATCCAATAATTCAAAAATGGTTTTCTTCTCGGTATGGTCAGGACAAGCAGGATAACCGGGAGCCGGCCGAATGCCCTCATACTTCTCTTCTATCAAATCAGTGTTCTCCAGTTTCTCGTCTTTGGCATAACCCCAAAGTTCTCTCCTCACCTTGGCATGGAGCAACTCTGCAAATGCCTCTGCCAAGCGATCAGCCAGCGCTTTTGCCATAATCTCAGAGTAGTCGTCTTGTTTTGCTTTGTATTCGTTTACCAACTTTTCTAAACCCACGCCAGCCGTCACCGCAAACATGCCCACATAATCTCTTTTACCTGTACTTTGTGGAGCCACAAAGTCAGACAAACAGAAATTGGGCAAGTCCTTTGCTTTTTTATTCTGTTGACGAAGGAAATGCAATGTTTTTAATTCTGTGGTTTCATCTTTTTGGTATAACACCACGTCATCCGTCTCAGTGCTGTTGGCCGGATAAAACGCCAACACAGCATTGGCAGTCAGCTTACGCCCAGCGATAATCCGTTGCAACATCACTTGCGCATCATCAAACAACTTCTTTGCCTCCACCCCTACCTTTTCGTCTTTGAAAATATCTGGGTATCGGCCGTACAACATCCAGGTTTGAAAGAACGGAGTCCAGTCGATATACTGAGCAATTTCTTCTAATGGATAGTTGAGCAACGTACGCCTTCCCACGAAAGTAGGCTTTGTAATATTGCTAGCTGTCCAATCAATATTTACTTTGTTTTTTCGTGCTTCAGCAATTGAAATATAATTCTTTAACTGCTGCTTCCCCTCGTGATCTTTGCGCAAGTCAACATACTCTTGTTTGATTCGGGCCTTAAAAGCACCACGAGATTTTGGATTGATCAATTCACTCGCCACCGGCACCGACCGGCTGGCATCCAGTACGTGCACCACCGGCCCGTCATAAACTGGATCAATCTTTACCGCGGTATGAAGTCGCGAAGTGGTTGCACCTCCAATCAACAACGGCAATTCCATTTTTTCGTGCTGCATTTCCTTCGCCACGTGTACCATTTCATCTAGCGAAGGAGTAATCAAACCACTTAAACCAATGATATCAACCTTTTCTTCTTTTGCCTTTTGAATGATTTTTTCTGTTGGCACCATTACGCCCATGTCCACCACCTCGTAATTATTACAAGCCAACACCACACCCACAATGTTCTTACCGATGTCATGCACATCGCCTTTCACAGTTGCCATCAATATTTTGGCGGCTGGCTGGCTAACTTCTCCACTTTTTCTCTTCTCTTCTTCGAGGAATGGGGTGAGATATGCCACTGACTTTTTCATCACGCGGGCACTCTTCACCACTTGCGGTAAAAACATTTTGCCCGCACCAAACAAATCTCCCACCACATTCATTCCGACCATCAACGGCCCTTCAATCACATGCAGCGGTCGGCCATATTTTTGTCTGGCCTCTTCAGTATCGGCATCAATAAAGTCAATAATTCCTTTTACGAGTGAGTGAGTTAACCGATCCTCAACAGTTCCTTGTCGCCAAGCATCATCCACTTCTTTTTTCTTTCCAGCGCCTTTTACGGTTTCGGCAAACTCTAATAAGCGCTCGGTGGCATCGTCCCTCCTATTCAACAAAACATCTTCCACGCGTTCCAAAAGGTCTTTTGGTATTTCGTCATAAACTTCCAGCATGGTAGGGTTCACGATGCCCATGTCCATACCGTTTTTTATAGCATGGTATAAAAAAGCCGAGTGCATGGCCTCACGCACACTTTGATTTCCGCGGAAGCTAAACGAAACGTTGCTCACTCCGCCACTCACATGCGCACCAGGCAAGTTCTCGCGAATCCATTTTGCTGCACGGAAAAAATCAACTGCATAATTCTTATGCTCTTCAATACCGGTAGCGACTGGAAATATGTTCGGGTCAAAAATGATATCTTGAGCGGGGAATTTTACTTGCTCGACCAATATTCGATACGCACGTTCGCAAATAGAAATCCTTCGCTCATAAGTATCGGCCTGACCCTGCTCGTCAAACGCCATAACCACAGTGGCAGCACCATAACGTTTAACAAGTTTGGCTTGTTTGATAAACTCTTCTTCTCCTCCCTTCAAGCTGATGGAGTTCACAATGCCTTTTCCTTGCAGGCATTTCAAACCCGCCTCAATCACCTCCCATTTAGATGAATCGATCATCACAGGGATGCGGGCTATTTCGGGCTCGGCCGCCATCAAGTTTAAAAACTTGACCATGGCAGCTTTGGCATCGAGCATGCCTTCGTCCATGTTTACGTCAATTACTTGGGCACCACCGCGCACTTGGTCAAGGGCAACCTCTAACGCCTCATCGTATTTGTCTTCTTTAATCAATTTTAAGAACCGCGCAGAACCCGTTACATTGGTTCGTTCGCCAATATTTACGAAGTTGGATTGTGGCGTAATAACTACAGCCTCCAGGCCGCTCAATTTCAAACTCATAAACTAGTTTAGAACAGTCTCGACTTCTTCAACTTTGATCGACACACGTGGCTTGTACTTCTTCGCCACTTCAGCAATTACCTTGATATGGTCAGGCGTGGTGCCGCAGCAACCGCCCACGATGTTCACCAAGCCTTCTTTCAAAAACTCCTCCATCTGTTGGCCCATCTCTTCAGGTGTTTGATCGTAATGACCAAAGGCGTTGGGCAAACCTGCGTTTGGATAAGCGCTAGTAAAAAATGGCGCTTGTTCATTTAACACCTGCAAGTAAGGCCGAAGTTGAGCTGCACCAAGCGCACAGTTTAAGCCCACACTCAATAAGGGTACATGCGATACCGAAATTAAAAAAGCCTCAGTTGTTTGTCCTGATAACGTTCTACCGCTTGCATCAGTAATTGTTCCTGAAACCATCACAGGAAGTTGTCGTCCTATCTCTTCAAACAATTCCTGAATGGCAAACAAGGCAGCCTTCGCGTTTAGGGTATCAAAAATCGTTTCTACCAACAACAAATCAGACCCTCCGTCCACCAGTCCTTTTGCCTGCTCTTTGTAAGCAATCCGCAAATCATCAAATGATACCGCGCGATAGCCGGGGTTGTTTACATCGGGTGATAAGGAAGCCGTTTTATTAGTGGGGCCGAGCGCTCCGGCTACAAAACGTGGCTTGTTGGGTTCGCGTTTGGTGAATTCGTCAGCTACTTCCTTCGCAATCTTGGCTGACTCATAATTGAGTTCATACGCGATGGACTCTAAATGATAGTCAGCCTGCGCGATGGTAGTTCCGCTGAACGTATTGGTTTCAATGATGTCGGCCCCCGCGGCTAAATATTGACGATGAATGTCTTTGATGATTTGCGGCTGCGTGATCGACAGTAGATCGTTGTTGCCTTTCAATGGCGATTGGTGGTTCTTGAAACGTTCGGCACGAAAGTCGGCTTCTTCTAATGTGTGCCGCTGAATCATCGTGCCCATGGCACCGTCCAGCACCATGATTCGTTCCCGTAAAATGTCTTCGATTTTCACTCTTTCTGTTGTTAAGTTTTTGATCCAGAAAGAGCCTTTGGCGATTGGCTTGCTCATCTTCTCTCGAACACGTTTGAAACGCCTTTCGAGAAGGGGAATTAGCACCTAGTTAAGGAGGTTGCTAAGACGTCTGCGGGCCCGGTCCCTCGGTCTTTCTGGATAAGCGTTGCAAAGTAACGAATTAAGTCTTGAAAAATAAAATATAATCATATAACAACTCCACTTGCAATCTTTAATTTGCAATCTGAAATTTCCATCGCTTGAAGCTAGCCGCCATTGACATTGGTTCCAACGCCATCCGTTTTCAAGTTTCGTCTGTACTCGAAAGCGACAATCAAGTTTTGTTTAAGAAGATGGAATACGTTCGGTTTCCTTTGCGCTTAGGGCATGACGTGTTTACTGAAAATCGCATTAGCAAAGCCAGCACCGTTAAGTTCAAAAAATTGATGAACGCTTTTAAGCTGTTGCTGGAACTCTACGAAGTAGACGACTACATGCTTTGTGCAACTTCTGCGATGCGTGAGTCTGAAAACGGTGCACAAATTGCCAAAGAAGTAAAAGATGAGCTCGGCATTTCCATTGAAATCATAGACGGAAAGAAGGAAGCGGAACTCATCGACAAGGCCATTCAGTCTTATCTAGGCACCAAGACTTATCTACACATTGATGTGGGTGGTGGTAGCACAGAGTTGAACTTGTATGCCGGTGGAAAAAAGTTAAAAACCAAATCGTTCAAAATTGGTTCTGTGCGGATATTGGAACACCACGACCTGCCATCTGTGTGGGCGGAGATGGAAAAGTGGGTGAAGGAGAACGTGAAAAAAGAAATGGGCAAAGTGACCGCGGTGGGCACTGGTGGTAACATTAGCAAGATTTACGAACTGGCGAAGCCAAAGCCCAACGAATTGATGTCACTGAAAAAAATGTATGCCGTAAAGGCGATGATCGAAAAGCACACCTTGGAAGAGCGCGTTTACAAGCTACAGATGAACCCCGACCGTGCCGATGTGATTTTGCCTGCCAGCAGTATCTACATGACGGTGATGGAGTGGGCCAACGCCAAAGACATTTTTGTGCCGGAAGTAGGTTTAAAAGACGGCATCATGCTGCACCTGTTTGAACGCAACTCGAAAAAAAAGAAAGTAGGCTTTGTGAATGCAGAGGATCAATCGCTGGGCAAGAAGACAAGAACGATTGGAAAGAAGTAGCCATGTGCGCTTCTACGAAGCCTTTACCAAACTTAATTATTTAAAATTTGCTCTATTGTTCTAAACCTAAGGACTGAATAATAGTCTAACTTAGAAACTTAATTTTATGAAGGGAAATTTAACTATTGCCTTTTTATCAAGCATAGCTTTACTCCTTACGCAATGCAAGAAAGACGATGAAAAACCAGCCGAGGTAAAGGAATACACAAAAACAACGCTTACATACAAAACAGTAGCCGGGGCAGACGCCAATTTACTTAGTTTAGATCTTTACCATTTCGGAAAGACAACGCCCACCACGCCAATTGTAGTCTATGTTCATGGCGGAGCTTGGGCTGTGGGCGACAAAGCCAATTCCATCGACAATAAGGTCAATCTGTTTTCATCGTTAGGTTATCTGTTTGTAAGCGTTAACTACAGATTGAGCCCGTCAACCCTTAGCACAGATCCAAATAGAATAAAGTTTCCGACCCATAATGAAGACGTGGCAGACGCGATCAAATGGATATACGACAATATTGCAGGCTACGGAGGTGACAAAGGTAAAATCGTGCTTTTGGGGCATAGCGCAGGGGCCCATCTCGTCTCGCTGACGGGCACCAGCAGTTTGTTTTTGCCCGCTCGCGGAATTTCATTGAATACAATCAAAGGAGTAGCAAGTATCGATACCGAAGGATATGATGTGCTTGATCAGGTGAACACTGGTAATCAGACTTACATCAATGCGTTTGGTACAAATCAGACTGACTTGGTAAATGCTTCGCCCATCAAGCAGTTAAACGTCAATAACACCTACCCCAAATTTTTCGTTGCCAAGCGAGGTTCGGCACCAAGAATAGGCTTGGCTGACGACTTCATAGCAAAACTGCAGTCTGTGGGAGTTACGGTCAGTCAAGTTACTGCAAATCAATATGACCATGAAGGCATTAATGATGCCATTGGCGCACCAAACGAAGTTACGGTGACAGTACCGCTCAAATTGTTTTTAGAGTCGTGCTTTCAATAGAGTTTTGTACCTAATGATATCCCAGTTAAAACCTCACCCATGAAAAAGGCGAATGCCAAAATCCTTTAGTTCGTTCAGTACTGGCTCGTAAATTTCACTGCTCACGGGTATCACCACGCCACGTTGTTTGATTCTTCCCTGCACAAGCAACTTGGCAGCAATGCCTAAGGGTAGCCCTACTGTTTTGGCCATAGCCGTGTGGATCTCATTATCGCCTTTAGCAGTTAGGTACGCTTGTATTTCTTTTTCTGTGCCCTGCTTCAAAAACCGGAAGCGGTGCCACATCACAATAAAGTCTTTATCGCCCGTTTTTAGTTTCCATTTTTTGTTGAGGATGTGCTCGAGCACTTGTGCTGGCGTGCCTTTTTCCAACCCTACCGGTTCGTCAGAAAACAAATCGCTCCATATCAACCTTCGCATTTCTTCGCTCTTAGCTGGCAATCCAAACATCATCTCGATTTTTGCCTCAGCAGAACTTCCGCGCAAATCCAAAAATGAGTTCATGAACTGGCGATGGGTCATGGTCGCCAAGCGTTCCATTTGATAACTGTCATCGCAGCAACCAAGCTGCACCAAAATATTCCAAGCACTACAATAACCTTTGTTGCGCAGGGTGCCACGCAGCATGGTTTTGATGCCTTGCAATTGGTAAGTTTTCAGGTAAGAGAGTGAATCGCGGTTGGCATAACCCTCATACTCGCCAAAGCCGGGAACGGTGACTGGCGTGATGCGCTGGAACAACTGTTGGTAGGGAATGAATTTGTACTCGCCATCTTGTAAATACTTGGCAGTACTCTGGCCAGCCATTACCACATTGCGCGGATTCCAGGTAAACTTATACCTCCACGGGTTCTCGGGGTCGGTTTCGGGGGCAATGAGGCCGCCCGTAAAAGACTCAAATGATGTTAACACCCCTCCTTCTGATTTGATGCCATCAATCACCTGCATGGCACTCATGTGATCGATGCCCGGATCTAAACCGCACTCGTTCAAAAAAAGCAAACCTTTGTTTTTTGCCTCTTCATGAAAAGACTTCATCTCAGCAGAGACATAGCTGGCAGTGAGCAAATGCTTGCCTGCTACCAAACATATCTTCGCCACCAAGGGATGCAAGTGTGCCGGGATTAACGATATTACCACATCTGCGGAAGCAATAGTTGCTGTGCTGGCTTCAGTCTGCTGAATATCAAAAGCAATGGCAGTGGCTTTGCGCTTGCCTATGCGCTCTTGTGCAGCTTGTGGCGAGAAATCCCCCACCGTAACATCCCAACCGAATTTCTCAACCTGAGTGAGCACATAATCAATGAGCGAAGAAGACGAGCGACCTGCGCCCAATATTAGAATCTTTGGCATAGTGCAAAGTTAGGCAATTGGTGGTATGAAGGCTGCCAGAAAATTGATTGATTGAACGAAATGGGCCGTCTTAAATCCGAAATCTACAATCTGAAATGATTATATTTGGATATGAAAGATTTTGAAGTTTTCCACAACATAGAAGAGCTCGATAACGAATCGAAGTACCTGGTGCACAAAGCGAAGGAGGCCACCATCCATGCCTATGCACCTTACTCCAAGTTTCATGTTGGCGCTGCCGTGATACTGGATGATGGCACAGTAGTAACAGGCGCTAACCAAGAGAACGCATCGTACCCACTTTGTATGTGTGCCGAACGGGTGGCTTTGTATACGGCTGCCTCTCTGCACCCGGGCAAGAAGATTACCAAATTGGCAGTGGTGGCACACAAACGGAACCACAAAGAGCTCATGCCCGCCACCTCATGTGGGGCATGCCGCCAGGTAATGCTCGAGTTTGAGCATCGCCAGCATGCGCCCATCCAGGTTATTCAATTGGCCAAGGCAAATGAATGGGTCAAGAGCGCGGATATAGGAAGCCTGCTGCCATTTGATTTTTCGGGCGAAAACCTCTTGGCGGTTTAGGTACCGTTTGAGGTAATTTTAGCTCTTACTTTTGCACCATTGCAGGTGCCCTAAGTTCTTATGATTCAGATAATTGCTTTACCAATTGGGCATGCGAACTGTCCTGCCAACCCACTTCTTTCTATCGAATTTAAACCCGTGTAATATTTCTGCCACATTAAGCCAAATAACCCTTACGAGTAAGGCTATTTTTGCTTTTCTTTGATGTTGGCTTAACTGGTTTATAGTGGTACAAGATATTGACATCGCAGACCTCAAACGGATTACCGAATTGGTGTACACCAAGTATGGTTACGATTTCCGCAACTACGCCATGTCTTCTTTCAAACGAAGAATGTTGCGCATTCTAGAACTCAAGAATCTGAATGTTGAAAGTCTCCTTAAAAAAATCAACGAACAACCCGCGTTTATCAACGAGTTTTTGGACGAACTGACGGTAAACGTGACGGAAATGTTCCGCGACCCTGGATTTTGGCGCATCATCCGCGATGAAATCATTCCTGGTATTTTGCTCAACCATAAACAATTCAAAATCTGGCATGCGGGCTGCTCTTCTGGCGAAGAAGTGTTGAGCATGGCCATTTTGCTTAAAGAAATGGGCATTGAAAGCGATGTGACGCTCTACGCCACAGACCTGGATGTAAACATATTGGAGAAAGCAAAACAGGGTGTTTACCCTGCCAAAAACATGGAGCTCAACGAAAAGAACTACGTTCGTTTCGAGGGCAAGAAATCATTAAAAGAATACTACCGCGAAGAGAACGGCAAGGCAATTTTCCATCGCGAACTTTTGCAAAACGTTACTTTTCGAAAGCATGATTTGGTAAAGGGCGAGATCTTCAACAAGTTTGACTTGATCTTGTGCCGCAACGTGATGATCTATTTCAATCAGACGCTGCAAAATGAGGTGCTGAAAAAATTCCACGAAAGCTTGTTTAAATACGGGTATCTCGCAATCGGCTCAAAAGAGTCGTTGATTTGGTGCGACATAGCCAACCGGTTTTTGGTGGTGAACAACGAAGAAAAGGTGTATAAGAAGATAAAGGATTAGGCGGCCGACTGCCATGGACAAGTACAACTTAAATAACACCTACAAGGCAGTTGTGATTGGCGGTTCTGCGGGCAGTTTTCAGGGAATTGTAAAGATTCTCGCACAACTACCTAAGAACTTCCCGCTACCAATCATTATGTGCTTGCACCGCTTAAAGCATGTGCGCAATGGGTTTGTGGAGGCGCTGTCACTGAAGAGCACATTACAGGTGGTGGAACCATTTGACAAAGAGTCGATAAAAAAAGGAATAGTGTATTTGGCACCCTCAAATTATCATATGTCGATTGAACTGGGTAACCACTTTGCCATGTCAACCGAGGAGATGGTGAACAACTCGCGGCCAGCGATTGATATTACGTTGGGGACAGCTGGCTATGTTTACCGCGATAAGTTGATTGGCATTTTGCTATCAGGCGCTAATAGAGATGGTGGGCTGGGCATGAAACACATCAAAGACAAAGGTGGTCTTACCATTGTGCAAGAGCCAACTGAGTGCATGATTGATACCATGCCGAAAGCAGCACTGGCGCTCACCAAAATAGACCATGTGTTAAAAATTGATCAGATTGTTGATTTTTTGAAAGAACTAGAAAAGCACTACAAATGATTGAACGAGTACAGAGTATTTTAAAAGATCCGCGCAAGCTCAGTTTGCTGGTAGCGGTGCTATTCTGCCTGGGTATTTTGATTTCTGCGTATTTCCTCTTCACGCTGCCATCAGAATTGAAGCTGCAAGGCGGGCTAACAGACGCTATGCGAACAACCTCCATCTTTGCTACCACTTTTTCGGTGGTGGTAGTCACATTTTTGATTGGTGTGCTAGCCATTAACCAAGCCATGCGCATCAAGCGCGAAATCATTGTGTTTAAAGAAAGAGAAAATACAGCAGCGCAAGAGCAGGCAACCAAAGAAGAACAAGCCTTGACGATTGACATGCAGGCTTTTAAGAACGCCATCAAAAATGAAAAAGGTTTGAAAGCATGGCAAGAGGGCTTGAACACGCTATGCAATTTGTTACAGGCGGGGCAAGGCGCACTGTACCAAGTAAGGCAAAAAGAAGGCAGCAAAGTGGCTGCCTTGGCGGCTGGCTTTGCGCTAATCAAAAATGAGGGCGAGAGCGATGAATTTACCGCTGGCGAAGGCCTGATTGGCCAATTGATGGTAAGCGGTAAAAGCATCTATCTTGACGAACTGCCCGAGGGTTATCAGCGCCAAATTACCAGTGGGCTCGGCATGGCTGCTCCCAAATTTATTTTTATTACAGCCCTCAAGAAAGACAACGAAGTAAAAGCTATTTTAGAAGTAGCCACATTTGCCCCCATAGGGGAAACTTCACGCAAGCAGGCAGAAGAGATGGCCTCACTGTTATTAGAAAAGATTTAAACCTCGACTACGAGCATGCTACAACGGATCAAAATCAGCACAAAAATAACCGGCCTCATATTGGCGATTGCCTTGGTCACTATTTTGGCGATGGATTTCTTTACCTACCATGTAAACGTGGAGGCCGCGAAAGAAAAATTCAACGCGTCACTCACCACCATTGCCGAGAACAAAGCAAGCAAAGTCAGCAACTACTTCGACTATATCGCCACCACAGCAAAGTTCTTTCAGCAGTCAAGCGTCATAAAAAGCTATTTGCAGACCTCACCCGATTCACTGAGTAACTTTCTCAAGCAAGCAAAGGACACCTATGGATTAGAAGAAATTTTTATCACCGATACCAAAGGAAGCGTAAAGGCCAGCACACATTCTCAAATGACATTCCCCGACCCGGATGGCACGTTTATGGGCAAGGCTGCCACTGCACTCCACTACAGCACCATCCAAAAAATTGAACAGGACTACATTATCTATGCCGGTGCCCCGCTGGACGGCAACTTGCTGATCTTCCGATTGAACCTCAATGAGCTTAACAAATCGCTTACAGACCTAAATGGATTGGGTAACACCGGAGAGACTTTTATTGCAGCCCAAGATTTGGCAACGCAAAAAGTACAACTCGCAAGCCCGCTTCGCCACGACCCAAAGGCATACCTGAAGTTTTTTGACAAAGATGATCGTGTCGTAAAAGAGATTGTCGCTGCATTGGGTGGTACTAGCCAAAACGGAATCACCACGGGCAAAGATTACCGTGGCAAAAATGTGTTAATGGCCTACCGCAAGATTCAGAATGCACCTTTGGTATTGATTACAAAGATAGACATGGATGAGATTGAAGGCCAAGGTGCAGACTTGCGAAGCACTTACCTATTTACTGGCATCGTCATCTTGTTGGCATCCGTTGCCCTCTCCATTTTGTTTGCGCGATCACTTACCGATCCGCTGAACCAAATGCGCAACACGCTCGACATGGTATCGCAGGGTGTACTCCCCGACAAAATTGAAGCTGCAAGCAGTGACGAATTTGGGCAAATGGCCGTAAAAGTTGACGGCTTGGTGCAAACACTTAAAGACAGTGCACAATTTGCCCGATTGGTAGGGCAAGGTAAGTTTGATGCACCTTATAAGCCAGCGAGCGAAAACGACACACTTGGTCTTGCGCTGTTGGGTATGCGCGACAACCTGGTTGAAAACGAACGGAGAGAAAAGGAACGCAACTGGATTGTGCGTGGCGTAGCAGAAGTTTCAGAGATTTTGCGTAACCACGATACGCTCGACACCTTGGGTGACGCGGTGGTTCAATTCATTATTGAAAAAATTGAGGCTGTACAAGGCGCTTTTTATGTTGTGAACGATGAAAACCAGCACGAAAAGCTGATTGTGATGCAGGCCAGTTATGCCTACAGTCGAAAAAAGTATCTCAAAAAATCGTTTCGCTTCGCTGAAGGATTGGTGGGCCAAGCAGCAGCAGAAAAAGACTTCGTCATGCGCACCGAAATTCCTGACGAATATGTGACGCTTACATCAGGTATCTTAGGCGACCAAAAGCCCAACTGTGTTTTGATCATGCCACTGATCACCAACGAAGAAGTGTTTGGTGTAATGGAGTTTGCAGGCGTAAAGAAATTCAACGATTCGCAACTTAAGTTTGTACAGGAATTGAGCGTTATCCTGGCGCGAACCATTTTCAATATCAAAGTAAACCAACGCACGCGCAAGTTGCTTACCGAATCACAGGAATTGAGCGCAGAACTCACAGAAAAACAGGAAGTGCTTCGCCAAAACGCTGAGGAGATGCGCGCTACACAAGAAGAACTGCAGCGCTCCAACAGTAAACTAGAAGAACAGATAGAGGAGGTAAATCGCACGCAAAAGCGCATGCAGCTATTGCTTGAAAATGCATCTGAGGTGATTACGATTTATGAAGAAGATGGACGCATCCGGTATGTTTCGCCTTCGGTTGAATCAATTTTTGGTTACACCGCCAAAGAATTGCAAGGCAAAACTGATACCGATCGCATCCACCCTAACAGTAAGGAAATTGCCAGGGAATTCTTCCAGCAGTTGCGCGAAAAACCTGATGAGAAAGCCACCATCCAAATTGAGTATCGTATCAAAGATGGCAACTACATTTGGATTGAATGTTTGGGTACCAACTTTATGTCGAACCCTGCCATTCACGGTTTGATTGTGAACTCACGCGACATCACAGAACGGAGGCGTGCCGAGCAAGAGCAGCGCATGCGAAGCAAGATGCAAGCTTTGTCAGAAAACTCGCTTGACATCATCACCCGTTTGGAGCACGATTCTATATCCTATATCAACCCTACCATCGAGGCTTACACCGGAAAATCGCCTAAGCGTTTTATCAACCAAAAAATCAAAGAAGCAGACCTGGAGAGCACGATCCTCGACCAATGGTTAAACATCGTAGAGCAGGTGAACAGCACCAACAGCAAGGTATCGCGCGAGATGGACTTCCCGTCTGAAATGGGCAAGCGTATTATGCAAGTCAACGCCATCCCAGAATTTGACGAACAAAAGAGTTTGGAATCGGTGCTATTGGTATCACACGATATTACC
This sequence comes from Bacteroidota bacterium, assembly GCA_018267275.1. Lineage (GTDB taxonomy): Bacteria > Bacteroidota > Bacteroidia > Cytophagales > Cyclobacteriaceae > ELB16-189. Next base: position 139,499 of record JAFDYV010000008.1, on the reverse strand, counting down.
GAGCGCAAAGAGATTGAATTGGAGATTCAGAACAAAAACAAAAAGATCAACGACTCAATCAACTACGCGAAGCGCATTCAAAATGCCATTTTACCTAACACGCGACACATCAATAAGGCCCTGCCCGATTCATTTATCCTTTACAAACCGCGCGATGTGGTGAGTGGTGACTTCCCTTGGTTTGTGCAAATCAAAAATGACATTTTCATCGCAGCAGTTGACTGTACAGGGCATGGTGTACCTGGTGCCTTGTTAAGTTTGATTGGCTATTTCTTACTCAACGACATTGTGCGGAGCCGCAAGGTGACCGACCCTGGCAAGATATTGGATTTGTTGGATGAAGGCGTAACGCAAACGCTACGTCAAGACCAAGAAGATTCGGCCACCAAGGATGGAATGGACATCGCTCTTTGCCGCATTAACACCGAAACGCGCACCATCGAATATGCGGGCGCACACCGGCCGCTGTACATCATGAAAGGCGGAGCAATGGAAGAAATCAAGGGTAACAAGTTCCCGATTGGCGGTGGTATTTTCAAGAACCAAACCAACTTTACCACCACCCGTGTAGAGTTGAGCCAAGGCGACTCCTTCTACTTCAGTTCAGATGGTTTCCCCGATCAGTTTGGCGGAGCGGAGGTGCGCAAGTTTGGTCCTAAAAAGACGCGCGAAATCATTGAACGCGTACACAAACAACCTATGCGCGAAGCGGCACAAGTATTTGATGCCGAGTGGGAAGCATGGAAGGGAGAGCACAAGCAAACAGACGATGTTTTATTAATTGGAATTAAGCTTTAACCTTATTAAAAATTCACTTAAAAACCATAAATTCGAAACCCCAAACAATAAAAAGCAATGAATTATATCTATGATTTGCACCGCACCATGGCAAGCCATAAGCTTATCTTGGTTTACGATGGTGACTTTACCCAAGAAACGACCAAGTCTATATTGGCTATGGCCGAGCGTAATCTCGATTCTTCTGGTGAGGATTCGGGCATTAAGCGCAAGGTGTTTAACGTGATGGTAGAGGCACTCCAAAACATTGTGAAACACAGTAGTGAGCAGGGCTTAACCGCAGGTTCGCTTGTTAGCAAGGCAGCCATCTTTATGATCAGCAAAGATGAAAAGCGCTACTGCGTGATGACGGGCAATCCCATCCCTAAGGCAAGCGTAGCAGGCTTGACCAAAAACCTGAATGATTTGAATGCAAAGGACAAAGAAGGTTTGAAGGAGATGTACAAAGAGATTATCAAAAACACACAGATTTCAGAAAAAGGCGGTGCCGGTTTGGGCTTTGTAGATATGGCCAGAAAATCTGGTGAAAAGTTGGAGTTCTCGTTTGACAACATGGATGCCGACTACGACTTCTTCTGTCTAAAAGTTAATATCTCAAGAGAAAAAGAATAATTACAACATTTTAATTTGCATACAACATGGAAATCTTAAACCTGAAAGGAACTGAGGATACTCCCACCATTATTTTGGATAAGAAAAACGGAATTTTCGAGATCAGCGGTCGCTCGCTACCAGAAGACTCTGCAGAGTTTTATCGTCCGGTAATCGATTGGATCAAGGCTTACGCAAGTGATTCAAACCCGTCTACCGACTTCACTTTCAAGCTCGAGTATTTCAATACGGCTTCATCAAAACTGATTTTGGACGTTCTATCGGCACTGGAAGAGATAAAGGGCATTAAGGTGTCATGGTATTTTCACGATGACGATGAAGACATGGAAGAAGCTGGCCAAGAGTTTTCTGAATTGGTAGAAATTCCATTTGAATTTAAAACCTATTAACGTACCAGACGCGAGATGTGAAGGTGAAAAACCAGTTCACATCTCAAGTCTCATCCTGACATTACCGGCAGGACCTAAATCTCCGACTAGATGAGTGAGGAAATTCTCAAGGCGCTCACCCAATTATTTGCCATCATTACCAAACAAGATGGCGGTGTAACTGAGAACGAGCGCCAATTCGTAATCAACTTCTTCCAAACGGAACTAGACCAAGATTCTATAAAGGAATACTTGGAGCTATATGACAATTTTTCTGGCTACGGCAAACAAGAAGAAGAGAAGAATAAACTCACGTCTGTAAAAGACTCGGTAAAAACTCTGGGCATTTGTAAAAAGATCAACAAAACGCTCACCCAGAAGCAAAAGGTGGTGGTGTTGATTAAATTGTTGGAGCTGATCGGCTCTGACAAAAACTTCACGCCCCAGCGAATAGAGATCATCAACACCGTATCCACGGTTTTCAACATCGGCCAGGATGAATACAAGCTCATCGAAAAATTCATTATCGCTGAAAAGATTGAAGACCTAAATTTTGCTGACGTGTTGGTCCTCAACTCGGCTCATGAGAAAGCTGTTGAGTTGCAAAAGCACACACACGGACACATCAATGGTAATTTGGTGTTCATGCGCATCAACAGCGTGGGCATGTACTTTACCAAGTACTTGGGCGAAGAGTCAAATATTTTGAATGGGTTCATCATGCAGCCAAATCGGGTGTATTTGTTTTCGCATGGTAGCACCATCAAGACACAAGCAGGCGATGCCTTGTATTACAGTGATTTGGTGGCCCACTTCAATGAAGAAATAAAAACGACCAAGCTTTCTTTTAATGCCAACGTAGCGGAGTTCAAATTTCCCAATGGCGCCATCGGCTTGCGCGATGTACTGATCTCTGAAGGGCCAGGAAAACTGATTGGCATAATGGGTGCCAGTGGTGCCGGTAAAACCACCCTCCTACTTACCTTGGCGGGACTTGAGAAACCTTCGAAGGGCGAAATCAAGATTAACGGCTTCGACATCAACACGCAAAAAGAAAATATTCAAGGGGTCATTGGTTTTGTGTCGCAAGATGACTTGCTGATTGAAGAATTGACGGTTTACCAAAACCTGTACTACAACGCGAAGCTGTGCTTTTCCAATTTTACGGAAGAGCAATTACATGCGCGCGTAATGGAAACGTTGGAGAACTTAGGGCTTGATCAACGTAAAGACCTGACTGTCGGAAGCGTGCTGGACAAAAAAATCAGCGGTGGTCAGCGCAAGCGGCTAAACATCGCACTTGAGCTAATTCGCGAGCCGGCCATTCTGTTTTTGGATGAACCTACATCGGGCCTGTCGTCACGCGACTCAGAAAACGTCATCGACTTATTGAAAGAACTTTCGCTGAAAGGCAAGTTGATATTTGTGGTCATCCACCAGCCTTCGTCAGACATCTACAAAATGTTTGATAAGATGGTGATCATGGATACAGGCGGTTACCCGGCTTACTATGGTAGCCCCGTTGAAGCCGTTACCTACTTTAAGAAGGCCACACACCAAGTTGATAGCAACCGGGGGCAATGTGAGACTTGCGGTAACGTAAACCCCGAGCAGATATTTAACATCATTGAGGCAAAGGTGGTAGACGAATATGGCCAACCTACCAACAAACGCAAAGTTACGCCAGTACAGTGGCATGACATGTACAAAGAGCGGTTCAAAATTACCCGCATCGAAGATGTAAAAGAAGAGCCGCCACGTTCGCTTAGCATTCCCAACAAAATCAAGCAAGCCACCATTTTCGCTACACGCGATTTTCTTTCTAAGCTGAGTAACAAACAATATTTGCTCATCAACCTGTTGGAGGCGCCATTGCTGGCAACGATTTTAGCTTTCATCATCAAATACAAGAGTGCCCCTGGTGGAAAAGAGTACATCTTCCGCTTCAACGATAACTTCCCGGCTTTCTTACTGATGTCCATCATCGTTGCCCTATTTATGGGGTTAACCGTGAGCGCAGAAGAAATCATCCGAGACAGAAAAATACTAAAACGCGAATCGTTTTTGAACTTGAGTTGGAACAGTTACCTGATGTCAAAACTCTCTATACTGTTTTTGATGTCTGCCATTCAAACCTTAACGTTTGTTGTAATTGGCAACCTGATTTTGGAGATACACGGAATGACTTTTGCGTTTTGGTTCGTGTTGTTTACAACCTCTTGCTTTGCCAACGTACTGGGATTGAACATCTCATCGGCCTTTAATTCTGCTGTGACCGTGTATGTGATGATTCCGTTGCTGCTGATACCACAAATGATTTTGAGCGGCTTGTTATTTAACTTCGATAAGCTGAATAATTTGATTTCGACCAAAGGCAAGGTGCCGTTTGTGGCAGACATGATGGCGTCTCGTTGGGCGTATGAGGCGATGGCGACCCACCAATTCATTAACAATGACTATGAAAGCGGATTTTACCGATACCACAAAGGAGAGGCAAAGGCCGATTTTAAAGCGGCCTATTTGGCCAATGAATTAAAGCAGGCCAACCTTTTTGCCCTCCAAAATTTTGAATCAAAGAATGACTCGATCAAGCAGTTGGTTTCTTCACGGCTTCAAATTCTTATTGACAATCTAAAAGATGAACCATTTAAGCCGGGCATGGAGAAGATGGATTTCAGCAAGGAACTAACACTGGGGAACTACACCAAAATACGGGGAAGTGCCATCGATTTGTATTTAGATGACTATAAGAAACACTATCAAAAAATTTACAATAAAAACGTAGATACCATTGAGTTGAAGATGACCTTCATGGAAAAACAAGGGGACAACATCAACCAGTTAAAGAACAAATATTATAACGAAAGCCTGGCCGACCTTGTGCGAAATATCAATGCCAGCCAGCGCATTATGGAATACAATGGTAAGCTCATCCAGCAGATCAACCCCATTTATCAGGACCCTCAGCCCAACCATTTGGCAGACTATCGCACGGCCTTCTTTTTGCCCACCAAAAACCTGCTGGGTGCTACTTTGAGCACCTACTGGTTCAACATTTTGGTAATATGGTTAATGGCTGTTTTCTTTTATGTATGCCTTTATTTTGAATGGTTAAGAAAATTGGTAGAATCGTTTGGCAAAGTAAATATGCCCAACAGAGTGACCATTCCATTTAAGCGTAAATAGCCATTTGGTTAGGTGTTTTGATTGATTATTTTTGTACAGATAACCGTTAGAATGTGAATATGAAAAAACTACTTTCTGGCTTGCTGGCCGCTTTGGTTTTAATGAGTTGCGGAGGCGGAAAAAAAGCTGACGATCAGGCTTTTCTAAACAGCCTAGACTCTGCACAGTCAAAAGGCCCCACCATTGACGAAGAGGTGATCAACAGTATTTTACAACAAATACCAAGCCCGCTGGAGATATCGGTTTTATTAAAGGAATCTGGCACCAAGTATAACGCTGGGTTTTTGAATACGGCAGACAACAAATCAAAGTACAACAGCAACTACAAAAAGGCTCTCAATCTGGGTATCTACGGTACCGATTTGGGATATACCAATATCTTCGAAAAGAATGAAGATGGGGTAAAATACCTGGCTGCCATTAAAGAGCTGGCAGATGGCCTCAATATTGGCCAGTTTTTTGACATTGAAACAATTAGCCGCTTGGCTACCAATAGCAAAAACCTCGATTCTTTATTGCTCATTACCACCCAAAATTTCAACAGCATTAACCACTATCTGCAAACGCAAAGCCGCGCCAACCTTAGCGTGCTGTTGCTAACAGGTGGATGGGTTGAAGCCATGCAGATTACCTGCCAGGTGGCGTCACAAAACCCAAATAATAAGCAGTTAAAAGAAACCATTGGTGAGCAAAAGATCATTTTAGAACAAATTGTGCTATTGTTAGGTTTTTACAAGGACGATGCGAATATGGCATCTTTATTGAAGGACATGGAGGATTTGAAGGCGGCATTTGATAAAATAAACATTACGTACACTTACAAGGAGTCTACCATGAAAGTTGTAAATGGCGTTGCGGTGATTGAAGATAACAGCACTACCACCATCAACGTAACCGATGAAGACATCAAAGCGATCACATCGTTGACCAACGCTATTCGTAACAAAATAATCAGTTAATCTTATCGAATTTCAAACCGTATGAAAAAGGGTATAATTATAACTTTCTTGGCGTCAATTTTTAGCATTGCAACCACTAGTTTGAATGGGCAATGTAACTCAGATGGTTTTGCTACTGCGTGTATCCCAAAACTTGCTTCGGGCTTTAACTTCCTGAAAAGCTACAAAGTGGATGGCGATGGTGGCAAAGACAAAGTTGAATACAGCTACGTTTTCACAAAGGGAACTCAGTATATGATTAACCTTTGCGCCAATGGTGCCGCTACCGATGGCATTGTGGTGACCATTTATGATTCTGGCCGCAACAAGGTGGCAAGCAGTAAGATCAACGGCCAAATTGTAAATGCAATTGCGTACCCTTGTAATGCTACTGGCATCTACTACATCACCTATACTTTTGACGGTGGTGGTGGCAAATGCGGTGGAAGTGCACTTGGATTTAAACGATAAAAACTAAAAAACAGACATAAACCCTGACGTTAAACAGTCAGGGTTTTTTTTTGCCAACACAACAGCATGGAGCCTAGAGAATCAACCTTGCGATTTGAGTTCAACGCTCGCCATTTTTTCTTGGGCGATGTTACAAGTGCCCGGGAGGTTTGGTTTGTTTTGCATGGCTATGGCCAATTGGCGAAATACTTCATTAAAAAATTCAGCGCTTTACAAGAACTGGGCATTTGCGTAATTGCGCCAGAGGGACTATCGAGATTCTACCTACACGGCAACCACGGGCGGGTGGGTGCCACCTGGATGACCAGCGAAAACCGATTGATGGACATTCAAAACTATGTTGCGTACTTAAACGCGGTGTGCCATCATCAAATCAAAGACCGGCCGGTCAAGACAACGATATTAGGTTTCTCTCAGGGTGCAGCTACAGCTATGCGCTGGGCGATGGACGGCAACGTATTCTTTGATCGGTTGGTATTATGGGCTGGTTTATTTCCGCCCGACATAGATTTTGCTAAAGGTGCCGCGTTACTTCACGGCAAACACGTGGTTGAAGTATTGGGCAAGCAAGACGAATTCATCAATCAAGAAAGAGTTGCTGAAATGCATAGACTCAATACTTTGCTCAACATCTCCCCCACTATCATACAGTTTGAGGGTAAGCATGAGATAGATCAACAGGTACTGGCACAAATCGCCTTCATGCGATAAACGTGCTAAAGCGTACGCTTTACCACCGTGGCACTAGCCTGAGCGGCTGGAAATACAATCATATCGGCCACCACCACGTGTGCCGGGCGCGTTATGGCGAACAAGATCAAGTCTGCAATGTCACTCCCTTTCAAGGGTGTTAAGCCTTTGTAAACACCCTGTGCGCGATCGGTGTCCCCCTTGAAGCGGACTAACGAGAACTCCGTTTCCACCATGCCGGGATGAATGCCGGTGACTTTAATACCATGCGGGTTCAAGTCCAGCCGCATGCCATCGGTGATTGCGTCTACTGCATGTTTACTTGCACAGTACACGTTGCCATTAGGGTAAACCTCCTTACCAGCAATCGACCCGATGTTAACGATGTGCCCACGCTGCCGGGCAATCATGCCGGGCATTACTTCGCGCGACACATACAACAGTCCCTTGACATTGATGTCGATCATAGCGTCCCAATCATCGGTGTTGCCTGTTTGAATGGGGTCCAAGCCATGGGCATTGCCTGCGTTGTTGATCAATACATCTATGTTTTGCCAATCTGCCGGCAAAGATTGAACGGCTTTCTTAACGGCAGCCAAGTCGCGCACATCGAAACTAAGTGAGTACACGCTGGTGAGCCCAGACAACTCTGCTTTCATCGTTTCTAAACGATTGGCTCGCCTACCGCACAGGATCAAGTCAAATTGGTTCTTTGCAAGCAAATGTGCAGTAGCTTCGCCAATACCAGAAGTGGCGCCTGTAATCAGAGCAATTCGATTCATACAATTCTGTTTATTGAAAGATAAGATACACCGCAATGGTGCTTGTGTTCAGTCGACTGATCGGATCTTTGTAAAAATTCGAATCATCGCCCAACATATTAACAATACCGCGCGAGAATCTGATTTCGGGCGAAAATTTGAACAACGGAAAATAAAAATCGAAGCCCATTCCAGCCTCGAGACTCACATTTCTACGCAAGATGGGGATAGTGCCAGTAGCGTTGCCAATATCATTTTTGCCTGAGGCTTCAAATGCAGGTGTAATGCCGCCAATCATGTACATGCGTACGTTGCCCCTGCGCACCGACTTGAACTTAAGCAAGATCGGAAACTCTACCAAGGTAGTCTCTACCAGTTGGTATTGTGTAGTGCGATTGGTAAAAAAATAGGTCAGACGATGAGAGTAGAAGCCAGCTTTTGGCATCACACGTAAATCAAGCAAATCATTGATTCGATAGTTCACCAAAAAGCCCAGCGAAAAGCCAGGCAGAAATTGCGGTTGAATGGAAGACACGGTATCATAAGCTTTGCTTACAAACTTATCAGAGTAATTCAATTGGTAGCTACTGGTGTGCAAGCCGATCGAAAATCCGTAACTGAACTTGCGTTCGTCATAATTGGGATTGTGTTGACGGGCCCATCGAAACAATTGGCCAGATGCGTTGGTGCAAACCAAAAAGGCCAGCACCACCAGCGCTATTTTAAGCCGGTATACAGCGTGCTGATGCCAAATGTTAAAGGCTTGCATGTAGTTTGTTTAAATCCAACTTCGGCTAAAATATTTGTAAAGTTTTCTCCATCTGGAAATTTGCTCACCGACTCAGGAAGGTACGAATAAGCACGTGAATCTTTTGAAAAGATCTTGCCAACCAGTGGCGTTATCACATTGAAGTAAAAGAGGTAAAACGGGCGGAACCACCACGCGCGGGGATTGGAGCATTCTAAGATTACTACCTTGCCTCCGGGCCTCAGCGTGCGATGCATCTCAGACAGTCCCTTTCTCAAATTTTCAAAATTCCTCACTCCAAATGCAACGATAATCGCATCAAAATTATTGTCTGCAAACGGAAGATTTTCAGAATCGGCATATTGCATTTGTACAATGGCACTATGACCGTTGTCTTTCATTTTTTTTCTGCCTACTTCCAACATACCTTCCGAAATGTCAACTCCAATTATTTGATCTGGCTTGAGCGAGAGCGCCTCGATGGCGAAATCGCCTGTGCCGGTGGCGATGTCCAGAATTTTTTTTGGCTCCACCTCACGCAATGTGTTGATTGCTTTTTTGCGCCACAAAACGTCAATACCAAAACTCAAAAAATGATTAAGGAAATCGTAGGTGCCACTGATGGAATCAAACATGCGCGCCACCTGCTGCTTTTTGCTCGCACTATCATTTTTGTATGGAACTACTTGCACGTGTACTTGGTCTATTGATTAAGCTGCAAAATTAACAGCAAATAGGCCAAAAAGGTTGAATTAGTTACCCAATACTTTGAACTCCACCCTGCGGTTGAGTTGGCGCCCCTCTTCTTCATCATCGTTGCTTGCCAAGGGTTTATCTTCCCCGTAACCCACCGTTTTTACCCTACGTGGGTCTATCCCTTTTGAGGTGAGGAAGCTCTTGACAGCCATAGCTCTTCGTTGCGAAAGCCCTTTGTTGAACTCTTTGGTACCGTAGCTATCGGTGTGCCCGGCAATCTCTACCATCAGGTTTTGATTTTGCTTCATCATGGCTTCCAACTTGTTCAGTTCGGAATACGCTTCGGTTTTAAACGTGGCGCGGTCAAAATCAAAATAAATGTTGCGCAAGATTGACACCGCTCCCACTACCAATTTCCTCATTCGAATGGTATTGGTTATTGTTTTGGGGGTAGTGCTCGCAGCCTCAATGCGAACGGTTACATTTTGGAAAATATATCCTTCGCGCTCTACCGACAAGCGGTAATCTTTGGCGGCTTTGTTGGAGATGCTAAACTCGTAGTCGTTACCGTTGGTCATCATGCCGGCTGGGGCATTGTCCTTCAGTCCTTGCATGCGCACTTTGGCATCAAGTGGCGCATCTGTTTCAGCATCTACCACTTTTACAACATATTTGACTGGAACAATTGTGGGCTTTACGGGCTCAACTTTGGGCTCCACCTTTGGCTGCTCCTTTACCGGTTCTACAACCGGTTGCTTGGGCTCCTCTTTTACTGGTTCAGGATTTTTCGCCACCACAGGCTCTTTCTTTACCTCTTCGATTGGCTTGATTGTGTAAATGTCTGAATAACCCATTCCATCTTCTCGCACAGAAGAGTAATACCAATGCTTGCCGTCTTTAGTGCCACTGAAGTAGATGTCATCATCGGGCGAGTTGATTGGATAGCCCATGTTTTCTGGCTCACTCCATTCATTTTTGTCTGCATTAAGCAAATTAGACTTGAAGATATCAAAACCACCCATGCCTTTGCGTCCTTGGGAACTGAAGTATAGCGTTTTTTGGCTGTAATCAATAAATGGGCCGTCTTCGTCAAATTCTGTATTGATGGTTGCTCCCAAGTTCTTCACCTTGCTCCATTCTCCTTTCGAATCTTTGGAGCAAACGTAAATATCCGACCCTCCGTAGCCACCCGGACGCTCGCTGGCGAAATAAAGCAACTCGCCATCTGCTGTGATGGAAACTGACGACTCTCGGTATGACGAATTAATGATGCCAGGTAATGCTTCTAGTTCACCCCAAGTACCATCTTTTTGGCGCTCCGTAAAGTAAATATCTCCGTTGCCTTCATCTTTGTACACAAAAAGCAATTTGCCATCGGGCGAAAACGAAAGGTTAGAGTCGTTAAACTTGGTATTGATGTTAGGGCCTATGTTGACTGCCCGCTTCCACGTCTCGCCATTCCTTACGGTAGAAAAAATGTCTTCATAAGGTTTGTTGTCATCCGCCACGTTTTCGTAGGTGTTACCATCACGCCTTCGGGTGGTGAAAATGATCTCGGTTTCATCTGCATTCAAAACCGGAGCATAGTCTTCATACTCTGAGTTAATTTCACGACCAATGTTTACGATGGCAAAAGGCTTAGGATTTGCCAAAAACTCTTTTCCATTCTTGCACTCTAATATTCGCCTGTCAACCTCTTTCAAATCAATCTTATCTTTTCCTTGATAATTTGGCTTCTTTATCAACTTGTCTCTATATCGATTATAGAAATCCATTGCACGGTCAAAATCAAGTCCAAATTGATAGCTTTTTCCAATCCAATACTCTAGATCAAATCGGTAGTTTGGATCTTGGCGATAAATGCGCATGAAAAATTTCACTGCACGTTCTTTACCAATGGTAATGAGGTGCATATGGCCAGCTTCAAAGTTGGCTTTGATGTAAGTGGTATCAAGATTGGCGGCCGTTACCATCAATTCTCGCGCATCATCTTCCGCGCGCGTTTCAGCCAAAATCAGTTCGGCTTGCTCCATGTACAATTTAGCCTGTTCCTTATCTTGGGCCTCCTGCGCCAACGAAGCGGAAGCGGTGAGCAACAGCATGGCCATACTCGTAATGACGGACAACCGATGCATATCAAAAAATGGTTTCACTGTCAAAAAATGGGGTTACAGAGGATGCAATTTAGCAAAATAGTCCGAAAATGAAAGTAGCCATTATTACCCATAACTAACACCATTCTTACATTCTTAGTAATTTGCGGTTCAATTAATACTTTAAGCTTTTCAAATGATAATCAAGTCGGCCGATTTTCTGGTCAGCAGCCCAACCCACACCAAATGCCCCGAACCCAAGCTGCCAGAGTTCGCATTTATTGGCCGAAGCAATGTGGGCAAGTCATCACTCATCAACATGTTGGTGCAACGCAGAGACTTGGCAAAGGTATCGGGTACGCCAGGTAAAACACAGACAATCAATCACTTCATCGTCAATAAACAATGGTACCTCGTAGACCTGCCCGGATACGGATTTGCCAAAGTCAGTCGCGAGTCGCGCTGGCAGTTTGGCCAAATGATTGAAAGCTACCTACAACACCGCGAAAACCTGATGTGCACTTTTGTGCTGCTGGATAGCCGCCTGCCCCTTCAGAAGAACGATGCCGACTTCATCAATTGGGTAGGTGGTAAAGGGCTGCCTCTGGCGTTGGTGCTCACCAAAGCAGACAAACTGAAACCGGCTGAACTAATTAAATCACGCGAAGCCATTGAGCAAGCGCTCCTGCAAACATGGGAGTCGGTTCCTCCATTGTTTGTCACCTCCGCTGAAAAAAAGTGGGGCCGCGATGAGCTGCTGGATTTTATAGCACAAGCCATGCAAAGCGACCAAATTCATTAGCTTTGCGCTAAAATTTACATTCAATTTTTATGACGTTATCAGACATTGCCTCAGTAAGTGGCAAAGGTGGATTATTCAAGATCTGGAAACCGGGTAAATCAGGGGTGATTTTAGAATCGATGGACGCTACCAAAACAAAATTGGTTATTGGCGCTACGCAACGGATGTCGGTTCTCAGCGAAATTTCTATTTACACCACCACCAAAGAAGGCACCGTGCCGCTGAGCGAGGTATTAAAAACCATGAACTCAAAATTTGGCAACGATTTGGGAGTAAGCAGCGAAGCCGAGACCGTTGAACTGCGTAAGTTCATGAAATCTTTCTTACCAGAATTTGACGAAGACCGTGTGTATCCCTCGGATATTAAAAAGTTGATCAAGTGGTACGCCATTTTGAAAGAACAAGCACCCGAAGTTTTTGAAGTTACCGAAACCACTGAAACCAAAGCATAACACAAAGCCACTACTGCCATGAAATTTTTTATTGACACCGCCAACTTGAACGAAATCAAAGAAGCTTACGACTTGGGCGTTTTAGATGGCGTTACTACCAACCCCTCGCTGATGGCCAAAGAAGGTATAGCCGGGGCAGAAAAAGTGAAAGCACACTACAAGGCAATTTGCAACATTGTTGATAACAACGTAAGTGCTGAGGTAATCGCTACAGATTTTGATGGCATGATAAAAGAAGGGCGCGAGTTGGCAAAGATTGATGATAAAATTGTGGTGAAAGTGCCAATGATTAAAGATGGAGTAAAAGCGATTAAAAAATTTACCAGCGAAGGGATACGCACCAATTGCACGTTAGTGTTTTCTTCCGGACAAGCGTTACTGGCCGCTAAGGCTGGCGCGCGTTATGTATCTCCATTTATCGGGCGGTTAGATGACATTTCGCAAGATGGGTTAGAATTAATAGCTCAGATTAGATTGATTTACAGTAACTACGGTTTTGGAACCGAGATATTGGCCGCCAGCATTCGACACACGATCCATTTAATCAAGTGTGCTGAGATTGGCGCGGATGTGGCCACTTGTCCACTCAACGTGATCATGAGCTTGCTAAAACATCCGCTGACAGACAGCGGCTTAGAGAAATTTTTGGCCGACCATAAAAAGGCAAATTCTTAATTGATGTTTTCGTCCGATCCGGTTGTCCGCGTTAAAGACGCCAGTATTTTTCAAGAGCAAAATACGGTGCTGCGCGACATCAACTTTGAAATCGACAAAGGTGAATTTGTTTTTATCATCGGCCGCACAGGCTCGGGTAAATCTTCCTTATTAAAAACGTTGTATGCCGACTTGCCCCTGCGGCAAGGTGAAATGAGCGTGGCTGGTTTCTCTATTCGCGAAATCAAGGCGCAACAGGTGCCCTTGCTACGCAGAAAAATCGGCATCATCTTTCAAGACTTTCAGTTGCTGGCCGATCGCACCGTAGGTGAAAACCTATTGTTTGTGATGAAAGCCACCGGCTGGAAAGACAACGCTAAAATGAAAAACCGACTGGCCGAGGTACTGATGCAAGTTGGTTTAGGAGCAGTAGAAAAGAAAATGCCGCACCAGCTTTCGGGTGGCGAACAGCAACGGGTTGTGATTGCGCGTGCGCTGTTGAACGAGCCTGTGATTTTGATTGCGGACGAACCCACCGGAAACCTAGACCCCGAGGTAGCGCAGGGCATCATGAAAATATTTCAACAAATCAACAAAAGCGGAACCGCTATTTTAATGGCCACCCACAGCTACGGGCTAATTAAAAAATTTCCTACTCGCGTGCTGAAGTGCGAAGACGGCAAGCTGTTGGACTCCAACAAAGATCAGTTTGAGGTAAGCCCTGAGTTGTTTTGAATAGCCTTCTGACAACTACACGTTTTCAGAAGGTTGCTCCTTTTCTGGTTGGGTAGTATCTAACTTTTTCAACTGTTGGTTCAGCAGATCGATGCGCACCAATAGATTGAGCACCAAAGCATCTTTCACATCTTGCGTAGGGCGCTTTTTCATTTGTTCTTTCAACACCTGGTACATGGCTTCTAGCTTCTGCAAATTTTGCGTCACCTCGTCATCGCCCTCTCCCCTTTCGCGCTGAAATTGCGATACCATCTCGGCCTTCTCAATTATCTGGTCGTTGTAAAATGCATCGAGGTCTTTAAACTCAGATGACAGCTGCCTTGTTGCCAATGTGGGCTTTGACTGGTGCGTGCCCAGCAAGTAACCAGAAACACCAAACAAAATGATAGCAGCCGCACGCCACATGGTAACGGAATTCCACCAGCTGGTTTTGCCCTGGTTGAGGGCCGCCTCAATTTTTCCCCAAGCGCTTGCACGCGGTGTTTTGTCATCAAACCGCTCACGGTTTGCGTTCACAAAATCTTTTAATGAATTACTCATAACCTTGGTTTTTGGTTCATTTGAATTCTGTTTCCAATAGCTCTTTCAATTTCTTTTTTGATCGGTTAAACTGCGATTTTGAGGTAGACTCAGTGATGCCTAATATTTCAGCTATCTCGCTGTGATCATAGCCTTCCAAAAGATACAACGAAAGTACCGAGCGATAACCATCTGGAAGCGCGGCAATGGCCGCCTTCACCTTCTCTACCGAAAACGGAAACCCTTCAAACGGATCGGGTTCCAACTCCTCTTTTACATCCCAATGTTCATGGTCCGGCAAGCTCTCCGTTCTGCGTTTGTGCAAGTAGTTAATGGCCTTGTTTACCACAATGCGCTTGAGCCACGCGCCAAACGATGACTCCTGCCGATAGGTTTCCAAATTGCTAAACGCACTGATAAAAGCTTCTTGCAGCACATCATGGGCTTCAGCCTCGTTGTTAACGATGCGATAGCCAACATTGTACATCGAGCGGCTGTATAATTTGTACAATTCATAGTAAGACTGGCGATCGCCCGCAAGGCATCGCTCAATCAACTGTTGATGTACGTTGACTACCGGTGAATCCAAATTATTAATTCCTTGTGCCAAAGACAGAGTTAGCTGGCAAAGGTTGCATCTCTTTTAAATTAGTTGTTGGTTGGTGGTTGTTCGGGGAAACTATGATTGTGCAGCCTTCAAAAACGAACAACAAATAACAATCAACCACCCACTCACAACTAACTATTTACACTTCGCCAGTCCTTCCTTCGCCAATACAAAATCGGGGGCAACGGCCAAGGTTTGGTCAAAGAATTTCTTGGCGTTGATCTTGTCGCCTTGGTCTAATGCCAACATACCTTTTAGGTTCAGCACGGCAACTTTCATCGAATAGTCCTTTGGCTTACCATCAGCACCATTGAATTGCACTTTGTTGTTGTCGATTTCTTTGTTTGACAAAAGAATATCGGCCGATGCACCGGACTCTCCATACCGCTTTAAGCGGTATTGCAAGAAAGCCATCTTGTACATTACCCCCATGTTGGTGGTAAGCAAATACAGGCTCTCGTATTTTTGAATGGCTTTGTCGAGCACGCCCAGGTCTTCCAAACCAGCGGCATTGATTTCTAAAGCAGCTGTGCTTTTAGGGTTGCGTGCCAACAACTCGTTTGATACCAACACGGCACTGGCCGACTTACGATTTTGATAATAGAAAACTGCCAAATCAAAAATTAATGAATCGTTTTGTGGATTGCGAATGATCAAATCGTAGAGGGCGTCCTTTGCCACATCGTAATCGTTCCATTGCACAGCCGCAGCATATTTTCTGGCAAAGTGCTCGGTGAGCACATCGCGCGGAGCGAGTGAATCAACTTTGGCCGATTCAGGCTTTTTTGCTTCGGCCGGTGCCGTAGCAGGTGGTGTAGCAGGCTTTGCCTCTTCGCCCTTTTTCTTCTTTTGCGCAAATGCGGATACAGAAACACAAACCAGTAGTAGCAATAACAAACTTCTCATAGTGATGTAGATGGATGGGTTATAGATTTAGTTTTAATGGCTAATCCTTGTTTGGATGCCAGCGTCACCAGAAAAGCATACGCCTCTGCGCGGTCGTTTCTGATTTCGCCCTCCAAGATAGCTTCTTTGATCTGATCTTTTAAATCGCCCACGATTTTACTGGGCGGCAATTCGAACCATTCCATAATTTCGTTGCCGGAAATAGGCGGCTGAAACTGGCGCACATGGTCTTTGGCTTCCACGTCTACCATTTTCTGCTCTACCTTCTCAAAATTGCGTAGGTATTTGGTTACTTTCTCCGCATTTTTTGAGGTGATGTCTGCCCGGCACAACTTCATGAGGGCATCTGTATCATCGCCCGCCTCAAATAGCAAACGCCTGACGGCCGAATCTGTCACCTCTTTTGATAGTGCTATTGGCCGCAGGTGTAGTTTCACCAACTTCTGCACGAACTGCATCTTGTCGTTGAGCGGAAGCTTTAGCCTTTTGAAAATACCCGGCACCATGCGCGCGCCCCTATCTTCATGACCGTGAAACGTCCACCCGACTTCTTTATCAAAGCGCTTGGTGGCGGGCTTGGCGATGTCGTGCAGAATAGCAGCCCATCGCAGCCAAAGGTCGTCAGACATTTGCGAGACATTATCTAACACTTGTAGCGTATGGTAGAAGTTGTCTTTGTGGGCTTTGTTATCCTGGTATTCTACCCCGTGCAGTGCCACCATTTCGGGGAAGAATTCCTTTAATAAACCACTTTGAAACAGCAGCTTGAAGCCGTAGGATGGCACAGACGACAAAATGATTTTGTTCAGCTCATCGATTACCCGCTCCATCGACACGATTTTGATACGGTCTTTGTTCTTGTGGATGGAAGCAAACGTATCGGCCTCGATGTCAAACTTCAACTGCGAGGCGAAACGGATGGCGCGCATCATGCGCAGCGGATCGTCTGAAAAGGTAATATCCGGGCTAAGCGGGGTTTGAATGATTTTTTCTTTGAGGTGTTGCACGCCCCCAAACGGATCGATCAATGTGCCAAAGTCATCCGCGTTCAGGCTAATGGCCAGCGCGTTGATAGTAAAGTCCCTGCGGTTTTGGTCGTCTTCCAGCGTACCATCTTCTACCAAAGGCTTGCGCGATTCGGTGCGGTACGATTCCTTACGGGCACCTACAAACTCTAATTCAAAATCACCGTGCTGGATATGCGCGGTGCCAAAGTTTTTGAAAACGGTAACCTGTTTCTCTTTGAACAGTTTGGCCGTCTCTTCTGCAAGGGCGATGCCACTGCCAACACACACGAAGTCGATGTCTTTGCAGGGGCGCTTGAGGAGCAGATCGCGCACAAAGCCCCCCACCACATAGGCCCGCACGCCCACGGTGCCCGCGGCCTTTGCCACGGTGGCAAATACGGGGTTTTCGTTGAGCTGCGCTGCAAAATGGGTGGCCATGGGTGGTTATAAACCCTCAAAAGTACCACTAAGGGAGCATCTACAAAATCCTCAATGGCATTTTGTTCTAGAAGTGCTTGCAGCACAGGGCAGAAAAAACATTTATGCCGAACCCATTGAAACTGCTGCTAATGGCGAAATATGGGCAATTGACTTGCGCATATTTCCTATTTTAGGGGGGGGTAAAAGCGCAACTAGTTGCGCTTATCCTGATGTTGTAGGTAATGCCCCTCGGTCCGCGGACAGTGACGACCCAGATGACAAAGATTTGTTTTCGCAGACAAAAAATTAACGACTGACTGAGAAACAATAAAACGGTGGACATCAACGTGAACGGCTTCTGATGCCCCGCGCTGGCAACTTGGAGAGATTCTCACCAACCGCACATTTGGCACATGCCATTGCCGCACATTCCAACCACGAACCAAAGCAATGGCAAGAGCCAAATCCCCACGCGCCCCAAACAAAAAATAGCTGCGACATACTTTGGCTGAGTGTGGAAATACTTTTGATACAAAAACAATAACATTATGAAATCAAAAGGAATTGCTTACTTATTATGGCTAATTAGCTTTTTTGGATGGCTTGGGTTTCACCGTTTTTACTTAGGAAAAATTGGGACTGGCATACTTTGGATAATTACGGGCGGTGTTTTCGGAATAGGTTCATTAATTGACCTTTTCACGCTAGGCGGACAGGTCGACCAATACAATACGAACGAGGAACTTAAAACTTTAAGAACTACTGCGAATGAAATTGGCCGGATAACAGCCGCGACACTAAAGCAGAAGTCAAGCTAGTTTAAGATGAAATGAAGAAACCTCAGTTTGATTTCTATGAACTTAATCGTCACTACTCCATTGACAATTATTTGGCGCTATCGGACGAGGAAAGAATATCATTCAGAAGGGACTTGAAGATTTGTATCAAAAATTTAAAGAAATGCTACAAATTAAAATTGATGTCAAAAGAAGATGTGTTAAACGTTGGGCTCCATACCGGAAATCGAACCGCTATTGCACTTTCAATCCTTATTGACAAATTATTTCCGTATAGTTATGACCGAGTATTTCATTTCAGAGAAACAATTTCCATCCTTAGGAAACAATTGATGGAGGAACTATTCGATGGAAAAAGTATCTTCTACAGAATTGATGAAAAAACAATTGGCATTGACCCAAACTACGTCCCATTTATCATTGGAGAAAAATTCAAAGACCTAAAAATTGAAAATTAGAATTAGATAACTACATTTAAATAAACTAAAAACCCACCCATTATGGCAAACTTTTATTGCAAGTACTGCGGCACTAAAGCGTCAAGCATATCAAGTTTAACATCAAGTTCGTGTTCACGCCATCCAAGTGGTGCAAACAAAGGAAAGCATACACTATACGAGGGTTCCGAAAAATCTCAGTATTCATGTAAGCATTGCGGAACTAAATCTTCAAGTATCTCAAGCTTAACTTCCAGTTCATGCTCAAGACATCCTGAAGGACCTAATAAAGGAAAACATGAACCAGCGATGTAATATCGGTACTGATGACTGAGCAAATTATTAATCTCATTCTTTTCACTTCAACTCTGAGAAAACAGTATGATAAAATTTCTCAGACGACTGGGGAGAATTTTAACGTTTTCAGAATTCTTAATCTCGCAACAAATGAGACGAGAACACATTCAGCATTTCTCGCTGAACTGCTTAACCCAAAAGGTAGTCATGGTCAGGGTTATATCTTTTTAAAACTATTTATTGAACAGCTAGGTATTGAAACTTTTGATTACCAAAGTGCCTTAGTTGAAATTGAAAAATTCGCGGGATACGTTGATGCTGATTACCTTGAGGGAGGCAGGATAGATATTGCTATTTATGACAAGAATGGCTGGGGTATAATCATAGAGAATAAAATTTATGCTGGCGACCAAAAAAATCAGTTACTCCGCTACCACAACTATGGAAAGGCTAACTTTAAGAAAGGATTTGATTTAATCTACTTAACACTTTACGGAAATGACCCTAGCGCATGGAGTTTGGGAGATGAACAATCAATAGCAACTATCAGTAGCGACATCAATTTACAATCCATTTCATATCGTGATGATGTAATCAAATGGTTAGAGTTAGCGAAAAAAGAAGCTACAAACCATCCTTTGTTAAGAGAAACGATTACTCAGTATATTAATTTATTGAAGGAATTAACTGGTCAAACCATGAACAATCAGCTCACTACGGAAATTACCGAAAAAGTCATTAAAGGTGGCGAGGAATCAATAAAAGCACTATTTGAAATTCGCAATTCAATCTATCCACATCTAATTAAAACATTGATTGAAAAACTAATAATACAAGTGAAGGATTTAGGAGTATCAATTTCTTTAGAGACTTCGATTGATGAAAACCTAGGTGCAAATAATACCGGTTTTTACTTTTATCATAGGGACTGGGCTGAAATTAACCTTGGCTTTGCTTTCGAAAATGGGCGACTTTATTACGGTATATGCAGAGCAAAGTGGGATACAGGAGTCTCAAGCGAGCTTCAAATTTCAATTCAACAGAGATTAGGAGTCGCTTCTAAATCCAATCATTGGCCTTGGTGGCAATGGTATTACCAAAATGAAAGTAATGACCAAACATATATTGATATTCAAAGCGGAGCCCTTATTCAAAAAGTCCATTCCATTGTTCTAGACTTTCAAGATAAATTAAAAGGACTTGCACTCTAACTCCTAAATCTTAGCCCGCGACATACTCTGGCTGACTACGCCTTTAGTTTTGGCAAATAAAAACTAATGGATATGGAAAAAAGTCAAAGAGAAAAAAACGCTTCGCTCAGGTTAAACAACAAGGAGATATTTGATGTCTTTAACCCAGACATAAATTGGAAGAAAGCCTTTTGTGCTTACTTTCAATCAATTCCCAACACGAAGACCATTTCAAGTATTGACATAACGAAAGTTCTTAAATGGTTTGAAAAAAATCTGTACGACCGTATACTTAAGAAATTCAAATCCGAACGTTACAATCGCAAGCGTAACGCTTCCTTTGATGAGGTAATCTACATTTTAGATAACGAATGTATGGTATGCCTAAATTACAGTGGGCCATACGTGGAAATATATTACTCAAATGAAACACTTCAGGTAATTGAGCTAACCAAATCAATCAGAAGGTTTAAACAAAAGCCTGAAGATTCATTTATAAGTATTGTTGTAAGTGAGATGCATGGACTTTCTTTAACATCCCTAAAAGTAAAAAGGCCTGACTGTGCGATTGAGAAAAACTACAATGACGACCTTGTAAACTTACACGACCATATAATTACTTCATTGCAGAAAAAAGATTGCAGCGGTCTATCACTATTCTATGGAACTCCAGGTACTGGCAAATCAACATACATTAGGTACTTAATCGGCCTCATTAATAAGAAGGTGATTTTTCTACCACCTAAGTTAGCTGGCAACATGGATGACCCGCATCTAATAAGACTCCTAATAGAAAATCCAGATTCCATAATCGTAATTGAAGATGCGGAAGACCTGTTAGTTTCGAGAGATTCATATAATAACTCAGCAATATCAATGTTATTGAACTTAACTGATGGACTGCTCGGTTCAAGTCTTGGCATTCATTTTATCTGCACATTTAATACCCAGCTGAGCAATATTGACAAAGCACTTCTAAGAAAAGGGAGACTTACCACTTTGTATGAATTTAAGCCATTATTAGAAACGAAATCAAAAGAGCTATTAAGAGATTTCGGGGTTAATGATTTTAATCCACCTCACTCAATGACTTTAGCAGAAATTTATAATGTTAGAGAACAGGAATTTGAGTACTCTCAAAAAATGAGGGCAGTGGGATTTAGCTCTAAAGTTGCCTAATATGAATTTTACTGCAATTGACTTTGAAACCGCACAAGGTTATCGGTGGAGCATTTGTCAAGTTGGTTTGGTTAGAGTCGAAAATGATGAGATAACAAAGAAGCTTGACCTCCTTGTGCAGCCACCAGACAATTATTACTGGAAACAATTTGTGGAAATACACGGAATCACATGGGAAATGACTAAAAATTCTCCAACGTTCGATATTATTTGGCCATTAATTGAGTCCTTCATTACCGGACAAAATGTTGTGGCTCATAACGGTGCATTCGACTTTACGTGCATTCAGCAAACGCTGAATTGGTACGGAATTGAAACGCCTGAATTTATTAGTCATTGCACATACAAAATTTATGGAGAGTCACTTAGCACATTATGCCACAAGTATGGTATCAAGCTTGACCACCATAATGCAATTTCAGACGCTCTCGCATGTGCGAAACTGTTCAGAATGCATCTTGAAAACTCTACAAATAAACCTGATATTAGAATCTAAAAGGAAAGGCAAATGTCAAAACGTGAATACTTTCTCCGTTACTCACTAATTCTTAAAAGGCTGCAAAGAGGTCAAGCAACATTTGAAGATATCAGTAATTATCTCGAACGTGAATCTGACCTATTGGACTGTAACCTTTCTATTTCAAAGCGGACTTTTCAAAGAGACTTAACGGAAATTAGGGATATTTTCAAAATTGACATTCAATACGACTTTTCAAGCAAAGTCTATTCCATCGAAGAAAGGGATAAATCTGAAATAACAGGAAGAATGTTGGAAGCATTCGATATGTTCAACGCACTTAACATCACAGATGACCTTTCCAACTACATTCATTTCGAAAAACGTAAGGCACAGGGGACAGATAATTTTTACGGAATTCTACACTGTATAAAGAATCGTCTGATAATAAGATTTCCTTATTTAAAATTTGAAGAAAACGAGATTAGCAAACGAGACGTTGAGCCCTATGCATTAAAGGAATTTAAGGGAAGATGGTATCTCCTAGCAAAAGACCAAAAGGACAACGGGCTTAAAACCTTTGGGCTAGACCGAATAAAAGAACTTGAAATAACCAAAAAGAAATTTGAGTGGCCAAGAGACTTTAATGCAAATGATTTGTTCAAAGACTACTTTGGCATTATCAACTCAGGCGACAAAAACTTGGAAGACGTTATATTATCGTTTGACACCTTTCAGGGTAAGTACATTAAATCATTTCCGTTACACGAATCCCAACAGGTAATAATGGACAACGATAAAGAGACTCAAATAAAACTTTCACTCTATATCACTTACGACTTTGTAATGGAATTACTCTCGTTCGGTGACAGAGTAAAAATAATCTCACCCGACAGTTTACGAAAAGAGGTTTGCGAAAATTACAAAAACGCATTGGTTCAATATAAAAAGTAAGCCTACCCAACAGCACACTTGCCATAGCTGCGCAATCCAACACACAGCCAAAGCTAAGGCAAGAGTGCTGTCTCCAACGCACGTAATATTGAAGTTGGGTGATTTCGTGTAAGCCGACAAAGTTTCCACAGTTGCCGCCATGCACGGTACGGTAGACTGAGAACAAATAAATGAAAAGCAAACAACAAAAGTCGGACAACATTTGACAATTTTGTTTCAACCGACACGGGGGAAGGGGCACAGGCGGTAACAAAATGTTTATGCAATGCGGGGGTTTGGTGTAGGTATTAAAAGTAATTTCTTAATTTCGTTCGGTGTCGGGGGATAGAGACGTGCAGGTCGGGCAAAACATTTCGCTGCGCTATATTTTTTTGCCCTCCTATTCCCCGCACTGCATAAACACAAACGTTTACGACCATAGGTTCAGAAAAATTGGTGCGTCACGACTAGCGGCTAACAATTTGTGAACATCGCGCCTCCACCAGGATATAAGTAACTACTAAAAAGACTTGGTAAGTTGTCCATGCAAACTGACTCAATACTCTCAAACATTAGCAAGCACATCAGCCTTGACAAGGCAGAGATCAAATATTTTTTATCGTTACTGAGAACGAGGGAACTCAAAAAAAGAGATTTTTTATTAAGAGCGGAAGAACCATGCACAGCTATTAACTACGTTAATTCCGGTGCATTAAGAGCATTCTATCATGACCAATCAGGCAAGGAAGCAACAATAATGTTTGCTGTAGCCGACTGGTGGGTAACGGACATGCCTTGTTTTGCCAATCAAATTCCCGCCATGATCAATATTGAAGCGATCACAAAGAGTTCGGTTTTGCAATTAGAAAAAGAAGACATTGAGCGCCTGTATATTAAAATACCAAAGTTTGAAAGGCATTTCAGAATACTGATGCAAAATGCCTACATAAGAGAGCAACTTAGAACACTGCAAAATTTATCCATGCCAGCAAAGGCGAGGTACAAAATATTTTTGAAAAAGTACCCAAAAATTGCTCAACAAGTTCCCCAGAAAAACATTGCATCGTATTTGGGCATAACTCCAGAGTTTTTAAGCACGATAAGAAGAGTTAAGTAGTATACGATTTCTTAAACTATCTTAAGTGGAAGTATTTTAGATGAGGGGTAATTTTGGATCCTAAACTCGAATATATGATGATACTTATTGCTGGCCCATATAGAGGCGGCACAAACGACATTCCAGAATTGATGAAAGCAAATTTGGCTAAGCTTGAATCCGTTGCATTGCCAATCTTTAGATTAGGACATATCCCTATGATTGGTGAATGGGTCGCTTTGCCGTTGGTTCAGCTCGCTGGGTCAACCAGACCAGGGGATGACAAATGGAATGAAATTCAATATCCAGTAGCGCACAGACTTCTTGAGAAGTGCGATGCTGTTCTCAGGCTTGAAGGTGAATCAACAGGAGCAGACAATGACGTTAGGATTGCAAAGGAAAGAGGCCTAAAAATTTATTATAGACTAGAAGACATTCCTATTAACGAATGACAAAAAAGTACAAGAACAACAAAATGTACTAGCCACTATAAGTTGGACAGAGTCATTTTTTAAAATGTGTAGTGCTTCCCGGTTTTCCTATTCAACTTCAAAGCAAAAGTTAAGTGTCTGAATCAGCCCAGTAAAGCTGGTACAACGCGAACGATTGAGGATTTGACTTTTTATAGAATCGTTCGGCATTAACACGGCTGCTCCAGCCACAGGAATCGGGAAAGAGTCTCACCCACGTTTTCGGAGATGCCATTGAGCGCATCTCAGCCTGCATCCAAAGCAATGGCAGGAGCAAAACCCACCCTGCCCAAGTAACCAGAAATAAGCGTAAAGGCAATTTGGGAGAGAAAATTTTATTTCATCAATCATTTTTTTGATTATATTCCACAGCGAAAGGCCAACCGAGAAGCGCCAAAAGTTTAAACTTTTAGCAGAACAAAATATTACAATAAGCCAAGCGATGGACTTAAAAGGGCAACAGCAAAATGAGGAGCAATTACGGCAGAGTGAACAATATGCCTGGGGCATTGTGAATTCGTCTATTGAGGGCATTATCAGTACAGACAGCGACCAACTCATAACCCATTTCAATCCCGCTGCCGAGAAAATGTTTGGATATGCTGCCGGCCAGGTCGTTGGCAAATCGCTCGATATTTTGATACCATCCTCCAGCCGTGCTGCGCATAAACGGCATATACTGGGCTTTGCCAAATCCAACGTAACACGTAGGGCTATGCACGGTGCTCTGGATGTGATGGCCTTGCATGCTAATGGCAAAGAATTTCCTGTGGAGATCTCCATTTCTCAATTTGAAGTAGATGGTAAAAAAGTATTTACGGCTAGCGTGCGAGATATTACGTTGCGCAAGCAGGCAGAAGATCACGTACGTTTTCAAGCTCATATCTTGAAGAGTATTGATCAGGCTGTGATTGTAACCACTCCGGCCGGCATCATCACCTATGTAAATCAATTTGCAGAAACCATGTATGGCTGGGACGCCACAGATGCCATAGGGAAAAATATTATGGAAGTTACTGTTCCACAAATCTCCTCAGCCCAGGCACAAGAAATTATGGCCTCCTTGCGTGAAGGGAGAAACTGGCAGGGAGAATTTATGGCGCAACGCCAAGATGGAAGTATCATTATGGTGCAGGCGGTGAATACCCCCATAATGGATAAACATGGGAACATCACGGCTATCGCAGGCATCTCTTTAGACATCACCCAGCGTAAGGAGGCTGACGAACTTTTAAAGCAAAGCGAAATCAATTTGAAAGAAGCTCAAAGCATTGCCAAAATGGGTCGCTGGGAATTTAATCGGGTGACCAACCAGCTGCTATGGTCTGATTCGGTATTTGAAATATTTGAAATTGATAAAGAACAATTCGGAGCTACTTACGAGGCATATTTAAATACCATCCATCCCGATGATCGCCAATTGGTGAATGATACCTACACCCGTTCGATAGAAACCAAACAACCTTATGAAATTGAACATCGCCTGCAAATGGCCGATGGGCGCATAAAATACTTAAAAGGATCTGGCCGAACCGATTACGATGGAAATGGAAAGGCCTTGAAAAGTATAGGCATAGTGCAAGACATTACTGAGCAGAAGCAGGCGGAAGATACACTGCGCGAAAATCAAGCAAGGTTTGAAATGGCACTAATTGCCGGTAATCAGGGTGCCTGGATTTTAGATTGGCAAAAGAAAAAAAATATCGTAGATGAGCGCTGGGCTGCCATGTTGGGGTATAGCTTGGAGGAAGTTGGTCAAAACCTTGACTTCTGGGAAAGCAAAGTACACCCTGATGATCTAAAAGAGATTTACTCCGCTTTCGAGCAGCATCAAAGAGGCGAAATCTCAATGATAGATGTGGAAGTTCGAGCGCGCACAAAAAACGGTGAATGGAAATGGATCTCTGACCGGGCACAAATTTTAAAGCGAACGCCAAGCGGCCAACCCTGGGTTATGGCTGGTATCCATACTGACATCACCGATCGTAAAAAGTCTGAATTGGCTTTGCAAGAAAGTGAGAAAAAGTTCAGAGAATTATTTGAAAATCTAGTTGATGAGGTTCATCTATGGAAGATTATCAAAGACAAAAACGGAAAAATTGCGGGTTGGCAACTAGTAGATGCCAATCCGTCAGCTTTAAAAGCCTGGGGCAAATCTATTGATGAGATCATTGGCAAAACAGCCAATGAAATATTTGGATCCGATGCACACGGTCAATTTATGCCCATTGTAGAGGAAATATTTAAGACCTATAAACCCTACCATTGGGAAAACTATTTTGCTCCCACAGGGCAGTATTTATACATGGAGAGTATTCCTTTTGGCGACTACTTTATTTCAACCGGAAAAGACATTACCGAACAGAAGGAGGCGGAACTAGAACTCAAAGCTACCCAACAGAAACTGGAGAGCATCTTTGGCGAAATGGAAGATGTGGTTTGGTCTATGGCCTACCCGTCACTGGAAACTTTGTTCGTTACCCCATCGGTTGAACAACTTTACGGATATCCAATGCAGGAATGGATGGGGAAGGGCAGCATACTTTACCAGCAGGTAATTCACCCGGAGGATAGAGACTTAATTTCACAAATGTTTGAGCGCCTTAAGAATGACCACAAGGTCGTTCAGTCCTACAGAGTAATTACGGCAGACGGAATTACTAAATGGGTGAACAGTAAAATCCGATTAATAACAGACCAGCATGGTGTACCTTTTAGATTGGACGGACAAGCACAAGACATAACCGAACGAAAACGGATTGAAGAAAAACTCAAAAGGAACAATCAATTATTAGAAGCTTCTCAGGCCATAGCAAAAGTTGGTGGTTGGGAGTTGGATTTGATTACCAACCACCTTTTTTGGA
Organism: Bacteroidota bacterium; assembly: GCA_018267275.1. GTDB lineage: Bacteria > Bacteroidota > Bacteroidia > Cytophagales > Cyclobacteriaceae > ELB16-189. The sequence continues at coordinate 112,316 of JAFDYV010000008.1, read as the reverse complement.
CAGCAGAAACGTATCGCATACATGATACCAGTCCCGAAGAATTTAACCCTACAGTAGATGCCGGTGTAGGTTATTTTTTACCAGAATCAAAAAAGCAAATTAGTGAAGCATTGGAACTGGCAATGACAAAAGGCATAGGTTATGACTTATATCTGGAAACATACACCACGAAGGGAAGAAGAATAGATGTAAGAACAACGTGTGAGGTCACACTGGTTGACGGAAAGCCGACAAAATTAACGGGCATCTTTCAAGATATTACTGAGCAGAAGAAAACACAAAATGAACTAGAAACATTGAACACACGCCTAAGCATTGCTGCCGAGGCGGCAAAAATTGGTGTTTGGGAGTTTTTCTTTAAGGATCAAAAATTGATTTGGGACGATAAAATGTTTGAACTGTTCAATGTTTCTAAAAGTACGTTTTCAGGTACGTATGAGGCATGGCGTTCTACTGTGCACCCAGGCGACCTCGAGAGAATTGAAAAAGACTTACAAAACGCAATCGCTTGTGGTCAAAGTTTTAATAGCGAATTCCGAATCGTATGGCGAGACAAATCCATCCATCACATAAAAGGTATGGCCGAGAGTGTCCGCGATTCGAATGGCAATCCTTATAAAATGATCGGAGTTAATTATGACATAACAGAGCAAAAGGAGGCTCAGAATGACCTAGAGAAATCTAACGCCCGGCTAAGTCTTGCTACACAATCCGCACATATTGGTATTTGGGAGTTTCTTATTGAGGAAGATATTCTAATATGGGAGGATGAAACACTTAAATTATTTGGCCTTACAAGAGAATCCTTTTCTGGTAATTATCAGGGCTGGAAATCTACCGTACACCCTGAGGATGTTGATGAAGCCGAACAAAAAATAAGAGAGGCTATCGCCAATAAAACAATTCTGAATATGGAATTCAGAACGATATGGCCAGATAAAACCATTCGTTATATCGGAGCTTTTGGCAAACCAATCCTTGACGATACCGGAAAGGTCATCAAATTGGTTGGTACAAATTATGATGTAACAGAGCGTGTACAAAAAGAAATTGAATTATTGCAAGCCAAAGAAAAAGCAGAGGAAAGCGACCGGTTGAAAACCGCCTTTCTGGCCAATATGAGCCATGAAATAAGAACACCGATGAACGGTATTATGGGTTTTGCTAGTCTTTTGCAGAAGGAAAATATCACGCCTCAAAAAGAGAAAGAGTACTTGGCGATGATTCAGAAGAGTGGAGACCGTATGCTCAATATCATCAATGACATCATCAGTATTTCCAAAATAGAAGCTGGTGAAATTAACGTTACGCTTTCGCCCACAAACATAAATGAACAGTTAGAATTCATTTCTTCATTTTTTGATCCAGAAGCCTCTGAAAAAGGAATTAAGATTGTGATAACAAGTGCATTGCCCGAACACAAGGCCATTGTTAGTACTGACCAAGAGAAAGTGTACGGCACACTCACAAACCTGGTTAAGAATGCCTTAAAGTTTACTCATGAGGGAACTATTGAATTGGGCTGCCGCGAAAAACCTGAACAAGCAGAACTCGAATTTTTTGTAAAAGACAAGGGCATAGGTATAGCGCCCGACCAGTTAGGAATTATTTTTGAACGTTTCAGGCAAGTAAACGATTCATCCACGCGCACCTACGAAGGAGCAGGCCTGGGTTTGGCCATTTCAAAAGCGCAAGTAGAAAAACTTGGTGGAAAAATGTGGGTGGAAAGTGAGGTAGGGAAAGGTTCAACTTTTTATTTTACCATTCCTTGTCAACGTGATTTGCTAGGCACTAAAGTGCAGGCTGCAGAGTCTGACCCATCCAAAAATAAAGTGCAAAGCCATCAGAGAATTAAAATAGTTTTAGCGGAAGACGATTTAATTTCAGCAACCTTTTTAAAAGCGGTGTTGAGCATAAATGACAATGAAATTCTGCACGCCACCACAGGCACCGAAGCAGTAGATATTGTGCGCAACAACCCTGACACGGATGTGGTTTTGATGGACCTTAGTATGCCTGAACTAAACGGGTATGAAGCCACCTCACAAATAAGGCAATTCAACAAAGCAGTAGTTATTATTGTACAATCGGGTTATGCTTTCAAAGCGAACATTAAACAGGCGACAGAGGCCGGATGCACTGACTACATATCTAAACCCGTGAACGAAAACGAGTTGTTAAGTATGATTGCGAAGCATGTTAGGAAGTAATACCGGGGATAAGGAAAAGACTTCAAGCACTAATTATGGCATTGCACTGAGCGCTTAGTTGCTCTTAAAAGAGAGCCCGCACCATCTGCAAATCAAATTTCATAAGTGAAATTCATCAATCTTCCTTCCTATTAAAAGTAGGGCAAGGGATAAACTTCTCCGGCTTTCTGGTGCGCTCGTGCATTTGAATGGCCAACCGGTATTTGAGCGCAAGCTCGTGTGTGCCGCCCGAAATGGGCCCCAAACCAGAGATGGTAAAATCATAACTGTATGTAACCTCAAATTGGTTGAACTGAAAACCTAAAATCATCACCGCTGCATCTTGACTGATGTTGCCTTGCGCATTTTTGTTGAGCGGAATGCCACGGTACCACACACCAAAAATAATGGGACTGTACAACAAATACGCCCCTACATCTAACTGCTCAAACCTGCCTTGCTTTTTGTAAACAAACGAGGGCGACAAAACCGGAATACTCGCGCGCTTAAATGCTCCCCGGTACAACGGAATGCGCACACCTCCGTGAATGCTGATCTTCATCGGCACAAAAGCTTCTTGGTTGATGAGCGATCGGTTGGGCTCGTTTAAATGACTGGCAGCAAAACCCAGCCAAAAATTTTTATTGTAGGCCAACGCACCGGTCTTAAAATCAAAGTAGTGAGCCGTGCCCAAGTTGCTCAATGCAGGATCATCGGTAGGTGTGGTGCCGGTCGCATCAAACTGCAACTGGTCTCCAAAAATCAGTCTATTGAAGTCGATGGTGCGATTGGCGTAGCCAAAATTTAAACCAGCAGAGATTACCCACTTGCTGGAGATATTCCATTTGTAAGAATATAAAAAGTTGAATTGTGATGACTTCATGGCAGCTACGCCAGCTTGGTCTATGGTGGCCATGAAGCCAATGCCACTGTTGTATTGGTACAAATTGTAATCGTAAGAAAATGCAGATGTAACATAACCGCGTGCAATGTTGGGCCACTGGTTGCGGTAGTTGGCAATAAAACGATGATCAGGTGTGGTGCCGGTAAAGGCAGGGTTTAAATACAGCGGGGCGGCATAGTACTGTGAGAACTCCGGGTCTTGCGCTGTTAAATTACTTGCTACAGCCATCCAAAAAATAAAGATGATGGCAGTGCAAAGAAACTTAAGTGGACAATCAACAATCTGAATTCTGAAATCTGAAATCATACATTACCTAATAAGATTCACGTCCCCTACCCTTACAATTGTTTCGCCATCTTCCAATTTTGCAGTGAGCTTGTACACGTACACATCTTGCGGACAAAGCTTACCGTTGTAGTAGCCATCCCAACCGCGGGTTGCCTCTTTGCTTTCAAAAAGTAACTCACCCCAACGGTTGTAAATCAGCAACTCAAAGTCGGTAACTCCGCGCATCAGGGGCAAGAAGGTGTCATTCTTGCCATCGCTGCTTGGCCCACCTGCGCCCGGTGCACCACTGAGGTTGGGCGAAAAGGCATTGGGTATGAGCACTTGACCATTTTTCTTCGTGCGCACCACATTTTCCAGCGCAGTAGTGTCGGCACAACCAAATGCGTTGGAAGCAATCAACCGAATGGTGAACAGACCTTCTTGTGTGTAGCGATATTCGGGTCGTACTTCCGTAGATGTGCTGCCATCGCCAAAATCCCAAAGGAAAGCTGAAGCATCCAGGCTTCGGTTGCTGGTATACAGAATACCGCCCGGTATACTCACTACGCGTGGCTTTACATCAAAGCTGGCAATTGGTTTCGGAAAAACTTCAATAGCCCGCTGCTTGATTTGCGATACAATTTGACCAGTTACATTGGAAGCCGATAGCGTAACGGTAAACTTATCTGCCTTGCGATACACATGCACCGGATTGGTTTCAGTGGACGTGTTACCGTCACCAAAATCCCATTTGTAAGTAGTAGCATCTGCAAATCTAGACCGATTGGTGAAGTTGACCTTCAATGGCAAACAACCAGAAGGCGGATCGAAAGAAAAATCCACGATGGGTGGAATAGCCAAGATGGTGATGGTTTGTGCCGCCCGCTCCACACAAACGTTGTTTGTAACGGTAAGCGAAATCACGTACACACCATATGTAGCATACGTATGCGAACTGATGTTGGGGTTGTTTGAAGTAGGCGATCCATCGCCAAAGTCCCACACGTACTGCCAAGGGCCTGAATTGGTGGTGTTGTTGATGGTGATGGTTGCGTTGGGTAATGTTTGCGATAGCGGTGTGGCCGTAAAACCCGCATTGATGTTGTCTTGAATGGGAATTGCAATATTGGATGTTGTGGTTGAGCTTGCACAGTTAGCAAAGTTTCTGGTGTCGAGTAAGAACTGCACCGCTATGGCCGTGCCGGACGATGAAGGACGATTGAAAGTGCGCTCAATGTTGTCTTGGGCACCGGTTTGGTTCACCATGGTAATTCCATTTTCCTTTATTTGCCATCGATAAGATGAAAGACCTTTTTGAACGGCTGTTAAGCGAACCCGCAGCAGCTTGCAATCGAACTGCAACGTATCTACTCGAAACAATGAAGACGGCACAGGGCTTACCCTAATCCTGCGGGTAGAGTCGCCCGTGCAACCCGTGCTCAATGAAGCTTTCAGATTGACCGAAAAATCTTTGAACGAAGTGGTGTTGTTGGAAAAGATGAAAGAAAAATTGGGGTCTATGCCTGTGCTTGCTTGAGCAACTTGTCCGTTGACATCGCTCACCGTCCATGTGTAGTCGGTTGGGTTCAGCGATTGGGTTTGGTTGTCTGCCCGGAAGTTGACGGAAATGGGCGAGCAATTGTCGTTGAAGGGTGAATAATTAAGTTCTGAAAAACCTGCTACAGTCCCGGGAAAGGCTGTAATCGTAATCGGGGCCGAAATCCGCTCGCAACTGTTCGCTGTAATTACGCGCAGGCGCACATCATACAATTTGTTTGAGATGGTAGTGTTCGTAAATCGATAACTGAACGAGGGTGTGAAGCCTACATCAACGGGACGTTGCACACCCACTTGCTGAAATCCCAATCCCCCACGGGCATCCACCTCCCAAATAAACCGATCAATCACAGCTGGTTGACCAGTGACAGAATTATTGGCAAATACAATGGTAAGCGGTGCACAGCCCGACACCCTGCTTGGCGCAAAGGATGAATTAGGCAACGGATCGACCACCACGGGTACAACTAAAATAGCTGAGCAATTATTTTGATTGGTTGTTACGCGTAGCGCTACTTGATATGTGCCGCCAACACCCATCATCCGCGAAAACGAAGTTTGATTATCAAATGCCGGATCTTTGTTGAATGTCATTCCGTTGTAATTGAAATCCCATTCACGTAAAACAATGGACTCTCCATTGATGGATTGTAGCGTTGAGTTTTCAGAGAAAACCGTTGGCAGGCCCTCGCACACCCTCGAAGCGTTAAATGAGGGTGTCGGATTTTCAAACACCCTCACTTGTACTTCGTCCATGGTTTCGCAGGCGGTAAGGTTATCGCGCACGCGCAAACGAACCCGGTAAATTCCACGAGTTGAATAGGGCTGGTCAAACGGACCCAAAATAGAAGATGAAAATCCGCTCGTAGGTTCTTGCCGTATCAACACATTGTTTTGATCATAAAATTCCCACCGCCATTGCGTGTTTGCCGTAGGTGTTCCCACCGAAACATCAGAGAAGCGTACGTTGAAGATCGTAAGAGGTGCGCTTGGGTTTTGACAAAAGTCTGGAACCAGCGTGTTATTACTTAAGTCCGTTACCCTAATGTCGGCAATCAAAGATGGTGAAATGGTGATGATTACATCAACGCTGTTGATGCACGTGCCCGCTGCGTTACCATCCCTTACGGATAAGCGAATCAGCTTCTGGCCTCCGGTAGCATACGTAAACGTGGGGTTGGCTGAAGTGGATGTTGCCAAAGGCGCACCTACTCCGGTGTTGTTGTCAAAAAAACGCCAAGTGTATTGAAAAGACGCGCCACTGATCGCGGGCGTATTGTCATCGAAAAATATCCGGTCGCCAATGCAAAAAGTGGTTTGCACCGGGCCAGTTGCGTTGTTGAGGCGCGTAACAAACGTGGGCAACGGAGAGGGCACAATCACAATGCGTGCCGTGGTAACTTGCGGAAGGTTGTCACCATTAATCAAATTTCCGCTAACAGGATTGAATGGGTTGAGGTCGAGTAGGTTGTTGTCATACGCATTGCATTGGTTCCAGTTTTTCAAAGTCACCACAAACTCGCGACCCACGTCTGCCGGCAATGTTGCAGGCACGTTCAATGGCAGACTTAGTTGACCCGGTGCCGTTACCGGATAAATTGGGTTTGTAGCTGGCGCAGGATTGAGGTAGGGAAACCCACCGGGCGTAACCCCGTTCACTTGCATGCCTGGAATTTGATTCGCAGTCGGTCCGGTACCGTACAACCACTGAATCCATCGCGGCTCATTGTTCTCGCGTGTGGCGCGGGGAAAACAATTCCAGGTGCTGTTGTCTGTAAAAGTTAGATTGGTGGCAAAGCCTTGGCACACTCTAAAGGTTTGCGGGTTAATGGAAACCACATCGTTGGTCCATACTATGACTTGCGTGTTGATGGGAACCACACTGCCGCGCGGGTTACAAGCATTAGAAGCATCGATGGTAAGGTCATAACCGCAGTCAATAGAAGCCAAAGGGTAAGTATGTGAGATAGTAACTCCTGTTGCATTGGTTTGCGTGATAACCTGCACAGGTGTGCCATCAGCCCAATCAATGTAGTACACGGTGCCGGGCACTGCTTTGAGGTAGAGCGTTTCGAGATTGACGGTAAAAGGGGCACATCCACGGCTGCTGGTGAGGAACTTAAAACCAGGCTCCATGATTCCACCGCACTGCGCCTTCGCAACAATTACAGGCAACTGCAATGCAGCCCACAGAAAAAGTAACTTGAATATTTTGAGCATGCGTTTAGTCGAGTTGAAACGACTAAAGCCAGCCAGACAAACTAATTATGTCGCAAATCAACAAAAGGAAACCCGAAGGTTACAAGCACATGCAGGATTGCTCGACCAACGTTTGCAATCGAACGACTAAGAAACCAAAAATGATGTTGATTGACAGATACAGATCAATGCTAGTTCCAGAAGCCGGCCTTGCTGTTGAATGAAGGACAAGGAATCAGTCGGTTGCGCTTCTTTACACCTCTGCGCAAAGGTTTTGCCTCGAATTCATACACGAGCGAAATTTCATGTGCACCACCCGAAGCAGAAGAAAGTTGAGAAGTGGTAAAGTCATAGCTATACCCAACGGTCAAGTTTTTGAGATAGATGCCCATCGTGAATATCAACGCATCTTGTTGCACCGAATTGATGATTGATTGATCGAACGGTTTACCGCGATACCAAACACCTACCGAAACCGGATCGATATGGTAATTAACGCCAACATCTAACTGCGAAGCGGGCCCCTGAATACGGTAGACGAAAGAAGGTGTCAAATACGAAGGTTTGGCTACCGTACGTATGCCGCCATTCAATGTGATGCGTCCACCACCATGGAATACCATTTTCATTGGCAAACGTGCTTCGGTATTTAAGATTGAAAGGTTGGGTGTATTGATGTGGCTAAAGGCCGAGCCGAAGAACAAAGACTTGCTGTAGAGCACAAACCCGGCACTGAAATCGAAATATTGAGTGTTGCCCAAGCGTTGCAATTCCGGATCCAACGAAACACCGCTGAATTCCAAACCATCACCAAGGCTTAACTTTGAGCGATCGAGGCCGTTGATGCCATAACCGAAACTAAGGCCTGGCGAGAAAACCAACTTCTCGTTCAAGCGCACTTTGTAACTGTAGTTTAAGTTAACCGTAGTAGTACGCCAACCAGCCGAGCCCATTTTATCGGTGGTGGCAAGTATTCCGAATCCGCTGCGCAGTTCATCAACCCAAATGTCATAGCTGGCCGCAAAGGTTGAGAATGCCTGCGGCAAATTCGGCCACTGAATGCGGTGAATAAAGGTGGCGCGCTGCTGGTTGGTGATGCCTGTAAAGCCGGGATTCAAATACAATGGCGACTGATAGTACTGCGAGAATTGCGGGTCTTGCGCGCGCACGGTTGCCACCGCACTTATCCAAACAACAGCTAAAAAAATGGCTCGCTTCATCATGACCTTAAAGATAATGATTTATCGTATTAACGTTACATCTCCTACCTGTGTGGTACGCTGCGTATCAGAGAAGCGCAATGTGAGTTTATACACATACACACCGGCCGGCATAATTTTACCGTTTTGGTCGTAGCCGTCCCATCCTTTGGTTGAGCTGTTGCTTTCAAACAACAAGTTGCCCCAGCGGTCAAACACCTGCAAGTTGTATGCATCTGGTTCATCTGCAATACCTCGCACAATTGGCAAGAACACATCGTTGAAGGTTCCGTTGCCACCGCGTCCATCGGGGCTTGGCCCGTTGGGGTTTGGTGTAAAGGCATTGGGTATGCGCGATTGGCCACCAAGTTTCGCTGTTACTTTTCTAACCAATGTATCGCGACAAATAACGTTGTTACCGTGATCAAAAGAGGCAACCAGCGTTACATCATACTTGCCCTCAATCTTATACGTATAGACTGGCTCTTTCAAAATAGAAGTGCCACCATCTCCGAAGTCCCAATCATACGCATTGGCGCCTTCGCTAAAGTTGAAGGTGATCATTTCTGTATCTGGCACAAACACGATATCTGGGCGAAGATCAAACGAGGCAAGTGGCTTATCATAAATCTTCACATCGCGGAGAGGTGCTGTTGCAACTTGCCCTGTAGAAGGTATAGATGTACGATATGAAATCGTGTATTCACCTGGTGTGGTGATTTTGAATTCAGCAGGGTCAGCTACGTTTGAACTAAACGATGCACCAGTCTTTTTATTGAGAACACGCCAGTCATGTACAAACCCGGTACCCACTACATTCACCAATTTGATGGTTGATGGGAAGCACGACTCAACTGGTGTTACATCAAAACTTGCTTGCAAAGGCGGCAGTACAATGGTGATGGTTTTTCTGAATTCAGAAGTACAAGTTACTCCCGCAGCCTCAGCAGCGATATTGGTAGCGATAAGTGTAATCTCTTTAGAGCCGGGAGAAGAGTAGGTCACTGGCAATGGGGCTGCAGCGGTTTGCGTCAAGAAATTTGGTGCCGCATCGCCAATAATTCCAAACGTCCAATCATACCTGAAGAAAGTAAGGTCGAACGGTGTGGAGGTATTGGTGAACGTAACTGTTGAAGAACCCGAATTGAAAGGCGGCACCACGCCTTCGTTAAATAACGCTGTTACGCCCTTGTATACATTTACCGTGGTGACCACATCAGGTGCCGGGCAATTGCCATTATTCGCCTGGTAAACAATTTCGATGGGCTGCGGATTGAGTGCGCCTGTGTTGGTCAGGTTATAGGTTACCGTAGGCGTAGTACGCACATCATTCTGAGTCGTAGATCCAACCAATCTCCAGAACCAACGATGGCTTGTAACACCCAAGCTTTGGTTGATCATCCGTACGGCATCGCCACTGCACAAATCCGTTCTATCCGGATTGACGTTGGTGATAATAATTGAGTTGACCGTCACTGTCTGCGTGGTATTTTTGGCACAGCCGTTAAACGGATAGATCGTGGGATCTAATTGAACAAACAGGTTGGCGTTGTAAGGCTGGTCTCGGCTTGGACTCAAGTTAGTAAATGTGTGCTGAATGGTACTTCCGGGCGCAGTTACCGTAAATACACTGTCAGTAATATCACGGGTGCCATCGCGCCATTGCCAAGTATACCTCGGGCCTACGCCCGGTGCAATCTGCGCAACCTGGTTGTAAGTGAAGCTCGCAGTATATGGGCTACATGCCTTTGCAGGAGATGTCAAGACAAACGTAGCATCAACATCGTTCACCGTGACCACTGTAGGTGCTGCTGTGATTGTTACTGGGCATCCAAAAGCGTCTTGTACCGACACGAGGGTGTAGGTAGTAGTAGCTTGCAGGTTGCTAATTGGTATCACTTTGAAGTTACCGGCATTGGTTACAGAAATGTTTGTGCTGGTCGTTCCGTCATTGCGGTTGTACACAAAGTTGAAAGGAGCTTGGCCATTGATCTCAACAATCAAGATGTCGCTGCCCCTACCCTTGCACATAAATACCGGATTGTTGGTAAAACTTGCTGTGATCTGAGGTGCAACCGTAACAATTATGATCTTCTGATCGCCTTCGCATTGGTTTGGTGTTGCGCCAGGACCAAAAGCTTTGATGGTGTAGGTGAGTGTGGCTTGCGTACCCGTTGTATTGGTTAAAACCTGGCTGATGCCTGTTGATGGACCCACAACTGGCTGCTCTACGATTCCGGGCAGATTGCTGGGGTTGTCAACGGTCCATGTATAGTTTGCACCGACTACGTTGCTCAACAACGGTATGGTAAGCGTGTTTCCATGGCAAATCGTAAATGTGTTAGGCAACGGCAAAATCTTCGGTTTGGGATTTACCACAACGGGTATCACCAACTGTGGGCCATTACAATTATTGGCGCGAGGCGTAACCGTGTAGTTGACCGTTACGGGGCCATCACTATTCGCAACGGTTGGCGTTGCGGAGTTATAGAAAAGGGTTTGGAAGATCAAGTTACCGGCACCGCTGGTCGCACCAGAGATGACTGAAGGCGGAGTAACTGTGTAGTTGCAAATTGTATTTGCCACATCTGGCGTCAGCGTAATATTGATAAAGTCGCTGCTACAAATAGGCGCCTGCGCAGAGGCCACTACGTTAGGGCTTGGATTAACAGTGAGCAGCGCGGTGATGTCTTCGCTAATGCAACCCAACCCACCAACAACCGATGCTCTAAACGTATAAGTTACCGTTTGCGCCAAAGTAGTTGGGTTATCCCAAACATCACCAATTTGTTCGCCATTGAAATAAATTGTTTTGGGTACAGACGTCAACGTCATACCACCCGTGGGAACGGCACTGATTTTTGTAAATTGGATTGTTCCCGCGCTGGGCACAGTTGACGAAGACAAGGTCATCGTAGTCGCTACCCCCTCACAAACAATTTGCGTGGCCGGTGTGATCGACAACCTTGGTTTTGGATCAACCGTAATCGTAACTACTGTTGATGTGGGCGCAATACATCCCACTCCGCCTTTTGCCCCCACGGCCTTCGGGGTGATCGTATAAGTGACGGTCGCGACAGCATTTGTATTATTAACAAGTCTGTCAGTAATCACAAAGTTGATGGGTAAGTTGGCTTGCGCAGGGAAGAAACCGGTAACCGATCCGGGAGGTGTTGCCACCGCAGTGTAGTCAAACGTAATTGCACCTGCCGAAGGAACGGTATTTGAATTGAGTAAGATATTGGTTTGACTCGGGGTATTGGGCGTGTCACTGCAAATCGATGCATTCGGAGGTGTGATCATTGTCACGGTCGGTTCAACTGATAACTTAACATCTACCTGTGGTCCTCTACACCCTGCGGCCGATACGGGTTCAATGCGATAGACAACTGTCCGCACAGTATTCGTTGGGTTTTGGAATCGGTCGTTGACAACTTCGTTTTGCCCTACTCCTGTGCGCGCACCTGTGTTGCCAGCAGTTTGTGTCAATGACGGATTGATCGTCACGCCAATGATATTGTAGGTGGTAGCGGGAACACTCGTACCCTGGCTACCAAATGTAATGCCGCTTACATCCGTGGAGCATACTGTTCTATCCAAACCTGTTAGCAAGGCAGGCGAAGGATTAATGGTAAGCGTAACCGTAGCGGGAGCACCCAAGCAACCAGCGGCTGAAACAGGAACCACTGAATAGATTGCTTGCACCGGGCTAGCGGTAGTATTGACGTACACATCGTTGAAAATTGCATTGGCAAGTTTACCCGATCCAATCCCCGTGTTACCTGAACCAGCAGTGAGACCAGGGAACGTGATGGAGTTAATGTTGTAAGTAACCGCACCCACAGACCCGGGTGCCACACCCAATGTAACGCCTGATGCCACACCACTACACACTGGTGTCGGATTCAAAGCCGGGTCTAATGTGGGTTGTGGATTAACAGGCAAATCAAAATTCACAGTTGCCCCGTTGCACGCCCCGCTCGAACTGACAGGTGAAATTGGCCTGATCTGATACCTTACAATCACCTGACCAGCGCGGGTGTTGGTGTACTTATCATTTCTGATGAGCGTATTGTTTCCGCTTGACGTTACAGGAACATTTCCTGCGTCTACAAAATTTGCCGGTACCGCGCCTACGAATGTGGTTCCGCCATCGATGCTATACAGCTTTGATACGAGCACATAACTGGCGGCTCCAACAGAAGTGCCATTGGTTGCCAATGTAATATTCGAGATATCTCCGCTGCACACAGCAGATACACCAGGATTGATGAGCACAGGTTCTGGGTTTACAGTAAGCGTGACTGTGCGTGGATCACCTACACAACCATTGATGCCATTTGGTGTAACCGTATATACGACAGTCAATGGCACCGAAGAAGTGTTGATGAAATTATCAGCAGCAAGCGCATTGGCCGCCAAATTATTTGCTGAAGTTGGTGTGCCTACTAAAGCAGGATCTTTAACAGCCACCACGTTGTAGTTGGTTGCCCCGATAGACACACCATCTGTTGCTAAAGTTTGGGCGAAGGGTTGCCCGCTACACACTGCCTTGTCAAGTGATGCCGACATCACAGGGCGCGGCCTCACCGTAATGGTAAATGAAACAGGTGGAGAACTGCTGCAACCATTTCGGGTAGCGGTAACACTAATGGTTCCTACAAAGTTACCGTTGGTGGTATTCGATGGCGCGTTGTAAGCTGCAATGTTTCCTGTGCCCGAAAGCGGTAAACCGATTGATCCATTGGTGTTTGTCCAATTAAATGTTTCGCCTCCACCGGTATTTGCAATAAAGTTGATAGGGCCAATCGTAACTGGCGATGCAGTTGGACCCGAACACACGGCAATGTTTGCGACCGCTGCAACCACCGGCTGGGCACGAACTGTGATCGTAAATGTCATGGGCGTGCTCACACAGCCATTTCGGGTAGCAGTCACATTGATGGTTCCGACAAAATCAGCTCCCGTCAGGTTCGCAGGCGCGGTGTAAGCAGCAATACTTCCCGTGCCACTTGCAGCTAAGCCGATAGCCGTGTTGCTATTGGTCCAACTGAATGTTTCTCCACCTCCAGTATTGGCACTAAAAGGGATGGCGCTGATCGATTGACCTGCACACACCGAAACATTAGCAACAGTATTGACAACCGGTTGCGGTCTAACGGTAATGGTAAATGTTCTAACAGCACCTGTACAGCCATTTCGGGTGGCGGTAACACTGATAGTACCCACAATATCGGAGCCGGTCAAGTTTGCAGGTGCCGTGAAGGATGCAATATTGCCCGTGCCTGATGCGGCAAGCCCGATGGAGGTGTTATTGTTTGTCCAGTTGAATGTTTCTCCACCGCCCGTATTCGCAGAAAAATTAATTGCCGCAATAGTCTGGCTTGGACAGGTCACTACATCGGTAACGACTGCCACAATTGGGTTTGGCTGAACTGTGATGGTAAAGACCATGGGCACACTGGTACAGCTATTCTTCGTAGCAGTTACGCTGATTGTGCCCACCACATTAGCGCCAGTAACATTACTTGCAGCAACAAATGAAGAGATCGTGCCCGAGCCAGATGCACCTAGCCCAATGGCTGTGTTGCTATTCGTCCAATTGAACGTTTCACTGCCGCCTGTGTTGGCTAAAAAACTTAACGGCCCTACCGTGGCGCCCGGACACACCACAATATTGGTTTGCGTTGCAACCACGGGTTGTGGATTAACTGTAATTTGGAAATTCATCGGACTGCTGGCGCAGCCATTGCGAGTTGCAATCACACTGATGGTGCTGACGAATGCAACCCCCGTGTTGTTGGCAGGTGCGGTAAATGAGGCAACGTTGCCTGTTCCACTAGCAGCTAATCCTATGGAGGTATTAGAGTTGGTCCACGTAAATGTTTCTCCACCGCCCGCATTTGACGTAAAATTCAACGGCCCAATTGTTTGACCTGGACAAGCAACGATGTTAGCCATGGTTGTTACAATTGGCTGAGGATTTACGGTAATTGTAAACGTACGAATGGCGCTCACACATCCATTGCGAGTAGCGGTGACTGTGACGGTGCCTACAAATGCTGAACCCGTAGTGTTGGTTGGAGCAATGTAAGTGGCGATGTTACCCGTGCCGGAGGCGGCTAGCCCTACTGCTGTGTTTGTGTTCGTCCAGGTAAATGTTTCTCCTCCGCCAGCATTGGAAGTAAAGTTGATAGGGCCGATGGATTGACCAGGACAAACTGCAACGTCTGCGATTGGATTAATGACTGGCTGTGGGTCTATGCGAATCTGGAAAGTAGTGGCAGAACTGGTACAACCATTTTTGGTGGCTGTTACGCTAATAGTGCCGACAAATGCAACACCCGTCAAGTTTGCCGGTGCAGTGTAAGAGGCGATGTTGCCGGTTCCGTTTGCTGGTAATCCGATGTTGGTATTGCTATTCGTCCAAGTGAATGTTTCTCCGCCACCTGAGTTTGCAGCAAAGTTAATCGCAGGTACAGTAGATCCGGGGCAACGGACAATATCAGCAATAGCCGAAACCACAGGAGTTGGATTAACGGTGATGGTAAAATTAATAGGAGTGCTTACACAAGAATTCAAGGTTGCGGTAGCGGCAATATTTCCTACAAATGGTGAGCCTGTATTATTCAAAGGCGCAAGGAAAGAGCCAATGTTACCCGAACCACTGCCTGCCAAACCAATTGAAATATTTGAATTAGTCCAAGCAAATGACTCGCCACCCCCGGTATTCGCTGCGAAATTAACTGGTCCAACGGTTTGCCCGGGGCAAACTGCAATGTTAGTTACCGAACTTAAAACTGGCTGAGGTTTGATGGTAATAACAAATGTTCTGACTGGGCTGGTGCAACCATTCTTGGTTGCGGTGACTGTAATGTTCCCCACTATTGCTGCGCCCGTCAAATTTGCTGGTGCAGAATAGCTGGCAATACTTCCAGTGCCTGATGCAGCTATGCCGATCGCAGTATTATCATTAGTCCATGCGATGGTTTCACCGCCACCTGTGTTGGCAACAAAATTAAAAGGACCTACCAATTCAGTCGGGCATTTTGAAACGTCAGCAATCGCATTCAGAACCGGTTGCGGTTTGATAGTGATCCTAAATGTGATCGCGGAGCTTACACAACCATTGCGTGTAGCGGTGACACTGATATTACCCACAATGTCTGAACCCGTAACATTGGCTGGCGCAGTATATGACGATATCGGCCCGGTGCCGCTGCCGGCCAAGCCAATTGTAGTATTATCGTTTGTCCAAGCAAATGTTTCTCCACCGCCTGTGTTTGCAACGAAATTAATAGGTCCAATTGTTTGGCCCGGGCAAACCGATATGTTGGTAACAGCATTGATGACTGGCTGAGGCCTTACTGTGATCTGAAATACAACTGGCGTAGATGAAGCGCATCCACTCTTGGTTGCATTTACCGTAATGTTTGCGACTTGGTTAACGCCAGTCAAATTTCCATTTACGACAAACGCTGCGATATTACCGTTACCTGAAGCCGGCAATCCTATTACGGTATTGTCGTTTGTCCAAGTAAAGTTTTCACCCCCGCCTGTGTTTGCAGTGAAGTTAAACGGTCCCACGTTTTGGCTAGGGCACACCGTCACGCTAGTCACCGGGTTGATAACGGGCTCAGGTAACACATTAATGCTAATCGATTTTGGCGGATCGCCCGGGCAACTTCCAACGGTGCTCACGGGCACTACCTGATAGATTACGGTCAGTGTTCCACCGGTCAAATTGGTATACCTGTCATTTTGTAGGTAGTTGCTCGCTTGCGGGATCGCGGTCGGAACAATGGCATTAGTACCTCCGGGCGTCAGCCCAGCCGGAATAGTAACACCATTCACGTTGAAGTTTGCTGCATTGGCAGACCCAGGGGCGGTGGAGAGCGTCAAACCAATGATGTCACCACTGCATACGGTGCGGTCTAAAGAATTAGACAGCGCTGGTTCTGGGTTAATACTGATAACAATATCCACAGGTGCACTCAAACAGCCTCCCACGGAACCTACAGCTTGCACGCGATAGGTAACTGTTAAAACAGTATTGCCATTTCCAACATTTTTATAAGTATCGTTTGCCAAATAATTTGCCGCCACGCTACCAACGCTTGGCACCACAGCATTGCCCGTGCCGGGAGTCAGCCCGGGGCTAACGGAACGAGAAATAATATTATAGCCACTAGTTGGCGCTGAACCTGGAGCTAAAGCCAAAGTCAAACCAATTGGTTCCACGCTACATTTTGTTGCATTAAGTGTAGTCGCAACGCGTGGTGCAGGATTCACAGTAATAACCACTGTACGGGCCGTACCCGCTGGGCACCCTGCAACAGATGGTGTAATGGTGTAGGTAGCAGTGATAGGCGCTGCCGTTGTATTCGTGAGCACATCGATGATATGCAATGGATTAGTAGCAGGTACGTTGGTGCCACCGGTTCCTTGTACAGATGCATCGGACATTGTTGGAACCGACCAGGAAAATGCGGTGCCTGCAGGGAGGTTAAGAGGGCTCAAAAGAATTTGGTAGTTGACCTGATCACCACTGCAAATGGTTTTGGTTTGCGGACTAACTAAAACTGGTTCCGGATTAACGGTTACGGTAACTGCTTGTGTTGTACCTTGACAACCCGTTGGTGCTGTGGGTGTAACATTGTAAGTGACCGAACCAACCGCACCAGAAGTATTCACCAAAACCTCACTCAAGTTCCCAGTTCCGCTACTGCCTACGCTCGTGCCAGTGATTGCACCAGTAATTCCCCCTGGAGGAACAGTCCACGAAAATGTACTTCCTATGATTGACGATGTAAATGGCAATGCTGGTACAACACCGCTGCACGTTGCAACCGTTGAACTAGAAGTCATCACCGGTCTAGGATTCACCGTCACGTTAATGGAAGCATCTGCTCCTACACAACCAGAGATGGCTGTTTCTGCAACTTTTATTGTTACCGGGGAAATCGTACTAAAATCAACATTAATGTTATCTCCGGCTGCCCCTGCCACAGTGGCCCCCGTGACAGTCCATGTATAGGTAGAGGTTCCGTTTGGTGATGTAACTGCATAGTTTACCCCAGTTTGATTGGCACACACTTGCAAAGCACCCGTGATGGTATTTGGTGCAGGCGCAGAGTTTACTGTTACCGTGGTTGAACTTGTAGTACCAACGCATCCATTGAGTGTCTCCGTTACATCAATTTGAACAGTCCCAGTTGCCGCGGGAAACTTTAATAAAGCAAAGAAATTGGCTGAGTTTGTCCCACCGCCACCAAACAATTGAACGGCTGCCGGAGGAGATCCAACTATACTCCATGTATAAGTAGAACCAGCGTTGAAAGTTGGATCTAACTGATATAGGATAATACTATTACCCGTACAAACGGACGCATTGCCCTGAATTGGATTTAATATTGGTTTAGGTTTAATGCTTAAATTGACGGCAGCACTATTGGTACAAGAAGTAAGCGTATTGGTTACCCTTGCAAACAACGTAACCGCAGCAGGGCCAAATGAAAATGAATTCGGAACAGCGACTGGCGTTGTTAAACCAGCATCCGAGAACCAAGCCACCGCGCGATTGGCTGCACCACCCGTAACAGCAGTATTAAACTCCGTCAGTAAATTTATCCCAGATGCAATTCCTCCACCTATAACATCTTCACAAAATTGTCGGTTTTGGGTGGCAGCACCCGGCCGGCCGTTAACCGTAAATGTAATTTGACCCACATTTTGACAACCCGTGACTGGCGAGGTAGCTGTAAAAAAGAATTGACGAGTAGGGCCAACAACGGTAACATTGGTTGGTGTAGGGACAGCAATTGTCCTTAACGAGTCTGAGAACCATGCTACCGTTGGGGCCCCAAGCGGATGGCTTGTAACGCTTGCATCAAAAGCAGTTAAATCTACACCAGTGGTTTGATTCCCTCCAAAAACAGTTTCACAAACTTGAGGAGCCGGATCTGTTGAGGTTGGCAAACTGTTGACGGTTATTGTTACATCAGAAGTTGTTTGGGGGCAAGAACCTGCTGCCGGAAACAGTGCGCTACTCACCGTCCATCTAAAGACGTAAACATTCGCTGCAGCGCCTGGCGCTGGTTGAACCAAGCCCGTAATAGTTGTTGTGGCACTATTGGGTGTGGTAATAGTTTGGGTTCCTGTGCCAGATACTTTTGTCCATAAACCCGAACCGCCATTATTGGCAGGGGTAGCAGCCATTGTTGCTGTTGTTGTACAGATATTTTGGTTTGACCCACCAACTGCTGCAGCGGGGGCGTTGTCCATTGTGGAGGTAACGGCCAACCTCGTACCACTGATACAGCCAGTAGTGGTGTTTCTCGATTCGGCAAAATAAGTGCCGGCTGCCGGGGGTGTAAATGAACTTGTACCAGTACCCCCTGCTAAAACCAATCCACCCGATGAAGCCGCATACCAATCAATTGTTGAACTAGGTGCAGGTGTTGCACTTATTGGCGCAGGCGTTCCAGAAGAACAAAATATGGACGAGACTGGTGCTGTGGGCGCATTTGGCAACGGGTTTACAGTGAAATTAAGATCTAAATTGAAAGTGGAAAGACAGCCCCCAGGCGACACAATTGAAACAATACGGATAACATGTGGGCTGGGCGCTGTATTATTGAGGGCAGTTTCGTTAAATGTAATCGGAGCGCTTGGTGCACTTGCAGCATTGGTATTAAAAACCTTAGTAAGGTTTGCTCCACCATCGATTCTATAAGTCAGCGTGAATCCACTTAATGAGGCTGACCCTGGGTCAAGCACAAAATTCAACTGAGGATCTGTTGTCAGCCCGCCATTGAAACAGGTGGCGTTTGGCGTTAGTGACGGCCCACTGGTGAATGTCGGAGGAGCCCCACCGAACACAATCGTTCCAGTACCGCCTAATGCAGTTGCCGAACAGCCAGTTGACGTATCAACCAATGAAAGTAAGATGAAGTTTCCGTTTGAAACTGTTATCGGATTAGAAAGCGTAATGGACGTAGCAGTTTGACTAACCCCGGGGGTCGATGCTATTGGGTATCCAGGGGCTGTGTTTCCATAATTTAAACTTCCCGGCTGGCCAGTAAAAAAGCCAGTAAAGGGACCTGTGCCACCACTAACGGTGAAAACAATGTCAGGGGCAGGAGAACCAGAGCAAACGGCCCCACCTCCTATCGGTCCTGAAACCACTGGCAAAGGATTAATGGTAACGACCGTTGCTGTAGAAACTGGGCTTGGACAATTTGAAGGGGCCACCCCAAATGTCTGCACGGTATAGCTGCCGCTTTGTGCTACAGTATTCAAAACAATATTCTGTGAAGTTGCGCCAACCACCGGGACTCCATTTCTAAACCATTGATAAGAACTTGCCAGGGTATTGCTGGATGTTAAAGTGACGGTCCCCCCATTACAAAACGTTGTCGGGCCCGATGCACCAATTGTTGGCTGTGGTGGCACAGGGTTAACGGTAACGATGGCATCAGCACTGTTGACTACTGCGCAATTAACACCGTTCTGAACTTCAGCATAATACTCGTAACTCCCAGCTCCATTAGGAGGAACCTCTCCCGGCCAATTAGTCAACCCTGCAGTTCCCGCAATAGCTATCGGTGCGCCCGCATTAAAAACGCGGTACCACGAGTTGATCGTACCTCGGTAGCCCGTAAGCGTAAAAGCTCCTGTGGCAGATCCATCGCAAATCGTTCTGGGTGTTGGTGTAATGGTTCCCCCGAGCGTTGAATAGGACACGTTTACCGTTCTTGCGCCCGGAGTTGTCGTGCATTGGGGAGCAGTGGTGTACCTTCGTACCGTTTCGATATTCAAATTGGTATTTGTAGGTGTTGATGGCGCAGGTTCAGTCAAAGCAAAAATAACATTGATGCTGTTACCTGTCGATGCAGAAAGTGTGACTCCCGCTGGGGGATTTGCAGTCCAAAAATACTCGGTTGTATAGTTAATGGCGATTGTATTCGTGAAAGTGTTGGCCGGAATTGTGGTTGAAGGAGATGCGGCACCCTGAGAATACGATACATTGGCCGTGTTATTGCACAATGCTGTGATTCCAGTTGGCGCTGCCGGTGGTGTGAGTTGGGGGCGCACAATTCTGATCACCTGCACCGGCTGACTCTCACAGCCGTTGATACCTCCATATACTTGCGTTGCCCATAATGCATACACGCCTCCTGCACCGCCAGCTCTACTGGTATTAATTGGCCCACCAGGGGCCGAAGCAGGATATGCTGACATTCTGAATGTTGTGCTGTTTGTCCCGAGTGGGTTCGCAACCAGCGTTCCACCAGCCAAAGGATTTCCGTCATACCAACGGATAGCAGTTGTTGATCCTGTATTTCCAGAAACGGCAAAAGTGTTTGCATTTGTTAAGGCAGTGCCATAACACAAATCTGGCGCAGCCACTGCCGACAAAATCGGAGGATCTGGTATGATGCGGATGAGTGCAACTCCGGTGATAGGGGGGTTATCGCCATTAATCGCATCAACAGGTGCGCCAGGGATTAATGGATCATCATACGGATTACAAACATTCCAATAGCGAAGTGTAATTTCAAAAATATTGCCAACCTGAGGGAAACCGGGGCCATAGCCACCAGCTGCTGTGATATTGAGTGTGCTCCTTCGGGCAGGAGTCCCGGTAGTAACAGGCGCGCTCATCAAGTAAACCCCACGAGGATCTTGGTAGAAATCGGGACCAGGCTGAATTGGTGCACCCGAGGCGTTGGTTACTTGAACACCATTAACAAATACATTTGGGATTCTGGTACCTCCAGTAGTCTGAGTGTTATAAACGATTTGTTGCCACCGTCTTAAAATATTTGGGTTTGTAATTGTACTCCCTGCCAAAGGACCCTGTGTCATCACATAATTTTCATTGCAGTTCATCACTGTCAGGTCATTAAATAGTGTGGAAATATTTTGCCCTGGGCAAACATCAAAAATGTTAGTGCCACTAACTGGATTGATGATTCTAACAAGCCCTTGATTAAAAGCTTCTGTTCGAAAAGATTGAATCAAAGTTTGTTGTTGGGTAGCGGGGCAAACTGATCCATTTATAAAAATTGACGCTCGGACCAGATACTCACAGTCGCTATTTAACGGAAACTGATGCGACAGTGATACATCGTACGAAAGTGCATTGAAAGGTAGCGGCCCGACCACTCCATTTGGGCTACCATCGCCCCAACTGAACAATACCTGCACCGTGGTACCTGCCGGCAAAGTATTGCTAGAAAGATTGTATAAATACCGAATAGTTGGAGTTACCTGCGAACATGCAGGTGCCGCACCCGTGGATGTTTGAGATGTGGTACCGAACGACCTCACCCCGCTGAACGTCAAATCAAAACAGGACTGAGCAAAGGTTGTACTTGAAATTAAAGCAAAAAATAGAAAGGTTGCTAATGCCTTAGGTAGCTTCACCATGATTTAGGTTTGACTTTCGGTTTTCATACTCTTCAGAAAGGTATCGGTAACCAGCCTCACTTTTGTATGTTGCTCAAACTTATCACTAAATTCTCCAAAAACGAAATATTTTAATAAAACTGGCGGCTTGACAACCCGGCAAAAGCCCTACCTTTGCGCGCAAATTTTCAGGCTTACATGTCGGCTCACACCAAATACATTTTTGTTACCGGAGGGGTAACCTCTTCGCTCGGTAAGGGCATCATCTCAGCATCGCTGGGAAAGCTCTTACAATCAAGGGGTTTCTCGGTCACCATCCAGAAGTTTGACCCCTACATCAACATCGACCCCGGAACATTGAACCCCTACGAGCATGGCGAATGCTATGTAACCGATGATGGAGCGGAAACTGACCTCGACCTTGGGCACTATGAGCGGTTTCTAAACGTACGCACCTCACGTGCCAACAACATCACCACGGGGCGGATTTATAATAACGTTATTACCAAAGAGCGCCACGGGGAATACTTGGGCAAGACAGTGCAGGTGGTGCCTCATATCACCGATGAAATCAAACGCAACATTTTTCATTTGGGCGAAAGCGGCCAATACGACTTCATCATCACCGAAATTGGTGGCTCTGTTGGTGACATAGAATCGTTGCCATTTGTAGAGGCGGTGCGACAAGTTCGTTGGGATTTAGGTGCCAACAACGCTTTGGTCATCCATCTCACACTTATCCCCTATTTAAAAGCTGCGAAAGAACTTAAGACCAAACCGACCCAGCACTCAGTAAAAGAGTTGCTTTCCTACGGAATACAACCAGATATTTTAGTGTGCCGCACTGAGTATCCCTTGTCGATGGACATTCGGAAAAAGCTTGCACTCTTTTGCAACGTCAATCTGAACAGTGTGATTGAAGCCATGGATGCCGATACCATTTATGACGTGCCGCTATTGATGAAGAAAGAAAAGTTGGACGAGCGCGTGCTGGCAAAGTTAAAGGTGACCACCAAGCATGAACCTGAACTGGAGCAGTGGAAGACTTTTTTAGGCAAGCTGAAAAACCCAACCAACGAAGTAAACATCGGTTTGGTTGGAAAATATGTTTCCCTGCCCGATGCCTATAAGTCTATTGCCGAGGCATTTATCCATGCTGGGGCGCAAAACGACTGCAAAGTTCATCTGAAATGGATTTCCTCTGAAGAAATCAACAAAGAGACCGTGGCCTCAGTGCTTAGTGGTTTAGATGCCGTTTTGGTGGCCCCGGGTTTCGGGGAGCGTGGACTGGAAGGAAAGATTGAAGCCATACGCCATGTGCGTGAAAATAAGATTCCGTTTTTGGGTATTTGTCTGGGTATGCAATGCTGCGTGGTAGAGTTTGCACGCCATGTTTTAGGGCTCGATGCGAGTTCTACTGAGCTTAACCCAAAAACAAAGCACCCTGTCATCGATATGATGGAAGAACAGAAAAAAATCACTACCAAAGGGGGCACAATGCGTTTGGGTGCTTATGCGTGCAAAATCAAAAAAGGATCTAAAGCTCACCACATATATGGCGAAACGTTGATACACGAGCGCCATCGTCATCGTTACGAATTCAATAACAAGTACTTGGAACAGATAGAAGATGCAGGGTTAAAAGCCACAGGGGTAAATCCTGACTCAGGATTGGTGGAAGTTGTTGAGCTAAAAGATCACCCTTGGTTTGTGGGCGTGCAGTTTCACCCCGAATTGAGAAGTACAGTGTTAAACCCTCATCCGTTATTTGTAAAATTTGTGGAAGCCGCCATGGTTAGCAGGCAAATGGTGGTAAGTAATCGATAGGCTAAATCACTAATCGCGCGTTAAAGTTTAAATCTAATATTTCAAATCTCAAATCTAATTTATAATGGATAGGAATTCGGCCATAGGCATGGTGTTGATCGCGTTGTTGCTGATGTTGTACTTTTACCTGTCGCCCAGCCCACAGCCCAAACCAGCGGCAAAAGCAGATTCAACTTCGGTTGCTAAAATTGAACAAAAGATTGACAGCCCTAAGACGGCATCGGTAGACAGTACCACTGTTAGATCTTATGGCTCACTGGGCAGTTATCTTTCGGGTAACGAGCAAGCAATCGAAATTGAGAATCAAGATTTGAAATTGCAGTTTTCTAACCATGCCGTTTTTACGGGCATCGAACTCAAAAATTTCAAAACCTACTCGCAAGAGCCATTGTATCTGATTCAAAACGGCAATAATCGTTTTGATTTAAAGGCGCAATACCAAAACCAAAACATCAACTTGTACCAACTCTATTACCAAGTAGAGCAAAGCAAAAAAGGAGATTCTACAGTCTTATCGTTCACGGCAACCGTAGGCAGTGATGCCTTCATCAAGCACATCTACACCATTCCGGCCAAAGGATTCGAAATAGCTTACCGCATTGAAAGCAAAGGTGTTTCGTTCGGTGGAAACAATGTAGCATTAAAATGGAGTGACCCAATTGCGTTGCAAGAAAAAGATTTGAAAGACAGCCGTACCAAAACCACCATTCACTACTACACCAAAAAAGACGAGCATGACTATTTGAGCGAAACATCAGACGATGAGAAAGTATTAACGGAGCCATTGAAATGGATTTCCATCAAACAAAAATTCTTCATCAGCAGCATCATTGCACAAAATGCATTCTCGGGTGCAGCACTAAAACAAACCACCGATGCAAACAATATGAAGGTGGTGAAAAGTACTGATGCAGAGTTGTTGATCCCTACGGATGACGTGCACAATGGCAATGCAAACTTCACGTACTATTTTGGCCCAAATGATTATCAAGTTATTTCTGAAGTAACGCCCGGTTTTTCCAAAAATCTTTCGCTTGGCTGGCCGCCCATGCTGTGGGTAAATAAATTTATGGTGATTCCTACTTTCACCTTCTTGGAAAGTATCACCAGCAATTATGGCCTTATCATCATCATGCTGGTGTTGATGGTGAAGCTATTGCTACTGCCTCTTTCTTACAGTTCATATTTGGGTATGGCCAAAATGCGATTGCTGAAACCCGAGATGGATGCCATCAAACAAAAAAATGGCGATAACATGGCACAATCTCAGCAAGACACCATGAAGTTGTATCGCCAAGCGGGCGTAAACCCGTTCAGTGGTTGTATTCCCGTTCTCTTGCAAATGCCCTTTTTGTTTGCGCTGTTCTACTTCTTTCCGCTCTCAATAGAGCTGAGGCAAAAAGCATTTCTGTGGGCCGAAGACCTTTCTACTTACGATTCAATTTTGACGTTACCTTTCGAAATTCCTGTTTATGGCTCACACGTGAGTTTGTTTGTGTTGTTAATGACAGCATCGACCATCATTTACACTTGGCAGAATAACCAGTTAAGCAATGTAGAAGGGCCAATGAAGACCATGGGTTACATTATGCCGGTGGTGTTCCTGTTCATCCTCAACACTTTCGCTGCCGGATTAAGCTTTTACTACTTTGTTTCCAACCTGGTCACATTTACACAGCAGGCAGTGATCAAACGGTTTGTGGACGAAGACAAGATAAAGGCCATCATGGAAGAAAATCGGAAGAAAGCCGCGGCCAATGGTGGCACCGGCTCGAAGTCGAAGTTTATGGCCAAATTGGAAGAAGCAATGAAAGCCAGTGAAGAAGCCAGAAAAGCCGCACAATCTAAAAAGAAAAAATAATTTGGAAATTTGAAGATTCGCCAATTTGAAAATTGACTTATCACTTTATCAAAGAGGTGGTTAACCACTAAGAGTTAAACTCAATTCCAATTTTCAGATCTTCAAATTGAGTCATTTTCAAATTGATTGTGCGTTTCTTTGTTGAAAGTACGTGGATAAGTTGTGTTCCACGCACGTTCCACGATTGCCGACCTACCCTATCTTTGCCAACTCGATTCGATAATTCGGTGATTTGCTCATTCGGTAATAAACCAATTGTTTGGAAAGAGACAGATTCATCAGCGAATCAACAAATCAACACATCATCGAATTAAAAAAATGGGTAAAATTATTGCGATTGCAAATCAAAAAGGAGGCGTTGGCAAGACTACTTCGGCCATCAATTTGGCCGCTAGTTTGGCAGTGCTGGAATATAAAACATTATTGGTGGATGCTGACCCACAAGCCAACTCAACATCTGGCTTAGGTCTCAATCCCAAGGAAATAAAGAAAAGCATTTATGAGTGCATGGTAGACGGGCTCGATCCGAATGAGGCCATTGTTGCCAACGAGCTAAAGTTCTTGCATGTATTGCCTTCGCATATCGACTTAGTAGGCGCAGAAGTCGAAATGGTGAACATCGAACACCGCGAAGAAAAGATGCGCAACAGCTTGGCCAAAATCAAAGATCAATTCGACTTTATTATCATCGATTGTTCGCCATCGTTGGGATTGATAACAATTAACTCATTAACGGCCGCAGACTCAGTGCTAATTCCAGTGCAATGTGAATACTTTGCGTTGGAAGGGCTGGGGAAATTGTTGAACACGATCAAAATCATTCAAACACGATTGAACCCAAAACTTGAAATCGAAGGCATCCTTCTCACGCTTTACGATTCACGCACATCTTTAGGCAACCAAGTTGTAGAAGAAGTGCGCACACATTTTAAGAACATCGCCTTCAATACAATTATTCCCCGCAATGTGAAACTGAGCGAATCGCCCAGTTTTGGGTTACCAGCTATTGTGCACGATGCAGAAAGCAAGGGAGCAATCAGTTACCTGAACTTGGCACACGAACTTTTGAATAAAAACGGCATTGCAAAATGAGCAAGAAAGTAGCACTGGGCAGAGGGTTGAGTGCGCTGCTGAGCGACACCCCATCGGAGGAGAAATTGGAAGTGGAAGTGGCCGCGCCCAACGCGCTGAGCGAGGGCACCAGCGGCATCAACGAAATTCCCGTAGCTGAAATTGAAACCAACCCATTCCAACCTCGTCAGTATTTCGATGAAGAAGCACTGAACGAGTTGGCGGAATCCATCAAAGTACATGGCATTATCCAGCCGATTACGGTGCGCAGGCTCGCCCGCCACCAATATCAATTGATATCGGGCGAACGCAGATTCCAAGCATCGAAGCGCGCAGGCTTGCAGATGATACCTGCCTACGTGCGTACAGCAGATGACCAGCAGATGTTGGAAATGGCGCTGATTGAAAATATTCAGCGCGAGAACCTCAACCCTGTTGAAATTGCGTTGAGCTACCAGCGCTTGATTTCTGAATGTAACCTAAAGCAGGAAGAACTGGGCGAACGCGTGGGCAAAAACCGCTCTACTGTTACCAACTACTTACGCCTACTAAAACTTCCGCCTGACATTCAAATTGCGCTGCGTGACAACAAACTCAGCATGGGCCATGCGCGGGCCATTATCAATGTAGAAAATCCTGACTCCCAGCTTTACATATTCAAGAAAACACTGCAAGAAGATTTGTCAGTGCGCAAAGTGGAGGAACTGGCGCGCGATGTAATGGCGGGGCACAAAGAATCTGCTAAGCAAAAGGAAACCACCGCAGCCAGCAAAGAAATAACACAGCTGCAAGGGAAGCTTTCGTCACACTTTGGCACGAAAGTTTCTGTTAAAAGCGATGGCAAAAAAGGCGATATTCGCATTCCGTTCTTGTCAATTGAAGACCTGAACAGGATTTTGGAGATATTGCGACTGTAAGAAATGATTCAAAGCACTATTAGCATAGCGTTGAAAAAACACACCGGATGGATACTTGGGTGTGTTTTTCTTTTATTGGCGTTTGCCGGACACGGTCAGAACACAAAGCCAGACTCAATTAAAGTTTTGCAGGCCGACACCGTCTCGGGATTATCATCAGATTCGGTGGTGCGAAGGGGAAAAGTGATTTCCATTAAGAGCTATACGGCAAAATTCAATCCGCGCAAAGCTTTGTTGTACTCAGCTATTTTACCGGGCGCAGGTCAGGTGTACAACAAGAAGTATTGGAAGGTACCCTTAGTTTATGGCGGGATTGTTGGTTTGGGACTTGTAGTAGATTTTTACAACCAAGCGAATAACAAATATCGCAACGATCTTTTTGCGCTTCTCAATACCGGTGCTAGTTCGATAGGCGGAAGAGACGAAACTCAAATTAGAAATATAATTGATCAGAGCCGTAGACAGCGAGACTACTTCATGATTTTTGTGGGGTTCTTTTACATCCTGCAAATGGTGGATGCCCATGTGGATGCGCACTTGAAAGAGTTTGATGTAAATCCGCGATTGCGTGCCCGCATTGAACCGGCAATGGACAATAGCTACCTCACTGGTAGCACCGTTGGGCTCGCGCTAACCCTCCGTTTTTAAAAACATTCGTTTACTGGATATTTCGCTAGCAATATGAACATACTTTTGATCGGTTACGGCAAGATGGGGAAAGCCATTGAGGCAATAGCGCTGCAACGCGGCCATACCATTGTCGGCAAAATCGACAATAAAGAACAACTTCTGCGATTCGATGGCAATGCCGATGTTGCCATTGAATTTACGCAGCCTGAAGCTGCTATCAGCAACCTGCGCTATTGCTTCGATCGAAAGCTTCCGGTGGTATGCGGCACCACCGGCTGGCTGGAACACGCAAAGGAACTCGAACTAGAATGCCGCAACAAGGGCGGAGCATTGCTCTACTCGTCCAATTTTAGTTTAGGTGTGAACTTGTTTTTTAAGCTGAACGAGACATTGGCGCTGCTGATGAAGCCTTATACCGATTACTCTGTTTCAATTGATGAAACACACCACACCCAAAAGAAAGACGCACCCAGCGGCACTGCCATCACGCTGGCCGAAGGCATCATCAAAAATCAACCGCTTAAAAAAAATTGGACGTTAAATGGCACGACTGCTGCAGCCAATATAGAGCAATCTGTCGTAATAACGTCACATAGAATTGACCCTGTGCCAGGCACGCACACCGTCAGCTATAGGTCTGCCATCGATGACATTCAAATTACTCACACCGCACACTCCCGGCACGGGTTTGCTTTGGGAGCGGTGCTCGTAGCCGAGTGGCTAAAGGGCAAAACAGGCGTGTTTAAGATGGACGATTTTTTAGGCTTTTGACGTGCGGTTGCTAAGATAAAAATGGGTTTATTTGCAAAATTTTTTTTCAATCATGGACTATTCCTTCGGTTTATTTTTAGTAACACTTCCGCTGAACCTGTTAAATTCGTTCGGTTTAGCCAGGCTCTTTAAAAAAGCTGGGAAGCCAGTTTGGCATGCTTTTGTTCCTGGTCTTAACTCCATTACAACCTTAGATATTTTAGGCCATAACAGGTATCAAGTTTTTTTAGACCTAGTACCGTTTGTTAATATCTATCAATACGTTAAAAATACTGTTGAATTGTTAAGAGTATTCGGAGAAGAGCGGTCATTTCGAAAAACGATTGCAATTACTTTTGGCTGGATTTATCTACCCTATTTTGCGAGTAAATCCACAACGAAATATCTCGGCACAATAAGTTCGTTACCTATTCAAGATAAATCTGGAAAAAAATCAGTTGCACGCGAATGGTGGGATGCCATTGTTTTTGCGGTAGTGGCCGCCACCCTTATCCGCTGGCTCATCATGGAAGCGTATACGATCCCCACACCTTCAATGGAAAACTCACTGTTGGTAGGCGATTTTTTATTTGTGAGCAAATTCCACTATGGCACGCGTACACCACGCACGCCACTTCAAATACCTTTGACACATCAAAAGATTTGGTTCACAGATATACCTTCTTATGTAAAGTGGATACAACTTCCCTCCTACCGATTACCGGGCATTTCTTCTGTGAAAAATGGAGATGTTGTTGTGTTCAATGTGCCGAGAATAGAAGAAAATAATTACGGTAACTATGATCGCAGCAGTTGGGAAGATTACCCGGTAGACTTAAAAACAAATTACATCAAGCGTTGTATTGCTGTAGGTGGTGATGTATTGGAAATAAAAAACAAGCAAGTGTTTGTGAATGGCAAGGCTGTAGAGCCCGCACCCGGACAACGGTTTGAATACCGCGTAGTTGCGAAAGACAAAATCAACCAGCGCAATATAGAGAACCTAGGTTTAGATGGCGATGATTATCGCGAATTGGGCTTTGCCGATCCGAACAACCCAAATTACTTTTACTACCAAATGTACCTCACCAACGAAAAATTGGCAGCCGTAAAAGCACTGCCCTACGTGGTGTCTGCCGAGGTGGAAACACAGGGAGCTGAGGCCGAACGATTCCCTTTTTCAAAATATACAGCATCTTGGACCGGGTCAAACTTCGGACCGCTCACCATGCCCAAAGAAGGAATGAAAATCCAGATCAATGATTCAACTCTTTCAATTTACGGCAGCACCATTCGCGATTACGAAGATCTGAAAGATGTGAAACTGGACAGTGGCAAATTGACCATCGCTGGTAAAGAAGTGACTGAATACACTTTCAAACAAAACTACTACTGGATGATGGGTGACAACCGCGATAACTCGCTTGACTCCCGTTACTGGGGGTTTGTGCCTGAAGACCACATTGTGGGCAAAGGCTTTTTCATCTGGCTGTCGATTGATAAGTACGGAACCTTCTTTGACAAGATTAGGTGGAACCGCTTCTTTAAGTTGATTAGGTAGAAGTTGAAAGCTCAAAGTTAANNTTAACTTTGAGCTTTCAACTTCTAGACTTCTTTCCAGGTGTGGTCTGCCAACAGTTTTACTGCAGCTACAAAACTTTTGAATGGCAATTTTTTGCCCCATTCTTTCGGGCCTACCATGGAAAGCAAGTGGGATCCATCACTATTTTCGTATAGGTAGTAAACTTGATTAATTACCGGATTGAAATTAAGTTTGGCATCATAAATCAGCATCGATAGCTCTTTACGTTGCTGTATCTCTTTTGCTTGTATAGCCAGCAACTCAATTTGTTGCCGAATCTGCACCAGTTGCATGTTGGTTTGCTCTTCCATAGCACTCAGCGCCTGGTGCCTAATCACTCCTGCCTCATTGGGCTTTATGACTGCGCCCGATACTGATGCTGAGTACGGAAGCACGCTCATCTGTTTGTGATAGATCTCTGTATTGGTAAGCAGCTGTCCATCTGGTTGCTTCCGCTCTTGTATAATGCGCAGATAGCCCTTGGGCGTGATATCGTGCTTCACCACCAGAATCTCGACTTCGTCTTTATAAAAGTGCGTTTCGAAGTTGGCCGAGTCGACAAAAAAACATCTGATCGCGTCTGCAACCTCAGGTGTATCAAATGCCTGCAATTCCCCATTGGGAAATACCTGGTAACTCGAGCTGAAGCCATGATCTTCGATCGACACCCAACTCATTGAAATGTAGAGCTGGTTGGGGTTGTCCCCCAATTCTATTTTATAAAAACCCGATTTTGGCCTGTTGCCAAATTCGTAGGTACCCTTTTCAGGAAACAATTGCCATGAGGCAAGAAAGTTGTAGGCTTCAACCATTTTTTAGTTGTTGGTTTTTCGTTATTGGTTTTTCGCATTCAAAACAAACCAACAATTCACAACAATCAACTAGCGTTAAGGTTTATAGTATTGAAGGGCTTCTGGCATCCACTCGTTTAATTGCTTGATGCGCGTTTCGTCTGAAGGGTGAGTGCTCATAAACTCCGGTGGCTTTTGACCGTTTGAGCCGGCAGTCATGCGTTCCCAAAAGCTTGGCGCCTGTTTTGGGTCGTAACCAGCCATTGCCATAAAAATCAAACCAATGTGGTCTGCCTCTGACTCGTGCTGCCGAGAGAAGCTCAGCATGCCAAGGTTAGAGCCCATGCCAATGGCCTGGTACAGCAGTTCTTTCGTGGCCGTAGGGTTCTGACCCATAGCGGCCCCCAGCGTGCTGAGGCCAAACTGTTGAATCAATCCCTGGCTCATGCGCTCGCGCCCGTGGTTCGCGATGGCGTGTGCAACCTCGTGCCCCATTACAACAGCCACGCCTGTTTCGTCTTTGCATATAGGAAGTATAGCCGTATAGAAAGCTACCTTGCCACCCGGCATACACCAAGCGTTTACGGTTTTGTCATCTTGGATCAAGTTAAACTCCCAAGCAAACCCTGCTAATTCATTCGAAGCGCCCTTCATTTCCATGTATTGCTCCACTGCTTTTTGAATGCGAGCGCCCACACGCTTGATCATGGCCACCTGTTCTTGGTTAGTTGAAAGCGGCCCTTTCTTAATCACCTCAGCATATTGGCCTGCGGCCATGCTGTTGATTTCGGACGAGTTCACCAAACTCAGTTGCCTGCGGCCCGTAACGGGCACAGTGGCACAACCATATAGCACGGCAAAGCCAATGCACATAACAAGGATTTTCTTCATCATAAATTTTGGTGTTTGAACTAAACCCAAAGATAGACCCGCTATTCATAAAAAACACTTAAAATCTGCCGGAAATATTCCGCATGGCTCGATTTGTAACTACCTTTGCAAAAAAGCTTTGGTGCTGGTTCTCAGCGGTTTTGGGTATCCACCAATGCCATTAAAATTGAAATTTACATGAGGATTTTCGCCATCGGCCGTAACTATGCCGAACACATACAAGAATTAAACAATGAAAGGCCCACAGAGCCGGTAATTTTTACCAAGCCTGATACGGCTATTATTCGCAACAATGCGCCTTTTTACTATCCTTCATTCTCAACTGATGTGCATCACGAGGTAGAGTTGGTGCTGCGCGTTTGCAAAGAAGGAAAAAACATTGAAGAAAAGTTTGCCAATAAATACTACGATGCCATTGGTGTGGGTATTGATTTTACTGCTCGCGATCTACAGACCAAGTTGAAAGAAAAAGGACTTCCATGGGATATTGCCAAAGGATTCAATGGCTCCGCCCCTATCTCAGATAAATTTATTCCCGTTGCCGACTTCAAGGACATTACAAACATCAATTTTAAATTAGAAGTAGATGGGCAACAAAAACAACTTGGTAATACGAGTCTGCTTCTTTTTTCGTTTGATTACATCATCAGCTATTTATCAAAATTTTTTACGCTGCGCACTGGCGACTTGATTTTTACTGGAACCCCCAAAGGGGTAGGGCCGGTGGCGGTTGGCAATAGGTTATCGGCTTACATTGAGGATGAGAAGTTGTTGGAGTTTGAGGTTAAGTAGATACGTGAAGAAACAACAAACATTTTCTTTTGCATTTAGCATCATTGCTTGTGCACTGCTATTGCATACCCTGCCTTCAGTGGCGCAGTTTAAGATGCCAAATGATTTTAAAGCGGGAGGCGAGGCTGGGAGTTCAAACAGTTACTTGTTTCCAGTGAATCCTGGCCAGCCGAATTTCTTAGCAGGCACCATGGGTGAACTGCGCAGCACTCATTTCCATGCAGGGATTGATGTACGCACCAACAATATGGTGGGTGTGCCCATTCGTGCAACACAAAGTGGTTACATATCAAAAGTAATTATTGGTTCGTATGGATATGGCCATGCGCTGATGTTGCAACACCCCGATGGCAATACTTCGCTGTATGGACACCTGGATCAATTCAAAGGCCCGATCGCCAACTTTGTTTTGAACGAACAGTACCGAAGAAAGTCGTTTGACTTAGACATTAACTTAGAGCCAAATCAATTCCCCATCAATAAAGGCGACACCATTGCACTTTCCGGGAATACAGGTGGCAGTTCCGGTCCACACTTACATTTTGAAATCCGTAACGACAAAAATGAGGCGCTTAATCCCCTTGCTTTTGGCTTCACTGAGATCACTGACAAATTTTCGCCCATGGCGTTTCGCATCGCGTTGAAGACGTTGGACCGACAATCGCGTGTAAACGATAAATTTGGTCGGATGGAGTTTGGGTTGGTAAGAAGCGGCAATACCTACCGCCTGCCCTTTCCCATTTTTGCTCACGGCAACATCGGCATCGAAATTTTGGCTCACGATAAACTAGATCTGTCTCAATTCCGGTGCGGCATCAACCAAATACAAATGTTTGTAGATAGCGCGTTGGTATTTTCGCAGACTATTGACAAGATTGACTTCAATACAACGCGCGACATTGTGACTTTGATGGACTACAAGTCGCTCAAAACAAAGGGGGCGCGTTTCAATAAATTGTATATCGAAGACGGTAACCCACTTCAATTCTATTCACTAAATAACAAAGGTACTGTATTGGTGAACAGCGGCACAAAGCAAGTAACCATTGTGATGCGTGATTTAGCCGGCCATGAGGCCAAGGCTAGTTTCAAACTTCAGTTTGATCCGCCCACAGAACAACTACCATTATTAGAAACCTACAACAAACCTATCTCTTACGAGATTCAAGAAAATATACTAGCTGTACACGCAAGGTATGTTGGCAAACCTAGCCCTCTGACGTTACACTCGAAAAGCAAGAAAGAAACAGTTAATGCCGATTATTTCGGTAATGGGCATGAGGTGTTCCTGATCAATTTAAAAATTGGCTTGCCCGATTCTTTGACAGTCGGAAACGAACAACTGAAATTTTCTTTCAAGGATGCGATCCCATCGGGTACTGACTACACCTACTATGGTGACAATGTGGAAGTCTTCTTTCCGAAAGGCAGTTTGTACGATACACTGTATATGCAATTGGGACAGTCTGTACGCAATGGTAGAACGGTTACGTTGATTGGCGACCCGTTGGTGCCCGTCAAAAATCCAATACAAGTAACGCTCAAAGGCACCGAACAAGACCTCGCGTCTACCAAGAATGCTGTTTACCACCTCGAAGGCAATCGGTTCGAATATGTGGGTGGGCAATTTGCCAATGGCAAGATAACGTTTTTGGCCCCCGAACTGGGGGAATTTGCAGTGGTAGCAGACTCAATTGCACCGACCATCGGAAGAATTTCCATTACCAACCGATCTGCCAGGTTGCGTATTCGCGACAATTTATCTGGTATCGAAAAAATTGAGGCGAACATTGATGGCGATTGGTTGTTAATGAAATATGATTACAAAACTGGTATTGTGCAATCTGAGCGATTAGACAAGAAGAAATTACTCAAAGGTATGTTTGAATTGAAGGTAACAGACAGAATGGGTAACGAGCGGATTTACAGACAACGAATCCCTTGACCGAGTCAGCGTTGAAAAAGAGTAACAATTAAATCAAACACTAACAATATGGCACTCACAGTAGGTTCAACCGCTCCTAACTTCACCACGAAAGACCAAGACGGAAAAACCGTTCGTCTGTCTGATTTCAAAGGCAAAAAAATAGTCCTGTATTTTTACCCAAAAGACATGACACCGGGTTGCACCGCTGAAGCCTGCAGCTTGCGAGACAACTATAACGCGTTGATCAAAGCGGGTTATGAGGTGCTGGGCATTAGCTCAGACGATGAGAAGATGCACCGCAAATTCATCGAAAAAGAAAAGCTCCCGTTTAGATTGTTAGCAGATACTGACAAAACTGTACACCACCAGTTTGGAACATGGGTTGAAAAGTCGATGTACGGACGAAAGTACATGGGCACTGCACGTGTTACCTACATTATTGATGAAAACGGCAAGATTGCCGAAGTGATTGAAAAAGTAGACACGAAAAATCACGCACAACAAATATTGAGTGGAGGGGTTGCTCCTGCAAAACCATCGAAGCCCGCGAAAAAAGTAGCACCAAAGAACGTAGCGAAGAAAGCAGTAAAAAAGGCTGTTAAGAAAGTAACAAAGAAATCAGGGAAGAAGAAGTGATACTGGATATTGGTTGCTAGTTTCTGGTTAGCCGGTACCTTACTTAGTACTGCCGAGACCGTAGCATCACCAATGTGCACGCTTCTATCGCTTCAGCGCCTGATTGTTCCACCATTTTTTCAAACTCACTATTTTCTGTTCCGGGGTTGAAGATTACCCGCTTTGGTTTTAAGCTGAGGATGTACTGGTAGTGTTCGGGCTGACGTTGTGGACCAATGTACATCGTTACGGTGTCCACATCTTGCACCTCTGGCCGTGTTTGAATTTCTAAGATGGCTTTACCAAACACTTCGCCCTTTTTTATACCCACAGGCACAATTTCGTGATGGTATTCAGTCAGCATTTCGGCCGCTAAATAAGCATATCGATCCTTGTTGGTGGTTGCACCGATGATCACAGTCTTTTTCATTTCATCAATATTTACATGAGTATCAGAAATACTTGTCAAATAAACCTTGGCCAATCAATGCTTGCCAAAGTACATTTTAGCAACAGCTTCTGCACACCGCTCGCCATCCATTGCAGCTGATACAATGCCGCCCGCATAACCCGCCCCCTCCGCACACGGAAACAAACGTTTCACCTGTAGGTGCTCTAACGTCTCTTTGTCGCGCGGTATGCGCACGGGGGATGATGTCCGGCTTTCTACGCCTACTATTTGGGCCTCGTTGCTCAGGTATCCTTTGATCTTTGTTCCAAAATTTTTGAATCCTTGCCGCAATCCGTCTGCTATAAATGCAGGCAGTACATCATCCATCATCACCGAGGTAAGGCCTGGTTGGTATGAAGTTTCTAACAGGTTGGTTGATGTTTTCTTGCTTACAAAATCTGCTAACAATTGGGCTGGTGCAACCTGCGTTTTTCCACCCGCTTCGCACGCACGCTGCTCGATGGCAGCCTGAAAGTACATTCCAGCCAGCGGGCCATGCTTAGCAAAAGCCCGATAATCGTTTTCTTCCACCGACATTACAATGCCAGAGTTCGCATATTTTGAATCTCTGCGCGAAGGACTCATGCCGTTTGTCACAACTTCGCCAGGGTTGGTAGCAGCTGGTACGATAAAGCCACCCGGGCACATACAAAATGAAAAAACACCGCGTTCTTTTCCGTTGATTTTTGCTTGGTGCACCAGCGCATAGGATGAAGCGGGTAAATACTCGCCACGATCATTCGCGCAATGGTATTGAGAACGATCAATTACATTTTGAATATGTTCTACACGCACGCCCAACGCAAAAGGCTTTGCCTCAATCAAAATTCCTTTTTTGCTCAGCAGTTCAAAAATATCGCGTGCCGAGTGGCCGGTTGCCAAAATCACTGCACCCGCCTCGTATTGGCTTCCATCTTGCGTTACAACACCCTTCATCTCTCCTTCTCTCAACAAAAAATCTACTACTTGGGTATTGAAGTGAATTTCGCCTCCGGCATCTAAAATTGACTTTCGCAACTCCGCCACCAATAACGGAAGTTTGTTAGTGCCAATATGTGGATGCGCATCATATAATATTTCTTCTTTTGCCCCATGTGCGACCAAAATTTCCATGATGCGTTTGATGTCGCCTCTTTTCTTGGAACGCGTATACAACTTCCCATCAGAATAAGTGCCAGCCCCGCCTTCGCCAAAGCAATAATTTGAATCAGGATTAACCACTTGGTGCTTGTTGATTGCTGCTATGTCGCGCCTGCGCGATTGCACATCTTTACCACGTTCAAAAATCAAAGGTTTAATACCTAACTCTATCAGGCGGATAGCCGCAAACATCCCTGCCGGCCCTGCCCCTACAATGATGACGCTCGATGCTTTTGAAACATCAAGGTAGTCTCTTTTGTATTCAATAAGTGGAGTTTGTAACCCTCTTGGAATAAGCTCCACCTGCAACTTTACGATTACTCTTCGACCCCGCGCGTCTATCGATCTGCGCAGTGGTCTAACAAAGAAATCTCCAGCAGGGAGTGATAACTTATTCAGCACCGACTGTTGAAAGGTGGCGTCTTCAAAAGCTTCTTCCGGAAGCAGGTCAACTTCGTAGATATTCTTCAAAATGAAAGGGTTTTATCCTTTAGATTCAGAATTACAAAAATCTGCAAATAATACTTACTTAACAAGGTACGCCTTCGCACAGTTCGCCCTCTAGCTCTGTTTCCACTGTTACGTGTTGAATTTGTTTGTGGTGCAATCGGTGTTTTAACTCTCGAATTGCCAAATACTGCTGGGAACGCGTTAACAGCTTGTCGAGCACCACATGGGCAGTGAGTGCATTTTCCGTGGTACTTATAGCCCAAATGTGCAGGTGATGTAAATCTTTTACACCGGGGGTGTTTAAAACCGTAGCGCGCACATCATCAAAGTCGATCGCAATAGGCACACCATCCAATGACAAACGCACACTGTCTTTCAATAGCTTCCATGTTGTAATCAGAATCACGATTGCAACAATTATGCTCAAGGCACTGTCTATCCAGTACCAATGCGTAACGTAAATGACTATTCCTCCTGCCGCCACTGACAATGAAAGCAACGCATCGGCCATTAAGTGCATGAAGGCGCTCTTCACATTTAAGTCCATCTCTTTCTCTTTGAAAAACAACCAGGCTGAAAGCCCGTTGACAGCCACCCCTACCAGCGCCACCCATGCAATGGTCAAACCTGGAAGGGTTTCAGGGTTTAAAAATCTGTGGGCAGCCTCATACAAAATCGCCCCGATGGAAACCATAAGCACCATGGCATTAAACAAGGCGGTGAGCACTGATGTCTTTTTGTAGCCGTAAGTATAATGCTTGTTCGACTTTACTCTCAACAGCCGGAATGCCAATAGTGAAAGCGCCAACGTGCCCACATCGGCAAAGTTATGGCCCGCATCTGACAACAGCGCAAGTGAATGGACCTTTAGACCTACAATGATCTGAAACACAACAAAAGCTAAGTTGAGCCCAATGCCAATTACAAAGAATTGACTGACTTGACTGGGCAATGCGTGAGTGTGCGAATGGTTGTGTGATTCTTGCACCTCGCAAAGTTAACTGAAACCGTGTTGGTTTTAAACACCAACTGTTTGCAAAGAAAAAGCTGCTGTTTCAACTTTTTAAAGGGTAAGAAGTTTGGAGCCACTACTCCTTCTTCGAAAAATCAAAATTATAGGATACCCAGATGAGAAAACCTACATTGTTCTCTTGTAGCGCACCGTTACTGCGCAACAAGTATTGATAAAAGAAACCTGGCCAAACAAAAAAGTCTTTATTGATTTGATAACCAACTCCCGTAAAAAAGCGATTTTGGTCAATCTCATAGGTAGAAACATCTTTGCCCCAGCTATAGAATGCCTCATTCATCACGCCTGTAAAAAAAGTTTTGGGGGTAATGGCAGCTCCCTTCAAAGGCACTTGGGCTACCAATCGATACCGAAGTCTATTTCTAAAAATGTTATAGCCGTTGTCTTCACCGGTGATAGAATTGTGTGATTGAAGAAAGCGCTGCTCTAATCTGAGTCGATGCGTAAAGCGCCACTTGCCAATGGGGTGCTTATAGAAAACCTGCTGCCAGATACGTTGTTCATTATCCGCAAATGCGGGTGGCCGTTCGCCATAACGGTAGTTCCACACATACATGTAACCGATGGGTACAAAAGAAAGCCGTTGGTTGACATACACATCTAGTCCATTACGCACAAAATGTTGCATGCCTTCAAAATTTTGTGAAAAGCGAAACTGTGCATCAAATGTGAAACCTATTTTCTTGGATAGTTTCATATTGGAAGCAAACATGAACCACTCTGTTGGCTGGGTGATTACTTGCCGCGTTTGAGCTGCTAAAAAGTAGGGCATCCCCAAGGCAAGTACTAAAATAAACTTATACATCGGTTAGTTTACGTAGGTTTTGGTGACAATCTCTTTCACCACCAAATCTAGCTCTTTTACTTTAGCATCAATCTCTTTTACCAATTTTCCGTTGAATTCGTCAGATGGATTAGCGTGATTGAACAGCGAATTGAGACCCAAAATTGAGGCAATTGCCGACTGACCGTATGCGGTTGAATTTGTGAGATTTCGTGAGATATTAACAGTATTGACAAAGCGGTAGAAAAGAACTGAGCAGCTGGCTAGCCCCTGCGTTCGCCTTTCAACTGCGTCTTGAGTTCTTCAATTTGGGCCACGTACTCGCGCTCCTTTCGCACCATTTCTTCTTGGGTGGCAGATAGTTCTTCCATGTTTTGACGCATTTCTTCCTCTTGAGAGCGCATCGACTCTGCTTGCATTTGGGCTTCCTTCAGCAGATTTTGCACCTTCACGGTAACGCGCGAAGAAACAATTGACGCTGCGATCGATTCGCAAATCTTTTTTACAAACTCAATCTTCGCCTGTTCTACAAATTTTAAACTCGCAAGTTCAATCACCCCCACAATCTCGTCTTGTGTTTGGATGGGCACAATCAAAACGGTTGTGGGTGGCGCATCGCCAAGCCCCGAACGAATTGCCACGTAATCGTTCGGCACTTCCTTTAAATAAATTGCATCTCGTTCCAAGTAACATTGCCCCACAAGTCCCTCACCGATGTTGATTCTCTTCTGTAAGTATTTCTTACGATCAAAAGCGTAGCAGGCAGCTAGAGCCAAATGCATGTCATCGCCTTCACCTTCCACTAAAAATATACCGCCTTGGTTAAGGTTCATGTACTTCACA
Organism: Bacteroidota bacterium; assembly: GCA_018267275.1. GTDB lineage: Bacteria > Bacteroidota > Bacteroidia > Cytophagales > Cyclobacteriaceae > ELB16-189. Next base: position 72,236 of record JAFDYV010000008.1, on the reverse strand, counting down.
ATACCTTTGATCAACTCATCGCATAACACTTGCATGTTACCATTGTGTGTGCGGATGATTTCGCTCACACGATTGATGCCCAGCGTTATAAATCTTTCTTCCTGCTCGCGTTTTGTCGACTCAAGCAGACTTTTCTGCATCTTAGCTAACGCTTGACCCAACTCATCTGAGGTATTGGCAGTTTTGCTCTCATAGTCTAAATTCCCTTTGGCAATTTCTTCGGCAAACTGGATATTGTTTTGCACACTGCTTAACTGCGATTGCAGGCTCTCAGACTTTTGAAACTCACTAATCGTGCGTTGTTCAAATTGGTATGACCACCAACCACAGATTGCCACGATTACGGCAGCCAATGCACCGTGAATCACAAAGGTCAACAAGTCCATGTAGGCTAACTGAGTAAAGAATATTTGTGAATTGCCAGCATATTGCAAATAGGCGAATAATGCGTGGTGCACCACCACTGCAATGATAAGTGGCAACTGCAAGCGCCAGTTTTGATAAGCGATGAGTAACGTAGACCCGACAAAAACAAAAAAATGCATTTCGAATAAGCCATGCATTTGGTAAATGAATTGTGCTGTAAAAATCGCCAGCACCACGCCCAATACATATTGGTACAAACTAGTGTTAGGCATTAACACTTTGGTGCCGAAGTAAGCCATCAGACAAAGCAACCCAACCACCACCGCTACGAGATAAGTGCCATAAAATGTTGCAATACCCAAGCCAAAAACAAAATAGGCTACCAGCGCAAATGAAGTAAACCGATCCGCTTTGGATACAATGTCCTTGAATGCATGTGCCTTGTCTTCTTTTGAAAAAATACTAATTACCATAATTGAAGATTAATGTTTGTGAATTTTTGTTTTGCGGAAGTGTACATCCGTATGATTGGGTGGCCCATAAATCAAAAGCAGGTGCAGGCATCTTTTTAAAATAGGCAATCAATGCCAGCTCGGCAAAATTGGTGGCGTTACTGGTGCAATACCTCGAGCGATTGTAGTTTCCTCTAAAATATAACTGTTGGTGAGAGTCGACAATAGCAGCCTGTGGTGTCGAGTAAACGCCAAGCGAACCAGCTAGCTTGCCGTTGCCATCTGACCATATTTCAACCTTGTCTCCAAATTCTTTGCGGGCAGAGGAAACATCTGCTGCCCGCGGCACCACTACCACCACTCGCATTTTACGCTTGTATTTTTCTATCAACTGGCGAACGTGTTCAGCATTGAATAGCGAACAAGGGCAATCGGGATTATAGAAATGGAAATAAAAATCAGATTTAGGCAACGAGGCGGGTACTGGAATGACAACGCTAGCCCCAACTTTCACTGGTTTATAATTGGCCGGCAGCGGGGTTGGCAAAGCGTACTGCAACTCTTGGTACCAAAAGATGTAGGCCGAACATATGAGCAAAAGGACACACGTAGCAAGGGTTCTAGCACGCATCGCGTTTATAACTTGAACCGTAAATAAACAGCATTTTGATAATACATGTTACCAAGAACGCCTAGATAATCATCATATTGAAAGATTGCTTCCAGCTTATTGAATTTTGATTAGCAATTTCCAATCAATCGTAAATCAATGTTAAACAACTAGGCGAGTTGCAGTGAATCAAATTTCCCAGTTCAGTACTTTCGTCCATCAAACGAAACGGAATAGCCGATGTTAAGCCCAAACGAAACACTCTGCGAAAATGTGGATTGGTTCAGCGATGGGAACGTATCTTTGAAAAGCGGTTCCACATCAAAACTTCGATACCCGATATTATAGCCGCCAAACATATCAATGGTAAAACCATTATTATTGTTGCGCTGCATCAAACGAACGCCAAACAACACCCCATACTCCGCTCTTTGCTCTGTGGCAGTTGCCGTGACTTTGGCGAGCGTTGATAACGGGAAATCGATATTTGAGAAATGACTTACGTTGGTAAGCTGCACTTGGTGCGCGAAGTACCACATGCCAGTCTTCCATACGTTGTAAAATTTTTGTTTTACAGAAATAGAGTAGCCCCTGGAGAAAATCTTGTTTTTCGGAACATCGGCATCAGCGGTAAAGAATGGGTCGCGCAAGCCCACAAAAGTAAATTCATGCCCAAGCCTTTCTTGGTTATAGAATTCCACCGAAAAAGGCATCATGCCAATGAACATTAGAGCTGGGTTCCCGCCCAAAATCACACCGTGGTACTCGGGATAACGGGGAGTAAAATAATAGAACCCCTGCGGGCGCTGCGGCTGTTTGGCGACAGGCTTATTTTTTTTAGAAACTAAATTGGTAATACTCTCACCAAGTGGATTGCTCTCGTAAACGGGTTTGTAGTAACCCGATAGTTTGCCGTCTTGCTCATACAACTCCCACGTGCCCACCCGCACATTATTCTCAATCAAACCTTTGGTTTGCAACGAACCATTTGGATAAAACCCCGAATACATGCCTTTGCCGGCATCGAAGTCACACTCTCCTTCCAACTTCCCATCCTCGTAGTAATATTGCCAGAAGCCCTGCGCCTTCTCATCCACCATCGGGCCTTTCAGTTTTAGTTTTCCATTGGGGTAGTACTCGCGGTATTCGCCATTTCCATTTACATACGAGGTTTCACTTCGCAAGCCCCCACCCGCATTAAAGGTACTCCAATAACCATTTTTCTTGCCAGCCAAATAAGAGCCTTTTGCATTCACCTTGCCATCTTCAAAATAATAAACCCAATCGCCAACCGGTTCGTCACCCTCATATTTTCCGGTTGCAGAAAGTTTACCCGAAGGATACAAAAATTTCCATACTCCGCTTTTCTTCCCGTTTTCAAATTCACCTTCGCTTTCAACGGATCCATCTGCTGCAAAAAAGCGCCATAGCCCCACATTTCGGGTACCTTGTCTTGGCCCTTCGGCAATTAATTTGCCCAAGTGGTCATACTCTTTAAATCTCCCGAAGTCATTGTTATATTCAATTTCGCCACGCTTTGTCCCGTCTTCAAAAAAGGTTGTCCAAAGTCCGGTTCTTTTGTTGTTGAGATACTCACCTTGCTCTTTCAGGTCTCCACTTTCATAATAAATTTTCCAGACGCCCTGCTTCTGTTTGCCATCAATGGTGCCCTCCATACTTTTTTGACCGCTTTCATAAAAATATTCCCAATTACCGTAGTTGGAATTGCTGCGTAAGATCCCGCGCATTTTTAAGTTTCCAGTCTCATAATAAAATTCCCATACTCCGGTCGTTTCATTATTGACGAACTGCCCTTTCGACTCGATGCCGCCTGTCAGAAAGTAAGAGATGTAGCGGCCTTGTAAGATATTGGTGACGGTGTCTTTGACCTGATAAACCTCTTTGATGTTTCTTTTTTCTTTGTCATGATAGGTATAACGTGTAACACCCTGACCGAATACGCCAGAAATACAGAATAGGCAGAAAACGGTTACGCTCAGAAAAATCCTGCGAGCATAATGTAAGTCACTTTTTTTTTCCCCCTCTATAATCACTGTGTCGTTTTTCATTTAATCAAAATGACACGCTGATTAATTGGGTACAACCACTCTACACCCCGCTCGGTGACAATCGCGTCATCCTCTAAAGGAATTCGCAACTTTTTGCCGCCCCACTCAGGCATGGGCGTATAGGCAAAAAATTCAATCGAGAGCAGATTGGTGGGCCTAACAATGTAGTTCAGTTGCACGGGGTGAAAAAATGCTATGGAAGGCCCTGTGCCGTGTCCCCAATCACCTACAGAATGACAACCGATGATCACATCTGTTTTTGCATCTGCATTTGGTTTGTTAAAATCAATGCGCGAGTAGCCGTTGTCTTTCAACGCTTTGTAAATATTGTCTTCATTCTGCTTGGCGGTAATGCCCGACTTGATGTTTTGAATCACCACACTTCGCACCTTCACTGCTTCATCAAATGCTTTTTGAATGCTCTTAGGCAACTCGGTCTCTCCTTCTTTCAGTACATAAGCCATCCGTTTCATATCGGTGTACATGTGTAGATAGCCTACGCCCCAATCCAACATCAAGATATCACCTCGTTTGATAATGCGGTCGTTCGAAGTGGCTTCGATACCGTTTGGCCCGGTGATATAAATCGATGGCATGCCAAATGAAGATTGTAAATTGTTTTTGTGCAACTGTTCTTTCATCCACCATGCTACATCCGCAAGTGTGGTCACACCGGGTGTAATAATCTCGTTCGACAAGGCCCTTTCAGCTATCTGGTAAGAATAATCCCCTGCCTCTACAAATGCCGCAATTTCGCTGGCCACGTGCCGCGACCGAAAATCGGAAAACAATTTTTCAGCCGACACAAATCGCGACTCATACTTTGCACCTAAAATATCGGCCAATTCCTTTCGCCCGGTAAACGACAAACCATCGGCACCACCAATGTCTTTCGACATGTTCAGCCCTATGCGTTTTGGGTCTCGTTTGGTTACAAATTCCTTCAACTCTGATTCCGAACCAAAATAATCATAGGCTTTTGTCTCTTCCAGCAAGTAGCCATCAATGCCCAACACAGCTCGCTCAATTCTCGGCTTTCCTGTATCTGTAAATATGTAGTAGCCATTATGTCCTACATAACCCTCTCCCAACTCAAAATACATCGGGTCAAAATTCCCCTCGCGGCACATGATAATCCACATGTCGATTTGGTTCTCGCGCATCACTTCGGGCAAAATCAAATCAAATTTATCAAGTCGGATTTGGTTCATCTTCCGCCACCTGCGAAATGACTCCTGCGAAAACCCAACTGTGGAAATGATTATCGCAAATAGGAAAATGATACTTTTTTTCATATTGAATCAACTTAATTCTTAAGCATTCTATCGATGGCCACCTTGCCCCATTCTTCTTTCTCTTGCTCGCTCCACAACTCAGGGAAGAACATAATCTTCTGAAACCGCGGAGGTAAATATTTTTGCCAATTCGTGCCACCCGTAGCTTTGATGTCTTCGGGGTTGCGTTGCAAATAATGGCCGGCAGATTTTAAATGCGCCAGTGGCCAAAGTACGTTGGCCAATTGATCAAACTCGCGTAAATATTTTTTTAAAAGCTCAGATTGAGAAAACTTTGCATTGAAAAGTTTCCACAGATTTCTATCGCGGTACTTCATTCCCGTTTCTTTAAACAGCTTCAGGTACTTTTCTTCAAATTGCTGAAGCGTGAGTGTTTTTTTGCCGGACGCCAATTCGGTGGCACCACTTCGCCAATACAGTTTTTCAATTTGCTGGCCAATGTCGCTATACTCTTTCAGTGCTTCGCGCTCTTGCACGTTCACTAAATTGATCGTATCGGTAGAACAAATTTCAATCAATCGATACTGAGCCGATTGAAAACCCGAAGCCGGAAGTAACGACATTCTGAATTTCAAAAATTGCTCACGCTCCATGCCGTGAATCATCACGCTAAACGAATTTTCGAGCTGCTGAAAGTATGTGATAATACGCACCATCCGCTCTTGAAAAAACTTTTCCGTCAATGCTTCGTGAAAGGCAATCTGCTCAATCTCCCACAATATCAAATTGAAGTAGAGTTCAGTAATTTGGTGGTAAACAATAAAGATCTTCTCATCCGGAAATTGGGTTTTCGGATTTTGTAAGCTCAGCAACGTATCCAAGTGAATGTAATCCCAGTAAGTCAGGTAGTCGGAATACAAAAGGCCATCGAGGTAAGACGAAAGGTCTTGCCCCATTACTGCATACTTTTGTTGAAGTTTTTTTACCTGTTCCAGCAGCGCGGGATCCAAAGATTTATCCATAAAATGCGATTACTTGTGTAAATTTGCGCCTTTCAACTGCAATAACAAAAACATCATGGAAAACACTGCTACCGCTGCCAAAAAATCGTTGAAACAAGACCGATATGAACAACCCGATTTCTACGGGATAGACGATTTACTCAATGAAGAACATAAACTCATCCGCAGTTCCATCCGCGATTTCGTAAAGAAAGAAATCAGTCCTTACATTGAAGATTGGGCACAGCGCGCACACTTTCCATACGAAATCGTAAAAAAGTTTGGAGACATTGGAGCTTTTGGACCCACCATACCGCAACAATATGGCGGTGGTGGATTGGATTACATCTCGTACGGAATCTTGATGCAAGAGATTGAGCGGGGTGATTCGGGGATGCGTAGCACAGCATCAGTGCAAGGGAGTTTGGTGATGTACCCCATTTATAAATTTGGCAGCGAAGAGCAACGCAAAAAGTATTTGCCCAAGTTGGCATCGGGCGAGTGGCTAGGGTGCTTTGGTTTGACCGAGCCTGATTTTGGCTCGAACCCAAGCGGCATGGTGACGAACTTCAAAGACATGGGCGATCATTATTTGTTGAATGGTGCCAAGATGTGGATTTCCAATTCACCCAAAGCAGATGTTGCAGTGGTATGGGCAAAAAATGAAGCTGGCAGAATACACGGTTTGATTGTAGAGCGCGGAATGCCCGGATTTACCACACCTGAGACGCACGGCAAGTGGAGCTTGCGCGCCAGTTGCACCGGTGAACTGGTGTTTCATGATGTAAAAGTTCCAAAAGAAAATCTATTGCCGGGAAAGAATGGTTTAGGCGCACCGATGATGTGCCTCGACTCTGCCCGTTATGGCATTGCGTGGGGCGCCATTGGTGCTGCCATGGATTGTTACGATTCTGCAAGACGATATGCGATAGAGCGTATTCAGTTTGGCAAACCGATCGGCTCATTCCAATTGATACAAAAGAAGCTGGCCGAAATGTTGACCGAAATCACCAAAGCGCAATTATTGAACTGGCGCTTAGGCGTATTGATGAACGAGGGCAAAGGCACCACGGCACAAATCTCGTTGGCGAAACGCAACAGCGTACATACTGCATTGGAAATTGCCCGCGAGGCACGCCAAATCCACGGAGGTATGGGCATTACGGGAGAGTACCCGATCATGCGCCACATGATGAATTTAGAGAGCGTGGTGACTTACGAGGGTACGCATGATATTCACTTACTGATCTTGGGAAATCATATTACGGGAATACCTGCGTTTGCTTAAATGAGAAGGATCTATTTTACTTTACTTTTTTTTGTTTTCGGCACTTGTTCAAAGTCTGATGAGAAGGTCTTCCCACCAGAACCGTATATAGAGTTTAGAAGCGTTAAATATGTAAAGGCTGAGACTCCAAACATTGATGCTCTTGAGTTAGAGTTTTATGTGCGTGACGGTGATAGTGACCTCGGACTGTTAACTACGGATGCTGCAGCTCCATTTCACTGGCGAACGTATTATCTTAAAGAGAACGGGGGCAAATATGAAGGAAGTTTAAGTGCCGCAATCCTCCCAAGTATTATCAATTATAGTTTCAAAAGGAAAATCAATCGAGATACTTTACCAACGCTAAACTGTAAAAATTGGGAACTTTACTGGGGGCAGAATTTCATAAAACCCACTGACACTGTTTACTATCAACCAAATAAGTTCTATTTCAACGTATTTGTCGATTTTTATAATTCAGAAAATGGCAGTTGGAAAAAACTCAACCTTGATAGTTTTCTTGTTTTCCCAAACTGCTATATCGATACTTTTAATGGACGACTACCAAAGTTAGAACCCAATGATTCACCGCTAAACCCATTCAAAATTATCAAGATATCGCCCCAGGAATTTATAGTAACTTATAGGATGAGGAGTTTAGCTTATAAATTCCTGTTTGGTGGCAAGAAAACAAAAATAAAATTTTCCATTGTCGATCGAGCCTTGCATTTCAGTAATGAGGTTGAAACTGAAGAGTTCGTGATCCCATGAAAATTGTCACAGTATTGGGCGCCCGCCCGCAATTTGTAAAGGCAGCAACGGTTTCGCGCGAGTTGAAAAAGCAGGGCCTGGAAGAAGTCATCGTACACACCGGTCAGCACTTTGATCGCGCCATGAGTCAAGTCTTCTTTGATGAGATGGACATCCCTCATCCAAACTACAATTTGGAAATAAGCGGCTTGCAACATGGCGCCATGACGGGGCGCATGCTCGAAAAAGTGGAAGAGGTGCTACTTCAAGAAAAGCCAGATTATGTAATGGTATATGGCGATACCAATTCGACTTTGGCCGGGGCTTTAGCAGCCAGTAAACTGCACATACCATTGGCGCACGTAGAAGCGGGCTTGCGCAGCTTCGACATGAAGATGCCCGAGGAAATTAACCGTATCCTCACCGATCGCATCAGCAATATTTTGTTTTGCCCGACTACCACCGCCATCGACAACCTGCACCAAGAAGGCTTTCGACATTTCCATACGCAAATACAATTAGTAGGTGATGTGATGCTCGATGCTGTTCTGCATTACAAAGAAAAGTCCAAAAGATTTTCAAAAATTCTACAAACAGAAAAACTGCTGGGCAAAAAGTTTGTATTAGCCACATTGCACCGTGCTGAAAACACCAACGACCCGCATCGCTTGCAATCGATTTGCGAGGCACTCAACGAAATCCACAAAAAAACTACGGTGGTGTTGCCTTTGCACCCACGCACAAAAAGTTATCTTCAAGCCAATAACATCTCACTGAACGTGCACGTGATCGAGCCCGTGGGATACTTTGACATGCTGATGCTGTTGCACAATTGCGACCTGGTGCTGACGGACAGCGGTGGCCTACAAAAAGAAGCCTATTTCTTTGAAAAGTATTGCATCACGCTGCGCGACCAAACCGAGTGGGTTGAACTGGTTCATGAAGGCGTGAACAGCTTGGCCGGAGCCGACCGTAACACCATCCTTCGCGATGCCGAGTTGGCAAAACATAAGAAAGTAACATTTAATCCCGCTCTTTACGGACAGGGAGATGCGGCCAAAAAAATTGTAGCGGCTCTCAAAAAATCTTAACTGAAAAAGAAGAGATGCCTGCCGATCGAGTACAGATGTTGAAAAGCCTTATCCAAGAAGATCCAAACGATCCGTTTTTACATTATGGCCTCGCGATGGAAGAAGCGAAGGCAGCTCCTCAAAATGCGCTAAGTTTATTCGACCATCTCCTTGCGAAATTCCCAGATTACCTTCCGGCATACTACCAGTTTGCTTTAGTGTTAGTGGATTGCGGGCAAATATTAAAGGCAATAGAAGTGCTACAGTCTGGCGTACAACTTGCCAAGTCGCAAGGCGAACTAAAAACCATGGGTGAATTACAAACATTGTTGGATCAGCTTAATGATTAAACACCAAGCTTTACACGGAGCCGAAACTTACACCTGAAATACAATCTTCCCCACCTTATTCGGCTTTGTAATATCCGGAAACGACTCGGCAATTTTCGAAAATGGCCGGATGGAATCGATAATGGGCCGGATTTGATGTTGACTTATAAAAGCTAGCATTTCATTAAACTCGTTATCGTTGCCCATGGTGGTGCCAATTAACGAAAGTTGGTTCCAAAACATGCGATACAAATCGATCTTGGCGGGTAAGCCATTGGTCGCCCCATAAAAAACAATCTTGCCCTGAGGGCGCAGCATTTTGATGAAGTTGTTGAGTTGGTCACCACCCGCGCTGTCAATCACCAAATCAAAACCGCCTTTCGTTTTCCACAGGTCATCGAAGTTTGATTTTTTGTAATTGTACGCGCCCCTGGCGCCCAGCTTCATGGCCTTCTCAATTTTTTCATCACTCCCTGAGGAAATATAGACGTTCGCACCTGCCGCTTTTGCAAACAAAAAAGCAAACTGTGCCACACCTCCACCGAAACCTGATATCAATACGTTCTGCCCCGCGCGCAACGAACCTTTTCTAAACAAAGCACGAAACGCGGTCAATCCGCCCAACGGCAACGCTGCCGCTTGCAGAAAATCTAAGTGAAAAGGTTTGTGGTGGAGCCTATCCACACCCACGGCCACATACTCGGCAAACGTGCCACTCACTGGCATTCCCAAAATCGTATACTTGGTCGATTGGGTGTCCATGTCCGGGCCCCAATCAATATTGGGATTAATGACCACTTCTTTGCCAACCCATTCTTTGTCGGCTTCATCAAAAACTTCTTCCACCACGCCTGCCCCATCCGAACCCAAAATTCCGCCATAGCGGATGTTGGGGTATTTCCCCTCGCGAATCCAGTCATCTCTCCTATTGAGCGCAGCAGCTTTGATTTTTACCAATGCCTTGCCAGCCGAAAGTGTAGGCTTAGGCATCTCTTTGATTTCAATCTTTCCGGGTTCGGTCAGTACGAGGGCTCTCATAGGAAGTTGCTGGTTACTGGTTGCTAGTTGCTGGTAGTAGATACCGCGTATTGGCTACCAGTAACTTGAACCTCAAAGTTCATCACCAGAAACTTGTAACCAGAAACCAGCATCCAGTTCAAATCTAAAATCTAAAATCCGAAATCAAAAATTATTAGAAGGGTGTTTCGTCATCGCCACCGCGCGGAGCAGGCGGTTCATCGCGGAAGGTATTCAAACGGCTTTCGCGGGTAATGCTGCTCATGGGCGTAAGGCCTTCGGGCGAATCGTAATCGGCAAACTTGGTGTACTTGCCAATGAACTTCAACTTCACATTTTCCAACGAGCCGTTTCGGTGTTTGGCAATAATCACCTCGGCCATGCCTTGGGTGGGCATACCTTCTTCGTCAACGGTAATTTTATAGTATTCAGGGCGGTACAAGAACATTACAATGTCGGCATCTTGTTCGATAGAACCCGATTCGCGCAAATCTGACAGCTGAGGTCGCTTGTCGCCACCGCGGGTTTCCACCCCACGACTCAACTGCGACAGCGCAATCACGGGAACTGAAAGTTCTTTGGCGATTCCCTTCAACGCTCGAGAGATGGAAGCGATTTCCTGTTCACGGTTTCCACCCATTTCGCCTTTCATCAACTGCAAGTAATCGATCACTATCATTTGGATGCCGTGCTCAGCTTTGAGCCTTCGGCACTTGGCGCGAAGTTCCAGAATGGAAAGTGCGGGTGTATCGTCAATAAAAATAGGCGCGGTAGAAAGTCTATTGGTTTTATGTACCAACTGTTGCCATTCAAACTCTGCCAGGTTTCCTTTTTTGATTTTTTCGGATTCGAGTTCAGCTTCTGCAGAAATCAAACGATTCACCAACTGCAGCGAGGCCATCTCCAACGAAAAGATTGCCACCGGAATGTTAAAATCAACCGCGGCATTGCGCAAGGCCGACACGATGAATGCGGTTTTACCCATACCGGGCCTGGCCGCGATAATCACCAAATCAGACTTTTGCCAGCCAGAGGTAACTCTATCCAATCGCGAGAAGCCGCTGGGTACACCCGTTAATCCATCTTTGTGGTTTTTCTTTTCTTGTAGTTCCTGAATCGCCTGAAACATCAACGACTTCATGTTGTCGTAGTTCTTGCGAAGGTTAGAATCTGAAATCTGAAAAATCGACTGCTCCGTTTTATCTAGCAACTCAAATACATCCGTTGTATCTTCAAACGCATCGTGATGGATTTGCGATGCGATGGAAATCAAGTCGCGCTTGATGGCCATCTCAATAATGATACGGGCGTGGTACTCGATGTTGGCAGCCGAACTTACTTTCGATGTGAGCTCAGCGATGTAATAAGCACCACCGGCCAACTCCAACTTTCCGTTTTTGCGAAGCTGTGCCACCACCGTGCGCATGTCCACAGGCTCGGTTGCTTTGAACAAGTCGATAATGGACTCGTAAACGGTTTTGTTTTGCTCTTTGTAGAAATGTTCAGCACGCAAAAACTCTACCACGGCCGTCAGCGCATTTTTTTCGAGCATGAGCGCTCCCAAAATGGCTTCTTCCAAGTCAATCGCCTGAGGCGGAAGTTTGCCTAAACTCTCGGTGATATCGCGCACCAAAACTTTAGACCTACTTCCGGCTCCGCTCATCACAGAACTTAACCTCACTGGCGTTGACCGTTGCTCCATACTTTGTGGTTGTCGGTATGAGTTGCTTTTTTAGGACGACAAACGTACGGCTTGCCTCAACACTACCCTCAACAACTTATCTACAATATACGATGTGGATTTGTGAATAAAATGCAAAAGTTGAAAGCGGAAAGTTTAAAGGTCAAAACAACTTTAAACTTTGACCTTTCAACTTTGAGCTTTCAACTTCCAAGCTTTAGACTTTCAACTTTCAACTTGTAACTTCAATCCCCTCTTTGTCAACACTATAAACTATTTTGCCTACTTTTAGCTCCGTACTTTAAACCGATTTCTTGTGAGTGAATTTATTGCAGACCTTGCCACGGGTGTTTGGACACCAATTTTGTTTTTGCTGATTTTAGGCGGGCTATTCTTTTTCTTCTATTCGCGATTGATGCACTACCGCTACTTTTCGCACACCATCGCCATTTTGCGCGGCAAGTATCATAACCCCAACGACCCCGGCCAAATTAGTCCGTACGAGGCATTGTCAACCGCCATGGCCTCTACCGTGGGCATGGGCAACATTGCGGGCGTGGCTGCGGCCATCAGCATTGGCGGACCCGGTGCGTTGTTTTGGATGTGGGTCACGGCTTTTGTGGGAATGTCCACCAACTTTTTTACCAGCACGTTATCGGTGATGTACCGCGGCAAAGATTCGGCAGGTGTGATACAAGGCGGACCCATGTACGTGATTCGAGAAGCATTGGGGCCGATGTGGAAACCACTGTCGGTTTTGTTTTGCCTTTGCGCAATGATTGGTTGCTTGGGAATTTTTCAGGCGAACCAACTCACACAAGCGATTATTGATATCGGATTTTCTGAAACGGAATTCAAAAATTCAACTTTTGCGTTCTTAGGTTTTGAAATCAGCACCATGAAGTTCATCATCGGCACAACGCTGATGATTATTTCAGGGATTGTAATTCTTGGCGGCATTCAGCGCATTGGCAGTTGGGCGGGCAAAATGGTGCCGCTCATGATTGTGATTTATTTTTTCTGCGTGTTCGCGATATTGATTGTGAACATTAGCGTGGTGCCTCATTACTTATGGATGATTATCACCGAAGCCTTTACAGCGAATCACTACCACGGCAACCCTGCATTGGGCGGAATGTTGGGCGGATTGATTGTGGCCGGTGTGCGGAGAGCAAGTTTCTCCAATGAAGCTGGCATCGGCACGGCACCAATGGCCTTGGGTGCATCGCAAAGTACCGAGCCCATCCGCGAAGGGTTGGTGTCGATGATCAGCCCTGCGATCGACACATTATTGGTTTGCACGCTGACGGCCTTGGCTATTTTGGTAACGGGCGTTTGGGAGACCAAAGGCGTGAGTGGAGTAACATTGACGGCCAATGCTTTTCAAATGGCCTTGCCGGGAGTCGGAAAATATTTGTTGCTGCTTTGTGCGTTCTTCTTTGCGATTACATCGCTCTTTTCATACTCGTACTATGGCAGCAAGGCTTTGACATTCCTAGTTGGAATTAAATCAAAGACTTTGACCTTCGGACTTTTTGAAATAAACAATCGAAAAGTATACGACTATTTTTATTTGATAACCATTGTAGTAGGCGCGGTAGCTTCCCTCACCGATGTGATGAACGTCATCGACATTGCCTACGCCTTGATGGCCATCCCCACGATGCTCTCGGGTTTTGCGTTAGCACCCAAAGTGATGGCCGAGGCGAAATCTTATTTTAAGAGGATGAGGGAGAAGGGAGAGGTTTGATTAACAAAGTGATAGAGATCACTTAATGGTCCATACTTTCGGGAAAGTGACGACTATGAATTGGGCGAAATTTCTATTGATGAACTTAGGAGCTGGACTGCTTGTTCTTTCTCCTTTCCTTCCAGGACCACCTAACGGACTTGTTAAGCTGTTTTACAATGCAGGACAAATTTTAGGACTCTTTGGAGTATTTGCTATTCCCGTTGGACTAATCTGGACGACAAAAGAATTGAAAAGAAAGAAAAACGACAAACAATATCAAGTTGACTCAAAAGCAATCATCCTTCTGACGCTACCTTTGACTCTTTTTCTGACGGCAATTTTTGTCGCTGAACCTATAAGAAACTTTAGCAGGGACTTTGCAATCAATAGAACTGAGCAATTAATTCAATCAATTGAAAAATTCAAAGCCAACAAAGGCCAATATCCTAACTCGTTGACTGATTTGATTCCTCAATACATTAATAAAATTCCTTCGCCTTTCATTATGGGTATAGATAAATATCATTATCAAAAACACGGTGACAAATTCACGGTTTCATTTCAGCAAAACGTCATTTTGAATTTTAATTTTGAGGTTGTGACATTTGACCCAACCGACAATCACAAAGCTGACGGAAAACTAGTCGAACTATATGAAACCGGAAAAAGTCATTGGAAGTATTATGTGTACGACTAGAAATTGCGGCTGCCAACAAAATGCTTTTGCAATAGGGCGGCACTGAATTAACCGATGAGATTCGCTCTCACATCACTATAGGTAAGGCGCATGTATACAGCGGTTCACTAAATGTGAAGAAACGACTTCCGTTAGTATATTAGGCAATTTCAATCTGTTGTTCGCTACGATAAGGCTGAAATAACCTTTGCTCTTCTACTTCCATTCTCTACCTTTGCAAACGATTTCTAAATCGTGTTCCGACTATTAAACCCAATACAGTAAATTCCTTTCTATGAAAGAAGTCTATATCGTCTCCGCAGTGCGCACACCCATCGGCAGCTTTGGCGGAAGTCTCGCCTCGCAAACGGCCGTTCAATTGGGCGCGGTGGCTGTAAAAGGCGCAATGCAAAAAATTGGCCTCGACCCTAAGTACGTGCAAGAAGTTTTTGTTGGCAACGTCATCTCTGCTGGTTTGCAACAAGCCCCTGCTACGCAAGTGGCCGTGGCCGCTGGCTTGGGCTACGAAATTCCCTGCACGCTCGTCAACAAAGTGTGCGCTTCGGGCATGAAGGCCATTATGCTGGGCGCTCAATCCATCATGCTCGGTCACAACGATGTGGTGGTAGCTGGCGGCACGGAAAGCATGAGCAACATCCCATATTATTTATTGAAAGCACGTTACGGATTTAAATACGGAAATGGAGAGCTGCTCGATGGCCTCACCTACGATGGCCTCACCGATGTGTACAACCACTGCGCCATGGGCGTGTGTGCCGATAACACCGCCAAAGAAATGAACATCTCGCGCCAAGACCAAGATGCGTACGCCATCAACTCGTACAAGCGCTCGGCTGCCGCATGGGCCGCGGGCAAATTCAAAGATGAAATTGTTGGCGTTGAACTAGTAGACAAAAAAGGAAACAAAACACTCTTTGCCGAAGACGAAGAATACAAAGCCGTGAACTTCGATAAGATACCCGGCCTGAAACCTGTGTTCACCAAAGACGGCACCGTCACCGCGGCCAACGCCTCTACCATCAACGATGGTGCCGCAGCCGTCATCCTCATGAGCAAAGAAAAAGCAAAAGAACTCGGCATCACCCCCATCGCTAAAATCCGTGGCTTTGCCGATGCCGCCCAAGACCCGATGTGGTTCACCACCACTCCGAGCATCGCCATTCCCAAAGCCATGAAGATGGCGGGAGTCGATAAAAAAGATGTGGGCTACTACGAAATCAACGAGGCCTTTTCGGCCGTGGCTATTGCCAACAACATCAAGCTCGGCCTCGATGCTGAAAAAGTAAACGTTAATGGCGGAGCCGTTTCGCTCGGCCACCCGCTGGGCGCATCGGGCGCGCGCATCACCCTTAGCTTGGCTAATATCTTAAAGCAAAACAATGCAAGCATTGGCGTAGCCGGTATTTGCAATGGCGGTGGTGGCGCTTCGGCTATTGTGATCGAGAAAATGTAATTTTTGAATCTTTTATTCGTTTGATATGATGATGCATCAGGCGAAAGTCTTCCTTACCGGAGTAATCATTTGTACTTCCCTTTTTAGCTATGGGCAGAAGGAAGTAAAAACCTACTACGACCGCGCCAAAAAACGTGTAGAAGAACACTACTTCGTCTCTAACGAAAACCAAGCCATGGAAGGAAAGTACAAACGCTACTTCCCCAATGGCAAACTCGCCCTCGAAGGCACTTTTGTGAATGGCGTTCGGTCCGGCACTTTTTACGAATACCACGAAAACGGAACGCTCATCCGTAAAATCAATTACCAAGATGGACTGCGCCACGGCCCCGTAGAAGTTTTTACCGACAGGGGAAAGCCACTACAAAAAGCGTTTTATCAAAACAACAAACTTGAAGATAGCGCTACTACCTACTTTCCAAGCGGCCTCGTAAAAATGCAAAGCGCATTTGAAAAAGGTAAGCCAGACGGTGTCTTAAAAGAGTTCTACCCCTCCGGAAAAATCCGCAAAGAGATTGCATATAAAAATCAAAAACCAAACGGTGTTACCAAACTGTATTACGAAACAGGCATAGTAGAAACCGAAGCCAATTACAAAGACGGTTTCATCAGCGGTTACTGGAAATCATTTTACCCCAACGCCCAACTCGAAATCATTTATGAGATTAAGGATGACGAAAAGATTGGCGACTTCCGCAACTACGACCAGCAGGGTCACCTGCTGTTGGAAGGCCACTTTATGAACGGCAAACTGCATGGCGAAAACAAAGGCTACTATGCGAGCGGTGCGAAGCGGCACGAGTACCAGTTTAAAGAAGGCAGCAAGTACGGAACCAACATAGATTTCTATGAAAATGGAAAGATAAAGGCCAAAGAACAATTCGCTTTCAATGGCAAAGACAGCAAGCTAGAGTTGTACAACCAGGACGGAAAAATCACGGCCGAGAAAAACTTCCGTGATGGCAAGCCAAATGGTACATGGTACTTCTATCAAAAAGATGGCAAGACGTTGACCCTGAAAGAAAATTATGAGAACAACATGCTCCATGGCCTCCGCACCCTTTACCACGACAATGGCGAAAAATCAGTGGAGGAAACATGGAAGTTTAATTTAATAACCGGTTCGGTAAAAAATTACTACGAAGACGGAAAGCTATTGAGTGATTGCGAATACCGAGGTAGCCGTCAACATGGGTTATATACAAGCTACTACCCCAATGGAAAAATAAAAGAGCAAGGCACCTATGTGGCGAACAAAAAACACAAAGAGTGGAAAGAATTTGACGAAACAGGAAAATTGCTCAAAACGCTAGTGTTTCAAGCGGGGATATTGATTTCGGAGAAGTAACAAAACAATCGTGCCACCACTTGAAGCACTGCAAAAAGTGGTGGCACGAATTCATTTAAGAGCCTACTCCCCTGCTTCCAGGCTCCACTTCTCAGGTGAGCGCCACAAACTAGAGAGCAACAACTCGCGCAAGAAAATAAATTCCTTCGGCAGGCGGTCGTACATACGCTCGAACAACTCTGCGTGGTCGAGTAATTCTTTCTTCCACGCCTCGCGGTCAATGATCATGATCGATTCGAATTGCTGGCGCGTAAAATCAGAGCCCGTCCAATCCAAGTCATCATAGTGCGGCATCCAACCAATAGGGCTTTCTACCGCGTTGGTCTTTCCTTGTATCTTTTCAACCACCCACTTCAACACGCGCATGTTATCGCCAAAGCCAGGCCAAATGAAATTTCCTTTTTCATCTTTGCGGAACCAGTTCACACCAAAAATCCGTGGTGGATTGGGAATGTTACGGCCAAACTGCAGCCAGTGGTTGAAGTAATCACCCATATGGTAGCCACAGAACGGTAACATTGCAAACGGGTCTCTCCGAACTTTACCTACTTCGCCAAACGCAGCTGCAGTCATTTCTGAACCCATCGTTGCCGCCAAATAAACACCAGAGTTCCAGTTATGCGCCTGGTAAATCAATGGAATGGTTGTACTTCTACGTCCTCCAAAAATCAGTGCACCAATCGGCACGCCATTGGGGTTTTCCCAGTCTTCATCCAATGAAGGGTTTTGTGTAGCGGGTGCGGTGAACCGAGCATTGGGATGGGCGCAAGGTTTGCCTGCGGTGGGATCCCATTTCTCCCCTCTCCAATCGGTCAAATTCTTGGGCGGTTCTTTGGTCATTCCTTCCCACCAAACATCACCATCATCGGTTACACCTACGTTGGTGAAAATCGTATTCTTCGCGATGGATTCCATCGCCATGGGATTGGTTTTTACGTTGGTCCCAGGCGCCACACCAAAGTATCCGGCCTCAGGATTGATCGCATACAACTTCCCGTCTTTTCCGGGCTTAATCCACGCAATGTCATCGCCTACCGTAGTGATTTTCCAGCCATCAAATTGCTTGGGTGGAATCAACATCGCAAAATTGGTTTTACCGCAAGCGCTAGGGAAAGCAGCGGCCACGTAAGTCTTTTCTCCCTCAGGATTTTTAACACCCATGATGAGCATGTGCTCCGCCAACCAACCTTCTTCACGAGCCATGGTTGATGCTATACGCAACGCAAAACATTTTTTACCCAGCAGTGCATTGCCACCATAGCCCGAACCATAAGACACAATCGCTCTGTCTTCAGGATAATGAACAATGTACTTGGTAGTGGCGTTAGTCGGCCATTTCACATCTTTTTGCCCGGCTGCTAATGGCGCGCCTACTGAGTGTAAGCACTTCACATACTCGCCATCAGCACCTAGTGTATCCATCACCTTCACACCCACGCGCGTCATGATGTGCATGTTCACAACCACATATTCCGAATCGGTGATTTCCACCCCAATGTGAGAAAGCTCTGAACCTACCGGACCCATACTGAATGGAATTACATACATGGTACGGCCTTTCATGCAGCCATCGAACAATTTTTTCAAGCGCGCCTTCATTTCCCGAGGCTCCACCCAGTTGTTGGTGGGGCCGGCATCTTCTTTCGCACGCGAGCAGATATAAGTTCTGTCTTCTACCCTTGCCACATCGCTAGGGTCAGAGAAGCAAGCGAAACTATTAGGACGTTTTTGTGGATTAAGCCTAATAAAGGTTCCTTTTGAAACCAACAGTTCGCATAGTTCATCGTATTCTTTTTGCGATCCATCGCACCAGCGGATGGCATCGGGCTTGCACAGGTCAGCGGTTTGCTGCACCCAGCTTAACATTTCAGCGTGATTGATTTTATAAGTGGAATGAGCCGTTTTTACGTCCATAAAAAGTGGTTTTACTGTGACGCAAAATAGGGATAGAAATCGTGAAAATAAAATGGTTCAATCGATTGAAATGGTGACTTTTGTCAGCTTACCACTAAATCATTTTCGAAGGGATAAACTCGCGGACATGAATTGTCTTTTGCGTTTCGATGAATACGACCGTGTACTTTTTTCTGAATGTCACGCACTTTAGCCCTAACACCATCCGTTTTTCATCTCTACAAAATGGGTAGGATTTTCTTTCATCTCCAAGATTAGCCAGGAAATCATGGACATCGTCCGAAAATTTTTCAGCTGTGGCTACTAATCCTTTCGATTCAATGAAGAATGCAGCTTCCGCAATGCTCGTTGATGCTGATATCCCTACAACGACTTTTCGCTTGACCATTTTCTAATCAACTGCTTTGCGAAAGCTCGGGATTGTGACAATGTTAGTGTCTTCTCCGGCTTAGTTTTTAAAGCTGCTTTCTTTTTTAAGACATCATAGTCTTTGCGAGAAAGGACAACGTATTTCTTCTTATCTATTTCAATTTCTGTCATAGCTAAAACTCAAATCATCTTCTTCAAATTCCCAATGCTCTTCTCTATACTATCGATCGAGCTAACGGGGTAGGCTTCTTGCTCAATGTAGTAATGCTTCAATCCAGATTGTTTTGCTTTGGCAAAAATCGATTTGAAATCGATGCGGCCGGTGCCAACATCTACTTGTTGTTTAGGATTGGTCTTATCCATGTCTTTCACGTGCCATTGCTCAAAGCGGCCAGGATACTTTTCAAAATATTCTACAGGACTTTGGTTAGCAACGTGCATCCAGTACAGATCCATTTCCATCCCCACCAATTCGGGGTCAAGTTCTTTCAACATCACATGATAAGCCACTTGCCCTTCATACTGTTCAAATTCAAATTCGTGGTTATGGTAATTAAGGCGGATGCCATATTTTTTGCACACCTCACCTGCTTTGTTCAGTTGCTCGCAAACACCTTTATAGTCTTTTCGTTCATCGGGTGTTAAAAACGCTACAACCATAAAATCTTGCCCCGCTTCTTTCGCATCGTTTACTGCCCGCTCCCACTCATTCACAACGGTGCCCTTCATCATTTTGGTCTGCTCAGATTTTCCCAACAGATGGTGTCCACTGGTAACCTTCATGCCCAAGCTTTTTACATAATCAGTGAACTCTTTATACTTCATGCCGAAAATCTGGCCATCGTTGTAGCTATACGCCTCTAGTTCTTTATACCCGAAGCCCGCAACTTTTGCCAATACCCCTTTTGGATCTTTTGGTAAAATGTCGCGAAGTGAGTACAACTGCAGCCCAATTTTCTTTTTGTCGATTAGCGTAAATGAGCTCATCGTCAATGCTCCTACGGCTGCCATTGATGTGGTTTGAATAAATTCCCTGCGATTCATAGCGTTTTTTTTAGTTAACTTTTTTGTCTTCAGCCGACTTAAATATATTTCTTCATCCAGGCATATGCCTCCGATTGGTTGGAGAAAACGCCAAGGTGAACATTAAATTTCTCAAACTTCTTTTCTGCGTCTTGTTTGAATTTTTCCATTGGGTAGTCAGCAAAAATATCACTACCCAAAATCACCGCATGCACTGTTACTGCCGCGTCTTCAAACAACATTCTCTCCCAGTCGCTCACCAACCAATTCTCGACTTCTTCATCCAATTCTCCGAGTTTTGCTGCATCTACCATCCAAGCAAGCCGCGGATAAGTCTTCTTTAGCAACTGGTACTCTTCCAAAATTCGTTTCAGTATAAACTCAAATTCTTCTGGTGGCGGTGCCTGTTTCCAGCGGTGCAACAATACCGGTATTGCCTCATCTAGTTGGCATGTCACAAACTCATTATCGAAAATACCAATTAACATTTAAAGTCGTGTCATAAACATTTGCCTTCTATGACTCGCCCCCGAACTAACTCGATAAGTTACCCCTCTATGCTGCACATGGAGGGGTTAGTCGTCTTGTAAAAACCAAAAGCATTATTTTATCTCTCTAATCTTAATGCTTCTATACCAAACCAGATCGCCATGGTCTTGCAATGAAATCTTGCCTTTCTTGAACTTACCAAAACCAGGCATATCCTTGAATTTGCTGGCCTTGATCATCGCTTCCCATTCAGGGGTAAACATGGTGAACTCCACCTGCTTCACGTCATTTAACCAAAACTCTACCCGCCCCTTATTGGAAACTATTCTCACCAAGTTCCATTCATTGGCGGGCTTCACCGACTCGGTGGGGCTGGCAATCAAGTCATAAAGATTTCCTGCGCGGTGCTTTTCAATTTTGGCATCGGGGTGACAGGTATTGTCTAGTACCTGCATTTCCGGACCTGTTTGCCATACGTATTTGTACTCGCTGCTTTCGACCACGTTAAACATGATGCCACTATTGCCACACGGGGCAATTTTCCATTCAAGCGTTAATTCAAAGTTTTCAAAGTCGCCATCGGTAACGATATCGCCACCATCTTTCTTTACAGTCTTGTTGAGGTGAATAGCGCCATCTTGCACTGACCAAGCTGAGCCAACTGACTTACTCAAAAAGTTGTGCCAGCCTTTCAGCGACTTGCCATCGAAAAGCAGCTTCCACCCGTCTTTTTTTTCTTGCTTGGTGAGCGAGTTTTGTCCAGAGGCAAATCCAAAGCACAAACAAATGCTTAGTGCGGTTAGAAGCACTTTAATTGATGCAGGCCGGTAGTACATGTTAGTTAGTTTATTCGTATATATCTCAATGTTCTGTTTCACCATCCAACGAAAGCACGTAACGTGCCATTTTCTCTGCATCAGCTTGCGTAATATCTGGGTGTGCCGCCATCAACACTTCTCCCCATACGCCTGAGCCACCTTTAATAATCTTCCCTGCCAACAATTCTACATTTGCTTTTGTAAACTCATACTTCTTGGCAACATCAGTATGCGATGGCCCGATGATTTTATTTGTGATGTGATGGCAAGTTTTACAATCACTTGCTTTCACCAACGATTCACCCTGCGTAATGGCATCGGCTGCCACATCTGGGGCGTCAATGGTTTCTTGTGGTGTGCCGTAGTCTTCGGTAACGGTTTTCTTTTCTTTTCCGCCACAAGCATAAAAAAGTACGGTGGCCGATATCAATGCTGTTGTCAAGGTTGATGTTATCTTCATGGGTTGAGTTGTTTTATATTCCTAGAATTGTCTTGTTCAGCTTTGGGTTTTTTCCAGCAGAAGCAAAATCATCAAATGCTTTTTCTGTAACGCGAATAATATGGTTCTTGATAAACGGTGCTCCCTCTTTTGCGCCTTGCTCTGGGTGTTTGATGCAGCACTCCCACTCCAGCACAGCCCATCCATTATAACCATATTGAGCCAATTTACTAAATATCGTTTTGAAATCAACCTGACCATCGCCAGGTGACCTAAATCGGCCAGGGCGATCTACCCAACTTTGATAGCCCCCATACACACCGCTTTTTCCCGTTGGATTGAACTCAGCATCTTTAACGTGAAACATTTTGATGAACGAGTGGTAAAAATCGATGTACTGCTTGTAATCCAGTTGTTGCAAAACAAAATGGCTGGGGTCATAAAGAATATTGCAGCGCGTATGGCAGCCGGTAGCTTCCCAAAACCGCTCGAACGTGACACCATCGTGCAGGTCTTCGCCTGGGTGAATTTCGTAGCAAACATCCACGCCTGCTTTATCAAAAGCATTTAAGATTGGCAACCAACGTTTTGCCAGTTCGGCAAAGCCATCTTCAACCAAACCAGCAGGGCGTTGTGGCCACGGGTAAACAGTATGCCACATCAATGCGCCCGAAAAAGTTGCATGGGCATTCAAACCTAAATTCTTGCTTGCCTTTGCTGCCAACTTCAACTGCTCAACGGCCCACTTGGTACGTTCTTTTGGATTACCCTTCACAGACTTTGGCGCGAAGCCATCAAACATAGTATCATACGCAGGGTGTACGGCCACCAGCTGACCTTGCAAATGAGTTGACAGCTCAGTGATTTGAAGACCGCATGATTCAACTGTTTCGCGGAGTTCATCTGCATAGTCTTTGCTCTCGGCCGCCTTTTTTAAGTCGATACAGCGGGCATCCCATGTGGGGATTTGTACACCTACATAACCCAATGAAGCGGCCCATTTGCAAATGGACTTCAAGTTGTCGAACGGAGGTTCATCGCCCATAAACTGTGCAAGAAAAATAGCTGGGCCTTTAATTGTCGTCATCTGCTCGAGGTTAGAAGTTGGAGGTTAGAGTTTCTGAGTTAGCAGTCAATTTTCAAATTATAGAATGAACGAATTGCGAAATCAAATTTCAAATGGCGTCCACTTTTCTTTGCTTTGCCCACTCTTTACCACTGAATCGATAAATGCCATGCCCCTAATACCGTCATCCACTGTGGGGAAATTGACATGCGGAGGTGCTGGAGTGCCATCGATGCGAGATGACAACGCGATAGCGAAGTTTCGGTACAAATTGGCAAACGCCTCTAAGTAACCTTCGGGATGCCCGCCCGGTGTGCGCGCATTAAAGATCGCTTCGCCATGCAAAAAGCCATTGGTGCCAGCACGTAAAATCTGCGTGGGCTTATCGAGCCATTTCACAATCAGTGAATTCGGTTCCATCTGCGCCCATTCCAGTCCTCCATGCTCTCCATACACACGAATCCGCAACGCATTTTCTTCTCCTGCCGCCACTTGCGAAGCGATGAGTACCCCGGCAGCACCGTTATCAAACTTCAACAACACGTTGCCATCGTCATCTAACATACGGCCTGGTACCAAGGCATTCAAATCGGCACACAGGTGCGTGATTTTGAGCCCAGTAATGAACTCCGCCAAGTGGGCGGCATGCGTGCCGATATCGCCCATGGCACCTGCTTTACCCGACTTCTTTGGATCGGTGCGCCAGACCGCTTGTGCGTTGCCTTCACGCTCGCTCAACTTGCTGAGCCAGCCTTGTGGATATTCAACCACCACTTTACGGATTTTGCCGAATACGCCATCACGCATCATAGCCCGTGCCTGCCGCACCATAGGGTAGCCCGAATAGGTATGGGTCAAGCATAGGATCAAACCTGTTTCCTCTACTTTCTTTTTCAATTGCTTGGCTTCGTCAAGCGTAAAGGTGATAGGCTTTTCTATCACTACGTGAAAACCCTTGTCCAACGCAGCCATCGCTGGTGCAAAGTGTGCGAAGTTGGGAGTCACAATAGTCACGAATTCTATCCTTTTTTCTGCGGGCAACTTGCTTTCTTTCTCCAACATTTCCTCATATGTCAGGTAGGTGCGTTCGGGGTCTAGAAAAATTGCCTTACCGCTCTCTTTGGCAATTTCGGGATTGATGCTTAATGCACCGGCTACTACTTCTACCAAACCATCCATGTTGGCAGCAATGCGGTG
The DNA here is from genome assembly GCA_018267275.1 of Bacteroidota bacterium. Classification (GTDB taxonomy): domain Bacteria; phylum Bacteroidota; class Bacteroidia; order Cytophagales; family Cyclobacteriaceae; genus ELB16-189. The sequence goes on along the minus strand of JAFDYV010000008.1, from coordinate 47,844 downwards.
GATAGAACCTATGAAGGCATCTTTGCCTCCGCCTACCATGCCCATTCTTAATTTTCGATTCATATTTTAATTTAACATTTCAAATTTCAGATGCCCAAATCACCCAATCAAAATCAGCATTGAAAAATAGCAAATAAATCGTTGCTATAAGTAAGATTTATACCGACAGTAGAGGATTTTTTTTGTGGGGCAACAGAATTTACGGGTTGCCAGCTGGTTGAAGTTCCGCATGCTTCAAATCGAAACAAGTCTTAACGGCCGCGCAAGCTTGGGCTATATCGGAATGGGTCAGCTCAACAAACAGTGGCAACCGAATAAGTGTTTCGGCAAACCGCTCTGCATTCGGCAATTTGGCCGGTGCGCTGCCTTGCGTAAAAAATGGGCTTTGGTGCAACGGCAAGTAGTGGAAGATGGCCTGCACCCCAGCATGCTTTAAACAGTATAGCAATACGCGTTGGGCCACTGAACTGGTAGTAGACAGATAAAAAATATGGGCATTGTTAGTGGCGTATTCGGGGATAACCGGTAACTGAAAAAACTTGGCATTGGCCATCTCTTTCAACCCATCCCAATATTGTTGCCAATGCTGTTTCCGCCTTTGTTGAATGAAATCGAGTTGCTCCAATTGTGCCCACAAAAATGCTGCTGTTATTTCAGACGGTAAAAAAGATGACCCTACATCGACCCAATTGTATTTGTCTACCTCACCCCTAAAAAAGGCGGAGCGATTGGTTCCTTTTTCCCAAATGATTTCGGCACGTTTAACGAATTGTTCATCGTTGATGACCAACATTCCGCCCTCGCCAGAAATAATGTTCTTGGTTTCGTGAAACGAGAAAGCCGCTACATGGCCAATGGAGCCAAGGGATTTATTGCGATAGAATGAATCAATGGCTTGAGCCGCATCTTCAACTACAAACAGGTTATTCTTTTTTGCCAACGCCATGATGGCATCCATGTCGCATGCCACACCGGCATAGTGCACTACAACAATCGCTCTCGTTTTAGCTGAAATTAGTTGGGCTACATGAGCTACCGAAATGTTCGGTTCATTTTCGTTGGAGTCGGCAAACACAATTTTTGCACCGCGCAGCACAAAGGCATTGGCTGTCGAAACAAATGTGTAAGACGGCATGATTACCTCATCGCCAGGCTTTATGTCCAGTAAAATGGCGGCCATCTCCAAAGCTGCTGTGCAAGATTGGGTAAGCAAAGTTTTTTTGAACCCATAGCGTTGCTCAAAAAAACTCTGGCAGCGTTGGGTGAACTCACCGTTGCCCGAAAGTTTTTCTAAACGAATAGCTTCTTGGATATACTGTAATTCCTTACCCGAAAAATATGGTTTGTTAAAGCCAATCATCCACGCGACATTAATACCAAACCGGCCACAATCAGCCCGCACCCCGCAATTTTTGCCCACGTAACCGGTTCATTCAATAAAAAATAACTGGCTACCAGCACCACCACAAACGACATGCTGGTGAATGGATAGGCTTGCGACAATTCAAACTTAGTGAGTGCGGCCATCCAAGTTAGGCTTGCCAAAAAAGCGGCTACAAAGCCAGAGAAAATGTAGGGGTCAAATACGGCCCAAAACAAGAAGATGAATTTTTCTTTTAATGGCTGTGGTACTACGCCCAACTGATTCAACCGCCATTTGAGAATGAGTTGCCCGTAGGCAGAAAACAAAACAGTAAGGGCAATATAAAGGTAGCCCATGATTAAAAGTTTTTCTTTACCAAAATAGTGAAATCATACTGGCTGTAGTCATGAAGCAATGCCACATTTTTAGCAAAACGCGTTTTGCAATAGTCAAATAACCAACCGGGATTCGAATAGTACAACTCAGCCTTCATAAATGCAGCATCTGAATACGAAGTCAACGCATTGAATGAAAAACCAAACTTGCTTTTTTCATTCATTACCTCCAGCGTTTTTAAGATATACTGCTTCCAATGCTCTTCGGTTACTTCAAACTTTAAATTGAAAATGCCGCTCGCGACTGAATAATCGGCAGGCTGCATTTGCGCGAGGTCGTCTACCTGAAAAAATTGGCGCGTGCCATTTTCCAAGTACTTTTCCCTCGCTTCACTAATCATACTTTCCAGCACATCGTAGCCTTTGTAGCTGAATTGATACTTTTTCTCCGTGAGGTATGCCGACAAATCGCCTACCCCGCAGCCCACATCATTGATGGAAAACTGCCCTTCGGTGTAAATGACTTTAAGTAACTGTTCGAACCGCACGCGCTGGGCTTCAGCATTCTTCCAGCCCACGCCTTCGGCACTGGCACCGTGTGTCGATAAGTTTTTTTGGTAGTATCGCTCTATGTCTGCGTTAATCATTTGCCTTTATAAACTTCCTTCACAATAGTCAATGGCCTATTTTTTATCTCAAGAAAAATCTTCGATAAATAGATGGCAATTACTCCTAACACCATGAGCACCAACCCACCCAAAAACCAGACGCTTGCCAAAATACTCGCCCATCCTTCCACATCAATATTGTTAATCCATTTTCGATAAATCAACGAGGCAATAATCCCCAACGAAATAAACGTGATAAAAATACCGAGCAAGAAAGTTAAGTACAATGGCCGATGGCTTAAACTGGTGATGATTTCCACCGCCATCCGCAACTTCTTATAAAACGAATAAGTGCTTTTGCCTTTAAAGCCCTTTGTGGCGGGCACGCCCGCTTGGTTGTAGCCGGTTAACACAAACACGCCCCAAATGTCAAGCTCTTTTTCGGGGTACCGCAATACCGACTGCACATAACGCCTGGTCATCAACCGTGCGGTGAACGTGTCCGATGGATACTCTACGCTGGTTAGCACCGATAGCAACTTGTAAAACATTCTTCCGCTGAAGCGCTCAAACCAATTGCCTTTGCGCTTGGTCTGCAATCCGTATACTACATCCAACGAATTATCACTTTGCATCTTTTGGTAAAAGGCTTCCAACAACTCGGGGCTTTCTTCCAAATCGCAATCAATCAAAAATATATAATCACCCGTGGCTTGTTGCAGGCCAGTCATAATGGCGCGGTGATGCCCGAAGTTGCGCGATAAATCTACAATGGTGACGAACGAATGTTTCTGCTGAATGGCCAATGCCTCTTGCAACGACTGGTCGGGAGAACCATCATTGACCAATATGAATTCAATGTCATCGGTGATTTTTTGAGCTATTTGAATGCAACGGCCACAAAACTCATCGAGATAATTTTGGGAATAGTAAAGCGTAGAAACGATAGACAGCTTCAAAGTATACGGTTTAGGTAGCAGATGAGGGACAAACCAGGATTGCCGCGCACCCGCTTAAGGCTCTAAATTACGGGAAGTAAGTATTTTTTTGCATTATTTCCCTCATTAAAAATTAAGTCTAGCACGGTAACACCATGGGCAAACTCCCCAAATAATTGGTTGTAAACAGGGTAACCAGTGTAATCCATCCACTCCACCTCGATACCCGCTTGCTGAAACAGCGAAACATCCAGGTAACTTTTGGCGGCAGGGCCAGATAAATAGCGGTCGGCACCCAAGTGCTGGCATAGCTCTAACAGTCGCGTTGATTTTTCATTGGTGGTATTAAAATCGTGCGACCAGAAAATAGGTGTTTCTATTTCAAGGATTTTGTTGATGATCTGAATGAACTGAAAATTGATTTTGCTCAGCGAGGACTCATGCATGGAGAGATAAGCCTCTTCAACCATTGGTGCAAAAGCCTTAAAGTGCTGTGCTTTGCCATACCATTGCTTGATTTTGTTCCAATGGTCTTGTGCCCAGCTTAGATCAGCCACGGTTACTTCATTGATCTTAATTTCGAACTGACCTTTTACATCTACCGGGATGGTCAGCCACTGCAGCCCGTTGTTGGTTTTAATGAGGTTGCGATTGCGCCAATCTCTGCGTGTATACTGCACATCATCTAACAAGACAAACGCATCCGCTCGCCTGATCAAATCAAAATAGCCCTTCCAAGGAATGTAATTCGATTGAACAATGGCGACTGTCTTGCTCATGGGTAAACAAGGTTGCCAGTTGCCAGGTTCAGGTTATCGCTGTAACCGGAAACCGGAAACCGGAAACTAAGAAAGTTGAACCTTTGCGCCATTTAACACAATCTCCATCGGCTCGCCCGATTCCAACTGCACTTCCGCCTTTTGCCGCATCACGTTCACGCGAAGCACGCGACCTCTAAAGTCAACGCGGAAGGAATAACTCTTCCATTGGTCAGGTAAGTAGGGTGAAAAATGCACCATACCATCTTTCACGCGCATGCCGCCAAATCCTTTGATGACACTCATCCACGTGCCTGCCATGCTGGTGATATGACAGCCGTCTTCAGTATCATTGTTATAGTCATCCAAATCGAGACGAGAAGTGCGCAGATACATTTCGTAGGCCTTCTCTTTGTAGCCGATGCGGGAAGCCAAAATCACATGCACGCAGGGTGATAGTGATGACTCGTGTACCGTCATTGGCTCGTAGAAATCAAAATTGCGTTTGATGGTTTCATCATCGAAGCGATCGTCAAACAGATACAAGCCTTGCAACACATCTGCCTGCTTGATGAAACAAGAACGCAGTATTCGGTCCCACGACCACTTTTGGTTCAATGGCCTATCTTCTTTGCGCAAGTCTTTTACCGTCAACAATTCTTTATCAAGGAAGCCATCTTGCTGCAAGTAAATGCCGCGTTGCTTGTCTTCGCCCAAATACATTTTTGTGCGAATATCCTTCCACCGAGCAGTCTCGACCGATTCGTTGAACTTAATTTTAGCGAGCAACTTGGTCACCTTCGCAGTATCTTTTTTGCGGACGTACTCCAGCGCATGTTGTGTGTATTCCAATGTCCAGCACGCGATGTAACTGGTGTACCAGTTATTGTTCACGTTGTTCTCGTATTCATTCGGGCCGGTTACGCCAAGCATCACATACTGCTGCTTCTCGGTAGAGAACGTAATACGCTGCGACCAAAAACGAGAAATACCAATCAGTACTTCAAGCCCATACTCAATCAAATAATCTTCATCGCCAGTGTAGCGGATGTAGTCAAATATCGCGAAGGCAATGGCACCGTTGCGGTGGATTTCTTCAAATGTAATTTCCCACTCGTTGTGACATTCCTCGCCATTCATCGTCACCATCGGGTACAGAGCCGCACCGTTGGTAAAGCCTAACTTGCCCGCATTTTCAATGGCACGCTGCAAGTGCTTGTAGCGATATACCAATAAGTTGCGCGCCACCTTTGGGTCTGATGTGCCCAAATAAAACGGTAAACAATACGCTTCGGTGTCCCAGTAAGTGCTGCCACCGTATTTCTCTCCTGTAAATCCCTTCGGGCCGATGTTCAAACGGGCGTCATCGCCTGTGTAGGTCTGCATCAACTGAAAAATATTGAAGCGAATGCCCTGTTGCGCGGCCACGTCTCCCTCAATGCTGATGTCGCACTTCAACCAGATATTTGCCCAGACGGCCACGTGCGCGTCCAGCAATTTTTGAAACCCTTTTTCGGCTGCAGCTTTTAGTTTTTTCTTGGCGCTTTCGGCCAATTTCTTTTTCGGATGGTTTTCAGATGACAGCACCGCAGCGTACTTGTAAATCACCGTTTCCATTCCTTTTTTCAAAGAAATGGTTACCACGTTGTCGGCATATTTTTCGCGCTTGGTAATTTTCACTTTGCCCTTCACCACCTTTCCTGCGACCTGAATGGAATACGTGATGGCAGTGGCTACGTGAAAAAAAGTCTTCTTGGTTTCGGCAGTGACTAACGCCAGGCCGGCTTTGGCTTCTTTTGATACTTCGTTCCAAAACTTTTCATCATAGTTGGAATCTTTGTTCACTACATCGGCATCTACCGACAGTGTGATGGCGGCCGAGGCCGAAAAATTAATGGGCGTGATGGCATAGCGAATCGCACCCACCTCGCCATCGGCCATGCTGCAAAACCGTTGTGCATCTACCTGCACTTTTTTTCCATCTGGTAAGGTGGCGATAAACGACCGGTGCAACAGGCCACGCTTCATATCCAGCGTGCGCTTAAAGTCACTGACTTTACAGGTGGCCAAATCCAGTTCGTGTTTGCCTATTTTAATACCAATACTCGTCCAGCTGGGCGCGTTCAGCACTTTGGCAAAATACTCTGGGTAGCCATTTTTCCACCAGCCTACTCGCGTTTTATCTGGGTAATAGACCCCAGCCACATAGGTGCCCTGGTGGGTATCGCCCGAAAATTTCTCTTCAAAGTTGGCGCGCTGGCCCATGCGGCCATTGCCGAGGCTGAATAAGCTTTCGGAAATGCGATTGAGGTGCGCATCAAAACCTTCTTCAACAATTTGCCATGGGTGATGCTTAATGTAGTTCTTCATCGGATAGTTACTGGTTGCTGAATCGTTGGTTACAAGTTGCTAGTTGCTAGTCAAAAAACCAAATATTGTGAAGTTTGGAGGAATAGGCAAATGGGTTGGGTGATTGCTGGCACTAGACAAAGATGCGCGTGGACATTTTTTTTACAGTAATGCAACTTACAGTCACGTATATTTGCGTTTCTGGGGGATTTAGACAATAATCGTCAATAAAAAAACATAACCTTATCGTGAAACAAAGAATTTACATCGACACTTCAGTGGTTGGCGGGTTCTTTGATGACGAATTCAAAGATGCCACTCAACGGCTGTTTGAAAGACTTAAATTAGATGAGGTACGGTTTGTCATTTCCGACTTACTTGAATTAGAACTTATTCAAGCTCCTGAGCGGGTTAGTAATTTGCTTCTAAGCTTTCCGAATGACCGGTTTGAAAGAATAGAACTGTCTCAAGAAAGCATTGACTTGGCAGATAAGTATATCTCTGAAAAAGTTGTAGGGCGAACGAGTCTGGAGGACTGCCGCCATATTGCGTTGGCAACCATCCATCGTGTGGATGTTTTAGCAAGCTGGAACTTTAAGCACATTGTTAATCTTGATAGAATAAAAGGCTACAATTCCGTAAATTTGAGACTAGGTTATCCAACCATTGAGATAAGAACACCAAAGGAATTAGTTAGCTATGGAGACTAAGCAGAGAAAAAAGACTTTTGATGCCATAGACATGATGCGGGAGATTCGTGATAAAATCACAGAAGAAACCCAAAACATGAATTTTGAGCAATTAAAAAAATACATAGCCGACCGATTAAAAAAGTCGCACCTTAAGACTATCGGGCGTTAATTTGCTTTGAACTTACAATCCCTGTAATTTCCCTAAATCAAACTCCGCGGTCTTCGCTACAATAAAATTTGCTTTGCCCAATTGCGCTGGCGAGCCAACACCCACACATTTCATACCGGCAGCTAGCGCGGCCTCTACCCCTGCTTCGGCATCTTCAAACACCACACAATTCGCGGGGGCCTCATTTATTTTTTTTGCCGCCAACAAAAATATCTCCGGGTCGGGCTTGGTGTGGGTAATCATGGTGCCATCGACTATCGCATCAAACAAGTGACCGATTTGCAATAAACGGATTACGGTTTCGGCATTTTTGCTGCTAGAAGCCAATGCCACTTTGTAGTTTTGCGCTCGCAATTGTTGAAGCATTTGCGGAACGCCCGGAAAAACTTCTTCCGGCTTGATGGCTTCTATGTATTCTACAAACCAGGTGTTTTTCTTCGTAGCGAGTTCTTCCTTTTTCTCTTCAGAAAGTGATACACCCCCGATTTCCAAAATGATTTCTAGGGAGCGCATTCGGCTTACGCCCTTCAATCGTTCGTTGTCGTGTTCGGTAAAGGTGATTCCTAGTTCACGCGCCAGTCGTTGCCACGCAACAAAGTGGTAATGTGCAGTGTCAACAATAACACCATCAAGGTCGAAGATTACGGCTTGTATCATTTGTGAGGAGGTAGTAGTTAGAATGTAGGAGTTAGGAGTTTTTTTGATGGACAAGGCGCAAATGTATCAACAAAAATCTCTCCTAACTACTATCTCCTATATCCTAACTACTCTTTATAAAGCCTTGCCTAATTATCTCATCTGTCTCTGCCTGTGATTTAAATACCGCAAACGTTTTTCCTTGGGTGCGGAGCGCCCCTAGCGCGTTGCCGTAGCGGGCAGCCGCCACATAATCGTTGGGCTTGTGCAGCAACCCAAAACCAACACCGCCTGCAAACGAATCGCCACAACCGGTGGTGTCAATTACTTGGCTTACTTTAATTGCGGGCACTAAATCTTCTTTAAACTTGCCACGCTCTTTGCGGTACACCAGGCAACCGCGCGAATCTACGGTGATGCACACGCACTTCACCCCACGGTCTAAGCAATGCATGGCAAACTTACGAAGCTCCTCTCGGTTCGGATCTTCAGACATGGCAAAGTCGTTGGTCTCATATTCCTTCTTAAACCATGACGCCTGCGCTTCCTCCAAATTCATTTTCAACACATCGATATAGGGAAGCCATTGGTCACGGTCAATCCAAAACTTGCGTTGGCGCTCACCGCTGGAAAGGCAAGCAGTAGTAGGGCCGTGCGCATCGAAGATGATGATGCCCTTGCTTTTCTTTTTCAAGAACTTGAGCGTATCCAATGAAATTTCATAATCGCTAATAGGTATGAACACGAATACTTTGCAGTCGAGCAAGGCTTTCATGTCTTCGGGCATAATGGGATCCATAAAACCCGTTTGACGCTCGAGGCGGTTATTCATGTCTACAAATCGCAGGCTGATGATATCGCCTTGGTCGTTTTTAGTGGTGAGGTGTTTGGTGTTGATGCCCGAGTAACCTTTAAAGACTTCTTTCACGTTGTCTTTGTCAACGGCTCGCAAGTGCGACACCGGAATGATTTCGATTTTTTTTCCAGCCATGGCGGAAAGGGCGATGACCGGATGTGTAACACAACCCCACTTCTGAATTTGATCACCGGTGTGGGTGATGATATGATCGCGGGGGATCGGGCCGACTATAGCTATTCTCTTCATAGAGATTTTGGTTAATTTGATACTATTTCATTTTTGCTTGACATTCCGATAATTTGATTTTCAGGTCATCAGCAATCAATTGTTGTTTTTTTGCAATTTCCGCATTAGCCATCGCTTCGTTCGCCCAGTTCAAAGATTCTCTCTCCTTCACTGTTGCAATTCCCGCTTGGATAAATGCATATACAAAAGAAACCATCGTGACGAACGATAATGCCGCAATAGCCACCCAAAATGCTTTGTTCGATTTCATAATAAAATATTAGGCTACCAAAAATGCAGCCCCAAAAACCCCTGCGCTATCCCCCAACGTAGGCTTCACAATGGGTGTGTCCAGCACGCCATTGTTAAAGGCAAACTTCTTGGCCGAAGCCACACCATCCGTATAAATCTCATCGATGTTGCCCACACCGCCTCCAATCACAATCACATCTGGATCAATAACGTTCACAATCACACTGATGGCCAACCCAAAAAAGTGGGTCATGCGTTCAATGGTTTGCTTGGCATGTACATCGCCTGCTTTGAACAAGTCGTATACTTCTTTCAATCGTTTCTGGTGTCCCGAGATAGACGCATAATATTTTTCGAGCGCTGGCCCGGCCAATACTTTCTCCACACAACCACTTTTGCCGCAGTAGCACGGCCCACCCGATGCATCCAAAAAGTTATGGCCCCACTCTCCGCCAATGCCTTGTAAACCGTTCAATACTTTTCCATCGACCACTAAACCACCGCCCACTCCCGTACCCATGATCACACCAAAAACTACTTTGGCCTCCGGAAATTTTTGCTTCACCACGCCCAGGCGCGCTTCTGCCAACGCAAAGCAATTCGCATCATTGGCGATGGCAATTTCCATGTTTAGCAACTTTTCCAAGTCTGCCTTCATGGGTTGAAAATTCATTGCCACCGTGTTGCAACCTTTCATGATGCCTAGTTTCGGGTCGAGCGTTCCGGGAGTGCCAATACCCAACTTGGCAGGACGATACCCCATCTTCTGCTCCATTTGGTCGACCAGCTTTTTCACCTGACCTAGAATATGCTGGTAGCCCTTGTCTGATTCACTCGGTACGCGATCGCGAAAAAGAATTTCGCTCAGTCCGCCCTTGCCCAATACCACCCCCTCGGCCTTTGTTCCTCCAAGGTCAATGCCCCATAAATGATTATCGTTCGTCATGCAACGGTCAGATTTATTATCCAATAATAGTTAAAAGTAGGCAGTAGCCGGTAGCCAGGGCAAATTTTTGAAGCAAAATTTCAGACCGAACAATCATAAACGATCGCCTCCCAAGGCCGCAGCTCGTTTACCATTCCAGATTCGTAGTTGCCGATAACTTTTTTCGCCCCCGCGGGAACTTGGAACTTCAAAATCCCATCGGAGAAGTTGAGCAGCACCAGCATTTGTTGCTGGTTTAACTTACGCCAAAACGCAAACAACTCCTCACTTCCATCTGTGATTGGATGATAAGTACCCACGCTCAGTACTTTATGCTGATGGCGAACTTTCACCATCTCTTGAAAATAATACAGTATTGAATGGGCTGTGTTGCTTTGATTCTCTACGTTAATGTTCGAAGCGTTCTCGTTTGTTGCCATCCAAGGCTCAACCTGCGAGAAACCACCAAATGGCCCGCTCGTCCATTGCATAGGCGTGCGTGCATTGTCTCGACCGGATTGGTTGGCTCGTTTCAAAAAGGTATTCTCATCCATACCTTTTTTTTGAGCAACTTCCCAGCCATTGTGGGTTTCAATATCGCGCGAATCGGCCACTGAACGCAGCGTAGTATTCGTCATCCCAATTTCATCGCCCTGAAAGATAAACGGTGTGCCCCGCATCGAGAGCAGTAGCGTAATCAACAATTTACTTGATGCCTCCCAATACTCTTTGTCGTTGCCCCAGCGAGAAACCATGCGCGGAAAATCATGATTGCCCAAAAACACACTACCCCACCCTTGTTTCGCAAAGGCATCGTCCCACGTTTTGAAAATTTGCTTGAAGTCTTTCAATGACCATGGAATCGGATCAAAGCGGCCACCGGGCCCCTGATCCATAAACATGTGCCCGAAATGAAAAATCATGTTCAACCCATTTTTTTCATCGAGGTAATCGACCGCGTTTTGTGGTGTAATTCCCGGCCCCTCGCCTACCGTCATCACATTGTAATAGTTCCAAACTTTTGCGCGCGCTTCCGCGATAAACTCTTTGAGCCGGGGGCCATTGGCGTAGTATTTACGAATGGTTTCATTAAAGTCGTTGGTGTCGGTGTTGGGGAAATCTGTGCGCTTGGAGATGGCAGAAATGACATCCAACCGTAAACCGTCTACACCCTTATCAAGCCAAAACTTCATCAACAGGTTCACTTCTTCGCGCAGCCTTGGGTTCTCCCAATTAAGGTCGGGCTGCTTACGCGAAAACAAATGCAAGTAATATTGATTGGTCGCCTCATCTTTTTCCCAAGCACTACCGCCAAAAAAAGACGGCCAGTTATTGGGTGGGCCTCCATTCGTACCATCACGCCAAAAATAGTAGTCGCGATAAGGATTATCTTTTGACTTTTTAGATTGTTCGAACCACGGGTGCTCGTCAGAGGAATGGTTCAACACCAGATCCATAATCAACTTGATGCCACGCTCGTGCAATTTTGCAAGTAGCTCATCAAAATCTGCCATCGTTCCAAACTCAGGCTGAATGGCGTAGTAATCGCTAATATCGTAACCGCCATCATCGTTGGGTGATTTGTAAATTGGATTTAACCAAACCGCATCTACCCCCAGACTTTTAATGTAATCGATTTTCGAAATGATGCCCTGCAAATCACCCACGCCATCGCCATTGCTGTCTTTAAAACTGCGTGGGTAAATTTGATAGACAACAGAGTGTTTGTACCAATCCGAGGAGTTCATGGCTTATGTTGTTCGGTATTCGGATGAAACGTTTTCCACGAGTGCCAAAACTCCTGGTACGATTGAACCAACTCCAGCTTGGTGCCTGTATGTTTCCCTTCAGTGCATTCTCCTTTCCAATTCCATCTAGAGTTGGACTGGTCAACCAATATCTTCAAACTATCACTGTAAGCAAACTTTAAGGTGTCTGCGCCCACAATTGGCACCCATGTGTGGAATGAGATGCTGTCGGGTTCCAAAGCCAACGCCACCGGAAGCCCTTTGATGGCATCGTTGATTACCCGCTGCTTTACCAAATCATTCCAATCGTAAGCCTTGGCATACAAACCCATAGGCACACCCACTACCCACGACTTGTCCTTCCACGAAAGTGAATCTCTTCCTTCCAAGCGGCCTTCCATTTTGCCTTCATCAAATTGCTCCAGGCTTTCGTACTGCGTTTTATATTTCGGATCAGGTTGCATCACCAGCGTGTGCGGAAACCGTTCAATCCATGCTTGCAACGACATTTGCTCAGATGGTATTTCGCGAAGCGTGGTTCCTTTCAGTGGTCCAACAATCGCCTCACCGTTTACTTGCCGCCACCAACTTTTAGTGGAGGCATCTTCAAACATGGCATTGTAATGATCCATGCCAACTAATCGGAAGTCCTCAATTTTTTGGCTTACCACAGGGCTATACACTCGGCCACTTCGGCAAACGGTGCAATACGTAATCATCACGGGTTCTCCCCCAATGGTATCGCGCACCTGGTGGTGATAACCAATTACCTCAACGGGAAACGCCTTGGCCTGCCCATTGATGGCCACGCCAATAACTATCTTTTTGTTAGGAAGTTTGTTATCAGAAGCCGAGCTGAAAATCTTTTGTGAGGGCTGGTAAAACATCTTATCTGCCAAAAAGCGGAAGTTGAACATATAGACCACCAGCACCCAAAAAATCAGAAGCGCTATGCCTGTGTACTTGATGTATTTGCTCTTTTCTTCGAACAACGTAAAAGCTGGGTAAGCAAGCAGAAGAATGCCAACCGCGCGCAACCACCAAATATTGACATGGAACCAATACGCCATGTCAATTACTTCATCTACCTGACTACCCGGAAAGGGCATGATATAGTACACACGAGCAATTTCACTTGCCACCAAAATCACGATACCCAAAACAAATAATAGAATTCTCATGATAGGAAAATTAACATCATCAATGTGTGTCTGCAAACTTACAAGCTTTTTGTATCGCTTGAGCCATTAAGTCTTGCTGCTCTTTCATTTTTTCGGATGTCCAGTTAAACTGCTTCCTGAATTCCTCCAAAATTGATTGCAATGTGTTCTCCATTCGCGGGCGGTAAAAATACAGCATGCCCGTGCGCCTGATAAAAAAATCGGAAGGCTCTATCACCATCTCATAATTTACGCAAAACCACCATTCTGACTTAGCAAGGGCCAGGTCGGCATCCTTTTCTAGATTTAGCTTGAAGTGTTCAAGAATCAAATCTGTTTGTTTGCCATAATTGTGAACTAAGTAATGGTAGTAATGTTCCAAACCAATCACGCGCAACTGCAATTTCAATTGCACCAAATACTTCCTCACCTCTTCATAATTTTTGAAGTCATTACCACTTAAATACACCGATGCAGTTTGACATGCGGCTCTGTTGTTTGGAAACTTCTCGTCAAGCACCTTGTCTACAATTCGCTCGGCCATCTTTCTGTAGCCGGTAAGCTTGCCGCCAGCGATGGAAATCAAACCGGAATCAGATTCAAAAATCTCGTCTTTGCGCGAAAGTTCCGAGGCTGATTTACCTTCTTCGTGGATCAAGGGCCGCAACCCGGCCCAACTTGATTCTACATCACCCACTTGCAACTGAACAGCAGGAAACGTTGCGTTAACCGCGTTCAAAATGTATTGAGCATCCACCAAATCAGTTTGAACATCTTCTTTGCTTCCGGAATAATTGGTATCGGTGGTTCCCACATAAGTGGTCCGGTCGCGTGGGATTGCGAAAATCATCCGCCCATCGCCTACATCAAAATAGATCGCCTGTGCAATGTTGAATTTTTCTCGAGGCACCACCAAGTGCACGCCCTTGGTAAGGTGCAAGCGCTTGCCTTTTTTAGATTGGTTGAGTTCGCGCAACTCGTCTACCCAAGGCCCTGCGGCATTCACTACAACAGTCGCCTGTACTTGAAAGTCATTGCCGGTTAATCCATCGTTAGCCACCACGCCCGCCACTCGCGCACCGTTATACAAAAATCCGGTAACGCGGCAGTAGTTGATTGCTTTCGCACCGTTGGCACAAGCTGTTTTTACAATCTCTACAGTAAGGCGTGCATCATCGGTTCGGTATTCTGCATACAATGCGCCCCCTTTCACATCGTCAGGCTTCAGTAACGGCTCTTGCCGAAGTGTTTGTGGTCGGGTAAGCATTTTCCGTTGATCTTCCGGCTTTACCCCCGCCAACCAATCATAAATTTTCAACCCAAACGATGCCAGCCAGTAGCCCATCCCTTTTTTTTCGTAAAGTGGCAGCAACATCTTTTCCGGCACCACCAAATGCGGGGCGAGTGAATGCACCACGGCACGTTCGCTGCCCACTTCTTTCACCAGTCCAAATTCCAATTGTTTCAAGTACCGAAGTCCACCATGGATGAGTTTGGTAGAGCGGCTACTGGTTCCAAAAGCAAAGTCATGTTTTTCCAGCAGCAGCACCTTCAATCCGCGTGTGGCGGCATCTAATGCAATACCCGCTCCAGTAATGCCGCCCCCAATTACCACCAAATCAAAAGGTGTGGAGGCCGCTTCTTGCACCCATGTTTTGCGCTGTTGAATAGATAGTGGGGCGGGTGGTTTCAATGCAACTCGGTTATGGTCAAATTTCCATCAAAAACAGGCGATTTTTACGGGTTTATTATAATTTTTTTTGTTGCCGCATTTCTTTATTTTGGTCGAAATTTTCGAACACCCCTAGACTTCACCCTGCATGGAAATCTTTCTGAAAGCCGATACTTGGCTTGCGCTGCTTACACTTTGTTTTTTAGAGATTGTTTTGGGGATTGACAATATCATTTTCATCTCCATTGTATCAAATAAACTTCCCGAGCACCAACGGCAGCGTGCACGCAACTTGGGCCTATTCTTGGCGATGTTTGTGCGTATAGGCTTTTTGCTGTGTATTACTTGGATTATCCAATTCAAAGAACCCTTATTCGCACTCAACGATTTCATGCCCGATTTCTTAATCAAATTCTTCCAGTTTCATGGCGATCATACCTTTTCAGGTCGCGACTTAATATTGGGATTTGGGGGTCTGTTTTTGATCGCCAAAAGCACCATGGAAATCAATCATGAAATGGAGGGTGAAGAAGAAGAAGATCACGAAAATGGTAAGCCAAAGGGTGTAACGCTGGCCGGCACCATTGCCCAAATCATCTTATTAGATATCATTTTTTCTTTCGATTCAATCCTTACCGCTATCGGTATCGTGAACGAGGTAATCTTAATGATCATTGCCGTAATCGTGTCGATTGGTGTAATGATGTTTTTCTCAGGGGCGATCAGCAAGTTTATCCAAAAGCATCCCTCCATGGAAGTATTGGCATTGGGATTCTTGATACTGATTGGCTTCATGCTATTCTTGGAGGCTTTGCACCAGGAAATCCCGAAAGGGTATGTTTATTTTGCCGTTGCATTTTCGCTATTGATAGAATTTACGAATATCCGCGTACGCAACAAACGAAACAGCAAGGCAAAGCCAGTGAAATTGCACAAGGCTTACACCGATGCCGAAGCCAAAGAGGTCATCGAAAACAAATAATTCAGAAAAGACATGGAAGACCTTCGCTACCCGATTGGAAAGTTTCAATCGAAAGAGAGTTTTAGTGCCGAAGAAGTGCAAGCGTTTATTGCCCGTATTGCTGCTGCGCCAGAACGTTACGAAAAAGAATTATCCACCCTATCCGATTCACAACTCGATACACCTTATCGCGAAGGCGGTTGGACGTTGCGACAAGTGGTGCACCACGTTGCCGATAGTCACATGAATGCCTACATCCGAATCAAGTGGGCACTTACTGAAGAAAACCCGACCATTAAAGCCTACGAAGAAAAAGAATGGGCCACCACACCTGAGACCAAGGCTCCTCCAGCACTGTCCCTAAATTTCCTAAAGGCGTTACATGCCAAAATGGTTACGATTGCCAATGGATTAACAGCTCAGCAACTTGCGCGGACATTTACACACCCACAAACAGGCCGACAAGTTCGCTTAGATCAACTGTTGGGAACTTATGCCTGGCATGGCGATCATCACCTTGCCCATATCACTTCATTGAAAAACCGAATGGGCTGGAAATAGTGTTTGAATGATGATCTTTCTGATTGGTGATTCAACCCTTCTTTTAAAACGGTGACTCGTTATCAAGCGCCTCGGTTCTTATTCAATCGTCATGTAGAGACCATCTACCCTGCGTTGTTTAGAAGGGTACCAGACATTAACTATCAACGCGAACGAATTTCCACTTCCGATGGCGACTTTCTAGACCTCGATTGGGTGCGCAACGGATCAGATAAAGTGGTCATCATCTCACACGGATTAGAAGGCAACACACAGCGTGCCTATGTAAAAGGTATGGCTAAAGCATTTTCGCAAAAAGGCATTGATGCGCTGGCTTGGAACTACCGTGGCTGCAGCGAAGAAATGAACCGGCAACTTCGTTTTTATCATAGTGGTGCCACCGATGATTTGGATGCAGTTGTGCAGCATGCCGCGCAGCACTATCAGCAGGTGTTTTTAGTTGGATTCAGTTTAGGCGGGAACCTCACCCTCAAATACGTAGGCGAGCGTGGTGGCCAAATTCACCAAAAGATAAAGAAAGCTGCGGCCTTTTCGGTGCCCATTGATTTACATTCCAGCTGTCTGCAAATCTCGCAACCCGAAAACTGGCTTTACACCAAACGGTTTTTGAATAGCCTGGAGAAAAAAGTAGTGGCGAAATCAAAAGTGATGGATGGCCTCAATCTATCTCACTTTAGCAAAATAAAAACGCTGATGGACTTCGATGAGTACTATACCGCACCGCTGCACGGATTTAGCGGGGCCATCGACTACTATCAAAGATGCAGCGCCATTCAATTTTTGCATCAAATCAAAATACCTACGTTGTTGGTTAACGCGCAAAACGATCCTTTTTTGAGCAAAGAGTGTTTCCCCACATCAGTCAATAATCCCATGTTTACCTTCGAGGCGCCAAGCCATGGCGGCCATGTGGGATTTTCGTTGTTCAACAAAAGTGGCTTATATTGGTCGGAATTAAGAGCAACAGAATTAATCAATGGTTGAACGTTTTTCGGTTGGGATTACGGCCAGCTCGCTGGCTAAACGATACCAAGTAGAGGAGCCGCAGTTTTTGCCCCGCTACAATGGTGCGCCTACCCAATTGTTTCCCGTGATTACCAGCGATGCACCCAAGGGGTTTTCTTTTTTTTACTGGGGCGTGGCACCAGAGTGGGCAAAAAACAAATCGATTGCAGAGCGGCTCATTAACACGCGGGTTGAACAGCTGACCGAGCGGCCGGTGTTAAAGAAAGCACTAAAAAAATATCGATGTCTGGTGCCCAGCGATGGCTTTTATGCATGGAAGAAAGTGGGCAAGAAAACCTCCATTCCCTGGCGTGTTTTTCCCAAAGACAAATCGATTCTTTCGATGGCAGCGATTTGGGAAGAGTATGATGACGAACAAGGTAATTCCTTTCATACGTTTTCCATTTTTTCACAACCTGCAAAAGGATTTGCAGCCACCATTACTGACCGCATGCCTTTGTTTTTAACGAAGGATCAAGAGCCTGTTTGGCTCGACAGGGAAGTTGGCGAGGAAGATCTTTTAAAAATACTGCAAACCGAACACGACTTTGATTTTGATGGCTTCACGGTGTCTCCGCAGTTGAGCAACGTTGCATTTGATAAACCATCGCTACACTTACCGATGCCTGCTGCGGATCAGTTTGGTAACTTGACGTTGTTTGGGTGAGATTTTAAATATCCCCCAACTGTGGCCTAATCAAAATCTCTTCCACCACACTGCGTTTCGATAAAGCGTGTGCGGCAAAAATAGTTTCGGCCACGTCTTCCACTTTCATAAAGCGTTCGTCCGGCAGGTCTACGCCATCCCAACTGGCGGTGCGGGTAGCTCCTGGCAATACAGCCGTCACGCGTACACCAACTTCTTTCAGCTCCTCGCGCAGTACTTTGCTCAATCCCAACATGGCAAACTTTGAAATCGCATATGACCCACCATTGGGGTAGGCTTTAATACTGGCAATGGAACAAATGTTAAATATGTGGCCTTCTCGCTGCTCCATCATTTTATTCGCAAGCCCTCTTGAAGTATAGTAGGCACTGTAAAGGTTACTATTGATCATGCTCTCCAGGCTCCCCTCGGGCTCGCTGATGACGGATCCCGGCACGAAATATCCGGCATTATTCACCAGTACGTCTACCGGCCGTTGCAAGGCTAGAATATATTTTACAAAATCCTTCACTTGATCAATTACCGACATGTCGGCCTGTTTTACAAAAGCCTTCACACCATATGCTGACTCCAGCTGTTGCTTTAGATCTGTGAGTTCTTGCTGCTTGCGCGCGCAGGTAGCCATATCAAAACCAGCTTGAGCAAACCTGTTTAAAATGGCCCGGCCTATGCCTTTGGTGCCGCCCGTTACCACTATTAACTTGTTCATACATTTCCTTTATATTTGAGCAATATAGCGAGCCACCGGCAATTACGCGCATGAAAGAGTTTGGCAAGTACATGATGTTTTTGGGAACACTGCTTGTGCGCAGGGAAACTTTTGCAACCTACTATAAACTAGTAATTGAAGAATGTATGCAAATCGGTGTAAAATCGATTTGGCTGTTTGTGCTGGTCTCCACTTTTATGGGCGCTGTTACTACCGTGCAAACTGCCTATAACTTGGTCACGCCCCTGGTTCCCCGTTATGTGATCTCGCAGGTGGTGCGTGAGATGACCGTATTGGAACTCGCACCCACCATCATGGCCATCATCTTTGCTGGCAAAATAGGATCGAGTATGGCAGGTGGATTGGGTACTATGCGCATTACCGAACAAATTGATGCGCTCGAAGTAATGGGCATCAACTCATCTTCTTATTTGGTGCTTCCAAAAATCATCGCCTCCATGATCATGTACCCCATGCTGGTGATATTTGCAGGTGTTTGCTCGATTGTAGGTGGATACCTGGTGGGCGTTTTCACGGGTATCTTAACTCCCACCGAATACATCCTCGGCATCCGTTCGGTATTCAATGATTATACCATCACATTTGCCTTGATCAAGTCATTCGTTTTTGCATTTTTGATTTCGTCCATTTCATCCTTCAAGGGCTATTACACGCAAGGGGGCGCTTTAGAGGTAGGTATTGCAAGCACCGAAGCAGTTACATCGAGCGTGATTGCAGTGTTATTGGCCGACTATTTCCTTGCGAACTTGCTGCTATAACAAATGATCAAGATCAAAAACATATCGAAGTCATTTAAAGACAAAGTTGTTCTCAACAGCATTAGTGGCGAATTTGAGAAAGGAAAAACAAACCTAATCATTGGTTCCAGCGGCACGGGCAAAAGCGTGTTACTGAAGTGCATCGTGGGCCTACTGCCACCCGATTCGGGCAACGTATTTTACGACCTGCGCAACTTTACAGAAGCCGACAAAGATGTGAAATCAGAAATCCGGAGAGAAATTGGCATGCTGTTTCAAGGCGGGGCGCTGTTCGATTCAAAAAACGTAGAGGAGAATGTTCGATTCCCGTTGGACATACTCACCACCATGCCAATGGACGAGAAGATGGACAGAGTGAACTTTTGTTTGAAGCGTGTAGGGTTAGAGAACGTGAACAAGAAGATGGCTTCTGAGATAAGCGGTGGTATGAAAAAGCGTGTAGGCATTGCGCGGGCGATGGTGAACAACCCTAACTACCTTTTTTGCGATGAACCCAACTCTGGCCTTGACCCTCAAACGTCTATTCTAATTGATGAACTAATATTGGAAATCACCCACGAGTATGACATTACCACTATCGTAGTAACACATGATATGAATTCGGTATTGGGCATCGGTGAGAAAATTATGTTCTTGTATAAAGGTAACATGCTCTGGGAAGGTACCAACCACGATATTACCCATTCAGG
This sequence comes from Bacteroidota bacterium, assembly GCA_018267275.1. Lineage (GTDB taxonomy): Bacteria > Bacteroidota > Bacteroidia > Cytophagales > Cyclobacteriaceae > ELB16-189. The sequence goes on along the minus strand of JAFDYV010000008.1, from coordinate 27,784 downwards.
GGTAAAAGAACTTGACGACTTTGTTTTTATCAACAAAGTGATGAGGAGCCTGAAGGGAAAAACTATTGATTGACCAGCGGCAGCTCGATATAGAACGTACTGCCGATTCTTGCTTTGGTCTCAAACCAAATTTTCCCGTTCATGTGTTCAATACCTTGTTTAGCGATAGCCAATCCCAAGCCTGAGCCCGACTTCTTGGTGCTAAACGAAGGAATAAAAATCTTATCCATCACCTCTTCAGAAATCCCCACACCATTGTCGGCAAACGAAACAATAGCCCGTTGATCGCCCGCATTCATTGACACTACCACCTTGGCAGCGCTCTCATCTGGGTTCGCCTGCAGGCCGTTGATGATCAAATTCGAGAATATCCGTATGAGCAACTGTTCATCTCCCATCACCCACCAGTCGCCCACTGGTGCAGTGAATAGCACCTTACCCGATGCGCCTTGCGCATACAGAGCAACCGCTTTAGCAACAGTCTGCACCAAGTTAATTTGATTCAATATGGGTACAGGCATTTTTGCAAACGAGCTGAAAGAAGATGCAATTCCATCTAGAATTTCCACCTGCTGCAGCAATGTTTTGATAGCTGGCTTTTTTTCTTCTGCGTCAATACCGGCATTCAACTCCATGCGCTGGAGTGTCAGCTTCATAGGGGTGAGCGGGTTTTTTATTTCATGTGCCACTTGTTGGGCCATTTCGCGCCAGGCAGACTCTTTTTGCGTACGTGCCAATTCCGCTTTGCTGTTTTCTAAATTCTGCAGCATGCGGTTGTACTCGGTTACCATCATCCCAATTTCATCGTTGGACTTCCATTGCAATGGGTTGTTCTTTCCTGTAAGCGTAGTGGCGCCCAATGTGCGCGTGATAAATTTCAATGGGAATGTGAGCCAGTTTACAGCATACATTGAAATAAAATTGAATAAAAGAAACACCACCACAAACACCACCATGATGTTGCCCACTACCAGCGCTTGTGATTTCTCGTTCGCACGGGCCGATTGAAAGAAAGGGAAATTAACTACGCCCAACAGTTCACCCGATGCACCTCGCACCGCCCGGTAGGAACTGCTGTATTTCAAGTTTCCGATTTGCTCAGAACAAACAACATAATTCTCGTTGAGAACGGTCACTCTGTGAAATGCATCTCGATTGAGGTGGCGGGGTTGTAACTGATTCTCAAAAATGAGCGGCTGGCTACTCGCTAACAATTCGCCACGCGCGTCAAACAACGAGACGTCTGTCTGTGATGATTTTGAAAGTGCTGCCAACTGCTTTGAAAGCGTGCCACCATCACGCACTGAATCTGGCATTTCTAGCCATGGTGCAACCGTTTCTGTCAGCGCCTCCGATCGGCTCTCGATTTGCTCATTCTGCTCTTGCTTATACGTCTGATTCGAAATACTAACCGTTGCCACCGCCAATACTACCAGTGGCAGTATGAACGCTCCATACACATACAATTGAATGCGTGCCGCATAAGTTGGCTTGTAACCACGGTACAAACTCAAAAGAGCATAAATCACCATCCAGCAAAACACTAGCATTAGCCCCAGCACAAACCAAAAAGAAAAATTGGCCAGTACATCATACCACCTATAATCCTTGGCCGATACCACTACTACTTCGCCTTCATCATTTTCCAATGCAATATGATGATAACCTCCAACTGAAAGACCTTCCCGAAAGAGGGCCGCATTTGACAACGCTTGACCTGTCGGCTCCTGCCGGTAATTGAAATCTCCACTTGAAGCTACCCATTGTCCCTGCGCAAAAAAACCATAACTGAAATCTTCGGTATTGACGAACTGCGCAAAGCGGTTGTCAAGCAACAACTCTGGGTATACCGAGTGTGGGGCAATTCGTTTTAGGCGTAAGTCAATAAGCACATAACCCAACGGACCTGCTTTGTTGATAGATACAATGCTGATGTATCGCTTAATTGATTTGAATTCTTTGAGCCAGTAAACACCTTCGTATTCAGTTTTAACAGCTGAATTTTGGATGGTTTGAATTGATTGTACCAAATCACCGTCAGTGCTGTTGGCAATCGGCTGCCCCGCTACGTTGTACAACTGAATGGCCACGTCATACCGATCAAAATAGGGGTTGATATAAAGCTGCTGCACTCGCTCCCGAATGCCGGCCTTAGATAAGAACGGGTTTGAGAAACGACTTTGAATAAACGGGTCTTGCGCAATCTTTTTGCTGGCGTCAAAAAGGATAAACTCACCCAAAATATCATGATTCACCAGATTGTTAGTGGCAAATCGTAATTGTGATTGTAATGTCGCTTCTCTTGAAAAATACCGGATGCTCAACGCGGCCAAAGAACTATACGCACAAGCTGCCAATAGGAAATATGAAAAAGTAACAAATCCCGCCCTTGAAAGCGATGACGCCAAATTGGTCAGGTACAGCATCAACAAGTAAGCAATGGCAATTAAAAGCGGCATGTTGTAATCATGGTCAGAAGCCCATGCATAGAAAAGAAACACTGCGATTGAAAGCCCCAATGAAACAAAAAATTTGAAACCTGTTACCATGTGCTTGGCATAGGTGATGGCTACATGGCAAAAAACAAAACTGCTAAATGCACCAAGCAGCACACATAAAAACGCGATTGCCCTAAGGCCATCAAAAAAAACAAATTGGGTTACATCCAGGCGAATAGAGGAATTATGAAAAATAATTTCATAGAACAGGAAAGGAAACAAAAAGGCAAAAAGTGCAAGCGTCAAAAAAAGTACAGAAGCCAACATCTTCGTGACGAGAGAAGACCGAAGCAACCATTCAAATAATTTCAACCGCGGATAAATCGCAAACAAGTAAGCAGAACAAGCTGCTACTACTAGTGAGTTGAGTAAGAAATCACCCAGCGACACGTTGATCCATGATGACGCAAATTTCTGCGGATCGAACAGCGACCAATACCCCAACGCGGCAGGGAAGTTGACCTGTATCATGGCCAATCGCAAAAACAACAACAAGGTTAAAAGCAATAAAAACGATACATCAAACCAACCCTTCTGTTTTGCCCAATGCACAACCACAACTATCGCAGTAATCAAGAGTAGTAGACCTGCCATCGCCCAAGCGAAAGAGCTCCAATCAAAAGGGAGTGCGTCTATCACAAACTCGTCACCGATTTTGAACACGTTGCCGATAGCCAACCCCGCAGGCTCACCTGTATGCAGCACTTGAATATTATCGATTGGGAAAATGGCGGGGTTCCAAGTGGAGCGCAAATATTCATTGTTTACTTTGAACCGCTCTACCAATGGTAAAACCCCCACCAGTGTTTTGTGGTCGTGCAAATACCATTTGCGGAGCAAGAAATCACCACGACTCAACTGCAACAGCTGAAGTGAATCTGTTCCATCGTCTTCAAACGCTTCAGGGAAATATCCCGCATGCGTCCATGCCAGCAGGTGAGCAGAATCAAGCAATAAAAATGGATAAGGCGATTTCGCCCATCGCACATCCGCTACAGACGCTGTACGCAAATCAACGGCAGCTTTATTTAGCTCTTGGAGTTGTAGTGCAACGTTTTGCTCAATTTGCTTTGCAACTTGCCGGGGCCGAAAACTAGACTTGTATTCGCGGGCGTACCAAAAGGCTACCGATATGCAACTAAATGCTACGACCAAAATGAGGGCCAAGCGTTTCACCATATTGGATAAAGATACGAAGTTGAAATGGAAAGCCGATTACCTGGGCTATGGTTGATGACGGTACACATGGCCGCCAAACCAATACAAGAACAACACACGCGAATAGCGGAAGCTAAATGGAATAAACAAAACACAAGACACCACCAACGCAGTGCCATAAACCCAATCTGCTGGTTTCACAAAAAGATAGAGTACTAACCAGGTGGCCACCATTAAGGCCACCGTAAATGCATAACTCACATACAGTGCACCAAAATAAAAACCGGGTTCGGGCGTAAGGCTAACACCACAATAGGGGCAGTTTACGTGCATGTCGGCAAACTTGTACGAAAGCGCAGCATGGGAAAACATATCACCCTGCCTGCACTTGGGACACTTACATTGCCATATTGCCTTTATTGAGCTTGAGTGCATTTCGCTTGCTAGAACGGAACCAAAAAAAAGCTATCACGCTGATGGCCAAATAGGGTGCGGCAAACAAATACAAAATGCCGAAGTTGATGCCCGCAGCAATACCAATGTTGCCATTGCTGATGTTGTTCTCGAGTTGTGCCCGGCACATGGCACATTGCGAAAACGAATCTGCACTGATCAGCAACAAGAAAATCAAACCAATAATTTTCGTCTTCATTTTATTTATAATACGGACTGATCATTAAGTATACAACTACACCTGTTACCGCCACATACAGCCACAACGGAAACGTAAACTTAGCCAATGCCTTGTGCCTTTCAAAACGCCCCGCCAGCGCCCTTGAAAAAGTGAGCAGTACAAACGGCACCACACCAATCGAAAGAATGATATGGGTGATTAAAATAAAGTAGTATACATACTTGACGGCACCCTCTCCGCCAAAAGGTGTGGAGTCACTGAACATGTGGTAAACCACATACATCACCAAAAAACAAGATGACAATGCAATGCAGACCTTCATGATGTTTTCATGAACTGACCTCTTATTGTTTTTAATTGCTACCACGGCTAACACCAGCAAAACGGCTGTTAAGCCATTGATGGTTGCATAAATTGGGGGCAAAAAGGAAAAATCGTATCCTGGAATTTTAACGCGGAAAAGCGCTGCCACCGCCAACGGAATCGCAACTGAAAGCCCAATGATGAGTTTTTGGTAAGGGTCTTTTGCTTCTACATTCTCCATCAATACTTCTTTAGCAGGATCTTTAATTCTACAATCAACCGATCTGTTTCTTCGCGCGTGGCCAAATTGTAATACCCGCGAATGTGCTTGTCTTTGTCGATGAGCACCGTTTTCCATGGAGCTCGTATCAATAACGCGCAATCGTGCCATTGTGTTAAGTCCGATGGCAGAAAAACAGAGGTCACATCATGTTGATCAATCTCTTCCCATACGTGCTTGAGATGGTCAATTTCCGCCTCAGACGGATGGAAAGTGATCAGGCTTGGCTTGCTGCCCCATTGGATTGCATTCAAAACCGTATCGGGCACTTGGTAAGGTTTTGACGTGTTCTCGACACACACCGAATCCACTCCGTTAGGATAGTATACAGCGATATCGAATTCATTTTTCCCAAAGAGCTTGAGAAAAACGAAAATAGCGATGGGCAACACCAACGCCAATGATAACAAAATTGCCTTTGCTCTTTTCATGGATTCAAAAAAGAAAGGCTAAAGTTATCCACCTTAGCCTTCCGTTGTTAATCTCTCAAACTAGCTGCTCACCAACGGATGAAGTTGATGTCAGACATTTTCATGCCTTCATATACAAATGCCACCAACATCCACACAATAAATACGGTTGGGATCAAAATCGACCAGAATAACACTTTTACCTCGTAGCGCAAGTGCATAAACTCTCCAACAATGTAAGCAGCCTTCACAATTGTCATCACCACGAAGATAAAGGTCTTCAAAGTACCATGAGGAAGTGTAAAAGCAATTACGAATTCCACAAGAGTCAGGATGCCTAGTATCAACGCTACCCTCCAAAGCTTCTTAATTTTTTCGCGGTCAGGCGGTAGAACTTGTACCTCAGGTTCGTGTGCGTGGTGTGCCATATCTCTATTTCAGATTTAAAAATTCAAAACTTCAGATTTAGACAAGGTAGAAGAAGGTGAAAACGAACACCCACACCAAATCTACAAAGTGCCAATACAAGCCCACTTTCTCCACCATCTCATAATGACCTCTGCGTTGGTAAACTCCTGTTACAGTGTTGTAGTAGATAAGAAAATTAAGGCATACCCCGCTAAATACGTGGAATCCGTGAAAACCAGTGATGAAAAAGAAGAAATCAGCAAATGGCTGAGGTCCATATTGGTTCATCCTCAGATTAGCCCCGAAAAAGGTTGTGCCTTCAGCAATAGACGATCCACTGTGCGCACCATGAATAAAGTGGCTCCATTCCCATGCTTGGCAACTCAAAAAAGTCAACCCACCCAATATCGTCCACAGCATCCATTTTTCGACTGCTTGGCGATCCATTCGATGTCCGGCTTCTACTGCAAGTACCATTGTTACCGAACTCATGATGAGTATGAACGTCATTATTCCCACAAAAACCAAGGGTGCTGACGTAGTATGAAAAATCGCATTAATGTATTCTTGGAAAGGCATTGAATCAAAAACCTTTTCAGGAATTGGCCAATGTTCCGTTGAAAACTTAAAAGCATCCACCAAACCTTCATAGCCTTTATGGGCAGAACGCACTAGTCCATAAGTAACTAATAGGGCAGAGAATGTAAATGCATCCGAAAGCAAGAAAAACCACATCATCAATTTGCCATAGCTGGCGTTCATGGGCGATACTCCCCCATTCCATACGTCTTGATCCGGTGCGGTTGTTGTGGTTGCGTGTGCCATCAGTGAGTCAGTTCAGGTAAAGGTATTTTTTAACGTAGCAATGTTAAGAAAACGAACAAATATAGCCAAAGAACCCCTAAAAAATGCCAATAAGTTGTGCACATTTCTATCTGGTTCAGGTTAAATCGGTTGCGCAGGGCGTTGGCCAACACCACCAATAAGAAGACAATGGCGCTAATGATGTGGGCTGCATGCAACCCTGTGATGATGTATAAAAACGACCCGGAAGGATTCCCCACCAAATGAATGCTGGATTCAATCAAACTGCCCCAGCCCATCCATTGCAAAGCCAAAAAAATAACGCCCGCAACACTGGTTAACACAATCATGTTTTTTGCGTTCGCTCGCTGATTGCGTTTCACAGCAAAATAAGTCCATTGCATGGTTACGCTGCTCAGCAAAATCACAATGGTGGAATAGGTAAACAAAGCCGGCAACTCAAAAATTTGCCAGTTGCCCTCTGCCCTGCGCACGATGTACGCAGAAGTAAACGCCATGAACAAAATGAAAACACTTGCCATAAACAACCACAACCCAAACTTTTTGGGGTGCATGGCCAGCGGCCTCTTCGGCTCTTCTACAATTTTGAAATCAACTGCCTCGCTCATACTCATCTTAATTGTTTTTAAATAGTGAATGCCCTAAACCTTATCCAATAAATACGCAATCTGCACAATGGGCAAATACAAAAAAGAGCCAAACATAATGCGCTTGGCGGATTGTGTACTCCCCGTTTTCATCAATGAAAAAGTCTGCGCGAAAAAAGCTGCTCCGCATACCGTGGCCACAATGCCAGAGTCAAGCCCGGTAATCCCAAACTTAGTGGGCAGTAACCCTAACGGAATAAGGAATAGCGTATACACCATGATTTGAATAGCGGTATTCAAATCTTTGCCACCACCGGAAGGCAATAACTTAAAGCCGGCTTTCTTGTAGTCATCATCCGCTACCCAGGCAATGGCCCAAAAGTGTGGAAATTGCCAAATAAACTGGATGCCGAAAATGATCATGGCCTCATGCGAAATAGATCCCGTAGCGGCCACCCAACCCAAAAGTGGTGGCAATGCACCCGGTATGGCGCCCACAAAAACGGCTACAGGCCCTACCCTTTTCAAAGGTGTGTACACGAAGCTGTAAAGCAACATCGAAATAATCGACAAGATTACGGTTAATGGGTTGGTGTACATCCACAAAATAAACACGCTCAGCGCGGTGCATACCAGCGCAAACCACGTGGCCTCTTGCACCGATACGCGCCCGGTTGGCAAAGGCCGGTTCATCGTACGTGTCATAATTCCATCTAAGTCTTTTTCAATAACCTGGTTGATACAAACCGATGCCCCCGATAACAAAAAACCACCCAGTGTAAGCATGGCAATCGTCAGCAATTCAATGCTGCCTTTAGTAGCCAGTGCATAGCCGAATGCGCAGGAGAAGGCTACCAAAAATGACAGCCTCGGCTTAAGCAGTTCGTAATATGCCTTTGCCTTCAAAATACCCGATATGGATGCGACTTGGTTCATGAATTATGCTGTAAGAACACCGTTGATCGGGAGTTGGTTATGGTAAACAGCAAATACAATTGAACGCCAAACGTAACCGTAGCCAGCAACAAATGTACTGGCTGAGCCACCGCAGGCACACCAAAATAAGCCATCACAACGCCCGTCAAAAATGACCCCAAAATTAGCAGTATTAGCGCTGTAGATAAAGGTTTTAATACAACGATTTTCCAAGCTTTCCACACCAAAGCTGCATTGGCCGCCAAAATCAACCACGAAAACGACCGATGGATTACAAATTCCAGACCCAATGATGCAATCCACGTGTCTCGGGTAGCAGACGCTATCCTGTCGATTGCTTCGCGTACCTGTGTGCCTAAGTAAATTTGTATTAGGCCAAGACCGATCGAAAATATCAAAAGGCCTTTTAAACCTTGCACCGATGTTGATGGGATCGCACCCTCAGAACTCACGAACAATAAGTATACGAGAATCCCAACGATAGCCATTGCCAAAAACATGTGGATGGTAATTGTCCATGTAGTGAGGTTGGTGGACACTACGATGGAACCAAACCAACCTTGAAAAATCACCGCCAACAGGTTGAGCCCAGCCAGCCAAAAAACAATAGGGTTGGTCTTTCGCAGGCGCCACGACCGATAAAATACCAAAACAATTAGGAAGCCAATCACCACTCCCACTAAGCGGTTCAAATATTCGATCCAGGTTTTGGTGACATTGAAGTCTGCCTCTTGCAGAATTGACTTGTCGTTGAGAATCTTATCGGCTGTAGCCGACATACCCAACGCGCGCAGATACTTCGCGAACTTAATGTTCTTCTTCTCGCGGCCTGCCGCGTATTTCTCTTTGTAATCGTTGGGTAGCTGGTCAATGGAGGTTGGCGGCACCCAACTGCCAAAGCACTTGGGCCAATCGGGGCAGCCCATGCCCGAGCCGGTGGCACGGACAATTCCGCCAACGGCAATCAAAAAATAAACAGCGACCAAAGTGATAAGGCAAAGCCTGTGAAACCCTTTGGTCGCTGCTGTTGTCAATTCAAGTCTAAAGTTAACTACAAGGGTTTGTCACCAAACTGCAGTTTAATCTGGTCATTTTCGTGAGGAAGATTTGATTCCGGAGTTTCAGAATATGGAATATGCTGGGGGATAAAGTCCTCCTTCGCACCCGGCTTGCTGTAATCATACGGCCAACGATACACTGTTGGGATTTCACCAGGCCAGTTGCCGTGACCTGGCAAACGCGGTGTAGTCCACTCCAACGTAGTCGAGTTCCAAGGATTGGTTGGCGCCAATTTACCTCTGAAAATGTTGTAGATGAAGTTGAATAAGAAGATGAACTGTGCCGATAGCGTTACAATTGCAGCAATTGATACTAGCATGTTCAAGTCAGCAAAACCGCTGAATGTTTCAAAAGCAGTCCAAGTGTAGTACCTGCGAGGGAAGCCGGCAATACCGATATAGTGCATTGGGAAGAACACCAAATACACTCCTACAAATGTCAACCAGAAATGTAAGTAGCCAAGCTTTTCGTCCATCATGCGGCCAAACATTTTCGGGAACCAGTGGTACACACCGGCCATCATACCAAAGAATGACGCGCTGCCCATTACCAAGTGGAAGTGAGCAACCACAAAGTAAGTGTCGTGTAATTGAATATCTACCGCAGAATTACCCAAGAAAATACCGGTAATACCACCTGTTAAGAAAAACGACACCAAACCAATCGAGAACAACATCGCAGGCGTAAACCGAATGTTGCCTTTCCACAATGTGGTAACATAATTGAAAATCTTAACAGCCGAAGGCACGGCAATAATCAACGTTAACAGCGTAAAGATCGATCCCAAGAATGGGTTCATACCTGTCACGAACATGTGGTGCGCCCACACTACGAATGACAAGATTGCAATGAACAACATGGAACCCACCATCGCTTTGTAACCAAATATTGGTTTGCGGGAGTTAGTCGCAATGATTTCTGACGTAATGCCAAGGGCAGGCAACAATACAATGTACACTTCAGGGTGCCCCAAAAACCAAAATAAGTGCTGGAACAAGATAGGGCTACCGCCTTGATTCGGCAAAGCCTCGCCACCAATGTAAATGTCTGACAGGTAGAAGCTCGTACCAAAGCTGCGGTCGAAAATCAATAACAGCGCTGCAGCAAATAGAACAGGGAACGACAAAATGCCAATAATAGCGGTGAGGAAGAATGCCCAAATTGTCAATGGCAACTTGGTAAACGACATGCCAACTGTTCTCAAGTTAATAACTGTGGTAATGTAGTTGATACTACCCAACAACGAGCTCACGATAAAAAGCGCCATTGATACCAACCAGAGTGTCATACCTAAACCAGACCCGGGAATTGCTTGTGGCAACGCACTAAGAGGCGGATAAATTACCCAACCGCCAGCCGCAGGACCAGTGGAAATAAAGAGTGACACAAACATAACACAGCTTGACAGGAAGAAGAACCAATAAGAAAGCATGTTCATAAACCCTGATGCCATGTCGCGGGCACCAACTTGCAATGGGATCAAGAAGTTACTGAACGTTCCGCTCAAGCCGGCTGTCAATACAAAGAACACCATGATGGTGCCGTGCATTGTTACCAGTGCCAAATAAAACTCCGGGTCAATCTTGCCCTCCGGGGTCAACCATCCACCTAATACTGGCTTCAACCAACTTAGGTTTGCTTCCGGGAAGCCCAATTGCAGACGAAACAAAACCGACAGCACACCACCAATCAATGCCCAGATCATACCTGTGATCAGGAATTGCTTGGCGATTACCTTGTGGTCTTCACTGAATATGTAGGTCGTCCAAAAATTACCATGGTGATGCTCGTGCTCGTGACCATGGTCATCATGTGCGTGAACTGCTGAATGAGATTCTACATGTATTGCCATATCTTTCTGCGCTTCGGTTTCTTAGTTTGATGCTGTTTGTACGGTTGTCAAATTATCCAGCGGAATGCCTGCTTTGATCATCGCAGCCTCTTTCAATTCTGCTGGAACATACTTCAAGTAGTCAGGGTTTTGTTTCAACCAAGCTTCCTGAGATGACAACCACTTTTGATAATCTTCTTCTGTATCAACTACCACAGGGAATTTCATTGAAAAGTGACCACGACCGCAAATCTCTGTACAAGCCATCTCGTAGTTGAAGTTGGGGTTGTTCAACTTCTCACGCATCTGAGCAGTTGTCATGGTAGCGGTAAACTTGAACTGTGTTTGCATGCCGGGCACGGCATCCATCTTCACGCGGAAGTGAGGCAAGAATACCGAGTGCAACACATCTTTCGCGCGGATCTTCAACAACACCTCGCGGCCCACTGGTATGTGCATTTCCAATGATTTGAAATCATCGAAAGAATTCTTGTCTGTCAAGTCTAAACCAAATTCATTGGCTGCATCAATCAATTTGTAATTGTGCTTACCCAGCTCTTTGTCTTTTACGCCCGGGTAGCGCGTCATCCACAACCACTGCTGCCCTACCACTTCAATTACTTCTGCATCTTTTGATGCTGGTCCTGTGATGTCATTCCAAGCACGAAGACCTTTAAAAATCAACAAAGCCAATACAATGGCTGGGATAACAGTCCACGTAATCTCCAACTTGTGGTTGTCTGCGAAGAATTCAGCCTTACGATTTTTGTCGTAGCGGTAAGTGAATGTAAACCAAAACATCACTACAAAGATGACCGAGAAAGCGGCCACTGTAATCCACATGGTAACCCAAAACAGGTTGTCAGTCACCGCACCGTGTACAGAAGCCACCGCAGGTTCATATGTACCATAATGTTCCCATGAATACCAAAAGAATCCGACCAACCCGAATATCATAAACGCCATAAACAGATAGGCGTTGATATTATTCCAAGACATTGAAAAAGGCTCATCCTTTTTTCCGCGCACTACTTCCACCAGACTTCCGATGCGGAAGATCATGTATAGGATGGCAAGAACCAAAACTACACCAAGCCCAATAATCCAATTCATATAACGGTCTTTATGCTGTTAAATTTTTCAATGTTAAATATGATGATGTAAGCTTTCTTCCATGAAAGGGTGATGCTTTGCCACCAATTGAAGTTTCGACAAGGCATTCAACACCACATACAAGAACAAGCCCATGAAAATCAAGGCCAATCCAATTTCAATAAAGCCAACACCACCGTTGCCCTTCATTGTACCAGGCGTTACCATGTTATAAAAATCAAACCAATGACCCACGATTACAATCGGACACACCACCTTCAACATAGACATCTGACGCTTTGCATCTCTTGTCATTAATAACAAGAACGGAAGCACAAAGTTTAGAAATACGTTCGCATAAAATATCCAAGCATAAGGCGAGGTGCGCATGCGTTGAACAAAATAGATAGTTTCTTCAGGTAAGTTTGAATAATAAATCAACATAAACTGGCAGAACCAGATGTAAGTCCAGAATACAGAGAACGCGAACACAAACTTACCTAAGTCGTGCAGGTGGTTTTGTGTAACCATTTTCATATAACCAGCACCTTTTAGGTTAACAACAATCAATGTAATGGTAGCCAAACCAGTTACCCACCAGCTGGCGAACACATACCAACCGAACATCGTACTGAACCAGTGAGGGTCAATGCTCATCACCCAATCCCAAGCGGCTACCGAAGAACTTACTGCAAACACTACAAGGAAATAGGCAGAGATTTTACGCGCTGTAAACCAATGTTGCTGTGACCCATCAACATCTTCGGCCAACATTTCTTTCTTGATCCAGGTAAAGAACCAGTACCACAGACCAAAGAAGACCACCATACGGAGTACATAGAAAATAGGGAAGCTTCCCACTGCCATCGGCCAGTAGAAATAAGCGCCCTTACCTTTCAAAATAGCATCTCCATGTTCGCCTTCAGCATATAAGTCTGCGTGCGTCCAGTGAAATACATGGCCTTTCACCACAAACCAAATGATCAACGTTAAAATACCGGCAAATGGTATCCAATGACCCATGGCCAACGGGATGCGCTTTATTGGAGCCGACCACCCTGCCTGCGCAGCATACTGAATCGAAATAAAAAACAAACCGATGATGCCAATACCTGCAAAGAAAATGTTGTTATGCCACAACGATGAAAACACGCGCTGGAGCCAAACAGGACCGGCACCATGGTGCTCGCCCGCTCCTTCATGGCCAGCCTCGGCCGCATGCTCTGCCGGTTTTTCGGCACTCGCCACCAACGATTTGGCGATTTCATCTGCTGCATGTTTTTCTTCGGCATGGCCGCCCATGTTTGATAAAACTATACCCAGCACTAATAGCAGGATGCCCACCCCTATCAAAATGAACAGCTTGCGTTGTGTCTCTGGTTTGAAAATGTATTTTTCGTCCGCTATCATCATCTGGATATTAATTCTTTTGAAGTGATTTTACATACCGGGCAATTTTCCAACGGTCTTCTTCGCTCACTTGAGAACCATGTGCGCCCATCAAACCTTTGCCATAGGTAATTACATGAAAGATGTGACCTTCGGTAATATTTTTGTAAGCATCACCTTTTAGGTTCGCAACTCCTGGATAAACACCGTGCTCTACACCATCGATCTTTACGCCCTGAGCAACTTTGCCGTCACCACCCGCTTTGGCACCATGGCAATGCTGGCAATACATTTCATACGCTGCCTTGCCCTGCGCCAAAATTGCGGGAGTGCTGTCATTTTTGAAAGGACTCACCAGTTTATTGGCCATGCGTAAACCTGTAGTATCGTTGGTTCCGCGGTACGGCAACCAGCCATGGGCATTGCGCCTTACCACATGCGCAGGAGGAGTGCGCAAGTTCATTTTGTAGGGGTTGTACTGGTTGGTATTATAAAATTCTCCACGACCATTATCCAGCGCATTGGTGAAAGTTCCATGATCCAAATCAGTAATCTGCGACAGCGGCTCATAAGCCACTGAGTGATACATGTTGGGTGCATATTCCAATCCAGGATAGTCGCCACTTGCTTTGCAAGAAGCCAGAATGATCACCACCGCTGCACACAATATTAAACTTAGTCCTCGCATATTGATGCTATTAAAAATTCTTTTCATTTACTTCAGATGCTCCATTCGACTTAAGAATAGAGGCCAACTCATCTTTGCTCAACTTGTTGTTGGCCAAGTCAATTGCCATCACGTGTTTGTCGTCTGTACTGCGCAAATCAAACTGACGTGGATATTTGTAAGGCTTCATATCGCTTACTATAAAGAACGTACCTACCATTCCAAACGCAGCCAACAACACCGTTAATTCGAAAGTAACAGGAACAAAGGGTGGCAACGAAGCATGGTTCTTACCACCAATAATCATTGGCCAATCGTAACCCAACATCCAAAACTGCATCAACAATGCCAGCGAAGTGCCCGTCATGCCGAACAAAAAGGCAGCGATTGGTAAGCGAGAGCGCTTGTAGCCTAGTGCTTCATCCAACCCGTGAACTGGGAACGGTGAATACACCTCGTGGATTTTCACGCCTTTGTCGCGCGAGTTTTCCACTGCCTTCAGCAGCACATCTTCGTCTTCAAAAATACCTACGATAAAATGTTTGTTACTCTCCATAGTATCAATGCTTGCGTTCAGATGATGATTTCAAAATGCTTTTCACTTCGGCCATGTTTACTACCGGGAAGAACTTTGCAAACAAGAAGAATGCAGTGAAGAACAAACCAAAGGTGAAGATATATTCGCCCATGTCGTAAATCGTAGGGTGAAACATAGACCAGCTTGACGGTACATAATCGCGATGCAGCGATGTAACGATGATCACAAAGCGCTCGAACCACATGCCAATGTTCACGATGATTGAAAGTACAAACGTAGCGACCAGGTTAGTCCTGATTTTCTTGAACCAGAACAATTGAGGCGAAATCACATTGCAAGTCATCATTGACCAGTAAGCCCACCAATACGGGCCTTGCATTCTATTGAAAAAAGCGTATTGTTCAGCGGGCACCTGACCATACCAAGCGATAAAGAATTCGGTGATATAAGCGATACCCACAATCGAACCTGTAATAATAATGATCATGTTCATCAACTCTACGTGGTAGATCGTAATATAATCTTCTAGCTTAAACACCTTGCGTGTTACCAGCAACAGCGTCAACACCATGGCAAAGCCAGAGAAGATCGCACCTGCAACGAAGTAAGGTGGGAAAATGGTGGTGTGCCATCCCGGAATCACCGAAGTAGCGAAGTCCATCGATACGATTGTGTGAACTGATAATACAAGTGGTGTGGAAAGACCGGCCAAGATCAACGCCACCGATTCATAGCGGCTCCACGTTCTGGCAGCGCCATCCCATCCAAAGCTCAACGCATTGTAAATCTGAGCACGCAATTTATTTCCTTGGCGCACAGCACGGTCACGGATTACCGCAAAGTCAGGGATCAAGCCCATGTACCAGAATACCAACGATACAGAGAAGTAAGTTGAAATCGCAAACACGTCCCACAACAATGGCGAGTTAAAGTTTGCCCACAAACTACCCCATGTATTTGGCAATGGGAATACCCAATAAAAACCTAACCACAAACGGCCCATGTGTGCAAACGGGAAAGTAGCAGCACAGATAACGGCAAAGATTGTCATCGCCTCCGCAGCACGGTTGATGGACATTCTCCACTTTTGGCGGAACAACAACAAGATGGCTGAAATCAAAGTACCTGCGTGACCGATACCGACCCACCACACGAAGTTGGTGATATCCCACGCCCAACCTACAGTTTTGTTCAATCCCCACACGCCCACACCTTCCCACAGCAGGAAGCATAGACAGTAGAAACCAAAGCCCAATAATGACAGCGAGATGAGCATGGCAATCCACCATAGGCCCGTTGGTTTTCCTTCTACTTGGCGGCTGATGTCTTCCGACACATCGCGCATGGTTTTACCACCAGTAATCAGGGGTTCGCGTATCGAAGAGGTTACTTGCATATTAGTCGATAGTCAATAGTTCTTTAGTCGATAGTTTTAAGCGTGCTCTTTTTGTTCTGCCTTTGCTGATTTCTCAACATCTTTGTTCCTGATCTTGGTGAGATAGAACACGTTGGGCTTCACGCCAATGTCTTCCAACACGCGGTATGCGCGCGGGTTGCCAATCTTCTTATCAATGCTGTACGGACGCTTCGGATCGTTTTCAATCTTGAGCAACTTACTGATGCGGCTTTCGGGGTTGTTCATATCACCAAATACAATCGCACCGGTTGTACATGCAGCCTGACAAGCTGTTATCACCTCACCATCGTTCAACGGTCTCTTTTCTTTCTTAGCCGTCAACTTACCAGTTTGAATGCGTTGCACACAGAATGAACATTTCTCCATTACACCGCGTGAACGAACAGTTACTTCAGGGTTCAATACCATTCTACCCAAGTCAGTGTTCATGGCTGGATTAGACTGATAGAACTGCTGGTTGTCGTGGTATTTAAACCAGTTGAACCTGCGTACTTTATAAGGGCAGTTGTTAGCGCAGTAGCGGGTACCGATACAGCGGTTATACGTCATTTGGTTTAAGCCTTCGGTACTGTGCGTTGTAGCAGCCACCGGACACACTGTTTCGCAAGGTGCGTTGTTACAGTGCTGGCACATCATCGGTTGGAAGGTAACTTCGGGATTATCTGAAGCGATTTCCATTTCCTTATAACTGCCAGGCAAGGCATCACTGCTATAATAGCGGTCGATACGCAGCCAATGCATCTCGCGTCTGTTGATTACTTCTTGCTTGCCTACCAATGCTACGTTGTTTTCTACATTACAAGCCACCACGCAAGCCGCACAACCTGTACACGTGTTAAGGTCGATGGCCATACCCCAGTAGTGGTTCTTGTATTCGTGGCCTTTCCACAACGAAACATCTTTTGCTTCTTCTTTCTTATCCCAATTGCTGATGTGAGGATTCCATCTGCCTGCTGAAGGATCTTTCTTGAATTCAGCCAGCACCGACTCTTGGATGACATTTTCACGACCCATGTAGGTTTGGTGAATTTGAGTTTGAGCCAATTGGAATGAATCTTTCACTGCTGGCTTGGCAACACTTGCTATATAGCTAAGCGAGCCATTGGCCAACTTCAACGCAGGATACAAGTTTTGACCTAAGTTTTCAGCCACAGCACCCACTTTGGTGCGGCCATAGCCCAATGCAACGCCCAATGTACCTTTTGCTTGACCGGGTTGAATCAATGCAGGCAATTCTACTTGCTTGCCATTAACAGCAAAGCTCAACATTTGGGTGTGCCCTTCCGCATCGTTTTCAATGCCTAATTCCTTTGCATCCAATTGTGATACAGTCACATAATGATCCCAGGTTGCTTTGGTAATAGGATCTGGAAGTTCCTGCAGCAATGGGTTATTGGCCATTGCGCCAGTTCCGATACCATAGCTTTCATATATCACCACTTCATATTGTCCAGAAGGCTTCGCAGGAGCAGTAACTACTGACAATGCCTCTGCCGCATGTGAAGTAAAGTTCAAGCTCGTGCTATCGGCAGTAAACTCATACACCCCATTATATAGGCACTTATCCCAGAAGGTTTGGAAACTCGCCTCAGCATTTTGCTTATCGAAGAACCACTTCTTCCAGTTGTCGCTTACAAAAGTGAAATAGTCAACATTTTGCTCGCCTGCCCACACCATAAAGCTCTCTTGCGCTTGGCGCGACTTGAAGAGCGGAGTAATGGCAGGTTGTGATAAGCTGTAGTGTCCGGGTTTCGGTTCAAAGTCATTCCACGACTCCAAATAATGATGGTCGGGAGCCATGTAACCTGAGGCAGAGGCTGTTTCGTCTGGTGTATACGAAGTAGATACTGAAAGCGTCAGGCTCTTCAATGCCTTTTCCAAGTCAGCACCCATGGGATGATCATACACCGGGTTACAGTTGTAGAAGATTACGCCATCTACTTTGCCAGCCTTTACCTCTTCTACAAATGCTGCCATCGCCTCGTCATTTCCTTGGCGGAAGTTGACAGGCAAGCCAGGTAAAATTGTAGTTCCGTAGTTGCCCAACGCATTGTTGATTTCATTCACCAACACTTGGGTTTCCTTATCGTTTGATGAGCACACCACTAACGATGCGCCTTTGTTTTCTAATAATTCTTTCGCTGCTTTTTCAACCCACTTTACACCGCTATCGGTAGCAGAGCCACCGGTTACGATATTGTAGATCTGTGCCAACACTGCTCCTTCTTGCGAAGGTTTCATCTGACCACGATAGTCAGCATTTGCACCTGTAAGGGTAAGATTGCTTTCAAATTGGTAGTGGCGAGACATTTCACGCTTGTCTTCACTCACTTCGCGGTTCACCGCATAGCCTTTGGTGAATTCGATTGGTGAAAGCCACGTTCCCAAGAAATCAGCACCAACACTCACAATCAACTTCGCTTTGCTGAAATCGTAGCTTGGGATTAATCCCTTGCCAAATGATTCTTCGTTTGCCTTCCACATACCATAGTAAGACACGGGGTCATACTGAATATGCGTAGTGGTAGGATATTTTGCTTTGAAAACTTCGATGGCCGCCTTGGTGCTTGGGCTCAATAATGTATTGCTCACGATGCGGATCTGACCGCCTTTGCCAGCGATTTCACCCAGCTTAGTGGTAATTTCTTTGTCTACAGTTTCCCAATCGCTCGCTTTGTCAGCTATTTTGGGTCCACGCAAGCGGAAATTATCATATAAAGAAAGAACAGAAGCTTCCACTTGTGCGCTGGTGCCACCTTTCGTTACGCTTGAAAGCGCATTGCCTTCCAATTTGATCGGACGGCCATCGCGCACCTTTACTACCACGC
Organism: Bacteroidota bacterium; assembly: GCA_018267275.1. GTDB lineage: Bacteria > Bacteroidota > Bacteroidia > Cytophagales > Cyclobacteriaceae > ELB16-189. The sequence continues at coordinate 8,924 of JAFDYV010000008.1, read as the reverse complement.
TGCAGTAGTCACCACCGTTTACATAAGTGGATGCATAATAATTGGGAATTCCAGGATCAACATCTACCGGCTTAACGATGTAAGGAATGGCCTTGCGAACGGGCGCCTCGCATGCGGCCAATGAAGCTGCCGCTACGCTAAAGCCCATCATTTTCAAAAAGTCCCTGCGCGAGTGGCCGGGGTCTTCTTGTACGCCAAGGTCTACAAACTCTTTGTCGGCATGTTTTACAAAAGCCGCATCGTTTTTCAACTCAGGCAAACCTTTCCAGTATATCTTCTTTTTGCTGCTCATAGACTAGGTCTAAAATCTTAAAAATCTTGAATCCTTAAATCGTAAATTCTAGTAGTGGCACTTGGCACATTCCAAACCTCCAATGTCCTCTACTTTCATCTTGCCTTTGCTGGCTTTGTGCAGTTCGGTTAGCTTATTATAATAGTCGTTGCCTTTGTTGTTTACGTCCGTCTTACGATGGCAATCGATACACCAACCCATTGTTAATAATGAATACTGACGAACCACTTCCATTTCTTGCACAGGGCCGTGGCAAGTTTGGCACTCGATTCCGCCTACGTTTACGTGCTGAGCGTGGTTGAAATACGCCAAATCAGGCAAGTTATGGATGCGCACCCACTCAATCGGCTTTTGCTTGCCGGTGTACGATGCTGTTTTGGGGTCATAGCCAATGGCTGAATAAATCTTTTGAATCTCAGGCGACTCTTGCTTAATCTGCGTGTGGCAGTTCATACAGATGTTGGGAGAAGGGATGTTCGCCTGCTTGCCTTTGAGCACCCCTGTGTGGCAATACTTACAGTTGATTTCGTAGGCGCCTGCATGCAACTTGTGAGAGAACGCAATAGGCTGTTTGGGAGCGTAATCTTGCTGAACACCAATTGAATACAAGCCGTCAATCACCTGCTTAAACCCAATGGATGCCACAACAAACACAACCAAGAAAATAAAACCTGAACTGCGGGTAATTGAAGAAACAGAATAGGGTGAGTTCACCACTTCGGCATCGTCTTCGTTTAAATCTTTTTGGTTCAAGAAGCGCTTCAGCGCTGATACGATCAACCCCAAGATCACCACCATCAACACCAGAATCAAAATCATTCCGGCAATGATCACGTTCAGATAATCATTCGAGATACCAGCACCACCAGCCGCAGGTGCACCAGCAGCCGGAGCAGCAGCCGGCTCCTCGGGCTTGTAGGCTTTTACGTAGGCAAGGATTGAAAGTATCTGAGTATCAGTGTAACTGGTAAAAGCCGTCATCTGGCTTTTGTTGTACTCGTTGTAAATTTTGTTGGCATATTCATCACCGCTGGCAATTACCTTAGCGGGATTTTTAACCCACTCCAAAATCCATTTGATGGAAGGAGCTCGGTCTTGCACGCCAGCCAATGCGGGGCCCACCAATTTCTTGTCTACCCGGTGGCAAGACTTACAATTACCGTTGAAAAGGGCCTCACCCGCACTAATGCTAGCCGCATCAGTGGGAATCTCTTGCGAAAAAGAACTGGAATATGAAAGAATGAGAAGGGCGAGGGTGAAAAACTTAATGAGGTCAGCTAATTTGTACTTCATCGTAGCGAGTTTAGGTATCCGCTTTTATTAGAATCGCACAAATCTACACCGCAAACCCATTTTTTCAAATTTATTTTAAATGTGCACCCGATAATTATTTGTGCGGTGTTCGAGCCAGGATAGAATGACTAACGTGATGCACCTTTATCCACATTTTGCTAAACAACTCCGCTTAAAAAACAAGAAGTCTTGATAATTTTTTCATTATTTAGACACATTTTAAGCCCATGATCAGCGCTTTTGAATACGTAACGGTTTTAATCTCTATCGTTTTAGGCCTTGGCATCACTCAAATCCTGACCGGAGTGGCTGATTTAATCCACCAATCCAAACGGGTAAGGGTTTATTGGCCTCTGATGATTTGGGTTCTGCTGGTGCTGGTGATGCACGTGCAAGAGTGGTGGGTAACCTATCAATTAAAAAACTACCAACCTTGGCGCTTGCCCGTTTTTCTCTTTATGATGCTCTACCCCATCAACTTATTTGTTCTTGCGCGATTGCTCACTCCCGTTGGACTGCAAGAAGGTACGATCGACCTGAAAGTTTTTTATGAAGAGAACTACCGAAAAATCTTTGGCTTTACCGCTGGCTTGGTTTTGCTGGCGTTGCTAGACGATGTCTTTATCAGAGGCGAAGCGGGTGCGAACATCATCACCAAGTCTATTTTGTTGGCCGCACTTATATTACTGATCCGCGCAAAGCGCTTGCCACACTGGGGCCACGTTGCAATTGCAATTGCATTGCTATTGATGTTGGTGCTTAGCATTGTGGTGGAATGGAATGTTTGGTTGATTGGGTAAGTAATTCGCCACAGATTCACAGATGATTTTGAATATTCAAAAAACATAGCAACGAAGGACTTGCCATGTAGCTTCTCCACTCACTTCGCCCGGCTACTTCTTCTTAACCCGTAGAGAAGGGGGCTTGGGTGAGTCCGCGATTCAGTTTGTTTGTTGACTAAAACCACTTCGGAAAGAGCAATCCCGTTTTCATTTTGTAGGATTGAAACTCCGCAAACCGCGAAAGTGACTTGTCCTTCTTAATCATGTTCGGAATAAATGCGCCCACAAAAAAAGCTACAATGCCAATGTACCCCACCCAATGCATGGAGAGCATGGCAAAGCCGAGGTAAATCATCAACTCGCCCAAATAATTTGGATTGCGCGTGCGAGCAAAAAAACCATCGGTGATCAACCCGGGCCTGTACTTTAAGGTAAAGTATTTTTGCGCATCACTGCCAAAGTGAAGTACAAAACCAACAAGATTAAGCGCGATGGACAGCGTAATTACGAAGTGAGGCGGTTCTGTAGTTCGGCTGATCAATAAAAAAGGCGCAATCCAGTAAAGCCCCAAAATAAAAAACACGAATACACCATAAGCCAGTGAGCTGCGCTGCTTCCACTGCCGATCAGGAAACACCTCGCCCTTCAATACCCACATCAATCCATAGGACCCATGCAACGCCAAATAGACCCAAGCGCCAACTGAAAAGTTTTGAAAGTAAACCATCATCGCTGCCACTACCAACCCGGTCATGCCTTTGTGGAGATTGATGGGGTGTTTGAGTTTCATCCTTTTGACTTTCCGTTACTCTTTGCAATAGGAAAAAGACAATTCGTCTTTTTCGTTTTCTCCACTTTTGAAATAAACTAGCCGGCCTTTTGCATCATATCTCAATTGGTTGATTCTCTCGCCTAAGGGTAATGCGCCCCTATAAGAAAATTCAACTTTGGCACTCGTGCAGTTATTCATTGAAAGTAGAATAGGATCTTCTGTAATTGATAAAAACCGAAGGACGCCATACAATGGGTTTGGGCTCGAATCGTATGAATAAGAGTAAGTGGTTGCAATTCTTGACAGATTGTTAAAGTCTTGAGCATTTAAATCGAATTTTACAACGTTTCCATTTGAATAATTAAATGATCCAATGGGTACCGTTTGATCATAGTAGTTTACGCCTACGTATATCCTAACAATTCGATGTTGATTTACTATGTTGCCCACTGGGTCTTGAAGGCTTACATATTGCCCAGATTGGTAATTTAGATTAATCAATCTACTAATCACATTTTGGCCATATGAAAATTTCATGTATTGCCCTGAACCAAAATTTATCTCCGATAGGCGGTTGTCTAATCCATAAAAAAAAGTTGCTTTTTCATAAATTTTAATGGCTCTAAAACTGAATGGCTCCATTGAATTTGATGGTTCAACGGATGAAACACGACCAAGTGAGTCATAATTGATTTTTAACCTTACACCATTGGAAACAATGTAGCGCAACGTGTCGGATGGACATAGAACCGGTGCAAGTTCTTTATCACATGACGTTAAAAAAGTAAATACAATTATTGAGGCAAATAAATTTCTAACTAAAATCATAATTGCAATTCAACTAAACAAATTTTTCATTGAAACGGAACCTCAACTTCTCTTGTGTTGCAAACGTTCTTCCATTGTAATAAATAAATAAATAAATCATCACCCATTACCGAAATCTATCCAAGTCTGTACTTAATCGAGGTAGCTGCCCCATTCGCCTTCTTCCGCGCCTCATCAATAGTCGCTCCTTTGGCCAAACAAACGCCCATCCTCCGCTCGCCATTTACTTCTGGTTTGCCGAACAATCGCAATTGGGTGTCGGGTTCTACCAGTGCTTCTTCCACACCGGAATAAGAAATATTTTTTGATTGCCCTTTGACTAGAATGACAGACGAAGCACTCGGTCCCAATTGCCGAATAACCGGAATCGGTAAACCCAAAATCGCGCGCACGTGCAACGCAAACTCCGACAAGTCTTGCGAAATCATGGTGACCATTCCGGTATCGTGAGGACGCGGAGATAACTCGCTGAAATAAACCGTCTCGCCTTTCACAAAAAACTCAACACCAAAAATGCCCACGCCACCGAGCGCATCGACAACTTTTTTGGCAATGATCTGGGCTTCTTGCAATGCCTTGGCGGGCATCGGGTGTGGTTGCCACGATTCTTGGTAGTCGCCATGCTCTTGCCTGTGGCCGATAGGCTCACAAAATGAAACGCCATCTTTATGCCGAATGGTGAGCAAGGTTATCTCGTAATCAAAATCCATAAAGCCCTCTACAATCATTCGCCCGCCTCCGCTCCTGCCGCCTTCTTGTCCGTAGCGCCACGCGTTTTCAATATCGACAGCCGACTTGACCACGCTTTGCCCTTTGCCCGATGAACTCATAATTGGTTTCACCACGCACGGCATGCCAATCCCTTGGATAGCGGATTTGAATTCATCCAGCGTTCCGGCAAACCGGTAAGGCGATGTTTTGAGTTGCAGTGTTTCTGCCGCCAAGGTGCGGATCCCTTCGCGGTTCATTGTGAGCTTAGTTGCATTGGCTGTGGGAATCACTCGAAAGCCTTCTTTCTCCAGTTCAATCAACGTGTCGGTGGAAATAGCTTCCACTTCCGGCACGATGTAGGTGGGCTTTTCTTTTTCAACCACGGCACGCAGCGCTGCACAATCCAACATAGAAATAGTATACGAGCGATGTGCAACTTGCATGGCGGGCGCATGATCGTATCTATCCACTGCGATCACTTCAACTCCGTAGCGCTGAAATTCAATCACGACTTCTTTGCCTAGTTCGCCCGAGCCGAGCATCATTACTTTGATGGCAGAAGAAGTGAGGGGTGTCCCGATTGTTAACTGTTCCATTGGTGAATCAAATTCTAAAACTAGAAATTTTAATTCAAAGTTTTGCGATTAACGCTGTTGAATGCTGTTCGACATGTTAGCGTAGCGCATGTCGAACGACAGATAAAAAGGCATTTGTAATGCCGTGCTTGACAACCGCTAAAATAATTTGCAATACCACCGCCAAATGCTAATAACGCTGTTCGACATGTTAGCGTAGCGCATGTCGAACCAAAGAAAAAAGGCATTTGCAATGCCGTGCTTGACAACCGCTAAAATAATTTGCGCTGCCACCACCTAAATGCTAACTTCGTTACATGGCGCACACGTATCGCATCTACGACCAGCACGGCCAATATTTTATCACCTGCACCGTGCACCAATGGGTGGATGTATTTACCCGCCCCGACTACGTAAACATATTGTTAGATAGCCTCCGCTACTGTCAACAAAAGAAAGGGCTTGAAATCTTCGCCTGGGTAGTAATGACTAACCATATCCACTTAATTGTTAGCAGCAAAGGCGAAGGCCTGAGTGACATCATCCGCGACTTCAAAAAATTCACAGCTTCCAAAATCATGGAGGCAATAGAAAACAACCCCAAGGAAAGTAGAAAAAAGTGGATACAATGGCTGCTGAAAAAAGATGGCGGTATTTGGTTTTGGGAAGAGGGTTATCATGCCGAAGAAATTACAAGCCAGCAGTTCTACGAAAGCAAGCTAAACTACATACACCAAAACCCCGTGCAGGCGCGCATTGTGGAAAAAGAAGAGGAGTATCTGTATAGCAGTTGCTGTGACCATTACGGTACGCGCAAAGGACTGCTCGTTTTATCTGAAAATATTTAATTACGCAGGTTACAAACCTGCTTTTATCTGTCGTTCGACATGCCCTTCGGAACATGTCGAACAGCCAGGGTGAGATAGCTCTTCGACATGTTAGCGTAGCGCATGTCGAACAGCCAAGATAGGAGGGCTTAAAAATGGAGCGCAGCGGAATGTTAAGACCGACCTGCTCCGAACTGTCCCCCGTGACCGAACTACATTATGAAACATAAACTTTAATTTAACACCAAACCCCCGCATTGCATAAACATTTTGTTGCCTGCAGTGCTTAACACTATTTCTTTTTCTTAATCTTCTGTCTCGCGTCACGAATAGACTGGCTTTTGCACTCACAAATAAGAGCGAGTTCATCGTCCGTAAGTCCGAATCTGTCCAGGATATTTACCTTGCGAATTAGGTTGGCGTCCTTTTCGGTTGCAATGCAAAGGTAAGCAAGCATTAGTACAGCCTGTCTTTCTTCTGATATAGGTCTCTTAGCCATATTACTTTCTTTTTCCTTGTCGCTTATTGTTTGCTTTTGTAACGGCTATGGTGTTTTCACTTGTATTGCAAATTACAGCCATCTCTTTGTTGCTGTAGCGCAAGCTGTCCAGAACTTTGACTTTCTCAGGTATGCTGTTCAAGTCCTTGACTGCAATATAACCCATCACTAAAGTAAGTCGTGCAATGTCGGTTGATTCCATAATTTCACTTTTAAAGTAATTTTTTGATTAGCTCCAAGATTGATTGAATGTGGATATTATCAATTTCATCTTGTCGCTCAACAAGATGATACCATGAATGGGTCTTGTCATTAGCATTATCCTTCAATGCTTTTGCAGTGGAGTACAATCGTTCTACAATTGTTTTTTGAATTCCGAAATCGTTTTTTTTAGAATTCAGATTATCGAGAATAACACTAAAATCTTTAAATCTATTCTTACTTGTATCGAAGTATAGCTCTTTGTTCGCCAAAGAACTAGCTGGATACTTCTTGACAAGAATGTCTATTATTAAATTCTCAACAATCTTTCTGCTAAAATGAAGGTTGCCGTAAAGCATTTATTATTATAAGCTCGATTGATTTCTTTGAGATGTCCTTTTATAAAATGGTCGGTTGTTTCATACTTCAAGAATTCAAATGCCTTTTCCTTTTTCTGAACTTTCTTGGTTACAACCTTTGGAGCTGATTTAATTAAGTCGTGATTTGGAATTGCAGCCTTCTCCTCTTTAGAAAGCTTTTGATACACAGTTGTCCCATGTTGCTGTGCATATACATGTGCAACAGAATTTAATGGCGCTCCATGAAATTTGCCTGTCCTCAGTCTTGATATTTCGACTCGAATTGAATTCTCGGACTTCCCAAGTTTAGTCGAAAGAGTTTTAAGGATATCCTTGCTTAGTTTTGCCATTTAGCAATGTAACTATTTCTTTTTGCTCTTTATTCTGTTCAAGGTCGTATTGACCGTGTTTGATGTCACTCCTAAAAACTCAGCTATTTCTTTCTGAGCGAATCCAGCGTTCGCCAGAAGTCCTATTTTTTCATTCTGTGGAAGGTCCTTAGTCGCCATTAATGCGAGCAATTTATTCATCCTTCGAATCTCAATAACTAGTTCATTATTCATCTTTTCTTCTTTACGTTAAAGTATTTTAGAATTGAATTAATTTTAACTGATGCTACTCCGACAATTCTTGCAATGTCGTTCTGTGGAACACCTTGCTTTGCTAGTTCGATAATCAATAGCTTTTGCAAGAGGTCAATTGTCAGGTCAGATTTGTCGATATTTTTCTTTGGCATAACTTATTTCTTTAGTTCACTGAAATGTCCCGAAGCATTGCAGGCAACAGGTTTCGGGCTTTGCGTACGGGCGGGTTTCGGAGCACCAACCTGTCAACCTGCAATGAACTTGAACAAAAGCACAAAGCTTCAAATTTGTACGTCACCCCGCCTGACACAAAACCCGTGTTACCAGCCGTTTTTCTTGTTGTATGTGTCATAAAAGTTTAGCTTGGATTTCGTCTGTAATATTTGGTGCCAATCTGTTTTCTTTCCAGTCAGTTATAAGTCTGTGTGCGACTCGTTTTATTGTTTCAATTTTTGCAAATACATTTTCTACAACGTTAATGTCAATTGAAGCAATTCCGTGTGCTATGTCTTTCCGTGTCTCATAATTGTTATCAATCCAGTCTGTTTGATTTGGTATGATTGGCCAATTAGGACATTCTCCCCAAATATTTTTAAAAGTCTCCCAAATATGACACTTAGAACCACGATTGTTACAAGCACCCGGATTTGGGTTATACTTTGAACACAAAGTTTCTATGCTATTATAAAATGCAAGAAATTTGTCGAATGGGTCTTCTGTATAAAGTCCTTTTCGATACCAACCAACTGCTCTCAGAAATGTAGGTTCTGTTAAAACCCAAAGTCGTGCAGTTTTAAAAGCATCAGTTAATTCGTCTTCCGTAAGTCTTCTTCGTTCATTTTCCTGTCGTGGTGAAAATGTTTTACTGTCCGTCAAAGTCAAAATAGTTGGAAGATCTACTGCTGCAGATAAAACGTCTAATGCCTGTCCACAAAAATACAAAGCAGCCTTTCTTGCAATAACTTGTTCAGAAGCAAAAGCAGTCAAAGTAATTGAAATACCATAATTACCATTTTTTGTTACTTCAATGTCGCTGTAAAGTCTGTCGTGAAAATGAAAGTCCTTGCGTTGTCTGAAATTGAACCTTCTTTCAACGGTTATCGGTCCGTAAACATTTAGTGTTATGTCCCAAGCTGGTAAAATGTCTGGCATACGTGTCTGTTTTTAAAATGGCTGGTAACGTTTGTGTTTGCGCAGTGGT
>JAFDYV010000007.1 GCA_018267275.1 Bacteroidota bacterium | reverse complement strand
CAGATCAAGTCTTAACTATTACACATCACCAAAGAACCTGGAGGCAACGTGAATACTATTTCAGCCTCGTTTTTGTTGCCTGACAAACTCCAAACCCGAGATGCCTCCATCCCGATGTATTTCTGATTGGTAAGAACACCAGTGTAAAACTCTACATCTTTTACCTTCTCAGAAAGTGATAGCTTCAGCACGTACATGCCATCCACAAAAATGCGATCTATCGGCTTGATTACAATCTTAGGATAATCCTTTGCACTCTTTAGCGTACCGTCAACCAAATACTCCTTTAAGCCCTTGCATGGCTTATCTTCATAAAATTCTGCCTCTGACAAAATCTTTCCATTCTCTTTAAATTTCTTCTGGATACCGTGCATCTTGTCTTTCACATACATGGTTTGTTGACCCACTGAGCCATTTTCAAAATATCGTGTAGCCACGCCTTCTCGGAGTCCGTCCTTGTAAAACATTTCGAGCGCCTTCCTCCCAGACTTGTAGTATTGAATTGCCGGCCCTTCTTGTTTTCCGTTCTTCATAGTCACCTCGGCCTTAATCATCTTTTTGGCTTCGTCATAATAAGATTTGACTACGCCATCTCTTACTTTTTCCTTTTTCGTCTTTTTACCAGATGGCTTGTCTTCACACGACAACAATGACAATAGTGGCAGCAAAACAAAAAAAAGACATACTGAATAGTTTCTCTTCATAAGACTAGACTGCGATGGGTGCTTTAATTGAAGGATGGGCTTGATAGTTCAATATCTCAAAATCCTCAAATTGGTAGTCAAAAATGCTAGAAGGATTCCGCTTAATATTGAGTGTGGGCAGCGGGTAGGGTTCGCGTGCCAGTTGAGTATTCACTTGATCAAGATGGTTGGAGTAAATGTGGACGTCTCCACCAGTCCAAACAAAATCACCCACTTGCAAATCACATTGCTGCGCTACCATGTGCGTGAGCAATGCGTAGGAAGCAATATTAAATGGCAAACCTAAAAAAGTATCGCAAGAGCGTTGGTACAACTGGCATGACAACTTACCTTCTGCCACATAAAACTGAAACAGGGCGTGGCAAGGTGGCAGCGCCATCTGATCTACATCTGCAGGATTCCAGGCAGTGACCATGTGCCTTCGCGAATCTGGTTTATTTTTGATCTGATCGATGACTTTTGAAATCTGATCTATCGTCTCACCGTTTCGCCCCGGCCACGAGCGCCACTGGTACCCATATACCGGCCCCAGGTTGCCGTCCGTATCAGCCCACTCATCCCAAATGGTGACACCGTTATCCCTCAAATACTTGATGTTGGTATCACCATTGAGAAACCATAATAATTCATAGATAATGGAGCGCAAATGCAGTTTCTTGGTGGTCACCAATGGAAACCCGCCTTGCAAGTCAAATCGCATCTGATAGCCAAAAACGGACAATGTTCCGGTTCCTGTCCGATCGGTCTTGGTCACGCCTGTTGCCAAAATATGGCGGAGTAATTCGTGGTATTGCTTCATAGTGGTTAGCACAAAGTTATTGATAACCTATAAAAGGCAAAGCAAAAAAAGACCCCACAAAATGCGGGGTCTTGTTTATAAATGCGCCAAAGGGTTTTTAACCGCCCTTCTTTGTAATTTCAATCACCTTGCTCACTCCATTGAAGGTTACGGTCACCAAATTATTGCAAACGCCATTTCCATAGTCGATGGTGATTTCTTTACCATCTTTTTTCACCACTTTTACACCAGACACAGCAATGAAAACCCCCACCGATTCACAAGATTTCTTGTAGATTAAAGGAGTGTTTTGGCGGATCCACATTTCATAGTTAGTACCTCTTCGGCTCACTCCCCTGCCCGAGCCCAACACCTGCCAAGAGTCCTCAGATGGATTGGAGGTTCTGAACCACGTTCTTACATGCAAAAACTCGTGGGTTGCAAATGTGCCATCTGGCCAAGTGGTCTTGCCGCTATCTAACTTCACCTTAAATACCGGCTTGTTGTCTGTGCTTGAAGCATCCGATGAAATGGTGCGAGTACCCTCAATCTTGACATCGTTCACGCTATAATTCACCAGTCTTGTTACGCAGGTCGATCCCGGAAGGTACCTCTTACCCTTATAACTGATTACCATTTTCCCTTTGCGGGTGTTGCCCTTACGGTCTTTGCAACCTGCATCGCCAAAGTCCACCGTGATCGTTCCGGTAAAGGGTTCTGTACCGGTTGCGCGCGTAATTGTTGCGCACCCAAAACGATCATCCATCAAACCCGATTCGGCTCGGCCGCCAGCATTCGGATCAGAGAGCACCGCCACCGCAGATAAATCTTCCACATCTATTGAATAAGACTCACTGAGGACTTCATTGTTTGCCGTCAAAGAACTGTCTGCAGACAAATCCTTATAGTCCTTATTGCAAGAAACTGCTACTGCTCCTAACACTAAAATGATTAAGCCAAACTTTGATTTCGTCATTGCTTTTTTTGTTTTGCCACCGTAAAGGTCGACAAAAATAAGCCTCAAAATTCGGTAAACTTGATAAAATATTAGTTGTTCAAACACCAATCAATCGGTTGAATCTTACCGGTTCTTAACTGATTTTCATTCGGAATTAATCCGGCCAATATGGAAATGCAAAGACCCCTCACATGAGGGGTCTTTATTTGGATGATTGAAATTAAAATTCGCTTAGTTTCCGTCCTTATCAACCTTTACAGTTTTTGAAACACCACTGGTTGTAACGGTTACGAGGTTATCGCAGGTGCCATCTCCATAATCAACGGTGTAACTTTTTCCGTCAACCACAACTTGCTTGACACCTATCACCGGTATGTGAACCCTGCGCCCGCAAGAAGCAAAGTATTGAAGCGGTGTAGTAATTTGAACAGTGTAGTCCTTTCCTTTACGGTTGGTGCCAGACGCTGCCGGTGTATTTGCATCTGTTTGTGAGATAATCCACTTGTCTTGCAATGGAGAAATAGGAGAACGTAACCATTGTCTGGTGCGTTTTACATTGCGTGTCGCAGATGTACCATCGGCCCAAGTAGTTTTGTGGCTTCCTTCGATGTTAAAAGTGAGGGGTTTCTCGGTTGTGCTTACGTTGGTTACCGTGCGGGAACCTTCTATTTTCACACCATTTACCGTGTAACCGCTCAGTGTTATAGTATGAACCGAACCAGGGGTATACCACCTACCGCCTGACCAGGTAATTACGATGGTCCCAGTGCGAGCATCATCGTCTTCGTCTTTGCAATTCCCATTGAAAACAATCGTGATTTTGCCCACTTCCTTCGTATTGCTGGGATCCTTCGTTACAGTAGCGCACGCCAATCGATCATCCCTATCTTCCACACGACCCCCAATGGCATCGTTGGTATTCAATGCGGCAGTGGCGATATCGTTCACCTCATCCACTTTTGCATCCGTGGCAGATTCATTACTGATATTTTGAGAATCCAAAGCCGACAGGCCAGCATCTTCGGTTTTGTTACACGAAGCCAAAAAAAGAACCAAAGCAACCATCCATGTGGAGGCAAGGCCCAATATGTGTTTTCTCGTAGTCATAGATTTGTTAGTTTATTTGCTCACTTAGATGTTAAATGTTACCGCGGGTTTAATGACTAGCAAAAAAAAACCTGCACTGGGCAGGTTTTTTTGGATTCAATTCTGAGCGCGGCTCAGTTGCCATCTGCGTTGACTGTGATCGTTTTTGATACACCACCAAGCGATACGGTAATGGTATTATCGCACGCGTCATCGCCATAATCAACCGTATATACCCGGCCGTCTACAGTAAACGCTTTAGTTCCGCTCACAGCGATAAATACTTGATTTGAAATTTGGCACGCCCTCGAGTACACCAAGTCTTTTGTGACATTCATCACGTACGACTTGCCGCTTTTGTTGGTACCACTTGCCGAACTACCAGCTAATATCACCCACTTATCTTGTGTTGGGTTTGTAGCCCGTTGCCATTCGCGCGTAAAGTTTTGTTCTCGTGTGATGGTTTTTCCATCAGGGAAGTTCAACTTTCCGCCTGCAATTACTACATTGAAACGAACATTGGAAGTGGCGGAAGCGGTAACATTTGTTAACGTATGGGTTCCCTCTACTTTCACATCGTTTCTAGAATACCCATTGAATGTGGTTGTAACAGTAGAACCGGTGAAAAATCTTTTGCCAACGTAGTTAATGATAATCTTGCCCTTTCTGGTTACGCCCCTTGCGTCAGTACAGCCTGTTCCGAAATCAATTACTATAGAACCAACTGGATTATCGCGTGTACTATTTGGAGTCCTTTCAATGGTAACCGTAGCGCATCTGAAACGATCGTCCAAATCTTTCAAACTTGTGACGGGGTCGGCCGCTTCCGTTCTTCCAGCATACTGGACATCGGTAACTGCAGCAATTGATAGATTCGACATATCAACTGCCTCATCTGAGTAAGAGTCAGAAATCGATTCTGAATTTAGGTTCTGGGTATCGGTTGCGGTAAGTCCCAATTCATTCTCCTTCTTACAAGATGATACTGTCAATACCCCCGCAATGGCTAAGGTTGACATCGTCTTCAACGTAAACAGATTTTTTAGTACTTTCATAGGTTGTTAATTTTGTTTATTGCTTTAGAGTTTGAAATACACCCGAGGTTTAATGCATCAAAGTAAAAAAACTAAAAAGACTGAAAAGGTGGGGTTTGCCCGATTTTCATACACAGCCAAGGGTTTGGCATGTATCTTTACCGCACTGGTGTTGGTAACCTTCGGTGGATTCGCGCAAAACCTGAAAATCGCCAAATTGAAGTATAATGGCGGAGGCGACTGGTATGCGAACAAAACTGCCTTGCCCAATTTGATTAAGTTTTGCAACAAAGAATTGAACACACAACTTGATGAAGAGGACGATGTGGTAGAAGTGGGCAGTCCGGCCATTGTCAACTATGCTTACCTGTATATGACGGGGCATGGAAATGTGGTATTCAATTCAGCAGAGGCACTTAACCTGCGCAACTATCTGATTGGAGGCGGCTTTTTGCACATTGACGATAACTATGGAATGGACAAATTTGTAAGGCTTGAATTGAAAAAGGTATTTCCTGAACTTGAATTAGTTGAAATTCCTTTCAATCATGCTGTGTACAACCAAAAATTCAAATTTGTGACCGGGCTTCCAAAAATTCATGAGCACGATGGAAAACCTGCGCAAGGCTTAGGCTTATTCTATCAGGGAAGATTGGTGGTTTTTTATTCTTACGAATGTGACTTAGGGAATGGTTGGGAGGACCAACGGATCCATAATGACCCAGAGGAAAAACGTCAACAAGCCCTAAAGATGGGTGCAAATTTGATCTCTTACAGTTTTACAAATAATTGATTTTCAATGTTCTGAATAGTATTTAAGGTTGACCATTTGACTTTTATAACTAAATATTTAGTTTTACAACGTAATTAATAGTTAAATGAAAGAGTTGACCAAGGCAGAAGACCAAATCATGCAGGTACTTTGGAAGTTGAAAAGGGCATTCGTTAAAGACATCATCGAGCAGTTGCCATCGCCCAAGCCGGCCTACAACACCGTGTCTACTATCGTGCGGATTTTAGAGAAGAAAGGTTTTGTGGGCTACACTGCGTATGGAAAAACACACGAGTACTTCCCATTGGTGCCTAAAGAAAAGTACACACACTTCTATTTGAACAATTTGGTGAAAGGATACTTTGGAGGCTCTTTTCAAAACCTTGTTTCGTTTTTCGCATCAGAGAATAAGATGGATATACAAGATATAGACCAACTGTTAAAACAATTGGAAGAACTTAAAAACAAAAAGCCATGAATTCGCTGCTCAACTACCTCTTGGAAGTGAACATTAGCCTCGTATTGTTCATGCTTGTGTACGTGCTCCTGCTGCGCGGTGAAACCCAGTTTTCATTCAACCGAATTTACCTTATGCTTTCATTGGTAGCATCGTTTGTATTTCCTTTTTTTCATTTTCGTGTGCCAGTATCGAATGAACTTGTCCCTTCGGCAAACAACTTAATGCCTAGCTATTTGTTAAATGAGTTAAGGGTGAATGGTGATGAAATCAACGTTGCCCAAGCCGCCAATGAAATTACGCCTTTGGTGGTCGTTGAATGGGTCTATGCAATAATTCTAGTAACCTTGATGACTATTTTTTTATATCGCATCGCACGCATCATTCAACTTTTTGGCAACAACTTCACCTATCGATGGCGTAACTACATCGTTTCAGAAACAAATGATCCCAAACCTACCTTCTCATTCTTTCACTTTATCTTGATTGGTCAGGCAAACAAGCTTAGCCCAAACGAAAAGGAAGATATCTTAATACATGAATCAGCGCACATTCAAAGACTTCATTCGCTGGATATTCTGTTGGTTAACCTTGCCGGAATAGTTTGCTGGTTCAATCCAATCGTCCACTTTTACAAAAGAACGCTGGTGCAGTTGCACGAGTTCGAAGCAGATGCTTTCGCTGTAAGTGGTAAAGATACCCATGCCTATTGCGGCCTTTTGGCAAAAGTGGCGCTTCATTCAGCAGGCTTTCCATTGGGCAATCATTTTAATAGTTCTTTGACAACTAAACGTATCCAAATGATGAACACTGTAAAAACCAAAATGACAAACTGGAAAACAGTAATGCTTGTGATACTTGTTCCAATTTTCTTTTTTGCAATCGCTTGTCAAGATCAGTTGCATAACAACACACAGCAGAGCTTAAGCATTGAAACGTTGCCGAAAGACATTCAACAGCAAACAAGGACATTCGCAAAGTACAACGACCAAGTGCGCGTACTAGAAATTAATGATGCAAACAAAAAAGAATTGGAGGAGTTGGGGTACTATGATGGCCAACCCAAAAATGCACTTAGGGTTATAAGCGGAGGTTTTATCAAAGATCAATTCAGCTATGTTATCACCGGTAAACCCAAATCATTTCTCAAGAACGAAAGCCAAGTATTTTCGGTAGTGGATGAAATGGCAACTCCTGTTTTTGGTTTCGATGCACTGTATGAAAACTTAGGCCACATCATTCAATACCCAGAACAAGCTCGAAAGAATGGTGTTGAAGGAAAGGTTTATATTGAATTTGTAGTTCAGACTGACGGTACTTTGTCTGATATCAAGCTAATACGTGGAGTGGATGACGACATTGACACAGAAGCGCTTCGTGCATTCTATCAGCTGCAAGCGAAGTGGAATCCTGCCATCCACCATGGGCAATTAGTCAAGATGCGCATGACCATGCCAATTGTTTTTTCACTCAAAAACCGAAGCCACGCATCAAGGGAACCAAATGCAGTTGAGCAAATGGAAGTTGCCTTTGGAACAAACCGATCCTTAAAACCTCACGCCAATGGAAAGTTGATGATTGAGGGGGTTGTGTATTCAAATGATGGAACTCCTTTTCCTGGCGTAAAAGTAGAAATTAAAGGCTCAAACGAAGGAGGTTATTCTGATTCGGACGGGAAATTCATTTTTGAAACAAGTCAAGAAAAAGGCGTTGCTCATTTTTCTTTCGAAGGATTTAAAGCGCTCGATGTTTCTTTTGGCATCAATTGATAACCTCTTCCAATTTTTTCTCTAACGCAGCACCCCGCAAATTTTTGGCAATAATTTTTCCGCTCTTATCAAGCAATATTGAAAATGGTATTGCATTGATGTTGTAATCTTTGGCTGCTTGACTTTCAAAGTACTTTAAATCAGAAACGTGCGTCCACGTCAGGCCATCCTCGGCAATTGCTTTCACCCAATCTTCTTTATTGCGATCGAGCGATACGCCAAATACTTCAAAGCCCTTGTCTTTGAAGCGCTTGTAAGCCTTCACCACATTTGGGTTTTCTCTCCGGCATGGCCCGCACCATTTTGCCCAAAAGTCAATCAACACGTACTTGCCGCGTAGCGAAGACAGCTTCACAATCTGCCCATTGGGGTTGGCCAAGGAAATCTCAGGCGCAATTTGGCCGACTGCCGTAACTTTGAGTTTCTCTACTTGGTTATTCAATTCTTTGGTGTAACTGTAAGTGGGCCATTCTCTTTTAAACTTCTCGGCCGAAGAAATGAACAAATCAATATGCTTGTCTTTGTCAATCAGGTTGGGATCTTGCAAAACATTGAACAAGCCCAACGAAACCGGCTGCTCTTTTAAAAATGCCACCAACTTCAACGTATTATTGTCCATCAACGTCATAGCTTGGCTTTGAAGTTCGGCAATACGTTTTTCATTTTTTGCTTGCACTGCCTGTTGAAACTCACTTTCAATCGCCTGCATGGCTGGGCCAGCCTGTGACTCTTGCACCATCGCTTGTACGCGATTAATTAAATCATGATCTGGCGAGCCTTTGATTTCCCAAAAACCTTGTTGATTGCTTCCGTCTACGTTTAACTCAATATCGCTTTTGTTCACCATGATGTTCAAGCGCTGGCGATTGAAAAAGTTAAACTGGTAGTATCCGGGCGAGGTTAAATTCAACTTTGCTTCATAGGTGTTACCGGCCTTTAGCGCGATTGTTTGTAACACACCGGTTCCGTCTTGCTTTAACTCTTGTACGGAAATGGATGCCCCATTGACCGGGTTGGTCACCTTCCCGCGCACCGTTACTATCCAAGCATTGGCTTCTGCATTATCAGTCTTCTTTTCAGGAGAACAGTTTGCGAGGATGGAGAAACTAAACAACAAAATCAATGCAAGTCTCATATTCTAAATGTTAATTTTCGAAAGTTCGTTTGTCAATAATTCATTTGCAAGTTTGGGATCAGCCTTGCCTTTGGTGCGTTTCATCACTTCGCCCATAAACATCGCAACAATACCCTTCTTGCCATTCTTATATTCCTCCACTTTCAGAGGAAATTCTTTGATCACCTCTTTTATCACCGGCAAGATTGCATCTGCATTGCTATCTTGTATCAGGTTCAAACGCTGAGCTATGACCAAAGGTTCAACGCTGCTCTTTAAGACCTCTGGAAAAACAAATTGTGCAGCAACTGCAAAACTCACCTTGCCACTTTCCACTAAGTCAATCAGTTTCTGCAGCGAATCTGGCCGCAACCCAACTTGGTCAATTTCTTTTCCTACTTCGTTCAAGTATGATTTAACGGGACCCATCAACCAGTTGGATATGGATTTGAAACGATTTGTCAGTTGCGCAACACTTTCAAAGTAAAACGCCAGCTCCTTTGACTCGGTCAGTACGTGTGCATCATACTTCGGCAAACCGTATACGGTCACGAACTTCTCGAACATCTGCTGTGGCAGGATGGGCATTTCGGCTTGTATCTTTTGCAGCCACTCTTCAGAAACAAACAGGGGGCTCAAATCAGGATCAGGAAAGTATCGGTAATCGTTCAATTCTTCTTTGGTGCGCATGCCATATGTTTTTCCGGTATCGGCATTGAACGTGCGGGTTTCCGACACAATCACTTCTCCTTTTTCCAACAGCGCTATTTGCCTCTCGGCCTCGTGAATTACGGCACGTTGCACATTGCGCACTGAGTTCATGTTTTTGATTTCAACTTTCTTGCCAAGCGCATTAGCCCCTTTCAATCGTACCGAAACATTGGCATCGCAACGCAGGGAACCTTCTTCCATGTTACCATCGCAAATGCCCAAGGAACGAACCAGTTTTCTGATTTCGGCAAAAACTGCACCTGCTTCCTCGGGTGTATGAATAACTGGGTTAGTCACAATCTCAATCAGCGCTACCCCGGCACGGTTAAAATCCAAGAGCGTGTCAACTTGGCCTTCTAGGTGGATTGACTTACCAGCATCCTCCTCAATATGGATGCGGTTCAACTCGATCTTGCGTTCGTTGCCCACTTTTGTTTTGATCGTGATGTGACCGCCCACGCAAATCGGGGTGCGGTCTTGCGTAAGCTGATATCCCTTGGGTAAATCTGGATAGAAATAATTTTTTCGATCGAATACCTGATGACGAGAAATTTCTGAGTGGCAGGCCAAACCCATCTTAATGGCCTGTTCAACAACAACCTTGTTTAATTTAGGTAACGTACCCGGGTGCGCCAAGGTGATAACGCCCACGTGCGTGTTGGCCTCGCCACCAAAAGTAGCCGCATCAGAATTGTAAATCTTTGTTTTGGTAAGAAGTTGTGCGTGGACTTCAAGACCGACTACAATCTCATACTTCTCTTGAATTCGTTTGTCCATCAATTTGCGCTGATCATGCCCTTGGCCTTTTCAATCACTCGCTCTAACCCACCCAAGTTCTTTCCACCAGCGGTAGCGTAAAACGGTTGGCCTCCCCCGCCCCCATCAATTTCCTTGGCCAGTTCTTTCACCATATTACCGGCATGGAATTTTTTCATCGCTTCAACTTTTTCACCCAGCATCACGGTTACGTTGGGCTTACCATCTATGTTTGCCGCCAACACCATCACCAGGTCATCGAATTGATTACGCAATGCATAGGCAATGTTCTTGAGTGATTCTGCACTTGGAACGGTCACCTGCTGATTAATAACCGTAATGCCATTGGTTTTTTGCGCCTTGCCGGCCAACTGGTCCTTGATCTGATGCGCACGCTCTGCATTCATCGTCTCCAGTTTTTTCTCCAATAAATGTTTTTCCTCTAGTAAATTCTGAAGCGAGGTGGCAACATCTTTGGGATTTTTCAAAAGTGATTTGACTTCAAGCAATAAGGCGAGCGACTGATTGAAATACTCTTGAGCGCCCGCAGCGGTCACCGCCTCTATTCTGCGCACTCCTGCGGCAACCGAACTTTCGGAAATAACTTTTAACATACCGATCGAACCGGTGAATGGCACGTGCGTTCCTCCGCAGAGTTCAACAGAATACTTTGGATCAAACGTAATCACACGCACAAAGTCTCCATACTTTTCTCCAAACAACGCCATGGCGCCCAGCGATTTTGCTTTTTCGATGGGCACATTACGTTGTTCGTCCAATTGAATATTCTCCCTTATTTTTTCGTTTACCAATGCCTCTACCTTTGCAATTTCCTCTGCCGTCATTGCAGCAAAGTGCGAAAAATCAAAGCGCAATATTTTGTCGTTGACCAACGAACCTTTTTGCTCAACGTGCTTGCCCAACACGTGCCGTAAAGCGGCATGCAACAGGTGGGTTGCAGAGTGGTTGCTCATCGACAACTTGCGCTTGGCAATGTCGATGGTAGCCGTTACCGGGCCTTCCAAATTGGTGGGTAGTTTTTCCACCCAATGCACAATCAAATCATTTTCCTTCTTGGTATCGATCACATCAATCTGTTCGGAGCCAATCTGCAGCCTGCCGGTATCGCCCACTTGCCCACCGCTCTCTGCATAGAACGGGGTTTTGTCTAAGACCAATTGAAACAACTCTTTGTTTTTTTGTTTCACCTTGCGGTAGCGTAAAATTTTTGAAGTAGATGTAAAACTGTCATAACCGATAAACTCTGGTTTTTCACCTTCTGCTACTGTAATCCAATCGCCTGTTTCTTTGGCTGCATCGGCTTTGGAGCGGAGTTTTTGTTCCTCTAAATGCTGATTAAAGGAGCTCATGTCTACCGTGAACCCGATCTCCCGCGCCATCAGTTGAGTCAGGTCTATAGGAAAACCATGAGTATCGTAAAGGACAAAAGCAGTATGCCCATCAATCTCTTTCTCAAACTGTAGCTGCGATGGGAAAACAAATTTTACGTCTTCGTCCGCAAAAAATTCCTCCTTTAAAAACAGAAATGGGTTTACTGACAAACACTTTATCTTCACATCATCAACAACTTTGAAGTTCTTACGAATCTCGAATTCATCAAATCTCGAATTAAGTTCTAGTTCGACTCTGTGATCTGGCAAAAAGAAATCAGGGAATGTCTCTTGCCCATTAGATTGTTGAAATACTATTTTTCTTTCATTGAAATATCTTATCAAATTCTTCCTGACAACCCTTAAGAAATTTTGGTTAAACGAAAAGATACCGTCATCTAAGGTCCGCAAAAATGACTTTTCTTCCTCATGAACTACCTTGCCTACGTACTCCAACTGCTGATGCAATTCGGGGAACACTTCTTTTAGTTGTAACGCCAACAATGGTACTAGTCGGTGCATGAAAGGCTCTTTGATATTCAAATAGGAGAATCCGTACCTCACTGCTCGTCTCAAAATCCGTCTAATCACGTAGCCTGCGCCTGTATTGCTAGGCAGTTGTCCATCCGCAATTGCAAATGCAACGGCACGGATGTGGTCTGCCATCACGCGGACAGCGATGTCTTTTTTGGTGTCGCTTCCATATGCATAGTGGTCAGCATGCAAGGCGATAAAATCCATCAGCGGCCTAAACACATCGGTATCATAATTCGAGGTCTTCCCTTGTATGGCCATACACAATCGCTCGAAGCCCATGCCTGTGTCTACGTGCTTATCTGGCAAGGGCTCTAGTGCTCCGGAGGCAAGCCTATTAAATTGGATAAACACCAGGTTCCAAATCTCCACCACCTGGGGGTGATCGTTATTCACCAGTTCCTTCCCCGGTTTCTTTTTTATTTCTTCGTCTGTTCTTAAGTCAATGTGTATTTCGGAGCAAGGACCACAGGGCCCACTCTCGCCCATTTCCCAAAAGTTGTCTTTCTTCACCCCGTGCAGAATGCGATCTGCGTGCACATGTTGCTTCCATAATTGAATGGCTTCTTCATCTACAGGCAAATTGTCTTTCTTATCGCCACCGAATACTGTAACATACAGTCGTTCTTTTGGAAGTTTGTATACGTCCGTCAGCAACTCCCACGCCCACGCAATTGCATCTTTCTTAAAATAGTCTCCAAAGCTCCAGTTGCCGAGCATCTCAAACATGGTATGGTGGTAGGTATCCAAGCCCACGTCCTCGAGGTCGTTGTGTTTGCCGCTTACGCGAAGGCATTTTTGGGTATCGGCTACCCGCTTATACTTAGGCGTGGCATTACCCAAAAAATTGTCTTTAAACTGCACCATACCCGAGTTAGTAAATAATAGTGTCGGGTCGTTTTTGAGCACCAGCGGTGCAGAAGGCACGATTTTGTGGCCTTTACTTTCAAAAAATTCAAGGAATTTATTGCGTATTTGTCGGGAATCCATGGCACTCAACGATTTATGCGGTTTGCGGGGAACTATTTTTCTATATATTTATGGGTTCAAAATCGCCCAAAACGTCAAAATTAATGGCATTTGGTGTCTTTTGAAAACCCGAATCGGCAAAACGTTAAATGAATCCAACTAAATTCAAGTATAATCTCAAAACCTTGCGGTACGAAAGGGCGGGCATTTCGGTGCTTTCTATCGCCTTTAAAGGTATTGCTTATTTGAGTTTCGGGGCACTTTTCTTTGTCGCGTTGGTTTTGCTTCAAAATTTCATTTTTGATACTGAAGTCGAAAAAAAGCTGAGAGCCGAAAACGAAGCCATGGAGCAACACAAAGTTGTGCTGGCTAGCAGATTGAAGGCATCGGCTGATAGAATTGAACAGTTAAAGGCCGAAGACCGCTCGCTCTACGAAAAGCTGTTTGATGCAAAGGCGCAAACAGATGCAGGAGAGCCCACGCTGGACAAAGAAGAAATCTTGAATGCCAACTCAAGCGCATTGGCGGGTTGGATTGAGAGCACCACGGAACAGGCAAGAAAACTTCAAGTGAAATCGCACGTCACCAATCAATATTTCTCTGAAAGTGCGAGTATCGAAAAACATGAACTAAGGATCCTAAAAGGACTGCCAACGGTGCCACCCGTTGAAAAATTTGATCCTGAAAAATTGGTGTCTGGTTTCGGAAAAAGAATCAATCCATTTCACAAAGGACTTTACCCTCATGATGGTGTTGACATCGCTGCCCCCATTGGTACCAACGTGTTGGCTGCCGGACCCGGTACGATTACATACGTCAGCCAAAGCAACTTATTGGCTGGTTTTGGAAACTATGTGGATATCGATCACGGCAACGGAATTGTAACAA
This sequence comes from Bacteroidota bacterium, assembly GCA_018267275.1. GTDB lineage: Bacteria > Bacteroidota > Bacteroidia > Cytophagales > Cyclobacteriaceae > ELB16-189. The sequence continues at coordinate 403,759 of JAFDYV010000007.1, read as the reverse complement.
GGTATGCTCACCTTGCCGAAGTAAAAGTTAGATCTGGGCAACGTGTAAACAAGGGCCAGGTAATAGCAACTGTTGGAAGTAGCGGAGGTTCCATTGCACCACACCTTCACTATGAGGTAATCAAAAACGGAAAGAACGTGAACCCCGTGATGTTTTTGATTGGCGGGCTCAATAGCAGCCAATACCAGTTGCTGGTAAATAGAAGCAATAAGCAAAATCAATCGCTCGACTAATGGTAGAAGTGAAATACACATACAACGCTGATACCTGCAAGTACGAGCCGGTGGTGGTTACACCTAAACAATTGTGGCAACGTTTTGTCCGATTTTTGGGCGTTTCGTTTTTATTGGGTTTAGCAGCATTGGTTTATGTGATGGTGCAGTTACCTCCATTAGACGAAACAATTCAAGCGCAAAAAAATGTGCAATTGAAAGCAGAGTGGCGTACCATGTACCGGCAGATGGAGCGAGAATCAGAACGCTTGCTGGCGTTGGAGAGAAATGACGATGAGAACTTCAGGGTAATACTCGACCTAGACCCATTATCGCCAAGCCAGCGTGAGGCAGGTGTCGGTGGTCGCGAAAAAGAAAGTGCAGACATCGCATATCCGTTGATTAAGAAAGGTTATGAACGAACCGAGAAGATTGTAAACCGGTTGGATATCCAAGAGCAGTCGATGACGCAACTAAAGGAAGAACTCCAGAAGAAAGAGAAAATGTGGGCAGCGCGGCCTGCGATTCAGCCCATCAACAACAAAGACTTGACGCAGTTGCACACCATTTTTGGTTTGCGCATGCACCCGATATTGGGTTATGTGAGGCCGCACAATGGTTTGGATTTTACTGCTCCAATGGGTTCGCCTGTTTATGCAACGGGTGATGGTGTGGTAATGTACACCGGATTTTCCACCTACGGCAACGTGATTTATCTGGATCATGGTTTTGGGTTTGAGACGCGCTATGCGCACCTCACGAAATATATTGTAGAACCTGGTCAGTTTGTAAAACGCGGCCAGGTGATTGGTTATGTAGGCAACACCGGCCTTTCGCACGGTCCACACTTGCACTACGAGGTGCATTACAAAAACACTCCCATCAACCCCATCAATTTTTTCCAACGCGACTTAAGCAACAAAGAGTACGAAAAGTTGATTGAACTCGGCAGTCGCGCAACTACATCGTTGGATTAAAGGCCCGTCACATTTATTTATTAACTTTGCCGCATGGTTACAGTGATCAAAAAGGGATCTAGTAAAAAAGCCATTGCCACTCAGCTTAGCAAAATTGCAAAAAAGTCAACCAAAAAAGGCTTGGATGCAAATCGATATGCTGGCACTGTGAAATTCAAAGAAGACGGCTTGATTTTGCAAAAGTGGTGGAGAAATGAGTGGTAATAGGTTGTTGATTGACACCAATATTGTAATTTATTTTTTATCGGGTGACCATACCCTCACCAACTTATTGGACGGCAAACACACTTATGTATCTGTTATTACAAAGCTTGAGTTACTAAGCTATCCTGAACTAAGTAAAAGCGAAGAACAAAAGATCGAGTATTTCTTAAATGCTTGCACAATTGTTGAACTTTCACCGGCAATTCAACAAGAAACCATTCAGCTGCGGAAAAAGCACCGCCTGAAATTACCAGACAGCGTGATAGCCGCCTCAGCCATCGTTTTTGATATCCCTTTGCTAACATCAGACACAGCTCTCCAAAAAATTGCGGAGCTCGACATACTACACTACCAGAAGATTTAATTATGGGTCGCATATTCATCCTTTGTACATCAATACTTATCGGATCGATTGAACTTTTTAGTCAAAAAAAAGATACCGTTGCAGTGATTGGTGTTGGAGATATTATGATGGGTACGAACTATCCAGACAATAGTGGGCTACCACCGCAAGATGGAAAAGAGCTGATGCGGGCAGTTGAACCAATTTTAAAAAATGCCGATGTAACGGTGGGTAACCTGGAAGGGGTGTTGCTCGACAAAGGCGGCTATGCCAAAACATGCCGCGACCCTAAAGTTTGTTATGTGTTTAGAAGCCCAGAGCGCTATGCGCTGAACTTGGCAAACGCTGGTTTCGATGTGATGAGTCTTGCCAATAACCACTCAGGTGACTTTGGGGAGGTCGGCAAAAAATCAAGCATCAAAGCATTGGAATCCGCGGGCATTGAACAAGCAGGCCAAGCCACCAAACCTTACGTCACATTTATAAGAAATGGAATTAGGTTTGGCTTCGCTGCTTTCGCGCCCAACACTGGTTGCGCCAATATCAACGACCTACCAGCTGCAAAAAAAATTGTTCAGCACCTCGATTCCATTTCAGACATCGTCATCGTGTCGTTTCATGGGGGTGCGGAGGGACCTGCTCACGAGCATGTTCCGCGAAAAAACGAGATCTTTTACGGAGAGAACCGCGGCAACGTGTATGAATTCTCGCACAAATTGATCGAAGCAGGCGCGGACATTGTTTTTGGACACGGCCCCCACGTTACGCGTGCAATTGAATTGTACAAAAATCGCTTTATCGCCTATAGCTTGGGCAACTTTTGCACGTATGGGGGTATTAATGTGTCTGGCATCAACGGCTGGGCACCGATTATCAAAGTCTTTACCAACGCCAAAGGTGAGTTTTTAAAGGCGCATATCACGTCTACTAAACAAAACTTCCGATCTCCGGTTGCGATTGACAGTCAGCTGCAGGTTCTGAAACGAATCAAGCAGTTGACACAACAGGATTTTATAGAAAGTAGTATTGACATTGATGAAAATGGCTGGGTGAAGAAATCCACAAAAGGTTTGTGAATAGCTTGTCAATAAAAAATAGGGGCACTTTTGCTACAACTATAAAGAATTACTATTTTGCATGATGTTCGGATACTAAGCCGAACGTTTTACACCTCAAACCCCTGCATGGCCTACAAAGAGAAAGAAATCGAAAAGCTCTATTACTCTATCGGTGAAGTTGCCGAGCAGTTTAATGTAGCCCCTTCTCTTATTCGCTTCTGGGAATCTGAGTTTGATATCATCCAACCTAAGAAAAACAGAAAAGGCAATCGCCAGTTCACCAAAGAAGACATTGATAACGTTCGCACCATTTACCATTTGGTAAAGGAGAAAGGTTTTACTTTGCAAGGTGCCAAAGAAATGTTGAAGAACGACACACAATCTGTGCGGGATAAGATGGAGTTGCTGGAATCTCTGAAAAAAGTGCGCTCGTTTCTAGTCGAGGTCCGCGAGAAACTTTCTTAAATTAATTTGAAAATGTGCCTATTTGAAAATTTTAAGATTTTCATTTGCACTTTCATGTTCGAATTTTCAAATGTGCAAACTGTCAATTAGAAGGACGGATGAATCAGGAACGCTTATCATTCATTGCCCTTCACAGCATCTCTGGCGTTGGCGACTATCTCTTAAAACAACTCATTAGTTACTGCGGCTCAGCCGAGCAAGTGTTCAAAACACCCAAGGGCAAGTTGATGAAGATACCCGGGGTGGGCTCAGTTACTGCCGATGCTATCGTTTCTGAAAAATCAATCGCTCACGCTGAGAAAGAAATCAAAAAAGCTGAAAAACACAATACTGAAATCTTGTTCTACACTGACAAGAAGTATCCTGCCCGTTTGAAAAAAATTGAAGATGCGCCAGCTTTGATTTACTACCAAGGGAATGCCGACTTAAACCATGCAAAAACAGTTGGTATTGTTGGCACACGCCAAGCCACAACTTACGGTAAAGAAAACGTTGAGCGAATTATCGAAGAGCTCGCTCCACACCAAGCACTCATCGTGAGTGGTTTAGCGTATGGCATCGATATTCATGCGCACAAACAAGCACTTAAAACGAACTTGCCAACCATTGGGGTAATGGGCAGCGGCATGGACATTGTTTACCCAGCTGTGCACAAAGAAACGACCAAGAAGATGGTCGAGCACGGTGGCTTGCTCACCGAAAACGTATTTGGCACCAAGCCCGATGCCCACAACTTTCCCGCTCGCAACCGCATTATTGCAGGTTTGTGTGACGCATTGATTGTAGTAGAAGCTGCAGAGAAGGGTGGCGCACTGATCACAGCAGATATTGCAAACTCTTATAACAAAGATGTTTTTGCGGTACCAGGGAACTTAGGTGTAACATACTCTGAGGGGTGCAACAAGCTCATCAAAACCAATAAAGCACATTTGTATTCATCTGTGAAGGATTTGGAGTATATCATGAATTGGTCATTGGAAAGTGTTAGTGAATCAAAACCGAAAAATTCTTCGGCCGCTATCGACTGGGAGGCTTTTGACTACGATGAAAAAAAGGTGTTGCATGTACTCAAAGAAAAAAGTCCCATCCAAATTGATGAATTGATGTGGCGTACAGAACTATCGCCAGGCATGTTGGCTTCGTTGCTGTTGGGGTTAGAATTCAAAAATGCGGTAGAGGCACTGCCCGGCAAGGAATATCGCTTGAAATTGAAGTAACCCAGCGCCCATAAATCCGTACATTTGGTATTCGGAATAACGCCACTAATATGAACTTTATTAAAACCTTCTTCACGCTATTACTCTTTACCGCATCATTCACCATGGAAGCACAACAACCACTACCCTTAAAAAAGATATCCATTTTCAAAAACGGCTCTTGCTTGTTGACGCGTGAAGGGAAGGCATCTGTGAAAGACGGTGTGGCGAGGTTACCGATTCCTCAAGAAGTTCTTTTTGGTGGGTATTGGATTGGCGCCACAGGTGGCAACACCATACAGTCGCTCACTTTCAAGAACGATAAACTGGAAAAGAAAGAGACCGCCCACGAGTTTTGGCAATTGATTAGTGGCAACGTTGGCAAAACAGTAACCATTTCGTTGGCCAACAAGAGCAACGAAACTGTAACGGGAAAGATTTTAAGTTTTGAGAGGCACGCAGGAATCGTGAAACTCAAGCAGGAGAATGGAAAAATAACCTACCTACAAACGCAAAATATTTTTCAACTCGACTTCAGCGAAGAAGCGAATAACAACTTTATGGAAGACAGCACATTCCGCATGGTGTTGTTAAAGCCAGAAAAAACTGCAAGCGAGATCAATCTGCAGCAATTATCGATACAGGCTGGTGTGAATTGGGTACCTTCATATTTACTCAAAATCAAAGATGAAAAATCAGCACGCTTAGAAATGAAAGCCGTGGTTGAGAATGGCATAGAAGATATTACAAATGCCGAAACTGAATTGGTGGTGGGGTCACCTCAAATGTACTTTGGTATGAGGCGAGACCCTATTACCTACGACTACCTTACAACAGATGGTGGGGTCGACAATGCAGGGATGCAACCTGTACAAATGATGAGCAACGCGGGCTTTGCTCGCTCAGCAAAGATGGCGGAAGCAGAGGAAAGTGCCTTTGATGGTAACTATTCAACGGAAGGAGAGAAAAGCGGAGACCTTTATATTTATAAAATTGGCAAGATCACGTTGCCAAACCATACCAAGGGGAGCTACCCAGTATTTGCCTCCAATATAGAATACAAACACAAATATGAAGGGGTAATTGCCGACAAAACCAACTATTACAACAGTCGGTTTGTAGACAATAACGAAACAAATTTTGACGTGTACCACTCGCTGGAACTAAAGAATACCACCTCAGTGCCATTCACCACGGCCCCAGTAATGGTGGTGACCGAGAAAGAACAATTCTTGGCCCAAGACCTTTTAAAATATACACCCGTTGGCGGAACGGTAGACGTTAAACTTTCTAAAGCCATAGACATTGTGATGCGCAACGCGGAAGAAGAAGGGCAGCGTAACGATGCTTATAAAAAAATTGGTGCATACATGTATAGCAGAGTCGTAATCAAAGGAACGATTGCCATCAGCAACTTGCAAGCCAAGGAAGTGACGGTGAACATCAAAAAGCTCTTGAGCGGCACAGTTCTTTCGCAATCCGATGGCGGAAAGTCTGTAAAAAATGGAATCGGCTACGACAACAATCCGACTTCCACTATCTCGTGGGAGGTAAAGATGGCAAGCAATGGCAAGAAGTCATTGACTTATGAGTATGAAGTATTGTTCCGAAACTAGGAATTAATAGGTAACCCAATCTTCTTTTTTCAGTTCGTAAACAAAATTGCGAATGAGTAACGTGCCGTACAGTTTTTCCTCTACCCTCTCTAATTTTGTTGCACCAAACCGTTGCGTGGCTATTTGTGATCGCAGGTTATGTTCGCCAATATGAAAGATCACAGTATCGACAAACTCAAAAGCATAGTCCAGCATCAATTTTTTCAATGAATGATTATAACGTCCTCCCCAATAAGCTTTTGCCAAAAATGTATAACCAATAGCAACCGAACGGTTCTCTGAGTTGTATTCGTAATAACGGCTGCTTCCAATTATCTTTTCGGTTTCAACGTCAATCACTGCAAATGCCGCTTTACCTAAAATTGCTGAATCAAAAAACTGTTGAAATACTTCTCTCTTGTAAGGGTCGCGCGAAGGGTGCTGTTCCCAAATTGCCGGGTCGGAGGCCGCAGCATATAGGTCTTCAAAATGACTTGCTTGCAGCGGCATCAATTTAATAAGTGAACTATGAAGGTGAGTGGGTTGGAGGTTCATTGCTAATGGGCAAATACGTCATCCGCAATCGTCATAGCTTCCGCAAAGGCAGCTCTGTTTAAAATAGGTGCGGCACTTCTCGAGTCAAGGTAACCCAAGATGGTCTCGGTTGCCAAATTACCCACCAATTCATCTTCTGCCATAGGGCACCCGCCAAATCCTTTTATCGCACCATCAAAACGCTGGCATCCAGCTTCAAATGCGGCATCAATTTTCTCTAATGCTTTTTGCGGAGACGAGTGCAGATGTGCTCCGAATTCTATCGATGGAAATTTCTCAACTGCAGTTGAATACAAGGTTTTAATTTGACTTGGTTGCGACACACCAATTGTATCGGCTAGCGAAATTATTGTAATGCCCATCGTGGCCAATACGTCTGTCATGTTCAATACGTGATCGATCGAGTAGGGATCGCCATATGGATTACCAAACCCCATGCTGATATAGGTTACCAATGTTTTGTTGTCGCGTGCGCAAATTTGTTGAATCTCGTCAAGTGTACTGAGTGCCTCAGCTATCGACTTGTTTGTGTTTCGTTGTTGGAAGGTCTCGGATATCGACAGTGGGAAACCCAGGTAAGAAATCGAAGCATGTGCGCTAGCCTCTTCGGCCCCGCGCGTATTAGCTACAATGGCCAACAACTTCGTGCCAGTCAATTTCAAATTTGACAATACCTCGGCAGTATCCCGCAGTTGCGGAATGGCTTTGGGCGATACAAAACTTCCGAAATCGAGGGTGTCGAATCCTACCTCCAATAGCTTATTAATATAGTGTACCTTCTTTTCTGTAGAGATAAAGGTTTGTATGCCTTGCATGGCATCGCGGGGGCATTCAATCAATTTCATGTTACGGCAAAGTTAAGCCCAGATACTTTCTCAGTTATAATAGCCAAGGTTAGACAAAATTGCGTAAATCTTTACCAAAGAAAAATAATGTTACAGAACGGCAAAAAATGCTGCTTATCTGACAATCTGCATGCAGAAACAAAAGGATGGGATTAACTTTAGCGAATAATTTTTTAGGATGGCACTTCCAGCATTTTCAGGAACACTCGGCCCCAAGCGTGCCGCGCACCTTTTGCACCGCGCCTCTTGTGGGCCTACCAAGGCTCTAATCGATACTTTCGCCAATTATACTGCTCCGCAAGCGGTAGCGCAACTTTTCTTACAACCATTGCCCGCCCCTGTGCTGCCCATCGACCCTGAAACAAACCAAGAGTGGTTTATTTCTGGCACTTCCGATGCCAACAGCGGTGAACTTGAACTTCAGGATTTTTTCAAAGGCTGGTTCATGGCGCAAATGCTGGGGCAAGGCCAAGGGCTTTCCTACACAGTGCGCGAAAAGATGGTGTTTTTCATCCATACGGTGCTTACCACTATTATCAGTAAAGTAGATAACAGCCGCATGATCTACTTTCAAAATCAACTGTTCAGGCAATTTGCATTTGACAAAGCCGCAGGGCCCAAAGTAAATTTTAAGGAGTTGACAAAAAAGGTGAGTGTTGACAACGCAATGCTTAAGGTATTGGATGGCTACTTAAACGTTAATGGCAATCCGCAAGAAAATTACTCGCGCGAGCTGCTAGAACTTTTTAGCATTGGCCGCGGCCTGGAGGGTCAACCAAAACCTAGCACTGGAATAGGCGACTACTTCGTGTATACCGAAAAAGATGTTCAAGAAGGCGCCAAAATACTTTCAGGTTGGGAGGTGGACGAAACCTATGCCAACATTGACCCCGACACGTTGTTACCGCGCGGCAAAGTGCGGGGCAGTACCACCAATGCCTCTGCTCATGACAATAGCATAAAAACACTGAGCGCCCGAATGGGCAATAAAGTAATCCAAGCCAACCCGCTGCTGCTGCAGGGTGGAAACGCTACCGAAGCGAGTGCTTTGGATGAGATTAGTCAATACATTGACCACATTTACTTACAGCCAGAAACGGCCAGGAATATATGCCGCAGAATATACCGATATTATGTCTACCACACCATTGATCAAACCTTGGATGACGACATTATCGCAAAAATGGCAGACACGTTTACCAATAATGGGTTTAAACTACAGCCGGTACTGGAAGACCTTTTCCAGAGCCAGCATTTTTATGATGCGGCTGGTGGCGTAGGTGACGACAACTTTGGCGGCATCATTAAATCTCCGTTGGATTTAGTAATAGGTACACTGCGGTTGTTTGAAATTCAACTGCCGAATTACACAACAGATGCAGCCAACTTTTATTCAAAAACGGGAGATTTGTTACGCGAAATGCAATTGATGGGCATGGATTTCTACAATCCTTTTGACGTTGCCGGCCACGATGCCTATCACCAATTCCCGATCTACCACCGCAGCTGGATTTCCACCAACTACCTGACACAACGATACAATTTTATTGCACAACTTGTAGGCAACCAAATGCCTGGCGCATTAGGGTTTGACCCCGTGGCGTTTGTACGCAACAATTTTAGCAACGCGATTGCCTCAAATGCAAGACAATTGATCATTGAGTTGGCGAAATACCTTTTGCCTCTCAATGAAAATCTGACTTTCACTACGGGTGCAGATACCAATTCGGGCTTGACAGCCGCTAGAATAAACTACTTTCTCAATACGTTTTTGGGCATCATCGATCCTAACCCTGAAGCCGCGTGGACGAACCGATGGAATAACAATTTAGATCCGGACACGGTGAAAAACCAATTGACCAACCTGTTCAATGCCATGCTGCAGTCACCCGAATACCAACTTTACTAGAAATGAAATGAAGCGCAGAGATTTTATAAAAAGTTTATCGATGGCAGCCGTGCCCATCACGTTGGGCGGCATTCCGCTGAAAGTAATGGCTGAAAATTCACTTACGAGGATGGCGAGCCAAAGTACCAACGATCGGGTGTTGGTAATCTTACAAATGCATGGCGGTAATGACGGACTCAACGCAATTATACCAGTGACTGACTATGATTTATACTACAGCCGCAGACCCAACATTGCTATTCCGCTCAAGAACAGCGCGCGCAAAATGATTAAACTCGATAGCACGCTGCCGCCAGATGCGCAGGTGGGCCTTCATCCCGACATGGGCGGTATGAAGGATTTGTATGACCGTGGCCGCATGGCAGTTGTGCAGGGTGTATCTTACAAAAATAACAACGGCTCTCACTTCCGTGGCCGAGATATTTCTTTCATGGGCGGAAGTTTTGATGATTATTTTTCAAGCGGCTGGGTAGGCCGATACCTACAGCAAGAGTTTGCCCCTAAAACTTATCCGGCTGAATTTCCAAACGCAGACATGCTTGACCCATTGGCCATTGAGATGGGCAGTGATGTATCGCTCATTTTTCACCAAGATGGTAACATACCCACTTCAATTTCTATCAATGACCCCAAAGGGTTTGCAGATTTGGTACAAGGTCTTAAGGGATTTCAAGACCAGGGCGTGGACCCACGAGGTTATCCCCCAGCAGCGTTGCTCAACTCCCCTTACGGAAAAGAGCTCAGCTGGATTTTAGGCTTAGAAGAGAAGTCGAAAGACTATGCACAAAGATTATATGATGTTTACAAGGCCGCATCCGCAACTGCAGTTACGTATCCGGAACGATATCCATTCAATGCGCCAACCGGTAGCTTGAATAACCCCCTGAGTTCACAACTACAATTGGTGGCGCGCTTATTAGATGGTGGCGGGGCTGGCAAGGGCGTAAAGACAAAAGTATTTTTGGTGAAGATCGGAGGATTTGACACACATGCAGAGCAAGTTGAAAGTTACGACCCCACCATGGGTGGCCATGCCGCGTTGATGTATCATATTTCATCTGCCATGCAGGCATTTCAAAACGACTTGCGTTTGCGTGGTATTGAAGATCGCGTGCTGACGGTGACTACATCGGAGTTTGGAAGAAGAGTGCACTCGAACGGGAGCTATGGCACGGACCACGGCACAGGTGGCCCCGTGTACATTTTCGGAAAAGGTGTTAAACCCGGTGTTACAGGCAAAGTCCCAGACTTGACCCAGGACAACGTAGACATGCAGTACGATTACCGACAAGTGTATGCGAGTTTGCTCCGCGATTGGATGTTGGTCGATGAAAACAAAATCAACAACGACATCTTTTTCAAAAACTTTTTGTCGGGACCGAAAGAAGAGGGTACCGGCAATTATGAAAACATTGTGTTAGCAGAGCAAGTCATCTCGGGTGTGCAAGAGAATTTTGTAGCCGAACGGTTTGGCCTGCTGGATTGTTTCCCCAATCCAGCCAAAGAAAGTACGACTATCAGATTTAGAATCAACAACACCAGCCACGTAACTATTAACTTGTTGGACAACAGCGGCAAGCAACTTAAGACGGTGATCAGCGAAGAAAAAACCGAAGGCGAACATTCAGTGAAGATTGAACTAAGCGATGTGCCACCCGGATTTTATTTATACCAATTGAAAACCGGTTTTGTAAATGAAAGTAAGAAACTGATCGTAACAAAATAACCTACCAACCACCTATGAAAAAACTTTACTTGCCGCTCATGTTTCTGGCTATTGCAAGTGCGTGCTTGGGGCAACCGAAACGAAAAGCTCCCAAATTCAATTCGACCAAACCAAATGGTCAAAATCAGTTCTTAGACAAGCAATGGTGGCTTGGATTTAAAGCGGGCACCAACCTATCGCAAGCAGATGTAATGAAGCGATACACCATTTTAACGCCTACCAACTACGGCTCCAATCAAATAGACAAAACTTACGATGCGTTCAATGTTTTTGGCATTGTTACCAGTGTGGAAGCCAGCTTTTCTTATAAAGGCTTTTCTTTTAGCCTGCAACCTACTTACCGCAGCTCGCACTTCACCTATTCCAATCAACTGCGATGGTTCAGTACTACCAATAACAATGAAAGTCTGACCCAAAACTTTAGCCAAGAACAGAAGATTGAGTTTGCTGAAATTCCATTCTTAATTAAATATGATGTGTACGGAGACCGCCTGCGCCCATTCGTGCAAGTGGGCATTTATTATTCTATGTTAATCAATGCAGTGAAAACGGTGCAGGTGAGCGGAACTGACATTGCATCTGGTGGTACTAACCAACTGAGCACCGAACCCGTGATTGTGGGTACCAAAGACTTGTTCACCAACAATTGGGGATTGATTGGAGGTTTTGGAGTAACTTATCAAACCGGCAACGTGCGTTGGATATTGGATGCCACCTATCGCATGGGCATGAGTAATATCGTAAATACTAAGAATCGGTTTGCCAACGATCGCCTTTCGGGTATTGGCGATGCCCAAGACGATCTGAAACTAAACAACATTGTGATCACGGCTGGAGTGCTTTTCCCGCTGCGTTTCTTGAGCAACGATTTCAAATCGAATTGATCGCCCCAACACTTTTACACAACCCGAAGATGAAAAACCTAACTTATATAGCTTTAGCACTTGTCATTTGTAGTTCGTGCGCAAATGAGTCGAGCCCGGACATTGACAAAGCCAACTTTGTTCGCATCTATGATAACAATAAGTTCAGCGCCTCGTACTTCCCTATCGACATCAAGCAAACGCCCGATGGTGGCTACTTGATTTTGGGTGGGCGCAGGATTGCCGACCCCACTAGCCCAAATGCTCAGTACTATTCGGGCACATACCTGTTAAAAACTGATAACCTGGGCGCAATTGTGTTGGAGAAAGAAGTCGCCACGGATATTGTCAATCCCATCGGGCCGCTGCTCGAAGTGAATAGCAAATACTATTTCTTCAGTATGGAACCAAAAAATATTCAAACTCAACTATCGGAAGTAGATCCATCAGGCACTATCAACAAAACCACGCTGGTTGGCGGATCGTACCCAGCCGCTGCATACAATGACAACGGCAATTTTGTATTGCTGAGATATGACGACTTTAGTAAGCAAAGTGTGGTAACGCTGGTTTCACCAAGTGGCAACAGCATTAACTCAAAAGGTTTTAGTGTGGGCGCTGGCGATGGAGTGGAGAAACCCATTGTAGAGCACTTCTTACGTACTGGCCGACAGTTTCCATTTCAAGTTGGGAAAACGCTTTCCGGACAATATTTTTTCAGCGGATTTTACAATTACACCTTTTCTCTGGTGTTCACCAATCTGACGGCCAACAACCCACAAGGCGTGGTGCAGGGCAACCAAGATGATGGCGGATTCAGTTGCGTGATGCCTTTGGACGGAAATCGATATGCAGGAGCACGTTTCAGTTATGGCGACAATTATCTGATGCCCAACATTACGCTGACGGGCACAGGCATTACCTCGAGTGTTGATTTAGAAGGGAACAACCTGTTGGAGTTAGCACCGAACGCCACAGTTAAGATGTTGACCGCGACTATTAACGGCAAAGATTGCATTCTTTATGGCAGCAACACAAGAGGCAAACAAATTGGCTTGTACGGTTACAACAAAGCAGATGGAAAGTTTATAGGCAGCCGATACCTCGGATTCTCTAATCCGTTTGAGATTGCGGCCTTCACCACCACCAGCGATGGCGGCTTGGCGGTATGCGGAACCACATTTATTGCAGGTCGCTTTCCGCGAATTTGCCTCTTTAAGATTTCTAAAGAAGAGTTGTCGAAATCCTTCCAATAGCATTTGGTTATTCGTTGTTGGTTGCTCACGGCCGGACGCAAATAACAAACAACCACCAACGATTAACCAACGAATAGCTTTTCTCCCCTCTTTTTGTTTCCTTGCTTGGGTTTTATGATCAACATTGAGGAAAACAAAAACCTGAAGCCGCTCAATACATTCGGCATTGCCGCGAGCGCAAGGTATTTCTGTTCGATTTCATCTGTTGATGAATTGATAGAACTTCAACAGAGCGTGATCTACAAAACTCACAAGCGCCTACTGTTGGGAGGTGGCAGCAATGTGCTATTCTGCAAAGACTTTGACGGTTTGGTAGTGCAATGCAACCTCAAAGGAATTCACTTGGTGCGCGAAAGTGATGAACATGTAACCATTCAAGTGGCGAGTGGAGAAGTTTGGCACCATTTGGTAATGCACTGCGTAAAAAACAACTGGGGCGGTATCGAAAATTTATCGTTGATACCAGGCTCAACAGGTGCTGCGCCCATTCAAAACATCGGAGCATACGGAGTTGAAGTGAAAGATGTGATTGACACGGTACAATGCATCGACCTTTTGAGCGGTGACGAGCACGTGTTCAGCAACCAACAATGCAAGTTCGGCTACCGCGAAAGCGTCTTCAAGCATGAGTGGAAGGAAAAATTTTTTATTTCAAGTGTTACTTTAACTCTCACCAAAAAAAATCATCGCATCAATACGCAGTATGGTGCTATTGCCGACACGTTGAGGCAGATGAATGTGTCAATACCTACCATCCAAGCAGTGAGTGATGCTGTCATCTCGATACGCAGAAGCAAACTACCCGACCCTTCAGTCATCGGCAATGCCGGAAGTTTCTTTAAGAACCCTTCTATCATGCTTGATCACTATCAATCGCTGCAAAAAAACAATCCAACTATTCCAAATTATCCTTCTGTGAATCAAGAAGTTAAAGTTCCTGCTGGTTGGTTGATTGAGCAATGCGGATGGAAAGGAAAAAAGTTTGGTGAAGTAGGCGTGCATGCGCAGCAAGCATTGGTGTTGGTCAACTATGGTAATGCAAAAGGAGAAGAAATTTTTTCTCTTGCATGTAGTATAATTGAAAGTGTGAAAGAAAAATTTGGCATCATACTTACACCTGAGGTGAACATCATTGCGTGATGAAAAATGGTGTAGTTATGACATCGAAAAAGAAAATCATCAACATGAAATTCTTGAGTCATAAGAAAATATTTTGCAAAATATTTTTTCAGATTAAATAATTGTTATACATTTCGTAAGTTTTAAACTAAAATATTAAAACGCTATGGCAAAAAAACCCGCTAAGAAAGCAGCTAAGAAAGCAAAGAAGGCTGCTAAGAAGAAGAAGTAATCAAGCAACGCTTGATACTCTCGGAGAGCAGTGATCTAGGATCACTGCTCTTTTTTTTTGTGCTCACGTTTTCGTAACAACGCACGCAACACTTATCGCATTATCCAATGAAGCAGCATTTTCCCTCGAGAAAACTGGTTTTTTTGAACTTCTATTCGTTTGCGAAAACAAAAATTCAGATAACGGTTGCGTAAATAAACACGTGCATCTGCTTGTTTAGCCAATTCACTCCAACCTAACTTTGCATCATTAAACAAATCAAACCTATGGCAAAGACTGTGAAAACTGTTGCTGAGAAACCAGCGCCTAAAAAGGCAGCTGCCCCCAAAGCAGCCAAGCCAGTTAATATTGAAAAAGTTTCAAAAGACATTTTAGAAAAACTAAAAGTAACAAATCTTGCCCCTGAGCTTCAATCAGAAATCGAGTGGTGCTTGGGTAGTTACAGTTACGACAAAAATCCTGTGGGCCTTTACCAGACCGCCCAAAAGTCGGTGGCGGTGTTCACCGAGGCAAAAAACAACAAGGTGAAAGGCGTTACAGCCAAATTGATCTCCGATATCGAGAAAGCGATCAAGGGGTAATCGACCACAGCCAATGTCAACACAATAAAAAAAGGCCACTCTGGCCTTTTTTTATTTTTTCGCAGATTCACCACTATATCATGTGGGTCACATTTTCGAGCACACCTTGGTAGCGCTCGCACGTCACACCAAATTTATTCAAAAACTCTACGCCCTCGTCTGAAGGTAAACCTTTGAACTCGGCATATGACTTTAAGTAAATCACTTTATTGATACCCATGCTATAGATAATGCGCGAACAAGCCAAACAGGGCGAAAGCGTTACGTATAATGTTGCCCCTTCTACTGAGGTCTTGTTCTTCACTGCATACAAAATGGCGTTTTGTTCGGCATGTATCGCCAAAGAGCAGCCACCCTTTGAATCACGCGGGCATCCAACCTCTGGCCATTCTTCATCGCAATTGTGAGTCCCTGAGGGTGGGCCATTGTATCCAATTGAAATGATTCGCGTATCTTTAGTAAGTACCGCCCCCACATGCCGTTTGATGCAGTGGCTACGCTTGGCCAGGTTTACTGCCAACTCCATATATATATCATCAAAGGCGGGGCGATTGCTCATGCAGTAAAAATACCAATTGCCTCCAAATTATTATCTTTCGATACAAAATGAAAACCGGCATTTACGTTTTGCTCCTGCTTTCAGCGATAGCAACCTGCAGCACCAACCTACAGGCTCAATTGGCAGTGCAACCCCGACCAAGCCCCTTGGCAATTGCTACCGCGCGTTACAAAGACACATACCTAAAGATTGTTTATAGCCAACCACACAAGCGGGGACGCGAAATTTTTGGGAAGACGGTGCCTTTCGGAGAAGTGTGGCGCACCGGTGCCAATGAAGCTACAGAAATAACGATCAGCAGAGACATCAGCATCAACGGGCAGCCATTAAAAAGTGGCACTTACTCGTTGTATTCAATACCTCAAGCAGAAAAGTGGACGATTATCATCAATGCGGATGTGGGAATGTGGGGTTCGTACAACTACAACACAAAGCAAGATGTATTGCGGTTTGATGTGCCTGTACAAAAACTTACTGATATTGTATACGAGCCTTTTACGATAGTCATTGACCAAAAAACCGACACCGCCACCGTCTCACTGCTGTGGGATAAAACCAAAGTCTCATTCCCGATTCAATTTTTAGAACCTAAACCATGAAATTGATTTTCACGCTCACCCTCCTCTTTTTCGGTCACCTTTTGTTCGCACAAAGCGAACTTGCAAAACGAAATGGCTTTAAAGACATAAAATTGGGAATGCTCGTAGACAGTGTAAAAGGAGCAGTGTTTAAAAAAGATATTGTAGCACATAAGGAATTTCCCGCAAAAATTTACGAAGTAGAACACCCCGAGTACGCCAAGGTTGGCAGTGTGCCGGTAAAAAGAATTGAACTCAAAACATACAAGGGCTTGATCTACGAGATTATTGTGCACACCGACAAAGACCCTCAAATTATGCGTGGCTTAGAAAAATCGTACGGTAAAGCAACCTACAGCATACGCATGGAAACATACTACTGGACCGCCCCCGATACCCTAAGTCTTATCTTTAAAGGACATAACAAGCACCTGGCGCTTACCTATCGGTCCGTACCGGTCATTAAACTCATGTATGTCGACAAAGGCAAAAAGATAGAAGAAATCGCGGAGGATTTTTAGACTTTACAATCAGTTGGGTGCTGGCATCTGCGTGATTGGCGCACTTTGTCTTTTTTTGAACTACCTTTAAGTTCAACACCAAACATTCACCCGTGAAAATTCTACTGTCATTAATTTTTGCTTTGTCGATTGCCAATATTCAGGCACAAAAAATCACTTTGCGTTCTGTTACGCCCGTAGATGTCAATTCAATTGCCTATCCAAATATGTCAGGGAATACAACTTCTAGTATGGCCCACAAAGGCACAGTGAGGTTAAAAGATGGGAGCTTCATACAAGGAAAAGTTACTCTGTTCAAAAAGAAAGATGTTTTTAGCCGTGTGAAAGTAAATACAGGTGAAGAGAAACGAGAAATTTTAGCTGAAGAGATTGCAGCCATTGAACTGGATCCTATTATCAATGAAAGGCAGTACGCAAACAATTTCAAAAACCCAGAAAAGAATTTTCAGCCAGGATACATCGTATTGCCCACGGGTGACAAACTAGTAGGAAAGGTTGCGCAATTACGAGACTTTGGCGACTATGATTTTTTTATCTACAATATCGCATTTCTTCCTTCCGGATCTTCGGTAGCATCAACTTTCACGGGCGGTAGACTTGTCCAGTTTGGGCAAGAGATAAATGGAACATTACAAGTATGGGACGGCTATGCAGATGGCTACGTGCTGCGGATCGCGGACGGCCGTTTTCGTTTGAGCCGAAATCCCTACTCAAAAACGAAAAATGAGTTCTTTACTGCAATCAAAAATCATATTACTGACACGATCATCACTCATACAACTAGCGAGGCTTTCGCCAGCGGTCTTTTAAACGGGCAGAGCGTCAATGAAGCGATGGAAAATGCGAGCAACGCAAGTAGTATTGTTACCGAGATATTGGGCGGCATCGAAATCAACAAAAAAGAATATTTGATCGTTGACACTCGTCTAAAAAATGTCACCGCTGTAAACAAAGACAATTTTAAAGAAGAACTCCAAAGACTGGCTCTCCCTTGTGCCGGTTTGGGTCAGCCTTCCTGGGATAAAATTGAAGAGTTTATCAACCAGCTTAACAGCTGCCAATAGAGAACTCAATCAATTAATTCAAGACTTCCAACTCCACCCGCGCATTTTTGCGGGCATTGGGACTGTCTTTGTCAAAAAGTGGTTTTGAGCCGCCAAAACCGTTGGCCTCCACACGATCGGCAGCAATGCCCTGCGCTACCAACCAGTCTTTTATCACCTGCGCTCGCGCTGTTGACAATTCTTTCGATGAGCCATTCTTCTCCACGCGGTCGGCCGATAAGGCAAAGAAATTCTTGCTCGGACCCACGTAGATAATTTTGCCACGGTCGTTGCCATTTGTATGTCCGTTGATCCGGATGCGCATCGAGGGGTTTTCTTCCATCATCTCAAGTAGCGCCATCAATTGAGGTTTGCTGCCTGGGGTAATAATTGCAGCATCATTGAAGAAAGTGATCTTTGAAAATACCACCTGCTCTCCCATCTTCATTTTTTCCATAGGGAATTTGAACTGGAAGTAACTTCCAAAGTAGACTACGTTTTGCTTCACAGTATCTTTCTCGGTGTTCAAATAATCCACCTCTAACTTGGAATCAGAGTAGCCAAAGGCTGAGGCAACCAATTGGATACGCCCTGATTTTGTTTTGGGATTTGACACATTCATATAACGGTTACTTTTGAGAGTGGCCAACAGTTTACCGTTATCGGGATCGTAGACATTGATGTCTGCGTCTACATTCTTGTTATCACGGGTGCGGTACACACTCAAAAAAATTGGCGTATTGCCCAAGTGTTGAGGATTTGGAATTGGATCAGCAGGCGGATTGGGGATGTATTCCGTAACGATCTCAGGTACTGCCTCTTTAACGGGCTCTGGCTGCTTACTCTCAACAGGTTCTCCTTCTTTTATTTCACGCCCGTCCTTTATTTTCACTACCCAAGCCGTGGCAAACTCTGTTTTCTTCCTCGCCTCAGTCATGGCTTTAATGGCATCACTATATTGGTTAAATTCAAAACTTTGAAGAAACACATAAATAAATCCTTTTCCTTTCTCCAATCCATAGCCGGAAGCAAAACCTTTTTTATTAAGTGCTTCAGAATATTGGCGTGCTTCTTTTTCTTGTTTGGCGCTAAAGGTAGCCACCACCACATGGTATCCATTGGCAATGGGTGCCACTTCGTTGGCCGTGGCATTGAAACTCGAAGCCAAAGAAATAAACAAAACGATTGGTAGAGCGTATCGCATAGGTTGATAAATTTTGAGCGGGCTAAAGTAAAAAATGTATGGCAAACTACATAAAAGGTTTTGATGGGCATTTTTTGCAAATACGGTTTTGCACCGATAATGAGCCTGCAGCGAATGTACGTTTTTGCTGCTCTATGTGTTCAAAATTATACACCTAGCCCTCCCTCACTTTGGTTTTCAGGCCAATTTTTAAGGTTCTGCAATTGCGCCTGAAAATTGTAAGCGGAGCCACAACTAAACGAATATTTCGAAACGTATGCTTTTCAACTACCTCAAAACAGCCATACGCAGTTTATGGCGCCACAGGTTTTTCTCCTCCATCAACATCATTGGCTTGGCTGTAGCCATGTCTATTTGCATGGGCATCATCATGCTAGTGGCAGATCAATTAAGCTACGACCGGTACAACACCAATGCTGCACGAATTTACCGCATCAACACCATCGGGGTAGATGATCAAGGTAGAACGATAGACCAGCAAGAAAACGCAGCCTCAACCATGCGGCTGCGACAAGAATTGGAAGAAGCCTATACAGGCATTGAAAAAGTGGTGCGCATTAAGCGTGGGTTTGGCAACAATTGGCTTGAGTTTGAAGGGCAAGATGTGAACATTCCGCTGACAGGATTTTTTGCTGATCCCGAAGTATTCGACTTGTTTCAATATGAATTTTTGTATGGCAACTCGACTACTGCACTCAAAGAACCCTTTAGCGTGGTGCTTACTCACAAGGCCGCAAAGAAACTGTTCAAGGAAGAAAATCCGGTTGGCCTTACCATAAAAGTTGGGCGCAAACACACTTATACCGTTACGGGTGTATTGAAAGACACACCTAATAAATCACACATTGTCTTTGAAGGGCTGGCCAGTATGTCGTCTGAAAAAAGCATATTGAACGAGAAAGAATACAAAGATGACATGGAAAGCTGGACCAACATTTGGAACGGCTGGACGTACATTCTTCTTGAACAGGGAAAATCAACTGCTGATATTCAACGACATCTCGACCAGATTTATCAACAGCACATTGCAAAAATCAACAACCCTGGCTTATACAAAGCCAAGTTCAAACTCCAACCGCTACTGGGTATTACGCTCGGCATGTTCAATAACCCAATTGGGCCGGGACTGCCGTTGGTGTTTGTGTACTTTTTAAGTGGGTTGGCAGCCGTGATACTGCTTACTTCGTGTTTTAACTTCACCAACTTGTCAATCGCACGCTCTCTTACGCGTGCACGAGAGATTGGCGTGCGAAAAGTTACCGGTGCAGCTCGCTGGCAAATATTCTCACAGTTTTTGACCGAATCCATTTTAGTTGCGATGGTGGCACTAGCCATAGCGCTGGTTTTACTGATCGCAATCAAGCCTTTAATCTTGCAACTAAATTTCGCACGCATTTTCCGATGGGATCTGCAAACCAATTACATAGTTTACGCCATCTTTATCGTTTTTGCCACAGTGGTTGGCGTACTCGCTGGACTTTTTCCTGCGGTGGTACTTTCGGGTTTTCAGCCGGTGAAGGTGCTTAAGAACCTCAATGGCATAAAACTTTTCTCGCGCATGGGCATGCGCAAAGTGCTACTGGTATCGCAGTTTTCGCTCTCGTTGTTTTTTATCATCACTGTCATTGTGATGTACAATCAGCTGAACTTATTCGTTCACCAAAGTCACGGGTTCAACATGGACAACAATATTTTAGTGAGGCTCAACGGCACCTCGCGAGAAACATTCAAAAATGAATTGACCAAATACAACAACATCATATCCGTTTCGGGGGCCTCGCACATACCTGCAGCCGGCACTTCTTATGGCAATGGTTTCAAACGCTCGCTGCAAGAGCATGCGTGGACGAGCTTCGGCTATTTCTTTGTTGATGAAGATTACATCAACAACATGGATCTCAAACTGAAAGCCGGCAAGTTCTTTGACAGTGGAGCAGGCGAATCGAACAAGAACTTAATTGTGATTAATGAAGCAGCTGTAAAGAAAATGCAGTTCGGCACTGCACTGGATGCCGTTGGCGAAGAGTTGATATTTGAGGCAGATTCTTCGCGCAAAACAATTATTGGCGTGGTGGCCGACTACAACCACCGCGATTTAACCCACACGCTTGATCCATTGGCATTGATGTACGATGCCGATCGACTAAATCTAGTACAAGTGCGGTATGCCGGCACGTTTGAGCAGGCAGCCAAAACGGTGGAGCGAGCCTGGGCAGCGGTGAACCCCGGTGTGAAAGTCGACTACAAGGAAGTGGAATCAGAGGTGAAACAGTTTTATGAAATCGTCTTTGGCGACATTGTTAAGGTGCTGGGTGTAATTGCTTTTTTAGCGATTTTGATTTCTTGTTTGGGCTTGCTGGGCATGGCCACTTACACCACTGAAACGCGAATCAAAGAAATTTCCATTCGTAAAGTGCTTGGTTCGAGCAGTGGCGCACTGGTGCTGTTGCTATCAAAAGGGTTTGTCGTTATTCTTGCGCTGGCGGTAGTCATCGGTGTGCCGTTGGCATACTTTGCAAACAACCTTTGGCTGCAATTAATTGCTTACCATACTACCATCGATTTAACGGTAATACTCATAGGTGTTGCGGCTCTGATATTGTTTGGTATCATCACCATAGGCAGCCAAACCATACGGGCAACTTTTGTGAAGCCGGTGGAGAATTTGAAGGAATAGCTGCAAATACCTTATGACTTGTACGTAATCCGATAAATCACCCCTGCACCATCATCGCTCACTAACATAGACCCATCAGGCATCACCAGCACATCGACCGGGCGGCCCCAGTTGGTCTGTTTCGCATCGTCTTTCCAGCCAGTTGCAAAAGCGGTGTAGCTGGTGGCCTTGCCGGAGACATCTACCTTTACCAAGCTTAATTGGTAACCATTCTTCTTGGTGCGATTCCACGAACCGTGCTCAGCCAAGATGATTTGGTTTTTATACTCTGCCGGGAACATGTTGCCAGTATAAAACTTCAAGCCGAGGGGTGCTACGTGCGCACCTAAATTCTGTGCGGGCCGCACAAACTCGCTGCATGGTTTCTTGTTTCCAAATTCAGGGTCTTTGATCGTTCCGCCATGGCAATAGGGATATCCAAAATGTTGGCCCATCTTGGTTGCTGTGTTCAATTCGCAGGGGGGCACATCATCACCCATCATGTCTCGGCCATTGTCGGTAAACCAAATGTTTTTTGTTTCAGGATGCCACGTGAAACCCACCGTGTTGCGCACCCCATGGGCAAATACTTCCAAGCCAGTTCCATCAGCATTCATGCGTGTGATGGACGCGAATATCGGATCTGCCGATTCACAGATGTTGCAGGGCGCACCCACCGGCACATATAGTTTGCCATCGGGGCCAAAGGCAATGTATTTCCATCCGTGATGTTTTTCTGTTGGAAATTTATCGTAAACAATTTGAGAGGTAGGCTTATTCAAGTTTGATTCGATCTTAGGAAATCTGTGAATTCTATTCACTTCTGCCACGTATAGATCTCCATCTTTAAACGCCACCCCGTTGGGCATATTCAAGCCACTGGCCAACACCCATTTCTTATCGGCCTTGTAATCGCCATCGGTATCTTTCAAAGCATACACTTTATCCTCACTGCGGTTACCCACATACAGAATGCCTGATGGCGAAAGTGCCATGCTGCGTGCATCTTCTACCTCGGCATACACTGAAATAGAAAAACCTGCAGGAAGTTGAATAAGATTCAACGGCAGTTTGGCACTCGCATCTGACAACGCAGGCACGGAGGTATCCGTTTCAGATTCTGTGTTCGTATTGTTTTCCTTTGGCGCGCTGTTGCAGCAAAACAAAAAAACGAATAGGGCGGCAAAGTGAATAGCTTTCAATTTCATGGTAATTTATGTTGAAGGCGGCAAGGTCGGGTAATGAGGCGACTATTGCAATTGAAATGATGCCGTGTGATTCTTTACTTGACGAACGGTAGGAAAAGTTGACTCAAAAGTAGCCTCGATGCCAAAGGCTGAGTACATCCATGCTAACGGCCACGATCATATGCAAAAAGGCGCCCATCCAAATTGATCCCGTTTTGTAGCTCATCAGCCCTAAAAATAAGCCTGCACCGATTGATCCGATGCATTCGGGAAGCGGCTTGCTAAAGTGAATCATGCAATAAGGAATCGTCATCAACAAAACAGAATAGCTCCCAAGTTTGTGCTTGGTACCATGCACTAAAAAACCGCGGAAGAAAAACTCCAATCCAAAAAACTGAAGTAAGTAAAAGGCTTCCCATAGAAAAAAAAGACGCATGTCTTGCCGATCGACAGGCACAAAAAATGGATAGGTGACTTGAAAGCCACTTTGATAAGAAACCAAGATCACCAATGGCATTATCAACATCAATGCAAGTAGGTAAATAGCCATGTTGCTGAATACATTTTTTGACAATCCGAAGTCGCTGGTCTTTTGTTTAAAGCCCAACCTCACCACTGCCCACGGCACCGCCAGATAGAAAAATACACTTACCGATGCCCACCACGCTTGGTGCCGGAACAAATAAGGTGCTGTCGGAAAAAACCAATTGACGTCACCCATCCGATCCAACGAACCCGCATAGCGGATGGCCACCAGGCACAGCATGCTGGTAACAGCCACTGTTAGCACCTTGCCATCCATCTCTTGCCAATCGGTTTTTGTAAAGGGTATTTTCATGATCAGGCAGAAAAATAGGTAGAAATCAACTGCCTTTAACCTGCCAATCGCCAAAAGCAGCAGTAAAAATCCAAGAGGGCCTTGGTCAAATACCCGAAAAATCCTTGGACGGGCTGCCGAAAACAACAAAAATTCGTAGTTTGGCACACTAAATTCCTTTAAAACTATGGTATTCGATTTAGACATGATTCGCGCCCTGTATGCAGCAATCCCTGCGCGCGTTGCAAAGGCTAGAAAAGTAGTGGGCAAACCACTCACCCTTTCTGAAAAAATATTGTACTCGCATCTTCATAAAGACCAAAAATTGGAAAACTTCGGTCGTGGTAAGTCATATGTAGACTTTGCCCCCGACCGCGTAGCAATGCAGGATGCCACTGCGCAAATGGCGCTGCTCCAGTTTATGTCGGCAGGCAGGCCAAAAGTGGCGGTGCCTTCTACGGTACATTGCGATCACTTGATTGTGGCCAAAACTGGTGCAAAAGATGACTTGACAAACGCGAACACCGAAAGCAAAGAAGTTTTTGATTTCTTGGCTTCAGTGTCTAACAAATATGGTATCGGATTTTGGAAACCGGGTGCGGGCATCATTCACCAAGTGGTGCTTGAAAACTATGCTTTCCCCGGAGGTATGATGATCGGTACTGACTCGCACACGGTAAATGCAGGTGGCTTGGGCATGGTTGCCATCGGTGTTGGCGGTGCAGATGCTGTGGATGTGATGGCTGGTATGGCGTGGGAGTTGAAGTTTCCCAAGTTGATTGGTGTGAAGTTGACAGGCAAGATGAGCGGATGGACTTCTGCGAAGGATGTGATTTTGAAAGTGGCCGGCATCCTTACAGTGAAGGGTGGAACAGGTGCTATCGTAGAATATTTCGGTGAAGGCGCGACATCAATGAGTTGCACCGGCAAGGGCACCATCTGTAACATGGGTGCCGAAATTGGCGCCACCACCTCAACTTTCGGTTACGATGAGTCGATGGAGCGTTACCTGATTTCCACTGGCAGATCAGAGGTAGCTCGCATGGCGAACAAAATCAAAGAACACCTGACGGCCGATCCTGAAGTGTACGCCAACCCTGAGCAATACTTCGATCAAATCATTGAAATCGATTTGTCTACCTTGGAGCCGCATTTGAATGGACCGTTTACTCCAGACTTGGCAACACCAATTTCGAAAATGAAGGAAGAGGCAGCCAAGAATGGCTGGCCCACCAAAGTAGAAGTAGGGTTGATTGGCTCTTGCACTAACTCTTCATATGAAGATATCTCGCGGGCGGCCAGTCTAGCAAAACAGGTAGCAGCCAAGGGATTGAAAACGAAGGCTGAGTTCACCATCACCCCAGGTTCAGAGCAAGTGCGTTACACTATTGAGCGAGATGGTTTCATAGCTGCCTTTGATAAAATTGGCGCAAAAGTGTTTGCCAATGCCTGCGGCCCGTGCATCGGCATGTGGAATCGTTCGGGTTCAGACAAGCAAGAGAAAAATACAATCGTGCACTCCTTTAACCGCAACTTTCAGTCGCGCAACGATGGCAACCCAAACACATTTGCGTTTGTTGGTTCGCCAGAAATTGTAACGGCCATGGCCATTGCCGGTGACTTAAGCTTTAACCCATTAACCGATTATCTAACAAATGAGCGTGGTGAGCAAGTAAAACTCGATCCGCCAGCGGGCGATGAATTGCCCAAAAAAGGTTTTGATGTAAAAGATCCGGGCTTTATTGCCCCAGCCAAAGATGGCAGCAAAGTATCGGTAATTGTTAATCCAGATTCTGATCGTCTGCAATTGTTAGAACCCTTCAAAGCATGGGAAGGCACTGATTTGAAGAACTTGCGTTTGTTGATTAAAGCAAAAGGCAAATGTACCACTGACCATATTTCGATGGCGGGCAAGTGGTTGAAATACCGCGGCCACCTCGATAACATCTCAAACAATTTGTTGATTGGCGCAACTAACTTCTTCAATGAAAAAATCAACAGCGTGCGCAATGGCCTAACTGGCCAATATAACGAAGTGCCGAAGGTACAGCGTGACTATAAAGCGCATAACATCGGCTCGATTGTAGTGGGAGACGAAAACTACGGTGAAGGTTCATCGCGCGAGCATGCAGCCATGGAGCCACGCCACTTGGGCGTGCGGGCGATTTTGGTTAAGTCATTTGCCCGTATTCACGAAACCAATTTGAAGAAACAGGGTATGTTGGCTTTAACATTCGCCAACAAAGAGGACTATAACAAGATTTTGGAAGACGATCGTTTTGATATTGTTGGCCTTACGACTTTCTCGCCAGATAAACCGCTTACGTTGGTCATCCACCACATCAATGGCACCGAAGAGCGAATCACCGTTAACCATACTTACAATGCCAATCAAATTGAATGGTTCAAAGCTGGCTCAGCATTGAATGCCATGGGCAAAGGCAAAAAACAAGGTGGTAGCAAACCGAAGCCTGCGAAAGTGAAGCCTACAGCTAAGAAAGTGGTGAAAAAAGTGCTCAAAAAAGTAGCCAAAAAAGCCGCTAAGAAAGCATCTAAGAAAACTGCTAATAAGATTGTAAAAAAAGTAGTAAAAAAAGCAGTGAAGAAGACGGCTAAGAAGGTCACGAAAAAGGCAATCAAAAAATCCGGCAATAAGAAAAAATAAGACGACTCAATAAAAGAAGCCATGCAGGCGAACAATTTGTTCAAGTGCATGGCTTATTTTTTTATCTAGACTATAATGAAAACATTTCTGGTTTTACTGCTTATTTGCTTTCTCATTATCCTCGCATTGGGTTTCTTGTTCTTTCATCGCATTGGCGAACCAATCGATCCCACAAGATCAAAATCATATTATCGCCATGCTTGGAAAGACAAGTTTGTGCACTCAATGATGGGCAATTGGTTTGAACTCAGCTACAGTGAATTTGAAGCAGATAAGAAAACATTTCGGGTTTTGTCAGAGGATTTTGCTAAAGATAACACCACCGTGTTTTGGTGGGGTCAGCCACAACTGGCAGATGCACAAACTTTTGAAATAGACTCATTTCGAACCCCGAAAGACAGGCAGCGAGTTTACCTGGCGCCCGACTACGGGGACAAAATCTTTGTGGTGGAAGGTGCTCATCCTGATTCTTATAAACCCATTCGGATGAACAATAAACTTTCTGGTGATTGGTACAAAGATGATCGTGCATTTTACCTCACTGGCAAGCAAGTTTTAACGGACTACCACTCTTTCGAAATTGTTAACGAGACACTTTCGGCTGACAAAAATTATGTTTACGTCATCAAACCCGAGAGTATCACAGGCCTCTCCAGAAACAAAGTTTTGGTACGACAAGCAAAGCGACCATCTGGTGAGTGCAAGGCACTTAATGCCAATTATGCCAAAATTGGCAACGCCATCATACTATCAAATTGGAAAACAGATTTTGCCATGTTACCATTCGCTACAATCGATTCCGTTTCTGTGATTGATGAAAGGCGAATTATTGTAAATGGGAAATTGTTAAGTGATGGTGTTTTGTTGCCAGACTTTGATGTCAACTCCTTTGTTAACCTAGATCGCGATCACATTCGCGACAGCAAGTACGTTTACTACAATAACAAAAAAATTGAAGGCGCTGACGCAGCCACTTTTGAGGTTCCATACGAAGACTACTCAAAAGATAAAAATCACGTGTACTTTAAAGGGATGGTGTTAGCAGGTGTAAATCCAAGTTCATTTTCGTATCAGTACAACACTGGTATTGCTACGGATGGTCAACACCAATACAAAGATGGGGTTAAGATCAAATAGCATCTAATGCATGCGATCTGCCCGCACGTCTAGTTGGCTAACAATTTCGCCTTCTTGTTGCAATAGTTCGCGCCATCTGGCTTCAACTACAGCCGAAGGCTGGTATTCTTTGGCCAAGTTCAAAAAGTTTTTGTAGTGGCCAGCTTCTGACACCATTAATTCGTGATAGAAATCCCGCAGCTGTTGGTCATCAAGTTGTTTTGAGAGCAAGCGAAAGCGCTCGCAACTGCGTGCCTCTATCAAAGCGCACATCAACAGTTTTTCCATTAACTGCTGTTCGCGGTTGCCTCCTTTTTTGATGACCGCATTCAATTTTTCAACGTACTCATCTTTTCGCTGCGGCCCCAAGGCAAAGCCTCTTTTGCGCAATTCCGACAGTACGCGCTCAAAATGATTCCATTCTTCCGCTACTACCGGTGTTAGTGTATCTACCAACTTCGCCTTTTCGGGATATTGAATAATCAGAGAAATGCACGTTGATGCGGCTTTTTGCTCGCAATAGGCGTGGTCGATCAAAATATCTTCCATTTGCAAAGACGCGATGTTCACCCACCGAGGATCGGTAGGCAACGTAAGCCCAAGCACGTGTTTGTCTTCTTCTTTCATCTGTCTAATCGAACAACAGTAACTCAAATCCAAAATCGATTACGTTTGGCACAGCCGGGTAGCCGTACGTGAGCATGTAACCGGGTGGCATAAAAAGTCGGGTGTAGTTGTGGTACTTTATAAAAAGTCGCCCCCGTTTAATCTTGGCGTTCAAAAAGATATCGCCCACCACCACGTCATCCAAAGTACGCTCATCTTGGTTATAAAATGTTTGAATATCTGGTGCATACCCCAGCGCTTGGTAAGCCGAACGATAAAATACATCTACCCCCAATTGAATTTGAAGTGCTCCCTTTAACAGCAAATTCTCGTAGGTAATTTGACCTTGAGCAAACCAAGTTGGCAACCGAAGGGCATTATCATCATTTTTCCAAAGCTGCGTATAAACGGCATGCGAACGAAAATGGAAGTTTCTAAAGAAACGTACCGATAGGTTGGCTTCGGGAGAAAATACTTGTTGATTGCCTGCGGATTGATTGGGATGAAGTATATCAAACTGCGGCCGCTCCACATCTGGTTTTTTGTCGAAGAAGATATAATTGCTGAAGATGCTGTAGCTAAGACCGGGTGAAAAATTGAACCTACCCCACTTCACTTTGATGTTTCCCTTAAGTTGGTTGGTGAAGGTGTTATCAAAATTATTAAGCCACAACGTGCGTATGCCTCTGTAGGTCTGCTGCATGTACCCTGGTTTTGCCAACACGCTCATTATGCTGGCATCCAACCACCGTGTATTCAACTGCCCATCCAATTTATAATTACCATCTAGCAGCAGTTCGGCATTTGCCCTCAGTTCGTTCAGACTATCGAACCTCAACGCCATACGCGCGCCAATATAATTTTCTATTCGGTTGATAGAATGACGCTCATCGAAATTTTTAAGTAAATCGTTATTTGCCCGAACTGTTCTTAGTTTGTAATAAAAGTCATAAAACAAAAATGCAGCCGTACCTTTTACACCCACCTCATTTTGGAAGGTCTGAAATGAAACCAAATCATTTTGGGTAGAATCGATTTGAATCCTTCTAAAATAACGAGTGGCCGTATCAGTAGGTGAAATCTTGAAAAGATTGTTTTGCAGATTGTAATCCATCGTTTGATAAATCTGTATGGGCTTAGCCAGCTTATATTGATGATGCAAGTGCAACGCCTGGCGCAACTCTTCGGTGCCGGCTGTAGACCAATAAGGTTTTGCATTCGCATCAAAAAATGCACGAAATGTTGTATCAATCCCCAACAACACCCCTCCATTTTCGCGTACTTGGTGTCTTATTCTCCGATAGTTGAATGCCAAAAAGTACCGCTCCTTTTTTGATCGGTAGGTGGTAAAAAAATCGTAGTAGTGACTGATCGTTTGGCGCACGCCAAACTGCCGCTGAATTTGTTTCTCCACTAAAATCGGTCGATAGTTAAACCCGAAGTTCCATCGCGGGTTAATATTTCGGCTGAACTCGATGTGTGTCATGGCGCGGCCGCTGCCACCCCACACAACATAAATGCGCGTGAATGGAGATTTTGTATCGTAATACCGCGGCTCCATAGTTTCGTAGTAAGGTGCGTAGGCAGTAAAACCGGGTGTCAAACCGATATTAGCCGGTGCAGACGGAAAAATAGGATAGAGCGCAGTGCCCATGTTACCCAAGTCCTGAAACCGATTATCATAACGCTGCACATAAGTCCACCGATGGAAATTATTGACGGCCGTATCAAGGGGGCGATAATTCTTCTTGTTGTAAAATAAATCCGTTTCGGTAATCCAAGTGGAAGTAGTGGGCCCATACACTTGCTTTACCGAATCGTTTATAATTTTTGACGTGGTTCTCTTCTTCGGTTCATCTGTAGAGGAGGCAGGAGGTGTTTTGACTACCCTGCGTTTCAGCAACGTAGAATCTCTCTTTTGCCCCCAAGCTGTGGCAAACGCGCAGTAAAAGACAAGAAAGAAGGTGAAAATCCTAAAAAACACGCGCAAAAATAACAATGTTTACCCTTCCGTGGACCGCTCCAACTCATGCAGGCGGCTCTCCACCAAAAGTTTTACCATTGCATCAAATTCTGCACCACAATTGATAAATTCAGTTTCAATGGGTAGATAAAACCATTTTTTGCTGCTCATGGCCGCCATCAATTCAGAAGACTTAAGTTTTACCCAGTCTTTTTCAGTAGTCAGGATTACATCCGCTTGCAACTGGTTGGCGGCCGCTTCAATTCTTTCGATATCAAAGATTGTGTATTGATGGTGATCGACATAACGCAAGTGTTTCAACAACTCAAAGTGCGTTGCCACGTGTGCAGCCAAAGCCTTGGTATTGGCAATTCCCGTTACCAATATCACTTTTTTTCCCAACTCGTTGGGGTGATGAAAAGGCACGGCCGGACGATAGTTGAGGCCTGAGAAAAAAACAGGCTTGTCGCCTGCATAGGTTTTTATTTTGTGATCCATCTCCATGCGCGATTCAACTGAACCTTCGCATTTTGTTACCACAATTGCATCCGCACGGGCTGCCCCTCCTCTTGCTTCGCGCAGCCGGCCGAATGGCATTAGGTAATCGTTGAAGAAAGGTCTTCGGTATTCCGTCAGCAAAATTGAAAGCTGCGGCACCACCGAGCGATGCTGAAAGGCATCATCTAACAAGATTACCTGTGGTGGTTGCGGTTCATTCAACAGAGTGGGTATAGCGAGCGCCCGCTCTTCACAAACGGCCACTAACACTTGTTCTCCAAATTTCAAAAAATACTGATACGGTTCATCACCAATGCTGGTAGCGTCATCGGCTTCTGTTGCAAGTCTAAACCCTTTGGTGTGGCGGCCGTAACCGCGGCTGAGAATAGCGAGTTTATATTTGTCTTTTAGCAGCCTTACTAAGTACTCGATCATCGGTGTTTTGCCTGTGCCGCCAACTGTGAGATTGCCCACGCTGATCACTACAGACTCAAATGAAAAAGAAGGCTTCTGCCCAATGTCATACAAGTGATTGCGCAGCCGCATCGCCAAATTATATAACGCTGCAAATGGCCAGAAGATGAGTTTTAATACCGACATCTAAACAAATGTGATCTTTCGCTACTTTTAGTCGTTCAAAAATAAACAAACAATGGCAACGACCACCATAAAAGATGTCTGTAGCTACCTTGAATCGCTGGCACCCCGCTCCTACCAAGAAAATTATGACAACAGCGGCTTGATTGTAGGTAATCCCCACGCAGCAGTTACCGGGGTTCTAGTCACGCTTGATTGTTTGGAGAATATCATTGATGAAGCCGTGGCCGCCCGTTGCAATCTGGTGGTGGCGCACCATCCGATTGTTTTTAAAGGTTTGAAAAGAATTACTGGTCAGAATTATGTAGAGCGCACAATCATCAAAGCAATCAAAAACGATAT
Source organism: Bacteroidota bacterium (assembly GCA_018267275.1). GTDB lineage: Bacteria > Bacteroidota > Bacteroidia > Cytophagales > Cyclobacteriaceae > ELB16-189. Next base: position 372,271 of record JAFDYV010000007.1, on the reverse strand, counting down.
CGCGATTTTCGCAATACACACCAACCTTGACAATGTAGAATGGGGTGTAAATAAAAGAATTGCAGATCAATTGGGACTCACCCACACAAAAGTACTGGCTCCGAAATCAAACGTGCTGCTCAAGCTGACTGTGTTTGTACCCGCCCAACATAAAAATGGAGTTATAAATGCCCTACATGAAGCGGGCGCGGGAAACATTGGTAACTATTCGCATTGCAGTTTTCAACTGTTGGGCGAAGGAACTTTTTTACCTAATGAACAAGCCAACCCGAACATAGGAAAGCGGGGCGAGTTAGAGCGCGTGAGCGAGGTGCGCGTAGAACTCATCTTGCCGGAGGCAAGCAAGCAGGCTGTATTGGGCGCTCTTTTCCGATCGCACCCTTATGAAGAGGTCGCATATTACTTGAGCCGATTGGAAAACGAACACCAACAAGTAGGATCGGGTATGGTGGGCGATTTGCCACAGCCTGTTGAACCTTTTGAGTTTTTAAACAGTTTGAAAACCAAGATGGGCGCATCGGTAGTAAGGCACACTAAAGTAGGCACCAACAACATAAGCAGGGTGGCGTTGTGCGGAGGGTCGGGCAGTTTCTTGCTGCCACAGGCAATCGCGGCAGGGGCACAGGTTTTTATTTCGGCCGACTTCAAATACCACGAGTTTTTTGACGCTGAAGACAAAATCGTGATTGCCGACATTGGCCACTACGAAAGCGAGCAATTCACCAAACAGCTGCTTGCAGAGGTTTTAAGCAAAAAATTTACTACTTTTGCAACCACTTTTTCTAAAACGACTACAAATCCAATAAGCTACCTATAAGTAATGGAAAATCAGACAGTTGCACAAAAACTCGAAGCATTAGTAAAACTTCAATCGATCGATTCTAAACTGGACGAACTCAAGAAACTGCGCGGAGACCTGCCCGATGAGGTTCAGGACCTAGAGGATGAGATGGAAGGATACAAGGTGAGATTGGGCCGCTTTGAGGCCGAAATGAAGGATTTGGAAGACGGCATCAAGAAAAATAAGGAAGGAATCAAAGAAGCTGAAAAGCTGATTAAAAAATACAATGAGCAGCAAAAGAACGTAAAGAACAACCGCGAATACGATGCCATCACCAAGGAGGTAGAATTGCAAGAATTGGAAGTTCAGATCTGCGAGAAGCGAATTAAAGAGGCAAAGGAAAAAATCGAAGCCAAAAAAGGTGAGATTGGTCAAATTGAAAACTTGATTAAAGAGCGCAACCAAGATTTGGATAACAAGAAGAATGAATTGCAAGACATTCTGAAAGAGAGCGAAGAAGAAGAAAAGAGACTTTTGGCTGAGCGCGAAAAAGCGACCAAGAAGATTGACGAAAAAATGCTGAAGCACTACGAGCGTTTGCGCAAGAGCTTGAGCAATGGATTGGCAGTTGTGCGTGTGGTGCGTGGTGCTGCACAGGGTTGCAACATCATCATCCCCCCTCAGAAAATTGCAGAGATTAAGGAGAAGAAGAAGATCGTTATCGATGAACACTCTGGCCGCATTTTGGCAGATGTTGAAGTAGAAATCATAGATGACGAGAAACCAAAGAAGGCAGCCCCCGTTAAAAGAGTTAAAAAAGTTGCCTAATCTCTCCGTGAAACACATCTTCAAAAAAGCAGGCTTAGTCGCCTGTTTTTTTTTATTAGCACAAGTTACAGGATGGAGCACAGACAAAATCTGGCAGTTCAATCCTGAAGTACAGAAAGCTTACCAATCAGTGCTGAACCTACAGCCCGAGATTGCTCTGGCACAGCTTTCCAAGGTAACAGACAAGTCTCACGAGTTTCACAAGCTTTATTTGCTCGGGCTTAACGAAACCATAGACATTTTGATTACCGAAGATCCGAAGAAATTCGAAGTGCTGCTTGCAAACTTCAAGCAAAGACTAGAATGGTTGGAAACGCTGGAGACCGGCCCCGAGGTACTATTCTTGCGAGCAGAACTAAATCTCCAAAAAGGATTTAATCTCCTGAACATGGGAGAAGAATTCAATGCCGTGTTTGCTATACGCAGGGCTTATAATATCACCCAAGATTGCATCAAAAAATATCCGGACTTTGTTCCTATCAAGAAAACACATGGTGTGTTGCAGGTAATGCTCGGTTCCATTCCAGAAAAGTATGCATGGTTTATGAGCTTGTTGGGCATGCGCGGCTCGGTGGCAGTGGGGCAAAAGCAATTGGCAGAACTAAAGAACTCGAAATCTTCTCTCAACCAAGAAGCCACCATCTTACTTTTCACCATCAAGGGGTTTATTAATCAATTCTTTGGCGAAGCTGCCAAAGGAATGCTAGAGTACCTAAAGGAGCAGCCGGAAAACCGGCTTGGTTTGTTCATCACCATCAACATGCTGATGAAAGACTCGCAAGCTGAAAAGGCATTGGAATTGTTCCAAACTTTAGAAAAGAACAACCAGGGTTTACCCATGTACTATGCCGACTATTTGCATGGCGATGCGTTACTCCAAAAAGGAGAATACCAAAAGGCAATTGGTTATTACCAGAAATTTCAAAAAGGCTACCGCAGCCAATCTTTCAAAAAAGATTCTTATTACAAACTTTCGATCTGTTATTGGTTGTTGAACGATCTTCCTAATGCAAAAATTAATTTCGACAAAGCCAAAACTGTTGGAAAAGAGTCTGCCGAGCCTGATAAGTATGCAGCCAAGCAACTGGAAGAAAGTCAAATGCCAAACCAAAAATTGCTAAAGGCGCGCTTCGCTACTGATGGTGGCTACTATGAGCAAGCTGCAGCCGCTTTGCAGTCGATAGGGGTTAGTGAATTGAAAACCAAAAAAGAGCAAGCCGAACTGTTATACCGCAAAGCCCGCCTCGCACACAAAACCCAAGACACGCAAACGGCCAAAACATTGTATTTGCAGTGCATCGCTTTCACTAAGGACAACCCTTGGTATTTTGCACCCAACTCGGCATTGCAGTTGGGCTACATAGCGCAAGAACAAAAGGATTATATACAGGCAAAAAAATACTTTGAGCAAGCACTTACCTACAAGCGGCACGAATACAAAAACAGCATCGACAGCAAAGCCAAGTTTGCGTTAGAGCAAATTAAGAACGCATCGAAGGGGTAATCAAGTCCAGTTACTACACTGCGGGGGCAAGCACTAAGGACTTCAAATGTTCGGTATCATTATGCTTTTTAACAGCTAACATAGAACCCGTGTAATCAAGTTGGTACAAACACAGATTCTTATGCTCAAATGTATCCATGCTGCTAAGTGGATAGTTAAGCAATTGGCAGAGTAGAATACGCATGGCACGGCCGTGCATGCAAATCAAAACTGTTCTCTCTGCTTCATTTTTCATGATGTGTCTCAAGGCCACCTGCTGCCGCCTTGCAACATCATCCGGGCTTTCGCCACCATCTATGCGTTGAAACGTATTTCCTTTTTGCCACTCTTCAATCATCCAATGGTAATACGCGTCTTCTTCTGGAGTAATCTCTTGCCCCTCGCGTGAACCCCAACTGATTTCGTTTAAGCCTTCTAACATCTCGTAAGGTATTCCCTTCCCGATAAATTGCTGAACCGATTCGCGCGTGCGAACGAGCTTTGAAGTATAAATCTTATCGAAGCCAACGTGTTGATATGCTTGAAAGAACGCGTTGGCCTGTGCCCTGCCCGTATCGTTCAAGCTTGAATCTACACCACTCCCTTGCACAATGCCGCGCAAGTTAAAGTCCGTTTGCCCGTGGCGAATGATATAGATTTTTTTTGTGCTCAAATTCTCGTTAATTTTCTGCTCGTAAACGCGCGCAAAAATAAGGGAAATAGTTGAACTAACTACCACCGCACTCACCTCATGTCCATCTTCAAAGCAAATCCCACCCCGGAAACATTGAACAAAATGTTCACCAACACAATGGTAGAACACTTGGGCATCGAATGTACTTTAATCGGAGACGACTTCATTGAAGCAAAAATGCCGGTTGACCGTAGAACCCACCAGCCCCTTGGGTTGTTACATGGTGGAGCTTCGGTGGCGCTGGCTGAAACGTTAGGTAGCGTAGCAGCAACATGCTGTATTGATATGGCTACCCAGTATTGCGTGGGATTGGAAATCAACGCAAACCATATCAAATCGGTAAGGAGCGGTTTCGTATTTGGTATAGCAAAGCCTATTCACATCGGCAAAAAGACGCATGTATGGGAAATTCGCATCACCAATGAAGCCAAAGAGATGGTTTGCATCAGCCGCATTACCATGGCGATAATTGACAAGAGATGAAAGAGACGGTAGCAAAGCCAACGATTGAAGAACAACAGGCGATTCGTAACATTATCGCCAATACATTAGAAACTGGTGGCGCCTTTTCGCTGTGGCGCAAGCCTAATACAAATGAAAAGGTGCTGATGCTATGCAATAGCGGCACCGCAGAAGTCTCCGAAGTAAATCTAGAAGATACCAAGCCAGGTTTCTTGGTTGCACCTTTTTTGCCGGATCAAGCCAAGTTTTTTTTTCCGGCAGATGAAGTATTTCGGTTTTCGGATGGCGATTGGCATGAGGCAAACGATTCCACAAGCTGGCGCCTGAAAAGAAACGATGAAGGCGGAAGGAAATACCCTCAACCTAATTACCACATCAACAAAAGCACAACAACGGTTGCAAATTCTTATCAAGCGCTGGTTCAGGTTTCACTTTCGGCCATTGAAGATGGGAAGTTCGAAAAAATAGTTCCTTCTCGCTTTGAGGATGTTCGCTACCGCGAGGGATTTGACGTGCTAACAGCGTTTCATCAGCTTTGCGAACGTCACCCAAACGCAATGGTATCTTTGATTTCGTCTCACGCAACAGGCACATGGCTGGGTGCAACCCCAGAATTGTTGGTGAGCATTGACAGGCAATCGAAATTCAAGACTCATGCACTTGCGGGCACGCAGCCATACTCAGCTTCGGTAGACCTAAAATCGGTTGCCTGGACACAGAAAGAAATTGAAGAACAGGCGTTGGTGAGCCGCTACATCATCAACTGCTTTAAAAAAATTCGGGTAAGGGAATACACCGAGCATGGGCCCAAGACGGTGATAGCGGGGAATGTGATGCACTTGAAAACCGACTACCAAGTGGATATGAACGAAATCAACTTCCCCCAACTCGGTTCGGTAATGTTGAAGTTGTTGCATCCCACATCTGCTGTGTGTGGCATGCCATTAGATGCTGCATTGGAGTTCCTGAAAACCAATGAGGGGTACAACCGCGAGTTATACAGCGGCTACCTCGGCCCCGTAAACTTCGATCAAGAAAGCCATCTTTACGTAAACCTGCGCTGCATGCAACTGCTTGAAAGATCCGCTCGCCTATATGCAGGCGCTGGCGTCACTTCGGATTCAGATCCTGAACAAGAATTTTTGGAAACGGAAATGAAGATGAAGAACTTGAAGGTCTTACTCGGCTAGTCTTCAATTACAAATGCATTTACTGCATTCTTCAAGTGAGTTGAAAGGAACTACCCCACCGCAGCCACCCCACGTAAACTCTTTGCATTTTTTTGATTGGAATCATAATAGTATCTTTTAAATGCCGCCATGCAAAAGCCTGCATCGGGTTTGAGAGAGCATGCTTTCGGTCGGTCACAATCTCCACAGCCCAACAGTTGAACCATTAATATCCAAAAGAATACCTTGTTTTTCATCACGCATCTTAGACACAACAACTAGCGCAAAGGTTGTATTCATTACCTTTGCTGTAGAATGCAATTTCATCTATCGAAGACCGACCCTCACTCAAAAGCCCGCACTGGCAAACTCATCACCGACCACGGAGAAATTCCTACTCCCATCTTTATGCCGGTGGGAACGGCCGGGTCAGTGAAGGCAGTTCACCAGCGCGAACTAAAAGAAGACATCGATGCGAAAATCATTCTAGGCAATACTTACCATCTGTACTTAAGGCCGGGTTTAGATGTTTTGGAGAAGGCGGGAGGATTGCACAAGTTTAACGGATGGGATCGCCCCATCCTCACTGATAGTGGAGGGTACCAAGTTTACTCACTAGGCGCCAATAGAAAAATCACAGAAGAAGGTGTCATCTTCAAATCGCACATTGACGGTTCGAAACACACATTTACACCAGAAGGTGTGATGGACATTGAGCGCACTATTGGGGCAGATATCATCATGGCTTTTGATGAATGTACACCCTACCCCTGCGAATACGAGTATGCGAGAAAGTCGATGCACCTTACCCACCGTTGGCTTAAAAGGTGCGTAGATCGTGTAAACAGTACTGAGTCCAAATATGGATACTCGCAGGCCTTGTTTGCGATCGTCCAAGGCAGTATCTACAAAGACCTAAGGCAGCAGTCGGCTGAGTTTATTGCGAACCAACAGCAAATGGGCAACGCCATCGGGGGGCTTTCAGTGGGCGAACCGCATGAAATGATGTACGAGATGACCGACTTAGTCTGCAGTATTTTACCTGCTGACAAACCGCGTTATCTGATGGGTGTGGGCACGCCCGAAAACATTTTAGAATGTATTGCACTTGGCATTGATATGTTTGATTGTGTGATGCCAACCCGCAATGCTCGCAATGGTATGTTGTTTACAAGCGAGGGCATCATCAATATTCGCAACGAAAAATGGAAAAATGACCTCACACCCATAGACCCAGCCATAGGCGGCTATGTGAGCACATTCTATTCGAGGGCATATTTGAGACACCTGATTATCTCAAAAGAAATTTTAGGCGCGCAAATTGCTTCTATCCATAACCTTACCTTCTATCTTTGGCTGGTTCGCCAAGCACGGCAAAGGATTGAAGAGGGAACATTTACAGAGTGGAAAAACAAAATGGTGAAAACAGTAACGGCTAGACTTTAAGATTAACTCCAGTCCATAGTCCATAGTCGATGGCGCTATGGACTATTGAATATTGACCGATGACTATACTCGACCGCTATATCCTGAAAAAAATACTCTCCACATTCTTTTTTGTGGTGCTGATGTTTGAGGCCATCATTTGCGTGATTGACGTAACGGAAAAGATAGACAAATTTGTTCAGTTCAAACTCACCCGCGAAGCAATCCTTGCCTACTACCTGGACTTCACCGTGTGGATAGCCGGCTTCCTGTCGCCCATCACCATTTTTATTGCTGTTATTTTTGTGACCTCCCGTCTAGCGACACGAACAGAAATCATCGCTATCCTAAGCAGCGGTGCCAGCTTCCGCAGGTTTCTCCGTCCTTATTTTTATGCTGCAACTATTTTGGCGATCATGAGTTTCTTTTTGAATGGTTGGATTATTCCCAAATCTAACAACGACCGGCTGGTATTTGAAATGACTTATTTCCAAAACAAGTACTACTACGATAAGCGCAATGTACACATGCAGGTAGCGCCTAACGTTTATCTGTTTATCCAGAACTACAACAACCAGTCGAACACTGGCTATCAATTTTCGCTTGAACGTTTCGACAAAGATCGACTGATTGAAAAGCTTTCGGCTGAAAACATCCAGTGGGACTCCACCAAAAACAAATGGACTTTACGAATGTGGAAGCGAAAGCAAATTGATGAGTTGTTTGAATTAAAACGAGACCATGAATTGCACATCACGGAAAAAGGCGACAACCTCGATACCACCCTCGTAATTTTGCCCAAAGACTTTCAAAACGATAGCAAGATGTATGCGGGTATGACTATTAATGAGCTAAATGAAAAAATCGAGACACTGCGGTTCCGCGGTTCTACAGGGGTAGAAGCATATGAAGTAGAGCGACACATCCGCTATTCATCTCCATTCTATATTTATGTGTTGGTGTTTATGGGAGCGATTGTAGCAGCCCGTAAGAGCCGCGGTGGCACCGGCTTTCAAATTGCCCTAGGATTCTTGCTTGCTTTTGTATTCATCTTGTTCTTTACGATCACCAGTACCTTCGCCCAAACAGGCGCGATGTCGCCATTATTAGCGGCATGGCTGCCGAACATCATCTTTGGGTTTATTGCTTTTCTGATGTACAAATATGTACCCCGATAAATTAAAATTCTGGATTACAGATTTCAAATTGATGTTTTCATTTGTAATCTTTAATTTGTAATGACGCAGCAAGCCACCACGCAAGATTATTTCAAGCTTCACTTTCTTGTTTTTTTATGGGGCTTTACCGCGGTGCTCGGTAAGTTGGTGAGCATACCTTCATTAGAAATGGTCTTTTACCGCACGTTGTTAGCTGCATTAGGAATGGGTTTTTTGATTTTAATGGCGCGCGGCTCTTTTACTGTAAGCAAGAGTGACCTTGTAAAACTTTTGTTAACTGGCTTTGTCGTTGCAATTCATTGGCTCACTTTCTTTTCTTCCGGAAGAGTTTCCAATCCTTCTACTAGCTTGGTTGGCTTTGCCACTTGTTCTTTTTGGGCCGCCATTTTAGAGCCAATCGCTAAACGCCAAAAAATTCAATGGCTGGAAATAACGCTAGGCTTAATGGTGGTTGGTGGCTTGGCCATCATTTTTACATTCGATTTTCAATATGCTTGGGGATTGTTCCTAGGAATTCTCTCCGGCCTGACAGCTGCGATTTTCAGTATTATAAATTCAAAAATCGTGTCACGCCTAAATGCTCGGATTATCACTTTTTATGAAATGGCGGGTGCGTGCCTGTTTGTAATGTTGCTGTTTCCCGTCTATCAATACTATTGGGCGGAGCAAAAGACATTGCGATTAATACCTGGGGCAATGGATTGGGTGTACATTGGCATCATGGCGTGGGCCTGTTCGGTTTATGCCTATTCAGTAGCCATTAACCTCACTAAAAAACTATCTGTATTCTTTATACAACTGGCACTAAACCTAGAGCCAGTGTATGGAATTGTCTTAGCTCTGATTGTATTTGGTCAACAAGAAGTGATGGGTTGGAATTTTTACTTGGGGACGTTCATCATATTAACTGCCGTGGCAAGCTATCCTTTCTTAAAAAGATTACAAATTTCAAATTCAAGATCAAAGGTTTGAAATCAGCAAACTAGAGACACTAAAGCACCAAGAAGCTTATTTTGAATTTTGAATCTGTATTCAACTTTTCCACCCATGCGCGCCTAGCAGCGGCACAAAAGCAAAGTTGTCAAACTCTTCTTTCACCAACTTGCCATTCTTTTTTGTAATGCGCAGCATTGCCTGCTTTTCTTGGTCGCCCACAGGTATAATCATGCATCCACCTTCGGCCAGTTGTTCGGTTAAAGCAGCAGGCACTATCGGTGCTCCGGCCGTCACAATTATTTTATCAAAAGGTGCTTTGGCAGGCAGCCCTTTGCTCCCATCGCCATGCAAGAAAAAAGGGTTGTAGCCCAACTGTGGCAGCATGGCTTTCGTTTTTTCGTATAGCTTGCGGTTGTATTCTATCGTATAAAGCTTCACCCCCAACTCAAGGAGCACAGCCGCTTGGTAGCCCGATCCCGTGCCCACCTCCAAAACTTTGTCGCCCGATTTTACTTGCAATTTTTCGGTTTGGAAGGCAACGGTATATGGCTGAGATATGGTTTGCCCCTCGCCAATAGGGAAAGCTTTGTCCTCATAGGCATGGGTAAGCAGTGCACCGTCAAAAAACACGTGGCGGGGCACTTTTGCGATGGCTGCGAGCACTTTTTCGTCTAAAATGCCCTTTTGGCGCAGTTTTTTCACGAGTTGGTTGCGAAGCCCTCGTTGGCGGTAGTTGTCCTCAAACTTTTCCAGAAAATGCGATTTTAACGTAAAAAAGGGGTTTTTTCCTTCCAAAACAAAGTTTTAAAAAATCTTTAGGAAAAATGAAACTGATGCCCCTACTTTACGGTTCTCTAAAGCACAGTAAAGCCTATTTGCCATAGCGTTTCGACTGTGATGAGAACCACGCCCCCGGGCGTGGTTTTTTTTTGTCGAATCGAAATAACGAAAATCGCATGCATATTTGAACAAGGCGGGCGAGCTACCTTATTGTTGTTTCAGTTGGTTCTTTCTAGAATTGACAAAAAAGATTGAAAAGGCACACTGTATTAATTGGAATAATTGCATCGATGACGTTTTTTGTCATCGCGATACTGAAATACCCGGGAGGTTCAGAGCTCAACCCGCAATCGAGAGGGTTTAGTTGGACCCAAAACTTTTTTAGCAATCTATTTCAGCCGATAGCAATCAACGGAAGTCCAAACCAAGGAATATACTTTGCACAGACGGGCATTGTGTTCCTATCGATTAGCTATTCGTGCTTCTTCTTAAACTTCGCAAAAAAAGTTCCCGCTGGGATAAGACCTGAGTTGATCAAATACCTTGGTTCGGCAAGTATGATCTGTACACTTTTGACTGTCACTCGACTTCATGACCTCATGTCCGCCCTTGCTAGCGTTCTTTTTTTATCGACCATGATTCTCATTACCTGGTTTATTGCACGAACAAATTTGATCTTGATGCAGTTTGCTTGTGTGATCACCATCATTGTATTCGTTTTTTTTCTTTCAGCTTATGGATTGGGTCGATGGGATTTGTTGCCCGCACTCCAGAAGATTGCGTTTCTTAGCATGATCTTTTTAACTATATGCCTTGAGTACTTTACCAACGCAAATCACTTCTCCGCCCTCAAACGCTGACTCAAAAGTGATTCAATTTCCAATCAACACAAACGGTGCCCAGTAGTATGGGTTTGAAAATCTGCTCTCGGTAATCATCTTCAATTTAGCTAGCTGTAGTGACCGACTGAAATTCTGGGTTGGCTGTAAGGCCACTTCTTTATAAAAATTGGTCATCAACTCCGCAGTGGATTCATCGGCCACAGTCCAAAAAGAAACAATAATGTTTTTAGCACCTGCATAGATCAATGCGCGCGAGAGCCCAATTACGCCCTCTCCTTTGCTGATCTTACCTAAACCTGTTTGGCAGGCCGAGAGGACGGCCAAGTTCGCGTTCAAGTTTAAGTTATAGATCTCACCTGCAAATAGATTACCATCGTCAGCGCTGCTGTTGTTTAAAAATATGCGCGAGCTAGCAGGGTTTTCTTCATCCACCACCCCGTGCGTGGCAAAGTGCAAGTAGTTGTATTGCGCCAAGTCCTTTGACTTGACCAGCGACTCGTTGGCATCTGCATATTTAACTGCTCTAGATTTTTCTGGAAACAGCTTTGCAATGTCGGTCACTTCTTTTTCGGCAGCTGGCAGGGCAGGTAAGTTTTGCTCCGCATCAAATGTAACGGGCGCACACAAAAACACCGAGGGAGTTTGTTGGTTTTTTTTGATTTTTGACTTCTGTAAAAAGAGGTTAGCAGAAAAATCATAACTCACACCCACCGTTTTTACCAGATAATCAATCTTGTCAAAATCTTCGTCTGTCACTCGCTTTCGCGGAAGCGCCTCAAAAGGGATAGTGGCCAGCGGCCCCGAAGGGATGATGATCACTTCGGAAACACCATTGGGGATTTTGGGCAACAGCACTCGCTGCAACTCGTTTGTTGCTTTTTTATACGTAGAAATCGAGCTATGGAAAAGGCTATTTTTAAAACCCTTCAGGTAGCGGTCAAAGCCTGAAGGCAACGCCATACTCACCACTCTAAATTTTGTTTTAGTAATGACAAATTGATACAAACGTTGGCCTTGATCGGCAATGAAATAGCTGACCAAAGCAGTGTTTTGTTTCAACGTTTGCTGCAGTTGGGCAACGGAGATTTCGTTCTTGCTATACTTCAAACTAAAGTAATTAGGAAAATTCCTTTCAAGTTCTTTCACAAACTGTTGGTAGCGTGCATTTGCTGCGAACAGTGCTTCGCGCAGTTTTTTCTCTTCTACTTCGGTGGGCTTCTGCGATAGTTTTTGCGAAAGCAGGGCAATGCCTGACTTTAATTGCTTTTCTTGCTCCAACAATTCGGTGGGGATGCCCGCAAATGATTTTGCTTGCGCATCGGCAATCGATTCTTGTAAGACTGCCGATTTACTCTTTTCTGCAAAATAAAACGCACGTTGTAAATATTCTTTGGAGCCGAGCGTCATTTCGCTCATGCTGTAGGCAATTCTCACCCCGTCTTCATACACTTCATTGGCCAAAGCACCCAGCGCTAACTTATCACCTTCGTCACTACTGTGTTGCCGGATGTTATCAATGAGTGAATCGCAGGAGTATAGGCTATTGAGGGCTGACTTCAAATCTTCAAGTTTCAGCGTTTTTCCGTAGTGCCGTTCTTCCAAGGCAATTGATTTCAAATGGAGCGAAAACAACGCCACCTTCTCGTTGTAAAAATTGTCAGTTGTCGATGGGTTGTACTTCACATCAGCCGACAGAAAGGATATAGCATTGGCCCGTAGCGCCTCCTGGTATGCCTGCAATGCTTCATCATATTTACGGCTGTTGACCAGCAAGCGGCCAAGCTCGTTGTATGTCCCGGCAATGTCAGGATGCTTGTCGCCATATGCTTTCTTGTAAATGTCAAGCGATTGTTGAAAATAAGATAGCGCAGCTTTTTCATTATTGAGCAAGCCATAAGTTGTCGCCAAATTGCGCAGCACAATGGCTTGATTCGGATGTCCGTTGGGATAAATGTTATTCCATATCTTTTGCGCAGCTTCAAAGTTATTGATGGCATCGCCATATAGTTTCAAGCGCTGGTAGTTGATGCCTATGTTGATGGCAGCAATGGCCAGTTTGGGATGATTTTCTCCATGGATTTTCTGGTAAAGGGCTTGCGCCTTCTCATACATCTCCAATGCCTTGTCTAGATCGTTATCGGAAAGCGTATGAATCAGTCCCAATTCATTGTACGATGCCGCAACCTCTTCGCTATTGTCGCCAAACAACTTCTGTCGCGTTTGCAGGGCCATGGTTTCAAACTCCAAAGCCTGGTTTTGCTTGCCTTGTGTCCGATAAACTTGCGAAAGGCGACTCAAGCAATCGGCCGCCTCGGCTGTCGATTGTTTTTGTGCGATCTGAAATTTCTCCCAAGCGAGTTGCAACGTTTCCACCGCCAAATCAAAACGGCTTTTGTTCAATTGCAAGTAACCCAGGTTAGATAGTGTGAATGCCTCGCCAAAAACATCGGTAGCCACAATTTGGTTAATGGTGGCCTCGGCCTCATCAAGCTTGCCCAACAGAATTTGCAACTGTACCTTTTTGTTTTGTAGCACGAGTAGCTGAGTGCCATTCGCCTCCAACAGTTGCCTATCTACTTGCTGCAGCGCTTCCACATAGTTGGCATCATTCATCATTTGGTCGATGCTGCCAGTATTTTGCGCCAACACACACCCTTGTACCAAAAAGAAAATCAGAAGTAAAACACCGCGCATCAGAATCGATAGATATAAGTGATAGAACTAACCAATTCGCGTGTGAGGCCATCGGGGCTAAACTCCCGTTGTTCGATTTTATGACCTACCAACAATCGAACGCCCGACTTGGTATCAAAATTATATCCGAACGTGGCAATGCCCGACAACGCGAGGCCACTGGCAACGTTGCCATTTGGGTCTTCGGATGTGCGCAAGTTTCGAGAATTGGTCACTTCATCGCGCGTAACGCGGTAGATTGGAAGCAGGCCCAACGAACAATTAAAGCGCGAGAAGCGAAAATTTCGTTCTACACGCAGCATTACATCGATGCCGCGTGACAATCCTTTTGCTTGTGCGTAACGATCGACATAAGCTTCTTCGGGTGTGCCGTCCCATGCCGACCAAATAAATTGATTGTTGTTTTTATTGAGTGGCACTTGAATGCCCGTGGCAAACAACCATTTACGGTTGATAACCGAAATGCCCGCAATAAAATCGTAAGTGCCCAAACTGGTTTGGTAATACATGGGCAAAGGCAAACCATCCACTGATTTATCAGAATTGTTGGTGGGGATTTTTCCGCCCACGGAAACATTCACATCAAAACGATCAGAAGAAAAAACATTGCGCGTGAAGCAAAGCGATAGATCGCCTAATGATTGCGTATCGGCCAAACGGCCGGTTACATATTGATAGGGCACCTTCAATTGAATGGTATTTTTCGAATTGAGGCTGAAATTAAAATCCGCAGTAGCGACATATACCACGGGCGTCAGCGTGGTGGTGCCGCGGTAAAAGCTCAACTCCATGGTACGCAGTCTCAATTGTACTTTTTTATTGTAGGGCTGATCGGGCTTCATAGCGCCCATGGTGCAAAAGCCCGCATCGCTGCAGCCCTGCGCAAACAATAGATGTGCGATTGACAGCAAAAAACTCAGAAAAAGAAGTCGAGCCATTTGAGCCTTAAGTTAGCCAGATTTCAGATTCAAAATCAAAAATTTGAAACTTGGCTTCAACACCTAAATCAGTATCTTAATTCTGAAATTTGAAATCCTAAATCTCCCGCCAAGGCTTATCTTTGCGGCCTAATTGTAGAAAATGGGTTTAAAATGCGGTATTGTGGGCTTACCAAATGTGGGTAAGTCTACGCTTTTCAATGCGATCTCCAACAACAAAGCCGAGGCGGCCAACTTTCCTTTTTGCACGATAGAGCCCAACGTGGGTGTGATTTCGGTGCCCGACAACCGATTGAAAATTTTAGAAGGACTGGTTAACCCTCAGAAAGTGATACCCACTACGTTTGAGTTTGTGGACATTGCCGGGCTGGTAAAAGGGGCCAGCAAGGGCGAAGGTTTGGGCAATCAGTTTTTGGCTAATATACGCGAGGTGGATGCCATCGCACACGTGATCCGTTGCTTTGATAACGACAACATCATTCACGTGGCGGGCAAGGTAGACCCCATCTCTGACAAAGAAATTATTGACACCGAGTTACAGTTGAAAGACTTGGAGTCGGTAGAGAAAAAAATCAGTAAAGTAGAGCGCACCGCCAAAAGTGGCGATGCCAAAGCAAAGAAAGAACTCGCCACGCTAGTAGCCTACAAAGAAACATTATTAGCGGGCAAAAATGCACGCAGTTTGCAGGTTTCACCTGAGGACAAGATTGCGATAGAAGACTTGCTATTGCTCACTGACAAGCCTGTGATTTATGTGGCCAACGTAGACGAAAAATCAGTGTTGACCGGTAACCAACACGTAGAAAACCTGCGCAAATTGGTAAAGGAAGAGGGAGCTGAAGTGGTGATGGTGTGTGCGGCCATTGAAGCACAAATTGCCGAACTAGAAAGTGAAGAAGATCGCAAAGTGTTTTTAGAAGAATACGGCTTGACCGAATCGGGCTTGAGTAGACTGATACGCGCAGCTTACGACCTGCTGAACCTGATTACTTACTTTACCGCTGGCGAAAAAGAAGTGCGTGCCTGGACCATCCACAAAGGCTGGAAAGCCCCCCAGGCTGCGGGGGTCATTCATACTGATTTTGAGAAGGGCTTTATCCGGGCAGAGGTGATCAAAATACCCGACTATCAGAAATATAAAACCGAAGCCGGCTGCCGCGAAGCTGGCAAATTGGGGGTCGAGGGAAAGGAGTATGTGGTCGAAGACGGAGACGTCATGCATTTTCGCTTTAACGTGTAAAAAACTTACACTCGCTTTTCACCGTGGGGAGAAATTCCTGATCCGAAACCCAACATTTTGGCTAAATTCTTTGAACTTGACCATCTGGAAATCAACAATCGGCCCTGGTTTAGCCAAAAAACTTACATCTGATAACTAGATTTATCTGATTTTTAGTACTTTAGCTGCCTGCCTTTCAAGGATTTTTTAAGTAGGCAGTATTTTTTTTGAGCTAACGAAGGGTCATCAACCGTGAGAATCAGGATTGTTTTTTCGCTTAAGAACCGTGGGGCGTATGTTCCCTTCCATCATCAATTTTTGCTGGCGCAAACCATCAAAGGGCTGATCTTAACGGGCAAGCGAGCCGAATTTCTCAGCTATACACAATACAATTTTTCGGGGTTAAAGGGTCAAATCAAAATCAGTCGCAAAGGGCTACACTTTTATTCTTCGCGTGTTACATTGGTGCTGAGTGCGTCTGACCAAGCGTTTTTAGATTACCTTGTTTCAATTTTGTTTGAGCAAAAGGAATTGCTGATTGGCAACCTGCAGTTAGCACCCGAAAGCACCGAGGCAGAAGAGCCAGTGAAGTTGACCGAGACCGTAAAGTTTTTGTGCATCTCCCCCATCGTGCTGCTGCCTTCTTCTTTTAACGATGAAAGCAGCAAGCGATTTGTGTCGCCTGATACGGATGAGTTTTCAGACTTGTTGTACGACAATACGCTGGAGCGAATGGAAAAGAGTGGAAAATTTTCTGCCCAGCAGCTCAGCGATTTTTACAAGTTTCAATTGGTGGCCGACAAAGAATATATCGAGCGCATACAATCATCGCACAAGAAATTTGCGCGCATTTACCCGCTCTACGATTCTGATATCAAATTTGAAGTACGCGGCTATACGTTTCCATTTACCCTTTACGCCCCACAGCCTGTGCAACAGTTCATTTACGAAAATGGGTTTGGGCATTATGCACACAAAGGTTTTGGAATGCTAGATGTAGCTGGCGCTAATGCGCACAAGCGTGAAGCCGATATGGAGTTGACTTACGCATAACTCAACGCCCGTTCAACGGAATCAAATAATACCCTACCAACAAATCTGCATTGGGCCTGAACGGCCGCTGGTACACCAACACTTCGTAAACATTCTCTGTTTCGAAATGGTTGCCTTCTAAACCATTAGCTCCCTTTTTTGATTCGACTACATATTGGTAATTGTATAAACCCTGCTTGATAAACTGGCGCGACTCATAGTAGCCTCCCGCGTTGTAGTGCATCAGATTGTCTTCATTACGTTGATAATTATTGAACGCACCCACCACATACACAAGGTCAGCAGTTTGCGGCATTTTCAGTGTAAAGTTGGTGTAGACATAATCGCCCGTCAACACGCCCTCTCCCACGTCTAAGTTTTCAATGACATACATTCCGTTAAGGTCCGGATATTGTGCGTAAAATTGGTCGGAACGTGGAGCATCTGTTGCCAGATACAATTCGTAAGGCTTTACCAAGCGATTGATGCGGGCCGTATTGGCACCGGGTGCCTGTAATGATCGAAAGTCTGCCCACCTAAATTCATTGCCACCATCAAATTGATTTGCTGCATCTAAAAATCGATACTCCAATCTGCTCGAAGCTTCATTCACATAATTGGGCGCTACGTTAATCTTGGCATTATCCCATCGAAAATTTTGACGCATTACTACATGCACGTTGTCGGCCGGGTTGATAATCTGCATGGCGCTATAGTCCACATCAAAATTGAAAACCTGTTTGTCGCGCTGCAAAGTGCCCGTACCTGCAAATTGTGTGTCTTTATTGATTGCCACCTGATTGGCGAACACCATCATACGCCTTGACAAAATCAAGTCACTTTGCTCTCCATCGCGATATACAATTAATACATAGTTGCCCGGGAGCTTCACAGGCAGCACTACAAAACGATAGTGAATATAGCGAGCGTGTGTGTTGTTGCTGAACGCATATTCGTTGATGGGGTTTTCGTTGAAACTGTCAAAAAAGTCTAAATCAGAAAGTTGCGATTTACTCCAATCAAAATTGCAATGAATCAGTTTTACGTAGTAATTATTTCGGTGGTCCTGAATGTCATCAAACTCCAGTACAAGGTTTTGCCGTTCAAGCGGCACCACTGCGGGTTGCAAATAATCGCGCGGCCCTCCTAGGTTTGGGTACAGCTGAACCGTTTTGATTTGCCATTCATATGATCGATCATCTAACGATAACGTTTTTTGGGAGTAGCTTGAACGAAAATCAAACGATAAAACAATAGTTAAAACTGAAACCACCAAATACTTTGTTGGCAATAATCGAGTAATTAACAAAATGTTTTCCACTTAATAGATTATTTGTTATCGATGCAAGTTTTCTCGTATGGCAAATCCGCAGCAACAAAGATTTCCCATTCATCTCTAGTAAAGTTTCTTTTCAATTGATTACATAACGCTGTCGCCATTTCATTGGAGTCCAAAGGAAATACATTAACAGCCAATTCATTTTTGTTTGCTGAGCTTGTAAAAACAAGTAAGCTCAATTCATCAGAAGTAAATGATAGATTTTTGACATTTGAGATTCCGGCAATCTTTCTGGGTGGTTGATTGAGTGCATTTAAACTCCAAACTCTAATCAAAGAATCACTGCATGCAACAGCTACAAATTTTTCTGTTCGGCTAAACGAAACAACGTTACCCTTAAACTTTTGAACACGAAAAAGTCGATTCAGCGCTCGTTTTTGAAGTTCAGATTGATTTTGAGCAACTTTGAATTGACTTGTATCACTTCTTTTATAGACTAACCCTTTGTTAACTGAAGCTGCCAGCAACGCACCGTAAATCTTGTCATCAAATTGATACCCTTGATATTTCAAATTGAATTGATACGCCTGAAGTGCCAAGAGGCAAGAAAGTTCTAAGTCGCTAACTTCAGCTGAATTTTCCGCAAGCGATTTTGCTATTGAGAGGTACCGCCTTCTGTCTGCGTCTTGCCTTGCAATGATGGCTTCGGCTTCGGCTCCTTTTAATTGCTCTTCATATTTCTTGACAAGTAAATTGAGCCGTTGAATTTCTTCATCTTTAGACTGGCCAGAGGCCGACAATTGAAATAGAACTAATAGAACCAAGAAAACTAGCTTTACCGAGTTCATCCAATTGATAGGTTAAACATTGGCAATCTACAATTGTCAAACCAAAATCTAAAATACTAACTTGGCTCTCCAACCAATTCGATAAAGTGTGTGTCAAAGCACTTGAACGGTTTCATGCAAAGCGAAACAGACCTCATTGCCGGCTGTGTAGAAGGCAACAGGGCCTCTCAAAAGGCTTTGTACGACCGTTATTGTCGCAAAATGATGGTGATATGCCAACGGTATGCCAAAACAACGGCCGAAGCCGAAGACATTCTGCAAGAGGGCTTTCTAAAGATTTTCGGGGCCATCAAAAGCTTTCGTGGAGATGCGGCATTGACCACCTGGATGACGCGCATTATGATTAACACCGCGCTGAATTCGCAAAGGCAAAAATTGTACATGCTGCCGATGGTAGATATCTCAGAGGTACAACTACCCGAGCGCGAGGAAATTAGTCTGGCATCGTTTCACTTACAAGAACTGATTGCCATGGTACAATCGCTACCCGATGGGTGTAGAATTGTATTCAACCTTTTCGCCATTGAAGGATACGGACACAAAGAGATTGCCGACATGTTGAACATCAGCGAAGGCACCTCAAAGTCACAATATAATCGGGCAAAAAATTTGCTGAAGGAAAAACTGGAGGCCCAACAAAGAAGATATGAGTTCGGAAAATCAAAAGTTTGAAGACGAGTGGAAGCACGCGTTTGCCGATGCCGAGGGTGATGTAAACCAATCGGTCTGGGTAAACATCGACTCAAAATTAGCAAATGCCGAAAGCGGGGCGATGAAAAAGCGCGTACTCTTTTATCAGTTACTGGCGGCTGCATCGGTGGTTTTGGCGATGGTGGCAGGGGGAGTCTTATTCATTCAAAATGGCGCTGAAAATCAACCAAGTCTTTCCCACGGAAATTCAACTACAAATAACATCACAGATTCATCGCAAGTCTCGAGAGGTAAAGCCAAAGATCAATCCAACAATGCAAGTTTATCGCCTGTCGACACGCCTGCTTCAACTGCATTGACTACGAAAAAGGAGACTAGCTTGTCGTTACACAAGAACCAAACCAATACTGCAGCAGCACAAACTACTCAACAACATGCTAAGAGCCAGTCAACGGCACTTCCATCGGCACTAACTGAAAATGTCATTGCTAAATCGCGCAGCGAAAATAAGACAAACGAGGAGCGCGTTCGTATTGCAAATTCTGGCAAAGAAACGATTGCGACAAACATAGTGGAAACACCCAATCAATTAATAAGAACTGAAAATATTGTTAACGAATCGGTTCCTCTGGCGAATACAATGATTAAACCCACAGAAAAAGAAGCACCCACAGCTGACAGCACCGCCATCATCGAGAGTCCAATTAGAATTGCACAAAATAAAGTTGCATCAGAACCAACAACCACGACCAACAAAAAAGAAGAGTCTTCCGAAAACTGGTGGGCATCGCTCAACGGTAGCGCGGGCAGCTATACCACTGGCGGCACAGCTCCAAGTACCGCTTTCCAAAGCAACACTGGCGGACTCAGTTTCCAAAATTCTGGCTCTGGTTCATCCAGTCCACGTGTGGGAACTGCATTCTCGTATGGTGTAAATGTTGGCAAGCGTGTGGCACCCCGTTGGGTGATCATGTCGGGTGTCGGTTATATGACGCAGTCAATTAACTATCCTTCCAGCTCGGCTGTATTCAGCTCAAACCAAGCACAGTCGTTCATCGCGGATCTGTCTCGTGCCTCGGCCTCCCCTACCGTATCAGTGGCATCGTATGAACTTACCAGTGTCAATGAGTTTGTGACCATTCCGTTGCAAGCGGGTTATTTGTTGGCCAATCGCAAAGTAGGTGTACAACTCAATGCGGGTATTGCGAGTGACCTCTTTTTGCGAAACACATTGTCGGACCCGGCCGGGCGGCTCTCGACCAGCTCGCAATCAGCAGGTGATGCATCCACCTATAAAACCATAAACTGGAGCGGACTTGTGGGTACCGAATTGAGCTACAAAATTTCTACGCACTATCGAATATCGGTCATCCCGGGCATGCGCTACTCGTTCGACTCAATTCTAAAATCAAACGTCAACGGCAGCATCACTCCACTCATCTGGGATGTTGGGTTTCGTTTCAAGTATATTTTTTAGCACGTTCCAACCACCAGCCAAAAAAGCGTGTCAAATATGGCAAACGTAAACTGCCATGAGAACACTCTTATTCATTGGAAAATTTCTTCTGCTACTTGGATTACTGTTCAGCTGCGAAGACAAAGTAGAAATAGAACAGCGCTACAATTATTTTGAACCTGTTTACACTACTACAGCTGAAATAAGGGCTTCGGTAACACCTGTTGCCCAACAGGAAATCAAAGAGGCCGGTAAGATTTACATCAAAGACAACTGGCTTTTTGTAAATGAAGTGGGCAAAGGAATTCATATTATCGACAATACCAACCCAGCCTCGCCACTTGTCAAAAGCTTTTTGAACATTCCAGGCAACTATGACATGGCCATCAAGGGTGATATCCTTTATGCCGATAGCTATATCGATTTGATTGCTTTTGATATCTCCGACAAATCGAACATCAAAATCACAAAGCGGATAGAAGGCATTTTTTCGTTTTACGACCGCATGCGCTCTGGTGTTGATCCTCAAAGAGGAATTATTACCAGTTGGAAGCCAGTGGAGCAAGTACAAGTACGCGACTTCAAAGACCAACAGATGTGCTGCATGCCTTGGGGAGGCTTTATGCTGAGGGGCGGCATCGTGGCTTTCGCGCAAGGCGGAGATGTGCGCACTGCCATGACACCCGGCAACCCAGCGACTACCGGCATTGGCGGCTCCATGGCACGCTTCACCATTGCCAACGACTATTTGTATTTGATGGATGCGGGCAACGTGCATGCTGTAAATATCTCTAACCTCGCTGACCCGGTAGCCAAAACAAAAAACATGATTGCGTGGGATATTGAAACCATTTTCCCGCACGAGAACAAATTGTTTTTCGGTGCGCAAAGTGGCATGTACATCTATGGTTTGGATGAACCCGAAAACCCGAATCGAATCAGTCAATACAACCACGTGCGCAGCTGCGATCCTGTGGTGGTGGAGGGTAATCTGGCATACGTAACACTCAGATCTGGCACCGCATGCCAAGGTTTCACCAATCAGCTAGAGGTAATCGATATCAGCAACCTCACCAGTCCGCAGCTTTTGAAAATCTACCCGATGACGAACCCGCATGGCTTAGGGATCGACAACAAAAAACTGTTTATCTGCGATGGCGATGACGGCCTGAAAATCTTCGATGCGACCGACCATCTGAAAATCAGCGATAATCAACTGGCACATTACAAAAGCATCAACGCATATGACATAATTCCCTACAACAATATTGCTATCATGACGGGCAAAGACGGCATATACCAGTTTGATTACTCAGATCCCAAAGCTGTTAAGCAATTGAGCAGACTCGGATTTTCAAAACCCTAGTAAATGAAACAAGTCATTCTGTTTTTTTTATGGGCAATTTACTGTCCATTGTGTGCGCAAACCTTAGCGAACGAAGATTTTAGAATACACTACACAGGCACGGTGATGAGCGGCCTGCAAGTTGGTTGCACCGACTGCAGCGTAGGCAATCAAATCAACGCGTCCGCCTACCTGATCAATGGTGTGCAGTTAACCAGGAGGTTGAATGTAGGTATAGGCATTGGTGCAGATAGCTACCAACATTGGAAAGTGATGCCGCTTTTCTTGACTGTTTCGGAAAAACTTTCAGGCAAAAAAAATGGCTTGTTGTTGCAATTGAATCTAGGGCGCGCATGGGCATGGGTCGATCGCCAACAATATCCGCTCCCCAACTTCTCTCAAGAGGGTGGCTTAGTGATTCACCCCGCTGTTGTTTACCAGATTGGTTTAGAGAAATTCAATTTAAATTTTTCGTTCGGCTATAAAAGACAAATGGCGGGTTACTCCAGTCGCTGGGAATATCAAACACCTCAAGGTTTGGTCTACAACGAAACCACTGTTCGCAACGAGTTCAACCGCTTTGTAATGCAAATTGGTTTTGGGTGGAAATGATTTAGCTTGCGGCACCCTCCAGCTCGTCAATCTCTAACGCCAATTTTTCCCATCGCTTGTTTTGATCGGCTAATTGTTGATTGACTTTTTCAAAACGCTGCTGTACTTCACCCAGCTTCTGAAAATTGCCATACACCTCTGGCAACGTTAACTCATTCTCAACTCTTTGCTTGTCGGATTGCAGCGTTTGAATCAACTCCTCGACTTTTTTTAGCTCCTTGTTCAAGTCAGCCAATTTCTTTTGAGCGTTGGGCGCAGCGGGTTTGGGTTCTGGCTTTGGTTTGGTGGTCTTCTTTTCCGCCACATCACTCTTCGGCATCACATTGTTCTTTCTCCAATACTCGTATTCTTCATATGTGCCAGGGTACTCCTTAATTTGCTGGTTCTCGATATACCAAATCTTGTTGGCCACCTGACTAACAAAATGGCGGTTGTGTGAAACCACTACAAAACTCCCTTGGTATTGCTGCAGTGCCTGAATCAAAATATTTTCCGAAATAAAATCCAAGTGGTTAGTCGGTTCATCTAACAACAAAAAGTTTGCTTCTGATATCAACGTTTTGGCCAACGCCACCCGAGACTTTTCTCCTCCAGACAATACCTTAATTTTCTTGTAAACGTCATCGTCTGAAAACAAAAAGCAACCCAACACGTTGCGCAACTCTTGTTCAGTTTTGCCGCTGCCGGCTTGCTTCAACTCTTCTAATATTTCATTCTCTACGTGCAATGCCTCCAATTGGTGCTGTGCGTAAAATCCGTAGATAACATTGTACCCAATCGTGCGCTCACCTTCCACTGGCTCGGTGTTAGCCAAAATGCGTAGCAACGTTGACTTGCCCTTGCCATTCGCACCAATCAGTGCAATTTTATCTCCGCGTTCAATACCAGCCTGTGTGTGCTGTAAGATCTGCAGCTGCCCATAAGCTTTCGAAACATCCTTCAGAGTGACCACGTGCCGGCCAGATGGTTGTTTAAAAGTAAACCTAAAGTTAACTTCGGCCACATCGCTCACCACTTCATCAATCATGTCCATACGGTCCAGTGCTTTGATACGCGACTGTACTTGTCGTGCTTTAGTAGCTTTCGCTTTGAACCGTTCGATGAAACGTTCTGTCTGTCGGATTTTTGCTTGTTGATTTTCATAAGCGCCCTGCTGAATTTCTTCGCGCATGGCCTTCTCCTCCAAATAAAAGGAGTAGTTGCCTTCGTAGGTAATCAGTTGTTCTTGTGTAACCTCAACGGTCTTGCTTATCACGTTATCCAAAAAAGTGCGGTCGTGCGATACAATGATGACGGCACCCTCATAAGTGCGCAAATAATTTTCCACCCATTCAATGGAAGGTAAATCCAAATGGTTGGTGGGCTCATCCAACATCAAGCAAGATGGTTTCTCAAGAAGCAACTTTGCCAACATCACGCGCATGCGCCATCCACCGGAAAATTCCCGCAAAGGGCGATGTAAGTCTTGTGTTGAAAATCCTATTCCTTCCAACACCTCTTCTGCCTTCGACTGCATGGTGTAGCCGTCCAACTGCTCGAATTTCTCCTGCAACTTTGTCAACTTCTCAACCAACGCATCCGAGTACTGGGCCTCCAACAGGTGAATGGTTTTCTCCAACTCGCGCTGCGTATCCACGGCATCTTTGAACGCCCCCATCGCTACGGTAATGATTGCATCGTCTGTTTGATAGGACAGCAAGTCCTGATTCAAGAAACCAAGCGTACAATCTTTGGCTTTGCTGATGTTGCCGCTGTCGATCGTAATATCTCCGTTGATGATTTTCAACAAGGTAGACTTTCCGCGGCCATTGAGCCCAATCAAGCCAATTTTATCATTCGGCTTGATGAACATTGAGGCATCGCGGTACAACGCGCGACCACCAATAAAGTAAGAAATGTTGGAAATGGAAATCATAACAAAAGGCAAAGGTAACGCGCAGCACCCATTGTCGAAAGCAAAAAGGTAATTACAACTTGCCCAGCCTTAGAAAAAGGGGGAAAGTGATGGTTTGCGCATGGCCCTCCCACAATGGGCGCAGCTGTTCTATCAACGGAGCTACCGGGTCGAATTCATTTGCCATTTTGAATTTGTGAACGGCCGACCATGTACCAAGATAGCCATGTAATTGCTCAAGAGTCCATTGCAACGAAAATGAAAAGTCTGGCGTATCGATTTCCTCAAATGGAAATGGCAAGGAACGGTAGTGCGCATCGATATGCCTGCGTTCTGGATCCCAATATGGCCCCACAGTTTTGGTATAAAAATCTTGAATGAGGTGGTCAATGGTGGAATTCACGCGCAGCAAGCCATAACCCCACAATGCAAGCGTGGCGCCTTTCTTTGCAATGCGATTTGCCTCGTGGTAAAACAAATCGTGATTGAACCAATGTGCAGCTTGGGCAACTGTAATTAAGTCAAAGGTACCATCTGCGAACTTGGTGTCTTCTGCCGCAACTGTTGAGTACTCAACATTGTTCGCTTGGGTAGCATGTGCCAATTGACTTTGACTGATGTCGGTGGCATAAACCTTTCTGAACTTGTTGGCCAAAACGATGGCAGCCTGGCCGTTTCCGGTAGCACAATCCCAGGCAGTATCAAAATTATTGGTGTGTCGATAAATAAACTCAAACAGTTCTGCCGGGTAGGTGGGCCGGAACGATTGGTATTGCTGCGCGTAGTTCGAAAAAAGATCTTTTGCCAAAGCCCTTCCGTTTATAAAATTTTAAATCACCAATTAAGAATCACTTCGCTAGCTCATTCTAAAGGAATATCCCCCGGCTTCTCTCCTACTACCTCTACTTTAGGCGGCAATAGCTTGTACATAACAGGCGTTACCAACCGCGACAACAAGGTAGATGAAATCAATCCACCAATGATTACCAGCGCCAAAGGCGAATACAACGGGTTGCCTTCGATCGCCAATGGAATCAATCCACCAATGGCAGTCAACGATGTCAAAACAATCGGCACGAAACGAATTTCACCTGCTTTCTCAATCGCTTCGTTCAACTCTACTCCCCGTTCACGCAGTTGGTGCGTGAAGTCTACCAACAAAATCGAGTTCTTCACTTCAATGCCCGCCAAGGCAATTAAACCCACCACGGCTACGAACGACAATGGATTGCCAGTCACAAACAACATGATGACAGCACCAATCACGCCCAATGGAATAACGGACAATACAATCAGCGTGCTCTTAAAATTACCAAACTCCAACACCAACACGGCAATAAACCCAAACACGGTTATCATGATGATGGTACTTAGACCACCAAACGACTCTTGCTTGTTCTCCACTTCGCCTGCTGCTTGGTAATAATATCCTTTTGGAAAGGGGAACGCGTCTAATTTTTTAATCACTTCATTGGTCACGTTTTCGTACAGATACCCACTCTTCACGAATGAAGTCACAGTAGCAAAACGCGCTTTGTCGTAGTGGCGAATTAAATTAGGTGAAGTTTCAAATTCCACAGTGGCCACTTGTTTGAGCGGAATGGCTTGCCCGATGATGGAATTGATTTGCAACTTATCAAACACATCATAGTTGGCATACTGGCCTTTCGGTAACGTAACTGAAATGTTGATATCATCTTGCCCCTCACCTGGCGTAAACTTACCCACATTTAAACCGGCCACCCCCAGGCGAATGCTCCGGTCAATATCAGCAATGGACACGCCTAACAAACCGGCCTTTTCTTTATTGATTTTGATTTTCAAATCGGTTTGCTGGTTGGCAAGCGGATTATTCACATAGATGGTTCCCTCGGTATTTTTGATGATTTGCTCTACCCGCATAGAGATATTGCGCAGCGTATCCAAATTCTCGCCAAAAATCCGCATGGCAACAGGAGCTTCCAAGGGCGGGCCTTGCTCAAAATCTTTTACCTCAATTTTTGCATTGGGGTAGTACATAAACTTCTCGCGCAATTCATCAATCAGTTTTGTTTTCTTCTCGGGTGAAATGTTTTTGGTTTGTACAAAAAACTGCGCAATATTACTGGACTCGCTGCGCCCCACCACGTTATAATAAATTCGTGGATTACCCTTGCCTACATTGGTGGTGAAGTACACAATCTCTTCTTCCTTTTTCAATTCGTCTTCTACATATCGCGCCACGCGATCCGTCTCGAAAATATTGGTACTGTTGGGCGTTTCGATGTTGATCAAGAACTGTGGCTTCTCTGATTTTGGGAACAAGCTAAAGCCCACTACTTTGAATAACCCCAAACTCATCACGAACAAAACCACGGTTCCGCCCAACGTTGCCCATGGATGGCGCAAGCACCAATGCAAAATGCGTGTGTACGAAGCATGAATCCCTTTTTTCAAGGCACGCAAGAATATGTTTCCTTCGGGCGACTCATGTGTTTTTAAAATACGACTTGCTAAAAAAGGTACGATGGTCAACGATACAAACAACGAAGCCAGCACGGTGAAAATCACCGCCATGGGCAGACTACGAATAAAATCGCCAGCTGCCTCCGGTAAAAATACGAGTGGCAAAAAGGCCAGTATCAAAGTCGCTGTACAACCCAACACCGCCAAACCAATTTGCTTGGTCGCCTCAATACTCGCTTCGCGCTTACCTTTACCCGCGCGCAGGTAGCGCTCAATGTTCTCAATTACCACAATAGAGTCATCAACCAAAATACCAAGTGCAACAATCAAGCCCACAATGCTCAATTGGTTAATGGAGAACCCAAACGTATCCAACAAAAACAACCCGGTAAAAATTGACAGTGGAATTGAAATCATCACAACAACGGCAGCGCGTGTGCCCAACGGCAACAGCGTGATTGACACAAGCAAAATCGCAATAATAAAATCTTTGGCGAAGCGACTCAATCGTGTGCTTACGCTCTTCGCTTGGTCAAAGTTCTTCACCATTTTGATGTGCGCAGGCAACTCTTTTTCAAACTGCTCAAGAATTGGCTTCACGGCATCGTCTACTTTAAAAATATTCTGCCCCGGTTTTTGGCTGGCTGTCAACAACACCGCACGGTGTCCGTTCAATCGGGTAATGTGCGACTCCGGTTCATAACCGCTTGATACATCGGCTACATCTTTCAAATACAAAATCTTGCCGTTGGCCGAATAGACAATCGTGTTTTTGATCTCGTCAACGCTTTTGTAATCTCCACTGGTTTTAATATTGAAGTTGCGCGTGTTCATTTGAATACGGCCACCGGGTATGTTGGCATTCTCACTTTGCAACGCACCCAACACGGCATTCACGGGAATTTTGTTCAACGCCATTTTTTCGATGTTCAGCGCTACTCTCACTTCTTGTTCGGGGAAACCAAATGTCTCAATCTTCTTCAAACTCTTTACTATCTCCAATCGGTCTTCGAGATTCTCAACTTTTTCCTCCAGCTCTCGGTAAGTAGCCGTTTCCGAAATAAGCGCAAGCTGAAGAATGTTCACATCCGTAGAAGAAAAACGCTGCACGTTGATGGCGTAAATGTCGGGTGGCAGCTCTTTGCGCAGCGCATCTACTTCGCGAATAATCTCTTGGTACTTTTCGTCACGGTCCGACTCATGTTTATAGTCAACGCGAAAAACCGCCAGGCCATCGCTAATGGAAGTAGTAACACGCTTTAAGTTATCCAATTCATTGATACGCTTTTCCATCGGGTCCACCACCAACTTCTCCATGTCGGCAGGGCCTGTGCCTGGATACACCACCACAATTGAAAAACTGGGTTGATCGGTTTCAGGGTCCTCGCCCCGAGGCATATTCACGAGCGAGTTCACACCAATGGCCAGCACCAACGCAAAAATGATGAGCGTGAACTGGTAATTTTTTACAGAAAATTCAGCGATGCGCATAGCGATTAGTTTTTAGCGATGGATACAACTGAATTTTCGGTCAAGAAAGCAGAGCCCGCGGAAACTACTTGTTCAATGCCTTCCAAGCCTGACGACACAAATGCTTTTTGGTTCTCGAGATAAGCCACCTGTACCGGCACTTTCTTCACCGACTTACCATCGGCTTGCACCACAAAAACACTTCCGCTTTTCCCTTGCCCTTCTACAATTGCTTCAATCGGCACGCTCCATAACTTTTGCTTGGCCGAAGGTTGAATCCGCACTTTTGCAAAAAGCCCGGAAGCCAACTTCTTATTACCTGCATTTATTTTTACCTCCGCTTGGTATAAGCCCGTTACCAACTCAGCCCCTTCGTTTACTGAACTTAGCTCGCCTTGCAATTCCGAATTGGGGTAAGCATCAGTGGTAATCGAAACCTTGTCACCGGCTTTTACACGCACCCAATCCACATCGGGCAAACCTACCTTTACAATCCAACTGCTTTGGCCTGAGGTGTTCACCATCAACACAGGCGTACCAATCGAAGCCAGTTCGCCTTCGTTCAAAAACTTTTTGATGACCTTGCCCGATGCCAACGCGCGAATGGTAGAAAACTGTTTATTGAACGAGGCTATTCGATAACTTTCTTGGGCTACATTCAAAGCTGTTTGCAAATTTTGGATTTGCTCCAGCGTGGCCGCAGAATCTTTGAACAACTTTTGCCCTCTTTCAAAATCGCGGGTGGCTTTGTCTAAACCGTTTTTTGCCTGACTGACTTGCGCATCAATCTCAGTCAAATCAAGGGAAGCCAGCAATTGTCCTTTACTAACGGCATCGCCTTCTTTCACATAAATTTTTTGAATAATGCCCGGCACTTTAAACGACAAGCGCGATTCCGTTTCCGTGCTGATCAGCCCAGAGCTGATCACCGGCAACGCGTACTCGCCTTGCTCTACATTTACCAATTTCACCGCCACAGCCGATTCATCAATCGTTACTTTAGTGGTCTCTTTTTTTTCGCCACCACAGGTAAACATGATGGCGGCCAGCGAAATCGGAATTAGGACAAACAGATATTTCTTTTTCATGATATGTTAGTTTTCAGTTGATTCAAAGTCATTTAGAATGTTTCGCGCTCTTCCCTCACCCCGACATCGCTTTTTAAAAGCTTGACAAATTGTACACCCCTCTCCCCGGGGAGAGGGGAAAAACAAGTCTCGCTATTTGACAATCGATATGGGGTGAGGGAGAAGTAAGTCATATCTTCTTTTTAGTCATCAGACCGGGTTGTTATAGATTCGACAATGTTTTATGTAAGGCTGCTTCTTTGCGAAGCAACTCGTAATGATTGATGGATTGTGTTAAGCGTGCGGTGGTGAGTTTGTTTTGAGCGTCCAAATACTCTAACAAAATCGCTTGGCCTTCGCTGTACTTGCTGCGGATGATTTGAAACGAACGCTCGGTGCTGCGCACACCACTCTGTGAGGCCGCATACGCCTGCCGAGCAGTCTCCAATTCGTAATGCGACTGGATCACCTGCAGCTCAATTTGCTTCTTCAATTGCTGCATTTTGTTTTCCAACACGCTTTGATCAATGCGGGCTTGTTGTACGCGGGTTTTCTTCTCTCCGCCTTTAAACAAGTCCCAGCTCAAACCAAACTGCACCAGATAAAATTGTTGCGGCTGATCGAACTTATATTGAAAACCTTGATATCCGATATCGCCCACCACATTGACTTTTGGCCAAAGGGCGTTGCCTTTTTGTAAGCCGACTAGTTGCTCGTTGGCGCGGAGGCCGCCCTCCAACTGTTTTACTTCTTGCCGATTACTGATGGCCTCTTGGGTCAGTTGCTCTAGGTTAAAGTTGTTGGTGGCGGCAGACATTACAGCGGTATCTTTTACGATACTGGTTTCCAAATCGCGGTTGAGCAAAAAATTGAAATAAGCCCGCGCTACTTGATTGTTCTTTTCATTCTCGGCTATCTGTTGTTCCAGTTTGCTCAATTCATATTCGGTGTTGAGCACGACATCTTTGGTTGCCTTCGCATTGGCCACCAAGCTGGTATTCACTTTTAACAATTCTTGCAACAGGTTTTTTGTCTTACCCAAGATCACCAGCGCTTCTTCGCTTTGCAGATATTGGTAGTAGGCAGAAGTGATGTTGAACTTCAACTCATTCTGAAACGCATTTTTTTGTGCTTGCTGCACGGTGATCAATTCTTTCTGCGCCTTGTAATTGAAATAGATATCGGGGTTGAACAACGGCTGCACCACCCTAAATTTTGTTTCGTGAAAGTTGTTGGGAAGAAACTGCTCGTTCACGTTCGCAATCTGCGGAAAGGCCGATGAGTTG
Organism: Bacteroidota bacterium; assembly: GCA_018267275.1. Classification (GTDB taxonomy): domain Bacteria; phylum Bacteroidota; class Bacteroidia; order Cytophagales; family Cyclobacteriaceae; genus ELB16-189. Next base: position 341,457 of record JAFDYV010000007.1, on the reverse strand, counting down.
GTGAGTTGGTTGAGGGTAGAGTAAACTGGGTTCAACAAATCACCTACCGGAAATTGTATTTTACGACCACCCCCGGCCAATGTGTAGTTCGCAATGGCGGAAACCTGCGGCATGAAAAGCGCGCGTGCTAAGCCTAAGTTGTCTACACTTTTTTCATAACTCAATTGCTCTTGCTGCAATTGCAAATTGCTCTTCAGTCCCTCTTGGATGTAGCCCTCCAATACAGGCGATTGTGCGCACGCCCACATTGGCAGCAGCGCAAACCAGATCACAATACACTTACTTCTCATCGTTCAAACAATTAACAGTGTTTAGTATGTCTTCAAAAAATTTTATCCTTTCAATTTCTCTAGTGCTTGCGAAAACGTAGCGTAAGTAGTCGTCATGATATCGTCAAGCGAAATTTTGCTTTCGCGCGCACCTTTCACATGACCCAAGTGCTGACTGATGCGCAGTGAACAAAGTCCGTGAATAAAACTCCAAATCATCATAGAGAAACTGTGCGGGTGCAAGCCCTTGAAATAACCTTGCGATTGGCATTGCGCTACCGTCTCCACCAAAAACTCGAATGCGCGGTCGCCCTCGCGCCACTCTTCATCCAAACAATCCGATACGTGCTCCATCGGCTCACTGCGCATGAACATCAACTCGTACACGCCCGGGTTTTCGGTGGCGAATTTGATGTATGCTTTGCCCATCTCTTTGAGCCGCTCGAATGGTTGCTCAAATTTGGCCAGCGGTTGAAAGTGCTGGTTCAATAATTTGAAACCATCTTGGTGCAGGGCATGCACGATTTCGTTCTTGTCTTTGAAGTATAGATAGATGGTGGCGGGGCTGTACTCGATGGCCTCGGCAATGTTGCGTATGCTGATTTGGTCAAAACCCTTCTCCAAAAAAAGCTGATGAGCCGATTTTAAAATCTGGTCTCGCATCTCCTGGCGGTCTCGTTCTTTGCGTTCTTTCACTCCCATGGTGCAAGTATACGGAAGAGTTATGAACAGTGTTTAGTAAAAGAACTATGTTTTGTTAAAACTCGCATAACTCATTGATTTGCAGTATTTAAAAATCTAATTAACGCCACCATTCTTGAGAAAAAGGCCGGAAAAAATTGCAATACAGCTAGGGAAAAGTGCTAAATCCTCTTTTGAAACCTAGCTGAAACCAATCTAATTCCTAAGGCTTCCGCCTGAATGACAAAAAATTCAAGCGCTCAGAATGATATATTGTTGTATGTGCTAACTTCATACGCTAAATGCAATCGCTGACAAAATGATACTCCGAATCACGCTTGTTTTGCTCGTTTTTTCCGCGTTTTCATATTGCCAAATTCCTGCAATAAAACTGAGTATCGGACATGGCCAAACAATAGATGACGTCTGCTATTCTTGGGACGAAAAAATGATTGCTTCAATATCGAATGGTGAAATTAAAGTATGGGACGTTGCATCGCAAAAAGAAATCAAAACGGTCTCATTGGGGTCAGGATATTTGGGTAGAATATTGTTCTCCCGTGACGGCCAAAAAATTATTTGTAGCGTTAGCAAGTTCGAAAAAAATGAAGAGGCTAAACTAATCGTAATTGATATTTTTTCCGGACAAATCAAATTAGTCAATCTTGATATTTCGATAGGGTTATTTACTCCGTATGACATGGTCATTTCGTCAAATGGCGAATATCTAGCAGTGACTTCTCGTAATTATTTTTTGCTCCTTAACGCCCAAAATTATGCGGTCATAAAATCAATCAGAATACCCAACATAAGTACTTACGAAGGTGGCGTTGTAGGTATGGCATTCAATCAGAACTTAACAGAAATATATATTGGAATTTACAAGGGTGAGTTGATTAAGTACGATATGTCAAGATCAAGGCTGATTTCAGAAACACTCTTAAACCCGAAAAAACCAGAAAGGATTTCCTTTGCGCCTCAGGTTGACAAATTTATTGTTGCCAATTCGGACTATAGTTTCGAATTATGGAGTATCAGTGAAAAAAAGCTAATAGAGACTATTTATAAACCAGAATTTTCCTTTTCAGCAGTCGATATAAACAAAAACGATGGAACAATTCTCATTAGCGGAACCAACGATAAAATGATAAGGGTTTTTTCGCCCAAAATAAAAAAACCAATTTTACTAGGTCCGCACAATACTGAAGTTCAAGTCGCCAAATTCTCACCCTCGGGAAACAGAATTGTCGCGGCTAATAGCTCATGGAGAAATAAATCTGAACGAAATGGGTTAAAAGAATGGGATGCTTCAAAGGGAGATTTAATTGGTGAGTATGGAATTGGATTTCCACGGAAAGACGTCTTGTTAATTTCTGAGAGTACAATGATTTCAAAACAACTGGAAAAGGTTATCGTCTGGAATTTTCTTACAAATAAAATTGGTTCACATAACTTGCCAAGCAAACATAGCAACGTCTTGGCACTAAATGCTGATAGTATCTACACTGTGTGCCCCACCGGCATTGATAGCAAATATGTAATCTATGACGTGGTACGGGGCAAAACGCTATTGAGTTTTGATCTAAATGTTCCAATCGGAAACCAAGTAGAGTTATGGATGTCGAAAAATGGAGAGCTCGCAGTTATTAACGGAATTAAATACTATGATATTTCAGAAAACAGGTCATCTGACAAATCTGAAGAACTCGTTAAGGTTTTTGACTTGTCTAGTTCAAAACTAGAATATGAATTCACAAACAATAAATCTAGCCTAATTAAAGAAGTTCATTTTGGAAACAACAACGGGCTAGTTAGTTTTCTAAGTTTTAATCTGGAGAAAAATGGGGAGATACGAATCTTGGACTTGAAATCACGTGCATTTAAAAGGAGTATCAAAGTTCCAAATTGGTCTATCGTAACTGAACTTAATGATACGTCAATATTAAGTTTGTCGTCAAAATCAGCCTTTAAATATGACATAAAGGGTAACACTTTTTCAAAAGTTCATTTCCCTCTAGATTCGTTTAAGAGTTCAATTCCTTTCGGTGTCGATATATTCTTCCACTCTAGCATAATAAGAAGTCTTTCCTCTAATGAAAGCATCTTGATGACCCACAAAGAATCGGTAAAAATAGTAAACCTCTCAAGAGGCAAAATTGAAGCCACTTTGAATCATCCAAGCACAGTAACCCAACTGCATCTAAGCCGTAATGAAACTTTGTTAGCAACTGTCACTCTAGACGGGTCTACTCGAATCTGGGATTTGAGCAATAAGAAAGAGCTTGCCGAACTAATAAACTATTCTGATTCAGACTGGCTTGTAAAAAATCCAGAAGGACTATTCGATGGTTCACCTGGAGCAATGAAACACCTATATTTTGTCAATGATTTGGACATAGTTGATTTAGCTCAACTAAAGGAAAGATACTACGAGCCTAAACTTATGGAAAAGATATTAGCTGGCAAGCCGCTAAGAAACACCTTAGGTTTCAAATCAATTGATTTACCCCCCGATATTCATGTTGCGCAAGTTGACGAAAGAGGGTACTTACCCATTGAGCTAACAAACCGCGGAGGCGGCATAGGTGAAGTGGCGGTCTATATTCAAGGAAAAGAAGTAATAAAAGATGCAAGGAGTGGGGACGTTGACCCAAACATAAAAAGTTTAAAAATCAACTACTACATTGGCAACCATAAAAATCTGACAAAAGGGGACAATGCAATAGGCGTGAAGGCTTGGAACAAAGACCATTGGGTGGAGAGTCGCAGTAAGATTATCATCTACAACAAAGATGAAAAAGAGAGCTACCAATCCGCGGTTCATATTCTTACTTCTGGTATATCAGATTACGCGGGGGGAACGGAAATAGATTTGTCATATGCCGCTAAAGATGCACAAGATATCAACAAGGCTTTACGACTTGGCGCATCGAAACTTTTTGGTACTGAGAAAAGCTACCTGTATAACTTGACAACATCTGAAACTAAGGATTATTGGCCAACTAAGCAGAATATCCTTAAAGCCTTCGAAAGAATTTCCTTGTCATCTCATCCCTCGGACGTCATAGTGGTTTATCTTTCTGGCCATGGCATAAACGTTGGCGGCACGGACGGAGATTGGCACTACCTTACTCAAGAAGCATTCTCACCCAGCGCAAACGCGTTCAATGACCCAGAAATACGTAAACAAACCACAATTTCTAGTAATGAACTTGTTGAACTGTTTAAAACTATTCCCGCAGCAAAACAAGTTTTAATCATAGATGCTTGTGCCTCCGGAAAAGTTGTAGAGAATTTGATTTCCAAAAAAGACATCCCATCTAGCACGTTAAGAGCACTTGATCGAATGAAAGACAGGACGGGACTGCACATAATAACCGGTTGCACATCTGACGCAGTGAGTTATGAAGCCAGCCGCTATGGGCAGGGCGTATTAACTTACAGCCTATTGGAGGGAATAAGAGGAGCAGCGCTAAGAGAAGATGAATTTGTTGATGTAAACAAACTCTTTCAATATGCGCAAGAAAGAGTACCTGTTCTTGCTGCCGGGATCGGAGGTATTCAGAGTCCAGTAATATTCAGCCCAAACGGTTCGCAAAGCTTTGATATTGGGCAAATGACTGAGGTCGAAAAAAAAGAAGTACCAATTTCAAAAATTAGACCGGTATATATTCAATCAAACTTTCAAGACGAAGATGAGATGTCTGACGTACTAGGGCTGGGCAAAAAGGTTGACCAATTGTTGAGTGAATCTGCAGCGAAGGGGGCAGAAGCCCAGGTAATTTTCGTTGCTGTTAGAGATTACCCAGATGGTTGCCAGCTGGTCGGAAGGTATAAGAAAGAAAATGGAAAAGTGTTTCTAAAACTAAAAAACAAATGTGAGGGAAAAGAATCGACTGAAGAAATTTCAGGCGTTGACTTGAACGGCTTAAGTAATGAAGTAATTAAAATGATTCTCAAATAGTTCTAAAAATCATAACTTTTATTTCATACAAAAATTCGACATCCTTACTTGAACTGTTCGCTAAAAAAAAGCTCCGCCAATATTTTCGGCTTAACCTACCGCTTCCCCGGCAACTTTTCATTTAGCGTAGGCATGTTCATGTACTTACCAAACCAGTTTACATACCTCGTCAGTCTGTCTTTTTGGTAGCTGGGCACAGATATGCCATGGTGCTGCCCCGGATAAATTACAAATTCAGTAGGCACACCCAGCGATTTCAGCGCCTGATACATCTGTTCGCCTCCGGCTGCGGGCACATTAAAGTCTTTTTCGCCCACCATGTAAAGCGTGGGTGTTTTAATTTTCTCAACGTTCAAGAACGGGTACGATACCTTCATCCACCTGTCCATGTTTTTCCAAGGCACGCCCAACTCTGTTTCGTATTGCAAAATGTATTGGTCAGAGCCGTACATGGAGAGTTGCAGCGCACTGCCTGCACCACTGGCAGCAGCTTTGAAGCGCGCGTCTGTGGCCGTCACATAGTCGGTGAGAATGCCGCCATAACTCCACCCGCCAATCGATAAGCGGCTGGGGTCGGCCACGCCTGTTTTTGTCAAGTGATCTACCGCGCCAATCAAATCCATCACCTCTTTGTTGCCCCAATCGGCCGAGATGGCCTTGCTGTAAGCCAAGCCCCTGCCACTGCTGCCGCGGTAGTTGACGCACGCCACGGCATAGCCCTTGGCGGCAAAAACCTGTGGTATAAAATCAAAACCAAAATCATCTTGTGCCGTGGGGCCACCGTGTATCCACAAAATCAACGGCAGCTTGGCGTTGGGCGCAGCCCCCGCGGGGCGGAAAAGCAACCCGCCTACCGAAGTTCCATCTTTGCTAACCGAATTGAAAGCCTCTACCGTGGCTACCGATTTGGTTTTCATCAAATCACTGTGTATGTCGGTGAGCTTGCGCACATTGCCATTTTCAATCACATGTATTTCGTTGGGCGTTTTTTAGTCGCTCACCATGGCTACCCAATGCGGGCCGGCATTTTGCAACCCAGCGACAACCTGATCGCCCTGAGTAACGCGTGTGATGTTGCCGGCAAAATCAAGCGAGGCTACATAGCTGCGCCTGTCGTCTTCTACTACTGCATACAACAGTTTGCTGTCTGTTGACCAACGCACAGACGATACGTTGCGATCTAACTTCGCGTTGATGATTTTTGGCTCGCCACCTTCGGCCGGGATAATTGCCAATTGTGCTTGATCATAGATGCTAAACGCAGGCAACTGCGACTTCATGTAAGCAATCCATTTTCCATCAGGGCTCCACGCGGGGTTGGCATCGGCACCAGTCCATTTGGTCAGTTGCTTGATGGAAGCGCCCTTCTTTGCTTCCATCATCCACAGGTCGGTATTGCTGTTGCGGTCGGGGTCGGGTGTGCGGTTGCTCACAAAAACAATCTGTTTCGAGTCGGGCGACCACACGGGATTACTTTCGTTGAAGTCGCCCGCGGTGAGGGTATCCAATTTTTTTGTCTCCACATCAAACAAGTAGAGATGGTCGCGCTTGCGCTCGAGATATCCTTCGGCATCGGTCTTAAAGCGATATCGATCAATCACAATGGGTTTCGCGCTCTTCTTTTTTTCCGCTTCGTCAGACGACTCTTGATCGTGTATCACCAATAATATTTTCTTTGAATCAGGGCTCCACACGTAGTCGCTGATGCTGTATTTCAACTGCGTCAACTTCTCTGCCTCTCCTCCCCTTCTATCCATGCGCCAAATTTGTGACGACTTGGTGTCGTAGCGCGAAGAGAGGAAGGTGAGGTATTTTCCATCGGGCGACCAGCGGGGCCGCGATTCGCCTTCGGGGCTGGTAGTTAGTTTTACCGATTCGTTACCATCCCAACTGATCATCCAAATGTCTGCATCCGACTTGTCTTTGGCAGAGTCGGGTGTCGACAACACATAGGCCACCCACTTTCCATCGGGCGAGGGCTGTGGATCAGCTATGGATTTCATTTTATAGACATCTGAGGGCGTAAAAGGGTTTTGTGCGATGGTGGCAAAACTGCCCCAACAGAGCATGAAGATGAAAATGTTTTTCATGGCGACACCGGTTAGAATGCCAATGTAGTAATTGGGAGGGATTGAGCAGCCACCTGCCGTCAAACTTTTAAGCGAACCTGCTGACAACCCGCAAAAAAAGCCGCCTTGTTGGGGCGGCCTTCCAATTTTTTGCTTTGTCGATTACTCCAACTCCGAAAAATCAAACGATGTCTCCAAAAACTTAGTCGTAAACTTGCCTGAGCGGAAAGTGGCATTGTCCATCAACTTCAAGTGGAATGGAATTGTTGTTTTGATTCCTTCAATCACAAACTCGCTCAATGCACGCTTCATGCGGGTAATTACTTCTTCGCGCGATTGACCGCTCACAATCAACTTTGCAATCATCGAATCGTAGTTGGGCGGAATGGTGTAGCCTGAATACACATGGCTATCTACGCGCACCCCATGCCCACCCGGCATGTGCAGGTTGGTGATCTTTCCTGGCGAAGGACGGAATCCATTGGCTGGATCCTCTGCATTGATGCGGCACTCCATCGCATACAAGTTCGGGAAATAATTGCGGCCAGAAATGGGCACACCTGCCGCTACTTTTATTTGTTCTTTGATCAAGTCATAGTCGGTAACTTCCTCTGTAATAGGATGCTCTACCTGGATGCGCGTGTTCATCTCCATAAAGTAGAAGTCGCCATGTTTGTCCACCAAGAATTCAATCGTTCCTACGCCTTCATAGTTAATGGCTTTGGCTCCCTGTATTGCTGCTTCGCCCATGCGCTCACGCAGCTCTTGCGACACAATTGGAGACGGTGTTTCTTCTACCAACTTCTGGTGGCGTCTTTGAATGGAACAATCGCGCTCCGACAAGTGACAAACTTTTCCGTATTGGTCACCCACCACTTGAATCTCAATGTGGCGCGGTTCTTCTACAAATTTCTCTAAATACAATCCATCGTTTCCAAAAGCAGCTCCAGCCTCGCGCTTGGCATCGTCCCAGGCTTTTCTAAACTCATCTTCATTGTTGATGATGCGCATACCTTTGCCACCACCGCCCGCGGTTGCTTTTACAATTACCGGGAACTTGATCTTTTTTGCCAACTCAATACCTTGCTCTACCGACTCCAACAAACCCTCAGAACCAGGAATGCACGGTACACCTGCTTTGATCATTGTCTCCTTAGCCGTGATTTTGTCGCCCATGGCGCGAATCATATCAGGCGAAGGCCCGATGAACTTGATTCCGTACTCATGGCATACGGCAGAAAACTCCGCATTCTCCGATAAGAAACCGTAGCCCGGATGAATGGCATCGGCATTGGTGATTTCAGCCGCAGAAATAATGCGTGGAATATTCAAATACGACTCTTTGCTGGGTGCCGAACCGATACAAACGGCTTCATCGGCAAAACGAACATGCAAACTCTCGCGATCTGCAGTGGAATATACCGCCACTGTTTTGATGTCCATCTCTTTGCACGTGCGGATCACGCGCAACGCGATTTCTCCGCGGTTAGCTATCAATATTTTTTTAAACATGACATTTTATTAAAATGTGAGATGTGAGACGTGCGATGTGAGAGGGACAGTTGAATTGTCTCAAATCTCACATCTTATGTCTACAGTCTAATTTAATCTGGCTCTACTACAAACAGCACTTGGTCGTATTCAACTGGTGAGGCATTCTCTACCATCACTTTTACGATTGTGCCCGATACTTCAGATTCAATTTCGTTGAACAGCTTCATGGCCTCAATGATACAAACCGTTTGGCCCTTGCTCACCTTGTCACCCACCGAAACCATAGGAGGTGAATCAGGGTTAGACGCGCGATAGAACGTGCCAATCATAGGAGATTTGATGTCAACTGTTTTCGCAGAAGGTGCAGCAGCAGGTTTTTCTGCTTTTGGGGTTGCCACAGGCTGAGCGGCCACCACTGCCGGTGCCTGCACAGGTGCAGCCACTACTGGTGCCGCAACCATTGGTGCAGCTGCCTTCATTACTTTTTGGTCGGGCTCACGCTTTACGTGTAGCTTCAACTCTTTGGTCTCGATGTCCACTTCATTCAAACCCGATTGGGCAATGAAGTCGATCAGGTCGCGAATCTCAGTTGTCTTCATTTCAGATTGGTTTAGAGTTGTAGGTTTCTTGCTAGGTGCCTTGGTCTCTTTTGGTTTCTTGGCTGCCATACGTTATTCCTTTACGCGTTCTACATATTCGCCCGTGCTGGTCTTGATCTTGATCTTATCACCGGTGTTTACAAACAACGGTACTTTTATCTCTGCACCGGTCTCGAGGGTGGCTGGTTTCAGTGTGCGCGTGGCAGTGTCGCCCTGCACACCCGGTTCAGTATAGGTTACCTCCATCACCACGTGGGCGGGTGCTTCGGCTGTGATGGGGTTAGTGCCATTTTCAAATGCGATAAGCAAGGTAACACCTTCTTTAATGAAGTTAACAGCCTCGCCCAACAAAACTTTGTCCAAGTAGATTTGCTCAAAGGTATCGTTGTCCATACACACCAAACTATCACCATCTTGGTATAGGTATTGGTATTCTTTCGTTTCTACTCGCAGTTGGTCAATTGCATCGCCCGGGCGAAAACGGTTTTCAACAATTTTACCCGTGCGCACGCTGCGCATTTTTACTTGGTAAAAAGCACGCAGGTTACCAGGTGTGCGGTGCAAGAGTTCTTCGATCTGCACTACCTCACCGTTGTAGCGCACGTAGTTTCCTTTGCTCAAATCAGATACAGAAGCCATTTTATGAATTTAGATTTAAGATTTTACAATTTTTTTTAACTGTTATAAGCCCATTTCACATAAACAGAACCCCACGTAAAGCCACCGCCAAAAGCAGCCAACAAAAGGTTATCACCTTTCTTCAACTTCTTTTCGTAATCCCACAACAACAATGGAATGGTGCCTGCCGTGGTGTTGCCATATCGCTCAATGTTCATCATCACTTTATCTTCAGTGATGCCAACACGTGATGCAGTAGCATCGATGATGCGCTTGTTGGCCTGATGGGGCACTAACCATGATATATTTTCTTTGGTCAGGTGGTTTCTCTCCGCCACTTGTGCAGATACTTCCGCCATGTTGGTTACGGCAAATTTGTACACCGATGAGCCTTCCTGGTACACATAGTGCTGACGCTTGTCAACTGTATCATGGGTGGCAGGCAAACGGCTGCCTCCGGCCTTCATGTGCAAAAAGTTTTCACCAGTGCCATCACTTTTCAGGATGTAATCCATCACGCCCACATCCTCTGTAGTTGGCTCTAACAGCACACAGCCCGCGCCATCGCCAAAAATGATGCAAGTGGTTCTATCAGTGTAGTCTAAGATGGCCGACATCTTATCACCACCAATTACAATCACCTTTTTGTAGCGGCCAGACTCGATAAAACTTGCTCCGGTGGTCAAGCCATACAGAAAACCTGAACAGGCTGCTCCCATATCATAGCTAAATGCATTAACTGCCCCCACGGCTGTAGCGACAATGTTGGCTGCAGCGGGAAAAGTCATATCTGGTGTGATGGTCGCAAAAATAATCAAGTCGATTTCAGCTGGGTTTGTTTTGGTTTTGGCCAGCATCTCTTTCACTGCTGCAATGGCCATTACCGATACGCCTTGGTTTTCGCCTTTTAAAATCCTGCGCTCTTTGATGCCGGTGCGTGTGGTGATCCACTCGTCAGTAGTGTCCACAATGGTTTCCAACTCTTTGTTGGTTAGCACATAGTCGGGCACATACCCACCTACCCCTGTGATTGCCGCTCGTATTTTGTTCATTCGTTCTGTTTATAAAAAAGAAAATGCCCAGTGTTTACTTAACCGGGCATTTTTAATGTACACACTTAGCTTGCTTTGCACTTCAATGCAATCTCTAATTTCAGATGACCAATTGAGAGCAAAAACAACTTCATGGCGAATTAGGCCACTTCTTTCTCCATTACCACATTGCCTTTGTAATAGAGCTTGCCTTCGTGCCAGTGGGCACGGTGTGGCAAATGCGCCTCGCCAGTGGTTGCATCAGTAACAAAATTCTTGGCTACCGCCTTATAGTGAGTTCTTCTTTTATCTCTGCGTGTTTTGGAGGTTTTTCGTTTTGGATTTGGCATAACCGTTAAGTTTAATCGTACTGTTTATTCGTTCACTTCAATTTTTTCAGTTTTTCCCAACGCGGGTCAATCGTTTCTTCTTCGTCTACCTTCGTTTGGTAGACCATTTTACCCTCATCGTCATCTTCTTCATCGACTTCGTTTTGAAACTTAGGGTGGATTTTTTTGATCGGCACGTTGAGCACGATAAACTCGTACATGAACTGACCAATGTCGAGCGACTCTTGCTCTTGTTTGATCACCACAATCTCATCTGTGACCTCTCCCGGTTCTTCGCCATACTTGAACCGCACCGTACGGTGCAAATCCATGTGCTGGTCAAACGGCTCCAGGCTGCGGTCGCAGATTAATTCTGCTTTTCCCTTTATTTCAAATTTCGCCTCAATGAACGTCTCCCTTTTGTCTAAAACAACAATTGCATCAAAATCACCTTTGGCTACCGTTTGGCTGCCATACTGGTTAAAAAATGCCTCGCCTAGTTTGAACTCGAACGAATGCTGTTTTTTGGCCAGCCCGATAATATTGACAACAAAATCATTCAACCCAAAGGGGTTTTAAAATGAGGGGCAAATTTATCAGGATTTATTGAATTCTCGACCCTAAATACGGGGTTTTTTGACCAAGGTAGTTAAACAAAAGGACTTTGGGAATTATAGAAATTCAGTCAAAAGCTTTGATTTTATGCTTTCTAAGGGCATTTTTTCAAAGTTATCCACAAAAAAGTCGACCGCATTTTTCTTGAAACCGAGCTTGATGGCGATGCTTTTACAGAAAATTAACTCGCTTTCAAACAGGTTGTGGTCGGCATGTATCAGGGTAATGCAGGCCTGTAAGTATTCAAATTTTTGGTCGCTCGACAGCGCTCCTAACGTGTCAATTGGCTCAGGATGGCGAATCAACTGCGTTACTTCCTCTTCAGAAAAATTGCGGTCTTTGGCTATGCGAAAAATCATATCGCGTTCCGACTTGGCAAAGTGCTTGTCTGCCTCTGCCAACTGAATTAGGATGTTGAGCTGTTTCTTAGTAACAATGTCCATAGTGCCCACTTGCATCTTTCAAATCTACCGCAAACTTTAACGCACGTTCAAGAAAGAAGTTCAAAATGCTCTTTTTTTAACATAAAATGCATTATTTCTCTACCAATTGAAGCTGCCGATTCTTCACAATATCGCAGGCCGTGAAGATGGCTTGCCGCAGTGATGATTCATCTGCCAAATTTCTACCGGCAATATTATACGCAGTGCCGTGGTCGGGCGAAGTGCGCACCACCGGTAACCCAGCGGTAAAATTCACGCCATTATCAAAAGCTAAGGTCTTAAACGCCACCAGACCTTGGTCGTGGTACATAGCAAGCACGGCATCGTATTTGGTATGCTGACCAGATGCAAAAAAACCATCTGCAGGAAAAGGCCCAAAAATAAGTTTGCCTTTTGATTTCAAATCGCTGATCACAGGCTTGATGATGTCGTTTTCTTCACTTCCCAATAAGCCTTCATCGCCAGCGTGGGGGTTCAGGCCCAAAACTGCAATCTTTGGCTTTTGTAAATGAAAATCTTTCTTTAGTGACAACTCGAGCAACCTAATCTTTAGCTCAACCCTTTCTTTGGTGATATTCTGGGCAATCTCCTTCACGGGAACGTGCTCTGTTACCAAGCCTACTTTCAAATTCTGGCCCACCATTAACATCAGGCTCTCTGTTGCATCAAATTCCTTCGTGAGGTACTCGGTATGCCCGCGAAAAGGAAACTCCTCTCCGTGTATCGTATGCTTGTCGATCGGGCCTGTGACAAACCCATCAATCAATCCTTCTTTGGCTTCTTCAACAACTTTTTTCAACGACAGTAATGCAGCCTTGCCACCGTTGCGCGAAGGTACCCCTGGCGTAATTTCAATTACATCTTCCCAACAATTGACCACATTAATCGACTTTGGAAAAAACTGCCCTTTTGTTTTCACCTGGCTGTAATTGAACTCCTCCAGGTTCATCAGCTTTCGGTAATACGATAACACCCTTGTAGAACCATACACCACCGGCACAATCATACTGGCAATACGATGATCAGCAAGCGCTTTGATCACTACTTCAGGTCCTATGCCGTTAAGGTCGCCCAGCGTAATGCCGATGCGGGGTTTATCATAAGTTGTTTGAGACATCTTTATAGTTAACTTTCAAAGTGCAAGTTAGCAGAGTATTTAAGATTTTTGACTCTAGATTTGCGATTGTTGAACAACCCAAAACACAACTCCTTCACCATTGATAGTCCGCCCAAAAAAATTCCTCGGTCAGCATTTTCTGAAAGACCAGCACATAGCACAAAAGATTGTGGATGGATTGGTACTGCCCGAAGGCCCTGTACAAGTGATTGAGATAGGCCCCGGCACAGGCGTATTGACGCAATACCTGATGACTAAACCCCAAGTTGCACTCACTTTGTTCGAAATCGACCGTGAATCGGTGGCTTACCTGAAAGAACAATTCCCTTCGTTGGCAAGCAAAATTGTTGAGGGCGATTTTCTGCAAATGGACTTACAAAAAGTGGTACCTGGTGACTTTCATATCATCGGCAACTTCCCATATAACATTTCGTCACAAATCTTTTTCAAAGTTTTGGAACATCGCCAGCAGGCCAAGCAAATTGTCTGCATGTTACAAAAAGAAGTGGCCGACCGCATTGCCGAGAAAGAAGGCAGCAAAACTTACGGCATTTTGAGTGTGCTGTTACAAGCTTACTATCACATCGATTACTTGTTCAAGGTACCACCGGGCGTTTTCTTTCCTCCGCCCAAAGTGATGTCGGCAGTTATTCGCTTAACTCGTAACAATCGCGTTACCTTAGGATGTGACGAAGCTTTGTTTAAAAAAGTGGTGAAGCAATCATTTCAAAACCGCAGAAAGACCTTGCGGAACGCCCTCAAACCTCTAAATTTGAAGGCCACAATCTTGGCCTTGCCCCTAATGGACAAACGTGCAGAGCAATTGTCGGTTGAACAGTTTATTTCACTTACGCAATTGATAGAGCAAGGGTAATGCAGTTTGTTGAATTTGAGTTGACCACCGAGTTTCGCGATCGCTTCCAGCAGGCGTTAGACGAACGCGATGACAATTTTATTCGCGAAACCCTTGAGAACATTAATCCGGCAGATATTACTACGCTGCTGTACGAGTTCAATAGTGAAGAATCTAAATATGTGCTGGAATTACTGTCGGTTGAAGTTCGGTCGAAAATCATCAACGACCTCGACACAGACACGCGTAAAAAGTTTTTAGCTGTCTACCAAGCCACAGAGATTGCACAAATCGTCAACCAACTCGATTCAGATGATGCGGCCGACATCTTAAACGAATTGCCTATCAAAACCAGTGAAGAGATTATCTCGCTGCTCGACCCTTTGTTGCGTTCACAGGTTATTGATCTTCTGCGCTACGATGCAAACGTGGCAGGCGGGTTGATGGCGAAAGAATTGATAAAAGCCCGACACCACTGGACGGTGGTGCAGTGTGTGGAAGAAATCCGCAAACAAGCAGAAAACGTTACGAAGTTTTATGCGGTTTATGTGGTTGATGACAACGACAAGTTACTGGGGCGCGTGGCGCTTCAAAAACTGATTCTTACCGACCCAAAAACCATTGTGCAAGATATTTATGATGATGACGTGGTAGCGGTAGAGACCTACATGGAGGATTTGGAGGTAGCCGAGATCATGAAAAAGTACGATATGGAATCGGTGCCGGTGGTAAACTCACAAGGGCAGTTGGTTGGCCGCATCACCATTGACGATGTGGTGGACGTGATTACGGAGCAGGCGGAGGAAGAGCGTCAAATCATGTCGGGTATTTCTGAAGATGTAGAAGAAGACGACACCGTTTGGAAAAATACGCGCGCACGCTTGCCGTGGTTGCTAATCGGTATTTTTGGCGGGATGCTGAGTGCGCGGTTCATGGGATTTTTTGAGCAGGAACTTGCCAAGATTACAGCCATTGCTTTTTTTGTGCCGCTCATTCAGGCAACGGGTGGCAATGTGGGCATCCAATCGTCAAGTTTGGTGGTGCAGAGTTTGGTAAATCCGAGTTTCGTAGACGAAGGCTTGTATAAGCGGTTGAGTAAAGTATTCAGCGTAGCGCTTCTCAATGGTTTATTTCTATCGCTGATTGTGCTGGCGGCCACATTGTTACTATTCGATAATCAACGACTGTCTTTTATCGTTGCGTTGGCGTTGTTTGGAGTCGTGCTTTTCTCTTCGTTTGTTGGTACGATCACACCGCTGATCCTCAATCGTTTGGGTTTTAACCCCGCGCTCGCGTCAGGTCCGTTTATTACAACCACCAGCGATTTGCTGGGCCTAACGATTTATTTTCTGACGATTCACTTGTTGTTATAACTCACGCACCAATGTAATATTTTTGACAAAAGAGTCTTCACAAAGGGATGCGAAAGCCATTATATTTGTTTACTAATAGCGAGATAGCGCCAGGCGATGTCAAAACCCAAAACATTTAAAGAAAGGTTTGTTGAAAAGTTTGATGAAGTGGTGGAGAAACCACTCCTCACCAGTTCAATTGTGTTGGGTATTGTATTTGTGATTGTCATTGGCCTGAGTTTGCCTTACTATATTGGTGACTTTAGAAACTTTTGGGCGCAAATCTTAGCCGAAGCCCACGGCATGATCTTCGATATTGCCGTGATTGGTATTCTGTTGTACTGGCTTAACCAAAATGGTGAAGTGCGGCAACGCATTCGCACTTACAAAGACGAGATTGACGACTTCCGCTTGTGGGAATCAGAGGAAGCTGCTTTTCGTACAGTGGGTAATATCAAAAGGTTGAACCGCCATAAAATACATGAGATCAACTTGGTTAATTGCCATTTGGCGCGCACCAACCTCAACTATGTAAACCTTAACAGCTCAAATCTGAACTCCACCAACTTGCAAAGTGCCTCGCTGATTGAAACCAACCTAGAGAATACACGGTTGAACCAAACAAATTTAGAAAACGCAAATCTTAATCAGGCTAACTTAAAAGGTGCTTATGCAAGTGGCGCTAATTTTAAAGATGCTTTTTTAATAAAAGCACAATTTGAAAATGCCTTCTTGATCAAATCAAATTTTAAGAATGCCTTTTTGATGGAGGCCAATTTGCAAAACAGCTATCTCATGGGCGCTGACTTAGAGAACGCAAGTTTGTACAAGGCCGACTTGCGTGGTGCGAAGGGCTTAACAGTAGAGCAACTAGCAAAAGCAAAAACCTTATACCTCGCCAAGTTTGATGATGAGATTTTGGAGCAAATAAAAACCACTTTACCCGAACTGGTAGGTGGTTAGTAGTTTGGATTAGCAGGCAAAAATTTTACCTTTGTACTCGCAACGGCCTCATGGCCGTTGTTTGTTTTTTTAGTGAACCAATAAAAAAGGTTATGGCAAAGCAAGTTTCGTACTACACAAAAGAGGGGCTGGATAAATTGACACGCGAACTGAACGAGCTCAAAACAAAAGGCCGGTCAGACATTGCTAAGCAAATAGCCGAAGCGCGCGACAAAGGTGACTTAAGTGAAAACGCAGAATACGATGCAGCAAAAGATGCGCAGGGCCATTTGGAAGCAAAAATTGCAAAGTTGGAAGAGATTGTAGGCAATGCGCGCCTAATCGATGAAACTAAAATCGATACTTCAACGGTATCAATCTTGTCGAGGGTGACAATCAAAAACAAAAAAAATGGCGCCACCGTAACCTACACACTCGTGGCTGAAGAAGAGGCAGATTTAAAAGCCGGAAAAATTTCAACGCAATCGCCAATCGGCAAAGGTTTATTAGGAAAGAAAAAAGGCGATAGCGCAAAGATAAAAACACCTGCTGGCGAAATGGAATTTGAAGTAGTGACCATCGAAGCATAACGCATGGCATCTATCTTCACCAAAATCATCCATCGGGAAATACCCGCCTACATTGTAGCGGAAGATGATAAGCACATTGCGTTCTTAGACATTAATCCGCTGATGCGAGGGCACACATTGGTGATTCCCAAACGAGAACAAGATTATTTGTTTGATTTGACGAGTGAAGAAATCGCCCAACTGATGATGTTTGCACAACGTGTAGCGGCCGCGATTAAAGCCGTTGTGCCATGCCACCGAATTGGCGTGAGTGTTATTGGCTTAGAGGTGCCCCATGCACATATTCATTTGGTGCCCATCAACACCACCAGCGATATCAATTTTTCCAACCCAAAACTTGCACTGAGCAAAGAGGAATTTTTGGCAATTGCCGAAAAAATAAAAGCTAATTTCAAATAGCGTTTGGCGGCAGCGTTCGACATGCAGTTCACTTTTTTGTGGGCCCAGCATCAGCAAATCTATTTCACTAACTTTGCATTTATGAATAGCAAAGAAATATTTTCAGTTACACTTATCCTCTTTTCGGTGATTGACATCTTGGGATCAATCCCGTTCATCATCCTCATCAAAAAGAGAGAGGGAAGAATTTACGCAGAAACGGCCACCCTTATTGCTGCAGTGCTCATGATTTTGTTTTTGTACTTGGGGCAATCCATACTTAAATTGTTCGGATTAGACGTTGGCTCTTTTGCCGTGGCTGGTTCGATAGTGATGTTTATCATCGCCATGGAAATGATTTTGGGCATCACCCTGATCAAAGATGACCCGGATGCAAAAGGCACGGGCTCCATCGTACCGCTTGCCTTTCCGTTAATTGCAGGAGCTGGAACGCTGACTACCATACTATCCTTGCGCGCGGTGTACCATGAAGTGAGCATTTTGGTGGGCATCATATTCAATCTTGTAATCGTGTACGCAGTGTTGCGTTCGAGTTCATGGCTCGAACAAAAAATTGGCAAGTCAGGATTTGCAGTGTTACGCAGGGTGTTTGGAGTTATTCTGCTTTCGATAGCGGTAAAGATCTTTAAAAGCAATGTCCTTTGAATTACTCGTAATTGCTTAACTTTATCTTATGAAAAAAATCACGCTAGAATTGCCCGATTCTCTTGAACTCAATGAGTTCGATTTGAAAATGATTCTGGCCTGCCAACTCTATCAACAGGGCAAACTTTCTTCAGGGCAAGCTGGGGGGCTAGTAGGAATATCAAAAAGGGAATTCATTGAGAAAATGGGGTCGTTCGGATACTCCGTGTTTAGCGAGTCTTTAGAAGATTTGAGAAGAGACGTAGCCAATGCCTAAAATTATAGTTTCAGACACGAGTTGCTTAATCGTGCTTGACAAGATTGGTAGACTGGCCCTACTTCATGAAATTTATAATGAAATCACAACTACACCTGAAGTTCAACGGGAGTTTGGTAAAGATTTGCCGAACTGGATTACAATAGTAGCTGCCCGCGATCAATTGTTTCAAAACCGTCTAAATCAAAAACTCGACCTTGGCGAATCTTCAGCTATCACCCTTGCACTCGAATTCAAAGGTTCATTGCTTTTACTTGATGATTTAAAGGCACGAAAAAATCGCGACAGAATTAAAGTTGGATTTTACCGGGACGCTTGGGGTGCTGGTAAAAGCAAAACAACTTGGCTTTATTTCTTCGTTGCGAGAGACTATTGCTGAATTGCATCGCTGTGGATTTCATTTCTCCAACAAGTTAGAGCAGGACATTTTAAAGCAGTCCAACGAATGATTAAAATATACACCGATGGCGCAGCACAAGGCAACCCCGGCCCAGGTGGCTATGGCACCATTTTGAAATACGGAAAGCACGAAAAAGAATTATCGGAGGGATTTCGATTAACGACCAATAACAGAATGGAACTCTTGGCGGTAATCGTTGGGTTGGAAGAAATCAAAAAAGAAGGTCTGCCGATCACTATCTATTCTGACTCCAAATATGTAGTTGACTCGGTAGAAAAAGGATGGATTTGGAATTGGCAAAAGAAACCTGACTTTGCAAAAAAAGCAAACCCGGATTTGTGGCAACGTTATATTCCATTGCACTTAAAATTCAAGCCAAAATTTGTGTGGATCAAAGGCCACGCAGGGCATCCTGAAAACGAACGGTGTGACCAGTTGGCGGTGGCAGCGGCAGAAGGAAGAGAATTGAAGATTGATAAAGTGTATGAAGACAGTAAGTAACTATTAAGGTTTTGCAGGCAGTGAGCCAGCATCAAATATCCAGCATCCAGTCACGTCTATTTCGCCCAGCCCAATGTTCGCTGAACAGCCTTTTGCCAATTGGCATACAGTTTACTTCTCATGGAATCATCCATGGCTGGCGTAAATCGTTTTTGAACCTTTCTGTTTTCGACAATGTCTTGCTTCTTCCAAAGCCCTACGTGAATGCCTGCCAAGTACGCTGCTCCTTTTGCCGTGGATTCTATCACCTCGGGCCGTTCTACCTCTGCGCCCAATATGTCAGCCTGAAATTGCATCAAGATATTATTCGCACATGCCCCACCATCTACTTTTAATACTGCTAGCTTGATGCCTGTATCCTCTTGCATGGCATTCAAGATGTCTTTGGTCTGGTAGGCCAATGATTCTAAGGTAGCCTTAATGATATGGTCTTTGCCCGTATCGCGCGTTAACCCGAAAATGGCACCACGTGCGTACATGTCCCAATAAGGTGCGCCCAAACCCGCGAAAGCAGGCACCACAAATACTTCATTTGATCCCAATGCTTTGGCAGCAAAATATTCGGAGTCTTTAGATTGATCTATGAGATGAACACTATCGCGTAACCACTGAATGGCAGCTCCCGCAATAAAAACACTTCCTTCCAAAGCGTACTCCACTTTTCCATCCAAACCCCAGGCAATGGTGGTAATCAAGCCGTTTTTCGATGAGAATATTTTAGACCCTGTGTTCATCAACATAAAGCAACCTGTACCATACGTGTTTTTTGCCATTCCCGCTCCGAAACAAGCCTGGCCGAACAACGCAGCTTGTTGATCGCCCGCCACACCTGCTATTGGAATATTCTTTCCATTGAAGTTCCAATCTCCAAACACACCAGCAGAAGGTTTGACCTCTGGCAATAGTGATTTTGGAATGGAAAGTTCTTTCAATAAGCGGTCATCCCAGTTTAAGTCGCGGATGTTGTACAACATGGTGCGCGATGCATTGGAATAATCGGTGACGTGACTTTTGCCATTGGTTAATTTCCAAATCAGCCATGTATCAATTGTTCCAAACGCTAGCTCACCATTTTCAGCGCGAGTCTTAACACCCGGCACGTTGTCTAAAATCCATTTGACTTTAGTGCCCGAAAAATAAGAGTCGATGACCAAGCCCGTGTTTTGTCTTACATAGTCAACTAAGCCTCTTGCTTTTAAATCCTCACAAATAGATGCGGTGCGTTTATCTTGCCACACAATCGCGTTATAGACCGGCACACCCGTTGTCCGATCCCAAACAACAGTGGTTTCGCGTTGGTTAGTAATGCCGATGGCAACAACGGCAGAAGGATCAATTTTATTTTCAACAATAACTTTTGTTAACACATTCAATTGCGTGTTCCAAATTTCCTCGGGGTCATGCTCTACCCATCCCGACTGCGGAAAAATCTGTGTAAACTCTTGCTGCTCCATCGCCACTAACTCGCCTGCTTGGTTGAACACAACTGCGCGCGAAGTTGTAGTGCCTTGGTCTAGTGCGATGACAAACTTTTTCATTACTTACTGAAAAGGATTAGAATTTAAGAGTCAGAATATGGTGCTACACGAATTGGGAATACAACGTTAAAAAAACACTTTGAAAACGAACGCGCCAAGCAACCCTCCTGCCACGGGGCCAACGACAGGTATCCAAGCATAACCCCAATCTGAGTTTCCCTTGCCGTGAATGGGCAAAATAAAATGTGCAATGCGCGGGCCTAAATCGCGGGCCGGGTTTATCGCAAAGCCAGTAGTCCCGCCCAAACTCAACCCAACGGAAATAATTAACAAGCCGACCACAACAGGTTTAATTCCTTGAGTAAATTCATTCGTTCCTAAGAACATCAAAGCAAGAACAAGCACCGCAGTGGCAATTACTTCGCTTACTAAATTGGCAAACGTGTTGCGTATTGCTGGAGCATTGCAAAAAACACCCAACTTAGTTGAAGCATCAGTTGTGCGGCTCCAGTGCGGAAGAAAATGCAGCCAAACCAGAGTAGCACCTACGATCGCGCCAGCAAACTGAGCCAATATATAACCCAACACTTGATTGGATGGGAAATCTCCACTCATTGCAAAAGCCAAGGTAACCGCAGGATTTAAATGCGCACCACTAATATTGCCAACCGCATAAATAGCTAGCGTAACAGCAAGGCCCCACCCCAGCACGATGGTGAGCCACCCAGCATTCTCTGATTTGGAGTCTTTTAAAAGTACTGATGCCACCACGCCATCACCAAGGAGGATAAGCAACATGGTGCCAAAGAATTCTGCTGTATATGCATTCATCTTGATAAGAATTAATGTGACGAATTGGAAGTGAATTCAACGCTATCGGTCGGCTTTGTCTTAATGAGCAATGTTGCTGCGGCTGCAATCAACAATAGTGCTCCTGCAAACATCACAGCGTTAGATGAGTCATTGCCCAAGTAATTCTTTAGTATGTAGCCGAAGGTGGCCGTTTGTAACAGCATCGGTATCACAATCATCATATTGATGATGCCCATGTACACTCCATATCGTTCTTTGGGGATTTCTCCCACTACCAACAGATACGGAATGCCCATCATGCTCGCCCAACCTATGCCAAAACCCGTAATTGCGGGAAACAGCAAGTACTTGTTTTCAATTGTAGAAAATGCAATGAAGCCGACACCCGCCAGCACCAGACAACAGAAATGAACGATTTTTGGTGAGGTTTTTTTCACGAGCCACACCAATGCAAAGGCACTCAGGAAGGTTACGATGTTGTACCAGCCATTCACGAGCCCCGTCCAACTTACAGCTTCCTCGTATAATGTTGGATTCTCAGCTGGGTTTGTTTTCCAAACTGACAAAGCAATGCTCTTTGAAGAGTTTTGCCAATAGCAAAACAGTGCGTACCACTGAAACATGTACACTAAGCCCAACTGCCACATTACTTTGGGCATCTCAACCATCGAATCAATGATTTCGATGTTTTGGGCAAACAAAAAATTAGAAACTCTATTTTTTTTAACAGCTGTTATTAGATTTTTTAGAAGGGGTCGATAGAAAATGGTAGGAATCAATAACACCAATAAAACCAAGTAGGCTAAAACCGAAGTGACAATTGACATAAAAAATTGAATGATCAAGTGCGGCTGCCCTTGGTTTTTATTTTCAATTTCTTGAAGTTCAACATCTGACGGTACAATCTCTGGTGTGCTACGCATGCTCCACCAAATGGTGCCGATGGAACAAACCGAGCCCAGAAAAAAAGATGCAAAAACCCAATTGGGTATGGCACCCGTCTTTCCCACGATGATCAACGGAAACACAAAAAGCGAAAGGTTGGCAAGTGTTTGACCCAGGCCTGTAAAAAAACTCTGGGTTTGAAAACCAGTAGCGCGCTGGTCATCGTTCAATTTATCAGCAATAAAAGCACGATAAGGTTCCATGGCCGTGTTGTTGCCAACATCCAAAATCCACAGCAACCCGGCAGCCATCCACAGTGAACTACTGAACGGGTAAAAGAAAAGACAAATGCTGCACAAGATTGCGCCAATAAAGAAATAAGGTTTGCGCCTGCCGAACCGCGGGCTCCAGGTTTTATCGCTCAGCGCTCCAATGATGGGTTGCACCAGCAGTCCCGTCACGGGCCCTGCGGCATTCAACCAAGGTATCTCTTCCGGGCTTGCACCCAAAAAATCATAAATGGGATTGACAGCGCTCTGTTGTAAGCCAAAGCTGTATTGGATCCCGAAGAACCCAACGTTCATATTAATGATTTGGGAGAATGAGAGCGTGGGTTTGGGCGTCATGTTCCGCTGTTAATAACGGAAGATGGTAAAACCTCAAATAAGAAACAAGCCTTTTATTGAGCAGGCAAGCGTGTAACAATCTTTTGCGCTACTAGCTCTCCAAGTGCCTTGCCTTGCTTCCCTCCCACTTCCACCGCTGGGCGGTAATGAATGCCACCGTACATTCGGCTAATGCCAGCCTCATCGGCAGCGTGATAAAATGATTTGAAACTGCGTGGGGGCATCCCGAATTCTGTTTCGGTAGAGTCGGTAAAAGCATAGTCATTCCCAAATAGCTTGGTGAGTGCCACTGATGCTGATGCCGAAATCACGCTGTGACCGCTCGTGTATTCTGGAAATGGAGGCGTCTGCAATACAGGTACCCAATTTTCATCAATGTATTTGTTGATGTAGGTTTCTGGGCGCACCAATTTGCTGCGGTATTTCTCGTCCCAACAACTGATGAAGCCATCTACTAAGGAAAGTGATACGCGAACATAAGCTTCTGCCACTTCTGGGAAGGATGATTTTGAAGCTTCGCATACTTGGCGTGTAATATTGATCCAATGGCCACCAGGAGAAATTTTCTTGGTAGCGAACATTACGTGGCCGCGCACATTCATCGCAAATGGATTACAATCCCAAAAGCTTGCAATGGCGCGTTGTTCCTCTGTCAATTCTTTTCCGACCTTAAAAACCTCATAGGCTTCTTTGTAGAACTGAGACGACTTGTCGGTAGAGAATGGTGTGGGCGGCACGGGTTTAAACTGTGCTGAGGAGTCCATCACAAAGGTGCGGATGGTTTTCCAATGTGGTTCTACGGCATCCATATAGGCGGGTGGCGTAGGCTGCCAAGTGGCGGGGTTACTTTCTATGGTGTATTTTGGGAACGACCGCGATTGCTTATAATTATCTTTGGACGACCAAGCCAACACGCGGTCGGCAACCTGATTTCCATATTCAATTGATCGCTCAAATACATCGCTAGGGATTCCAGTTTCTTTAAACTCGTTCATTACTTGTTCGATGAAAACATCCAAGTCACTTTCTGAAAATATTAACGTGCGGCCTACTTTTAAAATGGCTTGTGTAGATGCCAATTCAAAGCAATATTCTTTTCCGGGATCAGGCTGAGGTATCGAATCTAGTCCGTTCAATTGGCCGGCCAAACTTTTAAACCGCGAATCACTCGGGATGATGGCCTCATACGCAGCTACACTGCTATAGGTGTAAATTCGACTGGCAACGGGTGGCGAAAAAATATCATGGACAATGCGATCGGTAATCGCTTTCATCGACCGATGCAAGAACTGCGCATCTTTTACCTTTGCACGGTATTCGGTATTGTTGCTTGAGGTACAAGATATTACGACCAAAGCGCAAACGCACGCAAACAGAACTCGTTTCATAGATCAAATTTGCTACAAAGAAAACGAAATTACTTTACCGAAAAACTGACTTTCGTCACGCCCACGCCTTTTACTTTCAGGGACTTCCACGTTTTTGGCAGTTTGGTTTTAACTTGGGTAATGCCCGCATCAGAAATTGTCAATCCCCCAAAGCCATTAATTACTGCCTGCAAGAAACCGCCTGCACCTGTTGCAAAATAAGGATTGGTGCCGCCTGCTGTTTCTGCCAGCACACCAAATGGTGGGACCTCGTTGGGCTTATAGCTCTTTGCAAAAAGCTCGGTTGCCTTTTCTAAATTCCCCAAGCGCGCATAAGTTGCGGCCAACGCAGAAAAGCCCATCGCGGGCCCTTCAGGCGAATAGCGCGGCTCGTAATATTTCAGGTCTTTTTCAAGTTGATTTTTGTCAGTAATAAAATCCAGTGGAAATGCCAGCAAATTGACATCGCCTTGTTTGATGATCTCACCATTGTAAGTCGCATTCTCCTTGGTGGTTCCATCAGGGAACTTCAATATCGGAATATTTTGGGCCACCAACTCCCATTCAGGGTCGGCTGGTAGTGCAAGTTCTTTGGCGGCCTGGGTAGCGTAGCGCAATACGGTAATCGCCATGGCATTGGTGAAGGCATTGTTATCAATATTCTCTTGCCACTCATTGGCGCCAATCACATTGTTGATTTCAAATTTACCCGGCCCTTTGCGTTCTACTCTACTGGTCCAAAAATCAGCCACTTCTTTGAGTATGGGATAGCCACGATCGCGCAACCATAATTTATCTTTGGTTACTTGATAGTATTTCCAGAAGGCCCAACCAACGCAACTCGAAATGTGCTGTTGAAAAGGCCCCGTCAGTGCCCAAACTGGTGTGTCTTCAGTACCTTCAGCCGAAGACTCCCACGGGAACATCGCACCTTTATAACCGTGCGAAAATGCATTCTGCTTGGCGGCAGCCAAACGATTGAAGCGATACTCGAGCACCGACTTGGCGATTTGAGGTTGCAGCATCAACAAGGGTGGATACATCCATAACTCTGTATCCCAAAACACGTGGCCATTATACCCTAAGCCCGACAAGCCCATGGGTGATAAGCTATAACCGGTGCCTTCACGAACAAATGAGTACAAATGATAGAGAGCAAAGCGAACATCTTTCTGCACCTGCACATCACCTTCAATCACAATATCGCTCTTCCATAATTTTTCCCACTCGGCTAAGTGACGCTGCAACAAACGATCTGTGCCCTCGAGTCGGGCGAAGATCGTCAAACGCTCTGCTTCATTGAGCGGATCTTGATAATGTTCGGTTGAGGTGGCTGAAGAAACAACGCTAAACGAATAAGTTTCACCAGCCTTTAATGCTTTGTTGAATTTGGCCAGGTGCATGTTGTAGTCCCAGTCTTCATGTATTAGCATCGGTTCTTGCCCATGTGGTTCAGAAAATATAATGCTGTTGCTCGCAGCCAACGTATGCTTGCCGGATGGGCTCTTTCCTACTGATGACAAGAGCGGAAGTTTTACATGTGGCCGGTCGATTTCACTGTAAGTATTGCGAACGTCAACCAAATGATTTGGAGCCTCGATGACACTCATGGGTGTAATCTTCACATCTTTCTTTGCCTTAATTTCAACCATTGACATGGCAGTGTATGGCAAATGGCGAAGCGACATCATGGAGTGTTTTACAGAAATTTTATCGCCCACATCAAATGTGGTGACGAGAATTGCTTTCTTCATGTCCAGCGATTGCCGATAGTTGGAGATGTCTCTGATGCCGATGCGCCTTCCATCTACATCTAAATTCAGATTCACATGATTAAACGTTTTCAAAATATTTGAAACGCGGCCGCGCTGGTAGTAGTCATACACTCCATTCAAAACCACATCACGCACTTTCATAGGCTCGGGAGAAGATACCAAGCCGACCATTCCGTTGGCCACCGTCACGCCAAAGTAGTTGTTCGGGTCAATAGATTTTGCTTCGATGAGCCAGTCAGGTTGCGCCATTGCTCCAATTTGGCAAAGCAGCAGCAATAAAATACTTGTTATTTTTCTCATTCGTGTCTTTTTAAAGTAAAAAACTCAACAGCGTCATTGTTTCGAACTACAGCATAGCAAGATACGGCACCTACTTTCAAAGGCAAAATGTGGCGAACTTCACCTTTCACTGCGAAACCAGATTTTGACCCAGGCATGCTGCGAAAGCTGCCATTCCCAGTTCCCACCAACAATTGGCCGTGGCTTGCATCGTATCTGCCCATTTGAATATTTGACCTGAAAAAATTACCTCCAACTAAAACATCTAGGTGTCCATCTTTATTAAAATCATCCACTAAAAATGCATTTGCAGTAGATAACTGAACGGATCTTGGTAAAGCTGTTAACTTGAATTCAAACCCACCTTTGTTCTCTATGTAAACGCTCTCAAATGAAGTCGCCTGATATATCTTGGAGGCTTGAACCACTTGACTTGGAAAAAAATCTTTGAAGGGGGCATTTGAGAATTTTTGATACGATAGAAATTTCTTTTTCAAAGAAGGCATCTGCTTTGTCAATTCGTCTCGGGTGTTAAATGGGTACTCTACGCCATCGATTACGCTGGTTAAAATTGTCTCAAGACTTCCGTTCTTGTCAAAATCGTTGACATACATCCTCAATGGGCGCTCCGCGCTTGCTTTTAACTTGCTATTCAACCCTAAATTGCCCGCCAGCATATCCAAGTCACCATCCCTATCAAAATCAGCGGCTGTAACCGTATTCCACCAACCCGAAAAACCCTCTAAACCTTTTGTTTTCCGCAAACTAAGTTTGCCATTTTTGTTCTCAAATATTTCAATGGGTCTCCATTCTGAAGCCACTACCAAATCCTGATCATGGTCATTATCCACATCCATCCAAATTGCATCATTTACAAATCCAAAACTGTTTAACTCGGCAGCAACTTGAGATGTTTCATTGGTAAATTTGCCATCGCCATTATTTATCAAAACGTAGCTATCGGCTTGCACCCCATACCTCCAAGGTACCGCTCGGCCACCCAAAAACAAATCAAGGTCACCGTCACCGTCCAAATCTGCGAGCGCAGCACAAGATCCTGTGGTATTTATCTCTGGAAAGTCAGAGCGTTTTTCAAATATGCCCTTACCATTGTTGAGATAAAGACGAGGATTTAAGTATTCTGATTTGCCGCTGAACTCGTTTCCACCGCTTACAACCAACAGGTCTATATCTTTATCGTTGTCCGCATCAAAAACAACCGATGCCACGTCCTCAAACAAACTGTCACTATCTAGAAGTGGCTGCTTTGATAGTGTAAACCCAGTGGCATTTTGAATAAACACTTTACCTGCTTGCCACTTTCCTCCACCGAGAAAAAAATCATCCAACCCGTCATTGTTAAAGTCAGCCACTGAAGCTGCCGGCCCGTCAGCAGACGCCATGAAGGGCATCAGGATTTCTCTGTCAAATTCGATATAATCATTTTCGCGATGCACGAACGCGGGCTTTATCTGTTCGCTGATTTGGGTCAGCATTTGTTCAGTATCAAAAAATCTGGTGTAGTTAAACTTGCCGCGTGCGTTTGTTTGTTTCAGTACGATGCTTTGATTCCCAGTTACCGAGGTCAGCTTCTGGTATGAGTCATCAGGCCAAACTACAATCAATGAATCTGCCGATGGCGACTGTGCTAATCCAAAAGAAAGTCTGGTATCAACAGAACTTTGAAAGCCTCGAGTTGCCATGCACTCTTGCATCTGCAGTTTTCCGTTTGCGTATACAAAAACTTTTCCGCCAAAACCACGCGTGTTGGGCGGACTACCGATCAACTCGACTTGTAAAAAAGTTGGTGTCTGATTGTTTCCGGATTGTTTAATGGTTTGATTGACATATAAAAATGCCTCATCATTAATATTGTTCAGCAACAGGTCAAGGTCACCGTCATTGTCCAAATCTGCATAAACTGCGCCATTTGAATACGCAACATCCTCCAAGCCCCATTCTTTTGCACGATTAGCAAAAGTAGAATCGCCATTATTCAGAAATAAGAACTTGTTGATTTTTACTTGAGGCATTTTCTGTATGTACTGTAATTCTGCCTCACTCAACTTGTCCTCCATGCGTTTCTGAATGGCAGGGTCAGAAATAAAGTTAATATAGTCTAGGTCATTGGAACGCCTTAGAATTCCATTTGAAACAAAGATGTCTTTGTTGCCGTCCAGGTCAAAATCTGCAAAAAGAGTAGACCAGCTCCAATCGGTAGCCGACACTCCGGCAAAAAGTCCAATCTCACTGAATGTGCCGTTGTGATTATTGATTTGCAGCACGTTTCTAGTGTACTGCTCGTTATAACCAAATTCTTTCTTGAACTTATATGTATCGTACGGATCTTCTGCTGCAGACGCTTTTAGCCGTTGATAATCGCTCGGCAGCATGTCCATCGCAATCAGATCAGGAAAAGCATCATTGTTGAAGTCAGCAAAATCAACACCCATTGTGTACCTGCTGGTATGATTCATGGACTGCTCAAGCTTCTCTGAAAATGTCCCATTTCTTTGATTGATATACAAATAGTCATTTTCGTGAAAATCATTTCCCACATAAATATCCGGCCACCCATCTAAGTTCACATCACTCACCACCACTCCCAGGCCATATCCTAACGCGCTGCTATAAATGCCTGATTTCTCAGTTACGTCAACAAACTTGCCATTGTCATTCCGCAAAAGTTTATCTCCGGCAGTAGGATGTGTTTCTTGGCGGAGTGAGTTAGCTTTCCCGTAGGTGCCGTTCTTATGAAGGGAATGGTTCAACATAAACATGTCAAGATCCCCGTCCTTATCATAATCAAAAAAAGCAGCTTGTGTAGAATACCCTTTTAGGTCCAAGCCAAACTCACCGGCCTTATCTATGAAATGAGGAATCCCTTTGTCATCAACACCTTCGTTAATCAACAACTGGTTTTTTCCTTTTACAAATGGATCAGCCCCAACAAAACAAACGTAAATATCCAACCTACCGTCACCGTTGACATCTGCCATCGTAACCCCCGTTGCCCAGCCGTTGTTATTTTCTCCGATTGCTGATGCCGCAGTGATGTCAATAAATTTCAAATTGCCTTGATTAAGGAATAAACGATTTGCTGACTGGTTGGCGGTAAAAAAAACATCCAGCAGGTTGTCACCGTTGACGTCACCCACCGCCAAACCCGCCCCGTTATAAAAATACATATAGTTGAAGATGTTAAAATCCACCGTCTCCACCAAAGTATTGCTAAATGCTAAGCCGGATTCATTGGCAGGCACCAGCTCGAATTTATGGTGCTGACGATCTTGACATGCGAAACAAATCAAGGTTAGGAGTAACAATAAGAAGAATTCCTTAATGAACCGTATCATGTTAGATCAGTGCCACCGCTGTCATTTTAATTGCCGTTCGTTATAGGAAGATAAATTTCAGCCTTCCAATTTCGCTCGTTCATGCCAAGATTGGGGTTATCATGAAAGTACTCAATGGGCTTCCCAGAAGTTTTATACCCGTTCATTTCTGCATATCGGAGCAGCGCATACCAAGCCCTATCAGACGTAATATAGTTTCCGCGATACTCAGCCTTTAATGCCCTTGTACCACGAAACTTCTTGAAAGTAACTGTTTCGGCAGGAGGGAGCACATCAACCGGATGTATCTGAAAACAAAAATCAAACGCCAACGTGCCGTTCTCGTGATCCCATTCTTCTATTCGTACTATTGGCTCATTTTTTACTTTCAGGTTGTGGGCATCAACAAATGAAATCAACAATGAATACTCGCTCATCATTCCATTTGCCTTCGAGACCTGATCTGTTTTCAACGACCTGCACACGCAAAGTGTGGAGTCAAGACTGGATTCTCCGATGATCTTAACACGTGTGATATCCAAATGAGTCTTTAATACATCAAAAAAAGCTTTTGAAATCGCAGCAGCGTCCACTTCAATTTTTGGATTACCAAAAGGCACCAGTATTTTATTTGTTAAGCGGTTTTCTGGCTCGGAAATTCGAATAACGATTTTTGTCAACGAATCATGAATTGCTTCAAATTTCCAAACAAAGTGATATTTACTGCCCTCCCAAAAAATCTGTTGTGAAAGTTCATTAAAGCCCACCACCTGCTCAACTTTAGATTGTTGGAGAGATCGATTCCAAATTCTGATGGTTTCAATGACGTCTCCTGGAAGCGTTTTTGTGCTAAACCTCACTTCAAACTCGTACGGCACTACAAGAAAGTAATAAGCAACTCCGGCCATGAGGGCCCCCACCACAATGGCGACAATTTTCTTCATAACTAACGCGATAATCTATACACCTGCGGTTTCCCGTTATTCATCGTAATCAATAAATACCTTTGACCCTCTACACCGATGGTGTTGATATGGCGAACAGACTGATTGATCAAATTCAGCCCGATCTCGATACCTAAAAGAATCTCACTTTCGCTTTTTATTAATGCGCCACCAAAAGAACCGAAACGGCCTTGCAACGGCTGAACTCCAAAATAATTACCTGCTACAAGTAATTCATCGCGCGCGTCTCCATCAAAATCATAAACATGTTGAGCCATGATGGGTGCCACCTGAAGTTCATCTGCAAATTCAACGAACGTATAACCTTGTGGCTCGCTTCTCAAATACCCCGAAGCCAGCTGATCTACTTCGTACACCTTCATTTTGGAGAGCTCCCGTGGGGTGAACAACTCTTCAATTGTTCTCCCAGCCATATCGCGGTAAGCCGTATATTTCTTATGCAACGATGGGATTTGAGCAATTAGGTTATCATACCCTTCTAACGGGTAATAATGGCCATTCTTCTCAACTGCTATGATGGTTTCAGCAATGTCATTTCCATCAATATCTCCATAATACATACGCATCGGATTTCTCTCCGTTGCTTTAAACTTCGAGTTAAGGCCCCAATTGCCCAATACTAAATCCCGGTCTCCATCTTGGTCTATATCAAATGCTGAAATTGATTGCCATAAACCACTCAGTTTTTTACCTAAACGTGTCACCTTCGTGAATGTACCCGATTGATTTCGTAAGAATACCGGCTCCATCCACTCGCCCACCACAATCAAATCCAGCTGTCCATCGCGATCAAAATCTTCCCATGTGGCATCGGTAACCATGCCGAGTGACGCGAAAATTTCGTTTTGCACCGTTATAAGTTTCCCACCTTCATTGTGAAGCAACATGGATCGAGGCATCGCTCCAAAATCATTTGATACCGACTCGTTGCCAACAAAAAGATCAACATATCCGTCTCCATCAAAGTCAGCTTTCTTTATGCAAGAGGCATTTTCATAAAATCCCGAAATGGGCATTGCCAAAAAACCAGAATCTGTTGAAAGATAGTAGGTATCAAGCAAGGGCGTGGATTTGTTATAAAAATCAGCACCACCAGTGGCTATCAATAAATCCGTTTTACCATTCTTATCAAAATCTTCCATCACGGCCTCCACATCTTCATTTAAGGAATCGCGTAAAATATCTGGGATTAATACACGCTTGAAAGTTTTGTTGGCCTGGAGAAAGAACTGACCTGGAATGTGTTTTGAACCGCCCAAATACAGATCTACCTTCCCATCGTTATCAATATCGCCAAGAGCTGTGGCCGGCCCTCTATCGCTTTGTTGATAGGGAAGTAATTTCAGCCGGTGAAAATCTGTGTAATTATCCTCGACATGCTGATAGGTGATGCCCATATCAGCAGGATTGACTTGAAAGAACGTTGGCTCCTTTTTTTCAGCTCTCTTTGACCTGAATGATGAGGCATTTGCGTGAGAAAGTATCAACGTCTGATCAGCAGAAATATTTTTTAGTAATTGGCTATTGCCATCAGGCCATATCACACGAATTGAATCAATGTTAGTGTGGGTTCCATACCCAAAATGTATCACCGGCTCTGAAGAGGACTGAAATCCTCTAACTGTAAACATTTCCTTATATTGAAAAATGCCTTTATGGTACGAATAGACCTTGGCACCTATGCCGAAGCGATTGCCATTTTGGTCCTCTAGTTTTATCTTCAAGTAGTGAGCGGACTTATTTGATTGATTGATATAGAAACTTGGCGCGCCATTCACGTTGTTTGTCACGATGTCTAAGTCACCGTCATTGTCTAAATCGCCCCAAGCTGCAGCCGTTGAACAAGTTTTTTCCTTTGGAAGCCAACGGGCTGATTTATCTTCAAAACGGTATCTTCCAGAACCCCTAAAGATGAAATTCTGGGTAGCTCCATCGGGCATTAGCGCAAGCGCTTTCTCATCGGCCAACTTAGTGTTACCGATTACGTTTACAACTTGTTCGCTCGAGACATACTTGATATAATCCAAGTCATTTGGCCTGTGGGGAATTCCATTGGACACAAATAAGTCCTGATTTGTATCTTGATCAAAATCTGCCAACAGCGCACTCCAACTCCAATCTGTGGCCGCCACACCGCTCATCAAAGCAGTTTCCGCAAATTGACCATTTCCCAGATTAATTTGCAGTGCGTTTCTTGGGTATTGGTAGTTGTAGCCGTATTGTTGCGTTCTCATTTTCAAAATATCAACATTCTCTTCATCTACGGACTTTTTTAAAGTCGCCTCGTCTGCTGGCAGCATATCGAGGCTAATTAAATCCGGAAGACCATCGTGATTAACATCGGCAATGTCGTTTCCCATTGAGAACTTGCTGGTACAAGTGAATGCCTTCTTGCCTGATTCAGTGAAAGTTCCATTTCCATTGTTTATGTAGAGGTAATCGTCTTCATGAAAATCGTTCCCTACATAGATGTCAGGATAACCATCTAAATTAAAATCGGCCACTCCAACGCCAAGACCGTACCCATTGATACCGCCATAAATGTTCGCTTCTGAACTGACGTCCACAAATTTGCCTCCCTCATTCTTCAATAACTTGCCGCCAGTTTCGTCTGTTCTCGTATTTCTTAAATTAGCGTGGCCAAATGATTCGGGCGTATGAACCGCATGGTTTAAAAGAAATACATCTAGGTGACCGTCCAAATCAAAATCCAAAAAAGAAGCTGATGAACTAAATGCTTCAAAATCCAACCCATACTCTTCTGACCTTTCAGAAAATGTATTATCACCATTGTTAATGAACAATTCATTATGGCCACGGAGATTCTTTAATCCGACTACTGCACAAACATAAATATCCAAGTAACCATCACCATTAACGTCACCCATTACACTTCCCGTATCCCAGGTGTTTTGTCCAGCAACACCTGCCCGGTCGGTAATGTCCTCAAACGTTAGATTACCCTTGTTAAGGTATAGTTTATTTTTACCTTGATTAGCAGAAAAAAAAACATCTGGCAGTCCATCGTTATTCACATCACCAATGGACACTCCTCCCCCATTATAGAAGTATACGAAGTCGATAATGTTGAAGTCCGGGGCTGAAACCACTGTATTTTGAAAAGCTATGCCTGCATGGTCGAGATCCAATTTTTCAAACAGTTTTGCCTCTTTGTTGCAACCGCTCGCAAACAGAAACACAACCAAAGGCAACATACCGCGCATCCGCCATCCAACCATGTGCCGGCTATTTTCCATTATTCAAGGTATACAGTTTCGGTTTCTGATTGTTGATGGCCGTTACAATAAACTGTTTGCCATTTTTATCTTTAATGATTTGGATATGCCTGATCTGATCGCGAACAAAAAAGCCACTTTCCGAAAATCGTTGCCATTCAAAATCAAACTTGCCATTGCCCAACAACACGTGACCAAAACTTGCATCCTGCCGTGAAAATTGCGGTTTAAAGTCAAAATCATTTCCACCCATCATCAAATCCTGATGCCCATCGCCATTGATATCAAGACAGGCAATGCCGCACACGCACGACCATTGAACGCGCGCTGGTAATTTCCTAATTGAGAACTTACCACTGCCTTCGTTTACCGCAATTACTGTCTCTGACATGTTTGATGACCGTACCAAGGATTTTGCAACCACTTGTGGTGTGAATAATTCGTCAATGCTTCTCTTTGAGTAGTCGGCTGCCTTTAAGTTTCTTTTTTTTAGGCTCGGCAGTTGCGCATTCAACTCCCTTCTCATATGCACGGGATAATCCCCATCGTCATAGCGGGTTGTCATGATCTGTTCGATTGTTCCGTTTTCGTCAAAATCATTTACCCACAACTTCATGGGAAGGTTCCACGAAGCAACAAATGGAATATTCAATCCAGCATTTCCCAGTACCAAATCCTGATCGCCATCATTGTCAAAATCCGCAGCATCCAAAGTTCTCCACCATCCGTTCAGTGTATCTAAGTTGGATGCCCATTTTGTCAATCGCTTGCCACCATTTTTCAAGATAGTGGGTATCCCCCAGTCAGAGGTTGTGACCAAATCACTTTTATTATCACCATCAATATCGACCCATTTGGCATCGGTCACCATCCCTGCCTCCTTCAAATCATAAGCATATCGATCTGTTCTGTCAACAAACAAACCTTTGCCATCATTTGTCAAGAGTAAGTGTTGGGGATTGGTGCCATAGACGCCCGGTACACTTCTACCTCCAACAAAAATGTCTATGTCACCATCTTGATCAAAGTCTAATGGGGCAATTACCGAAACATTGGCGCGAGCGCTGGGAACCTCCAGTTCAGCACGTTTAAACTGGCCTTTGCCATTGTTCACATACAGCCGATTTTGAAACTTCGTCTTATCAGATGCTGTGTTTCCACCTGATCCAACCATTAGGTCAGTATCGCCATCCCCATCGGCATCAAAAAAAGCAGCAGCAGTGTCCTCAAAATTTGCATCGTCTGAGAAACAGCTATTTGATGTTCGCTTGAGTTTACCATTTCCCACATGCAAGTAAATGGCGCCTGCTTGCCCTTTTGCACCACCCACAAAAATATCCTCATTACCATCGCCATCAACATCTGCTTTGGCCAATGCCGGACCTTCTTTAGAAAGGTATTTGGTCAACAATCCTTCTTGATCAAAGTCATCAAACTTGTCTTCGGTGTGTATTCCCAGTGCGCTGTTGTCCAACTCTTTTAGTAGTGTTTTAGTTGGCACCGAACTCTTGGGAGTCCACTTGGTGGAAGCATCATTCTGGGAAAGTAACAACCTTTGATTGGTTTTAATGTCAATCAGTGTAGTTAGTCTATTGTCTGGCCAGAGCACACTAATCGAGTCCACTGTATCTACCGGCCCAAGGCCAAAAGTCAAAGTATAATCCATGGAGGATTGAAAACCCCGGGATGGCATTAACTCTTGCGAAATGATGTTGCCCCCAACAAATAACTTCACAGAAGTGCCAATAGCAAATGGGTTTGCGCCAACACCTTTGAGTTTAAACTGCAGATATCGGTTCGTAGTCTTCAAGTTAGCGTCATTCCTATACACAAACGACTCCATGTTCACATTGCTCACCACCAAATCCAAGTCCCCATCATTATCTAAATCGCCATAGGCGCAGCCGCTGGAAAAACTAGGGGCGCCCAAACCCCATTGATCAGCTACATTGCTAAAGGTCAAGTTGTGATTGTTTCTATAAGCATAATTTGGCAGTGGTGTCACTGGCATTTTGTTGATAATCGATAGCATTTCATTCTTGTTGCCGGTTTTAATCAAATTGGTGATCACATCATTTGCCAGAAAATCCACATAGTCAATGTCCGTCAGATCATGAATCATTCCATTGGTAACATAAATATCCTTGTAGCCATCGTTATCCATGTCAAAAAGGAGGCCGGCCCAACTCCAATCGGTTTTTGCGACCCCGCTGTAGTAGGCGATTTCAGAAAAGGAATTATTTCCGTTGTTCAACTGAAGCGTATTTTGGATGTATTGCTGATAGAAATCTCTCTCTTGTTTCAATTTGAAGACATCAACATTGTCAAACTCCATTACCTTTTTTGTCCGATCAATTTTTTCAGGCATCATATCGGTAATGAAGATGTCATTCAATCCGTCATTATTGATATCGGCTACGTCTACGCCCATGGCAGACAAACAAAGATGTGAAGTCCAGTCTTTTATCTGTTCTGAAAAAGTTCCGTCTTTTTGGTTGATATACAAATAGTCTCGCTCATAAAAGTCGTTCGACACATAAATATCGGTGTAGGTGTCGTTATTTATGTCGACTGCCAACACACCCAGGCCAAATGCAATGAGGCTACCGTAAATACCTGACTGCTCTGTCACATCAACAAATTTCCCGTTGTCATTTCGAAGAAGCAGGTGGCCCACACCTCGAATTTGTGGTGGGATGTTCTCCCAGTCTTGCGCTTTTTTTTCTCTATCGGATGCAAACCCAAGACTACTTACGGGGACATTACTATTGTTTAAAATATAAGCATCAAGATCCCCATCTTTATCATAATCAAAAAAAGTTGCGTGTGTGGAAAATCCGCTTTTGGCCAAGTTAAACTCGTTCGCCCTCTCGGTAAACGTCAAATCACCGTTATTAATATATAGGTCATTATCATGGTTGTTCCCTTCGTTGTTGCCGGCATTACTCACATATATATCCAAGTAGCCGTCTGCATTCACATCTACCATAACAGCGCCCGTATCCCAAGGTTTATTTCCTCCTACGCGAGCGGAGTCAGTTATCTCTTCAAACTTGAAATCCCCTTTATTTAAATACAACCGATTTTTTTGCATGTTTGCTGTGAAGAAAATATCAGGAAGTCCATCATTGTTTATATCTCCTATCGCTACTCCTCCTCCGTTATAAAAGTTTCTGTAGCTAAAAATATTAAACTCCTTCTTGTCTTCAATCTCATTCGCAAATGATATCCCCGTGTGCGCTGCCGACATTTTTGTAAACAATGTCGTGTCAGTGTTCGTTTGCTGATGATTCTCTCGGCAGGACGATGTCAAAACAACAAGGCCAAAGAGTATAAGGTGCGACTTCTTCACTTTCCTCCTGAATATTTATGGTAGCAAATCTTACGACTCGAAAAATCCTTCTAAGCAACAAAAATAATCACACAAAAAAAAAGAGGCCGAAGCCTCTTTTTCTTTAAAGTAATCAACCCGATGTTAATAGCCGGGGTTTTGCTTCAAACCTGGGTTAGACAGCAACGCACTTGCTGGTATGGGGAACAAATCGGTGTGCCCATCACCAATTGGCTTGAATTCTTTGGCATTTTTGAATACGCCAAATCGGATCATGTCATTTCTCCTCCAGCCTTCGGTATATAACTCGCGTCCGCGCTCATCCAACATCCCGGCCAAGTCAATTGATGCCAAGGGTGGTGTATTTGTTCTGAGAGCACGCAACTTATTTACTTCAGTAAGTGCACTAGCAGCATTACCTTTTCTTAGGATGGCTTCTGCGCGCATCAGGTGTGCATCAGCAAAACGGGCCATCACAACACCAGCCGTAAAAGCTCCGTTGGCCGGAGAATACTTGAGCAACCTAGCACCAGTAACCTCATTGTTACCAATAAGGCCAGAGGCTGCAAATTGCAATGTAAATACCAATGGCTTTTGGGTTCTGTCTTGCAGGGCTACAGCTGCGCCATTGCGCCAGCCATACATTTGACCAAATTGGAAACCAAAACCAAAACCTTGGTTTGACGCATTCGTGGACGCAAGCGTGTGGGTATACCCACGCCTTTCCTCTTGTGCACCGCCAATTGCATTGGTAGCAGCAGGTCCCTGAAATTTGTTGTAAAACTCAGTCAGCGTAGAAAAACCATTCCATCCACCGCCACCGTTACCGGTGTGAGATTGATTATAGTGCAAACTGTTCCACATCCTATTGCCTGTACTTGCGTTCACAGCCCAAATAACATCTGTGTTCGAATAGTTCGGTCCTTTGAAGATGTCAAAATAATTGCCAACCAAAGCATAACCATCTGCCTCAATGGCATTCACGAGTGAAATAACATCATCCAAATCAGTGGAGCCGTAGGCACCATTATAAATGTTTGAATTCAACTTCACCTTTGCCAGCAAGAATCTCGCGGTAGCCTTCACCGGACGGGTCTTGCTTGATGCCGTTGGTACACTGTTGGGCAGGTCGTTAATGGCTTCGTTCAAATCCTTCACAATGAAGTTATATGCTTCAGACCGTGTCAGCACAGAAGGAATCACATCCGGACCATCTGTTGGCTTGCGGAATGGAACTTGTCCCCAAAAATCCATCACAATCCACATATTGTAAGCCCGAGCAAATTTAGCTTCAGCAACTTGTTGTCTGGTAGCATTGCTCAAGGGGTCGATAACCTCGGTGCATCTCAACACTGCACCGTTCTTGTCGTTCCAAACACCTACCACAAAGTTATGTGTAGGACCCCAAGTATGAACATGCACTGTACGCCAGATACCGTTATCACCCCAGTCAGTACCTCTAGTAGGAACTAACAACTCATCAGTAGACACTTCTGTGAGCGCATAAAGGTTGGCCTGATCTTCAGTTTGACCTTGTATAGCATTATAAATGTTGTTCAATGAACCTGCGGGATCGGCCACTCCGTTGAACACGGCAGAAGCGCCCCTCGTTTTTAATGAGTCTGTCTCATTGATATCCAACGTACAAGCGTTGAATAACAGACCCAAGGTAATCGAGGACATGATCACTCGATTTCTGAATTTATTATCTTTTTTCATTTCCATTCTGAGTTTTAAGGTTTGAATTAAAACGTAGCATTTAACCCAAGCGTGAAGATGCGAGGCCGAGGATAAGCGGCATAATCAATACCTGCAGTTGGCAGTCCGTTCAACAAATCAAACGCTGCTGGGCTACTGCTAACTTCAGGATCTAGCCCCGTGTAGCTCGTAATCAAGAATACGTTTTGACCATTCAAATAGAATCTAAGTTTCTTAATAAACTTCTGCTCACCCATTGGCACATTATAACCGATCGTAAAGTTCTGCATGCGGATGAAGTCACCTTTTTCAAGGAAACGAGTAGAAACAGCCGCTTCGGCCGATCCAGCTTCACCTGCAGTCAACACATTGCGAGTGACGTTACGTGCGTTGTTGATTGAACCAGCAGTAAAGAATGCATTCGCGGTGTTGTTATACACATACATTCCAAACTGACCAGTGAAGTAAGCTGCAAAGTCGAATGCCTTGTAGCGTGCATTCACTGAGAAGCCCATGTTCCAAGTTGGCAAAGCACTCTTTCCCACAAAAGTTTGGTTATCACCAATTGGCTGACCGGTTGCATCAAAGCCTTGGAACTCCCTCAGGTGGTAAGAGAACAATGGATAACCACCCGCCAAACGTTGCGCGTATGCCAATGACAAACCTTGGCCGCGTATTGTACCAGCATCAAGAGCACCACCAAAGTCCTTCAATAGGTTGGAATTGTGCGACACGTTTCCGCTAAACGACAACGAAACGTCTGTTTTTTCAATTGCTGCATAGTTCAATGAGAACTCCCAACCCTTGTTTTCCACCACAGCGTTCAAGTTGCTAAAAATTTGCGTTGCCACGGCTGGTTGAGCAGCGTTAATTCTCAACAACAAGTCGGTGGTATTTTTTACGTAGTAATCAAAGCTACCACTCAACTTATCTCCGAAGATACCAAAGTCAATACCTGCGCTAAATTGGGAAGTTTGCTCCCACTTAAGACCAGGGTTAACAGAACCTTGCGTTGAAGTACCTGGCAAAACAATTTGTCTGTCATCACCAATACCAACGTCAGACCATCTTTCCCTTCTGATATATTCACCATATCCAAGACCGTCCTGGTTTCCAACAATTCCGTATCCTGTTCTGAATTTGAACGTGCTAAAGAAATCAGGCATAAAGTCTTCTTCATGCAACTTCCAAGCAATCGCACCAGAAGGGAAAACACCGTAACGATTGTTAGACCCAAACTTTGAGGAACCATCCACGCGCAATGTTGCGGTAATCAAGTACTTGCCTGCAATCGTTACGTTGGTACGTCCAAAATATGACTGCAAGTAATCAGTATTATCATAGTAGTTTGCACCGATACCTTTTACAGTTGCAAAACGAGGTCTCGCGAAAAAGAATTGTGACAAATCGCCCGATGAGCTATTAAAAGTGCTCACAAAACCTCCTGAGGTGTTGGCGCCTGCATTTCGCAAGTCATCTGTAACGCCCCAGTTGTTAATATCGCGGCCATTGGCAGCAAAACCGGCAGCTGCAGCACCGGCATTGTAAGAATCTCTTAACTCATCACGCATTGCACGGAAATCAACAAAATCTGTAAATCCACGCCCAATCGCCCACATATAATTATTACGGAAACTTTGGAATGAATAACCACCCACTGCCTCAACCTGTACCTTGTCAAATGTCTTGTTATAATTCAAAGTCAATTCCACCAAGTGATTGGTATTCATGTTCCGGTTTAATTGACCTTGTCCAAAACCTGTAACTCCGTTACCTGCATTTCGAGCGTTACCCGAGGCAAGTGTGTACCCTTCACCTCTGGAATAATCCAATCCATAAGTGGCTTTCGCTGACAATGCATCATTGATTTTGTATGTCGCAGACAAGTTGCTCAACAAACGGTTGGTTGACGCATTATTTCTGTAATAAGCAAGCATGTTCGCTGGGCTTCTTTGGCCACCAGAATTGAAATCTGGATTGGTTGGCCAGGTAGGGTTAGCCGAATAGGCTGCTCCTAAAAGGTCACCTTGGAAACCTGCGCTTGCTCCAATTGGCGGGTCCTCACGTGTGACGCCTGAAAGTGTCAGCGTCAAGTCCAACTTTAATTTGTCATCCATTAATGACTTGGTGCCATTGAGGCGACCAGTCAAACGCTGCATTGATGAGTTTTTAATGATACCCTGTTGATCTTCATATCCAAACGATGCACGGATTGACCCGGTCTTTGAACTCTTTGAATAAGACAAATTTTGCTTGTTAGAGAAAGAAGATCGTAGGATATAATCTTGCCAATCTGTCTGCGCACCAAAGTTTTGCGCTACTCTATCGCCACCAAATTGTTGTACACCATCCAAAAATTGAGACGGTGTCAACAAATCGTACCGCTTTTGAGCAGATGCTAAGCTCAAACTAGAAGCAAATTCAAATACGCCTTTTTGACCTTTTCCACTCTTGGTTGTAATCAACACAACACCATTGGCACCCCGTGAACCATAAATAGCAGTTGCTGACGCATCTTTCAGGATGTTCATGCTCTCGATATCGTTGGGATTCAAGAAGTTAAGAGGGTTAGTATCTTGGTTGGTTCCGTAACCAACATCTGCAGCGGCAGGGGTTACACCACCAGCCAACGGCACTCCATCTACCACGAAAAGAGGGTTGTTGTTAGAACGAATTGACGAAGTACCCCTGATTCTCAAATTTACACCGGCACCGGGCGCACCACTGGTCGAGGTGATTTGCACACCGGCAGTCTTGCCTTGAATCAATTGTTCAGGTGAAGAAATGACCCCACCGTTGAAGTCCTCTGCCTTCACAGCGGCAACAGCACCCGTTGCATCGATGGCCTTAACAGTACCATATCCGATTACTACAACCTCAGACAAGGCGGTAATGTCAGATTGAAGTGCCACACTTACATCGGTTTGCGAACCCACGGCAACTTCCTGACTTGCGTAGCCCACAAATGAAAACACGAGTGTTGCATTCGAGCCTACCGAGATGGTATAGTTACCATCACCGTCAGTCACCGTACCATTGCTGGTACCTTTCTCTAGAATGTTCACCCCGGGAATCCCCGAACCGTCATCGGCTGACGTTACCCTACCCTTAACAGTTTGCTGAGCGAAAGCCACCGAGACTCCCAACACCAACGCAACCGTTAGATACCTGCGCATTAACAGATAAAATTTGGTCATAAAAAAGATTGGTTTAAGGTTTGTTTAAATAAGCAGGAAATAACCCTAGATTATTTCCCAAATCAATATTAAGCCTTTATTATCCCAATTTCAATGCAATAACTCGTTTTTTCTTAAAAAAAATTTTCGGAATCGATTCCGCAATCGTTTCCGATTTAAGCACATTGGGCATTTCTACTCCAAATGTTGCATGGTCCTTTTAAGCCTGAGCACGCAAAAATGATTGGCATGGCAGATTTCTTGCCCCTTGCAACGGTTGGCTATTCCCGTGTTTTTTTACTTAAGTTCTAAGACCAAACTGGCATTTGCGGGTATCTGCAACGATGATAGATTGTTAATGATAGCATCATTAATCACGTCTTTAGCAGACGATTTGCCGCGGATGACTTCCCTGAACCGGTCTGTCTTCAATTCCATCGGCTTGTCGTTGCCGTTTAAAACCACCATCACGGTTTCGCCATTCTCCGAGTAACGGAAGTAGACATATACATTATCATGCGGGATGAAGTGCATGAGTTTGCCCGAATGAATGACGGGTTTTGACTTGCGCCAATCGAGCAATTTCTTCATAAAGTCATATGCCTCATTTTGATCTTTGGTTCTGCCTGCGCGTATAAAGTTGTTTTCTTTGTCATCGCGCCAACCACCGGGCACATCGCGCCTTACAGTGGGGTGTATGGAGTAGTCGCCATCCATCAATAACTCAGTGCCATAATAGAGTTGGGGGATGCCGCGCGTGGTGAGCAAGAATGTGAGCCCCATCTTGAACTTGTTCATGTCCCGGCCGACATTGTGATAGTACCGGCTCATGTCGTGATTGTCTACAAACGTAACATTGCCATTGGCATTGGGATAAATAAAATCGTGGCTCAGCGTCATGTACAATTTCGATAGACCGGTATCCCAAGAGCCTTTTTCGTTAAGGGCAGCATTGATAGCGTTCGTCAACGGAAAATCAATGACAGAAGGCAAATTGGATTGGTAACCATCGTGGTTGAAGGCTCCCTGTTGCCAATAGCTAATAACTGGCTTGGCATTCATCAGCACTTCGCCCACGATATTAAATTGGGGGTACTCGGTTAAAATCGCTTTTGCCCAACGAGCCATAAAATCTTTGTCGGGGTAAGGATAGGTGTCCATTCGTATGCCGTCAATACCAGCATACTCAATCCACCAAATTGCATTCTGAATA
This sequence comes from Bacteroidota bacterium, assembly GCA_018267275.1. Taxonomy (GTDB): domain Bacteria; phylum Bacteroidota; class Bacteroidia; order Cytophagales; family Cyclobacteriaceae; genus ELB16-189. The sequence continues at coordinate 298,113 of JAFDYV010000007.1, read as the reverse complement.
AGGTAAGTGGCAAACAATGGATTGTTTTGATTTACATCTGGCATCGTATTGTCAAACCAGCCATCGGTCATCAAAGTCAAATCTTGAGTAGAACGATAAGGGTCTGACACCGCTTCGCTGCGGTAGTTGGATCTTGTAAAAGTGGGGAATTGATGCACCCAGTCTTTTTCGGGCAGATCTTTCATCAGCCAGTGTTCGTTGCCGATGTGGTTAATCACCATGTCTTGAATCATTTTGATGCCCATGGAATGCCCCTTGTTGATCAATGCTACATAATCTTCGTTGCTCCCAAAGCGCTGATCGACCTGATATAAGTCTGTGATGGCATAACCATGGTAGCTTTCGCGCTTCTGATTGTTCTCCAAGATGGGGTTTAGCCAGATGCCCGTAACACCTAAGTCTTTAATATAGTCTAAATGATCTGAGATGCCCTTTAAATCTCCTCCGTGGCGGCCAAAGGGCTGATCGCGGTGAACGCCCTGATAAAAACCAGGCAAAGAATCATTTTTCACATCGCCATTGGCAAACCGATCAGGCATGATCAAGTACAACACATCAGCAGCGCTGAACCCTTGAATTCGATTTTTATCTGATGAGCGCTCTTTGAATTGATACGAATACGTTATTGACTTTTTCCCATCGGTAAACACGATGGGCACCACGCCTGGCTGGGTGGCCGCTGTTAGTTGTAACGTTAAGAATACATAGCGGGGATTTTCGGTACGGGTCACGCGCTTCAACTTCACCGTTTCGGACTGTACCCGCGGTTGATAGGCAGAAAGATTTAAATCTTTGTGGTAAAAAAGAACTTCTACTTCTGGATTGCTAAAGCCCACCCACCAAAAAGCGGGCTCTACACGGGTAAAAGTATTTTGGCCTTGCGCTAAAATCTGAATTAGAAGAAACACACTTACAATAGAAATTCGTCTCATGTGTGGTTTGGTTATAGTCTGGGTTAGCGTTATTGCTTGATAATTTTTTTGCGGATCAGCTTGTTTTCAGTCTTTACTTCCACCACATACAGGCCGGGAGCCAAATGACTAACATCCCAAGTAGCAGCATCTATTTGCAATGGTTTCACTTCGGCACCTTGTGCACTGAACATCGTCATTCCTTTCAGGTTCTCACCTGCTATGTGCATTTGTTGCGTGGTAGGATTGGGAAACAAAGTAACAATCGCAGCTTCATCATCGGCAGAAGTCACAGTCTTCAAGGGCACATCGGTAAACAAGTAATAATCTCCAGGCTCCAAGCGCATTGAGTACGGATTGCTCGTGATATTGAATTCTGTTCCCCGCACATAATCGTACCATTTGCCCAAATGCAAGAAGGTAATGGATGCCTGTGCTGCGTTGGTATCGAAGTTAGCAATCGCCTGCACATTCATCTCTTCAGGTTTGGTTGGATTTGCGACAAAGGGAATTCCCTTCAGTTTTACTTCCTTTACAAATACGCTACCCTGAGTAACCGTGGCATCCGTAGTGTTAAAAATCGGATATGTTGTTTTGAGTTTGATCAACTCGGCCGTAAAATCAAAGAGTGCTTTACGGTCAGGCTCAGAATAATAATTCCAGCGAATGGGTTTCGCACCGGTGCGGCCGTTTTCGTTAATTGAGACATCGTACCCCAACTCACCAAACTGCCAAAGCATTTTGGGTCCAGGTATCGTGTAGAATACAGCTGAGGCCGCCTTCATTCTATCAAGCGCAGTGGGGAGGCTGCGCACATTGTAGATGGTGTTTGAGTTGCCGGACTGCAAGTTCAGAAACATCAGGCGCTCTTCATCTTGGCTTTCCATGTAGCCGACCGAGTTGGGTGCTGCCCACCCGCGGTTTTTGTACCACATGCCACCAATGTCTGATCCGGATGAAAAACCCATGGTGCTTTGCGAGTAGGCTCCGTGAAAATTTCCCCACAGCATCATGCCCATGCCCGATAATTCGGTTTCCTCTGCATTGTCGGCAAAGTGTTCGAGTATCACATAGGCATCATTGGAGTATGTGCGAATCTTGTCGTACATACGTTTTAAAATAGCGATGCGCGAGGCGTCGCGTGCAGACCAAGCGCCTACATTGCTACCTGAGTTTACCTGCGTAAAACCTTTGGACAAATCGTAGCGATAGCCGTCCATTTTAAACTCATTAATCCAATAGTAATTCACCGTATCCAAATATGCTTTGGTGTAGGAACTCTCATGGTTCATGTCAAAGAAAACATTGAACGGGTGCGTGGCATCTACATTGAACCAACGGTTGGTGGGGTTCGGCTTCATGGTGGTGAAGTTGAAGTCTTGCATCAGGTAGGCGTTGGGCAAGTCTTGGTGGTTCATCACAATATCCAAAATTACGGCAATACCATTTTGGTGGCATTTGTCGATAAACTCTTTCAATTTGTTTTTGGTACCATAAAATTTATCGGGTGCAAACATAAACGTGGGGTTATAACCCCAGCTATCGTTGCCGTTAAATTCGGTTATGGGCATTAGTTCAATGGCATTGATGCCAAGCCTTTTGAAGTAGCTGAGCGTATCAATCAGTGTTTGATAATTCTTTTTACCGGTGTCAAAGAAATCGCGGATATGCAATTCATAGATGACCAGTTTTTCTTTGGGTGGTTTCTGGAAATTAGTGGTTTGCCACACATAGGGTGTTTGTCCGGTTTGGATAACGGATACGCGATTGAAATACCATTTATCAGACAGCGCCTTAGTGGGAAAGGGCTTTAGGTTAGGGAAGGTGGCGGTAGGAATAAATGAATCGTCAGGATCTAAAATTTTGTCAGCAAATGGATCTGCAATGTAAACCGTTTCATCTACCAAATATTGAAATGCATACTCTATTCCTGCCGTTAAACCTCCTATCTCTAACCAAAAAAACTCGCCACTTTTTTTCATCTGATAGTTGGCGTTAATGGTCCAATCGTTGAAGTCACCCAACACGTAAACCGAATTTTTTCCGGGTGCCCACAAGCGCAAGGTTGCTTTGGTAGCATCGGCTGTGTAATTGATTCCATTTTTTATGCCCGTGGGGATGGGCGCTTGCACCGTGGCGGAGCGAATGGTGTATGTAAAGCTCACCGACTTTGTCTCGGTGCCATTGTTGGCTTCAAACACAACCGGAATTGATCCTGACGTCTCGGTAACGGTGTGCGTATAGGTGAGCGATGTACCGCTCGCCACACTTGAAACGGTAGTGCCATTGACTTTCAATGTAAGGCTTGCGCTTTGCGAGGCATTGGCCACAACAGAAATAGGTGTACCTGGATTGACGAGAAATGAACTTTGAGTAGGCTGCGAAAACTGCACTGCAAACCCCGATGTGAACGTGATAAACTTATCTACATCGGTTTGCCGGTTGTCACTCCAGTTATTGGTTTTCAACTTCAGGCCAATCTGTGGCAAATCAGAAGCTGGCCTGTTGAAAAACGTAGTAGGCGTAAAAGTAATCTGGTATACGTTTGTGCTGATGCGAGTGCACTTGGCCGGATTGGTGGCGGCAGCGTTACTCGATGCAGGATTAATATTTGAAGGTGCATCAACAGTTGGAACTCCCGCGCGAGGCGGTATCCACGTCCAAATAAAAACCGGATTGGTGGTAGCATCATAAGCCGTGAAGTTGGCCAGTGACGTACCCGTCACATCAACCGTGATGGTAACAGGCTGATTGGCTACCGGAAAGGTAGGGTTGGTGGTGACGACTTGCGCAACGAGTGAATGGCACGATATCCATACAACTGCTAATCCCAATAATCTTCGCATCATTCAAATACAGTTTTTTTGTCAAGAAAAAAAAATCGGAGGCATCGCTGCCCCCGACTTTTCGCTTATTTAAACTAGAAATTGACTACAGTCTTGGCATTCAAGTCAACACGGATGCGATAATTTCCCGGTGTGCCGATATATTTAAAATTCTTATCACCGTCATTGGCATTCTCGAATCTTGAATCCACGGAAGTAAAGAACGGATAGTTGTACGATGTAGGCCCCCAATCGTTTTGTGCAAAGAATCGGAATGACTCCACTTTGAATGTAGGATTTGCTTCAAAAACTCCTGGCTTTTTATAGGTCATCTTAACCTCTTTGTCATTCCAAGGACCCCAACCATTTAGTCCAGCTCCCATCATATAGAGTACAGGCTCAGCAGTTGCGACAGCAGTCACTACCTTTGTATTCAAATTTACATTCACCCGATACCAGCCAGTTGCTCCAATAAACCTAAAGTTTTTGTCGCCATCATTTGCGTTCTCAAACTTTGAATCCACGGTAGTGAAGAAAGGGTAGTTGTAAGAATTAGGCCCCCAATCTGCTTGCGCAAAGAATCGGAAAGTTTCTCCGTTGGTAATTTGCGCAACCATTTCAAATACTTGGAAGGCTGTGCCAACAACCTCAACCTCTTTACTCTGCCAAGGACCCCAGCCATTGAGTGCCGCACCCATACCCCAAATGGAAGGATAAACTGTCTCATAAGGGGTAACATTTACAGTTACCACATTCGAGAAAATGACGGCACCCAAACCGTTGGTAGCCCTCACTCTAAATTCAACCGGGCCAGCAGTGCCTGCAGGTATACCGTAGGCAAGCGCAGCAATGTCATTTAACTGCTTTTGCGTAAATGACCGGCTTAGAGTTGTAAGATCAATCACAACTGGCGAGGCGAAATTTGTGCCCCCCTTAGCGTACTGAAGTTGATATGAACGTGAACCTTCGTAGCCGTTGAAGCCAATACTCCAATTAAGTGTAAGTCCAACTAAATCTTTGTTTGCAGCAGAGGTTACGACAGATCCAGACGAAGCGACTATCGACAGGTCACTTGCTGGCGTAAAGGTGATTTTGGTTACCTGAGTTGATATTGGCTCATTGTTGTTCGTCAAAGACGCGATCATTTTCACATCTAAGCTTATCGGCTGCCCGATAACGCCACCAAACCTCAAAGCAATTCTATTCAGTTCTTTGCCCAACAATGAACCCGTTAACACACCTACGAATTCCTTCGACTGAAAATTCGCAAACCCTTTATCAGCAGGGCCCAACATTACGGTGAATTTGGATTTTGCCAAACCCACGGAAAATTTCGGATCAGTCCATGTAAGTGTAAGTGCAGCGGTCAAAGAATCTTTAGCGGCTACTGTTACAGATGTCGCAGAAGGCGTGAAAGAAAAAGTGCTGCTACCAGAAGTAAATTGCGGTGTTGACTCCTCTTTTAAGCAGGCGTTGACCAACAAAGCCAACATTACCGCAAGTATTGATTTTAAAATATTTTTCATGATCGCTTATAATTTTACAAGTGTAATTTTGGCTGTCTTGAAGTTCACAGTGATCTTATAATCGCCACTTGCCGGAGCGAGAAAGTCTTCGCCAGCGTCAGGTTGAAAAGAATCTCCCAAAAGATTATTTTCATTCTTCTTCCCAGGAAAAGCATACTTGTTGTTCCAACTTCCAGCAACTGGAAGAAGCAAATAATAGTTACCTCCAGTAAGCGTAATACGACTGATCTCAAATAGGAATGGTTGTTTTGAATTCTTAATCAAACGCTGAGCTGGATCCAAATTAGAAACAGTATTGTTCCAACCACCTGGTGTTGCGTTACCGATGATAAACAGATTATCAGGAACCGGATAAACCACATCCAAGTACGTTGCAATTTTCATGGTAACTGTGTTTGAGAAGATTGGTGCGTTGTTGCCTGACAGCGTTGATCGAACGCGAAATTGAAATGTATTGAGTGGCCCATCTTTCAATCCTACTCCCGCCAAAGCGTTGTTTAACTCACTCACCTTAAACGATGCAGACAAGGCAGTCTTGTACTCTAGACCAACAGTTCTTGCATTTGCGAAATTGCCACCCGCAGAGTCAATCTGTAGTGTGAAGGTGATATCCTGTGTATTCACCCCATTAGAGAATTTGTACCCCGGATTAGTCCATTGAAATTGTAACGAACTAAAGTTTGCTTGCGCTTTGGTGAGCGTGAGGTCCGCTGTTGAAGAAATCGACAGCGTAATATCACTTGAACCACCAATCAGCTTTACCTGATCTCCTTCTTTGTCGCAGGCAGCAAACAGTACTATTGCCACCGCAACCATGAATAAATGCTTCATCTTCTTCATAATACTTGTTTGTTATTAATATCCATCATTTTGTTTCAAACCCGGGTTAGCAGCCAAGTCCGCTGCAGGAATCGGGAACAGGTCGCGGAATGAAGCAGTAGATTGACCGTTCTTCGTATTCCCTTTCCATTGCCACACATACGCGCCACCGGTAAATTTACCGTAGCGGATCAAATCCGTTCTGCGGTGGCCTTCCCAATATAATTCACGACCACGTTCGTCCAAAATAAAATCAGTGGTCAATTGTGCTTGCGTAATGGCGCCCGCATTGCTGCGTGTACGCAATTGATTTACATAAGTAAGTGCCTGAGAAGCAGAACCGCCTGAACCTCCACGCAACACCGCTTCGGCATACATCAAGTATGCATCTGCCAAGCGGAACATGGGGAAGTCTACGTCCATAAACGTGTCACCACTACCGCTATAGCCAACATTAGGAGCCAATGCGCCCGTTTGTGTGCGGTTGCGGTATTTGCCCACGGCCAAACCATCGGTGAATAATCCAATATCGTTAATATCTATAGACTGGCCTGGGCGGTACAACATATCGCGCTGATCGCCTGAGGTAAACAGGCCGACAAACTGTGGTGTGGTACGTAAGCCACTCCAGCCCGAACGACTTCCGAAATCTGAATCTTTGTTCATAGACCCACCCAGCGATGCATTGATGATGTAGGTCGTACCACCATAGGTTTGCGTGCGCAAGCCATCAAAAGCAATGGAGAAAATCAACTCGGGGCTGGTGTGGTTATCAGCTAAAAAGTTTTTGCCATAAGCAGTGGTGAATGCAGTGCTTCCACTGGTTAATTGATAACCTGCACCAATCACTTTGTTCACTTGCGTGATGCAATCGGTGGCACGGCTCTGGCCGGTGTACACTTGCGCATTCAAATACAATTTGGCCAGCAACATCCACACTGCAGCTTTGTCGGCACGGCCGTATTCAAAGCGAGGGTTGCCCATCAATCCTTTTGCATCCAAATCCAACAACTCTTTTTCAATATAGGCGAACAGGTCCGCACGGTTGATTTGCTTCGGCAAAGTAGAACCAACAGCATCTGCTTCGGTTACAAATGGCACGTTGCCAAACAAATCCAAGGCATGCCAGTAAGCTAATGCACGTAAGAAGCGAGCCTCTTCGCGGAATTGTTGTACTTCAGTTGATTTACCTGCAGAAGCCCTGATAAACTCATTGCATAACGTTACGGTGTAAATCACGCGGTAATACAAAGCTTGGTTGAACACATCGCTAGATGTCCAGGTATGCCAGTGATAGTCCTTGATTGTTTGGTCATTCCAGGCGATGACTGCCTCATCGGTAGTCAACTCTTGTGCATTCCAATATGCACGCAAGTATTGGCCGAAGCCTTCATCGATACCCGAGATATCGCCTTGGCCGGCAGGCCCTTGCTGGCCGCTTACCGCAAATGCGGCATACAGTTTTGCTAACCCTTGCTTGAAGTCAGCATCTGTTTTGTAAGCATTTGTTGCGTTCAATAAGTTACCTCCCTGATCTTTCGGATCCAGGTCGCTGTAACAGCTGGTGAGCAACACCACCAAGCTAAAAATCGACAACTTCAAAATCTGTTTCATATGCTAGTGGATGTTAGAAGGTTAAACTTAAATTGAGCATGAACACACGCGCGCGCGGATAGATGTTGTTATCAATTCCTCCGCCCACTTCAGGGTCTAAGCCTTTATACTTGGTGATGAAGAAGGCGTTGCGAACGGTTAAACCCACGCGGCCACGTACCTTGCTGCCCATTACATTCTCAAAGCTGTAGCCTGCGCTCATAAAGTCCATTTTGAAGAACGAAGCATTTTCGATGTAGTAATCAGAGCGGTACTGCGCATTGGCAAACTGCGTGTTGCTAATATCTGTAATCACGTTGCCGAAGAAACCGTTAGTATTATAAACAGTATTGTAGAAAGTACGGTTAGAAGCTACGTTATTATAGACATAGTTATTGATGCTCAAGCGACCGGAGAATGAAAAGTCAAATTGCTTGTAAGTAAGGTTGGAGTTGATACCCACCAAAAACTCAGGGTTCGGGCTCTTGTAGCGGTACCAATCTTTTTCATTGGCTTGTCCATCGCCATTGCGATCAACATATAACCCTTCTAGCGGTTTACCAGCGGCATTATAAACCTGCTGTTGCGGATAGAAAGCAAAGGGAGGGAAACCAACAGAATGAATTTGGATGGTGTTACCTACACCACCTGAAATACCTCCGACCAATACACCAACGTAATTCGGATCTTTTACTTGAAGGAGTCTGGTGATCTCGGGTATGTTCTTAGTGAAGTTGGCACCAATATTCCATACCAATCCGTCTCTGTCAATCGCCTTAGCGTTCAATGTCAATTCGATACCCTTGTTTACCAAAGACCCTACGTTGGTAGTGATGAAGTTGGTAAGATTAGTGCCCGCTGCAACCGGAATTGTATTCAACAGGTCAGTCGTTTCACGATAGTAGTAGTCGGCTGTAAAGCTGATGCGGTCACCGAATAATCCTAAGTCAAATCCAGCATTGAGAGTTGATGTAGATTCCCAACGGATGTTGGCATCATAGCCATTTGGACGAAGTGTTTGGAAGAACGCATTGCCAAATTGGTACTGTGCCGTCAAGGTACTTTCTGTATAGGTTGGCAAGTAAGGGTATGAAGGGCCAATGTCTTGCTGGCCGGTGATACCATAGCCTGCGCGCAACTTCAAGTTAGATATCTGCTTAATGTCTTTGATGAACGACTCGTTACTTAAGCGCCAGGCAGCCGCAACTGAAGGGAACCAGCCCGAACGTGTGCTTTTTGAGAAACGAGATGATTGGTCGTTACGCAACGTGGCGGTGATCAGGAAGCGATCATCATAGCTGTAATTTAAACGCCCGAATAAAGACACCAATGTATTCAAGCTCTTGGGCTGAACAAACGCCACCGTGTCGCCCTTTTCATTTGTGGTGTAGGTGGTAAACCGTCTGCCGTCAAAGTTACTCGCAATAGACTGCGAAGCACGTTCGAAATTCTGGTAAGAATAACCGCCTGTTGCTTCAATCTTGTGGCGATCGATGTTCTTGCGATAGTTTAGATATAAGTCTAACAACTTGCTTGAGTTGTCGCCAGAATAAACTTCGCGTCTGCCCGGCCCGCCAGATGACCATGCAGCATTTTTAGCATTGATATTAGAACCCTCACCTTGCTGCACGTCAAAGCCTGTGTTCAAATTTGCTTTCAAGCCTTCTACAAACGGAATGGCGTAGTCTACTTGCAACGTACCAATCAAGCGCTTCACGGTAGAGTTGTTGGTTGTTTGGTCGATCAACGCCACTGGGTTAGCCGTTGCGATGGTAATAGGAGTGCCATTGTTTTGTGGCCAGAAGAAGAACCCACCATAATTCGTATTTCCATTGCGAACAGGCTGCGTAGGATCCATGGACAACGCGGCACCCACTGCACCTTCGTTACCAAACTGATTATCTTGAATTGAGCCTTTCAAACCTGCATTGATGTTCAACGCCCCATCTAACAAACTTGGATTGATATTTACGTTTAATGAGTTGCGCTTGAAGCCCGTGCCCTTCAAAATACCTTGGTTGTCGGTATAACCGTATGAAACCCGATAGCCCATGTTTTTGTACTTACCTTCTGCATTCAAGTTATGATCATGAGAAACGGCATCGCGGTAGATTTCCTTTTGCCAATCGGTATTGGCATTGCCCAACTTGGCAACAGCCGTTTGGTCGATACCAGAAAAACCGCGGGAAGCAAGGTCATTCACCAATGTTCTGTATTGACTTGCGTTCATCACATTCACAAACTGTGCAGCAGTGTTCACTGACACGTTACCATTATAGTTAAAGGTTACTTTGTCTTGCTTACCCTTTTTCGTAGTAATGATAATTACACCGTTAGAAGCACGCGAACCGTAGATTGCTGTTGCTGACGCATCTTTCAATACAGTGAAAGATTCGATATCGTTCGGGTTAATGGCCGCCAACGGGTTGGCCGACCCGGCAATGCCGTTGTTATCAACCGGGAAGCCGTCAATTACAATCAAAGGGTCGTTGGTCGCGTTCAATGATGAACCTCCACGGATGCGGATGGTTGAACCTGCACTTGGCGCACCACCGTTCGAGATAACGGATACACCCGCCACGCGACCGGTGATCAAGTCTTGTGGTGAAGTAAGCACACCGCGGTTGAATTCTTTGGCACCCACTGCTACTACTGAACCGGTCAAATCTTTTTTTTCGGTTTGGCCATAACCAATCACCACCACCTCTTGCAGGGCCGTAACATCGGTTTGTAACAATACATCCACCACTGTGCGGGAACCCACTGCAACTTCTTGCGTGGCATACCCTACAAAAGAAAACACCAGTGTGGCATTGCTGCCCACTGTCATTGAGAAGCTACCGTCACTGTTGGTGGCAGTTCCATTGGTAGTGCCCTTCTCCAAAACGTTTACGCCCGGGATGGCCGAGCCATCGTCTGACGAAGTCACTTTGCCCGTTACCACTTGCTGCGCAAAGCCGAGATGCGCGAGCAGCAGTAGAACCGGCAGACACTTGACTACCTTGGTAAAGAATTTGGTCATAGAAATTGAATTAAAAGATTTTAGGTTTCGTTCAGCGTTTCATTATCAGACTTCAACAAACGGTTAGTGCTTCGAGAGCAATCGTTTTCTGAAAAACTCACTTTGAAACGTTTGCAAAGTCGCATAACATCGAAAGCCTATCGCCCCACTTTCAAATAGTGGTCGCACTAAATTCAAAAAAGAAAATGCTGTTATTCAGCGTGTTAGAATTGTTTTTGGAATGTGGCACCAACTCTTGGAACCACTTTCAAAGATGAAAGCACTAAAATCAGGAGTTTTCTTCTACTCGAACAAAGTGTTGTAGTTACTAATACTCGCGCATGTTGTTGAAGAAAGTACTGGGTGTCTGATTGGTGATCTTCTTAAACGACCGGTTGAAGGCTGTTTTAGAATTAAAGCCTACATCAAAGGCAATGCTCAACAAAGTGTGATTTTTAAATTGTGGGTCCTCTACCCGTTTTTTGAATTCCTCAATCCGGTAAGAGTTGACGAAATCAAAAAAGTTCTTATCAAAACCATTGTTGATGATTTTAGAAAGTTGATACGGGGGTAGGTTGAGCCCTTTAGCCAGTTCTACCAACGTCAATTTTGGATTGGTATAGGGTTTCTTTGTTTCCATGTAGGCTGATAGCTTACGCACCTCTTCCTCCAGGTTTTCAATTGGCAAGTCTTCCGTTTCTTCAGCTGGCGCTTCTAACTGGGCTGGCTTTGTTTCAGCCGTGCCAATCGGTAACGGAATGTTGGCCAAAGCAATCGTGGGCTCACTCCCAAATACGGCATCAGGCACACGAAACACGTCTGGTTCGTGAATGGCAAAATAGCCCAAGAAAAAGGTGATAAATGAAAACACAATCCAAATGGTCTCTGTCAAAAACTCAAACACCCCGAGTAAATCAAAACCCTTCCACCAGCCCACCAGCGCAATGCCGGTAGAAAACGCCCACGCTACCAGACAAACCGCCTGTATAAACAAAACCGTCTTCAAAAACTGCAGGTTTTGTTCGTACGAACTGCTGTTTTTATAGTCTAGCTTGTAGCGGTTAATGGCGCGCTGCGAGGCTACCCAATAAAAACTGTTAAAGATGAGTGCACCACAAGCCACCAAAACACGCGTAACATATAAATCTGATTGCTGATCGTAGAGTTTTGCCTCAAAAGTTGAATCATCTAAAAAGAAGTAAACCATATAAATGAAGAACTGTGCCAATGCCGGCACAAAATGCCACTGCATTGGCAAGGAGCTGATTTGCCTAGATTGGAACAACAGACGCTGCAAGTAGAAGAAAAACAGCGGTGAGTAAATGAAGAATATAAAATCAGAAATCAGCTGCAACTTAGGGTAGCCTATGACTACGCTGGGGTAGTTGACAATCACACGTGACGCCAAAATAACTGACGACACGCCAATCAAAAGGAGCAGCCACCGATTGGCTGAGCGGTTATAGCCTTGAATGCTGGGAACGGTGATGATCAGCAATACACCTTGAAAAAAGGAAAACAACAACAATAAATCATAGATGGAATACAGTTTATTGGCTCCCGGCAAGTCATTCCACCCCGCAATCTCCATTTCCACGTTGGAGTTTATCCGTACTTTGTTATGAACGAGGACGCGGTTATACAAGATCCTTCCGCTCGCGCGGCTCTCCACCGACTCGGCTGTGCCTCGGGTAAATTTGAAACTCATTTTCTCTAGCGAGTTATAAATGATTACGCGGTAGGTGCCGTCTATTTGTTTGTTGAGTTGGTAACTTCTGTCTGCGGGGTTCCAATTGTTGAAATCACCCATCACATACAAGGTGGCATCGTGTGGGGTATTCTTTGGTATTTTCTTCACTACCAGCGTGTAAGAAGGTTGCTTCTCCCACCCTTCTATCTCCACTGAAACTAACTTTGGGTTCGGCTCTACATCTCTATTATATACACGGTTGGGGCGCACGCTGCCCTCGCGGGTTCCTTCCACAAAAATCCAGCCACCTTGCGTAAACTTGTATTCAAAATAGCTAAGGGTATCGGGCAGCTCAAAGAAATAAACCCCGTTTGCGCCCCGGGTCATCTTATATTGCTCCTCGCCCGGACTCCACTGATTGAACGTGCCGGAAATGAAAATGCTGGAGTCTTTTAACGTAAAGGGTGGATGCTTCACTACCTCAATACGCAGTTGGGCAACGGCAGTTGATGCCGCTGCCGAGCACAGCAACCACAACGCAAAAAACCAAAATCGTCCTATACCCAGCCCAGCTTTCATGCCTTCACGAATCAACTTTCAAAATTGGACTTGCAATATTGTACAATCAACAGACAAGTGCGAACAGATGTAAGGTTTATAGCATGTTTATTCAACCATTTTCCATGGGCTAGAACAAAAAATTAAACAAATTATAAGTTGATGGAAGATTGTTTAAATTGCACATCGCGCCTTGGCGCAACCAAGATTTATGAAATTCAATCAAGTCACCATCAAAGACATCGCCCGCGAGCTCGGTATCTCTCCCTCCACCGTGTCAAGGGCCCTGAAAGATCACCCGGATATCAGTGTCGAAACGAAAAAAGCTGTCAACGAACTAGCCGATAAGCTTAATTATCAGCCCAATATTGTGGCACTGAGCTTACGGCAAAAGAAAACCAACACCATTGGGGTGATTATTCCTGAATTGGTGCACTTTTTTTTCTCCACCGTCATTAGTGGTATTGAAGATGTTGCCCATCAGGCTGGCTATAGTGTAATTTTAGCACAATCAAATGAATCTTATCCACGCGAAATGGCGCATGTAAAGGCGTTGTTTAACTCGCGGGTAGATGGCATGCTCATCTCGCTGGCACGAGAAACCACCAACTTTGATCACATCGAATCGATTGTTTCTAAGGGCGTGCCCATTGTTTTTTACGACCGCATGTACAACAGCCCTAGTTCCAGCAAGGTAATTGTAGATGACTATGCCGGGGCTAAAGAAGCAGTGAACCACCTGATTGAACAGGGCTGCAAAAAAATTGCTCACATGGTGGGCGCGCCATCGCTAATCATTAGCAAAGACCGCCTGCGCGGTTACAAAGATGCATTAACAGAAAGTGGACTGCCCATAGACGAAAAACTGATCTTAGCCTGCGACTCGGGTACATTCGAAGAAGGCAAAGAGGTAGCTCGTAAGTTATTGAATTCAAAAATTCCGTTTGACGCCATTTTCACCAACAACGACCCAATGGCAATGGGCGCCATGGTGGCCATCAAAGAAAAAGGATTAAAGATACCCCAAGATGTTGCAGTGGTCGGCTTCAGCAACTGGTTCTTTGGTGAGATAATGGAACCTTCACTTACCACCATCGACCAGCCAGGGTTTGAAATGGGCCAGGAGGCTGCGAGGCTTTTGATTCGAGAAATTGACCGCAAAGAAAAAGAGCAGCAGGAACTGCCTGCCGAAACAAAGGTGCTGAAGACTCGGCTCATTATCCGTGATTCATCTCTGAAAAAACAGGGCACTAAGAAAAAGTAAGGACAAAAGCAGCTTTTGGTTGATTACGGTTGCGAGATTCCGCAACCGATTTCAGATTTTTTGCTGTACTTTCCGCTAGGATAAAAACACATCTTTGTTTTTCTTTCCTAAAACTTAATCCATCACTTCCATGGCACAAGCGGTTAGCAACACCCTCGGCTCATTTGTTTCATTTACCAAAACTCCTCAAGGAATCGACATTGCTGGCAACCACGGCACACTCAGCCTTGCTTTCTATTCCGACACGGTGGTGAAGGTATGGGCCTACCCCGGCAAAAGGCCAGAAGACTTTTCGTACGCAGTGGTAGGTACTCCCTTGGAAACCACATTCACTGTCGAAGAAACATCGTCACATATTTCACTCAAGACACCTTCGCTTCAAGTAATTGCCAACAAAAAGGATCTAACCCTGCAATTCATTGATAAAGATGGCGCAATAATCAATGAAGACGATGGGTTGGGAATTCGTTGGATTGGAGAGCAAGTGAACTGTTACAAAAAAATGCAGGAAGGTGAACGGTTTTTAGGTCTTGGTGAAAAAACCGGACCGTTGGATAAACGGGGCAGAGGCTATATTAACTGGAATACCGATGCCTATGCGTACAGTACCGATGGCGATCCGTTGTACTGCTCCATTCCATTTTACATTGGCGTGCATCATCAAAAAAAATACGGCATCTATTTCGATAACAGCTTTCGCACACTTTTCAATTTCGGTGCCTCAAACGATCGGTTTGCCAGTTTCTCGGCTGATGCAGGTGAGATGAAGTATTATTTCATCGCAGGTGATTCACTCCGCGAAATCATTAAGTCATACACTTACTTAACGGGTCGCACTCCCCTACCTCCCAAATGGAGTATTGGCTACCAACAATGCCGCTACAGCTATTACCCTGATACTAAGGTAGAGCGCATTGCAGAAACGTTGCGCGAACGCGACTTGCCTGGCGATGCCATCGTGCTGGACATTCATTACATGGATGCTTACAAAATTTTTACTTGGGACAAACAACATTTCCCCGAACCGAAAAAATTA
The DNA here is from genome assembly GCA_018267275.1 of Bacteroidota bacterium. GTDB lineage: Bacteria > Bacteroidota > Bacteroidia > Cytophagales > Cyclobacteriaceae > ELB16-189. Next base: position 282,890 of record JAFDYV010000007.1, on the reverse strand, counting down.
CTGGATAAATTAAAAGCGTTGGGCTTCCATGTAGTGGTGATGTGCGACCCCGGCATCAAGGTAGAACCGGGTTATGAAACCTACGACTCCGGCATCAAAGAAGATGTGTTTGTAAAATATCCGGATGGCACTAACTACACCGGACAAGTGTGGCCCGGTTGGTGCCACTTCCCCGATTTTACAAAAGAGAAAACACGGCAATGGTGGGCGAGCAAATTCAAAGATTATGTAGATATGGGTGTGGAAGGTTTTTGGAACGACATGAATGAAATCGCCACGTGGGGCAATATGTTGCCGGACCTGATGGAATTTGATTTTGATGGACGCAAAACCACCACGCGCGAGGCGCGTAACCTGTACGGCATGCAAATGAGCCGCAGTACTTACGAGGGCACAAAAGCGCTTCTTAAAAAGCGACCTTTCAATTTAACGAGGTCTGGCTTTGCTGGCGTTCAACGCTACGCAGCTGTGTGGACGGGTGACAATGTGAGTTATGATGCGCACATGATGGCAGGTGTGCGTTTGGTCAATAGCATGGGACTCTCGGGCTTAGCCTTTACCGGATACGACATTGGCGGGTTTGTGGGCAATGCAGACGAAAAGTTGTTTGCCCGCTGGATGAGCATCGGTGCGTTCTCTCCATTCTTCCGCACGCATACCATGATTAACTCGCGTGATTCTGAGCCATGGAGCTATGGAGAAAAGGTTGAAGAGATTTCGCGCAATTACATGAAGTTGCGTTACCGCCTGATGCCGTATTTGTATTCATTGTTTTATGATGCCGCCAAAACAGGCATGCCCATCAATCGCAGTTTGGCTTTTGACCACCCGCATGACGAGCGCGTGTATAACGGCCTTTATCAAAACCAGTACTTTTTTGGCCCTGCCATTTTGGTGGCCCCGGTAGAAAGTGGAAAAGACCTTGTAAAAGTTTTTTTGCCAACTGGAAATTGGTATGATTTCTATCATGACCAACCATTTGCCGGCAACCAAGAGATGGTGGTTGATTGCCCGATGGATCGACTACCCGTTTTTGTAAAGGGTTCCTCCATTATTACGATGGCAGAACGTGCAGGCAAAAATGTAAATGACCTGAGCGACACGTTAGAGGTACATGTGTACAAAGGACAAGAGTACAATGACTTTACGTTGTATGAAGACGATGGCGAAACGTTTGATTACGAAAAGGGTGAATATGTCACTCGCAAAATCAGTTACAAACCAAACGAAAATGAATTGATTATTGACGCCCCTTTGGGATCATATGCTTCGGCTTTTAAAAAAGTAAACGTGTTTTTTCATGGCTTCGATTTGCAAAGCGTTTCAGTCAATGGAAAATCATTGAATGTAGAACGAAAAGACTATCGTTTTGTGAATCCTATTAGCAACTACGACCCCATCAATACCATGCCCGAGGGTCCAAAGGTTGCTGGGCTGCCATTTGTGCAGTTGGGTTATAGCAAAGAAAAAATTTCGATTAAGTGGTAAAAGCGAAAGCTGTCAGAAGAATAAATTTTCGTCTGCTGTCAGTCGTCAGACGCCTTATGGAACATCATATCAATTGTTTTAACGATGAAAAATAATCTGTTTGTATTAATAAGCTTGAGTTGCGCCATCTCCTCTTGCAAAATGGACAAGCCAATAAAGTTCAACGATCAAAACCTGATTATTGGCAATGCCTCCCCTATCACCTTGCAAGGCAGCAGAAACGAGATCAACTTAGAAGATTATGTCGTTGACCTTTCTAAAATTGATTCGGTGAGTGCGCCCAAAGAATTAAACAAGACGGTCGACAAAAACTTATTGACGATTGAAGGCGAATTGGCCACGAAAATATCATGTATCAAACTGTGGCACCAAGGCCAACCCTACGCCATTCCCGTGCGCAAGGCCAACAAAAAGAACGTCAAGTTAACATTCAGCGGTACAGCAAAAGATGTGCGCACCAAGGGCGAGTTCAATGCCTGGAACGCCCAATCTTCCACCTTCACCAAGACCGATAGCGGCTTTGTGTACAACATGTCGCTGACGCCCGGCAATTATCAATACCTGTTTATTATAGATGGAAAAGAAGTCCGCGACCCCAACAACAAAGACTCGGTAGACAACGGCATGGGTGGATGGAACTCCATACTCCGCATCCCTCGGGCTGACCCGGAAAAACTTCCCGTCATCACCACAAAAAACTTTGAATTAAAAACTATTCAGCTTTCGCTAAAAAATCCGGCCAACGAAGTGATGGTATTTTGGAAAAACTTCCTCCTTGACCATCGTTCTGTCAAACTCAGCGAAAAACAAATTGACATCACCATTCCCACCGAGGCCAATCAAAACGAACGCGGTTTTATTCGGGTGTGGGCAGCTAATGATGAAGGCATTTCAAATGATGTACTGATTCCTCTGCAACAAGGATCGGTATTGAGCGATGCGAAGCAAATTACCCGCCACGACAAAGAGGCGCAGGTACTTTACTTTATGATGATCGATCGCTTCAATAATGCAAAAAAGGAAAACGATGCCCCCATCAATGACAAAAACATACATCCCAAAGCAAACTACTACGGTGGCGACATTGCTGGCGTTACACAAAAAATAAAAGATGGCTACTTCACGGCCCTTGGCATCAACACGCTTTGGCTCTCACCCATCACACTCAACCCCAAAGGTGCATTTGGCAAATACCCCGACCCCAAAACAACATTCTCGGGCTATCATGGTTATTGGCCAGTTTCGTTACAAACCATTGACCCTCGATTTGGGACTCAGGCAGATTTTCAAGAGTTGCTTTCAGAAGCGCACAATAAAAACATCAACGTTATTCTTGATTACGTAGCGCATCATGTGCATCAAGAGCATCCTTTGGTAAAACTTAAGCCAGAGTGGTTTACACCTTTGTATTTGCCAGATGGCACATTGAACACCGAGCGTTGGGACGACCAGCGATTGACTACTTGGTTTGATACGTTTATGCCCACGCTCGATTTGCGCAAGCCTGAAGTCGTAAATCCCATGACGGACACTGCTTTGTATTGGCTGAAGAAATACGAGTTGGATGGTTTCCGTCATGATGCCTCCAAGCACATTGATTTGCTATTTTGGAGAACGCTATCTAAAAAAATCAAATCACAAGTCAATCGACCTATTTACCAAATTGGCGAAACGTATGGCAGCCGCGAGTTGGTTAGCAGCTATGTGAACACAGGGATGTTAGATGGTCAGTTCGACTTTAACGTGTATGATGACGCAGTCAATACATTCGCCCGCAATGAAGTACCGTTCCAAAGACTTGTAGCTTCCGTTACCGAAAGCATGTCGTGGTTTGGCGATCATCATTTGATGGGCAACATTACCGGTAACCAAGACCGTGCACGGTTCATCAGCTATGCCGATGGCTCAGTCCGATTTGATGAAGATGCCAAACGCGCGGGCTGGAAACGAAAAATTGAAATCAAAGACACCATAGGTTACAACAAACTCCAATCGCTCATAGCTTTGATGATGACCATACCCGGAGTGCCGGTAATTTACTATGGTGACGAAATTGGCGACCCGGGCGGCAATGACCCTGACAACAGAAGAATGATGCGGTTTGAAAATCTAGGTCAACATGAACTGGCGACCAAGAAAATCGCAGCCGAGTTGGTCGCCTTGAGAAGAAATTCATTGCCGTTGATTTATGGAGATTTCAAATGGGTGAAAATCGACAACAACACATTGGCATATCAACGCAGCTATTTCGGCAAGGTGGTGGTTGTGGCGTTCAACAAATCTGCAGAAACACAGCAACTTGAATTGGGCAAGATGCCTTCGTTTGCCAAGGCTCACTTTGGCGGAAAGTTGGAGTTTGAAAATAGCGTGGCAAAACTTACCTTAAAGCCATATTCATTTGAAGTAATCGAAATAAACTGATAAACCTACCAGCATGTCTACAGTTAGCGCCACCACCAAACCTCAATTAAGCTTTTGGCAAATTTGGAACATGAGCTTTGGCTTTTTAGGAATACAATTTGGGTTTGCCTTGCAAAACGCGAACACCAGCCGAATTTTTTCTACGCTTGGTGCTGAGCCAGAAAAATTGGCGGTCCTTTGGGTAGCTGCCCCTATCACGGGTCTCATAGTACAACCTATTATCGGCTTTTATAGCGACAGGACTTGGCATCCAAAATGGGGACGGAGAAGGCCTTACTTTGCGCTCGGTGCTGTTTTGGCTACCCTAGCACTCTGTATCATGCCAAATTCACCAGCGCTTTGGTTCGCGGCAGGCATGCTTTGGATAATGGATGCTTCCATCAACATCAGCATGGAACCCTTTCGTGCATTTGTGGGCGACATGCTTCCACCCTCGCAACGCACCACGGGCTTTGCCATGCAGAGTTTTTTCATAGGCATTGGGGCTATTGTAGCTTCTTTTCTTCCCAATATTTTTTCAAAGTGGTTTCACATTAGCAATGAAAGCGTAAATGGCGGTGTTCCCGATTCCGTAAAATATTCGTTTTACTTGGGAGGGATGATGCTGTTTTTGGCAGTTATGTGGACTGTCTTCACAACTAAAGAGTATCCACCAGAACCTCATCACCAAAATCTCAGAAATAGGGAGAAAAGAAAGATTGAAAATGAAGAGACCGCAAAAGTTAGAATTCAAAAAGTCGGCATGTTACTTCTTTTGTTTGGTCTCGTGATTATTTGGACTGTCAACTACATGGGTAATGTCTATAAGGAACTTTATTTATTGGGCGGAGGGTTAACCTTTTTCGGGATTGTCCATCTTATTGCAGTCTATTACATACGACAAGGTCGATCCTATTTAGGGATGGTTCACATGGTTCGCGACTTGAATTATATGCCGAAAACAATGGTCGATTTAGCATATGTTCAGTTCTTCTCTTGGTTTGCATTGTTCTCAATGTGGATTTATACTGTACCCGCTGTTACAACTTATATTTACGGTTCAACTTCTGTTACTTCCACTGCCTACAACGAGGGAGCTAATTGGGTCGGCAGTCTGTTTGGCATTTATAACGGAGTTGCAGCACTTGCAGCGTTATTTCTCCCCATACTTGCAAAGTACACTAGCAGAAGAGTGACTCATTTTATAGCATTGGTGTTTGGCGGATTAGGTCTAATTTCCATTTACTTCGTTAAAGACCCAGATTTCCTAATTGCTTCAATGATTGGTGTAGGCATCGGATGGGCGAGTATATTATCAATACCATACGCTATGCTTTCTGGATCATTGCCACCAGAAAAAATGGGATACTACATGGGTGTCTTTAACTTCTTCATAGTGATTCCACAAATCATTGCTGCTACCGTATTAGGATTTTTTCTTCAAGCAATCTTTGGCGGCCAAACAATTTACATTTTAGTCTTTGGTGGCGCGTGTATGATTATTGGGGCGTTGTTGTCGCTTCGTGTTCGCTCGTCTGAAGAAGTGGTCATAAAAAATTGAGTAACTTGCTCTGATGAAGCAGTTATTTTTCTGTTTTGCGGTTTGCCTGAACTCCAGTTTGCTGTTTGCCCAAGACTTTACGGCCACCATTCAATCGTTGTACGATACCAGCAGAAGCGCGAAGGTTTTTCAAGCGCTTGTTGACGAAAAAAAAATCCCTTTCATTTTTAAGGATTCGGTCGCTTTCTTATACAAAGGCGAAGCCAACACCGTTGCGTGGATGGGTGACTTTAACGGTTGGGGCTATGATGCCAACTTTCCCAACAAAGGCAAGAAAATTCCGCATACCAATATTTGGTTGTTGAAAGCTTCTTTTCCGAAAGATGCCCGACTCGATTATAAGATTGTCTTGAATGGCGACACCTACATACTCGATCCTGAGAACCCACACCAACAATGGAGTGGCGTGGGTGGAGGGAGCCCCAACTCTGAACTGCGTATGCCTGATTGGAAAGAAGATGAAAAATTAATTGCAAAAACCAGTCCCAAAGGAAAATTAAAATCCGATGTGTTGTTCAATAGCAAAGTGCTGGGCTATCAAATCATGTATTCGATTTACCTTCCTGCCGGATACGAATCGATGACTAAGTTACCGGTGGCGTACGTGACAGATGGCTACGAGTACATGCACCCGCAAATGGGCAACATGCCTACCGTACTCGATAACCTGATTGCTGAAAAGAAAATTGAGCCGCTCATTGCCGTGTTTGTCGATAACCGCGAGCCCATCAATCGGCAAAATAACAGGCGCATGAAAGAGCTGGCAATGTCATCCGCTTACCTGGATTTCTTTGTGAAAGAGTTGATTCCCGAAATTGAGAAGAAATTTTCTGCTGCATCAGATCCGAAAAAACGCGCCATCATCGGCACATCAATGGGTGGCCTAACCGCCACATACTTTGCATTTACACGGCCGGACGTTTTTGGTTTAGCAGGCATTCAATCACCTGCATTTTGGACGAAGCCACAGATCTATCAGTTGTGCAACAATCCGGCCAACCCCACCATGAAAATTTCAATGACTACTGGCCTAATCAACGACACGAGCAAGGAAAGCCGCAAAATGAAAGACATCTTGGAAGCCAACAGTTGCCAATACCATTACCGTGAGGTGAATGAAGGCCACAGTTGGGGCAACTGGCGCAACTTAATTGATGATGTGCTCGTGGATTTATTTGGAAATAATTAGCTAATAGTCGGTGGTGATTGGTTGCTCGATACTTGCTCATTAAAGACAACTAACAACCATTAACCAACGCCAAAAATTTTATTTCCACATTCCACATTCCTTCCCTAACTTCCACGCTAAATTTCAGTTGCTATGCAAACCCGTTGGTTGGCTTTCTTATTGTGGTGCCTTTCCTTGGTATCCATCATCAGCGCGTGCTCATCTGGTAAAGCAGCCCTTAAACAAGGCGACTACTATGACGCAGTATTGAATTCCGTAAACCGCTTGCGCGGTAGCCCCACCCACAAAAAAGCAACAACGGTATTGGCACAAGCCTATCCGCTAGCTGTAGACTTCATTCAAACCGGTATACAGAACGGACTCAACTCAGACGACCCGCGCAAGTGGCGCAATGCCGTGGCGGGTTATAACAAGATCAACTACCTCAACGATCAAATCAAAACTTCATTGGGGGCAATGAAGATCATCACGAACCCCGTTACAAAATTCAAAGAATTAGCGGAGGCCAAGCCCAAAGCAGCTGAAGAAAGCTATCAGGATGGCATTCAGTTTATGATGAAGACCACACGTGACGATGCCAAGCAAGCCTATTTTTCTTTTAAAGAGGCAAATGACTATCAGCAAGGCTATCGCGAAAGCATCGAGATGATGAACCAGGCGGAGTTCAATGCTACGTTGCGTGTAGCTTATGAAGAAATCAACGCCTCGCGCATCAACTATGGCAGCTTCCAACCGATCATCAATTCATTGCAGCGACAGTTTCTTTCTTTCAAGCCGCTCAATGCCAATGACACCCTTAAGCCACACCAGGTTTTGCGAATTGTATTCAATGGATTTTATCAAGACAATCGGGCGATGATTTCTTCGCGCAATGAAAACATTGAGCGCAGTATTAAGGTAGGTGAAAAGAAAATGCCGGATGGAAAGGTGCAAGATATTATGGAAACCGTAAAAGCTACCCTCACGATTTTCACCAAAGTGAAAAATGCGCGCAGCGAAGCAATGGTGACAGTAACAGATGTAGCTACCAACGGGTATTTGCAAAACAACCAAGTACAGGGTAACGCCCGCTGGCAATACGATTGGGCTACATTCAAAGGCGACCAGCGCGCCTTGAATGGCGATCAATTGAATCTTTGTAAACGAAGTGAGTCATTCCCCAACGACAATGACTTGTACAATCAAGCCATGAATCGCCTTCAAGAAAACCTCACACAGCAACTGCGAGGATTTTACAGCCGGTATTGACGCACACCCGACAAATCACCGAAACCAGCAAACCATTTACACCCGATTTCGGTTTAAGAATACATATGATCAAATCTATTTCAACCGCGTTGGTCTTGGCAATGGTGCTGAGTGTTAGCGCACAATCGCAACCCAAAAAAGTGGAACCAAAAAAATTAGAAGTCGCCACCTTTGGCGCAGGCTGCTTCTGGTGCACAGAAGCTGTTTTCTTAAATGTTAAGGGCGTAACAAAAGTTGTTTCAGGCTACACAGGCGGTAAGGTAAAAAACCCGTCTTACCGCGAGGTCTGCACCGGTCTTACCGGCCATGCGGAGGTAACCCAGATTACTTTTGATCCAACCGTGGTGACTTTTGAAGATTTATTAGAGGTTTTTTGGAACACCCACGACCCCACCACGCTGAATAAGCAAGGTGCGGATGAAGGTACTCAATACCGCTCTGCCGTTTTTTATGCGAACGAAGCACAAAAAAAGACTGCCGAGGCCTACAAAAAACAATTGGAAGAAGCCCATACCTATAAAAACCCCATCGTTACGGAGATAACTGCGCTGGGCGATTTTTATCCTGCTGAAGATTACCACCAAAATTACTATGCACTTAACCCTAACCAAGGTTATTGCCAATATGTAATAAGACCCAAGGTTGAAAAGTTTAAGAAACAGTTTGCAGCGAAGCTAAAAAAATAAACAACTGACAAAGGGCGTATGGGAATAGCTGAATTCCCCGTTTATTCATTTCATTTTAATAGGTTTTTAATGGCTGATTTAGGCAGTGTACGCTGCCTAAATTTTTTTTACCGGAATGTGCAACTCGTTTGTTCCTTCTCCGTTCTTATAGGCAAGAGTAGAGTAATTCTCTCATAGGTTTAGGTTTAGGTAACAAAAAACCCCTCAGACGGAGGGGTTTTTTGCTTTGATGCCTTTCCTATTGTTTCTTTTTGTATTTGGTGATGTCTTGAGCAACCTTAAGCAAACGGGCAATTTGGCCGTTGGAACCTCTAATTGGAGAATAGCTTGCCAATATCCATACTTCTTCCCCCATTTTGTTGATAAGCTTGAACTCCCCTGATTTCATGCGGCCAGCACTCAAATCCTTCCAAAACTGACGGTAAGCTTCAGTATTGCGCTCTTCCTTCGGCATAAAAATGCGATGGTGCTCGCCCACGATTTCATCAAGGGAGTAGCCCATAGTCTTCAAAAAGTTCTCGTTCGCTTTTAGAATATTACCTTCTGTATCAAACTCAATGGTGGCAAAGGTTTCGTTTACCAATGCAACAATGGATGAAGATTCTCCCTGACTGCGCTGCATCTCCTCTTGGGTAGCCTGCAACTCCTCCATGTTTTGGCGCATCTCCTCCTCTTGTGCGCGCATCTCCTCTGTCATTTGCTGTGATTCTGCCAGCAACTTGGTAGTGCGCGCATTTACTTTCACTGAGTTGACGGTAGAAGCAATGCTTTCTGCAATGCGTCTCACAAATTCAATTTCATGATCTGCCATGGTTGAGAACGAAGCAATCTCCACTACACCAAAAATCTGGTCGTTCACCTTCAAAGGCATAATCAAAATAGAGGTGGGGTTTGCATCGCCCAACCCCGATGTGATGCGAATATAATTCTGCGGCACATCGGTTAAGTATATCATGTCTTTTTCCTGCCAGGCTTGGCCCGCCAGTCCTTCTCCGATATAAATCTTCTGGTTCAAGTGCTTCTTCTTGTCCCACGCATAACATGCCAGCATGCTCATGGTTGGCTCTTCGCCCTCGGCAACATCGTCAATAATGTACAGCGCGCCTTGGTTAGCCTTCAGATATTTTACAAGGCTCCCAACAATTTCATCGCAAAGCTTCTGCACATCGGTATTATTGCTGCGTAAGATTTCAGCAAACTTGGCCAAGCCTTCGGTGGTCCAAGCTCTCTTCTTGTCTTCTTCTGCTACGCGCGCCAAGTTGTTGCGCATGTTGATAAGTGCGTTGCCCAACACATCATGATCGCTCAAAGGAGTAAAGTCAGATGCATAATTTCCTTTACCGATGTTTTCAGCAAATACCGTGGTCGCTTTCAGTCCGTTCACCAAGGTGCTGGTTGCTTTCGCCATCTCGCCAATTTCATCGTTGCTGAACCGTTTCTTAGTATCCTCCACCAACTCGCCACGCCCCAACTTCACTACAATGTCGCGTATGTAGTTGATGGGTATGGTAATAGACCTGATGAGCAAATACGCACACAGGAATCCAATGATTACAATAGCAGCTCCTAAAATGGTGGTAATCCAAATCAGGTTGCTGGAGGAAGCACTCATGCTATCTGCTGATTCTTGCGTCAACTTCTCTTGTTTAGCTTTGATGACGGATAGCAACTTGATAATGTCGTTTGATTGTGGGATGATTACTTGGTCCACGTAATCGCCCGCCAACAATTTGGTGGTAGGGTCTTCATATGAATCAAAACCTGTGAGGGTATTCATGATGTTTTCTTGCGTGCCACTGAGCAACGAGTCAAACTTGTGGAAAGCGCGTGTCATCAGCACCCGCTGTGCGCTGTCTTTTTTGAAATCAGCACTCAAACTGTCCGCGTCCCAGTTCACCATCAACTTTTCAATCTTCTCTTTTACTGTCTTATACTCGCCATTCACAATAAAACGAAGGGCGTTTTTATCTTCATCGTTGGTTTGCAAAAACACCCAGTTAGTGGCCAACATACGCGAGCGGTGCGCAAGCGTAATCAATTCATTAATCGCATCTTTTGACGGGTTAACTGTTTGAGACGAGATCATCACATTGTTATCAATGTTGTTACCTGTGCGGAAGATGATCAACGCATTAATTGCAAACAAGACAATCAAAATAAGGAATCCTCCAAAAATTTTGTTGCCGATGTTTAACTTAATATTAAATAACTTTTTTTTCGCGGAAGTATTTTCCATGGCGCAAGAATAGACGTTTTATAATAGAATGGCCAATCGAATCAATTCGTTGGCAGCTTTTAATTTATGCTTTGTTAATGTGGCCTGATTGAGTTCGAACGCAAGTTTATTGTCTTTCATCACAAAATTGATATCACTACCTTTTGCACCAAAGCCATCTTGTTCCGTTACGATCAATGTGGGGTTAGCACCCACTTTTTTCAATGCATCGGCCAAAGCACCTGATTGATTTGCCGGAAGGACCAGGATATGACTCTTTTTAAATTCTGCCAAGCTGCCGACTTTCACAACTTTGATGCTGCGCTCACCTAACTTCTTCTTAGAAGCCATGTCAGTGAGCTGTTCAAAAAATGGCGTTTCGCCCAACACAGCAATTTCAAAATCGCCTTGACGGTAGTCATCTGGCCACTGAACCATTTTGGCAAAGCTGTAAACATAAATTTTCTTTGTCTCATAATGCTGCCCATAACCAGATGTGCAAAGCAGACACACGACAAGTAATAAATTCAACTTCATAAGCTTGAGTTGATATAAAAGCCCTCAAAAGTAGTGTACACCAGCCTTAAAAATTGTTGAAAAAAAAGGATTTTCCAACATCAAAGAGTTTTAAAACCCAAAATGAAAAATTGCTCCTGACGCCCAAATTAACGGTTATCGATGGCAGCAGCTGTTGCAGACGACAAATCTGTCAAAAAAACTAAGGTAAATCTATGGCAAAAGTGCCCCTTTGGCCATTTTGGCTAATGCCCTCCAACAAAACGCCTCCGCGCTTCCACTGCAACATCCGGTAAAAATCGTCAATGCTATCAACGGGCACTTTGTCGAGGTGAGTGACAACAAAGCCGGCAGAAAGCCCTGATTTTTTCCACAACTCAGCTTCCACCGACTTCACACGGATGCCCTGGTCAAGGTTTAGCTGATTCAACTCTCCGTACGTTAGGTCTTCCAACTCGATGCCTTCTGGTTTGGGTGTTTCCAGGCGCTTCAACTCTTGCGATCCATCGATCTTTTTCAAAACAGCCTTTACCGTATGGCTTTGCCCTGCCCTTCGGTAAGTGACTTCAATGGTTTGACCAGGTCGATGCCTTGCCACCCACTCTTGCATTTCTGACACGCCCGCCACCAGATGTTGGTTGATCGCCTGAATCACATCTCCGGTTTCAATGCCGGCTGCTTCTGCAGCGCTGCCGCTATTAACGCTTCTGATAAATACACCTTGCACCACATCGAGTTTTTCGTCATCGGCTAACTCAGCCGTCACATCAGCTATTTGCACACCAAGCAACCCGCGTTGCACCTGACCAAACTCCAACAAGTCGTCTGCAATTTTTTTCACTAGACTTACAGGTATGGCAAATGAATAACCCGAGTAACTGCCAGTGGCTGTTGCAATGGCTGAGTTAATGCCAATGAGTTCGCCCTTTAAATTCACCAGCGCGCCCCCACTGTTGCCAGGGTTAACAGCCGCATCGGTCTGAATGAACGATTCGATTTGAAGATTATTCTTGTCGCGCAAAATACCAATGTTACGAGCACGAGCGCTTACAATGCCAGCGGTTACGGTGGAAGTCAAATCAAAGGGATTGCCGATGGCCAACACCCATTCGCCTAGCACCGTGTTATCTGAATTTCCATAGCGCACAAAAGGCAAGTTTTTCGCCTTGATTTTAAGTAGGGCCAAATCAGTGCTGGGGTCTTTTCCAACAACCTTTGCATAAAATCGCTGGTTATTGTTCATCACCACTTCAATAGACGAGGCATCTTCAATAACATGATGATTGGTGACAATGTAACCGTCATCGGTTACGATCACCCCTGAGCCAGAGGACTGCGCGTGGGGATTCATGTAACTATCAAGGGCATTCATACTAAAGCTGCCTAAGCCCAGCACAGTTCGGATGTGAACCACCGCTGGTGTGACCGCCTTGGCGGCAAGTTGGAAGTTTAGCCCTGCGGGTACACGAAACGATGTATCGACCCTTGCGACTGGCAGCACACGGGCCGCTTGGTATTGATCGATGGAATTGTAAGTCGGCCGGTCGGCCAGATTTTTAATGGTAACTAAGGAACCAATCATCGCCCCGATAATGGACGATACCACAACAACTGCAATTAATAGCCAGCGCTTCATAAAAAATTTGAAATGAAAGGTAGTCAAAAAAAAGAAGAACCCTGACGTGTCCGTCAGGGTTCACCCACTACCACCCACGCGAACCCGCGCGCAGGCTTACCTAAACCTCAAACCAAATTCTTAGCTTACCTTAATGGTTTGCTTTAATACCTTCTTTTCGTCTTTTGGCAAAGTCAATTCCAAAATACCGTTGTTATACTTGGCTTGTGCCTTATCGGCATTTACATTTTCGGGCAACGAAAAAGAGCGGCTGAAAGATCCATAGCTGGTTTCGATGCTGTGGAAATTTTTGTCTTTCTTCTCGTTGGTGAATTTGCGTTCGCCACTCACAGTTAAGTAATTGTCTTTTACCTCAATGTTGAAGTCTTCTTTGTTCAATCCGGGCACGGCAAAGTGAATCTCAAACGCGTTGTCGTTTTCGATGATGTCCACTTTGGGTACAAAAGAACTTCCACCCGAACGGGCAACTGACTCATTGAAGAATCGGTCTACCAGATTGCTGAATGTGGTGGGTACAAAGTCAGCGGGGTTATAACGAATGATGCTCATATAGATTTGTTTGTTTAGTTGAACATTGATTTTTGAAACACAAGCACCCATCAGGAAAAAGTGTGCCGCTAATTATTTAATGCCATAATGTCTTTTTTTTCAAAAAATTACAGAATAACGTGCCTTTTTGTCTCTTTTCTGTGTACTGGATCCGGCAAAAAATGCTTTCAATCAAATTCCTATTTTTGCCATCTTTTGCATTTAAGATATGTCGCTAGCAACCAAATACAACCCGGCCGAAGTAGAAGGAAAATGGTACCAACAATGGATGAAACAAGGGTTTTTCCATGGCGAACCAAAAGAAGGCCAAGAATCTTACAGCATCGTTATCCCTCCGCCCAACGTAACGGGCGTATTGCACATGGGCCACATGCTCAACAACACCATTCAAGATGTGTTGATTCGAAAAGCACGCATGGAAGGAAAGGTGGCGTGTTGGGTGCCGGGCACCGACCATGCATCTATCGCCACAGAAGCAAAGGTTGTGGCCATGTTGCGCGAGCGCGGAATCAAAAAATCTGACCTCTCTCGCGAAGAGTTTCTAAAATATGCGTGGGAGTGGAAAGAAAAGTATGGTGGCATCATTCTCGAGCAACTGAAGAAGTTGGGCGCGAGTTGTGATTGGGAGCGCACCGACTTCACCATGGACCCGGACTATTACAAGGCTGTGATTCGTGTATTCGTAGATTTATACAACAAAGGTTATATCTACCGCGGCTTGCGCATGATCAACTGGGACTGCGAAGCGAAGACCGCACTCTCGAATGAAGAAGTGTTGTACAAAGAAGAAGGCGAGAAATCTATTTTGTATTCAGTAAAATACGCTATTAAAGGATCGAACGAGTTTGTGGTGATTGCCACTCAGCGTCCCGAAACCATTATGGGCGATGTGGCCATTGCAGTGAACCCCACGGATGAGCGTTACCAAAACTTAATCGGCAAAAAAGTATTGGTGCCTTTCATCAACAGAGAAATTCCGGTGATTGCCGATGACTATGTTGACAAATCATTTGGAACGGGCTGCTTGAAAGTAACGCCTGCCCACGATGTGAACGACTACGAAATTGGGGTTCGTCACAAATTATCGGTGATCGACACCATTAATGACGATGGCACGCTAAACGAAAAATGTGAGCTACCAAAATTTGTGGGCAAAGACCGTTTTGCTGTACGCAAGGAAATCGTAAAAGACTTGCGCGAAGCCGGATTACTGGTGAAAGAAGAGGAATTCGTTACGCGCATCGGTCGATCGGAGCGAACCAACACCGTGGTAGAGCCCAAACTATCGTTGCAGTGGTTCATCAAAATGAAAGAAATTTCCGTTCGCGCCAAAGATGCGGTGGAGAAAGATGAAGTGCGATTGTACCCTGCTAAGTTCAAGAACACCTATCGCCACTGGATGGAGAATGTACGCGATTGGTGCATCTCTCGTCAGTTGTGGTGGGGGCATCGCATACCTGCGTGGTACGCGCCAGATGGCACCTTTGCTGTGGCTGAAACACGTGAACAAGCATTCAACATTCTCAAATCTCAAATCTCAAATCTCAAATCTGAAGATGTAACGCAAGACCCAGATGTACTCGACACTTGGGCATCTTCATGGCTATGGCCGATAGAGGTATTTGATGGCTTCCGCGATGAGTATTTCAAAAACGGAAAAATCGACAAGCAAAAGAATGCAGACTTGGCGTTCTTCTATCCAACACAGGTATTGGTGACCGCACCGGAGATCTTATTCTTTTGGGTGGCACGTATGATCATTGCAGGCTATGAATACTTAGACCAGAAGCCTTTTGAAGATGTTTATCTCACAGGCATTGTGCGCGATAAGCAAGGAAGAAAAATGTCAAAGAGCTTGGGCAACTCGCCCGACCCGCTTGAGTTGATAGAAAAGTATGGAGCCGATGGCGTCCGCACAGGTATGTTGTTTAGCTCACCCGCGGGCAACGATCTGTTGTTTGACGAAAAGCTGTGCGAGCAGGGTCGCAATTTTGCGAATAAGATTTGGAATGCATTCCGTTTGGTGAAGGGCTGGACGACATCAACTGAACAACAGCCGCGAGAAAACAAAGTGGCGACCGAATGGTTTGAGTCAAAACTAAACCAGGCAATTAATGAGTTGAATGATCATTACAGCAAGTACCGAATGAGTGATGCGTTGATGACCGCTTATAAGTTAACTTGGGATGATTTCTGCAGTTGGTATTTGGAAATGGTAAAACCAGAGTTTGGCAAACCAATTGACCAAGCAACGTACCATAGGACAGTTGACTTTTTCGAAACCATTTTAAAGCTGTTGCACCCGTTCATGCCCTTTATTACAGAAGAACTGTGGGGCGAGTTGAAAGAAAGGCCAAACAGCGAGCGATTGATTGTGGCGGCTTGGCCTACAGGAGGCAAAGCTAACAACGCTGTATTGCAACACGGAGAACATGCATTTCAATGCATTACAGAGATAAGGAATTTGCGTAACAGCAAAGGTATTTCGCCAAAGGAAAGTCTAACACTTCTTCGCAAAGAAGAACAATCGTTAATGGGAGACTTTTGGCCGGTGATTACCAAACTTTCTAACTTGAAAGAAGTGAAACTGACGAGCGAAAAAGTAAATAATGCTGCTGGTTTCATGATTAAGTCTTCTGAGTTCTTTGTGCCAATGGAAGGCAAGTTGGACGTAGCCAAAGAACGTGAGTTGATGATGAAAGAATTGGAATACCAAAAAGGCTTTCTGGCTTCAGTTGAAAAAAAGCTATCAAACGAGAAATTTGTTGCCAACGCAAAACCAGAGGTGATTGAAATTGAAAGAAAGAAGAAAGCGGATGCAGAGGCTAAGATCAAGGCTTTGGAAGAGACTTTGAAGAATTTGTCATAAGATTTCGCTAGATTTGTTCTGTGAAAACCGCAGTAAGAAATCAGGTCTCAAAAAACTCAAAAGGCGCAGCCATTTTTAAGAAAATGCTTAGCGACAAAAAGTTTATTCATGAGCATTTGAAAAAAGGAGGCAAACTTTCCGATCTTAAAGACAAATTCGACTTTGCCAAGCCCGTATCCTTTACAGGAAAATAGTGACTACTCTTTTGAATTTGTTACCGACCAAGCTGTAACATATTCAGTGTATTTTCTTAATTACAGCGCTCTGTTTAGCAACTACCCAAAATTTGCTGAACATATCTTCACCTTCAATATTGACGTGATTAATGGTAATCCTGATGAAAACCAACTCGATGAGCGAATTGGTCTAACCATCGTATCTATTTTTCAAGTTTTCTTTCACAGTTTTCAAAATGTAGCCATTTATGTTTGTGATAACTTAGATGATCGACACCTGGCCAGAAAGAGGAAATTTGATAATTGGTTCTGGAGGTTCAATGATGGCAGTTTGATTAAAGAAGACGATTTAGCTGTCGTGGAAGGAGTCGAAATCTACAATTCGATGATTGTTCATAAAGAAAATCCGAACTTGAAAGAAATCATTCTTGCCTTCAAAGAACTGAACATGAGGGCGGATGACAAATAGTCGACAATGACCAAAGTCAATCATTTTTCACAAGAAGAACGCGAGCGGTATAGCCGACATTTTGTGTTGCCTCAGTTTGGTGAAAGCGCACAGCAAAACTTATTACAGTCGCGGGTGGCGGTGGTAGGTGCTGGCGGGTTGGGCTGCCCGGTGTTGCAATATTTGGTAGCGGCAGGCGTTGGTCACATTGCCATTTTTGACCATGACAACGTAAGTCTTTCAAACTTACAAAGGCAAATACTTTATACTGCTGCCGACCTCAACCAACCAAAAGCACAGGTGGCGGCAGAAAAACTTCGAGCGCTCAACCAACACGTGCAGATCGACTCATTTGTAAATCAGTTGATTGCCTCAAATGCACTTGGTTTACTTAAGGGATTCCAGTTGATCATCGATTGCACAGATAACTTCCCGACAAGGTATCTACTGAATGACGCCTCGGTGCTGTTGGATATTCCGCTCATTCATGCATCTATTTATCGTTATGAAGGGCAAGTGGCCGTTTTTAATTACCAACGCTCCGCCAACTATCGGGATTTATATCCATTGCCCCCACGCCCAGAAGCGGTAACCAACTGCGAAGAAGGCGGTGTGCTCGGGGCGTTGGCGGGAATTATCGGCAGTATTCAAGCAAACGAAGCAATAAAGGTATTGGCTGGCATTGGCGATCCTTTGGTAAACAGACTTCTGGTTTTTGACTCATTGACGATGGAGAGCCAAATCATTCAAATCGCAAATAAAAATGAACGCAAAAACATTTTGGGTTTGATTGATTATGATGACTTTTGTAATGCTCCAAAAAAAACAACTGACATGAAAGAAGTAACTGTGCAAGAACTCAAAGCCTTAAAAGATTCGAAGGCCAACTTTCAACTCATTGACGTGCGCGAACCACATGAGTTTGACATCTGCAACCTTGATGGAGAATTGATCCCACAGGCAGAAATTCCGCACAACGTAGATAAAATCGCAAAAGACAAACAAGTAGTGATTCATTGCCGCAGTGGCGCCCGCAGTGGCAATATGGTCAAGTGGCTGGAGTCCAATCACGGATTCACTAATCTCTACAACCTAAAGGGCGGCATTTTAGCTTGGGCAAAGGAGATTGATACAAGCATGCCGACTTATTAAAACTTAGGCCGATTGTATTGGGCCTTCAAAACTAAATACCATCAACTCCGTAAGAAATGAAAAAAGTAATAACCCTTCTTTACGTAATTACCATTGTCGCTGGCTGCAAAAACCATGAAACAAAATATCCATCGGTATCGGCACCGGTGGCACTGGTAAAACCGCACGAGATTATTTCTAAACATGGCGATAAGCGTGTGGACAATTACTTCTGGCTGAGGAATCGCGAAGACACGGCCGTAGTCAATTACTTGAAAGCAGAAAATAAGTATTTGGATACGATGATGGCGCATACCAAACCTTTGCAAGAAAAGTTATTTGCCGAAATGAAGGGTCGGATCAAAGAGAAAGATGAATCGGTGCCCTTGAAAATTGATGACTATTTCTACTACACCCGTTTTGAAGAAGGAGGCGAGTATCCTATCTATTGCCGTAAGAAAGGCTCTTTGGAAGGAAGCGAAGAAGTGATTGCCAACGGAAATGAAATGGGCAAAGGACATGGCTACTTTAGCATGTTTACGGATGCAAGCCCCGACCATCAACTTGCAGCCATTATCCAAGATACGGTGGGTAGACGGTTTTACACGATCTCAGTCAAAGATTTGAAAACAGGGAAAATGCTGTCTGATATAATCGGTGGCACTACAGGCAACATGGAATGGAGTAATGACAACAAATTTATTTACTACAGCAAACAAGACCCCAACACCCTGCGCTCGAACCAAGTATACAGGCACACACTGGGTACGCCTGCCGCGAGCGATGTACTGATATTTGAAGAAAAAGACGAGACTCTCTCTTGCTATATTGGAAAATCGCGCTCGAAAAAGTATTTGATGGTACAGTCGGGCCGCACCGATGCCTCGATGGCACGATACATGGAAATCGATAACCCTAAAAGTAAACTAGCAGAGTTTGCTCCCATTCAAGATAACGTTCAGTACAGTATAGACCATATCAACGGTAAATTTTACATCCGCACCAATGAGAATGCGAAGAACTATCGATTGGCAGTAGTGGAAGATGCTAATCCAAAAAAAGAAAATTGGAAAGACCTGGTACCCAACCGAGAGGATGTTTTTCTGGAAGGCTTTGAATTGTTCAAAGACTACTTAGCTATTCAAGATACCAAAGAAGGATTGGACAAAATTAGAATCATAAAATGGGTCGATAACTCGGAAAAAACAATTGACTTTGGTGAACCTGCATATGTAGCGGGCATCGGTTCAAACCCAGATCCCAACTCGAACATGCTGCGGTATTTTTATCAATCCATGACCACGCCCCCTTCACAGTATGACTACAGCATGGAAAACGCTGAAAAGAAGTTGCTGAAAGAACAAGAAGTGCTGGGCGGATTTGATCGAAACAACTACCAAACAGAGCGCTTGTGGGCTACTTCACGCGATGGTGTAAAAATCCCTGTGAGTGTTGTCTATCGAAAAGATAAGTTTCAAAAAGATGGTGCGCACCCCTGCTTTCAATATGCTTATGGATCTTATGGCTCTTCGATGCCGGCTTTTTTCAGTTCTACCCGTTTAAGCTTACTGGACCGTGGCTTTGTTTTTGCGATTGCGCATATTCGTGGCGGGCAAGAAATGGGAGGCAAGTGGTACGAAGATGGGAAAATGTTAAAAAAGAAAAACACCTTCAACGACTTTATCGATGTATCAGAATTTTTGATCAAAGAGAAGTATGCATCAAAGGATAAACTATTTGCCAACGGGGGCAGTGCGGGTGGTTTGTTGATGGGTGCAATCACCAACATGCGCCCTGATTTGTACAAAGGCATAATAGCAGATGTGCCCTTTGTGGATGTAATCAGCACCATGGAAGACGAAAGCATTCCGTTAACCACATTCGAATGGAAAGAGTGGGGCAACCCAAATGTCAAAGAAGAGTATGACTACATGCTGTCGTACTCGCCCTACGACAACGTAGAAAAGAAAGCCTATCCGAATTTGCTGGTAACCACCGGGCTGCACGACAGCCAAGTACAATATTGGGAGCCTGCGAAGTGGGTTGCAAAATTGCGAGTCCATAAAACAGATAAGAATTTAGTACTGCTAAAAACCAACATGGAAGCTGGCCACGGTGGCGCAAGCGGCCGTTTTGAATCGCTGAAAGAAGATGCGTTGATGTACGCGTTTGTTATTGATTTGGCAGGTATTAAGGAGTAAACCGACTATATAATCTTATTCTCTACGGCCGAGCGTACCAGTGCGGCCGTATTTTTTACATTCAATTTTGAGATTAAATTTTTGCGGTGCGTATCTACGGTACTCGCGCTGATGAACAGTTTGTCTGCAATTTCTTGATTGGTCAAGCCCTCGGCTATTAGTTTCAACACTTCAACCTCTCTGCGGGTGAGTAGCAGTTGATTGTGATCTTCAATACTTTGCTTTACGTCTGTTTTGCCCAACCAGTATTCCCTTCCAGCGCTCACTTCCTCCAATGCTTTTTGAATTTCTTCTGACGAGGAATTCTTTAACAAATACCCCCTGGCACCGGCATCTTTCATACCCTGCAAATACGTGAGCTGATCAAAATTAGTAAGTGCCAATACTTTCAAAGACGCGTTACGCTTCATCAATTCCTTACAAACGTCCATTCCAGATTGATCGGGAAGATTGATATCAAGCAAAACGACATCAGCTGTATTCTTTACAAAATAACCGATGGCGGAGGCGCCTGTCATCGCATGCCCCGCGATCTCAACATTTGGGATTTGTGCCAACATGCTTCGTATGCCTTCGACTACCATGGGGTGATCGTCAACTATAAAAACGCGCATCATGATTTGGGTAACGTAATATGAACAGACGTTCCAGTACCCACAGCTGACTGAATATCCAATTTTCCATTCAAAAAATTAACCCGCGAGCGGATATTGGCCCAACCCGCACCACGCACTTCATTGATGACGTTGGTATCAAAGCCTATCCCGTTGTCTTCAACGGTTAAGCTCAGTTCATCATCAGTCATTGCTAACTGTACCAATACCTGCGATGCTTTTGCATGTTTGGCTACGTTATTTAAAAGTTCTTGCACAATGCGATAAGCAATGATCTCGGTGTTGGAGTTAAATCGTTTGGGTACGCCCACCAGTTGATAGCTCAACTTAAAAATATTTGCCTGGTTGAGCGCATCGCAATAACTGCGAAGCGCTTCATCCAATCCGAACTTTACCAACACTTCGGGCATCATGTTGTGCGCTACGCGCCTTAACTCCGAAATGGACTGATCGAGCATGTCTAGCGACCGCTCGAACTGCAGTGCATTGTCTGCATCTAAAACAACATTTGATTTCATATTAGCCAACGAAAACTTTATTCCAGATAGCATACCGCCCAGCCCATCGTGCAGGTCTTTGGCCAAACGGCCACGCTCTTCTTCTTGTCCCTTGATTACCGCCTGACTCGCCAACAAACGTTTTTCACTTTCTAACTGAATTATTTTTGCATGATTCAGTTCGTTTTCTTTTTCGATAACTCGCTTGCGTTGGTTCGCTGCGTTTGCCATTAGCCATGCGATTACGGCAATCGCAATTATCATTAGAGAAAGAATCGAAATCCAAAGTTGATTTTTTCTAATCGCCAAGCTTTTTAACTCAGATTGCTGTTGTTCTCGAATCAAAGCATTTTCTTTTTCGCGCGTTTTGAATTGAACCTCTAACCGGTTGATGTCTTTTAACTTTTCTTCATTGTGTATCTTCTCCTGTACGGAATCGCTCTTTTGAAGCAACTGCGCGGCTAACCTGTCTTGTCCTTGCAACAGCGCGATATCAGACAACAACGTAAGCGCCATTGCCGAATGATGCAAATACTCCTTTTCCGTGGCCTGTGCCAAGGATAACGTTGCAAATTTTTCCGCATTTTTTAGATCGCGCACATGCAAATAATGATAACCCAAGCCGCGATTACTAATGGTTACACCCTCTGGGTCGCCTATCGTTTCAGCCAACTTCAAGCTTTCGCGAAAAATACTTTCCAATTGAGCATAGTTACCTAATTTCATGTTGGCATCACCCGAGTTTAACAAAGCAGATAATTCTGTAAAATGATCATTGACTTTTCTGGCGATTGCCAAAGCTTCGTGTAGCAGCGGCAATGCTTCCTTCATTTTGCCTTGCGCGTTTTTGATGGTAGCTGTCGTTACCAGCGCGGCCGAAATTTGAAAAGGATTTGCTGCTTCGCGCGCAAGTGCCAAGCCTTTGTTGGCAAACTCGCTGGCTTGCTCGTACTGCTTCAACGTTCGGTACACGTTTGCCAGGTTGCTGTAAATCACATTTAACTTTTGAATGTCTTTGCGCCTCTCAGCAATTTCTTTCGACTGTAAAAAATAGTCGATTGCCTTTTGATGCTCCTCGAGCGAAAGATAAGAACTGCCCACATTGCCCAAACAGGCTGAAAGCCGCTCTTCATCACCAAATTCCCGAGCAATTTCAACCGATCTCAAGTTCAGCAATAACGAGGTATCAGCTCGGCCCAACATATTGTAGACATATGTGGCATTGGTGTAGTAGCGCAGAATGCCCCGCGTGTGGCCAAGCTTCCGACTTAAAGTCAACGCCTGCTCATACCAGTGTAAGGCAGAATCAGGATTAACCGACTCCAACTGCTGCCCCATCAAAATGAAACGCTCTGCTTGCAGCGTATCATCTTTTGATTTCTGGATCACCAGAAGCAAACTGTCAGCGTTCGCCACTTCTTGAGCCAGCGCCTGGGTCGCAATCAAAATCAGAAGTAAAAAACTAAAACGCATAACAATAGGTTAACAAATCTACAATGAGTTGGCGCAAAGCAAATAGGCAAATAGAAAAATCCACTTTTTAGGGGAGGTTGACCGGTAAAATGAGAAGTAGCTTTGCTACACATAATTGAAGAAGTAAGCACACGATTCGTGCACCTGACAACTTAGTGGCATAAAAGCCAAAAAAAGCAATGAAGAAGAACATCATAGCATTATGTATGGTGGTGAGCAGCGTAAGCAGCATGGCCACCATTCGCACGGTAAGCAACAACCCCGCACAACCGGCCCAATTTAGCACGTTTGCCGCAGCTCAATCCGCTTCGGTAGATGGCGACACCATTTACGTGCAAGGTTCTCCATTTCAGTACACCACCTTCACCATCACCAAACGGCTGGTGATTGTTGGAAGTGGCTATGCGCCCAATAACTCTTTTGGTCAGCCCACCAATGTTGCCAATATTTTGCTGTCGCGAGTCGGTGGCAACAATGCAAGCGGAACCACCATTATGGGTTTTATAAGCGGATCAATCAGCCCAGAAAGCAGTTCGTTGGCTTGCGACAACATCACGTTGCTCAGAAATCGTTTTTCAAATAGCACAATTGCGCTGACGCTTAACAACAACTCAACCGGCACCTACTGCAAAGGCTGGGTAATTGCAAACAATATCTTTCAGGGGCGTGTAGATGGAGGCGCTAGTATTTCTTCTTCCTCTCCCACCAACATTCTCTTTGCCAACAATATTTTCGTAGGGCAATCGATTAATGGTTTCAACAGTGCTACAGTTGTGATCGATCACAATATTTTTTTAGGTGCTTCAGGCGCTGGCGCTTTCGCCAGTGTGTTTAGAAGTTTATACAATGTAGTTGTCTCTAACAACATTTTTTCAAGATCAGTCGGCTTGGTTTTAGATCCTTCAGCCAGCGTGGTGTACTGTACCTTCAACAATAATTTATCAAACCTTAACACCATTGCGAACTCAACTTTCTATAACCCAGCGAACGATTTTGCAAACTTTGTCGCGTCTGTTGGAGGGGCAAACACGGGCAGTGGCAATATCATCGGTCAAAATCCTTTGTTTACCACCAATGCCAACCCCGATGCCTACAATACATTAGACAATTATCGGCTCCAGGCTTCATCGCCAGGAAAAAATGCTGGTAATGATGGAACAGACATCGGCATCTATGGCGGGGCTTTTCCGTTCCCGAGCGGTGGGGCTATCGGCTCGGGGTTTGATACCGGGGCGATGCCCGCGATTCCACAAGTAACAAACCTGACCGTGCAAACGCCCACGCTGGCACCAGGTGCGCAACTGAAGGTGACCATACAAGCAACGGTCAATAATTAAAAAAATCTAGCGATATGAAATCATTTACAACACTTTTGCTCATTACTGTCGCAGCATTTTCAACTCATGCAACCATTCGCACAGTGAGCAACGATCCACAAAACCCTGCACAGTTCACTACCATACAGGCAGCGGTAAATGCGGCCGTGGCGGGCGATACGATTTACGTCAATGCAAGCAATACGATATATAGCGAAAATGTGAGTGTCACCAAACGTTTGGTGTTGATCGGTGGCGGGTATAAATCTTCGAGCCAATTAAACTTTCGGACATTCGTCAATCGTATTGATATGCCTTTTCTTGGAAGCAACAACCCATCAGGCACAGTCATTACCGGGTTTGAAATTGGTAACGTTGCGAGTGCTACTACAGGTTCTTTGCCGATCAGCAACATACGCATCTTCCGCAATTTAATCGGCAGTCTTAACACGTACGGAAGCAACTGGGAGATTTATAATAACATTTTAACGGGTACTCTCAATTTGACCCAATCAACAGCAAACATTTTTGTACGAAACAACATTTTCACCAGCACCTTTATAACGGGTAGTTCAACAGGACCTACCTCAATTTTAATTGATCACAACATCTTTTTAGAGTCATTTGGTCAGGTATTGAACAACTTGCAAAATGCTACACTTACTAATAACATTTTTGCTTTTAGTTCTACGTCCGCTTTTGTGATAGATGGCGGAACGAGGCTCAACACGTTTAATAACAATCTTTGCTCCACAGTCAGCATCAGCAATGTTCCACCCACGAATAGTTTTTCAAGCAATGCGAATTTAGAGAGTGGAAACTTGGTTGGCGTTAATCCAGAATTTATTAATGTACCCAACTTCGCCAACTATGATGCGAACGCAAATTATCGGCTTCAAACTGGATCACCCGCCAGAAACGCTGGCACAGACGGAACCGACTTAGGAATTTATGGAGGGCTCTACCCTTTTCCAAGTGGAGGCGCGCCCGGAAGTGGGTTTGACACGAGCGCTTTTCCACCGATCCCTCAAGTAACTAGTTTAAACATCTAAAATAGCAATATCACACCAGGCACGCAATTGCGGGTGCAAATTCAGGCCACTACCAATAATTGAGCATTCGATGTATTTCACAAGGTTGATCTCTATGTCAAAATCGCTAGGATTATCTGTGCACCGTTGGTTGCTAGTGCTGTTCGTTGTAATCGCAACCACCAATGCTTTTGCTCAAACTATCACGAGGGTAGAATACTTTTTTGATTCAGACCCAGGAGTGGGCAATGCCACCGCGCTTCCGGTAACACCAGGTACGACCATCAATGAAACGTACAATCTTAGCACCACTGCGCTTTCTGCAGGCTTTCACACGCTTAATGCGCGCGTCCGCGACAACACAGGAAAATGGAGTTTATTTACCACCCGCACATTTTACCTGATAGCGAATCCGTTCAGCAATTCGCCCAGCGTAAACATTACTAGAGCAGAGTATTTCTACGATAGCGACCCCGGAATTGGAAATGGAACCAATATTCCTGTTACAGCCAATCCTAGCTTGAACATTACGATCAATGCACCTACCGCACCCTTGGCAGCTGGCTTCCATACGGTGAACGTGCGCGTACGTGATGACCAAGGCCGATGGTCATTGTTTACCACGCGAACATTTTACTTGGTACCTGCAACAGCTTTACCCGCGAACTTGGTGAAACTGGAATATTTCGTTGGGACCGATCCTGGTATTGGGCAAGCAACTTCGGTCAACGTGAGCGCTGCGCCCACCGTCAACCAATTGTTCACGTTGAATTTACCACTGCTAACTCCGGGCAATTATACCCTCAACGTTCGTGCAAAAGATTCGAAAGGATTTTGGAGCAACGCTGCGACCGCGCCCTTTACCATTACCGCATGTCCAACGTTAACCGCTCCTTCGGCTACCGGTGGAAGCAGCTGTGGACCTGGGGCTGTTACGTTAAATGCGACTGGCGCCACCGGTTCGCAAGTTTACCGTTGGTATGCCGATGCCTCAACCACATCCATTTTATTTACCGGCCCATCTTTTACCACACCTTTGCTCAGCAATAGCACCACCTATTTTGTATCCATCTTTGATTCTGGAATTTGCGAGAGTGCACGCACAGCGGTGACGGCAACTATCAATCCAGTACCTACTGCACCTACGGCAGTGGGTGCCTCGGGTTGCGCGTCTTCATCGCTCACACTCACTGCGTCAGGTGGAACGGCCGGGCAGTATCGATGGTATACCGTTGCCACCGGAGGAACACCCATTACGGGCCAAACCAATGCAACGTTCACCACGCCTTCGCTTTCGACCACCACCACTTATTTTGTTTCAATCAATAACGGAACATGCGAGAGTACTCGCACTTCCGTGACCGCAACCATTAATCCTACGCCCTCTGCACCAACAGTTGTGGGCGCCTCGGGTTGTGCGCCTTCATCACTTACTCTTACTGCTTCCGGAGGATCGGGCGGACAGTATCGGTGGTATACAGTTGCCACGGGGGGAGCGCCTATTGCAGGCCAAACCAACGCAACATTCACAACCCCTTCGCTTTCGAACACAACAATTTTTTTTGTTTCAATCAATAACGGAACATGCGAAAGTGCGCGCACCTCGGTCACCGCGGCCATCACCGGCCCTTGCGCGCAACCTCCGGTCATCAGTACGCAACCCATCAGCACACCGGTGGGAAGTGCAACAATCCCAGTAAACTTAGTGGCGCTTATCACTACATTTACTGCTCCATTAGACTTGAACTCCATAACTGTGGTGGTGCAACCCCCAAGTGGGGCAAAGGCCACTGTATCCAACGGACGACTCACCATCGATTACACAGGCATTGCCTTTACAGGAAGAGAGTTTATAACCATCCGCGCCTGCGACACCAATGGCAATTGCGCCACGCAGCAGTTTGAAATTGAAGTAGCCGGTGATGTGGTCGTGTTCAACGCGGTCTCGCCCAATGGAGCCAACCCTTCGTTCATCATCCAAAACATTGAATTGATTCCTGAAACCAAAAGCAACGTAGTGACGATTTTTGACCGCTGGCAAAACGAAGTATGGCGAGGGGAAAACTATGACAATACCTCCGTGGTGTTTAAAGGCACGAGCAACGAAGGAAATGATCTGCCTACAGGTACTTACTTCTACAAAATAGAATTTGGCAGCGGCAAGAAACCGAAAACGGGTTTCATTTCGCTTAAACGTTAACGCATGAAAAAATTATTGATCATACTTCTTATTTGTTGTGCCCGCTTGGCAAGTGCCCAACAAGACCCGTTGTATTCGCAATACTTTAACAACCCCATGCTCATCAACCCTGCCTTTGCGGGAAGTATGGAGCGGCTATATGTAGGCCTTGCCTACCGCTCGCAATGGAGCGGCATTGAAGGCGGACCCGCTACCTTCAACTTTAACTCTCACATTGCGCTGGCTGATAACCGCGTGGGGGCTGGCTTGGTAGTAGTGCAAGACAAAATCGGTAACATTAAAAACACGTTTTACGGTGGCACCGCGTCTTATAAACTGCAGTTAAAGTCCAACACCTTTTTGTCGTTTGGTATGCAGTTGGGTGCCATTCAATACTCTTCCAACACAGATGGTCTTAACATTCAAAACCCCGATGACCGCTTTGCCCCCTTTACCGACACAAAATTCAACACAGGCGTAGGTGTACTTTTGCGTGGCGATCGTTATTCGGTAGGTTTGTCTGTGCCACAATTGCTTGCCAACTCCACCACGGTAGGTTTAGGAAACCAGGTTTCGCAAATCAAAGTGTACAGTCAGAATTACTATTTGTTTGGTTCTTATCTCTTCAACATCACCGAGCGCATCGAATTCAAACCCAGCACACTCCTTCGCTTTACATCGGGTTCCTCACCGGCCGTAGATGTGAATGCCAACTTCACCTTCAACCGCTTGTACACAGCTGGGATTCTGTTGCGAAACCTCAATACCTTCGGAATATTACTACAAGGTATTTACAAAAACATGCGGGTGGGGTATGTGTTCGAGTTGCCGACCAAAAGTTCTGCGCTCAACTTCAACACCAGCGAAATCAGCTTAGCAATTTCTTTGGATGTGCTGCAAAACCACAATCACTCTCAAACAGGATACTGACCCTCTTCAGTTTTTTGAGTTGTTTTTTTCGTTACATTGATAGAAAACACTATCTTCGGTAACCCTGATGAGATACACTTTGTCCATTGTAACCGCGGTTATCGTTTTCGGATGCACGTCCAGAGATGCACAAGACAAGTTAACAACTGAAAAAGTCAAACAAGATATTTTGACCCTTGAGAAAAAATGGATCGAGTTCGAATTCGCTTTGGACACCGCTTCAATCTCTCTTATGCTTGATTCTTCCTTTATCAGCATTTCTGCCAAGGGCATCTCTAACAAACAAAAAGAACCCAATGGTATCTACAAAAACGTCAGCGCTATGCGCAGCGATAGTATTTTTGTTTGAGCCGATAGTGAAATTGCACGACAACTTCGCCATCTCTATCTTCATTTGCCATACGTCCAAAACAGCGCGAGGCAAACACCAAGAAAAGCGCATCAAGTTTTATGACGGTTGGAAAAATATAAACGGTCAATGGAAAGCTGTGTCATCGCAGGCCACGGTGATTGAAGAAACTCAGTAATTTGAGAATGTAAATAATGCCTATCCCAAGATTAACTTTCTTTACTACAATAGCCCTAATCGGAATTGCGGCTATCTTGATAGGATTCTCAAAAACATTTATCATACCTTTTTTATCTGGCATTAAAAGCTGGCCCTGGATGATATATGTCCATGCCACATTTGCTTTTTGCTGGGTATTGCTGTTCCTCTTTCAATCGTGGCTCGTGAAAATAAAAAAACAACAACTGCATTTTGTCATTGGGCGGTTCGGGATTTTCATTGCACTGGGCACAGCGATAACTATACTGCCCGCCAGTATGTATCAATGCGAGCGAGAGTTGCGCGAAGGATTGGGCCACATAGCCATTTCGAGTATCTTAGGTTCTCTCACGTCTGCCATTATCTTCTTCGCATTGGTCTGTTTGGCAATCGCATATCGAACTAAACCCCAAGCCCATAAGCGATTCATGCTCCTTGCCACAATTATATTGCTGTGGCCCGCGTGGTTTCGCTGGCGCCATTATTTTCCGTCTGTGCAAGAGCCTCACATTTGGTTTGCAATTGTACTGGCCGATGCCTTAATTTTTGTTTCGTTTGCATGGGACTGGATCAAAAACAAACGAATACACCCAGCGCTGCTTTTTGGCGGTATCTTTATTGTTGCCGAACAATGTATAGAACTGATATTGTTTGACAGCAGTGGCTGGAGACTGATTGCCACAAACATTTACAATTTCTTGAAATAAAAATGAAAACGATTCTGTTTTTTATCTCATTGTTTCTGAATGTTCAAATGTTTGCGCAGAAAAGCAAAACAATTCTTTTTATTGGCGCCCATCCTGATGATGAAACCGCAATCAGTGAAGTATTAATAAAATATGCACGAACTGGAAACAAAGTATTTGTAATCATCGCTACGAATGGAAAAGATGGAACACGGGTTACCAAGATTCCCGCAGGCGATTCGTTAGGTAACTTAAGAAAGAAAGAGTCGGCATGTGGCTGTGCTAAAATGGGCCTACGGCCACCTATTTTTTTTGAAATACAAAGACTAGATACAAAAATCGGAACAGGAAACTACTTTAAAGAGCACCAGCGTTTTCTTGATTCACTGAAAATACGAATACCTTCTATCAATCCTGACGTCATTATCACTGCCGGACCTGATGGAGACACGCATCATTCAGAGCATATTGTTGTAAGCGGAGCCGTAACTGAGTTACTTCTCGCAGAGGGATGGGTGAAGAAATATCCGTTGTACCATTTTGCTTGGAAAAAGGGAACTATATCCGTTGATCCGGGGAGTTATATGGATGAACAGTATGTAAATGTAAAAATTACCTTCACGGTTGAGGATAAAAACAAAGCGATAGACGCCATGTCGTGCTATGTAACTCAATATACCGCACAAGAATTAAAGGAAGAAGCAGAACGAAAATTAAAGGATACCGAGAATACCATCAATTTTAGAAAATTTATAACTGCCAAAGGTTGCAAAAAAGAATTTTAAAAAATGAGATTTAGATTAACTATTACCATTGCCGCGCTGAGTTTTTGGTGCCACGCACAAAAACTGCACTACACGGCCAACGAATCAGAAACAATACACGATAGCATAAATCATCGTAGATGGGATGTTGGAGGCAGGTTGTCTCAATACAGCTTCAGGTATATGTCGGAGTTTTTTCCAGTAGCTATAATAACAAAATCTGAAAAACCCTACCTCTTTCAATATGTTCCTCAGAAAGCTATAGATAAAATAACGATTAGGTCAAAAATGGGAACCCAGTCGTTTGAAGACTATTTGAAAAGTTTGCATGTCGTCAGCTTTATCGTTGTGCATAAGGGGGTGATTGTATATGAGAAGTATTTTTCAATGTTACCAGACGATCAGCATACCCTCCAATCGGTAACGAAAGTAATCACCTCTTTGCTCATTACCAGCCTCATCAATGAGCAGAAAATAAACATCGATCAATCCATTGAAAATTATATTCCAGAACTCCGGGGTACAGACTGGCAAGGAATCTCCGTAAGAAATATTCTTCACATGCGATCAGGAATGGATAATAAATCCATCGATTTTGAAACAGGCCCTTTTACAAATCCAAAGCACAAGAATTATCAGCTTGAATCAGCTCTTGGGATTTTACCTAAAAGTGCTGATACTCCAACTTCTGCGTACCAATGTATATCGTCAATGAAAAAAGACACCATTCCAGGTGTGCAGGCAGCCTATTCAAACATTAATACTTTTGTTTTGGGCTGGCTGGCTGAAAAAGTGACCGGCAAAAAGTATTCTGATTTAGTTTCGGACAAGATATGGAAACCGATGGGCGCATCTGCCAACGCCTACACTTGTTTGTCACCCCAAGGAATTGCATGGCCGCACGGTGGCATATCTGCTACACTAAGAGACCTTGCACGCTTCGGAATGCTTTTTACAAAAAGTGAAATTCAAAAAAGAAAAGAAATGATGATTAGCTTTCAGCAACTGAAGGAAATTTTTGAGGCTCCGCCTGTACCAAATTTGTTTGCGCCATTCAAATGGGCGTACCAATGGGACCTCGCAAGCGATGGCGTGATGGTGAAGGGTGGTTTTGGTGGACAGGCTTTGTACGTTCACCCAGAAGAAGAAATTGTGATTGCTTGCTACAATTACGTTGACCAAGATTGGGGCATGAATATGATATCAGACACTGCGCTGGCCGAAATAATAAAAGCCATAACTCCGGGGAAGAAGAAATAGTTGATAGTAAGCCCGCTCGCCTTTGTTCTTGAAAAGAGATTGAATCAAAATTCCGGATTTATTTGATTTCGAAAGAGTAAACCTATTGAGCTAACATCACATAAACCGAAATGAACTAATAAGCGAAGGCCAAAAATGATTGAAAGAATCAACGGCCAGAGATTCGCTTATTAATCCTCTTTACAATGCCGGGCCCTTCATATACAAAGCCCGTGTAAAGTTGAATCAAATCTGCACCCGCATTGATTTTATCTACCGCATCATCCACCGACATTACACCTCCTACACCAATAATGGGGTAATTTTTACCAAGCTTGCTTCGTAGAAACGAAATCACTTCGTTAGATCTTTTCAGTAATGGTTTGCCGCTTAAACCACCATTGCCAATCCTATCCAACTGTTCTGCACCGGTCTGCAAACCATCACGCGAAATAGTGGTATTAGTGGCAATCACTCCGTCCGTTTTCGTGTCAAGCAAAATCTCAACAATATCTTGCAACTGTGTTTCAGTTAAGTCTGGGGCAATTTTCAACAAAACAGGTTTCGGTTTTTCTTTCGCTTCACTCAACGCCTTTACTCCGGCTAACAATTTTTTAAGCGGCTCTTTTTCCTGCAACTCACGCAAGCCTGGCGTATTGGGCGAACTCACATTCACCACAAAATAATCAACATACGGATACAGCGCCTCGAAACACTTTGCGTAATCATCAAATGCACTTTCGTTGGGTGTGATCTTGTTTTTGCCGATGTTGCCGCCAACAATTACTTGTGATTTCCTTTTCTTTAACCTACCTACGGCAGCAGAAACACCACCGTTGTTGAACCCCATTCGATTAACTAGGCCACCATCCGCAGGCAAGCGGAATAACCTGGGCTTTTCATTGCCCGGCTGCGCTATGGGTGTAAGCGTACCTATTTCGATGAAACCGAAACCAAAGCAGGCAAGTTCATCAATCAGTTTAGCGTCTTTATCGAAGCCGGCTGCCAAGCCCACTGGGTTGCTAAAGGTGATTCCGAACAAAGTTCTTTGCAGTGATTTTTCCTGTGCCACATAAAACCGTTTGAGCAGGAGCTTGATGCCCGGCAGTTGGCAAACTAACTTTAAGAAATTAAAAGTAAAATGGTGAATGGCCTCAGGATCGAATAAAAACAGCAACGGCCGAATAAGCAATTTGTACATGTCACTTCCTCTTGCGCTTGGGGGCGCGACCAAATTTTTTAAAACCGCGTTCTACAATAGCGTCAATCATTCTTTCGCCTTCATCGGTTGCCATGTTGGCCGTAGAGTTAATCCGCCAGATCAAATTATTGTTTTTATCATTGAGATCTATGATCAGGCTTGATTGTCGGTATTCCTGCATAATGCTGTTGTTGGCATCTTGCCCAGGTGTGAGGGGCACCGGACCAACCCTCGCAATGTCCGATCGAGACAGCGTTCCGGCTGCATAGGTGATAACAAGGTCGGCCGAAGAATCATTTTTTTTCAATCCTTTCAAGTTCAATTCTTCGGTGATGGCAGCCACAATCCACCGATTCAAGTCCTTATCAGAAGTTTTTTTCTGATCTTCAGGGGTAATGATCTGGCTTTCGCCAAAACGGAATGTTTTATATTTCGAGAAGTCGCGCGTTTTATCGTACTCTACTTCAATGGACTGACCATTTGCAATAGCAGAAACAAATAACAGAGCGACTAATAAGGTGCGATTCATCATACAAATCTACATTAAGTCGCGCACAAAACAGAATGAAAAAAAGAATTGTAATCAGCGCAATATCGAACACATTAACTTCGCGGATGAAATTGCTGCACCACTTGCCGCAAATAGTCTCGGTCTAAATGTGTGTAAATTTCTGTGGTGGTAATTGATTCATGCCCCAGCATTTCTTGTACGGCACGCAAATCGGCACCGCCTTCAATCAAATGCGTAGCAAAAGAATGACGAAACGTATGCGGACTGATATTCTTCTTCAACCCTATTTTTGCCGCCAATGCTTTGATGATCAAAAAGACCATCACGCGCGTCAATTTTCTTCCAGATCGATTAAGAAATACATAGCTTGAAAAAGTTTCAATTTTAGGGGTATGCACGCGAATCTCATCAATATATATCTTCAGGTATTTTAGTGCTTCGCGGCCAATGGGAACGAGGCGTTCTTTATTGCCTTTGCCAATCACACGCAAAAAACCAATATCAGAATGCACGTTGGCCAGCCGCAAGTCAATTAACTCAGACACGCGCAAACCTGAGCTATACAACATCTCTAGCATAGCCCTATTGCGGCCGCCTTCGGGCGTGGAAAGGTCAATAGCCGCAAGCAGTTTTTCAATTTCGCTATAATCTAGCGTATCGGGTAGCTTTCTGCCGATTTTCGGACCTTCGATCAAGGCCGTTGGGTCAGCGCTGATCAACTCTTCAAAAATTAGAAATTTATAGAAAGCTTTGAGTCCGCTGAGAATGCGTGCCTGGCTGTAGCTGCTCATGCCCAGCTCGTTGATGTATTCCAAAAATGATTGCAGGTGCATGGAAGTGATCTTTAACGGGCTAATGTCAAGTTCCTTGATTTCAATAAATTGATCCAGCTTTTCCACATCTCGCACATAGGCATCTATAGAGTTTTGAGAAAGCGATCGCTCCAACTTCAGGTAATTCTCAAATTGTTTGATGTAGGACGACCAATTTGCCATTTTCGTTTTCAAAAACAGGTAAAGCTAAATTTGCAATCACTAAATTCCTATCTTTCGTTTCTCAATCATTCAATCATGCGAATACAAATCATCAACGGGCCAAACTTAAACTTGCTTGGCAAGCGCGAACCAGAAGTATACGGCTCCACCAGCTTTGACGCATTTTACGAGAACTTAAAGAACAGTTTTCCCACGGTTGATATTCAATTCTTTCAATCAAATGTGGAGGGTGAAATCATTAACAAATTACACGAGGTAGGGTTTTCTTTTGATGGCATCATCTTAAATGCCGGGGCCTACACCCACACCTCAATTGCCATTCATGATGCGATTGGCGCCATCACAACACCGGTAGTAGAAGTTCACATCTCGAATGTGTATGCACGCGAAGAGTTTCGGCACAAAAGTCTGATTACTTCAAAATGCCAAGGTCTCATTACCGGGTTTGGCCTAGAAGGATACGCGTTAGCGCTCCTCTATCTGATGAACAAGAAGTAGGGTTTGTCACTTTGGCATCCCATCCTAAGGCCTACG
The DNA here is from genome assembly GCA_018267275.1 of Bacteroidota bacterium. Taxonomy (GTDB): domain Bacteria; phylum Bacteroidota; class Bacteroidia; order Cytophagales; family Cyclobacteriaceae; genus ELB16-189. The sequence continues at coordinate 248,060 of JAFDYV010000007.1, read as the reverse complement.
GCCAGAATTTAAGATGAGCGGTACGCCATCTCATAAACCGACTTTGAATGCGGCCCCAAAAACACACGCGCATAAATGCGAATGATGGCCAGCCCATCTACCACAAAACTTAATGAAGTGAAAAAGGCCAACAACCATTGATCTTCATGAATATGGCTGAAGATTAAGTCCTCGCCAATAAATGTAGGCGTAATCGGGAAACCCGTAGCCCCTAAGCAGGCTAGTAAAAACACCATACTGATTTTTGGGTGTTTGTAAGAGTGGCCATGAAATTGATCCAAATCAATATTGCCCTCAATCAAACGTAACCGCCTCAATGCTGCAAAACCAACTAAACCTGCAATGGCAACACCAATCAGGTACAAATGAATTTCATTGAATGTGAAATTCTCATTGAACGATATTGCCAGCGCAATCCAAAAGTGATTCATGATTACCAGTAGCCAACTAACGCGAGCATGCTGCCTTTCGGTAAATGCCTTCAACACACAAATTACCCCTACCAGTGAGAAAACTATGGGTAGGTAACCTTCCACCGAGTCTGGCACCCATTGTTTATTATAGGTGCAGAATAATCCAACCAAGTAAACAGGCACCAACAAAGCAAATACCCGCGACAAGTTTAAAAAAGTAAAGTATTGGCCAATCTTCTTCATCGGATTCCACAGATATTGATACATCATCGAATCCAAATTCCATTCTTTGATGCAAAGCATGTACAAGGTGTATTGGATTCTTTGAGGAAATGAATCTTCAACCGATCGAATGCGCGGAACGAAATTGTAAAATTGCTCACGAATGAGGTAGCTAACAACAGAAGGCGACACCAACAATTGATACGTTCTCAAAAAAGCATTGCCCGCAAAATGGATAAGCGCAATGGCGCCCCACCCGGCTGCGATTTCAATAAATATCAACCCAATTTGCGCGATGGAACTGTATGCAATCTGGCTTTTAACAGAAGACTGCACACGAGCGATGCCTGTCGTAATAACTGCCGTAGTGAAACCCATTAGCCCGATCAGCACTCGCACTGATGTTTGGTGCTCCCAGATTGGATAGGTACGCATCATGATAAAAACGCCCAAGTGTACCGACAACGAACCGTAAAAAATGGCACTACTTGGTGTGGGTCCTTCCATTGCGCGGGGAAGCCATGATGAAAATGGCAGTTGCGCAGATTTTGCCGAAGCGGAGAGCAAAAACATGAGCGAGATAAAAACACCCACCCATGTGTGTTCTTGTAAATGGGAATGAATCAAATCATAGTTGCTGAGTTCGTCAAAAGTGATACTCTCATGCCACAGGTGATGGCTCATCCACATCGCCAAAATCAAGCCCACATCGGCAACGCGATAAATGGAAAAAACTTTCACTGCGTTTTTTACGGGCAGGTAGCGATCGCGGTAAAACGCGATAAGCAAAAAAGAAGAGATACCCAAAATTTCCCAGCCGATAAACAACGTTTCTAAGTTACCCGAAAAGACCGCCAAATTGTAGCCCAAATAAAAAAGCAAAATGGTGTTGAAGAATCGCTTGTAGCCTACCTCGCGGTGTAAGTAAGTGCGGCTGTACATTGTCACCATGAAAGTGAGTAGCGACCCAACAAAAATGTAGACGGCCGTAATCTTATCAAAGTAGAAATCGAGGAAGAATTCATACTGCTCGCTTCTGTACAATACAATATCTTTTAGGTTAATGGCATCATAACCTTGTAAAATCCAATACATCAAAAAAGCTTGAAAGCTGATCATGTGAACGGCTACTGAGGTGAATGTCCATTTGGCAATCAACCCTTCGTTATGCCGTGGTAAAAAAAGGCTTCCCAAAAAACCGATAAGGGGAATCAATACAAAAAACTCTAAAAATGATTTCATGATAAGGATGGCGATAGCGTTTTCTCTAACTCGTACACTGGCAGATTTTCTTCGTGATCTTCAAAAATGGATTTCAAATTTGGAGCCACTGGCACTTCTTTTAGAGTGGGCTGATAAAGGCTGAAATCGCCCTCTTTGAACAAATACAATTGGTGAGTATCCGGATGAACTGCGACAATACGTACCCACTCGTTCAAGAACCACTCATATGTTGGCGCCTCCTTCTGAATGGCCATCAATACTATTTCCGGAAAATGCTCAACAATCACCATCAACCGCACGGGGTCGTGCACTTCTATCATTTGGCTGGGCAAACCTGGCCTTAAATCTCCATCGATGCCATTGGCCACGCCAAACAACCCCATTACATTGTGGGGTAGCTTAGAACCAGCTCCCAACTTCTGATTGTCAACCCTAGAAAAGAAGTACTCGAGATTGATGCCACCACAAACCGGCCCCACCGGCCTAAGAACGTTCACCAAAAACTTACCGTCTGGGTCTACCCTATAGTCGTAAGAATTCATGAAAGCCCTTCTATCCATGAATAAATGCTTCGTCAACTCACGTCTGCCCACAATACACAGCGCATTGGTTGCATGGTTGAGTTCGGGCCTCGGCTCAAACAATGAAACCGACCGTGTGCGCACTTTTTCATGGATCGCTGCCGGTGCTAAGTGCGAATCGATTGATGCAAACCTACGCGATCGCTCTTTCGCATTATAATCGAGTGCGTTGGCAAAAACAGCTTCGTTTTTTTTGTGGCTCTGTAGATTTAGTGGTGTCAGTACATCTTCATCAAAAAACACCACCTCATCGCGCGTGGTATCGTGCAAACCACCAATGAACTGAGTCGTATCTGGAATATCAATACCGCGGCCACGCAGCACTTCACGAACCTTTTGATGGTTAGCCATAAAGGAAATGACACGTGCATTTACCGAGCCTGCACGGCCAGAACATGCCCCGCAATCATAAGCGGCATAATGTGGATTGTTCACGCTGCTGGACCCATGGCCAACGGCATACACCAAGGGCGCAAATTCTTTTACTAAGCCAATACTCTTAAGAAGCGCCTCTACGCGGTTGGCCATCTCGTCTAAAGTAAAACCAATTTGCAAGTCATTTTCTTTTTGTTCGGGAGAGTGATTCTCGATCGTGAGCTTCGACTTCTTGCTCATATGCTTAAATGAAGAAGCAGTGGCCGGACCCATGGAGGGTTTGAAAATATTGAGGAACAAGAGGAACGCAGACCAAAAACCAAGCGTTTGCGAGATGAGCCAACCTCCATAAAACGAATGGGAGTGTTTGTTAAGGTACGCATCCTTCTGCAGCTTCTCGCCACCTACGCCCTTCACCAGGTATTTTGGCGTAACAGGCGCTGGGCAGAGTTTGGTATAAAACTTTCCGCCCTCGGGCTGATAATAGAACTCAACAGAAAAAAAACCAGGCGTGCCGAAGGTTTCTGCTGTTGGGTCCAATTCTTCGATGTAACGCCTCAATGAACACTCGCGATCATCAATGCAAAGCAGTGCTTGAAAGCTCTTTGAAGTGAATTTCTTATCCGGCACTTTCTTTTGCATGATACCTGCCAGCACCTGATCGTGGTAGGTCCATTCAAATGCTTCTTGCCAAATAAAAAGAACCTCGTGTATTTCGCGTTCCTGCACGTCTGCAAATAGTTCAATTGGTCGCTCGGTAATTTGCTGCGCCAACGGCTGCCATCCTGTACCAAATTCAAAATCCAAGGCGTCAATCTCCAGCAGCAACTCAAACACAATTAAGTCATGCATCGAAAGCTTGCGCGGATCCAAAATCGTAAATGGTTGGTCTTCGATGGTACTCACCATACCCGACCAACCCTGATGGGCAAATTGTTGATCGAACAAATACTGCTGATAAAGTGATTCATCTCCAATCAAAGTATCTAACAAGTCTTTGATTTCACATTTGGTCTCCAACAGTAATTGCCTAGCTCTCTTTTTGCGAAAAAAGCTACTTAAGCTCTTTTTTTCCATTTCGCGCAGTGAGGCCAAAAAGGTTTGCTCCCGGATCGGAAAATTCCAAATGGCAATTCCCTGATCGAGGTAACTACACAAAATGCGGAACAGAATGGGCTGTACCAAAGAGTCCATGTCGATGCGATAACACTTTTTCCACTGACTGCGAAGGGCTCCGATTCGTGGTGTTGAAGTGTTATGATATTCGTGCGTTGTGACTTTCGCTTTCCACTCGTCAAATGCGTCACCTTTCTTTTCGCGAATCACTCTATCGAGCACTTCCGGATTGATTTGACCTGTTGCAAACAATCTTCGGTAATCACCGAGCGACAACGAGGACCGATATCCCAAAATCTCAGAGGCATGCCTGACACCGTCTTTGAATTTCAATTGCTGAAAAGCGTGTAGGGTGTTATGGTGAATAAAGTCTTTGAGAGGAGCCTGCGCAGGCAAATAATGCTTTAAGTCGTGAATGACTTGGTGTTCATCAAATATTGAATGTTGGGATTCCATTTCTTGGTTGTGAATTGTAAAGATTCGAATGGCGGCCATTCGAAAGTCAAAAGCGGAAAAAGAAAAAACCGGCCGACCTATAGCAGCACCGCGCGGTGCACAAGGTACAAAGACTTGCCTACGCAATATGTAACAAAAGTGAGAGCTACTTTTCTATTTACACGGTTATCAAGCTGCAAACAAGTATTGAACGCAAACGCAGCAGGCGCATACACCAACGTACGCTTGTCCAAAGATTCAGAGCCCTCCCTTTCTTCGGCCGGTGTAGAATCGCCAGCAGCTGCTGCTTCAAAAGATGTGTTGCCAAAGTCAAACTCGTCAACCTCTTCAGAAAAAGTTGAAATGGACACCAACGAAAAGCAAAACACAGCCAAGGCTGCCCACGATTTTACTTGTATCCAAAATGTGATGTTCATTTTTTCAAATGTATAGAATTTCGTTCTTCGTTGTTAGAAAAATGATGAGCTGTTGTGTGAGAAAAAATTTCAAAAGCGATAGTCTTACTTTCATGCACATGCTTTTTTCAGAATGCTTACTTCAACTTGACAAGAGAACTTACACCTAGGTTAGGACTTTAAAGAATAATATTCACATTTGCGATAAACCCAAACCGCAAGTAATGAAGACAATTGAACTACCTAAAGATGGCCTTGAAGGCCTCAAGCAAAATTGGAACACCGATGCGCTTTCTGGCTTTCTCGTTTTCTTACTTGCACTACCGCTGAGCTTGGGCATCGCGAAGGCCAGTGGATTTCCTGCCGCCATGGGCGTGCTTACAGCCATGATTGGTGGGCTGGTGGTAAGTATTTTTGCCGGCTCACGCCTCACCATTAAAGGGCCTGCAGCGGGGCTAATCACGGTTTGTGCAGGAGCCGTTACTGATTTTGGATCGCTGAACATGGGTGATGCGGTAGCACTTACTTGTGGCTGTATCGTAGTGATGTCTGTTATTCAATTTGGGTTCGGACTATTAAAGTTTGGGTCCTACAGTGATTTTTTCCCTCTCTCTGCGGTGCACGGCATGTTGGCCGCCATTGGTTTTTTGATTTTTGCCAAACAATTTCCAATACTATTGGGCGTAGATGCTTCGCTTACCAAAGGGCTAGATCCAATTCATCTCTACACTCACATTCCCATGTTTATCCAAAATGCCAACCCAAAAATTGCTGCGGTGGGCGTGCTTAGTCTACTCATCATTTTTGTATTGCCAAGAATTGGGGGGATCTTCAAGACGATACCTGCGCCAATGGTTGTCCTGGTAGTAGCAATTCCTCTTTCGATGGCGCTTGGCTTGGGCGAAATTTTGGCGCAAGACGGGAAGCCATTTGCGTTGGTGCACATCGTTGACTTTTGGCAGGGCGTTAAAATCAATGCAAGCTTTGATGCCATTGGCACTTTCGTGTTTTGGAAATATGTGCTGATGTTTTTGTTCGTCAACAGTTTAGAATCTTTACTAACCGTAAAAGCCATAGACGGCCTTGACCCATTCAAACGCGTGTCAGACTACAACAAAGACTTGCGGGCACTCTCCATTGGCAACGGCCTGTCTGGTTTGTTGGGTGGCTTGCCGATGATATCAGAAGTAGCACGTAGCTCCGCTAACGTAAACAATGGCGCTAAAACCCGGTGGGCTAACTTCTTTCACGGCCTCTTTTTGTTTTTGGCAATGCTTGTGTTGATACCCGTCATCAACTTGATTCCGAACACGGCATTGGCAGCCATGCTTATTGCGGTGGCTTATCGTTTGGCGGCCCCGAAAGAATTTGTAAACACATTCAAAGTTGGCTCAGAGCAGTTGGTGATTTTTTGTGTTACAATTGTGGTTACAGTGGGCGAAGACTTGCTGTTGGGCGTGGGTGCTGGTATTCTCACAAAATTCGTTTTCCATGTTATCAACGGTGCGCCTGTGGCAAGTTTATTCAAAGCAAAATATGAGATCCATGAAAATGGAGACGTTTACGATATTAAAGTCAAAGACTCGGCCATATTCTCCAATTTCATTGGTTACAAAAAATTGTGGGCAAGCTTAAAGCCAGGCAAGCAAATCAATTTCAATTTCTCAGAAAGTAAATTGGTTGACCACTCTTTTATGGAACAGTTGCACCACTTCGAAGAAGAGTATCACCAAACGGGCGGCCACATTAGTTTAGTAGGTTTAGAAAAGTTCAATCCTTTTTCTAACCATCCTCTGGCAGCCAGAAAATTTTCTACCAACAAAATTAACACCCTCGAAATCAAGCTCACGACTCGTCAAGTTGAGCTGCGCGAATTTGCAAATGCACATGGTTACGATTTCTTTCCGCAAAAATTGAGGGTTGGTGCCAAATATGAAGACTTCCCAATTGAGAAAGGTCATGATGTACTTTATGAAGAAAACTTGATGCTCAAATACACCTCATTTGGTAAAATAGAGGTAAGCGATATGCACGTGCGAGAAGGCGCTGGCCATGCCAAGGCAGATGCGGTAATTACCACTGTACAATTGTCAGAAACCAAATTGAACATTCCTGATTTTGCATTGGAACCGGAAGGATTGTGGTCCAAGCTTTTCGAACAAAGTGCGGGCAAAGACATAGACTTTGCGGCATACCCTGAATTTTCGAAGAAGTATTATCTGCGGAGTGAACACGAAGCGTTGATGAGCACATTTTTCAAAGAACCATTAATTCGGTTTCTTGAAAACCGTGAGCAGATGCACATTGAGTGCCACAACAACCGATTGGTTTTCTACAAAAAGAAAAGGGAACTAACGCCTGCGGAAATTGAATTTGTTGAGAAGTTTGCACAAGAGTTTGTGCAGTATGCAAAAGTTGAACTCAAATAAAATCGATATCCGCGCTAAGTGGAAAACGCATCAAAAACTCCAATGCCTCTTCTACGGTAGTACCCTCAAACAGCACGCGGTACAATCGGTCGGTAATTAACGCGCGAATCTTATAGTAGTCGGCACATTTCTTGGCAATACGAACGGTGTTCACACCTTCGGCAATTTCGCCCATATCAGTTAAAATGTCTTCAAGCTTTTCCCCTTTCGCCAAACGGTACCCTACTGTAAAATTTCTACTCATTGGGCTGTTACACGTAGTCACCAAATCACCGATTCCCGCCACTCCCAAAAATGCTTTTACATCACCTCCCAGCGCACGGCCTAAATAGACCATCTCCACAGCACCTCGGCTCACCAACAAGCCTTTTGCATTTTCGCCATAACCCAAACCGCTTAACGCACCCGAGGCAATCGCGATAATGTTTTTCAATACGCCCGCAATTTCTACACCCACCATATCGCGATTTTCATACACTTGAAAACGCTCGTTGCGTAACAACCGTTTGCCGATTTGTATCACTTCATCAAATGGACTCGCCACCACTGTGGCAGCCGGCTGGCGTTGCGCCAACTCTTTGGATAGGTTGGGGCCTGCCAAACAACCGATGCGAACCACCACACTTTCTTCGCGGATCACTTCGCTGATGGTTTTCACCTGCTTGCGACTCAAAGTCGGCACACTTTCAATCGTTTCTCCTTTGCGCAACTTAATGTCAAAACCTTTGGTTCCATGAATGAGCACATGGTATGGATGCAGAAATGGAGACAGCTTGCGCATCATCTGTCGAAAATGCTGCGATGGCACCATGGGAAAAATGACATCACACTTCTCTGCTACTTCGCGCAAATCGTGGGTGGCGACCACGTTGCCGTGAATTTTGTGGCCGCGATTTTCCTTTTTGTGATTGATGTTATGGACCGCCTTTTCATCTCGGGCATAGAGCAACACATTGCGGTTAATAGCCAGCAAGTTGGCTATTACGGTGCCGAAATTACCAGCACCAATTACACCCACGGGTTTTTCAGATAAACTGTTCAAGGTCATAACCCACCAGGCGATTGTGATAGTAATAAAGCAACGTTAAATCTTTGGTGATGATATTGCCTTTCTTGTTTTTCATTAAAGGCCGATTGAGGTGAAAAACGCCAACGTTATCAATGCCGCGCTGTATAGAACTATCTGACTTACCTTTAAGATGTGAAGCAAAATTGATTTTCCCCTCTTGCTTCATCACGTAGATTTGTTTGCGTACTCTTTTAAAGGTCTGTTTAAACTCTACATAATCTAATTCTAGATCTTCCTCGGGCAACCGCAGCAAACTGAACAGGTCAAGATTAGCGAACTTCTTTTGCCACATCGCAAAGGCAACAAACGCCACTAGGTGGCTCGAAAAGACGCGATTGATTTTGTGGTACTCAGTCACAATGCGCTGGCTGAGCATGCGCGTATACTCATCTTCGCGCTGCCTATCGATGGTGATGTCACCATTCGATACAAAATACTCTTTTGTGTTAACAATTCTCCCTGCCTGATCGAGGCTATTTCCGTTTTCGTCTACGTAATTACCCATCACATCTAATCCAGGCCCAATAGAAACCGAAATGCTGGAAGGGTTACTGAAAAACCTAAAAACAAAACGAATCAATTGAAAACTTCCATACTTATCTTCTTCCGGAAAGTATCGGTCTTGGCCTTTCACTTGGAGATAATCTTCTATCAGCTCGGGCGCCTCTAACACACAGTGATAGTTAAGCGTTACCGGCACAACAAAAATCTTTTTTGCTTCGCCATGCTGCGAATACAAGGCCCTTTGTGCTTCAATCGCTGTGCTCAACAACCCCAACTTCAATTGCTTTTCAATCATACCGGAGCGCGAGCGAGTGCCTCCCGGAAAAAACAAACTATGTGCGCCTCGCTGCATGGCCAAGCTCGAATACATCTTTAATGTCTCCAAGTAGGGTAAGTTCTTTTTCCTTCGGTCGACTTTATAAGCCCCGAGGCTGTTCATAAAATAGGCTATGATTTTGATGTTGAAAAGATTCAGACCTGCACCATAAATAAACGCAGGTAAGCCCATTGAGTGGATGACCCAACCAATTAAAATTGAATCGAGGTTGCTGAAGTGCGTGGGCACCATTACTACTGTGCCTTGCCTCGCCAACTTGCGTAACATTTTTACTTTGCCCACGATTTGAATCTTATCGCGCAGCGTATATTGACTCCGAAAAAATGCACCAAATTTTTTGATGCGCACCCCGTTCAGCAAACGCAAAAAACCAAACTTGAGCACACTGCGTGCGAATTTGTACGATGTCTGTTTAAAATTACCCGCAATCTCGCTCGCATAGCGATGCGTGATTTTCTCCAAAATAGAATCCACCGCACGGTCTACCTCCTCTTGGCTTTTGTTAGTCAGTGCCGACAGTTCGTTCTTCACGTCCGACCAAAACCGCGGGTCATCTTTTGGGTCCACGCGCCAGCGATTCCGTTTCAATCGATTTTGTTCGCGGTATACGGTGGCTTCCAGGTCATCAATCAGTTGCTTGCTTTGCGGCCGCAGTGCTTTGATGCGTTGAATGGATTGCTGGGCTACATCATCTATAAACTCCTTGCGGTTTTTGCTCAGCTTGTAGACGGGCCAATCAGGTATATCCTCAAGAACTGGCTTATACGGTTTGTTCTTGTTTTTCTTCTCCTCTAGTATTTCCATGTTAAAGCCATACGGGGCGTCAAAGTTAACGCGCAGGTAGAGATATTCAAAGCTATAAAAACTGCGTGGCCTGCTGGAGACTTGCCGACATATCGTTGAAACGTTCGATGGCTTGTTTTAAGAAAGTTTCGCTTACAATTTGTTTTAAGTCATCCTCCGAAGAGACATCAAACTCTTGCAGTTTAAACGTTTGCTCAAACGGCCCTGCTTCTAACTTTATCAGGTATCGGTTGTTCCAATGAAACAACGTGATCTTGATTTCGGGATGGGGAATTTCGCCTACTACGCGCATGAAAATACACTATGTTTGTTGATACAAAATTAACCGACCCTTACAATATTACTCATTTGTCGGCTCCCGCTTTGATCTAACTGTTTGGCGGAAGGTGCAGATTGCTGTGTTAGATCTCGGATTTTTAACGTTATGAGTGGAAATAATAAGCCAAAATATTCGTTTTTGTCAGTAGCGGAGGTTTATCACTTGACGATTAGTAACTAAATAACGTCTTTTATTGTTGTATTTTTACGTGAATTAATAAACAGGACAATGGTGAGAAGGTTGATTCTGGTTTTGTTGGGGTTGGCGGTTGGATTTTACGCTCACGGGACTCATTTGCGGGCAGGAGAAATAACGGTAACGCGCGATAACTGTAGCGGGTTAACCTTCACCATCACAATCACTGCCTACACAAATACCGGATCACCAGTAAAGTTTAGTGACGGAATTTTAGATTTTGGCGATGGTAGCACCCCTACCCGCACCCCCACAATTGATAATACTCCTTTTGCTCCGGGCATTGGCCGGGTTGTATACACCACTACCCACACGTATGCAGGAGCCGGTTATTATGTCATCAGTTACAAAGAACGCAACCGAAACGCTGGGATTTTGAATATGTCAAATTCGGTAAACACACAGTTTTACCTCGAAACGGCAATAGTGGTAGACCGATTTGTTTGTGATAACTCTCCGCGTTTGTTAGTACCACCCATCGACAAAGGCTGCAGCGGGGCAGCTTGGTATCACAACCCTGGCGCTTACGACATTGATGGCGACTCGCTCTCATATGAATTTGTGGTGCCGAAACAGGACAAAAACATTCCTGTAGGAGCTTATCGGTATCCTGACCATCCTGACTTATACACAGGCATTGATTACAGTCGCGCCAATGAAAAACAAAACGGACCGCCCACGTTTACCATTAACTCCCGCACGGGCACGATCCTTTGGGACGCACCGGGGGCACAAGGAGAATACAACATCGCGTTTAGAATTATATCATGGCGCAAAATTGCCGGTACGTTTGTGCAATTGGCCTCGGTAACGCGCGATATGCAAATTGTGATTGAAGACTGCCTGAATAAACGCCCCGAACTAAAAGTGCCGAAAGATACTTGCATCGTGGCGGGAACGATTTTGGACGAAAGCATATTTGGAACCGACCCGGATTTTGACCCGGTCACTATCGAGGCATTTTCGCAAGTATTTATTGTCAACCCATCTCCAGCTGTTTTCTACAGCCCAGATTTGACTAAACCTAATCAAGCTTTTGAACAACCGACCAGTTCCACTCAAGATGCAGTGCTGAAGTTTCGCTGGGCCACCAACTGCTTGCACGTGAAAGACCAGCCTTACCAGGTGGTTTTCAAGATAAGCGATCGATCTGGCCGCGGCCCTTCTTTAGTGCAGTTCAAAACCTGGAATATAAAAGTCATCGGGCCTCCACCTGTATGGCAATCGGCTACCGTAAATGTGCCTACCCGATCTGCCAATTTGCAATGGAACAGCTACGCGTGTCAAAATGCCAGTTCCATCGAAGTGTATCGCAGGGTAGGATCGTTCCCCTACACGCCACCTAATTGTGTTACCGGCATTCCGAATTTTTTAGGCTTTACTAAAATCGCAACACTTCCGGCCAATGCCACTCAATATACCAACACAGGGCTCGCAGCCGGGGCGCAATACTGTTACCGCTTAGTAGCGGTATTTCCGTTGCCACAGGGCGGTCAAAGCATTGTGTCGCAAGAGATCTGCATTCCACCATTCCAAGTTGACAAGGCTGTGGTCACCCATGTTACAGTTGATAAAACATCAACAGCAAGTACAAACAATCAACCTTTGAATGATGGCCAAATTACGGTACGTTGGCGCTCGCCTTTTGATGCTAATGCTGTCAACTTCCCTAAGCCCTTCTATTTTAAGATTTTCCGGGCCGAAGGTTTTTCAGGCACCATACGCACGGTAGATATTTCGCCACCCGGCAAGTTTAGAGATTCAACCCTTGTTGATAACAACATTGCAACACGCGATGTGATTTACAACTACACGGTAAAAGCATTTGCCAACAACGATGCAGAGCTGGCCCTTTCCGAAAGCGCTTCGCTGGTGCGTTTAGATGCCAAGCCAGAATTTGAAAGAATTAAACTGACTTGGGCTGCAGTAGTGCCTTGGTCAAACAACACTGCCCAGTATCCTTGGCACAGAATTTACCGCGGACCAGCGAATGCCACCGAAAATCAAATGGTGCTAATTGACAGCGTTAATGTAAATCAAAAGGGTTTTTCATATTTAGATGAAGGGCAGTATAACAATGTAAAACTTCAGAACGGACAAGAGTATTGTTACAAGGTGATGACCCGCGGATCGTACGGAAACCCGAAGATCAAGGCGCCACAAAACAACTTCTCGCAAATTACCTGTGCCGTGCCTGACGACAAAGTTCCGCCTTGCAAACCGCAATTTGCTACAGACCTAAAAGGTACTGATTGCAGTAAACCGGAAAACACACCATGTGGTCAATCAAACTCATTTTCCAACGTTATTCGATGGAAGCGCCCTTTTGATCCAAATTGTAAGTTGGACATCAAGAGTTATAATATTTATTTCTCTTCGAGAAAAGGTGGCGAGTTTGTAAAACTGCCGGTAACAGTTACCGATACTGTTTTTGAACACAAAGATTTATCTTCTTTCGCGGGTTGCTACAAAATAACGGCTGTAGATAGGGCGGGCAATGAAAGCGATCAGAGTGAAGAAGTTTGCTTTGACAATTGCCCTTACTACGAACTGCCAAATGTTTTTACACCCAATGGCGACAAGTGTAACGATGTGTTTAGCGCCTACAGTTTACGGATCATTACAGAAGGAAACAAAACCGACTGCGGAAACCTGACGAATGACCAAGTATCTGACCTGCAAAGACGCTGCGCGCGTTTTGTACAGAAAGTGATATTCACCGTTTACAACCGCTGGGGTGGCGTGGTTTACACATATGAATCAGGAGGTGAAAAGACAATTTATATAGATTGGGACGGCCGTGATAACAACAAAGCTGAATTACCGGCAGGTACCTATTATTACGAAGCACAAGTGACATTCAACGTAGTAGATCCTTCCAAAGCAAACAAATCGATTAAGGGATGGGTACAAATCATCCGATAAAACCAATAATATTTTTTGACGGTGTCTGCAACTTGTGTAATCAATCAGTGCTGTTCGTCATCAAAAGGGATAAAAAAGCAAAATTCAATTTTGCCCCGCTGCAATCGGCTTATGCACAGCAACATTTAAATAACCTTGATTCTACTGCCAAGGAATTAAACAGTATTGTGCTGTATAAAAACGGAAGGGTGTATAAGAGGAGTCGAGCCGTTTTAGAAATCGCCTTGAGGCTTGCCGCACCTTGGCCCTTGCTATTTGCATTTGTGGTGATACCTGCTCCCTTGCGCGACTTGGTGTATGATTGGATAGCCCGGCACCGTTACAAATGGTTCGGAAAAAAGGATGAATGCATGATCCCCACGCCACAATTAAAGTCCAGATTTATAGCGTGATTGTTGAAAGGTTTTAAGCGTCAACCAGCATGCAATTACGCTTGTCAAAAATCATGAATTTGAGTTCTTAAATCTTAAATTTGCATCATGAAAGCATTCGTATTCCCCGGCCAAGGCGCCCAATTTACTGGCATGGGCAAAGATATTTACGACAACAATCCAAAGTCGAAGCAACTGTTTGATTCCGCAAACGATGTTCTGGGTTTCAATATCACCCAAATCATGTTTAGCGGCACCGCTGACGAACTCAAACAAACAAAGGTGACACAGCCAGCCGTGTTCATCCATTCAGTTGCTATAGCACTGTCGCAAGATGTGCAGCAACCCAGCATGGTGGCCGGGCATTCGCTCGGTGAGTTTTCTTCCTTAGTAGTAAATAAAACTTTGTCTTTCGAAGATGCACTGCGTTTGGTTTCGAAACGGGCGTTGGCCATGCAGCGGGCTTGCGAAATCAATCCTTCAACCATGGCCGCCATTTTAGGCCTCGATGACAAAGTGGTGGAAGAAGTTTGCGCATCCATTAAAGAGGAAATAGTTGTAGCCGCCAACTACAATTGCCCCGGACAATTGGTAATATCCGGCTCGTTGAAGGGAATAGAAATTGCATGTGAAAAATTGAAAGCAGCAGGTGCCAAGCGCGCCATGCAGTTGCAGGTGGGCGGAGCATTTCACTCACCATTGATGGAGCCAGCTCGCGAAGAACTCGCTGCCGCCATCGAGTCAACTGTCTTTCACACACCCACCTGCCCAGTATACCAAAACGTGAATGGCCTCCCATCTACGGATACCACAACTATCAAAAAGAATTTGATTAGCCAACTGACCGCGCCCGTGCGCTGGACGCAGTCTGTGCAAAACATGGTAAAGGATGGAGCTAATTCTTTCATTGAATGCGGGCCGGGTAAAGTGCTTCAAGGACTAGTGAAGAAAATTGCACCGCAAGTGGAAGCAGGCAGCCTTTAGTTTCTTCAGTTAGGAAAGTCGTTCCACTTTCAGGGGATCACTGCATTCTTGAAGAAGTACCTCATTTGTTTGTAGCAAAACCGGATGCACAAATGAAGGTGAAATTTCTACCAGCGGCACTAAGGTAAATCTCCTGTCGGAAATAGCGGGGTGAGGAATAGTTAGTTGAGGAAGATTAACTACTATGCGTCCGAAATAGAGAATATCAATGTCAATGGTGCGCGCTCCCCACTTTTCATTTCGCGCCCGTCCCAATTTCTGCTCTATTAACAATACTTCCTCTAAAACCCTTTCGGCAGTAAGTGGAGTTTGCACGCGCAACACTTGATTGTAAAAGTCTGGCTGAGATTGTTTTCCCCAGGCAGCGGTTTGGTACATCGAACTCTTTTGCAACACTTTCCCCACTCTGTCGTCAATCTCTGCAGCAGCAATTCGCAACTGCTCAGCGCGATCGCCCAAGTTCGCACCCAGCAAAAGAAAAACATTCGATTCCATTTTCTCGTTACAAGTTAAGCCTAAATGGCTGAATCTAAAATCGTTTGAGTATTTTTGTCGTTTCAAATTCCTACTATGAATTTCTTTAAATCGTTTCTTGCCTCTTGTTTAGGCTCTTTGGTCGCGTTTATCGTTGCTTTCTTCTTGCTTTTCTTTTTACTCGCGGGCTTAATTGGCACTGCGATCTCAGATGGGGGAAACAACAACAAAGTAGCCATTAACGATAACTCGGTGCTGCATTTGAAGCTAGACGTACCCATAACAGAAGCGGAGATCGAAAACCCGTTCGAAGGTCTGCCGCTGCCAGGGGCGGGCGATGCTACCATCAGCTTACTCCAGTTTAAACAAGTAATCAAATCTGCCGCAGCAGACTCAAAAATAGCCGGGGTTTACTTAGATATTTCAGTTTTCATGAGCGGTTTTGCAACAGCAAAAGAAATTCGTGAGTCGTTATTAGAATTCCGGAAATCTGGCAAATGGGTAATTGCTTACAGCGAAGTGATGACAGAGTCTGCCTACTATATTGCATCCGCTGCCGACAAGGTGTACCTAAATCCCGAAGGTGACTTGGAGTTCAACGGCCTTGCCGTAGAAGTTTCTTTCTTCAAAAAACTATTTGATAAACTTGAGATTAAGCCAGAAATATTCCGCGTAGGCGACTTTAAAAGTGCCGTTGAACCTTTTATGCTCGATAAAATGAGTGATGCAAATCGGTTGCAGTTAAATGAATTGATCGAGCGCATCAACAATGAAATGATCAAAGAAATCGCAGTAAGTCGTAACATCGAAGAAAGTAAACTCAAAGAGATTTCGGATAAGATGATGGCTACCAACTTGCAGGAAGCAAAAAAGCTCAAACTTGTTGATTCGTTGCTGTATTACGATCAAGTGCTTGCGGAGTTGGAAAATAAACTTGGGGTAACGAACGAAAGCGATATTGATTTTGTGAAGTACAACAAGTACAAAAAAACAGTAACGAACACCAAAACCTCGGAAAATGAAATTGCCGTAATTGTAGCCGAAGGTGACATTATGCCGGGGAAAGCTGACCCGGGCACCATCGGTTCGACTACTTTTGCCAAGGAAATTCGCAAAGCACGCAACAGCAAGAAGGTAAAGGCTATTGTGTTGCGCATCAACTCACCGGGTGGCAGCGCCTTGGCATCAGACGTAATGTGGCGCGAAGTTACACTGGCCGCGAAAGAAAAACCTGTGATCGCATCCATGGGTGACTATGCCGCATCTGGTGGATATTACCTGGCGATGGGTGCCAACACAATTGTTGCAGAACCAAATACAATCACAGGCTCCATCGGTGTGTTCAGCGTGCTGTTTGATATGAGTAGCTTCTTGGGCAATAAAATAGGCATTACGTTTGATGAGGTGAAAACGGGTGACGTTGGTGAATTGATAACGGTGACGCGACCGTTAACTGAACAAGAAAAACGCATTTGGCAAAAACGTACTGACGCCATTTACGAAACCTTTACCAGCAAGGCAGCCGAGGGACGCAAGATGAATGTTGAAGACCTAAGAAAAGTAGCCTCTGGCAGGGTATGGACCGGTACGCAGGGCAAAGAACGTGGACTGGTGGATGAACTTGGTGGATTTGACGATGCCGTGAAGATTGCAGCAGAAAAGGCAGGCGTTGCCGACAACTACAAAGTACGTTTCTATCCAAAACAAAAAACCTTCTTCGAACAATGGTTGAGCGACTTGGAGGAAAACGCAAAAATAAAAGTACTTCAAGACGAGTTGGGCGAAAATTACAAAATGGTAGAGCAAGTGAAAAAGCTGAAAACATACCAAGGTGCGCAAGCGCGAATGCCGTTTGAGTTAAAAATTCATTAAGAAGAAGCCAGAACCTAGGAGTTATACTTAGCAGATAAGGGATGCTGAATACTAGATTCTTGTCAAAGATCGCTACCGGCCAACCTGTAATTCCTACCAAGTATTAGCCTTTACCTATAACTGTTGACCAAAACCTAAGTATATGATCAGAACCAACTGGACACGCGCAGAGATTTCTGAAATCTACAATACACCTATTCTTGATTTAATCTACCGCGCTGCCACGGTGCACCGCCAGCACAACGATGCACAAGAAGTACAAGTATGCACGTTACTATCGGTGAAGACAGGCGGCTGTCCGGAAGATTGTGCTTACTGCCCGCAGGCAGCACGCTACCATACCGATGTGAAAGTGCACAAGCTAATGGAGGTACAGGAAGTAATTGGAAAGGCCCTGGAAGCAAAAGAAGCCGGAAGCACACGGTTTTGTATGGGCGCTGCTTGGCGCGAAGTGCGCGACAACCGCGATTTTGACAAGGTACTGGAAATGGTGAAAGGCGTGAGCAACATGGGCATGGAAGTTTGCTGCACACTGGGAATGCTGACATCAGAGCAAGCCAATAAATTGAAAGAAGCCGGCTTGTATGCTTACAATCACAACCTCGATACCAGCGAGGAGTTTTACGGAGACGTGATTACCACACGCACCTATAGAGACAGACTTGAAACTTTAGAAAATGTGCGGGGAGCGAAGATCTCTGTTTGTTCAGGAGGAATCATTGGCATGGGCGAAGGCGAGAACGACCGCATTGGCATGCTACACACGCTGGCAACGTTGCCAGAGCATCCCGAATCGGTGCCTGTAAATGCACTGGTGCCTGTGGAAGGCACACCTTTGGAAGACCAAGAGAAGGTGAGCGTGTGGGAAATGGTGCGCATGATTGCCACTGCGCGTATCATCATGCCCAAAGCCATGGTGCGGTTGTCAGCCGGGCGCGTGCGGATGACGTTGGAAGAACAGGCGCTTTGTTTTTTGGCTGGTGCCAACAGCATATTTGCAGGTGATAAGTTATTGACTACACCCAACCCTGCCGTGGTACAAGACCAGCAGATGTTTCAGATACTGAATTTGAAGCCCAGACAAGCGTACAAGGGCCTCGAAAAAGCAGCAATTGTTACAGCCTAAAAGCGTAGAATTTTATTCTGGCAAAAGTCTTGAAAAGGGTATAAAATGCCCGAAAAGGCATGTAATATCCAAACCTAATTTTTAACAATTTTGGGGAAAAAATAAATAGCAAAAGCCCAACGTCACCTCGGCACGTGGGCTATTAAGATACAATCATATCGGAAGTTTCAACAAAACAACCCGAAACTCCGTGCCGGCATCATTACTCACTCATGAATAGAAACACCGGCTTTGACAGATTTCTCGATGTGAGGCTCCCGCTATGAAAAGCGCATCCAACCTGGAATCGAACGCTAAAGGCCTAACAGCGAAAAAAAACGTCAAAAGCTACCTTCAGATACAAAACCACCAACCGGTTCTGATTTTGAAGTAGTTGACTCAGTGCTTGCCTTAACTTCCTTTTTTGATACCGTAAACGCAAAAGACACCATTACTAGCGTTACGAGAACTGCTACTACTGCCAATTTAGTTTTCATAGTACTTTGTATTTATCTTTTTAAATCATCAGTTAAAATCCTTTGTCACTGGTTTGGACACCGCCATTATTGCCACCACCTTGAGGCTTCACTTCCTCTTTTGTACATGAGACGGCACTTAGGGTGATTACAGCCAACAATAGAGTATATAAAAATGTCTTTCTCATCGATTTTTAAATTTTAGAATGTAAAATGTTAATTAACTAGAAACCTTTGTCGCTCGTTTGAACACCACCATTATTACCACCACCTTGTGGCTTCACTTCCTCCTTTGTGCATGACATGGCACTTACAGTGATTACCGCAAACAATAGAATATATAAAAACGTCTTTCTCATAGTTTTCTAAATTTTAGAATGTGAAATGCTAATTAACTACTAGAAACCTTTGTCGCTCGTTTGAACGCCACCATTGTTGCCACCATTTTGAGGTTTAATTTCCTCTTTGGTGCAGGAGATAGCTACAACCGACAACACTAAAAGCAATGCGAGAGAGTAGAATAACTTTTTCATAGGGATAATTTTTTATTTGGTTAAAAGGTTTTTTTGGTTTTACTTGACAAGTCAAAATTGTTCGAATTGAAACTTCCATTCCAGATGATTTTAGGTCTTTTGTCACGCGGGTATTGTATGTTGAATTGTAGTAGGCTTCTCTGGATACATGTTGCTGCAGCATTAATGATTATTACGCTTCCCTCTAAAGCCCAGAATGACCAAGAAAAAATCGACTCCCTAAATGCAGCCGTGCAGAACTCAAAAGGTACTGATCAATTTGATGCCACACTTGAATTAATGCGTGTTTTGCTCAAGTACGATGCAACAAAAGCACTTGAACTATCATTTGCAGCCGAAAAAATTGCTACTTCGATGAACGATAGTCTGAGAATCGAAAAAGCGATTTATGCGCGAGGATTCATACAGTCTAAGCTGAACATGACGAGAGAGGCCGTGGCAAGTTTAACGAAGTCGTTGGGCATTGCGAATAGAAATAAGTTTGAGACTGAATCCGTGAAGATACTCAATACGCTCGCAATCGTTTATTCCCTTAACGGTAACTATGACAAATCGCTCGAATATCATTTTCAAGCTTTGCAAATCAACGAAAAGCTTGGTGATAAAGAATCTGCCAGTTTGAATTTCAATAACATTGGCTTCGTGTTTTTTAAACTCAAGGATTGGGAGAACGCGATTACAAATTTTACAAAGTCACTCGAGTTAAAACGAGAGATTAATAGCAGTTACGATTTGGATAAATTGCTTGTTAACCTTGCTTTGGCTTACAATCAAAACAAACAGTATGCAGAGGCAGAGAAAAAAATAAAAGAAACATTCGCCTTTTGTGGCGAAAAGTGTGACGATAAAGTTGTGATGCCAGCGGAGTTCAGTCTTGGTGTTTCATTGTCTGAGCAAGGGCATAGAGACGAAGCCGTAGAACACTTTTTGAAATCACTAGAACTATCGAAGCAACTTAACGATACAAGATTTGAAATTGAAAATTTATGGAACTTAGGATCAAATGAAGTAAAGAGAGGAAACAGAAGTAAGGGCATAGAATACCTAAAGGAATCCGAAAAGCTTGCCATAAAAACCAATTATCTAATTCCATTAATAGAGGTTTATAAAGAATTTTCCACTCTCTATACAGATGATAAAGATTTTAAAAATTCGTCTTTGTACCAAAGCAAGTACATTAAACTAAAAGACAGCATTTATTCTGAAGACTTGATTAAGAACCTTGCAAAAGTGCAAGCAAACTTTGCTGAGCGTGAAAACATCAAAACCATCAGCGAACAAAACGACATTATCGCCTTAAAAGACCAAGTGCTGGGCAAGCAGCGTACCATCACCGTTTTGGCAATGGTCATTGCATTATTGCTGCTCGGTTTCACCTACTTCGCCATTCAATCGGGCAGAACGTACAGTGCCAAACTCAAAAGGCATAATGAAGAACTAGAACAAAAAGTGCTGGAGCGCACCAAAGAACTCCAAAAATCAAACGAGAAGCTTTTAAAAGCACAGCACGATCTCAACAACTTTTTATATAAAACTTCGCATGACATACGTGGCCCTGTGGCTACACTCAAAGGGCTTTACAACCTAATCACCACCAAACAAAACGAACCGGAAGAGTTAAAGGATTTGATTGTACGTGAAGGGGTGCAAATTGAAAAAATATATAAGATACTCAACCGCATCTCTATGGTTACGAGTATCCAAAATACATTTTTGAAACCCGAAGTGATCGACTTCCATGCATTGCTCAACGACATAGTGGATTTTGAAAAGAAGAACGGACAACTCAAACACATACGTGTGCTGGTGGACGTTGAGCCGGGGCTCAAAATGATTTCAGACCCATACCTGATCCATTTAATTCTGGAAAATATGGTGGACAACTCGTTGAAGTTCTTCAATGAGTCCACGCGTATTGACCCCTATGTAAAAATAACTGTAAGCACTTCCGGATCTGATGCCCTCATCAAAGTGGAAGACAACGGTGTAGGAATCATCATGAAACCAGGCCAAGACGTATTCACTATGTTTTTGCGCGGATCCGAACGCTCGGACATTGGTGGCGTTGGCCTTTACCTCTGCAAAGTAATTGCCGACAAATTGGAAGGTACCATCAAATTGGAGAAGACTTCGAAGGAAGGCACTACCTTCTCGTTGAAACTTACGCTCGATGCCACCGAACAGATTAAAGCTTGGAACACCTTTTTAGAATCGGAATACCGGCAAGAGATGGAGCGCCAAGTTGAATACGAAAAGAGGGAGCAGGATGCCGAACAAGGCGGCAAGGCAAGTAACCCATTTATTGCTACCTAAGGAGGTCACAAAGCCCCTAAAACTGAATAGTTATTTCTTGCTAAACAACGGCTATCTTTGCCGCTGTTTTTTTATTGAAGCATGACTGAACCAAAAAGATATTTAGTTACCGCTGCATTGCCCTATGCCAACGGCCCCAAGCACATCGGTCACCTGGCGGGCGCATACATACCATCTGATGTGTATGTGCGGTATTTGCGGTCGCAAGGGCGAGATGTGGTGTTTGTATGCGGCAGCGATGAACACGGCACGGCCATCCCCAACCAAGCGCTAAAAGAAAATACTACGCCCAAGGCCATCATCGATAAATACGATGCGCAGATACGCGATTGCTTTTTCAAGTTGGGTATGTCGTTCGACATTTACCACCGCACCAGCGAGCCCATCCATCACCAAACCTCGCAAGAGATTTTCAAAACACTTTACAATAAGGGGCTGCTGACCGAAGAAATTTCTGAACAGTACTTTGATGTGACGGCCAACACCTTTTTGGCCGACCGCTACATTATGGGCACTTGCCCTAAGTGCGGCAACCCAAACGCCTATGGCGACCAGTGCGAAAAATGTGGCTCCACGTTAAGTCCCCGTGAACTTATTAATCCGCGCAGCACGCTCTCGGGCAACCCGCCCGTGCTGAAATCTACCAAGCACTGGTATTTGCCATTGCAGAATTATGAAACATGGCTTAGCGATTGGATTTTGAAATCGCACAAAGATGATTGGAAGGTAAATGTGTACGGCCAATGTAAATCTTGGATTGATGCCGGCCTGCAGCCCCGCGCCATGACACGCGACTTGGATTGGGGAATCAAAGTACCATTGCCCGATGCCGAAGGCAAAGTTTTGTATGTATGGTTCGATGCACCCATTGGTTATATATCTGCTACACGTGCGTTGTTTCAAGAAATCACGACAAACAAGACAAAGTTTGCCACGCCTCAAAAATATTTTGCAGGTGCCACCGCAGACGATTGGAAAAAATACTGGCAAGACAAAGACACTAAGCTTTTACATTTTGTGGGAAAAGACAACATTGTCTTTCACTGCATTATTTTTCCCATCATGCTCCATGCTACCGGTGAGTATATTTTGCCCGACAATGTACCCGCCAATGAGTTTATGAATTTGGAAGGCGATAAGATGAGCACGAGCCGCGGCTGGTCGATTGAAATGCATGAGTACCTAGCCGATTTTCCTGACAAACCCGATGTGCTCCGCTATGCGCTGCTCACCAACTTGCCAGAGACCAAAGACAGCGAGTTCACGTGGAAGGATTTTCAAGCGAAGAACAATAACGAGTTGGTAGCCATTTTTGGAAATTTTGTGAACCGTGCGTTAGTGCTCACACAAAAATATTTCGATAATAAAGTACCTGCATTGGGTGTGCTATCGGAAACAGACAGCAAAGTGCTGGCCGAGTTAAAGGAATTCCCCAGCCGCATCGGACAATCCCTGGAGAGTTATCGCTTCCGCGAAGCAACTGCGGGGTTAATGGATTTGGCTCGATTGGGCAACAAGTATTTAGCAGAAACAGAACCATGGAAACTGGCGAAAACAGATATGGCTCGCGTGGGCACAATTTTGAACGTTGCCTTGCAGATTGCTGCCAACCTCTCGATTGTGGCCGAACCATTTTTGCCATTTTCTGCAACAAAACTACGTGAGATGCTGCAACAATCAGCAGGCAAATGGGCGCAAGCGGGCAATTCAGAATTATTAGCAGTGGGGCATTCATTGGGGGCTCCTACCCTGCTATTCGAAAAAATTGAAGACGAAGTAATCAACGCACAAATCAAAAAACTAAACGACAACAAAAAAGCAATGGAACTCGCCAATCAGCCTGCAGAACCTGCCAAGCCCGAAATCAGTTTTGACGATTTTCAAAAAATGGATATTCGTGTGGGCACGATTTTACAAGCAGAACGGGTAGAGAAATCAAAAAAGTTGTTGAAACTGCAAGTGGACACTGGCATTGACACGCGCACGGTGATGAGCGGTATTGCCGAACATTTTTCACCGGAAGAAGTAACGGGTAAGCAAGTTACCATCTTGGTGAACCTCGCTCCGCGCAAAATAATGGGTGTCGAATCGCAAGGAATGATTTTGATGGCTGCCGATAAAGACGGCAAACTTCGTTTGTTACAACCCAACGAGGGAGTGAGTCCGGGTGCCACGGTTAGTTAGGTTATCACAAAGCCAACCATGTGTCAGGTTGAGCTTGGCGAAACCGTATGCAACGGATATCAATGGCCTTCGCCCAGCTCAGGCTGACAGTAGAAAACAATTTTAGTCGTTAAGCTTACATTATAAATGCTTAGCCCAAGCCCTAATTCCACAAATTGAAAAAGATTGATCCGGCTTTTGTTTTTACAGGGTTAGGCTTTGCATTGTTGTGGGCATCGGCTTCCACCGCTGGCAAGTTTGGTCTTCAATCCGTTGAGCCCCTTACATTTTTCACTATTCGGTTTTTAACGGCAGGTGTGCTTCTGCTCATCGTTGCGCATGCAGTATGGAAGCATCCCTTACCCCGCGGAGTTGAGTGGCGGCAAATTGCAATTTTCGGAGCGTTTAATACTGCACTTTACCTCGGCATCTTCATTCTGGCGCTTCGATTCGTAGCCGCAGGCATCACCACCATGGCCATTGCCATCAATCCTTTAATGATAGGCATTCTTTCCGCCATCGTGATGAAACGCAAAGTCTTGGTCCGCGAATGGGTCAGTATTTTGTTGGGCATGTTGGGCGTGGCCATCGCCACTTACCCGCTGTTGCAAACCGGCCACAGCACCTTGGGTGGTGTGCTGCTGATTGTATTGTGCATGCTGATGTACTCGATTGGAGCGGTCTATTATGCATCGGTAAAATGGCAGTTGCCGCGCATCACCATCAATGGGTGGCAAGTTTTTTTTGGCGGATTGATGTTAGTACCCTTTGCTTGGTTGCTCCACCAAGAAGGTAATCAATTCGATACGCGTTTTTGGATTTCGCTGGCTTGGTTGATTGTGCCGGTATCAATTTTAGCCGTACAGCTTTGGCTGCGTTTGTTGAAAGATGATGCTGTGCGGGCGTCTTTGTGGTTGTTCCTCTGCCCTGTGTTCGGTTTTATGTATGCAACGTTTCTGTTACACGAACCCTTCACCCTACATACCGCCATTGGAGCAGCTCTGGTGATGGCGGCTCTTTACATTGGTCAATTTGTGAAGAAGTAGTTAGTAAGTGGTAATCGGTATTCGGCAATCAGCATTTCAGTCTAATCCCGAAGTCCTAATCACCAATGCCAAACTTCTAACTCCATCTTCGAGCTTCTAACCTCTATCTTCGAACTTCTAACTTCGAACTTCTAACTTCGAACTTCTAACTTCTAATCTCTATCTTTGACTATGGCCCAACCATTGTTAGACTTATTAAAGGATATCCCCGAGTTGAAAGGGGTGCCAGATGCTCAGCTGCAATGGCTTGCAGAAAAGGGTTCTGTACGTGCTTATACCGATGGCGAAAAAGTTTTTAGCAAAGGCGACAAGATTGACTCGTTGCGGATTTTGCTGGAAGGCGAAATGAATTTTTTTGTGGAACAAGCGGGAAACCTGCGCAATGTGGGCACGGTGGAGAAAGGTGAAATCACCGGGAAGTTGCCGTTCTCGCGTATGAAAGGCGCCACAGGCATTGGCATAGTGACTGGCGAGACATTGTTGTACACACTGCACGAAAGTCTTTTCCCAGAGATGATCAGAAACCACCACGAGCTGGTTGAGGCGTTAGTACACGTAATGACAGACCGCGTGCGCGAAACCACCCGCATGCAGCAGCAAAACGATAAGATGATGGCGTTGGGGAAACTTTCGGCCGGACTGGCACACGAGCTCAACAATCCCTCAGCAGCCGTTGTGCGCAGTGCCAACGAACTAAAAAAGCATCTTTCCAACATTCCGGAAAATTTCAAGCGCGTAATAAAAATAAAAGTCACTGACGAGGTGGTGGAACATGTAAACCAATGGGTTTTTTCTGCCATTGCGCGCCAAGGAAAAGTTATGCTTTCGCTGATGGAGAAATCCGCCCGCGAAGATGAAGTCACCACCTGGCTAGAACAAAATCAAATTGACAATGCTTACGAAATAGCTGAAACACTGGTGAGCTTTGGAATTGAGGAAGCGGAGCTAGAGCAAAGTAAAAACTGGCTACGGCCCGAAGATGTCGCCCCCGTAGTAAATTGGGTTTATCAAGTGCTAACCACTGAGCGGATGGTGAACGAAATTGAAGAGGCCGCCAACCGCATCAACAAATTGGTGGGCTCCATCAAGGGCTACACCCACATGGACCAAGCACCTGAAAAGCAAGCGGTGGACATTCGCGAAGGCATCAGAAACACGCTCACGATGCTCAACCACAAAATCAAAAAAGGAAACGTGCAATTAGCAGAATCCTTTCCCGCTGATTTACCGCGGGTGCAGCTTTTTGTGAGTGAGATGAACCAAGTGTGGACAAACCTCATCGACAATGCACTGGATGCAATGGAGGGAAGACCAAACAGTCAACTTGAAATAAAAGCCGAACAGAAAAATGACTTTGTGTACGTGAGTGTGATTGACAACGGCACCGGCATACCTGAAGAAATTCAGAGCAGCGTGTTTGATCCGTTCTTCACCACCAAAGCGGTGGGTAAAGGCACCGGCTTGGGTTTGGAAGTAGTGCGCCAAATTATCCAACAGCACAACGGAAAAGTATATGTAAAATCTCAACCCGGGCATACAGCATTTACCGTGTGCTTGCCTATTTAACCTATGACCAAACCAATTTTATTTGTAATTGACGATGACCCCCAAGTGCTGCGCGCAGTGGCACGCGACCTCATAAAGCAATACGGAAAAAACTACC
This sequence comes from Bacteroidota bacterium, assembly GCA_018267275.1. GTDB lineage: Bacteria > Bacteroidota > Bacteroidia > Cytophagales > Cyclobacteriaceae > ELB16-189. The sequence goes on along the minus strand of JAFDYV010000007.1, from coordinate 221,696 downwards.
GTGTGCTCAGCACAGCGTCTGCGCTTGAAGCCCTCGAATCATTGAAAGAGCTTCAAAACAAAAACGAAACCGTAGCGCTTTTTCTCTCAGACCAACGCATGCCCGAAATGTTGGGCGTGGAGTTTTTGCAAAAAGCCAAGCTGGTGTTTCCGGAAGCGAAACGATTATTGCTCACTGCCTACTCAGACACAGACGCGGCCATCCGCGCCATCAACGATGTGCAGTTGGATTATTATCTGATGAAGCCTTGGGACCCACCCGAAGAAAAACTCTTCCCTGCCATTACCGACCAACTGGAAGAATGGCAGAGCCGTTATGTGCCGGTGTTTCAAGGCATCCGTGTGGTGGGCTACCAATGGTCTCCGCGTTCGCACCAAATCAAAGATTTCCTTTCAGGGAATTTGCTTCCCTACCTGTGGCTGGATGTAGAAACAAACGAAACGGCACAAAAACTAATTGAGCTGAATGCGATTGATGAGAAATCGTTGCCTGTCGTATTTTTTGAAGACGGCAAGTTTTTGCTGAATCCCGACTTGCAAGCGTTGGGCGAATGCACGGGGATGCAATCGCGGGCATCAAAGCCCATGTACGATGTGGCAATTATTGGCGCGGGCCCAGCCGGATTGGCCGCAGCCGTGTACGGTGGGTCAGAAGGATTGAACACGGCCCTGATCGAAAAACGTGCACCGGGTGGGCAGGCAGGTACCAGCTCGCGCATCGAAAACTATTTGGGCTTTCCCAACGGATTGAGCGGTGCAGAACTTTCGCGCAGGGCCATCTCGCAAGTAACACGGTTTGGCGTGGAATTTTTGTCACCGCAAGAAGTGCAGAATATCCAACTGAAAGACAACTACAAAATCATCACGCTGCGCGATGGCAGCACGTTGAACGCACGGAGCATCATCATCACCACAGGCGTTGACTACCGCGCATTGGAAGCCACCGACATTGAAAAGTTTACCGGAGCGGGCATCTACTACGGAGCATCGAACACCGAAGCCCATGCGTGCAAAAACCAAGATGTGTACATTGTAGGTGGTGGTAATTCCGCAGGTCAGTCTGCCATGTATTTGTCCAACTACGCTGCGCGCGTTTTTATTGTGGTGCGTAAACCAGACTTAAGCAGCACCATGTCGCAATACCTTATTGATCAAATCAACAACACACCCAATATTTCAGTGGTGGGCGAAACCGTAGTAGGTCAAGTATTTGGCAACGAAAAGTTGGAAGAGGTTTGTTTGGAGCATATTAACACCCGTGAGCGCAAACAAGTGAAGGCGGCAGCGTTGTTTATTTTTATCGGAGCAAAGCCGGTCACGGATTGGATTCAGCTCAGCATCATCAAAGACGAAAAAGGATTTATTGTTACCGGTCGCGACTTGTTGAAATATGAGTCTTTTAAGAAAAGCTGGAAGTTAAGCCGCGAGCCTTTTTTGTTGGAGACGTGCAGCCCCGGCATTTTTGCGGCAGGCGATGTGCGGTCGGGCGCGATGAACCGCGTGGCCTCGGCCGTGGGCGAAGGGGCAATGGCGATTAAGTTTGTGCATGAGTACTTGGCAGAAAATTAGTGATTAACCAAAGAGGGCACGGAGAACACTGAGAAGCACCGATAATGAAAAGCAAAACAAACCTCTATGCCTCTCTGTGTTCTCTATGGTAAAAAATAACGTATGAAAAAAGAAATCTGCTCACACCTGCTCGCTTGGACCAAGCAAGAAATCAAAACCGAAAAAAATAATCAATCACAGAGGGCACACAGAACACTGAGAAGCACCGACAATGAAAAGCAAAACAAACCTATGTGCCTCTCTGTGTTCTCTGTGGTAAAAAATAACGTATGAAAAAAGAAATCTGCTCACACCTGCTCGCTTGGAGCAAGCAAGAAATCCAAACGGAAAAAACTAATCAGCCATAGAGGGCACGGAGAACACTGAGAAGCACCGATAATGAAAAGCAAAACAAACCTCTGTGCCTATCTGTGTCCTCTGTGGTTAAAAAATAACGTATGAAAAAAGAAATCTGCTCACACCTGCTCGTTTGGAGCAAGCAAGAAATCAAAACCGAAAAAACTAATCAACCACAGAGGGCTTGGAGAACGCTGAGAAGCACTGAGAGTAAAAAGCAAAACAAACCTCTGTGCCTCTCCGTGGTCTCTGTGGTAAAAAAATAACGTATGAAAAAAGAAATCTGCTCACACCTGCTCGCCTGGAGCAAGCAAGAAATCCAAACGGAAAAAACTAATCAGCCACAGAGGGCACGGAGAACACTGAGAAGCACCGATAATGAAAAGCAAAACAAACCTCTGTGCCTCTCTGTGTTCTCTGTGGTAAAAAAATAACTTATGAAAAAAGAAATCTGCTCACACCTGCTCGCTTGGACCAAGCAAGAAATCAAAACTGAAAAAGCGCATATCTGCGAAGAATGCATAAAGACAGGTGATGAGTGGATGCACTTGCGCACCTGCCAAACCTGCGGTGTTACTTTGTGCTGCGACTCCTCGCCTAACCGGCATGCATCCAAACATGCCAAACATGAAAACCACCACGTGGCCATCTCTGCCGAGCCGGGCGAGCAATGGGCCTGGTGCTATGTAGATGAACAGATTATTGGGTATTGATTCAAGAGTTGTTATGGAAAATTCAAAAAACATCGAGCTCTTATTCCCTCATTATTGCAACAATTTAAAAAGAAATTACGAACTTAGCTTTAGGTAACAAATGACAGCCATTCTTTACGTACTGCTTACAACTTTGATAGTTTTTTCCTTCTGGAATTTGGTGAACTTGAGGCAGCTCATCAAAAACAAAAGTGAAAATGTTGGCGCGGTTGGGCTTTCTGATCCAAAATACTTCGAGTTAAAATATAAAATTCAGTTTCAAGCCGCCATGTTTGCTGTTTTCGTTAGTGTAGGTGCTTTCTACGGATACAATACGCTGGAGGAGGCAAAGAAAGAGGCGAGAGCAGAAATCATTAAGTCAACTGATTCATTAAATTCTGAACTAAAACGTTTACAAGACATAATAACCCAAAATAAATCCGATGCAAAAGAACTCGAAAATAGTTTTTCTGATGTTTCAAGGAACCTGCCAAGAATAAATAGTTCATTTAATCGACTCAATGAACTTGAAGAGAAAATTCAGATTATCAATAGCAAAAACATCCTTAAACAAAATTATTACATCATTTCGTCAATCGAGCGTCCTGTACTAGAAAAACCACAAAAGCTATTTCTAAAAGACTTAACAACGTCTCATGGTGACAAGCTACCTGAATTTAAATTAGCTCCAGTCATAATCCCAATTACTGATTCAAAATTCCAAGTAAGCGTATTTGAAATCACAACTGAATCTTTTGTTATTGCGTGGGGTAATAATTTGGTTGATATCGATCAGGGTGTCAGCATATACCCAAGCGACAAATCGTTTACCTTTAGCTTATTGATAATCGAAAGATAAATCTGCGCACGAAAATAGAATGATATCTGAGAGTTTGTTCAATGATTTAAAAGGCTACTTTCAGTTATTTGATGATTTAGAATCCTTCCTCACCACCAACTTCTCCACCATTTCAAACCCAAACTCGACAACTAACGCCAACAGCGCAGCGGGAATGGCTCCACGCAAAATCAATGACGTATTGTTGAGCGCCAAGCCGGTAACAATGTACTCGCCTAAACCGCCTGCGCCAATAAAAGCTGCCAGCGTAGCCGTGCCCACATTGATCACAGCAGCCGTGCGGATGCCCGCCAGCACCACCGGCAACGCCAACGGGAACTCCACCCATTTCATTTTTTGAACGCGGCTCATGCCGAGGCCCTCGCCTACTTGTTTCAGCAATGGATCAACGCCTTGCAAGCCGGCAATGGTATTTCGCAAAATGGGCAACAGCGCGTACAAAAAAAGCGCCACCACCGCAGGCACGATGCCGATGCCAAACAGAGGTAAGAGAATGGCCAGCAACGCAATGGAAGGAATGGTTTGCAATAAGCCTGTGATGTACACCACTCCCGATGCAAACCGCGGGTGCCAGTACAAGTAAATGCCCAACGGAACAGCTACCAACATCGCAAGGATCAGCGCTGAGAAAGTGAGCAACAAATGGCGGAGGGCTTTTTGCACTAAATCTTGTGCATCTGTAGATGGGTGGTTTTGGTTTTTGATCGTGATGCCTTGCTCCTTTAAAAAGCTTGCAGCGACTTCGGCAAAAGTCTTCTTCTCAAACAACACTTGCGCATTCATCTGCTGCATTTTTTGCTCACTGATTTTGCCCGACAGCTTGTTAAGGGCTGCAATGGCCCGCTCATCCAGCAAAGCACGATATAAGGAAGTAGCCTGATAATCGGGGAAGAAATGCAAATCATCTTCTAATAGCAAGAATTTGTATTGCGGAATTTCTCCATCGGTGGTGTAGCAATCCGTTACATCAATTTTGTCCGCTTGCAATGCCTGATAAGCCAACCCATGCTCGAGACCCACCGGTTGTTGTGAGAGTTGGTAGTGTTTCGCTAAGTTATCCCAGCCATCTTGTCGTTTTAATAACTCGTAGCTGATACCAAAACTCAGCTGCTGAAAATTTTTAAGGTCACTGATTTTAGAAATACCTTTTTCGTACCACGTATTTCTCATTACTAGGCCATACGAATTGCTAAAACCGTAAGGCGGTGTAACGGAAAGTTGATAGCGTTTTGTCAACTCATGTTGCGCTTGCCCGTAGCTAAGTTGCGGTTGCTTTAATATCTCTGCCGACAGTGTGCCGCTGTATTCGGGGTACACATCAATTTCGCCTTTTCGCAAAGCTTCAAAACAAACCGTGGTACCGCCCAGGTTGTAGTGCCTTTTCACGTCAAAACCTTCGGCTTCCAAAATCTGCGAAATGATTTCGCTTAAAATGTAGCCTTCTGTAAAATGCTTTGCACCCACGTGTATCGTTTGGCCAACAGCGCTTGCCTGCAAAAGAAGAACAATTAATAAACTTGCAATGGGAGGCCACCTAAAAAAAGAGTAATTGTCAGGTTGAGCATGGCGAAACATTGTGTTAGTATAAAAACTGCCTTCGACTTGCTCAGGTTGAGAGGGCAAGAGTATTTTTGAAATAGGTTCTAAACTCATGCCACAGCAACATTTAACATTTTGCGAATCGACTCGTGCGCGGGCGACTGAAAGACTTTCTCCGTCTCGTCAAATTGTAATACTTGTCCATCTTGTAAAATCAGTAAATGGTCGGCCAGCCTGCGTGCTTCCATCATATCGTGCGTTACCAACACCACTGTACGCGGTTTCAGTTGTTGCAGCTTCTTCATTTCATCATGTATCTCACTTCGCGTGATGGGGTCCAGTGCCCCGAAGGGTTCGTCCATCAGCAACAAAGGTGGATCTAAATACAACGCACGGCAAATAGCTACGCGCTGTTGCTCGCCACCCGAGAGTTGGTGTGGATATTTATTTTGATACGACAGCGGCAAGCTAACCAGTTGCATCAGTTCTTCGACTCGTTGAGAATCTATTGGCTGCCCGGCAATTCTTGCAGGAATTGAAATATTTTCGTTCACTGATAAATGGGGAAACAATCCGCTGCCCTGCACCATATAACCGCACTTCAATCGCATTGCTTGGATGTTGCTGTAATTTAATGCTTCACCGAACACACGCACCTCGCCTTGGGTGGGCAACAACAAGCCGTTCATCAACTTCAAAAGGGTAGACTTACCGCTTCCACTTTTGCCTGCAATCGCGGTGATTTGGTTTTGGGGAAAATCAATCGACAGGGGCGCAATTGAAAAATGGTTTCCAAAGCGATATGCTACCTGATGCAGTTGAACAGCGGTCACGTGGTATAATTTCTTTTTATCTCAATTTAATCCAAAAAAGCCGTAGGGCACAATCTGACCAGAATGTTTTTAGATGACATTTAATTTACACTACTTTGTCGGCTGTAAACCTACCTGCCTATGCTCGCCAGTTTATTATCGCCCATGGTGCTCGCTTTTTTGTTGGGCATTGCTGCTGCGCGTTTAAAAAGTGATTTAAAATTTCCGGAAGGACTTTACACTTCACTTACGATCTATCTGTTGGTGGCCATCGGCATGAAGGGTGGATACAAACTTTCACTCGCCACATTTGACGAAGTCATTTACCCCGCCATTGGTGCCGTATCATTATGCTGCATCATTCCACTTTGGACCTATGGCCTTATGCGCAAAGTGGGTAAGTTTAGCGTAGCCGATGCGGCCGCGTTGGCGGCACATTATGGTTCTGTTTCAGCTGTTACGTTCAGTGCTGCACTCGCTTTTCACGAAAACCTAAAAATAGAAGTAGAAGGTTTTATGCCCAGCATGTTGGCCATGATGGAAATACCTGCCATCCTCATCGGGATTACCCTAGCGCGCATTAACTCCGACAGCGTGGTGGAGCAAACCCCTGTGAAAGAAGTAGCCCGCGAATTACTTGCCGGCAAAAGCAGCTTGTTGCTGATGGGCTTTTTGGTCATAGGTTTCTTGGCAGGTAAAGGCGGTTGGGAACAAGTGTCGCCACTGTTTGATGTCCCTTTCAAGGGCATCCTCACACTGTTTTTATTGGAAGCGGGCCTTGTCGCGGGCCGCAAACTTTCAGACTTGAAAAAAGGGGGCGTGTTCTTATTGGCTTTCGGCATCATCTTCCCAATTATCCACGCAACCATAGGCATATCGCTTGGGCAGTTGGCCGGCCTGGGCATGGGTGGCGCCACCGTGTTAGGAATTTTGGCTGCGAGCGCTTCTTACATTGCTGCGCCTGCTGCGTGCCGCGTAGCATTGCCCGGAGCAAATCCATCTTACTACTTAACGTCCGCTTTGGCAATTACATTCCCGTTCAACATTATTGTGGGCATACCCATCTATCACCAAATCGCAGAAATGATTTATCATTAAAATAATTGATGCCATGACACAAGCCTATTTGCTTACCATCATCGGAGAAGAAGTGCTGGAGAACGTAATCGAGAAAGACATTATGGCGTTGGGTGCCAAAGGATTCACCGTTTCCAAAGTCACGGGTCGTAGTCAGTCATCCGTTCGCGACAATCCGTGGGATGGGGAGAACATCCGCATCGAAATCATCACCAGCGAAGAAATTTGCTTGAAGATCGTTCAACATCTAAAAGACAAATACCTGGAACGCTACCCGATGATTACGTTCTTCCATCCGGTAACGGTGTTGAGAATGCAGCATTTTTATTAACCCTTGGCCGTAACAATGGTTGGGGGGAGTCGTCTTACCGTCATAACCCCACATCGTAATGAACTTTACAAACAAACAACTTGCCCGCATTGCTGGCTTTTTTTACTTGCTGGTGATTGTATGCGGTCTTTTTTCGGAAGTTTTCGTAAGGCAGGCCCTGCGTGTAGGCGACAATGCAATCGCCACCGCGTTGAATATACGTGATGCTGAAATGTTATTTCGCTGGGGGATATCCGCGGACTTGGTTAATCTGGTATTTGGGTTGCCATGTGTATTGATAGTCTATTCTCTTTTCAAATCGGTGAACAAATTGCTGGCTAGCTTGGCATTGCTATTTGTGGTGATACAAACCGCCATTATAGCAACTAATCTATTAAACCAAATTTCGCCTTTGCTTTACCTGAGCAACGATTCATACCTGAATACATTTTCGCAAGAACAATTGGCGGCCCTATCGTTGCATGCGCTGGACTTGCAAGCTCAAGGGTATGGCATCGCGCTGGTATTCTTCGGATTTTATTGCCTCATTATTGGCTACTTAATTATGGTTTCGAATTTAATACCCAGGTTTCTGGGGGTTTTGTATACCATTGCCGGACTGTGCTATCTTATCAATACCTTTATCATGCTGCTGTCCAAAGGTTTTGCCAACCCATTGTTTGTGTATTTGGCAGTGCCGATTTTTATTGGCGAGTTGGGGTTAGCCTTGTGGTTGTTGATTGCTGGGGTGCAAGAAGAGAAAACTCAACCTTAGCGATATTGAATCATACCTACTAACCTTGTCAGTTCAATTTCAATGTTTTGAATGAAGTCAAAATTCGCGACTTCCTCCCTTCGTCTAAAGAACTAAAGGTTGGGATGCCGAGGTTCTTATTGTGAACTGGGCAAACAAAAAAGCCATCCTTTGCAAGATGGCTTTGATTTTGAGTAGCCCGTAGGGGAATCGAACCCCTGTTACCAGAATGAAAATCTGATGTCCTAACCCCTAGACGAACGGGCCGTTCCTTCTAAAGAGGCGCAAAGATAAATCCAGCCGTCTGAATTGCAAACGTTGCCCATAAAAAAGTTCGGGTTATCCATCCATTTACCGCCCCATTTCGTTGGTTTTGGCCGCGTTGTGGTCTATTTTTGACCACCAAAATTTTAAAAATCATACCATGACAAAAATAGGAATCAACGGTTTTGGCCGCATCGGCCGCTTGGCCTTCCGCGCTGCCATTCAACGACCTGACGTAGAAATTGTAGGCATCAATGACATTGTAGAGCCCGACTACATGGCCTACATGCTTAAATACGATTCTACCCATGGCCCTTTCAAAGGCACGGTGGAAGTAAAAGATAAGAACTTGGTAGTAAACGGAAAGACCATCCGCGTGACAGCAGAGAAAGACCCTGCAAACTTGAAGTGGAATGAAGTAGGTGCTGAAATTGTAGTTGAATCAACCGGTTTATTTTTGACCATTGCCGACTGCCAAAAACACATTGCCGCGGGAGCAAAAAAGGTAGTGATGTCGGCACCTGCGAAAGACGATACCCCCACATTTGTAATGGGCGTGAACCATAAGAAATTGACTGCCCAGCATACAATTGTTTCTAATGCTTCTTGCACTACTAACTGCTTGGCACCTATTGCAAAAGTATTGAACGATAAGTTTGGTATTGTAGAAGGGTTGATGAGCACCGTGCATGCCGTTACGGCAACACAAAAAACAGTAGATGGTCCTTCAGCAAAAGATTGGAGAGGTGGTCGTGGCGCATATCAAAACATTATCCCTTCTTCTACCGGTGCCGCCAAAGCAGTAGGCTTGGTGTTGCCCGAATTGAAAGGCAAGTTAACTGGTATGTCATTCCGCGTGCCAGTAGCTGATGTATCGGTAGTGGATTTGACCGTGCGCCTAGACAAGCCTGCCACTTACGAGCAAGTGAAGGCTGCCATGAAGGAAGCGAGCGAAGGGGAATTGAAAGGTATTTTGGGCTATACGGAAGAAGATGTGGTATCGCAAGATTTCTTAGGCGATGCACGCACCTCCATTTTTGATGCCAAGGCAGGTATTGCCCTCAACGACAAGTTTGTGAAAGTAGTAAGCTGGTACGACAATGAGTGGGGTTATTCTAACAAGCTCATTGATTTAGTACAGGCCATGGCGAAAGTTTAAGCTGCAACGGAGTTTTATCAGAAAGCCCTGCCCTAAACGGTGGGGCTTTTTTTTGAAATTTGGGCGTGCCACGAAAATGGTTGCCCGGGTCTATTTCGAATTAAAGAGTTTAACAAAATCGACTAGGTTCTTAAAAGTGATCCGCCCGTAAACCTCTTCGTATTTTGATACGTACCCTTCTGGGAAAAACTCCTTCAAGGCCTCTTTGAGACTCTCTTTCCTTAAAGGTAAAGCTCTTAACACATTCGATTTTTTATCTTCAAGAACGTAGATTTCTGTCGCGGTAGTAATGGTAGGAGTCGATATACCTCCACTCACGTACCCGCCACCACGAGTGCTAACTTGAGTTATAACATATAAATCCACTTTTCCGCGGGATTTTAACAATGCGTCAACCAGTTCGAAATAGGTTTTTTCATTGTCAAAGGGCCTAAATTGCTGCAATACTTTGAAAGTATCTTTCTTAATCGCGTATTCCGAAATATCAACCTTTGGTATTTTTCGAGGAGACTTGTCCTTTTTAGTTTTCCATAGCTCAAATCCTTGGTGGCTATCTTGAAATGAAACGTACTTTCTCAAATATCCATGCAAAATGGAATCGTTTAGAAGTTTTATATAACCCTCTTGGCCGCACGCTGGAAAGTTGGCCAAAATCATTATGGCGAACATCAACCTTTTCATCACCTTAAACAAACAAAAAGGAAAGCTATCATTCAGCCTAATGTCGCACAAGTTTTTTGTAAAAAACACCGTGACGCCAGCTAAATTATTTGCTTACATTCGTCCCATGGAAGAAAAAGACCTGATCAAGAAAAGCTACTTCAACCTGCTTTCGGTTTTTTTTGAGCAGGAACATATCAGCGGCCACCATGTGCGGTGCTTGCTCAAGTGGGGCATCCAACTCGGTATTAGCACGGCCGACCTCGAGCGGATTGGCCGCAACCTGGCACACCAAAAATTTCAACAACCCAATGATGATATCGAGAAACTCGAGTGGGTGTACCATATGGTGTACATGATTCAACTGGACAGCGTGGTGGAAGACGAAGAATTGGAGGTAGCCACGATCTTTGCCGAACGATTGGGCTTTAAAAAATCAATGGTCGCAGATTTGTTTAAGTCCATTACCACCGCAGATGCTGCGCATCTCTCAGAAACAGATGTAAGAAAAGAGGTAATCGATTTCTTAAAAATCGAAAATAGTTAAGCCTGGCGCTCGCCATTTGATCTGGTTTTTTTAACAAAAAGGCCGTTTTTTAGCTCTATTGGTACCTCCCCAATTAAAGACACGGGTGTACTTTTTCAGCGTTTTTTGCAAGGCGCGGACAGCCTTGATCGCGCACCTTTGTATCATAATCAGTCACACTATGGATGCGCAGAAGGGATTATCGAACATCAATTTGAAAAGCAGGCTGAGGCAGGTAGTAGTTTTAGTAGTAGTCATTTTGATTGGGGTGCTGATCTCCAACTCGCTGCAGGCGCAAAATTTTCACAAGGCCAAGGTAAAGCACTATAAAGCAAAGTATCGCACGCAGATAAAAGGCAACGCCCATGCTTGCGATGTGCTGGCCAAAAGAAGAACAAAGCAGCCCAAGCAGCCAATGTTTGCCTTTTTAAAAGCGAAGCCAAAATACAAGCCCCAGGCTGAAGTAGATGCGCCTGCTTACATCCGTACAGCAAAAAATAATACCACTAGCAAAAACAAAATTTTGTTAGCTAGCGCGGAATAACGATATTTAAAGCAGGGTGTTTGGTAAGGCCTCGGCACAGCAATGTGTCGGGGCTTTCTTTTTTTAGTGCCAAAATTCTGGGGTAACTTTACCTGATGACCTCACAGGAAGTTTTTCTAAAACAGCTTGCACCCACTTCGCCCTACCCTTTCCTAATATCGGTGGACCGTGCCGAGGGTGTTTACCTGTATAGCCCCGATGGCAAAACGTATATAGACATGATCTCTGGCATTGCCGTGAGCAATGTGGGGCATCGACATCCTAAAGTAGTAGAGGCCATCAAAGCACAATTAGATAAACACCTGCATGTGATGGTGTATGGAGAGTATATTCAATCTACACCCAACCAGTTGGCTGCGAAGTTGGCCAGCTTACTGCCGCCCCAATTGAATTGCAGTTACTTTGTGAACTCCGGCACTGAAGCAAATGAAGCCGCACTGAAATTGGCCAAGCGCGTAACGGGACGAACCGAAATCATTTCATGCAAAAAATCCTACCATGGCAGCACGCATGGGTCGCTAAGCGTTTCGGGAAATGAAGTGAAGAAACGAGCATTCAGACCTTTACTGCCCGATGTTCGATTTATTCATTTCAATCAAGAAGAAGATTTGGTCGACATCACCGAACGAACCGCGTGCGTAATTATGGAAACGGTACAAGGTGATGCAGGCGTGCGTGTGCCGACTAAAAAATATTTACAAGCAGTAAGAAAGAGATGCAATGAGGTTGGTGCGTTGCTGATTTTTGATGAGATACAGTGTGGCATGGGCCGCACAGGTAAGCTGTTTGCCTTTCAGCATTTCGAAGTAGTGCCCGATATTCTTACCATCGCAAAAGCATTTGGCGGAGGCTTACCCATCGGGGCTTTTATCTCTAGCTACGAAAACATGCAGCAGCTCACACACAATCCTATGCTCGGCCACATCACTACCTTTGGCGGTAACCCGGTTTGTTGTGCGTCTGCACTGGCAACACTGCAAGTAATTGAAGAAGAGAAGTTATTGGAACATGTGGAGGTAAAAGGAAAACTGATCGAAGACTTGTTGCAGCATCCAAAAGTAAAGGAAATAAGGCGCATCGGGTTGATGTTTGCTTTTGACTTCGATACAGACGAACGGGTAAATCGGATTGTGCAATACGCCAAGGAGCATGGTGTGATTTGCTATTGGTTTCTATCACACCCCAACAGTTTTAGAATTGCGCCACCCCTTACAATTACTGAAGAAGAAATCAGGAAAGCGTGTGCAGTTATCAAAGAAGCCATTGAAGTGAGTTAACCAGAACCTAACAACTCAAATCCTAAGTCCCAACACCCAAGTTTTAAAACATGAAAACCACGCGAAGAAAATTCATACAACTGAGCACTGCTGCAGCGGCATTGCCTATCGCTTCAGCATTTACCACAACAAGCGCCACTACAAAACCTATCGTTATCTCCACTTGGAATTTCGGATTGAAAGCGAATGAAGCAGCGTGGGCTATCTTATCAAAAGGAGGACGAGCGTTGGATGCAGTGGAAGCCGGAGCGCGCGTGCCAGAGGGAGATCCGAAAGAAACTTCTGTTGGATTGGGCGGCCTGCCCGACCGCGATGGACACGTAACATTAGATGCCTGCATCATGGATGAGCAGGGAAACATTGGGTCAGTAGCATTTTTGGAAGGCATCGTACATCCGGTGTCGGTAGCGCGATTGGTGATGGAGAAAACACCACACGTAATGTTGGTGGGCGAAGGCGCGCAACAATTTGCATTGGCGAATGGATTCAAGAAAGAAAAACTGCTCACCAAGGAATCAGAAAAAGCATGGAAAGAATGGCTGAAAGAAAAAAAGTACAAGCCCATTGCGAACATCGAAAACCATGATACGATTGGGATTTTAGCGTTGGATGTAAACGGAAATATATCGGGTGCTTGCACCACTAGTGGTATGGCGTACAAGATGCGCGGCCGCGTGGGAGATTCGCCCATCATCGGTGCGGGTTTGTATGTTGATAACGAAGTAGGCGCGGCCACCTCGACAGGTGTGGGCGAAGAAGTGATTCGCATAGTCGGTTGTCATTTGGTGGTGGAATTGATGCGGCAAGGCCATTCACCCGAAGCGGCATGTAAACTAGCGGTGGAGCGAATCATTCAAAAAAATCCTTCCAAGGCAAAAGAAATCCAAGTTGGTTTTTTGGCGCTGAATAAAAATGGTAATTATGGAGCTTTTTGTTTACAGAAGGGATTTACGTTTGCCGTCTATCAGCCAAGCGGCAATACGTTGAGTGATTCGAAAAGTATTTTTTAACTATTGCCCAGACATCGGACGGCTGATTGAATCCGCAAAAAGCGGTCGCGGTTGAAATTAATGTCATCATTGAATCTTACATGAAACTAGAAGTAGTCGTTTACAACATTGAATCTGCCCTGCGCGCGCAGCAAGGCGGAGCGGATCGCATTGAACTTTGCGACAACCCTGCAGAAGGTGGCACCACACCCAGTTACGGCACTATTGAAGCCGTCCGGCAAAATATCAGCATGGATGTGTATGTGATGATCCGTCCGCGAGGTGGAGATTTTTTGTATTCCAATTATGAATTCCACAGCATGAAACGCGACATCTACCAATGCCAAAAGATAAGCGTAGATGGAATTGTGTTGGGAATTTTAACACCTGAAGGCCGCATCGATAAAAAGCGGTGCAAAGAATTGATTGACATTGCACGACCATTGAAAGTGACATGCCACCGTGCATTTGACATGACGCGCGACCCGTTTGAAGCATTAGAAGATTGCATTGAAATTGGATTTCATCGAATACTGACTTCCGGCCGACAGCCACAAGCGCTGCAAGGTGCCGACTTGATTGGGCAGTTGATTGAAAAAGCAAACGGCCGGATTGGCATCATGCCCGGATCTGGCGTAAATGAAAACACTGTGCAAGAAATAGTACGCAAAACAAATTGCCGGGAAATCCATTTCTCTGCCACCGCCTTCCGCGAGGGCGGAATGATTTACAAAAATGGAGCGATTACTGGAATGGGCTCAGATGAAGGAAGTGAATACAAATTGAGGACAGTGGATGCGGAGAGGGTGCAGAGGATGAGAACCCTATCAGAAAATTTAGCGTTTTGAAGTACTTTGAAACACACTGTCGTTATTTCTGAAGTAAAAGTAAACTTCCAAACCAATTAAATTCACCACCCAACTTGCCCAGGCTATCAATCCGTAAGAAAGGGGATGCATCAAATCTATCGAGCCCGTAAACACAAACGTGTAGACTCTCAAACTTACTGCAGCAAACGTTATCGCATAACTTCTTAGCATCCATTTGCGATGCCGCGATATGTCTTTCATTTTTGCTTTATAGACTGCAACAGCAGTAAACCAAACCCAAGCTATCGTTTGAAGGACAAAACTTAACAAAACCACTGGCCCTCTGTCAATGAAAAAACTCATTACTAAGCCACCGGGGGCGGCAAAAAAAAAGATACCGTAGGCATACACATAGCCGATTGCCCTATGGAGCCTGCGACCTCCAAGGCTCAACCGACTATTGACTTGAAAAAAACCTGCTAATAAAATAAGTCCTGCAATGAGAACATGAGAATAATACGCGGGCAGGTACCAGCCTGTGGTGATTGCTTCCTGCTTTAGCCGAAGGAAGCTGTATTTAAAATCAAAATTGGCATAAGTAAACGCATTGATAGAAAGGGATACAACCAGCGACAATGTAGTGAACAACAAAAGTGCTTGAATGAATTTCCCCACTCGCTGTTTCACAGTGAAGTCTCAGCATTCAATGTGCCAATCATTCTCTCTAAAAAAGCCAGATTGTATAAGTCAACCTTGGTCATATTCATTTTCACTTCCTGATATCGGCCCGAAATCGGTTTATACCATTCAAAATACTCAAACTCCTTTGAAGTATTCTCATCTGCGAAAATATAACCATAAGAGGCTAGTATCTCATTACGCATTTTGGTCAACGATTCCATTGAAACGAAATCGCTGACTCCTGGCGCTTGTTTTTCATTATCCCAGAAACCAAAGTGCCCTTTTAAATAAGAGCTGTCTAGTTTGACAAACTGCGTAAATGGATACCTACGATTGGATTCCAATGCTTTCTTCGTTTCTCCTAGATAAAAATACTTGTAGTCAGGAAAATTCCACTCCTTCCCACCACCCATTCGCCAATAACCTGCCTGATTATCCACCTGATATGAAGTCTTCACCTCAAGATACACACTGTCTTTCACTGTCATTTCAACGCTTCCACGCCTAGTAGAAGTCGTTAGGATTGGATTACTCTTTTCATCAACAAAAGTTATTTGGTTAGATTCGTAAAAGCCTTCTCTTCCTTCGAGGTAACTCTCCTTTACTTTCACAAAAATCGCAGAAATATTTTCTGTAACTTTCTCAAACCAAGAGCCTTCAGTCCTAATATACTCAGTGCCACCCCAACTTAATGCATCATCACCTAAGTAGATGTAGGGTTCTATTTCTTTTAAAGTGCCAGCAGCAACCAGATAATTGGATGGCATAACTATTCCAAAACCTAGGTGACTTTTTGACAACACTTCGGTCATTGTGGTGCTATTCTTATCGATAGTTAAAGGCTTTGATAAATATTGAAATTCAGCAAGATATCTCTGTTCATTTGTTTGCAGTCCTTCTTGAATTTCATAATTCTTGTTAATCCGTCCTAGTACTGTATCTCTACGAAACAAAAAACTAATGCCTTCAGCTTGATATGGCACCAAAACATCAAATTGCGCTGACAACAATTCTTTTCCTTCAATGCTAAACAACCCGACCTTATTATTCTTCTTTACTTCCAACACACCTGGCAATTCGAAGCCAATAGTGCCAACCAAATCGTATTCCGCGGGCACTATGATTCGACCGGATTCACTTACCAATCCCATTGAAACTTCTGGTCGCTTCGCCTTATCGTTCAAGAAAAAGTTATTAAATGAACCATTAACAACATAGTAGTATGTGGAATCTCTATACTGTGTAAACCAAATCACTGAATCATAACTTTGCTGCAGCTCTATTGCTCGTTGAAAAAATCTTTCTTTTTTTGCCACAGCTATTTCATAATTTTTTTGATTTTCCAACTCAAAAGAAATTGAGCGATATGTGCCGTACAATTCTTCTGCATCAAATTCGGAAATGGCAAAACTTTTTTGCACGGGGGTAAGCCACATTGTGAATTCAGATTTAGCTATACGAGGATAACTCGATGACAGACTCATAATTTCCACAGGCACCGTTACTTTCCAATCATTCACGCCAAATTCAATTTTTGATTTGTTGAAGTTCGTGACACATCTAATATTTTGATTTTCCTGATTAGAATTCTGAAGTATCTTAATTGCCTTTTCTATCGCCTCTTTGCTCTTACTAACCCGAAAATGACCGAGCGCCTTCTCCTCGCTCGCATTTAAATCCTTTGCAAAGGCCTCGAGGTAGGCAAAAATTCGCTGTTCAATGTCCTGTTTAGTGATTCGGGAGCACCGAATCGCGATCAAAACAATTGAGCAAATACACAACAGGAAAAATGCCTTTTTCATAGTCAAAGAAGTTTTCTTGTTTAAAGATAAAAAAACTGTTGGTAAATCAG
Organism: Bacteroidota bacterium; assembly: GCA_018267275.1. Lineage (GTDB taxonomy): Bacteria > Bacteroidota > Bacteroidia > Cytophagales > Cyclobacteriaceae > ELB16-189. The sequence continues at coordinate 204,988 of JAFDYV010000007.1, read as the reverse complement.
GTCAAATAATCCGTCTGGCCACTTCAGAATTTGTAGGCTGACTTACTAAACAAGACATAAATAGAAAACGCCATGATAAAACAACAAAGTCCCACAAATAAGTGAGGTTTTGCAAAGATGACCCAGCCCGAAGCGAGTCGGCCTCCACGTCCCAAATCCTGCCGGATGCTACACCCCGATTTGAACCACAAATCCGATGTCATTTAGATAGCGAGAAATACCGCGCTTTTTTATTCTACGCTCGAGCGCCAATGCCTCCGTTCTGGTGTCAACATTTAAAGTCCATATGCTCACCCAAGGCACACCGTTTTTTGTTGAGTTGACGATACCTGCATTATGCCGTGAAAGACGCAAATTGAAATCATCGGTTTGGCCGCGGTAAAATTTTCGAGTCGATTTGCTAAACAAGGCATAAACTGTGAACGCCATATAAAGACAAAGCCTCACTTAACTTGTGAGGCTTTGTCGAGGTGAGAGGATTCGAACCTCCGGCCTCCACGTCCCTAACGTGATGCGCTAACCGGGCTGCGCTACACCTCGATGTTTTTCGTGATGCGCTAATCCCGCTTTTAGCGGGACGCTACACCTCGAAAATCAAAATTTCAGGCCGCAATAATAAGAAAACCTATTAAAACTGCGGCTATTTCTTTTTCTTTTTGTTGGAGAAGCCCTTGATAAACCGCGCCCAGTTGAGGGGATCCAAAAAAGGATTGTAAACAGGTCTAAAGCTATTTCCAGCAGATTGCGACCATTGATCAATGTAGTACTTGTAATTGGCGTTGCCATCCATTGGGGCCGAACGGGCCATCAGGGCTAGCAATTCGGCATTGAGGGCTTTTTGGTCTAAGCCGCGATTGTCCGTAGGCAAGTTCATGGCCAACACCGCCTCTTTGAATAATTCTTCAGTGGGGAAACCAACAATCACACTATTCAACATGGTTACATCTTGGGTCAGTTCAATCAAAATCGTTAGTTGGTCAGATGCCGCATCAGGCACAATGTAGTGGGTGCGGTGATAACCAACCATACTGATCACCACGCTGTCGCCTACCAATACTGGCATGGAGAAAAAACCATAGACGTTGGTAATATCGCCCCTACCCGCTTTGGGCACATAGACGTGCGCACCAACGAGTAGTTCAGAGGAGTCGCGCACGATGCCCGACAACTGTATAACCCTTCGTTTTTGCTGGGAAAAGCCTTCAGTAGCTAAACCAAACATCAACACAACACCGCACAACAAGACAATACGATTCATACAGCCTGGCAAAGTTAATCAATAATTATGATGCGCCTAACGCATTTTTTGGCTTATGTGAGCCGATTTTTTTAAATCGAAAACGCATCTTTTCTTAACTTGTAGCAATGGAAGCATCAGAGAAAATCATTGTTTATCAAGCCTATGATAACGTGATAGTAGCCAACTTAGCCAAGACAAAACTCGATGCCTATGGAATCCCGTGTTTTTTAACGGAAGAGAATTTTACCGGCCTTTACCCGCTGCGAAACGATATCTTCCCCGGTGTGCGGCTGCATATTTTTGAGCAAGACAAAGAAGAGGTGAGCAAAATCTTAAACGAAGCAACGGAAAACTGAAGTCAAAGAACTACATCTTCAACACCGTAAACTCCACTCGTCTGTTGTTCGCTCTCCCCTCTTCGGTTTCGTTGCTATCAATTGGCTTGCTTTCGCCATAACCATGTGCTTGCAAACGCCCGCGGTCAATGCCTTGGCTCACCAAATAATCGACTACCGATTGCGACCTGCCTTGCGAAAGATTTTCATTGTAAGTGTCGGAACCTTTTGCATCCGTGTGCCCTGCAATCTCAATCGAAACTTTTGGATTTTGGCTGAGGAAGTCTACCACTTTATTCAGTTCAACAAACGACTCAGGCTTTAGCGTAGTACGGTCAAAATCGAAGTAAATATTTTTAAGCCGCACGGTAATGCCCACTTCAATGGGTGTGAGAAAAATATTTTTCACCACCGGTGTTATTTCCAAATTGTCCACCTGAACGCTGTCTGTAGTATTTAAATACCCTTCTGCAGACGCGGTAAACAAATACCACCCAAGCCCCGGAATTTCTTGTTGGTACTTTCCATTGGTAGGGTTGAGTTTGAAATCAACCGAGCGATCACTCTTGAGCATGATACCCAACTTGCTATTGAGCACGTTGGCATTTGTTTTTTTGTCCATCACATCACCGGCCAACACAAGTTGCTTGGCAATGGGCGTGAGGTAAACATCTACATGCAACGTGGTATCTCGGTTGATCTTGGGCACTTTGTAATCTTGTGTAAAAGGCAAATAGCCCGTAGCTGCTGCCGTAAGCGTGTAGAGGTTGGTCTCGGGTATTTTGGTTTCAAACTTTCCCGCAGGGGTAGATTTTAGGTTGGTAGGTTTCTGATCTTTGATCTTGACTTCCAAGGCGGCCACCAAAGGTTGTTGTGTTTTTTGACTGAACACGTTGCCGGCCAGGGTAATTCTGATATTACGTGGTTTTAGCACCAGCAAATCAAAGTTGCCACCATCTACCACATTGCCCGCACGGGCGGTGAAAATATTTCCATGTTCATCAATCGAAAAATAGGCATCTTCTGAAGGTGTGTTGATGGCACGCCCCAAATTGACGGGCTCACTCCAGTTTGCCCAACTGTCATCCAGCCGCGTTACTTTATAAATGTCACTGGCACCCACACGGTCTTTTGTAAAACGGTTGCTGGCGAAGTATAATGTCTTTTGATCGGGTGCGATAAACGGTGCATAATCATCTGCAATGCTGCTGATTTTAAGTTTAACTGGCTTTGAAAAATGTCCATCGGGTTGCTTTGAAGACAAATACAAGTCGCTGAACTTTTCCTTTTCTTTCTCTGCGAAATAAAGAATCATTTGCCTGCCATCGGCCGATAGCGTACCGCCATTGAAAACACCTTTGTCCATGATTTCAAAGTCTGTCACTTTCAGTTCGTTCCAACTGCCGCCCGGAGATACCACAGAAAATCCTTTTGAGTTTTTGGCGCGCCCTCCTCGCACAAACAAAGAACCATCGGGCAAGAAGTTAAATACTTGATTGAAACGATTTTGGTTGAACGGTGCACCCAGGTGTGTCGCCTTTGTCCACTGACCTTTGTCATCAAGGCTGGAAACCCAAATATCCTGGCTGCCTTCTTTTCCAAACGTATTTTCAGGATGGTTGGCAACAAAAAAATACAAGCTCTTGCCATCGGGCGATACCACTGGAGACACCTCGTTGTAGCGCGAGTTCACATTGTCGTTGAGTTTCACCAACTCATAACGAGGGCTGATTTCTTGGGCAAAGAGATTGGATAACGATAGACAGAAAAAAAGAAAAAAGGTTTGTTTCATTCAAGTTGGTATGTTAGATCGATGCAGGTACAGAATTTGAATTTACATTGATAGAGAAAAGAAGCCGCGCTGTGATTGAACAATCATCAACACAATAATCAACAGAGCCAGCGCATTGAACGTAAGCAATCGCATATATTTTTTAGAGGGGTCGCTCATTTTCTTCATCGTGATTCGTGCCAAGGTAATTAAGATAATCGCACCAATCATACCAGTGTTGTGTTCCACCAACCAATAGCGGGTCATTCGTTCGGCCATCGCTGCCTTGCTGAAAATCACGGCAGGGCTTATGAAATACAAAATCAAACCAAACAGCAGTTGTGTATGGGTGAACATAAAAAGCCACAGACTCAATTGATCATCACGCTTGGTAAACTCTGATTTACTGCGAACACCGATGAAAGATCGAACAATCACCAAAATCAAGAAAATCAAAATGAAGTAACGTACCAGCGAGTGAAGTAACAATAAAGTAGAATACATGGGAGTAAGATTTTAATTTGAGTTGAAAATTACTCAATTTTAGATAAACATTCGGGCTCTTGCTGCCAAATGTTACCTTTACTTACCCTATGAAAAAGTTCCTTAGCTTGATTTGCTTTTTACTGGCGAGCTCAATTTGCCGGGCACAGCCCGATACCGTGCGGGTTGGCTCGTACGTTATCAGCGTGCACGACATCAATTTTCACGAAAAGGAATACACTGCGCGCTTTTGGATTTGGTTTGTGTACAGTAACCCGAAACTTGATTTTACACAACAGCTCGATATTCCCAACTCAAAATCGGTAGAACAGGCATTTCCCATCAAAGACAGTCTTGAAGGCAAAGCGTGGGTAATGATGAAGATGAAAGCCGTGATGAAAGAAAAATGGAATGTCTCTGATTTTCCATTCGATAGCCAGCACTTAAATATTCACGTAGAAAACTCTCAATACGACACTTCAAGTTTAATTTTTAAGCCAGATACAGCAGGCAGCAGGTTCGATCCGGAAGAAGCCATCGATGGATGGAAGATTAAGAACTTTCGGGTGTCTACCCACTTAAAGAAATATGAAACCGGTTTTGGCGATTCGAGGCCGGGGCATGGTTCTCAAATTTTTTCGTCTTTTCAGGTTGAGATGGATCTTGAGCGCGATGCGATTGGTTTGTTCATGAAGATTTTTGTGGGCATGTACATCTCATTCCTAATTGCCTTTTTGAGTTTCGCACCCAAACCGCATGAGCTGGACCCGCGCTTTGGCTTGCCCGTGGGTGGTTTGTTTGCAGCGGTCGGTAACAAGTATATTATCGATTCCATTTTGCCGGAGTCATCAACATTTACTTTGGTTGATACATTGCACACGCTCACATTCATGGCTATTTTTTCAATGCTCGTGGTGTCGGCCATTTGTATACGCCTGCATGATAAAGGCAAGATATCGGCAAGCGAACGCCTGAACAAAACCGGATTTGGTTTCATCTTGGCCATGTATCTGTTCTTTAATATTCTTTTTGTTTCCATCGCAGTTCTTAACTAAATGATACTATGCACAACAAAAACTACTGTCAGACTGGGCCTGGCGAAGTCGATTTAAAAATTCAAATTACTCAGTTTCGCCAAGCTCAACCTGACATTGGCTTTTGTTTGTGAACTCAATCGTCTAATCCATGACACAGATTATCAAAGCTGAATTGCTCACCATTGGTGATGAGATTCTCTACGGCCAAATTGTAGATACCAACTCGCAATGGATGAGTATAGAACTTGACAAGGTGGGCATCAAAGTGATTCGCAAAACCACCGTGGGCGATCAGGAAACCGAAATACTTACCGCGTTCGCAGAAGCGGAAAAACGTGCCGACATCGTTTTGATTACCGGAGGCCTTGGCCCCACCAGCGATGATTTGACCAAACCCTTGCTCGCAAAATATTTTAATTGCGATTTAGTCATGCACCAAGAGGCACTTTCCGAAATCACTGCATTTTTCAAAAGTCGCGGTCGAGAGATGACCGAACTCAACCGCCAGCAAGCCGCTCTGCCCAGCTGTTGTACCAAAATAACCAATCCCATTGGCACTGCACCAGGCATGTGGTTTGAGCGCAACAACAAAGTTTTTATGTCGATGCCGGGCGTACCGCACGAAATGAAAAAGATGATGACCGAGCGGGTGATTCCGAAGTTGAAAGAAAAATTTAAAACACCGGTGATCTACCACAAAGTCATTCGCACCATTGGCATTGGCGAATCTTTTTTGGCAGATAAGATTGCGGTTTGGGAAAAATCATTGCCACCACACATCAAACTCGCCTACCTGCCCAGCTTGGGTGAAGTAAAGCTGCGCCTTACAGGTTTCGGCAGCTCAACTGCTGACCTGCAAAAAGAAATTGATGAATTGAGTGATGCCCTCCTGCCTTTGGCTGGCGAGTATGTGTATGGATATGGAGACGAGCCGATTGAAGTAGCGATCGGCAAAATGCTACGCGAACGAAAAGTTACCCTCTCGATTGCTGAAAGTTGTACGGGCGGATATTTGTCCCATTTGATTACCAGCGTGTCCGGCTGCTCTGATTATTTTTTAGGCACCATGATTCCCTACGCGTACGAAGTAAAAATGCGGCAACTAGGTGTAAAGCCCGAAGTGCTGGAAAAACACGGAGCCGTGAGCGAACCCACTATTGTAGAGATGGCCAACATTGTGCGTGCAAAATTCAACACCGACATTGGCGTGGCCACCAGCGGCATTGCCGGGCCGGGGGGCGCCACGCCCGAAAAGCCTGTGGGTTTGGTATGGATTGCCTATTCTGACAAACACCAAACTGTAACCAAAAAACTGCAATTGTCGCAAGACCGCGCCATCAACATCAGAATGGCGAGCATCGCGGTATTGAATTTAATTCGGTTGAGTTTACCGAAATAGGTCCGCTACATATCGCTCAGCGTGTGAATCTGATTTGGTATCTTGCTAAATCAAAACAAAATACCATGCTCCACTCACCCTACTTACAAGCCAACCCATCGCTGCACGTCTTCTTGCCGTTGTTTTATACGGTTTGGTCAGACGCCATCCTCACCCCAAGCGAAATCGCAACCATTGAGGGTTTGATCAACAGCCAAGGTTGGCTGACCAAAAGCGAACATGATTTTTTGGTATCACAATTAAACCCTGCCGCTCCGCCCACGGCCGATGAACTGATGGAGTGGAAAGATGAAATCAAAAATGCAGCCGAGCTTACCATCGGCAAAACGTTGGTCGACATCGGCATCAAGCTAGTGGAATTGAAGGGCGGCAATGTTCCTGTTGAAGTACTGAAAGCAAAACCAAGCTTGGCCAATATCGAAGCCACGCTGGGGTTCATCAGCCACGAGGCTACTTTCAACTTTCAATCCGGAGGAAGATCAACTGTTACGCACCAGCAGACCACACAGAAAACATTTGATGTAAACGCCATGACGCGTTTGCTGGATGGAAAAAACGCAGCCACCATCCGCAAAGTAAAAACCATCATTACCGATCCCGAATTTCAATACGTTGACCCAAGCAACTTAGACGCTTACCGCGAGCGCGTGCTCGACTGGTGCCGATTGCTGGCAGGGCAGGGATTTGGTGCGATGGCCTACCCAAAAGAATATGGAGGCCAAGGCGACATGGCAGCCTACTTTGCCATTATGGAAACCTTGAGCTACCACGATTTGAGCATGGTGATCAAATTTGGTGTGCAATTTGGTTTGTGGGGCATGAGCGTTTACTTTTTGGGAACAGAGAAACACCACAAAAAATATTTGAAAGACATCGGCACATTGGATTTGCCCGGTTGCTTTGCCATGACGGAAACACACCATGGCAGCAACGTGAAAGGAATTGAAACTACCGCTACTTATCAACACGCCACCAAAACGTTGGTGATCAATACGCCACATGCTTTCGCGAAAAAAGATTACATCGGCAACGCAGCGAAGCATGGCCAAATGGCTACCGTGTTTGTGAAGTTGATCATTGACGGAAAAGACTATGGCGTGAGTGCCGTGGTGGTGCCATTGCGCGATAAAAAAGGAAATACGATGCCGGGCATCACCATTGAAGACTGCGGCCGAAAGATGGGATTGAACGGTGTAGACAATGGCAAGATTGAGTTTAAGAATGTAATTGTACCGGTTGAAAATTTATTGGATCGCTTCGCGGGCATTACCGATGACGGAAAATTTACCAGCCCCATCGCTAGCGACAACCGCAGGTTCTTTACCATGCTGGGTACGTTGGTGGGTGGCCGCATTGGCATTCCGCGCTCGGGATTGAGCGCAGTGAAATCCGGACTCACCATTGCCATCAAATACAGTGATCAGCGCAAGCAGTTTGGGCCGGAGGGTGCGCCCGAAGTGCCCATTCTAAACTACCGCACACACCAGCGCAGACTGATGCCTTTGTTGGCGAATGCATACGCGCTGCACTTCTCTCTGCAATACCTTACCGACAGGTTCATCAACCGCACGGAAGAAGAGATGCAAGAAATTGAAGCACTCGCTGCCGGACTCAAAGCATTTGCGACCTGGAACACCACCGCCACCTTACAAGAATGTCGCGAGAGCTGTGGTGGCAAGGGCTATCTTTCTGAAAACCGCATCGATGACTTGAAAAACGATACCGACATCTACACAACTTTTGAAGGAGACAACACCGTGCTGATGCAGTTGGTGGCCAAAAGCCGCCTCACAGAATTTAAGCAAGAGTTTGCGCGAATGGATTTTTTTGGAATACTCGGCTATGTGGCCGAACAAGCCGCTACGTCCATCAGCGAACTTAACCCCATTACCGTGCGGAATACGGACGAAGAACATTTGCTCGACCCCACGTTTCAACTGGATGCCTTTAAATACCGCGAGCGAGATATTTTAACCTCTGCCGCCAAACGTTTGAAGCGCCACATCAGCGAAGGGATGGATTCTTTTGATGCCTTTAACGTGGCGCAACACCACCTCGTGCAAGTAGGGTTTGCATACATTGAGCGGATGGTGTTGGAGAAGTTTATTGAACAAGTAAACCAAACAACCGATGCGGGGTGCAAAGCCATCTTGAAAAAACTCTGCGACCTCTTTGCGCTTTCGCAGATTGACAAGAACAAGGGCTGGTACCTGGAGCAAGGCTACATGGAAGGCGTGAAAACCAAAGCCATCCGCAAGTTGATGAACCAATTGTGTTGGGACATCCGGCAAGAGGCGGTACCGCTGGTAGATGCGTTTGCCATACCCGATAGTTGCCTGGCCGCCCCGATTGTGGTGGGAAAGTAAATTGAACCATCGGCATTTCACTTAAATAATCAAATGAAAATAAAATTATGCTGATATTCGTGGCTAGCGTGGACTTTGACTATAAACTTGGTGAGATTCATAAAACAACGGGCATTTCCATTTACCCGTCTGACGGATACTGGATATCTCATTGACAATCAAGGGATGGTTTAATCTTGATTTGACATGCTGAAAAAGTTGTGAATCACTATAGGCTTTTTTATGAGACTATTCAATAGACAAAATTTCAAAAACATCTATCATCGGTTGCTGACTTACTTCGTTGAAATTGTAATTATTTTTATCGGTATTACTATTTCCTTTTTGTTTGAGCAGTGGCGAGAAGAGAACAGACAAAAGCAAGAGCTGATTGAACTGGCAGAATCTCTTATACGAGATGCCGAATTGGAAAAAGCTCACCTACAATCTGATTTAAAGGGAACAAACAATTGGCTTCAAAATCTCGATTCTCTTCGTATACAACGTGATGTGGAAAACATTGGTGAATCGGAACTTTTGTGGTTTTACCAATTGCTTATTGGCAAAGAATTTGGATTGTTTGACCGAAATTCCCCAGCTTATTTGTCGGCAATAAATAGTGGAATATTAATTAAACTACCCGATTCTATTCAAAGAAAAATTTACAATGTGTATGAGAGCAAACTGCCTGATCTTCAACATTTGTATGAACAACAAAATGAAACTGCGAACTACTTTAGAAATCAAATAATGATACAATCTAAAACCTATTTATACCACAAACAGGCGTCTACGATAAGCATTGATTTAAAAAAGTTCGCTCATGAAGTACAACAACCTGTTTACGGAAATTTGATCAATCAATTTTTTACTGCCGAGCAGATAATTCAAAAGTCAAACATAAAAATAACGAATGACTTCGAGTCCGTCATCAGGTCGTTGCGTGACTTTATAGAAGTATTGAAAAAATCGTAAACTGTTTGAACGAAGCAATAATCATCCACCTATCCCTAAAGGTCATTTCCTTTCAGAATCTTAACCGTAGGTTTTGATCTCATATTCGATGAAATGCTGAGCAGCAAATTCAAATGTATCTCTTCTAGTTAATCGACCTGCACTTTGACACTGCGTTCAGAATAAAATCAAGATTCTTCGCTCCCGATCAGAATTGACCAATAATCCTCCTCGCCTTCTCCAAATCCTCGGGCGTATCTACGCACATCGTTTCTACATCGGTCACAGCCACCTTAACGGTGAAGCCGTTTTCCATCCAGCGCAATTGCTCCAATGATTCGGCCTTCTCTAACGCAGATAGTTTCAATTCAGTGATGGCCTTCAACACATCGGCTCGATAGGCGTACATGCCTACGTGTTTGTAAAACGCGTAGCTCGTAAGCCAGTCTTTCTGCTCTACCTTGTGCAAATACGGTATCACCGCGCGGCTGAAGTACAGCGCTTCAAAATTTCTGTTGAAGGTCACCTTCACTTCGCCAATACTGTAGAGTTGGTCTTCGGTGTCAATTTTCTTAATCAACGTGGCCAACTGGGTATATCCATCTAGCTGTGCCGCCAACAAATCAATTTGAGTTGGTTCGATAAACGGTTCATCGCCTTGTATGTTGATGATGTAGTCAAACGATTCACGCTCCAATGCAAACGCTTCATAGCAACGGTCGGTGCCACTGGGATGATTGTCTGAAGTCATGCATACATGGCCACCAAAACTTTTTACATGTTCAAAAATCTGATGGTGATCAGTGGCCACCACCACTTTTGCCAGCGCTTTTGACAATACCGCCTGTTTGTACACCCGCTCAATCATAGACTGGCCACCCAAATCAACCAATGGCTTTCCCGGCAAACGGCTGGAAGCATAACGTGCGGGAATAACTCCCAATATTTTTTTCGACATCTAATCTATTTTTTTGCAGAAATTTATACCCCCACCCAAAAAATCCGTCATTGCTTGCCGACTTGTACTGCCCTCTCCCTCGGGAGAGGGCATTGAAGCCCTGCAACATTGCAGAATCACTGTGGGTGAGGGCTTCGTTTATTCAGTGATTTTTCGAACTCTCAACGTCACCCCTTCGGTGCCAATTACTTCCACTGCCTCACCTTTTTCAATAAACTCACCCCGCGTGAACGCATCCAGCACCTCGCCATCCAGCAATATTTTTCCACTTGGTCTTAACACCGTGTGTGCAACGCCCTTCTTGTTGAGCATCGACTGTGCATTGGCATTTACAGTATAACCCTCGGCACTGTTCTGCGCGTCATTCAAGGCAATTCGTTGAAATGCTTTCGACTCCAGCAACTTCGGTCCGGCAAATATCAATAGCAAGAAACCACCTGCCAGCCCGGCCACCGCCACAAAACTCGCCTGCACAATATCGCCCAGCGGTACAAACTCGAAATTGAAAAAATCGTTATTGAGCATGATGAGTACCAAAGAAACCAATGTAAGCGTGATGCCTGCTACGCCCGCTATTCCAAATCCGGGTATCACAAAAATTTCGGCCATTATCAACAACAGCCCTACAAACAGCGCAATGATTTCCCAATAATCTGCCAAACCGTTTAGATAATACGGGACTAAGTACAGCACCAAGGCGGTGATGGCCGCAAACAAGGGAAAGCCCACACCCGGTGTTTGCAACTCAAAATAGATACCTCCTAAGATCACTAATATCAAAATACCGCTGATGAATGGGTTGAGAAAAAACGCGATGATTTTTTCCGTAGCACCTAATTTGAAATGATGCAGTTCGTAGTTCTCAATTTTGTTGCGCTTCAAAATTTCTTCAATCGACTCCACCTTTGCTTCACAATAGCCGTGGGCAATGGCTTCTGTGGTGGTGAACGTAATCACTTTACCGGCTTGCTTCACGCTGTCAATCACCACGCGCTCATCTACCATGCCTTCGGCAATGCGCGGGTCACGATGATTTTCTTCTGCCGTTGAGCGCATGATAGACCGCATGTATGACTGGTATTTGTCGGGCGCTTGTTTACCATCGCCTTCCACCACGGTGGCGGCACCAATGCTTGCGCCAGGCGACATGTAGATACTATCGCAAGCAATTGAGATCAACGCCCCGGCAGAGGCTGCATCTGAATTGATAAACACCCAAACAGGTTTTTTAGAATCCATCACAACGTCAACAATCTCCTTGGCATCTGTTAGTACTCCACCATATGTATCCATGTCTATGATGACGTAATCGGCTTTTATCTTATCTGCATGCTCGAAGGCCAGTTTGACATACCTGAGCATACGCGGGTCAATTTCATCCTTAATATCCATCACCATCACCTGCTTCTTGCCGCTTTGCGCGAAAGCTTGGACAGAAAACAGTATCCCAACCATCAACAATATGATTCTCATAATTCTCTAGACTTTACACAAAAATAACGGATTAGTTGTTAGCGCAGCCCTTCAATTTCCCAAACTGATATGCTGCGGTCGTCACTGGCACTTACCAATTGCTGCCGGTGACCCGACCACCAAAGTTTGTTTACGGAAGTTCCGTGCCCCGCATGCCTTGCTTTGTCAATTACTTTTAACAACTGCAATGTGTTGGCATCCCAAATCTTGATTGATTTATCCATGCTGGCGGTAGCAAAGTACGGCAGGCTGGGGTGCAGGGCAATGTCGTTAATGGCAAACAAGTGCGCCACTACTTCAGTCTCCAAATTCCAATCGCCTTGCTTCCATAACTTCAAGCGGGCATCGCGCGATCCGCTCAGCAAATGGCCATTGGACAAGAACGCCAGTGTAAACACCGAGTTGGTATGTGCCTCCCATTCATTTTTTGATGTGTAGTGATGAGCATCGAAAATACGAATGAAGTTATCGCTATACCCTACCGCCACTTCGGCTGCTGCCGGGTTAACGGCTATCACCCGAGCGCTTTTCTCAGAAGCATGAATTTTCGTTTTGATCGTGAGTGAAGACAAATCTACTACGGTAACGCCACCATCACCCTCTGCAATCCACAATTCGTTGCCTACACTTTTAATATCGAAAATAGCGGCCGTTGTAAGGCGCAGCGATGCCACTTCTTTTTTTTGTTGCCAATCCAGCAGGTGAATGCCATCGTAATTGTGACCTGCCACCAACAAATTGTTGGGGAGCAAGTGAAGTGCATAAATTGAATTGTTCAACCGTGCAATTAATTCCCCTTCATCTGGTTTTTCTAAATCCCAAAGCACTACCATGCCATCACCCGCTGCACTAAAGAACTTACCAGCATCATGGGTCGGCTCAAGTGTGTAAACGCAATCACGGTGACCGGTAAGTGCATTGAGTTTCTTTACTTGAATGGGCAACATGAATAAAAATGTAACTTTACCTGCTCGACAAAAATGAGTCTTTAAACTGACCGAATCAAATGCCCATCAAAAAAACAGAAATTGAAAAAGGCCAAGGAGGATGGGCGATATGGGAAGTAGGTGAAATGGAAAGTGAATTGGCCTTTCGGGCGCAAGAAGAGTGCCCAAGTGACATTATCAACGAATCTAAACGATTGGAGTGGTTGGCGGGCCGCAACTTGTTAAGGTACTTGGCCGAAGCCATGGGCGAAGCCTACATGGGTGTGCACAAAGACGAATACGGAAAACCGTTTTTACGGGAGAGTTCTTTCCACGTCTCGCTGAGCCATTCCTATCCGTTTGTGGCAGCGCAAATCAGCATCAATCACCCGGTAGGCATCGACCTCGAGCAGCCAAAGGAGAAATTGTTGCATATCGCCCCGCGCGTGTTGTCGCCCACCGAGCTGCAAGATGCGGGCAATAACCTTACAAAGCATTGCGTGTATTGGTGTGCCAAAGAAGCGCTCTACAAAATCGATGGTAAGAAAGGGCTTCATTTTTCCAACCAACTCAATATTGCGCCTTTTGAATTGCAAGAAGCGGGTGGCCTAACCGGGACAATCAGCAGGTTTGAAAAACAAATGGTACATTTAGCATATGTTGTGGACAAAGAGTTTGTGCTAGTGTACACCAAAAAAAACTGACCATGAAGACTTTTCTATTTTGCGCCCTTTTATTACTATCACTTCAGTTGTGCGGGCAGGGCTTAGAAACTGTAAGCCTGCCAAATGCTTACACCAACGAAACTGTTTCGCTTGCGCAATACACCGTGCCGGTAGTTGTGATCTTTACCAGCAATGAATGCCCGTTCGATAACTATTACAAAACACGCATCAAAGAAATGATAGCAGCCTACCAAGGTAAGGTTCAGTTTGTATTGGTCAACTCCAACCAAGACCCGCAAGAAAGCATTGAAAAGATGGCCATCCATAATGCGGATTTAGGTATACCGTATTTGGCCGACAAAGCACAACAAGCAATGGATATTGTGGGTGCCAGAAAATCTCCGGAAGCATTTTTACTCAAAAAGGAAGCGGACAAATTGATCCTGCAATACAGTGGTGCCATCGATGACAATCCACAGGTTGCCTCAGCTGTGAAACAATCATTTTTAAAAGATGCTATTGATCGCGTTTTGAGCGGGACAAAAATTGATGTGAACAACAACCGCGCGGTGGGCTGTACTATTAAGAAAAAGTAAAAGCCAATCAAGATTTGAGGAAATCGGCCAAATCAAGTTTCAAGACTTTTGAATGGGACGATTTTTCGATTTGTTCACCATCAATCTTAAACCAGTCGCCCTTCTTATAGTCGTAAACAAAACCTTCGTTCACATCATAGTCATTCATCAACGTACGCACTTTGCTACAATCTTTTTTTACACCCGCGGTGTGTGTTACTTCAATCAGCAAAACTGTTTTTTCTTCCTTGTGATCGTAAAGCAAAATATCAGGTGCAGGACTGGTTTGCCCCTCATCAATCATGGTCTCCGGATAGGGAAAAAAAGTTGTTTTGTCTTTGATATACAAATCAGCCAGCCCATGGATAAGTCTGGTAATGACAGCTTGATGCTCTTTGGGAGCGTTAATGCCCATAATGATGAGGTTGTCGTGCATATTAACAAAGTTAGCAATTATTGCAATCGATTTATACCCCTAAGTCCCCGCCATCCGAAATCTCTACCAATAAAAGTTTCACTTCTTCGGCTTTGGCGTGTTCACCCATCTTCTCAAAAGACATCACCAAATTCCTAAGCGCACGCCTCACAATCTCCAGCGAATCGCAAGGTTCGAAGAAAGATTTTTGCGGCACGAGGTGCAGCTCGTTGATGTAGTTTTCGATGTCTTGCTTGCTGAAAATAAGCCCGCGATTGAACGTATTGATATAAAACTGATGGTTGTCGTCTTTGTACGTTAAGATGAATAGGTTGGGTAAGTTGACCCCATGGATGGGCAACTTGAGCTTTTGGGCTACCAACATGTAAATCACACACAATGTAATGGGGTTGCCCCTGCGCGATTCCAACACTACATTAATCATGGAATTGCCCGGGGAATGAAAGTTTTTTGAGTTGGCACCAAATTTCAGCTTGTTGAAAAAAACACTGTTGATCACTTTCACTTGATCAAAGGCGTATAAGTCGGGCCGAAACTCCAACCATGTGTCGTAGTAAATTTGCTCTAAATCTTGGCGCAGTTTTTCCAATTCGAGATCGGGATATTGAAAGGTGGCAATGAGCCACATGCCGGTGAGCAGGTCGCGATCGGAGCTTTGGTGCCATTGTTTCAGCCGCTCGCGCAACAACTCATACTGCAACGTATGGATGAGTGATTCAATTCGCGATTGCACCGTAGGGTTCAGGTTACTCTCCCATTCGCGCTCCAAAAAAGGAATGACATCTTTGCCAATCGACAAGATTTTTTCCTCCACGTGAGAACTGATTTGCTTGTCCTCATCATCGAGCAACGATACCAACGCTTTTAATTCACTCTCTTGCATCTAGTACTAATTCGTTAATGCGCTAATTCGTTGATGAGCTAATTGATAGGCCAACATTGTCAAAATTAGCTAATCAGCAAATTAGCTATGTTTGAATTACCCCAACATTAAACTTCTCAACCTCCGCATGATTGGCAGCTTCAATGCCCATCGATACTACTTTCCGGGTGTCCAATGGATCGATGACGCCATCCACCCAAAGGCGCGAAGCTGCATAATACGGACTAAGCTGCTCGTTATACCTATCGGTAATCTCTTTTAAAAGCACGTCCTCCTCTTCTTTAGTCAGTGTTTTTCCTTGCGCTTTCATTGAACTCACCTTTATCTGCAACAATGTTTTTGCGGCAGAGTTCCCGCTCATCACTGCTATTTGAGCCGTAGGCCAAGCATAAATCAATCGCGGATCGTAGGCTTTACCGCACATCGCATAGTTGCCAGCTCCATACGAGTTACCGATGATGAACGTAAACTTCGGAACCGTTGAATTGGCCATGGCATTCACCATTTTAGCACCATCTTTGATGATTCCACCGTGCTCGGCCTTACTACCCACCATAAAACCACTTACATCTTGCAAAAAAATCAATGGAACTTTACGCTGGTTGCAATTCATGATGAAGCGCGCAGCTTTGTCTGCTGCATCTGAATAAATGACGCCACCCATCTGCATCTCACCTTTCTTTGTCTTCACCACCTTGCGTTGGTTCGCTACAATGCCCACAGCCCAACCATCAATCCGGGCAAAACCACATACAATTGTTTTACCATAAAGGGCTTTGTACTCGTCAAACTCAGATCCATCCACCAAACGCTTGATTATTTCAACCATATCATACGGTTTGGTACGATCGGCTGGCAACAATCCATAAATCTCTTCTTGCTTTTCTTTCGGCAAGCTGGGATTTTCGCGATTGAAACCCGCCTTTTCGTAGTCGCCAATCTTGTCAAACAAATCGCGGATGTGATCGAGACACGCCTGGTCGTTGGGAAACTTGTTATCCGTGACGCCCGAGATTTCGCAGTGCGTAGTTGCCCCGCCCAGTGTTTCGTTGTCGATTTCTTCGCCAATCGCAGCTTTCACCAAGTACGATCCCGCCAAAAAGATAGAGCCCGTTTTATCTACAATCATGGCCTCGTCAGACATAATCGGTAAATAAGCGCCACCAGCCACGCAACTGCCCATGATGGCTGCCACCTGCACAATGCCCATGCTACTCATCTTGGCATTGTTGCGAAACTGTCTTCCAAAATGTTCTTTATCCGGAAAAATTTCGTCTTGCATCGGCAGGAAGACACCTGCGCTGTCAACTAGATAAATAATCGGCAACCGGTTTTCAATTGCTATCTCTTGTGCCCGCAGGTTCTTTTTTGCCGTAATTGGAAACCAAGCTCCGGCTTTTACTGTGGCATCGTTTGCCACAATCACACATTGCCTGCCTTTGACAAAACCGATGCCTGTTATCACACCACCCGAAGGGCATCCCCCTTGCTCCTTGTACATGCCGTCACCAGCAAAGAGTGCAACCTCTAAAAACTCAGAACCTTTGTCGGTCAAGTATTCGATGCGCTCGCGGGCCGTAAGTTTTCCTTTTTGGTGTTGCTCGTCTATTTTTTTCTCCCCACCTCCCAACATGGTTTTCTTTGCTTTCGTTTTAAGCTGAAAGCAGAGTTGCTTGAGCTGATCCTCGTTCTTATTGAATTCTAAATCCATCAGAAATTACAGATTATAGATTTTAGATTACAGATTGGGTGCGCCTTACTTCTTTTGCGCTGCTTTTCTTAATTCTTCCTCTTTTCTGCGATCACGATCTATTTTCTTCTTACTCTTGCCCAGAGGTGCCAAGAAGTGTTTCGGATTCGAATTAAAGTGTATGGCCAGGCTATCCAACGACCTCAACAGCTTATTAAGGTTAACGTAGAGCGTATCTTCCGTCATCAATTTACTCATGGTGTTGTCACCTTTGTTTAATCGAGACAATGTTTGATTGAGGCTCGAAATAGTTTGCTGTGTCTTCGTCAACGTCTGGTTGAGCTTCAGCATCTTCAAACTGTCTGACAAT
The DNA here is from genome assembly GCA_018267275.1 of Bacteroidota bacterium. Classification (GTDB taxonomy): domain Bacteria; phylum Bacteroidota; class Bacteroidia; order Cytophagales; family Cyclobacteriaceae; genus ELB16-189. Next base: position 187,448 of record JAFDYV010000007.1, on the reverse strand, counting down.
GTTTTAAAATTGCTCAGCGTAGGTTTCAACTCCGTAAGGGTACCGTCCAAGTTCTCGGCTACCTTTTTAAAAGTCGAAGACAGTTCTATGATTTTGCCATCGGCCGTAACCAATGTTTTGTTAAGCAGATCTGGTGTTGTTTGCAGCTTTGCAAAAATCACTTCAAGCTGTTGCGAGTTCTTAAGAAGGTTGTCAACAATAACATTGAATTTACGCAGCGTAGTTTGCAGGTCGGTCGCTACGGGTGTAGCAGTTTCTGAAATCACATCGAACATTCCCTTTGCAACTTCAGAACGTAGCGTATCGCCTGGGTTGATAAATTTTTTAGATCCGCCAATGCGCAACAATACTGACTTTCCGCCCAAGAGTGCGCTATTCAAAATAGCGGTGGTCGAATCAGTAAGTTTAATCTCTGATTCGATGTCAAACTCCACCAAAACTTTGTGCTGTCTGTTCTGCATGATTTGAATTCGACTCACGCGGCCGACTGGATATCCGTTGATTAACACAGGGTTTGAAATCGCCAACTGATCGATGTTATCGTAAACTGCGTAGTACTTGTGAGTGGTAGAAAAAAAATCGATGCCCTTCAAATAATTAAAGCCGAAATACAGCATGGCAATTGCCAAAGCAATCACCAACCCAACTTTAAATTCTTTTGTCTTCACGCAATATTAGTTTATCGATTCAATCTCGGTTTTGTATTCCTTAAATGCCCTAAAGATGCCGGAGGCAATTAAATCTTGGCCATCATCTGACAGCAAAAATCCTTCTTCTTTGGAGTTCGACAAGAAACCCGTTTCAATTAACACGCTCGGCATGGCCGTTCGCCACAATACTAAAAAACCCGCCTGCTTTACCCCACGGCTAAACCGACCCCCCTTCGTTTTAAACTGCTGCTCCAGCTTCTGCGCAAACTTCAGGCTGCTCTCGTGGTACACACTTTGGCTCAAGGTAAATAAAATGTATGACTCCGGACTCTTCGGGTCAAAACCCTCATAGCGTTGCTCGTAGTTCTCGTCCATCAAAATCACCGAGTTCTCACGCTTGGCCACTTCAAAATTGCCCTTGTCTTTGTGCAACCCCATCACGTATGTCTCGGTGCCGTAGGCAGGGGCACCCGGCAGGGAGTTGGCGTGGATGCAAATGAACAATTGCGCCTTGTTTCGGTTGGCAATTTCAGCACGCTCATCCAATGCCACGTAGCGATCATCCTTGCGGGTATATATCACCTTTACATCAGGGAAGTTCTTTTCAATATACTTGCCCAATTTCAAGGAGATCTTTAAAGCCACATCCTTCTCTTTGGCCTTTTTGCCAAGGGTGCCGGGGTCTTTGCCTCCGTGGCCAGGGTCAATCACGATGGTCTCTAACTTAAATCCGGGGGGCCGAACATAAGCCGAAGAGTTTAGCAAGGTTATTGCTACCAAAAAAAGCTTTATTCGGATACTGGCCACAAAACGGTCGGGACTAAAGTATTAGTTTTGTGTAAAGTTGTGAATTTTTCCCTAAAAGCTAAACATCTACTCCTCTGCCTTGGCAAAGCTTTGCGGGCACATGCTCCGGTTATTCGGGTAGAAAGGACATGGCGGCTAGCATTGACTTTGGTTTTTGCCATCGCAATCGCATGGCCTTCTGTAGGTCAGGTGGAGCGAAGGCCTGGAGAAAAACCACCCCTCATCGAACCCAAGCCTACCAATAACTTCGATTCTCTGAAACGCGAAGGGAGCAAACGCGACTCCTTGAAACAAGATTCATTGAAGCAGGCGAAGAAAAAAAAAGGGGAAGTAGAAACCACCATCGTTTACTCCGCAAAAGATTCAATCAACTTTAGCCTCGACAGAAAAATAGTGAGGCTGTATGGCGATGCGGTAGTCACCTATGGCAACATTCAGCTGGATGCCGAATTGATTGTGATTGACTATGAAAAGGCAGAGATCACGGCCAATGGCAAGCCAGATTCCACCGGCCGCTTGCTCGGCTTCCCGGTGTTTAAAGAAGGCAACGAGACATACGAAACCCGGGAAATGGTTTACAATTTCAAAACCAAAAAAGCGAGAATTAGCGAAGTAGTGACCAAGCAAGGCGAAGGATTCATGCACGGCTCCAAAGTTTTCAAAAATGAAAAAAATGAGCTGTTCACCATCAACAACGTGTATACCACCTGCGACCTAAAGGATCCACACTTCCGCGTGATTTCACGAAAGGCTAAGGCTATTCCGGGCGATAAGATCGTGTCTGGACCGTTTTATATGGAATTCAACCATGTGCCCACGCCACTGGGCTTTGCTTTTGGCATGTTTCCATCCCCTCGTAAAAGTTCATCAGGCATCATCATTCCAGAATATGGTGAAGAGCGGCAACGGGGATTTTTCATGCGAAACCTTGGCTACTTTTTCGACATCAATGATTACGTGAAAGTAACGCTATTGGCAGACTTGTACTCTAAGGGATCTACTGCACTAAAAATCAACACCAACTACAACAACCGTTACAAATACCAAGGGTCGTTCAACTTTAGCTACACCAACAACCGATTGACCGATAAAGAAGAAGACCAAAGCCGCTCGCGTGACTTCAGCATTACCTGGAGCCACAGCCCGAGAAGCAAAGGAACGGGTCGGTTCAGCGCATCAGTAAGCGCAGCCACTTCATCTTTTACCAGAAACAACTTTTTGGGAGCTATTAACCTGGCGAACCCCACAGCGCTCAATAATACAAACCGAAAACTAACGTCAAATATTTCTTACTCAAAAACTTTTCCGGGCACTCCTTTCGCACTAGGTGTTAACCTGCGCCACAGCCAAGACTTGGCTACCGGGCAAGTAGACCTGCCCATGCCTGACTTAACTTTTAATGTTAATAACCTTTACCCTTTCAAGAACATTAGCAAAACACCCATTCTGGAAAACTTGAACGTGCGCTACAGCATGGCTGGCACCAACCAAATCACCAACAATTTGGGGCGCATCGGAAAAGACAAAACGAAAGACAGCATTGCTTCTTTCAACTTAGAAAACCTATCAACTTTCATTAACAACGGAAAAAATGGTATCCGACACAACATACCAATTGCCACTTCATTCAAAATCCTGAAGTACTTCACGCTCAGCCCAAGTTTTAGCGTAGATGCCCTTTGGTATTCTGAACGCTTGGATTGGCGAGCAGATTCTTTGAGGCGCACCGCCATTTCAAGGCGCGTGAAGGGTTTCAATCAAGTGGTCAATTACTCGCTAAGCCTTGGCGTAACCACCCGCATATACGGAACTTGGCTTTCCCGAAATCCCAATAGCAGGATCAAGGGCATCAGGCATTTGATTACGCCCAACGTCAGTTATAGTTTCAGTCCTGATTTTACGCAAGGCTACTATCAACGTGTAGACTTGGTAGATGCTGCAGGTCGTAACATAGTACAATACAAATCTATACATGAAGGTTTTGTGTACGGGTCATCTCGTCAGGGCTTGAGCAATACCATGGGCTTTGGAATCGGAAACACGCTAGAGATGAAGGTGCGATCAAAAAAAGATACTGTTGATAAGAAGATCTCCATCTTCAACAACCTGTCGATTGCATCATCATACAACTTCGCGGCCGACTCTTTTAAACTTGCGCCCATCTCGATGACGGCCAACACCAACGTGCTCAACAATAAAATCAACATCAACATCAACGCAACTTTAGATCCCTACAGTTTTGAGGTACAACGCACACCCGTACGAATACCTTTGGAAAGCGTCACTTTTGTAGAGCGAAGATTAGATCGTCTGGTGTGGGCAGATGGAAGTTTGGGCCGGATTACGAATGCCGGACTCGCTTTCAGCACCAACCTGAGCCCGAAGGGCCAAAAAAATGATACCGAGACCCGCGACAAAATCGCAAAATCAAATGCAAGCCAAGCCGATAAAGATTACTTGATGCAAAATCCACAGGTGTACGTAGACTTTAGCATCCCGTGGAACTTGCGCATCAGCTATAACATCAACTATGTACGCTCGGGCGCTGCCACGGCTTCAACAGCCGACCGTGCCTTGGCGCGCGGCCAACTGACACAAGCGCTTAACTTTTCAGGCGATTTGTCGCTAACCACAAAGTGGAAAGTCGCGTTTAATTCAGGATACGACTTTGTTAACAACCAGTTCACACAAACCAATATATCGATCAACAGAGATATTCACTGTTGGCAGCTTTCACTCAACTGGGTGCCTTTCGGTCCGTTTCAAAGTTATCTCTTCAATATTGGTGTCAAGTCCGCGCTGTTGCGAGACCTGAAGCTCAATCGTACGCGGTCATTCTTCGATGTGCGTTAAGATTACAGATCACAGGTTACAGATTAAAAGATGCAATGTTGGTACTTGAAATTTGTAATCTTAAATCAGTAATCTATTATCAATTAGCTAAGCCAACCCTCAATTTCCTGCAATGTTGGATTTTGGACCGCATCCAACTTGAGCTTTTTACGCATCCCTGGTATGTCGTTGAACAACTTGGTAGGTTTTGTAGCTTTTAGCTGTGCAAGCGAATGATAGCCCAGTTTGGTGATGATCGGAATGATCTCAGGGCGAATGCCCGCTGCCAAAAATTCCTTCTCTGCATCCACAGGTTCGGCCGCCTTTTCTGGTTTCATCTGCGGAAAGAAAATCACGTCTTGAATCGATGGCGAATTCGTCATGATCATTGAAAGCCGATCGATGCCTATACCCAAACCTGCTGTGGGCGGCATGCCGTATTCCAAGGCGCGAAGAAAATCTTCGTCCAAAGCCATGGCTTCCTCATCACCACGCTTGCCTGCCTCTAATTGTTCTTCAAATCGCCTGCGTTGATCGATCGGGTCATTCAACTCTGAGTAAGCGTTTGAAATTTCCTTTCGATTGCAAATCGCTTCAAACCGTTCTACCAAACCTGGTTTACTCCTATGCTTTTTTGAGAGTGGCGACATCTCTACTGGGTAATCGGTAATAAAGGTGGGCTGAATAATTTGCGGCTCACATTTTTCTCCAAAAATCTGATCGATCAGTTTGGCTTTGCCCATCGTAGCATCTTGCGGTACGTGCAACTGCTTGCATGCATCGCGCAGCGCAGCCTCATCCATGTTTGAGATATCGATGCCAGTATAATTTTGTATCGCCTCAAACATCGTGAAACGTTTCCATGGCCGCTTAAAGTCAATTAGGTTCTCTCCCACCGTTACTTGCGTGGTTCCGTGTAGGTCAAGGGCTACCTTCTCAATCATTTCCTCCACCAACTCCATCATCCAATTGTAATCTTTGTAGGCGACATACAATTCAACCTGGGTAAATTCAGGATTGTGAAAGCGAGACATGCCCTCGTTACGGAAGTCCTTTGAAAACTCAAACACGCCATTGAAACCGCCCACAATCAACCGCTTCAGGTACAATTCGTTGGCAATGCGCAAGTACAGCGTCATATCCAAAGTATTGTGGTGCGTTTTAAATGGTTTAGCCAGCGCACCTCCGTAAAGAGGTTGTAATATGGGTGTCTCTACTTCCAAGTAACCTTTTCCGGCCAAATACTCGCGCATGGAATTTACCAACTGCGTTCGTTTGATGAAGGCATCGCGCACGTGCGGGTTTACAGTCAAATCAACATAACGCATGCGGTAGCGCTGCTCTGGGTCAGTGAAGGCATCATGCAACACCACGTTGCCCTGTTCGTCTTTTGTTTCCTTTACAATTGGCAAAGGCCTAAGCGACTTTGCCAGCACCTTAAAGCTCGTTACGTGAATAGATATCTCACCTGTTTGTGTAGTGAATACAAAACCCTTCACGCCAATAATGTCACCGATGTCCAGTAACTTTTTGAACACAGTATTGTAAAGGGTCTTGTCTTCGCCCGGGCAAATATCATCGCGCCTAAAATAAACCTGAATACGGCCGGTTTCATCCTGCAACTCGGCAAAAGAGGCGTTGCCCATCACCCTGCGTGTCATAATACGCCCTGCAATCGACACATCTTTGTACTCAATTTTTTGATTGGGATAGTTGGCGTGGATTTCTCTGGCAGAAACATTCACTTCAAAAAGCTCCGCTGGGTAGGGCTCAATTCCCAGCTTCTGCAATTCTTCCAAACTTTGCCTACGGATAATTTCTTGTTCGCTCAAGTGCATAATCGCAAATCTGAGATAAAGTAATTATGATTTTCTTCTTTTCAATTCCTTTCTGATCAGCGTAAGCTCTCTACTGCTTTGCCCCGCTACCGAAGTATTTTCTTCAGCGCGCCTAAGCAAATAGGGCATCACTGATTCAACCGGCCCGTATGGCACGTACTTCGCCACATTGTAGCCTGCTTTCGCGAGATTGAAAGAAATGTTATCGCTCATGCCGAGCAATTGTGCAAACCACACGCGCTTGTCATCGTTGCGCATACCGTGTTTGTTCATCAACACTGCTAGGTATTGGTTGCTATATTCATTGTGCGAACCACACATTAGCGACACGCGCTGCTTGTTGTCGATGCAAAAGGCTAACGCCTTATTAAATGCATCATCAGTACCAGCTTTGTTGGCGTGAATGGGATCTGGGTAATTCATTTTTGTAGCCCGCTCCCTTTCTTTCTCCATATAAGCACCACGCACCATCTTCACGCCCAAAAAATAATTGTGCATTGCCGCCTCATGAAAAGCGTTCTTCAGGTTACCGAGCATATCGCTGCGATACATTTGATAGGTATTGAATACAATCGCTTTTTCAAGATTGTACTTTCGCATCATCGAATAAGCTATTTCATCGATAGGATCTTGTATCCAACTGTCTTCAGCGTCAATCAAAATTGGCACGCCCAAGTCAAATGCTTTTTTACAAATGCGGTCTACACGATTTTTGATTCGCTCGAATTCCGCAACCTCTTCGTCAGATAAAGATGCCTTGGCGTGCACCTTCTCCAGCAACTCAAACCGCGCCAAGCCGGTCATCTTAAACACGCAAAAGGGAATTGACGGGTGGTCTTTCGCCACATCAAAAGTTTTCAGAATCTCTTCAGTGGTTTTGTCAAAGCTCGGCTCGTCATCTTCGCCCTCCACCGAATAATCTAAAATAGCGCCTACCTTGAACTGGGCCAGCTTGTCAATGGTCTTCACCGTGTCTTCAGTTGTTTCACCTCCGCAAAAATGTTCAAACACCGTGCTTCGGATAATGCCTTTGATGGGCAGGTGAAGTGCGAGCCCCATTTTTGCCAAGCCGGTGGCAACAGCCGAAACCGAGGGATGATTGACGATAGAAAAAATAAAATTTGCCTTTCTCAATTCACGGTCGCTTTTGTAAGAAAAGGCAACTTCAGTATCTGTAAAGGTTACGGGCGCAACAGTTTCCATGTTGAAAATTCGGTGCAAATATAAGGGTGCAATTCACCATTTATTCATTTATTTTACAGACACTAAAAGCTCAATTTTTAAGCTCCTGACCCCACCGTGCCAATGCCAAATTCGCTCGTTCGACTGAACCCTCAACCTGAAGCACTTTTAACTCAGTTTTTTCTTGAAAACAGCTTTACACAATTGGCAGTTTTGGTTGACTCGAATACCCACCTCGTTTGTTACCCAACAATCAGTCAGTATTTGCCGAAACACACCGTTATTGAAGTGCCTCCGGGTGAGCAACACAAAAACTTGAACACGTGCCAAACAATTTGGAAAGAACTTACCCAACTAAACTTTGACAGGCACGCTATGTTGCTGGTACTCGGTGGTGGGGTGCTTGGCGATATGGGTGGCTTTTGTGCCGCCACTTACAAACGAGGCATCGGTTTTGTGCTGATGCCAACTACCCTGCTGGCTCAGGTAGATGCCAGCGTAGGTGGTAAATTAGGTATTGACTTTGAAAACTATAAGAACCATATCGGTGTATTTCAATTGCCGCTGGCAACATTGGTGAACACAGCCTTTTTAAAAACGCTTCCAGCACATGAGTTGCGGTCGGGCTATGCCGAAGTAATCAAACACTGCCTGATTGCGGACCGAGCCATGTGGAATACGATTAGAAAAAATGACTTACTGAACCAAGACTGGCCAATGCTGATTCCCCATTCGATTGGCATCAAAGAAAGCATTACCAACCAAGACCCAACTGAAAAGGGAATACGCAAAACCCTGAACTTTGGGCATACGCTCGGTCACGCGCTCGAAACACATTTTTTGGATTCAGGTCGCCCACTGTTGCACGGAGAGGCTATCGCCATGGGAATGATTGCTGAAACCTACATCGCCCGACAAAAAGGGCTAGTTGCTGCGGATGAACTTACCGAAGTGAGGCAGTACATTTTGCAAATCTTTGGGAAAGTGACGGTCAAGTTTGATGATCACACCATCCTTCAGCTCGTTTTGCAGGACAAGAAAAACAAAGGAAATACGGTGTTGATGGCGTTGCCCAAGGGGTTAGGGCATTGCATGTGGGATGTTGCCGTTAGTGAGATGGAAATGAAAGAGGCATTAGACTACTATCGGTCGTTGTAGGGCACCGTTTTTTAAACGTAATGCACATCCGATTCGTCTTCCTTCCCTTTCTCACCAAATGCATCCTTCACCTTCTTGGCAGCTTTTGCTACAAAGTCTTTGGTTTTTTGCTTACGGCTACCTGTCAGCAGCCAAGTGGCCAACAAAGCAGCACCGGCTACGCCTAATCCAATCGCTATTTTTTTGTTCGTGTTCATATGGGTGTTAACTGATTTTTAAAATTATTTGTTTCAAACTGTAGAAAAAAAGTACTTGCAAAAAATATTTTTAAAGTTTAACGCATAGCCCATTGAGTTCGTATCTCCACTTGCCAATTTGCTCAACTCTACGCGGCACCGTGCAGCGGTTATCCGCTTCGAAAAGCATTAGTAACCGAGCCCTCATCTTAAAAGCCCTCAGTGGCAACCAAGCAGTCGTTCGTAATTTATCTGACGCTCGCGATACGCAATTGATGATGCAGGCGTTGGCCAATCCTGAAAAGGTAATTGATGTAAAAGACGCTGGCACTACCATGCGTTTTCTCACTGCCTTTTTTGCCCTTACAGGACAGCATAAAGAAATTACGGGCACCCCACGTATGAAAGAGCGCCCGATTGGCCTACTGGTAAATGCCTTACGAAAACTGGGTGCCACGATCAGCTACCTCGAAAAAGAAGGGTTTCCTCCAATTGAGACCCAAGGCTTTGCCAATCAAGCAACTGCTGAGTTGGAAATCCCTGGCGATGTGAGTAGTCAATACATTTCCGCTCTGATGATGACAGGTGCCCTTCTGCCAAAAGGCTTAGTTATCACCCTTACGGGAAAAGTGGGTAGTGTACCTTACATAGAGATGACAGCCGCGCTGATGCACGAGTTTGGCGTGGATTGCCAAACAGATTGGAAGCACAATACGATTTCTATACCAAACCAACAGTATCGCCCGGCCCAATACACCGTTGAGGCTGATTGGTCATCGGCCAGTTATTGGTTTGCCTTCACCGCGTTGGCAAAAGAAGCAGAAATCATTTTGCCTCATGTTACCGAACGATCGCTGCAAGGCGATGAAGTGATCATGGACATCATGGCGCAACTTGGCGTACGGTCCGATTTTTCCGGTACCTCACTACGCCTAACCAAAACTAAAAATACGAACCACTTAAGTTGGGATTTTAAACACTGCCCAGACTTGGCACAAACAGTTTTGCCCGTTTGTGCTGCCAAAGGCATCAGTGGAGAATTTACTGGATTGGAGAGCCTTCGCATCAAAGAAACCGACCGCATTGCTGCATTACAAAATGAGTTAGCCAAACTCGGAGCCTCACTTACGGAATCCAATCAAGGGAGTTGGATGCTTGAGGTTCGAAATACGAACATCCAACATCCAACATCCAACATCGAAATCAACACCTACCACGACCACCGCATGGCCATGGGTTTCGCGCCTTGGGCAACCTTTACGAACATCAGAATTGAAGCTCCCGAAGTAGTTAATAAATCGTACCCCGGGTTTTGGGACGATATGAAAAGTGTGGGGTTCAGGATCGAATAACAGGTAGAATTTAAAGCCAGGTAATTTTATAATCATCAAACTCATCGCCATTCGCCACGCTCCGCAAATATTCAATTTTAGGTGAAAGCACTCCGGTCTTGCGGATGATTTCGTCCAATAAGCCAAATTGAAGCGTTCCGTTGAAAGTCTGCGTTCTGCGCATGACAATCGTCTTCGGGTGGGACTCAAGAATCACCCAACCTCTACCTTTAGGGTCTTTGATCATGGTACTGGCCACCGTTACCAGGGCGTTCATCACTTCCAGCGGAGTTGACTTGTCACTGATCATTTTAAAAGACTTCATTGCTTCATAGGCAGTGCGACCGATTTGGCGGCCCACCAACTTGGCGTTTGCTTGGCCCACTTGCGATTCAATCCAGTTACACATCGAGTTGTAAACCTCCATTGGCACCATGTTCATGGGGTTCGACAAATCGAGGCCTACGGTCATCTTTTTTAGAATCTCATAGTCGGTAGCACTTTTTTGCTTGTAGATGTCGAGTACATCGTTAACGAAGGCAGCAGCCAAGGTTACGTTATCTGTTGAATGGTCCATTATAGAATTATTTTGTTACAAAAATATAACGCCACCAACACAGGCAGGCACCCGCAATAACAAAAACTTACAGGGCTTAGAAAATAGCGTTAGTTACAACTTTGACTTAACACGTTTAGCCGCATGTTGATGCGGGAGCTCTGTTTTGGGTTTTTTCCCTTCCTTCAATTGATTCTTTTGCGCCAATCGAATGTTGTATCGAATTACTTTCCAGTAGTCGGCCCCATAGCCAACTAAGATTTCTGAACCCTTTGGGATGTCGCGACTGGCTTCAATATAGCAACGCTTTTTCTCGGTCACATAATCTGAATTGTTACGGACACCCGGCACGCGCACAATACCCATGGCATCGTTGGCAAAGTGTGCTACCGATTTTTTGGTTTTCCAAGCATCGATACAATACTTACTGGTGAAGTAAAAAACGTAACCGTTGCGATCATCGGCCATTTTCTCCACTTCTTTCCATGTAACTATCTGTCCTTTGTATTCAACGATCCGGGTGTCCTTCTTGATCGCCACTTTCGTAAAGAGTCCCTTTCCGGCACCGGGCAAGGATGATTTTTTTACAACTAAATATTTCTCGAGTAAGGCCACGATAGAATAAAAATTACGGGTAAACTACTTAGATTTTATACCACAAAAAAAACATCCCGACCGAAGAGGTCAGGATGTTTTCGATTACAGATTAATCAATATTACTTGATGATAACGTCAACCCCTGAAGGCAACTCCAACTTCATTAACGCATCAATTGTTTTTGTACTGCTAGAGTAGATATCAACCACGCGCTTGTAAGTACACAATTGAAACTGCTCGCGAGCCTTTTTGTTAACGTGTGGCGAACGCAACACAGTAAATTTTTCCTTTTCTGTAGGCAAAGGAATGGGGCCACTTACTACTGCGCCAGTTGCCTTTACGGCACGCACAATTTTTTCAGAAGACTTGTCAACCAAGTTATGGTCGTACGACTTCAATTTGATTCTGATTTTTTGGCTCATATCTAAACGTCTTTTAGATTGTTTATTTGGCGGTAGCTAATGCTCCTTTTACTTCTTCAATTACTTTGTCTGCAAGGTTTTTCGGCACTGGGGCATAATGCGAGAATGTTAAGTTCGCAGATGCACGACCGGAAGTTAACGTACGCAAGTCCGTGATATAACCGAACAATTCCTTCAACGGTACGTCAGCCTTAATCACTTGTGCACCACCGCGCGTGTCCATACCCTTCATAATTCCTCTTCTGCGGTTCAAATCGCCTGTTACCGCGCCTGTGTATTCATCAGGTGAAATTACCTCAACACCCATGATAGGCTCTAACAGCTGTGGAGCACACTTGCTGGCTGCTTCTTTGAAACCGATACGTGCCGCCAATTCAAAAGACAACGAGTCAGAGTCCACATCGTGATACGAACCGTGGAACAGACGTACCGTCATAGAATCGATAGGGTAACCAGCCAAAGGACCGTTTACCATTGCTGATTCAAATCCTTTCTGCACCGCAGGTATAAATTCGCGAGGGATTACACCACCCACGATGTCGTTAACAAACTCCAATCCCGGCTTATCTTCAGGACCCAACTCGCGTGGCCCGATTTCAAATACGATATCGGCAAACTTACCACGACCACCAGTCTGCTTCTTATATACTTCCTTGTGCTCAACGCTCTTGGTCAACGCCTCTTTGTAAGCAACTTGAGGAGCTCCTTGGTTGATCTCAACCTTGAACTCACGCTTCAAACGATCGATGATGATTTCCAGGTGCAATTCGCCCATTCCGCGCAAAATAGTTTGACCTGTTTCCTGGTCAGTGTTCACGCGCAACGTAGGATCTTCTTCCACCAATTTAGCAATGGCCATGCCCAACTTATCAGCATCTGCCTGCTTCTTAGGCTCGATGGCATAACCAATTACCGGCTCAGGGAAAATCATAGACTCCAACACTACTGGGCGTTTTTCATCGCACAAGGTGTCACCTGTCTTAATGTCTTTGAAACCTACAACCGCACCAATATCACCCGCCTGCAAGCGTTCGATTTGGTTCTGCTTGTTGGCATGCATTTGGAATACGCGTGAGATACGTTCCTTCGCATCGGAGCGGGTGTTCTTAATGTAAGAGCCTGACTCCAACACGCCAGAGTAAGCGCGAACGAAACACAAACGACCTACAAATGGGTCAGTGGCAATCTTGAATGCTAAACCAACAAATGGCTCTGACTCGCTCGGGCGAATCTCTACTTCGCTACCATCGTCAGGGTTGGTACCCACAATCACGTCTTTATCCAACGGTGAAGGCAACAATTCCATTACATAGTCGAGCATGGTTTGTACACCTTTGTTCTTGAATGAAGAGCCGCACACCATTGGTACAATCTTCATATCAATTACCGCCTTACGCAACGCAGTTAGTATCTCTGCTTCCGTAATGGAATTAGGGTCTTCGAAAAACTTTTCAATCAAAGTCTCGTCATATTCCGCAACTGCCTCCAACAACTTCTCACGATACTCGTGCGCTTCCGCCTTCATATCTTCCGGAATTGGCACTACTTGATAAGTCATACCCTTATCGTGCTCATTCCAAATAATGCCTCGGTTGTTGATCAAGTCAACCACACCTTTAAAGTTATCTTCAGCACCAATGGGCAATTGCAATGCAACCGCCTTACTGCCTAATTTTTCTTTTACTTGGTTACAAACGCCCAGGAAGTCGGCACCAGAACGGTCCATCTTATTCACGAAACCGATACGGGCAACTTTGTAATTATCTGCCAAACGCCAGTTGGTTTCTGATTGAGGCTCCACGCCATCAACAGAACTGAACAAAAACACCAAACCATCTAATACGCGCAACGAACGATTTACCTCAACAGTAAAGTCAACGTGCCCTGGCGTATCAATGATGTTTACGTGATAATCATTATTTCTATACTTCCAATGAACTGTAGTAGCAGCAGAGGTAATGGTGATACCGCGCTCTTGCTCTTGAGCCATCCAGTCCATGGTGGCTGCACCTTCGTGCACCTCACCAATTTTATGGTTTACACCGGCATAATAAAGAATGCGCTCGGTGGTAGTTGTCTTACCAGCATCAATGTGCGCAGCAATACCGATGTTTCTTGTAAATTTTAAATCCCTTGCCATCTCTGATTAATGATTTTAGATTTTTGACTTTTTATTCTTTGGGTTGGGATTTTAGAATCTGAAATGAGAGAATGCCTTGTTGGCTTCAGCCATGCGGTGGGTATCGTCTTTCTTTTTGATAGCAGCACCTTCGCCCTTAGAGGCGGCCAAAATCTCGCTGGCCAATTTATCTTTCATCGTTTTTTCGCCTCGCGCGCGTGCGTACTCAATCAACCATTTGATGCTCAAGTTGATTTTGCGCTCTGGACGAATTTCTACAGGCACTTGAAAAGTTGCGCCACCCACCCTGCGGCTTTTTACCTCTACAGCAGGCATTACATTGTTCATGGCGCGTTTCCACACTTCCAAACCGTTTTCGCCACCTGCCTTCTTTTCAACTTGCTCAATGGCGTCATAGAAAATGCCATACGCAACGCTCTTCTTACCATCGTGCATCATATAGTTCACGAACTTGGTTACAAGCGTATCTTGAAACTTAGGATCAGGAAGAAGGTATCTTTTCTTGGGTTTTGCCTTTCTCATGAGTTGCTATCTTTTTCTTCTTTATTCAATTATTTCTTGCCTTTTGCAGGAGCTCCTTTTGCTGCCGGAGCGGCTGCACCTGCCTTAGGACGCTTAGCGCCATATTTAGAGCGGCTTTGCTTGCGGCCGTTAACACCTGCCGTATCAAGCGCTCCACGGATGATGTGGTAGCGTACACCCGGAAGGTCTTTTACACGACCACCACGCACCAACACAATCGAGTGTTCTTGCAAATTATGCCCCTCGCCCATGATATAGGCGTTTACCTCTTTCTGGTTGGTTAAGCGCACACGGGCTACTTTACGCATCGCAGAATTAGGTTTTTTAGGAGTTGTGGTGTACACACGAGTACATACGCCCCTACGCTGCGGGGACGAATCTAAGGCTGGAGACTTTGACTTAAATGTCAATTTTTCTCTGCCTTTTCTCACAAGTTGCTGAATGGTAGGCATTTACGTTTTCTTTTTTAACCCTTTAAAAATAAGGACTGCAAAGGTATTATAAATGCGGAAACCTGCAAAAGGTGAATGAAATCAATTTTGTTGCGCGCTACTAAGAAAGAAAGTACCCAAAAACCTTGCGGTCAAAAAACTTGTTCCCTTTTGTAACAATTTCGCATATATTTATCGGTTGAACCTAATCCTGTTTATCTATGAGAGCTAGTTGGCTTGCAGTAATCTTCACATTTTCTTCATTTATCCTCGCTACAGGCCAAGTGGCCATTGGCACCAACCCATTAACACCACCTTCACCTGACGCCTCCGCAGTTTTGCTCTTGCAGGGTAATGGTAGCCAAGGGCTTATTGTACCAATCGTGACAACATTGGGCGCGTTTGGCAAGCAAGGGATGGTGGTGTTCAACTCTACCACCAACACCATGCATTATCACAATGGCACTTCGTGGGTTACAGTGGGTAGCGGAGGGGGTTCCAATCTGATCCAAATCAGCGGGAATACCATCACGTTAGGGGTAGGTGCTTCCTCCGTTAACCTGGCCACCGGATTCTCGAATTCGGCTCGTGGGTTTTTGTATTGGAACGGCACCAATTGGGTTCAAGCGCAGTTTACTTTGCCATCAACAACGCAGGCGTTAGTCTATGATCCCGCTACTTCAACCTTTGGCTTCCAACCCTTGGCTGCCGGGGGCGGCATTAGCACGCTTAGCGCTTCGGGGACATACCTATCAGTTACAAACCCAACTGGACCCACTACCACTATTACTGCCAACCCCATCACCAACTCAGATATTTCAAATACTGCAGGCATTGCCGGATCGAAGATCAACCCAAATTTCGGGGCGCAAAATATTTCAACCACTGGCACTGTCTCAACCGGTGGCCTCACCATAGGTACATCTACATGGCCGGCCAATGCGGCTGGTGTTTTGACCAACAATGGCACCGGCACGCTTTCCTGGGCTGCTGCCCCCAATCCCACATTGGGTGGCGACCTGAGCGGCACAGCAGCCGCAGCATCGGTGATACGTCTGCAAGGACAAAGTGTATCAGCTACGACTCCATCAGCCGGACAAGTGCTACAATATGTTTCTGGTGTTTGGACGCCAGCGAACTTAACTGGCGGTGGAACGGTGACGAATGTAACCGCCACAGCACCAATCAACGTGGCCAACGGCACCACTACCCCCGCACTCACACTTAATCCGTTGGTGGATGCAGACATCTCGGCAAGTGCTGCAATTGCCGGAACAAAAATTAACCCTGCATTCGGGGCACAAAATATTACCACCACCACAGGCTCTGCTTCAATTGGTGGCGGTCTGAATGTTGGATTGTCAAACGGCCTTCAAATTTCGAATAGCGGCAACTTTACGCGAATCAATAATATTGCAACTTCTTTCCCCGCTGCACAAGGTGCCGCGAATACCTACTTGCGCAATGACGGAGCCGGAAATTTATCGTGGGCAACCGTAGCTGGAGGATCAGACGTCACTGCACAGAACGGGGTGCTCACGGGCAATGGCTCAACAATTACAGGTGTGGCTTCGTTGCCCGTGAACTTAGGCGGAACGGGCGCCACGTCACTATCGGGCCTGGTGGTAGGCAACGGAACAAGCGCCTTCACGGCCATTGCCACCGGTGCGAATGGCCAAGTGCTGACGGTAAATGCAGGTGTACCCAGTTGGCAAAATGCATCAGGGTTGACAAACCCGATGACCTCAGCAGGTGATTTGATTTATGGAGGTGCGGGAGGGACTCCAACAAGACTAGGCGAAGGTTTGAACGGCCAGGTGTTGGCAGCATCTGGAACAGGAACTTTGTCATGGATAACTATAAATGGCGCATCAGCAAACTATGTCCCAAGGAGCACAGGTATCGGGGCGTCCCCGCCATTTGCTAGCAGTAGCATTTATGATAACGGCATAAACTACACGGGTATAGGACGGACCGTGCCAATTGTAAGCGGAGCCGCAAACTCAAGATTTGAAATTGACGCTGTTGGTTTTGGTGGTGGCGGAACATATGGCGGAATGAAAGTGAATACTGATACGGGTGGAAGTCCTTACTATGGTTACTCAAGTGGAGGTGTTAGCAATGCCTGGACAACTCTGGATGGAGTTACAGGGGATTGGAAAGTAATAAATGGAACGGGAACTCTCGCTCTCACCAGCAATGGAGACGTGAAATTTTTCAAAGCTCTCCTTCCGAACAACTCCCCTGGAACGGTTGGCCAAGTACTTACATCTGCTGGCCCAGGAGCACCACCAACGTGGACGACCGTTGGTGGCACTGGAACCGTGACAACTATTACCCGGGGGGTTGGTCTGGTATCGGGTGCTCCTATCACTACCAGCGGCACGATTGATGTGAACGTTGGTACTGGGCCAAGTCAAATTGTACAACTAGACGGATCCTCTCGCCTGCCCGCGGTAGACGGCTCGCAACTTATCAATTTGCCTACTGGGCTCACCAACCCAATGACCACACCGAACGACCTGATCATAGGCGGTGCCGCTGGTGCGGCTACACGCTTGGCTGCCCCCGGCAACAATCAAGTGTTGACCTCTAATGGTTCTGGCGCGATTGCCTGGGCACCTCAAACTTCGTTTATGACAAACCCCTTGACCACCAACGGAGACATTATTTACGGTGTTGGCTCAACCCCAACGCGCCTCGCTGCCGGCACAGGTTTTTTGAAAGGTGGAGCAGTTCCTTCTTACTCGGCAGTGAGTCTTGCTACCGCTGATGTAACCGGCACTTTACCGGTTGGTAATGGCGGAACAGGAATTACCACCTTCGGAACAGGAGGATTATTATATGCGTCAGGTGCTACCACAATGGGCACCATTGGCAATGGCACTGCAGGGCAAATGTTGCTAGTGACGGGTACCACCCCTACTTGGCAAAGCATGGGTGGTGATGCAACCATAACAGGAACTGGCTCGATCACGATAGCCAACAGCGCAATTACAGATGTAAAAGTAGCGGCAGGTGCCGCCATCGCGGGTTCGAAAATCGCCCCCAACTTTGGTGCACAAAATGTGGTGACCACCGGCACACTTACCACAGGCACTGCAGGCGCATTTGCTGTTGACGCTACGGGTAACATCACAAAGATTAGAAATGTGACCACCTCGTTCCCGGCAGCTAATGCCGCTGGTGTATTGACCAATGATGGAACCGGTACATTGACTTGGGCAGCCGGAAGCGGCTGGGGCTTAACCGGCAATGCGGGCACTAACCCCGCCACCAACTTTATTGGAACAACCGATGCCCAACCGTTACGATTTGCTACCGGTGTGGGTGGCACGGAACGCATGCGATTGGACGCCACCGGCAACTTGGGCTTTGGTGTTACAACACCCCTTTCCAAATTCCACATTAAACAATCGGCACAGGTAAATGATGTATTGACCGATGCGGGTTCCGGCTTTTTTGGCTCGGGTTTGATGTTCGAAAACAGTGGAACGACAGATTCTTATTATGTGGGTTATGGCAATGGAGGTTATTTCCGCATTGGAAGTAAATCGGCTGCTAACGTATTCACAGGCATGGTATACGCTTCACCCACAGGGGTTGGTATTTTCTCTCCGGTGCCTACCGAAAAACTTGATGTAACCGGTAACATAAAATTCTCTGGCGCTTTGATGCCCAACAACTTACCCGGCACAGCTGGTCAAGTACTTACTTCAGCGGGACCGGGCCTTCCTCCCACATGGAGTGGTGGCAGCGGCTGGGCTTTAGGTGGCAATACAGGAACGGTTGACGGGGCACCAGGTACAGGAACAAACTATATCGGAACGAGAGATAACATCGCGCTCAATTTTATGGTCAACAATATCCGCACAGGCAGACTCGATGGATTTAATGTTTTCTTCGGGCAAACAGCTGGCGCTCTAAATACTGGCGCAAACAACTCTGCAATTGGATTGAACTCAATGGCTGCAAATACTTCGGGGGCTGCAAATTCTGCGTTAGGATCATTTTCATTGAACAGCAATACAACCGGCACCGACAACACTGCAGTCGGTGGGTCTGCCCTGCGAGCAAACACAACCGGGTCTTTCAACTCTGCTGTTGGTAGCGGAGCGCTTTTCTCAAGCACGATTGGCACCCAAAATGCAGCAAACGGGATCAATTCGCTTTACAGCAATGTATCTGGTAACAACAATACAGCAATTGGATATCGGTCGATGTTCACCAACACGACAGGCAGCAATAACACAGCAGTCGGCTTTCAGGCAGACGTCTCATCAGTGGCCTTAACAAACGCAACCGCCATTGGTGCAAATGCTTCTGTTACCACTAGTAACACCATTCAATTGGGCGATGCGGCTGTCACGACTGTAAATGTGGGAACAGGCACGACAGCTAAATTAGTGGCTGGCCAATTGCAGATTACGGGGGGCACGTTAGGTGCAGGTCGGGTGCTAACTTCTGACGCTAGCGGAAACGCTACGTGGCAGCCCGCAAGCGGAGGCAGTGGCTGGACTTTGGGAGGCAACACAGGAACCGTAGACGGAGTGCCGTTGACGGGCACCAACTACATCGGGACACGAGACGCTGTACCGTTGAATTTAATGGTGAACAGTTTCAGAGCTGGCCAAATACATCACTCAAATGCGAACACTTTCTTTGGATTCCGATCGGGTGAAAGCACCAGCGCAGCGGTAAATGCTAATACAGGTATTGGTGCCAATGCGTTGCTCGCCAACACTACTGGGCAAGGCAACACTGCCATTGGTAAAGATGCACTGCAGGCGAACACTACCGGAAATTTCAACATGGCCGTTGGCACTGCGCTTACCGGCAATTCTGCCGGTAACTTTAACGTAGCCATGGGCTATCAGGCATTGAACGTTACCACGGCTAGTGATAACTCGGCATTTGGTTCGCGGGCGCTGATCAATACAACAGCCGGCAACAATACCGCGATAGGATCGAATGCGGGCACTATCAACACCACCGGAACCAATAACACTTATGTAGGCGTGGGTGCCGATGCGAATGCTGGCGCTACAGGCCTTACCAATTCAACAGCCATAGGAGCATTTGCCACTGTAGCCACGAGCAACACCATACAACTCGGTAACGGCAGCGTAACCACCGTAAACGTAGGTACAGGCACTACTGCCAAGTTAGTAGCAGGCCAATTGCAAATTACGGGGGGTACATTGGGTGCAGGTCGCGTGCTGACATCAGATGCCAGCGGGAATGCAACCTGGCAACCTGCGGGCGGTGGGGGTTTGATCAGCAGCTCAGGATCTAATACACTCACTGCCGGAAATTCTATTTCAACTGCGGGTATTGATAACGCCATTTTTGGGAATAGCGCGGGTGCTGCCAACACTGGTAACTACAATGTAATTATTGGGCAAAATGCGGCCTTATCAAAAACCGGTGGTGACCTCAACACCATCATTGGATGGTATGCAGGCAATGCTGCCAACACAGCAGCAGGAAATACGCTTATTGGCGCACAAGCAGGTGAAAGTACAACAGGATCGGTGAATACTTTTATTGGTGAAAAAGCCGGGCAGGCTAACACAACCGGCAACCAAAGTGTGTACATCGGCAACAGAGCCGGTGACACCAATACTACCGGAGACGGCCACGTTGTTATTGGAAATAATGCGGATGTTGGTTCAGTGTCATTATCTAACGCAGCAGCAATTGGATTTAGGGCACAAGTTAACCAGAGCAACAGTTTGGTGTTGGGAAGCATTAACGGTTTGAATGGGGCAACTGCTAGCACCAATGTAGGAATCGGCACCAACGCACCTGCTCAACGCTTACATGTGAGCGATCCGGGTGCCAACCAAGTGTACATGCGCATTACGAATAGTTCGGCTACGAGTGGTTTGAACATAGGACTCGGTGGTGCCGGTGTGCAAGAAGCATTCATTGCTAACAATCAAAATGCAGCGATGTATTTTCAAACCAACGCCACCAATCGAATGACGATTACAGCAGGTGGTAACATCGGGATTGGCACCATTTCGCCCAATGCAGCGTTACAGTTTGCCAACGTACTTGGAAATCGCAGATTGGTGTTGTGGGAATCCGCAAATAACGATCACGAGTATTATGGATTTGGCGTGAACGGTGGCGAATTTCGCTATCAAATTCCCAACAACGCTGGAGCGCAGCACAGATTTTATGCAGGAACAAGTACTACGACTAGCTTACTTCAAATGTCTATTGGTGCCAATGGTAACGTAGCCATCGCGGGAAGTTTATCGAAAGGTTCTGGAACGTTTAAAATTGATCATCCGCAAGACCCCGAAAACAAGTACTTGTATCACAGTTTCGTGGAAAGCCCGGACATGATGAACGTTTACAATGGAAACATTACAACAGATGTAGACGGCAACGCTACCGTTGAATTACCTGCTTACTTCGAGTCATTGAACAAAGATTTCCGATACCAACTGACGGTGATTGGTGCTTTTGCACAAGCCATCATCGCTTCAGAGGTAAAGGACAACAAGTTTGTGATTAAAACCGACAAGGCAAATGTAAAAGTGAGCTGGCAAGTAACCGGCATTCGCAAAGATCCATACGCAGAGCAAAACAGAGTGGTTCCAGAAGTAGAAAAACCGGCCAAGGAAAAAGGAAAATACTTACATCCAGAAGCCTATGGCCTGCCTTTGGACAGGAGCGTAAATCACGTTTCAGACAAGAAGGAAAATAACTGATAGTGCGAACACCCGCGAAGGTTTAAGCGCCAGTAATAACAAAAATCCCCACGCCAAAAGCGTGGGGATTTTTCATTTGATTCCACTTGGTCCTAGTTAGTCTCAACTTGGCAAAATGTTTTCGAGGCATCAAGCCAAAGACCCTTCGCCATGCTCAGGGTGACATTCCCTTCAGCCATGCTAAGGGGGACAAAGACCCAACGTCAGTCCGAGCGCCCACTGTCAGTCTGAGCTTGGCGAAGACGGATTCGAAAAACACCATTCACAACCCTTCGCCATGCTCAGGGTGACAAATCTATTAACCAAACAAAAATCCCGCTTTCGCGGGACTCAAGTATTACTAAGATCTATTCAATTCGTTACATGTTCTTCACCACCTCTTGCCCAAACTCAGAACACTTCAATAAAGTAGCACCTTCCATTAATCGATGGAAGTCATACGTTACGCGTTTAGACGAAATCGCTCCTTCCAAACCTTTAATGATCAAATCGGCCGCCTCTTGCCAGCCCATGTACTCGAGCATCATCACACCCGAAAGAATTACCGACCCGGGATTTACCTTGTCTTGACCCGCGTACTTGGGTGCCGTGCCGTGTGTAGCTTCAAAAATCGCGTGGCCGGTAATGTAGTTCACGTTACCACCCGGTGCGATGCCAATACCACCTACAATCGCTGCCAAAGCATCAGAGATATAGTCACCATTCAAATTCAACGTAGCCACCACCGAGTACTCATCGGGGCGCAACAAAATTTGCTGCAAGAAAGCATCCGCAATGGCATCTTTAATCACAATCTTGTGGCCGTTCTTTTCCAACACCATCCATGGCCCGCCATCCAGCTCGGTCGCGCCAAATTCATTCTTCGCCAAAGCATAACCCCAATCGCGGAAGCCACCCTCGGTAAACTTCATGATGTTGCCTTTGTGTACCAGGGTTACATTTGGTTTCTTTTGGTCGATTGCAAACTGAATAGCCGAGCGCACCAAACGCTCCGTTCCTTCTTTCGAAACAGGCTTAATGCCGATGCCGGATGTTTCCGGGAAACGGATTTTCTTGTACTGCTTTGAAAAGTTCTCTTTCAAAAACGACATGAATTTCTTGTTGTCGTCTGTGCCTTGCTGAAATTCTATGCCCGCGTAAATGTCTTCTGTATTTTCGCGGAAGATGCACATGTCTGTTTTGTGCGGCTCTTTTACAGGAGACGGCACCCCCTTAAACCAACGCACCGGGCGCACACATGCATACAAGTCTAGTTCTTGGCGCAATGCTACATTCAACGAACGGATGCCGCCACCCACCGGGGTTGTCAACGGGCCTTTAATGCCCACCAAATACTCGCGGAAGATGGTTAAGGTTTCTTCCGGCATCCAGTTGCCTGTTTTGTTAAAGGCTTTTTCGCCCGCCAATACTTCCTTCCAGGTTATTTTGCGCTTGCCTTGATATGCTTTTTCAATTGCCGCATCAAACACATGCTGTGATGCCGGCCAAATATCTACGCCTGTTCCATCGCCCTCAATAAAGGGAATGGTGGGATTATTGGGCACGTTTAGTTTACCGTTGGAGATGGTGATTTTTTGGTCGCTCATTTTAATGTGTTAAAGTGTAGATGTTTATGAAGTGCTGAAGTGAATTTGACGTATTTCGACCCGAAAAGTAGGAAATTTTATACTATTGTTGAATCCTCAGTTCCTGTAGTTCAATTATACTTTACGGAATCAGTTTGTAACAAACGTGATAACTACAACACCTCAAAACCTCCGAACGTTAATACTTCTCATCTTGATTAGGGAAATCTTTCGCCTTCACATCATCAACATACTTGCCCACTGCCTGCGTGATGACGGTATTCAAATCGGCATACCTACGTAAAAAGCGTGGCTTAAACTCGTGCGTGATGCCCAACATATCTTGCATGACTAACACTTGCCCATCTACATCGGGACCTGCGCCAATACCAATGACAGGAATGTGCAAGCGGCTCGCCACTTTTTTTGCGAGCTCTGCGGGTATCTTCTCAAGCACCAAGCCAAAACAGCCACACTCTTGCAACATCTCGGCATCGTCCAGCAACTTAGTTGCCTCCGCCTCTTCGCGGGCACGCACTGTGTAAGTTCCAAATTTGTATATCGACTGCGGAGTTAAGCCCAAGTGCCCCATCACCGGCACACCGGCACTCAATATCCGCAGCACAGAATCTTTTACCTCGCTCCCACCCTCAATCTTTACCGCATGCCCACCCGACTCTTTCATAATTCGGATAGACGAACGCAAGGCCTCGCCCGAACTGCCCTGATAATAACCAAAGGGGATATCAACCACCACCAATGCACGCTTTACTGCCTTTACTACCGAAGTGGCATGGTAGATCATTTGATCGAGCGTGATGGGTAGGGTAGTCTCGTTGCCCGCCATTACATTGCTAGCCGAGTCACCCACTAAAATTACATCAATGCCTGCACCATCAATGATTTTTGCCATGCTATAGTCATAGGCAGTTAACATGGCAATCTTTTCTCCGCGCGCTTTCATTTCGCGCAATTGGTGGGTTGTGATCTTCTTTAGTTCTGTTTTTTTGTGAACAGACATATCTCTTGATTTCAGATTTAAAATTTAAGATTCAAAACTTTCACTTTTAGAATTGTGATCTGAAATCCTACAGTAAATAAACAGCCGCTTCTTTGCCGAGTTTCACTTCCACATGGTCGGTTAAAGTAGTGGTTAATTCGTAACCGGTGTAGGTTGGCGTAATGGGAAACGAGGTGCGACTGCGATTAACCAACACTGCCACCTCCATCTTCTTTACACCCATCTCTAAAAAAGGTTTCATGGCATATGCCAACGTGCGCCCGCTGTTGAGCACATCATCTACTAAAACCACCACTTTCTTTTTGAATGCGGAGGCGGCTGTATCTAACGTTACCTCGCTTTGTGTTGGCGCCAACTTATCCACCGAAACTTTGATAACGCTGACCTCCATTCCGGCAATGGATTTTACCTCTTTGGCTAACAACTTTGCAAATGCGTAACCTTGCCCATCGATGCCGGCAAACACCAGCAATTTTTCCTTCGCATTATTTTCAAAAACTTCAAAAGCAATCCGCTTTATTTTCTGATTGATTTGCGTACCCGATAGCACCAACGTTTTTTCAATCACTTCCTTCATGGCAATGGTACAACTTTGCTGTCTTTTAAAGTAGATAAAATGATAGTCGTCTGCATGTTGTCTACCACTTCAATATTGGATAATTTCTCCAACATCAAATTTTGGTAAGAGGGAATATCGGCCGCAACAATCTTCAGAATGAAATCGGCACTGCCCGTTACGTGGTGACACTCCACTACTTCTGGCACGTTGTTCACCGCCTTCATAAATGCATTGATATTGTCTTTGTTGTGCCCTTTGAGCGACACCGTTACCAGGGTGCACACGCCTAAACCAACTTTTGCCAAGTCCACCACCGCGTGATAACTTTTGATAACGCCCATCGTTTCCATTTTCTTCACCCTTTCGAGTGTAGGCGCAGGTGAAAGCCCGATTTCTTGCGCTAGTTGCGCGTTGGTAATGTTTGAGTTGCTTTGTAGTAATTCTAAAATCTTGCGATCGGTGGGGTCTAGCTTTACCTTCATTTGTATTTGAGTTTGCTAGACAAATATTAAAATTATATTTCAAAAAAAATGAACGAAGCCAAACTAAATTTGGCTAATCCTAATTTTTCGCGACAGCGAAACTAAAAGATTTGGTGGTGGTGCCGTCAGAATACAGAATGTAGTAAAGACCGTTTGGGAGTTCGGTCGTTTTAATCTGTAAGCGGTTCAAGCCCGCTGCGATTGATTCAAACTGTTGGCGAAAAACTTCGCTCCCACCAGGGTTAAACACCATCACTGATACCGGTTTGGCTTGCGTGCTCACCCAATCAAAATTCAGTATGTCTGCTGCCGGGTTAGGGTACGGGGCAAACAAAATCTCATCAGAACCCAATGGCAAACATCTTCTTTTGTCAAAATCTGCGTTGTTGTTAGGCACTACTAATTCTGCGCAAATGTAGCCGGCCGACCGTGCCACTATTTGCAGGTCAACCGGAACGGACATTGTTTGATTCGGCAGAATTCGTACATTCAATCTCTTTCTAACAAGGCCGGCAGAAGCTACGTCTATCAACAAGTCCGGGTTACTAACTGGCAGGTTTCCATTGTTGACGATGCTCACGGTTGGTTGAAGAATTCCGCTGCCATCGGGTGTAGCTCTAAAGTCGGATAATATTACGTTTATGTTCGGCACTAACACGGTGATTGGTTTTGATGTGGTAAACGCACAACCAGCAGTGTTTGAAGCCGTCAATTTTACTGCGTAAACGCCCAGCTCAGTGAAGGTAAAATTAGGACTTACCACGGTTGAGGTGGTGTTGGCACTATCACCAAAACGCCACAGGTAGCCACTCGCTCCCGTGGAGGTATTCACAAAGTTGACGAGCAATGGAAGTCCGCCTACGTCCACCGAAGGAGTGAAGTCTGCCACCGGCCCTTGGATGACGCTGACGTTTTTGGTGATGCTATACACACAACCAGACTGGCGTGTGCTGCGCAGTTGCACGGCATAGTTGCCGGGAGTATTAAAGGTGAATTGCGCGGCTGCGCCAGTTCCTGTGCCAAGGCTGGCAAAGTTCCATGCTTGAGACACGGGCGCATCGGCCCCGGTCGTGATCTCTGAAAACAAAGTTGGGTTAGTGTTGCAAGCAGCCTGAACTGAAAAATCAAGTGTGGGCAACACCGGTACCACAATACTTTTCGCTACCTGGCTGGTGCAGTTGTTGGTGCCTGTTATGGTAAGCAGCACGGGGTACGACCCTGGAGCAACAAATGCAAATTGCACGTTGGGCGTTGTAAATGAGTTTCCTTGTATCGTCCACAAACGCGAGCGAATGCTACCTGATGATCCATCAGTAAACTGTGTAGGCTGACTCACACATGCTACCGAGTTGGTAAAAGCCGCTTGGGGCGAAGCAGAAATAGTGACGGCCTTTTGAATGGCGCTGGAGCATCCAAAATTGGTGGTTGCAGTAAGGGAAACGTTGTAGGTGCCAGCAGTAGAATAAATGTAAGTAGGGTTTCGGGTATTAGAGGTACCGCTGGCCGGGTCGCCAAATGCCCATTGCCAAGCGGTAATGTTGCTGTCAGTTGGTGCTGGGGTTTGATCGGTAAACTGCGAGGGTGTGCCTGCACAAGAAAAAGGTGGCAGGCCAATAGCAAAATCGGGTTGCGGTTTGGAATAAATGGTGATGCTTTTGGTAGCGGTGTTTTGGCAACCGGCCGCATTGTTGGCTTGTAGCGTCACTTGATACGTGCCAATATTAGCGTATGTGTTCGATGCGTTGGTAGAAGTGGATGTGTTGCCATCACCAAAAGACCACGTGTAGGCTGAAACTGAATCAACCGTAGAATTGCTAAAGGATAAACTTGTTTGCGCGCACGTGACAGAAGGACCGTTAAAGTTGACGAGCGGTCCGACCACCAACGAGCTGATAGATTGTGAAGCCGAAGTGCTACAGCCGGGAATGGAGGCTTGCAAAACAATTATCTGCGGGCCGGTTGTAGCAAAAGCGGTTGAAAAATCTTGTGTGGTAGCCGCTGCCATGCCGTTTATCTGCCACTGCCAGACTGGATTAGAGCCACTATCGAACGTGCTATTGTTTGTAAAAACCAACGACTGATTGGTGCAAAAAGGTGAGCTGGGCGGCAATGAAAAACTTGCCTGCGGTGGATTATAAATTTGAAACTGTTTTCGCTTAGTGTTTTGGCAACCATTAGCAGCAGTGACCTGCAAGGTGACCGAATAATTGGATGCAGTAGAATAAACATGCACTGGATTTGCGGCAGTCGCTGATGATGTATCACCAAAATCCCAATTGTACGCAGTAATGTTTCCCGATACGTTGACAGAAGAAAACACAACACCACTGTTAACACAATTATTTGTAGAGGTAAAGTCGATATCGGGTGAGTTACTGCCATTTATGTTGATACTCTTTTTGGATATAGCTGAGTTACCCAAATTATCAGTTGCTGTTAAAGCGACAGAAAATACACCTGCCAATGATGTACTGAGTTCGGGAAATTCAACTTGACTCACTGCCGTTGCTGTAAAGCAGGGATTAGGAAACTGAAGACGATAAGTTTTTTGACCGATATATTCTGCTACGAATCCAATCCAATCACTTTCCGAACGAAAGATGGATATGTTTGCAAGTTCTGATGTGCCAAATCCCAAACCCGTGAGTTGAACGCTAGCTGGTGCGTTTTGGAAAGAACTACCAAAATCAAATCTGAATATTCCAGTGGCTGGGTTTCGGGCTTGAGCAAACAAAAAGCAAGCACCGTTCTCAATCGCGAGCTCTGCACCCAATGGCCCTGGAACATTTAATGATAAAACTTGTGCCGTTAGGTCACTCGCCCCGTTGTGAAAGGTGACCTTTAATACTTGCCCCAGAGCCGGAACCACGGCAGCGCAATGAAGCGTACCATTCTGGTAAATAAATGTAGAACTAATGATACCTTGGGTTGAAACTACAACGGCTGATGCTTGCGAAATAGAAGAAGAGAATCCAGCGGAAAATGTAAGTCGCACCAGGTTTCCATCTGCGTTGTTGGCTAAAAAGAGATATTTGATCGCACCCTCCTCCACCACAGAAACCCCATATGGGCTATTCAGTGGACTTGAATCAAAAATCTTTACTGGTGAAGCCGGGGTATTGGCAAGCGAGTTACCAAAATCAAGTCGGTAGACAGCATTTTTTTGACTGTCAACAATAAAAGCAAAAAAACTCGCACCATCGGAAGCAAGTGACAGAGCCCTAAGTTGGTTGGAGTTTAAGCCCAACGAACCGAGGCTCGTAATGACAGGCGTATTGGTAAGCGAATTGCCAAAATTCAATCGATACAAATTCTGAGGGCCACCCGATAAAAAGAATCCGTAATAATTGCCATTGCTGTACTTTACCTCTACACGAGAGCTTGAGCCACCTGAGTTGTTTACAAGCGTAGATACGGTAGGCGTTTGCCCTAAATCTCCATCACAAAAATCCCAGAAATAACTTGATGCCCCAACTGACTGGTTGGTTGGGTTTATTGTTTGGCCAAGGCACATAGTGGATGGCATCGAAAAATCTGCAACCAACGGTTGACTCCATGCTCTCCAATGAAGTGAAACTAGAACGAAAAGAATGATTCGAACACTCATGCAGAGGCCAAAGTTAATCGATACAAACGCACCATTTTTTCTGATGTTTGCGCCTTGCTAAATTTCTCGCGTACAGACTTATAGCCGAATTGACTCATTGTTGTTCGCTTCTCCTCGCTTTGTGCCAACAGTTTCATTTTCTTTGCCATATCAGGCACATTTCTATTCTCAACCAAGAATCCATTCTCGCCTTGCTGCACTATCTCTGCCGGACCTCCACAGTTGCTTGCTATTAGGGGACAGCCAAAAAAAAGAGCTTCCATGCACACCATCGAAAAAGATTCTGATTCGGAGAAATTGATTACTACACCAGCTTCCCTATATTCCTTTTCCGGGTCATTGGTAATTTCAACCCAGTCCACTTTGTTTTGGATTCCCAACTCCGCTGCCGTGCGCAATACCTCGCTTTTATACTCCTCATTTTTCTGTAGCCCAAATGTTCCACCCACAAATCTAAGGCGCCACTGAGGTACTTCTTCATGAATAAGGCTGAAGGCCCGGATGGCAAAATCTTGACCTTTGCCTCGCATCCAATTTCCCAAATACAAAAAAGTGGGTTTTCGCACCATTTCAGCATACCGCTCCAGCGTGGGCAGGTTGTCGTACACCATGCTGGTCTTTGTCGATTTCGGCAACTGATTGTAGGTAGCATTTGATACGGCAACGATGGCTTGTGCGCTAGTTTCATGAATCTTGAACCAAATGGCGAAAAGCCATTTGGGAAATCGGTCGGGCAAAAACCGAACGTGACACACGTATGGTGTAGAATTGCCTAACCAACGCGCTGCTGCTGGAAGTAGGTTGTAGATGTCATTTACGTGGATAATATCCACTTTGTCTTTTTTGCAGATTTTCTTAAGTCGATAAGCTTGAATGAAAAGTGTTGGCAAGTAGGCCAACACCGGAACCAATCGTCTACTTATCTCAACCATCGATATTTTATAGAGCTTGGTAAACCCAAGAGAAGAAAGATAATCTTCTACCTGCTGACTGTGCGGAATCAAAAATCTAAACTCAAAATCGTGCGAATGATTAACTGCGACTTGTGTAATGGACCTCAGTGCTCCGGTAATCCCTTTGCTGTTGTCGATGATCAATATTACTGGTTTGCGGGTCAAGGGGTTATGGGCAAATTTTTTCAATCAATTGAAACCACTGCGGAGAAATTTTTTCTTCAGAGAATTCGGAGGCGCGTTGATACCCATTAGTTATTAATTCATTTCTCTTCTGTTCATCTGTCAAAATGCGGATAATATAGTCGGCCCATTTGCCATGCGAAGGGTGGTCAATGGCAGTACCAGTTGCGATTACATCCATTAACAAACCACACGTGTTATCTGTATGCAAAACCTCTCGCGGCCCGTAGTTGCAATCGGTTGCCAACACGGGTGTACCAACCGCCATTGCTTCTAATAATACATTTGGAAACCCCTCTATAACAGACGATAGCGCAAAAACCTTCGCCCGTTTCACCCACTTCAACGGGTTTTTCTGATAGCCAACAAAACAAACATCAGCCAAAGGGAGTGACGCCCCCATTTGGTAGGTCAACCCAAATTTTGTTGCCGTAAGGATCAAATGCTCAAGTTCACTTCCGCTGCCCACCAACAAAAGTACCGCATTATTTAAGCGAGACTTTACCAAGTTAAATGCACTAATCAAGTGGTCAAAGGCTTTTTCAGGTGCTAGCCTGCCCACAGCAACTATTACCTGCCGTGTTTCGAGTTCTTTTTCAACATCAGCTTCCAGCGGCTCGCTTGCCACGCCCTGAAGCGCGGGGATGTCGTAAAAATTGAAGATTGGTACTATGCGCCACTCGCTCACGCGATAAAACTTCTTCATCTCTTGTGCGATGGACGGGTTGACAACCACTACGGCATCAACACGACTATACACAAGTGGCATCAAAATCTTATGCCGCAACCACCCTAACGCACCCACAATGTTTGGATCATGCTGTTTGGAACCGCGGATACTACAAATCAACTTTTCGCCACGGCAAGAAAAAAAGTTCACGTAATCCGCACCCTCTAAAAAGCTAATCGATACATCAATTTGTAGTTTCCCTTTTAACAGGCGTGCCCGATAAACACGGGTGATGAAGGCAACAACTTTATTCAAAAATCCTCCGCCTCCATCCACTTGTAATGAATGAATGTTTCCTCCGATGGGATAGGCTGGCTGCGACCTTTCATTGAATACCAAAAAATGAACAAAATACTTTTGCGCCAGTAACCTGCTGACAGCGGCAGCCGACTTCTCAGCCCCTCCAAAACCAAAATCGGGCAATATGATTAAGACTCTCTTCACTTTACCCAACGCTTATGCCACATACAAAAGCTAAGCAACCTCCACATTTTTTCCATATTGTATTGTTGCCCCTGCTTTCGATAGTATTGATACTTTTTTAACTCGAGCGCCACTTCCTGGTAGTTAAGGATGCCGATCTGATCGATTCGATTTTTAGAAAAATATTCATCGAACTGTTTGTCGAGTTGTTGACCAAACCAAGCAAAAATGGGTATACTAAACCCTTGCTTAGGGCGATGAATAAGGTGCGAGGGCAAGTACTTCGAGAGAATATTTTTCAAAATACGCTTGTTAGTACGGCCGTCAAACTTCATCTCTAGTGGCAACTGCTGTGAAAATTGAATGACGCGGTGATCCAGGAAAGGTTCGCGCCCTTCAACACTATGGAACATAGTTGCCCGATCCACTTTCATTAACAAATCATCTGGCAAGAAATAACTGGCGTCCCAAAACATCATCTGTTCAATCGCAGACAAAGCGTTAGGTAATTTCCGCTCAGCATTCGTGCATCGAAATGTCAATAATCTTTCCAAGCTTCTTGTGCTTTGATTGCTGATTGAAGCCTCAAAAAGTTGTGCGATGCCTTGGGTACGAAGCAGCGCTTGCATCCTGTCTATCCGGTGACCAAAATTTCCATGCCAAATGCTATCGCGCAACGAATCAGGTGCCAGTAGTTGAAGCATATTTGCAGCCAAATATCTGAGGCGATTTGGCACCCGCTCAAGATGTTTGCCCATATCCGCAACCCGTGCATAGTGGGTATAACCACAAAAGAACTCATCACCTCCGTCTCCTGATAACACGACTTTCACACCATTGTCTTTGGCCAAGGAAGCAACCAGTGCTGTGGGGATGCCTGACGTATCGCTAAAAGGTTCATCGTAGATGTCGTAAAAACGCTGAAAGATTGCCTCAGCGCTGGTCACGTTCAATCGCAAGTCAATATGTTCGGTACCAATGTGCTCCGCCACTTTTTTGGCAAACGGCATCTCATCATAAGCAAACTGATCAAAACCAATTGTGAAAGTGCGAATCTTTTTGGTACTGTTCTTTTGTAGCAAGGCCGCCACCAAAGAACTATCCACTCCACCGCTTAAGAAAACACCGACAGGTACATCAGAAACCAGCCGTTGAATAAATGCATCAGTCAACATTTCCTCTAGGGCATCAGTGGCGGCACGTTCGTCCAACGTCAATTTATCGACTGGAGCGGGTATAGTCCAATAACATTTCTCAGCTGCTTTGCCATTTCGCCAATGGATGTAATGACCTGGGCGAACTTTGAAAATATCACGAAAGATAGTCTTGTGACCAAGCACGTAACCAAAACGAAAATAATCTTCGACTGATTGCTGATCGATAGTGAGTTGTATTGGAAGAGCATGAAATGCCCGCACTTCACTGGCAAATGAAATTCCCTTTTGAAGGCTGTAGTAAAGGGGTTTTACGCCCAATCGATCGCGCACCAAATAAAGATCTTTGGTTTGCGAATGATACAGCGCGAAAGCAAACATACCCACCAACTTATCGAGCACGGCCACGCCCCAACGATCAAAGCCTTTGATCAAGACTTCTGTATCGCTGTTGGTTTGAAAAGAGTAGTGCGCTTCTAACTCACGTCTTATAGATTGATAATTGTAGATCTCTCCGTTAAACGCAAGTATCCAGTGTTTAAAAAAAAAGGGCTGATTTGCTGTTTCGCTTAAGTCGATAATCGACAATCGGTTGTGGGCAATTGCAATACCATTATCAAAAAAATGATTGCTCGCATCCGGTCCTCGGTGTTTCAGGGTCTGTTGCATGGCCAATAAATGTGCCTCTGAAAACTGAGAATCTACAAAACCTGCAATGCCACACATGTCAAAATGCTTTTTGCTTTAATATGTGCTTGGCGAGCAGCGAAGCAATCTGCCTCGAGGTGGTTCCGTTGCCGTAGGGATTGCGCGCGCGCGCCATCTTTCTATACACGGCCTTGTTAGTAAGCAACGTGGCTACCCATTTTACTATTTGTCTTTTCGATGTTCCCACCAGTACACTGCATCCTGCCTTCACACCTTCGGGGCGTTCTGTCACATCCCGCATTACCACCACTGGCTTACCCAACGCTGGGGCTTCTTCTTGAATGCCGCCCGAGTCTGTGAGGATCAACATAGATCGCTGCATCAAATAAACCATGTGATCATAAGGTACCGGATCTAAAAGGTGAATATTCGCAACACCTTCCAGTCTAGAGTGAACTACCTCTCGAACGCGGGGATTTAGATGCACGGGATAGACAAAAACCACATCTGGAAAACGGGTCGCCAAAGTGATGAGGGCATTGCAGATGTTTTCAAAGCCGAGACCGAAACTTTCTCTCCGATGCCCAGTCACTAAAATCATTTTGTCAGCCCCTGAAAAATATCTCTGATA
Source organism: Bacteroidota bacterium (assembly GCA_018267275.1). GTDB lineage: Bacteria > Bacteroidota > Bacteroidia > Cytophagales > Cyclobacteriaceae > ELB16-189. The sequence goes on along the minus strand of JAFDYV010000007.1, from coordinate 154,125 downwards.
TACTTTAGCATATCGGTTTGTTTTGCCTTTTAACTTTCTTACAACTGTCAACAAACTATCGATAACGGTATTACCAACATTCACAGCTATTCCCTCTACCCTTTCGCTACGCAGGTTTTTAAGTGCAAGTGTTGTGGGGGCGAAATGAAAATCGGCAACACTCGAAATAATCTTTCGATTAACTTCCTCCGGAAAAGGAGCGTTTTTATCATATGATCTAAGGCCAGCCTCTACGTGAGCGACCGGTACGCGTGCGTAGTAGGACGCCAATGCCCCCATTGCCGCGGTGGATGTATCTCCTTGCACGACTATCAACACCGGTTGGTGTTTCTTTATTTGCAAACTACAGGCGTGCAATAACACGGCCGACAAATCTTGCAATGATTGATCTGGTTGCATGATTTGTAAGTCCACATTGGGCTTGACGCCAAAGAAAGCAAATACTGATTGCAACATTTCGCGATGCTGACCCGTAGAAACTATGATGGGTTGCCATGCGCCATGTTTCTTCAGTTCAAAGTAAAGCGGAAGCAACTTAATGGCCTCAGGCCGCGTGCCCACAAAAATCAAAACCTTTTTTTTCATTTTGTTCGGGCGATAAATTTACGTACATCCATTTCGAGTTCCTCCAGTTTTCTTTGATTCCGTTCCACATCCCTTTTTACCGCTTGCTGCCTATACTCTAGCGTAGATAAAAACTGATGGATAGATGTTTTAAATTGTGCCATCGATAGCAATGGCGACAGTACCATCGAGGATTCGGACAGCATTTCAGCCACACGTTCAAGTTTAGGCTCAATCGCCAAACAGACTGAAGGAACGCCCAAACACGCACCAATAATTGCACCGTGCGCACGGCTTGTAATCAGCAGTTGACACTCGGCCAACTTATTTGAATAGGCCCTTAAATCCGTAACGCCAGCATCCCATTTGTGCATGGTGTAACTGCCGCCAAACGTACCAATAAAAAATTGGTCGTGAGATGGGTCAAAGGAAAAAAATCGGAATTCATATTCTGGAAACTCATGCAATATTTGTTTGATCAGAACAACGTGTTGATGCGAATCAAAGGGCCAGTCTCGCAACACAACCCCAATCGCGCGCTGCCTTGTTGTTAACTTACCTTCCCAAAGTGATGGCGAGAATGCCAAGTCTGCATGCACGCCAATGGGGCAAGAAACACCCACACGCAGCGCATTTTTACGGCTGTCATCATCTCTTACAGACAGCCAATTCAGTCTACCAAGTATCAACGCGTCATACAAAAACTTTCGAGAAGAAGAAGTATACGTACCAAAACCTATTCCTATACCGATGGTTTGGGCCGTGGACACTCCTCGCGCACTTCGCCACGACTTGATGCGAGCGTACAAACGCGAAAAAGCTGCCAATCCGATGGTCTTGATAATTAAATTAGTTGCCAGGTTCTTAGACTTTCCTTTTTGAAAATCGAAAAAAATTCCACCACCACCCAAAACAGTTAAGTGGCCCTGAAATGTACTATCGTCCCTCACAACCGGCACAGCCTCGTTCAAAAGGTGAGGAATATAAGCAGCAGCAGACCCATTTGCACAGATGGTGACGGACGATTCGGGGTAGATTCTTTTCACCGTGCGGTAAGCAGCCAGCATCAGCACATCGTCTCCCAAATTTCCAAACCCATAATAACCACGCAGCAAAACCTTAACCATGTGCTACAATTTTTTTAGCTAAGGCAATCAAAACTTCTGATTGCACACGAGATGAATACGACCCAAATTCATTTGAAACCTTAAAAGCCAATTTATTTTTAGACCGATATTGCTCAACGAGATGAGCAATGTAGTCTGGCAGCTCTTGTTGGTTGCGACTGTTAAAACAACGACCAAACTTCCCTTCTACTTCATGGTACGTAGTGCTAGTTGTGTTGGTGATAGCAATGATGGGCCGTTGGACCAAAAAATAGTCGAGTAACTTTGATGGAAAATACAAGTCAAACATTGGATTGTCAGCTAACCCATCAATGGAAATCAAGACCGCAGCTTCGTGTTGCAATTTATTAGCGAGCTCTGACGACAACGGGCCTAACCATTTGATGTTCTTAGCTGGCGTATTTTGAATTCGTTGTGCATTACGATCATCAAAAAAACCAGCAAACAAAAATTCTGCTGTGCTACAAACCGGATGCTTTCTACACGCCTCCTCAATGGCTTCTATTACAAGAAACAGATTGCGATCTCCATACAGCCGACCCGTGAAAACAAACTTCATCGGTTTGTCAAATTCTAATACGCCACCAGTTTGCGATTGATCATCGAAGACATTCGGCAAAAAATGGAATTTTTCCCTCCAGAGAGGATATTTGGTTTGGTAATATGCTACTGTCTTTTTCGAAGTGACTGTGATGGCCGATGCAACGCGCATGCAATCATGTTCTGCGATGGCGGCCCGTTTGTGAGTACTCCCGTTACTTTGTTCATAGGGGTTTCCAGCCCAAGGGTCGCTTAAGTGCATAATCCAAGGCATACCCCATTTAGACGACATCCTCCTCGCCATGATTGCCGAAGAAAATGGTGCCGACCTAGAAATAATCAGATCCGGTCTGTGGCCTATCTTTCGCTCAATCCACCATTGCTGCAACAAAAAGAAAAAACCTTCATCGGGAAATACCAAGGAAGGCCAAATTCTTCTTACCAACGAAATGAGTTTGGGATGTGGCAGTCTTACTGACACTACTCGAAAAACTGATTGCAGGTACTTTTCGAGAGATTGATCGGCAGGCTCCCAGCCCCCATAGATTTTTGTCGTCAGCAACGTTACCTCCATCGATTTTGCCAAATGCTGTAGGTAGCGGCCGGTTTGAACGCTCTCGGGCGAATTTTTAGGTGGAGCTGAAAGCGCTATAACCAATACCTTCATGAAGAAATTTTTCGATAGATACAATTGGTGTGGCGGTCATTTGACGCAAAATTCTGTCGATCAAATTTCTTGACGAAGCCACTATCCATCACGGTGGGGGTCGGCACGATTTCAAAGCATCGAAAATCATCGGTGTCTTCAACTCGGAAATTGCTGTTGTAGACAACCAACACCCCACCAACCTTCAATTGGGTTGCCAGTTGGTTCACGGTACTGCCGAACTTTTCAAATGGATAAATCTTTTCGCAATTGTCCACAAATTTCGTGTCTTCCCAACGGCACAACACAGACAATGCAAAAATTGCATCGTAGGGTCCATGGCGGGTCAAGTTCTCCGCGTTGCTTTCTAAAAACAGAATATCTTGTGAGGTATTAGCAGCTCTAGCTTTTTTCAAATTATTCCGATTGATATCCAGCCCTATGATGGTCGAATTTGGCATGTAACGTTTGAGCGAAAAACATTCCTCTCCAGTGGAACACCCATACGATAAAATGCGGCAAGGCTGGTGGCCAGCGTTCAGAATATTCGCAGCTTCAGCAAACAATTCGGGATAACGGTCTGCCGAGGTGGTAGAAGTGAGTTGATGTTGTCCAGAAAAGAGCCTTCGATAGCTCTTTTCCACCTCATTCCATGCCAAATAACCAAAGGACCGGAATCTATTTACAATTTTAGCTGGCACTGAACTATTTTGATGGCGCATAATTCCAGCAAAGTTAACAACTCTGCCCTTTTATCATGCGCTACTTTACCAATACGAATTGCTGTCAATGTTCTGATGGCCCTGAGGGGTTTCTTGAGGTAGTGGACGCACCCAGTGTTCATTAAAAATTGGAGCAAACTCGGGGTCATTCTCCCATCTGCTTCCCTTAATTCCAAATAGGATTTGTGTATTGCCTCCCAAATGGATGGCTTTTTTTTGCATCTCGCGTTTGATGAAAGCAGCAAGAGGCATACCATATGCGCCACATCCTATGATGGCCACGTCAAATGCCAATGCAGAAATGTCGTTCTTCATTTTTTCGAGGGCATCAAACCAGGTCGCATACCCGGTGGGTTGGTTACCCGCTATGCTTTGAATGGCCTGGTAGGTGTTTAATTCAAAATCTGGCAGTGTATGGGGCGCGTGATAAATAAATTTTCGTCTCGCATATTGATTTTCAATAGACTTTGCAAATGGGTGTATTACCAACACACGTTGACCTTCAAGTGCTGAGGTCCATGGCCTTTCATGCAAGAAATGGTAAAAGTCGTGGAACCGGATGAACTTACAATCGGGCATCAGCGGTTTAATGATTCGTTCACCGCCTAACCAACTCCCCAACGCATCAAAGACAGGCAAATCTGCCAGCGCTAATCTGCAATAACGTTCCACCACTTCCGTGTCAATCGGAAAAACACCCGCATTATAGGTGATAATCTTAATCGTCAGCTGATCCCACCAAGGCTCCACTTTTCTGCCGCGGGCAAAAGCAAACAATTTTCTGATGTAAGGGCTGTGCTCGTTGATATGCAGATAAGTAAGCACGGCTCTTAACTCGCTGTAACCAAATCGCGAAACGGCAAATGGTTTTTTTTGCAAAAGGCCGTTTCGAATAAGATCCGCGGCTGGCTGGTAGGCTAGGTCACTCAAATCATAAGTCGCTTCAAACTCATCGTGATGGTGGCCAATAGCCTTGAACAGCAAACGTAGCAACTTACCTGAACCACTTCTTAAGTCAACCATGCTCAAACATTTATCAAATTAAGGTATGAAACCACACGATGAAGATCCCAATCAAGCAAACAATAAAAAAATCTCGGACTAACACCCATCTGTTCGCTTTCAACATCCCGAACAAAACAAATAGCGAACTATAGCCACTGACAATGCTAGCGAGGCCAAATCCAATGATTGAGGTGTGGACACCACCAAACTTTGCGCCTAGCCACAAACCCAAGCCTTTTAGGAGCAAACTAAATATGTTGAGGCTTAGGTTGATGTGTTCGTTATCCGTCAATCGAAACAAAACCGACAAAGGTGAGTAAACGATATGCACCAAGGCAGCCACGCATAGATAAGAAGAAAACTCCCCTGCCTGCTGCCACAGGTCACCAAAAACCACGAGAAAAATAAATTTGCTCGCTAGTGCCGCTAAGAACATCAATGGTGTAAATACAAGAAAAAGTTTGCGGTAAAGTGTTAAAGAAATAGGCGCCACCTCTGACCTCGCTTGCTGCAAAGTCTCGGCTGCCTTTTGGGTAAATACGGTAACGGAAGAGTGGATCACCAACCAAAGCGGTACGCTCACCAAGCCATTGGCCAAAGCATAATTTCCCACCATCGATCGGTCAAAAGCATATGATATATAAAATATGGGCAAGAAGTTGCTAATGTTTGCCACAAAAACACCTGGGGTAACAAAAAGTGGATATGATTTATACTTCGTCACCACAACGCCAAGCTCTTGCCGCGAGAACTTTGAAAATCGGAAAAAAGCAGTGCGGACTTCGCGGCTCAGTTTAGAGATGCTTTCTATTGGGTAGGTCAAAAAATTGCTGGCAATTAACCCCAAAGCCGAGGGGGTAAGAAAAATAGCCCAAGCAATTGCCGTTGCCTTACTAGTCAAGAGCGAAACTATTTTTGCACTAGCGCCTCTTTTAAATTGTTTTACTCGAATATTCCAGCCGGCAAAAATGTAGTCTACACCCATTACAAAAACATAAACCGGTATCCAGACTAAATAGTAACTGAGGTCGCTTATGTTAAAAAACCGTAGAATAGGCTCACTGGCAACAGCCAATATGCACGCCAACAAGACGGTGAACGTAATCAGCGTAATCCAAGTAACGCGTAGTAGTTTCGCAAATTCGGAATCGTCTTGCGCAGCAACAAATCCTGCAGGAAATTGTAATGTGGAAACGGGCGCCAAATTGGTTACAACAGACATGAGCAAAGCAAACACACCATACATAGACGGTCCATAAAGCCGCGCGATAATGGGGGTCATTAAGAACCCGATCAACTGGGCAATCATGTTCCCAGAAAATGTGATCGCAAAGTTTTGCGCAAATGAGCCTTTGCTTTTTACCCCGTGCAATACCTGATCGACAAACTGGAAAGGCGACTTCCACATGCAACAAGCTTTCGGGTAAAATTAGAAATTATAAAGCGTTTCGGGGGTAAGAAAAACAAATTGTTGTAGCGTCACTGGCTGATTGATATCCTCGATCTGCAGCAACGGCACGTTACCCATAAATGATGCCCACTTGGTGAATGTGCTGGGAGGGCCCATTAAAAGGTCACAAGCGGCAAATGAATAGAGGTCTTCTACGAGCAAGCCAGTGCCCACCTCATGGTCTATTTTCGCAAAAACACCACGATCTATCTGCTCGTTGGAACAAATTAGAAATCGCATGCGCCTTTCAGGATGCTGAAGCTGCAGTGACATCATCTGTTCAAAGTATTGCTTTTGGGAAAAAAAGTATTTCCCATTCTTGAATTCCCGGTAGTCACCCCTACGAATGTGAACACCAATGATCAATGCCTCGTCTCGTCTTACAACTGCCATCAGCGAGCGCACATTACTCACAATGGATGGAACCGGTCGAAAGAACTCTTTGATGACGTTTTGATGCTTTTGAAGGTTTTCAAAATCACGAAAAAATCGACCAAACAAAAAAGCAAATTTCTTATTCGCAAGTTTTTTGAAAGCGGGTGTGTCCAATTGATAAAATCGCCACTCCTCAAAGGCGTACTCTGGCAAGTCTGCAATCACCACGCTATGCAAGTTACTTTGTGTGATGTTCAGTATCCTTAAAGCTTTCAAAACCATCCGATTGATAGTAAAAAGCATGAATCTTATTTTGCTTGACCTGAGCAAAGATCGTGTTGTCGGAAACCGACAAAAAGCATCTTGGTTGGTTGTCTCAAAGAAGGGTGCGTACTCGTCAAAAGCCAAATTGGCAACCTTGTAGCCGTTTGCATGAGCAAATGCTATGAGATGGGCAAACGCAAACAGCCGATTACCCAGTTGACCACACTTGTGCGAAAAAAAAATCACGCGTTTTGTTTTCTTTTAATTACTACTGCCTTCATGTGCAGAATATCGGAGTACTTCGTGGCCCCATTATGGTGGCTTGGAAGATAGGATAAATCACAAAAACATGTTAGCGTGGTGCCATAGGCAACCTGTTTTTCCGGTTTAGCCAGCGCTTCATCACTTGTCTTTAAATTTCACATAAATGTCGCCAAAAAGCGATTCTCCCTCGCGCTGGTTTTGTGTTTTCATTATTTGATCTGCAGTTACCCAGTTTGATAATTGCAGTTTCATATCCTCCCCCACTGTGAAATTGCATTGATATTCGCCCAGCCTATCCAAAATCTGAAAACATTTCTTAACACTTGCAGCACGTTCGGGCCACGTATATTCAAAACTAATGACAGGGATTGCGCTCGTCAGCCCTCGTAAAACTTCTTCTTCAAACCCTTCAACATCAATTTTACAAAACTTTGGCAACCCAAAAGTACCAATCAAATGATCCAGGGTGTTGACTTTGATCTTCAACTGCCTTTGCCAGGTGTTGTTTATAAATCTGCCATCCTTTACTGCACTGATCCATTCGCTTGAAAGCGAAGAGAGTTCTGGTGAATTGCTCACAAACATCGTTGCATCTCCCTGGGTGGCCCCAAGTGCTTGGGTCAACAGAGTGATTTTTTTTCCAAATCTCAATTTCAACATCCTGTAACAACTTGGTTGGGGCTCCACAGCTACTACCCGAGCATTCAATTGTAGAAAAATATTTGTCCTATTTCCAATGTTTGCCCCAACATCGAACACCAAATCGCCAGATTGAATAAATTGAGAATAAAATTTAATGCGGGATGGATCGTGTAAGCGGTCTAGCCTTTGGCTTTTAGATGGAAACCATCGTGCTCGAAACCATTTCAATAGAAGGTACGGGTAGGATTCTCTCAACATAAACGAGCGCGAAGGTAGCTATCGTGTAGCAAAAAATAAACTTAATAGCTGAAACTGTATTACTTTTGAACGCTTTATGATTCATTGAAGCAAAACTCCAGCTTCAAAAAAAAGTATTTTGATTCATATGTCGCCATCGAAAAACAAAGGCAAAATTGTATTCCTCGTTCCCTATCCTTTGGGGACAATCGGTGGGCAGCGATTTCGGTTTGAGCAATATTTGGAAACATTAAATGCATCCGGATATGAATTTCAAGTTTTCCCGTTCCTCACCGCCAGCACCATGCGTGTGTTATACCAGCCAAATGCATTACATATCAAAGTTAGCTCAGTCTTGTTGGGGTTTGTTAAACGGCTATCACACGTGTTGAGGGCTCGACATGCAAGTTTTATCTTCATCTATCGAGAAGCTGCCCCTTTTGGTCCCCCGGTTTTCGAATGGATCCTCGCAAAGGTATTGAAGAGGAAACTAATCTATGACTTTGACGATGCCATTTGGCTACCAGACGAAAAAAAAAATTGGGCATTTGACTTGGTAAAATGCCGATGGAAGGCCAGGTCGATTTGTGGTTGGAGCGCACAAATTAGCGCAGGCAATAAATACCTTGCCGCATTTGCTACACGGTTTAGCAAAAGCGTTACAATCAATCCAACAACAATTGATATGCGACACCACTGTGTACTGCAAAAAGAAAAAAATAAAGCACAGAAAATTATCATCGGCTGGACGGGAAGTCATTCTACGCTTAAATACCTAACAGGTCTAGAACCCGTGTTGGCGCACCTTCAAAAGAAATATAACAACATTGAATTTTTAGTCATTGCCGATCGGGCACCCCGTTTGTCAATCGGTTTTCAATTTCTGAAGTGGAACTTGCAGACAGAAATCGTAGATCTGGCAAAGATTGACATTGGCATGATGCCACTGTCTGATGATGACTGGACACGCGGAAAGTGTGGGTTCAAAGCGCTGCAGTACATGGCAATGGAAATAGCTACCATTGCTTCGCCCGTTGGTGTGAATTCAGAAATTATTCATCACCTCGAAAATGGACTTTTGGCCTCCACGCACGAAGAATGGTTAATGGCATTCGAGCAGTTGATCAACGACCCGAACCTGCGCGCGCGAATTGGAAAATCGGGAAGAAGCACAGTTCAACAACACTACTCTGTCACATCAAACGAGGAAAATTTTTTGTCCCTCTTCAAAGGATAGTAGAGCATTGCCAATCCGATTGAAAAATAGGGTAAAAGCGGAATTTTGTAGCGTGCAAGGGTACCAAAATTGTATGTAGAAATACCTACCGCAAATGCAAAGATGATGGCAAATGAGAAGCAAAATGCAACATCAGGATGCAGCAAAGAGCTGAAAAATGTAGCACGCCTTGCAAACAAAGCCACTGCTGTTAATATTAGGAAGATAATGCTTTCAATTGCTGACAGTGCCATCAATGGATTTTTAACTTCCCAGGGGTAGGGCCGGAATAACGAAACATTGATTGATGCAGGCGCCAACTTCAACATCGAATAAAAGGATCCGTCCAGTTCCCCAAGTGCATATCCTGAACCTGCATTCTTCCCGGTGTAATAACGAATGTCGTAGGCAGTGATCATTGCCGTTTCAGCAATTTTTTCAAGGGAGTATTTGCTGTCTCCCTCACCGATTTTTGCTGCCGCATAATAGGCACCTAAAATCAGGCTTCCAAAAACGATCGGAAATAAGAGCAACCGCAACACCGAGGAACTAACTTTCCTGAGGTTACCAAGGTACACCCAAAGGAGAGCAGCAGGTAAGAACGCTTGGAGGACAAACTTCTTGACGGAAAAAATGAAATAGAGAGATAGGATCAACAAAGAAAGATGAAGAATGGAAATCTTGTGTCGATTCAACAAAAGATCTAGTTCAAAAGTCAAAATACCTAAACAAGCTACAACAATTGTATCTTTTAATATTCCAGAACCCCACAGAATAACAGATGGAATGAACAGGCAACATAATGCAAGTTCCCGGTGAAGGTCAGGGCGTTTATTATAAAAGGTCAAGAATAACATCCATGCTCCTACAAAGCTGAATAATGAAAATAAAATTGCTGTAGCGGTATATGAACTATAGGTAAGTAAGTCAAACACAGCGGCTACTTTCACAACAAAAAATGAACTAGGGTCATACAGAAAGAGTATTTTACCAACATATGGATATGTGCTTGCCGTTATCGGTTTCTCAGAAAATAAAAGTTGAAAGCCAGCAGCAGGTGACTCTACTAACGCACGCCAAACTTGGCGACTACCATAAGTGTGATAATTGAAGGTGTCACCACCAGAATAATAATATTGATAAATAACACCCAATAATACCGCCCCTAACGCCTTGATGGCCAAAGCAGGCAAAAAATAAACTCGGTTATGTTGGTCAGTTACATGTGGCCGAACAATAAAGCCAGCTAGTAGCACCAAGACAAAGACGATCGGAGTAACCACAAGATCCCTCAGCTCCATACCCTAGTCTTTACTATCGATTTTCTTCAATCTTCGCTTAGCATCCTTGTAGGCTTCGTCTTTGCGTTTGGCTTTCTTTTTCACGAGCGTAAAATACTTTTTAGCTTCCGTTTTGTTGCCTTGGCGCTCGTTAATCTCGCCCAGGGCAATCAACGAATATAGGTAATATCCTGATTCAGTTGCTTCGATTTGTTCTGCATATTTGATGCTCAACAAATAATACTTTTTTGCCTCCTCCCACTTGCGCTGAAAATCATACATCTGGCCTAAAAAGAATGCAGCGTATCGGCCACTGGTGGCCTCATAGCCAAATTTGGCGCTGTCAATCAGGTCGAGGATTCTTTTTGATTGTTTTTCTAACTCGGGATACATCCCGCGCGAATACAACATCCGGGCATAATAGCGATGGAAATATGGATTATTAGGATAAGTTTGATAGAGGTATTCTGCCACTTGATAGGCTTTGGGCTGGTCATTTTCATAATTGTTCATGATACGCATGTACCAAACCATCGCCTCGGTGCGCGTATAAAATGCGTTGTAAGAAACCTCACGCAATTGTTTTAAGCCTAGTTGCTTATCGCCTTTGCGAAAAAACCACAGAACCGGTTTCAGTGCCGGATAATTTTCAGGCACCCACACCGAAAAATAGTTGTACAAAGCATCGCCAAATTGAAGCTCCGGGCTTAGATACTCTTTTCCACGGCATTCTTCCAAATAGCCAAGCGCTATTTTTCCTTGCACTGCTGCCTTGCGCCAGTTTTTTCGCTCTTCATCAGAGTACAATCTACCCTTAAATCCGTGTGAGGCTGCCAGAAAGAACGATGCCTCTACTTTATACTCCGGGTGTTTCTTATACAGGTTCTCGGCAACCATAGTGGCACTGTCCATGTAGGCCAGAAACCTATCGTCATACTTTGTCTCCTTTGTATTTGGCATGATTTTCCACCACTCACTTAAGCCAAGCATAAAATAGGGCAATGGATGCCACGCGTACTTCTGCTTGAACCATCGGATCTGACGTTCGGCTTGCTCAAACTTGAAATCATACAAATCGTTTAACGCTTGGGCCGCCTCCAGTTGAATGGAAATATCAGAAATCAAAATGATGGTTGTGTCTTTTTTTGTTTGTGCAGATGCTGAATCTACATTCAACAACATCAAAAATGTAAACGCCCAACAATGGCCTTTACCCGAAAGTCGTGCAAGATTAAAACTCGGCCTCATAGTGTCTTAAAAAAACCGATGATTTGTTCACAAACATAGTCCACTTCTTCATCCAAAATTCCTGGCCAAATGGGTAAGCTCAAAACCTGTTCGCTCAGACGCTCGGCTTCTGGCAAGCTTCCCTTAGCGTACCCGAGATGGCCATAGGCCTTTTGCAAATGGATAGGCCTGCGGTAATGAATGGACGTCTCAATGCCGCTGTCAGCAAGGTAGTTCATTAACTTCTCCCTTTTATTGGTTTGAATAACGAACTGATGAAACACCGGGAGACTCATTTTGGTTGGCATTGGTGGCAGTAAAATCTCCTTCACTTGATCTAAGCCTTCAAAATATCGTTTCGCGGTTACAAGTCGCTCTTGGTTCCATTGACTAAGATGTCTGAGTTTTATCCGCAAAATGGCCGCTTGAATTTCATCGAGCCGAGAATTAATACCCAATTGGGTATGAATATTCTTTTCGGCCGAACCATAGTTTCGGTGCGCACGTGCAAAATTTGCAATTTCCTCAGAGTCTGTTGTCAATGCTCCTCCATCGCCTAGCGCCCCCAAATTTTTGGTGGGATATAAACTTGTGCCATTTGCGCGGCCGAAGCTGCCTGCACGTTTACCATTCCACATTGCACCTTGTGCTTGGGCAAAGTCTTCAACCACGGACAAACCATATTCACTAGCCAATTTCATAATGCCATCCATTGGACACGGATAGCCATACAAATGAACGGGCATGATTGCTTTTGTCTTGCTGGTGATTACCTTCTTCAATTTCCCTTCATCAATTAGAAAATGAGCCACTTCTACGGGCACAGGCTTGGCGCCAACCATCAATACTGCTAACCAAGTGGCATGGCAGGTGTGAGAAGGTAATAGTACCTCATCACCATCGCCAATTCCCAATGCCCTCAACGAAATAGTGAGTGCATCAAGTCCGCTGCCAACTCCAACACAGTATTTTGTGCCAATGAAGTGGGCAAACTCTCGCTCAAACTGCTCTACCTCGTAACCCAAAACAAATTGCCCCTGATTGACTACCCTTGCAATTGCAGCGTCCAACGCATCGCGAATTGCTTTATGGCTACGGGTGAGTGAATAAAAGGGTACTTGCACGGTACGAAAGTCTTAAAAAAATTATTGGGAGCGAAACGTGTTAGTCAATCTATTACTTTTGCCTCTATGCAAAACGATATAGAACAAAATTCGGTTTTTGATTCCGATAAAAAATTGACGTTTGTCATACTTTGCTTATTAACTGTTGTTCTTTTATTCATTAAAAAGGCATTCATCGAATCGGAGACTGCAGCTTTTGAGTTTCTGCAAGATAGGCCGGAAGGTATGATCTTGCAGGCAATCAGCGCACTTCAGTTTTTTTCGATACCATTTATCTACCTGTGGAAGTTTACGGTCATAGGTTTTGTGCTATGGGTGGGCTGTTTTACGTTTGGTTACAGAATCACCTATTCGCAGTGCTGGAGTGTAGCATTGCTGGCGGAATTCGTTTTTATCGCGCCAGAAGTACTAAAAATTGGCTGGTTTTTATTTATCAACACGGACCCTAACCTGCTGGAAATAAAAGCCTTCTATCCGCTGTCGCTAATGAATTTTTTTGACTATCTCACAGTCGCCCCTCGCTACCACTACCCGCTCAAGTCAATAAGCCTTTTTGAGATTGGCTACGTTTGGGCGTTGGTGCTGGGCGTTAACCATTTTTCGTTCAAAGCACACAAGCAAAGTCGAGCTACTTGGTGGATTGTCTCGTGCTCTTATATCTTAATTTTTTTGCTCTGGCTTTTGTTCTACATCATTGTATACAAATAAGAAAGGCCGGGAACTTACACCACAGCCTTTTTTTTCTAGTTTTTTTCTGCAAATATTCCAATGCTTGGTTATCGTTGCTAATTGGCCAAAGCCCCAACTTTTGATCTTAAGTAGTTTGCCAACACATCTAGCGCACGCGTAAAGTTGCTGTTATTCGGAATAACCAAGTCTGCCTGATGTTTAAGGGGTTCAATCTGGCTCTCGTAAATAGGCATCACATGGTACTGGTACCGGTACAACACGTCATCTAAATCATAACCTCGCTCTACTTGGTCGCGTTTGATGCGCCTGCCCAATTTTACATGGTCTTTGGCTTCAATAAATATTCGCAGGTCCAACTCCTTTTCAATTTCCTCGAAAAACTGAACGAACAGCCCTTCCACTATGATAATGGGTGCTGATTTGAATTCGAGTAGTTTCGGCTCAGCATTTGGATTATTGAACGTGTATTCCTTTTTTAAAACGTTCTGGCCTGATTTGATTTTCAACAGGTCAATTAAAAATGCTTCACGGTCAATAGAAACCGGTAAATCAAAATTCTGAACCCCGTTCTCATCTACAGGTTGTTGATTTCTTGGCTTGTAGTAGTTGTCTTGCGAAATCAGACAAATATCTTCAGGTTTAAACATGGCACTCAGGCCTTGCAAAAAAAACGTTTTGCCAGAGCCGCTTCCGCCCGTGATGCCGATGGTGTAGGGTTTACTCATAGGTTTGTAGTCACAAAAATATTGGTTTTTCCGTAGGCTAACGGGTGTCGTGGTTTATTTGACTCAAAATCTGTAATTATGCTAATGTAAATTACTACATGAAGGAACTGAAAGCCATACTTGCCGCCCATCGGATGGCCGATAACAAACGCCAGGCCGCCATCGCCACCGTGGTAAAGGTAAAAGGATCGTCTTACCGCAGCCCAGGTGCAAGAATGTACATTACAGACGATGGCAAGTGGGTGGGTTCGATTAGCGGAGGATGCTTGGAAGGAGATGCATTGCGAAAAGCCCGTCAGGTGATGATGGAAAAAAAAGCGATGACAGTTACTTATGATACACGCGAAGAGAGCAATCAGAATTTGGGCATCAGCCTCGGTTGCAATGGGGTGATTGATGTGCTAATTGAACCAATTGCAAGCGAAAACGATCCAATTGAAGTTTTTGAGAAGTGCATTGCGGCAAATCAACCTGTAGCCATTGCAACGATTATCAGAGGCAACGGCACAGGTGAAAAACTCCTAATGACCAATGGTGCTGCTACCGATGGATTTTCGAACAGGGCGTTGGCAAATGATGTCACTCCATTGTTGAAGCGAATATTCGATTCCAAGAAATCAGAAACAATAAATTTATCGTGTAATGGTGAAGCGTTTGAAGTCTTCCTTGAATTGATTCAACCTTCGGTTTCATTGATTCTATTTGGAGGTGGATTTGACGCGCGGCCGGTGAGCCAACTGGCAAAAAATTTGGGATGGGAAGTGCAGGTAACAGATGAATGCGTTGCTCACATTGCACCTATCTTTTTTCCGCAAGCCGATAGACTTTCGCTGTGCCAACGAGAGTTTATTGATCGCGACTTTAACATTACGCCCTACACCGCATGCGTGCTGATGTCTCACAATTATGAGTACGACCGCGATGTGCTAAGAAAGCTAATCAACACGCCTGCACCTTATGTTGGCATTTTGGGTCCGCGGAAGCGTTTTGAAAAAATGATGGCGGAATTCAAGAACGCAGGGATTGAACTTTCGTCAGAGCAGCTGCAGCGCATTCACTCCCCTATCGGCTTAGATATTGGTGCCGAAGCAGCCGATGAAATTGCTATTTCTATTATTGCTGAAATTCAAAGCAAGTTTACCAATCGCACGGGCGGGTTTTTGAAACACAACCCAGGCCCCATTCACCAACGTGAACCGAATAGTGACCAAGTGCTGAAACAGGCGTACTTTGAGTAAGAGTCTCTATCGGTGTTAGTTCGTGATGAAAAACAAGATTCTCCATATCGCCCGCGAACTTAGAAAAAGTCAAACTCCTGCGGAAAAATTGCTTTGGGCAAATCTTCGAAATCGCAAGCTTGAGGGCTACAAGTTCATTCGTCAGCACCCCATTCCTTTCAACTATTCTGGCGAGCAAGAACAATTTTATATCGCAGATTTCTATTGCGCGGAAAAAAAGTTAGTAGTCGAGGTGGATGGGGAACTTGCATCGGACGGGGGTGAGTCGAACGTGGGCGAGTCAGCAATTCTAATCTTAGCCGCGGGCTCCTCATCACGCTTAGGTCAGTCCAAACAACTATTGCAATACCAAGGTCAATCGCTGCTACAGCGCACTGCATCTATTGCTTGCGCTATATCCCAACACGTGGTGGTGGTGTTGGGAAGCAACTTCGACAATCACGCTAAAGAAATAGCCAATCGATCGGCTCATGTGGTAAACAATCAAGACTGGCAAAAAGGGATGGGTTGCAGTTTGAAAGTTGGGGTAAAGGAAATTCTTTCAAGGTGGCCAACAACAAAAGCCATCACGGTGCTGGTGTGCGATCAGCCTCGGCTAACTGAGCAACACCTGAAACTTTTAATTGAATGCGCGGCTAACAATGCTCAAGCGATTGCTTGTTCTTCTTACGGAAGCACGCTTGGCGTACCGGCTTTGTTCAAGAAAGAAATGTTCACCTTTTTACAGCAAACTGGCGACAACGAAGGAGCTAAAAAACTGATTCAACAACACCCCGAGCAAGTTGTCTCCATCCCATTTGATGGGGGTGAAATTGATATTGATACGCCTGAAGATTTAAATAAACTAGATACTGGATACTAGATACTGGATTCTAGTACTAGTATCCAGTGTCCACAATCCAGAATCAGCTATACCAAACTTACCTCAGTCTCGATCTCCAGCCCTGCATTCACCATGGCTGTAAATCCGCCATAAACGTTTGTCAAGTTCGTAAAGCCCTCGCGCTTCATAATCGAGATTGCCGTCATCGATCGATAGCCACCACCACAATGCACAATGTATTGCTTATGTTTGTTCAAAGGCTTTATGTTCTTTGGAAAATCGGCCAGAGGCACAAACTGCGCATCTTTTAAATGGCTGGTATTCCACTCACCGGGCTTGCGCACATCCAATATTTCAGTGTCTTTCTGAATTTCATTTTTCATTTGCTCCGGAGTGATTGAATGCACGGTGTCAAGCGGTTCATCCCAACTACGAATGCCTCCCTTTAAATATCCCACCACATTTTCATAGCCCACTCTCGCCAAGCGCAACACCGATTCATGCTCGGTACCCTCGTCTGTTACGAGCAACAACGGTTGCCTAATATCAATCAGCGTGCCTACCCAAATGGCATACTGCCCATTCAGACCAATGTTAATCGCGCCTTTGATAAAGCCCTTTTCAAAATCGTCAGCCTTACGTGTATCAAGTACCAATGCACCACGCTGAAGTTGTTCTTTGAATTGCTGCACCGTCAACGCGCGGTTGCTTGCAGCCAGTACTTGATCTACTGAAGTATAGCCTTGTTTGTTGATGCGCGCATCTTCAAAGAAATAGCTTGGCGGAGGAAGGATACCCTCGGTTACTTGTGCGATAAAATCCTCGCGAGAAATATCTTTCAAAGCGTAATTGAATTTTTTCTGCTCGCCTATCGTAGAAAAGGTCTCTTTGCCAATATTCTTTCCGCATGCAGAGCCCGGGCCGTGAGCGGGATAAACAATGGTTTCGTTGGGCAACGTTTTGATTTTATTATTGAGCGAATCGTATAACATACTTGCCAACTCTTCGCGTGTCATCACACCATCCAATAAATCAGGCCGACCCACATCACCCACAAACAATGTATCTCCGGTAAAAACGGCATGTGGTTTTTTGTTTTCATCCAAGAGCAAGTAGCAACTCGACTCTGGTGTATGGCCCGGTGTATGCAATACTTTTATGGTGAGTTTGCCTAATTTGAATTCCTCGCCATCCGCTGCATTGTAAACTTTGTAGTCTGTGTGCGCTTGGGGTCCGTAAACAATCGGAGCATTCACCTTCTTGGCCAAATCTATATGGCCGGATACAAAGTCAGCATGAAAATGTGTTTCGAATATAAATTTGATCGTAGCATTTCGCTTTTGCGCCAACGAGGTGTAAGGTTCTGTTTCGCGAATAGGATCGATGATAGCCGCCTCACCATCTGATTCAATGTAGTAGGCCGCCTCTGCCAAACAATTCGTATAAAGTTGTTCGATGTACATAGTCTGTCTTTGATATCCTTACTTCTGTTGGTAAGATTCGCTTATAACCCCGCAAATGTCAAAAAAATTCCGATACAGGGTTACTTGCCGCGCTTTTTCCACGAAAAAAAGGGGTTGATTTGGTTATCTTTGCAAGGATGAAAGCATCTTTTTTTGTGGTGTTGGTTTTTTGGGCGGTAGGCGCAAAGGCTGAGGTTTACCAACTCTACCAAGAAAACGGAAAGCAAGGCATCAAAAACGAGCAAGGGCAAATCATCATCCCCGCATCCTTTGAAGCATTGGGCTGGTCAGACGGCAGTTTTTCTGTGATTGGAAATGTTACGGGCTATCGTGCCAAGCAGCAATGGGGTATTATTAATTTACAAAAACAGTTTGTTACGCCAGCGGAATATGAAACACTGGTTTATGGCGGTGCAGACAATATTGTAGTAAGAAAAAAAGTGAGTCCGGTGGCCACAAAAGCCGGTGTGCTGAATCTGCAAGGTCAAATAAAAATTCCATTTGCTTACGATGGCATTCAAATCAATGGCATGCGGGCGATCGTCTTCAATTTAACGAATGGAAAGTTTTGGTTTGGACTTACCGACCTACAGAATAAATTATTGCTACCACTGGCCTACAAAAACATTTTTTCGCTGGGCACGCTACGATTTGCCGTGCAGCAACTTGACGGAAAGATGGCGCTGTATAATGAGGATGGGCGAGCCGTAACTGATTTCACCATCGATAGTGTGTCTGCTTTCTACAAAGGGTTTGCTATCGTTTATCAGAATTCTTTGCAGGGCTTAATGAACCGCGAAGGCACCATCACATTACAACCAGTTTATCAGTCAATCAAAATTGATACCGAAGGTCAAGTATTCGCGCAATTGCCAAATGAATGGAGATGGCTGAATGCCAAAAATGAAACACAGAAAGCATTTCATGCAGATGAACTCACATCACTTGCAAATGGCCTTCAGCTGGTGGCGCGCGCCAATAAGTTTGGTATAGTTGATTTTAACCTGCAAACTGTAATACCAATAGTTTATGAATCACTGGCGCAATGCGACAGGTTTTTTATTGCGCGTCACGGAAAAAAATATGGATTGATTGACCTACAAAACAAAACACGCATAGATTTTCTCTACGATAGCCTGAAAGGCGATGGTCGAAATATTTTGGCATTCACCAAGTCCATTGGCTGGCAACTGATAGACGTTAATGGACTGGTGAAAACCGACAAATACTATCAACTCTTGGAGCCAAATCAAGAACTGTATGTTGCCCGTCACCGCAATTTTGAAGGGCTGGTAGATGGTGATGGAAAGGAAATTTTACATTGCGTGTTTGATTCCATTTTACAAGTCAACGGCACGATGGCTGCAGTCAAGTTCAAAGGCCAGTACGGTGTTATGGATTTTCATGAGAATTGGAAAGTGGCACCACAGCCGTATCCGTTGCGGTTGGTGAATGAAACTCGATACTTGCAACAGCAACCGGAAAATTCATTCTTAAAAACATTTGAAGGTCAAGTCATTTACTTCACACCTCACGCCACAAAATTCGAAAAAGAGTATTGGATAGAACTACTGCCTGACGGAACCGCGCGAAGATTAACTTATGATGGTGCCCTACTCCCTACGCCAACACTGCCAACTATTGAGCGCGTGACACAGGTCTCTCGCGAAAGCGAGGGAATGCGCGGAGTGCAAAAAGACGGTAAGTTCGGCTTCATCGATGGCAAGGGTAAATTGCGCATCGCCAACCGATACGACAGCATTCAAGACTTTAGGGAGGGATTGGCACCTATCAAATTGATTGGCAAATGGGGTTTCATCAATATGCGCGATGAAATAATCGTACACCCAAATTATCAGTGGGTTTCGGGATTTCAGAAAGGTATTTGCTTGGCTCGCCAAAATGGTAAATACGGTGCCATCGACATGCGCGGCCAGACTGTTTTGAGTTTTAGGTACGATGCCGTGCAAATATTGCCGAATGGCAAGTTGGCCCTCGTCACCAATAACAAAAAGGGACGTGCTACGCAAAAGGGACAAATTGAAATTGAAGCGCGCTTCGATTATTTGGAAGAGGCCGGAGACGGAAACTTGATTGCCGGGCAATCTGGAAATTTTGGGGTAATCTCTTCAAATGGCCTCAACTTAATTCCTATGATCTATCAAAAACTTTATTTCGACCAGGCATCAAAACTTTATGTTGCTCAACTCAAAAGCGAAATGAAGCAAATCAATATCAATTGATTTTTTCTTTTGCGATCAGGCCGCAATTTTTGAGAGTTCTATTTCTTAAATTTATTCTTCAGCAGCGCCAATTTTTCTTCCATCGATAACTCAGGCTCCCTCGGTTTTGCCGGTTTTACTTCTTGCCGCTTCGGGGCATGGTGTCCTTTTGGCTTGTCGCGATGGGCAGCGGGCTTTGCCTCAGGTTGTTGTTCGGCAAACGGATTGGTTTTCATAGACAAACCGATACGCTTACGCTCAACATCTACTTCTACTACCGTTACCTTTACTTTTTGCTGCACGGCCACCGCCTCTTTCGGGTCTTTGATAAACTTGTCTGACAAGTGGCTGATGTGCACGAGCCCATCTTGATGAACACCTATATCCACAAACGCACCAAAATTGGTGACGTTGGTAACAATGCCAGGTATTTGCATTCCTACTTTCAAGTCTTCCAGTTTATACACCCCTTCGGTAAAACTGAATACTTCAAACGTCTGCCGCGGGTCGCGCCCTGGTTTCTCTAGTTCATTGATAATATCCTTGAGCGTAGGCAGCCCTACCTTTTCGTTAATGTACTTTTCTAAATTCAACTGCTGGCGCAATTCAGCCTTCGTCATCAAATCTTTTACAGAACATCCTGCATCTGCCGCCATTTGGTTCACAATAGTGTAGCTCTCTGGGTGCACCGCACTGGCATCAAGTGGATTTTCAGAGCTTGCTATGCGCAAGAAACCGGCCGCTTGTTCAAAAACTTTTTCGCCAAAGCGATTGACCTGCATCAATTCTTCGCGTGTTTTGAAGGGACCATGCTGATTGCGAAACTCAACAATGTTTTTCGCCAGTGCAGGACTTAAACCAGAAACATATGAAAGCAACTCTTTGCTGGCCGTGTTTACTTCCACGCCCACCGAGTTCACGCAATTAATCACAACATCATCTAGTCCTTGCTTGAGTTTAACTTGGTCCACATCGTGCTGGTATTGACCCACGCCAATGGACTTTGCATCAATCTTCACTAACTCGGCCAACGGATCCATTAACCTGCGGCCAATAGAAACTGCCCCACGTACTGTTACATCTTTGTCAGGAAACTCATCGCGCGCGACTTCAGAAGCCGAGTATACCGAGGCACCGCTCTCATTTACCATCACCACCAAAATGCGCTGGCTCAATCCCAGGCTTTTTACGAACGCCTCGGTTTCGCGACTTGCAGTGCCGTTGCCAATGGCAATTGCATCCACTTTATATTCTTCACACAATTTTTTGATCAGCGTCTCTGACTTGGCACGCTCACCTTGTCCATTGTGAGGATAAACTACATCATGGTGAAGCAATTTGCCTTGGCTATCAAGGCATACCACCTTGCAGCCCGTGCGGAACCCAGGATCGAGTGCGAGTACATTTTTCTGACCCAAAGGAGCAGCGAGCAATAGCTCGCGCAAGTTGGCAGCAAATACTTTGATGGCCTCCTCGTCTGCCTTCATCTTTGACTCCACACGAATCTCTGTCTCTAACGAGGGACTCAAAAGCCGCTTATAACCATCGGCTATCGCAATCTTTACTTGTTCCCCTGCAGCGTTATCACTTTTCAAATGCGTACGTTCAATGGCCTGAATCGCCAACTCTTCTGGTGGCGCAATTGTCAAGGACAGTATTCCTTCCTTCTCGCCTCTACGCATGGCCAGCAATCGATGCGATGGTGTTTTTGCAATCGGCTCGCTCCATTCAAAATAATCCTTGTACTTCTGACCTTCCGCTTCTTTGTTTTTGATGACATGTGATGAAACGGTGCCTTCACTCCAAAACAACTCACGCACCTTCTTCCGGGTTTCAATATGCTCACTAATTTGTTCTGCTATGATGTCGCGGGCACCTGCCAACGCTTCTTCAAGAGAAGCAACTCCTTTGCCTTCATCTACAAAGGTTTTTGCAAACTCGTTGATGTCAAAGCTCTCTTGTTGTAGAATTTTCTCCGCCAAGGGTTCGAGACCTTTTTCTTTGGCCGCACTGGCGCGCGTCTTGCGCTTGGGTCTGTATGGCAGATAGATGTCTTCCAACTCGGCCAGCGTTTCGGCTAGCACAATTGAGCCCAGCAAGTCTGGCGTAAGCTTACCCTGTTTCTCTATCGATGCAATAACAGTCTCTTTTCGCTTGTCGAGCTCCGCCAGTTGTTCTAATCGATCGCGCACATTGGCGATCATCACCTCATCCATGCTGCCGGTGCGCTCTTTGCGGTAACGTGCTATGAATGGAATGGTGCCACCTTCCGCCAATAAATCAGCCACAGCCTTTACATGTTGTAGCGATAGGGAAAATTGGTCTGCAATTTGTTTAACCCAACGGGCAATGTTCTCGTTTTGCATAAAGTAAAAGGGAGGCAAAAATAGTCTGAGATTTCGCCATTTTAAAAAGAAACCGGAAAAGAATGTGGCAAGTACCGCAATGCATCGAATGGCTTTGAAGCGCCTCAAATATTTGGTAACTTTTCGCGTTAATATATACTATGATTAAGTTATTATTTGCAACGATTTTGTGGGTGGCCGATAGTGACTCGCTTCGGATGGAGACCATTAACGGAAAACAGTTCATTATCCATCAAATTGAGGCAAAAGAAACATTGTATTCTATCTCAAGGCGTTATGGCGTGGCGGTCACCGCCATTATTGAGAGCAATGGAGCGGCAGAGGGCGCATTAGCAGTCGGTCAACTACTAAAGATTCCCTACACACCCAAAGCTAAAACGAAGATTAATACAGAGGTCTCAGGCATACCCGCGATGAAGTCGGTGAGTAGTACCCACACGGTGGCCGCCAAGGAAACCCTTTATTCCATCGCACGGCAATATTCAATTTCAGTAGATCAGCTTAAACAGTGGAACAACTTGACAAGCGATGAATTAAAACTGGGTCAATTGTTGTTTTTGACGCAACCGAAATACGCAACGGCAACAGCTCCGCAACCAAGCACAACGTTGCAATCTGTCAATGCTACCCATACCGTAGCATCGAAAGAAACACTTTATTCCATTTCGCGGCAATATGGCGTGAGTGTAGATCAATTGAAGCAGTGGAATAACCTAACAAGCGATGAATTAAAATTAGGTCAAACGTTATTGGTGGCGCAGCCCAAAAACACGGCAGGTGCCATGGTAGCACCCACTTCAACCATTACGCCCACCAACACGAGCAATACAACTACTAGCACCATCAAGATTTCGGAAAAAGTGATGGGCGCAGATGAAGTGCGCGAAGAAGGTGGCTGCGACCTGATGGCCAACACCGAAAACAGCAGAAAATATTTGGCGTTTCACAGAACGGCAAAAATTGGTTCTGTGCTGAAGGTACGCAACACACAAACCAACCGTGAGGTTTTCGTTCGGGTAATGGGGGCCATGCCAAACGATGTGTCGTCTGATGTACTTATTCGTATTTCAAGCGCGGCTATGAATCGCCTTGAAGCTTTGGACGGTAAGTGCACCGTTGAGGTTACCTACTATAAATAGCGTTGTTTGAGGATTCATGTCTCATTGAGCTGGTGCCCTTTCTATTTCGCATGTTTGTTGAGCCTTCAAGGGTTAGCACAAAATCTAGTGCCCAACCCCAGCTTTGAAGCATACTTTAAGTGCCCGGACTCTTACAATTATGCTACGGATGGCAAGCTTGCCCCCGGATGGTTTTCGCCCACCACCGGAACACCAGATTTATACAATGAATGTAGTAGAGGCGATGCGGGCGTGCCCACCAATTGGGCGGGCCATTCAAAACCCTATACTGGAAAGGGCTATGCTGGAATTTATTGTTTTGTAAAAGGAAAGGAATACCGAGAATATCTGCAGACAAAATTAACCGAACCACTGCAAGAGGGCGTGGAGTACTACGTTGAATACCTTTTCAAGCTTTCATCGAATTCTAAATATAGCATCGATAGAATTGGTTTGCTATTGAGCGATACCGCGATAAAACAAAATAATGATTTGCCTTTGGGCGCCACCACTTACGAATACCGAATGGCAACTGCTTATAGCCGCACCACGGGTATATGGAATAAATGTCGCTTCTTCTACAAAGCCAAGGGTGGTGAACAATATTTGACCATTGGCAATTTTTCTGATAATACTTCCACTCGATTCCGTCATTTAGATTTCTCGAAGGCAAAAGAACCGATGCTTGACCGGGGCGCATATTACTACATTGATGATGTGCGCATCATCGCTTATGAAGAGCCCAAGAAAAAACCAGAAAAGCCCTTGATTGTGGAAGGCTATCCTGAAATCAAATTAGACGAGCGTTACGTATTGAAAAATATTTATTTTGAATTCGACAGCGCACGACTGATGGGCAACTCATTTACCGAATTGCAAAAATGGATTTCGGTGATTCAATACAAGAAGAATTGGAAAATAGAGTTAACCGGTCACACCGATGAGCGCGGTAGTGAACAATACAACTTGGATTTGTCGTTGGCTCGGGTAGAGGCTGTGGCCGAATACTTGATTTCGAAAGGGATAGATCCAACACGTTTCAAATTGATAGGCGAAGGGAAAAGAAGGCCATTGTCGATGGGCAAAGACGAAGCTGCGCATGCACTGAACCGGAGGGTGGAGATAAGGTTTTTGGAGAAATAATGTACAATCGGTATCTTGAAGGCAAACCAAACGCCATGAATAAGTTCAACAATTCGATTTTGAATGTTTTTGTTCTGTTACTAGTAGCCTGTGGCACTAACTCGCCAACGCCCCAAGCGCAACCGGGTGTTCCCAACTGGGCTGCGGGCTATCCTAAGGTACCATTTGGTGCAACATCGGTTGACATTGTACTCCAAACTGATAATCAATCGAATGCTTTTTGGGTGGTCACTGATCAACCAGTAACATTTACTCCTGCCGACTTGAAAACACAGTCAGCCACACCAACAAATCCAGCCATAAAATTCAAAGGAACATCCTCTTTGGTTGCTAACACAGAAAAAACGGAAACTGTGGCAGGATTAGCCCAAAAGAAAAAATACTACGCATACGTGGTGAGCGAAAGCGTAGCAGATTCAAAAATACAAGATAAAGTAACCGCCATTGAGTTCACTACTAACGAGCGGCAAGGTCAGGGTCAATATCAGTCTACTGCAGAGAACCGTCAATGCTTGTTTCTAATGTATCGCCCGGAAACCGTTATGAAATATCCAGGCGCCAAGTATCCTTTATTAGTTTTTTTGGGTGGTAATGGAGAAGTTGCTTCGCAAGGCCAAATTAATATGATTCGCAACGGAAGTTTGCCTGAGTTTATTAGCTTGGGAAATGACGTTCCGATGATGGTGATGTCTATACAACACACCAATACCAATTGGAACACCACACTTATTAATGAAGGTATCAGTTTTGCGCTTGCCAACTACCCAGTAGATGATAAGAAAATCTATCTGACAGGAATTAGTGGAGGTGGATTTGGCACATGGAATTATGCGGGCGATTTTCCCACACGCCTGGCCGCCATGGTACCAATTTCAGGAGGTGGTAACACTGGTAAAGCATGTGGCATGAAAAACATTGCCGTATGGACGTTTACAAATAATACCGATGGAATCGTTAACGTTAATAACACTTCCAACATGGTCAACGCATATAATGCATGTACGCCACCTAGTTCAGCCAAATATGATAAATTCACTGATGACGGCCATGATTGCTGGAGACGCGTGTATGATAAAAACCATGGCGATTGGAGCAAAGGAGGAATAGCGGGCACCACCACCAAACCAGACATCTATACGTGGTTGTTGTCGAAATCAAAATAATATACGCTTAATTTGGCCATATGTGGCTTCCTCTGTTTTTCGCGAGCTTTTTTTTTCACTTTGAATAACACTCAAAAAATATCTTCACTCAAACAAACCTTGGACGAAGCCGAGCGACAGTTCAATCAACCTAAGTTCATTGAACTTGATCCCGTCTCTATTCCACACCAATACAAAAAAAAACAAGACATTGAGATTGCTGCATTGATGGCTTCGGTTTTGGCTTGGGGCCAACGGGTAACCATCATCAACAAGACAAAAGAATTTTTAAATTGGATGGACGGCACACCACACGAGTTTGTACTCCACCATCGCGAACGTGACTTGAAACCATTTGCTAATTTTAAACACCGTACGTTTAACGGCATTGATGCACTGTATTTTGTAGCGGCATTGAAGAACCTGTACCAGATGCATCCATCGCTTGAAGATGCATTTCCTCTCGCAGAAAATGAAGAAACTACCGAGCATGCGCTTGTTGAATTCCATCGGTTATTCTTCGATCTCCACTTCGCCCCTACTCGCACTAGAAAACACGTGGCTACGCCAGCTCGAAAATCTGCCTGCAAGCGAATGAATATGTTTCTGCGATGGATGGTGCGTAATGATGACCGGGGGGTAGACTTCGGCTTATGGAAAAAGATAAAACCAAGTCAACTGGTATGCCCGCTGGACGTGCATGTGGAGCGGGTTGCGCGCAAACTAAAACTTCTAAAAAAACAACCTGCCAATTGGAAGGCAGCCGTTGAACTCACACAAGCCCTTCGGATACTTGACCCCCACGACCCGGTTAAATATGATTTTGCACTGTTCGGATTGGGCATAGAAGGCGAAATTTTCAACTAGTTGTCAAACAGGCTCCGCCTCTTTTTGATTTTTCAATCCACAAAACTATTGTCCCTAACAGTCGATCACTTTTTTTTATCAACGGTGGCTGACTTGGAGAAAAAAGTTTCTACCTTTTACCACTTAAAAAACCGTAACCAACAGCTATGAACTTGAATGTTGACGCTGAAAAGCAAATCACCTACGATGCGATTGTAGTAGGCACCGGTATCAGTGGTGGCATTGCCGCCAAAGAACTGACGGAGAAAGGCCTGAAAACACTGGTGCTGGAACGTGGTCGAGATGTAAAGCACCCCGACTATCCCACTGCCACCAAAGACCCGTGGCAACTACCTAATGGCAACAAGCCAACCCAAGAAGATTTGAAAAAACAAGGTGTGCAAGCACGCACCGGTTATACAGTTAATCAAGATTCAAAACATTGGTTCGTTAACGATCTGGAACACCCCTATACCGAAAAAGAAGGCAGCCGCTTTGATTGGATGCGAGGCTATCACGTGGGTGGTCGTTCCATTATGTGGGGCAGGCAAAGTTATCGCCTCAGCCCCATGGATTTTGAGGCAAACGCCAAAGATGGCATTGCAGTAGATTGGCCCGTGCGTTATGCCGAAATAGCACCCTGGTACGACTACATTGAGCAGTATATTGGCGTAAGCGGGCAAAACGAAGGCCTTGCGCAGTTACCAGACGGAAAGTTTCTGCCCCCAATGGAATTAAATTGTGTCGAGCAAGAGCTAAAGAAAACATTGAAGGATAAATTCGGCAGAGCGTTTACGATCGGGCGCACCGCCCATGCCACAGCACCCCTGGCGCATATGCCTTGGCGTGGCACATGTCAGTTTAGGAATTTATGTATTCGCGGATGCCCTTACGGAGGGTATTACAGTAGCGTAGCGGGTGGATTAATCTCAGCAGAGAAGACCGGACTGATGACTTTGCGACCCAACTCAGTAGTACACGAAATCATTTATGATGAGGAAAAAGGAAAGGCTACAGGGGTGCGTGTGCAAGATGCTGTCACGGCTGAACAACTGGAGTTTAACGCGAAAATCATTTTCCTTTGCGCATCCACTATGGGTTCAACATTTATCATGTTGAATTCCATTTCAAAACGCTTCCCCAACGGGTTCGGTAACGAAAGTGGCGAATTAGGTTGTAATATTATGGACCACCAACTAGGCGTGGGTGCAGGGGGCGAGTTTCCCGGGTTTGAAGACCAATACTATTTTGGCCGAAGAGCCAACGGGTTTTACATTCCGCGTTTCCGAAACATTGGTAACGACAAGCGAGACTACTTGCGCGGTTTTGGTTATCAAGGTGGTGGCAGTCGTCAAGGCTGGTCTAGCCTGGTGGCAGAGATGGCGGTAGGTGAAGACCTAAAGAAAATGGCCTCAAATCCTGGCAAATGGACATTAGGAATGATGGGCTTTGGAGAAATTTTGCCTGACCACAACAACCGCGTGGTGATCAACAAAGACAAAAAAGACATACACGGATTGCCAACCTTGCTGTTTGACACGAACTTAAAAGAAAACGAACTGAAGATGCGGGTGGATATGAAGAACGATGCTGCAGAAATGTTGGAAGCGGCAGGCGTTAAAAATATCAAAACGTACGACAACGTTACGGGCATTGGCCTGGGCATCCACGAAATGGGTACTGCACGAATGGGCAAAGACCCAAAAACATCGGTACTTAACAAATGGAACCAAGTGCACGCCTGTAAGAACGTATTTGTCACTGACGGTTCGTTCATGACATCTGCCGGGTGCCAAAATCCTTCCCTCACCTACATGGCGTTTACCGCACGCGCTGCCGACTACGCAGTGAGTGAATTGAAAAAACAAAACTTATAACGATTAACGACCCTACTATGAATCAATTAATCGATAGAAGAGAAGCTTTGCGCAAAACAGCGCTACTCATGGGCGCTGCTGTTTCTGCCTCCGCTATGGCGGGCTTGCTCAATGGTTGTAAAGCAAAACCTGACTTGAATTATAAACCTGTTTTCTTCAATGAGGATCAGGCAAGATTAATCTCAGAACTGGCAGGCGTGATTTTGCCAAAAACCGATACGCCCGGAGCGAAAGAGGTGGGTGTGCCAAATTTCATCGACCAAATGCTGCGCGAGTGCTACAAGAAAGAAGACCAAGACCGCTTTTTGCAAGGTTTGGCCACGTTCGATGAAGATGCCAAAAAAGCTCATGGTGATAGTTTTATTTACTTGAAGCCCGAAGACCAATTGGCTTTCGTAAAACAATACAATGAACAAACTGTAAAAGCGGTTAGAGAAAAATGGAATGCACCGCGTCCATTCTTCGCTATGGCAAAAGAACTGACGATGCTTGGCTACTTCACTTCAGAAGCAGGTGCCACTCAGGTTTTGCAATACGAAGCAGTGCCCGGTTCTTACAAAGGCTGTATACCGTTGAAGGAAGCTGGCCAAGGCAGAACTTGGGCAACCTAGTTCATAACTGAGAAAATGAAAGCAAAATGCCATCCCAAACAGATGGCATTTTTATTTTGCCGCTTCTGAAAAACTGCTTGAAAGTGACCTATGAAATGTCTAACTCGACTCATTCAATAACATTGCCATGAAAACAATCTTACTTGCCACTCTCTCCTTTGTGATTTCATTTTCGTATTCACAAAAAAAAGACACTAAACCAGCGCAGACTTCTCCTGAAAAGAAAGACGAACTCTCTCTATCTGGTATCAAATTCCGAAACATTGGTCCTGCCGTCACTTCTGGTCGGATTGCCGATTTTGCGGTGAACCCAAATAATATTCACGAGTACTATGTGGCAACGGCATCCGGTGGGGTTTGGAAAACAGTAAATGCAGGTACTACCTACGAGCCCATCTTTGATGGCCAAGGATCGTACAGTATTGGCTGCATCACGCTCGATCCCAACAACTCCAATGTGGTGTGGGTCGGCTCTGGAGAAAACAACAACCAGCGAAGTGTGGCTTATGGCGATGGCGTGTATAAATCCGAAGACGGTGGCGCATCTTGGAAGAACATGGGCTTGAAAACTTCAGAGCACATTGGCAAAATCATTGTTCATCCTACTAATTCAGATGTAGTGTATGTTGCTGCCATCGGCCCGCTTTGGAAAGAAGGTGGTGAACGGGGTGTGTACAAAACAATTGATGGCGGCAAAACGTGGGAACAAGTACTGAAGCTTGACGCATTTACGGGAGCTAACGATATCATCATGGATCCGCGAAACCCCGATGTATTGTATGCGGCTGCTTTTCAGCGCATGCGTTCAGACTATGCCTATGTGAGCGGTGGACCCGGGTCGGGCATATACAAAACTACCAATGGCGGCAAAACGTGGGACAAGGCGAACAACGGTCTGCCATCGGCTGACAAAGGAAGAATTGGTTTAGCGATTTCTCCGGCTGACCCTGAATACATTTACGCGATAGTGGAGGCAGCAAAAGACGCTGGCACCTACCGCAGCATTAACCGTGGCGCCAGCTGGGCAAAGATGAGCGGCCACCAAACAGGCGGCAATTACTATAACGAAATCATTGCCGACCCGCAAGATCGTGACAAAGTTTACACAATGGGCTTTGCCATCAGTATCAGCGAAGATGGCGGAAAGAATTTTCGACCTATCGGAGAGAAATCAAAGCACGTGGACAACCACGCGTTGTGGGTGAATCCCTCTAACACTAAACACATGATTAATGGCTGCGATGGAGGCATCTACGAAACTTGGGATGGCGCCAAAACATGGCAGTTCAAAGCAAACCTGCCCGTAACACAATTTTACAAAGTAGAAGTTGACAACACACTCCCTTTCTATTATGTATATGGTGGCACTCAAGACAACTTTAGTTTGGGTGGCCCATCGCGCACGCGCAATGAAAATGGTATTTTCAATTCGGATTGGTTTGTCACCAACGGTGGCGATGGCTTTGAGAGTGCCATTGATCCATTCAACACCAACATTGTGTACGCCCAATCGCAGTACGGTGGACTGGTTCGTTTTGATAAGGCTACAGGCGAATCAACCGGCATACAGCCCAAACCTGGCAAAGGTGAAAATGAATACCGCTGGAATTGGGACGCTCCATTACAAACCAGCGCGCACAAAAAGGGGCGCATTCACTTTGCAGCCAATAAAGTTTTCAGAAGTGATGATTACGGAAGCACCTGGCAAGTAATCAGTGGAGATGTAACCCGAAATCTCGACCGCAACAAGCTGCCGTTGATGGGCAAGGTTTGGGGTATTGATGCCGTGGGAAAAAATGACGGAACGGCATTGTATGGAACCGTGAGCGCATTTTCAGAATCTCCCAAAAATGAAAACTTGCTGGTGGCCGGCACGGACGATGGTCTTGTGCAGATAACCGATGACGGTGGAAAAACATGGAAGAAAACAGAAAGCTTTGCGGGAGCGCCCAACATGACCTACGTGCACCATGTAGTTGCTTCTGCACATGACGAAAAAGTAATCTATGCAGTGCTCAACAACCATAAGCGTGGCGACTTCAAACCCTATTTGTTCAAGAGCGCTGATAAAGGAGCCAATTGGGTCTCCATTAATAGCAATTTACCGGAGCGTGGCTCTGCTTACAGCTTAGTAGAAGATTTTATTGACCCCAACTTGTTGTTTGTTGGCACCGAGTTCGGGGTACATTTTTCAAATGATGGCGGAAAGTTGTGGAAACAACTGAAGGGTGGATTACCGACCATCGCCATTCGCGATTTGGCCATTCAAAAAAGGGAACATGATTTAGTGTTGGCTTCGTTTGGGCGTGGGTTTTATGTACTAGACGACTATTCGCCCCTGCGCCACCTGAAACAAACTGAAGGCAAGGAAGCATTTTTGTTCCCCATCAAAACCAGTTGGATGTATGTTGAGAATAGCCCGTTGGGCATCCGCGGCAAAGGCTTTTTGGGTGAGTCGCTGTATGCGGCCGAGAATCCAAAAGTGGGCGCAACGTTCACGTATTTTTACAAAGAAGATTTGAAGACGCGAAAAGAAAAGCGCCAAGAAGAACAAGACAAACTGAACAAAGACAACAAAGATGTTTTCTATCCAACTTATGAAAGTTTGAAAGAAGAAGAAAAGGAAGAAGCCCCTTACTTGTTGTTCACTATCCGAAACGAAAAGGGAGACATCATTCGAAAACTAAAGACGGCAGCCAAAAAGGGTGTAAACCGATTGGTGTGGGATTTCCGTTACCCAAGCGCCAACCCAATCAACGTCAACCCTTCCCCCAACGACAATCCCTTTCAATCAGAAGATGTTGGGCAATTGGTTGCCCCCGGGAATTACACTGTTACACTCTCCAAATCGGTTGATGGTATAGTAACAGACTTAGCGGGTCCGGAAAAGTTTGAGGTAAAGGTACTACCCGGCACCACCCTACCCGCAGCCGATCGCCCCACTTTAGTAGAGTGGCAACGCAAAGCGGCCGAGTTGCAAAGAAGCATCGCGGGTGCATCGGCTATTTTGAACGATGCCAATAACCGCGCCAAACACATGAAGGCGGCTGTCATGAGCGTGTCAAAACCCAACCAAGATTTTATGAAAGACATTCAGGGCATTGAAGAAAAAATACGTGCGCTGCAAAAGAAGATGAATGGTGACCGCGTGGCCGACCAACTAAACGTTGATGCACCACCTTCTATTTCATCGAGGTTGTTCAGTTCTTTATATGATGGATATGGCAGCACGAGTGAACCCACCACCACCATGAAGGAACAGCTGCGCATTGCCGGAGAAGAATTTGAAGTAGCATTAGAAGAATTGAAAAATGTTTTCAACAACGACATAAAATCACTAGAACAAAAGCTGGAAGCGGCTGGCGCACCCTACACGCCTGGCCGGATGCCAGATTGGAAGAAGTAACGGATTTAGAACCTGCTGAAAACCTATAAAAAGGGCTGGGAGAAATTCCAGCCCTTTGTGCTATTTTTGCCACGCAAAACTTTTAGTTCTGAGTCGCCTTCAGCCCATTTACGATATTGCCGAAATCTGTGCCCAGCACGGAATTGTCAATGCTGTTCTTTGTCCTGGCTCCAGGTGCGCACCCCTCACGCTGGCCCTCACGTCTCACCCCAAAATAACTACACGAACATTTAGTGACGAGCGCAGTGCCGCTTTTGTGGCATTGGGCATGGCCCAGCAAACAAAACTTCCCGTGGTGTTAGTCTGCACTTCGGGTTCTGCTGCTTACAATTTTGCACCTGCGGTGGCCGAGGCATTTTTCCAGCAAATTCCATTACTGGTGCTGACAGCCGATCGACCAAGCGAGTGGATTGACCAATGGGACGGCCAAACTATCCGTCAACAGAATATCTACGGCCAACACGTAAAAGGTTTTTTTCAACTACCCGAAGATTATAGTCATCCGGATTCAGTTTGGCACATCAATCGAATTATGAATGAGGCTATTCGATTGAGTCAACAATGTTCATGCGGCCCGGTTCAAATCAATGTTCCGTTGCGCGAGCCGCTATATCCCGCCAAAGGCGAAAAGATTTCATTTAGTTCATCGGTACGGGTGATTCGTGGTGAATCCATCACGCAAAGTCCCGGCAGTCTTGGCAACCATTTACAGGAAGTCATCTCAAAATATTCAAAGGTGATGGTAATGCCGGGCCAACAAGATTACCAACCGGAGTTGATAAAGCAGGTAGAAAGATTTTGCAATCTACACCGCGCAACTTTGGTAGCCGATGTACTTTCAAATTTTCATGGAAGCGAGAATGCCATTCGGCATGCTGATATTTTTTTGGCGCAATGCGGAGAAGCCATTCAAAAATCGTTGGCGCCCGAGTTGTTGATCACTTTTGGAAAATCCATCATCTCTAAAAATACAAAACTATTTTTACGGAATCATCGACCTGTTGAGCACTGGCACGTTTTGCCCGGGGGCGAAGTACCCGATACGTTCCAATCGCTCACCCGCATTATCAACGCTGACCCAAAATTGTTTTTCGAAACACTTTCCAGCCAAAAGAGTGAAGGATTTGCCGCCCAGAAAAAAGAAAATTATCCCCGCTTGTGGCAAGCCGAGCAAGATCGCACCATGCGCTCTTCGGCAGGTTATTTTAACGGTTCGTTTACAGAGTTCCAAGTTATCAAGCAGGTGATAGATTCGCTGCCCGCCCGTTGCAACCTGCATTTAGCCAACAGTATGGCAGTGCGTTACGCCAATATGGTTGGGTTAAATGCTCATCAAAAAGGTGTGCATGTGTTTGCGAACCGCGGCACAAGCGGTATTGACGGCTGCACCAGTACAGCGGTCGGCCATTCGTTGACGAGTGATATTCCTAATATTTTAATAACGGGCGACTTAGCATTCTTTTACGACCGCAATGCATTTTGGCATAATTACTCCGTGCCAAACTTGCGCGTGGTACTGGTGAACAACCACGGTGGCATCATTTTCAATATGATTGATGGACCAGCAAATTTGGAACAATCGGCCGAGTATTTTGTTACAAAACAACAGTTAACAGCTAAACATTTAGCGCAAGAATTTGGAATTGAATACATTGAGTTGGACACGGCTAAGAAAACAAAAAACAGCTTAAAGAATTTTTTTGAATTTGATGGCAAAACAAAAATTCTTGAAATCACGAGCGACCAAACCATCGCGAGAGAAGCCTTCAACCTATACAAATCGATAATTAAAAAAGGATATGCAACTTAAATACGACTGGAAAGAAATCAAGAAATACGAAGAGATTCTGTTTCACAAATACAACGGTATTGCACGCATCAGCATCAATAGACCAAAAGTACACAACGCTTTTACACCTTTAACGGTGAAAGAAATGATTGACGCAATGAACATTTGCCGCGAAGATCAAGAAGTGGGCGTGATTATATTAACAGGCGAAGGCGGAAAAGCTTTTTGCAGTGGCGGTGACCAAAGCGTGCGGGGCCATGGCGGTTATGTAGGTAAGGATACTGTACCACGATTAAACGTTCTTGACTTACAGAAAATTATTCGCTCCATTTCAAAACCGGTAATTGCAGCAGTGGCAGGATGGGCCATTGGCGGTGGGCACGTACTGCATGTGGTATGTGACTTAACCATTGCAGCTGAAAATGCACGCTTCGGGCAAACTGGCCCCATGGTGGGCAGCTTCGATGGCGGTTTTGGTTCATCTTATCTAGCCAGAATTGTCGGGCAAAAGAAAGCTAGAGAGATATGGTACCTGTGCGACCAGTATGATGCAAAAGAAGCATTAGACATGGGCTTGGTAAACAAAGTAGTGCCCCTGGAAAAATTAGAAGAAACCTATGTGGAGTGGGCAAACAAAATTTTAAAGAAGAGCCCCTTGGCGATTCGCATGTTGAAATGTGCTTTCAATGCAGAATTGGATGGCCAAGCCGGCATTCAAGAATTAGCGGGCAACGCCACGTTGTTGTATTACCTCAGCGATGAGGCCAAAGAAGGCAAGAATGCATTTTTGGAAAAACGCGAGCCTGATTTCTCAAAGTTCCCGAAGTTTCCTTAATCAATTTGAAAATTGAAAATTATTGGGCGGCTCATTTTCGTTAGTATAATTTTTTGGGAAATTAACATTCCGATGGCTCAAGACGTGAGATCAACCGCCCATTTCTATACCATCCGCTTAAAGCCACACCAAGACTTGAAAGCAGAGCTAGTGGCCTTTGCCAAAGTAAACCGGATGAAAGCAGCCTTTGTCGCCACTTGCGTGGGAAGTCTCGAGCAGTTGAATCTGCGGTATGCCAATCAACAAAATGGTTCACAGCAGTTGGGCCATTTCGAAATTGTATCGTTAGTAGGTACTTTCAATGAAAATGCCGCGCACCTGCACCTGTCTGTTTCTGATTCAACGGGGCAAACGT
This sequence comes from Bacteroidota bacterium, assembly GCA_018267275.1. GTDB lineage: Bacteria > Bacteroidota > Bacteroidia > Cytophagales > Cyclobacteriaceae > ELB16-189. Next base: position 118,793 of record JAFDYV010000007.1, on the reverse strand, counting down.
TTGGCGGACATTTATTGGATGGTAACAAAGTTTATACAACTGCTGAAATCGTGATAGGAGAACTCGCAGATGTAGAATTTTGTAAAGAGCTCGACTCAACTTACGGCTATCAAGAATTGAAAGTCAAGAAAAGAAAGGACTGATCCGATTTTGTGCCGCCCGGCAATTTAACTCATCAAAATTTTCCAAGCTTTCAATACATCACCTGCCGATAGCGCTTCTTTAGCGTGTGAATGCCGCTCTGAAGATTGATTTAGCTGAAGCAGATTTGATTTTCTAAACTCCTCCAATTCAGGTTCACTCGGCAGCTTCTCAACATTTGCCAATCGCCCCAAGTCATTGCCAGAAAGTATTTTACTATCTCGGATGGAAGGAGGAAGTTGGTCAAAACCAATCCCCAATTTTACATTAGGCTTTGGTACCTCAAAAATATTTTCACCTTGGGCGCGACAATAAAAATCATTTCCCATGCGGGCCACGGCATCTAATTTCCAGGGACTGATGCGTCCCTCGCCATCGAAGATTTCGTCATTAAAATGGGCCAACAAAATTTCACACACCACCAGGTTACCCGCTCCGCCCTCTTCTCCTAGCGGGATAACTTGTTTTACCATACACTCAAACGACACAGGAGACTCTCCTACCCTGGGTGGCTTTACTTTAGTGGAGGGCACTTCTGTGAAACCCGCTTTCACAAATTCATTCACGCCTTTCGGAAATTCACAGCTCGCCAGAGAGGCTTGTTCTACCATTGCATAGTTGACGATGTTAATCGTTACTTCTGGCACCTCTTTCACATGCTCTAGTGTATGCTTTGTAGTATTGTCACGCACCCTGCGCGATGGCGAGAATACTAAAATGGGCGGATGCAAACTGAACAGATTAAAAAAACTGAACGGGCTCAGGTTCACATTTCCGTTCCGATCAATACTACTGACAAAAGCAATTGGCCGTGGTGCGACAGAGCCTTGCAGATAACCCGCCAACTTTTGCAACGGAATTTCTTTCGGGTCGATAGTCATAATTTCTTGCTGGACAGCCGAATGAGTGATGTAACAAATATAAAAATCAAAATGCTGGGAAGTAACATTACTCCATATTTGAAGTAACTACCAGTATGGCTGTAGATGCCTTTTGAAAAGTCAATTACTATTTTAAACAGAACACCACCGCTGAACGCCAAGAACACAAGTAGCAATAGGAAGTACACGATTTTTTTATTCTTGCGCTTGCCTAGTCCCGTAATGAGTTCAGATAATAGCAACGCACCGCCAACTACAATCGATACGGTGATGAGTGCGCGTGGAAAAGTGCGCAGGTAGCTGTATTTGAAAATCCACAATCCCAGCTTGCCTAAAAAATTGGGCTTCGAAATAACAAGTGCATCGATAGTCGACAGCAACGCAATAATGATGAAGTAGAGTACCCGCATACATCAAATTGCCGGCAAAATCTTCCCTTTACACTCACCAAAACCTATGCGCACACCGTCTTTCTCGCAGTGTCCGCGCATAATCACGGTATCACCATCTTCTATGAATTTTCGTTCTATCCCGTTGTCTAAATGCAAAGGCCGCTGACCATTCCAACTTAGTTCGAGCATTGAACCAAAAGAACCGGGCGAAGGTCCACTGATGGTGCCGGAGGCATATACATCTCCGTTTTGAATGTTGCAGCCATTCACCGTATGGTGTGCCAACTGTTGGCAAACATTCCAATACATGTATTTAAAATTCGAACGGCATACAATTGTTTCTGTTAACGTTTCAGGTTGGATAGCGACCTCCAACATCAAATCAAAATTTCGCTCGCCTTCCGATGCGAGATACGGCAACACGTGTGGAAACTGTTCGGGGCCCTTTACTCGAAAAGGTTCGAGGGCATCTAACGTCACAATCCAAGGCGAAATGGTAGAACCAAAGTTTTTTCCAAGAAATGGACCGAGAGGCACATACTCCCAGTTTTGGATATCACGCGCGCTCCAATCATTGAACAGTACAAAACCAAAAATGTGGTCTTCCGCATTGTTCACAGCGATGCTCGAGCCTAATTTCGTTTCACCACAGGTGATAAACGCCACTTCCAATTCAAAATCTAATTTCCGCGAGGGACAGAAGATTGGTAACTCGGCATCCGGTGGTTTGATTTGCCCTTTCGGGCGATGTAATGGCGTGCCTGAAACAACAATGGAAGATGCACGACCATGGTACCCCACAGGCAAATGTTTCCAGTTGGGGAGCAAAGCGTTCTTAGGGTCGCGGAACATCGTACCAACATTGGTGGCGTGTTCTTCACTGCTGTAGAAATCCGTGTAGTTCGCCACTTTGATGGGCATCTGCATCTGCACTTCTTCCATCGGTATGAGTGCAATCTCTCTTGCTGCCACGTTGTCTCTCAATTCGTCATTATCATGGCGCAATAATTCACTTATGCGCTGCCGTACTTCACTTGCCTTTTCTCGACCAAGGCTAATAAAATCATTTAACGTGGGTTGATTGAAAATGCCAACAGGCAAGCCAAGCCCATCGAAGAAACCATTCTCATGTAGATACACCAAGTCAAGTACATAATTGCCAATGGCAACACCCGCTACCGGAGAGAGATATTCAGTTTTGAAAATACCGAAAGGCAGGTTTTGAATCGGGAAATCCGAATGAGGCGGAACTTCCACCCAGGATTTTAACGAAGGATTGTTTGCGGGAATAGTCATAAAAAAAGTGATGCAAAGTTAGCAATGTCAAACATAAGCCAAAGCAACTCTTAACCACAGGGAACACAGAGGAATTGCACAGAGGGATTTGCATAAAAAATCTCGATTTAATCTTATGCGCCTTTAACCCTCCGTGAACCCTGTGCGCTCTGTGGTAAATCTTAATTTTCTGTATGCCTTTGGTGCTTTAAAAACCAAAGTTCGAAGTCTTGTTTACTTCTTCACAAACTCATAAGGAGTAAACTCCACAAAATCATTTACAGACAAGGTAAAGCCCGTGACTTTCCCTTCCTTCACATAAAACGGAAATGTTTTGATGCCATAGGTTGGGCTAGAGTAGGTACACAGAAATGTGTTGTCCTTCAATGCATCGAGTTTGCCTGTGATTTGCGGATGATGTGAAAAACGAATGACCAAACTGCCTTTTTCCAGCACGATTGAAACATCGCCATACAATTCATTTGCATAGGCACCTGCGTAACTCGCCAAAGGCAATGCAGGTTTGTTTTTGGGATTGATTAAATTCTTTAACGAATCTAATTGCTTTTTCTCTTCAAGCTTTTGCTGGCGGTTGTTCTTAAGCGATTGATAGGTGTAACCACGATAGGGCAGATTCAAATACGCATCCCGTATTTCGTTGGTCAGGTCTCGAAAGAAATTGTTTTGGTCGGTGTTGGTGAGTATCACTATACCCAGCTTTTCTTCGGGTACAATCATGACAGACGACAAAAAACCATCCACGCCACCCGTGTGCGACACTACAATTTTCCCGGCTCTGTCACGAATGTCCACGCCTAGTCCATACAGATAAAAATGTGTATCACGCTTGTCGCGGGAATCCATACCCACGATGGTGTGCGGCACGCGCGTGGCTGCGATGGCTTCGGCAGGAATAAATTGGTTGCCCTCAAACTTACCCATGTCAATTTGGGTCATCACCCAGTTCACCATGTCTTTGGCGCTGGAAGCAATCGTGCCCGCAGGTGCAAGGTTGTCAATCTGTGCGAGTTCGATGGGAGTAAGCTTACCATCGATAATTGTATAGGGCAGTGCGCGGTTGGAAGCCTTCGGCAAATCGCGGGCAAGCATTTGCGTGCGGTTCATTTTTAGTGGTTGCAAAATATTGGTGCGGATAAAATCCTCCCAACTGGTTTGGGTAACGGCAGGAATTACTTCGCCTGCGGTGGTAAACGCTGCATTGCAATAACCCCACTTAGTGCGGAAGCCATAAGGTGCTTTTACAAACGCCATCTTCTTGATTACCTCTTCTCGCGTTAGGTTGGATGCCCAATAAGTGAAATCGCCCTGAAACGTTTCGAAGCCGATGCGGTGACAGAGCAAATCGCGCACAGTGGCGGCATCACTGGCAAGCGGGTCGTTGAGTTTGAAGTAAGGAATCCACTTTGTCACTTTATCATCCAGTGAAAGTTTTTTTTGCTGTTCGAGCATGGTAAGTGCCGTGGCAGTAAACACTTTTGTGTTAGATCCAATCATGAACAGAGTGTTTTCGTCCACAGGTGTTTTTGTAGCAACATCTGCAAAGCCATAGCCTTTCAGGTGAACAACCTTTCCATCTTTGACAATGGCGACAGCTGCCCCGGGCACTTGCCAAAGTTTAAGCGCTTTGTTGATGTGCGCATCAAGGCTGTCTTTGATGAAGGTGGGTTGGGCTTGAGCAAAGTGAAATATGAACGCTAGGATTAGAATCGTAAGGGTCTTCATTGTTTTTCTTCTTTTTAGCTCCAAGCAATTTAAGACTTTATTCGATGATGCTATTCAAAACTATCGACCGATTCACCGGTTTCAGATAAAAGATTACATTATTGAATTACTTCTGAAGGCAAGGGCGCGTTATCAACACACGCTTAAGTTAGGGTTTGGCGAAGCCCATGAGCGGACCGCGTGTTTACCAAGCGCATCGCAGGGGCTAGCCGCCCAAGAAAACCCACCGCAATTCCGTTGGCGAAACCGCCTGCCTAGAAGAATAATATTTCGGGCGGATTTCGCTACCCTGCAGATTTATTTTGCAATCGTGGCCCTGCACATCTACCGTGAGCAACCACGAAAATTCTGCTTACCTTAGCGGCTTCAAACGATTGAAACCATGGCACGCGTTGAACTGATTATGCCCAAAATGGGCGAAAGCATAATGGAAGCCACCATCTTGAACTGGTTGAAAAAACCGGGCGACAAGATTGAGCAAGACGAATCGGTGCTGGAAGTGGCCACCGACAAGGTAGATACAGAAGTGCCTTCGACTCACGCAGGCGTGCTGAAAGAAGTGCTGGCCAAAGAAGGCGAAGTGGTGAAGGTAGGCAAAGCAATTGCCGTGATTGAAACAGAGGTTTCGGCTGGCGATACAAAACCTGCCGCAACCGAACCGCCCAAAGTTGTAGCTGCTCCGATTGAAAAAGCGGTGGCGGTAGCAAGCAATGGAAATGGTGCCGCGCATGCAATAGATTTCAAATCATCGAATCGCTTCTATTCACCCCTAGTCAAGAACATTGCCAAAGAAGAACAGATAGCGTTAGTCGAACTAGAGAACATTGCAGGCTCCGGTGCAGAAGGCCGCGTGACTAAAAAAGATATTTTGCAATACGTGCAGCAACGTAAGCTAGGCCAAACAGTAGCGGCAACAGCTGTCCGTACCTCGGCTGCTCCATTGGTGCCTGCATCCATCAGCGGTGGTGACGAAATAATACAGATGGATCGCATGCGCAAGATGATTGCCGAGCGCATGGTGGACAGCAAGCGCATATCGCCACACGTTACGTCATTTGTAGAAGCAGATGTGACCAACATTGTGTTTTGGCGAAACAAGGTGAAGAACGATTTCCAGAAACGCGAAGGCGATGCGCTCACGTTTACACCGATTTTTATTGAAGCGGTGATACAGGCCATTAAAGACTACCCGATGATTAACGTGCAGGTAGACGGTGACCGCATCATTAAGAAGCGCGATATCAACGTGGGCATGGCCGTGGCACTTCCTTCGGGTAATTTAATTGTGCCTGTAATTAAGAATGCAGACCAATACAACATTACCGGTTTGGCCAAAGTAGTAAACGACTTGGCAAAACGCGCCCGCGAAAACAAATTGAAGCCCGATGAATTGGCAGGTGGAACATTTACGGTTTCAAACGTGGGGTCGTTTGGCAATGTGATGGGTACGCCCATCATCATGCAACCACAAGTAGCCATTTTGGCATTGGGTGCAGTACAGAAAAAACCTTCTGTAATAGAAACTCCTTATGGCGATGCCATTGCCATTCGCCATAAAATGTTTTTGTCGCACTCGTATGACCACCGTGTGGTAGACGGTGCGCTGGGTGGCAGTTTTGTAAGGCGCGTAGCTGATTACCTGGAGAAGTTTGATACTAGCAGAAACATATAACATTTGAGACTTGAGTAGAGAGATTTGAGATAAAATCTCCACTCGTGTCTCATGTCTCAATACTCCCATCTCAAATCTATTTCAATGAAATTCGGAACGAAAGCCATTCACGCGGGTGTTGAACCAGACCCTACTACAGGCGCCATTATGACACCTATTTTTCAGACTTCCACTTACGTGCAGGAGTCGCCCAGCAAACACAAGGGCTATGCGTATGCACGCGGTGCAAACCCCACACGCAATCAACTACAAAAAAATATTGCCGCGTTAGAAAACGGAAAATTTGGGCTTTGCTTTTCATCGGGCATGGGTGCCACCGATGCTGTTTTGCGTTTGCTCAACCCAGGTGATGAAGTAATCACGAGCAACGATTTGTATGGAGGTTCTTATCGATTGTTCACAAAAGTGTACGAGCGAGCGGGGATAAAATTTCATTTTATCGATTTGGCAAAAGCCGAAAACATCACGCCATACATCACACCCAAAACAAGATTGTTGTGGTTGGAAACACCTTCCAACCCCTTGATGCGTGTAATTGATATTGCTGCATGTGTGGCATTGGTAAAAAAGCACAACATACAGGTGGCGGTTGACAACACCTTTGCATCGCCTTATCTACAAAACCCCCTCGACTTAGGCGCTGACATTGTGATGCACTCCGTGACAAAATACTTGGGAGGCCACAGCGATGTAATCATGGGTGCCTTGGTAGTGAATGATGAACAACTTTATAAAGACCTCGCATTTGTTGCGAATTCGTGTGGAGCCGTTCCAGGTCCGCAAGATTCGTTTTTGGTTTTGCGCGGCATCAAAACACTACACCTGCGCATGGAGCGCCATTGCTTTAATGGGAAGAAGGTTGCCGAATACTTACGTAATCATCCAAAAGTAGGTAAAGTCTATTGGCCCGGTTTTAATGATCATCCCAACCATGATGTGGCCAAAAAACAAATGCGCGACTTTGGCGGCATGATTTCTTTTACGCTGAAGAATGACAGCTTAGAAAACGCCACCACACTGATGGAAAACATGGAGGTATTTTCTCTGGCGGAATCATTAGGCGGAGTAGAGTCGCTCATCAATCACCCTGCCAGCATGACGCATGCCAGCATTCCGCGCGAAGAACGGATCAAAAACGGACTGAGTGATTCACTGATTCGATTGAGCGTGGGGGTGGAAGACATTGAAGACCTTCTTGCCGACTTAGAACAAGCACTGAAAAAAGTAAGTTAACGAATTGCTAAGCAGCAATCGGAAATGATACTACAAACTCGCTGCCTTTGCCCTGCTGGCTAACAAGGTTAACGTTTCCTTTCAAGCGATCAACCAAAATTTTCACAATGGCTAACCCAAGTCCATTGGAACTCTCACCTGCAGTTGGCCGTGCGCTCAGCTTCTTGAACTTTTGAAACAACAAAGCCTTGTCAGTTTGTGAGAATCCGGGACCCTCGTCTTTGATTGCCAGCGTTGCCATCGCCTCGTTCAACTCTAAACGAACCCACACCGTCCTTCCGGCACTTGAAAACTTGATCGCGTTCGACAGTAGATTATCTAACACTCGACCTACATAATTCGGATCTGAAATAACCGAGGGCAAGTTGCCGCTATTGAATTCAATCTTAATTTTTTTCGCAGCCGCGATCAATTTAAAAAATTCTACCCTCTCGCGCACCAACTCTACCAAGTTAAATGCCTTGGGCACTGGTACGTTTTTCTCCGATTCGATGGCGTGCACATCGAGCAAGTCTGCAATCAAACCAGAACTAGACTGCGTTACTTCTTTGATTTTAGAAATATATTCCTTTTGCGAATCGTTAAGCTGGCCATCCAATTCCACCAATGAAATCAAACCTGTAATCCGGTTGAAGGGTGCCTTCAAGTCATGGGCAACAATACTCATCAGCGTGTCTTTTTCGTTGTTGATGTCAGACAACTGTTTGTTTCGTTTCTGCAATGTTTCATTTTGCTCATCAATCTCACGTTGGTGAGCAGTAATCAACATGTTTTGCGTAGCAAGCTTAAGGTTGTTGACGCGCCTCTTATATCCTGTGTAAAAAGCGACTCCGGCTAAAACCAACGCAAAACCTGCGACCACAATTGTAAATATGTTAACGATGCGTTGACGACCGACCTCCGCCCGCGCCTGCGCCTGTTGCATTTTCAGGAGCTCATTCTCTTTCTCCTTGTTTTGGATTTGAATTTCAAATTGAAGTCGCTCTACTTTACGGGCAAGTTCCAAATCCTCTACTGAATCTTTCAATACCAGATATTGGTTCATGTTGCTGATCTCTTCTTGCTTATTGCCCATCAGCCTGGCAAGATCTGCCAATTGCAAATAAGACTCAATTTGAAAAGCAGAGGATTGGGAATTACGAGCAACTGTTAGGGCTTCTGAAAATCTGCTGCGCGCCTGTGCATATTCTTTCTTTGCCTTATGAATTTTGCCTACCAGCAACAACGTGCGTGGCAACATCCGAGTGTTCTTATTGGCCGCAATCACGTGATAGCCTTCCAAGCCAACTGCCTCTGCCTGCGCTACCTTCCCTTCTTCCAGATAGTTTTCAGCTAAGTGCACTTTTACCTCCGCCAAATTGATTACATCACCCGTAATTTTACCCACCGAATCAGCTTTAAAAAAAAACTGGGTAGACGATTGCAATTTTTTCTGCTCTTGAAACAAAATACCAATCTGAACATATGCGGACATAATGTCTCGCTGGTTTCTTAGCCGCATGCGAATGCGCAATGCACCTAAGTGCTCATCTTCGGCCTTCTTATAATCTTTTTGCAGTCGATGAAGGTTGGCCAAGCTCTGTTTCACATAGGCAATACCCGAGGAGTCGGCCGTGCGCTTGAACAGATTTAATGACGCCACAAAGTAGTTAAAGGACTTTGGCAACAACCCTTGCTCAAAAAGCAATCTTCCAATGTTGTTGTTGGTATACGCCAGCTGCACTGTGTCATTCTGCTTTTCGGCAACCGCAATCGCCTGCTGGTAATATTCAAATGCTTTTATTTTGTCGCCTTTGTAGTTAACAGCCACACCAATGTAGTTCAATGGCTTAGCCAAGTTCTTTTGTAAGTTGAGTTTTTTGCCCAGCTCAAAAGCCATTTGCGCATAGTAGATTGTGCTGTCAGGTTTGCTAAAGCGGTACTCCCACCCCAGTGCGTTCAGAATTTCAAACTGCCGGTCGCTTGAGCTTTTTAAAGAAACAGAGAGACTGTCGATGATAGCCCTGTTTTGTCCAAATAAAAAACTTGGCAAAAAAACTGCGACCAACGCTATGGGGTATCTCATCGAAATCATCTGGCTTACTACTTCTCTACAAATTCAAGGTCTTTGTGGAATGTTTCTTCGGTAAAATAAAAAGCGATCAACGTAATTGAAACTGTAACAATACCGGTAATGATGCCACTCTGCACCAGCGACCATTTCCAGGTCTTTTGAAATAAGTCTAAGAACATCAGGTTGATGAGGGGCAACGCACCACGCACCATGTTAGGCACAGTAGTGGCAGCCGTGGCACGCAAGTTAGTGCCAAATTGCTCCGCCCCCATCGTTACGAAAATTGCCCAAAAGCCTGTGCTAAAGCCCAGCATGCCACACACAAAATACATAGAAGTGTTGTTGTCGTTCAACGGGCTGAAGAAAAAAACGAGCCACGCTATCGTCATCGCATAAAAAACCAGCAAGGCTTTTTTTCTGCTGTTGAAATATTGGCTTACCAATCCAATGATAATGTCACCGAAGGCGATGCCTGTATAAGCAAACATAATACTACGGCCTGAGTCGATGGTGGTGCTTCCAAACATCTCTTTGGCAAAACGGTCGCTCTGGTTCACCAATATGCCGATGACATACCAAGTGGGCAACCCAATAAGTATGGCCAGCAAATACTTTTTGAAACGATTAAAGTTTTGAAAGAACATCAAGAAGTTACCTCTGCTTATTTCGGTTTCTTTTACTTGGCTAAACATACCTGACTCTGCCACTTTTACGCGCAAGAACAACAACATGATGCCCAACGCACCTCCGATTTTATAGCAAAGCCGCCAGTCTTGCGTTAGCTGAAAAGTGAAATAGGCTGCTACGGCACCAAACAATCCAACGCCCGCTACCAACGATGTTCCTACCCCGCGCACACGCTTGGGCAGCAACTCACTCACCAGCGTTATGCCGGCACCCAACTCACCTGCCAACCCCAATCCGGCAATAAATCGGCACCAGGCGTACTGTTCCACCGTTTGAATGTAGCCCGTGACAAAATTGGCAACTGAATACAAAATGATCGAACCAAACAACACTGAAAGGCGTCCGCGTTTATCCCCCAAAATGCCCCACAGAATGCCACCTATCAACAAACCTCCCATTTGCCAATTGATTACCCTGGTGCTGTCCACCAGCATGGTAGCATCGGTAGCACCCAAACCGCGCATGCTGGGTGCTTTCACAATGGTAAACAACAACAGATCGTAGATATCAACAAAGTAACCAAGTGCGGCCACAATCACGGGAATACTGACAAGGCTTTTAAGGTCGCTTTTTTGCATTGCGTAAATTTTGGTTAAAGTACTTGATTTTTCGGAGTGACAAAAGGGAAAAAAGTGAACATTTGTAGAGCCAATCACACATCACCACCACTTATAAAAAAGTGTTCGAAAAGCTTGTGTTTTTAACGTAATCTCGCTTCAAACAGAAACAAAAGTCCAATGAAAAAGACATTCACTTTACTTACCATTTTGTTTGCATGCTCGCTTGCCTTTGCACAGAAGAAGGAGGCCAAGCCCGCCAAACCAACGCTTGCCTTTGATGAGAAACTTTATCATGGCCTAGAGTGGCGCAGCATTGGCCCCTTTCGGGGAGGCCGCTCGGCAGCCGTTACGGGTGTACCTGGCAAGCCAAATTTATTTTACATGGGCGCCACGGGCGGTGGTGTTTGGAAAACCACAGATGCCGGCAACACGTGGAGCAATATCTCAGACGGTTTTTTCGGAAGCTCCATCGGCTCGGTGGCTGTCAGTGAATGGGACAACAATGTAATTTATGTCGGTCAGGGTGAAGGCACCGTACGGGGTAATGTGTCCTACGGCCATGGTGTTTGGAAATCCACCGATGCCGGCAAGACATGGACTTTTTCTGGACTAAAAGATTCAAAACATATCCCGCGCATTCGCATCCATCCTAAAAACCCAGACTTGGTGTATGCTGCTGTGATGGGAGATTTATTTAAGTCTTCGGATGAGCGCGGTATTTACCGCAGCGATGACGGTGGCAAGAATTGGAAACGAATTTTGTTTGCAAATGCTGATGTAGGCGCGGTGGATTTGTGCATGGACCCCAACAATCCTCGTGTGTTGTACGCTTCGATGTGGCGTATTCGCAGAACACCCTATAGCTTGGAAAGCGGAGGCGATGGATCTGCCATTTATAAGAGTACCGATGGTGGCGATACTTGGAAGAATATTTCTGCGAGTGAGGGTTTGCCCAAGGGAATTTGGGGCATTTCCTGCGTTTCGGTATCGCCCGTCAACTCCAACCGAGTTTATGCAATCATCGAAAATGAAAATGGTGGCGTGTATCGCTCTGATGATGGAGGTACTACTTGGAAAAAAATGAATGAAGATCGCAACCTTCGTCAACGTGCATGGTATTACACAAAAATTTATGCCGACACAAAAGATGAGGATATCTGTTATGTGATGAATGTATCTTATCACAAATCAAAAGATGGTGGAAAAAGTTTTCAAAGCTACAACGCGCCACATGGCGACCACCACGATTTGTGGATTGCACCAGAAGACAACCAGCGCATGGTAATTGCGGACGATGGTGGTGCACAAGTTTCATTTGATGGCGGGGAAAACTGGACTACCTATCATAATCAGCCAACTGCACAATATTATCGTGTGGTAACCGATAATCATTTCCCCTATAGAATTTACGGTGCGCAGCAAGACAACTCTACGCAGCGCATCGCACACCGGACAGATGGTTTCTCTATTGGCGAACGTGACTGGGAACCGACTGCGGGTGGCGAAAGCGGTCACATTGCAGTTGATCCTACCGACAACGATGTGGTATATGGAGGAAGTTATGATGGACTTTTGACGCGCGTCAATCACAACACTGGCGAAGAGCGCAACATCAACGCGTGGCCAGATAACCCCATGGGCCACGGTGCCGAAGGGGCGAAGTACCGTTTCCAATGGAACTTCCCGATTTTCTTTTCTCCTCACAACCCCAAAAAATTATACGCAGCATCTCAACATTTGCATGTCAGCTACAATGCTGGCGAAAGTTGGGAACTGGCAAGTCCTGATTTAACGCGCAACGATCCCACTAAACTGGGTCCTTCGGGCGGCCCGATTACCAAAGACAACACAGCCGTGGAATACTATTGCACCATTTTCGCGGTGGCTGAATCTCCTTATGAAAAAGATCTAATTCTTGCTGGCTCCGATGACGGCCTACTGCATATTACGCGCGATGGTGGAAAAAATTGGAGCAAGTTGTCTGTTACCGGATTGCCTGAGTGGACGATGATCAACAGTGTGGATTTCTCACCATTCGAAAAAGGCGCAGCATACGTGGCAGCCACTAGTTACAAATCAGGTGACTACAAACCATATTTGTTCAAAACAAAAGACTACGGAAAAACTTGGACTAAAATTACAGATGGAATTGATGCCTCTCACTTTACACGAGTAGTTCGTACCGATTTAAAACGACAAGGTTTGCTGTATGCCGGAACTGAATTTGGCATGTACATTTCATTTGATGATGGCACAAGTTGGAAACCCTTTCAGTTGAATTTGCCAATCGTACCGATCACGGACTTAACAATTAAGAATGACAACCTGATCGCAGCCACACAAGGCAGAAGCTTTTGGTTAATCGATGACCTGACGCCACTACATCAACTCAACAGCACCATAGCTGCCAGCGATTTTCATCTGTTCAAACCGATGCCTAGCTACCGTATGAACGGTGGGCAAGGCGGTTTCCGTGGCGCTTCGAAAACCGAAGGCAAAAATCACCCCGGTGGGGTTATGATCCACTACTACTTGAAAGACACAACTAAAACAGTAGCCTCATTGGAGATTATGGAGATGAATGGAAAGCTGATCAAAAAATTTGCAACGAAGCCTGATAAAAAACTAAAAGAAGAACAACTAAAAATCAAGTTGGGCATGAACCGCCATGTGTGGAACATGCGCTATGCCGATGCGGAAGGGTTCGATGGCTTGATTATGTGGGCGGCTTCACTTACAGGTCCAAAAGCAGTACCCGGTACCTACAAAGCGAAGCTGACTGTCAACGGAAAATCAATGGAGACCGAGTTTGAAATTGTAAAAGATCCGCGCACCAGCGGCACCACATCCGATATCAAATCACAATTCGATTTTTCAATTGCGGTACGAGACAAACTGAGCGATACCCACAAAGCCATAAAAAAGATACGCACGGCACGCGAGCAAATCAACCGCGTAACAGAACCCATGAAAGGAAAGGACGACATGAAAGAGGTGACAGACATGGCTAAATCTATTTTGGACGACATGAAGAAAATTGAAGAAGCACTCTACCAAACAAAAAACCGCAGTGGCCAAGACCCATTAAACTTTCCGGTTCGATTGAATAACAAATTAGCGGCTTTGGGTTCAGAAGTAGATGGCAGCGACTACAAACCGACTGATCAGGTGAAAGCGGTGTACAATGAAATCACAGAAAAAATTAACGACCAATTGAATCAACTCAATAAGGTGATGACCGACAAAGTACCCAAGTTCAACGAGTTGGTGAAACAAAAACAAGTGAGCGCCATTTCGGTAGGTGATGTGATGTGATAATCAGTCGTGCCACCACTCAAAGTGGTGGCACGACTAAAATAGCTCGCTGCTCAACTCATCTGAAATAACCTGATAAGACTCGTTGTAAAACAATTCTCTCTCGGTCGGTATTTGAATTAGCTTCCTTCCGAGATACAAATTGCAAAACTCTTGATTTTCTGTATAGTACTCATTAAAAGAATGGTGAGGCCAATTCTCCAATTTAGTAACCAATTTTGCCCTTACCGGATTTTGATGAATATAATGGAAACATGCCAATGAATATTCATTACTGATCAGCTCTTTACACTTGGTATTTTGCTGAAAAAGCGAACCGGTAATTTGTTCTTGCCTTTGGATAGCGCGTGTATACGAACTTAGAAGTGTTCTCATTCCGTTGGAGAATTCCTTAGCGTTACAAGTGGGCTTTGTGTAAACCAATAAATGAAAATGATTTGGCATTAAGCAATACGCTAAAAAATCGATCTCGCTTTTCAATTCAGTATAAGCCTTATTGATAAAGAAATCGTAATTTCTATCATGAAAAAAGATAGGTTGTCTGTTGTTTCCTCTATTGTAAATGTGGTAGAGGGCATTTGGCGCTAGCTGCATAAAACAAAGCTAACCAATTTGTAGCCGTGCCACCACTTTGAACTGAAATCGTGTTAGCAGTCGTGCCACCACTTTGAGTGATGGAATAACCGATTGTAGTCGTGCCACGACTATTCAATTCAATGAGCGAAACAAATGATAGTAAAACCAAATAGCTGTTTGATAGCTTTCCAAACTCACTCGCTCATTAATTCCATGAAAACCAATCGGGTCGATCATAGGGCTGAACTTGATGATGTTTTTCGACACCTCACCAAAATGGCGTGAGTCAGTAGCACCAATCAACAAAAAAGGCGTTGTCAACATATCCGGATAGGTCTGCTTGATGATTACATCTACTGTTTTGTATCCATATCCATCCACTGGAGAAACTGCTGACGCCTCGGCAATCGCTCCTTTTTCCAACCGCTCTATTTTTACTCTATCATCACCAATAATCTCCTTCACCCTTGCAACCACTTCATCTGATAGGTCGCCAGGCAGTAAGCGAAAGTTAACAACACATTTTGCCTGCGTAGGTACTACATTGTCTTTAATGCCGGCTTGTATAATGGTAGGAACCATGGTGGTGCGCATCATGGCGCTGCCCGGCCCCGACTTTTCATAAGTGTTTACAATCATCGGCTTGAACAACCATTGGTTGGCCATAGCCATTCGTTGCAAAAAAGGCATCTCTGGTCCAATATGGTCAAAGAAGTTTTGCATCGGCTCAGAGAATTCCGCTTCGAATGGATGGCTGCGCAACTGAACAATTGCTTTGGTGAGTACGTCAATGGCTGTTTCTTTTTCAGGCATCGAACTATGCCCGCCAGGTATCTCTACCGTTAACTCCAATGAGAGATATCCTTTTTCTGCCGTCCCTAAAAGTGCAAGCGGTTTTTTCAAGCCGGGCACTTTTTCCTTTGTGATGATTCCACCTTCGTCAAGCACCATCTCCGCTTCAATGCCTCTTTGCTTCATCAGCAATGCAATCGACTGTGCGCCACGGCCACCCACTTCCTCATCGTGACCAAAAACAAGATAAACGGTGCGCTCCGGTCGGAACCCAGTCTCCAACTGTTTTTCCACTGCTTCACAAATCGCAATCAGATTGATTTTGTCGTCTGTGGTGCCGCGGCCCCAAATGAATTGTTCTTTCACTGTGCCTGCAAAAGGATCTACGGTCCACATCGATTTCGTACTTTCCTCAATGGGTACAACATCTTGGTGTGCCATCAATACAATCGGTTTCAACGATTGATTCTTTCCCTCCCACTTGTACATTAAGCTATAGCCCGCCACCACCTCACGGCTCAATTGATCGTGCATATTGGGGTAAGCTGTTTCCAAAAACTTTCTGAATCCCAGAAATTGTGTTGAATCAAACAAAGATGATTCTCCATATGAAATGGTTTTGAATCCGATTGCGCGTTGAAAATGACGTACGGCCGAATCGCTCAATGCAGGAGCTGGATTATCTCGTGTAAGAACTTGTACAGATGAATGTCTAAATGTGTTGAATAATACTATGGCAGTCAGCACACCTAGTGCGGCAATCACCGCTAGTAAAAATTTCTTGATCATCGTAGCATTGTTAAAAGACTAGCGAAGATAATCAAATAAAAAAGGTCTTGGTGTTGTACCAAGACCTTTAATCAAGTCGTGCCACCACTCAAAGTGGTGGCACGACTGCTGGCTGCAACTACAAATTATCCAATCGCTACACGCTTAAACTCAGCGACAGTCAATCCCTTGCTCACGCTATCCAGGTATTGCGCTACGGTTTTAGAGTTGTCCTTTACAAATGCTTGCGGCAACAGTGTACTCTCTTTAAAGAACTTGTTCAGTTTGCCTTGAGCAATTTTTTCTACCATGTGCTCAGGTTTGCCTTCGGCCAAAATTTGCGCCTTGGCAATTTCCATTTCTTTTTGAATCGTCTCGGTGTCTACACCCTTTTCGTCTACTGCAACAGGGTTCATAGCGGCAATCTGCATACCAACATCTTTGCCGGCATCAGTCACGTCTTTGCCATTTACACCCTTTAGTGATACCAACACGCCTAGTTTGCTACCTGCGTGGATGTAAGGAACAACAGCTTCACCTTTCATCTGCACGTAAGCAGAGATTTCCAGCTTTTCGCCAATCTTACCTACCAACTCAGTGATTTTATCGTTGATGGAAAGGCCGCCTACCTGCTCTGCCAACAATGCTTCCTTGGTTGCTGACTTCTTTGCAAATGCAGTCTCGGCAATCAATTGTCCTAAATTTTGGAACTCTTCATTTTTCGCCACAAAGTCCGTTTCGCAATTCAGGGCAATCAAAAAGGCTTCTTTCTTGTCGTCAGATACCTTAACAAACACAGAACCTTCTTTGGCATCTTTGTCAGAGCGAGATGCCGAAACTTTCTGACCTTTCTTTCTCAATATCTCAATGGCCTTTTCAAAATCTCCGTTCGCCTCGGTCAATGCTTTTTTACAATCCATCATGCCTGCGCCCGTCATGGTGCGAAGCTTGTTTACATCCTGTGCTGAAATTGCTGACATATAGTTATTTTCAATTTAAAGATTTACGATTTTACGTTTTCAAAAAAAAACATCGGCTGGTGGGCCGATGCTTCTTTGCTGTTATCTACTAGCACCTGCCTACAGGCACTGTTATGCTTCGTGCAAAGCTTCGTCCACTTTTCTTTTTTCTTCCTCGTCCTTCTTCTGCCCGGCTTCTTCTTTATCTTTTTTGCGCTCTTGCAATGCTTCTTCAATTGCTTTGCCTAAGTAACCAGTAATGATTGAAATAGACTTGAAGGCGTCATCATTCGCTGGAATCGGGAAGTCGATGTCAGAAGGATCTGAATTGGTATCTACCATCGCAAATACCGGAATGTTCAACTTCTGAGCTTCAGCCACAGCAATGTGCTCGCGCTTTACGTCAATCACAAACAAAGCAGCTGGCAAGCGGTTTAAGTCGCTGATACCACCCAATTGCTTGGTCAACTTGTTCTTCTCGCGCGACATCATCAACTTCTCTTTCTTCGTCAGATTCTCATAAGATGATTCATCTTTCATCATCTTTTCGATCTGCGCCAATTTTTTCAATGATTTGCGAATCGTAGCAAAGTTGGTCAACATACCACCCAACCATCTTTCGGTTACAAAAGGCATATTCAAACGAGTTGCCTCTTGCGTTACGATATCTTTTGCCTGCTTCTTGGTGGCAACAAACATTACTTTACGACCGCTGCGAACGATGTTGCGCATCGCAAAGGCTGCTTCTTCTAAGCAGCTAAGTGTTTTGTTCAAATCGATAATGTGGATTCCATTGTTCTCCATATAGATGTACTCTGCCATCTTTGGATTCCACTTTCTGGTCAAGTGTCCGAAGTGAACACCTGCTTCCATCAAACTCTGTGTTGTTATCTTCTCCATGCTTATCGATTAACGCTTGCTGAATTGGAATCTTCTTCTTGCTTTTCTACGGCCGGCTTTCTTACGTTCCACCATGCGCGAGTCACGGGTCATCAATCCCTCTTTTTTCAAAGCGGGGCGATTTTCGTTGCTGATGCTCACAAGCGCTCTGGCAATGGCTAAGCGAATCGCTTCTGCCTGTCCCTTGCTGCCACCACCGTCAACATTCACGTTCACGTCATAGTTGGCATCTTGCTTTACAATGGTGAGGGCTTGCTTTACCGTAGTTTGCAGAATCTCCGAAGGGAAATAATCTTTTAACTCTCTCTCATTAACGATGATTTGACCCTTGCCTGGTTGCAAATACACCCTGGCTACTGAGGTCTTCCTTCTTCCAAGTGCGTTGATTACTTCCATGAATTAGAATTTAATTTCTTTTGGTTGTTGAGCTGCATGAGGATGTTCGGTGCCGGCATATACGTGCAAGCTTCTGAATAACTGACGACCCATTGTATTTTTTGGCAACATGCCACGCACACTGTGCTCAATCAAACGGGCGGGGTGCTTTTGTACCATCATCTTTGGCGATACCTGCTTTTGTCCACCTGGGTAGCCAGAATAAAAGAACATGAAGCGGTTGTCCCACTTCTTGCCAGTCATCTTCACCTTTTCAGCGTTGATTACCACAACATGGTCGCCCATGTCGGTTTGCGGTGTGTATGAAGGCTTGTGCTTACCGCGTAATACGCGTGCAATTTGGCTTGCCACACGGCCCAACACTTGGTCTTTGGCATCAACCAACACCCACGCCTTTTCGGCTGTGGCGTTATTCGCATTGGTGGTTTTGTAACTATTGTGATCCACTTTCTTGTGTGTTAATACTTGTAAATACCTACTTCCCCCTTTTAAAAAGGGACACAAAAGTAGGTGCAAGAAACTGAATATCCAACACCAGATTATTTGATTTTTGGTGATTTAGGCCACAAACCGCGTTTATCGCTTGTTTTCAGCCAATTGGCGCACCAAGGCCTTAAAATCTTTGGGGTATGGTGCTTCAATTTTTATCGTTTTCCTGTCCAGAAGCGCGAATTCCAATGAAAAGGCATGCAAGGCCATTCGTTTGATCAGGGGTTGTTCTTCGGCTTCTCGTTTCAGGTTGAAAGCCCGCTTAACAGACGAGACAAAGAAAACTTTGCCTCCATACACTTCATCGCCTGTAATGGGGGCCTTCAGCAGTCGCAAGTGTATGCGTATTTGGTGCATGCGCCCGGTAACCGGCCTACATTCTATGAGCGTATGGTTTTTGTAGGTAGCCAGCGTGGAAAAATGTGTTTGGGCGGGTTTGCCTTCACGCGCGATTTTTACCGTGCCGTCATTTAGTTTCAATATGGCGGCATCCACCAATTTGTTGTGAAACTGATGTAATCCATCGGCCACTGCATGGTACACTTTATTCACTTCGCGATTTTCGAACTGCATGCTGAGGTGGCGGTAGGCCTCTGGATTTTTGGCAATGGCCAGCACCCCCGATGTATCTTTATCTAGTCGGTGGCAAACTTGCGGGTCAGCTAATTGTGTACGTGCTATTTCTAAGATGTTATTCGGGTCGCTGCGGTCCTCAAGCGTAGAAATAAAAGGCGGTTTATTGATGAGCACATAGTCCTCATTTTGAAACAAGATGGAGTCCTCAAAATTGAATTTGGTGGTTTTCACGAGGGCAAAGGTAAGACTAATCGGCTTGCTCGCCCTCTCCTTTCGACCGAGGTAACTTAAAACTGAACACCGAACCTACGCCCACCGTGCTTTGAACTTCGGCTTTTGTATTGTGTCCTTCCAAAATGTGTTTAACAATGGCTAGCCCCAACCCCGTTCCGCCTTTTTCGCGGCTGCGACTTTTGTCAACCCGGTAAAATCGTTCAAAAATACGGTGCAGGTGCGAAGCGGGTATGCCCTCGCCCGTGTCGACCACCAACGTAGTGAGGTTCTTTTTTCCTACATCAAAGCTCACGTTTACTTCTCCTTCATCAGGGGTGTAGTTGATGGCATTGGATACCAGGTTGTTGATCACCTGCGTGATGCGTTTGTAATCGGCATACACATTGTACTTGCCATGATTGTCGGCCAGCAATCGCAATTTTATTTTTTTTCGCTCGGCCTTCTCTTCAAATTGTTCAATCACTTCTTCGCACAACTTGCGCATGTCAAATTGCTCAAAGTGCATTTTAATGTCGCCTGTTTCAATTTGTGAAAGCGTAAGCAGGTCTTGCACTAAATCATCTAAACCATCTAAACTCTTTGCAGCCTTTTTTAAAAATTTAGTTCGCACGTTTTTGTCGTTGACAGCGCCATCCAACAATGTGTGCACAAAACCCTGCGCGGCAAAAATTGGTGTCTTTAGTTCGTGGCTCACATCGGCTATAAACTCCTTGCGAAAGGCCTCTAACTTTCGCAGTTCATCAATTTCTTTTTGCTTGAGCGTAGCAAAAGAAAAAATCTCTTCGTTGATTTTTTCTAATGGGTTCAATGCGCCACCTTTCTGTTTGGCAATACCTGAAAGTTCCTTCTTCTTCAGTTTGCCAATCATTTTGTAGATTTTGTTGATTTCGCGGAAAATCAAAAATTCCAGTATTACGAAAGTAAGTAGATAGGAGGCCGAAAAGCTGATGACACCCGCCACAAATAAGGCGCTGCGCTCCACACCTTCTACAAGAGATAGAAAAAGCGTGGTAACTATGGCGATTGAAAATGCCAGCAACAAAGAAAGTGTGCGTGCGCTGTAAACCATGCGCAGCAAAAGTACCAATTTTTAGTCGCGCAGTAGTGTTGACGTTCGGAAGTATTGAGGTGCTGAAAGTGTTGGCATGTTAAAGATCAAGACATGCAGAAGTCAACACTTTAGCACGTCAAAACATCAACACGTTTAATTCAGATTAAATTTGTACCCTACGCCCTTCACTGTAGAGATATAATCTTCCCCAATTTTTTCGCGCACCTTTCGAATGTGCACATCTACCGTGCGAGCGAGCACATACACATCTGAGCCCCAAATGTTTTGCAGCAGTTCATCGCGATTGAAGACTTTATTGGGATTTTGTGCCAAGAAAAAAAGCAGTTCAAATTCTTTTTTCGGTAAGCTCACCTCGCGGCCTTTCACCTTGATGGTGTAGCTGGACCGATCAATGATCAAGTCGCCAATCTTGATCTGGCTCGACTCATTCTTCTTTTTCGAATCACGCCTGAACAAGGCGCTGATACGGCTCATAAGCGCACGCGGCTTGATAGGCTTTTGGATGTAGTCGTCAGCACCACCATCAAAGGCAGCAATCTCAGAATATTCTTCAGTGCGTGCAGTCAAAAAAACGATAAACGTGTTCGCCAGCTCCGGCATTGCACGAATCTGGCGGCACGCCTCCACCCCATCCATACGCGGCATCATAATGTCAAGCAACACCAAATCGGGCACAAATTTTTTTGCCACTTCTACTGCTTGCACTCCATCGCCTGCGCCTCGCACGTCATAACCCTCCTTTTCAAGGTTGTATTTCAACAATTCAAGGATGGGCTCTTCATCGTCAACCACCAAAATTTTTTGTGCCGCCTTGGCCATAGTTGCTTTGTAATTTCGGTTTAAAAGTAGGTTGAAATTAAGCTATTTGGAAACCATTGTTAACAACTTAACAATTACTTAATAGAGTGTGTCGTTTGATTGCAATGCGTTTTGCAGCAAGTTCAATGCCTACTTATTGCTCACCTTACTACGTCCCTTCTTATTCACAGAAAAGGGTATTTGTTGGTTAAGTGTTTGATATATGCACGCATATCGCCTCCAAACTTCTCGTCAAGTTCAACACCAAATACATCTTGCTTGGCCTTATATAGTCGATACGACATAAAAAACGTATTGTTAGGCAAATGCTTTTTCATGCGAGTGCTACTGCGCGGGTTGTAGAGATGGAGCGTATCCATTGAAGTGACTATCCTTTCAATCATTGCCATTTTTTTTGCCTTCTTCACTTCGAATGAATCTTCTGGATTCAGGGTTTGGTATAAGCTGTCCAACGATTGTGTGCCCCGCAGCACATGCTTGGTGAACTTTCGATAGTCTTGGTCGCTGTGCAAATAATCCATGTACTGTTTCGACTCTTCACCAAACTTGTACTTCAGGAAATAGTAGGCAGCCGTATCGCCAATGAAGTCAGCTAGGTTCTCGTTAAAATCAACATCGTCTTTCACAAACACAGTGGCGTGTACCATCTCATGAATGATGAGGCTGGCCAAGTCACCTTCGCTACGATCTAACATGCCACTTAAAATTGGATCTGTAAACCAACCAAGGGTTGACCACCCGCCTGGGTTGCGCACGCTTACATCATAACCATCCGCTTCCAGTTCTTTTCTAAGATTTAGAGCTTTCTCTTTGTCAAAAAAACCTTTGTACGGCACCGTACCCACAATTGGAAACTGCCATTGCTTGGGCCGAAGGGCAAAAGGCTCACAAGCCTGCACTACCCACATCACCTCTTGATTTTTTTGATCATAAAGTGTTTTGTAATTCTTAGTGTCTTTTAATGCCAGCGAGTCGATGGCGTACTTTCTGATCTCGTCAATCAGCCTAAGTTTGACTTTGAGGGAATCGGGAAATGTAGGGTCGTTCAAAAATTCATCTACGGGGCGGGCATTCCAAACAATGTCTAATTGCCCAAGTCCTTGGCGCACCCCATAATTCACCAAAGACCAGTTCCAGACAATCAGGACCGCCAATGCAACAAGAAACCCAAAAAATATCTTTTTAACCACGTGCGAAAATAAGCCACTTTAAGGTCATATTTGACCAAAATATTTCATTAAATGATTTGTTTTTTAGTAATTGCTAATTAATTTAGCATTTCAAAATAACAATCAAATGAGTAAAACAGCAACCCTAGAAGCCGAAGATATGAGCGATGTAAAGGAAAAAATGAAAGCCCTCCAGTTGACAATCGATAAACTGGAAAAGACATATGGTAAGGGCACGGTAATGAAGTTAAACGACCAGCGAATAGTGGATATACCGGCCATCCCCACGGGTTCTTTGGGTTTGGATATTGCTTTGGGTATTGGTGGTTTGCCGCGCGGCCGAGTGATTGAAATCTATGGACCAGAATCATCGGGTAAGACAACCTTGACGATGCATGCCATTGCCGAGGCGCAGAAAAAAGGCGGGTTGGCAGCGTTTATCGATGCGGAACACGCGTTTGATAAAAGTTATGCAGAGAAACTGGGCATTGATACCGAAAATCTGCTCATCTCTCAGCCAGATAATGGCGAGCAGGCGTTGGAAATTGCAGAACACCTCATACGATCAGGGGCAATTGACATTATTGTAATCGACTCTGTCGCGGCCCTCGTTCCCAAGGCCGAATTGGAAGGTGAAATGGGCGAAAGCAAGATGGGCTTGCAAGCGCGTTTGATGTCGCAAGCATTGCGAAAGTTGACGGGTACCATTAGCAAGACCGGGTGCGCGTGTATCTTCATCAACCAATTGCGCGAAAAAATTGGCGTGATGTTCGGTAACCCAGAAACCACTACTGGTGGAAATGCTCTGAAGTTTTATGCCTCTGTGCGATTGGATATTCGCAGGATAGGCCAAATAAAAGAAGATGCAGACAACATTACCGGCAACCGCGTAAAGGTGAAAGTGGTAAAGAATAAGGTGGCACCACCATTTAAGATCGTTGAGTTTGATATCATGTACGGCAGGGGCATTTCTAAGTCGGGCGAAATTGTTGACTTGGGTGTAGAGTTAAATGTGATTCAAAAATCGGGTTCATGGTTCTCCTATGGAGGTAACAAGTTGGGGCAAGGTCGCGATGCAGTGAAACAACTCATTGAAGATAATCCAGAGTTAATGGAGGAACTGGAAAAAAAGATAAAAGAGAAATTTGCGAGCGGGGCAGAGTTGGCGAAAGAAGAAGAATAGTTGGCCGTTTAACCGGACTGGCAGCAAAGTAAAGAAAGGTGAAGATCGATTTCAGTCAACTGCCTATAGAACTCCCTCCCAATAATCACAGCCATCAAACCCATTGCGCAATGAAGCGGGCTTTTCAAACAAAGCGAAGACCGTAGCGCCAGAGCCGCTCATAGAAGCATAAGAAGCGCCTAACTCAAGTAGGCGCTTTTTTATTTGTTCTATTTCAGGAAATTCTTGAAATACGGTCGGTTCAAAATCGTTCACTAACATTCTTTGCCAATCAGCAACAGGGAGCGCCAAAATTTCTTTGATTGCGCGCAATGGCTTCTTTGGCGACAAGCCTGCGTAAGCATCTTTGGTCGATACATGAACGTTGGGCTTCACCAACACCAAAGAATAACCAGATAGATTGACAGACACAGGTGTCAATATCTCTCCCCTGCCGGTTCCTATCATTGGTTCATCGCCAACAAAAAAAGCACAATCGCTGCCCAACCGCGCAGCGTACCCACGCAATCGCTCGGTGGGCAGCTTCAAATCAAAAATTGAATTGAGAAGGCGAAGGGTATAGGCCCCGTCTGCTGAGCCACCTCCTAAACCAGCACCCATTGGTATGATTTTGTGGAGATGGATTTTAACCGATGGCAATGCATAAGCGTCTTGCAAAAGCCTAAAAGCCTTTACGCAAAGATTGTCGTCTTCCTTTCCGGGAATTGAAATACCTGTCGAGCTAAACTGAAATTCTTTTGACGGAATAATTTCCAGAACATCCGTCCAGGGCACCGGAAAGAAACACGTTTCAATATCGTGATAGCCATCGGAGCGCTTGGCCACCACGTGCAACCCAAGATTGATTTTACAAGGCGGAAAAGATACCAAAACCGGATGTTACTTGGTCAACTTCTCAATCAGCGAATCTGTAATGCCCGAACTTGAGAAACCGCCATCGTGCATCAGGTTCTGCATGGTAACCATACGCGTGTAGTCTGAGAACATGACCGTGATGTAGTTGGCGCAATCCTCAGCAGTTGCGTTGCCCAAAGGCGACATCATATCCGCAAAATCAAAAAATACGTCAAACCCCGATATGCCAGCACCTGCTGTGGTTTTTGTGGGCGACTGCGAAATTGTGTTCACACGCACTTTCTTTTTTGTTCCGTACCGTTGGCCATAGCTTCGGGCAATCGACTCTAACATGGCTTTTGCTTGTGCCATATCGGTATAATCTGGGTACGCACGCTGGGCAGCAATGTAGCTGAGCGCCACCACCGAAGCCCACTCGTTGAGGGCATCTAGCTTCTCAGATACTTGCAATACTTTATGAAAGGAGAGCGCAGATATATCCAGCGTTTTTTGAAACCACTCGTAATTCATATCTCCATATTCTTTGCCCTTGCGAATGTTGGGGCTCATGCCAATGGAGTGGAGCACGAAATCGAGTTTGCCTCCGAGCACTTCCATTGATTTGGAAAAGAGGTTGTTGAGGTCCTGTTCAGAAGTAGCATCGGCCGGTATCACTTCAGCATCGCAAGCCTTCGCCAAGTCATTGATTTTGCCCATGCGCATAGCTATGGGTGCGTTGGTGAGCGTAAACTGACCACCTTCCTCTCTAACTTTAAGTGCAGTTTTCCATGCAATTGAATTCTCGTCTAGGGCTCCGAAGATAATGCCCTTTTTGCCTTTTAAAATGCCGTTTGCCATATCGATTGACGGGTAAAAATGTCCGCAATAATAAGCATTTAGGCCGAAGTTTAGCTTCCAAACCTAGCGGTAGCACATGTAATTTTTTTGTAAGTTTTCTGCGCAAATAGGAAGATTCCATTAAATTTGACCAACCTTAAACCCAAAATACATCTAACCCTATGATTGCAGAAATACAAGAGTCTCCATTTGTTATAGCTTGGGATCATTACATGGACATTGGCACAATGACGTGTGTGGCTATCTCTATACTTGTTTTCCTGTATCATGAGTTCCGCGTAATGATGATCAAAGATTATAAGGAGAAATACGACTATGTTAACTTGAATGAGGTACGTTTTTTTTGGTACACGGCCTTTGCGCTGATCGTTGCATTTGCTTTTTATTCGAACTCCATCTTTACTGAACGCATCATAACCAAAGGCATGTTGTGGTTCTATGTTCGAATTTTTTTGACGGTAAGCTTTGTAACGATCGGCTATTTCGTTTTCTACAGTGTAGTACGAATTTACTATCCACGGTACGTGGAAAAGCGATTGGTGAAACTGCGCAGTACGCCAAGGATTTCGCCTGACGGCAATATAATGCGGAAATTAAACGAAGATGAAGAAGATGCTCATTTAGATGCTGCACAGATTGCTGAGGAAGCGGAAATTCACTCGGTAGATTATGACGTGTGGCTTGACGAAAAAACGGGTTATAAAAAAATAGAGAAATACGATAGTTACCTACATGCTGAAAAATGTGAAGAGTGCGGCTTCTTTACCTCTAAAATTTACAAAGAAGAGATCGAAGTAAAGCCAACAACAAGCGAACCCGGGCTGTTACTCAAACATTATAAGTGCAGTTATTGTAACCACCGCGAGGCCAAGGAGGTGAAATTGGCAAAACTGTCGGATAACGTTTGATCTGATCAAAAATACTATTTTTGAAACCCCTCGTTTTGAGGGGTTTTTTGTTATGAAGTTAAAATCAAGCGCGCCTATTGGCATCTTCGACAGTGGCATTGGCGGACTCACCGTGGCTAAGGCAATTAATGATGCCCTACCCAATGAGCAGTTAATTTATTTTGGAGACACGGCTCATTTGCCTTATGGAGATAAGTCAGAAGCAGCTATTCAGGCATTTTCTATAAAGATTGCAGACGTGTTGCTCGACAAGGGTTGTAAAGCGATAGTGATAGCCTGTAACTCGGCCAGCTCTGCCGCGTACTTGCTGTTGAAAGAATATATAAGAGATCAAGCGATTGTAATGAACGTGATTGACCCGATGGTAGCCTGGGTAGGCAACCAGGTGGGGAACAAAAAGGTTGGATTGATTGGCACCAAACGCACTGTGCAATCAAACATTTATTTGCAAAAATTCAATCACCTCTTCCCGCACATCGAGTTACATTCTTTAGCCACTCCCCTATTGGCGCCAATGATTGAAGAAGGCTTCTACAACAATAGAATAAGTCATGATGTGATTTGGCAGTACCTCTCTGATCCTCAACTCAACGACATACAAGCGCTTATCTTGGCATGCACGCACTACCCGCTAATTAAATCCGAAATTGAGAAGTTCTACCAACCACCAATTCAAGTGCTTGATTCGTCTGGTATAGTGGCTGCGCAATTACACCAAGCACTTGCAAAAGATAATTTGCTAAGACAAGACACTGCACCACCGCGTCACCAATTCTTGGTCTCTGATTTTACTGAGGCATTTGCCTCATCGGCCGAGGTATTCTTCCGCAGCAAGGTACGGCTACAGCTTCACCGCCTTTGGAACTGAACTAAAATTCTTGTTGTGTAAGTTTTGTTCAAATATTCGCTATTTTAGCTTTTTAAAAAGCCAGACCTTGCCGAACAATTTATTCCTGTGAAACGTCTTTTTTGGATTTTATCGCTTCTGCTTCCGGTTACCCTACCGGCACAAAACCAAAAGCTCATTGATAGCCTTCGGAGTAGGTTAAACACAAACCTGTCTGATTCGCTGAAGATCACCACACTGATCGAACTATCTAAAAAGTATCAATACACCGATATCAGTAAAAGCAAAGATTACTCCCAACAGGCAATTGAGCTTTCTGAAAGCAAAAACTTAAAATGGGCGAAAGTTAAGAGCTACCTCAACTCTGCATCATTTTACAGCATACAAGGTGACTATAGTTCGGCTGCACGTTTCGTTAATCTGGCCTTGGGCATCAGTTACGAACGAGGCGACTCTGTAGAGTTGGCGAAGTGTTACAACAACTTGGGAAGCTACAGCGCGGCACTTGGCCGTTTTGACGAGAGTTACTATTACCACACCCAAGCTTACCGAATTGCTGTTGAGTCTCGTCAAGAGCTGCAACAGGCAATCAGTTTGCACAACATGGCGGGGGTGTTCAAAGAATTGGGCCAGTATGAGCGCGCGCTCGACTACCTGAAACTTTCCGGCAAGATCAGCAAGAAAATAGACGACAAAGAGGGAGAACCATATAATCTAGATGAAAAAGGTGACATCTTAATTCGTCAGAAGAAATATGACTCTGCTATCCTCTCGTTATCGCAGTCGCGAGCTGTCGCCAAAAAGTTGGAACTTAATATCAACGACTTGGAGGGGGCAACCTTATTCAAAATAGCAAAAGCCTATTCGGCAAAGGGGGATGACGCCAAAGCACTTGCTTATTATGATAGTGCTACAGCTTATTTTGAAAGGTACGGTAACGATTTTGGTGAAACCGAGGTAGAGCTTGGGCGTGGTATCTTATTAATGAATCAACGTAAGTTTGCCGAGGCAGAGAAATTGATTATGAATGCCAGCAACAAAGCACACGAGCTCAAGGCTTGGACGCTTGAAATACAATGCTACCAAAAACTGTCGGAATTGTATGAGATAAACGGTGATTTCAAAAAATCGCTTTCGTTTTACAAACATCATCAACAACTAGAAGACAGCTTATTTAGCCAGAGCATGCAGTCAAAGTTATTGCAAAATGAAATTCGCTTTGAGACAGAGTCTAAAGAAGAGCAAATCAAAGCGTTGACCAGGATGGAGGAGCTGCAAAAAAGTGAAATCAAAAAACAAGAATTGATAACGAACATATTGGTGATTGTGGTAGCGCTAACGGTTATCTTGCTTTTTTCTGTTTACAGAAGCGGACAACGCAGAATCAGAATCAACAAACTATTGCTTGAGCACCAAGATGAGATCAAGAAACGCAGTGTAGAATTAGAGCAACTCAATCAGGTCAAGGACAAGTTCTTCTCCATCGTTTCACATGACTTGAGGTCGCCAATGAATGCGCTCTCAGGCGTGCTTGATTTGATGAACAAAGAGCAAATCACGCAAGACGAATTTAAAACTTTGAGTAAAGAACTACAGGTTCGTTTTAACCACACTCGTGGCCTAATCAACAACCTGCTGGACTGGGCGCTACTCCAAATGGATAAGCTGAAAATTCAGGTGGAAAAAATCAACATGAAGGATTTGGTGGCGACCAATGTTTCAATGCTGGAATCGTTGCAATTGAAAAAAGTAACAATCAAAAACTTGATAGATCCTGCGGTGGTAACGGTTGGTGATAGAAACATGATCAATCTGGTAATCAGAAACCTGATCACCAACGCAATAAAGTTTTCGGAAGTTGGCGATGAAATTATCGTATCGGCAAAAGACGCAGGTGACTTTTACACTATCTCGGTACAAGACTTTGGTGTGGGCATTGCGCCAGACATTCAAAAAATACTGTTTGAAAAGACTACCGGTTACAGCACACGAGGCACCGCAAACGAAAAGGGTACCGGCCTTGGCCTCATCTTATCGAAAGAGTTTGTGGAACGCAACGGTGGAAAAATTTGGCTGGAAAGTGAACTAGGAAAAGGAAGCACTTTCTTTTTCACCATAAAAAAGGGTTAAAAAGTATCAGTGTTCTCTCTCGAAGCAGTACGAGTGAATTAGTTCGCTCGGATAGCGGCAACTGGATCTAGCCGAGCGGCCATCGCTGCGGGTACGATGCCGGCCACGAGCCCAATCACCGAAGAAACCCCTAAGCCTAATACAATGTTCTTTACCGACAACACAACCTGCAAACTGCCAAATGGCGCAAAGGTTAGCAGCCAAACGAAGAACAATCCGGCTAGTCCGCCAATCAAACTCAAGAAAATCGATTCGAACAGGAATTGAAACAGGATAAAGTAATTTTTTGCACCCAATGATTTTTGTAAACCAATGATGCTCGTGCGCTCTTTTACAGAAACAAACATGATGTTGGCAATGCCAAATCCACCCACGAGCATTGAAAATCCACCAATGATCCATCCAGCCGTGCCCAACACATCAAACACACCGCTGATGGCTTTGCCTATTGCCTCGGGGCGGTTCAGTTCAAAATTGTCTTTTTGTGACGGCTTGAGACCTCGCTTTACACGCATCATGCCGCGCGTTTCATTCTCTAATTCAACCAAACCAATATCGTTATTAAATCCCTTCAAGCCGATACTCGACCCGTTTTCGTCCCATCGGCCTGTGCCTGTTTGATAAAGTTTTCGAAACGCATCATATGGTATAATGCAACTATAGTCGTTGCTGGTATTTCCGAGAAAACTTTCACCCTCTTTCTTGATCACACCAACGATGTTAAACTTCAGGTTTTTAATCTTTACGGACTGGCCTACCGGATTTTCTAATTTAGGGAACAGCGCTTTCGCCACTTCAAAACCAAGTATCACCACGTTTCTCCCACCTTCAACTTCGTCAGAGGTGAGGTACCTGCCTGTTGCCACGTTCACTTCAAAAACACGATCATAATCTAACGAAGCACCAGCCAAACGAATCTTGTTAATACTACTGGTTTCACTTTTTACGGTTACTTCCCCCTTCATGGCATAAATCGAAACCGTTTGACCATTCTTTAAATTGGCTTTGAGAAAACGATACTCGCTGTAGGATGGGTTCGGCCGTTTGATATAATCCTTCCACCAATCGCGGCTGTTGCCACCGGTAAAGGGCCACTTGTTCACATATATAACATTGCTGCCTAAGAAGTTGAGGCTATCGCGGATGTTCTTTTCTAGCGAATCGACCAAAGTAAGCACAGCAATAATCGAGAAAATGCCGATCGTTACGCCCAACAAAGAGAGAATGGTGCGTAATAGGTTAGACCTGAGAGCACGCCACGCAAAACCGAGGCTTTCTAGTATCAGACGGAATGTAAGCATGGCTTTTTAACGCAATTTGTGGCTTTTCGGGTTAACTATTTTCAATTTTATTTCAAGAACCAAACAAATCCCTATTTTTGCAACCTCAAAAATAATGGATAGCGCTGCAAGCGTTATCAAAAGCCCGTAAGCTTATATGAAACTATCAGAATTCAAGTTCGACCTCCCCAACAGTTTAATTGCTAACCACCCAGCCGAAAACAGAGACGAAGCCAGGCTGATGGTGTTACACCGCGCCACCGGAAAAATTGAACACAAAGTGTTCAAAGACATTGTGAATTATTTTGGCGATGGCGATGTAATGGTAGCCAACGACACCATGGTTTTTCCTGCACGATTGTATGGGCGCAAAGAAAAGACAGGTGCGAAAATTGAAGTTTTTCTTCTTCGCGAGCTGAATGCCGAAATGCATCTGTGGGACGTTTTAGTAGACCCTGCCAGAAAGATACGTGTAGGTAACAAATTGTATTTTGGCGATGGCGACCTAGTAGCTGAAGTGATAGACAACACCACATCGCGCGGAAGAACTATTCGCTTTTTATTTGATGGAGATTCCGCTGCTTTTGACAAAGTGGTAGAAACCCTCGGAGAGACACCGCTTCCTAAATACATCAAAAGAAAAGTAGAGCCGGCCGACAAGGAACGTTTTCAAACAATTTTCGCAAAAAATAAAGGTGCAGTTTCTGCTCCCACTGCTGGTATGCATTTTACCAAGCAATTGGTGAAGCGCTTACAGTTGAAGGGTGTGGATATGGCTTACATTACCATGCATATTGGCTTGGGTACTTTCCGGGCGGTGGATGTTGAGGACCTCACCAAACACAAGATGGATTCTGAAAACTTCATCGTAGGTACCGAGGCCGTGGGTATCGTTAACAAGGCACTCGACAATAAAAACAAGGTGTGCGCGATTGGCACCACTACTATGCGTTCTTTGGAGTCTGCCGTTTCTGCCAACAACAGGCTCAAGGAAAAAGAAGGTTGGACTGATAAATTTATTTTCCCGCCCTATGAGTTCAAAATTTGCAACGGGCTGATCACCAACTTCCATCAGTCGGAATCTACCCTCCTGATGATGGCCGCAGCCTTTGGCGGATACGACTTTGTAATGAAGGCATATGAAACCGCCAAAAAGGAAAAGTACAAGTTTTTGACTTATGGCGATGCCATGCTGATTCTGTAGAAGCTTAGGCCGTCTCGTCTTTGATGAAGAACAGAAACAGCCCAATCGCCACCGGGTAGATAAGTATGTAAATCATCGAAGGGCGGATGAACCCAAGTAACATCACGCTTGGAAGAAGAATTAAAAAAATACCGATACTTAGTATCCAAGATTTATTGGTCGAGTACGATCGATAAACTTGCACAAGACGATACACCAAAAGTGTGACGATAGCAACGTTAAAAGCGGCCAACAATACGCGAATCATAATATTTGTTGATTATTCTATCACCTAAAGGTAAGCCTTAACCCAGATTTGACCAACGTGGCAAGAGAAACAGCATTGATTGTGGCGGGCGGAAAAGGGACGCGCATTAAAAGTGCTTTGCCAAAGCAGTTTATTGAGTTGAATGGAAAACCAATATTGCTTCACACCATTGAAGCTTTCATTCGATACTCATCGAGCATGAAAATTGTGCTGGTGTTGCCCGAAGACGACTTTCCCATTTGGTCTGCCATTTGCGAAAAATTCAAATTCGAATTTCCTATCGAATTGCAAAAAGGTGGTGAAACACGTTTTCAATCTGTGCGAAATGGCTTGCAAAAAGTTGAAGATGGATTAGTCGCCATTCATGACGGTGTGCGTCCGTTGGTGAGCGAAGATATCATTGGAGCCTCGTTTCGGTTGGCAGCCATTCATCAATGCGCCATTGCAGCAGTGCGCTTGAAGGAATCCATTCGTATGACCGACCAAGACAACACAAAAGCCATGGATCGCTCGCGTTTCCGATTGATACAAACACCCCAAACATTTAATGTTGACTTGATTAAGAAAGCATACGAAATCAAAGAAGACCCGAGTTTAACTGATGACGCCAGTGTAGCCGAGCGTGCCGGGCACATCGTTTCTTTGTTTGAAGGCAGCTATGAAAATATCAAAATCACTACGCCCGAAGATCTAATCGTGGCAGCCGCGCTGATGGAAAACCGTGGGCGTTAGCCGATTCTAGATTTTATTACTTCTTTCTTAAAGAATTCATAATGTTGGCATTTAGAAAAAATGTTCACTTTTGCGGGTTATCAAAAAAAGAAAATAATGAAGAAATTTTTATCTGTTTTAGCTGGTCTATTAGTTTTAAGTCTTGCCGGATATTCGCAAAATGTTGTTATCAGTGAAGTTTATGGTGGTGGTGGAAATTCCGGATCGGTTTTTAGAAATGATTTCATAGAACTTTACAATCCAACTAGTGCTGCTGTCAGCTTGGCCGGATGGAGTGTGCAATATGCGTCTGCCACGGGTTCAACGTGGCAAGTCACCAATCTTTCAGGCTCAATTGCCGCGAAGGGATTCTACCTCGTACAACAAGCGGCTGGCACCGGTGGAACTACGAACCTGCCAACACCAGACGCTACCGGATCCATTGCAATGTCAGCCACTGCGGGCAAAGTTGCTTTGGTAAATTCGACTACGGCATTGACTGGAACAAATCCTAACAATGCTTCGGTAGTTGATTTGGTCGGCTTTGGTACAACTGCGAATGGGTTTGAGGGTACAGGGCCTGCCCCCGTGCCATCGAACACAACTTCAATCGAACGGAAAGCGAATTCAAGCTCAACTTCAGCAACTATGGCTGCAGGAGGAGCCGATGAATTGCTAGGCAATGGAAATGACACCAACAACAACGCGAACGATTTTGTAACACGTACTACTCCACAACCACAAAACACGTCAAGTAATATTGAACCCGTTTTGACCGACACTACTCCTCCGTCATTCGGCTCAACTTACCCAAAGATTACAAACCTGACCACGTCTGCATTTGACCTCCTCACGAACTTAAACGAAATTGGTAAAACATATTTTGTTGTTCTACCAAACAATGTAATTGCACCCTCTTCTGCCCAGGTAAAGGCCGGCCAAGATGCCAGTGGCAATTCACTGGCAGGTAACCTGATTGGAACATTCAATGTATCCGTGGTTAATCTTGAATATTCCACCACCGTTGGTGGGTTAGCCAGCGACACCGACTACGATGTGTATGTAGTTGCCGAAGATTTGATTCCTAATCTTCAAGCCGCGCCTACAAAAATTGATGTGAAGACAAATACGGCTGGAGATGTTACACCGCCTTCCTTTTCGTCTTCTTACCCTATTGTCAATTCAATTTTACCCACCGGCTTCACCGTTCGAACCAGTTTGGATGAGCTCGGAAAGACTTATTTTGTTGTCGTTCCGTTAGGAGCGAGCGCGCCATCATCTGCGCAAGTGAAGAATGGACAAGATGGAACAGGCTTGACACTGGCTTCGAACCAAACAGGCTCCATTATCGTGAGCAGTTCAGGAACTGAGTTTACCGCTAATGTATCGGGGTTGTCTCCCACCACAAGCTATGATGTTTATGTAGTTGCTGAGGACAACGTACCAAATATTCAGGCCAGTCCGGTGAAGATCACCGTTACTACCGGGACACAATTTGTAGAAGACTTTAATGTATGTGACGGTACTGCTTCGTTTACACAATTCAGCGTGAGTGGCGGGCAAAGTTGGGGCTGCACCGACTTTGGCAGGAATTCCACAAAAGGCATTCGAATGAATGGTTTTTCTGGTACCGCACAACTGAATGAAGATTGGTTGATTTCGCCTGTGGTGAGTTTAAATGCAAACGCGGCTTTGTCTTTCTACTCACAATTTTCATTTGCCGGGCCATCTCTCCAATTGAAAATATCCACCAACTACACTGGCAGTGGCGATCCGTCTGTGGCTAGCTGGACTGACTTAAATGGAAACTTCCCAACGGTGGCCGTTCCATCTAATAGTACTTCATCGTCAGACTGGACTTTTAGCAACGTTGACTTATCCGCATACAGCGGACAAAATATTTTCATTGCTTTCGTTTACACATCAACTACCGGAACAAACACAGCAGCCAGGTGGTCGTTAGACGACATTACTTTGGCCAATGGTGTGGCACGATTTATTCAAACCTCGCCTTCTGCCTTACTATTCACGTCAGGCAATGCAGTAAAATCGTACACATTGAAAGGTAACAATGTAACAGGGAACATTAACGTAAATGCTCCTTCTAACTTTGAAGTGTCGAAGGACAACAACGCGTTTTCAAATTCAATAAGTTTCACTGCAAGTGAAGCCAACGCTCAGACTACTATTTTTGTTCGATTTAATTTGGCAACACCTAGCACGAACACTTTCACTGGTGTGATCAGCCACAGCTCATCTGGTATTTCAACAAAGGAAGTATTGGTCACGGGCACAGATAAAAGCTTAACGTTTGATGTTGTCACTTGGAATCTAGAATGGTTCAGCATTACCGCAGATCAAAATGGTGTGGGTGTGGGGCCAGGCGCTGGCTCAGGGCCACGCACTTCTTCGCAAGTAGCGCTGCAACGTGCCAATGTTGCGAATGTCATCAAAACCATTGATGCCGACTTGTACGCTTTCCAAGAGGTAGGCAACGAGAGTGCTAACTTTGACGGCCTTGTGAATGACTTGGGGCCAGGCTGGGCAGGTATTCGTTCACTTACGCCTGTTGTTCCATCGTCCAGTTATGGCACAGACGGTGACAAAGTGCAACGACTAGCGCTTATTTACAAAACATCGGTTGTCAATCCAGTTTCAACGCGCGCGCTACTCTCAACGGTGAATACAGCATCCCTTTCAGGGTACCCATCCACTAACGATCGCTTTTGGGCGAGCGGCCGTTTTCCTTTTTTAATAACTGCTAACGTAACGCTTGGCGGAATCACCAAGCAAATCGATTTTGTAAATATTCATGCCAGAGCGAATGGCGGCAGTACCGCATCCGATCAAAAAAACAGATACGACATGCGCAGGTATGATGTCGAGTTTTTGAAAGATAGTTTAGATGCACGTTTTGCTGCCCGAAATCTAATCATGCTCGGTGATTTTAATGACGATGTAAAGCAAACAGTGGTAGCTGCAGCCGGCACTACTGAAAGCAGCTACAAGAAATATGTTGACGATAATTTGAATTATCAAGTGCTCACTTTGCCGTTGAGTCAAGCCAATGCCGTGACGTTTGTCGGAAGCTCACTGAGTATGTTAGATCACGTTGTTTTATCGAATGAGTTAAGCAATGACTACCTCACTTCGTCCACAACAATCGAGGATCCGAGAAGTTATATAACCAACTATGTGAACTCAACTTCTGACCACTTGCCCGTTAGCGCGCGGTTTGTGATCACAAAATCAAATCAAACAATAGCATTCAATTCGCTACCGAACAAAACGTTTGGCGATGCGCCTTTTGCCGTAAGTGCTGCGACAACATCTGGTTTGCCCGTTTCGTTCAGCTCGTCTGACCCAACCGTTGCTTCCGTTAGCGGAAACACGATTACTATTTTGAAGGCAGGTACGGTAACGATTACAGCCAGCCAAAACGGAGATGCAAATTTCAATGCTGCGCCAAATGCGTCTCAGCAATTGACTATCAACAAAGCGGATCAATCCATCACCTTTAATACCTTGGCAAGTCGAACATTTGGGGACGCACCTTTTAACCTGACGGCCACATCAACATCCCTCTTGCCAGTCAGCTTTGTATCGTCTGATGCAACCATTGCATCTATCAACGGAAGTACGGTAACGATTTTGAAGGCTGGCACGGTGACCATCACTGCGTCACAAACGGGGGATGGAAATTACAACCCTGCGCCCAATGCCATTCAACAGTTTGTCGTGAACAAGGCCAACCAGCAAATCACATTTACAGCAATTTCAGACAAACAATTAGGCGATGCTCCTTTTCCATTAAATGCGAATACTAATGCTGGGTTACCTGTCACCTTCACAGCATTAACAAGTGATAGGGTGACCATCGCCAACAATCAGGCAACTATTGTAGCCGGAGGAAGAGCCATCATTGTGGCTTCGCAACCGGGCAATGCGAATTACAATGCAGCTGCAGCGGTCGGTCAGACTTTTTGTATTAAACCTAACAAGCCGACAGTCAATGTATCACTCGCCTCAGGTAATGCCACACTCACGTCTTCAGCATCTGGCGGGTATAAATGGTTTTTAAATGGGACCCTGATTCCGAATGCAAATGGTCAGTCTTACATCGCTACATTGGCGGGAACCTACAAAGTGCAGGTGAACTTGGATGATTGCCTCAGCGACTTTTCAAATGATGTACCCGTGGTCATCACTGGAGATTTGTCGGGCGGGACAGTCTCTGCGATTCAAGCCTATCCAAACCCCGCGTCAAACTTGTTGTTGATTTCGGGATTGGCGAAAGAAACAAACCAGTGTTTGGTGGTGGATGTACTTGGGAGGGCGGTAGAGATTCCTCTAGAAAACGTTGGTGAGCGACATCAACTAAACGTAGAAGGCTTGATTGAGGGCATGTACGTTATCCGCATCAAACAAAATAACTCGATTGAGCAGCTGCGGTTGGTCAAGAAAAACTGAAAAAAAAATAAAATTGAAAAGTAAGGCACCGTTTCGCAATAGCGGTGCTTTTATTTTATCTCTAGCATTTTCACCACCGTAAGCGCGGCCTCTTCGCCTTTGTTGCCGAGTTTCCCTCCCGCGCGTTCTAAAGCTTGTTTTTTATTTAGCGTAGTCACCACTCCAAAGGCTACCGGCTTGCCATATTTCAGATTCACTTTCATGATGCCGTAGGTAACGCCCTGACATACGTAATCAAAATGTGGTGTATCACCTTGAATAACGCAGCCCAAACAAATGACTGCATCTGTATCTTTTCGCTCCGCCATCCATTGGGCGGCCAATGGAAGTTCAAAACTGCCAGGCACATTCTTGCGGATAATGTTTGACTTTTTTGCACCCAGGGCAAGCAATGCTTGATGTGCGCCCTGAAATAATGGCTCTGTGATGTCATCATTCCATTCGGCCACCACAATGGCGAACTTGGTTTTAGAAAGATTTAGTTTGCTTTTTTTAGAAACAGATTTGAGTACGCCCGCCATATCAATGAGTTGTTTTTTTGCAAACTTAAGAAAGATTGAGCGGCAAGGATAGTAGTGGAAAGCCCGCC
Organism: Bacteroidota bacterium; assembly: GCA_018267275.1. GTDB lineage: Bacteria > Bacteroidota > Bacteroidia > Cytophagales > Cyclobacteriaceae > ELB16-189. The sequence continues at coordinate 80,830 of JAFDYV010000007.1, read as the reverse complement.
AAGGGTAAGTTGTGCGCAGAGCGGACTTGGAGCGAATAGCCTGACCCGGTTGCCAACCTCGCGAAACGCGTGGTTGGCAAAGGGGGCCGCCCTCCTTCGCTGAAGCTTCGGTAGGCACGCCCAAAAATTCTTGACTGACTAATGCCTCAAGCCCCAATGCCTATCCTAAATTTCTGACTATTTGGCAGAAAAGCTCAATTTTATGCCCGTGGCATAATCATTGACATTTGCCCAATGCAATCAAAAAGCATTTAAATTTTACTGATATGGGCAAAATAATTGGAATAGACTTGGGCACAACCAATAGCTGCGTGGCCGTTATGGAAGGCAATGAGCCAGTGGTGATTGCCAACAGTGAGGGCAGGCGAACCACCCCCTCGATTGTCGGTTTTTTGGACAACGGAAAAGGCGAACGCAAAGTGGGTGACCCCGCCAAGCGCCAAGCTATCACCAATCCCAAAAATACCGTTTCCTCCATCAAGCGATTTATGGGTAAGAAGTTCGCGGATGTGGACAGCGAGAAAAAATTGGTGAGCTACCAAGTGGAGAGCGGCAACAATGACACCGTGCGTGTGCGTATAGGCGACCGCCTGTATACCCCACAGGAGATTTCGGCTATGATCCTTCAAAAAATGAAGAGTACTGCCGAAGACTATTTGGGCACTACCGTTACCGAAGCGGTGGTAACCGTTCCGGCTTACTTCAACGATGCCGAGCGCCAAGCCACTAAAGAGGCGGGGCAAATTGCTGGGTTGGATGTCAAGCGTATCATCAACGAACCAACGGCAGCGGCATTGGCTTACGGTCTTGACAAGAAAAACAAAGACATGAAGATTGCCGTCTACGACTTGGGCGGTGGTACATTCGATATTTCGATTTTGGAATTGGGCGATGGGGTGTTTGAAGTAAAATCAACCAATGGTGATGTACACTTGGGTGGCGATGATTTTGACAACCGCATCATGAACTGGTTGGCCGATGAATTCAAGGCCGAAAAGAATATTGACCTGCGTAAAGACCCGATGGCTTTGCAGCGCTTGAAAGAAGCAGCGGAAAAAGCGAAAATTGAACTCTCGAGCAGCAACGAAACAGAAATCAACCTGCCATACATTACCAGTGTAGACGGGGTACCCGAACACTTGGTGAAGAAAATCAGCCGTGCAAAGTTCGAACAACTGAGCGATGACCTGATCAAAAGAACCCTTGAGCCCTGCCGCAAAGCGGTAGCCGATTCCGGCTACTCTGTTTCACAAATTGATGAGGTGATTTTGGTGGGCGGCTCAACGCGCATTCCACGCATACAAGAAGAAGTGGAGAAGTTCTTCGGCAAAAAACCTTCGAAGGGTGTAAACCCAGATGAAGTGGTAGCCGTGGGGGCTGCGATACAAGGTGGTGTGTTGACCGGTGAAGTGAAGGATGTACTGTTGTTGGATGTTACTCCTCTTTCATTGGGTATCGAAACCATGGGTGGTGTGATGACAAAGTTGATTGAGTCTAACACAACTATCCCTTCAAAAAAATCAGAGGTGTTTTCAACTGCCAGCGATAGCCAACCTTCAGTGGAAATACACGTGCTGCAAGGCGAGCGCCCAATGGCACGCGACAACCGTACCATTGGTAGATTCCACTTAGATGGCATTCCTCCCGCACCACGCGGTGTGCCTCAAATCGAAGTAACGTTTGATATTGATGCCAACGGTATCCTTCATGTATCGGCTAAAGACAAAGGTACTGGCAAAGAACAAAAGATTCGTATTGAGGCCAGCAGCGGTTTGACAGATGCCGAAATCCAAAAGATGAAGCAAGAGGCACAAGCCAATGCAGAGAACGACAAGAAGGAGAAAGAGAAGATTGAAAAAGTGAATCAGGCTGATTCATTGATTTTCCAAACGGAGAAACAACTGAAGGAATTTGGCGATAAGCTTTCGGAAGGAAACAAGTCGGCCATCAACGGTGCGCTGATCAAACTGAAGGAAGCCCACACCGCCAAAGACCTGGCGATGATTGACACCGCGATGAACGCGTTGAACACCGCTTGGCAGGCAGCCTCACAAGAGATGTATGCACAAGGTGGTGCGCAGCAACCTGGAGCGGACGCTAACGCCAATGGAAACGCCAATTCAAATGCTGGTGCCAATGCCGGAAATGGCAATGCGACCGATGTAGAATACGAAGAAGTGAAGTAAGTTTTATTTCTGTAAACTATTTAAACATCCCCTTGGCGAAAGCTGAGGGGATTTTTATTTCACTCAAAGTTCTTCCAAAAAATCTTCTGATTTTACAATTTTCGCCAACTCCGCCATTCCTTTTCCATTGACCAGCACGCGCTGGTGGTTTTGCCTGATTTTCTCAAATTCTACTTTTACACCTTCATATCCTTTCTCATCGCGGTACTGAACCACGACAACAAAATCCCAACCTTTGGTAGAATCATTGTTTTCCAGTAAATGGTACTGCTTGAATAAACCCTGCTCGGTTGCCTGCTTATCCATTGCCAACCAATTCTGTTGGAGGAATGCTTTCAGGTCGTCCCCCAAACCATTATTGGCTTTCAGATAAGTGAAAGTCCAAATGGTTTTATTGTTTAATGTTGGCTGTGAATAAACTGAAAGACTAACGGTAATTAGAAAGGCAACGAAAACGTTGCTCATAGGCTTTGTTTCGCAGCACTCAACTTAACCTTCAACACAATCTCATCGTTGATTAATTCATCTTTAATCGTACCGATAACTCCGGAATGGTATACGATACCCCACTTGGTTCGGTCGATTGTAAAGGGCACACTTTCGGCTGTCATGCGACCTTCTGCCATTGATGCCTTGGCCCTGAACTTCACAGGTTGGGTGACATTCTTCAGCGTTAAGTTGCCTTCGACTTGCAAGGTATACCCGGCACTATCGCTTACGCTGCTGGTGCGGACAAACTCAAAGGCACCTGTTGGAAATTTCTCCACTTCAAAGAAGTCTTCGTTCATCAAATGGCCTTCCAAGTTTTTCTTGTCTTTACCGATTTGGTCAAGGGCAGTAATGGTTTTCATGTTCACCCGAAGGCTTCCATTGGCAATCGATTTTTCAACAATACCCAACGAGCCTGCGGAAAACTTTACAATCCCATTATGCTTGTAATTACCGGGCGCTGAACCAATCCACTCAATCACGCTGTTAATGGTATCCAATTGAAATTGTTCGCCCGCTACGGATGCGGCTTGTTCCAGCGACTTGGCGGTCTCAGACGGCTTCTTGCCTACACAATAAATACAGATACCTGAGACCACCAGCCCGAGCAAAATCATTCTTAACTTCATATGCGTTTTTTCGTCAAAGATAAAGGTCACGTTGTAAACAGAGCTGTTAATGAACTGTTAAGGTTTTTGTTATTCTCTCGTTAAAATTCTCGCTATCCGCACACGTTAGCACGAGCCTGCATAACCCAAGCGTCTTTTACAGCAACCTTATGCACCTTATATTTGCGCTCCTAAAAAAGTGACGAGTATGCTAGTTGTTAAGTTTGGCGGCACCTCTGTAGGCAAGCCCGAGCGAATGAAAAAAATTGCCGAGTTGGTGTTGGGAATGCCCGGCAAAAAAATTGTGGTACTCTCGGCTTTAAGCGGCACTACTAATACCTTGGTGCGAATTGGCGAGGCGTTGCTCGCCCACGAGCCCTCCACCGCGCTACGCGAGATTGCTGAACTGGAAAGGCATTACCAGAACTTTATCCAAGAACTCTATGCATCGGATAGCCACAAGGCTGTGGGTGAAGAAATCGTCAGCCGTTATTTTAGCTTATTTCGTTTGTTGGCGGCAGGCAAGTTTGACGACCGCAGCTACCGCGAGCTATTGGCGCAAGGCGAACTAATTTCCACCGAGCTGTTTTACCATCACTTACAAGAGCGGAAGATTAATTCCCGTTTGCTGCCTGCACTTCATTTTATGTCGATTGACGAAAACCACGAACCTGAACTTGAAAAAATTGCCGACCGCCTACAACCGATTCTGGAAACCATGCAGGCCGACATCATTGTAACACAAGGGTACATTTGCCGCAACCATAAAAACGAAATCGATAACTTAAAACGGGGCGGCAGCGATTACACAGCCTCGCTGATCGGGGCGGCCATTCGCGCAGAAGAAATCCAAATTTGGACGGATATCGATGGGATGCACAACAACGACCCGCGCATTGTAAAAAAAACCAGACCCATTGCGGAACTCACTTTTGATGAAGCCAGTGAGTTGGCATACTTCGGTGCGAAGATTTTGCATCCATCCACCATTGTACCGGCTCAAAAATATGGTGTGCCCGTTCGTCTGAAAAATACGATGGAAGAAAAAGCACCCGGCACAATTATCAGTAGCAAAGGAACCAGGGCGCAAGTGAAAGCCATCGCAGCGAAAGATGACATCACTGCCATCAACATCAAATCATCGCGAATGCTATTGGCGTACGGATTTTTACGTAAGGTGTTTGAAGTTTTTGAGAAGCACAAGACGCCTATCGATATGATCTCAACTTCGGAAGTGGCCGTGTCGTTGACAATTGATGACGATAGTCATTTGCATGATTTGTTGGAGGAATTAAAAACTTTTGGAACGATAGAGGTAGACCAAAAGCAAACTATTATTTGCATGGTGGGCAATGCCCTTGCAGAAAAAGAAGGCGTTTTAAAAGAGGTATTTGCTGCGTTGGGTTCAGTACCCGTACGCATGGTTTCATTTGGCGGCAGCCATAATAACATTTCAGTTTTAATTGACACAGCCCATAAAGAAAAAGCCCTTAACCTTTTGAACGAAGGGCTGTTTGAATTTTAAACTCAGTTGATTCTTCGTTAGAACAAATCCCAACAGCGGGAAGCAAGTTTACTATTGCATGTAGGGTCAGTATACCTCTGAAAAAACAGCACTAGTTGTCATCGCACACGATCGTGTCAAATTCTTCATCTTCGTAAACCTGCTTACGGATAAATTTCCCTGCCGCATCGTAGTAAATGACTACGTGTACCCCGGCTTCTTCCACTTCCTTGTCGGTGAGGTAAAGCGGTTGTTCTAAACTTCCAATATTTTTTACCATTGAAAAATTGACTGGGATGACGACTCCAAACTGAGAGCTGATGACCCCAAAGAAGTTATCTTTTTTAATACGGTATAACTTATTTTCTTCCTGGTCAATCCACTTATCAAACTTATTCACGTTGTTGACAATGGCTCTGCCGTTTGCAACATCAATCAACGACCAACTGAAGTTCTTCTTGACCCAAACAAATTGTTTATTCCAAGGCAAAAGTTCGTCAAATTCAAACTTTGTTACCGGTTGCCCTTTGCCATTGACTATACCATATTTTCCTTTTTCAAAAATTCCAAACAAATCTGGGTTGAGGATGATAATGCTCTTAGTTGAAAATGCTTTGAGGGTCGCTCCTGTAGCGATGTTCACTAATCCAAACTTCTTGTCCTTGAAGGTTGACCAAAACGGGTGCAGATTGGGCACTAGCAAATCATAATCCATGGTAACCATCCATTTTCCATCTTTTGACAGAATTCCGCGCTTCCCCTTTCTGCTCAATAAGAAAAGGTTTGTATTAATCGACTCAATGGTTTCAAACTCAGCGGCAAACAATTTTGTGCCATCATGCACGGAATACACATTCCTTTTTTGTCTGCCTTCGTTCGCCACAAAAGCGTGAATCGAATCTCGCGAAGGAATTAACGTAATTTTTTGATCGCTTGTAAACGATATAGTGCGTCCAGAATTAAAATAAACTTTGGTAGAATCGCCATTTTTTGCAAAAAGTAATCCAGCGGCAAACCAGCTACTGTCTGGCCGCTGCAAGAATTTTCTCTTACCGATGTCCCATAATTCAGTACCAGTGGAAGTAATTACTTGTAACCAACTTCTATACTCCTTGTAAGATTTGATTTTTCTACCTGCGAATTGTGTATCTACCTTGTCAAAGAAAAAATCGTCTCCCACTTTACGAACCAATCCAAACGATTCCAGCGAGAGTACCTGGCGATCTAATGGAACTAAAAACTGTCCATCTGAATTTATTATTCCCTCCAAAGCGCCATTCCTTACCAATAGACGATTCTTAGTTACGATTTTTACATCATCATAAACGTGATCGGCATTCGTAGGTCTACCCTCCGCCAAATGGAGTAAGTTATCGCGTGTGAAAATGGTTTTCTTCTGTAGCTTCGTAACAACCAAATTGCCGTCCATCCACTCGACCGCATCCCAATCGCCTTTTAGGAGCAACCGCCCAGTCAACGTGTAAATCCCTGACGTTGCACTCCCTCTCATCCAGAAATACCGATTGCCAACCAAATTAGCGGTAATCACACATTGGTTTATAAGTTTATGGCCAGCGGAATGAACCACCCGCACACACGAAGAATCGCCAACTTTCCAAAAACCCAAGCCTAGGGGTTCCATTATTTTATCACTGCTAGAAATTTTCTTTCCATTTCTCGCCACCAACCCATCGCTGGTCACCAACACATCTGCCTCCACCATTCCGCACTTGTATTCAGAAGCAACATTTGCAAAGGATGGCGACAACGTCTCAACTCCAGCAGCATCCATGAATCCATATTTTCCTTTTGCCCAAAAGGGAACCCAATAGCTTTCATTTAGTTTTTGCACGTGTACCAACGAATCAGTTAACAGCATCGCTGGTGGATTTACATCTTCATCAAAGAAAAAGTAATACGCTAAATCGCCAGCGCGTTTGCGAAATTTACCTTGAGGATATTCACGTAAATAATTCATGAACGCGGTAGAATCGCCAATCACAGTGGCCAATTCAAACACTTGGCGTTCGGCTTCAAAGCGGTAAGGGCTCTGCGGAAATTGATTGATAAAACTAGCATACCTCTGAAGGGTTCCATCTTTTGTTTTACTTTCATAGAGAAGCTTTTCGTAACGTGCCCGAGCGTCAGACAAACGATGTGAGTTTGGGTAGTTTTGAATATAGGTGAAAAAGCTTTGGTAGGTGTTTTGTTTCAAGGCATCTAAAAATGCCACTTCATCGCGAAGCTCAATGGCGCTGGCTCGCTGTGGTGCCCCTAAAAATTTTTGCAGAAAGAATTCATAGCCGGTTACTGTATTGATCTGTTTGCTTCGCTCAAAGGCAGCACTATCAAGAGTTGCTTTGAATTGAACGAGTCGCCTTTCATCAAGATCTGATCTACGCCAGCGATCACGTTGTCGTTCACTTGCCTTGTGGTAACCAGCCAATGCCCTCCGCAGGAATTGATAGCTGGAATCGATTTGACGCTGTGGATTTTCGTGTGCATAAAACCAAAGAGCCGTTGCCCATTTCAACTCTACGCTTGCTGTATCTTTGTTCAGTGCTTTCTGCAATAATGATCGCGCACCTGACCAGTTGCCTCTTTGAATGCGGGAATCAATTTGACGCATGGACTGCCCACCGGCATATGCAACAATCAGCACCCAAAAGAAAAAAGCCAGCAAAAATCTTGTAAGCAACATATTGAAGCAAAACACCTTCAATATACTCCAGAAAAAACCAGAATAGCCGAGCTTTCGATAACCAACCATTTTAATTGGTCAAACGGGTCCAATCAAGATTTGCGCTCTTTCACTGCAATGCCGAGTTCATCTAATTGCTCTTGCGAAATAGTTGATGGTGTATCAATCATCATATCGCGCCCTGCATTGTTTTTGGGAAAGGCGATGAAATCGCGAATCGAATCGGCCCCGCCAAACAACGAGCACAACCGATCGAAACCAAATGCAATACCACCATGCGGAGGCGCTCCATATTCAAAGGCATCCATCAAAAATCCAAATTGTTTCTTTGCTTCTTCTTCGCTGAAACCCAATTTGCTAAACATCAATTGTTGGGTGGCGCGATCGTGGATACGAATCGAACCCCCGCCAATTTCTGTTCCGTTCAATACCATGTCGTAGGCGTTGGCACGCACTTTACCCGGGTCACTGTCAAGCAACGCCATGTCTTCTGGCTTAGGCGAAGTAAATGGGTGGTGCATGGCGTGCCAGCGGTTGGTTTCTTCATTCCACTCCAACAACGGAAAATCTACCACCCACAAAGGCGCAAATTTGTTTTTGTCGCGCAGCCCCAGCTGATTGGCCACATGCAAACGCAATTCACCCAGCGCTTTACGGGTTTTGTCTGTCTCTCCTGCTAAAATCAAAATCAAGTCACCCGCATCGGCATTAAATTTTTGCGCAAAGCGGCTCAATTCCATCTCATCAAAAAACTTATCAACCGAAGACTTGTATGTTCCGTTTGCTTCACATCTTAAATACACCAAACCCTTCGCACCAATTTGGGGTTTCTTTACAAACTCGGTCAACTCATCAATTTGTTTGCGTGTGTAACCCGCGCAACCCTTCGCACAAATACCTGCTATCAGCTGCGCATCTTCAAACACCGAAAAACCTTTTCCTTTTGCCACCTCAGCCAAATCAACAATCTTCATATCGAAGCGCGTATCTGGCTTATCAGAACCATAATGGGCCATAGCATCCGCATAGCTCATGTGCGGCACCGATGGCATGTCAATTCCCTTTACGGTTTTAAAAAGATGACGAACCAAACCTTCGAAGGTTTTCAAAATATCTTCTTGCGTGATGAAAGCCATCTCGCAGTCAATCTGGGTGAACTCGGGCTGGCGATCGGCACGCAAATCTTCATCGCGGAAACATTTTACAATCTGATAGTAACGATCAAAGCCGCTCACCATCAACAATTGCTTGAAGGTTTGGGGTGACTGTGGCAAGGCATAAAATTCTCCCGGATTCATACGCGAGGGCACTACAAAATCGCGGGCGCCCTCGGGGGTTGACTTAATCAACACGGGCGTCTCCACCTCAATAAAATTCAGTCCATCCAAATATACGCGCGTCTGCTGCGCCATTTTATGGCGGAGCTGCAAACTTTCGCGCACAGGCGTTCTGCGCAAATCCAGATAGCGATATTTCATGCGCAAGTCATCGCCACCATCGGTTTGGTCTTCAATGGTAAATGGTGGAACCTTTGAAGCATTCAATACCTCAATTGATGAAACTTTAATCTCAATGTCGCCCGTGGGCATCTTATCGTTTTTTGACAAGCGTTCGGCCACCATTCCTTGCACTTTTACCACATACTCCCGCCCCAAGCCGCGGGCCGCAGCCAACAAAGCTGGTGTGGATTGCCCTTCCTCTAAAAAAAGCTGTGTGATACCATAACGATCACGTAAGTCTATCCACAGCAAACTGCCTTTGTCGCGCAAGCGTTGCACCCATCCCGTCAGGGTAACTTGTTTGTTTACATCGCCAATTCGCAATTCACCGCAGGTATGAGTCCGGAGCATAGTTTTTAATTAATTTTGGGCTCGCAAGTTAATAAACCAAGGGCATAATCGTTATGATAAATTAAACGAGGGCGGTGGAATTGGCTGGCGAAAAGGCTCACCGCAAAATGCCCTAAAACAAACCTTAATCGTTATGAAGCTTTTCCTAATAGTCATTCTTACACTTGGGCTGACCAGCTTTGGGCTGCCAAAAATGAACAAAACCAAAGTTGCCGAGGGGATTACGATTTCATTGCCAAATACCCTTTCGGTGATGACGCCCGAAGACATTGTGCAGCGCTATCCGTCAGTCCGTTCTCCGTTGGCCGCATATACCGATGTAAACCGCTCTGCCGATTTCAGTGTGAACATTTCTGCCACCCAGTGGCCAGATGGCAACGTAGAAATGGCCAAGAAATTTTTTAAAGCTGGCATTGCCAACTTGTATGATCGCGTAGATTTCATCAGCGAGGGCGTGCAAACCATTCACAAAAAGAAATACATCTTCTTTGAATTTGAATCGCGTGTAAATGGCAATAAGATGCAATTGGGCGAGCAATCACCTGTGTACCGATACACCTATATTCAATACTTAGTGGAGAAAGACAAAGCTTTGGTTTTTTCATTCAATTGCCCGAAAGACCTTCGGCAAGATTGGCAGCCCACCGTACATGCCATGATGAAGTCTTTAAAAGTGAAGTAATCAGTAATTCTGTCTGTTAATGTATTTTTGAGGGGTATTGTCGCTGCCGTTTTGACGCGAACTTTCGGTGGTATAGTCATTGTTATGTAGGCTGAAAACTGCAGTGACATGAGAATGAAAAAAGAAATACCGACTGAGATATTGCAGACCATTAATGCCCTCAATACCGTGAATGGTGGCGTAAGTGAGCCCACTTTGATTTTGAAGCAACTAGAGGATCACCGTGCGGTGTGGTTGCGCGTGCCAGGCATTGACCTTGACAAGATTCAAGTGGAAATTCGAAATAATGTATTGAGTATTTTTCACTTTTTTGTTTCACACACTGGCGATCACACTGTGCAAACACCACGCTTTCTGTACAATAAGCAGATACCCTATTTTATAGATCAAGAAAACATTGCGGCTCATGTTGAAGAAAACTTTCTAAAGGTGGTTCTTCCATTCAACAAATTAGCCGAAGGATATAGCCGTAGAATAGAGCATCATTAAAGCCATTCATCCGATTTTGCTTTTGAAATCATCGCAATAGCAAATACATTGCTGCCACTACAATTAAATCCAATTGAAGTTCTCAGTTGGATTTTTTGTTTTTAAACGACAAAAACAATACAACAATGAAGAAAAATCTTTTATGCCTGCTATTGCTAATACCTGCACTGGCGCAATCTCAGACAAAACTCGTTGAGAAAATCTCTCAAAAGGGCAATGAGTTGGTAATTCCTTATGAAAAATATGTGTTGCCCAATGGACTTACGCTGATTGTGCACGAAGACCACAGCGACCCTGTGATTCAAGTAGACGTAACCTATCACGTGGGCTCTGCACGCGAAGAAATTGGAAAGTCTGGCTTCGCACACTTTTTCGAACACATGATGTTTCAAGGCAGCGACCATGTGGGCGATGAGCAACATTTCAAGATTGTAACCGAAGCAGGAGGCACACTGAATGGATCTACCAATCGCGACCGCACCAATTATTATGAAACCGTTCCGAACAACCAACTGGAAAAGATGCTTTGGTTAGAAGCAGACCGCATGGGCTTCTTACTGGATGCGGTGACACAGCAAAAATTTGAAGTTCAACGTGCAACGGTAAAAAATGAACGTGGTCAAAACTACGACAACAGACCCTACGGGTTAGTAGGCGAAATCACTGCGAAAAATTTGTACCCCTATGGTCACCCCTATTCTTGGTTGACCATTGGCTACATTGAAGACCTCAATCGTGTTGATGTAAACGATTTGAAGAACTTCTTCTTGCGCTGGTATGGACCCAACAATGCAACCGTAACGGTAGGTGGCGATGTAAAAACTGCTGATGTAGTAAAGTTGGTCGAAAAATATTTCGGCTCGATCCCGGCAGGCCCTGTGGTGAAAAAGATGAGTTTACCCGCACCTGTTTTAGAAGGAGACCGATTTGTTTCGTTTACTGATAACTACGCCCGCCTACCTCAGTTGGTGATTACCTACCCGACTGTGCCGTTGTATCACAAAGACATGGCCGCGCTGGCGTGTTTGTCGCAGGTTTTGGGTCAGGGCAAGAATTCTGTGTTTTACCAAAACATTGAAAAGACGCAAAAGGCATTGAATGCAGTGGCCTTCAGCAGCATGTCAGAATTAGCTGGGGAATTTAGTTTCCGCATTACACCGCCCCCTTCAGTTTCGTTGGCAGACTCGTACAAAAACGTACAAGAAGCATTGAAAACATTTGAAGCGCGAGGCGTGACAGATGACGATATAGCTAAATTCAAAGCTGGCTATGAATCGCAAACCATTAATGGATTACAGAGCGTAGCCGGCAAGGTATTTCAGTTGGCCGCCTATGAAACGCTCGCAGGCAATGCGAACATGACTGGTCAGTTATTGGCCATGTACAATGCCGTTACAAAAGAAGATGTGTTGCGTGTTTATAACCAATATATCAAAGCAAGACCGGCTGTTATTTTGAGCGTGACTACAAAAGGGCAAGAGGCGAATATCGTTGCTGCCGATAACTATAAAGTTGATAATTCAAAATATGTAGCACCAGATTATGGATACACAGGTTTGAAATACTCAAAGCCTGCCGATAGCTTTGACCGGAGCAAAATACCTGGTAATGGTGCTAACCCCGAAGTGAAGGTGCCCGCATTCTGGAAAAAAGATCTCAAGAACGGTGTGCGCGTGATTGGCAGCGAAAGCAAAGAGTTACCCATCGTTACCTTGTCATTGACACTTCCGGGTGGGCGATTGTTGGAGGCACGCGATACGTCAAAAGTTGGTGTGTCGCGCATGTTTGCTATGATGATGAACGAGGATACCCAGAACTACACAGCCGAGCAAATGCAGCTGGAGTTGCAAAAACTTGGCAGCAGCATTAGTGTAAGCAGCGACATTGAAGGCATCACATTCTCGGTGCAAGCATTAAAAAAGAACCTAGACAAAACGCTATCGCTGCTGGAAGAACGCATGCTAAAACCAAAGTTCAATGAGGATGCGTTTAACCGTTTAAAAAAACAAACGCTTGAGTCATTCAAGCAGCTGAAGTCACAGCCGGCCGCAATTGCCGATGTTGTTTTTGCTAAACTGAATTATGGACCAGGCAACGTGTTGGGCATTGCACCACAAGGCAATGAACGCACTGTGGCTAATCTAAAGCTAACAGACGTTGAGAAGTTTTATAATGAAAATATCACTTCGAAAGGTGGACAACTAGTGGTGGTGGGTGATGTATCCCAAGCTGAAATAATGGGCAAGTTGGATTTTCTATCAAAGTTGCCGAACAAAGAAATAGCTGACCCTAAATTGCCTGCGACACCAACAATCAGCAAAACAAAAATTTATTTGGTAGATGTGCCCAAAGCAGCGCAAACAGAGTTTCGGGTAGGATACCCAACAAATTTGAAATATGACGCAACAGGTGAATTCTATGAAGCCGGCTTGATGAATTACGCTCTGGGTGGTGCCTTCAACAGCCGCGTAAATTTGAACTTGCGCGAAGACAAAGGTTGGACTTACGGTGCGCGGTGCGGATTTAGCGGTGACAAACTCAGCGGTGAGTTTGAATTCAGCTCGGGCATCAAAGCAGAGGCTACTGACAGTGCGCTGGCAGAAGTAATCAAAGAATTGGATAACTATGCCAAGAAAGGAATTACCAACGAAGAAGTTGCATTTATGAAAAGCGCCATTGGCCAGCGCGATGCCCTTCGGTATGAAACGGGCTTCCAAAAAGCCGGCTTCATCGGAAGAATTTTGGACTACAACCTGCCGGCCAACTTTACTGAACAGCAAAGCAAAATATTAAAGGGCATCACAAAAGAAAAAATTGATGCAATGGCTGCAAAATGGATCAATGTGAACAAAGCGAATATTCTGCTGGTTGGCGACAAAGCAAAAATCCTACCTGGTCTACAAAAGATGAATTATGAAATTGTGGAGTTGGATGCAAATGGCAACGTGAAGAAGTAAAGACGGAATTCTCCTATAAAAAAAGGGCGCCTCATGTAGGCGCCCTTTTTTTTATTTTTTCTGTTCTTTTGCCCACATATCTTTGAGCGTCACCGTTCGGTTAAACAGCAACTTTTGTGGTGTAGAATCCTTGTCGAGGCAGAAGTAGCCCATACGCAAAAATTGGAAGCGATCCGATGCCGAAGCGCGCAGCATTGAAGGCTCAGCCATAGCAGTTACGGCTTTCAGCGATTCGGGGTTTAGATAACCGCGGAAGTCATCTTCAATGGTGCTCAAGTCTTCTACTCTGAAAAGACGATCGTACAAGCGAACTTCAACAGGAAGGGCAGTGGCAGCATTCACCCAATGGATAACACCTTTTACATGAACACCGGAAGTATCTTGCCCGCTTTTGCTTTCGGGTAGGTAGGTACATCGCAGTTCAACTACGTTTCCACCAGCATCTTTGATGACCTCTTCACATTTAATGATGTATGCACTTTTCAGGCGCACCATTTGTCCGGGCGCCAACCGGAAGTACTTTTTCGGAGGCACTTCCATGAAGTCATCACGCTCGATAAAAATAGTATTGCTAAACGGCATCTCACGCGTGCCTGAGCCTTCTTGTTCCGGGTTGTTTTCACTTGGCAACAGCTCGGTTTTGCCATTTTCATAGTTGGTGATCACCACTTTCAGCGGGTCGAACACCACCATTCTGCGTTGCGAAACTTTGTTGAGGTGTTCGCGCACACAAAACTCCAGCAAACCAATATCAATCAAGTTCTCGCGCTTCGCCACCCCAATCCGGTCACAAAAATCGCGTATCGCTTCGGGCGTGTAGCCTCTTCTGCGCACGCCACTCAACGTTGGCATACGTGGGTCATCCCACCCACTTACATGCTTTTCGTTCACCAACTGCAACAACTTGCGCTTGCTCATCATGGTGTACGTCATGTTAAGGCGCGCAAATTCATATTGTTTAGAAGGGTAAATCTCTAAGTTTTTGATACACCAATCGTACAACTCGCGGTGCGGCACAAACTCAAGTGTGCAAATGCTGTGCGTTACTTTTTCGATGGAGTCACTTTGCCCGTGGGCGAAGTCGTACATGGGGTAGATGCACCACTCGTTGCCGGTGCGGTGGTGGTGCGCGTGTTTTATGCGATACAACACCGGGTCACGCATCAGCATATTAATGTGCGCCATGTCAATTTTGGCGCGCAATACTTTTTCTCCGTCTTTGTAAACGCCCGCTTTCATATCCTGAAACAGTTTCAGGTTCTCTTCAACGCTGCGGTTGCGGTAAGGTGAGTTGGTTCCGGGTGTTGTTGGAGTGCCTTTCTGAGCAGCCATTTCCTCGCTAGTGCTGTCATCTACATAGGCTAGTCCTTTACGGATGAGCAGCAATGCAAAATCGTATAGATGATGGAAGTAGTCAGAAGCGTAGAGTTCATTTTTCCAGTTGAAGCCCAACCAACGCACATCGTCTTTGATGCTTTCTACGTATTCCGTTTCTTCCGTCACCGGGTTGGTGTCGTCAAAACGCAAATTGGTGTAGCCACCATATTTGAGGCTCAGCCCAAAGTTGAGGCAAATGCTTTTAGCGTGGCCTAGGTGTAGATAACCGTTTGGCTCGGGCGGAAAGCGGGTAACAATCGACTGATGCTTGCCCGATTGCAGATCAGCTTCGATGATTTCTTCAATAAAGTTCAAACTCTTTTCTTCGGCCATAAGGAATTAAAAGGCCAAAGGTAAGGGCGATTTTAGAGAGAGAAAAATTTGGGTTTCGGAAAGAAAGAAGAATCAGCTTTGAACCATAAACAAACTACTTATTTGCCACTCATTCATCCTCCTCATTGTGTGCAAAGTACTCAATACCCAACAGCCCACCCTTATATTCTTTAAATCGCATTTTGTCGCCTACTTGCTTTTGGCCATAATGGTCGCTGGTGCAATGAACCTTTAATACCTTGCCGTCATCCGTTTTTACAAAGGCAATCCATTGCTCGTGCTTTTGGGACTGTATAACGTAGTCATAAGATTTATACCGATTGTAAGGTGTAATGCTCGGAGCTCCTGCGATTTGTTTTTCAACGAAGGCTTTTTCGACCACTACGCCCTCCATAATGATCGGGGGCGCGAACATCAAATCGTAAGTGAGAAATGCTACTACTGCCAGAATGATTACTAATATGCCACCGGTGAGGACGCTTTGTGCCTTTTTAGCTATCATATTTCCAACACTTTTTTAATCCATTGAATACACTCAACTTCATCCACAATCGACCACGCGTGTGTATGCCGCATGCCATTACTTCGGTAACCCTTTCGGTCAGCTTGGATGAATTCTGCCTTGGTGTTTCCCATCAACATCAGTCTGCTAATCATTTCCGAAGAACATAGTGCATTGTTGTCATACAAACTCCGCCTACGGTTTTCCAATTGCCAGACTACATCCATTTCGTGATAAACTCGCACTGGCATTTGTTTTAAGAAACGTTCATTTCCCAATTCAACACTTTTTGCATAAAAAGGTGATTGCGCGACATAGCTTTTCAGATTGGTAGCAGGCGTACCACCAAGTTCTTTTTCCATAATCGGTTGCACAAAGTTGGCTTCATTTACCCCCGCCTCTGAAAAATTCTTTGTACGCTCGCGGTCGAAGTATTCCCATAAGTTTATAATGTCAACAGGCGAATCGATTGCAAAGACTGCCTTTGGCATTATCGGAAAATCGATTGGCCTTTCAATGCATTTTTCTACATAACGCAAGGCAATAGTACCACCAGCAGAAAAACCACCAACCACCATTTTATTTTTATCCAGGCGAAAGCGCTTGATGGAATCGGTGAGGGCACGATTGATAGCAGATAGTGTTGGTTCATCGGCATAAATCTTAGCCCCAATGGGGATTACCAACGTCAATAAATTATTGTTAAAAGCTGTATTGTGCAGCTTCGTTTCGGGCAACACCATTTCTGCCGATTCGGCATAACCCGGAAATAATACCAATACTCCTTTGATCGCATCTTTGGGTGGAATGGCCAAGTAATAACCTCGCTCGGGGTCATTATTGTCGAGAGTAATCCTCTCATAGTTCTGCGCAGTGGCTATGAATACAAAGGCCCAAGCACAAACCAGTGCGAAGATTTTTTTCATCGCTAAATGGTTTTGTTATTTCCGAGCGGCCTTCACTTCGGCAGGCGTGACAGTCCCGCCCTTGTTGCCGAACGAATTTCGGATGTAGTTGAGCACATCGCTTACTTCTTGATCTGTTAGGTCAAAGCCCGACATGTCTCCATTGTAGGTTTTGCCGTTTACTTTTATTTCGCCCGTCACGCCTTTAAGCACTTGTACAATTGAGCGCTTTTTGTCAGCCATCAGATAATCTGATTTCGCGACTGGCGGATAGACATCTTCCAGACCTTCGCCTTTTTCCATGTGGCACGAGACACAATAATTGGTGTACACTTCTTTGCCTCGGTTAATGCTCGATTTCAAATCGAATGGAGCGGGTTTTTGAAACGATAGTAAGCAAACGCTTAAGAAAGCAAGAACAGAAAACTTTTTCATTTGATAATTTTCGAGTTTCGTTTTTGATTTTTACGGTTAAGCAATCTCATCCAAACTAAACGGCAGCACCCTTATGCGTTTGCCCGTCAGGTCAAAGATGGCATTGGTAAGTGCGGGCGTAAATGGCGGCAGGCCGGGTTCACCTACTCCACCTGCTTTTTCTTCGTTGTCCATCACATGCACTTCAATCTCAGGTATCTCAGCGATGCGCGACATTTTGTAGCTATCAAAATTCTTTTCAACCGCCTTGCCCTCTGCAAAATGTGTGGCGTGTTTGGTGGCGGCACCCAGCGCCATCACAATACTTCCTTCCACTTGCGCGCGAATGGTATCAGGATTTACGTACCAACCACAGTCCATCACCGCCCACACTTTATCAATTTTTATTTTGCCGTCTGCTTGGCGCGATACCTTTACCACTTCGCCTACAATGCTGGAGAAGCATTCGGTAATGGCTACGCCATAGCCAGCGTTCTTGCCCCGGCTCGCCCAACCGCTCACTTCTATCAATTTATTGGCCAACTCGTGGTAACGGCCATCCCAAAAATGTTGCTTGCGGAAATCGATGGGATCTTTTCCCGCGGCAGCGGCCAATTCGTCTATAAAACTTTCAAAAGCAAAGGCATTGGTAGATGAGTACACCGAGCGCCACCACATCACCGGCACGGGCGAATCGAGCGGCACATCACTAAAGCTATAATGCGGCAAACTCCGCAAATAGGTCTCCAAGAATCCCTCGGTAACACTATCGTTGTAGGAGAGCTTGTCTGCACCCGGGTTTTGGTGGTTCATATTCTGCCCGGCCATTTTCACTTCAAATGATTTGATGCTTCCTTCTTTTGAAACACCACCTTTGCATTGGTATACCATGCCTGGTCGAAAGGGTCCCTGCGTCATGTCATCTTCGCGCGTCCACACTACTTGCACGGGTGCATTCACAGCTTTCGAAATCACAGCGGCCTCGTGCGGGTAATCTAAAAATGCCTTGCGGCCGAACCCACCGCCCAAGAACGTCATGTTCACCGTCATGTTCTCTTTAGGGATTCCGAGCAGATCGCTCACATCGGCTTGCACCCAGTCGGGACCTTGAATCGGTCCCCATATTTCGCACTTATCTCCTTGAAAATGGGCGATGCAGTTGAGTGGCTCCATGCACGCATGCGCTTCATAAGGAGTTTCATACAATGCCTCCAATTTTTTGTGTGCCTGCTCCAAAGCCATTTTTACATCGCCCTGCGTTTTGAACGACAAACCCGATTTGTTTTTAACATCCTCGCGCATTTGCTTGTACAACTGCTCTGTGCTGTGGTGGGGGAAACCCGAATCGTCCCACTCTACTTTTAATGCTTTTCTGCCTTGCATAGCGGCCCACAAGTTGTCAGCCACTACGGCCACACCTTCGCGGTCGTGAGAAAACACACGCATCTTGACGGGGATCACATGTTTTACACCTGCAATGGCTTTCGCGGCAGTGGCATCGAAACTTTTTACTTTGCCCAAAAAGCGCGGGTTACGCTCCACCACCGCATACAACATACCGGGCAATTTTTTATCCAGGCCAAAGACGGCCGAGCCATTCGTTTTCAATGGAATATCTTGGCGTTGTAAGGGCTTGCGCAGAATCTTGTAGTGCTTGGGGTTTTTTAGTTCTACATTTTTCGGTGGCTCTAATTTGCTGGCGGTTTCAACCAGCTCGCCATAGTGATATTTTTTTCCCGAAGGTCTGTGAATTACATGTCCAGTCTCAGCATAGCAATCGCTATTGGCAACATTCCATTTCTTCGCAGCTGCCTCCACCAACATTTCGCGTGCAGTGGCACTGAGTTTTAGCAGGCGCTTATAAGAACCGCGCACCGTGGAACTGCCGCCTGTCACCTGGCTTCCGTATTTGGTTTGGTGGCCCTGCGCAAAAACAATTTTTACTTGATTCAAATCGACTTCCAATTCTTCGGCAATGATTTGAGGGACCGCCTGAAATGAACCCTGGCCCATTTCGGACCGGTGGTTTATAATGGTAACAACACCAGTAGTGTCGATGGAAATCCACGCGTTCAACTCGATGCCCAAGCTAGCAGCCACCTGTTGTTGCACGATTTCTACATCTTTGGCTAATGCAGGCATATAATAACCAAGGGTGAGCGCTGCGCTGGCTAAGCCAGTGCGCTTGATAAAGTCACGTCTGCTGAGTGATGAAGTTTCCATGGTTATTTCGTAGAAGTTTTTTGAGACATGATTTTAGCGGCTGTTTTGATGGCTTTGCGAATGCGAGGATAGGTGCCGCATCTGCAAATGTGCCCTTGCATGGCAGCATCTATATCAGCATCGGTGGGATTTGGCTTGCGCTTGAGCAATGCGGTAGCCGCCATGATTTGCCCACTTTGGCAATAGCCGCATTGTGGAACTTGTTCGGCAATCCAAGCTTGCTGCACTGGGTGCTCATTAGCAGGCGAAATTCCTTCGATGGTGGTAATTTCTTTTTCGCCTACGGCCGAAAGCGGCAAAGAACAAGAACGAACAGGCGTGCCGTTGAGGTGTACCGTGCACGCCCCACATTGGGCAATGCCACATCCATACTTTGTTCCGGTAAGGCCCACCCAATCGCGAATGGCCCACAGCAAGGGCATTTTTGGATCAGCATCAATGGTGTGACTTTTGCCGTTAATTTTGAGGGTAAGGGTTGCCATGACTAAGATTTTTGAAGTTTGAATATAAGCAATATTGGTAACCTATGTTTTAATTTTTTGTTAATGGTTACAACACTATAAATGTGATAAGGCAATGAAGATTCTATCGTTATTTTTTTTGCTGGCGCTGGTTGAAACAACTCAGGCACAGCGGTTAGTAGTTCGTGTTGAAAACATAAAAGATGACAAGGGCCAAATTGGCGTAGCGCTTTACAATACCGAGGTCGACTTTATGAAAAAACAGTTTGCCGGCAAGTTTGCCCCAGCAAAAAAAGAAGGCGTTGAGGTAGTTTTTGAAAATTTGCCTGCAGGCGAATATGCCATCAGCATCATGCACGATAGCAACGCAAACGGAAAAATCGATACTAACTTTATGGGCATTCCCAAAGAGGGCTATGGCTTTTCAAATAATGTGATGGGAAGTTTTGGGCCACCAAGTTTTGAGAAAGCGAAGTTCAAATTGACCGATGGAGTGAGTCAAATAAAATTGCGCTATTAATTTTCACGGTAATTCTCTTGAACTTGATGAACGCTCCCGGGCGCGGAGCTTTTATGTTTTATTAAGGCACCAATC
The DNA here is from genome assembly GCA_018267275.1 of Bacteroidota bacterium. Lineage (GTDB taxonomy): Bacteria > Bacteroidota > Bacteroidia > Cytophagales > Cyclobacteriaceae > ELB16-189. The sequence goes on along the minus strand of JAFDYV010000007.1, from coordinate 60,554 downwards.
GAATACACCCAGTTCCTACCTCCAACATTCGGCATAACAAGCAATAGCAAACGTTTGCAATGGACTCATGTAGGTTTTATTGATGGCCCGCCCTAATGGATTCGCGCCCTTTTGCTAAGTTCGCAGCCACGTTACTAAAACCTCGGTCCATGTTCGATATCAATTCCCTTTTCCCCTACTCGTTCGACAAGAAATTCAGCAAGCCTGTAGCCTATTTCTCCATGGAGTTTGCCCTTGATCAGCCATTAAAAATTTATAGTGGCGGTTTGGGATTTTTAGCCGGCTCGCATATGCGCAGCGCCTACGAGCTCAAGCAAAACTTGGTGGGTATCGGTATTCTGTGGAAAAAGGGTTACTACGATCAAGAGCGCAACCAAGACCAAACACTGAAAGTAACTTTTCGCAACAAGGATTATTCGTTTCTCGAAGATACCGGAATTGTGTTCCCGATCACCATTCATGGCGCCCGGGTGTATGTAAAAGCGATGTTACTCCGGCCTGAGGTATTCAAAACTGCACCTGTCTTTTTACTCACCACCGACATTGCCGAAAATGACTTTCTCGCACAAACCATTAGCCATCGTTTATACGACCCTAACGAAACCACTCGCATTGCTCAATCCATACTACTAGGCGTGGGTGGAGCGAAGCTGCTGGATGTACTCGAGCGCCAAACCGACATTTATCACATGAACGAAGGGCATGCGCTTCCACTTTGTTTTTACTTGATGGACAAGTTCAATGATCTTGAGAAGGTTAAAAAGCGCGTGGTGTTTACAACCCATACGCCCGAGAAAGCAGGTAACGAAGAGCATAGCGTGCCACTGCTCAACAGCATGAGTTTTTTCAACGGCATTACAGTAGACCAGGTAAACAAATTGGTCGCGCCTGAAAACGGAATGCTCAACTACACGCTTACGGCACTGCGCATGGCAAAGAAGGCAAATGCAGTTTCGCATATCCATGGCGATGTATCGCGCAAGATGTGGGGTGATTACAAAGATATTTGCGAGATCACTTCCATCACCAACGCACAAAACAAAACGTATTGGCAAGATCCAGAACTAGAAAAGGCGTTGGCCATTGATGACGATAAAGCGCTGATGGCACGCAAGAAAAAGTTGAAATACAAATTGTTTCGAGTGGTGGCTAACCAAACGGGCAAACTATTCAACCCCGATGCACTTACGCTGGTATGGGCACGCAGATTTGCGGGTTACAAGCGCGCCAATCTTTTGCTCTCAGATTTTGATCGCTTCTTGAAAATTGTGAACAACAAAAAGTATCCTGTGCAATTTATCTGGGCAGGTAAGCCATACCCTGAGGATTACAGCGCGATCAATATCTTCAATGAAATTTATTGGAAAACCAAAGAACTAAAGAATTGCACGGTGCTCACCGGCTATGAGTTGTGGCTTTCGGGTCACCTAAAAAAAGGTTCTGATTTGTGGCTTAATAATCCGCGTATGTACCACGAAGCCTCGGGTACTTCGGGCATGACGGCCGCAATGAACGGCTCCATCAATCTTTCAATACCCGATGGCTGGGTGCCCGAGTTTTCAAAGCATGGCAAAAACTGCTTCATTATCGACAAGGCAGACGATGCCCTCTCGCAAGAGGAGCGCGACCGAGTAGAGGCAAAAAATTTGTATGACTTGCTCGAAAACGAAATCATACCAATGTACTATGATGCACCCACCAAGTGGCTGAAGGTGGTGAAAGGCGGCATGAAGGATGTGCTTCCATTTTTCGACTCAGGTCGCATGGCAATTGAATATTACGAACAAATGTATTTGCCGGAGGGCAAGTAATTGCGTGCGAACAGTAACTTCGTGATCTCATGTACACCAAATCCTGGCAACTGATTAAGGACGATTCGAAAAGAACGTTTGATATAACGGGGCCAGAGACCAATACCAATCATTTTACAAACAGCGTACATGGTATGCAGCGAGCGGGCATGAATGTTAGCTACAGCACCCCACCACTTACTAACCAAACAATCAGCAAAGAAAAAATAAAGGTACTAGGTTACACGCATGAGCCGGGATTATACGAACGGCTCATGAAAGAGCACCGCGCCATTTTGCTCAAGTCGATGGACGATGAGTTTTGAATGCCAGGGTGTAGAGAAAATTGAATTTGGCAAAACCTTAGTGCCTACGCCCGCTTAAATGCGAAGCGGAATGTTCAATAAAGAGAAAGTTGAAGAAATCTGAGAATCTGTGGCAGCATGTTAAGCCGAAATCCTCGACTTAAATTTCTTTGTCAATTCTTCAATACTGTTTTTAAAGTTGGCATCAGTCTTCATCATGTCTTCCACCGATTCTAACGCATGGATTACCGTACTATGGTCGCGGCCGCCAAAGTTCTCGCCAATCAGCGCCAGCGTTAACTGCGTATAGCGCTTGCAAAAATACATGGCAGTTTGGCGGGGTATTACAATCTCACGCTTCTTTACCTTCCCTTTCATGGCCTCTAATTCTACCTTAAAATAATCGGCCACTGTTTTTTGAATGTAATCGACACTTACATCTGACTGAATTTCTTTGACAATGTTTTTCAACACCTCTTTGGCCAGTTCCAAATCAATTTCTTTTTTCAGCAAGGTGGCATGGAATAGTAGAGAGTTTAGAACACCTTCCATGTCGCGTAGGTTAGTGTCTACACTATAAGCCAAATATTCAGCCACATCTTTCGGTATGTCAATACCGTCTGATTGCATTTTCTTGTTGATGATGGCAAGCTTGGTTTCAAAGTCTGGTTCTTGCAAGTCGGCTGTCAATCCCCACTTAAAGCGAGACAGCAATCTCTCTTGAAATCCTTTCAAATCACGTGGCGGACAATCGCTGGTCATGATAATTTGCTTGCCGGACTGGTGCAGCTGGTTGAAAATATGGAAAAAGATTTCCTGCGTTTTTTCGCGGCCCGCCAAAAATTGCACGTCATCCAAAATCAATAAATCTACCTGCAAGTAGAAATTTTGGAAATCTTGCATTTTATTGTTTTGCAGCGCATTCAAAAATTGGCTGGTAAAATCATTTTGATCTACATACAACACAATCTTGTGTGGCAAACTCTTTTTGATTTCGTTGCCAATGGCCTGCACCAGGTGCGTTTTGCCCACACCCACGCCACCATACAACATCAACGGATTGAAAGAAGTAACGCCAGGTTTTTTCGAAACGGCCAAGCCTGCCGACCTTGCCAACCGGTTACAGTCGCCTTCGATAAAGTTGTCAAACGTATAATTGGGATTTAGGCGAGAATTAACGGTTTGCGGGTTCAGCGCACGAAAGCTGAAGGGCGAATACACATCGCTGCCATTGACAGGCTGCACATTGCCGTTTTTGTTGTTGCCGTTGCCGTTGGGGTAATTCACCATTACGGGCGGGCTTTGTTTATTTCCGCTGTCTACTACCACCGAATATTCTAACCTGCCGCCTTTACCCAGCACTTGGTGTACGGCTTTCTTCAAAACGGGCACATAATGGTCTTCCAGCCACTCGTAAAAAAATTGCGAGGGCACCTGAATTGTTAGAATTTCGCCATCGGTGCGCAACGGAATAATCGGTTTGAACCAAGTTGCGAAGCTATTTTCATCTACTTCTTGCTGGATGATTGCCAAGCAATCGTTCCAGATGGTGGTGGAATCTACAGATGCGATCGAGTTCAAGGTGTTGCCGTTTTTTAGAAATTTTTTTTCGCGGGGTGACAAAGGTGTAAAAATTTTTGATATAGAAAAGAGCAAGAAAAAAAATTTTGCCCTTGACTTTTTGAGAAAAAATGTGGTATTGATTTTTTTGAATTTTTGATACGAAATTTTGCAGACAATCGAAACAAAATTCGCTGAAATACAAAGCCGTAACTTGACAGCTGTTCTATTTGCTTTGAAATGATAATAGTCATTTGAAAGTTCGCGACTAACGTTCATCTTTATCGCAATCGAAAGCAACCTTATGGCGAGTCAAATCAATTGGAACCATCTTTTTTCACCGCAAACGCTACAAAATTGGATAGAGGCCGCTCAGCACGAACTGGAAGGTGCGAATCCGTTTCAAAAACTAACCCAAACAGTGGCGGGATTGACAGTGAAACCTTACTACACGGCTGTTGATTCGCCAAAAACCAAGGTGCTGAGCTTGTCAGTGTCGCAAAATCAATTTTTAGGAGCTCGCGCCTGGTATAATTTACCCAAAGTGCTGGTGGAAGATTCGGTGGAAGCAAACCGCCAAGCGCTTCTGCACTTGGCTAACGGGGCAGATGGAGTGCTGTTCGCAATTGAAAACCCACATGTGATCCCTGAAAAATTATTGGCAGAAATTCAATTGAATCATTGCCAGGTAAGCTTTGCGGTGAACCGGTCGGCTGCGGAATTTGTAGACTCGTTTACCAAATATGTTCGCGCAAATTATGATGTTACAACAATTATTGGCGATATTTTTTGGACAGACGAAATTCCGTTTCAGGTTGTATTGCAAATCGATTGGCCTCAATTCCGCCCGTGCGGAATAATCGTACAAGCGAATGAAAACGCACTGGAGGAAGTGCGCAACGCCACCATTGCTGGTAAAAAAGCGGTTGAAGCGATGGCGCAATTGGGCATCCGCGAAAGCGAGGCAACCCAGCGTCTGGCATTTTCTATATCGATTTCTACCAATTTGTTTATCTCCATTGCTAAATTAAAAGCGCTGCGTGGGGCAAATCCTTTCGCACGCATTCATGCCACTAGCCAGCCTTTTGTAAAAGATAATTATCAGCCCCACGGCAATTTGATTTATGCTACTTACGCAGCGTTGGCCGCGATTGTGAGTGGGTGCGATAGTCTGACCATTTCGCCTGAAGACGATGCGCAATCAACTATGCAACGCATGGCCCGCAATGTTTCCTCCATTTTGCGCGAAGAGTCATTCCTTTCAAAGGTGGCCGACCCCTTGGTAGGATCTTATTTTGTGGATGCACTGGTTGACCAGATTCTAAATCAGCTCGGTGAAACCAAAGAAAACACACCATCATCCAGCACCCAGGCTCCAGCATCCGGCACATGGACTACTGCCGAAAAAATAAATGTAAAGCCAGCGTTCGCACCAATCGATATCACCCAACATTTCGCTCAAGACTATCAAGCCGGACTTCCGCCTTATTTGCGCGGACCCTATGCAACCATGTACACAGTCCGTCCGTGGACGATTCGCCAATACGCAGGATTTTCAACTGCGAAAGAATCGAATGCTTTTTATCGAAGAAATTTAGCGGCTGGGCAAAAAGGTTTGTCGGTAGCATTTGACCTAGCCACACACCGCGGGTACGATTCTGACCACCCGCGCGTTACAGGAGATGTGGGCAAGGCGGGCGTTGCCATCGATTCGGTACTCGACATGAAGATTCTCTTCGATCAGATTCCATTGGATAAAATGTCGGTGTCGATGACGATGAACGGAGCCGTCATTCCCATCATGGCCTTTTACATTGTGGCTGCCGAAGAACAAGGAGTACAACCGAAGCAACTCAGCGGCACCATCCAAAACGACATCCTCAAAGAGTTCATGGTGCGCAACACGTACATTTATCCGCCAGCAAGCTCCATGCGTATTGTTGCTGATATTTTTGAGTATTGCTCTAAGCACATGCCTAAATTCAACAGCATCAGCATTAGCGGGTACCACATGCATGAGGCAGGTGCGCCTGCACACATCGAACTGGCCTATACGTTGGCCGATGGTTTGGAATACGTTCGCGCGGGCGTCAAAGCGGGCATTGCCATTGACGATTTTGCACCACGCCTCTCATTCTTCTGGGGCATTGGCATGAACTTTTTTATGGAAGTGGCCAAGATGCGCGCAGGCCGTCTGTTGTGGTCGAAAATTGTGCAACAGTTCGATCCTAAAAATCCCAAGTCGATGGCGTTGCGCACGCACTGCCAAACTTCTGGTTGGAGTTTGACCGAGCAAGACCCGTACAACAATGTGGCACGGACATGCGTGGAGGCACTGGCTGCCGCCTTGGGCGGAACGCAATCACTGCACACCAATTCACTGGATGAAGCCATTGCACTACCCACCGATTTTTCTGCACGCATCGCGCGCAATACGCAATTGTACTTGCAGAAAGAAACTGGCATTACGCAAGTGGTAGATCCGTTGGGCGGTTCATACTACGTAGAATACCTCACCGAGCAGCTCGTAGAAAAAGCTTGGGCATTGATTGAAGAGGTTGAAAAAATGGGAGGGATCGCCAAAGCGATTGAAAGTGGTTTACCAAAGCTGCGCATTGAAGAAGCCGCAGCTGCTAAGCAAGCCCGCATTGATTCTGGCAAAGATGTGATTGTGGGTGTAAACCGTTATACCACCAAAGAGAAACCAGACTTTGATATTTTAGACATCGACAATACTGCTGTGCGTGAAGAACAGATTGCGCGATTGCAGCAGTTAAAGAAAGAACGCAACGCGCAGGCAGTCACCGAAGCGTTGCAAGCAATTGAAGAAGCGGCCGCCAGTGGCAAAGGAAATTTATTGGAGTTAGCCGTGGTTGCCGCACGCGCACGTGCTACGCTGGGCGAAATATCAACGGCCATGGAAAAATCATTCGGTCGTTACAAAGCAAATATCCAATCGATTTCAGGTGTATATTCGAGCGAGATGAAAAGCGATGCAGTACAAGAAGTGCGTGCACTGTCTGACAAGTTTGCGGAGTTGGATGGCCGTAGGCCACGTATTTTGGTAGCCAAGATGGGGCAAGATGGCCACGACCGTGGCGCGAAGGTAATTGCCACAGGTTTTGCAGATCTAGGTTTCGATGTAGATATCGGGCCGTTGTTTCAAACACCCAAAGAGGTGGCCAAGCAAGCAGCTGAAAACGATGTGCACGTAGTGGGTGCCAGCAGTTTAGCCGCAGGCCACAAAACGTTGGTGCCAGAGTTGATCAACGCTTTGAAAGAAATTGGCCGGCCAGATATTTTAGTGGTGGCAGGCGGTGTGATTCCGGAAAAGGACTACGACTTTTTACTCAAAGCAGGCGTGAGCGGTATCTTTGGTCCGGGCACACCTGTTACACAAGCTGCAAAAGAGATTTTGGAGAAATTGATGGCGTAAGCGTCATTCCATCAATGTTTATTTGTGCCCTGTCGGTACAAACATTTTTACCTTAAAAATCACTACTTTTAGTTGACCAAATTCTGCCACATGAAGAACATTGCTATTCTGCTATTACTGAGCGTTATGTCGGTTTCGGCACAAACCAAGTACGACAAAACGATGGCGTCAATTGAGGCAACTTACGAAACCGGAGATTACAAAAAAACGCTTTCAGCGCTCGAAAAATTCAAGAAGAAGTCGTTCAAAAAATTGGGCACCAGCAACCCCTACTTGGTGCGCTATTATATGATGATTGCCAAGTGCGACTTGGCTTCAGGTATGTTTACCGAATTCGAATCGAACCTGAAAACCGCCATCACGACCAGTTTGTCGGTAAACACGGAAAACAGCAAAAGCCACGGGATGGTGTTGTTAGAGGCAGGTGAGCTGTACACACGCAATGGTTCCTACAAAATCGCGAAGCAATACCTTACCGATGCGAGAGTCATCTTTACCAAAGGCGGATTTTTTGATGAAGATGCCAAGGCAAGATGGGAAGTGGCACAAGCTGAGATGCTCACAGGCCAAGGTTTTTACCAGCAAGCTGCAGAATTGCTGCTGAAGAACTCCACCTATTTTGCGGGCCGCGCGGTGAAACAAGAAACATTTGTTGATGACAAAGGCAACCTGAAAAGCCGCAAGCTGCCAGATGAGGAATTGGCCAAGCGGTATGATGACTACTGCCGCGTGATCACTTCCTTGGGCCGTTGCTACGGGCGCCAGGGAAAACTGCGAAGCGCAGATTCGGCCTTTGGCTTTGTTACTTCGTGGGCAAACAAAAACTTAGGGCAATCAAGCTTAGCCTATGTGCGTAATCAATTCTATAATGCAAAAACGTTGAAGGAAAATGGTAACGAGTTGTTGCCGAAAGACCTTGACCTTAGCCGAACCCTTAACAACCTAAAAAGCAAGCACAAACCTTCGCACTATTTGGCTGTAGAGATATACGAGGAATTTCTGAAGGACCTTGTAAAGGAAGGTGGATCAAAGTACTTGAATACGAAACTCGAGTACCAAAAAATGATCAAGAGCAATTTCAAAGAAGGTAGTTTTTATCCGGTTAGGCTAAAGGCCGTAGAGTTTGACTCAAAACTCAGCAAAGACAAAACAAAAAACTTGGAAAACGATGCCAATAGCTTGCTGGCAAACACAAAAGAACTACCCAAAAACAACATCGTAACGGTTAACGTGCTCGAGTTTTTGTCAGAATTGGCTCTTTACGAAAAGCGCTATTCAAACGCTGAAGGATACTTGAAGTCAATCATTGAAATAAAGAACAACCTTTTTGGTGAAGAGGCTCCAGAATCGCATCTGGCAAAACTCAAACTGGCAAACTACTACCTTGACTACACGAATAAAATTAACGAAGCAGAGAAAATTTATGAGGAGAGTTTCACCAAGATTGTGGCACCACAAATCGGCAATCAACATCAGGATATCCTAGACATCGTGAACCACATTGGTAGTTTGTATGAACTAACCGATAAATATAGCAAGGCCGATTCGGTGTTGGAGAAGTCTATAAAAATTGCCCAGGCAAAATATGACTATAAAGATGTTGCTTATGCTACACAACTTACCAATGTGGCCAGGATTCAAATTAAGTTGGGCGAGTTTGAAAAATCTTCGAAAAAAGTTGACGAGGCGGTAAAGATTCTGAAGGACAAAGATAGTCCGGGCGAAAATCGCGAACTGCATTTGATAGAGGCCTTAGAGACACGGGCAACCCTGCAAGGTATCCGTGGCTTGTTTGATGAAGCCGAAGAAACATTGGCTCAAACAGGAAAGATGATTCGCAAGTCAGAAAACATTGTGGGCATTGACGAACTGGCCACCGCTAAACAACTCACCTCTCTTCTGATTTTGTTGGGCGACTACAAAAAAGCAGAAGAGCTATTGGCAACTCTAATACCGGAGTACCAAAAACTGTATGGTAGCGAATCGCTGCGCTTGATTGAGCCGCTGGTGAACAAAGGCCGCCTTATTTTGGCCAAAGGTGATTACACAGAAGCAGACAAAATTGCGCAGCGCGCGTATAAGATTGCGTTGGCTGTTTATGGTGACAAATCATCCAAGACAGCCACCACACAAAAACTACTGGGCGATATTGACTATGCTATTGGTGATTACGACAAAGCCGAAGAAAACATTCAAAAAGCATTGGTAAGCCAAGAGCGGCAGTTCGGCCGCAACCACATTGAGGTGGCAAAATCACTGGCGCAGTTGTCGCTGATCAAATTCTATAAAGGTGAAGACTTTGCTCCCGTTGAAAAAATGATGTTGGAAGCACAAAAGATTATGGGTGAGCGATTGGGCACCGACAACCCACAATACGCTGATATCCTAAAAAATGTAGCTGTCATTAACATTGCAGCGAAAAAATATAACAATGCATTTCAGTCCCTTACACAGGCAGAAAATATTTGGCGTTCTAAAACCGGCTCAAAAAACAATATCAATGCTGCAGCCATTTTTACCCTTACGGCAGATGTTTTCTATCAAATAAAAAGCTATCCAAAAGCAGAAGACTTTTACAATCAGGCACGCGACATCTACGAAAAGTATTTCAGTCGCACGCACCCCGAGTATGTGAAGATTCTTTCAAAACAGGCAAAAGTGTACTTCATGCAGAAAGATTTCAAGAAGGCTAAAAAGAACATAGAGGAAGCATTGGGCGACTACGAAAACTTTATCAAAAAGTACTTCCCTGCGCTAAGCGAGCGTGAAAAGACCAAATATTGGAACACCATCAAAAACGACTTTGAATTCTACAATACACTTGCTTTTGGAAACTTTGAAGATTTTAGAGACTTGAGTGGTAAAGTGTACAACTATCAGTTGTTGACCAAAGCATTGTTGCTCAGTTCATCTATAAAAGTGCGCGAGCGCATCATGAGTAGCTCAGATGAGAACCTGAAGAAAATGTATAACGATTGGATTCAGAAAAAAGAATTTTTGACCAACGCGCTTTCGATGAGCACGGAGCAGTTGACTCAAAATGCCATAGACTTACCCGCCCTCAACAACGAAGTAGAAAAACTGGAAGCCACCCTTAGCGAAAAATCAGAGTTGTTTGGCCAGAACTTCGAAAACAAAAAGATTACCTATGAAAACGTTCAGAAATCAATTGCCAAAAACGAGGTCGCAATTGAAATGGTGCGTTACCGCCACTTCGACCACAGTTTTACTGATTCAGTTGTCTATGTAGCCTTGTACGTAAAGAATGACGGAGCTCGACCAAAAGTAGTTCCCTTGCCGGAAGGGCAGAGAATGGAAACACGCTACTTTAAATATTATCGCAATTGCATTACCGGCAAGGTGCAAGACCAATACTCATATAAAGTCTTTTGGGAGCCTATCGCAAAGGCCATTGGCTTGAACACAACCATCTACATTTCGCCTGATGGTGTCTACAATCAGTTAAACTTAGAAGCCATACCCACCCCCGATGGCAAATATGTAATCGACAACGCCAACATTGTGATGGTGAGCAATACCAAGGATTTGTATCTGCGCAAGCTGAAGTCTAAAGGTGGAGTACCCACAAAAACAGCCAGCATTTTTGGTAACCCCAATTTCTATATGACGGCTTCTGCCGATAAGTCGATACCCGCACTGCCCGGCACAGAAAAGGAAGTGAACGAACTCCAAGAGTTATTGAAACAAAAAGGATTGAAAACGTTGCGGTATGTAGAAAACTCTGCTACTGAAGAGCGCGTGAAGGAGCAAGAAAGTCCTGCCATATTCCACATTGCCACACACGGTTTCTATTCTCCTGCCGATGAGGACGATGATGCCAAGAAATTGACGAGCAGTGAAGCACAGTTGGCAGAAAGTCCGCTCATGAAATGCGGCTTACTATTGCGCGGTGCCGGTGACGTTCTCGATAAAACAAAATACAACTACAATATCGAGAGCGGCATTTTAACAGCTTATGAGGCCATGAGCCTTAACCTTGATAAAACAGACTTAGTAGTATTGAGCGCCTGCGAAACCGGCCTTGGCGATATCTCTAACGGTGAGGGTGTGTATGGTTTGCAACGTGCTTTTTTAGTAGCTGGGGCAAAGGTGTTGATCATGAGTATGTTTAAGGTTGACGATGAAGCAACTCAAAAACTAATTCTGAATTTTTATAAGAAATGGCTCACCACTAATAATATGCGCCAGAGTTTTGTCGATGCCAAGAAAGAACTGCGTGTAGAATACCCAGAACCGATTTATTGGGGCGCTTTTATGATGATTGGTGTAGAGTAAAGCAAGAATTGAAGTATTGTGTTATTTTTGCAGCCAATTCTATTGGCTCCGTAGTACAATGGATAGTATTTCAGATTCCGATTCTGAAGATGCAGGTTCGATTCCTGCCGGGGCTACAAATAATAAAGATAAGGCGGGTTGATTCTCAAGATGAAGTTCCCTGCCTGCGTGGCGCAGTCAGAGATTCGGAGTCTACTTTCTAGTCGATGCGACAATTATTTTACCACCACCACTTCGATCTCTATCAAAAAATCGGGGTCGACCAATGAGGTGACTCCCACTAATGTACTCGCAGGCGGATCTTTCACAAAATACATTTTGCGTACAGCCCTAAAAGTAGCCACGTCTTCCGGCTTACAATTCACGATGTAAATGTTAACTTTTACCACATCTTCTAGTGTTGCACCCGATTGCGCCAAAACTTTCTTTAGGTTTTCAAATACTTGAATAGTTTGCGCCTTTAGGTCTCCTTTTCCTACCAGCTCGCCCTTTTCGTTTACGGGCACTTGCCCGGAAACATAAGTCGTTTGTCCACCCGATACGGTTACGGCATCGCTATAGCCAACGGGCCGCGGATTGATATTTTTTTTCTGTGCCATGGAGTGTGTTGTCAACAACAAAAGTAAGAAGGTTACAAGCAGTTTCATGTTAAGAACGATTTGAAGTGAAGGTATTGAATTTGTTTCAAGAATTCAGGACGAGCAAAAATGAACCTTTCAACAGATTGGCTGTTATAAATCCGGTTTTTCCGCTTATATAAAATTTAAAACCGCTTGGTTGCGAACAGCGTAATCTTGCTTGTTGGAAGATAAAGAAAACAGAGAATTTGAACGAAAATGAGAAATGTTTTAATCGGTGCCATAGCTTTACTAGCTTTTAATGTCGGATTTGGTCAGGCGCCAACTACCGGAAATGGAAAAATTAGTGGCGTAGTAAAAGACAGTACCAATGCGCAGGCCGTAGAGTTTGCGAACGTTGCATTAATTGATCCCGCCACGAACAAACCAGTAAACGGGGCAGTGGCTGATGACAAAGGCAAATTCACCATTAACAAGGTGGCCGCGGGCCGTTATATCGTAGAGGTTTCCTTCATTGGGTATGGCACCAAGCGCATACCGGTTAACATCACCGACAAAAAGAAAGATATCGAGCTAGGTAATATTTCCATTGCCTCTGACGACAAAGTACTGAAAGAAGTAGTGATTGAAGGGCAAAAAAACTTGGTGGAAGAAAAGGTTGACCGCACCATATACAATGCCGAAAACGACCAAACATCCAAGGGCGGAGACGCCACCGATGTGTTGCGAAAAGTGCCGATGCTTTCCGTTGACTTAGATGGTAACGTGTCTATGCGCGGCAGTCAAAACATTCGGGTGCTGATTAACAACAAACCTTCTACCATTGCTGCCAACAGCGTGGCAGATGCTTTGAAGCAAATCCCGGCCGATCAAATTAAAACTGTGGAGGTGATCACCTCGCCATCCGCTAAATACGATGCCGAAGGCTCGGGTGGTATCATTAACATCATCACCAAAAAGAACAACTTGCAAGGGTTATCGCTCAATGTAGATGCCAGCGCAGGTTTGCGTGGTTCAAACCTTGGTCTGAGCGGAAGCTATCGAACTGGGAAAATGGGCTTCTCGTTGGGTGGTTTTGGAAGAAGCAATTACAATCAGCCTGGAAGCTTTAATAATGACCAATCAACTTTCGCCTTTGATCAGGTTAGTCAATCGCGTGGGGCATTATTATCAACGACAAATCAAAAGGCAGATACTCGTTTAGTGAATGCCTTTGGCCAGTACACGTTCGGTTGGGATTACGACATCGACAAAAAAAATTCGTTGGCTGCCTCAGTAAAGTATGGTTTACGAAACAACTTAAACTGGCAAGACAATTTATCGACAACTTCCAGTAAGGCGGAACTGAACCGGTTAGCAAATGTGAACACGGTTGATAATAGTGGAACAACCGATGCAAGCTTAACGTACACCCGCACGTTTGATAAACCTCAGCGCGAGTTCAGCGTATTGGCACTGTACAGTTTCAATAACCGAACCAATGATTTTGTTAACCAACGGATAGACGGGGTACTTCCGCCTATACCCACGTACAATAAGAATAATAACCGCAGTACGAACGAGGAAATCACATTACAAGCGGACTATCAAACACCCGTAGGAAAGAACTCAATACTTGAATTTGGTGGTAAGCAGATCAGACGAAGAGTAAAGAGCGACTTCGAGTCTTTTACTGCTTATTCTGATGGCGTTTATTTTAAAAATCCCAACCAGCAATTGAGCAACGCTCTTTTTTACAACCAAGATGTGACGGGTGGTTACACTTCCTTCACCACACAGTTAGCCAAGACAATCAGTGTCAAGGCAGGAGCGCGCTATGAACACACCAATATCGAAGCATTTGACAGAGATAACAAGAAATATGAAATACCCGATTACGGAACGTTGGTGCCAAGCATGAATATCTCGAAACGATTCAAAAATGGAAGTGCCATTAAGTTGGGGTACAATCGAAGGATTCAACGTCCGTCTATCCAATTCTTGAATCCCAATCTTCAAGCTGGAAATCCTTTGAACGTAACTTTTGGGAATCCTCGCCTTGACCCGGAGTTCACTAACAATTATGAATTTTCGTACAACACATTTATTAAAGGTACGTCTCTCAATATCTCTACATTTATGCGCAACACGTCAGGAGCCATTCAAGCCGTGCGCGATTTTCGAGGGGATACCATCCGCACCACCTATCGAAATATTGGTAAAGAAGACGCCTACGGTGCGAGTATTTTTGCAAACGTGAATGCAGGCAAGTTGTCGCTGAATGGTGGTATTGATACCTACTATGCGGTGTTGAATAATAATGTACCGGATCCCATCTACAACGCAAAAAACTCTGGCTGGGTCTACAACGCCCGCTTGTTTGGTAGTTACAACTTAACCAAAGGTTGGGGCTTTCAGTTCTTTACTTTCTACCGGGGTCGCCAAGTGCAATTACAAGGCGTTCAAGGGGGCTTCTATGTGTACAGCCTGGCGTTGCGGAAAGAGTTTGCCAACAAAAAAGGCAGCGTGGGCTTTGGTGCCGAAAACTTTTTCTATCCGCGCATCACCATCGAGAACACACAAAACTCTCCCATCTTATCGCAAAACATTACGAACGTAATCACCAACTTGAACTTCAAAGTGACGTTCAGCTATCGCATTGGTAAAATGAGTTTTGATGCTCCGCGTAGTCGCAAAAAGTCAATCAACAACGATGACTTGAAAGATGAAGGCGGTGGCGATGGTGGAGGCGGTATGGGCGGAGGCGCCCCCGCAGGCGGAGGTGGCCGCGGACAAATGCCTGCTGGCGCAATACAACGGCCGGCTGCTGCCAACAATCCGCCTGCCAACGCACCCGTAAAAACCGATACAGTTCAGTACAGTGCCGTGGGCACATGGAGTTATACGGTCGACTCGCCCCAAGGAGGCATGGGAACTTTCAAAATCAAAAAAGAGGGAGAAGTTTATTCCGGTACCATCATGAGCAACCGCTCTAACCGTGAGGTTGCCTTGAAAGAAGTGACCTACAAACAAAACGAACTCACCTTGGTGTATGAGTTGAGCTTTGGTGGCAACACGGCTACGATTCAAATGAAGGGTACTGTTAATAAAGATGCTTTTTCAGGATCGCTTTCGTTCGGCCAGTTTGGGTCATTCCCTGTAAATGGTACAAGAAAGGTAGAATAGGTTTACTTGACTCATTGTATTTGCCTTTGGCTACCAAGCCAAAGGCATTTTTTTTTGCCTACCCCACTATATTTTCAACGCAGTCTTTTCTTTCTTAAAAAGTTAAAAGAACCGTCACTTTTTAGATTGGGTTTTTCTGTACTTTAGTTCTCCAAATCTTTACCAAACCATCCACTATGCTCAAGTCGCTTCATTTCAAACTGTCTGCGGTTACGTTTTTTTTGCTCGTGTCCATGTTCATGGTTCAATGCAAGAAAGACGCACAACGAACTCCCACCTATATTAATCCAGCGTTTGGCGAGTATATTTCATCATATACAGCCGGCACGGTTTATTCAAATTCTCCCATTCGAATTGTGTTTTCGCAGAATGCGATTGATTCCACCGCGTTAGGAGAGGATGCGCAGAAGTATTTCGTCTTCTCACCCTCCATCAAAGGGAAGGCGAGTTGGCTGGACTTGCGCACATTAGAATTCAAACCCGAAGGGAGAATGCCCAACGGCCAGGTATTTGACGCAACGCTACGGCTGTCAAAACTTTTTAATGTGGCCAAAGAGCTGGAAGAGTTCAAATATTCGTTTCAGGTAATCCCGCAGAACTTTGAATTCTCTATCGAGAACATCAAGCCGTATGTGAAGACCGAATTGAAACGGTTGAAAGTAGAGGGCACCTTGCAAACAGCTGATTATGCAGACACAGAGGCAACGGAAAAAATTCTTTCGGCCCAACAAAGCGGCAAGAGCCTGAAGGTTACTTGGCAACACTCAGCCGAGGGTAAGCAGCATGGCTTTGTTATTGAAGAGGTGGCGCGCACCGAACAAGCAAGCACTGTGGCCATCGCAGTAAATGGAAAAAGTATTGGGGTAGACCGTACAGCCGAAGAAAAAGTAGAAGTGCCCGCATTGGGCGATTTCAAAATCATGAATGCACGTGTGGTGCAAAACCCCAATCAATATGTAGTCCTGCAATTTTCAGACCCATTGAAAGAAAAGCAATCGTTGCAAGGTTTGATATCCATTGGTGACGACCGTGGCCAACAACTTGAGTTTGACATTCGCGACAACGAAATATGGGTATATCCTCCCGTAAGGCAGGTGGGCACCAAAATCGTTTCGGTGGAAGCGGGAGTGCGCAACATTGTAGACTACCGAATGAAAGACCCCACTTCGGTGGAAGTAGTATTTGAGCAACTGAAGCCAGAAGTACGCTTCGTGGGCAAAGGCTCCATATTGCCCAGCACCGATGGCTTGGTGCTTCCATTTGAAGCTGTCAATCTGAAAGCAGTAGACGTAGAAGTGAAACGTGTTTTCGAAAACAACATCTTGCAGTTCTTGCAAGTGAATAACATTGCGGGCAATCGCGAAATGTATCGTGTGGGGAGAAATGTGCTCAAAAAAACCGTGCAACTCGATAACACCGGCATCACCGATTTGGGCAAATGGAATCGCTTCACGCTCGACCTCGCCAAGTTAATCAATACGCAGCCCGGAGCGATTTACCAAGTTTCAATGCGGTTCAAAAAATCATATGCGGTGTATCAGTGCGAAGGCCTGGAAGAAAGCGAGTTGACCATTCAAGACATTGAGGAGCCCAGCGAATACGAAGGCTATCGCGAATACGAATATTATGACGACTACTATTATGTTGGCGACTATGATTGGCAACAACGCGACAACCCTTGCAACGGATCGTATTACTCCTCATCTCGCAACATTCAAAAGAATGTGTTGGCAAGTGACATTGGCCTGATTGCCAAGCATGGAGACGACCAAACAACAACAGTCTTTTCCACAGACTTAAAAACCACACAGCCTTTATCGGGTGTAGAAGTAGAGTTTTATGATTTTCAGTTGCAATCGTTGGGCAAAGTAACAACTGACCGCGATGGTAAGGCTACTTTACCATCTACCGTGCAGCCGTTTGCCGTGGTCGCGAAAAATGGTTCGCAACGTGGGTACATGCGATTGGTAGATGGAGAATCGCTTTCGCTAAGCGGTTTTGATGTGTCGGGCGAAAGCGTGAGCAAAGGATTGAAAGGATTTTTGTATGGCGAGCGTGGTGTGTGGCGCCCGGGCGATTCGCTTTACCTAAGCTTTATTTTAGAAGACCGAAACAAAACGCTTCCGGCCACTCATCCAGTAGTCTTTGAACTAACTAATCCGATGGGCGTAGTAACGAATCGTTTGGTGAAATCTTCTTCTGAAAATGGTTTTTACAAATTTGCCACTGCCACCAGTGCCGATGCCCCAACGGGCAATTGGAGCGCAAAAGTAAAAGTGGGAGGCACAGAATTCAGTCAACAGATCAAGATTGAAACAGTGAAACCCAATCGACTGAAAATCAACTTGAGTTTTGGGCAAGAGCGGTTAACAGACGCAAATGTGCAGGGTAACTTGCAGGTAAACTGGTTGCACGGAGCACCCGGTAAAAACTTGAAAGCAGAATTTGACGCGACCGTTTTAGCAAACACCACCACCTTTGTAAAATATGATGACTTTGTTTTTCAAGAGCCCAATCAAAACTACTCGCCTACCACCAAATCTATTTTTGAAGGCTACACCGATGCCGATGGCAAAGCAACTTTCAACGCAACGTTAGATAAAGGCAATTATCCCGGTTTTATGACCGCAGTTTTCAAAGGCAAAGTTTTTGAAGAGAGTGGTAACTTCAGCATCGACCGGTTCACACTTCCATTCTACCCATATGAATCGTATGCCGGCCTTCGCGTTCCGCCCGGAGAAAAATACAGTGGCATGCTGTACACCAACCAAGATCAAAAAGTGGATGTGGTTTTCTTGGATATTGATGGGAAACCAGTTTCGCGCGCGGGGGTTGAAATCAATCTCTATCGACTGGAGCGGTATTGGTGGTGGAGTAATTCATACAACACCATTGCCAATTACATCGAAGAAAACAGTTCGGCCTTGGTGAGCAGTGGAAAGGTGAGTGCGACCAACGGCAAAGCCAGCTGGACTTTTTCAGTGGCTGAGGCCGATTGGGGAACCTACTATCTTAGAGTTTGCGATCCTGTTTCCGGTCATTGCACCGGCAAGACCGTGTACATAGATGCACCCGGTTATTTTGGTCGCTACGCGCGTGAGCAAAAAGGTGCCGCCACGCGTTTGCAATTCGCTTCAGACAAAAACAGTTATGTGGTGGGCGAAAAAATAAACCTCACCATACCCGGTAGTGGCGAAGGCCGTGCGCTGGTAGCGATTGAGAATGGCACAAAGGTAATTTCGACCCAATGGGTAGAAACCAAAAAAGGTGATAATAAAATTGTGATTGATGCGACTCCGGAAATGACTCCGAACGTTTTTGTGAACGTAACCTTGTTGCAGCCACACGCCCAAACCACCAACGATTTACCCATTCGATTGTATGGCGTGATTCCGGTGGGTGTAGAAAATCCAGGAACACATTTGGAGCCTTTGATTGAAATGGCCAACGAACTGGAACCGGGCCAAGAAGTGCGCATCAAAGTTTCTGAGAAGAACAAAAAGAAAATGACGTTCACACTCGCCATGGTGGACGAAGGACTGCTCGACATCACGCGTTTCAAAACTCCCGAGCCATGGAAACGATTTTATGCACGCGAGGGGCTGGGTGTAAAAACCTGGGATTTGTATGACGAAGTGATGGGCGCCTTTGGTTCGCGTATCGAACGCTTGCTTGCCATTGGCGGTGGCGATGAGCTGAAAGCAAAAGACGATGACCCGCGCGCTAACCGATTCAAACCTGTAGTGAAATACTTTGGGCCGTTTACGGTAGAAGGTGGTGGAAGGGAATTGAAGTTTACAATGCCACAATACATTGGTTCCGTAAAAGTAATGGTGGTGGCAGGCAATGACGGTGCCTACGGCCAAGCAGAAAAAGTAGCACCTGTACGCAAACCTTTAATGGTGTTGGCTACCTTACCGCGTGTGCTGGGGCCCGATGAAAAAGTAAAACTGCCCATCACGCTTTTTGCTTCTGATAAGAAAATCAAGAATGTAAAAATTGAAGTGGCCGCCAACGGACCACTTTCGTTGCCAAATGGAAATACGCAATCTGTAGTCATTCCTCCTTCCGGAGATTTAACGGTAGACTTCCAATTAAATGTGCAGTCGGCAGTGGGCATAGCAAAAGTGACTGTGAAAGCGTCATCTGGCAACTATCAATCCACTGATGAAATTGAGATTGAAGTCCGCAATCCAAATTTGCCAGCTACGCAAATTACAGAAATGGTGCTCGAAGGAGGTAAATCCTGGGACGGTGCCGTTACGCCTGTGGGTGTGGCCGGAACGAATTCAGCAACTTTGGAAGTATCGTCTATTCCGCCCATCAACTTAGGCTATCGGTTGCGTTACCTGATGGAATATCCACACGGCTGTATCGAACAAACAACATCGGCCGCTTTCCCTCAATTGTATTTGCATGTAGTGAAAGAGTTGACCGATACTGAAAAAAACCGAATCAAAGGAAACGTAACACGGGCTATTGAGCGGCTAAAGCTTTTCATCACCCATAGTGGAGGTTTTGGGTATTGGCCCGGCAATGCAGAAGCCGATGATTGGGGCACCAACTATGCAGGGCATTTTATATTGGAAGCCACCAATGCGGGATATTATGTGCCAGACGACATGCTGAAGCGATGGAAGAAATTTCAGAAAAACAGAACGCTTGAGTGGCGCATGAATGATGGTGGTTATTACCAGAACGATTTGATTCAGGCATATCGATTGTACACGTTGGCAATGGCGGGCGCACCCGAATTACCCGCAATGAATCGCTTGCGCGAGTTAACGATTTCCAATCAATCGAAATGGATGTTGGCTGCAGCGTATGCAAGAGTTGGCCAGCCCGAAGCCGCAAAAAAATTGATCGAGAGTTTGTCGATTAAATTGAAGAAGTACCAAGAGCTAGGATACACTTATGGCAGTGATGTGCGTGACAAGGCCATTATTTTAGAGACGCTCGTGCTGCTCAAAGACAAAACAAAAGGCTTTGAAGTGCTGCGAGAAATCGCAATGGAGCTAAGCAACCCAAATGCCTGGTTGAGCACACAAACCATTGCCTACAGCTTAAAGTCGGTCGGGCAATATGTGGCCAACGAAAAGCCGGGCGATTTGAGGTACGCTTATAATTATAGCGGTAAACAACTTTCCGCGGTATCGCAGTTGCCCGTTTCGCAGGCTGCTTTAGAAGTGAAAGGCTTGCAGAAGGCTCCCATCAAGGTGACGAATCAAGGCAGCAGCACATTGTTTGTCCGGTTAATCAACTCGGGCATACCCGCACAAGGCCAAGAGGTTGCGGAAGAAAGCAACTTGATTGTGAAAACTGTATATACCGACTTGAAAGGCAACGCGATTGATGTGTCGCGGTTGGAACAAGGCACCGAATTGATGGCGCGCGTCACCGTAAAAAATCCGGGCGTTAGAAACGATTATCAGAATTTAGCGCTGGCGCAGGTGTTCCCCAGCGGTTGGGAAATCAATAACCTGCGACTAACTGATGATGAAGGCTTGGAGAAAACCGATCGAAGCGACTATCAAGACATTCGCGATGACCGTGTGTACACCTACTTTAGGTTGGGCGCTTATGGCGAGCGAACTTTCTCGGTGGTGCTCACCGCTTCTTACGCAGGCGTATTTTACTTGCCGGGCACAAGCTGTGAAGCGATGTATGACCACAGCATTTATGCCAAGCAGAAGGGGCAGATGTTGGAGGTGGTGAAACGAATAACAACAGCAAATCAATAATAAAAAAGCCCCGAACTGAAAGTCGGGGCTTTTTGTTTCGCTGAATTTGCTACTTCGCTTTTTTCACATATTTCTCCAACCACTGATCCATTTCCCAAAGCATGTGCAACACCGATTCTTTGGCACGGTAACCGTGGCTTTCAAAAGGCAGTAATACAAAACGCGTTGTGCCACCGTGCCCCTTCAGGGCATTGTAGAAACGCTCGCTTTGAATGGGGAATGTACCGCTGTTGTTGTCGGCTTCGCCATGGATTAAAAGAATTGGCTCTTTCAGCTTGTCGGCATAAGCAAAAGGCGACATTTCGTAATACACTTGTGGCGCTTGCCAATAGGTGCGCTCTTCACTCTGAAATCCAAAAGGTGTAAGGGTACGGTTATAAGCACCACTGCGTGCAATGCCTGCTGCAAACAAATCGGAGTGGGCCAACAAGTTGCCCGTCATAAAAGCACCGTAGCTGTGGCCGCCCGCAGCCACACGCTTCGGATCTGTAACACCCATGCTTGCAGCATAATCAATCGCTGCTTTGGCACTGGCCACCAATTGCTGAACATAAGTGTCATTTGGCTCTTTGTCCCCTTCGCCCACAATGGGTATGGAGGCATTATCTAAAATTGCATAGCCACGCGTTACCCAATAGATTGGCGTGCCCCAACTTAAACGGGTAAACGTGTAAGGCGAACCCTTCACTTGGCCGGCATTGTTCTTTGATTTAAACTCTTCGGGATATGCCCAGAAAAAAGTGGGCAGCGGGCCATCTTCTTTTTTATAGTTAGGTGGCAAATACAAATCGGCCGTGAGGGCTACACCATCTTCTCGCTTGTATTTCAATACTTGCTTTTTCACATCCTTGATTTGCGGATAAGGGTGTGCAAAATTTGTAAGCTGGTTCAACGTTTTGGCCCCTAGTGTGCGAATGAAATAGTTTGGATTTTCCGTTTGCGACTCGCGCGAAGTAACAAACACACCTTTTGCAGGATCAATCACTGAAACCACATACTCGTAGTAAGGTGCCTCACTGCGCCACAGGCGGGTGATCTTGCCCGTCTTCAAATCCATTTTATCGAGAAAAGGTCGATCGCCTTCGGGTGAAGCACCCTCGCCCACCCAATGAATGGAATTGTCTTTGTTGATTTGAACCACGGCTCGTCCGTATTGATTGATCTTTGTAACCGGTGAGCCGGGATCTGAATAAGAATCTTCTGACGATCGATCAAACAATACTTTCTTCTCGCCAGGTTTGCTCGGGTTGATGACATACGTGCGTTCTTTGCGATCGGCCCACCAGTTTTCAAATACCCATGCCGTTTGATCATTGCCCCAAAGCAAGCCACCATAACGCAGTGGCAGGCTCGCCAGCTCGATGGGCGCTGTAAAAGGCATTGCCGCCATGTACACCTTATCGCGCACATCAGCTTTGGTTTTTGGATCACCTCCATCTTGCGCCTCCACCCAATACAATGTGTTGGGTACATCGTTGCGCCACGCATGGCCGCGCGGCCCTTTGATGGTTGCGTTGAACCCGATCGGTAAATTGTCGGCCAACGGAATGTTGGCAACGTTCTTCACAACCTTGCCATCAAGGGAAATTACATCTACTTGTTGTGGAAACGAGTTTGCCGGCACAATGTAGGAATACGGACGCTGTACTCTCTTCACCAACACAGACTGCCCATCGGGTGATGGACTGAACGACAGGTAAACCGCGGGCTCACCAATTTTTGACTCCATTCCTTGAACCGACACACGGTTCAATTGCGAGGTAGTGTAGTATTCAAACAGCGCCTCGTCATATGGGTTCTTCAGCAAATCTTGATAGGTTCGATTGGGGGCCTTGCGCCCCAAATTCTCTTCTATCACCGGGCCAGATGGCACACGGTTTTTGGCAGGCAAGCTCTTGCCATCGGCCACCGACAAAAACAAAATCGTCTGCGAATCCGATAGCCAGGCCATGGCGCTGCTCAGCGTGGCATTAATCTTTTGGTTGGTAATTTTTTTTGCACTTTGGGTGGTGATGTCAACCAGCCATAACTCTATTTGTTGCGGGGTAGTGTTTAGCAGTGCGATCTTCTTACTATCGGGTGAGAATGCCACCTGACTGATTTGTAGGTTGGCAGGAAGACCGGCAACTACAAAATCTTTTTTGTCCTTCATGCTTTTCAACTTTACGTTGATAAAGAAGTTGTTTCGGCTAGGCCCAAAGTTGTCTGGATTAATGCGCAAGCCTGCAATGCGCAACTCGGGCCGACTCAATTCTTCAATGGTGGGCAAATCAGAACGGTCTAAAAGCACCATCCAGCTTTTGTCTGGCGAGAAAATCACAGCGGGCGTAGAGGGTGCCTCTACTAGTTTGGCGATTTCCTCCGGAGGCCGCTGATAGGTGAGGTTTTCTTGCCCCCATAACCCTATTGCCAATGTGAGCAGGGATAATAAAAACAGTATTCTCATTTTCGGTTGGGATTAATTGATTTCATAAAAATACAGCACAGTTGTTTATGAATTTGACCTATTTCCACTAACGGCATATCCTTTTTTGTTTCAAAAGGGTGCACATCCATCAACCAAATTTTTAAACAACACAAGGGCATCCTCAAAACCTGAAGAAATTTTTTAAACATAAACTTGAATAAGAGTGTTGTACAAGAAAGAGCATTCAGATGAAGAGGGCTCAATTCATTAAAATAGTAGGGGCAGGCACGGTAGCTTGCGCCTGCGGTCAGTTAGTTTCTTGCAGCAGCAATACAACAAACCCCACTCGCGCCACGGTAGATTTTAAATTGGACTTAACACTGAGTGCCAATAGCGCATTGAATTCCGATGGAGGATCTGTTTCTTCGCAGGGCATTATTGTGGTGCGGATTTCCGCAGGCAACTTTGTGGCGTTGAGCCAAGCGTGTACACATCAGGGTACACCCGTTGTCTTTCAAAGAGCCTCCAACAACTTTTTCTGCAGCAACCACGGAAGCACATTTAGTCTAAGTGGTGAAGTGACGAAAGGCCCGGCCGTATCAGCCTTACGGAGATTCAACACTGAATTGACGGGCACATCGCTACGGGTTTTTTCCTAAGGGCATTCTAGTGCCGGCTTACGAATCGAAACACTTTATATAAAGCCCGATTCTAGGGGAGCGACATTTTTCATTTATCAATTTTGTCCACTGACACGAAACAGAGCACGATTAGTGACTGGTTTTCGTGGGTGTAGGCCGAATGTGCAGCCAAGCAATGTGTGTCCGTGATTATCATTAATAAACTCCTTAAGCGCTGTTGAAAAAAGATTTACTTTGCGTAAATTTTGGGTGCTAATGTCAGGAATGGGGCAATTTGATTACATAAAAGAGATAGCGAAATTTGGTCTTGAAAACGACCAAGAAAGGCTCTTTTCCGTTCTAAATGAACTTATTGAGTACTCAAAAAGGACTAAAAAAATAAACTTTGCTCTTCAATTACAATCCTTACTTAAGGACTCAATAAGGCAACAACAAGTAAGCGGATTAAGTAAGGTTGGTTCAGTTAAACATGCCTTAAAAGAGGAAGATAGAGAGGTTGGTGAGTTCATTATTGAGAAGGTAACGTCAGATTACAAATTTGAAAACTTGATTTGTAATGATAACGTTAAGAGTGATCTCGGATACTTTATTGAAGAACACAATAGAATAGAACTTCTCCGATCATTTGAACTTCCTGTCGCTAATAAGGTACTACTTCATGGCCCCCCTGGCTGCGGTAAAACGTTAGCATCTTATGTTATTGCGGGGGAATTAAACAAGATGATGTACGTTATTAATCTTGGGGCGATTGTTTCCTCCAAGCTTGGAGAGACTAGTAAGAACCTTGCAAAGATATTTCGAAGAGCAGCCTCGGAAGACAGCGTAATTTTTATTGATGAGTTTGATTCATTGGGTAAGGTAAGAGATTATAGCCAAGATCATGGCGAGATGAAACGAGTTGTAAATACGATACTTCAACTTTTTGATTATTTACCTCAATCTAGTATTGTTATTGCGGCAACTAACCAGAAAAACCTACTTGACAATGCACTGTTAAGAAGATTCGACTTAAGTATCCAGTTTGATTTACCCAATCTAAAACAAATCGAGGCACTAATTGCTCTTACTCTTAAGAATGGTAAGTTTTCATTTGATAACAAAAAGACAGCTTCTTCTTTAGCCAAATCTTGTGTTGGCCTGTCATATTATAGCATTCAAAAGACTTTGATAACAGCAATAAAAAGAAGTCTATTTGAAAGATCGGATACGAAAACGATACCTTTGACGGCAAAAATAAATACTGTAGTTTGGGAAGAATTGATTGAATCTGAAAAAAGAGCTCTTACTAAAAAGAAGTAGCTATCAAATCTCGGCTTCAATTGTAGCCTCGCCCTCAATGCTAGCTATGGCTTCTATTGTATTTATTGCAATAATCTCTTGATACAATTTATTGTTGGCGCGCGATGTTGGCAATTCAGTAATTGTAAGAACTAATGAGAATTTATGTTTGGTCGCTTCGAGATGCTTTCTGTCGCTATCAGGTATATCACTTTTACCAGTGCATTTAATTGCTAGCGAAACTTTATTGCCCATTAACGCAATCTGTTCACCAGATACATTATCGTCTCTCTGCTGAACATTTGAAAATAACCTATTCTCAATTCCAAAAAAATCATCTGACCAACTCATGCCCTGTTTAATTCTGTAATCTTCAGTTTTCATTTTACCCATTGCATTAGCTTCAATTGGTTTGAATATCCCAAAAGTTATTTGAAACGGTAGATAGCATAAATGATTATCTTTTACGGGGAGAAAACTATAAGAAAGCGTGGTTTTAAAATTTAATTTATTCCCACTTTTGTTGATAAACGTTGGGATAGAAATTAGAATGGTTTGAAGTTCTTCCAGCTCAATTTCACCCTCGATTATAAAAGTCACCGAATTATTGTCGGTTCCGGTTAACAAGTCATTCTTAGGTCTTCCGAAGCCAGTAAGTTTCTTTAATAGATTTATTGAATAACCTCTGAACAACGGTGGATTATCGCCACAAGGACTTTCTGACGAGTTAATAAGTAACGCCTTTATTGTTTGCAAATTTAATGAGGGGTAGCGCTTCTTAATTGTAGCTGCATATGAAGCAATCAAAGGTGTCGAGTAACTCGTACCTGCACCACGAGAAAAATATCTGTCACCAGCGGGTTCAATTGGTGATCGCAGAATCTCCAAGCCTGATTCATATTTGAATAAATCACCACCTTCAAATACTAGGTCTGGCTTGTTTAAATGTTTATTTTTTTGAGACCTCATAAACTCAGACCCATTCACCAATTGTTCATAATCATAATGGAACTTCCTTGTATAATATGCAGGATATTCCTCAGCGGGGGTAATATCTGAGCTAAGATTACCTTCAAGATTTCCTGCTATAGCACCAACTGATACATTGTTCATGGATTCCGAAGGTTCGGATATGTTAGTAGTCTCGCAGCTATGTATTTCACTTCGATTATCAAGCGAATAAAATATATCAGGGTATTCATGGGATGCGTGCGGCTCATCAATAATAAGCTCCTTTAGCCTTTGCTCCGGAATATTACCCACCGAAATGAAAATAAGTAAGTCATTCTCAAAAGCTAATTTGTCTAAAATGTAAGCGTAGTCGCTTATATGTTTATTGTAGCTTTTTGGTAAAGGATCATTAAGAGAAAGATTGAAAATTTGAATTCCGTGTGATGTATAAGCTTCTTTAATTGTGTCAGCAAGTCTAAGTATGTTTAGTGCATCATTATCGCTCTGTATGGCTTTTATTACTGCTATTTTTGCCTTTGCCTGATATGAAGTCTTAATTTCATTTATAAATTCTTCACCTAGAGCTACAAGGCAACCAACTGCAGTTCCATGACCGCTATCGTCAATAAACGCGCTCGTATTTGTTAGGTCAAATGAAATAGAAGCTAGGCATGGCCTTAGTGGTTCTATTCTAAAAAAGCCTGTATCAATTACTCCAACTGTGGGAAGGTTTTCTCCTACGTTTACCTCAAAACCGTAATCTCTCCTTTCTTCTCCAAAAGCCCCAGGTCGCCTTCGTTCAACTCGGCTGCTAGTTACTGTTTTGACAATGTCAAAATTGTCAACGATCTCTTCAACATCTTCTTTTGATAGGTTGGAGACTTCTATAATATCAAATGATAACTCTGTTTGATAAAATGGCTTTTGCTTTGTTTGTAAGTGTGATATGAGTGAATCATAAATGTTAGCCGCTTGCTTATTTTGCGGAGAAATTAGACTGATGCATGAGATTTCTGCTGAATAAGACTTAATTCTTCGTTTACTTGACAGAAATCGAAAATCGTTAATCAAAGCGATCAGATTGTATTCCTTGCCCTGATATGTTTCACTAGGCGAACTCTCATAAAATAATTCGAGATGTTTTATGAATGTTTTGAAGTGAGTTTGATCAAGGATTTCAAAGTATACTGTCTTGTTAAAATCCTCGTATGCAGAAACTAACATCCCATAATTTGAGTAGAATTCTTTTTTTAAACTCGAATTAAAAACCTTAAAAAATCTTATTATCACGATTTCAATGACCGCTGGAACTTCAATTGTTCTTTTTTCAACTCTCTGTTTTCGTTCACTGTAGAAGATAGCATTTGCTCTGCGAAGTCGGTCTTGTTGAGTTGGGTTTGGAAACTTTGATGCCTCTATTTCAGGCTCATCATTAGCCTCGACTTTGACAAATCGAGATTTTTTAAATCCATCATTTGTTCCCTTATTATTTCTAAGATAAATGTGTCTGTTTAGTGCCATAATAACAAATTTAAACTATTAGCTATTACGGGGTATCACTCGTGGGCTGAAATTTGGCTCTTGCCATAGCTTTGGTGTCGCTATCGGTTGAGCCGTTATGGAATGCGCCAAATGCTTGCGGCAAGTTGAAGCACAATGTTCTTAAAAGTCCCGCTTGTCGCGGGGTAAACTTCGGGTGGGCTTTACTATTTTTTAGTCCGCCCCAGTTTTAATTTTCTAAAGTCCAAGTTGTGGATCTAAAACGTGTAAGTAATCGAAATGCCAGTTCCATTTGTACCTACTTTCCAATAAGAAGTTACCATGCCTTGGTTGTAGAGATCAAATGCCTGGTTTGCCTTCTTCTGGAAAGACTTTTCAAGAACGCCTCCAACAATCACCAAGGCTAGCCCACCCGCTGCCAGTCCCCATTGCGGGTCTTTTTTGCCTCCCAGCGATTCACCAATTGGCCAACCGATCATAAAACCTCCGGCAAATCCTAATATCACCGCGGGCACTAAGTTGCTGTTTCCTTGCTTGAAGAGTTTGATCGCTTCAGGATTTGATTCTAGCAGGCGCATGGCCTGCTGTTTTGAAATTGCGTTTCCACCCTCCAAATATTTATAGCCCCAAAAGTCTTTTGAGAGCGTAAGTTTTTTTTCGCTTTGAGCAAACCCTAGTTGCCCAAAAAGCACAAATAAGATAATTGCAAAGAATGATTTACACATAAAGTTAACCTGGTTTGAGTTTTACATTCCCATCATCACAAACGCGCCCCAATAATACGGCTGACTAAACTTGGCCATTAATTGTAGCTGCGCCTGTTTGAAGGCTTTTTGTTTATTTCCTGTTTTCGACCAGTTGGCATAAAAGTTCGTCATCAGTTGTTGGGTGGCAGCATCGTCCACTTTCCACAAACTCATGATCATTGCATTGGCGCCCGCCACCAAAAATGCTCGCTGCAATCCGTACACACCCTCGCCTGCGCGTACTTCGCCTAAACCCGTTTCGCACGCGCTCAGCACAATCAAATCAGTTCCATCAAGTGATAAGTTCATTGCCTCATAAGCAGTAAGCACACCATTATCATTGCTGGCCAAATCAACTTGGTTATTTTGTTTTGCTGCGCCCGCCAATATCAATCCCGAACGGAGCAATGGGTTGTTTTTAGCACCGGCATTTTCATTGCCCTCCGCTTGCATTTCGGTGTCGGGTAAAAAATAACCGTGGGTAGCAATGTGCATCAGTTGTGGTCCTTTCAAGGCTTTGATGGCCGACTCCGAAGCTGACTTCTCTTCTTTCAATGTTGTTTTGTAACCACCCGCCACCAAAATTTTGTTAATGGCTTCTACTTCTACTTTAGTACCTGGCAAAGCTGGTGCAGCCCCCGCGTAATCGGGAAAGCCCAATAAGAAAGCATCTTTTTTTGTAGCCATTGGCTGGCGTTGTTTCAGCGCAATCAAATCTTTTGAGTTGCCAATGGTGATCACGTCAAATTGGTTCAGCACAAATGTGCCTTCTTTTTTCTTTAGCGTGTTTACGTTGATTTGATTGTACACGCCATCTGCCGAAAGGTAAATGGTTTTCTTGCCTGTCATCAGCGGCTCGATACGCGCCCAGTACTGATCGTATGAGTAACCATCTTCTCCCTGCGTTTGAATGGCGTTCTTGTAAAACTTTGCGTAACGTGTTTCTAACTGATTGCCGTTGTCAAGCACGGCAAGTTTGGGCGCAGTGGCATTTTTGCTCAATACCAGCACCGCGTATTTCGATTCTTGCGTAAAGTCTTTATCGAACTGTTGGATGCGAATGATTTCAACAGCTACTTCGGTATCACCCAACAGCGCAGCAATCTTCTCCATGCCAATTGTTTCAGCCGTATAAGCTTGCGAAAATTCTTTTGAGCGCTCAGACAACGATCGCTCCATTTGGTTGGCCTCGCGCTCCGTGGCAGCTAAATCAATTTTTTGGTTTTGCAGTTCTTCTTTAGAAAGTGAGTAATACCGCGCTAAAGTCTCTTTTTTATCAAGCCATGCCTTGTAATCGCGTATCAGGTCGTCATTACCGCTATTAAATATCGACTGCTTGATTTTATTGGTAGAGCTGAGCAACAATGCTTTGGTAGCGATTTGGTAATTGTACATTTCTTTCAACACCGCAGGATTTGTTTTTGCTGCATCCAGACAATAGTTAAAATATTTCTGAAACCGTGGCTGCAACACATCCCAATATTTTGTCTTCTCTGCCTCGCTCATGGGCGGAAAATAACGATTGATAAAGTCGAGCGACTTGGCCAGCGATGCCTGAAAAAGTGGATTGGCCTTTTCGACATCACCTTTCTTCCAATACAGAATGCCGAGATCCTCTTGGGTCTTCACAAAATCGGGATGGTTTTCGTCTAGCGCTGCTTTCCGTATGGTGAGCGATTCATTCAGCTTCGCCTCCGCATCGGCAAACCGGCCTTGCATGCGATAAAAATTACCTAAGTCGTTGAGCACTTTTGCATAGTTAGGACTTTGTGCACCTAGCTTCGTTTTATAAACATTAGCTGCCTTGTTGAAATACTCTTCTACTTTGTCAAGCTTGTTCATTTGAATATACAGGAGCCCAAGGCTGTTGAGCACACCCGCATAGTACGGGCTACCCGAGCCAAGCACTTTCTCTAACTTCAGGTAAATTGCCTCAGCCTCGGTCAACTTCGCAGTTTGTTGGTAAAGCAACGCTAGGTTGGATTGCAAACCAATTTGATTTCTGATGTTCTTTTTGTCCAAAGACTCCATAATGGCAATAGCCGACTTCAGTTTTTCAATGCCTTGGTCGTAGCGACCTATCTTTGAAAACAAAATTGCTTGGTTGTTGAGCGTAGTAGCATACTCTTCACTTTTTCTGCCAACAGTGGCCTCTACCACGGAAAGCGCTTCTTCAAATGTTTTCTCAGCTTCGGTGTAACGCCCGGTGTTTTGATAGAGTACTGCGTAGTTGTTGAGTGACGATGCGCCCGCTTTGCTTTTGCGGCCGAGTGTTTCTTCTCGTTTCTCCAACGCTTGCTTGGTAAAATTTTCAGCATTCTCGAAACGGCCCATGGTGGCGTAAACCAGACCCAAATCGGCTAATACTTTGCTATAGTTGATGTTGTCGGTAATGCCGTTCGTTTCAAACTCAGACTTCGCTAATAAGAATGACACCTCAGCCTCCTTAAACCGCCTAAGTTCATAAAACTTTTCAGCAATGTCCATGGATTCGCGGCAACGCTGCGCTGGTGTTTTTTCGGAATCGGCTGTTCTTACCATGCTTACAGCATTAGCTGTTTTTACTAAAGACTCACCGAAATCTTTAATGCTCATCACACCAGAGTTATCAATCACCGAAATAGCATAGTTAAAATCAGAAGAATCCAACCTAGCGCGCACCGTTTCCGGGTCCACTTGATTTTTTACTTCTGTTTGAAGCTTCTGTTTTGCTTTGTCTAACGCGCGCTTGCCAAAATCACCAAACTGCGCGTGGGCTGATACCATCATCGCCACACCAAACAACACAACAAAAATTCGTTTCATAGCAAATCGCTTTAGCTTTCTGAACCAGAGATGCCTAAATTTCCACAAAAAAAGGCAAAGGTGAAACTCTACCGAAATTTATGTGTGGCCGCTGTAGAAGGGTTGACGCAAATCTTTTCTGAAAACAAATACGCTGACAAAGTCATTGAAAAGATTTTGAAGAGCAACCCCAAATGGGGTGCCCGCGATAGGCGCTTTATTGCCGAAACCATTTATGACATTGTGCGCTGGTACCGCCTCTTCAAAGAGTTATCGGGTGCAGCCGATGATGACTATTGGAAGTTGTTGGGCGTGTGGTGCGTGTGGAATGAAGCTGAATTGCCCGACTGGGAAGAACTGGACGGCATTAATCGTAAGAAAATACTTGCTGCCTACGAAACGGCAAAGAAACACCGCACCCTCCGCGAATCGATACCTGATTGGATGGATGAGCTTTGCGAGCGCGAATTGAAAGGCCGTTGGGAAAAAGAACTGACTGCGTTAAATGAAGAAGCACCTGTGGTGTTGCGCGTAAACACATTGAAAATTTCAAGGCGTGAATTGCAGCAACAGTTGGGCGATGAAGAGGGCATCGAAACTGAAGCGCCTTCTGAATTCCCGGATGCATTGTTGTTGGCACAACGGCAGAATATTTTTACGCGACAGCAATTCAAAGATGGTCTGTTTGAAGTGCAAGATGCCGGCTCGCAGTTGATTGCTCCTTTTCTGCAAGTGGCGCCCGGCATGCGCGTGATTGATGCCTGTGCCGGTGCGGGCGGCAAAACACTGCACCTGGCATCGTTGATGCAAAGCAAGGGGCGTATCATTGCGCTCGACACAGAAGCCTGGAAATTAGAGGAGTTGAAAAAACGTTCTCGCAGGGCAGGCGCCAGCAATGTTGAGACACGGTTGATTGAAAGTTCTAAAACCATTAAGAGATTGGAAAACTCTTGCGATCGACTTTTATTGGATGTGCCTTGTTCGGGATTAGGTGTGCTAAAACGCAACCCCGATGCCAAATGGAAACTGAACCTCGATTTTATAGAACGCGTAAAAGAATTGCAACAACACATTCTGGCAGATTATTGCAGCATGGTGAAACCCGGTGGCATGCTGGTGTATTCTACCTGCAGCATTTTACCGTCTGAAAACGAAGAGCAGGTGAACAAATTCTTACAGAGCCAATTGGGTAAATTTGAATTGCAAGAACAAAAAACCGTTTTACCTTCGCAGGGATACGATGGCTTTTACATGGCGAGGATTGTGCGAAAACAATAGCGAGTTCGTGCTAAAAAATATTGAATGGTTAACCCCCTCACCCAAAAAATGTTTTCTGCTCTTGCAGGCTTGTGCAACCCTCTCCCTCGGGAGAGGGTATTGAAGCATCAAGTGAAAGCAGAACAGCATTGGGTGAGGGCAACAAATAGCTCACAAAACGATAATCAACAATTATAAATCACCAATGAGTTTTCTCTATAAAATTTGGGTTCTCCTAGTGTTCACGGTTTTCATGCTGCTTTTCCTTCCGGGGATTTTAATTCCGGCATTTTTTGGACCGCGCGCGGTGGCCGTAACCTATTTTTTTATGAAGGCGTGGTCGTGGGTTTTCAGCAAGCTTACATTTATCCATTATGAAATTGTGGGGCGCGAGCGTATTCCAAAAGGGAGTGCATTTATTTATGTAGGCAACCACACTTCTTTTTTAGATTTGCCCGGCATTGCGCTCACCATCCGTGGGCAGTTTCGCCCGTTGGCAAAAAAAGAGTTATTGAAGATTCCGGTGTTTGGTTGGGTAACCAAAGCCACCTGCGTGGTGGTAGATCGAAACGATTCGGAAAGCAGAAAAAAAAGCATTGGTTTTTTGAAAAAAATTCTTGGCTTCGGTATTTCGATTTTGATTTTCCCGGAGGGGACTCAAAACCGAACCAATAATTTGTTGCAGCCCTTTAAAGATGGCGCATTTCGCATTGCCGTTGACACCCAACAATCCATTATGCCGCTAGCTGTTTTGGGAGCCAAGCGTTTGATGCCTCCCGGCAAACTAGATTTCAAGCCAGGCAAAATAAAGATTGTGGTGGGCGAGCCCATTCGCGTGCAGCCCGGCTCTGATATTCAAATCTTGAAAGAAGAAGCGCGCGCCCAAATTGAAAGGATGTTACTACAAGGGGCGGCAAATTCGTAACGCATATGCGCCAACTGCTATTAGTTTTCTTTGGAGGCGGATTGGGTAGTGTAACGCGTTTTGTTCTGGGAAAATGGATCAGCACGTTACACCAACATCATTTCCCCTGGGGTACATTGGCCGCCAATGTGGGCGCCTGCCTGGCGGTAGGTTTTTTCATTGGCTTGGCCGATCACAAACAAATAATTTCGCCTGCTTCGCGCATTTTTTGGGTGGTGGGTTTTGGTGGGGGCTTTAGCACATTCTCCACCTTTAGTGTTGAAACCATCAACCTCATTCAACAAGGTTTTACGATTTCATCTTTCAGTTATGTATTGGCAAGTGTAGCCCTGTGCGTAGGCGCGACCTTCGCGGGGTTGCAGTTGGGTGAAATGTAGCCTGAAAGCTGGATTCTGGATTCTGGATACTGCTGCAAGAATTTAGTATCTAGCATCTAGTATCAAGCATCTAGTTAAACACCGGTACGTACACCACCTTCTTGGTTTGAAAAAATTCTTCCTGAAAATATTCGGTAAGGTCGTAAGTGCTGTAGCGCCTTTTTAGCTCATTCATCTCTTCATCCAAATCGCCACCCTTTAAGTACAAGATTCCATTATCCAATGAATGCAGTGAATCGGGGCGGATGTTTTTGTGTATCCACCCGTAAAATTCTTTCATGCGGGTAACGGCCCGGCTCACCACAAAATCATAACGGGCTTTCAATTGCTCAGCACGTATTTGTTCCGCTGTTACGTTCGTTATGCCCGCTCCCTCGGCCACCGCCTTTACTACGGTAATTTTCTTGCCAATGGAATCAACTAAGTGGAACTGTGTTTCCGGAAACATAATGGCCAGCGGTATCCCGGGAAAGCCACCGCCTGTGCCAACGTCTAACACCAAAGCACCCGGGCGAAATTGCATCACCTTAGCGATGCCCAATGAATGCAATACATGATTCACATAAAGATTGTCGACATCTTTTCTGGATATCACGTTGATCTTATCGTTCCATTCACGATACAAATCACCCAGCATCGCAAATTGTTTTTGCTGCTGATCGGTAAGGGTTGGAAAATATTTTTGGATGATAGAAGCGTCCGCCATGGCATTGTTTCAAGCACATAGTTAATGAGTTTTAGCCTACCAGTAAAATGCCGGTTCTGTAATTTTTCGCTTAATTTCACATAATGTTATTCACAGATCTGTAACCTGGCCAAGAAAGACAGCGTCAAAGAGCCAAAACAAAAAAACTATGCATACCGAAGCAATTATGGGGATATCGCTCCCTATCATCATCACACTTGGCGCATTTATAATGGTCGTATATCTGCGCAAATACAAAAACATAGAGCGCATGGCCATGATTGATAAAGGCCTCTCCCCTGATTTGTTCAAAGACAGCGAAAGCAGGGTTACTCCCCTACGCTGGTCGTTATTGTTTGTGGGCTGCGGCATTGGCTTGCTATTAGGCTATTGGTTAGACCGCACCTTCGATATGGAGGAAGTCGCTTACTTCTCGATGCTATTCATTTTTGGCGGAGCCGGCTTAGGATTAGCCTACGTCATCGAGTCGAAGCAAGAAAAGCGATAAACAGTTAATTGCTTGTCGCTACCCAACGAACCACAATTGATTGACCGTGTGCGCACGGGTGATAAGCAGGCTTACCGCATGTTGGTAGATCATTACAAATCGTATGCTTTTACCATCGCGTTAAAGATTTTAAACCAGCGTGGAGAAGCAGAAGAAGCAGCGCAAGATGCATTCATCAAAGCATATCAGTACCTGCACACCTTTAAAGGCGATTCAAAGTTTAGCACTTGGTTGTACCGAATTGTCTTCAATACGGCCGTCAGTTACAAACGCAAGCAGAAAGTGGTTTTTACGGAAATTGAAAGCCGAACGCTTAGCCTCACACACGAAGGAGAACATACCCTTGAACAGGAGGACAAACACCGCTATGTGGCCAAGGCGCTGAAGCAATTAAATGAAGCAGACCAACTGGCAGTGCAGTTATTTTATTTGCAAGAGTTTTCATTGGAGGAAGTAGCCGGCATTATGCAACAACCGGTAAATACGGTAAAGGTGCGCATACACCGGGCGCGGCAGCGGTTGGCCAATGAACTCACTCTTTTATTGAAAAAAGAAGCATTAACTTTATAGCTATGAACAGCAGCTTGGATGAAAAGATGATGGACTACTTAGACGGCTTACTGCCAGCGGAAGAGCGTGCGCAGTTGGAGCGTGAGTTGCTGACCTCTCCGCGCCTGCGCGAGCGCCTTGAAATGTTTAGGTTATTAGCACAAACTTTTTCAAAGCAAAGCGTGCAGCAGCCCTCTAAAGATTTTACCGAAAGTGTTTTAAGTGATCTTAACCGAAAGCGCCTTAGCGCAGGTTTTTCTCCACGTAATGGTTTTTTATTATTCGTTGGCGTTGTTGTGGCTGTGTTGGTTGTTTCTTTCTTCTTGGGGAATGGATTTTACGGAGACCAACTCAACATCGCTACCAAAGAGCTGGCACTTCCACAGTTGAAGCAGTCAATCCCTGCCTTTAACGTCAATAGCAATCTGATCATCAACGGCATTTTGATTGTGGCCAGTGCAATTTCATTTGTGGTGTTAGATCGCACGGTGCTGAAGCCGTTGTTTCAAAAACGGATGCATCAGTTTTAGTAAGATTAACCGCGAAGCGCGCAGAGGTTCGCAGAGTGGTAGTAAGAATCGCCTTTGCGTCCCTTCGCGCCCTCAGCGGTAAAAATTTAAGAAAAATATTCTAAAAATAGACCACGAAGGACACAAAGTCTGCGGTAAAAAGAATTCAATCGAAATATTTTAGAGCTTATTCACTACACGCGAGTAGGCCTAACTTGCAATTAGTCAGCTTTAGGTAAGTAAGCGTCTGAGCTAAAAATAAATCATTTAACGCTTCCACAGCCTTCAGTTCAACAACTACTTTCTTTTCAACAAGCAAGTCTACACGATACCCGCAGTCAAGTCGTACATCTTTGTAGATAAGAGGAAGAGGTTTTTGTCGTTCTACCAACAAACCAATCTGAACTAGTTCATATTCGAGCGCTGTTTCATAGGATGATTCCAGTAGCCCCGGGCCTAGTTCACGATGGACTTGGATGGCGCAACCGATTATCTTTTCTGAAATCTCGTTTTCTGTCATAAAACAATTAACCGCAAAGCGGGCAGAGGTTCGCAGAGTTGTGGTAAGAATCGCCTTTGCGTTCTTTCGCGCCTCTGCGGTTAAAAATTACATATCCAAAATATAAGCAAACATCAAAGGCGCTACAATTGTAGCATCACTCTCTACAATAAACTTGGGCGTATCGATGCTCAACTTGCCCCATGTAATTTTTTCGTTCGGTACGGCACCCGAGTACGAACCGTAGCTGGTGGTGGAATCAGAAATCTGGCAGAAGTAACTCCAGAACGGTACACCATCGCGTTCTAAATCTTGGTGCAACATCGGCACCACGCAAATCGGAAAATCGCCTGCAATGCCACCGCCAATCTGGAAAAACCCGATACCGTCTTTGCCCGCATTGTTGGTATACCAATCAGCCAACCATACCATGTATTCGATTCCGCTCTTCATGGTGCTGGCCTTCAGTTCGCCTGTCAACACATACGAAGCAAAAATATTTCCCATCGTACTGTCTTCCCAACCCGGCACCACCATCGGCATGTTTTTCTCAGCGGCCGCAATCATCCAGCTATTCTTCGGGTCGATTTCGTAGTATTGTTTCAAATCGCCACTGTTGATCATGCGGAACATGAACTCGTGCGGAAACAAACGCTCGCCTTTGTCTTCAGCATCTTTCCATACTTTAAATAGATGTGCCTGCAATCTTCTAAACGCTTCTTCTTCAGGGATACACGTATCCGTCACGCGGTTCAAATGGTTTTGTAGCAAATCCCACTCTTGCTCGGGTGTTAAATCTCTGTAGTTAGGGATGCGCTTGTAGTGCGAGTGCGCCACCAAGTTCATGATGTCCTCTTCGAGGTTCGCGCCCGTGCAGGAAATAATATGCACTTTGTTTTGGCGAATCATTTCGGCAAAGCTGATACCCAACTCGCCCGTGCTCATGGCACCCGCCAGCGATACCAGCATTTTTTTGCCTTCGGCAATGTGTTTTTTGTAGCCTTTGGCAGCATCTACCAAGGCGGCAGCATTAAAATGCAGATAGTTTTTTTCGATAAAGGCGGAAATCGGGCGGTTGCTCATAGTGGTTGTCAAAATTTTGGTGCGAAAATAGCCTTTTTAACCTTAATGGTGACAGAATAATGATCCCAAATTTTTGAGGTGCATTTGACAACTCCTTGTACTTCAGCTATCTGAAGATATCTTTACAAAATGCATCCCGCCCTCGTACAATGGCAATCCTCCGGCCGGTACTTTCAATACCAAGGCCATTCCATTTTTTATAAAACAGAACGCGCTGGCACTCCATTGCTTCTCTTACACGGATTCCCAACTTCGTCATGGGATTGGTGTTCGCTATGGGATGCACTCAAAGAGAAATACCAATTGATTGCACTCGATTTTATCGGCTTTGGCTTATCTGATAAGCCGCGCCATTATGCATATAGCTTGCAAGACCAGGCGGAGTTGACCGAACAACTTTTGAAACACCTGGGGATTTCCCGGTATCATATCATGGCGCACGACATTGGCGACTCTGTAGCACAAGAACTTTTGGCGCGGCAGTTTGATCATAAATCGAACCAAATTCTATCTTGCTGTTTTTTGAATGGTGGGCTGTTTCCAGAAACACACCGCCCTACGCGTACACAAAAATTGCTGCTCGGTCCATTTGGTTTTTTAATATCGCGATTGTTCAATTATCGAGCTTTCTCAAAATCATTTTCAATCATCTTCTCTCAATCCCCCAGTGAGCAAGAACTTCGCTGCCATTATGAGCTGATTACACACCACAATGGCCACCGCATTGCCCACAAACTTATTCGGTACATACTTGAGCGAAGGGTCAATCGTGAACGTTGGCTGGCTGCGATCCAAAATGCAAATTGCCCATTGTTGTTGATCGATGGCGTGAGTGATCCCGTATCTGGCGCACATATGGTGAAGCGCTACCGCGAATTGGTTCCTCAATCGTCTGTCGTTGAAATTGAAGATTGCGGTCACTATCCACAATTGGAAAAACCTGCGTTGGTGCTACAGGCTTATTTAACGTTTCGAGGCAACCTAAAATAATCAAATGTCAAGCCAACGCAGCAAACTCGCGCTAATTGTTGTCTCCCAGTTTCTCTGCACCTCACTTTGGTTTTCTGGCAATGCCATCGCCCATCATCTCAGCACCGCCCATCAGACCAAATTTGTTGCACACTTTACCAGCGCTGTGCAACTGGGCTTTATTTGTGGCACGTTGCTTTTTGCCCTCATGGCATTGGTAGACCGATTCTCACCATCGAAGATATTTTTTTTGAGTGCCGTTGTTGCGGCAGGTTTCAATTGGGGATTGAAACTGCCGAGTGCTTCATCCAACACATTGCTACTATTTCGTTTCTGCACAGGTTTTTTTCTGGCCGGCATCTATCCGGTGGGGATGAAAATCGCTGCAGACTACTTTCAACAGGGCTTGGGCAAATCGCTTGGATTTTTGGTAGGTGCATTGGTACTCGGCACGGCACTGCCCCACTTGGTAGCAACATTGTTGGCCCATGTAGACTGGAAAGTGGTCGTGATCACACCTTCAGTCCTTGCTTTATTGGGTGGTTTACTTATTTTCTGGTTGGTACCCGATGGCCCCTACCGCAAAACGTGCGCACGGTTTTCACTGGCGAACTTACGCCAGGGCTTTCAACAAAAAAACCTTCGCAAAGCTGCGTTCGGCTACTTTGGTCACATGTGGGAGTTGTACACGTTTTGGGCATTGGTGCCTATTCTATTAAACGAGTACAACACGCTACAACAAAAACAACTTAATGTACCCTTGTGGTCTTTTGTAGTGATAGGCATTGGCAGTTTGGCTTGCGCAGCCAGCGGCTTGTTGGGTCAACGATTTGGTGAAAAAAAAGTGGCAACCTGGGCGTTATCCATTTCCTGTGTGTGTTGTTTGTTATCACCAATTTTGCTGCAAAGCACATCTACTTTGTTTGTACTCTCATTTTTGTGCCTTTGGGGAATTTCAGTTATTGCAGATTCACCACTCTTCTCTGCCCTCGTATCGCAAGCTGCAACTGCGGAGTGGCGAGGCTCCACACTCACGATCGTTACGTGCATGGGCTTTGGCATTACAATCATCAGCTTACAGTTATTTCGTTGGCTGGCACAAATCTTACCATTTCCCATGTTTCTGATATTCCTTGCCATCGGACCGCTGTTTGGTTTAGCGGCTCTGGTCTCGCCTTCATCAAAGAGACAGCTCCCACCTTCATTGTAGTATTTTTTCAACAAAGCAATTTCTTTTTTGCTATCTAGCGGCCGGATTTATGAACAAGCACTACGTTTCTGCCATCACGGCCTTTCTTGTTTGGGGTTTCTTCCCTTTGGTTTTGCGCACGGTAGGCGCACACCCCGCAGGTGAAATTCTATATTTTCGTATCCTGTTTTCACTCGGCATTTTGATAGTCATTCTCGCTGCATTCATGCGGAAAAAAACGGGTGAAAATATTGCGCTATTCAAGTCACTCAATGCAAAAGCCAAAACGAGTACGATTGTACTCACGTTGTTAGGCGGTGTTTTACTCACAGTTAACTGGTTGATTTTTATTTACGTGGTAAATGCCGTAAACGTCAAAACTGCCTCGTTCTCATACTTGATCTGCCCCGTCATCACGGCCGGGCTGGGCTACATACTGCTCCGAGAAAAACTAATTGCCATTCAATGGCTTTCCATTTTGCTGTGCGCCATTAGCTGTGTGCTCATGGGTATCAACAATGTGCAGGAATTATGGTACAGCCTGCTGATTGCCTTCTCGTATGCTTTATACCTGGTTACCCAACGCAAAAACCAAGGCTTCAATCGATTGATAGTGTTGGCGGTGCAAGTGGCCTTCGCTTTTTTGATAATGAATCTGTTCTTCGGTCAATTGGTTGGCTCAGTCACGATAGACTATTCGTTTTTCGGAATCGTGTTTTGCATCGCACTTTTTTTTACAGTGCTGCCGTTATTCCTCAATTTGTACGCGCTCAACAAAATTGATGCGGCCACCATCGGAATTCTGATGTACATCAATCCACTGATCAACTTTACGCTCGCTTTTTTTGTGCTTGATGAAACTGCTACCGCCACCCAAGTGATCGGTTATGCAGTTATCGGCATCGCGCTGGTCATGTTCAACCTACCTGTGTTGAGACGACTACGGAAGTCTTAAGCGAATCAATGTATTCTTGGGCCCCGTCTATTTGCCCCCTCTAAAGTACGACCATCCCGCTTCTTGCTTAACCGCCAATTCAATCACAGCCGAGGGAATCACAACTGCCGGAGCAATGAGGTCGTCTTTCGATATTTTCCGAAGATTCATTGTATTGTTGCAGGCTAAAAATTCAACGCCCTTTTGTTTCCAGTCGCTAATTTGCTGACTGACTTTACTTCCTTTTTTTGTGAGCAAATCTAAACCACCGCTTAAACATACCACAGCTATATCTGCAGTTGCCCAAACTTTTCTGATGTTCTCCACTTGCATTAAAACTCTGGTTTGGGAAACAGAATCTGCATCATTGAATTGAATAACCACCTTATGCTTATCAGACTGAGCTAAAAGGCTGAACGAGCATAAAAGTAAAACAAACGAAACCAAAATACTTGTTTTCATGGGATAGGGATTAGTTAATAAACTCAATATAGCAAAAGCAAATCTATGTTT
Organism: Bacteroidota bacterium; assembly: GCA_018267275.1. Taxonomy (GTDB): domain Bacteria; phylum Bacteroidota; class Bacteroidia; order Cytophagales; family Cyclobacteriaceae; genus ELB16-189. The sequence continues at coordinate 19,379 of JAFDYV010000007.1, read as the reverse complement.
GCAAATACCAAGAAGTTTTACGGCCGTAAACGCGCCAAACGCGGGAATCGAGACTATGCCTGAAAGAAGACACACCTGACATTTGACTTTAGTGGCATAATTTTTTGTAACTTTCAAATATTGAATTCACTTGATAATATGGACGAATCGACCTCAACCTCAAAGCTGAAAAAATTCAAAAAATATTTTTTTGAATTCTTAATGGTATTTCTAGCCATTACCGCGGGGTTCTTTTCCGAAAACATACGTGAAAATTTCGGGGAGAAAGACAGAGAGTTGGATATGTATAATCAGTAGCGGAGGACTTGCGTCAGGGTATTTACACACTGGATAGTATCATCATCCAGAGGAAGAAGAAAGACAAGATGCTGGACTCCTTGCTAACATGGTACACAGTTCACAGGTAAAGCAACATGGTAACGAAATATACTACTTTGCACGATGGGCACCCCGCACCTACCGATTCTTTAGCCACGACCGAACATTGATTCAATTAAGGAACTCTGGCAATTGGCGTCTGATCCGCAAGCGTAAAGTGTCTAACGCACTTCAAATTTACGATGAGCAAGTCCGCACAATCACTCAATACATTGAGCACCGTGAAGAATCATTGGTGGTTATTTTATATTCTTCACTCAATAAGCTATTTGACAATCAAGTTTTCAATCAAATGGTTGTTGGAATTGGATTCAAGAAACCTACCACTAATCCTTCATTACTTTCTTACGATCCGCAAGCGCTAAACGAATTTGCGAACCAGATTCATTTTGTAAAAAACTCGAATCTGTATTTTATCAGAAACTCGGTTACACTTTTGGGATACGCCAAAAGAACGCTCTCTTTGATTGAGCAGGATTACGCAAATTTAAAGTGAGGGCTACATCTTCACCAACTCCACTCTTCTATTCATTTTTCTGCCCTCCTCGGTGTCGTTGGTTGAAACTGGGCTAAGGGAGGCTACCCCTTTTGGCATCATTTGATTGGCCGCAACTGCATACTTAGTCACTAATTCATTTACAACTGCATTGGCGCGATCGAGCGAAAGTTTCATATTACTTTCCAAATTTCCTTGGTTGTCGGTGTGGCCGACAATATAGACTTTTAGTGCGGGGTCTTTTTTCAACATCGCAGCAATTTGCTCAAGCACTGGCTTCGACTCTGTTTTGATAGTAGCCAAGCCGGTATCGAACAAAATGTACAAGGCAATGTGACCAGTTGCTTTGATGCTAGACGAGATGTCAGCGGCCGAAATCACTTGCTCCATCAACGACTTTTCTACAATAGTTACCATAAAAGCATCCGTCTCTTCAACTGAACCCAATCCATACCATCCTGCTATATGCACCCAAGTCTCGCTGGCTGAATTTTTCACTTGACCCCAATACCAGTTCCCCTCCATATGTTCTGAAATTGGTTTCAGCTTCTTTAAAGCTGCTTGGTAGTTTAGCGCTACAAACGCCCCACTTGCTCCTTTTTCATTTTCTTTTCGCGCGTATTCAATAATTGTCTTCTTCCCACCTACTTCCAATTCTTCACCATTTTTGTTTTTCATAGTGGCAACGCCAAACGGTGTCGACTCATATCTACTGATATAGTAACCTGGTATCCGTGTAGGAAAAAGCGGATGATCAGATGATCCCTCCACATCGGCCTGCGCGACCGCACAGACAGACAACATCAACATGGCAAGCGATAAAAGTAAATGCTTCATAAACCGAATCTTTTTTTAAAGTTAAGAAATTATTTAAGCAGACTAGAATTGAAAACGAGCGAATCAGGCTTTTTCAAACGATAGAACTGTGTTTTTAATCTCGTCTTTAACCCGATTTTAAATCAACTTTAGGCGTTTCCTTTACGTTTGCTTCGATACTTCCTCGCAAATGACCCTAACAAAGGTAAAACGAATCAAAGCCTTAGCACTTGTTTACTCAACATTGCACTTGGTGGGTTGGGCAGCAGGTTTATTCCTATTACTTGTGGGTAGCCGCTCGCAAATTTTACAACCAAAGGAAAAAAGTCAAAGGTTCTATATCATCTCTCCTGCATCCGCAGTCAACTTTTCGCTCACCAAACCCGAAGAAATTTTTGAGGTTACAGAATCCGAAGAGGAATCGGTTACCACAAAAAAAAAACAACATACATGGTGGTGGATCTTGAGCGAACACTGCATACTGAAAGGCGCTCAACCATCTTTGGGTAACGTCAGCCATATCACATCTATTTTTTCTGCAAGATTTGCTTCATTTCCTTTTTCGAGGGTGCTGCGAATTTGACGCAAACACCACAACCCAACCCCCGGTTTAACATAGGCTCTGAAATAATCTGTGTTAACCCAACCCCAAAAACAAATCGTAGTACTTAAATCATTGAACAATCATGAGATTTTTCACACCAGTAGCATTGGGCATATTTGTTTGCATTGCCAGTTGCTCGTCACACAAAGAAGAAAAAGAAGAAGAGTTTAAATTTTTGGCAACAAGTCCCTTAAAAAAAGACACCACCGTTTCGCGGGCATATGTGTGCCAGATACGCGCTATACAACACATTGAGTTGCGCGCGTTGGAAAGAGGCTATTTGCAAAACATCTATGTAGATGAAGGCAAAACCGTACGCAAAGGTCAAACAATGTTTCAGATTATGCCCCTGCTCTACCGGGCAGAACTGCAAAAAGCTGAAGCTGAGGCAAACTATGCAGAGATTGAGTACCTCAACACCAAACAACTTGCCGATAGCAACGTGGTCTCAAAAAATGAGCTGTTGCTCGCAAAAGCCAAACTCAACAAAGCAAAAGCAGAACTAGCCTTGGCACAAGTACATCTGGGGTTCACCGAAATCAAAGCACCCTTCAATGGAATTATGGACCGATTTCAAGTACGGTTGGGAAGCTTATTGGATGAAGGCGACTTGCTGACGACACTCTCTGACAATAGCGAAATGTGGGTGTATTTCAACGTGCCCGAAGCCGAATACCTGAATTACAAAACCAATTTGAAGAAAGACAGCGTGATGCGCGTGAAACTTCAAATGGCCAACAACGAAATCTTCGAATACCCAGGCATTGTAAAAACCATTGAGGCCGACTTCAACAACGAAACCGGTAACATCGCCTTCCGTGCTACATTTCCCAACCCGAAAGGATTATTACGCCATGGCGAAACTGGTAACGTGATCGCTACCTCCGTGATGAAGAATGCACTCATCATTCCTCAAAAGTCGACTTTTGAAGTGCTTGAGAAGAAATATGTTTTTGTTATAGACAAAGACAACGTTATCCACCAAAAAGAAATCACCATCGCTTCAGAATTGCCCGATTTATTTGTGATTACGGATGGTGTTACGGAGAACGACCGCATCATGCTGGAGGGAATTCGCAAAGTACGCGACAATGAAAAAATTGCCGAATACAAATACGAAGACCCCAAAAAGGTATTGAAGAACCTGAAAGTATATGTTGAGTAATCTATTTTAACTGAAGCAAGATGTTTAACGCATTTATAAAAAGGCCGGTACTCGCCATTGTCCTTTCTTTGGTGACTATTTTCTTGGGCGTATTGTCCATTAAGCTATTGCCGACATCGCAGTTTCCGGCAGTGGCCCCACCCGTAGTAATGGTGTCTGCATCGTACCCGGGTGCAAGTGCCAAGACACTCACCGAGTCAGTAATCATTCCTATCGAACAAGCTATCAACGGTGCTTGGGGCATGCGCTACATGGCATCAGATGCTACCAGTGCTGGTGAGGCCAACGTGCAAGTTATTTTCGAACCGGGCACCGATATTAACCAAGCGCTGGTACAAGTATCCAACCGCGTAGAGCAAGTGCGAAACCGCCTTCCACCGTTGGTACAACGCGAAGGTGTCATCATCACGCCTGTAATTCCAAGCATGTTGATGTACCTCAACTTGTACAGCACGGATAAGAATGCGAACATGAAATTCTTATTCAACTATGCTGGTGTTACCATGATTCCGGAATTGCAACGCATCAATGGTATTGGTCAAGCAAGGATTCTAGGCAGTCGCCAGTACGCGATGCGGGTGTGGCTAAACCCCGAGCGCATGCGTGCCTACAAAATTTCTCCTGACGATGTGCTGGAGGCGATGAACGACCAGAGCGTCATTGGTAAACCCGGGCGTATTGGCCGTGGCGATGCAAGCCGCGCAGAAGCTCTAGAATATGTATTGGCTTACTCTGACCGTTTTAACGAACCTAAGCAATATGAAGACATCATCATCAAAGCCAACCCAAACGGTGAGTTACTTCGCTTGAAAGACATCGCAAAAGTAGTTTTGGGCAGCGAATACTATGATATCTACTCGAACATCAACGGCTATCCATCAGCCGCTATCGTATTGAAACAAACCTACGGCAGTAATGCCAGCTCGGTAATCGCCAATGTTAAAGCAAAACTGGAGGAGTTGAAAAAAGACTTCCCTCCCGGCATGACTTACGAAATTAGTTATGACGTTTCAAAATTTTTGGATGCCTCCACCGAAAACGTAATCCACACTTTGCGCGATGCGTTCATACTAGTGGCGCTGGTGGTATTTATCTTCTTGGGCGATTGGCGGTCTACGTTGATTCCTACGTTGGCCGTACCCATCTCATTGATTGGTGCTTTCATCTTCATGCAAGCGTTTGGACTTACCATCAACATGATTACGCTCTTCGCCATTGTGTTGGCCATCGGTATTGTGGTAGACGATGCAATTGTGGTGGTTGAAGCCGTGCATGCCAAAATGGAAGAAGAAAACATATCGCCATATAAAGCTGTGCAGAAAGTGTTGGGCGAAATCAGCGGTGCTGTAATCGCCATCACTTTGTTGATGACTGCTGTGTTTGTACCCATTGCTTTCATGTCTGGGCCCGTAGGTGTTTTCTACCGACAGTTTTCCATCACCATGGCAAGCTCCATCATCCTTTCGGGGGTTGTGGCACTTACCCTCACACCGGTATTATGTGCCATGATTCTCAAACACAAGCATGGGCATCAGAAAAAGAATTTCCTCACAAACTTCATTGACAGCTTCAACATTATTTTTGAGAAAATCACTAAAAAATATGTTTGGCTGTTGCAGATCATTGCCAAGCGCAAACTGGTAACGGCAGGGCTGTGGATTGTATTTACGTTAGGAATCGTTGCTATTTCAGCGAAACTACCTTCTGGCTTTATACCAAGCGAAGACCAAGGGATGCTGTACGCGATCGTGCAAACACCTCCGGGCTCTACGCTTGAACGCACCAATGATATTTCCCGCCAACTCCAAGAAATTATTTTGAAAGTCGAGGGCATTCAATCAGTATCTTCTATTGCAGGATATGAAGTGCTCACCGAAGGCCGCGGTTCAAATGCAGGCACTTGTTTGATCAACCTCAAGCCATGGTCAGAACGCGAGCACACCGTGCAAGAAATCATTTATGAGCTAGAAGAAAAAGCAAAAGAACTTCCGGGCGCCACCATCGAATTTTTCGATCCGCCTGCAGTGCCCGGCTTCGGTGCGGCCGGTGGTTTCGCTTTGCAACTTCTCGACAAAAACCCTGACGGCACCTATGATGACTTAGAGCGTGTGAAAAACGAGTTCATGGAGAAACTAGAAAAACGTAAAGAGCTCACGGGTTTGTTCACTTTCTTCAGTGCTAATTATCCCCAATACGAAATCGAAATCGATAACCAATTGGCGATGCAAAAAGGCGTATCAATTGGCAATGCCATGAATACATTGTCCATTTTTGTGGGTAGCACATATGAACTTGGCTTCATCAAATACCAACGCTTCTTTAAAGTGTTTGTGCAGGCAGCGCCAGAGTTCAGGCAGTTGCCAAGTGATATCATGAATTTGTGGGTCAAGAACGACCGTGGTGAGATGGTGCCTTTCTCGGCTTTCATGAAAATCAAAAAGAAGCAAGGTGCCAACGAAATCAACCGCTACAATATGTACAACACCGCTGCCATCCGTGGTGGCCCCGCAAAAGGTTACAGCTCTGGCGAAGCCATTGCAGCCGTAAAAGAAGTAGCCAAAAGTTTACCACGTGGGTATGATATCGATTGGGCTGCACTTTCGTATGACGAGGTAAGACGCGGAAACGAAGCCATCTACATTTTCTTGATTGTACTCACATTTGTGTACTTAGTGTTGGCTGCACAATATGAAAGCTTCATCATTCCGTTGGCAGTAGTGCTTTCGTTGCCGGCCGGTGTATTCGGCTCGTTTATGTTGGTAAAAACCATGGGCCTCGCCAACGACATCTACGCGCAAGTAGGTTTGATTATGTTGATTGGTTTGTTAGGTAAGAACGCAGTGTTAATTGTGGAATTTGCAGTGCAGAAAAACAGACAAGGAGCATCTATTCTAGAGGCCGCTATTGAAGGCGCGCGGGTTCGCTTCCGTCCAATCTTAATGACCTCATTCGCATTTATTGCCGGATTGATTCCTTTGGTGATATCGCATGGGGCTGGCGCCATCGGCAATAAAACCATTGGTGCTTCTGCACTGGGTGGCATGTTGTTCGGTACAATTTTCGGGGTAATCATCGTGCCGGGCTTGTATTACATATTTGGCACCATGGCGCAAGGGCGTAAGCTTATTAGAGATGAAGATGACGACTCGTTATCAGAAAGTATCGTACACAAAATGGATAGTTTTCCTCAAATAAAAGAAAGTGAAGATGAATCGCATTAAAATAAAGATCAGCTTTTGGGTAATCACTTTGATGTCGGTGGTGTACACGGCATGCACCGTGCCACCTTCCATGATTCCAAGAACAGAAAAAAGAGAAGTACCTGGCAGTTTTCATGGTTCAAGTGACACCACCAATACTGCAAAAATTAAGTGGCGCGATTTCTTTACCGACCCCAACCTGACTGCGCTGATTGAAACAGCGCTGCAAAACAATCAGGAATTGAACATCATCATGCAAGAAATCAACATTGCGCAAAATGAAGTGAGGGCGCGCAAAGGCGAGTACTTACCCTTTGTTGATTTGATGGCAGGTGGAGGTGTAGAACGAGTCGCCCGTTACACACGCGATGGCTCGGTCGAAAAGAATTCTCAGATCGAACCTGGAAAGGACTTCCCCGAGCCGTTGCCAAACTATGTGTTAGCGGCAAACCTTTCGTGGCAGGTTGACATCTGGAAAAGATTGCGCAACGCACGTAAAGTTGCTTTAATGCGTTACTTCGCCACCACCGAAGGAAGAAACTTTACAGTGACAAGGTTGATTGCAGAGATAGCGAACTCCTACTACGAATTGGTCGCGCTCGATAATCAGTTGGAGATTTTGAAACAAAATATCCAAATCCAAACTGATGCACTCGAAATCGTGAAGCAAGAAAAGCAAGCGGCACGGACCACCGAGCTGGCAGTGCGCAGGTTTGAGGCAGAAGTGTTGAAAAACCAAAGCCGAATTTTCCATTTGCAACAAGAAATTACACAGACAGAAAACCGAATAAACTTCTTAGTCGGGCGCTACCCGCAGCCCATCGCGCGCAACTCAACGGGCTTTAGCGATTTAGTGCCTAAGCTAATGAAGGAAGGTATTCCATCGCAGCTCTTGCAAAACCGGCCGGATGTGCGTGGTGCAGAGTGGAACTTGGCAGCAGCAAAATTAGATGTGACGGTAGCGAAGGCCAATTTTTACCCACAGCTCAACATTTCAGCAGCACTGGGCGTGCAAGCATACAACTTCAGTTTGATCGGACAGCCCGAATCTGTGCTGTACTCAATTGGAGGTGGACTGGCGCAGCCGCTCATCAACCGAAATGCCATCAAAGCAGTATTCTTCAGCGCCAACGCACGCCAAGTGCAGGCAGTGTACAGCTACGAACAAACGGTGTTGCGCGCTTACATTGAAGTGGCCAACCAACTCGCCAATATTAACAACATGCAAAACAGTTATGAGCTAAGAAAACGACAAGTAGAAGCGCTCACCGAATCGATTGATATTTCTACTCGACTGTTTCGTTTTGCGCGAGCCGACTACATGGAGGTGTTATTGACACAACGTGATGCACTGGAATCGAAATTTGAATTAATTGAAACCAAAAAACAGCAAATGACTGCCATGGTAAATGTTTACCAAGCATTGGGCGGTGGTTGGAACTGATTTTGGGTTTGTTTTGGGGTAAACTGGGGCGGCTGTGCAAACGGTCGCCTCAGTTGTTTTTTGCAGTGTTTAGTTAAGACTTTCGAAAGCTATTTTCTTTGGTTGTACTCTAGTTGCAAGTCTGAGAGTAGCGCGTCATAGCCCGCACGATCAACAAATGCTGCTGGGTTGTATTCATCGCTAGGTTTTCTTTTTGAATGAAGTTTAAATTGACTGGCATGCGAAGCGAGCCAAATGTCGAATGTCAGCGATTTCATGGCATCAAACGTGTAGGCATAATCTTTGGAAATGGAGGGATAGCCAGCGACTGAATCCAACTTTCCCTCAATCACAATTGACGACACACTTACCAAGCTACTTCATTTCGCCATTACCTGAAACGCGCGCTCCCCATTTTTCTCTAACTCACGCAGGGTGCGCATTTGTTTCATCTCTTCCAGCATTGAAATCAATTGCAATTCATCGAATGAGCCAACGTAAGCTTTTATTTCCGCCAATGTTTTTACCTGGTTGGGTACTTTTCGAAAGTCAGTGATAAAATTGAGGATGTCGATTTTTCTCATCGCAAAAGACGGTTTGGGTTTTGTACGGATAACTTATCAGAAGGTTTTGATGGCTTGATTGACAAACGAATTATTCCTTAACTTTCTTTCACCAAACACAACACCCATGGCCACCAATTGGAAAAAAGCAATACAACCTCTTCTCAAAAAGTACAAAGACAAAAAACATCCGCTCGCATACAACAATGCTTACGAGCTGTTGGTAATGGTTGTGCTGTCCGCACAAGACTCCGATCGGCATATCAACAAGCTGGCGCCAGAATTTTTTACCACCTTCCCCGACATGAAAGCGCTCGCCAAAGCTGATGCCGAATCAATTCAACGGCAAATCAGCAGTGTGCGTAATTTCCGAAACAAAACCAATTGGCTAATGGCCATCGCAGCACAAATCAAAGACAACAAGAAAATACCTACCAACTTAGAAGCATTGACAGAACTCCCTGGCATCGGCAGAAAATCTGCGAACGTGATTTTGCGTGAGATGGGGCTACCAGCGGAAGGCGTGATTGTAGACCTACATGTTGTACGCGTAGCGCCACGGCTGGGTATTGCCCAGGGCACTGACCCAAAGAAAATCGAAAAGCAAATCATGGATGCGTTGGATGCTAAAGATTGGGACGCAGGTATGGCCATTTCTTTCCTCGGCCGCGAAACCTGCCGGCCCACAAACCCTAAATGCCCCGATTGTGTGATGAACAAAGTTTGCGAGTATTACGGTTCGGCAAAGAAATGAATCGGCACCATCAAGAAATTTTAGAGGCCATTCATGCCAACTCCGGCACACCCACCCAACACACTTTCTTAGATCGCTACCTCGGTAACAAGTACCCCAAGTACGCAATTGACAACCCAACGCTGCGGAGAATTGCAAAAGGATGGATGCGCGATAATCTAAATTTAAGCCCGCGCGAATTCAAAACCGTAATTTCCAGCTTGGTAAAGGGTAGAAGTGGGACTGAGAAGATGATTGCGGGTATGATCTTAGATGTATCGAAACCAGCTCAGCGCAATTTCAAACCTGCGATCTTTGACCAATGGCTTAACTATATCCAAGGTTGGGCGCTTGTCGATTCACTTTGCACGGGCAGCTACACCGCAGACGAGCTGCCTCGGCAGTGGCGCGATTGGAAAAAACTACTGATCAAGCTTTCAAAAAGCAATAACATCAATAAGCGAAGAGCTTCATTAGTACTCCTATGTTCACCGGTAAGAAGGCATCATGAGAAAAAATTGGCTGAAGTGGCGCTTGCCAACATCGACCGACTGAAGTATGAAAAGGAAATTCTAATTACGAAAGCTATTTCCTGGCTTCTGCGCAGCTTGGTAAAGCATCACAAAAAAATGGTGACAGAGTATTTAAACAAGAACAAATCAACGCTACCCGCGATAGCAGTTCGCGAAACAATTAGAGTGATAAAAACAGGAAAAAAATCTGTAGGGATATGAAGGTCTTACCAAATCAGGCGAAAGATATTAACGACATTTACCAAGCTGGCAACTCCTAAAAACAACATCGCGGAAGACTGTCCCAACACTGGAGCGTAAAACAAAAGTGGAACCAACTTGGCAATTTGATGTTCGTCTGCCGATATGGAACTCTCAATCTTGCCCACGCCCCGGTCAGCTAACTTTGGCATTCGCCTCTCCAACAACGGTTCACCCTCCGCGTTCTTTAGGACTAATGTGCCCTTAAATATTTTGGGCGAGATAGAATATCGCTTGCCTTATAATTCAATGCGGTGCCAAACTAACCAAGACTTGATGTTTCCAATTTGCTTACCGTCCGTTTCAATGGTAGCAGTGGCGGGAAAGAATTTCCGTTTCCGCTTGAAATGCACCTTGACACCATCACTTTGGCTGGTTGCAAACTTACCATACGAATCCGACAATCGAACCCACGTAAAAAAATCGGCTGACGAGACCTCATAATTGAGGCCATCGGCCGATTGCATTTTCCAATCAAGCAGATTCATATCACTCTGCCATCACAGGTCGTGTTTCAATTGACTTAGCCGAAGCTTCCAATATTTCAAAAGCGCTTTCGGCCATCCTATTCTCGGTATCGAGTGTAGGGTTCACTTCCACAATTTCCCATGCGCACACACGCGGATCCTTGCAAAGCTCTGCATTCAATACCTTGGCTTCCTCCACAGTCAATCCATTAGGCACTGGCGTGCCCGTGCCGGTAGAGAAACGGCTGTCGATACTATCCACATCAAAAGACACGTAAATCAAATCACAGTGCTCCAGCATCTTCAACGCCTTGTGGGCTATGTTTTCAGCGCCAAGCTTTTTTACATCCTCTACTTCAATGAAGTTAATGTTGTATTTATTGATGAGGTAGTTCTCGGGTTTCTCAAAATCGCGCACGGCAATGTACACCAAGTCTTCAGGATAAATTTTGGCACCCTGCATGCCCACGTTTTTAATTTGCTCCCAGTAATCCAGCGTTTCACCTCTTGGGTCGTTCACTTTGCATTCCAAATTGTCAATATCCAAAGCCATGGCCAACGGCATGCCGTGCATGTTGCCTGAAGGGGTTGTAAACGGAGTGTGGATATCGGCATGGGCATCAATCCAAATCACTCCCAGCCGCTTTTTGGGATTTGCTTTTTTAATTCCTGCAATGGTGCCGTAAGCGGTTGAGTGATCACCCGCCATAATCAATGGAAAATAATCATCAAAAATCTGCTCGTATACCTCTAAGCATACGCGCTCTTCCATAATCAGAACACCATCAATAAACTTCGCATAGGCGTGCTCGGCACCATCAAATAAAAGTTCGTTTACGTTCTCCACTTCAATGGAGTCGTATTTCCTAAACAAATCTGATTTCAAATCCAGGCTGGCAATTTTCATTGCCTCAACACCAAGGCTTGCGCCACGTGTTCCGGCACCGATTTCGGATTTTACTTCAATGATTTTGATTTCTTTCCCTTTCACAAAAATTCGCTTAAAATAAACTGACCTGACTGCTTAAAGTGACTCTGACAAACAAAACGTTGACGGGTTCCCTCAGAAATCGGGCAGCGCGTGGGCAACAGAGAAAGAAGTAACAAAAACTCGGACTCTCATACAGTATTGATATTGCAAAGATGGCAAAATTATCTCACTTTTGGAGTCTTTTTTTAAGCCAAAAACTTCGTTTACCCTGTAATGCGATAACCCACAATGAAGAGCTACCGCGAGTTGATTGAGCAAACCTTCGAATTTCCACAACGCGAATTCAAAGTACGTGAACATGAATTGCTTTTCAATGATGTACCATTGATGGATATCATCAAAGCTTACGGCACCCCTACCAAAATCACGTACCTACCGAAGATTTCAGAAAACATCCGTTTTGCGCAGGCGGCCTTCAAAAATGCGATGGAGCGGTTTAAATACAAAGGCAACTACACATATTGCTACTGCACAAAGTCATCGCACTACGACTTTGTACTGGAAGAGGCGCTGAAGAACAACGTGCACATCGAAACCTCTTCGGCCTTTGACATACCCATTGTGAAAACACTTTATGGCCGCGGCAAAATCACTAAAGAAACTTTTATTCTTTGCAATGGTTACAAAATGGCACCCTATCGCCAGCACATCACCGATTTGCTCAACGATGGTTTTAATTGCATTCCGATTTTAGACAATCTAACGGAAATTGACACGTACGAAAAAAATGTCAACCGGCCTTACCAGGTAGGTATCCGTGTAGCAGCAGATGAAGAACCTAAATTCGAGTTTTACACTTCGCGCTTGGGTATTCGTTACAACGACATCAACACGCTGTACAAAGAAAAGATTGCCTCCAGCAGCAAAGCTTCGCTAAAGCTGCTGCACTTCTTTATTAACACGGGCATTAAAGATACTGCGTACTACTGGAGTGAATTGAGCCGCTTTATTTTTAAGTACTGCGAGTTGAAAAAGGTTTGCGATACGCTGGATTCAATTGACATCGGTGGCGGATTTCCGGTAAAACAGTCACTCACATTTCAGTACGATTACAAGTACATGATCGAGCAGATTGTCGAGAACATCAAATGGATTTGTGAAAAGAATAACGTGCCGGTACCCAATATCTTCACCGAGTTCGGAAGTTTCACCGTAGCTGAGAGTGGAGCCGTGTTGTATTCTGTGGTTGATCAAAAACTGCAGAACGATAAAGAACTTTGGTACATGATTGATGGTTCGTTCATCACGCACCTGCCCGATGTGTGGGGCATGAATCAGAAGTATATTTTGATGGCACTTAACAAGTGGGACGATCCTTATCATAAAATCAACATTGGCGGCTTGACTTGCGATAGTCAAGACTACTATAATTCGGAAGCACACACGGGCGAAGTGTTTTTGCCCATGATTAACGATGAAGAGCCTCTGTACATTGGCTTCTTCCACACGGGTGCGTACCAAGAGTCGCTAGGTGGTTATGGCGGCATTCAGCATTGCCTCATACCCGCACCGAAGCATGTTCTTATTGATAGAAATGAAGACGGTGAAATCTCTACCGAACTGTTTGCCCCGGAGCAAACAAGCGAAAGTATGATGAAAATATTGGGTTACGAAGAGTGGCAGGCACCAAAGCGGCAAAAGCCTACGAAGCTTAAGGTTTCAAAAGTGTAAAATTTAAAAGCCCCAAAATTGGGGCTTTTTTGTAAGTCTAGTTGCCTCCAAATGGCATTGGCACTTCTTTAAAGTCGGTGGGTATGGTAAATTCACTCGCGGGCACCGATTCCCGTTTAATCTCTGTTACCTCAAACGTTAAGTTTACTTGCGGCATCATCATTTCCATTCGCATTGGCACACCCTCGATGCCCTCGTAAAAAAACTGTTGACCTCGACCAAATCGTTGCTTACGCAAAGAAGCCAAGTCGAAATCTTTGATCTCAGTTGTTGTCCAAACAATTTGATCAACCACCTGCGAGCCCATTTTTACCGTAGCCACATACTTAGTACACGTGTAATTGAGAATCTTCATGGTTTCGCTTGTCTTCTTGACAGAGACCTCCGTGTTTGAACTCTTTGGCTCCGTACCACTGGCACCGGCACTCGCGGCCACCGAGTACGTTTTATCTTTTCTGTTGATTAAGAAGGTTTTATTGGCTGCGCTTTGGTAAAGCGTTTCCATGGGCATCATCCCGCCCTCGATAATCGTGAGCATATTACCACCCTTAGCTTTGCATACCAAGCTTTTTGGAACCATTGATTCCATTCCACCACCACCTTGTGCCATCTTCATCATATTTTCCATTTGTGCTTTCAATTGCGGGTTTGACTCAATCAAAGCTTTCATTTGCGGGTCATTCATTTTTTCCATGGCAGCTTTCATGCGGGCTTGGTTGGCAGGGTCTGCCATTTGCCGTTGCGCTTGCTCCATTTGTGCCTTCATCTGCGGATCTTTAACATCTCCTTTCACCGACCATTTCACTACCCCTTCAAAAGTTTGCGCTTGAGCATGGCCGCAAAAGAAAATGGCGAACACAAAAACTAGATGTTTCATGATTATGTCTATTCGTTATTGATCAAAAAAATTAGTTCGCATCCAATATCTTGAATAGTTCATCAAGATTTGGTGTTACAATGATTTCGGTCCTCCGGTTCTTTTGCTTGTTTGCTGCATTGTCGTTCGCTGCCAATGGCGAAAACTCACCTTTTCCCGCAGCGGTAATCTGCTTAGGTGACATTCCTGCATCAATCAAAATCTTTGAAATTGAAGTAGCCCGCAACACGCTTAAGTCCCAGTTATCTTCCATGTACGTAGATTTTTTCGAGATGGGAACATTGTCGGTGTGGCCCTCAATCATCATCTGAATGTCTTTTTGATCTTTTAGCGCTTTGGCCAATTGCTGCAAGGCCCCTTCACCTTTTTTATCCACCACAATGCTGCCAGAGGCGAACAGCAACTGCTCAGAAAGCGACACATACACCTTACCATTTTTGACTTTTACCGTCAGGTCATTCTCTTTAAAGTTGAGCAAGGCATTACTGATTTTATTCTTTAGACTCTGAACAGCCTTGTCTTTGTTCGCCAATACCTGCTCCAACTCCTTCACCTTCTTTTCGCGTTCCTGCAAGCTGGTGCTCAACGAATCATTTTGCCTGCGTGTCTTATCCAAATTCTCTTGAATTGCCAGCAGTTGGTCGCGCTGTTGCGAAATGTCGCGATTCAATTTGCCGCTATTCGTCAGCAGATTTTTATAGTTGGCATTCAGCTGACCGTATTCTTGGTTCAGACTGCTCAATTTCTTTTGATTGGCGCGATAGATCGCATTCAAGTTGGCAGTATCTTGTTGCATCTTCTTGATTGATTCATTCAGCTCGTTCAGCGATGCATTGACTTTGTCTAACTCTTTGTTTTTGTCTACCAAGTCGCCCTCGGCCTTAATCTTTTGGGCCAACATATCATCAAATTTCTTCTTGCTTACCACGCAAGACGATAATACCATCATCGCAACAACAATAAAAAATACCTTATTCATAGTTTAAAAAATTGGTTGGACAAATATCGAAAGGGCGATACTAAAAACCTAACCAGTTTTATTCTCTCAAAAACGAAATCTACGTCAACAAACTTTTGCTAAAAATCAAGAACCTAGTACCTTTCCATCACAATATCTTTCAAACTTCATTTCTCACCTCTCAAATCTTTTGCAAATGCAAGGCATGCTTCAACCCCATACATTCAAAGACAAAACAATTATCATCACAGGTGGTGGCACCGGCTTGGGAAAATCAATGGGCAAATATTTGCTGGAGTTGGGTGCCAACCTGGTAATCACCAGTCGTAAAATGGATGTGCTCGAAAAAAGTGCGGCTGAGCTAAGCGATGCAACGGGTGGCAAGGTGTTGCCAGTGGCATGCGATATTCGCAAGTATGAAGAAATAGAAAACGTGCTCCGGCAAACCGAGGCCACTTTTGGTGCCGTTCACGGTGTGCTAAACAATGCAGCGGGCAACTTCATCAGCCCTACAGAGCGTCTCTCTCATCGCGCATTCGATATTGTGGTAGATATTGTTTTAAAAGGAACTTACTACATGACACTTGCTGCAGGCAAGCACTGGATTGCAAAAAAACAACCAGGCGTCTTTCTCAATATTGTCACCACCTATGCGTGGACGGGCTCTGGCTACGTAGTGCCATCAGCTTGTGGCAAGGCTGGCGTGCTGGCACTTACCCGCTCACTTGCCGTAGAGTGGGCAAAGTTTAACATTCGAAGTAATGCGATTGCTCCGGGCCCTTTTCCAACAGAAGGTGCTTGGAGCCGCCTGCTGCCCGGTGACCTTGTAAAAAAATTCGACCCAACTGAACGAGTCCCGCTCAAGCGCGTAGGCGATCACCAAGAACTCGCAAACTTAGCCGCCTATCTTTTATCAGATTTTTCCGCCTACATCAATGGCGAAGTGATCACCATCGATGGTGGAGAATGGTTGCGCAGCGGTGGCGAGTTCAGTCATTTAGAAGCAATACCATCGTCTATGTGGGATATGCTGGAAAAATCGCGCGGTAAGTAATGAACGATTTACAAGGCTGGCTTCAGCATCAGCTTGACACACGGAATGAAAAAGGAGGCCTACGCGAACTCCAGCACGCCAACCTAAAAATAGATTTTGTCTCTAACGACTACCTTGGGTTAGCACGTTCAGCAGAAATTCACCAGGCGGTCATCAAAGATTTACAAGAATTAGCACCACCATACAATGGCGCCACGGGGTCGCGCTTGCTGGCTGGCAACAGCGCTTTGGCTGAGGAGGTAGAAGCTTTTCTTTCTAAAATTTTTCAAAGCGAAAACACATTACTCTTTAGTTCTGGTTATGCGGCCAACCAAGCGGTGCTATCGTGCATTCCACAAGCAGGCGACACAATTTTGTATGATGAACTGGTGCATGCCTGTATGCATGATGGAATGCGTCTGAGCAAAGCCACGCGCATCTCCTTTGCCCACAACAACCTAACCCAGCTGGAAGAAAAACTTAAATCAGCGACTGGCAGAAAATTCATTGCAGTAGAATCTCTTTACTCAATGGATGGCAATTTTTGCCCTTTGCTTGAACTCACCACGCTATCAGAAAAATACAATGCCACTATTATTTTAGACGAAGCCCACAGCACCGGCAGCTACGGAAAAAACGGTAGCGGCCTCGCCATCGATCAACAAGTTGCCGATAAAATCGCCATCCGCATATACACTTTTGGCAAGGCAATAGGCGCACACGGTGCTTGCGTGGCCGGCTCTGCAACATTGCGGAATTATCTCATCAATTTCGCCAGACCATTCATCTATTCCACCGCCATGCCCCCGCACAGTTTGCTTGCAATCAAACACGCATTTCTGTTCATTCAAAACAATGCACATCTTCAAAGCATCTTGCAGCAACGCATCCAAAGCTATCTTAAGAAAAGTGAAAGTCTACAATTCGAAAAAATTGAGAGCCAATCAGCCATCCAATCTATACTTATTCCGGGTAACCAAGCAGTGATGCAACTGACAAAATTATTGTTTGCGCAAGGGATTGATTGTAAAGGTATTCGCTCTCCTACGGTAAAAACTGGCACCGAGCGCTTACGCGTGTGCTTGCACGCCTTTAATACTGAAGCAGAAATCGATTTGTTGGTAAAAACGATCAATTCATTCCAAAGTAATTGACAAAGCTTGATAATTCATTCTTGCTTTTGCATTCCACCCACTCAATTCACATTTTTACGAAACATTGATTGAGAGCCAAAACCTGCGGGCATTTAGTTCTGTAACTTTCGGCTTGTAACTAGCAACAACAGCAGCAACAAACCTATGAATTACTTTGTCACCGCCATTGGTACAGATTCTGGCAAGACACTCGTGTCCGCAATTCTGTGCCGAGCATTAAATGCCGATTATTGGAAGCCCATTCAATCGGGCATGCCGCGAGACTCAGATACGATTGCGTCATTGGTGCCCGGCACCAAAACACACCCGGAGGCTTACTGTTTGAATACACCGGCATCACCACACGCTTCGGCAAAAATCGATGGCGTTGAAATAGAAAAGTCAAAAATTATTTTACCGAGCACCGACAAAAATCTCATCATCGAAGGTGCGGGCGGGTGCCTGGTGCCACTCAACGACCATGACTTTGTCATTGACTTGGCTAAACAATTCAAGTGTCCAATTATTTTGGTTTCAAATCTTTATTTGGGCAGCATCAATCATACGTTGCTCACAGTAAACCTGTTAAAGCAAATGAACCTACCAGTAGCAGGCATTATTTTCAACGGCCCCTCCAATCCTGAAAGTGAGAGAATAATTCTAAAACACTCGGGTTACAAAATTATTTGGCACATCAAACAAGAAAGGGAGATAAATAATGAAGTCATCAATCGATACGCTGAAAAAATACAACACAAGCTATAACCCATTGAAATGACTTTACAAGAACGCGATAAGCAATATCTTTGGCATCCATTTACGGCATTTGGCGAAGACGATCCATTACTCATCACATCAGCCGAGGGGGTTTATCTCCATACCCATGATGGTAGAAAGATCGTTGACGCAATCTCATCATGGTGGGTGAATTTGCATGGCCACAGTCACCCTACCATTGCAAAGGCCATAGCCGAGCAAGCGCATAAACTCGAACACGTAATGTTTGCAGGATTCACACACGAACCTGCCATAGAGTTAGCCGAAAACCTACTGTCGATACTTCCAAAAAATCAATCGAAGATTTTTCTATCAGACAATGGCAGCACGGCTGTTGAAGTTGCATTGAAAATGGCGATCCAGTTTTGGTACAATCAAAATATTACCAATAAAAAGAAAGTGATTGCCATCGAAGGCTCTTACCATGGAGACACTTTTGGTTCAATGTCAGTCGGTGCACGCGATGTCTTTATCACTCCATTTAACCCGTATTTGTTTTCCGTGGAGTTCATCGAATTCCCAAGCCAAGAAAAAGAAAACCAGGTGATTGAGCAGTTCAAAAAGTTGGTCTGCAAAGGCGATGTTGGCGTCTTTATTTTCGAACCCTTAGTGCAAGGCGCTTCAGGCATGCGAATTTATCGGCCAGAGGTCCTTGATGAACTGATGGCAATAGCGCGCGATCAGGGAGTGGTGTGTATTGCTGATGAAGTTTTTACTGGATTTGGACGGACGGGTAAAAATTTTGCCAGTGATTATCTTAAAATATCTCCCGATTTGATCGCCATGTCAAAGGGGTTGACTGGAGGTGCATTGCCGTTGGGTGCCACCAGTTGTTCAAGACGAATTGAAGAAGTCTTTCGAGATAGTTCTGCAAATAAGACTTTCTACCATGGTCATTCATACACCGGCAACCCAATGTCATGCGCGGCAGCAAATGCGAGTATCAAAATCTTACTTTCCGCTGAGTGCCAGAATAGCATTAATCGAATCAGCCATTCCTTTAACGACTTTGCTTTAAGGTACCGGCAAACTGATAATCGGCTAAAGAGTGCACAGCGCCTAGGATGTATTTTGTCATTAGAACTTGAATCATCGAGTGCCACTTCCTATCAAAATCCATTGCGAAAAGAAATTTACCGTCGTTTCTTGTCGAGAGATATTCTATTGCGTCCGCTTGGCAACATTTTATATGTCACACCACCATATGTCACACCGAGTAGTGTTGTCGAGAATATCTTATATGAAATTGAGTCATTTATACACAACTCCTCGAGAAGATAAAAAAAGCCCCTGAAAAAGGGGCTTTATTTTTGGTATAAAA
>JAFDYV010000006.1 GCA_018267275.1 Bacteroidota bacterium | reverse complement strand
TTTTATACCAAAAATAAAGCCCCTATATCAGGGGCTTTTTTTATTGGATTAAATGTCGAAACTCATCTACCGGTGGGACGAAAAAATGCTGTGATTTATCGGTCAAATGTGGTGATTCAATTCCTGACTTAAATATGCGCTGGGATTGAAATATAATTGCTTCATCATAGGATTTTGAGTCGATAAATTTTGAAAGTGTGTGGCGACCACCCTCTAACAAAATTGAGAGGATATTTTTTTGATACAAGATTTTCAAAATTTCGTTCGAGGCATCGGAGGCTATCCGTTCGAAAAAAGTAGCTCTGATTTGAAAGTGTTTGATTTCGTTTAACACGGTGGTTTCCTTGCCATCAGAAAAGATTTTCAATGATTCGGACAATTTCAAAAAACGATCAATCACCACTCTTTTCGGGTCATGCCCGGTCCAGTCTCGCGTGGTTAAACTGGGGTTGTCCACCAAAGCGGTTTTCCCTCCAATCAAAATCGCATCTACCTCGCTTCTTAACTTGTGTACGAGTTGACGCGAATACTGATTGCTAATCCACTTTGAATCGTAATTGGATTTTGCAATAAAACCGTCAGATGTTTCGGCCCATTTCAAAATGACATAAGGCCTTTTCTTTTCATGAAAGGTGAGAAAGAATCGATTTAAGTACCTGCTTTCCTTTTCTAGCACCCCACAAGTAACATCGATACCGGCATCTTGCAATTTTTTTATCCCCTGTCCCGCCACGACAGGATTACTATCAGCATTACCAATAACAACTCGTTTGATTTTTTTGCTGATTAGCAAGTCGGTGCATGGAGGTGTTTTGCCATGATGGTTGCATGGTTCTAAATTCACAAATAAAGTGGCACCATTTAACAGTGATTGATCGCCAACTGAATGAATCGCGTTTACTTCGGCATGAGCTGACCCAAATGAGTGATGCCAACCCTCGCCAATAATTTTGTTGTCCACAACGATGACACAACCCACCAAGGGATTTGGACTTACGTAGCCGGACCCTAACCGTGCCAATTCCAAAGCCCTGCCCATATAAAATTCCTCGGGTATCATCTTGTTTCAGTAACATTGCAAAGTTGAACGAATGATTGTGAAATCAAAAGAGTTGTTTTCGAAGGTGTTAGAGCAAATTTCACTTCCCGACAAGGCCGAAGCAAAGGCAATTATCGAGTACCTTTTTCAATGGAAGTTCGGTCTATCACGTGCGGACATCATGGCAGACAGAATATTGAAAATGGACGAAACTGATTTTTCCGAAATGATTAAGAGAATCAACCGACACGAACCCATCCAGCATATCACGCAAACGGCATGGTTTGCCAATAGACAATTTTTAGTCACGCCATCGGTGTTGATCCCACGTCCGGAAACAGAAACTATCGTCAACTACGTGACCACAGTCTGCAATAGTGCTGCCTCGGTACTCGATGTCGGTACGGGTAGTGGGTGTATCGCCATTTCACTTAAGTTAAATAATCCTGATCTCCGCGTATTAGCAATTGACATTTCAGAGGAGGCACTTGACATAGCAAAAAAAAATGCCGATCTACTGCAAGCGGATGTTACTTTTCGGGTGCACGATTTCTTACAAGACGACACTCAACCAATTGGTAACTTTGATTTTTTAGTAAGTAACCCACCCTATGTTTTAGATCAAGAGAAAAGCACGATGGACGAAACTGTTTTAGCTTACGAACCCCACTTAGCCTTATTTGTGCCCAACGATGACCCGCTAGCGTTTTACAAGGCGCTAGCCCAAAAGGGTAAGAAATGGCTAAACCCTAACGGTATGGTGGTGGCAGAAATCAACCCGAAACAAGCTGAGCCCACGGTTAATCTTTTTTCAAAGGCTGGTTTTTTGGTTGAGATAATACAAGACTTGGACGGAAAAAACAGGACGATCGTGGCGCGTTTAATGAATTAGTTCGTTGTTATCAGTTGGTTCAACAAGAGTACACAAGTCATCGTTTCTGCAAACAAACTTTGTCGCACATCCGATGCAATTCGCTAATTTTGTATTCTGTAAGCAAAGCATATGGTTAACCAATTTCGTTTTTCAAATAGCCCCGAACCGCACCGCATCAGAACGGCTAAAATTCTCAAGGCGCATCCCGAAGTGAAACAACTGATGGGCAAAAATCCGTTGACGCTTGTGGCGATACTTGGGTTGGTTGGGGGAATGGTGGCGATGGGATACTTTTTGAAAGACAGCCCTTGGTGGATGGTGGTGTTGGTTGCCTACTTGGTTGGTGCTTTCTTCAACCATGCACTATTTGTAATGATTCACGAATGTTCGCACCAGTTGCTGTTTAAAAACAAAGCGTTAAATAGAATTGCAGCTATTGTCGCCAATATGCCCCACGTATTTCCATCTGCCATTTCTTTTGAACGGTATCACATTAAGCACCACTCATTTCAAGGTGTGCATGAGTTGGATGCGGATTTGCCAGATTTTTGGGAAGCGCGGTTGTTTAACAATTCAACCATTGGCAAGGCGTTTTGGTTATTGCTGTATCCGTTCTTCCAAGTGTTTAGAACCTTTCGCTTGCGCGAGATAAAGCCCGTAGATGGATGGATTGTTACCAACTGGGTAGCGCAAGTTGCATTTGATATCGCTATTGTATACTTCTTCGGCCCGCAGGCTTTGGTGTTTATGTTGATCAGTTTCTTTTTTTCGGTGGGTTTGCACCCGCTGGGCGCGCGATGGATACAAGAACACTATTTGACGCTTGATGAAAATCAAGAAACGTACAGCTATTATGGACCTCTAAACACGTTGGCGTTTAACGTGGGTTATCACAACGAGCATCATGACTTTCCCAGTGTGCCTTGGAATAAACTTCCGCAATTGAAAAAAGCCGCGGCACCTTATTATGATTCCTTGCAGGCACACCAATCATGGACAAAACTCTTCTTCCGATTTTTATTTGATAAGAATTTGTCGCTTTACTCTCGCATCACGCGCAATGAACGCGGTAAAGTGGCGTTGACCGATGAGAGCAAGCCGGATGTGGAAATGGTAGGTGAAAAAGTGGTGTGACCTTCTCGTCTTATCAACGCGTACTAACTATTGCCATAAGCCTAGTTTGGCTTGTAAACGGACTTTTCTACAAAGTATTGAACTTTGTGCCACGGCATCAGCAAATTGTTGCCCGAATTTTAGGTGAGGATTGTTCGTGGCTTCTTACAAAAGCAATTGGCTTTTCTGAGGTGTTGGTGTTCGTTTGGATTGTAAGCGGAATCCAATCGCGGTGGTGCACTATTTTTCAGATAGTGATTGTGAGTGTCATGAATGTCATCGAATTCGTACTTGCCTCAGATTTGTTACTGTTTGGAAAATGGAATGCTTTATTCGCATTTTTATTTTTGATGATGGTATTTGTGAATGAATTTTTATTGAAAAAACAAATCAGCATCTGAGTGTTTTCACTTAAAAATCATCCTTTTGCGGTTGAAACATTTTTTGAGAGTTCGCTTGTGCTCACATATGCAGTTAAAAAACAGGAGCTGCAACCATTGATTCCTGCTTGCCTGGAACTCGATACGTTCAAGAACGAATGGGCATTTGTAGCTATCGCGATTGTAAAGACAAGAGACCTTCGCCCAAAAGGTTTCCCTACCTTCATGGGCAATGATTTTATTTTGGCCGGGTTTCGAGTGTTTGTCCGTTACACCAATTTAGAAGGCAGACGACTAAGGGGATTGTACATTTTGAAATCTGAAACAAATAATTCCAAGATATCATTTTTCGGAAACATCTTCACGCACTACAGTTACCGGACTACTGATATTGAAATGACAAAGGGAATTAACACTCTACATATTTATTCAAAGAATTCATTTATCGAAATCGAAGTTAGCCAAGGTCACTCAATAATACAGCTGCCTATTGGTTCTCCGTTTACAGATTGGAGAGAAGCCAGACGGTTTACAGGGCCACTGCCGTTTACATTTACCTTCAAGGTTGAATCGAAGGAAGTGCTGACGATAGAAGGAGTGCGGCAACATTGGGAGCCCATCGCAGTTGAAGTGATTAAGCATCAAGTTGGTTTTGTTCAATCGCTCGGACTCAGGAGCGTAACTCTAGCGAATGCGTTTTTGGTAGAGAACA
The DNA here is from genome assembly GCA_018267275.1 of Bacteroidota bacterium. Lineage (GTDB taxonomy): Bacteria > Bacteroidota > Bacteroidia > Cytophagales > Cyclobacteriaceae > ELB16-189. Next base: position 235,800 of record JAFDYV010000006.1, on the reverse strand, counting down.
TCCCGTACTATTGGAAAAAGGGTAAAGTAGAGAAATGGAAAGGATAAGAAGGAAGCCATTTCAAGGGGTGCTAAACATCATTCGATTCAATTGGCATTTTTTTGTAATTGCCTTTTCGTTGGTTAGTGTATTATTATTTCTCGCTTTGCTGTTAAACTTTTTAACGACTTGGCTTTTGTGGATTTCTATACTGATTTCGATAATCATGCTCATTTCGCTTTTTGTATCATTTTATATTTATGATTATTCCGATTTTTATTCCTTTGATTGGCTTCGACCTGTATCGGCAGAAAAAATTGTAAACATCCATGCAGGTTTCGATGAGACTACTGCCATCATTCGATCACTTTACCCAAATGCCCAACATCGGGTTATGGATTTCTACAATCCCTTAAAGCACACGGAAATAAGTATTGAAAGGGCTCGCAACTTATATCCATCGCCTCCGACAACGGAATTGATTGCAACCGATAAAGTCCCGCTCGAAGAAAACTCGGTCGATGTTATTTTTTTGATTTTTGCTGCTCATGAAATAAGAAGCGATGAGGAGCGCGTTGTTTTTTTGAAATCATTAAAAGCTTCCATCAAGCCTACCGGAAAAATCATTATCGTAGAGCACTTACGAGATTTTGTAAATTTTCTCGGGTATAACGTTGGGTTCTTTCATTTCTTAGCGCTACATACATGGATAAAAAATTTTGACGAAGTTGGCCTAGTGGTTAGGTCACAAGATACATTCACACCATTTGTCAAGATTTTTGAGCTATCAAAGAATGGAAACACATATTAGAATAACTGGAGCGCTGTTGATGGTTCTGTCCGTCATTCACATTGGTTTTCCCAAACGATTTAACTGGAAAGTCGAACTTCAATCACTCAGCCTGATTAACAAACAGATTATGCAGGTGCATACATTTTTTATTGCATTTGTCGTTTTCCTGATGGGTATGTTATGTTTGGTAGCTTCTACGGAACTTGTATCAACCCATTTAGGAAAGATGATCTCACTTGGGCTATTTATTTTTTGGCTATTTAGATTGTTTTTTCAATTGTTTGTGTACTCACCTCAGCTATGGCGCGGCAAAACATTTGAAACGTCTGTTCACTTGATTTTTACAGCTTTGTGGTGTTACCTATCAGCGGTTTTCTTGCTTTCATTTTTACAATAGTCTTTCATAATGTTCGTGCCATAAAACTATTACCTTTGATTTTTATCTTTTCGCAATGAAATTTTCCCGCAAGAAATACAGCAACGAAACGCTCATCCATTTGTACGAGCGGCTGTTGAAGCCCCGCATGATCGAAGAGAAGATGCTCATCCTGCTTCGTCAAAACAAAATCAGCAAATGGTTTAGTGGCATCGGGCAAGAGGCGATATCCGTAGGCATCACCGCAGCGCTTGAGAAAGATGAATACATTTTACCAATGCACCGCAACTTGGGCGTCTTCACGGGTAGAGACATGCCTTTTGACAGATTGTTTGCGCAATGGCAGGGCACGATGATGGGCTACACCAAAGGACGTGACCGCTCGTTTCACTTTGGCACCAACGAGCACCACATTGTGGGCATGATCTCGCACTTGGGCCCACAAAATGGTGTGGCAGACGGAATTGCACTGGCCACCAAACTAAAAAAAGAAAACAAGGTGACTGTGGTTTTTAATGGCGATGGTGGCACCAGTCAAGGCGATTTTCACGAAGCAGTAAATGTTGCGGCTGTATGGGACTTGCCGGTGATCTTCGTGGTGGAAAATAATGGGTATGGATTGAGTACACCTAGTAGCGAGCAGTTTCGTTGCAAGCAGTTTATTGACAAAGCAATCGGTTATGGAATTGAAGGTGTGCAGGTAGATGGTAACAATGTATTGGAGGTGTATGATACCGTAAAGACGCTAGCCGAAACACTCCGCAAGAAACCTAGACCCATTTTGTTGGAGTGCATCACATTCCGCATGCGAGGCCACGAAGAGGCCAGCGGCACCAAGTATGTACCCAAAGACTTGATGGATACCTGGGCGAAAAAAGACCCGCTCGATAACTACGAAAAGTATTTGCTCAAAGAGGAAGTGCTTGATCAGAAAACCATTGATGCCACGCGAAAGAGAATCAAAAAAGAAATTGAAGATGGTTTAGCGGTGGCGTTTGAAGAAACACATCCAGAAGCCAATACCCAAACGGAGTTGGCGGACGTTTATGCGCCTTTTGAACAAACTATTATTTCACCGCAGTCACAAAACAAAACAGAAAAGCGATTTATCGATGCTATTAGCGATGGGTTGCGCCAGAGCATGGAACGACATCACAATTTAGTGCTGATGGGTCAAGACATTGCTGAGTATGGTGGTGTGTTTAAAATCACCGAAGGCTTTGTGCAGAAATTTGGTAAAGACAGGGTGCGCAATACTCCGCTTTGCGAAGCAGCCATTATTGGTTCAGGCCTGGGTCTCTCTATCAAAGGCATGAAGGCGATGGTGGAGATGCAGTTCGCTGATTTTGTGACGGAGGGTTTTAACCAGATTGTAAATAACTTGGCAAAAATACATTGGCGCTGGGGCCAGCCTGCCGATGTGGTAGTGCGCATGCCTACGGGAGCCGGCACGGCTGCTGGGCCTTTTCACTCTCAGAGCAATGAAGCATGGTTTTTTCACACGCCCGGTTTGAAAATCGTGTACCCCTCTAACCCGTATGATGCCAAAGGCCTGTTGTGCGCAGCACTAGAGGATCCCAACCCGTATTTATACTTCGAGCACAAGCTGTTGTATCGATCTGTGAAGGATGAGATACCAGATGATTACTATACAATTGAAATTGGTAAAGCCAAGTTGGTGAGCGAGGGTGCGGATTTATCTATTATCACCTATGGCATGGGTGTGCATTGGGCAAAGGAAATATTGGCTAGTATGCCGGACGTGAGTGCCGATGTGTTGGACTTGCGCACCTTGCTGCCGTGGGACAAAGAGGCTGTTGCAACTACCGTAAAAAAAACCGGAAGAGTTTTGGTGCTCCACGAAGATACCCTTACCGGTGGCATTGGTGCCGAGATAGCGGCTTGGATCAGTGAACATTGTTTCCAAGATTTGGATGCACCGGTGATGCGCGAAGCGAGCCTGGACACCGCCATTCCATTTGCCCCTACGTTAGAAAACAACTTTTTGCCCAAGGGGAGGTTGAAAAGAAGAATAGAAGAACTAACTAATTTCTGACATGTCTCGGTTTTCGAAAGCAGCCTGGATTTTTCTCTTGCCTATATTCTTCCGTTCAATCTCTGTTTTTAGCCAGCAAATCTTGGCTCAGTCGGATGTAGAAAAGGAATTCATAAATCGATCGTCTGATTTACTTTTTCTCGAAACTTCAAAGTTTCCATTTCAAAAGGTACTTCTCATCGGAGGTAAAGAAAAAGTGTTGCCGTTTGTACTCGCCCCAAACTTTGAGATGACTCCGCTTGGCGCAGTTCTGCTGCCGGATCGTGGTTCCCAAAAAGACCTTATTGGTGGGGTTCATCTGGGTTCCAAATCAATTTTACTTTACGCCAATTCAAAGAAAAGTGATTTTGTCTCGATAACAATCGACCATGAAACAAAGAAGTCCGTCAAAAGTTTGATTGGTCTAAAGAAAGGCGAGGTTTTCTTAGAGTCATTTGCCTTGAATACTTCATTTTTTATCGTTACAACTTTTTGGAATAGATCAACGATCAACTTTTATGAGATATCATTGGACAAGAACTTTGTATTCCATGAATTGAATTTGAATGACTTTAAGCTTCGGGAGAAGAATTTTTTCGAGACTCTTTTGAGAGAAACGCGTGAACCTGAATTTACCAAGGTTGCCTATGAAACCATAAACAGTTTGGAGATAACAAATTTGCGAAATAAGTTGTACCATTTTGGAAATACATGCTATATCACTTTGGATTATGATGGGTGGCGAACATATGTTTTGAAAATCGACCTAATTAATTGGACAGTTACTTTGAGAAAGATCGGCAATCAAAAATCCAAAGGCGTCATAAAGTCAAATTCGTATCTGTTTTTCAATGATTTGTTTCGTGCGGAATTAACAAATGATTCTTTACGAATTTGCGTTTTTGAGTTGGAGTCAGGAAAAATCAAAGTTGAGTTTGCAGCGGCCGAAAATGAAGAAATTGTTTTTAAGAATACTCCAATTATTCAAGAGGGCGGATCGACAATCTTTGCCCTCGATGAAAGGGAGTTAGTTAAGACGAAATCACTTTTTAGAAAAATTGTCAATTCTAATATTGCGATTGCGGTAACTGATAACCGAACACATGATTCAGCAATTTACGTAACAGTCGGATCAATCAACAGCACCAAAGTGAATGTTCGTACCTCTCCGTTGTCCTCTACTGGGGTTAGCACAAGTGGTGACATAATAGCTCAAAAGCAATCATACAATCCTACTTTCAGTGGTTACCAGAATTATAATTGGTCAAAGTCAGCATATTTTCAACTGAAGCTGTCGAAAGACTTAACCCACTTGCAAGGCAATGTGGAAGAAAACGAATTTGACAAGATGAAAAAATATCTTGATAATGACTCGCAGAACATTCCTGGCACAGACGTCTCTATGCGAGATGTTTTGTTGAAGACAATTTTTAATTCAGAAAAGAAATTTTTTGCTGCCATTTACTCAAAGAAGAAAGAAAAGTTGCTAATAATTCGCCCTTAAAATTCCATCCGTGATCTCATTCCACTCCTCTTCCAAATTCGACTTCGAAAGCTTTTTCCCAGCCCGTTGGTACCAGTAGCCCGCATTGAACTCGTCACCTTCTTTGCGGTGCAGATACGCATGTACCCAAGCAGCTTCTTTCGTTTCTAGGTCTTGAACAATGGCATGGCTCGCCTGCCAACTCCCCTTCGCATCAAGCCAAAGCGCTTTCAGCAGTGGTGAGAGGCTAGCTGGCGGCTGGCGTTGGGTGAGCGTGGCCTTAAACTCTTCAACTGTCATGTTTACAATATTTTACTAACTTAGCCTGTTTAAAGTTAAGGTAATCTCTCATTTGATACTTTACAGGCTTGGGCTTTAAATTGATATTCAGATTTGCATGCTTGCTGTTGCTTTTGGCAATGGGGGGAAGCGCATTTGCCCAAAATACCAAAGGCGACCGCCCAGCGCGCCCGTTACCCAAGGTGGTGCAAAAATCCAAACCTAAAAAATCAAAAAAGATTAAGTCAGATACGCGCGACATTTCGGGGCGCAGGTTGCGTACAAAAAACAGTTCTTCTGCTGCCCGCGCTATTCAGCGGCCGCCAGCAACTTACTTTGGCCGCAAGCGTAAAGGTGACCGCGCGTCCAAACCCATTGGCAACAATCGCATCCAATCATCTACGGCACGGGCTGCCCGTAACAACGTTTATCCCAATAGAGGACCTTATATCAATAACCCATCAAGAAAGCCACGGAGCGGTGAGCGGTCTTTCTCAAAAGCTCCTTACACCGATAGGCGACTTACGGTGGTGTCGCGGTCGGGCGAGCGACCTTTTCCCGGTCGTAAAAATCGAGTGGCACCGCGCTCTGCTTCACGATCCTTTGTCACGGCTGGAAGAAAAAATGTGTATTGGGGAAAATTCCGTAAGGGAGAAAAAGCATATACGACTGATATTGCCGGAAAGCCGCTGCGTACCAGAAACTATAAGTCACCGGCTCCTGTGTTTGAGCCAGGTCCGCGACCCTACAAGCCAAAAAAACTAAAAGGAAAAGACAGGCCCTACAGCGGAACATTTAGAAGTGGGTTTGTTACCGCCTCCAAACGCGGTGAACGAGCTTGGCGCGGAGACGTGTCGGGGCGCCCGTTGGGCAGAACATCTTCGGGTCGCAAAACAGAAAACGCTGGTCGATTCATTTTCCCAAGAAAGCTTTCGATCAGTGGAAAAACGAGAACCAATCGCCCGATGCCAGGGAGCGGATATCAAAGCCGTTCGCGGCACGGAGAGAAGAAGCGCATTCAAGGATCGTTGCCTCCGCGCATCCCGCGGGGAGGAGGGGGTGTAGGCACATATAGCGGAAATCTGAAACTGAAAAATGCGACCCATCGCTTGCGCGATCAGGGAGAGGCATTTTCTGGTTTTCGAAAAGCAAGCCGTCCACTAAAAGGCGGGGGTAGCGTTAGTGGTCAGCTTAGAAACAATGGTGGAAATGCGTTGTCTGTCCGTACACCAGGTGCAAGAGGCCGCGGGGCGGGTAGCTACAGTGGAAGTTTAAAACTTCGTAATGCCCGTCATCAGATGCGCGATCAAGGCGAACAGTTTACGGGATTCAGAAAGGCAAGCCGCCCCTTGCAGGGTGGGGGCAGTATCAGTGGCCGGTTGAAGAACAATAACGGTAATGCGTTGGCTGTGCGTACGCCCGCAGCCGGTGCCCGTGGCGCAGGTACCTACAGCGGAAACCTAAAGCTTCGCAATGCCCGCCACCAGATGCGTGACCAGGGCGAAGGCTTTACTGGATTTAGAAAGGCGAGCCGACCCTTGAAAGGTGGCGGTAGCATTAGTGGCCGATTGAAGAACAATAACGGTAGCGCAGTGGCTGTGCGCACGCCAGCCGCTGGCGCACGTGGTGCTGGCACCTATACGGGTAGTATACGATTACGCAATGCCCGTACACCGATACGCGACCAAGGCGAAGAGTTTACAGGGTTTATTAGGGCGCGAAAGCCAGTGAAAGGTGGAGGAAGCGTCAGTGGCAGGCTGTGGAACAACAATGGCCAGGCCATTAATGTGCGCACACCTTTGGCCCGTGATGCGCGCGGTGCCAACTATCCTGGTCGAGCAAAACGCGACTATGCGTACCTCCGCAGCCCAAAAGCGAACCGACTCGCATTGAAACAAAAGGAACCCACCAATAACATACTTTATGTGAACGGACTACAGGTGCCTGTAAAACGGAGTAACTATTTGCAAAATGCCAAGGCAAATAAGAACTCAACCAAAAAGAAAGAACCCAGCGATAATGGCTTTGCGGCTGAAGGACTTCAAGTGAAAGTGAGGCGCGACTACGCCTACATCCGAAATTCAAAATCTGCAAAAGAAGCCTTGAAGAAGAAAGAGCCGAGTAATACAATCTTGTACACGAAGGGATTGCAAGTACCCATTAAACGCGACTACCGTTACATTCAAAACCCAAAGGCAAACCCTGGCTCCATGAAGAAGCGAGAGCCCGATGACGATGTATTTGCGGTGGAGGGATTACAGGTGAAAATAAAACGCAACTATAAGTTTGTTCAAAATCCAAAGGCGAACAAAAATTCTCTGAAAAAGCGAGAACCCGATGATGATGTTTTTGCAGTAGAAGGCTTGCAAGTAAAGGTACGGCAGAAAAAATATGGTACTAAGCCCGAAGCAAAGGAAGGAGCATTGAAAGGTATAATGCCAAGTGCCGCTACCGTTCGTGCCAGCGAGTACGAAGGCCGCATGAAGCAACTATGGTCGTTCAAGCATAATCCGAGCTCCAGCAAATCGGCTTTGGACGTGCGCAAGCCAAATGCCGCTTTTGCCAAAGGAAATAATTTTCAAGGAAGAACGCGCCTTACCCGCAGTTATCGGCATAACCCAAGAAGCGACAAAGATGCTTTGAAGGTATTAGCTCCGGGGCGTGCTTATGCCAAAATAAACAACTACCAGGGGAACGTGAAAATGAGCAAGCCCAACGGTAAGAATTTGCACCCTGATGCAAAATTCGCCCACGGCCATCGTGACAACGTGAAAAGTGAACGAACTTTTTTGATGAACGTGAAGTTATGGTGGGTGAAGTTGTTTAAGAAGAACGACAACCAGACCGAGGCAGTGAAAGAGAAAGTGCGTAGGCCTCGTTATGACAAAAAAGAAAAAGAACTCTGGAAAGACCTTTACGATTAGGATTTATGAACTGGATTCCGTTGACCAATGCGTCTCAGCTCACCGACATTAAGAATGAATCAAATCTCCGCCCCGTGTTGTTGTTCAAACACTCTACCACCTGTTCGATCAGCAAAACATCTTTGAATAGGCTTGAGCGCAATTGGCGTGAAGAAGATATGAACGGCACTAAGCTCTACTATCTGGACTTGCTCTCCTATCGATCGATTTCCAATGAAATCGCTCACACTTTTGGTGTTGTGCACGAGTCACCCCAAGTGCTAATTATCAAAGATGGCAAAGCGGTGTATGATACTTCTCACTTCGATATTGATTACGCTACCATCAAAGCCCAGATCGAGCGATTTCAGACTAGAAATTAAACGTCACAGTTTGCTTTAGGTCTCCGCCCAGGCTCAAAGCGACTGGACATGTCCGCGCGGCATTCATCAATTTTTGTTTCTGCACATCTGTAGCAACCAAATTGGTGTGCGAAAATGTGATTCCTATTTCTGCAATTTTTCGTGGGTTGCTGGCCATTACTTTTACGATTTCTGTTCTTAAACCGCGTAAGTCAATGCCTTCGCGGTCGGCCACTTGCCCCATAATCGTCATCATGCAGCTGCTGAGGGCAGCACACACCAAGTCAGTTGGGCTAAATGCTTCACCCTTGCCCATGTTATCAACCGGTGCATCTGTGATAATTGCTTGCCCCGATCGCAGGTGCTTGGCTTCTGTCCTCAAATCACCCTTGTATTCGCCTATGGCCATTATGTTGCTCATTTTTTGTTGATTTAGTGATAAACTATTAAAACGTGTTTTTCGTTTTCTTATTTACCGTAAATTTCGGATAAGTTCACCAGCCATTCAATTTGTGACCAAATTTTCATTCCAAGTTTTACTAGCCTTTTCCCTACTGAGTGCGTATTTGCCTGTTTTGGCGCAAACGCAAGACAGCTATGAATATGATAAGGAGTTTACCTGGGGGATTAATAAAAACTCAGCGGGTGGACTGATTGGTGGTTTTACGTTTAAGCAAGCAAGGCGCATTCGCCCAAATCAGTTTGAAACCTTTGGGTTGGAGATTATGAATGTGAAAAACCCAGCCGAAGTTCGCGTCAGTTCGGGCTCGGGCAGTTTTTTCATATTTGGAAAAACAAACTACTTATACGCATTTCGCTTTCAATACGGTCGCGACTTTGTATTGTTTACAAAAGCCCCGCAGCAAGGGGTTGAGATCAAAGCGGTATTTGCGGCAGGGCCTTCAGTGGGTGTAGTTGCACCGTACTACATCGAGCGGACAGTCGGCAATAGTGTTTTCAACACCATTCACGAGCAGTATGATCCCAATAACCGTGACCATACTCCGGATAAGATTTTGGGAACAGGTTACTTGTTTGAGGGGCTGGGTAAATCGAAATTTGAGTTTGGTGGAAACATCAAATTCGGTTTGAATTTTGAGCTAGGCGTAGTAAAATCTCAAGTAACGGGCTTCGAAGTGGGCGTTTTGTTGGATGCCTACTTTAATGAAATCATCCTGATGCCCACTGCAACTAATCGTGCCGTTTTCCCCACGGCTTATTTCACGCTCTTTTACGGAAGTAGAAAGTAATGGTTTGCCAAATCGGCAAATAAATTTTCGCGCCAAACATTTTCTTCCTCATGTTCGTACAACACCCATCAAGGTGTTAAAATAGATTTATTGTGGAAGCAAAAAAGTCAGTGCAGGCGGATATCGCTCAGAAGCGGCCGCTTTATTTCGGAGTAGGTTTGTTGTTGGCATTGGGCGCGGTCACCACTGCTTTCGAGTGGAAGACTGCCGACACCAAAATTGATTTAGCCCAGGACAGAGGTGCTAATGTGGTGGAAGAACTCATTGAGGTGCCCCCCACCCAGCAGGTTCAACCGCCACCACCGGTTATCCAACAGCCTCAAATCATAGAAGTGCCAGATGAGGTAGAAATCAATGAAAACTTGAACATTGAGTTTGATGTAGAAGCCCCCCGGGTAGATTTGCCGGTGGCCGTTGCAGAACCTGCAGAAGAAGAAACAGATGAAATATTTACAATAGTAGAAGAAGCCGCAATGCCTGTGGGTGGCATGGCCGCGTTTTACAAGTATTTGCAAGAGAACGTGCGCTACCCTGCCGTTGCCCGCAGAAATGGCATCGAAGGCAAGGTGATGTTACAATTTGTAGTGGGTAAAGACGGAGCCATTAGCGAGGTAAAGGTACTTCGTGGCATTGGCGCAGGCTGCGATGAAGAGGCAGTGCGTGTAATGGAAAAGGCGCCCAAGTGGAATGCAGGCAAACAACGGGGAAAGCCCGTACGCCAGCGCTGTATTGTTCCAATCGTTTTTTCGTTTTGACCCTGTTTTTGAACGGCTTTTAGCCTTTTGTCCGAAAAAATATTTCGGTTTTTTGTGACTCCAAGCTTGGATTAGGATTGTATTGCTATATTTGAAATCCTAACCTTATCACTATGGAAGCGAAGAAGACCGAAAAGGCAGATTTGACGAAAAAATCAGGCTTATTTTTTAGCATAGGGCTGGTTTTTACCCTTTTGATTGCAGAAAGGGCCTTTGATCACAAAACGTATGACGAACAGGTGGACTTGTTGGCCGGCAAAAGCACCAACACGTTCGAAGAAATGATAGAGGTGCCGCCCACCGAACAGCCACCTCCTCCAGCACCGGTCATTCAGCAGCCCCAGATTGTGGAGGTGCCAGATGAGCAAGAAATTAAGGAAGATCTTAACATTAAGTTTGACGTTGAAGTAACGGAAGATACTAAGGTAGAAGCCGTGCAAGTAGTGGCTGAAGAGCCCAAAGAAGAGGTTGATGAAATTTTTACCGTAGTTGAAGAAACTGCAACGCCCAAAGGTGGAATGGCGGCTTTCTACAAGTATGTTGGTGAGAAGATCAAGTATCCTGCGCAAGCCAGAAGGATGGGTGTTGAAGGAAAAGTATTCGTACAGTTTGTGATTGGTAAAGACGGTTCCATCAGCGATGTGAAAGTGATCAAAGGTATTGGCGCTGGTTGTGACGAAGAAGCGATTCGCATTGTGCAAAGCTCACCTGCTTGGAACCCTGGAAAGCAGCGTGGCAAACCTGTAAAGCAACGCTATACTTTGCCTATTCAGTTTAAGTTGGGATAATATCTAAAGTGGATATAAGATCAATAAACCCTCGCGACTGCGGGGGTTTATTTTTTGTGTCAACTAATCAGCAAGCCTAGTATTAAGCCGCCCAAAATCACAGCCCATGATGGTAGCTTCGTAAAAACCATCAGCGAAAAGGTAGACAACACGATCAGATAATTCAGCCAATCTTGACGCAGCGGTTCAAACAGGATTACTGCTGCCGCTGCAATCAGGCCGGCACTGGCTGCATTGATTCCATCTAATGAAGCGCGGATGGGTCTGAATTTTTTTAGACTTTCCCATATGCGGACCATGAAAAAAATCAAAAATGTGCCGGGCAAAAATATGCCAATCGCAGACATGATTCCCCCCACAATCTGCCCTCCCAAGCCAAAACCGCGGCTGTGCATCGCCAACGCTCCCACGTATGAACTAAATGAAAAAACCGGACCTGGAAGTGATTGTGCCAGCGCATAACCCGAAAGGAACTCTTGATTGCTAAGGTAGGGCTCGCGCACACCATCAATGGTCGGTTTTGCATATTGCACAAACTCTGTATGCAACAAAGGCGTAAGCACTTGGCCACCACCGAAAATCAAGCTGCCGTTGCGATAAAAGTTTTCGAATAGGCGCACGGGCAAAAAATCTGGGTTATTTTTAGTGACGGCACCCACCACCGCTGCCACCACCAGCACCCCGACCCACAAAAAGAAGTTGGCCCAAGGCACATCAAATTTTTTCTTTTCCTCGCGGGGGTGGGCTTTGTAATTGAATGCCGTGATGCAGCCGGCAATCAGCAAGATGGCTGGAAACACAAATGGTGATTTAACAAAAAAAGAAATTACAGCCGCGCCTAACATGATGGCTGCAGCACGTTTGGTTTGAACCATCTTATGAATAAACGTATAGGCCGCATAGGCGACCAGGCCTACCGCCATGGGTTGGATAAAACGCGTGGCTACTGACACTTCTTTTGAATCGTAGCTGCCAATCAACAACCCGGCTACCGTCATAATCGTGACGGAAGGAATCATCCAAATTAACAAAGTTAAATAGGCAAGGTTGGGTCCACCCAACTTATAACCCACCGCGCTGATTGTTTGTGTAGAGGTAGGGCCAGGCAGCACCTGGCACAATGCATTCAGCTCTACCAGTTCTGCTTCCGTCACGTACTGCTTCTTCTGCGCCAACACTTTTTGAAAGTGTGCAAGGTGTGCTTGCGGTCCTCCAAAGCTTGAAACCGACAGCAGTAACACATCTTTGAGAAAAGCAGTATAGCTCGTGAGCTTTGCCAAATGCTCGTTATTTCTTCAATCCAATTTCGCGCAGACGCTGGTTGAGAAACTCGCCTGCAGTAATGTCTGCCCATAACTTTGGGTGTTCGGCATCTACGCAACTTGGCAATGCGGCCAAATTCATTTCAGAGCGCGGGTGCATGAAAAACGGAATCGAGTAACGCGGTTTGTTCATTTGGTCGCGTGGTGGGTTTACCACACGGTGGATGGTAGACTTTAGTTTCTTGTTGGTCAGGCGTTCTAACATATCACCAACATTTACCACCAACTGCTCAGGTAGTGCTGTAATCGGTATCCATTTACCATCGCGCCTCAGCACTTGCAAGCCATCTGCACTAGCGCCCATCAGCAGTGTAATCAAATTGATGTCCCCATGTTCAGCCGCACGTACAGCATCGGCAGGCACTGCATCTGGATTTTCTATGGGGAAATAGTGGATGGGCCGCAAGATACTGTTGCCATGGTGCACTTTTTTATCGAAGTAGTCTTCGGGCAGATTCAAATACAGCGCAATTGCCCGAAGCATTTGTACCCCCGTTTTTTCCAATCGCTGATAAACCTCCAGTGCAATCTCTTTGAACTCGGGAATTTCTGCTGGCCAAACGTTATCAGGGTATTCTTGTTTGATGGGATCGCTATCCAATACTTCTTGACCCACATGGTAAAATTCTTTCAAGTCGCCCGTGTTGCGCCCTTTGGCATGCTCTTTTCCTTTGCCAATGTAACCGCGCTGCCCTGCCAGCCCGGCAATTTCATACTGTTGCTTAGAGGCATCTGGCATGGCAAAAAACTTTTTGATGCAGCTGTAAAGTCTTGCCGAAAGTTCGTCTGTGAGGTAATGATTTCGGATGGCTACAAAGCCAATGTTATTGTAGGCTGTGCCGAGGTCATTTACAAATTTCGCCTTTCGCTTGGGGTCGCCACTGGTGAAGTCGGCCAAGTCTAAAGACGGCACTTCATCGTACAATATCTCTGCCATAGGTGGTACGCTTTTTGGTGAATGCAAGCTAGAAAAAAAATGGGTAACTTTAGACGAAGATACCGGTTACTAGTTGCTAGCTACTCGCTAGCGCAAGAATCCAGTATTTAGAATTAAAAACATAAAATCATGAAAACGAACAGAAGGGAATTTGTGAAAGGGGCATTAAAAGTTACGGCAGCTGGAGCCATTGCCAGTGCGATCAACCCAACAGCGTTGTTTGCCGCTTTACCTTTGCAATTTGAGCAAGTTAAGTTGCCTTATGCATACAATGCCTTGGAGCCTTACATCGATGCCATGACGATGGAAATACATTACAGTAAGCACCATGCTGCATATGTAAAAAATGTAAACGAAGCGGTAGCTGCTGATAAAATCACATTTGAAAACGAGAAAGATTTTTTTGCGAACACGTCCAAGCTCTCCGCGAAAGCGCGTAACAATGGTGGAGGCGTGTATAACCACAACTTTTTTTGGCAGGTGATGAAACCCAATGGCGGAGGTGTACCTTCGGGCAAAATAGCAGATGCCCTCAATGGCGCATTTGGTTCATTTGATAAATTCAAAGAACAGTTTACCGATGCTGCGATGAAGCGTTTTGGCTCTGGCTGGGCGTGGCTGGTAAACGATGGCGGCAAATTGAAAATTGGCTCAACACCAAATCAAGACAATCCGTTAATGGACATCAGCGAATTGAAAGGAACTCCCTTGCTTGCGTTGGATGTTTGGGAACATGCCTATTATTTAAAGTACCAAAACAAGCGCAACGAGTATGTATCCAATTGGTGGAACGTGGTGAATTGGGATGCAGTGGTCAAAGGGCTTTAAAAGTTTCAGGCTGTGTTTTTGTTGTGTTTACAAAAAGTTAAATATCAATCAAAACCTATATGATACCTAAAACGGTACTCTGTTTTGCTGTTACGTTTGCAGCAGGCCTGCTGTTTGTGAATGTTTATACCTCAATGGTTGACGCGGTGAGCTGGGGCAGTAATATCCCCGGTTCGATACAAACTGCCCGCGATTATTTTAAATCGGTTAATCCCGGGAACTTCTTCCGGATTTTTTCACCCATCAATCAATTACTTGCGTTGTTGGCATTGATTTTCTGTTGGAAATCTGGGAAAAGAGTAAGAATCTTTTGCGGGTTGGGTCTTGCTGTTACCGTAATGCTAGACGTTTTTACTTTTGGGTATTTTTATCCACGTAATGAAATCATGTTTATGTCTTCTATTGATGAAGTTGAAGCAATTAAAATGGCCTGGTCTCAATGGTCTGGTATGAATTGGGTACGGAGCGGCTTGTCAGTAGTAAACTTGGTAGTCGACTTTGCTGCTTTGACTACCTTATTGGACGCTCGAAATTGACTTAATACCCCCCATTATACTTTCTCAAAAACCACTCTGCGCTGAGCAACAACACCAGTAAGAAGAAAAACCATTTAAGGTTGATGAGCGGGTTGAAGGATTCATCGGTATGTATCAATCCCTTTGCTTCGAGTTTTTGAAAATCTTGCGAAAGCTTGGCGAAGTCTGAGGTCGTGTAAAATTTGCCGCCTGTGTTTTTAGAGAGTTTTCGCAATAGGCCAAAGTCGGCCGTCAACGATTGTGCCTCTATGTTGGCAGCGGTAACCAAAAATTGACCTTGCACTTGCTCGGGCTTTGTGCCCACATTTGTTTTGGCGGAGTAGCGATATACACCTTCTTTTAGTCCACCAATTTGGTAACGTGCGCCTGCGGCACTGGTAACATAATCGTAATGCGAAGACTTGCCCTGTTCGTCTTTCAACTCAATATCAATTTTGTTGCCATACACGCGTTCAAACAAATCGTTGTATACCTGGCTTTCGAAAGTTACCGACTGACTTTCAATAAATTCATTTTGAATGGGGAAAAACCGGAATTTACGTTTGTCGTCTAGAGTAGTGAGGTATTGGATGAGTTTTAAGAACACATCGTCAAACACCTCGGTTTTTTCTGTCGCCATAAACTCTTGCAGGCGCCAACGCCAGATGCCTTCACCCACCAACGCAGCGATTTTCCTATTATCATCCGTCCAGGTCATCAGCATTGGTCTGGTGGTGGCAACATTACCAATGCGCTGATACAATAAAATACTTGCTTGTGGCGGATAAGAGAACTTCCCGAAAGGCACTTCAGCAGGCGGATAGCGCGAAATGATGCCGTTTGTATTTTCCGGAAAAGTAAAATCGCGGAAGTCTGAATTAACCAGTGGGGTCACTTCATCAAACTGACCAGCGCTTTCAAATGAAAGTGCAATCCCGTTCGGTTGCAGTTGCCGCAAGTTTGATTGACTACCCACCATTACCAGCAGAGATATTTTGCTTTTCAACAACGACTGGAACAGTGCTGCCGTACGGTTGCCTGCATCAAGTACCTGATGAAAAATCACTAATTCAGTTGCGCCAGGTTTGAGCACATCGGCAGGGGCTTCTGAAATTGCAGGAATGTGTAGATGAAACTCGTAGTTTGAGTTCTTCTCTACCACGGCACGAATGGCTTTGATGTCGGGGTGAGGCGCAGGGGCGACTAGTAGTATTTTCTTCTTGCCTTCCACCACATCAATGAAAATGCTGGCTCGGTTGTTTTTCAAGTTGGTTTCTTTGCGCAACGGTGCGATTGCGACATCAAACCGTTGTGTTCCTTTTTCCGTGGCGTCCAACAAAAAATCTACATCTAGTGAAGACAGGTTACCGGTATTCTTGGTTTGCTGGTCAATAATTTTTCCGTTTTTCGAAATGGTAACGGAGACATTTTCATTTGCCAAGTTTTGAGCAATCACCTCTGCTCTTACGGGAAATTTGTTTCCCTGGTAAGCAATTTTGTTGTAAGCAATGTTTTTCAGCACCAAGTCAGCGCGCAGTGCGGTGTCACCAATACCAATTGTGCTTACCGGCACATTGATGGGTGTGTACAGTGGCGAGGTGCCTGAATTGTAAATTCCGTCTGAGGCAAGCGTAACGCCAGCGAGATTTTTTCCTTCGAACTCGGCCATTGTTTGGCGCAAAGCGGATGATATGTCTGATTGTGTGTTGGTGAATTTGAAATTGTTATTGGCATCTCCGCTGAGATTGCGCCATTGCACATCAAAGCCTTGTTGCACGAGGACTTCAGCCATTTGTGTCAATCCAACTTCAAGTTGCTGCCGTTTCACGGAATCCAGTACCTCGCGAATGGAGGTTGAGTTATCGATTAGGAAAACATGTGTTGGCTTTTCTACTTGATTAACAGTAAGTTTTACGATGGGGCCAATCAACAGAAAGCAAAGGAGAGCCACAGCGCCTGCGCGCAGCGCGAACAATACCTGGTTTGTACGTTTGCTCCAATGATTTTTGCTTCGGTATAAAATAAAAGCATAGCCCAATCCTGCGGCAACGCACACCAAGATGAGGAGGGGGGAATATTCGAATTGCAGTTGCTGCATCAGGTAGTTATTTTTCCCCTCACCCCCAATAGTTTTTCTGTTACCGCAGAGAGCATACGCCCATCTCCCTCGGGAGAGGAGTATTGCTGAATGCGGTTAATGGATAACCTGAGGTGGGGTGAGGGAAGTTGATAGCTCATTTTCAATTCAATAGCCATACTTTTCTTTCCACAAATTTCTCAAATAGTTTCGTAATTCATTTTCGCGCGGGTTTAGGCCCGGGTCATAAAACTTTGAGCCTTTGATGGCATCTGGCAAAAACTCCATGTTGGCGAAATTGTTTTCGAAGCTGTGTGCGTATTGGTAATCTTTTCCGTAGTTCAGGTCTTTCATTAATTTAGTGGGTGCGTTTCTAATCGCGATTGGCACCGGCAGGTCGCCCATATCTTGCACGGCCTTCAACGCACTTTCTATGGCCGCGTAGCTCGCGTTGCTTTTTGCCGAGCAGGCCAAATAGGTTGCACATTGCGACAAAATAATTCGTGCTTCCGGGTAACCGATAACATTCACAGCTTGGAATGCGCTGGCGGCAAGTACCAAAGCGGTAGGGTTAGCATTGCCAATATCTTCACTTGCCAATATCACCATTCTACGCGCAATGAATTTTACATCTTCACCACCTTCAATCATCCGTGCTAAATAGTACACTGCCGCGTTGGGGTCGCTGCCGCGGATGGATTTGATGAAGGCGGAGATGATGTCGTAATGTTGCTCACCACTTTTGTCGTAAATGGCGATATGTTTTTGTGCCACGTTCATCACCAGCTCATCGGTGATCACAATATTTCCCGGCAAGGCTTCAGCAATCAAATCGATGAGGTTGAGAAGTTTGCGCGCATCGCCACCAGAGATGTTAATGAGTGCTTGGCGTTCGCTAATTAGTATTGAACGGTTTTTTAAGTCGGCATCTTTTTGAATGGCGTGGGTGGCCAACTCAATCAGTTCATCATCAGTCAAAGCTTTTAGCACATACACCTGGCACCGCGAGAGCAACGCGGAGTTGACTTCAAACGAAGGATTTTCAGTAGTGGCGCCAATCAGCGTGATTGTTCCTTTTTCTACTGCACCAAGCAGTGCATCTTGTTGTGATTTGTTGAAACGATGAATTTCATCGATGAAAAGAATGGCGCGGTTGCTGTATTTGGCTTTGTCAATTACTTCGCGCACGTCTTTTACCCCTGCGCTCACCGCACTCAGTATGTGAAATGGCCGCTTTACTTCATTAGCAATGATGTTGGCAATGGTGGTTTTGCCTACACCGGGCGGCCCCCACAAAATCATGGAGGGCACGTTGCCTGTTTCAATTGCTTTACGGATGATGCCATTGTCGCCTACTAAATGTCGTTGGCCCACCAAGTCAGTGAGTTTGGTGGGTCGCATACGTTCAGCGAGTGGCGCTCGGTTGTTAATCACAGTTTAAAGGGATAAGAAAACGGCAAAGGCACTGATTGCGAAGGCAATTCCAACTAAAATGATGAAAAGAAAACCAAAAATGAAGTATTTCAAAATGGTTTTTCCCCAGCTTTGTTTGTACATCCGTTTCATGGCGAAGATCAAATAAAGCACGATCCAAAATCCAATAAATGTACTTATCCACGAAAGCCAAGGTACAAGTCCCACCAATATTTGCAAGGTGCCTGCGAGGTAGAAAAAGTTGTAATAGTAGATTGAAAATACCAGATGCTCGCTAAAGTAGTAGCCCCTGCGGATGTAAAGAAGCTTGAGTAGCAGTGCAAAAAATGGAAGCAGGTAGAACAACACTTTGGAAAAGTTGTCTTTGAAGGCAGACACAAACTCTTCACCCAACTTTTCAGAGTCTTCACCGTACTTGTTTCTTACATGTATGGCGCGTTTTGATACCAAACGCTCAAACCAGTTGTCGCGCTCAGATTCCGGTTTTGTAAGCTGTGCTGAATCATATGCTTCAATTGATTTGTAATCTTTGACATCATCGAAATTGAAATTTGCACCTTTGTCTTTTTTCTTTTTCGACTTGACGGTATCAGTATTGGCGCTCACTTGCTTTTGAATGGAGTCTCCAAGTGAAGTAAAAGTGGAGTCGCCAGTTATTTTAGCCAGTTTGTCAAATCCCTTTTTGGTTTTGTTTGCAATTTCTTTTCTATCCGCTTCGGTAAGTTCTACTTCTTCTTTCTCCTTATCTTCTTCAGGGTCTTCGGGAATAGAAAAGAACGCCAAAAAGAATACAAAACTGATGAACACATACATGCGGGCTGGGTGATAGTAACTTTCGCGCTTGCCCGCACAATATTCTTGTGCTAAAAATCCCGGTTTGGTGATGAGATACTTAGTAGTACGAAAAAATTTCCCTTCATAACTCCAAAACGAAGAAATGAAATTTGTCCATAACTCGCCCAACGTTTGCCGCTGCGGAATATCTTTTTGTCCGCAATGGTGGCAAAATGTATCAAGAAGTTTTGTTCCGCAGTTCAGGCAAAATTCATTGGGCTGTTTGCGTTCACCACCTTGCTCTGCATCAACCATACCTTCTGATACGGGTATCGACTTTCCTAATTCATCCATCATGAAAAACGGATTTGGTTCAACGTGGCAATTGTTTTTTCCAGCATGGCATTGTTGAAATCTAAATGTGTCACCATTCTTATTTCGGTGGAACTAAAGGCCAATGCTTTGATATTGTACTCGTCTAGTTTTTCGAGAAACAACGCAGGTGTTACCGAAGGCACCAATTCAAAAATTATAATGTTTGTATCCACGGGCATTACCGATTTTACATAGGGTTGCTGTTGAATGCATTTGCCCAGTTCGTGGGCGCGTTTGTGATCTTCAACGAGTCGAGCGACATGATTGTCAAGTGCCTAAATTCCGGCTGCGGCCAAAAAACCTGCTTGGCGCCATGCACCGCCATACACTTTTCGCATTCTCCGAGCTTTTTTCGCAAACTCTTTTTTGCAAACCAGAACCGAGCCAACAGGTGCTCCTAATCCCTTGGAAAGGCAAATTGAAATCGTATCAAAGTATTTTCCGTAGTCGCTTGCTTTATCGCCCGAGGCGATTAATGCATTGAACAACCGCGCCCCATCGAGGTGCATGTGCAAGCTTCTGCTGCGTGCGAAAGCAGAAATTTTTTCGATTTCACGTAGCGAATAAAAACTACCCGCTTCTCGCACCACAGTATTTTCTAATGCGACTACAGATGTTCGTGGATAATGCTGGTCATCGTTGTTGATGTTCTGTGAAATTTCGTCTACGGAAATTCGGCCGCGGTCGCCAGCAAGTAATTTTACACTTACATGACTGTTGCCCATCAATCCACCGCCCTCATATTTGTAAATGTGTGCGCCTTTGTAGCAAATCACTTCATCGTAAGGTTGTGTCAGCACATTGATGCCGATTTGGTTGGTCATGGTGCCGCTGGGGCAATACACGGCTGAATCCATTCCAAGCAAGGCCGCACATTTTTCTTCTAGTTTGTTCACCGTGGGATCTTCACCAAAAACATCATCACCTACCTCGGCCGCGAACATGGCGGATTTCATGTCGGGTGTTGGTTTGGTTACGGTATCGCTACGCAAGTCGATTGTCATGTTTTAGAATTAAACGCTCAAAATACTGAACGTTTTGTCAAGGTTCAAATGGCCATTGGTTGATTGTTACAATTAGGCATGAATCCTAATGTTCAGCTATCAAATCAGTTCCTTTCCCGGATCCCAAAACTTCTTTTCAAAATCTTGCACTTGGTGTTTTTTCACCTTCACGCCTTCTTTTTCCAGGCTCGATTGCATGGAGCTAGGTGGAACAAAATGATGACGGCCGGTGAGCAGCCCCTGCGAGTTTACCACACGATGTGCTTTTGTTCCAACACCCCTCACGCCATGGGCGGCATTCATGGCCCAGCCTACCATGCGAGCGCTCATGCCCGTGCCCAGGTAGCGCGCAATGGCGCCATAGCTGGTAACCCGACCTTTTGGAATGAGTCGCACCACATCGTAAACGTCTTCGAAGAAATTGCGTTTTCTTTCGGATTTAGAACTTGGCATTAAAAACGGATTTTGATTTCATTTGAGTTAATCCCGAAGGGATGTAATTGTTTTAGAAAATCGGGTAGCAAGAGAAACCCCGAAGGGGTGAAATAATTCATAACCACTCGAAAAGATATTTTTCGTCATGCTCGATTTCAAATTTTCTCAAGAACTCTAAATATTCCTCTTTAAATGTCTTTTCCCTGTGGTGCTCTTCTTGATGAAGGATATATTTGTAAACTGTGTCCAGCTGCGAGTATGAGTAAGAAAATGCACCATATCCTTCCTGCCAAGAAAAACGACCTTGAACAAACCTCTTCTTGTTGATAAAATTTGAAGAGTTGTTTTTTACATCGCGAACCAAGTCGGCCAGAGCGACCGAAGGTTTAAGTCCAACAAAGACGTGCACATGGTCTGTTACGCCATTTACAATAATTGACTTTTGACCTTTTTCGTTGATGATTCCTGCCATGTATTTAAATACCTCCTCCCGCCAAGGTTTCAAAAGCAAGTTGTCTCTACCTTTTACAGCAAAGACAACCTGGATATGTATTCGAGAATAGGTGCCAGCCATTCGTTTATGCCACCCCTACGGGGTTTAATAATAAATGTAACCCATTATACTACAATTATTTCATCCCTTCGGGATTTTTCCAGTCCAAAATATACTGTTTTACTAATTCACCAAACTGTTAAATTTGCGCCCTCATCAAAACAAAAAATTGCCAATGAAGCATTGGTTTCTGGTTGTCTTTGTTTTCACTTTGACAGGACTGCAGGCGCAGAATTTTGTCTTCCCTTCTGGCGAAGGCTGGAGAGTTTTGACTGAAGGGCAAACGTTGTCATTTTCTGTTGATGTTTCTGATTCTTCAAAACCACGCTACTCGTTAGAAGGTGTGAATGGATATCAGATTACGTTTGACACCCTTGGCCATTTCACTTGGGCCCCTCCTTATGAATTGGTCGACCGCCTGGAAAAACAAAAAGAAATAACACTCATTTTTCAGGCTGAATGGAAAAATGGACACCGCATCCGTAAACCGATAACGTTTACGGTGATGCACCAGAACCGTCCTCCGGTGGTAGATGATTTGCCTACATTCTATGTGCGGCAATCCACACAAAATCAGTATCAAATTTCAGACGATTACGTAACAGATGCCGATGGTGACCCAATCGTGTATAAGCCCATTGTGTCGCAACTTCCCGAAGGCTTGCAATTTTCTTCGCAAGGGTTGATTACTTGGAACCCTTCGCGCAACCAGTTCATTGGGCTGAAAAATAATCCGATAACGTTAGAGTTTGCCGTGCAAGACCAGCCCGAAAAGGCTGAAACAAAAGGAAAGTTGAGAATTGCACAAACACAGCTCGATTTACCGCCCGATCTTTTGATACTTCCCGGTGACAGCAGCTTTGTCATCAAAGAAGACGAGCGAGTCAATTTCAAAATTTATGCCAGCGATCCAAATGGAGATGAGAACATCGGCACATTTGGATTTGTGAGTTCTGATGCACGCGTGCCGAAAAACAGTTTGAAAGAGAGTACGAATGCGCAGGGTGAATTCACCTGGTTGCCCGGCTACAATTTTGTAGACGAAGCCGAGAAGGAAAAGCTGATTGACCTCACTTTTTTTGTGTTGGATAAGTCGGCCAACCGAATTGAGCGGAAAGTAAGGGTGAAGGTAGTGGATGCCGAAAACCTCGATGAAAAAGACAAGCTATTGTTTGTGAAATACCGCAATACGTTGGCCGCGGCCAAAACGCTTATCGACAGGTTGGATGAAAACCATGAAGTGTTGACGAAGACCTTGAAGCAAGCAAAAAAAGGTAAAAAAAACAGAGCCATCCTCAATGCATCGTTGGGTGCCACCACGGGATTATCGCCTGTGATACTCTCTAACGACCCCACCAGTTACAAAACCGTATCGGCTATTGGCGGCACCACGGTGCTCACCTTGGGTACTTTGGAAGCCACTGAGGTCATTGGCAAATCAAAAAATGAATTGTTGGATAAAATCAAAACCAATGTGGAACTGCGCAACCAACTGCAATTGGAAGGCGACAATTTTGCCCGCAAGTATGCACTAAAATCAATGCGCAGAGACAAAGGTTTTGATTCCGACAAAGACAAATTTTTGCCGCTGCTCAACAGCCAAAAATTGGAAACCCTGGAAATCAATGCATTGAAAATGGCCACCCCAAAGTACGACAACAAAGACTTGAAGAAGACCTTTGCAGATTTTAGTGAGGAGTGAGCCTTTGCCAGTTAAAAAATATCCATTAATTTTGCAGGCCAAATTTTGAATAAACCCAACACAGAGGAGTGGTAGAGCGGTTTATTGCACCGGTCTTGAAAACCGGAGACCTTTCACGAGGTCCGGGGGTTCGAATCCCTCCTCCTCTGCACCAAGCAAAAATCCCGCATACAGCGGGATTTTTTGTTTTTTAAAGAGGCACATTAGCTTTGATGCAACAAATAACCCCTTTGCCCCGATTGGCTCCACTTAATTATCCCCAATGAAAAAGCCCACAGCAGAAACAGTTGATCAATACATCAAGCAGTTTCCTGTCGAGATACAAAGGCGATTGGAGTCAATTAAAGCATGCATTTGCAAAGCAGCGCCAGCAGCGATCGAGAGCATCAGTTATGGAATGCCAGCCTATAAACTCAATGGAAAACCATTGGTGTATTTTGCCGGGTATGAACACCATATTGGTTTTTATGGAACCCCTTTTACTCACACCGCGTTTGCGAAGCAGTTGGCAAAATTCAAACAGGGGAAGGGATCAGTACAGTTTCCGCACACACAGAAGCTGCCAATATCGCTGATCAAAGCCATGATAAAGTTTAGGGCCAGTGCGCTAGCGAAGAATATCGCACAACCAAAGCGAAATGCTGCAAGTAAGGCGAAAAAGATTTCTAAAAAATAGCGAGTACGCTGCTAACCAAGGTAGCTTCTTAATCGCTTCGATCGGAAGGTTTTTCTCAATTCAACAGTCGCGTGCTCCTTTATCTGTCGCACCCGTTCGCGTGTGATTGAAAATTTTTCCCCAATCTCCTCGAGCGTATGAGACGGTTGGTTGTTGAGGCCAAAATACAAGATCATCACTTCCATTTCCCTTGGCGTAAGCGTAGATAGCACGCGCTGGATTTCCACTTTGAGTGCTCCATCCATCAATTGTGAATCGGGTGCGTCAGTAGTGGAATCAACCAAAGTATCCATGAGTGTGGTGTGGTCATCGAAATGAACAGGTGCATCAGCCGAAATCGTCCGTTGCGACACGCTCATGTTCTCTCGAATGTATTCGGATGTTTCACCCAAGCAGGCAGCCAATTCTTCTGGCGTGGGTTCGCGCTCCATTTTTTGCTCGAGATCAGATTGTGCTTTCGAAATCTTACTGATGGAACCTACACGGTTAAGCGGTAGCCGTACTACCCGTGATTGTTCTGCCAGTGCTTGAATGATGCATTGGCGAATCCACCAAACCGCATATGAAATAAATTTGAATCCGCGGGTTTCATCAAAGCGTACACCAGCTTTGATCAAACCCACGTTCCCTTCGTTGATCAAGTCGCTGAGCGGCAAGCCCCGATTCTGATATTGCTTGGCCACCGAAACTACAAATCGCAAATTGGCCTTCGTAAGTTTTTCAAGCGCGGCTGTATCGCCCTCTCGTATTCTTTTGGCGAGATTTATTTCTTCCTCCATGGTGATGAGGCTCACCTTTCCGATTTCCACCAAATATTTATCCAACGAATCGCTTTCGCGATTGGTGATTTGCTTGTGGATCTTAAGTTGTTTCATGGATGAGCAACAATACCAAATGGATTCAGGCCTCACGACTGGTTGTCGCGGGCAAATTGTTCAATCTAAGACGGAGACTCTGCCGCGTTTAACGGATGGTGCGCACGTTTACCGCGTTCATACCCTTTTTGCCGCGCTCTTGTTCAAACTCAACCTTGTCGTTTTCGCGTACTTGGTCAATGAGCCCCGAAGCATGAACGAAAATGTCTTCTGAAGAATCTGAAGGACGAATGAAACCAAATCCTTTGGTCTCGTTAAAAAATTTTACAATGCCTTGCATACTAATGGTTTTAAAAATGAATAAATAATTGTTTAAGCGAAACTGAGTGTAGGGCGTTTGCCCAATGTTTTGAGGTGCCGCGCGTGCCCGTTGAGGGCGTCCATAAACGTGCTGAATGTTTTGTAGGGCAGCCCGAACTCCTGAGCTGTTTTACGCACAATGCCAGCAATGTTTTTGTAGTGCACGTGGCAAATGTTTGGAAATAGATGATGTTCAATTTGAAAGTTAAGCCCGCCCACATACCAGGTAAACCACCGGCTTTTGTTTCCAAAATTCGAAGTAGTTCGCAGTTGATGCGCGGCCCAGTTGGTCTCCAAGGTGTTGTTTTCATCGGGCACAGGAAACTCCGTTCCTTCCACCACATGTGCTGGCTGGAAGATAATCGCCAAGATAAAGCCCGCCACATAGTGCATGAGAATCACGCCAAACAACACCTGATACCAGGGTATGGCCGTAAAAAGTAATGGGGCAACAAAGATGTACGCAACGTATCCTAGTTTAGTAGCAATCAAAATGAACCATTCTTTTACAATGTCTGCCCGTTGTTTGGTTGCCATGCCTGAGCGTTGATAACGCACAATTCGAATAAAATCTTTGTAACCGAGCCACGCAATGGTCATCAATCCGTACAAAAACCAAGCATAGATAAACTGATAGCGGTGTACGTGCTTCCAAGGCGTGGATGGACATAACCTTAAAACACCCCGCGGACTGATGTCTTCATCGTGATCGTGCACATTAGTGAACGAGTGATGCAGCACGTTGTGTTGAATTTTCCAATTAAAAGCATTTGCACCTACTAAATTCAGCGAGTAGCCCATTAACTCATTTAGCCATGCCTTGTCAGAGTACGCTCCGTGGTTGGCATCGTGCATTACCGATAAACCAATGCCCGCAAGGCCAAAGCCCATGACGATCACAGCCGCAAAAATTGCCCAAGACTGTGAGATTACGCCCGTCAAAATCAGCACGTAAGGCGTAAAATACATGGCAAACATACATGCTGTTTTGATGTACATTTCAGCGTTGCCTTGTCTGCTGATGTTGTGTGATTTAAAATAGTCGTTAACACGCTTGTTAAGCGTAGCTGCAAAATCGCGATGGGTAGCAGCAAATGTGATTGTTCTCTCTTGTTCCATCTTTATAAGGTGATAATTAATTCATGAAAGGATGTTTCAAAGCTTCAATTTTGCCGGGCGATATTCGGTTAAGGCTTTTCAACTGTGCTTGCTCTTCATAATCGCAAAATGAAAGTGCGGTGCCCGCATTGCCTGCACGGCCGGTGCGCCCGATGCGGTGCGTATACGTTTCAACTGTATCGGGCATTTCATAGTTAATAACAAAAGGAAGGTCAATAATGTCAATGCCGCGGGCAGCGATATCGGTTGCCACCAACACACGCGTTACGTTTTGTTTGAAATTGGCCAGCGTGCGTTGCCGTGCACCTTGCGATTTGTTTCCGTGAAATGCTTCAGCCGAAATGCCTGATTTGATCAGGTCACGTGCAATTTTATCTGCTCCGTGTTTGGTTCTTGCGAATACCAGCACATTGCGCATTTGCTGATCGGCAATCACGTGCTTCAATAGCGCCCGCTTGTTTTGGCGTGCCACATGATAAACGCCTTGCTGAATAACAGCAGTTGTTTTTTCAGGTGTAATCGCAATCCGAATGGGCGATCGCAACATCTTGCCCACGAGTTCTTGAATTTCGTTTGGTATGGTAGCTGACAGAAATACTTTTTGGCAGGGTGCAGGCACTAGTGCGAGTATTTTCTGTACATCGCGAATGAAACCCATGTCCAACATGCGATCGGCTTCATCAAGCACTAAGATTTGTAGATTAGATAAGCTAATCACGCGCTGCTGAATCAAGTCCATCAATCTGCCTGGTGTTGCGATCACTATGTCGGCACCACGTTTGATTTGATTTACTTGTTGTGTTTGGGGTACGCCACCGTATACTAAAACTGAGCGCAGGGAAAGATGCTTGCCGTACTGGGTAAGATTTTCTGAAACTTGAATGGCCAGTTCGCGCGTGGGTGTAAGCACCAAGCCGCGAATTCCGCCTAAGCCTTTTTGTGCGGATAAAAGTTGTAACAGAGGAATGGAAAAGGAAGCGGTTTTACCGGTGCCCGTTTGCGCAGAAGCGAGTACATCGCGGCCGCTGAGCATTGCGGGAATAGCTTGTTGTTGAATGGGCGTAGGTTGTGTGTACCCTTTTTCTTCCAATGCCCCTAGGATGGAAGGGTGAATGTTGAGTTGCTGAAATGACATGTTGTAACGTTAAAAAAGTTTTGAAACACCCAGCGATTTGTTCGAAGGGCGAATCCAAGAATCTGACGTCAACAATTAAAACTAGCCACCAGCAGTGGATCAAACAGTCAAGTTGCAGTACAAAAAAAGGAAGACGTTTTCCTTGGAATAACTGAGGAGAGAGTTAAAAAACTGCAAGCTGTAGAAGGCAGTGAATTAATAATATCCGCAATTGATTAAGACAAAGGTAACTGAAATTGCTGTAGTAACCTATTTCTTGCGCTTTGTGGCGCTGCGTTGCAAGATGGAATTCCGTCTCAATCAAGGCGTTTTGGTTCAAATTCAAATCATTTGTCAACGTTAACAAAATGTAAATATGTTAGTGTAGCCGTTTCTTTTTGGTATCTTTGAGAACTTATTCAGCATCCGACCACCAATCCCAAGTTCTATTTCATGTATTGGGATTCTTGTTCTCCAGACTCTCAATAAGGAAACTGCAAAGACAAGTGTCGTTCACCACGAGCGAAACCTGCCGAGCCAAAATTTGATGTATGAGTTTTAATACCATGACTTCCATGAGCGGTACCCTTCGAAGATATGCACCTTTGTGGAATAAGTATAGGCCTGCAATTTTGAAAATGATGCTGGCGGCTGCGTTTGAGCCTCAACAATACAAACTAGCGCAGCACGAGTTGCATGCCATGGACGACCGAAAACGTGGCGGGTTTGGCTTCAATTTGTCGTTAGCAAAGAGCAGGGCCACCAACAACATCAAAGATTCTGAAATCGCACAAGATTTACTCAACATGTTGCTGGTATCCCGCAAAGGAGCTGAATTGCTAGAGCAGAACACGTATGAAATATCGTTGGACAAACAATGTGTTTTGCATGTGGCACAAATAAAATTAGATCAATCAACCAACTAAAGAAAGACGAAGATTACGATGGCAAGATACGCGGGTGCATTCAACAAGAAAGAGAGCGACAAAAAGAAACTCCAAAAAAGAAAAGAAAAAGAACAGCGCAAAGAAGATCGCAAAGCCGGCAAGGAAAGCAAGTCGTTTGAAGACATGCTGGCGTATGTAGATGAGAATGGAAATCTCACCACCACTCCTCCCGATCTTTCTAAAAAGAAAATAATCAACGAAGCAGAGATCGATCTCACCTCGCGCAACAAAGGTGGATCAGAGCCAGCCTATCAGAGAACTGGAGTAGTGAAGTACTTCGATTCTTCCAAAGGTTTTGGGTTTATCAAAGACAGCCAATCAGCAGAAGAATTTTTCTTTCATCATAAGGCTGCCAACTTCGCCATTGCACAATCAGACCGGGTGAGTTTTGAAACAGAGATGGGCCCCAAAGGCCCCAATGCAGTGCGCATCACCAAAAACGGTTAGCAAAACAACTCGCTGACAGATTGGATAGCGGCCGGATTTTGTAAAAAAGTTTCCTCCTTTTTATGGAATCGCGCTAGCTCCCGCGTCATAGCATAAAACTTAAACATTTTATGTTATGAAGGCATTTACAACTTTATTGTTGTTACTATGCTTGTTCGCGGGCAAGGCGCAAGACAACACACTCCCCATAAGTTCAAGCATTAAGCAAGCAACGGTTTTCTTAGATGGTGCGCAGGTGAGTAGGTATGGAACCGCGCAATTGAATGCCGGGGTCACCACGCTTAGTTTCAAAAACCTGTCGCCCAAAGTTGTTGAGCAGAGTATTCAAGCAGCAGCGACCAGCGGAGTAAAAATCCTGGCGGTGTCTTTCCAGTTAGACTATCTCGGAGTAAAACAAAAACCCGAAAGAATTGCGTTGCTGGAAGCAGAAAAGAAAAAATTAGCAGCTCAGCTCCGGCAAGAGTTATCGCAAGAAGAAGTTTACAAAGAGGAGGAGGTTATCTTAAAAACCAATAAATCTATTGGCGGTACATCCAAAGGCGTAGAGGTAGACCAATTGAAACTCGCGATGGATTATTTTCGACAACGGCTGTTGGAAATAAAGGCAAAGCTTTTTGACATTGATAAAAATGTAAGGAAACTAAATGAAGAGATTTTTCGCATCGATAATCAGTTAAAAGAACTCAATGCCCAGCAAGATGAAGAGAGCGGCACCATTTCAGTGAAGGTTTCAACGAAAGTGCCAACCACTTCGGCAATCACCGTGAAGTACTTGGTGAAAAATGCCAAATGGTTTCCTTCGTATGACATCCGAGCCAAAGATGTTCAATCACCAATCAGTGTCACTTATAAAGCCAATATATCGCAACAGTCAGGTGAAGACTGGGAAAATGTAGAGCTTACGATTTCATCCGGTAACCCCATGCAAAGTGGAGAAAGACCCTCAATACAACCTTGGATTTTGGGTTTTAACAATCACGGGAATCGGATTTTAATTCGTGGGGTGTCAACGATCGGAGTTCAATCCAGTTCATTCGTGCAAGGAAGAGTAGTCAGTAGTGAAGATGGTTCCGGGTTGCCGGGCGTAAACGTGGTAGTGAAGGGTACTACCGTGGGTACAGTTACCGATGCCGGAGGCAATTACAGTTTATCATTGCCAGCGGGAGCAAACTTTTTGGTGTTTTCATTTATCGGCATGCAAACGCAAGAGATGCCAATAGCTGGTCGCTCGCAGTTAGATGTGTACATGAATACTGATGCCGGCCAGTTGAACGAAGTGGCAGTCACCGGTTATGGAGCTTCTTCGGATAGGTTATTGGCCGGATCTGTCCCTGGAGTTTCTATATCCAACACTTCTCTGTATAAACAAACTGCCCCAAAAATCATTGGTGCCACGCCTTTTGTGAAGCAAACCAACTTTGAGTTTAAAATAGAAGAGCCATTTTCTATCAAGTCAGACGGGGAAACGCGTGCTACCGAAATGGTGGAGTATGAATTGCCTGCGAAGTACGAATATTCTTGCGTACCCAAACTAGACCCCGATGCCTTTTTGGTTGCCAAAGTAACCGGGTGGGATGAGTATAACTTTTTAGAAGGCGAAGCCAACTTGTTTTTTGAGGGCAAATTTATTGGCAAGTCGGTGTTGGATACACGAAATGTGAACGATACATTAAAGCTTTCGCTGGGGCGCGATGCCAACGTGCTGGTGAAGCGAGAGAAGGTGAAGAACCTTTCGACAAAACAATTGGTGGGCGGCCATCAGAAATCTTCATTCACCTACGAAATTACGGTGCGCAACAAAAAAGCACAGCCCATTGTTATTTTGATTGAAGACCAAATACCTGTACCCAACACCAAAGAGATTGACGTGGAGAAAATAGAGGACTCAAAAGCCGAGTACAAAGAGGAAACAGGTTTGTTGAAATGGAAGAAGCAAATTGCGCCCGGCAAGACGGAAATTATCAGACTTCAATTCTATGTTAAGTACCCAAAGGGGAGCAACATGTTGCTGGAGTAAATAGCTAATACTATCCTTCTATCATTCAAAAATTGAGTGTTTTTATCGCTTTTTCCTGCCAGAATACATGCTAATTCTGCCCCAAGTTTTAGTGATAAAAAAACAGGTAAAAAAAATGCGCTTTTTGTTGTAGTTGGAATCTATTCACTTATTTTTGGTCAAAGAAAAAGAGTACCGTTTCTGATACTCTTTCTCTAATTTTGACTCGGAGTAGGATTCAAACCCACAATCTCCACTTTCGTTAGTGGTATTTTGTTCACTTAAACTATCCGAGGGGCCGCTAACCCAAAACCTCAATTACAATCAGAAGGAACAGCCAAAAAGGCTGTTCCTATGTTATTATCAGCTTCCACATGCCTCACACGCATCGGGGTTATCTAACGAACAGGCCATGTCGGCACGGTTTTGTTCGTAGTTTGATACCGGAGCTTGCTCATAACGCAATGTTTGTTGTGCTTCGTTGTTTACGATACCTTGTCCTACAGCTACAGGTTCTGCTACTGTTACTGTACCAATTGCCGTTGCGTTGGCTTCAGCTGCCACAGGTTGCGATAGCGCAGATTTATCGAGTGTAAACTTAATTGCATCGGCTGCAGCATTAGAGCGCAGGTAGTACATGCCGGTTTTCAAACCTTTCTTCCATGCATAGAAGTGCATAGAAGTCAGCTTGCCAAAATTTGGATTGGTCAAGTGGATATTCAAACTCTGGCTTTGGCAGATGTATGCACCGCGGTCAGCACTCATGTCAATAATCGCCTTTTGCGAAATCTCCCACACCGTCTTGTAAATGTCTTTGATGTTTTGAGGGATTTCTGGAATTGACTGAACAGAGCCATTTGTTGAAATCAACTTTTGGCGCATGGTTTCGCTCCACAGACCAAGGCTAATCAAATCTTTCATCAAGTGCTTGTTGGCAATGATGAACTCACCCGACAGCGTTCTGCGGGTATAGACGTTTGAGGTATATGGCTCAAAGCATTCGTTGTTACCCAAAATTTGAGAAGTGGAAGCCGTAGGCATGGGTGCTAACAACAATGAATTGCGCACACCATTTTGTTTTACTTCTTGTTTTAGCTTATCCCAATTCCAGCGGCCTGAGCTTGGCGTTACGCCCCACATATCGAATTGGAAAATGCCTTTCGATACGGGCGAACCTTTGAAACTTTCATAAGCACCATTCAGTTTCGCCAACTCCATGGAAGCCTCCATGGCTGCGAAGTAGATGGTTTCGTGAATGTCTTTATTCAAACCGCGCGCTTCTTCCGAATCAAACGGCATGCGCAACAAAATAAATGCATCTGCCAACCCTTGCACGCCAATACCAATAGGGCGGTGGCGCATGTTGCTGTTGCGTGCTTCTGGTACCGGATAGTAGTTAATGTCGATTACCTTGTTGAGGTTACGCGTTACTACTTTGGTGATTTCATACAATTTTTGATGATCGAACTTGCCGTCTTCGGTTACAAACTTTGGCAACGCAATAGAAGCCAAGTTGCAAACCGCTACTTCATCGGGCGAAGTGTATTCGATAATCTCAGTGCACAAGTTGCTCGACTTGATGGTGCCCAAGTGCTTTTGGTTCGACTTGCGGTTGGCCGCATCTTTATAAAGCATGTAAGGCGTGCCCGTTTCAATTTGTGCTTCCAAAATCTCAAACCACAAATCTTGTGCTTTTACTTGCTTGCGATACTTGCCTTCTTTTTCGTACTTCTCGTACAAACGCTCAAAATCTTCACCCCAACAATCAGCAAGACCTGGAGCTTCGTTCGGACAGAACAACGACCACATCTCGTTATCCTCAATCCGCTTCATGAACAAGTCCGGAATCCACATAGCATAGAACAAATCGCGTGCGCGCATTTCTTCTTTGCCGTGGTTCTTTTTCAATTCAAGGAAATCAAAAACATCGGCATGCCATGGTTCCAAATAAATGGCAAAGCTGCCTTTGCGCTTGCCTCCGCCTTGGTCTACATAGCGAGCTGTCATGTCGAAGTTGCGGAGCATGGGCACAATGCCGTTGGATGTTCCGCCAGTACCTTTAATGTAAGAGCCTTTTGCACGCACGTTGTGAATGCTCAAGCCGATGCCGCCAGCTGATTGAGAAATCTTGGCGGTTTGTTTCAAAGTGTCGTAAATGCCGTCAATGCTGTCATCTTTCATCGTCAGCAAGAAGCAAGATGAAAGTTGCGGCTTGGGGGTGCCCGCATTGAACAGGGTAGGGGTGGCATGTGTAAACCATTTCTCAGACAACAGATTGTAAGTCTCTATTGCTGCTGGAATATCTTCACCGTGTATGCCCACAGCTACGCGCATCAACAAATGTTGTGGGCGTTCCACCACTTTGCCGTCTACTTTCATCAAGTACGACTTCTCCAATGTCTTGAAGCCAAAGTAGTCGTAGCTGAAGTCACGGTCATAAATAATGGCCTCGTCCAGTTCTGCCGCGTGCTCGTGAATCACCTTCCAGGTTTCTTTTGAAATGAGGGGTGCGTTTTCCCCGGTTTTGGGATCCACGTAGGTGTACAACCGCTTCATCGTGTTTGAAAACGACTTGCTGGTAACCTTGTGGAGATTAGAAACCGCAATACGTGCCGCCAGCTTGGCGAAGTCAGGGTGCCTGGTGGTCATGGCTGCCGCAGTTTCGGCCGCCAGGTTGTCCAGTTCAGAGGTGGAAACACCATCGTACAAACCATTGATAACTTTCATCGCCACCTCTACAGGGTTGACAAACTTGGGATCTAAACCGTAGCAGAGTTTTTCAATTCGGGCGGTGATTTTATCAAACTTTACGGACTCCCGGTGTCCGTCACGTTTTACTACGAGCATTTTTGAATGGGTTGTGGGTTGTTAAAATAAGATTAAAAAATAGTGAAACGAATGTATCAAAAATCTTCGTTTAGCGAAAACTTTGGAGCAGTTTCTTTTTCAGTGCTCTTCATTACACCAGCTTTTTGGTATTCGGCCACACGCTTCTCAAAGAAGTTGGTCTTTCCGCGCAAGCTGATCATGTCCATAAAGTCAAATGGGTTGGTGGCATTGTAGACTTTCTTTCCCACCAGTTCATTAATGAGGCGATCAGCTACGTACTCGATGTATTGGCACATTTGAACCGCGTTCATGCCAATCAAATTCACGGGAAGAGCATCGGTAACAAATTCTTTCTCAATTTCCACCGCATCTTTGATGATTTCAATTACACGCTCTACCGGTAATTGATTTTTTACGTGTTCAGTGTATAAGTGGCAGGCAAAATCGCAATGCAAGCCTTCATCCCTCGAGATCAATTCGTTAGAGAAAGTCAGGCCAGGCATTAAGCCGCGCTTCTTCAACCAAAAAATAGAACAGAATGAGCCTGAGAAGAAAATACCTTCCACTGCAGCAAACGCAACTAGGCGCTCTTGAAAATTTCCTTGGCTAATCCACCGCAGTGCCCAATCTGCTTTCTTCTTCACACAGTCCATGGTTTCGATGGCGTGGAAGAGGCGATCTTTCTCTTTTGGGTCTTTTACGTAGGTGTCAATTAATAAAGAATAGGTTTCAGAGTGGATGTTTTCAATTGCGATCTGAAATCCGTAGAAGAATTTGGCTTCAGTGTACTGAACTTCTGAAACAAAATGTTCAGCCAGGTTTTCGTTCACGATTCCATCGCTTGCTGCGAAGAATGCCAAAACATGTGTGATGAAGTGGCGTTCGCCATCGTTCAGTGCATTCCAGTCGCGCAAGTCTTGGCTCAAGTCAATTTCTTCGGCCGTCCAAAAACTAGCTTCGGCTTGTTTGTAGTACTTCCAAATGTCGGGGTGGGTAATGGGGAAGAGTACAAAACGATCTTTGTTCTCTTGCAAAATGGGTTCAATGGGTAAAGACTGACTCATTGGTAATAATAAGTTTAGGTTGCCGGTATAAATTTTATCAGCCACTACCTTTTAAGTGAGTGGCCGGGTTGTTAATGTTTAAAAAATTGTTGGAGTTATCTAAGTTTTGCGAACGCGCAAAGTTTTTGACAACAGCATCGACAAATAACTTACATTCAAAAGATAATTCAAAGCATCTGCAACGGTTGCAAATGCAGATGATGATCGCGATTTTTTTTTACGATCAGAAAATAGATTCATAATCACGCACTTACCCAAGTGCTATGAAGTGAAGTTTGAATCAAACTTTTTTTGAAATTTAATAATGCGCAAACGGTTGGACTTTCAAGTAAAAAAATGTAGTCAATCATTCTCCCCAAAGAACAGTGCTTAAAAGGGCCTAATTGATTTTGAAACGCTATAGGTGCATCCGAACCCCGTTTCAACAGGATCCTCGCCAAACCGAATTTTTTGACTCTTTTTCGCATCAATTCAGGCTTTTTTGGTGTATTCCCTTGTTTTTTTAGTTCGATACCTTACCTTTGCAGTCCATTTTCAAAAAATACCGTTATGTACGCAATAGTAGAAATCGCGGGTAAGCAATTTAAGGTAAGCAAAGACCAATATATATATGCCCCCAAAATGGAAGGTGAAGCAGGAACAACTGTTTCATTTGACAAGGTGCTCTTGACGGACGCAGACGGCAGCGTGAAAGTGGGTGCTCCGACAGTAAAAGGAGTAAAGGTAGAGGGCAAGATTTTGGAGCATGTGAAGGGTGGCAAGGTGATTGTGTTTAAGAAGAAACGCAGAAAGGGTTATGCTAAGCGCAATGGTCACCGTCAGCAGTTTACAAAAGTGCAAATTGAAGCGATTGGTTAACGAATCGAATAATAAAACATCAACGAATTAAGCCATGGCACATAAAAAAGGTGAAGGTAAAGTAAAAAACGGGCGCGAATCAGAAAGCAAACGCTTGGGCATTAAGGTATTTGGTGGCCAAAAGGTGATTGCCGGAAACATTATTGTGAGGCAGCGCGGTACAAAGCACAACCCGGGCAGAAATGTAGGGATGGGCAAGGACCACACATTGTTTGCGTTGGTACCTGGTACGGTGTTGTTCAAGAAAGGGAAAGAAAATAAGTCTTTTGTTTCCGTAGTGGCAGAAGCATAGCTGATCCGCTTTACGGAATTATGAAAAGGCCAGTGATTTTTATCACTGGCCTTTTTGTTTGTGCGCGGAAAATTTGTTTAACGACAGCGGCTGTCCTTTTAAACACATAGGCCTACAACCGTTGGTTGTAATACTTTCAAAAAATAAATTATCACTATTGCCAACGATTGACAAATTAAATTTTATGGAAAATACCTTTGACAATATTTTGTATGTGGAAACAATGCCATAATTTTAGGGACTTAAATATTTAACCTAAACCAAAACCTATGAAGAAGTTTTTACTTGTGTGCTTCTCATTCTGTTTTGTGCTCAGTGTATGGGCACAGGAAAGGGTGATTACGGGTAGGGTTACGTCCTCAGATGATGGATCGGCCTTGCCTGGTGTGAATGTGGTTGTGAAAGGAACAACCAATGGAACTGTTACTGATGCTGATGGAAAGTACTCACTATCCATTCCGTCATCTAGTGCTGCTTTGATTTATTCTTTCATCGGTTTGAAGACTACCGAAGTGGTGGTAGGTGAAAGAACTGTAGTTGATGTGCAGTTGGGATTGGATATCACACAGCTGACAGAAGTGGTTGTTACAGCGCAGGGTATTGAGAAATCTCAAAAATCTCTTGGCTATTATCAAACAACGATCAGTGCTTCCACGCTTGCGAGTAAACCTGAAACCGACATCGGCAGGGCGTTGCAAGGTAGAACACCTGGGTTATTGGCATTGAATACCTCAGGATTGGTTGGTTCGGGAACTAAAATTAATCTTCGTGGTATTGGTTCCCTAGGAGCGGATACACAACCCCTTTGGGTTGTCGATGGTGTGCCTATCAATACTTCGACCAACGACATCAACGGAGACTTTAGGGATGGACAAATATCACCCACAAGGTTCTTGGATATTGACCCCAATAATATCGAGTCGATGACGGTTTTGAGCAGTTTAAGTGCCACCACTACCTATGGTTCTCTTGGTCGCAATGGCGTTATTATTGTAACTACCAAAACAGCCTCTTCCAAAAACATAAAAAACAGATTTGAAGGAAGTATCTCTCAGTCTTATTTTGCTAATCAAGCTGTTCTTCCTGAGTATCAAAATAAGTGGGCTAACGGGTTTGATGGCGCGTACGGTGAATTCTTCAGTAACTGGGGTAGTCTCATGAATGGCACTCCAACTGGCGTTAATCATCCCTACTATGAGTGGAGGAATATTTTTCCTCAGTTTCCTGAATTTGCCACTTCCGCTTCAACAGTTGAGCCCGGTCAAACACTACCTGGCTATGTGCCGAAGCCTGCACCCAATAATGTTAAAGATTTTTTTAAAACAGGTTTCTCCTCTACAACTTCGGTTAACTTAACTGGTAAAACTGAATTTGGTTCTGTGGGCTTTAGCTACAGCCACTTGAACGAAGAGGGATTTGTTAAAAATAATGATTTGGTTAGAGATAACCTTTCATTTGGAGGTAATGCAAAATTGACGGAAAAGCTGTCGTTGACTGCAAATTTCAATTATGCAAGAACGAGTACTCAAACCCCCCCAGCGGGAGCAGGTACAGGTTCGAATTCTAATGGTGGACCGTCAATTTGGGCCAACTTGTTTTACACCCCAAGAAATATCGATTTGAGTGCGTGGCCCTTCGAAAATCCAGTAGACGGATCAAATGTTTACTATAGAAACAATAATAGTATTACCAATCCCTACTGGCTTGTAAAAAATACGAGACAGGGTAGCAATAATAGTCGATTCTTTTCAAGTACTAGCTTGAATTACAAAGCTACAGATTGGTTGAATATTACTTATCGTTTGGGCTTTGATACCTACACTGAAGGAGGTTATTATTGGATAAACAAAGGAGGAGGAAATGGTTTTGATTCGAATTTGGTGCCCGGGGCTTTGCGTACAACCACCACAAACAATACCATTATCGATCAATCTTTGTTGTTTGGATTCAACAAGGATATCTCCCAAGCATTAAAGTTCAACGGCACACTTGGATTAAATCTCCGTTTAGATGACAAAAATCAACAGGGGTTGGAAAGTTTAGGCCAAGTGGTTTTCGGTTTCTTGGAGCATAGAAATTACACCTCAACACAGGCTCGAAATTTTAGAGGAACAAATCTAAATTTCAGGGAAAGCCGTGCATGGCGGGCGGTATTTTTTGATGCTAACTTCGACTACAAAAATTATTTGTATCTGACATTGACTAGTCGCCTTGATCAGGCTTCATTCTTACTGGGTGATAACCAGTATCAATACTATCCTGGTGTGACTTTAGCCTTTGTGCCTACTACCTTAGTACCTAATTTTGGAGCAGGCGTCCTTGACTTTTTGAAAATACGCGCTGCCTATTCTACATCGGCAAATTTTGGTGACGCGTATAATGTAAATCAAAATTATTATTTGAACTCGCAAGCGTTTATTCCGCTTGGTGCCGCGTCTCCTTATAGGACTTCCGGCTCTTCATCTCGTTTAGCCAACAGCAATTTAAAGCCAGAATTATTGCAAGAAACGGAGTTTGGTATCGAAGCACAGTTATTTGAAAGCCGAATTAAGCTGAATGCATCTGCTTTTGATCGGAAATCTAAAGATCTCCAATTGCAGGTAGCTTTGGATGGGTCTACCGGTTATACAAGTACCACCGTAAATGCAGGTGAAATTTCAAATAAGGGTTTGATTGGAAGTTTGACCGTGACGCCAATTAAAACCAGCGATTGGGTGTTAGACATCACTGCTAATTATACCAAGATCGTAAGTCGCGTAAATGCATTAGTGGGTAACACAACCTCGATTGGCCTTTCAGGTTTTACTACCGAAGGAAATTTTGCAGAAGTTGGTCAGCCGCTAAATGTAATAAAGGGCACCTTCGTTCCTCGTTCGCCCTCTGGAGAGTTGATTGTAACTAGTGCCGGAAGTTATGCTATCAGCCCGGGTATTGGGATAATAGCAGACCCGAACCCACAATGGTTTGGATCAGCAATTGTCAATCTAAGATGGAAGTCTTTGACCTTGGGGATGCAATGGGATTATGTTTCCGGGGGCCAAGTACTTTCTTACACGGCCTCGGCTTTGGTGGGTAGAGGTGTTAGCAGAGCTCTTGAAAATTTTGATCCTACTCTTCCCTTGGTTTTGCCTGGAGTCAACGAAGTACGTGATGGTGCCGGTAACGTAACGGGATACACACCCAACAATATTCCGCTGACAACTGCAGGTGTATTTTTTGGTAACACAATTATTGGGGGTGGCCCTTCCGATCGTGGTGTGTTTGATGCTACACGCCTTCGCTTCAGAGAAATTTCATTATCGTATAGTCTACCAACTTCTTTAGTTTCAAAACTTAAACTGAAAAGTGCCTCCATTACCTTATTGGGTAATAGCCTTTGGTGGAAGGTGTTTAATGCGCCCGACTATACTGCAGTTGACTTCGACCGCACTGGTTTTGGTACAGGACAGGGAGCCGGGTTTGATTACGTAAGTGGACCTTCGGCTAGAAGATTCGGTGCTACGCTTAGATTAACGTTTTAATTAATCCAGGAAAATACTATGAAAAAATTAATAATATTCCTTTTGTTGATTGGCGCAAATTTTTCGTGCCAACTTCGAGACGATACGGTAGACCCAAATAATCTTCCGCCATCGGCTGCCGATCCGGATTTGTTGTTGGGTGCTGTTGAGTTGAGTTTTGCAAATTTTTATAATAGTGCAAACAATGCCACGGATCAACTTGTACGCATGCAAGCGATGACTGGTGGCTATCGCTATCAAACAGCGATTACACCAAATAATGGATCTTTGAGTAATGCTTGGAATGCGGCCTATCAGCAAGTTCTGATAAATACCAAGGCACTTGTTGATTTAGGGACACAGAAAAACTTAACAACCCACGTTGGCATATCCAAAGTATTGGAGGCTTACGTGTACTTGACTTTGGTTGACCTTTTCAATGACGTCCCAAGGACCGATGCTTTGCAAGGATTGGCAAATTTTTCGCCTAAGACAGATAATGCTGCTGATGTTTATGCTGCCGCTATAACGCTGCTCGGTGAAGCGAGGACACAACTTACCAAAACTGGGGCAGATGCCGGAACGATATCTTCTAATTCAGATTTATTTTATCCGATTACCTCAACATTCACATCTGCGAATCAGAGAGCAAATTGGGTTGCCCTTGCCAACTCCCTTGAGTTAAAAGCTTGGTTAAACATAAGGATGTTGCCTGCGCGTACTTCTGAGGCCGATGGAAGAATTACGGCTTTGTTAACGTCTAATTTGATTGACACGCCAGGCGAGAACTTTGTATTCAATTATG
The DNA here is from genome assembly GCA_018267275.1 of Bacteroidota bacterium. GTDB lineage: Bacteria > Bacteroidota > Bacteroidia > Cytophagales > Cyclobacteriaceae > ELB16-189. The sequence goes on along the minus strand of JAFDYV010000006.1, from coordinate 196,019 downwards.
GAAACGCCACGGTACCTGATTCCCGTCATCCACTGTATAATCAGTATTATGGCCCTAACGCTGGTTCTGCAAGTGGTTACCTCGGTAACTATTTTTTGAATGAGATGTATAGTGGTAGAGGCGTACAGGATCCACGTTGGAGGTATTATTTTTACCGTCAAGTTGGCAGTATCAATCCTAGTGTTGCCGGTTTTGACGTCAAGGCACTAGGGTGTACGCCTGGCGCTCCTCCAGCTGAATATGTTGCGACTGGCTCGGTGTTTTGTGTTTTCGAGCCTGGTTTTTATGGTCGTGATCATGGTGATGCATCCGGGACGCCACCTGATTCGCCAGTTATAACGGCTGCTGGTGTCTATCCTGCGGGTGGTAGGTTGGATAATAATCCTATTGTTAATAATACTTACAATGTTCCTACAAAACGTGGGGACGGAGCAAACGGAGCTGGCATTCATCCGATTTTTATGTATTTTTTTACAGATTTTATCAAGGCTGAAGTAGCAGCCCGCAGGGGTGATACGCCTGGCGCAAGAGCTGCACTGAACACGGCAGTCTCTAATTCGATAACTGCTGTACGCGCATTTGCTAATGGTAGAGGTCAAACTTTATCGACAACTGAGCCCTCTACAACAACTTATTTGAATGCTGTTTTAACGGCCTTCGATGGTGCATCGAATAAATTAGATGAAATCGGGCGGGAATTTTACAAGGCAGCCTGGGGCAACGGGGTAGAGGCCTACAACAGCTACAGAAGAACGAGTGCTCCGCGTAATTTTCAACCCACCCTGCAGTCTAATGCGGGACCTTGGGTAAGAAGCCTTGTTTATCCACAAACCTACGTTGCCTTAGCCGGTGGGACAGCTAAAGACCCAAATGTTGTAAACAAAGTGTTTTGGGATGGAAATACAGAAACTTTAAAATGAGTTAGAACATGAAAAAAATCGTATTTATTTGTTTGTTCTTTGCAAGTGGAGTTTTTCTAAACTCGTGCAAGGATGAGGCCTTGGATCCTTTGCAGGTTTCAAAGATTCAAAAGGGTAAATTATTGGCTTTGCGTGGTACACAGTTGCAAAATATTTATGTAAAGGGAATTCCAGGGGCTGAATTTTTCCCGAAGATTGAAACTGGGACATCAAGTTTTGTATTCGAAGCGGAATATTTGGCTGAGAACAATCAGTCACTCGAATCGGTGGATGTTTTCGTGCTGAAAAAAGCAACACGTACTGCAACTCCGGATCGGGTACTAGTGAAAAACGTTCCTTTTTCGGATTTCAAAAACGATGGAAAATACAGAAATCCATATGTGACGGTTACCCTGTCGTTGTCAGACGTTCTCTCAAAACTGGGATTACCGACCACCTTCCCGATGTCGGCACCAACGATCACTACGTTACTCGATGTTTACAAATTTGGCATCGGTATTGAAAGTGATTTGAATCTGAAAGACGGGTCAAAGGCATTAGCTGCTAATGTTGTTGCGGCTGGTCTGTTTGCTAGTGATCAGTTTTACCCCGCTCAAAAGCTAAGTTGGGCTGTAACTGACTACTGCTCATACGTTGCAAGTAGTTGGGCTGGTGCTTATGATGCTAATGAGATTTATTCAAATGGTGTTTATGGGCCTTACACACTAAGTTTTTCACAAGATGGAACGGATCCCAACAGATTCAATACAATCAATTTTTGGGATAGTGGGTACACAGCTTATATAGTGTTTTCCCCCTCCACTAATCCCGGTACCCAAACGGTGAATTTCCCAGCACAGACTGTTGGCGGTGGCGGAAGCATCTTGGCAGGATCTAAAGGCACCTATAATCAATGTACTGGTGAAGTGAGCATTAGTTTGACGTATCAAGAGGGTACGGCACAATATCCCTTTCGATATAGTTTAGTCAAAAAATAATTGCGATAAAGTTTTTCGAAAGAGGCTGCCAGTTATGGCAGCCTCTTTTGCTTTTTTGGATGCTATGAAATTCCGACAAAAAATGTAGCTTAGATAAACAGCAGCAATTATTTCAATGAATTGCTTCGAAAATTGAACGAATTCGAGAAGCCACCCCTCCCCTTTGTGCACCAGCAATAGTTGATTCCCTTATTAATGTTCGACTTGATTGCGCGTCATAGCCTCAAGTCGATTATTAATCTCAAAGTGAATAGTCAAAAGTTGTCTTGATTTTAATGCCCATGTTTTATTTTCTGGCCGATGAAATGGAGTGCGTGTCGTGCTGATTAACAATCCTTGAGTGAAAACAAATATTTGAGGCGCAATGGAGAGGTTTTTTTATGGGGTATAACAGGACTTGAAAAGTCATTAAATTTCTCTGGTACATCTATCGAAGTCTAATTGAAATTTTTTACTTAACATCGAGCTTTTGAAAGGCTTCGAAGGGGTTGCCATTCTTTGTCTTTCCCCTGACAGTGATGATGAAAGTACCTTTTAGGTCAGACGTTTGTATATCAACAGAAGCTTGCCCAAATGCGTTGGTTTCCGTCAATGGCGACCAACATAAATTGGTGCGCAAATCGGGTATCCGATTAGAACTAACCTTGTGTTGTTTTTGATCAACGGGTCTGCTAAGTCCCAAAAAAGAAATGGTCTTACTATTATCCTTCACTTTGTCAGTTGATTTCTTTTTTGTTTCAACCAACACAATTCCATTTTGACCCAATGATCCAAATTGAGTAAGCCGGTTAGCATCATTGATGATTTTTATACGAAAAACCTCTACCGGCTTCAAGTTTAAGAACAAGGTTTCATCTTTTGTAAGCGCTCCGTCAATGACGAACAATGGGCCAAACTTCGGTCTTTTAAAATGGGTTTTTTGTTTAATAAGTAGACGTGTATGGAGAGTTTCTTTTCTCTTCCTCACTTCTAAGAAGGGAATCACTTCCTTCACCAAATCTTGCATTGTTGGGAAGACCACGTAATCATCAACGTTTACACTAAGGTCAACACCGTTTGCTTCATCTTCAAATCGTTCATTTAGGTTTGCGACAGTGGTTTGCTTTTCGTTTTTGTTTTGAAAGAACCCGTACGATTCTTCCACCAAACGAACCTTAAATTCCGTTTCTCCGTACTCATCGGTTGTACCAATGTCCTTTGCCCGCCAAGTACGAAGTGGAGTGACGGCTAGTGTATCAACGATTAGCCGGTAAGAACCGGTTAATTGTGTCAATTTATCATCCAACGAATAGAAGATTTCTTCTCGGCCATAGAAGTCGTAGAGAAAAGGAACTTCAAGTGTTAAGTCGTTTTTTAGGCTTGCTTCATAGCCTATCATCGAATTTTGGAGGAAGCAATTCAAAAGCGTGGAATCGGCCACCTTAACGCTAGCTCTTTCAATATTGAGCCTCGCTTTCAGTATCAACTTGTTGGAAGTCGATTTTTGCATGATGTTATTTTTCAATAATTCATTCCAGGGTAAACCTTTGGGTGGGCTGAAAATCAATATTTCGTTGATCAGTTTACTTCTACTACTGTTTTCGTTAGGGTATGGTGCGGGAAATCTAGCTAAGGTTGTGTTCAAGTAATAGTTCTCCTCAATCCTTAGGGCGAGTAAGTTTTCGCTTGCACTTAAAGGACTGACTGAAACGGTAAAATTCCCCTGCATAGGATTACCCGCATTGTCCTTTATTAAAATATTTGCCCGCACCTGGTTCCGTTGGGTTGAAAAACTATCTAGTTGAAGATTTACAATGGCTTTTGGTTGAAAATAAAAAAAGCTCCTTTTGGCTAAAACTGCGGTCTCGGTAATAATCACAGCTTCTGTAACACCATTAGGCAGCTCGCGTGTGTCGATCGTATAGATAAAAGTGCCAGTCTTTGCCGGAGCAACCGCGCTGCTCGCAATAATCTTTTGATTGTTTACAAGTAGTAAGAAGATGCCCTTTTCATCCCTAACATTATCGGAAAAATCTATCTCGATTCGTTTTTGTTCGCCAGCATCCGTCAAACGCAAGGCACAAGCTTGTTCCACGGGCGTTGGCAGTGAAATGCTTGAGCCTTTCACCTCAACTGAATATTCTTCGCCTTTTTTCGGGATGACATCAAATGAGGCAATTCCAAAGCTGTCACTATGCGTTGTGGCAATAACCCTCCCTAAAACGTTTAAACTTATAGTTTCATCTGGAGCCGTTTTTACCACTAAACGATTGTTCGCATTCAATACAAAGTTTCCACCCTCAAATGCATATTGAGTTGGATATTCAGTTAGGCTCGCTTCAATTTTCTTTCTCGCAACAACAGTAATGGGTTTTGAAAAGAATTTCTCTCCGCTGTGAGGATCAAAGGCTTCGATTGTTAATACATCTGCCGTGCAGTCTGGCGGAATGGGAATTTGGTTGTAGGCGTGGCCGTTTACGATTGAAAAGTTAATTTTATTAATTGCCCTGCCTGAGGAAGAGAATAACGCAACTGAAAAAACTCGCTTTGAATTAATTGGACGTAGGTCTGACTGATAGTAATAAGCACTAAAAAATATGGTATCGTTGGTAGAAAATTTTTCTTGATTTGTGAACAAGCATAAATTTTCTTGTGGATTAAGTTTTGCGAATTGCTCAATCCGAATAGACAATCTTGAAATAAAATCGTTTTCGAAATTGAATGAAAAAAGGACGGAAACAATAAGTAGTGCTAAGATTTTTTTCATGTGCTGTGTTTTATCTCCAACCAACCGGAGGTTCATTGCTAGAATTCGTAAATGAGAGTATGCATGACTCGTTTATTGGTGGAGGAGCAACTGGGTTGGGCACATCTTGAGGGATGTTTGATTTATCGATAAAAATTTGTTTGACGGATACTCCGGCTGCGTAGAACAACCCCAGTACCTGATCATTGCCATTCTTATGAAAGACATTTGAAATTGCCTGGCCTATAGCAGGTTGGAACAGACTTGTTCCTCCCTTTTTCTGATCTTCAACTGTCTTCCAGAAATTACTTGCTGTTTGCGAGATGGTTAACTGTTTTACCTCCACCATGGTCTTATCAAAAAATGCCCAATAGTCGAGCGGAATACTGCCGACATTAATACCGATGTACTTCCCATTTGCAGGCACCTGAGAGGTACTAATAAGTGGGCTGGTGTCAACAAATTTGGGCCAACAACTACAACATGTGCACGGACCTACCTGAATCAACTGACCTGCAGAAAATATGAATCCGCTGCAAGGCTGCGGTGCTGGAATTCTGCCTTCCCCGGCTTGCACAGTTCGTAGCTCTGGAAATGTCAGTACGCGGTAATAGGCATTGAACTTCCACCGGAAATAGGTGTCACGGGGTGCAGTCGCGTCAACATATGCACTAAAACTGTATTTCAAAGACCCGTTGTCCTGCCGACTTGAAATAAACGTGGTATACAGATTATCGATACCTCCGTTTTTTGACAATTTATCTGGGATTGACTCATAGATTTTTCCATCGCGCGTTTCCACCTTCAAAGTGTATGATCGGCCAACGATTCCTCGAATACCGTTTGCAGATGTTTGGTAGGTTCCCGGTAACACTTCGGTTAGTACTTCAGAAGTACCGTTGTCATCTGAAATAGTAACTCTTATCGCTGAGACTGGGATTGTGCCGGAGAAATCCAATGGTTTTCTTGAGCGAGTCAGTTTAACAGTGTAAGGACCGGGTTCATCAGTAATTAGACCTTCCACTACCAACTGTGCATCAGATTTTTTTGGATCGAAATCTGCCCGTTCAACACAAGAGTTTGCGAATATGAGAACAGAAACAAAAATAGTAAGGCCTTTCATGTTAGAATTTGATGCTGTAGGAGATAGATGGTAACGCAGTGCCAATAATTGATAGCTGGTAAGGAATCAATGTCCCGTTTACAGCCTCTCTAAAGAAAATTGTGAATGGATTTTTTCTTCCGTATACATTATATACCGAGAAGGTCCATGTTCCGTCAAAGAACTTTTTCCTCTTGTGGTTACCCTCTATCACCAATGCGAAATCTAAGCGATGATAATCAGGTATTCGATATTCATTTCGGCCAGAGAAATTTGACACCGCGATATTATCAATTGTAAAACCACCAATGGGGACGGTAATTGGGCGTCCAGTGCGGTAACTAAACCCACCGGTAAAAAATATGCGTCTTGAAATCGCGTACTTCCAACTAATATTGAGGTTAAGAGGTTGATCAAAGTTAGAAGGGAACTCATTGCCGTTATTGATGGATTCAGCATCGGTGGCACCGCGCACCGTTCGCAACGATCTAGAATATGTGTAACTAATTGATCCTGTAAAGTTGCCTTGAGATTTCGCCAGCTGGGCTTCAACGCCATAAGCTCGGCCCTTGCCTTGTAACAAGTCAGTTTCAATTTGATTATTCAAAATCAACTTTGCACCATCTTTAAAGTCTAGTATGTTGGAGATGTCTTTGTTGTATACTTCTATGAACATGTCATACATCTTGCTTTTGGTTGTGCGGAAGTAGCCAAAAGAAACCTGGTCTGCTATTTGTGGCTTAAAATACATGCCACTTGGTTGCCAGATATCAACGGGGGTAATAGCGGTTGTATTGGTTACTAAGTGCAAGTATTGATAAATTCTGTTGTATCCTAATTTTAAAGATGAGGTGGGCGAAAGAGAATATCGAACAGACGCGCGTGGCTCCATACCATTATATGATTGAATAACTTCACCAGCCGCAAAAGTTTTGGTGCCTTGAAATGTTCCAAGGGAGATCGGCTTCCCGTTTTCATACATATTTACGTTGCCAGGCCCGATCGCATTGAAAAGGCTCACTCTCAGGCCCACCTCCATAAATAGCTTCTCAGAAAAGTTAATTTGGTCGGATAGGTAAGCGGCAGACTCCAGCGATTGTTGATTTTCGATTTGAATTGGTACAACCACCGATTGAGATGAATTGGGGGCCAAACGACCCGGGTTAAAACCATAATACATCGACTGAAGGCCTGCAGAAAATTTGTGTTTGCCCTGCGTATATCGAAAGTCCAGGCGCATACTGGGGTATCGGATTTGATAGGAAAGATTAAAGCCGTTGGCAGGGTTTCTGTTTTCAACGTCATAGGTATAGGAACCGTATCCAACATGAAACGTGCCTGTCAGTTTACTTGAAAAAATGTGATCAAGTTGCATACTACTCATCAAGTTGTTCCATTGATATGTTGAGTCGCCTTGCAATCGAAACCTATCTTGGCTGACATAAGTGGAAATTGAGAGTTTTGTTTTTTCGCTGAACTTGTGTGCTAGCTTAAAAGATGCATCATAAAACGTTACAGTACTGTTGGTAAGGTTGATAAAATTGGTCCGAATGGAGTTGATGAGCCAGTCGCTATAAGTTGTACGAACAGATGCAGCAATTGTGGTTCGATTTTTCCATAGTGGTCCACCAATGTGGAGGTTACTTGTTAACGCCCCGATGCCCGCGCCTCCCGACCATTTTTCTTGGTTTCCTTCACGTGATCTAATGTCAAGCACCGAGGATACCCTTCCGCCAAATTCGGCAGGAATGCCACCGCGATAAAAAGTTACGTCACGCACCGCCTCTGAGTTAAATGCTGAGAAAAAACCGAAAACATGCGAGCTATTGAAAATTGGCATGCCATCGTATAGGATCAAGTTTTGATCGGCACTACCGCCACGCACGTTGTAGCCAGAGGCCGCTTCACCAGCGGTTGTAACTCCGGGCAATATTTGAATTTGACGAATCAAATCGGTTTCGCCTAAAATGCTGGGTGCTCGCTTTACATCTTTGATACTTAGTTGCACTTGGCCAATGTTGCTGGTAATGGCTTCGCGGGCGGCCTTGTCTTGCACCACCACTTCCTCCAACAGCATGGGTATTTCCTCTAAAATAACTTGCAGTTTGGCGTCTTCATAAATATTGACCAGTACAACTTTTTCATCGTGATTCAAGTAGCTTATGTTTATGATGTGTTCTCCACTTGGCATCACAATAGTAAAATTTCCGTTACCATCTGTTGTTGTGCCTTTCTTCAAATCAGAAATAAATACGTTGGCGCCCACTAACATTTCATCGTTTTTGTTTCCCTTGACAAAGCCAGACAGCGTTACACTTTTTTGACGGGCCGTAGATTGACCAAAGGTTAGCGTCTCAATTTTTTTTCTTTCATTGACTGCCTCAGTCAACAGTTGTGTGCGCTCTATTGCTTGTCTAGGATCTCTAATGAAAACGATGGTATTTTCGTTAAATTCAATGTAAGTGAAATCAGTGCCAACGAACAGGTCGTTTAATATCAATCGTAAAGACTCTTGTTCATAGTTTTTTTCGATCTTGATCGCGTTGAACCATTCCGGCAAAAAGAAAAAGTGAACGTTGCTTGTTTGCTCCACCTGCTCGAGCAGTGACGTAAAACTCTGTCCCTGTTGAACGGTCGGTTTCTTATCCAAGACACTTTGAGAAAATAGCCCGAAAGTTACTATACAAAGTACCGAGCCAAGAATGATTTTTTTCAACCTTTATTCTTTTTTTGAAATCGAAAGTTAAACAAAAGATGTGTTATTGGAAATTTCCGTGGGACGACAAGTGGACAATTAACCTTTTGACGAACAGTTGAAAAGAATCTGAAATTTTTATTCCACTTCAAAACTCTCCACACCGGCCTTCTTCATGTAATCTTCATAGTCAAAAGGCACATCGCCACCCTCCAATAGGCAGCCTTCGGGAATAGTTGGGTAGATTTCTTCGTAGGTTTTTACCATGTTCATAAATACCCTCCGATAAACATGGGTGCGATTGATCTTGTCTGGATGGTCAATTCCGGCAGCACCTATCAACTCAACAAAACTTTCCACCGTATTTTTGTGGTAGTTTGCAACGCGCACTTTTTTGTCTTCGACCACTAACCCCTTCATAAAGTAAGGGTCTTGTGTGGCTACGCCAGTAGGACAGGTATTTTTATTACACTCGAGTGCTTGTATACACCCCAAGGCCATCATCATCGCGCGTGCACAATTGCATGTATCTGCACCTAGTGCCATGGCGCGCACCATGTGGAAGCCCGTTAAGATTTTTCCGGATGCAATCAATTTCATTTCGTTGCGGATGCCAAAGCCACGCAGGGCATTGTCAACAAAAGCGAGTGCGTCCAACAACGGCATTCCAACAAAGTTGGTAAACTCCGGCGGGGCAGCGCCTGTGCCGCCTTCGCCTCCATCCACCGTGATGAAATCCGGATAGGTGTTTAGTTGTACCATTGCTTTACAAATGGACAGAAATTCACTTTTTCTTCCTACACAAAGCTTAAAGCCTACAGGTTTACCTCCGGAAAGCTCCCTAAGTTTTTTCACAAACAGAATCAACTCTTTTGGGGTAGAGAAAGCGCTGTGGAATGGTGGTGAAAAAACAGTGGTGCCTGCCTTTACCAATCGGATGGCAGCGATTTCTGCAGTGTTTTTTGCAGCTGGCAAAATGCCACCGTGACCAGGCTTCGCTCCTTGCGAGAGCTTGATCTCAATCATCTTCACATTCGGTCGGGTAGCATTTTTCTGAAAGGCAGCGTCAGAAAAATTTCCGTCTTCGGTGCGGGCACCAAAGTAACCGGTGCCGATTTGCCAAATCACGTCACCGCCAGGCTCTAAGTGGTAAGGGCTCAAGCCACCTTCTCCTGTGTTGTGTGCGAACCCCCCGATTTTGGCACCGGCATTCAAAGCCAAAATGGCATTCTTACTCAGTGAGCCAAAGCTCATCGCAGATACGTTCAGCACGCTCATGTCGTAGGGTTGTTTACATTCCCTGCCCCCAAACTTCACCCGCGGACTGTGATTCATCTTGTGAAAGTCTTTTGGAGCGATCGAGTGTGTAATCCATTCGTAGCCTTCTGCGTACACATCTAATTGTGTTCCAAAAGGTACGGTATCAATTTGCTTTTTGGCTCTTTGGTAAATCACCGATCGCTCGTTGCGATTAATGGGCGCACCATCGGTATCACTTTCAACAAAATATTGTTGAATCTTGGGGCGCAAGTCTTCAAATACATAGCGCAACCGCCCCGCTATTGGAAAATTGCGCCTAATAGACTGTTTCGTCTGCACCATATCTACCACGCCCATGTAGATGATGGGCCCTATCAACAAAAACGCAAACAACGCGTTGATCCAAAAATATGACCAAAGGAGAATTAGTGCGGTAATAATAATACTGGCGAGGATGAATATCTTTCTCATAATTACAAGGAGTTGACAATCAAAGATAAAATAAAAAACGAACTGGCGTTACGCCACCTTTAGATTCACCAGCCCTTTGCTTTTGTGCAGTTTTACATGGAATTGCTGCATCATAAATTGCTGCATGCGCGTGGCCATGCTGGAGACTTGTTGTTTCGGATGCTGTTGGCTCGGCAAGAAAACGGTGATGTCAAGCACAGCTTGGACGAATAAATCTTGCTCGCAAAAGCGCTCAATAGAGTTGTGGAAGAACTTGGACCAATCTTCTTTGTACTTGTCCAGGTGATCGCGGCCGTCCCATACAAACTCCAGTTGACTATCACCCCACTTAAAACGGTACACGCCTGCGAGTTGATAATAAAACTCTTCAAGGGGTTCTAAGTTCAAAAGTTTGTAGTTCTTGATTTGTAAGCTGAAACGATCTTGCAAACCCAGCGGATTTTGTTGTTGTTCGTAGGCTTGCTTTACGCGATCGAAAAGGTGATAGAGCAACTGATCTTTCAGAAGCAGCTGGGCTTCTTCGAGTAAGTAGTTTTTGTCCAGCGGAAAAAATTTTCGCAACACTGGTAAAGGGTTTCGCAAAGGTATTGAAACGCAATGTTTTAAAGAAGCCTCAAAGCTAAAATTGTTGGAATAATGGCCCCCGCTGTCGAACTTTCGGTATTAAACTCAAAAGTTATGGCGAGAAAAGTACTGATTGCCTTGGCGTTGATCGTGATAGTCATTCAATTCGTAAGGCCCAACCGGAATGATGGCGAGGCTTTAGGACCGAATGAAGTTTCGAAGGTATACAAGGTGCCGGCTGAAGTGCACGCAACTTTGCAGCACTCGTGTTACGACTGCCATAGTAACAAAACCAATTACCCGTGGTATGCCAACATTCAACCCATTGGGTGGTGGATGCAAAGCCACATCAATGACGGGAAAAAGCACTTGAACTTTTCAGAGTACGGCACTTACCCCGAAAAGAAGGCCAAGCACAAGTTTGAAGAAATCGAAGATGCAGCTAGCAACGGTTGGATGCCGTTGGGTAGTTACGTATGGATTCACAAAGACGCACAACTTACTTCGGAGCAAGCAAAGGCCATGGCCGACTGGGCAGGTAGTCTAAAGTAGTTTCATTACTTTTAGTAACTGGAAATTGGTAAAAGGTTACTGGTCAGAAGTGATTGGTAAAGACGTTTATGATGGAGTTTGCCGAGAGTTATAAACACTTGGAAGTCTATAAATATGCTCAGCATTTGGCAAAGGAATCTTTGAATATTCTAAAAGCTTTCCGCGAGAAGAAACCTACTCTTTAACTGACCAAGTTAGAAGGTCATCTAGGTCAATAGGGGCACAGATTGCTGAGGCCTGGGGCAAAAGGCGATATGAAAAGCACTTCGTTAGCAAGCTGACTGACGCGGATGGAGAACAATTGGAAACTCAGCATTGGATTGAAATCGCAACGACATGCGGATACATTCCAAACGAAATGTCAACTGAACTAACAAATCGATGCATATCTATTGGCAAGATGCTGAATTCAATGATTTCAATGTCAGCGATGTTTTGCCGCAAGCCTAACGAGACTAACCATTGACCGTTCCTAGGACGAACCCATCCACCACTTACCGACAACCACTTACTTATCTTCCCATCTCCGCACTCAGCATCGGGCCGTAAAAGATCGCGTTGGTAATCATTTTGTTAGTGCCAAACCAAAACGCCCGGAATGCCAGATTTTCTGTGAAGCCAATTACGCGCCCACGGCCTAATACGCTCACGCCCACGCAAGAAGAGTTTTTGAGTTTTGCGTAGTTTGGTTTAGAAATATACCCACTTATCAACGGGCTGTTGCCATAGGTGAGCGGGTTTGAGTAAACACCCGAAGCTTTTTGCATGAACAGATTGTTGGGTTTGAACAATGGGATTTTGTTGGAAGTGTACCCATAGAACAACGGATTGGTCAAATCTGCTTCCGCCTCAAAAATTGCCCCGCTGGTTTCTTGTGCTCCACGATTCTCCTCTATGTCGGCATAAGGTTTCGGTTTTGCCAATTCCTTTTTATCCTTCTCATCGTCTTTTTTCATTTCGAATTTTGCCAAACCGGCACCCGTAAGCCAGTTCACAGCCGATTCGAATCCAAGTACCAGTCCACCCGCTTGTGTCCACGTTTTCAGTTTTTCTTTCGCCCCATCGTTGATCGAAGCATAGCTTCCTTCGGGGAAAATGATTGTATTGTACCGACTAATGTTAGTCGAGTTGAACACGGATACTGGGAGCAATGTAACGGGTATGTTGAAACGGGTGTCAAACAAATGCCATAGTTCGCCCACATCTGTAGCAGATACGTTGCCTTCTACCAACATGGCAATTTCAGGCTTGCGCAGCGCCATAAAAGTAGGGCTGCCGAGCGATACGCCTCGATAATCCAAGCCTGTATTCAATGCGTACACATCTAGCCCGTCTTTTTCAACCAACTCCTTCATGTACACCAGTAACTGTTCGGGCGAGATTTTTTCTTGATTCTCCACGTGTATCATCAAAGTGCCGCGCTCAAACTTTTTGTCGTTTGCAAAAAACGGATCGGTAGCAACCTTCACCCTTATGCCTTTGCTGAGCAAACGGTAGGTAGCACGCGGCAGGTAGTATCCGAAGGGCTCCACTACGTAGGCGTAGCCGCCATTGCCAATGATTTTGCCTTCAGGCATTTTCACTTCCGCAATTTTCTCGCCTAAGGCTATCGGTGTTTTCACTTCTTCAAAATCCAGTCCGTAGGCCAACGGCAACGTCCAGCTAGAGATATCATAAAACAAACTGTCTTTGAACTGCAATCGTTTTTCCACCATCGATTTAATCAATCGATACTGAGGTTGATTGAATGGGATGGCGTAGCTATTTTCAACATTGAAATTTTTCCCGCCAAAGCTTTGATTGGTTGTTAACTTGTGCACATCAATTTGCTGGCGCTGCACCATTTCAATAAAGTGAAACAACTTCACTTTATCTCTAGATCCCACTACCACAGCTTTTGTCAGGTCTTTGGCCGCTTCCGCAGAAGCAGATTTGTAAAAGTCGCGCTGATATTCAAGTAATTCCACGCGCATTTCATTTACTGCTTTCAGCGTGCTGAGGGCGGTGGTGAATTGGTTTCTGATGGTAAAAGGAAAACGCAAAATACCATTGCTGCTTTCTTGTGCATGGCCGCGTGAACTGGCCTGTTCAAACAAAATGCCGATGGCTCCTTGCACATCCGGGAAGGTTGAACCTTTTCCATAGTAGAAGTCATCATACCCTTCTTGCGTGTAGTACAGCGAGCCAATTTCATCCAAAGCCTTGGCGTGATAGGTTCCAATTTTTTTTGTCAACTCAAGGTTTTTTTCTGGCGTGAGCGGGTGCATGCGCGATGGCACACCGGGTTGGAAAAAAAACGTAGCATTCGTACCCATCTCGTGATGATCGGTGAGCACATTGGGCTTCCACTGATGGAATTTTTTTACGCGAGCCTGCGACTCGGGGTGTTGTGCCACCAGCCAGTCGCGGTTGAGGTCAAACCAATAATGGTTGAAGCGGCCGCCCGGCCAGGCTTCGTTGTGTTCTACGTCATTGGGGTCAGCATTGGGCACACGGCTTTTGCGTGCATTTACCCAACCCGAAAATCGCTGTAGGCCATCGGGGTTAAAACTGGGGTCCAACAAAATGATGGTGTTGTCTAAATATCTTTCGATTTCGGCACCTTGGGCTGCAGCGAGGTAATAGGCCGTAACCAATGAGGCATTGGCACCGCTTGCTTCATTGCCATGAATGGAGTGGCCCATATAAAAGACGGCCGGCATATTCTTTACGTCTAGACTCGAGGACTTTGACGGATCGGTCAACTGCACATGCTGAGCCTTTATCTGTTCTAAGTTTTGATGGTTCTTGGGCGAAGTGATAACCATTACAATAACAGGTCTGCTTTCGTGGGTTTGCCCGATTACTTCTAATGAAATGCGGTCAGAGGCTTTGTCCAGTGCCATCATGTAATTCACGAGGCGATCGTGGGTAATGTGCCACTCACCCACTTCGTGCCCAATTACCGATTTTGGTGTAGGGATGGCCGGGTTGTATTGGATTTTTGCGGGCAGAAAATAGTTGAGCTCAACCTGTGCAAAAACGCTTGCCACCGAAGTAAGGAATAAAAGTGTCAAAATTGATTTTTTCATTGAAGTTTGATTTAAATTACTTTTTGCAACAGATTGATTTACAGTTTTTTATATTTTTCACTTAGCATTTTTTCTCGTTCCAATGTTAAGGAATTGTTAAGAAGTTGTGCGTAATATTTAAAGTAAAATGCGATTTGGAGTACCGCAAAACCAATACTTTTGCGCCACTTAAAATCCAAGTATATGAGAAAAAATTTACTGTTGACATGTTCTTTGTTGTTAGCGGCCGTTTTTGGGCTGCGGGCGCAAGGGATTACGTCTTCTTCGCTGGCGGGCGTGGTTACCGACCAGAAGGGTGAGGCGCTTCCCGGAGCCAATGTGATTGCGGTGCACGTTCCTTCGGGCACCGAATACGGGATTTCTACTCGTGCAGATGGTCGTTACAATTTAAACGGTTTGCGCGTGGGCGGTCCTTACACCGTTAAAACTTCATTTGTTGGCTACAAAGACCAATCACAGGAAAACATCTTCTTAGAACTAGGACAAACCTTGGTGGTGAACTTTAAGCTGGCCGATGAATCAACCCAACTGCAAGAAATTGTGGTATCAGGCGCGCAAGACCCGGTGTTGAACTCGGAGAAGATAGGTGCCTCAACGAACTTTGGAGCGAAGCAGATGCTTTCCCTTCCTTCCTTGCAGCGCGATTTTCAAGATTTTACAAGGCTTACACCGCAAGCCGGAGGCGGCTTAACATTTGGAGGAAGAAGCTCACTATATAACAACATTACAATCGATGGTGCAACATCGAATAACGTATTTGGCTTAGCCGCGTTACCAGGCGGACAATCAAATACTACTCCGTTCAGTTTGGATGCGATTCAGGAAATAACAGTACAACTTTCTCCATACGATTTACGCCAAGGGAATTTTACTGGCGCAGGTATCAGTGCTGTAACGCGAAGTGGCAATAATGATTTATCTGGATCAGTTTATTACTTCATGCGAAACGAAAATCTTGCGGGGAAGAAAATTGACGGTTTAGATATTCCTATCCCTTCATTTAGTGCAAGCAATACTGGATTTCGCTTGGGAGGTCCGGTCATCAAAAACAAACTTTTCTTTTTCGTAAATGCCGAATTTGAGAGGAGAACCGACCCTGCGTACACTTTTCCTGTCGGTTCTGGACAAACTCAGGCAACTGACGATGATAACGCTTTAACTGGACTTAAAGGCCTGAGTGATTTTTTGATTAAACCAGTTAACCAAGGTGGTCTTGGCTATAATCCGGGAGTCTATAAGGATTTTAACCGCGCAACAGAAAGCAATCGCTATGTTGCTCGCTTTGATTACAACATCAATCAGCAACACAAACTTACAATCAGGGGCAACATCACTAATGCTTTTCAAGATGTGGCGCCAAGCACCAGTGGCTTATTCGGAAACAACCCCCCCGGTGGGCGAGGTAACAATAACAACGTACTTTCATTTTCTTCCTCCTACTACAGGATCAATAACAACCAGTATTCTGTAACTGCCGAGTTGAACTCCACATTCAAGGGTGGAATGATGACCAACAATTTAGTGGTCGGTTATAGTGCATTCAGAGATTTTCGTCAGGATGCTGGCGGATCAGCGACACCGGACTTCCCTACTATTGACATCTTAGGCCCAAATGGTCAAATGTTAACTTCTTTCGGTCCTGATCCCTTCACAAAAAATAATAAGCTAGATCAAGACGTTACTCAAATAAACGACTTCTTTTCAATCTATTTGAAGAACCACACGGTAACACTCGGAACTGCAAACGAGTTATATGGATTCAACAACGTATTTACACAAGGCGTAAACGGTATTTATCGTTATAATAGCATAGCAGATTTTATTGGTGATGCAACATCTGTTTCTGCTGGCGGCACCCCAGAATTGTTTCGGCCGTCCGTTTATCAAGTACAATTCGTGGCAGTGCCTGGTGGGCCAGAGGCAACGGCCGCTAAATGGTCTGCTTTGCAGAGCGGTTGGTTTGCGCAAGATGAATTTACTGGCATAAAAAATTTGAAGCTGACGGCTGGTATTCGTGTTGATATACCAATGTATTTGACTGACCTGCCTCAAAACAATTTCATCAATTCAATCAACTTAAATGGGGAAAAATTAAGAGTTGGAGGTTGGCCGCAAGTTAGGCCACTTTTCTCACCCCGAGTTGGATTTAACTGGGACGTAAAGGGCGACAGGACTACCCAAATTCGTGGTGGAACTGGAATATTGACAGGTAGGGTTCCTTTTGTGTGGTTATCAAACGCAGTGAGCAACAACGGTTTATTTTTTGGTCAAATTACCAACACCAACGTACCACTTTCTAACACTGGTGATGGAGTCCCATATGACTTTAACGCTGGAGTTTTTACCGCTGGTTCGGAACTATTTGCAAATCTTGCTACTGGAACACCGCAACTTATCAGCAACCCTTTAGATAGAAACTTTGGACGACCAGCAGCGGTCGCGACTCCTAATACGCTAGCAAAAGATTTTAAGTTCCCACAAATTTGGAGATCCAACATTGCAATTGATCAAAAATTACCTGGAGGAATCGTGGGTACTTTAGAGTGGATATATACTAAAGATATTAACGCGGTTTTCATTCGTGATGCCAACCTTGCGCCATCAGTGGCAACTCTACAAGGAGATGGACGCCCGTTGTTTGGTGCTAATGGTGCTGGTTCAAACGCTACAGACCGAGCTGTGATTGCGAATGATAGGAGATTGAGTGGAGATATAGGGCAAAGCCTTGTTTTAGATAATACAGATAAGGGCTATCAGTGGAGTATTACCGCTCAATTATCAAAGACCTTTAACTCAAATTTCTCTTTGAGTGCGGCATACACATACACAGACTCCCGTGAAGTAAACCCCCAAAGCGCTTCCACTGCAGGAACTATTTTTGGTAGCCAAGCAAATGTGTTCGGTCCGAACAATCCTGGCCTGGGGTATGCCAATACACTTGTGCCCCACAGGATTGTTGCATACGGGCAATACCGCAAAGAGTATCTCAAGAATTTTGCGACAACTATCGGGTTTACATACATCGGTAATTCGGGTTCTAACTTCTCTTATTTATATAATGGTGACGTAAATAGTGACGGTTCTGCAAACAATGACCTTATTTATATTCCCCGAAACATAAATGAGATATTGTTGGTGCCCAATCCTAATGACGCAAGAGATGGGAGAGACGTTACTACCATTTGGGGTCAGCTTGATAACTATATCAACCAAGATCCATACTTGAGCAAACACCGTGGAGAGTATGCGGATCGAAATGCTGCAATTGCCCCATGGGTGAATCGTTTGAATCTAAGTTTATTGCAAGATTTTTACATTGATGTTAAAGGTAAGCGTCATACATTGCAGTTATCAGCCAATTTACAGAATGCGCTTAACCTATTTGACTCAAGTTGGGGTATTAGCCAGTTTGCTGCTCGCACGCAGTTATTGAACTTCGTGGGATATGAACAGCCACATGTAGCTGGGACGATCGGTGCTCCGGTAGCAACCGCAGGCCCGGCCAATACGATTGGTTTACCTTGGGCTGCAACCACTGGGCGCCCCATTTATTCTTTCAATTTAAATGCTGACGGTACTCCGCTTACCAGTTCTTATGTAACTGATACATCGGTAAACGGTCGCTGGCAGTTGCAAGTAGGTATTCGTTATTCCTTCTAATGATTATCAAATTGACTCATATGAATTACTATAAAAAACTATCATTTTTTGCTTTAGCTACGATTAGCTTGTTCGTAACAAGTTGTGACGAGAATGATGACATTGGAACGCCCAGCCCTGCCACGACTAGCAGTAGCACAAAAACAAACTTTATGTTCATCAATGCCATTCCTGATGGCAGTAGTCTTGATTTATTTGTGAACGGAATCAAAGGCGCGACTGTAGATGTTGGAGCTGCACAAACAGGTTACACACCCATTGATATTCAAACTGGGTTTGCCGCTAATGGCACTACCTCGATTGCTAATACATCAATTAGGGCAATAGCAACATCTGGATCAATTGGCGGTGTTCTTGGATCTGGTCCTTTGCTTTATAGGCAAACAAATACTGGTTTCGGCAACTTTACTTCAGCGACAGGTGCATTTTATACTGCTATTTCTTTAGATTCCTTAAACAGACCGCAGCCATTGCGTACTTTTAGTATCAGTACGGTAACCAAAGCCCTTGCTGCCGATGTTACTTATTACAACACGGCAAATGGTTCACAAATCTCAAATGACCAATACAAAGGTCTGCCTAATGATGCTGCCCGTGCACTTTGTGTTTCTTTAGGAACCATTCCTGCTGGGACGACCGATGTTGGGGGGCCAAGATTTTTAATTTTAACTGACGTTTTCCCTACATTAACTTCAACTCAGGCAGGTATCCGTTTCATAAACGGTGTGGCAAATGCTTATGCAACCCCACTGAATAGACGAGTATTCGCAAGATTACGAGCGACTGCCGGTTCTACAACCGACATTACGCTCAGCGCAGCGACACCCGCTGATTATGTAATGGGTGGGGGTAATAATGCTGGGTCACGCACAGCGTCCACTGCGTTTACTCCTCAAACAATTGCAGCATCTGCAACCAGTTTGTTTACATATACCTTGGAAGTAGCGACAGATGCGGCATTCAACACTATCGTGTATTCACAGCCCAATCTCACGTTTGCAACGGGCAAGTCATACACCATAGTTGCAAGGGGAATTTTGGGGAAGACTGATAACAAAAAAGTGACAGCCATAGTGGCGACCCACAATTAAAACTTAAACTGTAGAACAAATGAATTCAATAAAAATAAGTGCCGTCCTGTTGACCTTGTTTTTGGCAGTGGGTTGTGCTAGCGATTTTAAAGAAGTTCCATCGCCCACTGGTTCAAGCATTGCCCAGATTGCCTCCACAAATGACGATTTCAATATTTTAACTGCGTTGGTAACGAAAACGGGTTTAGTGGCGAGCCTCGCCAACAATAACTCAGGGGCGTTCACCGTTTTTGCACCTACCGATGCGGCATTTGTTAGCTATTTTAACTCTTTAACAGATTTGCAATTGCCTCCTGGAGCAGCAGCAGCAGGTACCTTTAATGAGTCCTCGGTATTGGCGGCAGTAAACCTGATAGCGCCATCCTATACGCCTGCGAAAGCCAGTGCAATCACTACTGCGTCTGTGACTAACATTCTGCTTTATCATATGATTAGCTCAGAGATAAAGTCATCAGCTTTTACTGGAGCCCAAGGGTTTACTACATTCGGTGGAACTGCTAGGCTTTCCATTTCTAAATCTGGAAACGGTATTATTTTGAATGCTAACCGCGCAGGTCAAAATGTGGCTGGTAATGGTGGTCAATCTGTTTCATTAGATATTGATGCTTCGAATGGTGTGATTCATTCCATCGATAAAGTGTTGATTCCAGTGGCCTTGGCTAACATTTGGATTGGCACTTCGCCCGCAAGTGGCGCTGTAGTTGACCTCCCCGGTTTCAATGTAGATTACACTACACTTACTGGTGGCAAACCAACTGTTACGGTCTTTACCGTAGCTATGCCAAGAAAAACAGATGGCACTCTTAACGTGGCTACTGCCGCTGTTGGAACGTTGAACAATTATAATTTGCTGTCAGCGGCCATTGCAAGAGCGGAGCTTGCACCAGTTATCAGACCAATTGCTACGCCATTCCCAGATTTCACAGTATTTGCTCCCACCGATGCTGTTTTCCAGGCATTTTTGGCAACGCTTCCAAACACAGGAACACCAGTAACTTCCGAAGCTACGGCAAGGGATTTTATAAATACCTTGAGTCCCACGGTTTTAGCTGACATTTTGAAATATCATGTTGTTCCTGGCCGTATTCTTTCTACAGATCTTTCAAATGGACAGGTGGTGACTACGGCATTAGCTGGTGGGACATTTACAGTGGACATCGCAGGAAGTGTTATTACTTTAAAAGACAACAACACTGGTGTTGCAGACCCAACAGTTACTAGCGCGAATATCCTTACAAACGCTGGGGTTCTACACCAAATCAACGGGGTGTTGAGATCCAACTAATATTTTGTGGGTTTGACTTCGAAAAGACCGCTACTGAGCGGTCTTTTTTTTGCCTCATTTTCTTGTTACTTTCACCAATGGGCAAAAAGAAATGGGCTGTTTTTTTTGTCGTGGTGGGGCTTACAGCCACGCAATGCAAGCCATCTAAGCAGCCACCTGCTTTTGCAGAATCTCCTTTAATTGAATTCGATTTAGCGGCCATACAAAAGCGGGGCTACCTCAACGCCCTTGTCGATAATAATTCAGTCAGCTATTTCATTTACCGTGGCACGCCCATGGGCTATGAGTATGAACTGCTACAATATTTTGCCAAGCAGCTAAAAGTCAAATTAAAAATAAAAGTTATTTCGGGGGTGGAGGAGGCGATTGACCAACTCAACAAAGGCGAGGGCGATGTGCTGGCCTTTCCGCTTACCATCACAAAAGAACGGACTCAGTATTTGTCTTTTTCGCAACCGCATTATTCGACCCATCAAGTATTGGTGCAAAAGAAGCCGGCCAATTGGCGCATGCAGCCACCGGCCGTGGTAGAGAAAAAACTTGTACGCGATGCAGTGGATCTCAAAGGAAAAGAAGTGCATGTATTGCACAGTTCCTCTTTTAGTGAGCGACTCAAAAACCTATCGCAAGAAATTGGTGGCGACATCATCATCAAAGAAGACAGCGCACTGGCAGAAACAGAGTCACTGATTCGAAAGGTTGCCACCGGAGAAATCAAATACACCGTAACAGACCAGACCATCGCCATGGTCAACTCTTTGTATTACCCCAATCTAGATATCAATACCGTTATCAGTTTGCCGCAACAAATTGCGTGGGGTGTGCGAAGCAATTCACCTCAACTATTGACCGCACTTAATGAATGGCTCACCAAAGTGAAACGCAACGGTATCTTTCAAGTGGTGTATGACAAGTACTTTAATAGCCCGCGGTTTTCAATTACACTGGCAGAAAGCGACTACTCTAGTTTGGGTGGCAACAAACTATCGCCCTATGATGAGCAATTAAAACAAGGAGCGAGAGACCTGGGTTGGGATTGGAGACTGGTTGCCTCAATTGTTTATCAAGAGTCGCACTTTGACCCCAACGTGAAATCGTGGGCAGGCGCGATTGGCTTAATGCAGTTGATGCCTGAAACAGGTGATTATTTTGGGGTGACCAATTTGTGGGATCCGCAAACCAACATTCGTACAGGGATTCGGTTTTTAAAATTCTTAGACAACTATTGGATCAAGACGGTGCCTGATACCGATGAACGTATGAAGTTTGTATTGGCTTCTTACAATGTTGGATTATCGCATGTGATTGATGCGCAGAAGCTGGCCCGGAAAAATGGTCGCAATCCCGCGAAGTGGGCTGATGAAGTGGAATACTTTTTAGCGCAAAAATCTAATCCAAAATATTATCGCGATGCGGTGGTGGCTGCCGGTTATTGCCGCTGCGATGGACCTGTGCGTTATGTGAAAGAAGTACTAGAACGGTACGAGGAGTATAAAGTACATATTGAGTCATAAAATTTAACTAGGTTTTGGAGATATCATTTAACTGATATAATTTTGATACATGGCAATTATCAAACCTATTTCAGACTTACGGAATAAGTCGAATGAAATCTCAGAAATGGCTCACGCTATGCAAGAACCAATTTACATAACCAAAAATGGAGAAGGTGATTTAGTGGTTATGTCTATTCAAGAGTACCGGAAATTGGAAAGAAGACTTGACTTATTCGCTAAGCTCTCAGTTGCACAGGCCCAATGGGATGAAGGCGATCGAGGAAGACCGTATCAAGACGTAATGAAAAGTATCAGAAAGCGGATAGATGAGCGCAAAAGTAACTGTTAACATTCTTTCTCAGGCTGAAGAAGACATTCAAGAAATCATTGACTTTATTTTCGAGGAAAGACCCAGTGCCGCGGATACTGTTTTTGAAAAGTTTCAAAAGGCGTTTTTACAGCTGTCAAAGAATCCATCATTAGGCAGAAAAGCCAGAGATAAACGACTCAACCTTTTGGGGTATCGATATTTGGTGGTAGGTAATTACTTGATTTTTTACAGAATCAAATCGAAGGTCGTCTATGTTTATAGAGTGTTGCATGGTGCCAGAAACTATACTGAAATACTCTAGTTAGTTACTTAGTTTATTTACGATCGCTTCAAAGTTTAAATTCTCCCATTCCTTTTCAACACCGGGTTGCTTGATTACTTCTTCCATAATTTTCTTTTGCTTTTGGCCGGTAGCGTACGCAACCGAATAAGGGATGTTCTCTTGAAAAGTCACCATCGAGTAGAGCGGTATCCATTTGCTGGGATAAAGCTGATGGAGTCGAGCTTCAATTTTTTTGCGAAGAATAAACTCAGGATCGTTTACTAAATCACGCATTTCTATGAAGTTGTCAAGGGCTAGCTGGGCAATAGCATCGGCATTGGGCTTGCGTTGGATTTGAAAAGCCGGCAGCACGTGGTTCCAATCGTCTTTGTAGGTGTCAAGCAACGCGTTTAATTCTCTTACATCTTCAAAACCTGCGTTCATTCCCTGGCCAAAAAATGGAACGATGGCATGAGCGGCATCGCCAATTAACAATGTGTTGTTTTTTACCCACGGAAAACATTTGACCGTGACCAGCGAAGAGGTTGGATTGTGGAAAAAATCTTTTAACAAAGTCGGCATCAAGTCATACGCATCTGGGAAAACAGTTTTAAAGAAATGTGTGACCTCTGGTTCAGTTTTCAATTGTGCGAATGAAGGTTCGCCCTCAAAAGGAAAAAACAGCGTGAGCGTAAAACTGCCATCCGGATTGGGCAGTGCGATTAGCATGTAACTCTCACGCGGCCAAATGTGCAAGGCATTTTTCTCCATTTGGAATTCGCCACCCTTCGTTGCAGGTATATGTAGTTCTTTGTAACCGTGATCAATGTAATCTTGTTGGTAATCAAATCGGTCGGTCATTTGCATAGATAATCTAGCAGCAGAAAAGGCACCATCTGAACCGATGATGAGATCGAAATTGGAAGTTTGAGGTTCGAGGTTCGAGGTTTGAAATGATATGGAGGTTTTATCAAAATCGATATGCTGTATTCTTTTTTCGAAATGAAATTCTACGCCCAGTTTTTCGGCTTCAGTAATCAATACTTGGTTCAAGCCGCCACGCGATACAGAGTTAATGTATTGGCCTTCTTTTCCGTAAGGTTGAAAATTCAAATTACCTTTTAGGTCGTGTATCATGCGGCCATGCATGGGGATGGCGGATTGTTTCAACACCGAAGCAAGGCCAACTTCTTCCAGCGCGCGTATGCCACGGTTGCTGAGCGCCAAGTTGATGGATCTGCCGCCTTCATAACCTTTCTTGCGCATGTCGGGCCTGCGTTCGAAAACGGAAACTTTGTATTTTCTTTTTCTGAGGTAGATGGCCAGCAGCGAACCGACTAAACCCGCTCCAATCAATGCGATGTGTTTTACCCTTTGCACAAACAACTATTTTAATGAGTGCTTCAAAATTTCTCCTAACCGATAAACATCTTCAAATGAATTGTACAGCGGCACAGGTGCCACACGTATCACGTTAGGCTCTCTCCAATCAGCAATTACACCCGCTTTGGTGATGCGATTGAATATCTTCTTTCCGTTAGCGTGTGTTAGAATTGAAAGTTGACATCCGCGCTCATTTTTTTTGCTGGGCGTAATAATTCTAAAGTATCGCTCAGATGGATTGATTTCTGTTAAAACAAATTGGAGGTACGCTGTGAGCAATTCGCTTTTTTTCCGAAGATTTTTCATTCCGGCTTTTTCAAAAACATTCAACGATGCCATCAGTGCACTGCCAGAAAGCACGGGGAAGTTTGAAAGCTGCCAGCCATCTGCGCCCGGCATAGGAACAAAACCTTTTTTCATTTGAAAGCGCTCTTTTTCATGATGGCCCCACCATCCGGCCAAGCGCGGTAATCGAGTATTACCATGGTGCTTTTCGTGAACGAATACGCCCGCAACGCCACCGGGCCCACTGTTCAAGTATTTGTAGCTGCACCAAACGGCAAAATCTACGTTATGCTTGTGCAATTGCAATGGCACGTTGCCGATGGCATGAGCCAAGTCGAAGCCCACGTAAGCGCCAGCCTTTTGGCCAGCCTCGGTAATTTTCTTGATATCAAAAAACTGGCCTGTGTAATACTGTACAGCACCAAAGATTACTACTGCAAGTTCGCTGGCGTTTTCTTCAATCGCCTTAACGATATCTTCTGTTCTAAGCGTAAACTCATCCGGCCTTGGCTTAAGTTCGATCAAACCTACTGTTGGGTCGATGCCGTGCCATTTCAATTGTGACTCAAACGCATATTGATCGGACGAGAATGCGCCTGCTTCCGTCAAAATTTTGAAACGGGTGGCAGTGGGACGATAGAATGATGCTAGCATCAGATGCAAGTTCACCGTCAGTTGGTTCATTGCCACCACTTCGCTCGGTTTGGCTCCAACTAATTTACCTAATGTTTTTTTACTGAAGTGGTGATAATATAACCATGGCCTGTGGGCGTGAAAGTGACCTTCTACACCCCATTTTGCCCAGTCGTTAAGTTCTTCGCTCACAAATTTTTTGGTGGCAATGGGTTGAAGGCCAAGAGAATTACCAGTGAAATACAAAACACGCTTTCCATTGATAACGGGAAAATGAAATTGCGATTGGAATGATTTCAGGGGATCTTGGCGATCCATTTTCTTGGCAAACGAGAGCGAGTTTTCAAATTTCATTTTGCAGCGATGTTGTTCTCCACCTGGCGCTGATGGTGTTGCACGTGGTATATCGTAAAATAAAGCATTTCTCGTAACGTGAGTTTGCCGAGCAGGGGATGGGGTAAAACAAACTGATCAAGTTTATCTTCTGCCATAGTTTCAATTTTTTGGCGAAGCTGTTTTATAAGATTTCTTAATCGAAGGATTTGTGCGGGCAGCTGCCGCTTAGAGGAAGGAACAAATCGCTTGGGTGCTTTGCCTCCTGCAGCAAGCTTGGCTTTGTATTTCTCCACCAAGTTTTCATAGGAGCGAGAGGTGCGGTTAGCTTTTCCGAATGCCATTGCTAAAACAAAAAAAGGTAATTGGAACGCTAACTTTACCGGTGCCACGCTTTTGATAACATGTTCTACTTGTTGATCAGCATTCCATTTACCCGGCAATGCCAGCGCTCGTTGCTCTGCCGACAAAGACTCGATCAGTTCAATAAAATTTTCGTGGTGAACGAAAAGTGCTGCAACGATTTCGTTTTTATTCATCCTACACAAACCTAGGATCCGTTTCCATCACGGTGCCACACTTTTTACAAGTACGCAGGTCTTGAGATCCATAGAAATCGCGGAAGCGTGGGATGAAATCTTTTTCAATGTTCTCAAGATGGAATTTGTACTCGTGCAGCTTGTTGTTACAGTTTTCACAAAACCACATCAAGCCATCGTCTTCGGTGGCCATGCGTTTGCATTCAATTACCAACCCAATTGAATTGGGTGTGCGGATGGGTGAATGGGGCACACGGGCGGGCAGCAAAAACATATCGCCTTCGTTAATGGGGATGTCTACAGCCTTGCCATCTTCTTGAATCTTTACGGTGATATTACCTTCGAGCTGATAGTAAAGTTCTTCGGTTTCGTTGTAATGGTAGTCTTTTCGGGCATTTGGGCCCGCCACTATCATTACAATATAATCGCCCGCATCGGCATACAGGTTCTTGTTACCCACAGGCGGCTTTAATAAAGATCTGTTGTCGTCAATCCATTTCTTCAAGTTAAACGGTCTGCGGATAGCCATGGCAAATGTTTTTAGTGAATGAAAGCTAAAAATACAAAAGAAGATGTTCTTTTTATATTTACTAGAAAATAGGCGGTATGAATTTAGACTTGACTGGAAAAAGGGCAGTGGTCTGTGGAAGCACCCAAGGCATTGGCAAAGCTTCTGCTGTTGAGTTGGCCGAGTTGGGTGCATCGGTAACTTTGGTGGCACGCAATGAGGAAAAACTAAAAACGGTCATCAACGAACTTCCTCGCAAAGCTCAGCAGCAGCATGATTTTTTGGTGGCTGATTTTTCAGATCCAGATGCATTAAAGCGGGTGATTAGCACGTTTGCAGATCAAAATCAAACGCATATTTTAGTAAACAATACCGGAGGCCCGCCCGCGGGGTTGGCAATCGATGCAAAGCCAGAAGATTTTATCAAGGCATTTTCTGCACATTTGATATGCGGCCAACATTTGGTGCAAGCATTGGTGCCGAGTATGAAGAAGAGTGGTTACGGTAGAATTGTAAACATTATTTCTACTTCTGTGAAGATACCCATTCGCGGCTTGGGTGTTTCCAATACCATTCGGGGCGCTGTCGCCAATTGGTCGAAAACATTGGCAACGGAGTTAGCACCTTTTGGCATCACTGTAAACAATGTTTTGCCGGGCACAACAATGACGGGCCGGCTGGAATTTGTGATCAAGAGCAATGCCGACCGTGCTGGCAAGTCTTTCGAAGAGGAGAAATTGAAAATGATACAAGAAGTGCCCATGGGTCGTATTTCTGAAGCAGAAGAAGTAGCTGCTGCCGTAGCATTTTTGTGCAGCCCGGCAGCGGGTTATATCACCGGTATCAACCTGCCGGTAGATGGCGGCCGGACAGGAAGTTTGTAACACCCAGAAAAATGAAGATAGTTTTAGTTTCGTTTTTGGCATTATTGTCATTTGCGGCAGAAGCACAAAAGGTTCTGTTGCAAGACGATTTCACTATTAACAAGTATGGTTGGGACGAAAGCGAAGTTTGCTCGTTTACCAATCAAGAATATGTAATCAATTCGACAGCGGATGGCGCACAGTCGTTCATCAATTATTTCATTGACACACAAAAAGACTTTGTGTTGACGTGCCAGTTGAAGCAGCAAAGTGGCACCGACAAGGGCTTGTTTGGTATGTTTTGGTCATCGGGTGATAGCTACTACAATCATTTTTTGATTTCATCACGTGGTGAATACGTAGTTTTTAGCGGTGATCCTGCCCAGATCAAAACAAGAAAAAAAGCGGCTGTTAACCCCAGAGGCAATGTTAATAAGTTAAGGTTGGAAGCCCGATCTGGAACGTGGAGTTTCTTTTTGAACGATGAATTGCTGGAAACGCAGAAGCCTTTGCCTGTGTTTGGCAGTGCTCTCGGTTTTATCGCACTATCAGAAATGAGGTTAACGGTGTCAGCGCTGTCGCTGCTACAGGATCAAGAGATCAGGCTATCGCCCGATGCCGTTAAGAACAAGAAGGAGAACCTGGGTTCTTTAATTAACGGTCCCGAAGATGACTTGGGTCCCATTATTTCCACCGATGGCAAGACTTTGTACTTGGCGCGGCAAAACAGTGCGGGCAATGTGGGCGGGGAAAAAGACGATGAGGATGTCTGGTTCAGCACGTGGGAGGGCAATCAATGGTCGGCAGCGAAGAACTTGGGCAAAACGGTGAACACACCGGCAGCCGATAACTTACTTGCCGTGAGCGCAGATAACAACACATTGGTATTTGACATCGACAACCAATTAGCGGTGCGTTATCGAACGGAAACGGGCTGGTCTTCTCCGGAAAAATTGGATCTCAAGTTTGAAAATGAATCAGATCATTTTGTTGCATCGTTGTCGGCTGATGGCAAGGCGATTGTTTTCAGCGCCATGTTGCCGGGTAATGTTGCCTACGACCCCAAGCGAAACGAAAATGATTTGTTCGTCTGTTTAAAACAAGAGGATGGCAAATGGTCGGCTCCCATTAACTTAGGCAGTAACATCAACACCGTTGGCGAAGAAACTTCTCCCTTTTTAGCGGCAGATGGAAAAACGCTCTATTTTGCTTCCAACGGAAGACCCGGCTATGGTGATCAAGATATTTTTTCAACCACGCGATTGGATGATTCGTGGATGAGTTGGACTGCGCCTGTCAACTTGGGCCCACAAATCAACTCGGTTCGGTTTGATGCATACTACACCGTGCCTGCTTCGGGCGAGTATGCCTATTTTGTGAGCTACGACCAAGGGTATGGCAAGGCCGATATTTTTAAAATCAGACTTACCAAAGGCAACAGGCCTCTGGCCGTAACCTTGGTGAAGGGCAAAGTACTCAACAAGAAAAACAATCAGCCGTTGGCAGCCGCTATTCATTTTGAAAATTTGAGAACGAAGAAAGATGTGGGTGAGGCGCGGTCTGACCCAAAGACAGGAGAGTTTCAAATTGTATTGCCATTTGGCGTGAACTATGGTGTGCGTGCAACCAAATCAGATTTTTATTCGGTGCACGAATACCTGGAATTGCCAGCAGGCGACCAATACCGAGAAGTGAAAAAAAACCTGATGATGGTGCCTATTGAAGTAGGGGAGACCATAAAACTTAATAACGTTTTTTTTGAAGCTGGCTTGGCAGTATTGCGAGCGGAGTCGTCACCAGAGCTTGATCGATTGGTGCAGATTCTCAAGGAAAATCCTACCATCAACATCCAATTAGAAGGCCACACCGATAATTTAGGAACGCCCGATGTGTTGCTAAAGTTATCAGAAGATCGCGTTGCCACTGTGAAAAGTTATTTGGTAGATCATGGCATTGCGGCAGCCCGCATTGCGGGTAAGGGGTATGGAGCTACTCGACCTGTTACGCAGGGAAATTCGGAAGAAGAAAGATTGCTGAATAGAAGAGTGGAGTTTGTGATTACAAAGAAGTAAATCGAAAAACAATTTGTAATTTCGTTGTATGGTTGATGAATTAAAACACGCGATGGAAAGAGCAGAAAAACTATCTGTTCAACAACAAAAGGCCATTGCCCAAATGATTCTCGATGAAATTAGTTGGGATAATACTTTTATCGGTTCGCAAGACAAACTGGCAAGCCTAGCTGAAGAAGCATTAGCAGAATTCAAGGTAGGAAAGACCAAACCAATGGATTTGGGAAAGTGAAATCAGTTACCACCGAGAGGTTTCGAAAGTGTTTTGAAAAGCTACCAACGGCTGTGCAAGAAAAAGCAAGAAAAAGCTATCGGATTTGGAAAGACGAGCCCCATCACACAAGCCTAAACTATAAGCAAGTTCACGCCACCAAACCAATCTATTCCATTCGAATAGGTTTTTCGTATCGCGCGTTAGGTGTTTTAAGTGGCGAGACAGTTGTTTGGTTCTGGATTGGCTCCCATGAACAATACAATAATCTTTTGACCCAATTGTAATGGAAAAACTCGCCAACTACATCAACGGCCAACCCACAGCGCCTCAATCCGGAAAATATTTGGATAACTACAATCCTGCCGAGGGTAAAGTATATTCACTGATTCCAGATTCAGATGCAAATGACGTGGCAATGGCCTACACAGCGGCAGAAAATGCCTTTGCCACTTGGGCGAACTTACCGAGCGCGCAACGTGCACAGATTCTTTCAAAGATTGCCGACTTGATTGACCGCGATTTGGAAAAGTTAGCATTAGCAGAAAGTATTGACAACGGTAAACCGGTGTCTTTGGCGCGTGTGATGGACATACCTCGCGCATCGGCCAACATGCGCTTTTATGCCACGGCAGCTATGCACTTCGCTTCAGAATCTCATCTAACAGAAGGTGAGGCGATCAACTATACGTTGCGCACACCTATTGGAGTAGTTGGGTGCATTTCACCCTGGAATTTGCCACTGTATTTGTTCACGTGGAAGATTGCTCCCGCACTTGCGGTCGGTTGCACAGTGGTGGCAAAACCATCTGAGCTTACACCCATGACTGCGTTTTTATTTTCGCAACTGTGCATCGAAGCGGGGTTGCCCAAGGGTGTGCTCAACATCGTTCATGGATTGGGGCCCAAAGTGGGGCAAGCAATTGTAGAACATCCTAAGATTACCGCTATTTCGTTTACTGGTGGAACCGTCACAGGCAAAACCATTGCTGCCACCGCTGCGCCCATGTTCAAAAAGCTTTCGCTGGAGTTAGGAGGGAAAAATCCGAACCTAGTGTTTGCTGATTGTGATTTTGAGAAAGCGATCAGCACGTCTATTAGATCATCGTTTTCCAACCAAGGGGAAATTTGTTTGTGTGGTTCGCGTATTTTGGTCGAGCGCGGCATTTATGAAAAATTTGTAAATGAGTTTGTTGCGAAAACAAAACAGCTAAAGGTGGGAGACCCGCAAGATAACACCACCAACTTGGGTGCACTGGTATCAGAGGCACACATGAAAAAGGTGCTTTCTTACATTGAGTTGGCAAAGCAAGAGGGCGGAAAAATTTTAGTGGGCGGTAGCCAAGCAAAAGTTTTTGGTAGGTGTGAGAACGGATATTTTGTTGAACCTACTGTTATTGTTGGCCTCAACCACACTTGCCGCACCAATCAAGAAGAGATATTCGGTCCGGTAGTCACCATCATTCCATTTGATGATGAGAACGAAGGGGTAATGATGGCCAATAGCACGCCTTACGGCTTAGCGGCCACTATTTGGACGGAGAACTTATCACGTGCACACCGCGTGGCGCAACAAGTGAAGAGCGGCATTATTTGGATTAATTGCTGGTTGCTGCGCGATTTGCGTACACCCTTTGGCGGCATGAAACAAAGTGGCGTGGGCCGCGAAGGTGGCTGGGAGGCGATGAAATTTTTTACGGAGGCGAAGAATGTTTGTGTTAAGATCTAACGTGTCTGCCTGACCTCGCAGACACACCTGAATCCGAGCCAAGCCTGTGGTTTTGCGTAGTACTGGCGATTGCTGATGTTGCTTTGTTCCAAGGTGTGTGCCCAACTACCACCTTTGGCGATGCCTTCTTCCGACACCATTTCAGCCACGTTACCAACCATGTCGGTCAAACCAATTTTGTTTGGTTTCATCTTGGGGTTAATGACGGTGTTCTTGGCTCTTATGTTTTTGTTTACACCCGGCATAGGCTCGCCTGTTCCATATACAACTCCGAATGGCATCACATGCACGACATTAAAAATTGTTTCGTTATTCCCTTTTAAGAATAATTCGAACTGCTTCTTGAATTCTATAAATGAAAATTGAGCCGTATCCTTCACGTGACGATAGTAAGTAGTTGCATCTTTTTCCAGGCGAGGTTTTGTATAAAAATTGGTGTGGCTGTAGCCAAAAGGATTGTTTACAGACGGTTCCCTTCCATATGCCGCCAACTCCCATTCTTTCTCGGTTGGCAGCCGGAAGTAAAATTGGTAGGATTGATCCTTTCGGTGAGCATTGACCGCTGCCGTTCGCCATTGGCAATATCTTTTTCCTTGGGCATGTGATAAACCTACTACCGGGAAATACCGATACGCTACTGCCGAGTGGTAAATAATTGATTTGGCAGAATCATATTGGAACCAAACCGTACTATCCAATCGTGATTGCAGGAACTGATTGTGAGCAGAATCTTGCTTCAGGTAGTATTGATATTCCAACCAATGGATGTTGAAAATTTCTGTCTTGTCTATGAATACACTGTCTTTCAGCCAAACCATATTAGGCGGTACGGGTAATTTGGGCGGCATTTGCACCACGGCATCACTTATGTAAAACACCCACAAAAGTGAAACCAGGAGTCCGCATGCGGACACTGAAAAATTATTGTTGTGCCGTTGATTCGACATTTTCAATTACGGGTTGAGGATTAATGTGCTTCAGAAATTTTTGATGAAGAAACCACATGCACAAAAATGAAACCATTCCGCCTGCAATCACCGCTGCCAAGTACACCCCCGGCTCCACGAAATACTCTGACATGTTTTTCAGCGCATCCTTTTCATCAACAAAGAAGATACTTGAAAACGCGAAAGCATTATTCACAAAATGAATGATGATGCCAGGAATGATGGAATTGGTCTTCCAATAGATCCAGCCAATGACCAAGCCGATGAAAAATGCTCCAAGCCCTTGCGCCAAATTGCCATGGATGATGGCAAACACTAAAGCACTGCTAACAATTGCATGGCTAGGCTTATAGTTCTTCAGGAAACCGTGTAACACCACGCCCCGAAACAGAAGTTCCTCCAGTAAAGGTGCCAAAACCACAATCAAAAAGAGACTAATTACTGGATTTCGGTACATACTTGAAGTCATTTCTTTCAGCGAGTCGGGGATAGGAAAAAGGGAGACGATGGGGTCGGATACAAAGTGAAAGCTCACCGCGGCAATGCAGCCCAATGATATTATCCGCCAATCAACGCGGGTCATGGGGAATGAAAAATCTTTGCGTATGAGTAAAGCACTGGCAATACCTCCCATTAACGACACGGTGTAAACCACGGTAATGGCCAGCATGCTGTTTGCGTTCGTGAAGGGGAATACCAATAATGCAGCCATCACGCCAAACAGTGCTACAATTAGAATCAATCCTAATGTTTGTAGGTAGGTGGGGTAGTGTTTCATCTTTAAAAAGTTCGTCAAAAATAGCAAATGCCATTATCTTGCAACGATGAACTTCTTCTCCCATCAATCCATTTTCTTCACCGTTCTGGATTACCCCATGAGCTACCTCGAGTTTTTTGGGACACTATCGGGAGCAGTGGCAGTGTGGCTGTCGGCAAAAGAAAATGTTTGGAGTTGGCCTATCGGCCTCACTAATGTAACGTTATTGTTCTTCCTTTTTTTTCAGGTGCAATTGTACCCCGATATGTTCTTGCAGGTTTTCTTTTTTATCACCAACCTGATGGGCTGGTGGCGGTGGACACATCCCGCCCCGGATGAAGAAAACAAGAAACTTGAATTAAAGGTGAGCCGCGTTAGCCGACAACAGTTGTTGCTGTTGTCATCGCTCGGTGCCCTTGGCACCTTACTTTTTGGATTGTTTGCAGCGCGCTTGCACCAGTGGTGGCCCAGTGTTTTTAGTCAACCAAGTGCATTTCCTTTTGCCGATTCATTCGTTACCATTATGAGCATAGTTGCCACCTACTTGATGGTGCAAAAGAAAGTTGAGTGTTGGTTGGTGTGGGTGGCGGTAGATGTGGTGGCTACTATTTTATATTTTTCCAAGGACATTAAGTTGATTGGCCTTGAGTATTTGGTTTTTTGTTTTATCGCTGCTTTTGGTTTTTGGAAGTGGAGAAAAGAGTTTATGCAATTAACACAAGTCGTCTGACCGCTCTAAGCGGCCTGACGACTGATGGTATGATATGATATGAAACGAGGTCTCGTCATTGGAAAGTTTATGCCCGTGCACAACGGACATTTAGCGCTGATCGGTTTTGCCAAAAGCCAGTGCAACGAGCTCATCGTTTCCATGAGCTACACACTCACTGACCCGATTGACCACAACATAAGATTTGGTTGGTTAAAGCAATTGCTGGCCGATGACCCGAACGTGAAAGTAGAGGAATCGTTAGATGATTTTCATGATGAGTCGTTGCCATTGTTTGAGCGCACCAAGGTTTGGGCACGGTTCATTCAAAAGCGCTTCCCAAAAATTGATTTGGTGATTAGCTCTGAAAGCTATGGCGAGCCGTTTGCCCATCATATTGGGGCTCCCCACGTGTTGTTTGATTTGCATCGAGCACAAGTACCTGTTTCGGCAACACGCATTCGCGAGAAGCCGCTTACTTACTGGAACTACATCCCAAAAATCGTTCAACCTTATTTCGTAAAAAAGGTTTGCCTCTACGGACCCGAAAGCACGGGCAAGTCGGTGATGGCAAAGAAGCTGGCAGACTTGTACCAAACCGAGTGGGTACCTGAGGTGGCGCGAGAGTTTGTTTCAAGCAATGTTTTCACGGTAGAGGAAATTGTCAAAATAGGTAATGCCCATGTGGCCCGCATCGCTGAGAAGGAAAAAATAGCTAACCGATTTTTGTTCTGCGATACAGACATCATCACCACGCAAATCTATTCCAACTACTATCTGCACACGGTGCCACCTGTTTTGTTCGAACTGGAAAAGCAAGTGCGATTTGATGCGTACTTTTTGTTTGACATTGATGTGCCTTGGGTGGCCGATGGCATGCGAGACCTAAGTCATTTGCGCAAGCAGATGTTTGAAACGTTCAAATCAGAGTTGGAGAGAAGGTCTTTACCTTACACGTTCGTTCAAGGTAATTGGGAGCAAAGGCTTCAAATTGTTGAACAAAAACTCGGAATGTTTAATTAAAAAGTACCGTTACAGCTTTTTCTTTATTTTTGCGCCCGCATTGAAAAAGCCAATTACAATAGCGAAGCAATACCTAAAGCCACTTTCGTGGGTGGCCATCGCATTTTTTTTGTTGCTGAGTCCGTGTCAACTATTGAGCAATGCGTCATTTGAAGATACACTTGAGTTGGAAGAATGCTTCCTCACCGCAGATGAGGTAGAGAATTTTTCGGAGTACAAAACGGCTGAGGCGAGCGGTGCGGCTTATCAATCTAGTGGAGGAGAATCGGTGAAGCACGATCAACCGATTCAAATTATCTTTAAAAACCAGCAACCACCTCGCGATTTGCGAGAGCCTTCCTACAAAGTTCCTCGTAACATTTTATTCCGCGTGTTTAGAATCTGATGGGTACCTGCATGGGTATCATTTTGTCATCATCAGATTATAACTAAACATGAAAAAAATTTTCTTGGCATTTATTGCCTTGGTAGCGAGCATGTGCTGCCGTAGCCAAGACATGGACTCTACGGAGCACTTGGCTTACAATTGGGACCGGCATTGGCCGCGCAAAGGGAAACTAACCCTGCACGGTTATTTTGATTTTATGTACGCAGCCGCATTCCACGATCCCAATCGAGCAACGTCAGTGGATTTTGGCCGCAGGCAGTTTACCAGCTCGCCCCTCTACTCTGATAAGTTTACCATGCCTTACGCGTATGTTGGCTCCACCTACGAAATCAATAAACTCACACTGCGCTTGGCGTTGCATATGGGTGATATTGTTGAGTCGCTGTATGCGCAAGAGCTAGAATCCATGCGAATGGTAAGAGAAGCGAGCCTCAACTACCAGTTCACAAAAAAGTTTTCGATGGAGGCTGGTATTTTTCCATCGCTATATGGATTCGAAATATTTTTAAGCAAAGAGAACCTGCACGCCACCCGCGGGTACATCGCTGACTTTGCCCCCGATTATGAGGCAGGTGTTCGCTTCAAATACCAGATCAACGACCAATGGTCAGCTCGGTTAATGGTGCTCAACGGCTGGCAAGAGGTTAAAGACTCCAACGGAAAAAAGGCACTCGGGTTTGTCGGTCAATATGACAACCGCAAGAATACATTCTTCAATCTGGGGATTTACCTGGGCGATGTGCGAGATATTGGTGAACCTTTTTCGCGCCATCGGGTGTACCACAATATATTTTTGAAGCACGTGCGCAACCGATGGACTTTT
Source organism: Bacteroidota bacterium (assembly GCA_018267275.1). Lineage (GTDB taxonomy): Bacteria > Bacteroidota > Bacteroidia > Cytophagales > Cyclobacteriaceae > ELB16-189. The sequence continues at coordinate 160,354 of JAFDYV010000006.1, read as the reverse complement.
GTTCCGATGCTTGACTTTGCAGCGCAATTGCAAAGTGACGACAGCAACAAAGAGGTGTGGATGTGGGCGCCTGCTTTTTCCATCCGTTACAAGTTATCTAACGATTGGGGATTAGCATCTAGGTGGGATATGGTGTATGACCCCCAAAACATGATCCCTGAATTGAATGGTAAATTAGTGACACCAAGCCTGATCAATCCATCCAATAACCCAAACGGCTGGCAGTCGAACAGTGTAACGCTCACGTTAGAGCGAATTCTTAGCGAAAACTTCACCGTTCGTATGGAAAGTCGATATGCATTAAATAAAGATGCGCTATTTTTGGACGGCCCAAACAAATTGGTGGATTATGATGGTTATGTACTCGTTTCAATGGCCGCAAACTTTTAGCAATGATTGATAAACTGATTGTTTTTAGTGTACGCAACAAGCTCTTCGTTGGCATTTTGGTGTTAGTGCTTATCGGTTGGGGAAGTTTTTCGCTTTCCAAGTTGCCTGTAGACGCGGTGCCAGATGTAACGAGCAACCAAGTGGATGTAATTACCAATAGCCCCAGTTTGGCAGCCCTGGAAATTGAGCGATTCATCACCTCGCCTTTAGAAATGGCGATGTCAAACATTCCAGGTTTGGTAGAGGTGCGTTCGGTTTCAAAATTCGGATTGTCAGTGGTGAAGTTGGTTTTTGATGACGACACCGATGTGTATTGGGCGCGCCAGCAGGTGTTTGAACGATTGGAGGCAGTAAAGGCAGACATTCCACAAGAGTTGGGCAAGCCTTATATGGGTCCCGTCTCAACCGGCTTAGGCGAAGTTTTTCAGTACATCATCCGGCCCAAAGACCCAAATGATAAGTCTTTTTCGTTAACAGAGATCCGGACGTTGCAAGACTGGTATATCCGCAGGCAACTGCTGGGCATAAAAGGGATTGCAGAAGTGAGCGGATTTGGTGGCTACAAAAAAGAGTACCAAGCTACGCTCAAGCTCGAACGAATGCGCGCGTTGGGCATAACCATCGATGAACTGTTTGATGCACTGGCCACAGGCAACAGCAATACTGGCGGTGCATACATCGAAAAAGACAATAAAGCATATACGATCCGCGGCATTGGCTTGGCCGCTTCTCTAGATGAAATCGGAAATACAGTCATCCGCGTTAACAACCGTATACCAATTTTAGTGAAAGATGTGGCCGATGTAGATTTTGGTCATAGCATCCGCTATGGTGCTATTACCGTCAATGGCGAAGGCGAACAAGTAGGTGGCATCATCATGATGGTGAAAGGCGAAAACGGCAGTGCCGTGATCAGGCGCATCAAGGAAAGAATGAAAATCATTCAAGCGCGTTTGCCCGAGGGCTTGGTGATTGAACCTTTCATCGACCGCGAGAAAATTGTTTCGAAAGCAATTAAGACTGTAGGCACCAACTTGGTAGAAGGAGCTTTGATTGTCGTATTGGTGATACTGGCATTTTTGGGCAACTGGCGCGCTAGTTTATTGGCTGCCTCGGTTATTCCACTTTCTATGTTGTTTGCTTTTGGTCTCATGCGGCAGTTTGATGTGGTGGGCAATCTCATGAGCTTGGGGGCCATCGACTTTGGTCTATTGGTCGATCCTTCAATTATTATAGTAGAATCTGTTGTGTTTTATTTGGCTTTCGCCATGACAAAACATACCCGAGAAGAGGGTATGTCGCAAGTAGAGAAAGAAGATGTCATCATTGAGGCTACTCAAAAGGTAAAAAAGTCAGTGGTGTTTGGCGGACTGATTATTCTGATTGTTTATTTCCCCATCCTCACGCTCTCGGGCATTGAAGGCAAAATGTTTGCCCCGATGGCCAAAACAGTAAGCTTCGCGATTTTGGGAGCTATCATTTTGGCGCTCACCTACGTGCCGATGATGAGTTCGTTGATCTTAGAGCCGCCCAAATCTGCCGACCACCATGGCTGGTCAGAAGTAGCTGTTCAATTTTTGTATCGATTATATGAACCACTCATTCGATTTGGACTGCGCAGCAGAAATACTATTATCGCGATTGCGGTGGGTATTTTGGTTTCTGGCGTGGTGGCATTTAAGTTTATTGGGGGTGAGTTCATCCCTAAACTGGCGGAAGGTGATTTGGTGATAGAAACCAATTTACCGGTGGGCACTTCCATGACCGAGACCATCGCGCTTAGTAAAAAAATTCAGAAGATGTTGCTTGATGCTTACCCCGATGAAATCGAGCGCATTGTTTCAAAAATCGGAACATCAGAAGTTCCTGTAGATCCCATGCCGATGGAAGCGCAAGAAATTGTGGTGGTACTAACCGATAAAAGCGAATGGAAAAAAGCCCATGACCAAGAAGAATTGGTAGAGCAGATTGCCGTATTGCTTCAGCGTTACCCCGGCATCGTCAACTCTATTCAACAGCCCATTGAGAATCGTGTGAATGAATTGATGAGTGGTGCGCGCACTGATGTGGTGGTGAAGCTTTTTGGCTCAAGCCTCGATACCATGGTGGTGAAGGGAAACCAGATTATTAAAATCATCAAGGGAGTAGAGGGTGCAGCCGATGTACAGGAAAACAAGATTTTCGGTTTGCCACAAATCAACATCAAGTACAACCGCACGGCCATGGCTCGTTATGGAATTACGGTGCAACAGGTAAACCGCGCGGTGCTCACCGCTTTTGCAGGTGCACGTGCGGGAACCGTGTATGAAAATGACAAACGCTTCGACCTCACACTTCGCCTTTCACCGGAAGATCGGGCTAAAGCAGAAAGTATTGGCTCGTTAATTATTACCGATAAAGAAGGTGACCCCATTCCACTGAAAGAATTGGCAGACATCAACGAGGAGATTGGCCCTTCTGAGATTGGACATGAAAACTTGCAACGTAGAATGAACATCGGCTTTAATGTGCGTGGCCGCGATTTGGAATCGGTTGTCAACGATGCCATGAAACAAATTAATGCACAGGTCAATTTGCCAGCAGGCTACACTGTTGATTTTGGTGGAGAGTTTGAAAATTTTCGCAGGGCAAAAGCGCGGCTAGCCGTGGTAGTGCCCATTTCGTTGCTAATTATTTTCGGGCTATTGTTTGCCACCTTTGGCACCGTAAAAGACAGTTTGCTGATTTATTCGGTTGTTCCATTGTCGGCAGTGGGCGGTGTATTTTCGTTGCTTATTCGTGGAATGAACTTCAGCATTTCAGCGGGGGTTGGCTTCATCGCCTTGTTCGGTATTGCAGTGCTGAATGGTATTTTGATCATCAGCCGTTTTAATGAGTTGGAACAAGAGGGAATGACAGATGTGAATGAGCGCGTGCTGCAAGGCTTGAAAGATCGCTTCCGCCCTATCTTAATGACCTCGGCCGTGGCCGCACTCGGGTTTTTGCCCATGGCGCTTTCTACCAGCGCGGGAGCCGAGGTGCAGAAGCCGCTGGCCACCGTGGTGATTGGTGGATTATTTACCGCTACAATATTAACATTGTTAATTTTGCCGGTGATCTACACCTTCTTTGTAAAGAAACCCAAAATGCCAAACACGAGATTCATCGCTACATCGGTTGTTATGTTCATGTTGCTGGCTGGGTCCGCATCGGCTCAACAACATCAACTCATTCGGCTAGACAGTGCCATTGCAGTTGCCTTGAAGAAAAATCCGGAGATGACGTTGGCGCAGCAGCGTATCGATCAACAGATTTCGCTCAAGCCGGCAACTTTTAATTTGCCAACACCTGATTTGGTTTTTGAAGCGCCCACCGGTCAGGATTTGAGGCCAGGGGTGTTACAAGTAATCGATTACCCCGGTGTGTACACGGCACAAGGCAGAAGTCAGCGCTCTCGCATTCGCCTAACAGAGACCGAAAAGGATATCACGATCAATAACCTGAAATTTCGCTTACGCACGGCCTACAATCAGTTGCAATTCTTGGTGGCACGCACACGCTTGCTGCAAAGCCAAGATTCGGTTTATGATGATTTGCTCAAAGTGAATGAGATTCGATACCGTGTTGGTCAAATTTCGTCACTCGAAAAGATAAACGGAGAGTCGCAATACAAGCGTATTCAATACACGTTAAAGGTTTCGCGCAACGAGCTTCGAAATGCCAAGTACCAGTTCAATTTGCTGATGGGTCGCCCCAACGACACCACCTATATTCCAGCGGAAGCGTTGAAGAAAAGCAGCTATCAATTTGAGTTTACACCAGTAGATACTTCTTACATTTCAAACAACCCGTTGCTCGATTACAGCTTTCGCAACGTAGCACTTAACAGAAATTTATTGAAGGTGGAGCGAAGGAGACGGCTACCGGGCCCGGTACTAGGATACTTGAATCAAGGCACACCCGACACAGGGCTGGAGCCGCGGCTTCGGTTGGGTATTAGACTACCTGTGTGGCAGTGGGTTTTTCAAGCGAACGTTAATGCGGCAAAAAAAGGAATCCAGATCGCGCAGACACAACAGCAGCTTACTGCGTATCAGTTGAACACCGAATATGCGCGCGCGCAAGCAGATTTTAGACAGTTCAGAGATAACGTGACTTACTTTGAAACGGTGGGTTTAGCCGAGGCGGCAGAAATTCTTCGCAATGCGCGCGAAAGTTTCCGGTTAGGAAGCATCACCTATTATCAGTACCTGCAAAACCTTGAGTTGTCATATACAATTCGGCAGAATTACCTCGAAACATTAAAAAACTATAACCAAGCTGTTATCAACCTGATTTATTTGAAAGGTGAGTAACAAATCAATCAACCTTATTATGAAGAATTTCTTTTTGGCTTTGCCAATACTTTTTTTATTCGGATGTGGTGGAAACAAGCCCACTACCTTAGCGACTGAAGAAAACACCACCACAGTTGAGATCCCCGACAGTTCACTCGTATTGATGGACGTGCAATTAACGCCACCGGAAATAAAGCAGGTAGAGTCGAGCATTTACCTTTCCGGCAAGGTAATGGCCATGCCTAATTTTCGTGCTTCGGTAAGCACCGATATTTCGGGTAAAGTGGAAAACATAATGGTACGTGAGGGAACTTATGTGAAGAGAGGTCAGGCATTGATGACCCTCCGTAGCATGGATGTAATTGAAATGCAAAACCAATTCTTTGAAGCCAAGGCCCAACGCGATTTTTTGCAGCTAGAGTACAAACGACAAGAAGAGCTAATCAAAAATAACATTGGCGCATTGGTTGATTTTCAAACAACAGAATCAAAATTGCGAGCGGCCGAGAGCAAAGTGAATGCCTTAGAAGCAAAGCTGATGTTGTTGGGTTTCTCTAGAGAGTTTATCAACAACCCGCAAGTGGCCAGCAATGTATCAATTGTTGCCCCGATTGATGGTTATGTGTTTAAACTACCCGTGCAGATAGGGATGCTTGCAACTACAAATGAGACACTGGCGGAAATTGTCAACAATAAAGAGTTAATGGCCGATGTTTTTGTGTACGACAAAGATTTAGATAACATCACCGAAGGGCAGTCGGTAGAGATTGATTTTATCACGCATAGTTACCCATCGGTGATTGGCACCGTGGCCCACATTTCACGCGCTATTGATCCAGCTACCAAAGCCGTAACCGTGCACGTAAAGTTTAGCGCACCGCCCAACAAATTGGTTTTGCCTGATATGAGTGTACGCTGCGTGGTGTTGAAAAAAGAAAGCCTGACACCCAAGCTCACGGTACCGTTGGCATCTATCCTACATGAAGAAGATCATCATTTTGTGTACCTCACATTTCCCGCCCAAAACAAGAACCGCGAAACAACCCTGCACAAATACAGGGTAAACTTGGGGAACCAGAACGAAAAGTTTGTCCAAGTTGCTTTTGCCAACGAACCCACTGGTGAGTATCGTATCGTTACCAAAAATGTGATGATCGTAGAAAACGAGCGCAAAAAGAAAAGCGGGATGGTTTTTGAATAGTTACTACATGCTGCTCTTCGCGATTTGTTATTCTGAACCAGAGATAGCGCTGACATTTCAATCCTTTCATGTAAGTTCGACATTATAAATGCCGGGCACCGTTGGTTCAGGGCAATTGAGTAAATTTGCCTTTTCTATGCCCGACATTATTCAGCTGCTTCCTGATTCCATCGCCAACCAAATTGCCGCGGGCGAGGTGGTGCAGCGTCCGGCATCGGCTGTAAAAGAGTTGATGGAGAACAGCATCGATGCGGGGGCGAAGCAAATCCGATTAATTGTAAAAGAAGCGGGCAAAACGCTTATCCAAGTTATTGATGATGGCGCAGGCATGAGTGAGACAGATGCGCGGATGAGTTTAGAACGCCACGCCACCTCAAAAATCCGTAAAGCAGAAGATTTATTTCAGTTGCGAACGATGGGCTTCCGAGGGGAAGCATTGGCGTCAATCGCAGCGGTATCGCAGTTTGAAATGAAGACGCGGCTCGCAGAAAAAGAGTTGGGTACGCTGCTGGTGGTTGAAGGGTCGGAAGTGAAAAGGCAAGAGCCAGCCGCTTGTGAAAAAGGCACGAGCATTAGCGTAAAGAACTTATTTTTCAACATACCCGCCCGTAGAAATTTTTTGAAGTCGAATGCCGTGGAGATGCGCCACATTATCGATGAGTTTTTTCGATTGGCATTGGCCAACCCCGGCTTGGCACTTTCGTTGGCGCAAGGAGATGAGATGGTGTACGACCTTGCCCCGGCCAAATTGAGCCAGCGCATTGTTGCATTGTTCGGAAAGGGCTACCAGCAGCAGTTGGCACCTAGCCAAGAAGAAACTTCGCTACTGAAAATCAGTGGTTATGTGGGGCGACCCGAGTTGGCAAAGAAGACGCGAGGTGAACAGTTTTTCTTTGTAAATAACCGATACATCAAGAACAATTATTTGCATCATGCCGTAACGAGCGCCTACGAAGGACTGCTCCCTGAAAATAGTTTTCCCTTTTATGTTTTGATGTTAGAACTGGATCCGAAACACCTAGATGTAAACGTGCATCCTACTAAAACGGAAATTAAGTTTGACGATGAACGGGCGGTGTATGCAGTGGTGTGGTCGGCCGTGAAACAAGCATTAGGTGCACACAACTTGGCGCCTGCCATTGATTTTCATGCAGACGTAAACCTTACCAACAAACTCTCCAGCCACTCACTTACAAACGAACAATATTTTGAAGAACAATTTTCCACGTCACTCCATCGATCAAACCTAAAAAATTGGGAGAAGATGTTTGACAATGAAAGCAACTCTCGGCTCTTTTCTCAGCCGGCCAAGCAAACCGAAGTAATTTTTGAAAGCACGATCAACAAACCGATAGAAGCACGAACAACTGTTTTACAAGAAGACGGTATATTTCAATTCCAGCAAAAATATGTAGTCCGTGCCGGTCGCCATGGGTTAATGATCATCGACCAACAAGCAGCACACGAGCGAATATTATTTGAAAAGTATTTGCTGCAGCTACGATCAAAGCCGGGCAATAGTCAGCAAAGTTTATTTCCGCAAACGGTGGTATTGACGGCAGCCGACTTTGCGTTGGTGATGGAAATGGAAAAGGAGATTGTCGCGTTGGGGTTTCGATTTGAAGTTTTTGGAAAAAATACCCTTTTGGTTTCTGGCTTGCCGGCAGATGTAAAGATGGGTGAGAAAGAATTGTTTGAAGGATTAGTAGAGCAGTTTAAGAAGAGCCAGGCGGAATTAGAGTTGCCCTTGCAAGAGGGTTTAGCCCGCGCGATGGCTAAACGCACGGGGTTGCGCAGTGGTCAGAAACTGACGGTAGAGGAGATGGAAGCATTAGCTCAGAGTTTAATGGCTTGCAACATTCCAAATTTTTCTCCCGAAGGCAACCCAACATTTTTCACCCTGAATACGTCTAAGATAGAAAGTTACTTTAACCGATAGGTAATAACATATGTTCAATATCACGCCACTTGTTCGAACCATAATTATCATCAACGTTGTTGTATTCCTGGCGCAAAACTTGTTGAGCCAATTATACATAACACAATTTCTTTCGTTGTGGGATTTTCGTTCGGGGCTTTTTCGGCCGTATCAGATATTTACCTACATGTTCGCCCATGGTAGTTTCATGCACATTTTTTTCAACATGCTGGCGTTTGCCTCGTTTGCACCTATTTTGGAATCGTACTGGGGTGAAAGGAAATTTTTGGCATTCTACATTGTTACGGGCATTGGTGCCGGAGTGATCTATGCAGTTTTCAATTATTTCTTTCCAGGCAATGCAGGCTACATGTTGGGTGCGTCTGGTGCGTTGTATGGCATCTTGATGGCATTTGGTTTACAGTTTCCGAATTTGGAGTTGATGTTGTTATTCCCGCCCATACCCATCAAAGCAAAATACATGGTGTTTGTTATGGGCTTTATCACGTACGCAATGGATAGGTCGGGTACAGTGGCACACCTGGCGCACTTTGGCGGGGCGTTTGTAGCGTATTTGATCATGAGCTATTGGCGCAGCCAAGGAAGATAGAAATCAATTATTTTTGCAATAAGCTGAACACCAACCTGTGCTAAACGAATTCAAAGACTCCTTCCGCAAACCCAATAACGCCCACGTGCAGTTGATCATCATCAACGTAGTGGTGTTTTTGGTTTTAGGTGTCTTGTTCGTGGTACTTACCGCTTCTCAAAATGGCGAACTCTTTCGTGCAATTCACAACCAGTTTTCAATTCCTGCACCATTTTTAGAGTTTGCACGCAAGCCGTGGACGATGATTACCTATGCTTTTGTTCATGATTTATCGGGCATCTTCCATATTCTTTTTAACATGCTGGCCTTGTATTGGTTCGGAAAACTGTTTGTTGAATATCTCGGCAGCGATAAGTTGGTGGCGGTATACGTTTTGGGTGCGTTAGCTGGTGCACTATTCTATTTGCTCGTATACAACTTTATTCCGTTTTATAAGGCCATGACACCTGCCGATGGTATGGTAGGTGCCTCAGCTGCGATTTATGCAGTAATGGTTGCCATTGCTACTTTGTTGCCAGACTATACTTTCTTCTTGTTATTTTTTGGACCTGTAAGAATCAAGTACATCGTATTAGTGTATATCGTGATTTCTTTTCTGGGCTCCGTGGGAAGCAATGCAGGTGGAAATGTTGCTCACTTGGGTGGCGCATTGATGGGTTTTATCTACACCAAGCAGCTGCAAGCAGGTATTAACTGGGGCAGTTGGATTACTTCTGTGTTAGATGCAGTAAAGTCTTTGTTCGCATCAAAACCCAAAGTAAAGGTCACTTATCGCAAAGAGGAAACACGTCAGCAAAAAAAAGATGCGCCAAAATTCACCCGTGCCACGCAAGATGAAATTGATGTGATTCTGGACAAGATTTCGGAGCGCGGTTACGAGAGCCTGTCAAAAGAAGAAAAAGAGAAACTCTTCAACGCGAGTAAGAAGTAATCACCCGATCATCTTGGCAATTGCAAAGGCCGCTGCTGCTGCCGCTGCTCCAATCAATGTTACGCGCAATGTGCCTTTTAGCAATGGTTGGCCGGTGAGTTTACTTTTCACCAACCCAAAAGCAATCAAACAAAGAAGGGTGATAATGGATGAATACAACAAACCATCTTCTGCCGAGGTTGTAAAGAAATAAGCGCTTAACGGAATCAATCCACCTACCACATAGCTAAAGGCAATGATGAAAGCACTTTGCGTTGCGCGGTTTTTGTCTGGTTTTTCTAAACCAAGCTCAAAACGCATCATAAAATCCACCCACTCTTTTGGCCGCTTGGCCATTTCGCGCGCTATTTTTTCTTGCAGCTCTTCGCTGATGCCGTACTTCTCAAAAATCTCTTTGGTTTCCTTTATCTCAATTTCGTGCTTGTGCACAATCTCATCGTACTCGCGCTTTTCTTCCGATTCGTAGTGTTCAATCTCCGTGCGCCCTGCCAGGTAGCCGCCCAAGCCCATAGCAATGGAGCCTGCTGCAATTTCGGCTAAGCCTGCTGTGATAACGATTTGCGTTGAATTGGGCTCAGAACTGAGCGCACCGCTTAAGCCTGCGGCCAAAGCAAACGGCACAGTAAGCCCATCGCTCATGCCAATTACAAAATCACGTACTTTTTCTGAACTCTCAAAATGTTCTTCCATGGCTCGAAGGTCGGAAATGTAAACTAGAATTTAGAATTTAGAAGTCAGAATTTAGAAGTCAGAATTTAGGAGGTTATTGACGTAGAGCCTGGTAGCCTGCCAACTGCTTACTGCCTACTTTTTTAGTGTCGCTTCTTGATAATACGATAACAGCGAATTGAGAATTAATCCCGAATTAGACGAGTACATAATGTCTTTGTGTTTCTCGTTATAAACGGCCAGCAGTTCATAGAACTTTTCTTCATCTATTTTGAAACGTGCCATTATTTCGTCCTTCAGGTCAGAATCATTAATCATTTCCATGTACACCCTTGCCTTTTCATTTTCGGCCATTATTCTGCCTAGCTTTCTTTTTTCTTTCTCTTGTTTTGAAAAGTAAGAGAAGTTAACGCCTACGCCACCTTGCTGAGAGAATCCCCCTGCCTTTAACGGTTTTGAGCTTTGTAATGTGGGCGATTTGATATAGCGCTCGTTCAACAGCATGAAGCGGTCTTTTACAATCACTTCCTTCAACAAAATGCTTTCTTCGCGCATGCGCACGAACATCGTCTCTTCCTCGAGGTAAACCGGAAGCTTTTCGCGGGCGTATCCTATGTACGTAAAAATTAATGTATCGCGTTCTGTGGCTAAAATGGTGAACACGCCATTATTGTTGGTAGATGTGGCGCGGTTAGTACCTTTTACAAGCACATGAACCCCCGCAAGGTTTGTCAGCGAGGCAGAATCAACCACAATGCCTTTTATTAGTTTCTGGGCATGACAATCCCACGACAATGAGATGATGGCAAAAACCAAGAAAAGCAACCTTACCGTAACAGACATTTTGCAAAATATGAAGTATTGATGAATTGGTCGGCACTTTAGTTGTGAAGATGTTTACAAATGTTGGTGACGCCAATTGAATGAATTTATCCCTTATTCGCCAGCTGTCCACACGCGGCATCAATGTCTTTGCCGCGGCTTTTGCGAATGCGTGTGGTAATGCCATTGCTTTCCAACAAGTGCATATACATATCTAATACTTTGTCATCCGCTTGTTGAAACTCGCCTTCGTCAATAGGATTGTATTCGATAAGATTTACTTTAGACGGAACTAATTTGCAAAATTTGAGTAGGGCGCGTGCATGTTCTTCTGTATCATTCACCCCTTTCCATACAACATATTCGTACGTAACCTTGCTCTTCGTTTTTTGATACCAATATTTTAAAGCCTCACCTAACTCTTCCAGCGAGTTGGTATCGTTGATGGGCATAATGGAAGAACGTGTTTTGTTGATGGCTGCGTGCAGGGAAACCGCTAGATTGAACTTCACACCATCATCTGCCATTTTCATAATCATTTTTGCAACGCCAACAGTGGATACCGTAATTCGCTTGGTGGCCATACCCAACCCTTTTTGATTGGTGATTTTATCAATGGCCGCAAGCACGTTGTTGTAATTCAAAAGCGGCTCGCCCATACCCATGAAAACAATGTTCGTCAATGGTCGGCCAAAAAACATTTCGGCCTGCTCTTTGATGGCCACCACTTGGTCGTAGATTTCATCCGGACTAAGATTGCGTTGGCGTTTCAATCGCGCGGTGGCGCAGAATTTACATGCAAGGCTGCACCCCACTTGTGAGGACACACAAGCCGTTATCCTTTTTTCGGTTGGGATGAGCACCGACTCCACCACCAATCCATCATGTAACATCACCGCATTTTTGATGGTGCCATCTTCGCTGCGTTGCATTTTGTCAACCTTAATATGGTTGATGACAAAATTCTTTTTCAGCATTTCCCGTGTTTCGAGTGAGAGGTTCGTCATCTGCTCGAAACTCTTAGCAGATTTATTCCAAAGCCAATCGTACACTTGTTGTGCGCGAAAAGCTTTATCGCCTTGCGAAACAAAAAATTCTTTTAACTCATCGAGCTTGAGTTTGCGGATATCGCGCGGGGTGATTGTTTCGGTCATTGTCGCCTTCGTATCAAAATCTATTTCACCCTTGAAAAAACTTTCACCTCACAATCTTTCATGGCGTCATGTATCTTTAAGGTAGTCTCAGAAACTTCGTCAATGATAAACCGTTGTGTGATAATGCCCGATTTGGAATCCAGCAACTGAAGTTCTTTGTCCTTTACGGAATACTTGAAGGATGTTAGACTTGCGCCTTTCTTTTTGCCCTTCGAAAAAATCCCTTCTTCACCGGTACCTTTCTTCTCAAACTTAATGATTTTGGCTACAGCTGTTTGTGAGCCCTTGCTCATGGATTGCTCCAGCTCTTTTTCGGTATCACTTTTCTCAAACGAAGCCGTGAAACAGGTTTTCTCTTCCGTCAATTGCCAGGTGCCAATCAGGCCTTGGCCGTAGCCCATACTTGCGGTACAAATCAAAACGATTCCTATCATCCCTTTCATACAATCATTGTTTTTGGTCTTACAAAATTAAACTATTTTGAGCCTTCTATAGTGTTGCTATGATTCGCGTTTTTCTGTCATTATTTCTTTTGTCGATAGCTGGATGCACACCGCCATTGGTCGAGAACGAGTTTTTTTTGGAAAACCTGATGCAGCGTGACCCGCGCAGTTTTAAATACATACTTGAAAATGCCGATACGCTTCAAATTCAAATCATTTACACACAAGTCAACCGAGACTCAATAAACAGGCCAAACTTTAAGTCATTTTACTTCAGGGTCGATTCCAATCGATATTTTTATCCGGCTAGCACCGTAAAGTTACCGATGTTGCTCTTAGCACTTGAAAAACTCAATTCGCTGCGAATGCAAGGAGTGAAGGTGGACAAGTTGACGCCCATGCTACATGACAGTGCCTATTCCGGACAGTTTTCTGTAAAGGCAGATACTACAGCACAAGAAGGACTTCCTTCGGTGGCCCACTACGGAAAAAAGATATTGGTGGTTAGCGACAACGATGCGTACAATAGACTTTACGAATTTGTCGGCCAGCGTGAGACGAACCAAGCCTTTCAAAACAAAGGCTACTTGATCAAACTCTTCCATCGGCTTGAGCGGCCTTTATCGCCCGACCAAAACCGCCATACCGAGTCCGTTCGATTTGTTCGACATGATACGCTGTTGTACAAACAGCCCATGCTCGTCAATCAAGATTCCATCAAACCACGAAGAAAGGTATTCAAAGGCATAGGCTTCATTAAAAACGACACCGTATTGATTAACCAACCCTTTGACTTTAGTTACAAAAACGATTATCCGCTTCAGCAGCAGCAAGAAATACTCAAAGCGATTTTGTTCCCCAATTCAATCGAAGAGAAGAAGAGATTTAACTTTTCTGAGGCCGACCGAAGATTTGTTATGCAATATATGAGTCAAATGCCAACGGAGACGAGTTGGCCACCTTATCGCTTGGATACAGCTTATTACGATGCCTACTGTAAATTTTTGATGTTTGGTGAAGATAAAAAAAACATCCCCAAAAACATTCGAATTTTTAACAAAGTGGGCGATGCCTACGGGTATTTGATTGACAATGCATACATCGTTGACTTCGAAAACGGTGTCGAGTTCATGCTATCTGCCGTTATCAATACCAACGCGGATGGCGTGTATAATGACGGCAAATACGAGTACAAAACTATTGGCTATCCATTTATGAAGAGCTTGGGTCAGGCCATCTATATGTATGAACTGAAACGCCAGCGAAAATTAAAACCTGATTTGACTGAGTTCATTTTGAAGTACGATAGTTCGGTCGTTACTTTGAAAGCCAAATTATAATTCTCTACGAAACAGCGAGCCAAATATTCTAGATTATGCAAAAGACCAATGCCATTATCATCACTGCAGGCCACCTCGATTCATCAAATGGAAAAACAGCCCACGGATTGATTCGTGGTACGGAGCGTTTCAACATTGTCGCGGTAATCGATAATAAGCACCCCGGAAAAGATGCGGGCGAGGTACTAGATGGCAAGAAAAGAAACATTCCCATCTACGCCACAATTGATGACTTTGCAAAAAACGGAAAGGAAAAAGCAGTTTATGGTATTATTGGTGTTGCCACGAAAGGTGGGATAATCCCTGATTCACTCCGCGTCATTTTAAAAGATGCTTTGGTGCATGGTTATGGATTGATTAATGGTTTACATGAATATATTTCTGACATACCTGAGCTCGCTGATTTTGCCAAAGCACGTGGCCTGGAAATTATTGATGTACGCAAACCAAAAAAGTTCAAAGACCTTCATTTTTGGTCAGGTAAAATTAAAAACGTGCACTGCCCCAAAATAGCCGTGTTGGGCACCGATTGCGCTCTGGGTAAGCGAACCACTTCGCGGTTTTTGGTGGAGGCCATGCGCGAAGCGGGCTTTAAAGCTGAAATGATTTATACCGGGCAAACAGGTTGGATGCAAGGTGCGCGTTACGGTTTTGTGTTCGATAGTACGCTCAACGATTTTATTTCGGGAGAGATGGAGCATGCCATTGTGCAATGCTGGGAAGAAGTGAAGCCGGATATTATTTTTATTGAAGGGCAATCGTCACTGCGCAACCCTAGCGGGCCTGCGGGGGCGGAGTGGATCGTGTCGGCCGATGCGAATGCCGCAGTGTTGCAGCATAATCCTGCACGAAAGAAATACAAAGGTTTGGAAGACTATCCTGCCAACATTGTGGACGTAAAAGATGAAATCGATTTGATTAAAATTTACGGAGCGCCCACGGTGGCAATTACGGTCAATACAGCTGGCTTGCCGGAAAAAGATGCAAGAGAATATGCGCAACAAAAAGAGAAGGAGTTGGGCATTCCAGTCATTCTGCCTTTAGAAGACACCGTGAAGCGATTGGTACCCATCTTTAAAGAGATGATAGAAAAATCAATAGCGCAGGTGTAGTTAAAGTTGTAAATTTGACTAATGGATAAAGTTGAGGAAATATTGCGCTTAAGTGTTGAAGAACGTATTTCAATCATCGAAATGATTTGGGATAGTTTGGATACTGAACAGGGTGGGGATTTACTGACGCCTGAACAAAAAGATGATATCGAAAGAAGAATCGAAAAACATGAAAAAGGAGAGGGTAAAACTGTAACATGGTCAGAAATCGAGTCACGATTGAAGTTTAAATGAATTACTTAGTCGAGTATGATGAAGAAGTTCAAAATGATCTTCAGGAAATCATGGACTGGTACGCCAGCCAACGATAAGGTCTTGATAGAGAATTTATTGAAAATGTAAAGACGGCCGTCAGTCAATTAGCAGAAAACCCATTTATCTACCGGCCCAGATTCAAAAAAGTAAGGTTCAAACACTTAGATAGATTTCCTTATGTCATAGTGTTCCGAATTGTTAACAATACCATTTTAGTTTATACAATTGTCCATGACAAACGAAATCCTAAACTCATTAGAAAGAGAGCAAAATGAAAATCAAATCCATCAAATCGTGGTCGGCTGACCTCGGAAATACCAAACCTTACACCATTGCTTTTAAAACGATTGATGAAGTGAATAACGCCTTTGTTGAGATTACACTCGACAATGGCATCACGGGTATTGGCGCAGGCAATCCTAGCGAATATGTAACAGGCGAAAGTTTTGCGCAGTGCAAAGCTGCTTTGCAAGAAAACAATATCTCATTTTTGGTAGGCCGTGATATCCGCGAACTCAACCAATTGACGTTTGAGGTGTGGCAGAAGTTTCCGGCCAACCCAGCCGCGCGGGCCGCCCTCGACATTGCGTTGTACGATGCTTTCACCAAGTTCTTGAACGTACCGTTGGTTAAATTCTTAGGTCAAAAAATTAAATCGATGCCCACCTCAAACACCATTGGCATCAAGAATGTAACGGAAACATTGAAGGAGGCACAAGAATACGGAGAGCGCGGCTTTAAGGTGTTGAAGATAAAGTTGGGGATTGATTTACAGGAAGACATCGAGCGCATTGCAAAGCTGCGAGAGAAGTTTGGAAAAAAGTTCGTCATCCGTATTGATGCTAACCAAGGGTACGATCGTGCCAAAACCATTGAGTTCTACAACAAGACCAAACATTTGGATGTAGAACTGATTGAGCAGCCACTTCCTGCCAAAGAGGTAGACACCATGCGCCAACTGCCCGCAGACATTAGAAAAATAATTGCCGCAGACGAGTCACTCTTGTCACCAAAAAATGCATTGGAAATTGTTAAGCCACCGGTGGCCGCAGGTATTTTCAACATTAAGTTGATGAAGTGCGGAGGCATCAGTCAGGGATTAAAGATTGCCGAAATTGGCTTGCATGAAGGCATTGACCTATTTTGGGGCTGCAATGACGAAAGCATTGTGAGCATCACCGCGGCACTTCACTTAGCATTTTCCTGTGCAAATACAAAATACATTGATCTGGACGGAAGCTTAGACCTAGCACGTGATGTGGTGAAAGGCGGCTTCATTTTGGAAGATGGCATCATGTACTGCTCTGATAAACCGGGCCTGGGTGTAGAGAAACTATAAATTCGATTATTCTAACGGGAGGCTGAAGGAATCGCGCAGGCTCTGCCCCAACAACGCAAGGTGGGCTTGCTGATTCTTTTTGAATGTAACGCCATCTTTTCGCATCACGGCATCGAATAATCTGCCTTTTACCGGCTTTTCTGTTTTATAATAGTCGGTGGAAGGCGCAACCGATTCATAGTACATGGCATACACTTTCACAGTGTAGCGTCCATCAAACACTTCTACCACAAATTTTCCAACCCATTCGCCATCCCAAAACATACGTGGCGTGTTGAGATAGCTACGGCCGTATCGCTTGCAATCTATACGGTAGTGCTTCAGCTCACCATTATACCCCACTTCGTTGCGAATTACATTGAAGGTAAAGAATTTCGATTTCAGCATTTGAACTACAGCCGCACGCACGCTGTCGCGTTTGCCTCCGCAATCAAATGCCATTTGCCAATACAGGTCTTTATTGCGCGCTTCAAAGGTTTCAAATCGCGCTATGGTTTGCCCATAACTGTTGACTGCCAAGACAAGTAGAAAAATCAACTTCAAGGGCATATTCAGATAAATCCAGTGCGGGCCTAAAGATAATTGATCCAGTCCGTTGCTTTTTGTGCGGTATTTTTCTGGTGAAGGATCAAAAAAGTACCATTATATCCTCAAAAAATGTTAAAATTTTCATCTATAGGCTCAAAAATGATCCTATTTCAATCGGATTCGGTAATTTTTTTTTCAAAAACAGTTCAAAATTGACCCACATGTTTTAATCTTTATGAAGTTATTGTTAAGAAATCATAAAAACCTAAGCCTATGAAAAAATCAGTTGTTTACTTAGCTCTCTTAATTGCCATTAGCGTGCTGGCGTTGTTCTTGCCAGCCGTGCCGGGTACCATCTCTACCGAGGGATTAAACTCAGGAGACATTGGTTGGATGCTAACAGCATCTGCTCTAGTATTGTTAATGACACCCGGGCTCGCATTCTTTTATGGTGGCATGATTGACACCAAAAATATCATCTCCACGATGCTACAGAGCTTTATTGCCATGGGGGTGATTAGCGTGCTTTGGATTGTGGTGGGCTTTAGCCTGGTTTTTGGAGATTCGATTGGGGGTATTATTGGAGACCCGCGTTCGTTCTTCATGTTTCAAAATGTACTCGAGAGCAAACCGTGGTCTTTGGCACCTACCATTCCGCTGGTATTGTTTGCTTTTTTTCAGCTGAAGTTTGCTATCATCACTCCAGCGCTCATCACTGGCACATTCGCAGAACGCGTCAAGTTTAAGTCATACATCATTTTTTTGGTATTGTTCTGCCTATTCATTTATGCGCCTCTTGCACACATGACTTGGCACCCCGAAGGGTTTCTTTTTAAACTTGGGTTACTCGACTTCGCTGGAGGAACCGTAGTGCATATGTCGGCTGGCTTTGCAGCATTGGTTGCTTCTTACTACTTGAGAGACAAATCTGCACCCAAGCAAGCGATTTCGCCTGCCAACATTCCTTACGTGTTGTTGGGCACAGGCTTGCTGTGGTTTGGCTGGTTTGGTTTCAATGCTGGTAGTGCATTAAGTGCAGGTGTGTTAGCAGCCACTGCCTTTGCTACTACTAACACAGCCTCAGCTGCTGCCGGATTGGCGTGGGTGCTATATGATGTGGTGCGCGGTAAAAAACCTTCTGCCCTTGGATTTTGCATTGGTGCCGTGGTGGGCTTGGTGGCCATCACCCCAGCGGCCGGTTTTGTAACCATTCCTTCCAGCTTGTTCATTGGTACCATCGCCAGCATCATCAGCAATGTAATGGTGCATTGGAAGTCCAAGACTTCATTGGAAGACACATTGGATGTATTCCCTTGCCACGGTGTGGGAGGGGCAGTAGGCATGATCATGACTGGCCTTTTTGCCAACACCGCGATCAATGCTGCGAACACTACTGGCAATGGTCTCTTCTTTGGTGAATTTACTTTGATCAAAGTTCATTTGATCGGCTTGGTAATAGCGGTGGCCTTCATTTCGTTGGGATCTTTCATCATTCTCAAAGTCACCGATTGGATTTCTCCGATGACCATCAGCGAGGAAGAAAAGAAAATGGGTTCAGACCTGAGCCAGCATGGCGAGCGTTTGTATACGTTCGAAATTGAACCGATGCGAGAGGCAGTTTAATCTCACTAAAGCGCCCCGGGGGGTGTGAGAGACCCCACCGGAGGCCTTAGCTTATTGTTAATTAAAACACATTCAAAATTATGAAATATTTTGCATACCCACTTTTATGCATCTGCATTTGCACCATCCATAAAACACAAGCACAACAAGAACAAGTTGTGGCCTCCATCAATAAAACACCCGGCTATTTACCGCCCGAACCAAAAATTGTAACCGCGGGCGAGCAAAAAGAACAAACGGAAGAACCAAAAGAGGAAGAAAAGCCCAAGTTCACCTACTCCGGCTATTTTGATACTTATTATTTCGCCAACCTCAATGCGCCAGCTTCGAGAAATAATTTAGGAAGTTCTGGCATTGGCCGCGGTTTTGATCGGTATGTAGGGCAATTTCAGTTGGGCATGTTTCTCAATCGTATGAGCTATGCATACAAGAATACAGAAGTAGTAGTTGAGATCGGTTTTGGACCTAACGTAGAGTACGGAAGTTACGGTAGTGACTTCAGGTATCGGTGGGGCACAGTAATTGCCAACAGCACTTATTCGGCATTGATGATCAAGCAAGCGTACATCAACTACAAGGCCAGTAGCAAACTAACTTTCACTATGGGTCAGTTTGGCACACACATCGGTTACGAAATGATAGATGCGCCTCTTAACTTTCACTATTCCATTAACAACACTTTCAATGCAGGCATCCCATTTTATCACTTAGGCTTAAAAGCCACCTATGCATTTAGCGATAAAGTAAGTTTGATGGGCGGTGTGGTGAATGGAACAGACAACATCAATGACAACAACCGCGGCAAGAGTTTTATTGGGCAGTTGACAGTATCACCGGCTAAAGGTCTTACTGTTTACCTGAATACCATACAAGGCAATGAAGGCAATGCCCGCGCCAATGGGCAAGACACAACATCATACTTTGGTGTGCTAGACTTGGTGGCCAACTATCAAATTAGTGACAGATTGCAGGCAGCCGTATGGATGATGCACGGCACAGTGAGCGGTGAATTTCAAGGCGGGGCTTACTTTGACCAACCCAAATATTGGTCGGGCGCTAACCTTTACCTTTCCTATAAATTTTCAGACCTATTTTCGCTGGGCACCCGGCTCGAGTATTTCGATAACACCTCCGGTGTGCGTGCATTATTGACCAACGGCAAAGGCACCGATGTGCACACATATACCCTTACCGGAAATTTTTACTTAGCTGATGGGCGACTCAACTTAAAACCTGAGTTCCGTTTTGATGACTTTATGAAGATGACAGGTCCGGCTGGGGAAGATGAACCTCAACAATTCATGGATTCTAACGGCAAGTTTACCAAAAGCACACAATCAACTTTGGGTATGGCCGTGATCTATAAATTCTAACAGCGTTTTTTTAGTGGTTTGGAAAGGGCGTTACATAAACGCCCTTTCTATTTTATGGCGTGGTAGTTACATTTGAAAAATTACCCGCACATGACGAAAGCACTGCTCGGTTCAATTGTTGTTTCGCTTTTTTTGGTGGGATGCCATCATTCTCAACGGCTGGCGAGGCGCGATGTGGTAAGTACCCAAAAACTAATTGGACTTCAATTTTCGAAGAGTGAAATCGACACGATGCTTCCTTACCTGCAAGACAATCGCAAAGGCTATGACAGCATGCGCAAATACAAACTATCCAACGATGTTGCACCTGCCGTTTTATTCAGCCCCAAACCCAGTTCCTTCGAGTGGAAGAAGAGAGACAGGCAGTGCGAATGGCAGGTGAAACCAATCGAATTGCCGGATAACACCCACGAGATAGCATTCTTGCCAGTAAATGAATTAGCCTACCTGATTAAACAAAAAAAAATTACCAGCACCGCGCTTACGCGGATTTACCTCGATAGACTGAAACAATTTGGTGACACGCTAAAAACTGTCGTTACCATTACCGAGTCGCTGGCGCTACAACAAGCAGCGCAAGCTGATGAAGAAATTGCACAAGGAAAATACCGCGGCTTGCTGCACGGCATTCCATACGGCATCAAAGATTTGTTTGCCGTACCCGGATACAAGACAACCTGGGGTGCAGAACCTTATCAGCAACAAGTGATTAACGCGAAAGCTGAAGTAGTGCAGCGGCTAGAGGATGCGGGCGCAGTGCTCGTAGCTAAATTGACAACCGGTGCACTGGCGCGAGGCGATGTGTGGTTTGGAGGAAAGACCAAAAATCCTTGGGACTTGAAACAAGGCGCCAGCGGTTCGTCTGCCGGGTCTGCATCCGCAACGGCTGCCGGTTTGGTACCATTTGCCATTGGCACCGAAACATTGGGTTCGGTTCTTTCCCCTTCGGCCCGATGTGGTGTCACAGGCTTGCGCCCCACCTTTGGCGCCATCAGCCGCGATGGTTGCATGACATTATCATGGTCCATGGATAAAGTCGGTGTTATCGCTCGTTCTGCGCAAGATTGTGCGCTGGTGTTTCATGCCATCAAAGGAAGCAATGGGAAGAAGTTATCAGACCAAGCGCTTGACTACGAGTTTGGCTTCAAGCCGCGGCCGAACTTGAAGGACCTCAAAATCGGTTACTTCAAAAAGATGTTTGACAAAGACACAACAGTAACTCGAAAAATAGATTCGGTAGCATTGCAGGTGTTACGTCAATTGGGTGCTCAATTGGTTGAAGTAGAAATGCCCGACTCCATCCCGTTCGATGCCTTCGATATCATTCTTCGTGCAGAGGCCGGAAGTTTTTTCGATCAATTGGTCCGCTCGCATCAGGATAGGTTGATGTCTGAACAAGACAAAGGTTCGCGCGCCAACTCTCTGCGGCAAGCACGATTTATTTCGGCAGTGGAGTATTTGCAAGCCAATCGGTTTAGAAAAGTTTTGATTGAGAAATTCAATCAAATCGTTTCCGGGTTTGATGTGTTGATTGCACCCGCGAACGGACGGAATATTTCGTTGGCGACTAACCTAACAGGCCACCCTGCCATGGCCATCCCCAACGGTTTTGACAAAAAGGGGAGGCCTACGTCCATCACCTTTATTGGTAATTTGTATGATGAGGCACCGCTATTGGAAGCTGCCTATTTGTTTCAACAAAATACAGAGTGGGAGGAGAGGCATCCAAAAATCTTTTTCGAAAAATGATTAAGGCAGTTATCACAGCGGTTTTGGCTGCATCCGGAGTATTGATTTTATACCTTTTCGTAAATATCAATTTGTTCACTATTGATATCAGCAAGAGGATCTCCAATTCGTTGCAAAACGGATTAAGAAATGAATTGCCAAGAGACAACGAAATAATTCTTTTCAATACAGGGACTCTTGGTATTGATGACATTAAAAAGCAATTGGACACTTTGTTGTCTTTTAGTCCTTCAAATTTGGGCATCAACTTGTGCCATCTAACAGAGCGTGAAAGACAATTGATAAACCCAAAACGCGGTTTGGTTATCTGTGACTGCGGAACAGGCTCAAATGATCGATCAAGCATTTTCATCAATGAAGATAACTCGGTGACTCATTTTATGACAAACTCTTCGCAGTTGTTCGAGATTAGACTCTCTCAAGGATGGTTAGATTTAGTTGAGAGAAAGAACGATGTTGAACGAATAAATTTTAGAGAACCCAAATCATATTTGGAAATGGAGCTAAAGAATGCTGATGGCTTTGACCCCGAATTCATTCAAGGTAAGACAGTTCTGGTGGGGTATTTGGGTGATCAAATTGCTGAGGACATCACCTACTACAATCAGACTCACATTACTCCCCGAAACCCAGAATATGGGCAACAGTACATTTCGCCAGACATGTATGAATTGGAGATTTCAGCAAATATTATTTCAATGATTCGCGGCAGGGAATTCGTCAATGAGGTGCCTCGTCCGATAAGGATTCTGATAATGTTTCTTTTTGCAATCTGTACTGCAACAATTTGTTCCTTGGTCAAAACACGGTGGATTATTTTAAATGTTATGCTCTATCTTGTTGCGTTCAGTGTTTTTTTGCTCACCAGCGGACTTTTGATTGTCCATGCTTTTGATTCTGGTTACTTCTTAGAGTTAGATGAATTACCTCTAATACTAATCATCACCATAATCTCGGTGAGCTTGCCTACTTTTCGAACTGCAAAAGCCTAGTGAGTAAGCCGCTAATGGTAGTAAACTCTTTCTCATTTAACTTCCATCGCTGTTCAGACACAGCGATTTTCAAAGCAGCAGTATCTGAAATTGTAAATCCATTCCGTTCCAAAGCATTCTTCGTCCAAAGATAAACAGGTCCTGTTCCTTCTAACTTCACCGTTCGGTTGCGGAATGGCTCGTGAAATACTTTGCCGGTTTTTAAGTCAAACCCCTTGAGTTGAAACACTTCGTCAAATGCCCCGCTCAATACCAAATCTTCGGGCATTCCTGTTATTACCTCTTTATTCCGTGTGGCCAGCCAAATCACATCTGCCATTTGCAATGCCAAATCCAATTCATGCGTTGCTACCAAAATTGATTTGCCCGCGGTTCTTGCCAATGTGCGTAGCAGTTTCATGATTTCGACCCGGTTGTTAAGGTCGAGGTGGGCGGTGGGTTCGTCTAATAATAAATAAGGAGTTTCTTGTGCCAACGCGCGGGCAATCATTACCATTTGCATTTGCCCATCGCTCAGTTCATTGATTTTTTTTGCCGATAAATAAGTAAGATGAACCATTGCTAAGGCCTCGTCTACTTTTTGCTCATCCACAGTCGATAATTTGGCGCTCCAATTCAAATATGGGTAGCGGCCAAAACCAACCAATTCGTGCACGGTCATGTTGGTTGTAGCTACGCGTTCGGTCAATACCAACGCCACCGACTTTACATCCACACCTACAACTTTACCATCAATAGGCTGATGGAGTCCCGCCAAGGTGCGCATCAGTGTTGATTTGCCAATGCCGTTTGGGCCCATAAAGCAGACAAGTTCGCCTGCGCTGAGTTGTAGATTCAAACCTTCGAAAAGTACAAGGGGCGTTCCAGCAGCATATCCAACGGATAGATTTTCTGTGTGCATTTGCTACAATGTCATTTTCTTGTTTTTCACAACCATCCAAATAACCAGTGGGGCACCAATGATGGATGTCACTGCGTTGAGTGGCAGAATAGTGGTTCCGAACGCATGCGTCAACACATCGCAGAACAGCAATAGGCAAGCGCCCCCGAGCATCACCAACGGTAATATTATTCTATGATTGCTGGAAGGCACGACAAGTTTTACCAAATGGGGCACCGCTAAACCTACAAAAGCAATGGGGCCGCAGAATGCAGTGACGCTACCGACCATCAAACTCGTGGCGGCCACCAACCAAAACCGCGACTGTGCCAACGGAATGCCGAGGCTTTGTGCATAGGTATCGCCCAAAAGCCGAGCATTCAATGATTTTACTTGGCTTATCGCAATGCTGATGCCAATGGAAATGACACACGCCAAAACCAAAATTTCTTTCCAGTTGGTGCCACCAACATTACCTAGCGACCAGATCATGAAAAGCTGAAGGTCTTCTGATTTGCTAACATATAATAGCATACCCACAACCGAAGTAGTAGCAGCGCTCAGCATCAGACCGATAATTAAAATGGATGTATTGTCTTTAATAAAACGGCTGATGACGATCATCAAAACAAAAACCAGCGCGCTACCAAGCGTTGCCGCGATTGCCAAGCTCCAAGGGCTACCCGCCACTAATTGCAGAATGGCGATGTTCGATTGCCCCAGCATAATCACCAAAGCCACCAACAAACTTGAGCCCGAGCTAAGCCCCAATACATCGGGGCCTGCTAAGGGATTTCTAAAAAGAGTTTGCATCAACAACCCACCTGTGCCGAGTGCCGCCCCAGTTAATAAACAGGTAACTGCTTTGGGCAGGCGAAAAGCCCAAAGGATTTCCGCCAAGTCTTGGTTTCTGCCAAATGGCAATTGAAGCAATTCGAATGGAGAAATGTAAGTGCTGCCAAAAGATATATTGAGCAAAAGTAGCAACAGTGTTACGGTTGCGGTCAACGTTAAAAAAGTAGCCGGCTTAGCCATTTATGAAAGAAAAGCCCCGAAAAATAGGGTTTTTTATCCCGTGTTAGCAGTCGTATTCCAAAAGAGATGTTTCTCGCTCAGCAAACTATTTCGAGCCAGATTCATCGCATCGCAGCAAAAACAGTTAACTTTCTTTATTGGCAACGAAGGCGAAAGCCAACCCTTAAACCCCAATCCTATGAAATATCTAAAGGCAATTTTGTTTTGGGCGATCGGCCTCACATTTATTACCATAGGCAGCTTAAAGTACCTTCATCTAGATACCATGTCAGAGCCAATTTTTAATCGAGCTCATTTTCCCCGCTGGTTTTTTTATGCGGTGGCGTCTGTTGAATTTGTGGCGGGGATACTTTTGCTGCTGACAGCAGCCACGAGTAAGAAAATTGGCAGTTTGCTGGTGGCTTTGGTTATGCTTGGTGCCCTGGGCACCAGAATCCTCCTCAATCAGCATTTCAGGCATTTGATTATTCCTGGCCTAGTTTTTTTAATTGCCATGTTAATGTCATTCAAGCTGACGAAAGAAGACAATTAGCAGCTGGATTTTATTCCAATTTCCGTGCATTTATTTTTGTTTAAGTTATTGATAATAAGAACTTTAATAAGAATTTTCTAGCGGTTCGGAAAGGCTTTCGCTAAAATCACCTCTTTTTTTTGGTACCCACCCTTGGTAACTAACCTTATGTTCCTATCTTTGCAGTCCTTTTTGCGGAAGGAAACCCGCAAAACGACTTAAAAACAAGCTAAATAGGTTTCAATCATGCCTGGAATCATCGGACGTAAAATAGGAATGACTAGCGTTTTTGGCGCTGACGGTGCAAGTGTTGCCGTTACGGTCATTGAGGCTGGCCCTTGCGTGGTTACGCAAGTGAGAAGCGAAGAAAAGGATGGCTACAAAGCCATTCAATTGGCATTTGGCGAGAAGAAAGAGAAAAATACTTCTGCTGCAATGCTTGGTCACTTCAAGAAGGCCAACACCACTCCCAAGAAAAACTTGGTGGAGTTCCGCGATTTTACGTCAGAGTTTGATGGCGTGGCAGAATTGGGTAAAGAGATTAAAGTTGCAGACGTTTTTGCCGAAGGCGATTTTATCGATGCGGTAGGCACGTCTAAGGGTAAAGGTTTCCAAGGTGTAGTAAAGCGCTATGGTTTTGCCGGTGTGGGTGGTCAAACCCACGGTCAGCACAACCGCTTGCGTGCACCTGGTTCAATGGGTAACGCGTCTTTTGCAGCGCGTGTAATCAAAGGCAAGCGTTTGCCTGGCCGTATGGGTAGCGATCGCGTGAAGGTTACTAACCTTAAGGTGGTAAAAATCATGCCTGAGCAAAATCTGATTTTGGTGAGCGGCTCTATTCCGGGCGCTAAGAATTCAACGATAATCCTTCAGAAGTAAAATGGACATAGCAGTTGTAAAACAAAATGGCCAAAGCACCGGTCGTAAAGTAAACCTCGCAGACGAGGTTTTTGGCATTGAACCAAACGACCACGCTATTTACTTAGATGTAAAAAGCATTCAAGCCAACCAGCGCCAAGGCACTGCTAAATCAAAGCAGCGCAACGAAATTTCTGGTTCAACCAAGAAGTTGAAGAAGCAAAAGGGCACCGGTGGTGCACGTGCGGGTAACATTAAAAACCCACAGTTCAAAGGTGGTGGACGTATTTTCGGTCCTGTTCCCCGCGACTACTCTTTTAAGTTGAATAAGAAGGTGAAAGACTTGGCTCGCAAGTCAGCCCTTGCCTACAAAGCGAAAGACAATTCAATCTCAGTATTGGAAGATTTCAACTTTGAAGCACCCAAGACCAAGCAATACACAGCCATGTTAAAGTCTCTTTCTTTGGCTGATAAAAAGACACTTGTAGTCCTTCCCGCCAACAATCAAAATGTGGTGCTTTCAGGAAGAAACGTTCAAAATACCAAAATCATTACTGCCTCTCAGATCAACACGTTTGACGTGATGAATGCTGATCAGTTGGTGTTGGTGGAGAGCTCAATTGAAACAATCAACAACCTATTAAAGTAACAGAAGCGATGAGTATTTTAGTTAGCCCCCTCGTTACTGAAAAAGTTTCTGCCATGAATGAAAAGGGCAGATATGGTTTCATCGTAGATGAAAATGCCAACAAGGTAGAAATTAAGAATGCCGTTGAAAAAATGTATGGTGTAAACGTAAAGAGCGTAAATACCCTGCGTGTGTTGGGCAAAGCCAAAACGCGTTTTACCAAAGCTGGTAGCGTTTCAGGTCGCAAACCTAACTTCAAGAAGGCAATCGTAACGTTGGCCAGCGGTGAAGTAATTGATTTTTATAGCAACGTATAATTCTCAGGTAAGATGGCACTACGCAAATTAAAACCGATTACCCCTGGCACACGCCACCGTTTGGCGCCCGGGTTTGATGATATCACAGAGTCAAAACCTGAGAAGTCGCTGGTGGTTACCCTGAAGAAGACAGGTGGACGTAACAGCAGCGGCCGCATGACCATGCGCTACATTGGTGGTGGTCACAAGCAAAAGCTTCGTTTGATTGATTTCAAAAGAAATAAGTTTGGAGTACCTGCCGTGGTAAAGTCAATTGAATACGACCCTACCCGTACGGCACGGATTGCGAAATTGTATTACGTAGATGGCGCCAAGTCATACATCTTGGCTCCCAACGGAATTAAAGTAGGCCAAACTGTGGTGTCAGGAGATAATGTTGCTCCCGAAGTTGGTAATGCACTTCCGCTTTCTAAAATACCAGTAGGTACTATTGTACATAACGTAGAATTGAAACCGGGTCGTGGTGCAGCTATCGCACGTAGCGCTGGTGTGTTTGTGCAACTTGTAGCCCGCGAAGATGTATATGCTACGCTAAAAATGCCTTCGGGCGAAATGCGCAATGTCTTGGTAAACTGTTTGGCCACTGTGGGGGCTGTTTCCAATGCTGAGCATATGAATGAAAGTGTTGGTAAGGCAGGCCGTAGCCGTTGGAGAGGTATTCGTCCTCGCACACGTGCGGTTGCAATGAACCCTGTGGATCACCCGATGGGTGGTGGTGAAGGTCGCGCTTCGGGCGGTCACCCTCGTTCACGCAAGGGCTTGTTGGCAAAAGGCAAGAAAACTCGCCATCCAAAGAAGTACTCTGATGGTTTAATCATATCTAGAAGAAAGAAATAATATGGGAAGGTCAGTAAAAAAAGGTCCATACCTAGATGCCCGTCTACTGAAGAAAGTTCAGGTGATGGAACAATCAGGAAAAAAGTCGGTGATCAAAACTTGGTCACGCAGATCTACCATCACTCCTGATTTGATCGGTCACACGTTCGCAGTACACAACGGAAATAAGTTTATTCCGGTGTATGTTACCGAGAACATGGTTGGCCACAAGTTGGGTGAATTTGCACCTACCCGCACATTCAAAGGCCACAGTGGCAACAACAAAAACGAAGCCGCTAAATAATCTGTGATCAATGGAAACAGAAAAGAAACTTAAAGGATCGGTAGCAAAGCGCGAAAAGCTGAAAGCTATAAAGGAAGCAGCCAAAGTTGGTGCTTCTACGGTTTATTTGAACAACGTGCCTACTTCTCCTCGCAAAATGAGGTTGATTGCAGATATGATAAGAGGCGAGAGAGTGACGAAGGCTTTGAACATATTGAAGTATGATGCAAAGCATCCGTCCACTAAGATGGAAAAGCTGTTGCTTTCGGCTATCAGCAGCTGGGAAGCAAAAAACACAGATGTGAAATTGGAGGAGGCTGATCTTTTTGTGAAGGAAGTGTTTGTTGGTGGCGGTCGTATTTTAAAGCGTTTGCGCCCAGCACCACAAGGCCGTGCGCACCGCGTTCGCAAGCGCTCAAACCATGTGACCTTAACGGTAGATCGCATGCCGGCAAAAGAGGCGAAGCAAAAGAAATCTAATGTTGAAACAACCGAAACTGCAAAGTAATGGGACAAAAGATTAACCCGGTAGGTTTACGTTTAGGCATCGTTCGTGGCTGGGACTCAGCATGGTATGGTGGCAAGGATTTTTCTGACAAGTTGGTGGAAGATCACACCATCAGAAAATATGTAGACGCACGTATCCAAAAAGGAGGCATTTCTAAAGTAGTGATTGAGCGCAGCACTTCTAAGCGCATCACCATCACTATTCACACGGCTCGGCCGGGCGTGGTGATTGGTAAGGGCGGCACAGAAGTGGATAAAATCAAGGAAGAGTTGAAAAACTTGACTAAGAAGGATGTGCAAATTAACATCTTTGAAATCAAACGTCCAGAGTTGGATGCGCGCTTGGTTGGTGAGTCAATTGCACAGCAGTTGGAAGCTCGTATCTCTTATCGCAGAGCGATGAAGCAAGCGATTGCTTCAACCATGCGCGTAGGTGCTGAGGGTATAAAAGTAAAATTGAGCGGTCGTTTGGCCGGTGCCGATATGGCACGTACAGAACAGTACAAAGAAGGAAGAATACCATTGCACACGTTACGTGCAGATATCGATTATGCGATTTCGGAAGCACAGACGGTGTATGGAAAGATCGGGATCAAAGTGTGGATCTTCAAAGGTGAAGTATACGGCAAGCGCGACCTATCTCCGAACGTGGGAATGGTGAGCAATGCTGGTGGAGAAGGCAATAAAGGTGGCGGCCAGCAAGGCGGTGGCGATAGAAGAAGAGGTGGTGGCGGCCCGCGTGGCGAACGCAACGATAGAAGAGAAAGAGATGGCGACCGCGATGATCGTGGCGGGAGAAGGGGAGGAAAAAGATAATTAGATAATTTTTAAGGTAGCAAGTCATGTTACAACCAAAGCGTACCAAGTTTAGAAAGATGCAAAAAGGAAAGGTGAAGGGTTTAGCTACCCGTGGCCACCAGATTGCATTTGGTTCTTTTGCCTTAAAAGCTCTTGAGCCAGCATGGATTACAGCACGTCAGCTAGAAGCTGCCCGTGTTGCACTTACGCGCGCCATGAAACGCGAAGGTCAGGTGTGGATCCGGATTTTCCCCGACAAACCCATCACTCGCAAGCCTGCTGAGGTACGTATGGGTAAAGGTAAGGGAGCTCCCGAGTATTGGGTAGCCGTAGTGAAGCCAGGGACCATTTTGTTTGAGGCAGGTGGTGTGACCATGGCTACTGCAAAAGAAGCATTGTCTTTGGCTGACGGAAAGTTGCCATTGAAGACGAAGTTCACTGTTCGCAGAGATTATGTTGAACAAGTAGAAAAGTAAAGTCATGAAGAACACAGAAATTAAAGGCTTGACAGTAGCCGAACTAAAAGAGAAAATTGGTAGCGAAAAAGAAAATCTTCGCAAGTTGAAGTTCGCGCATCAAATCTCTAGCATCGAAAACCCGATGCGCTTGAAAGAGACGAGGAAGTTGATTGCCCGTTTGAACACTGAACTAACTGCCAAAGAAAAGAAGTAATACCATGGAACAGGAACAAGTAAAAGAGCGCAGCCTCCGAAAAGAAAGAATCGGTAAGGTCACCAGCAACAAAATGGTGAAGTCAATTACCGTTTCAATTGATAGAAAGGTGAAGCACCCGATCTATGGCAAGTTCATGACCAAAACTACCAAGTTGATGGCGCATGATGAGAAAAACGAAGCCGGCATTGGCGACACCGTTCGCATAATGGAAACCCGTCCGTTGAGCAAAAACAAGCGTTGGAGATTGGTTGAAATCATCGAAAAAGCGAAGTAACCATGATACAGACAGAATCAAGGCTCACAGTAGCCGATAACAGTGGTGCAAAAGAAGTATTGTGTATGCACGTATTGGGTGGCACCCGCAGGCGCTCGGCCAGCGTGGGCGACAAAATCGTGGTAACGGTAAAATCGGCCATCCCCACCAGCCAGATAAAAAAGGGAACGGTTTCTAAGGCGGTGATTGTGCGCACAAAGAAAGAAGTAAGAAGAAAGGATGGTTCTTACATTCGTTTTGAAGACAACGCTGCTGTGTTATTAAATGCCCAAGACGAACCTCGTGGCACGCGTATTTTTGGTCCTGTGGCTCGTGAGTTACGCGAAAAACAATTCATGAAAATCATTTCGTTGGCACCTGAAGTGCTATAAATAGTATGGAAAGAAGATTTAACAACCAACCCAAGCTTCACGTGCGCAAAGGCGACACTGTGAAGGTGCTTTCCGGCAACGACAAGGGTAAGGAAGGAGAAATCCTTGAAATTTTCCCTGAAGACCGCAGAGCAGTGGTAAAGGGTATTAACATCATTACGAAGCACGAGAAGCCGTCAGCTGGCAAGCCTGAGGGTGGTATCAAAAAAACCGAAGGCACTATCCATATCAGCAACCTGATGTTGGTTGAGCCGGGTACCGGTAAGGCGGTGCGCACTGGCCGTAAGCTTAACGCCAAAGGCAAGTTGCAGCGTTTTTCAAAAAAGACTGGAGAATTTATTAAGTAATAGTATATGGCAACGCCAAGACTAAAAGAAAAATACACCAAAGAAATCATGCCAGCACTGAAGCAGAAGTTTCAGTACAGCTCGATTATGCAGGTGCCTAAAATCGAAAAGATTTGTGTTAACAAAGGCATTGGTGCTGCGGTAGCAGACAAAAAGTTGATTGAAGCGGGTGTGGAGGAATTGACTAACATCACTGGCCAAAAGGCAGTGGCTACACGGTCAAAGAAAGATATCTCAAACTTTAAGTTGAGAGGCAATCAAGCCATTGGTGCCAAGGTTACCTTGCGTGGCGACCGCATGTATGAATTCATGGATCGTTTGATGAACATCGCTTTACCTCGCGTGCGCGATTTCAAAGGCGTGAGCGACAAAGGGTTTGATGGCCGTGGCAATTATACTTTAGGCGTAAAAGAGCAGATTATTTTCCCTGAGATTTCCATTGACAAAGTGACGAAGATCAATGGTATGGATATCACTTTTGTAACAACCGCATCGACTGATGAAGAAAGCTTTGAATTGCTGAAAGCATTTGGGATGCCTTTTGTAAATAAAAACTAAATCGAATGGCAAAGTTAGCTATCATAGCCAGAGACGCGAAAAAGAAACGCTTGGTAGAACGTTACGCAAAGAAGCGTGCCGCTCTGAAAGAAGCAGGGGATTGGGCTGGTTTGGACAAACTTCCAAGAAGTTCGTCAAAAGTACGTTTGCGCAGCCGCTGCAAACTTACCGGCAGACCCAGAGGCTACATGTCAAAGTTTGGCATTTGCCGTAACCAGTTCCGTCAATTGGCAAGCGAGGGTAAAATCCCAGGCTTGACAAAGGCAAGCTGGTAAGCGCCTTCATACATATTGGTTGCTGAGTACCGAGGTCGCGGTCAAAAGACACAAAACGCGAAACCGGGTAACAGTTTGGATAACAAAAATTGTTATATATCTTTGCAGCCCCGTTTAAAAGCCGGGGCTTGCTTTTTAAAAAGTATAGTGAAATGAAGACAACAGATCCTATCGCAGATTATTTGACCCGGTTGCGCAACGCCATTAAGGCACGGCACCGCATTGTAGAGGTTCCTGCATCAAACTTGAAGAAGGAGATGACCAAGGTGCTCTTTGACAAGGGCTACATCCTGAACTACAAGTTCGAGGACACCGAAAACAAACAGGGCAACATCAAAATTGCTTTGAAGTATAACCCTGAGACTAAAGAGTCTGCAATTACCAAACTACAACGTGTAAGCACGCCTGGTCTACGCCAATACCGTGGTGCAGATGGGTTACCTAAAGTGCTCAACGGCTTGGGCATCGCAATCCTTTCCACCTCTAAAGGTGTGATCACGGATAAGGAGGCGAGGGCAATGAACGTGGGCGGTGAAATTTTGTGTTACATCTATTAATCGCTGAGAGTATATGTCACGTATTGGAAAACTACCTATCGAACTTCCTAAAGGTGTTACATGCACTTTTTCAAATGGCGATCACCAAGTTACTGTAAAAGGACCCAAGGGCGAATTGAAGCAGGTGATTGAGCCCTCTTTCAAAATCTCTATAGAGGGTAATCAAGTTACCGTAGAGCGCCCTACCGAACAGAAGCGTCATAAAGCAATGCACGGTTTGTATCGCTCGTTGATCAACAACATGGTGCAAGGTGTTAGCACAGGATACAAAACCCAATTGGAAGTAATTGGTGTAGGTTACAAGGCAACCGCACAAGGCAACTTGTTAGACTTGAGCTTAGGCTATTCACACAGCATCATCTTCGCAGTACCTTCTGAATTGAAGGTAGTGGCTACCCAGGAAAAAGGGCAAAACCCGATTATTACTTTGGAAGGAATTGACAAGCAGTTGGTAGGGCAAGTAGCTGCCAAAATCAAGTCATTGAGAAGCGTTGAACCTTATAAGGGTAAGGGTATCCGTTATGTAGGCGAGTTTGTAAGACGTAAGGCTGGTAAAGCAGCTGCTAAATAAGGTATAAGATATGCCAAATATTAAAGACAGAAGAGAGCGGATTAAAAAGAGCATCCGCAAGAAACTAGAAGGCACTGCGGCTAGGCCACGCCTGTCGGTTTTCAAAAGCAACACTGCGATTTATGCGCAAGTGATTGACGACTCTAAGGGCGTTACATTGTTGGCGGCATCTTCTCGCGATTTGGATAAGAAGGGTGGCGTGAAGGTGGACATCTCCAAAAATGTGGGAAAGAAGTTGGCAGAGAAAGCTCTTGCTAGCGGTATCCAACAAGTAGTGTTCGACCGTAATGGTTACTTATATCATGGTAATGTAAAGGCTTTGGCCGAAGGTGCCAGAGAGGGAGGTTTAAAATTCTAAAAGCATGACACAGAGCAACGTCAGCACGGTAAAAGCCAGCGAAATCGACTTAAAAGAAAAGGTAGTAGCCATCCAGCGCGTAGCGAAGGTGGTGAAAGGTGGTAGAAGATTTAGCTTCGCTGCCATTGTAGTAGTAGGTGATGGCAATGGTGTAGTGGGTTACGGATTGGGCAAAGCCAATGAAGTGACAGATGCCATTACCAAGGGCATTGATGATGCCAAGAAACACTTGGTAAAGGTACCGATCATCAAAGGCACTGTACCGCACGAATCGCTTGGTAAATTTGGTGGTGGCTTTGTGTTGCTGAAGCCCGCCTCACCAGGTACTGGTGTAATTGCAGGTGGTGCCATGCGCGCTGTATTGGAAAGTGCAGGCGTTCACAACGTGTTGGCCAAGTCAAAAGGATCGTCTAACCCGCATAACGTGGTGAAGGCAACCTTTAAAGCATTGACTAGCATGCGCGACCCTCAAACCATTGCACGTAACAGAGGTATCTCATTGTCAAAAGTATTTAACGGATAAGAGCGATGGAAAAAGTTAAAATCACCCAGACCCGTAGCATGATCAAAAGACCAACAACGCAACAGTTGACAATGAAGTCGTTGGGTCTTCGCAAAGTAAACCAGTCAGTAGAAGTTGAGTACACTCCTCAAATTCAGGGCATGGTGAAAAAGGTTAGTCATTTAGTAAGCGTAACTGAGTTATAAGATGAAGCTGCACACATTAAAGCCTGCAGAAGGCTCAACCAAAACCAACAAGCGATTGGGTCGTGGCCAGGGTTCTGGCGGTAGTACCGCAGGCCGTGGACACAAAGGTGCTCAGTCACGTTCTGGTTACCATAAGAA
This sequence comes from Bacteroidota bacterium, assembly GCA_018267275.1. Lineage (GTDB taxonomy): Bacteria > Bacteroidota > Bacteroidia > Cytophagales > Cyclobacteriaceae > ELB16-189. Next base: position 126,124 of record JAFDYV010000006.1, on the reverse strand, counting down.
GTTTGGTTTTGAAGGTGGTCAAATGCCTCTTCAAAGACGTATTCCCAAGTTCGGTTTTAAGAGCTTGAACCGTGTAGAATACAAAGCCATCAACCTGGATGCATTGGAAGCATTGGCGCAAAAGACCAACGCTACATCAATTAACGTTCAGTTAATGATTGACAATGGCATTGTTGGCAAGAACGATCTAGTAAAAGTATTAGGAAGGGGCGAGTTGAAAGCAAAAGTGAACGTAGAAGCACACGCTTTCTCAGCCACCGCAGCAAAAGCAATTGAAACCGTAGGCGGCAGCGCCACAACTGTAAAATAAATGAAGCGTTTCTTTACCACCATAAAGAACATCTTTTCGATTGAGGACCTTCGTATCCGCATTATCAATACGATTGGATTCTTAATCATTTTCCGCTTGGGATCTTATATCGTGTTGCCGGGCATCGACCCAAATTTATTGACCGGAAACCAAGGCGGTATTTTTGACTTTCTGAACACGTTCTTGGGTGGTTCATTCAGCCGCGCATCAATCTTCGCACTGGGTATTATGCCCTACATCTCTGCATCTATTGTGGTGCAGCTACTAACAGTGGCCGTGCCTCACTTTGCAAAAATGCAGAAGGAGGGAGAGAGCGGTAGAAAGAAATTGAACCAGTTTACCCGTGTGCTCACGATCTTCATCACGGCTGCGCAGTCTTATGGATACTTGCGAGCTACGGTAAACGAAGAAGCAATTATTAATCCGGGCTTATTCTTTACAATCTCTTCGATGATCATCATTGTGGCAGGTACGATGTTCTGCATGTGGTTGGGAGAACGCATCACCGACAAAGGTATCGGTAACGGTATTAGCATGCTTATCATGATCGGAATTGTATCACGGTTTCCAGCCGCTATCTACCAAGAAGCAGATGCCAAGGGTTTAGGTGGTGGATTAACTTTGATTTTGGAAGTGCTGGCGTTGTTCTTTGTAGTTGTGGGGGTTATCGCCATGACTCAAGCAGTACGCAGAATTCCGGTTCAGTACGCAAAGCAAGTGGTGGGTAACAAGTTGTATGGTGGCAAGCGCGACTTCATCCCGTTAAAGTTGAATTCGGCCGGTGTAATGCCTATCATCTTTGCGCAAGCTTTGATGTTTTTGCCTCCGCTGGTTGCTCAAATTTGGCAAGACAGTGATGTGAGTGCCTACGTGGGCTCAACATTTGCAGACTTCACTTCATGGCAATACAATACGTTATTTGCCACGTTGATCATTGTGTTTACCTTCTTCTACACTGCGATCACTGTTCCATCTAACGACATCGCTGATAATTTGAAAAGAAATGGTGGTTTTGTTCCCGGCATTAAGCCTGGGAAGCATACAGCCGAATTTATAGACAGTATTTTGTCAAAGATTACATTGCCAGGCGCTTTGTTGTTGGCGGCTGTTGCCATTCTTCCTGCATTTGCAGTGAAGGCTGGTATCACCCAAAACTTCGCCTACTTCTATGGTGGAACATCGTTGCTCATTTTGGTGGGCGTGGTGTTAGACACGCTACAGCAAATAGAAAGCTATTTGTTGATGCGCCACTATGAAGGAATGATGAAGTCTGGCAGAGTAAAAGGACGTTCTCAGTTTGCTGCGGCTTGAGGTTGAATGGTTCACTACAAGACGGCAGAAGACATTCAGATTATTAAGGAGAGTGCCCAAATACTGGGCAAGACTCACGCGGAAGTAGCCAAGGCCATTAAACCCGGGGTGAAAACGAAAAAGCTGGATGAAATTGCCGAGGAGTTTATTCGTGACCATAAGGGCATACCTTCTTTCAAGAATTACAACGGGTCGTTTCCAGCGTCTCTTTGTATTTCTGTTAACGATGTAGTGGTGCACGGTTTTCCGAGCAACTACGAATTGAAAGAGGGCGATGTAGTGTCAATTGATTGTGGTGTCAAGTACAACGGCTTCCACAGCGATTCGGCTTACACTTATCCATTGGAGGGTGTAAACCAAGAGACACTGGATCTTTTGCACCGGACCTACGAATCATTGTACCTCGGTATTGCACAGGCTAAAGCCGGCAACCGAATTGGTGACATTGGCTTTGCTGTGCAAAGCTTCGTTGAGAAGTTTGGGTATGGCGTGGTGCGCGAGTTGGTGGGACACGGAGTAGGGAAAGACTTACACGAGGACCCAGAGGTGCCTAACTACGGAAAACGGGGCAAGGGACCGAAGATTATGCCGGGGATGGTATTTGCCATTGAACCGATGATCAACATGGGCACCAAAAAGGTGGTGCAAGAGAAAGATGGCTGGACGATTCGCACACAAGATCATAAACCATCGGCACATTTTGAGCACATGGTGGCGATCTTCAAGGACCGAACAGAAATTTTGACAACACACGAGTATTTGGAAGAGAGTTATAGTTATAAATGGCGAAACAAAAGTCGATAGAGCAAGACGGAACAATTTTAGAGGCATTGTCTAACGCTATGTTTAAGGTGCAGTTGGAAAATGGCCATGAAGTACTGGCTCACATATCAGGCAAAATGAGGATGAATTACATCCGGATCTTGCCTGGCGATAAAGTGAAATTGGAGATGTCGCCCTACGATTTGACGAAGGGGCGCATCACATTTAGATACAAGTAATACAGAGAGATATGAAAGTAAGAGCATCAATAAAAAAACGGAGCGCTGATTGCAAGATCATCAGACGCAAAGGAAAATTGTACGTCATCAACAAGAAGAACCCACGTTATAAACAAAGACAAGGATAATTATGGCACGTATCGCTGGTGTAGACATTCCGGATAACAAAAGGGGCGAAATTGCCCTCACCTACATTTTTGGCATTGGCCGCAGGTCAGCCCAAAAAATCTTGGGTCAAGCTAAAATCAGCTTGGACAAGAAGGTGAAGGATTGGAACGATGAGGAGTCCAATGCCGTTCGTGCCATCATTGCCGAGCAGTTTCGCATTGAAGGGTCTTTGCGTTCAGAAGTGCAATTGAGCATTAAGCGTTTGATGGACATTGGCTGTTACCGTGGATTGCGTCACCGCAAAGGCTTGCCGGTGCGTGGCCAAAAAACGAAAAACAACTCGCGCACACGCAAGGGTAAGCGCAAGACAGTAGCGAACAAGAAGAAGGCAGTTAAAGGTTAATCACTAAAAAATACTAATACTTTTCGTATGGCAGCACCTGCAGTTGAAAAGAAGAAAGACAAGAGCAAGAAGCGCGTGGTAAATGTGGAGGCCATTGGTCAAGCACACATTCACGCCACCTTCAATAACATCATCATTTCGATGACCAACAGCACCGGACAGGTGATTTCTTGGGCATCGGCTGGTAAGATGGGATTCAAAGGCTCTAAGAAAAACACGCCTTATGCTGCACAAGTTGCTGCACAGGAGTGTGCTACCAAAGCATTTGAATTAGGCTTACGCAAAGTGGAGGTTTTTGTAAAAGGTCCTGGCGCTGGGCGAGAGTCTGCTATCCGTAGCATTCAAGCCTGCGGCATTGAAGTAACGATCATCCGCGACTTCACACCGATGCCACACAATGGCTGCCGTCCTCCTAAAAAGAGAAGAGTATAATTCGAACTGAAAGAAAATAGAAAGTAACAGATGGATGGGCGAGGCGAATAACAACGCAAATCGCAAATCGTAAATCAAAAATAGAATATGGCAAGGTACACCGGCCCCAAAACCAGAATTTCGAGAAGATACAACGAACCGATCTTTGGCGACACTAAAACGCTAGCAAAGAAAGCGTATCCTGCTGGCCAACACGGAAAAGGCAAGAAGCGTAAGCAATCTGAATATGCTGTGCAGCTGGCAGAAAAACAAAAAGCTCGTTTCATCTACGGTATTTTGGAGCGTCAGTTTGAAAACACATTTATCAAGGCGTCTCGTAAAAAGGGCGTAACAGGTGAAGTGTTGTTGCAGATGTTGGAATCGCGTTTGGATAACACCGTATACCGTTTAGGTATTGCACCTACTCGCAGAGCTGCGCGCCAGTTGGTTGTGCATAAGCACATATTGGTAAATGGCGATGTGGTAAACGTGCCTTCAGTTTTCTTGCGCCCAGGCGATAAAGTTGCCGTTCGCGAAAAGTCAAAGTCACTTGAGGCAATCAATAATTCGCTTTCTATTCAAGGTGCTAAGAAATACAATTGGTTGGAGTGGGATGCCAAAGAGATGGAAGGCAAATTGATTAACCTGCCGCCACGCGAGGACATTCCCGAAAACATCAACGAGCAGTTGATTGTCGAATTGTACTCTAAGTAATTCTAAACACACGTAACAAAACAAATATGTCAATACTAGCATTTCAAATGCCCGATAAAGTGGTGATGGAAAAGTCAGATGACTTCCATGGCTTCTTTACGTTCAAACCGTTGGAGAAAGGATACGGTGTAACCATTGGTAATGCATTGCGCAGAATTTTATTGTCGTCATTGGAAGGATATGCCATCACCGGCATCAAGATTCCTGGCGTGTTGCACGAGTTCTCTACCATTGAGGGTGTAGTAGAAGATGTAGCTGAGATCATTTTGAATTTGAAACAAGTTCGCTTCCGTAAAGTAGGCGAAGGCAACGATAGCAAGGTGGTAGTGAACATCAAGAAACAGAAGCAATTCAAAGCTGGCGACATAGCCAAGTTTACTTCTGGATTTGAGATCTTGAATGCAGACCACGTAATCTGTAACTTAGATGAGTCAGCTCATTTTGAAATTGAGTTGATGATCGAGAAGGGCAGAGGTTATTTACCTGCCGAAGAGAACAAGCCCAATGAGCAAGTGTTCGGATTCATACCGATCGATGCAATCTTCACACCTATTAAGAATGTGAAGTACAGCGTGGAGAATACCCGCGTAGAGCAAAAGACCGACTACGAAAAGTTATTGATTGAAATCGAAACCGATGGTTCTATTCACCCTGAGAAGGCATTGGAAGGAGCAGCGTTCATTTTAATTCAGCATTTCCGCTTATTCTCTGATAAGTCGATCGAACTAGAGACCACCAAAGACAGTGAGGTGGAGCAGGTTGATGAAGAGATGTTGCACATGCGCAAGTTGTTGAAGACACCGTTGCATGATCTCGATTTGTCAGTACGTGCTTACAACTGCTTGAAAGCTGCTGATGTGAAAACATTAGGAGACTTGGTAAAGTTGGATATCTCTGACATGATGAAATTCCGCAACTTCGGTAAGAAATCATTGGCCGAGTTGGAGCAATTAGTTGCCGAGAAGAACTTGACCTTCGGCATGGATTTGGTAAAATATAAATTGGAAGAAGACTAATGAGACACGGGAAGAAAATAAACCATCTTGGCCGCAAATCAGCGCACCGTCATGCGTTGTTATCCAACATGGCATCATCGCTTATTTTGAATAAGCGCATTACCACCACGGTGGCAAAGGCTAAGGCCCTGAAAAGGTATGTAGAGCCTTTGTTGACCAAGGCAAAAGATGACACTACGCACTCACGCAGAACAGTGTTTGCTTACTTGCAAAACAAAGAGTCTATTAAGACATTGTTTGGTGAAGTAGCAGGCCGTATTGCAAACCGTGCCGGTGGTTATACACGCATCATTAAATTGGGCGATGCTCGTTTAGGCGATGCAGCCGACATGTGTTTGATGGAGTTGGTTGACTTTAACGATATCTACAAGAAAGAGGGTGGCGAGAAGAAGGCAAAAACCCGCAGGGGTCGTAGCAAGAAGGCTGCCGAAGGCGCTGTAGAAGAAGCAAAAGTGGAAGGCGAAGTGAAAGAGGAAAAGCCGAAGAAAGCCGCTAAAAAAACCAAAAAAGAAGAATAGTGGTTTTTGCACCATACAAGAAGGGATTGAGCGAAAGTTCAATCCCTTTTTTTATGGGTTTTTTACAACGTGTGCGGAAAGATTTAACCCCTGTTTGCGCGCTTGTATCATTCCTAAAACTATTTTTGTTAACCTTTAAATCAACCACACCTTGCAAGAAAAAGCTTACTTACTGCTAGAAGATGGCCTGCTCGTAGAGGGAAGAGCCATCGGCAAAAAAGGTACTTCCGGGGGAGAAATCTGTTTCAATACCGGCATGACGGGCTATCAAGAGATTTATACCGACCCCTCTTACTACGGGCAGATTATTGTGAATACCACAGCGCACATCGGTAACTATGGTACCATCGATGCCGAGCAAGAATCGGCCGCGCCCATGATTAAGGGAATTGTCATCAACGAATTTTCGGATGACTTCAGCCGCAAGGCAGCGAAACAAAGCTTGCAACAATACCTGGAGAAAAACAACGTGGTTGGCATTGCCGATGTGGACACGCGCAAATTAGTACGCCACATTCGCAGCAAAGGTGCGCAAAATGCTATCATCTCGTCAGAGCTCTCGCCCGAGCAATTAAAGGCAGAATTGAAAAAAGTGCCATCGATGGATGGTTTGGAGTTGTCATCGGTGGTGAGCACGAAGAAACCGTATTTCTTTGGCGATGGCAATGCAGCCATTAAAATCGCAGCGTTGGATGTCGGTATCAAAACGAATATTCTTAGAAACTTATCTGAGCGCGGATGCTATGTGCAGGTGTTTCCTGCAAAAACATCTTTTGCGGAGATGAACGCATGGAATCCCGATGGGTATTTTATTTCCAACGGCCCTGGCGATCCATCGGTGATGGACTACGCGGTGAAGACCGTGAAGGAAATATTGGCTGCTGATAAACCAGTTTTTGGTATTTGCTTGGGGCATCAATTGTTGGCGTTGGCCGCAGGACTTACCACTTTTAAAATGCACCACGGGCATCGTGGACTTAATCACCCGGTAAAGAATTTGGTTTCTGGCCTAGGTGAAATGACTTCACAAAACCACGGCTTTGCAGTGAAGAACGAAGGACTGGACCAACATCCGGAAATTGAAGTGACGCACGTGCATTTGAATGACGAAACCATCATGGGCATTCGGTTGAAAAACAAAAAAGCGTTTTCGGTGCAGTATCACCCAGAAGCTTCGCCCGGGCCGCATGATAGCAGGTATTTGTTTGATGAGTTTTTGAAGATGATTAAGAGGTAATTTGAAGATTGCTCAATTTGAAAATGAAATCGAGTGCAGTTGTTTTTTTTCTGTTTTTGATTCCTTGTGTTGCCGATGCACAGTTTTCTTTTGGCGTTAAAGGGGGCGTTAACATAACCCAGTTGGGTTATGAGTTTGGTCAGTCGGGATATGATAGGCAAATAAGGCCGGGATTTCATGTAGGCCTAATAACAAAGCTGAAAGTATTGGACAAGTTATTTTTTTCACCCGAACTTTTATTTGTTTATCGAGGTAAATTTGATTTTAGCATCAATAAGACGGATTACAATTATATTGATTTGCCTATACTAATGTCTTACTGCCCAAATGATGTATTTGAATTTCAAGCAGGAGTAAACTTTGCCACAAAACTTACGCCTGACTTGCTGTTCAATTATTATTTTATGAGTTGGAGTGGTGGCGTGATTGGTAACTTGACGAAAAAGTTCTTTATCGGAGGCAGGTTTCAATACGACATAACCGATGCTGCTGGCAGCCTAAATTCAGTTCGCATAAATGGTCTTTCGGGATTTCTAAGTCTTGGCTATCGCTTGAAAGAGTAAGAAACAAAAAATGAAATTCAACTTAACTTCTTCGTGCCAATAATGGCAATAATCTTAAATCTCACATCTTAAATCTTAAATCTAATTATGAGTTTAATCGAAAGCATCCACGCCCGTCAAATATTGGACAGCCGTGGCAATCCAACCATCGAGGTTGATGTCGTTACACAATCTGGCGCGTTTGGGCGTGCAGCGGTGCCTTCTGGCGCTTCTACCGGCACGCACGAAGCCGTGGAATTGCGCGATGGCGATAAGAAAAAATACCTTGGCAAAGGTGTATTGAAAGCCGTTGAAAACGTGAATACGAAAATCGCTGCCGAGATTGTGGGCTTTCCAGTTTTTGATCAGTCGTTGATTGACAAAATTATGGTGGAGCTAGATGGCACCAAGAATAAAGGGAAGCTTGGGGCTAATGCTATCTTAGGCACTTCGCTCGCGGTGGCAAAGGCCGCAGCGATGGAAGCAGGACAATCGCTGTACCGCTACATTGGAGGTGTAAATGCGAATACGCTGCCCGTGCCAATGATGAACATCTTAAACGGAGGTAGCCATGCAGATAATTCCATCGATTTTCAAGAGTTTATGGTGATGCCCGTGAAAGCAGATACTTTTTCAGAATCGCTGCGCATGGGTACAGAGATTTTTCATACGCTGAAAAAAGTATTGCACGATAAAAACTTTTCTACCAACGTGGGCGATGAAGGTGGCTTTGCTCCGAATATCAAATCAAACGAAGAGGCAATTGAAATTGTGTTAACGGCTATCGAGAAAGCCGGCTTCAAACCGGGTGTAGATGTGTTCATCGCCATGGACGCAGCCTCTTCTGAGTTTTACGATGCCAAAACAAAAACCTATACCTTCAAAAAATCAGATGGCAAGAAATTGAAGTCAGATGAAATGGTAGAGTACTGGGCTAAGTGGGCGAAAAAGTATCCGATTATTTCTATTGAAGACGGTATGGCCGAAGAAGATTGGGATGGCTGGAAGAAATTAACTGATAAGATTGGCAGCAAAGTGCAGCTGGTAGGTGACGATTTGTTTGTAACCAACGTTGACTTCCTGCAAAAAGGAATTGACATGGGCGTTGCTAACTCTATATTGGTAAAAGTGAATCAGATTGGTTCATTAACTGAAACGATCAACGCAGTGAACCTAGCAAAGCGCAATAGCTACAAGAGTATCATGAGCCACCGCTCAGGCGAAACCGAAGACAGCACTATTGCTGACTTGGCTGTTGCATTGAACACAGGCCAAATCAAAACTGGTTCTGCATCTCGCTCTGATCGCATGGCGAAATACAACCAGCTCATCCGCATTGAAGAGGAATTGGGCGAGGTGGCGTATTTCCCCGGCAGGAATTTCTGATGCCCACGAAGGTCAAACAGAAGCCAAGGTGAATACCCTTGGCTTTTTTGTTTTTCTGGCGTTTCGAAAAAATTCCCTACTTTAGTATTCATTTTTTAAACTTATGAAATGGCCATCGCGATGTTTTCTGCCAGGTATGGTGAAAAAGCCATTTGATGTGACCTTACAAAACAAATATTAACACATGAAACGACTACCGCCCATTTTTAGGAACTTCTACTGGGTTACGGGACTTTGCTTTTTGGTGTGGATGACTTTCTTGGATTCCAACGATTTGATTTCACGCTTCAAACTGTCATCTAAACTCCGCTCATTAGAAAAAGAAAAGGAGTATTACCAGGCCAAGATTACTGAAGTAGAGAAAGACCGCAAAGAGTTGATGACCAATCGCGAGTTGTTGGAAAAGTTTGCTCGCGAAAAGTACTTAATGAAGAAAGAGAAGGAAGATATTTTTATCATTCAAGAGGAGGATTAAATCAAAAAGTATATGAAGAAGCTGATCGTAGCCCTGTGTTTCTGTTGCTCAGCGCTGGTATTGTTGGCGCAACGCGAGATATCTGAAGATACGCCCAAGACATTTAAAGAGCGCGGATATTTTGGCGGTGGTTTTGGCTTAAGTGGTGGCCGCGATGCTTTCGGAAACAACTATTTTTTTATTGCGCTTAATCCGATCATCGGATATATGGTGAAGCCTAATTTTTCTGTGGGCACTGGCATTAACTGGCAACGGACAAGTTATTCTGATTTAGGAATCAACTTGGACCAATATGGTGTTAGCCCGTTTGCGCGTTACAATTTTGGCGGGCAGCTTTTTGGTTATGCTGAGTATAATTACATTTCAACCCCTACCTTCATTAACCGAAACGAACGCAGAAGCTTTAATCGTATGCTATTGGGTTTAGGGTACTCGCAACCATTGGGTGGCCGCGGTGCAATTAATGCAGTAGCGTTATACGATGTGCTTTACAATCAGGCCGATCGTGCGTTTGCGTCACCCTGGGTATTCCGGGTGTTCTTTTCTTTTTAGTTTACCCAAGTGAGATTTAATTTATGAGCGAGTTTCTGTAAATCCTCCACCACCTTTTCATTTAGTGGAATTCCTTCTTTCATTCGCTCACTTTCTGCTTCGCGCTCTGGGTCTCCAGGGATAATCACGCGTGTTTGCCCTGCCACTGTCTTTGCCTCGCGGAAGCGCTTAATCCAGTTGTCCATGTGTTGCTTGAACTCTTCAGCCGGTCTGAAAGCATCGACACGCATGGCGCCAAAAAAATGGCCAATGCCTTCGCCTACTGGGTCGGCAGGTGGCGCTAAAAAACTCACAAAAGGAGGAACCCAAGGTCCGTAGTTCGCACCGCTGAGCACTGCTGAAAAAATATCTACCCAAGCACCCAAACAAAAACCTTTGTGGCTGCCATGTTCAAAGTCGCTACCCAAAGGGATCAATGCTCCCCCATCTTTGAGTTCGTTGGGGTTGGTGGAAGCGCTGCCATCTTTCTTTTGAATCCAACCTTGTGGCGCATTTTTATTTTTTCGTTGCAGAATCTCAAGTTTGCCGTTAGCTGCCGTGGTTGTTGCGAAGTCGGCCACAAAGGGAGGTTGCTCTTTGGCAGGTATGGCCACGCAAATAGGATTGGTGCCCAACAATCGCTCTACCGAAAAAGTAGGGGCTACCAACGGGCTTGCGTTGGTCATTGAAATTCCGATCATGTCATGCTCGAGTGCCATCATTGAATGATAACCTGCAATGCCGAAGTGATTGGAATTTTTTACCGCCACCCAACCAGTGCCAACTTGGCGAGCTTTTTCAATTGCAATTTTCATCGCGTGAGGTGCCACTACCAGCCCGAGGCCTTGGTCGCCATCCACTACCGCTGTGCTTGGTGTTTGGTGCACTGTCTTGATCTTGGGTTGGCTGTTCACACGCTTAGCTTCCCAAAGCCTTACATAACCCGATAACCGTGCCAAGCCGTGAGAGTCGATGCCACGCAAATCTGCTTGTAGCAGTACATTGGTGGCGGTGTGCGCATCTTCGTCTGTGCAACCCATTGACCTAAACACCTCTAGCGCAAATGCGCGCAGCTTTGAAAATTGAAACGTAGGAGTCATAGAACTTACTTTCTCAAAGCCGGCAAGGTAACAAGAAATTCTGCACCTTGATTGAGCTTTGAACGCACCTCAATGGTGCCTCCTAACTTTGAGACAGTTTCTTGCACAATATATAAACCCAATCCTGAGCCTGGTGTACGTTGGGTGGCGCGAAAGAACATTTTGAATATATTTTGTTGATATTTTTCATCTATGCCGGGCCCATTGTCTTTCACCAATACTTGCACGCCACGGCCGTTATCATTGATTTCCACCCACAGTTGTGCATCGGGTATTTGATCGGGCATGTGATGTTTAATGGCATTGGCCACCAAGTTGGCCAACAAGATGCGGATTCGCTTGGGGTCCGAGAAAAAATCTTGTTTAGTATTGTCGATAAACTTTTTTTCGATTTTAGAAAACTGATCCATGAATTTTAGGTCTTCGAGAATATCATGGTAGATTTTAGCAAAGTCGATTTTCTCTTTTGCCACTTCTAGTCGCGCGTTGCGCGAGAAGTCGATGATGTCTGCAATAAATGAGTCAAGCTTGACTACACTCTTCTCAATCATGTTGAGGTACTCTGTTTTATCGGCTTCCGGATCTTTCTTTGCTACGTTAATCAAACCCAGGATAGAAGCTAGAGGCGATCTCAAATCGTGCGAGGCGCTATAGACAAATCGATCAAGTTCACTGTTTACTTTTAAGAGCGCTTGATTTTGCTTCTCCATTAAGGCAAGCCGCCACCGATGGATGCCATAAAGGGTTAAGCCAATTGCTGAAAAAAGCAATACATAAAACCAGACTGTTTGGTAGAAGTGTGGAGAAATTGTAAAGCGCACTGCTGTGCCCTTCATATTCCAAACCTGCTTGTCGTTGCAACCGATGACTCTAAATGTATAATCACCCGGTGGCAGGTTGGTGTACTCTACGTGGCCATCGGCTACCACGGGGCTCCAGTCTTTATCAAACCCTATCAACTGATAGCGGTATCTGTTGCGGTCGGGCGCAGTAAAACTCAACACGCTAAAGTCAAACGTGTAGCGAAATGCACCAGCGGCAATCTCGTGGTTCGATTCAAACAGGTTTAAGTTTTCGCGATCGGTTGCAAACTTTCTGATTTGAACATTGGGCATTAGCACCCTCGTATTAGCAGCTTGAGGGTCGATGATGCAGACACCACCTAGTGTTGGAATGTAAATCTTGCCGGCTTTTGATTTGAAAGACCGTGTAGCGCCCGTGCATTCTTTGTTGTTCATCCCATCTTGGTCGTCAAACATTTGAAAACTTACCGCGGTGCCCGTTCGCAAATGTTCCAATACATCCTTTTTCAAAAACTTCATTACGCCTATGCTTGTGCTTATCCAAACTGCGCCCGCATTATCTTCCACCCAATCAAAGTAAGTTTTGCTTCTGCGGTCGGCCGCAAGGGCTACAGGCTTAATGGTTTTTTCTTGCGCATGAAGATAATGGGGCCCCGTGTTGGCAACTAACCACATGTTCCCCTCTTGGTCGGGCCGAACGTTAAAAATGAGGAACCCTGCATCATCTTCGCTGGCATGAAAAGTTTGCGTTGTTCCGTCTGATTTAATCAAGGTCAATCCTCCGCTGTGCGTGCCCACCCAAATGCCACCACTTTTGGCGGGCTGCACTGCCAACACGTAGTTTGATTCCAGCCCATTACCAAGCGAGTATACGCGAACAATTTTTTCATCCTTGAATTGAATCAACCCTCCCGAACGGGTGCCAAACCAATAGAAGCCGCTGCTATCTTTCAACACCGTTCTGAAATCATCCGCAGGCATTCCGCATTTGGTATTGTAAACTGTTTCTTTGCCATTTTTAACGTGAATCATGCCAGCATAAGTCGCTAACCAAATGGAGTTTTCGTTTTCATAAAGCAAATCGCGTACACCATTACCGGCAAGATTTGTTTTGATACTGGTGCTTTTGCATTGGCTACCGCTGCAAATAGAAAGTTCGTTGGCATCGGTGGCTACCCACACGCGGCCATCAGGTAGTTCTCCAATGCCGTAAACACGGTTACTCGCAATAGCGGGGGTTGTTACGTTGGCGATATTTGTTTCTTTCAACCGCAACAATCCTGATCGGTTGCTGGTGATCCAAAGATTTTGCTCAGCATCTTGAAACAAAGAAGTGATGCGCACCAAATCAATATTGTTTTTTGTTTGCAGCCAGTCCCACTCTTTGGAGATCTCGTTCCACCGCGCGATGCCCTCTTCAGTTCCAATCCATATTGAGTTGGCCGCATCTAAGAACAGCGTGTTAATGTCGCTTTTTTGAACCTCGCTAAATAGGTGGAATGAGTATCCATCAAATAGCTGCAACCCTTTTCGCGTGGCAATCATCAATTGGTTTCCTCGCAAAGTGAGCCCTTGTACATTATTGCTCAGTAACCCATCGCTGCGGGTAAGCTGCTGGACTTGATCTCGCTGCACTTTGAATAGCCCGCGACCATCGGTGCCCACCCATACGTTGCCTTGCGCATCTTCAACAATACTCAAAATTGTTGCCTGTTGCAGTTCGGGGTGTATCACCGCGGTGAGCGTATCGTTCTTTAAACGAAATAGCCCTGCGTTTTGGCTCCCGACATATAGGTTTCCTTTTTTATCATAATGCAAAGTGCGTATGGCCTTGGATACTTTGCCCACGGTTGGATGATACACTTCAAACTTTCCTTTTTCATAGCGTATTAAGCCAGTGCCTTGCGATGCTAAAAACAAAACTCCGGGCGTGGTTTCGGTCACATTGTAGAAGCCATCGGTTTGCAGAATAGGTAACGTGTTGCGATCGTACACCTCAAACGTCTCGCCATCAAAAATCATGAAGCCATTGAAGGAAGTAACCCACAGCAAGCCGTCAGAAGACTGGAAGATTGACGTGATATTATTAGACGACAACCCTGCCTGGGTAGTCCATTGGGTGAGCGTAAACTCCTTAATTGGTTTTTGAGGGTCAAGGCTACCCACACGCTGCCCCCGCGCTGGCAGCGTGACAAATACCGACAAAAAAACCAGAAGAGTAAGTCTGCAAGCCACGATAAACGAACGCAAAGGAAAGGTACAGATAAAACGCCAGAATCCATTGCGAAAATCATGTAAAACAACGCGTAAACGTGATTTTGGACCAATCGACTTATGGCGACCGAAACCTGTTTTTTGTTCGGTAAAGAACCAATTTTAGAGTTATTTTTGCGTTCTTATACCATTCAGAAAAATGCGTCTCTGTTGTATCTGTGCTGCTTTTCTAATTTCGGTAGGTGCGTTGGCCCAATCTGCAAAGGGTAAAAAGCCCACGGTGCTGTTGGAAGTGAACAAGCAACCTGTTTTTGCCGAAGAGTTTGTTTATCTGTACAAGAAAAATCATCAAAACAGACCCGATGAATTTACCGAAGCGAAAATCAATGATTACATCACGCTGTTCACCAACTTTAAGTTGAAAGTGGCCGAGGCGCGGTCGCTCGGGCTCGATACTACCAAGAAGTTTGTAAAGGAATTTAAAACCTACCGCGAAGATTTGAAGAAACCTTACCGGGCAGCGCCTGATGCGGTTGAGCAACTTGCGAAAGAAGTGTACCAAAATCTAACCCAAGAAGTGCGCGCTTCCCATATTTTGATTGGAGTAAAGCCAGACGCAACCCCGGCAGATACAACGGCAGCCTACCAAAAGGTGCAAGAAATAGCCAAGAGAATTACCGCGGGAGAAGATTTTGAGAAACTCGCACAAGAGCTTTCAGAAGATCCATCAGCCAAATACAACCGGGGCGACTTAGGGTATTTCACTGCGATGCAAATGGTTTATCCTTTTGAAAAGGCAGCGTACGAAACCCCCGTGGGGCAAGTATCAAAGCCTGTGCGGACACGTTTTGGTTATCACTTAATCAAAGTTGCTGACAAGAAACCTGCACGTGGGGAAGTGGAGGTGTCGCACATTTTGTTGCGCACCAATGAAGCCGATAAACAACAAATGGCCAAAGCAAAAAATACCATCTTTGAAATTGATGCCCAACTAAAGGCTGGTAGACCGTGGAATGATTTGTGTAAGGAATTTTCGGAAGATCCGAGTACGAAAGACAACGGTGGAAAATTGCGCCCCTTTGGCGTGGGTGCGTTGGCATCGGTGCCCGAGTTTGAGGCGATGGCCTTTGCGATGAAAAACCCTGGTGACATTTCTGATCCATTTCAGTCTGCTGTCGGCTGGCACATTATTAAACTAGAACAGAAAATTCCGTTGCCACCCTATACCGAAATGGAAGCCGCATTGAAAAAACGTGTGGCGCGAGATGAACGATTGCAAATTTCGCAACAGCAATTGAACGCCAAACGCAAACGAGAAATGGGCCTGGTGGAAGACGAGATGACAAAAGGTGAGTTGTTTGCATTGGCTGATTCAAGTTTGATGAAAGGAAAGTGGAAGTTTGGAGGTAGCGATGCCTTGGCTGAGAAGCGATTACTCCAAATGGGAAACAAGGCGGTGAAGGTAAAGGACTTTGTGCGGTTTGTAGCCATTAACCAATCTGTTAACGGCATGACTCCGACCAGCTATTTCGATCAACTTTATCAGTCTTTTGTAGAAGAAGCAATGAATGATGCAGAGGAAGATCAATTGCGCGAAAGTAAGCCTGAATTCAAAAACCTGCTGACGGAATACCGCGAAGGAATTCTCTTCTTCGAAATCATGGAGAAGGAGGTTTGGAACAAAGCTTCGGAAGATACGCTGGGGCAGCGGAAGTATTATGAAACTCACTTAGATAAATACCAGGCAAAAGACAGGGTAGAGGCTCGGATCTTTACAGCAGCCGATAAGGGCTTGATTGACGAGTTCAAATCAAAAGTGGAACGCGGAGATACCTTGTCTGAAGCATTTTTGAAGAAGTTTAAGTCTGTACAACCTTTCCGTAAATATGAAAAGGGTGATAGTAAAATTGTTGACAAGGTAAGCTGGGTGCCGGGCTTGCACGAGGTGCAAATGGAGAATAACTTTTATTTGGTGGAGATTCAGCAACTGGTAGCTCCGGGCCTTAAAACTTTTAACGATGCCAAAGCATCTATCATTACTGACTACCAAGCTGAACTAGAGAAAAATTGGTTGGAACAACTTCGTAAAAAATATCCGGTGAGCTTATCAAAAAAAGGGAAAAAGTTGGTGCTTGCTGAATTGACTAAAAAGAAATGAGAGTCGGTTGGTTATATTGCCTAGGTCTTTTGTTCATGCTCAACGCGTGCGACTTCATTCGCATAAAGGGTAATCAAACAGGTGACGAAAACCGTAAGGCCGTGGCACGTGTGGGCGATACCTTTTTGTATGCAGATGAATTGCGCGGTATTGCCTCTTCTGAAAAGAGCAAGGAAGATAGCACTGCACGTGTGTCAGCGTATGTCGATAGCTGGATACGCAAACAACTGTTGCTAATCGAAGCGGCCAAAAATATTGAAATCAACGAAGCGGAAGTGGAACGAAAAGTGCTTGACTATCGCTATAGCCTGATTGGTTACGAGTTTCAAAACTACTACATCAACAAAAATCTGAACGACAGCGTATCGCAGCAAGAGTTGGAGACTTATTACAAAGAACACGTGGATAACTTTATACTCAAGCAGAACATCATTCAGGGTGCATACATTAAGGTGGCAAAGACAGCCCCGCGCACACAGCGTATCAAAGACTTGTTGTTCTCGAACAAACCCAAAGATTTGAACGAACTGAAGTCATACTGCTTAGGCTTTACTGAGGCATACCAGCTGCCCGATTCTACTTGGATTGAGTTTGACAAACTAGCGGCCAATTCCCCGCTGGCCGATATTCCAAACAAAATACAATTCCTCCGCAGCTATAATTACTACGAGACCAGCGATGCGAATTACCTATATTTCCTCAAGATCAATGCCTATAAGATTTCAGATAATATTTCGCCATTAGACTTTGTGAAGGAAGATATCCGCAACATTATTTTGAATAAACGCAAGGTAGAACTTGCTAAAAAACTAGAAGATGAGGTTTATGAGAATGCAGCAAAGGAAAAAGAGTTTGAAATATTCAACCGCTAGTTTCGTAGCACTGCTGTGGTTTGCTACCGCAATGGCGCAAGAAAAAACTGGTTTTGTGGTAGACAAAATTATTGCCAAAGTAGACAACTACATTGTAATAAAATCTGAATTGGAGCAAGCCTACCAGGGTTATGTAGCGGAAGGGAACCCTGCTTCGGAAGAAGCGAAGTGCCAGATTTTTAACCGCCTCATCATGAACAAACTAATGGTGGCGAAGGCAGAGATTGACTCAGTGACAGTTACTGATCAGGAAGTGGACCAAAACACCACGCAGCGCATGGGCATGATTATGCAAAGCTCAGGCAACTCTCCGGAAGAACTTGAAAGACGGTATGGCAAGAGCTTGGATCAAATTAAATTGGAGCTACGCGATCAGATCCGCGAGCAGTTGCTCTCTCGCGAGATGACCCAGAAGATAACAAAGGACATGAAAATTACACCTGCAGAGGTAAAGCGTTTTTTCAATAAGATACCTACCGATAGCTTGCCCTATTATAGTTCTGATGTGCAGATAGGACAGATTGTAAAAATTGCAAAGATCAGCGCTGCCCAGGAAGAGGAGGCGAAAAGAAGATTGAACGAATTGCGCGACCGTATTTTGGCAGGTGAAAATTTCAATGAGCTTGCGTTGAAGTATTCTGAAGACCCCAGTGCACGGCAAAATGGTGGAGAGATGGGTTTTGTGGGAAGGGGTTCAATGGTTCCCCCCTACGAAGCGATGGCGTTTAAGTTGCGCAAGGGAGAAATTTCAATTCCATTTAAATCGCAATTTGGACACCACATCATGCAGTTAATTGAAAGAAGAGGAAACGAATACAACTCGCGTCATATTCTCTTGCTCGGAAATCCGTCTGCCGAAGATGTGCAACGCGCGCAGCATTATCTAGATAGCTTGCGCAGAAAAATTGTGAAGGACAGCATCAAGTTTGAGTATGCGGCAAAACAATATTCAGACGATAATGAAACCAAAGGCCGAGGAGGATACTTCACAGATCAAGACGGAGGGACCAATGTTTCGCTACGCGACATAGATCCGGTTGTTTACTTGGCTATCGATACGATGAAAGTCGGCACCATTTCAAAACCTATTGCTTACCGTACAGATGATGGGAAAGAAGCGGTTCGCATTTTATATTACAAAGCTAAGTTGCCACCGCACCAAGCAAACCTAAAAGACGATTGGCACCGCATTCAATCAGCAGCACTGGCAGAAAAACGCGATAAGGCCATAGGGAAATGGTTTAATAAATCGAAAGGTGATGTTTTCATTAATATCGATCCCGAGTATAATTCGTGTAAAATATTAGAGTAGCCCAAACTTCTTGCAAATGAATTTTAAGAACGATGTAGAGGCGGCCGATGCGTTGGCGCGAAGCTTCAAGAGTTTGACTAATGAAATTGCCAAAGTAGTGGTAGGGCAAGATGATGTGGTGCGCCTGGTGCTCACTAGTATTTTCTGCCAAGGGCACTCCTTGCTGGTGGGTGTACCCGGATTGGCCAAAACGTTGCTGGTCCATACGATTGCTACATCGTTAGATTTACAATTCAAGCGCATTCAGTTTACGCCCGATTTGATGCCTTCTGATATTGTAGGCGCGGAAACCATGGACAAGGAGCGCAATTTTCAATTTGTGAAGGGTCCCATCTTTGCCAATGTTGTGTTGGCTGACGAAATCAACCGCACACCGCCTAAAACCCAAGCTGCTTTGCTGGAATCAATGCAAGAATATGCGGTAACAATTGCCGGTGTGAATTATTCATTGCCTCGCCCATTTTTTGTGCTTGCCACCCAAAACCCAATTGAACAAGAGGGGACCTACCCGTTGCCCGAGGCGCAGTTGGATCGTTTCATGTTCAACATTCAGCTGGATTATCCTTCTTATCAACAAGAAGTGGCAATAGTAAAGAACACCACCAACGATGTAGCCCAATCAGTCAATAAGATAATCAGCGGTGAGGAAATCGTTGTGTTTCAACATTTGGTGCGCAGGGTGCCGATTGCTGACAATGTGGTGGAGTATGCAGTAAAGCTAAGCCAGTCAACGCGACCGGGGAAAAACGGATCGCCCATCGCAACCGAGTTGTTGGAGTGGGGCGCAGGGCCACGTGCTTCTCAATTTTTGGTGCTCGGTGCTAAGTGTAATGCGCTGATCAACGGAAAGTATTCACCCGATATTGAAGATGTGCAAGCAGTGGCAAAGCCTGTGTTTCGCCATCGCATTGTGCGCAACTTTAAAGCCGAAGCTGATGGTGTAACGGTGGATGAGATTATTGACCGGTTGATGAAGTGATGTTTCTCCTTCACGTAAGTTGATCAAAAGGTTATTCGATTTTAGGTTTGGTATTGCAGAACTTGCTACCGGAGCAATGTAGTGGAGTAAAAATTTCAGCACGTATTTTCCAACCCCCCGCTACTTTATGCCATTTGGCATAATAAGTTCCAGATAGTTTTACTTGCCCGTCAGGCTCTTGCCACTGACCTATCCACGTTCCCGTTTCGGAGGCCATGTTCCAGTCCTCAAAAATTTCTACGGTTTTGGGGGTGCGAACGTAAAGCACATCTTTTTTTACCTTAAATTCTTGTGCAAGAAATTTTTGGTTTGCATCGCTACTCCTTACTTCGGCATTTCGAGAGGAAATGACATGAAAGTCGCTTGTGAGAAACTTTGTAATGGCTGTTGAGTCATGTTTTGCAGTCGCTTCGTTATATTCTTTTCTTAGTTTCAGGATTTGTTGGTTATTTGATGACTGTGCTTGTGCAGGAATGATGAATAGCGGAAATAGAAATGCGTAGGTACTTACAATAAAGCGGGAAATGCGATTGGTTTTCATAAGAATAGTCTGGTTGTTAGCATAAACAATGCAATGAGTTACTTTACCACCCACTCAAACTCCACTGCTTTTGGAAAATCTTGAAATACATTTTGAATAAAGTCGTTAGGCACGGCCAGCTTTCTTTTGGTCATGTCAATCCAGGCTCCATCCATATTTAGAATGGCGGCAACCGTTCTGTCGTCTTTGTATAGATGATGCCGAATACTCCATCGCCCAAAATCTTTGGTGGCTTTTGTAACAACTAAATCCACGGTCACCAAGTCTTCAAATTTTATTTCTCTTTTAAAGATGGCCTCTTCTCGAAACAATATCGGGCCGATGCGCAGTTCTTCAAATTTTAAATTAGTAAGACCATGTGCTGAGAAGCACGCGATGCGCGTAGTAGCGCCATAATCATAATAGGCTGAATGTCGCAAGTGACGGTTTTGGTCAATGTCTGACCAACGCACTTGAATAGGGATCTCGAATTTTTGCATGTTACCTTTTAGAGAATAATACCCTTTGCCAAACTGCCATTTGCATAACTGCACACATCATTTTTTTCGTTCATGATTTTGGCGATGCCAAAGATGCGCTTGCCAATGACCTCTGTCTCTTCTGCTTCTACAATCACACGGGTTGCTGCAAGCGGCTTTACATAATTGATGGTGAGGCTTGACGTGGCAGTGAGCCCATCAGCATAATGATAAATGCCCAGCAAGCCAATCGCCAAGTCTGCGAGCAGTGCAATCACAGCGCCATTCACGGCATCCGTGCCAATGCCACCCATGTGGATATCCATCACTTCATCAACGTACACACGCGGCCTTTTGTGTTGCGATAAATCGACCCGGATGTGCATCTGTTTTAGTTGCACTGATTGATTGAATAAATCTTCTATGGCCTTCCAATTGCCCTCAGCAGCTACTTTTCGAAATTGATGGAGTTGTGCGAGGTTCATCTTTTTGTAAAAATTTTAGGGCTGTATTGATGAGATAAATCGGTCGTAAGCAGCTGCCAGCCGGCAGCTTTACTGCCAACGGCTAGTTCCACTTGGCCTTACTGTAGAAAATTTGCTTCACCTCATTCTCAAGTGCCATCGCTTTTGGGAAAAGAATCTCGTTTTCGATGCGTGCGTGAATTTGCAGACTTTTTTCAAAATGGATGAGTTCGGAGTAAATCACTTTAATATGCAAAGGCGCATCGGCTGTGAGGTGATACCCTTTGGTGATGTTGCGGATGCCCGCCATTTCATCATCATGCGCTTCGTGCTCGATGGCACAACGTTGCAAGGAGTTTTTTTCCATCAGGTGGTAAAGCCTACTCGGGTTGTAGTAACCTTTTTTCGCACGCTCAAGCGTTTTGATGTATTTAAACAGCGTGTCTTCTTCTTCGTAGATGTGGTGGATAAAGTCTTCAAGGAAAAGTGGATACAAAACTTTCAAATCTTTTTCCACCTGCTCGTACTCCGCGTGATTTGCTTTAAAACTTTCCACCAGCTTGCCGATATACGGAAGCTTATGCTTGACAAACAAATAATGCGAATGCTTTAGGTACTCGATTATCAAATCGATGGGGTAAGAAAACAGCGGTATATCTTGCTCTTGAAAATTGCTGCGGGGCGATTCAAGCTCGCGCACCAGTTGATCTACTTTTAAACCGCGTTGCGTGCAAACCTGCTCCAGCGTTTGGTTTGAATGCTCGTAAAACCGTATCCCAAAGTAATAGAGCACCTGGGCAACTTCGTTGTCATGCTCCACCAGCTCAGCAATCAGCTTATTTTTGAGCAGCACTTTTTCCATCAGTTTGTAAAGGTAAAAATTGCGGTGCATTTAGCCAAGGTGTTTTGTTGCGTATTTGTGTTTAACCACGGGGTCACAGAGAGCCGTAGAGAAGGCATCGAATAGGCTCAACAAGTTTCTCGGTGGCCGTCAGTGTTCCCTGTGATTTTTGATTTTTAACCAGGGAGGTCACCGAGCCACATAGCGAAAATCACTTTTTTGGCACATTTTTGCCATAACCTTAGGTAAAAGCCTACGTTAAAAAAGAATTACAACTTGTTGAACCGATGAGCGAAAATAAAAACTCCAGTTACCAAATCAGTTTGCCTCTCATTTTGTGCATTGGCATTGCCGGTGGCGTGCTGCTGGGCGCGGGTCTCACCAACAAATCGGGGGGCAGCGAAGTGAGCCGTGATGTGCAAAAACTGCGTGAGGTATTGAATTTGGTAAAATCAGAATATGTAGACGAAACCAAAACCGATGACTTGGTGGAAGATGCCATCGCCCACATGTTGGGCAAGTTAGATCCACACTCGGCCTACATCTCTAGCAAAGACCGCGTGGCCGCCAACGAAGACTTACAAGGCAACTTTGAAGGCATCGGCATTGAATTTAGTATTTTTAACGACACGCTTACGGTGGTAGCCGCGTTGAGTGGAGGCCCTTCGGAAGCGGTGGGTTTGCGCCCCGGTGACAAAATTGTGAAAGTGAATGACAAAGTAATTGCCAACACCAAGCTCACCAACTTAGATGTGATGCGCTACCTCAAAGGCCCCAAAGGCACCGAAGTAAAAATTGAAGTGATGCGCAAAGGCAAAAAAGAGCCGATTACATTTACAATTATTCGCGATAAAATTCCACAATTTTCCGTTGATGCAGCTTACCTGGTAGCGCCTGATATTGGCTACATTAAAGTAAACCGCTTCTCGCAAAACACCCACCAAGAAGTGCACGATGCCATGATAAAACTTCGCAAAGAGGGCATGAAAAAATTGGTGCTCGACTTGCAAGGAAATCCGGGCGGCTACATGGACCAAGCCATTGCCATAGCCGATGAGTTTTTGCCTAAGGGCGAAAAGATTGTATTCACGAAAGGCCAGGAAAAACGATATGATGAAGATGCCCTTGCAACCGAGAAGGGAGATTTTGAAAAAGGAGATTTGATTGTGCTCGTCAACGAAGGCAGCGCTTCAGCATCAGAGATTGTAAGCGGTGCGCTGCAAGACAACGACCGCGCGTTGGTGGTGGGCAGGCGCTCGTTCGGCAAAGGGTTGGTGCAGCGCCCGTTCAATTTGAGCGATGGCTCAGAAGTGCGGCTTACCATTTCAAGATACTACACGCCCAGCGGCCGCTCCATTCAAAAGCCCTACGAAAACCTGGACGAATACGACAAAGACATGGTGAAGCGCTATAAGAACGGAGAGTTTTTTACACCCGATAGTATCCACTTCAACGATTCACTCCGATATAAAACAGTTAATGGCCGCACGGTGTATGGCGGTGGCGGCATTATGCCCGACTATTTTGTACCGTTAGATACCACGCTCACGAGCAAATATTTTAACGAACTCTCTTACGCCAACGTGCTGCGCGAGTTTGCTTTTAACTATGCAGAGCAAAACAACACCGTATTGAAAAAGATGACGTTTGCAAAATACCAGCAAGATTTTGTGGTGGCCGATGCCATGCTCAACTACTTGGTTGATTTAGGCAGAAAGCATAAAATCGAACCCGACCTCAAAGACCTGAAAAAAAATAAAAAGTTATTTCAGGTGTATTTGAAAGCCGAGATTGCCCGCAGGGTGTGGGGCAACGAGGCCTTCTTCCCCATCTACAACGAAACCAACGAAGTACTGCAACAAGCCATTAAGTTATTTGACAGGATACCGATGGAGTTGGATAAGGGGAAGATGTAAAAATAGAATGCCGTACCCAGTGTGCCGTTTCACTGTTAGTACTGCCGACTGTCTACTACATTGTTAGTTCATTATTCAGGTCAATATTGCTAACTGGGGAAGCGGAATAAAGTTTTTGAGATCGCAGAATAAAGTTTTTAAGCTGGCAGAATAAAGTTTTTAATTATTTACTTCGTAGAATACCCAAACCTTAATGCAGTAACTTAATGAAAATCTCACCTATTTAGAAGGGGGACATTCAATTTTGAGTATTTGTGGATATCTAGCTATGAATAAATGAACTATTTAACTATTCTTCAGTCGTTAGTTCAAACATCTGCTCTTTTGTCAGAACAAGAAAATTTCCAGTTTCGTAAGTATTTTTTCCAACGTCTTTAAGAAAACTTAGATAATTGATTATCCTTAAAAACGTCCTAACGGCTGCCATATCGTACCCAACTCCAATGCCAATTCGGCCGAGTGAAGCTGCATTCACTATACTTCCCATTATGTGCTTTCTCGAGTTTTTACTCTCAATTTCAATAGCAATAAGACAGCGTGAATTTTGATTCTTATGAATTACCTCAAGGTAACTGGATGGACTAATGAACTCATACAATGCTTTGTCAAGATTTGAATGATGAAGGTCATAGGCTTTTTTGAGAAATCCGTTATATGGTTCTGATGCTACAAGATCATTGAATTTGGAAGTTAAGTTTTCTTGTGAATCTTCATCATTAAAGGGACCTATCGCAATATCTACTCTTGGCCCATATTGGTTCTTTGCTTTGGGAAATGCCTGCCATTCATTCTTAACGTTAAGTAATTTCTTCTGTAATAACCCAACTAAATGATTTTGATATTCTCTTGTCGCCATTCCTGTATTTTAAATAACCTTTGCCAATTCCAGAAACCTACACAAACCATTCGCATATCTCATTTGCTCAATTGAATGGCAATCAGGTACAAGTATTTCGGGTGAGGCCACTAAAATGCAAACACATTTAGCTCGACTGGTCGCCACATTAAGACGGTTTGGATTGTAAAGAAAACCCATACCGCGTGGCGCATCTTCGGGTGAAGAACTGGTCATGGAGTAAATGACTACTGGTGCTTCGCGCCCTTGAAATCTATCAACCGTTCCGACTTCAATGCCTGGCAATTTATTAATCAACGCTTCCACCTGAAGATTATAGGGTGCTACCACTAAAATATCTGATGGCGATAACTTCTTAGCCTCTCCATTTTCATCGGTCCAGTACACATTACCATTAAGTAAATGTTGCACGATTCCTTCAATAGTGTCTGTCTCCTCTATAGATCTACTTTGATTACCTGCATGTGCAACCGGAACATAAAATAATCCACTGCCAGAAAATTTCTCGGTGCCAGCTATCACTTGCCTTTCTGTTCCTTTAACCGTTGTTAACCTCTTCTCATAATATATTTCAGAGGTGAATTCACAAATTTTTGGATTAAGCCTCCAGCTAATACTCAAGAACAAACCCTTATCCGGAGGCATAGTTTTATTTTCACCTAGGATGTGATTAAGTGCAGCCGCATCAGCTCCTTCAGGATGCGATCCTTTTTGTGGCTGTTCCAATTGCTGCGGGTCACCTAATAAAATTATATTTTTTGCTGATCGTGATGCAGCCAACACCATGGCAAGTGACATTTGTCCTGCTTCATCAACAAACAGGTAATCCAATTTTTCAATTGCATCCTCACGCGCCCATAACCAGGCCGTAGCGCCAACTACTTTTCCATCATCCAAGGCGAGAAGGGCTTTGGTATTGTCTGACTCTTCTGTTAATCCTGGAGGTGGACTTGAAGACTTTGAAGAGGTCTTATCAACCACTTTTAGATTGACTGATTTCTTCTTAGCGATCTTAAGCGCTTTTTCAAGAAGCCCGCGAATTACTTTATGACTAATGGCTGTTACTCCAACGCGCATTCCTGATTTTGCAAGCTCAACAATCATCTCGGCTCCAGTATGAGACTTACCTGTACCTGGTGGTCCTTGAATGGGTAGTATGCTGCTGTTTAAATCTTTACAAATCCTTATCGCGGCAACACTCGTTTCCTCATTAGGCAGAACTAAATCACCCCCAGCCTGTGTACTTAGCCTAGGATTGTTTCTTAATAATAAATCCCGTCCCGCACGGTACTCGGCATCGCTGTCAATTCCATTGGTAGCGACTGATTTAGCAAAACTTAATAACGACGCCTTTAATACATCTGATGGAATTTGATCTATACTGATAACGCCTGCCGGATGTTTGTAAACCGTTTTCTGAGTTTTTTTAATTTTTAGTATTCCTTCTGAGATGGATATCTCCTCCAGTGTTCCGATTTTCAGTATCGTATCCCTCTCAATGTCATATAAATCATTGCCGGGTCTCAGTGAAATTTCCTGATTAGGAAAAGTATATATATGAATTGGATTTTTATCCGTGCCGCCATCACGGCCTGTATGCACAAGTCCAATGATTACATTTCTATCGTCCAACAAATCTTCAAAATCCTTTCCTTGCGTCCCAAAAAATTCCCACCAATTGCAACGCTCTTCTCGTCTGAAATATTCAATCATGTTGGCCAATACCCAACGCCCTCTTTCTATATCCGTAAGATTGCTTTTATCCTCAGGCAAGCCCAACACTAATTTAGTATAAACTTCTAACGCTTCTCCTTCAAGCGCTTGCGTTTTATCACTGGCAGCTCCATCGCTATTCAGTGGCCGGGCTATTTCTCCAATTTTCTTTTTTAATTCAACAAGTCTTTCTTCAAGCCAGCTGTGCAAAGCTTCAGTAGCGAAGCAATCATCTGCATTATACGTTCTTACAATATTGAGAATTTCTAGCGGTACAGCCTCTATCGCATTTAGCTCCAATGCAAATTCCACTTGCCTTCTGGCTGCGCCCGCAGTTCGCAATTCTACCTTCCGCTTAAATTCTGTAAAGAGTTCGAGATCCTTTAAAGAGTATCGCTCAACGCTGGCACGAAGTGCCTCCCTGAAAATGGAATACAAATCCACAAATCGTTTAGCACGCAATAGCTTATCTACTTCAGTCTCTCGCGTTCCGTGTTTACTAGCCAATCGTTTTATTGCTCCGGGTTCATACGGAGCAAAGTGATAGATAAACATGCCTTCATCTCTTCTCCATCGTTCCATTACAAAATCAATGAAAGTTTCGAAGGCAACTTTTTCCTGCTGATGATTTAGTGCCTGATAATAATGATACGATAGCTTTTCCTGTTTTTCCTTAACAACATAGCCTAATATGTATTCAAGGCCGCCACCGTCACAAAATGGATCACCTTCAATATCAAAATAGATATCGCTTGGTGAGGGTTGAGGCAATCTCGCCAATCCTTTTTCAGCCTCGTAGGCGAGATGCTCATAAACTAAACCTTCTTTTCTACCCCTAAGCTGTATCTTGGCTTGATTGTGGATTTTAACATACGTCTGCTTATTACCTCGCTCTGGCTTTTCCGGTAAGGGCTTTTCAGCTTTCGCAAATTGCTCCAGCTTGGTGATGTTGTGTTTTTCCAACTCCACCATTTGTAGCGAGCGCATTCCAGCAATCAACGACAAGTGATCATCAGCACGTCTTTTATCATCGCACTCCTTCCACCAACGGCAGTAATCGCAATGAGC
Source organism: Bacteroidota bacterium (assembly GCA_018267275.1). Classification (GTDB taxonomy): domain Bacteria; phylum Bacteroidota; class Bacteroidia; order Cytophagales; family Cyclobacteriaceae; genus ELB16-189. The sequence goes on along the minus strand of JAFDYV010000006.1, from coordinate 98,866 downwards.
AACGGGATATGGATAAGTTTGGGGGTCATTCTCGTTTAGATAAGCTTCATATGATCTCTTCACTAACCGATAGTACGCGCTGAAATCTGAAACGAGGAAGATTTCTTTTTCAAAACTATTACCCGGCTTTACAACCGTCATATTCTTGGGACTAAACCCTTGCAGTTGTTCTAATAAGTCAGTATATAAACTTAGCTGAAGAATGGTTCCTGCCTTGGTTTCTTGAGATAGCTTTGTATCCTCGATTTCGTACGCCCAATTGCCAAACCGTGAAGTGCCCGGTACTTTTATTAAGAAATCGGCTCGTCCCACCCAATTTTCGTTACCTAAATTCGCCTGCGTAATAACATCAGCTCCATTTTTCATTGCCGCAACCGTTGCCTCCGTGGGTTGACCAATTAGGTCTACCACGCTATGCCCTTTGTCCTTTATAAATTTCACATAAGCATCTTCATGTTCCTGACCACGCTGAGCAAGAATAGCCGAAGCCGGATCTTGCCAATCCGGAGCCTTTCGTTCGCCCATTGCAACGGAAAGATCAAGCCGACTTAAATGCTTACATCCAAGATAGTTAGATAAGTCACTGGCCGACTTTTGGAGTTGGGTTTTGTTATACTTCATATCGATAAATGGAATGCTGAGGCTGGCATTTTAACATCCTAAAATAGCGAGAATTATTATTCGTTTTTGTATTTTAACCACTTAGTTGGCTTAAGAACAATCAATGACGACAAAAACGGAAACAAAACAGTTTCAATATGAAATACAAAGCTATCAGGAGGACTGTGTTACAAACATTACCAGCCTTTTTGAAAGCCTTCGGCAAAAAGTGAATTTTTGTGAAGTACTGACAGCACACCATAAAAACAACAAATACAATTTTCCGGTTCAAGACACTAAAAACATTGATATAATGATGGAAACGGGAACGGGTAAAACGTTCACGTTTATCAAAACCATTTTTGAGTTGAGTAAACATTTCGGGTACAAAAAATTTATAGTTCTTATTCCGACAGTTCCAATCAGAGAGGGAACAAAAACAAACTTAGAAGATACCAAAGATTACTTTAAAAGCTTCTACGCTAACGAGAAAGAGAAAGAAATAGAAACCTTTGTTTACGAGGGAGGTAACATTTCAGCGGTAAGGCAATTTATTGGGACTGCTCATTTATCTGTTTTGGTAATGACTCCAAGCTCGTTCAGCCACAAAGACAATATTCTAAACCGACCTTTAGAAAAAGATATTAACGCACCAGAATTATTTATAAACAATCAGGAACCGCCAAAATCATATTTGGAATGTTTGAAGCGGCTAAATCCAATTGTGATAATGGACGAACCGCACCGTTTTGAAGGTAATGCCTTTAAAACTTATTTTGATGGTTTTGAAAATTACTTCTTGCGTTTTGGGGCAACATTCCCAAAAAAGAAAGACAGTTTGCTTTTGTCAAACGTAGCGTATGCATTAGACAGCATTTCCTCCTTCAGACAAAGTTTAGTTAAGAAAATTGTGGTTTATACGCAAGATGTAGTGGAAAATACAGATACACTCATTGGAATTGAAAAAGTAGGAACAGTAAACAAGGCTTTTGTAAACACATTAACCAACGGAATTATTGCGAAACGAGAATTGGGCGTTGGTTCAGTTTTCAACGGTAAGAGCATAAAGAAAATAAACAAAGACACCATTGTTTTAGCAGACGATACCATTGAAAAAGTTGATTATTCTTTATCAGACGAATCCTTGCGGGCAATGATTAAGGAAACAATCAAAATACATTTTGAAAAGGAAGAAGGATTGTTCGAGCAAGGAATAAAGGCTCTCACCTTATTTTTTATGGAGAGCGACACCAGTTTGTTTCGTGGCGAGAATCCGAAAATCAGAACCATTTTTGAGGAAGAATACAAAAAGCAATACAGCGATATAGTAGGCAAACTTGACCAAACAAGCGAGTATTATAAATTCTTGCAAAACGATTCTGACAGCGACAATCTTTTGCAAGTTCATAAAGGATATTTTTCAGGCGATAAAGGAAACGCAGACGAAAAAATAAAAGCAGGAGTCGATGAAATTCTGAAAGACAAAAAGAAATTACTTTCGTTTGAAAGTCCTACACGCTTCATTTTTTCCATTTGGGCTTTGCAAGAAGGTTGGGACAACCCCAATGTATTTACCATTTGTAAATTATCTAATCAAGGAAGCGAAATATCCAAACTTCAACAAATTGGGCGTGGTTTACGAATTTGTGTAAATCAAAATTTACAACGTAACACGCTTAAAAATCTGAATGATGACCAGGAAGCATTTTGGAAAATCAATAACCTAGACGTAATTGTTTCAAGCAAAGAGTACGGATTTGTTGAGGCAATACAAAACGAGATTTTGAGTAATTCATTCCTGATTTCTGAAACATTTACAGAACAGGAACTCATTAAGATACTCAAAGAAAAATCAGGCTTTGATGATGATACAATCGTTACGTTGGTTGATGATGTGTTGAAAGAAAAGAAAATGATTGTTCGTAAGGCTATTGTTGACGGACAAAAGATCTATGAAAAGTCCCCAGAGTTTTCAGCCATACTTAAGGAACAAAATTTGCCCGAAGAACAAGTAAAAGCAATTGAAGGTTTATTTGCCACCGATGCAAACAAATACATTCAAGATGCAAAAAAGGTCAAACCTAAAAAGAAGGTTTTCATAAAATCAACACACCTGCATGAGTTTCAAACCCTATGGAACGCTATCAATAAAAATGCCTTCTATTTATTAGAATCTTTGAAGGAAGAACAAGAAGGCCAATTGATTCAAAACATAAAAACACAAATAGAAGCTGTAAACATTGAAGAAATTTTGCTACAAACAATCCGTGCAGAGCTTAATGTGAAAAAGATTGGCGAAGAGGGAGCGATAACAGAAAAATTAACCGATAAGGTTTCCTACAAAAGCAAAGTTGATTATTTAGAATTAGTTCGCACCCTATCAAACAACACCAAAACGCCTATCTCATTTGTTGTAAAGGTTTTTAATGCGTTGAGTGATGATTTCAAGACTAAAATGCTCTGCAACAATCCTGAGCAAGCTCAAAGAGAAATTTCCGAAATAATCAACAAGAACTTAATTGCGATGCTCAAAGCAAACATTAAGTATGATGGAATTAACGGAACAGGTTTGCCAAATGTATTCAAGACCGAAAGAGAAAAAACTTATTTGGACATAGGAAGTGTTGGCAAATTTCAAAAGGAAATTGCAAGCGACTTTTCTTTGAAGACCAAATGGGTATTTGAAGAAGTGATTGAATACGATAGTGATTTTGAATTGGAAATTGTAGAGCAAGACCCCGACACTGAAAGCATTGAAATTTTTGGAAAACTTCCACGTCTGAAAATCAAAACACCGTTAGGCAATTACAACCCAGACTTTTGCTATGCTATCAAAAGCACAGAAGGCACCAAAATATTTCTTGTAGTGGAAGCCAAAGGCTATAAATCATCGACAGCAATACCCTTAGATGAAAAGGGGAAAATTGACTTTGCCAAAAAGTATTTTGAAGCATTAGCTGAGCACTACAAAGACCAAAACATAAAAATTTCATTTAAAGAACGTATCAATAAAACGCAATTGGCGGCATTGATAAACAACGCATAAGAAATGGCACAACAAGATTTTATAAAGGCGGGATTTACAGTGGTTGGTACAGAAACCAACGAAAACAAACTATTGAGTTTTCTAAAAGAGAACTACCCCAACGTAATACGAGACAGCGAAATAAATATAGAAGAACTAAAAGCCGCTTTAGGTTTACATATTGACGAAAAAGTAAACGGTTATGGTTTAAATTTCGTAGGCCGCAACTTTGCCAGGGCTAAATATGCTCAAAAGACAGAAAAGGAATTACGCCTCAATACATCATTGAGCAAGAATATTGACACTACAGAAAATTTGGTGTTGAAAGGTGATAATTTAGATACTTTAAAAATTCTTAAAAACCATTATAGCGGACAAATCAAGTGTATCTACATAGATCCTCCTTACAATACTGAAAAGGATGAGTTTGTTTATCCAGACAAATTCGACAAAGAAGAAGCAGAAGTCTTAGGCTTGGCAAACTTGAGTGAAAGCGATTTTGCAAGAATGGATTTTAGCTTCAAAACCAAAAAGAGCCACAATGGTTGGCTTGCTTTTATGTATCCACGGTTGCTGTTGGCAAGAGATTTACTTATTAAAGATGGAGTAATATTCATTAGTATTGATGATAATGAGCAAGCAAACCTTAGAGTTCTTTGCGATGAAATCTTTGGTGAGGAAAACTACTTAGGAACAATTATCTGGAAGAATGCCACAGATAACAATCCAACTCAAATTGCTACTGAACATGAATATGTCCTTTCTTATGCAAAGCAAAAACATTCTTTAGAGGCTGAATGGAAAAGTAAGTTATCAGACATTAAAGATTTGCTTATTGAAAAAGGTACTGAATTGACAAGTAATTTCAAAGACTTGGAAGTATTGAAATCAGAATATAATAAATGGTATCGAGCACATAAAAATGAACTTTGGCCACTCGATCGTTATAAATATATCGATTCAGAAGGAATATATACAGGAAGTCAAAGTGTTCACAACCCTGGAAAAGAAGGATACCGTTATGATGTGATACATCCTGTTACTAAAAAAGCGTGTAAGCAACCTTTGATGGGATATCGATTTCCAGGAACTACGATGGATGATTTACTCAAGCAAGGCAAAATCTTGTTTGGTGAAGACGAATCAAAAATTATTGAGTTGAAACTTTATGCCAAAGAATACTCAGAGAAACTAAGTAGTGTTATCGAATTAGATGGTCGTATTGGTTCTTATGATTTAAAAGAGTTATTTCCTTCCGAGAAAACCCTGTTCACTAACCCCAAGCCAGTAAAGTTCATTAGTCAATTTATTTCTTACGTATTAACTAACAATGGAGATATAATTCTAGACTTCTTCGCAGGTTCAGGTACAACAGGAGATGCAGTAATGCAACTAAATGCTCAGGATGGAGGCAAACGTAAATTTGTTTTGTGTCAAGGAGACGACCCTATCAAAAAGGACAAGCCAGCCCATAAATTTTGTATTGACAACAACCTAGCACCAGTTATTTCAAGCATTACTATTGAACGTCTGAAACGAGCAGGAGAACAAATTGCTAAAGACATTGAATCCGTGAACAGCAAAAGCGGCATGTTTGAAGAACACAAAAAACAACTTCCTGATATTGGTTTTAAAGTGTTTGACAGCATAGATGCTCCCAAGTTGAAAGTGAATGAAATGGGGCAAATTTCAATAACTGAAAATGAAACCGATGCCCTCAGTCGTATCTACAATATGATTTTCACCATTGGTTTAGACTCGCCAACACAAACTCCCGAAGAGGTTGTAAAAGACTGTATTTACAAAATCGGCAATCATTATTACATAACCAACAGTGAAAAAATATCCAGCGACGACTATTCAAACGCAATTAAAAACGGCAAAGTATTTATTGATGGTTGGACGGCCAGTCTGAATGGAACTTTGCAGAACTATAAAGAGGATGTGAAAATTGTATTTTAAGCCAATACAATTTTTCAAATCCACCATTTGTTCTAGGTTGAATGAAGTGCCACTTACTCTGGCATTATGCTATAAACGCTATGAATGATTCTTTAAATTCATTTATCAAGGCAAAAGCACTTATCGATTCCGCAATGGTAATAAGATTACTGCGCGCGCGAAACCTGGGGCTTATCGTTTCATTCCTACACCGAGAGTTTAAAGCCACTGACCAAATTACAATCCCTTATCAACAAGTTATTCAAAAGCTGGGGGATTTTCTTGAAGAGATCGATTATCACGATGAGGACGATGAAATCAAAACCGAAAAACTTATCCTGGATTATGACGAAAAAGCAAAACTTTACATCGACCGTTGGATTGATGCGCACTACCTCCGGAATGTAATTGATGACTCCACCAAAGAGCCGTTAGTTTTACTTTCCAAGCACACGGAGAAAGTATTTCAAGTCTTTGAAATATTTAAAGAAAAGGAATTCGTAAGTGCCGAATCGAAATTCAAAGACATTTTCAGTAAGTTGAAGGATATCATCGGCAATGCCAACCCTGATAAGGACAAAAAGCTGGCTGAGCTTGAAAAGCAAAAGCAACAAATTGAAGAAGAGATTAGGAGAATAAAAGTAGACGGATATGTAAACACCTATGAAGATTTTCAGATCAAAGCACGGTTTGAAGAAGTAAACCGTATGGCCAATGAATTGATTGGAGACTTCAAGGAAGTAGAAGACAACTTTAAAGAGATCACCCGAAAAATTTACGAACGGCAGCAGCAAAGCGATTTGAGTAAGGGCAAATTGCTGGCCGAAACCTTTGATGCTCTTCATGAACTGAAGAAAACAAACCAAGGCAAAAGTTTTTATTCCTTCTGGCAATTCATGCTGGATGATGCTAGCCAGGCTGAGTTTCAAAAGCTAACCAAAGAGCTTTATCAGGTTTTGGAAGACCGAGAGATTGAAGCCTCATCGCGATCGCTTCGAAAACTTAAAACGCTACTTCATTTAGCAGCTAGAAAGGTGCTGGACAAAAATGCTGTCCTCGCAGATAAATTGAGTCGAGAAATTATAGCGAAAGATCAATTAGAGAACAGGAAAATACGAGAGCTTATGTCCAAAATCAGACAGCTCGCTATTCAACGAATTGGTAAAACATCAGACCGAACGTTCTATTTAGAGATTGACGATGCTCCCAACCTATATCTGCCTCTTGAACGAAAATTAGGTGAGAAACCTGAGTTGAACACTTTCACTACAAAAGCAGAGCAAGCTTCGCATGGAATACAGGAGCTGGATGAACTATCCAGGATCTACAGGGATGATTTAATCGATAAACGTATCCTGCTAAAAAATATTCAGGAATTATTGAAGGACAAAGATCAGATCACACTTCAGGAGGTGATCGAGGTAAATGGCATATCGAAAGGGCTGGCAGAGGTGCTGGCGTATGTAACACTGGTAAATACTTCACCTAAGTTCTTCATTAATGAAAGCACAACCGAATCAGTTCTTTTCAACACCGATGAATCGAAGTATATTGAGTTACCTCAAATAATCTTTTCAAAATAGGAAGTATGGAATACCGTAATTCCAACATAGCACCCTATGCAAAGTCAGCCAGTCGGCTTTTACAAGGGCCGGTGTTCGAAGATCAACCGGAGAGCTGGCAAGACATCCGCCAATACGAGGTAGAGTTAACAAAGTATTTTGAACGCATTGGGCTTGAACTGGTCATTGATAAGCGCGATGGGTACGCGTATCTCAAGCAGATTGAGTTAGATGAGAACGGGACAACCATAGGGTTAATCAGGCGCATGCCGTTGACTTATGAATTAACCCTGGTTTGTGTCTTACTGAGGGAATGGCTGCAAGAGTTTGAATCGGATGATTTGGAAACGGCTAATCTATATATAACACCCAAGCAATTTCGAGATCGTCTTGAAATGTTCTTTAAGGAAAAAACAAATGAGTTAAAATTTGTTAAGGAGTTGAATAAGCATCTTGAAGCTTGTGAAAAAATGGGATTCCTAAAATCAATTGGTAAGAATGTGGCCAACCCGGACGAAGACCGGTATGAAGTAAAGAGAATTATCAAGGCACGAATTACCAACGAAGAACTAAGTCGGTTCAAGCAAATACTGGAAGATGAAACTAAGTCTATTTAGCACCAAGTCGAGCGAATCAGGCTTTCGTCTACACAGCTATGAGGTGTGGAACTGGGGAACGTTTGACCATCATTCCTATAAAATAGAACCGTTGGGTGAAACATCGCTTATGACTGGAGCCAATGCATCGGGCAAAACAACTTTGATCGATGGACTATTGACTCTTCTTGTGCCCGAAAGACGTATGCGGTTTTATAACCAAACAGCGGGGTTGAAGGGTGAGCGAACAGAAGACAGTTATGTGTTAGGTGAATATGGGGAAAATGAAGAGGCCGATGGAAAGGATACCAAGAAGCTTAGACCGGATAAATCGAAAGCGCATTCCGTTTTGCTAGCTGTTTTTCAGAACGAGTCTCAATTTGTTACACTGGCTCAAGCACGTTGGTTTTCAGGCACAGAATTGAAGCGATTATTCATCCTGTGTCACAAACAATTAACCATTGCCAATGACTTCTCGCAATTTGACAGCAGTGGTGATTGGAAGAAAAGGCTAAAGCAAAAATATCCTAAACAAGGAAGTAAGGATGTTATCCAATTTATGGATACACCGGTGGAGTACGGTCGGCTCATGCGAAAAGTATTTGGGATGCGTTCAGAAAAAGCTCATACGCTTTTTAGTCAAACAATTGGAGTAAAAGTTTTGGGAGACCTTAACGAATTTGTGCGGTTTCAAATGCTGGAGGAACGCGATGCGGAGACCGAATTTCAAAAGATCAAAAACTACTTCAAAACGTTGAGTGATGCCCATCGTGCGATTGAAAAGGCATATCAGCAAATTAAATTGCTAACCCCTATACGTGAGAAGTCCATTCAATTAGGCAAGTACACCACCGATTTATTAGTTAATGAAAATCACAAAAGTGCTGCTCCATTGTGGTTTGCTCAAAAGCGGAAGAAATTAATAGAACTCTTTACGGGGGAGAAGACAGTTGAATCGATAAAGCTAAATGAAGAAAAAGGAATACTGGAGAATGAAATAGAACGTCTTAAGGACCAGGAAAGGGAATTGGATCTTCAGATAAAGTCAGATGAAGTTGGAAAACAGATAAGTTCATTGGAGAGAAGGAACAGTGAACTGACGGAAACAAAAAACGACAGAGCAGAAGAATTAAAACGATATAATGAGCTGGCAGCCAGTATTGAACTTCAAAGTGATCCTCAAACACGCGAGGTATTTGATGAGCAGAGAAGCCATGCGATGGCTCGTAAAAAGGCAACGGAGAAAGTATGGGAGCAGAATGATCAGGAAAGGATAGATGCTTCCTCACTAAAGCAGTCGCTCACGCAAGATTTTGAAGCAATCTCAAACGAGCTTATTGTTTTACGTTCCCAGAAGAATAATATAACGGGTTCTGTAGCACGAATCAGGAGCGAGATCATTGCGCACCTAGGTGTTTCAGAGAAGGAGATTCCATTTATCGGTGAATTAATACAGGTTCGGAAAAATTCAAAAGAATGGGAATCTGCCATTGAACGCCTACTTCACAATTTTGCTTTGCGGCTACTTATCCCTGTAGAGTATTACCAAAAGGTGAATAAATATGTGAATGAGAATGACCTGAGGGGCAGGATTATCTATCACAAATTCGATAAAAAGGAGATTACACCAAGCATCTTCAACACACCAAATAGAAACGAGCTGATTAATAAGTTGGAGTTAAAGGATTCACCTTACAAAGAGTGGGTAGAGAAGGAAATAGAACGATCATACAAATATAGCTGCGTAGAAACAGTAGAAGAATTCAGACTTCAGGATAAAGCTCTTCTGAAATCCGGATTAATGAAAAACAAGTCCCGGCACGAAAAAGATGATCGCTCGGAAATCAGAACTCCTCAACAATATGTTTTAGGATGGGATAATAAAGAAAAAATTGCCGCCCTGAGGGAGCAGGCAGATTCTTTTAGCAAGGAGATCAAACAAGTTGAACAAAAGATTACCTATCTCAGGAATCATCAAAGCAGGGTTTCTGCTGAAAAGGAAAGCCTCGCTCGCCTGATTGACTTCAATTCATTTAAGAAAATTGATTGGTGGTCCATTGCTACACAAATTCAAGAGAACAAGCAAAAGATAGAAGAACTTCAAAAAACGAGCGATCGGATCAATACATTAAAAAAGCAGCGCACTGCAATTCTTGAAACGATCAAGTCTAAATCAGACAAATTGGAAGGCCTGAAGACGCAGTTGAGGGAAATAGAGTCGGAGCTAAATACACAACAACAGAACCTGAGAAGAGCTAACGAGGTTCTCATCAACTATGAGGGGCTCGAAGTGAGTAAGAAATTGCAGCACTTTGAGAATGAGTTCATAAAAGAGACCGATACCGACCTTAATTCTATTGAATCGATCATTGGTAAGATATCCGGTGATATTAATGAGCGAATTGAAAAACTGAAGAACCAGATAAGGGATGATTCAAGTTCAGTGGAGTCTCTCATGCGGCAGTTTATTAACCCATCAAAAGAGATCGCAGCCAAGTTTGAAGATTGGAACACAGACACACACCGCTTACGCGAGAAGGCAGAGTTCATCGACGAGTACGTTACGCTTTTGGAGAAAATTGAAAATCAGGAGTTGGCGGAATATAAGCAGCAGTTCAAAAAGTATCTCAATGAAGAGATGATTACAAAAATGTCAGATTTTCAAACGTGGCTAGAACGGCAAGAGGAAGAAATCGAAGAAAACATTGAAACGCTTAATAGGTCACTGAGCAAAATAAACTTTAGACAAAACCCACCCACGTTTATCAACTTACAAGCCGAAAAGGACTACTCACCGAAAGTAAGAGACTTCAAAATTAAGTTGCAAGACTGGAAACCGAATCTACTCGAATTTGAAAGGACTAAAGACGATTCGATACTAGAGGATAGTTTCAACAAGATTAAGGCACTATTAGATCAACTAACCATTGATGAAAACACTAGAAAAGAAGTGTTGGACGTGCGCAATTGGCTAAAATTTAAGGCGGTAGAACTGTATCGAGAAGACACCACTAAGCAATTTCGATCATACACCGGTACAGCAAAACTATCAGGTGGTGAGGGCGCTCAGCTAACCTATACAATTCTTAGTTCCGCAATAGCATATCAGTTTGGAATTCATTCAGAAGGGCTTAATACCAATTCATTTAGATTTATTTGTGTAGATGAAGCCTTCAGCAAACAAGATGATGAAAAGGCTAAGTTTTTAATGGAACTCTGCAAGCAGCTTCACTTGCAGCTAATGGTAGTATCACCAGCCAAAGCGGAAGAAGTGGCCATTGTAGAGCCGTTTATCGCCCGAGTTCATTTCGTCCAGCGAAAAGACAATCGAAACTCTGTTGTATTTGATATGCCAATCAAACAACTTCAAGAACATCGTCAACAATATTTAGAATCAACTGGGTAATGATTACGGTAGCTGAGATAAAAAATAAAGCAGATAGATTGTATCCGCAATTTCTAAAGGCTATGCTTTCTGGTGAGCAGTTTTTTCCGAGAGTTTTGAGATCAGATAAAAGTGTATCAGCTGATTTTGTTGCTATGAGTAAAGAGCTATCTGAACTTATTTCCGGATCAAAAGATAGAAAGGGCTTTGGTTATGTAGTACAATCTCGACCAGTAAAGACCAGGAATCATAGTGTACAAGATATTCCGGAATCAATTGTGTTTGAAGATCAAGAGAACTACTTGCAGTTTATAGGAAAGGCAAAGGAGTTCGAAATCTTCATTGAAAAAAGTAGAATTATAAAAAACTCATTTCCGAAGCTTGTGTCGTGGATGGAACGCAATCCTATAAGCGTTGTTAACAATCTTCACCAATGGGGGGATTTACTAAAGGTGTGTGATTGGTTTCTTAATCGCTTTGAATCGGATAGATATTACATTCGAGAGTTGCCGATTGCTATTCATAATAAATTTATTGAAGATAATAGGGCGATACTTCGCAACTTATTGGATGAACTTATTCCTGATAAGCTCGACAGCAATGAATCTGTATTCGAAAAAAGATTTCATCTCAAGTATATACAACCAGAGATCCGGTTTCGATTCCTAAAATCATCAGAAAATAAGGCTACTTCATATAACGATCTTTCAGTTCCTTTGAATGAATTCGTAGGTCACCCAATAACCTGCAAAAGGATTTTTATAATAGAAAATAAAATGAATTTTCTAACCTTCCCAGAAGTATCAAATAGCATAGCGATTTGGGGAAAGGGTTTCGCACTTGATAGTCTTAAACACGTAACTTGGTTAAACAACAAAGAAATTTACTATTGGAGTGATTTGGATGCCCAAGGATTTCAAATGCTTTCGCGATTGAAGTCATACTTTATTCAGACTAAGTCCTTTCTCATGAATGCAGATTTACTAGAAATATTTGGAGAATTTATAGTTCCGGGTACACAGGATAAAATCGAAATTATTGGAAACTTAACAGAAGGGGAGACCATGCTTTTCAATTCTATTAAATCAAAAAATTTAAGGCTTGAGCAAGAGCGTATTCCTCAGTGGTTCGTCATTCAAGAGGTCTATAAGCTTCTTGACAATTGAATTGCTATTGTTTTTTTGTGGCCCCACCCCTCTACTTGTTTGTCTTTTGAATCCTCTTGACGTAAGTCGTAAAAGGTTTAGATCCAGACATTAATGAAGCTTTTTTTTCGCCTTTTATCTAACCTTAAACGGAGCATCTATATGATTAGTGCTTCTATTGCCGTAATAGTCTGCTTCCCGCAATAAACTGTATTATATTTACTTACCTTAAAACCCTATATAAATAAGTAGAACTAGTTGTTTAGTAAGTCGAAAAATAAAAATACTTACTGTTTTCCAATAGAGCTGGATAAAAATCAAAACTTTGAGTTGAACAAACCTGACAATCCAGTCGCCTCTCTTTTTGTTGACCAATAAACTCAGCCTCTGAGATATTTTTAAAGGAGAACTGAAAGAAATTTTGATTTAATGGGTAACCCGGTAATGATAGCTTTAGAATTTCAGCCAGCGTAATAATCGCTGCGCTTGGTGATAAAAACGGCAGGACACCGAGAATTTTTTTCTCCTCGACTTCAACTACAGCTGTTGAGCAAACCGGTTTGAATTTATAGTCTGTTATTCCAAAGCGGCATACGATACACCATTCCCTTATCGGAATGTGCCTACCAAAATTGATTCCCCAGTTTGGTGTTGTAGTAGCGTGATATACCAATGGTGGGTAGTTGTATTGAATAGCAGGCCAGATTGCCTGTTCATTTGCCAAGCATAAGATCAGGTCGGGGTTTACTGTAGAATAGATGCTCGCAGTAAACGGATCGGGAAAAACTTTAGCGATCATTCCGCTACTCCGCAGTACTCGGTCGCACGCATCTACTTTCTTTGTCAACGGTGTTGTAATGCTATCATTTGCAGTGAACGACAACGAACTACTACAATTCGGTGGTTCAACACAATCAAAGTCTGCAATGCTTAAATCAGCATTGAGCTTCATTAATGAGATCAGATAATCGAGAGATGAACCCACAGCACCACAACCCACTTGCAATATTTTGCCGAAGTGGTAATTGCTGTTAATTGGAGGATTGTTTTGATTTGGGGAATCGTTAACAGTGAAATCCAATAGCGAGTACCACCTCGTATCAACATCAGGGTAAGCTTTTGAAATAGCAGCATTGAAAGCGTACGCAGACGCAAGGCATGCAGCAAAACTGGGACCGACCGGGTTTGTGTTGTCATCGGGCACACTCTGAAGCGGTTTACTGCCGATACCGGCAAGCCATCCTGACCCTTTTACTATTATCGACCATGGGTGCGATACCGTTGTTCCTCCGACATAGATAATCAAATCGACATCAGTATTACTGAATTGCTTTAACTGGAAGTTGCCATAGGGATCACTACTGATCATAGTATCAAGTAGCACCTTACCAAAATCAAGACCGACAGAGTTTGGTAAAACAGATTCTTGCTGGATTGGGTGAATGCAAATTGATTTGCACCATCTCGATAACGTGTTAACACATACCAGCGCAGTGGCTTGCACGGAGTATTGCTCGGATTCAGAGGGATCAATGACAATTCCAATCGAGAAATTGTCGAACCCTTTGACTCCTTCTACCCTAAGCGTTCTGTCATCTCTTTGGCTATACCATTCCTCTCTACTCAATCTAAACTCTTTCATTTCCGTAGGTCCTCAAAAAGACAGTTCGCATCCTCAATAGAAAAATGATCACTTACATATTCATCGGTGAACCGAATGAAGTGATCTTGCTCAAAACGATGGACACCACATGTTTCAATCGGCATCATACCATCTTTACAGTATGAGGGTACGACTAACGATAGCAGGCCATTAATCTTAAATGCAGCATATTCATCATCACCCTCCGAGTGATCCACCCACGATCCCGGATGAGAGTGTACCTGTCCGAGATGAATCATATCATACTTATCAAGCACTTGAATCATCTTCATGTTTGACTCAGGAGATGTCATTACCCGCCTCGCAGCGGAATCGGTACGAGGAGCTATAACCAGCTCCACTCTGATGACATCAACATCTTTTCTTCCAGCCCAGTAGACGAGGCCTTCATTTGATGGCCGTTTCTTTCCATAGTCACTCAGAACTTTTTCAGTGTACATGATTGCGCGGTTGGGGATCATGTATTTCTTATTATCAGCCGGTGTAAATCTTTCGCTTTCCCACATATATTAATGAGCCATACGCCCTAAGTAGAACTGTGAATTATTAATCCTCGAATAGATGGCTAAGAGAATAGCATCTATCGTTTTGAGAGTACCCACCTGAGGGTTATCCCTCCATCCGATAAGGTTCCAATCACCGTGTGGCGCACCAGGGGTGTGAGACTGATAAGCCTTCCGAGAGCTTGGATTGCAGATACAGGGAAATCCATGAAAGAAGGAGTCGGTGCTTTTCGGATAAGCCCTATGAGTACCGCGTTCTCCAGTCACTGGATGTATGAACTCAATGAATAATGGCCAAGCGGGGTAGTTGTCAAAGCGCAGCTCTATCTGGTACTTCTCCTTATCGATGGATGAGCTGATCTCAGCCGTGAAAAGAAGTTTCTCCACATCGACATCTGATAGCGTAATGCCAATGCTTCGAAGAAACTCCCTACACGCTGATAGCTCCCGATCGACCTCCAGTATGGAAATCTTCTGATCGACAATCATACCGCAATCCCCAAGTCGGTAAAGATTAATACATCACCATCCTTCACTCCGTAACTTACCAGCGGTCTCTCAGGCTTCATGGGAGTATTCGGCTCCCTTTCAAGTCGAAGTTCATACTGGCCGTTGGGAGCGAATCCAAAGTGCTGGATTACTGCTTTGATTACCTCCTCCACCTTCGTGGTCTTGGGAAAATCGGTAGCCCAAGTTCCCTGAGTGGTTCTGATTTTGACGCTCAGTTTGTCGTCAGGTTTCTTTTCGTCAGGTTTCTGCATTTTCAAAAGGGGCATTTATTGTTGCCCTCCAATCTCTTATACAGAATTTCGTAAATTGTTTGAAAATAAGTGCTTTACACTGGTTTTGACGCTTTTCAGTATATCATAATGGGGGAGTAGTAAAACTTGTAATAACGCAGAAAATGATAGCAATAAATGATGATGACGATGATTTGATCGAGCTGATTGGCCTTAAGGATGATTTTCCGGATGAGGCAATGGACGCTTACGGTAAGCTTTTCCAGTCATGCTGGAAACCAATGTTTGCGATAGCAAAAAAAATATGCGCAGGCAGAAGAGACCAATTGAAGGATGCTGAAGATTTAGTGGCGGACACCTTCAATAAGGTTTACGAAAATGCAGGTTCATTCACAAAGAATCGAAAACTGCAGGATAAGCAGCGAAGACGATACGCTGTATTAAGCTGGCTTAAGACCATCATGAAGCATGTCTTCTATGATTTGTACTTAGACGATGAAATCAAAGAGCGAAGAAAAAAAGAGAAAGATGGAATTGTCGAAGACACCAGCGAACACATTTTACCCGCAAAGAAGAGGGTCTTAAAAGATCACTTCAATGATGAGCATGATGATTTCATTGATGAGCTTGAACTCGAAGAAAATCAGAAAGGATCTGTAGGCCTTGATGGTATGAATAGAGAATCAGAAAGCAAAAATGAGCAAGTTGTCTATGAGCACTTGCAGAAGCTTTCTGAACGTGACGCTGACATAATACGGACAGTGTATAACTACTATGTTGAGGGTAAAAACACTCCAACTGAAGTCTTGAATGATCTTGAGAGCAGATGGAAAACCTCGAGATCTAATATCCGGATGATCCTTAAAAAATTCAATGACTCAATCGAGCAGCAAATTTCGACAAAGTTAACGCTCAGGGTCGCCAAATAATTATTAACTAAACCATATATGAAAAACGAGCAAGGAAATGTAAATAATCTGGCTGATAAAACTGTTCATAAACATTTGAAGTCGCTTGGTTATGTGTTTCCCCAGAATACAGAAGATTTTGAAAGGCTTGAAAAAGAAGTAAGCGAAACAAAAATTTCTAAGCCTGAAAGTTTTAAAGACCCAATGAAATTCATCGGAAGAAAACTCAAAAAGTATCAACAACATGAACAAACATTCGAAGCGTATGAGCAGAACTTTGCTCAAGCGGCAAGAGAGGGAAACGAGATAAGTGACGATATAAAGAAGCAAATGGCTCTAGATAAGAAAATCGCAAAAAACAAGAAAGGTGGTGCTCAGTAAGTCCCGAAAAAACTATTTGTCGGATTTGGCAGAGCAGGTGGCAGAGGAGTATTGCCCCAAAAATCTTGTTGTGCCTCGATTGATTTCTGATGATCAATCAATAACCTATTCATTTGGCGACTACAAGGATGCTTTTGATGGATTAATCGAACATGATAGTGGCGAGTTCCATATTTATATTAACCTCGACAAGGCGAAGAACGAGTATTCACCACGAGCTCGTTTTACTTTTGCTCATGAGCTCGGTCACTATTACATTGATGAGCATCGGAACGCACTGAAAAGTGGACGGACTCCATCACATCCTTCTCACAATTTCAAATCGAAAAATCCGGTCGAGCTCGAAGCAGACTATTTTGCCGCGAGTCTACTGATGCCAAAAAGTAGAGTTAAGAGTGATTGCTTTAAAAGAAAGTTTGGCATGGAAGTAATTGAAGAATTGAGGATGAAATATCAGGTGAGTACTACTGCAACTCTCTTACGATTTGCCGACATAGGCAACCATCCAATAATGGTTGTGTGTTCGCGAGCCGGGAAAATAGAGTGGGGCATTTGTAGTGATGATTTCCCTTTTAAGTTAATCAAAGGAATTAAGTCTGAACGAAAGGTGCCTCTGTACTCAATCGCAAACGAGTACTGGCAATCGAAGAGGGAGTATAATGAAGTGTCGGAAGTAACAGCGGGTGATTGGTTTGAGAACGTGTGGAATGAAGATTATGATCGAAAGTTCTACGAGAAGTGTATTTATTCTGAGAAGTTTGGGTATGGTTTCATCTTGAGCGTAATTTGGGAGGATTGATAAAGTGTTAAGATTTTTAATACTAGGTTTAATATGTAATAAAGCTTGCATATCTAGCGCTTATCAATATGTTGATTGTATCAAACCTTAACTAATGTATGAAAAACACTTCCAGCAACTCTTTTGTAGGAACTGATTGGCTAATTTTGGAAATAGTAATTGAGGCGATAGGTGATATGATTGCGTATAATTCGATGCAATTAGATTTAGCTATCAAATCGAATGATAGTACTATAATTGAGTCAATAGAAAATGAGCTAAAAAGGCTCATTCAGGAAAGAGAGAAATGCTATGATATTAATTCCAATAATGAAATTATAGTAAAGGTATTTGAAGAGTACATTCCTAAACTAAGAAGAATTAATGGTTGTTAAACAAGAGTAGATACTTATTTAGCCCTCCTAAAATTCAAAAAGAAGAATCTAATTATGTTCCATTGGCTTACTTACTATTAGATTATCAGTTATTAATTTTTTTAATGTCTTAATCTCATACAACTGTGCTATATTTTTAGCTTCTAGTGACTTAATAGTTTCGGCAAGAAAGGAAATACGCTCATGCCAAAACCTTTTACTCAAAAAAACTTGTAAATAACCACTAGACTTTAATTCTTCTTTAATACATGAAATCAAAGACTCTTCGCTACCTGATGCTTTCGCAATTTTACTCTTGACTGTGTCCTTAAAATTTAACTTAGGCTCTAGTCCTAAAACAATATAATTGGCATTAACGTGAAATCTAAAGCAAAACATCGTAATTAATTCTACCGTTGCGTTCCTCCTTCCCTTTCTAATCTGATTAAATGATTGCGGACTATAGAACAAAAATCGACACAAATCCGCGTCTGATTCAATAGTTTTATTTGCTCGAAGTATGTCCGTAATCTCCAATAGCCTCAATGTTTGTGGGCTAAGAGTAAAGACTTTCTTATTGCCTACGAATTTTTTAGACTTTATAGCTCTCAATTTTCTATTTGTTTATAGGAACGAAGTTACAAAAAATAGGGTTGATAAATTAAAATAAGCAAATAGTTGATTATAATATATATGCATTTAGTATATTTATAATACATAATCAATTTTGAAATGGCAAGGCAAATGTCGGACGTATCCAAAATCAAAGCCGGTAGAGGCACTGGCACCAAAGAAAATTGGATACCCTGGAATCTAAGTACAGATGGAGGTGTAAATTCAAGAAAACATGCTATCCCTTCGATTTTATATAATCGGGAACTGCATGCGCTTTCAACTTATGAAAAGGATTACTTTACTATGCTTGAATTTCTTTGTGATTTAGATGAGATCAGAGAACAAGTTCCTCTCGATCTAGCTAAAACTGATGAAATCCGTAGAAAATGTGGTTTTAAAAAAGTGGGTAATCCGCATTATAAACACAGAATAATGTCGACAGACTGCCTACTAATATTCAAAAATGGCAAGAAAAAAGCTCTGTCAATAAAACCAGAATCAGAATTGAATAATCCCAAAGTTTTACAAACAGCTCAAATTGAATGCATGTACTGGAACGAATTGAATGTTGATTGGTCCATTGGTACTGAAAAGGAAATACCTAGCATCCTCATAACAAATATTAACATGATTAGACCACACTTCTTTCAAAATGATGTATTTGCTAATACGGTATACGAAGGCCTAAGTAGCCGGCAAAATAGGAACGAAAGCCTAAGAAGAATTCTAAGCGAAATATCAAAGGATTTAAAAATTCTTTCGGGAACATCCTGGAAGATCTTTAAACAGCTGTGCGCTCAAAAGAGGATAACCTTTGATTATAATAATCCACTCACCAAAGACTGCCTAATATCACAATTCTACTTCACACATTAAACACTCGTTCGAATGGGGTTATCGAAAACATATTACTGCAAAAAAAATGGAAACTATTATCAGGTGTTATTTGAGGATTTGATCAATCAATTTTGTTATGTTATTGTGGTTTCAAAGAGAGGTGATTACAAAGAAGGACCCTATAGGTATGACATTATAACTTTTGAAGCTGAGATTATAAGAAATGAATATGAAATCAAAACATCACACCCTGCATTTCCCTTTCGAAACGAGGAACAATTAAAGCCTTCAGATATTTTTAAGCGGGATGAAAGGTTGGCTTTAATTAAACCCATAATCAGTTCAGTTCCCTTATGCTATAATTCATTATGGGTTAAAAAGAAAATATCTGAACTGATTAAAGAACATACCGCGGAGAAAAAACCTTCTCGATACAAATATCTATCAAGCCTTAGAAAATATCAATGTGGTGGTGAAAAACCAAACGCACTACTATCTAATTATTTAATGTGCGGAGGCGGCGGAAAGGAAAGAGAGCCCAAAAATAACAGGCTTGGAAGAAGCTCTGATGCCCCGTTCGAAATGTCTCTTAGTAAAAAAAACAAAGAGGTAATAAAAGAACACTACCTAAAGAATTGTGCAAGTAATCATGCAAATCGAATATCTGATGCATATAATCAATTTCTTACAAAATACTTTAGTACTTCGGGAGAACTAATGGAAAGATATCCAACTATTAGTCAATACGTGTATTGGGGAAGAAAGTTAAACAACATAGCAAACTTGAAAAGTGCAAAGGTAGGAGAAATTAATTACAAAAAAGATTATGCCCCATTGATAGGAAATGGTAGGGATCAAAATAAACTATTTGGTATAGGTAGTGAAGCACAATTAGATACAACAAAAGACGATACTCATGCTTTGTCTCTAGTTCTCGAAAATACATACATCGGCAGGATGACCTTTTTCCTTTTAATAGATACTGCCTCTGCTATGCCGTTAGGAATTCTTCTTATACCTGATGAACCGCACTATGAAACCACCTGTCTATGTTTAACAAACGCTGCGAGTGATAAAGTAGCCTTTTGTGAAAAGCTAGGCATTCCTATAAACCCTGAAGATTGGCCTGCCCACCATTTGCCATCTAAAATACTTTCAGATTTGGGGTTATTATTTGGCAAGAAAAGAAGTTCAATTGTGAATAACCTTAAAATTGAAATTGATAATTGCGCACCCTTCAGACCAGATCTAAAGCCTGTAGTTGAAAGTTATATTGGAAAAATACTTAGAAGCATCGCAGGAATATTAAATGGTCATGGATTAGTAAATAAAAGGGATTCACCTAGAATCGCTACGGATACAAAAAAGCAAGCCATCCTAAACTACAACCAGATCCTTAAATTAATGGTTCATGAAATCTTGTATTTTATAAAGCATGAGCCAATCCATGATTATCCGATGTCACCGGAAATGCTACAGATAGATCTATTGCCTACACCACTCAACCTTTGGAACTATTACATGGAAAATGGAATGTGCGCGTTTATAGATATTCCTGATAATCTTGAATTATTACTCCTACCGCAAAAAATGTGTGCCTTTAGTGATGATGGAATACGATTTGAAGGCGATGATTGGATTTGTACAACTCATGAAGGAAAAGAAATTTACAAAACCCTATTATTTGGAAAAAAGGCAGAAAAACTTTCTGTTTCCTTCAGTTCAATTGATACCACAAAGGTGTATTTGTTTTCCAATGGAATATTCTATCCATTGTCGCCAAGATTACAAAACGTCAATCAACAAACATTTTATGAAGTTAGATTAAATAAGAAACGATTGAGTGCTCTTAAAAGAAATTCCCGAAGTGCGAAAAATAGTGCCGCAATAAAAAAAGTTCATGCTCAGCAACAGATAATCAATGAAGCTAAGCGAAAAGCTAAACAACATGGAGATATAAAAACTACTGAAACAGTAGATTCGAAAAATGTTGATAAAAAACATTATCATGAAACAGAAGCATCAGGTAAGGCACCTATAAAATTGCAACAAGAAGAGAATAGTATCAAAAAGCACGCTTTACCAGATTTTACAGAAGATTTATAAATATGGAAAAGATGCCACTTCTAAACTGTTTACCAAAACTTCAGGATAGAGTTACTTTTACAAAACAATTTACGACAATACCAAATCTTCGTAAAGATGGAACTAAGCAAGAAAGAATAATTGAGACAGATAAAATAAAAACAGAATTTTTTTTAGGTCTATCACGACACTATTACTTCTGTGAACATTTTTTAACCAATATGATGCTGAGTTACAGCGTAAGGTCATCAGAATCTCTTATTAAAAAGTTGAAGGATAATAAGGGGTTGAATATTGATGAAAGAATCGCGCTTATTGAAGATTACATCCGGTACAAACCAGCTGTGTATGGAAGTTATTTAATGGGGATTGCAGGATGTGGAAAGACTACTATCATTAAGCTGCTATGTTCTCTTTTTCCATTAACCATCCCACATCCAGAGTTCGGGTTAACACAAGTGCCTGTTTTATTGGTACAAACTCCTCACAGGGGATCACGAATAGATCTTTGCAAGGCGATAATATCGGAATTAGGCTCTGTGACAAAAAATAAATATAAAGAGGAATCCAAAAGATACACAGAATATGAACTTACGGAATTTGTACGCATACTATGTATTACGCACTTAATAGGAACAATTATTCTTGATGAAATTCAAGATCTCAAAGGAAAAGGAAAAGGAACAGATCCTTCTCAGCAAACATTAGATTTTATAAAATACATTTCCAATAGAATTGGTGTACCATTTGTTTTTGTTGGTTCTACAGAGGCGAAATCACTTCTATTTAAGACGTTTCAGCTAGCAACTAGAAATCAGGGCTTTATTTGGGATAGGTTGGAATATAACATTGATCCGAAATCTGAGTGGTCTCATTTCATGAATTCGCTATTCAAATTGCAAGTCCTTAAAGGAAATCAGCAAATTACCCCTGAGCTAAATCGACTGTATCATCACTTTACTCAAGGAGTTCCTAGAATGCTTAGCATTTTACATTGTGAAGCACAAAAAATTGCTCTTCATTATAATCGCGAAGAAATAGAGCCTATTGACCTGTATACTGTAGCTGAATCGCTATTTAATAGTACTGATTACGCAATAGAAGGAATCAGAAATTATGAAGTTGAAATTTTAGCCAAGTATTCAGACTTACTAGACATTCAAAATTTTAAGCATTCTGAGAAAAACGAACAAAAAGAATCCAGTCATAGAAAAAGTACCCAACAAGAGAGTAAAACAAATAGTAAGCATAACCCACCTACTTCAGATGAATCGATATTGCCATCTCCACTTATTGAGCTAACCAAAAACTGTAAAACAGCTTCTGAGATTCGAACTATGTTTATCGAGAATAAAATCATAAAATCAATTCCTGAATTAATCGAATCTTAACCGTGATTCTATCATTTCCACCTCCACTACCAGATGAACTACTCATAAGTGTCCTAGGAAGATACTATCATTTGTATGTAATTAAAAATCTGGCCGCGTTTAATCGCGAGTTTTTCGGTTACAAATCATTTTCACAAAGCACAATTTTGCCATGTCGAATTAATCATTTCGTTAATGCTACAAAATTGGTATTTCCAACAACCACAAATGAAGTAATTCAAAATTTTACACAATTTCCATTCTATAGAAATTTCGTATCGGACCGAGAAGCATTACACTTAAAGCGAAAAATGGCAAACAATGGAATAGCTAATTCGTCATCATTTATAGGCCTTAACAGTTCAAAGGTGATAGATTCAAAACACCTAATGTATTGTCCTGATTGCCTCTTAGAAGATATTAACAACTACAACCAAGCATACTTCCATCGCGTTCATCAGCTCTTAATACCCGTCTGCAAAATACATAATGTTAAATTACACTGCTACATACCGCATGTTTTTGATACAAACCCTCAGAAACCTCCAATTTTAGATGATAGAGTGCTGTTAAATTCTTGTTCCAGTCAAAAAAATAAAAACAAGCTATTTAATAACATTCTTGAAATCGCTATACGGCTACTGGAGGGAAGCCTTCAGTTAAACTCGCATAACACATATTACAAAGAACAACTGAATAAACTCGGGTTTTACAAAGGCTCAGTATTAAATCATGAAAAGATAAATGCATATATAAACTCAACAATTCATCAAACAGACATTATTGAGCTACTAAATCTGACGAAAGAAAATGATTCAATTAAAACCTTTTACTCCAGTGCATTGTATAGACCCAATAAGATCATTAATCCATTAAAGCATTTATTCCTTTACTTCTTGATTGAACAAATGAAATCCAGTATTACTACTACTCAGGTAGTAAAACAAAAAGAAGCTTGTTTAAATAAACTATGTGACTCATTTCTGATATTAAATCAGCTAGAACCAATCATCAAGTACGATTTGAAGCTAAAATGTGAAGTACAACATTTTGAATGCTCCTGCGGAATGTCATTTAAAAAGTACCTGAAACGACAGAAAGATCAAACTTTTGTATGGAAAAAGAAAATTATCAGATACGGTGATATCTGGGAATCGTCATTATTGAAACTCTTTAAAAGCAAGCAAAGTTATTATTCAATCGGTAAGACCTTAGGCGTTACTCACAATGTAGCAAAACGAATGATATTAAAATTGCTTAAGAAAGATAAAGTAGGAAATCTATCAAATAACTATAAAGCGCTCTGGCGGAAAGCGCTTAAAGAAAATAACTATTCTATAAAAGAGACCAGAGCACGAAATGCCAGGATTTATAAATGGTTATTTAAAAATGATCAGCAGTGGCTAGTTGCCGAAAATATAAAATACAAAAAGGTGAATAATAATGGACAGTTAAGAATTAACTGGGGAGAACTTGACCATCAGCTAAATGAACTAATTAAGAAAAACTACAATCAATTAATTCAATACAAATATCCTAAAACAATATCAAAGTCGCTACTATTTAGAACTGCAAAATCTTTAAGATCAATAACAAAAACGAAAGAGATAAATCGTCTTCCATTAACAATGCAGTTCATTGAAAATGTTGTAGAGAATAAAGCAAAATTTCAACAGAGAAAGTTAACCTATGCAGTTGATAAAATTAGGTCCGATTCTACTTCATTAAAAAGGTCAAGAATATTGAGAACTGCTAAAATACGAAAACTAGAAACTACACTTGAACCGGAACTAGCTATGATAATTAAAAAATAGAATACATAGTATGTTTAGAACTGCTTACATAAACCAACCATATTTTAGAGAATCGTATTTTAGTATTCTCAATAGATACAAAGATCATCTAGGCTTAAACGGTTCAAATGCTTCACGCCATCTATTTGGAGAAGTAATTCGAAAATTTAACCCTAATCAAGCATTAAACGTTGATTTATTCATAAAAAGAATATGCCAAAACTCATTTTTAAATAATGCAAACACTATAATTGAAAATCATACTTTGATTCCTTATTTGCGACCATTCGTTTCGCAGAGTGAATTAAATCAAATCATTCAATTAATGAAAGGCAGCTTCATTAATCCACCTCTAATCAAAACCCTTTCAACTCCTCAAAAGGCTTTAAGGTATTGTCCAATATGCGTTAAAAGTGACAGGGTAAAATATCAAGAAACATATTGGCATTTAATGCATTCAATCCCCGGTTGGTCATTGTGCCCAGAACATAATTGTTATTTGCACGAATTAGATCACTCTAAGATATCAAATAAAACCATTTGGTACGTAGCGGATAATCTAGTAAGAGATAACATGCCAATTGTTTACGGTAATCAAGTTGAAAAATCCGTTAATGCGGACATTCAAAGTATACTATTAGGCAATAACCAATTTGACAGAATGAGCATCTTAGATAATTTAAAGAATGCCGGTTTTGTTAAAAACAATCTCTTTGTTCAAATATTTAGACAAGAAATTACAAGAATTCTATCAAGTGATAGTCATTTGAACATGATAGAAATAAAATCCTTTAATAAGGCAGCAAATTTTAACAGACTCATAAATGGGTGGTCTCCAACCTTGCCAATATATTTATTAGTTTTAAAATACTACCAAAGGCAATTAGAATCTAGCATAAAAATTATTCCACAACAAAAAGAATTAAATATTCAAAACGATTGCCGGTGTGGTGAATCGAAATGTAACTTGTTGACAAGATTTAAAAAGGGAAGAGGAAACAGAAAAGACTGGTTGGAAATTTTCTGTCCAGTCTGTGGATACAGGTATAACATCAATATGTTGAATGAGAGCTTTGTAATAGATTACGGGTTTAAGATAGTAAATCAGATTAAGGCAGCTAGAGAGGATGGGAAATTGTATCGAGAAATAAGTGCAGAGTTAATGATTAACATTGAAATGATTAAAAAGCTCTCAAAAATTAGAAACTATAAATCTTATCAAGAGAAATTTGAGAGAAACTTATCGGTAAAAAGAAAACAATACTTGACTTGCAAGAAACAAAGTACAAAGTATAGAGTATTGGAAAATTGGTTACGTAAATATGATTCGGAATGGTTCAAGTACAATAAAATTTATTTCAAAAGAAAAAAATACACAACGATCAAAGTAAGTGATGTGGCCATACTTAATCAATTAAAAAAGAGATTTAATCAATTATGTAAAGAAAACCCAAACTATCGAATCTCAAAAATTAAACTTCTAGGAGATGAGTTTAAAGATTTAACCTATGCTAATTATCAAAAATTGCTTCCAAAAACCGTGTCGTTTATTAATGGAAGTGTCGAGTCTTGGCTGAGCTTTAAAACTCGCCAAATTTCTCAATTTGTAGAATCTGTTTGTAAAACAAGTGGATATTTAAAAGATATCTCGGAGAGGTCTTTGTATCACAGATTTATTGGAAACCGGAAATCCTTGACTACCACTGATGTGATAAGTCTTAAATGCTTTGTTAAGGATTACTTAGAAAGTTACCAGAACATGTCTTTGGCTAAAATATAAGATCAAAAAAGCATAAACTCTCTATTAAGCTGATTTTCAATGTTATATTGCAAAAGGGGCTATAAAAAGTAGTTTTTGCTAATTTTGAAAACTTAAAAACTTTATTCCGCAACTCAAAAACTTTATTCAGAACTCAAAAACTTTATTCTGTTACCCCACTAACTTGTCCGTCTAAAATCCTGAAGACATGTACTATCACCGCCTTGGAAAAATCCCTCCCAAACGCCACACGCAGTTCCGCCAGCCCGATGGCAGTTTGTACAAAGAAGAATTGGTTAGCTCAGAGGGCTTCTCTGGAATTTATTCCAATCTCTACCACATCTATCCGCCAACACGAATCAAATCCGTGGCCGAGCCGGTAAAGTACAGTCCCAAAGTCATTAACGATTACGCACTGCGGCAAACACACCTTAATACCTCTAAAGTAACTACAACAGGCACCGATTTTTTGGAATCACGCAAAGTGTTGTTGGCCAATGCAGATTGCTCCATTTCCATTTGTTCGCCCACGCAGCGCAAAATGGATTACTTCTATAAAAATGCCGAAGGCGATGAAGTGATTTTCATTCACGATGGTAAAGGTACATTGATTTCACAATTTGGTAAGCTGGACATTCGCCAAGGTGATTATGTAGTCATTCCGCGCACGGTGATTTACAAACTGGAGTTTGAAGAAGGCCCGTTGCGTTTGCTTATCATCGAATCGGCTTCGCCTGTGGAAACGGTGAAGCGCTACCGCAATCAGTTAGGTCAATTGCTGGAGCATTCACCCTACTGTGAGCGCGACATCCGTCCACCACATGAACTCATCACCGATGCCTCGCGCGGTGAGTTTTTGATGAAGATAAAAAAACAAGGGCATTTGCATCCTTATGTGTATGACCACAGTCCCCTCGACTTGGTGGGGTGGGATGGATTTTTGTGGCCCTATGCTTTTTCAATTCATGATTTTGAGCCCATCACCGGGCGCATCCATCAGCCACCACCCGTACACCAAACGTTTCAGGCGCATAATTTTGTGATATGCTCGTTTGTGCCGCGCTTGTTCGATTACCACCCGCAAGCGATACCCGCACCTTACAATCATAGCAACATTGATAGCGATGAAGTGTTGTATTATGCCGAAGGAAACTTTATGAGCCGCAGGGGCATTGAACGTGGTTCGTTTACACTTCACCCAGGCGGATTGCCGCACGGGCCGCACCCTGGCACCGTTGAAAAAAGTATTGGTGCCAAAGAGACACACGAACTAGCCGTGATGATTGACACCTTCCGCCCGTTATATTTAACAGAAGACTCGCTGCCCTTCCTCGACAAGAATTACCCTATGAGCTGGACGGACAAAGAGGAGGGGGGATTTCATGAAGTGAATACCCCTTAAATTTGACGGTATCGGTTCTAAAGGTTTCAACAAATAGGATACCTAGTGAGCCTTAAAAAAGGAATATGAGACTTCGGGAAATCCCTACTCATGTCGAATGAATCTGCCGGAAATGGAAACTACCTGTGAAAAACTCTTGCAAGTTGATCTACTATTGTCAGCGGAGATGTTTGCGAACGTACTGTCGATAGTATGATGCCATCGAATACGTTGAGTATCGCAAGTTTATTGGTAAATGGAAAAGTCAAAGTACCGGAGATGATTGACCTCTTTTTACACGACAAC
The DNA here is from genome assembly GCA_018267275.1 of Bacteroidota bacterium. GTDB lineage: Bacteria > Bacteroidota > Bacteroidia > Cytophagales > Cyclobacteriaceae > ELB16-189. Next base: position 71,119 of record JAFDYV010000006.1, on the reverse strand, counting down.
AAGTCGATAGCCCACACCATCAACGAAATTTGGACAAAGCGGCAGAAGATCGGGATTTAGGCAGGCTGTGTTATGCTTTTTGTTTTTTTTCCACTCAACCTGGAAAACGGTATTTTGGATTCTGGAAAGTCTACACCCATCGCAAATGCACTTAAAAAAAATGTGATGATCATAGCCACAAAGGATTGGGTTGTGATGCTGGGAGAAAGAGCTGGGGGTGTGCCTGCCAGCATTACCGAAAGAATGGCGCCAAAAACAATACTAAAAATCGCCAACCATTGATAAATGGGTAGACCGTAGATCACTTTGGTTTGCGTTTCACCACGATATTGCTCTTCCATAAACCGCGCGGCACCGCTGAGTATGAAATACAACCCAATTATCAAAGGTGGGAAGACATTCGCATACCAGAGTCGCCACAAAATCAATCCGATAATAACATTAGAGATGATCGAACATAATTGGGTATTGTGTATAGGTTGCCCCCTCAAACCCGAAATCTTGCACACACGCGTATGTTCGTTCAAATAAACGATTCCTTTACCGGAATCATTGATCCGTCCATGGCAGCAGCCTTGCACGAGGCATCGAAGTCGGCCGATTGCTTGTGTGGCTGGAGCGGCCAACGCAAACACCAACAGAGAGTTGACAATTGAATAGTCAAACATCCACTGACACAAAAGCACACCAACAATACCTCCTATCAACGCACCGTAATATCCAAAAGGTCTTAGTAATTTGGATGAACCTTCAACAATCCAACCCCAAATCGCTCCGCCCAGCAGGGTACATAAAGTGACAGTCATGAGAATTCTAGAGTCATTTATGAATACTGATGCTAATGCAATACCCACCATTCCTGCCATGCCAGCATAGATACTATGATTTATGATTCGAACGTTTCCAAAACGCCATTCGTGCCACGAGTTTGCTAAATTTTCACATGCCATTTGGATTCTTGCGTAAACGCTGTCTCTGCAAAGAATTAATAACCATAACAAAAAGGCTGCGATAACATCTAATACCCCGTGAACACCAACCGCTATACAACTCCATGATATTAATATTGCGAAAAGGTATGGAATTGATTTGAAACGAAGTAAAAAATTTGCCCAGCAGTACGCAGCAACAAAGGCCCACAAAACATGAAAGGACGGAAATGCCCCCGCGGATCCGTCAAGCAATCTTTCAAGTTGCATAATCAATTCGAAAACGCCTTCTGATTGAATTGGCTTTTGGCTTGCGTAAAGTGGAAGTACCAACTGAAAAAAAACACCTAAACCGATCATCAGCCGCGTTGTTACAACGAATTGTCGGAGCGCCTTTTTAGTTACGCATACAAATGGTGCTGAGATTGCGAACGGATAAATAAACACATAAGGAACTGCCGCCCAAGGTACAATGGACCAATTTTTCTCAAATGTAAAAAGAGTATCAAAAAACTTGTTACTCGTGCCAATGTAAAGCACGGTTTCGTAAAGTAAAACCCAAACTACGAATACCGAAATTCCAGCCCCTAGTTGTTCACCGAAAGTAGATTTTTCGTCAGTAGCTGGGGGACATCCGAACAACGGGTAGTGGTTTATATTGCCAAATCTCCTTGTCAAGTCTGGAGATTCGTAACCAACCACCAGAGCGCAGCAAAGCAAGATGACGATGGGTGTAATTAGGAAAAGCCCGCTAGCAGAATGTAGTAAAATTGACGCGCCCGCGTAAGATGAGCTGAAGCCAACGTAAATCGGATGTTGAAAGAAGCGATAGACACCTTGCCGGACAAAATAAACAGGAGGATACGCGTTCATTGGTAATCCCTTCCCTTTTGTCCATAAGTCATACATGGCAATAGCTATTAGCATGAACCCAAAAACTAGTAAAGTCCAGCCCGTAATCGGCCAATTGCCGATCACAATCGGTACTTCAATTTCAGAACTCCAAAGGAATAAAAGCGTGGGCAAAAGCACGCAAAAAAATAAACCATAGGATATTTTTCCTATCGTAGATATCATTTCCAATCGACTATCTCGTGAATGTAACTACCACGATCAACTTGTTCACCTTTGTATTTTAGTGTCGCGCTACCGGCAAATTTTTTTTCAGTCAATCTGAACACCCGCGCGGGAAACATTGCCATGATATTTTTGAAAGCTGAAAAAACGGTGTTACCGATAGAGCCACTGCGTAGATTAAATGATGATTCAAAAATAAGTTGATATTCGGCAAAATGTATTACAGTATCGCCAATCATAGACACAAGTTGTGGCTCACCGTTAAAGTAAATTAACTTCTTGGGGATGCTGCCTCGCCATTCGATCCAAACAATGCCATTGCTTTGCGACACATACCTGCCCCAAAGTAGTTGATCAATTGGGAATTGCCATGGAGGTAATGTTAACTGAATTTTCTCAACATACCCTAGCCCTGTAATCGTTGCTTCTCGAAGTTTGAATGTTGCCATACTCTTCTGCAAAAGGCAACTCCAGACGATGCCGCCTTTTTCCGTTTCGAGCAAATCTTCAATGATTGGCGTTCCTTCCAAACCCCAGGCACCATCGCCAAAATCGGTCCGCCAGCGAAGATCGATATTTTCGTATTTGGGTTCATAGAAATTGCCAAATGAACTTTTGCTGGAAATTTGTTGGTCAAGGCCTTTGCTTAAGTAACCGTTATAGCCTAATGAGGTATTTCCCCATTTAACCTTGGCAGCGTAGCCGATAAATACCTGGCCTTCTTCGTTGGTTATGTCAAGATACCATTTTTCGAGTAAGAACCTCTTCAATCGATGAATAGTATTTATACTCTTAAATTAGTCTTACCTATTTGTTAAGCACTAGTTCTTCTTCCCGAACTCTGGCAGCACAAAACTATCCAGCGGGCTGGGTAACTTCATAGCGGCTTCGATATCTTTGACTGTGCGCGGTGCGCCAACGGATAAGTGTTCATATCCGTCTTTGGTGATCAGATAGTCGTCTTCAATTCGGACGGCAATGCCCCACCATTTTTTATCGCACTTCGATTCTTCAGGGATGTAAATTCCCGGCTCAATGGTGATAATCATGCCCTCTTGCAGTTTGTCGTAGGTGCCTTTATCGTGCACATCTAAGCCAATGTGATGGCAGCAGCCATGTGGGTAGTACAGGTTGCGCTCGTCTACGGCTTTGATAATGCCGAGTTCAAACAATCCTTGGTTGACAATCCTGCGTGTAGCCGCGGTCAAATCGCGGAAGGTGGTACCGGGCTTACAAATTTTCATTGCTTCTTCTTGCGCCTTTAAAACCAATTCGTAAATCTGTTTTTGCTCGGGCGAGAATTTGCCATTCACAGGAATGGTTCGAGTGATGTCAGCTGTATAGCCGCGGTACTCTGCGCCCAAGTCCATCAAAATCAATTCTTTGTTGCTAATGTTGGGTTTGTAATTATCAATGTAGTGTAAGATGCAGCCGTTGTGGCCTGCGCCCACAATCGAGGGATAGCCCAGATCTTCTGCCTGGTATTTTTTGAAAACAAATTCGTGTATGCCTTGTACTTCGCGCTCACTCATGCCGGGCTTCATCGCCTTCATCACTTCCAGTTGGCCGGCACATGAAATTTGCACAGCTCGTTTCACCAGTTCAATTTCTTCTTGAGTTTTAATTCCGCGCAGGTCATCCATCAGGCTTTCCAAACCCTTCAAGTCGATATTGTTTTTCAGTGGCTCTACAGCCAATGTGGTGGCACCTTTTTCAGGAAAGTTTACTTTGGCTTTGAACTGCGCCTGCAAATCAAATAAGTCGGCACTGTCGCGCTCATCATTGCGCACATCATTAAAGAAATCGTAGAACAGCACTTTATCGAACTTGGTGAAGTTGACATTGTATTTTTTGAAGTCGGTGTTGTTAAAAGCTTGGTTGAAACCAAGGATGTCTTTCACGCCTTTATCGCCCAGTCTTCGGCCAGTCCACATTTCCCTCATCTCGTTGCGTGGCTGCACAAAAATGATCTCATTGTATTGCGTGCCATTGGCAGCAGTTTGATTTTCTTTGAAGATGAATAAAACGGCATTCGGCTCGCGGTATCCGGTCAAATAAAAAAAGTCGGGGTCTTGGTGATACACATAGTCTACATCGTTGGCACGGTTGCGCACCGGGTTGGCAAAAAATACTGCAACGGAGTTAGGCGGCAATTTTTCGCGCAGTTTTTCCCTCCGGTTCTTATGAAAATCTTTTGAAAGGAAATCAGCAGGCAAGTCTGAATTTTGGCCAAAAGTTGAATATCCAAACACGATTAGGGCAACAACGAGCAGGTTCTTCATATCATTTTTTACTTAGTATTCGAAAAGTAGCACTTTGACGTAACAATGGCAAAGCAAATTGATTAAGCGGAAATGCCTAAAAAAGATGCCACTGGTTCACGGATTGGCTCGGATAGCTCAAGATGGCACCGTCAACGTAATCTGTGGCTAACACATAACAAAAAACCCCGCGTGTGCGGGGTTGAGAAGAATATTTTCAAAAATTCATATTACTCATTTCTTCTAAAGCCACCACGGTAACCACCGCGGTTGCCACCACCACCGCCTTCTTCGCGAGGGCGAGCTTCGTTTACGACCAGGTTCTTGCCCATGAAGTCATAACCGTTAAGCGAGTTGATGGCTTGCTTGCCGGCAGCATCGTCTGCCATTTCTACAAAGCCAAAGCCGCGGCTGCGCTGCGTTACTTTGTCCATAATGATTTTCGCAGAGCTTACTTCACCGTACTCGGCAAATAACTGCTTCAATTGTTCCTCGGTTGCCTTCCAGGGAATGTTGGCTACATAAATGTTCATTTGTTGTTAAAAATTAAGTGAAAAATGTTCTTGCTAACTCGATAATTCCAGACTTACGACTAACGCACCGGAGTGTGCTATTTTCAGATGGGTTTACTTCATTAACATCTCAAATATAATAATAAAATTTTGTAAAAAACTAATGGGTGGTTTCAGGCCGCCCGTGGCGGCAACATTCAATTTCTCAGTGCATAGTGTTTTGCCCGATTTTTCTCCACTCCAAAGATGACGGAAAGCCAGAGAGGGTGCCCCACAAAATTCAAGTGTTTTGAGGCAAAAAGGCTTGTTATGAGCTTATAATCGCACAAAATGCAGCAATCGCAAGTTTCTGGGGCTAGGCTTGACCTAATGGGCAACCGTTAAAACAATCTTGCCAAACTGGGCATCCTCTTGCATGTGGGCAAACGCCTCACCAACATCGCCCATCGCATACACGCGATCGATTACGGGCTTTACCTTACGACTTTCAATAAACTCAAGCAACGACAAAAACTCATCGCGCGTGCCCATGGTGGTGCCATGTACGGTAAGTTGTTTCCAAAATAACTTTCGAATGTCAATAGAAGCCTTTGTACCAGCCGTTCTTCCAAAGTTGACGATACGCCCACCAGGGGCGGCCAGCTCAATCAGTTTTTCAAAATCATCGCCACCCGCACTGTCTATGACGACATCAAATCCGTTATTCTCTTTTTGTGCTTTGCTAACCCACTCAGCATCCTTGTAGGAGTAAGTATTGAGGGCACCCAAGCTTTTTGCCTTCAACAACTTTTCTTCGCTGCCCGAGGTGACAGAAACTTTTACCTGATAAGCAACCGCTAATTGTAATGCCCACAAAGCTGCACCACCACCAATGCCGGTAATCAACACCTTTTCGTTTGCTCTTAACCTTGCTTTGGAGAATAATGCGCGGTAAGCTGTGAGTCCCGACAATGGCAACGCGGCTGCTTCTTCATCAGTGAGGTGCTCGGGTTTTTCAAAAACATATTTCTTATCGATAGCAATGTATTCGGCAAATGTGCCGTGGTCGGGGTTGCCCAAAATCCGAAACGCATCACCTTGCACATTCGGGTTGTTGCCCCAATCCAAGCTAGGTAGTAAAACTACTTCTGCACCTATCCATAGTGGGTCAACGTCCATCCCAACTTCATCTACCACGCCACAACCATCTGAGCCTAACACTACACCATTGGCATGTGGCACACTGGCTTGCTCTTGTGTAGCCCATAAATCGCGGTGATTGATGGCGGCCGTTTTTATCTTCACCAACAGCTGGTTTTTGCCAGGCTTTGGTTTCTGAAAATCAGTGACAGCCAAAGGAAAATCTTTTCCTTTAAAGACAACTGCTTTCATTTTATTATTGAGTAGAGAGTTAACGAGACAGGAGTTTGGAGTTAGTAGTCAGAAGACATTCTCCTAATTCTAACTACTAACTCCTATATTCTATTTCACCACGTAATTCCAACCGTGCTTGTCGGCCTCTATGCCCATTCGGATGTCATTCAATTTCTTTTTGGCGCGCAACTGGAAACTGTTGGCATCTATTGCCGGCAACGAATAATCTTTGCCATGGATGCTGATAACAGCAATTTGAGAAACGACTGCCGCTGTGCCCACACCAAACGCTTCGGTGAGTTTGCCATTCTTGCATGCTTCTTCAATTTCTGCCACGCTCACCCTGCGTTCTTCTTTTTGTATGCCCAGTTCTGCGGACAATGTCAAAATCGAATCGCGGGTAACGCCATCCAACAATGAAGTAGATAATTTTGGCGTCACCAACTTTCCATCCATCACAAACATGATGTTCATGGCGCCTGATTCGTCAATGTATTTATGTTCTTTGGCATCTGTCCATAATACCTGATCGTAGCCTTGCTTTTGCGCCAGCATGGTAGGGTAGAAAGCACCACCGTAATTGCCCGCGCACTTTGCAAAACCTGTTCCGCCTTCGGCCGCGCGCACATATTCTTCTTCCACCTTTACGCGCACTGGCTTTGAGAAATACGGGCCAACCGGACTGGTGATGATAATGAACTTATATTCGTCTGCCACCTTAACGCCCAACTTTGCTTCTGAAGCGAACACAAACGGACGAAGATAAAGCGATGAGCCTTCCGTAGTGGGGATCCAATCGGCATCTACTTCAATGAGGGCACTCAACGAAGTTAAAAACAATTCTTCACTGATGGCAGGCATGCACATGCGCTCCAGCGAGCGGTTCAATCTTTTGTGGTGACGCTCTGGCCTGAAAATCGTCACAACGCCCTCTGGATTTTTGAAGGCTTTCATTCCTTCAAAAACGGACTGGCCATAATGTAATGCCAGCATTGCCGGAGACATCATCATGTTGGCGTAGGGCATTATTTTAGGTTCATGCCAACGGCCGTCTTTGTAATCTGCCACCAACATATGGTCGCTGATATGGGCGCCAAATCCCAAATTATTAAAATCAATCTGCGGCAAGCGCGATTGCTTGACACGTTCAATGGCGATGGATTCAGTAAGCGTCATGGCGTTGTTTTATTTGATGGTAAAGATAGTTGATTTTGATGGGTAGCAAATTCAATTTTTTATGAATGGGCGATCAGTTTTGATTTCAAATGTAAAATGTTGCAACGTCAAAACACTTTTTAAGCAATTCGGCTCAAAACAGAGTTTAGTAGGGCAAATGGTTTATTTTTCAAATAAATATTTTTTAAATGCATCTAGCGACTGTGGCATGCTGGCGCGGCCGAAACCAATGCGCAGGTGTTGCGTACCATAATCGAACATTTCAGAAGGCAACAACATTATTCCAGCTTCCCTTACTGCACGGTCGCTGAAGTTCATCGCGGTTTCACCATTTACCAGTTTCACAAATGCCGTTGAACCGGCAGTGGGTCTATTCAATAAAAACGTATTGGCGTGCTCAGACGCAAATTTTTCAAACAGTGAAATGTTTTGTTTGATTTTTGCTACGTTGGGCGTGATGAATTTTTCTTTATGGTTCAAGGCAATCGTGGTTAACACCTCGCTGATGGGGTTGTTGCAAATCGTGAGGTAGTCTTTGAATGCTAAAACTTGGTCTAGTATTTTTTGATTGTGCGAGGCCAACCAGCCCATGCGCAAGCCGGCAAGTCCAAATGACTTAGCCATTCCCCAAAGGCTTACTGCATTTTCATACAAGTCGCAAAAGGCGGGTATTTGGTCTTTATCTTCGTGCACCAATTGGTGGTACATTTCGTCAGCAAAAAGTACCGTGTTGTGCTGGCGCGCGATGTCCACAATTTGTTTCTGTTCTGCCGCATTCGGCAAAAAGCCGGTGGGGTTATGAGGAAAGTTAACAATAATGAGTTTCGTGGAGGGCGTTACCAACGCTGCCAAGTCAGCGGGTCGAAAGTGCCAGTTTTCTGTGGCGGGTTTCCAATAGCTGACGGATGCGCCCAAGTCTTCGGCAATTTGATACAGCGACTGATATGCAGGGCTCATGCAAATGACATGGTCGCCCGGTTTGAGCAACACATTCATCAACGCAAAGTTCGCCTCACCAGGAGATGTCACCACCACTTTATCAGGCGTGATGGTTTTGTATTGGCGTGCAATGGCTTCTCGCAAAAACAAACTGCCGGGCGAATCGGTGTAACCTAATTTTATTTCATCATACAGCTTTCGCTCAGCGGCTGTCGCGCAATCGAGAATATATTGCAAAGGATAACCATCGCAATCTGAACTCGACAACAAATGCTTGGTCGTAAATTCGTATTTCGCAAAGTAGCGTTCTAACTTAAAGTCCGTGAGCGTCATGTTTTTCCGAATTTAGGAGAGTTTAATTTTCAAATCAACGAATTAACGAATCACCGAATTAAGCTTTTCTTTTTCTCATCTCCTCTGCCATTTTTATTGAATCATTATCGCCCCTTTTTTCAAGTTGACGGATGATTTCTGAGTGATTTTTTCCATCGCGGTTTTGCGATAGTTTGTAAGCAGCTTCCATTCGTTTGATATTCAATTCGAACGCCACAATGCCTCGTATTTCATGTTGTAAAAATGTTTCGGACATGCCTTCCACAGTCACAGGTTGGTTCGAGTGCTTTTCATACTTGTTTACCAGCTTCTTGAGCGAATCAATCAATTCTTCTCCTTCTATCAACCGGACCGTGCCATACACGTGTACGGCAATGTAGTTCCATGTAGGTACATTCTCATGGTCGTACCACGAGGAAGAAATATACGCATGGGGCCCTTGAAAAATTGCCAACACTTCATTTTGATTCGCTAGGCTTTTCCATTGAGCGTTGCCGCGAGACATGTGGCTGGTGAGTGTTTTGCCATCGTCTGACAAATACATGGGGATGTGCGTTGCCCAAGGTTTGCCTTCAACTTGGCTTACCAAAATCCCAAACCCATTGTTGCGGATGAACTCTTGTAGTTCTGCTTGGTTTTCGTTTCGATTTGCTTTTGCGATATACATACGATTTTATTTTTTCAAGAAAAGTCGCCAAGACAGAGCTCAATTGACTTTCCTTTGCGACTTCGCGCGTTTGCGTGGAACAATGATTTTCAAATAAATTTATTCATTAATTCGACCGCCATTTCGACATCCGTTTTTGTTGTTCTCCAATTTACCAAGGCTGCGCGAATTCCTTTCCTACCGTTGTAAACTGTGGGTGTCATGAAAACCTTTCCGGTGGCGTTGAGCTTGAAAAGAAATTCCTGCACCCTTTCAGGATTCTTTTCCCCACGCAATGTAAAGCACACGGTGTTCAGTCGAACCGGTGCAAGTAATTCAAATGCGGGGTGTTGTTCAATGTAATTTCCGAATAGTTTCGCCAATTGGATATTATTATCGACTATGTCGCTGATGCCTTTCTTGCCGTAAGCAATCAGTGTGAACCAAGCGGGCAGTGCTTTCAGCCTTCTGGAGTTTTCAGGCAAAAAGTTGAGGTAATCAAAATTCTCCATCGGATTCCCCAGATAGGGTGCGTTGGAGTTTTGAAAGGTTTCTACCTGTAAAAGATTGTGTTTTTGTTTGATAAAAAACAACGCGCTTTCGTAAGGTACATTCAGCCACTTGTGGCAGTCGATGGTAATGCTATCAGCATTGCCCCAGCCTTGAAGTAAGTGTTGGTGCGCGCGCGAGCAAGCAGCAAAGCCGCCAAAGGCGGCATCGATGTGCAACCAAAAATTGTACTTCGATTTCAATTCTCTTAGCGCAACAAAATCATCAAAGTCAACAGTATTGACAGTGCCACCGCTTGCAATCACAATGGCTGGTGCGCCAGCCAGTGCTTTCAAGTGGTTTTCCAAATCGACAACATCCATTGCTTCTCGGTTGCCTTCCAATACTTTTACTTTTGTGATGTTGTTGCTGTCCATGCCCAACATCGCAAGTGATTTGATGGCAGAGGAGTGCGGAGTTGCGGTGAGTACTTTAATGGGTATTGTTACACCGTCTTTTGCCACATCGCGACCTTGTTGTTTGCCAGCCCACTGGCGGCCCACACCCAAACACGTGAAGTTCGACATGGTGGCACCCGTTACAAATCCACCGAAGAAATCGTTTGGAAGCCCAAACAAATCTAACAACAAACCAATCGTTTCAATTTCAATGTTAGCTGAGATGTCGCCATCACCTTTAACCTTCTGCGCGTTTTGGTCATAGACACTCGTAAGCCAATCGCCCACCATTGCTGCAGGTGTTGTGCCTCCCGTGACAAATCCCCAATAACGTGACCCCGAGGAAGCCACCATCAGCGGCTCTAATCTTTGATTGAATTCATTCAACGCACCAAGCGTACCCGTTCCGGTTTCATCGAGTTTTGATTTTGCTTGAAAGGAATGTTTTACCGAAGTAGCGCGTGTATCTATTTCATTTAGATAGTTCAACCCTTGTTGCTTCGCGGTTTCCAACAACGAGGGCAGAATTTCTAAATCATTTTTAAGTGTGCTGTGCATTAATCAATTTTTTATAGCCTATTGAAAACTAACGAGACTGCTATCATCTCATCACCGAATTATCGAATCAACACATTTGTACATCAACTCACGCTCCAACTGTAATAATTATGCTCCTCATCCAAAACAAAATCGGTGCGCGGATACAAACTATTGCCAATCAAATTGCTCTTTGCAGTTTCCAGCGTTAAGGCACAGGCACCCGTCTCTCGACAATGCTGTTTCGCTCTTTCAATCAACAAAAATGAAATTCCTTTCCCGCGAAAGCGACTATCGACAAATAAATCATTTAGTAACCAAAGGCGCTTCATGCGCGTAGAGGAGAACAATGGATAAAGTTGGGTGAAACCCGTCATCACGTTTCCATCCGTTGCCACAAACACCACTGATTCATTTGCTGAAAGTCGGTCGTGGAGAAATTTCTTCGCGGCTGCGAGGTCGGAAGATTTTTTATAAAACACACGATATTGGTCAAATAATCCGGCTAACGAATCAATATCGGTAAGTGTGGCTCGTCTTACTTCCATATTAGTCGAGGTGTATCGTTCCGGTGGAAAACAACCTGGCCGTACCGCTTATTTTTACACGATTTCCTTCGAGTTTGCAAAATAATTTTCCGCCTCGTTTGGAGAGTTGGGCTGCACGAAATTCGGTTTTGTGAAGCTGTGATGCCCAATATGGGGTGAGGGTTGTATGTGCCGAGCCAGTCACCGGGTCTTCATCTACCCCCGCTTGTGGACCGAAAAACCGCGACACAAAATCTACTTCGTTGCCTTTGGCGGTGATGATGGCGCCACGGCCCCCTATTTTTGCGATGCGCTCAAAATCAGGCCGACAATTTTTTACTTGTTCTTCGCTTTCGAAAACAAAGAGATAATCCGTTTTGCCTTGATAGATTTCTACGACTGGTTCATCAAAGCATTGCAAAGCGGGCGTGACATCTATCTTTCTGATTGTATCTACCGGAAAATCCAAAGTAAGTTTGTCTTCTTCTTTTGTCACCACCAACACACCACTTCGCGATTGAAATGAAATAGAATTGCCCAAAACACGCTCGTGCTCAAACATCACAAATGCGGTGGCTAACGTGGCATGGCCGCACAAATCGACTTCTACCGTTGGTGTAAACCACCGAATACGCCAGCCATCTTTTTCGTTTACAAAAAAGGCAGTTTCTGACAAGTTATTTTCCATTGCGATGTTTTGCATCACGGCATCGGGCAGCCAATGCTCTAATGGGCAAACTACTGCGGGGTTGCCCGTGAAAAGTTTGTCTGCAAAAGCGTCAACTTGGTAGCGTTTGATGGGAGTCATTAAGATGTGATTGTTGGTTGAATATGGACAGGGAAGTTTATGGAGCGGGCGATGAAGCACATCTTGTGCGCTTCTTCGTGCAATTGAAGAGCTTTTTCTCTCATCGATGATTCGCGCACCCGGATGGAGGGTTTCAAGGTGACTTCGGTGAACTCGCCACTTCCCCCAGCATTTTCAGTCATGGTACCTGCAGCGTTGTCAAGATATTCCAGCACCACAACATGGTTGACTGCACATAAATGCAAATACCAAAGCATGTGGCACGAAGATACTGCGCCCACTAACATTTCTTCCGGGTTGTACCGGCTGGCGTCTCCGCGAAAGGCAGGGTCAGAAGAGCCCAACAATACTGGCTTTTGGTCGGCACAAATTTCAAAATTTCTCGAGTACGCTTTGTACTCCGAAGTTCCAGTTCCCAAGTTTCCTTTCCACTCCATTTGGGTGAAGTAGCGATGATTTTTTTCCATGCTAGTTGAAATTGTTTTCCAATAATCGTCTGTGATAGTTGATTTGCCCTAAGTGATAACCCAAATGCCCGACCAGGTGAACCAGGAAATAACCCGTGCGCATCTTGTCTTTAAAAACAATAAGTGGGTATTCACCGGCCAGTTGCTCTTCTTTGATAGACGGCAATACCGTTTCAATCATAGATATGGTGTCTTCCACCATTTTGATTAATTCATGTTGCGGAATATTTTTTGATGCAAACTCTGCATCGCGGTTGCGAACGTAACCCGTATTGCCCAGCGTGGCACCAATGAAGTGATTGAGGTTACCCACCAGATGTAAACACAAATTGCCTGCAGAGTTGGCAATGCCTTTTTCCACTTGCCAAATCGTTGCTTCATTTTTGTAAAGCGAAATTTCTTCTTTTAGTTTTTGGAGGTCTTTTGCAAAGACTTTTTGTATTTCTGGTATAAGCATATTTTGTCTGGGTTTTAGCTGTCTGACCGCTTAGAGCTGTCTGACGACTGTTTGATAATTTGGCTTATTTTCAAAAGGTGGTGATCGTCATGCTCAGCGACAAATAAAAATAAATCCATCGTTCGCATGGGTGTTTTCAATCTGGGGTGAAGAGCAGTTAAATAAATTTCTTCTTCCGTGAGTGCTTCAAGCTGTTGAATGGTTTCCATCCGCGAGAGCCTAAATTGACTCAGTAAATTATGAACTGATTTTGTATTGTGATTAGCTTCCGTTGTTTTCGTGTTTGTGAGGTCGGTGGGGCGCAGGTAAGTTTCTTTCGCAAGTATGTCCTGCAATCTGCCCGTCCACAATGGTTCTAAGTCATGCAAATGGCCGATGTTTTCTTTTATTGACCAGGCATTTTCTGGTTTTTGAATCAGCAACGATTCGGAAAGCCCCGTTACTTTATCTTCTAACCGCGCAGGGGTTCCGCTTAGCCGTTCGATGATTACCGGAAAAATATTCTGGGTAAAACTGAAATCAAATTTTCTATCGAACCACAACGGTTGCTTCATCTTACTGGCAATTATGCGGTTTGTAATTTCTTGGCTGTTTTCATTTGGTAACCTTTGTTCACAATATAGATACCCGCTATCGTTACTAAAATCGCCAAAGCAATGCGACCATTTAGCTTCTCATCAAGCACTAACCAACCCAGCAGCACGGCCACGATGGGGTTGATGTAAGCGTACAACGATACGAGCGTCATCGGCAATTTTTTAATTGCATAAGAGTAGCAAGCATACGCAGCCACCGAACCCACCAGCGACATATAGGCCAGCGAGTAAACCACTGAAGAGTTCCAGTTGATGCGGCTATAGTCGTCTAGCAAAAGCGTGAACGGTATCAAGAAAATCCCGCCAAAGAGCATTTGCAACCCAGCGTTTAAAAACGGATTGCTGTTGGTGTTTTTCTTTTTTATCCAGATGGAGCCAATAGCCCACGATAGGTTGGCAATAAAGGTAAGCACAATGCCTGCGGTGTAATTTGAGTTTGAAAACTCAGACAGGTGTTCGCCAAAAATCAAAACGATGCCTGTGAGGCCCGTGACCAATCCTAGAATAATCAACCAGTTGGGCTGTTCGTCTTTGGTAACAAAAACGTTGATGAGTACTGTCCAAATTGGCATCATTGAGCAGATAATTGCAGCCACACCGCTGGAGATATACATTTCGGCCCAGCCTACAACGCTGATGCCAAGCGTTACCATAAACAACCCGCTCACGGCCTGGTTGAACAGTACTTTTTTATCAGGCCACTGTGCGCGACCGCTTAACAGGACCAACAGAATTAAAATAGGGCCGGCTGTTAAAAATCGGATAATAGAAAAAAGAAAAGGTGGAAACTGCGTTACACCAATGCGTAAACCCAAATAGGTGGTTCCCCAAATGATGCATACCGCTGCCAGTGCCAAGTAAGCCAACACGTTTTTTTCGTTCTTCATGTCAATAGTAAGAAAAGATGGAAACTAGAACCTCCAGGGATTTTTATCTAAGTTAATCGAATGCTGCGCTTTGATAAGCTTTGTTTTTGGCAAAGGTTTTACACATCCCATCCGCTGCACGTGCGATTGACTCCAATCGTGAAATGCGAGGTTGAAAAGATGGATACCCTGTGTAACAACGTGCAGGGGAGAGCGGAGCAATAAATGAGTTGTCATGCTGATGATTGTTTTTGATTCAATACCATTCCATCACCCAAACCAATATCGCTACGATTAATCCAACGATCAAGAAAATCTTTCTACGCGTGCGCATTGAAGGTTCAAAGTTGCTAGTTTCAACGTTTTTATAACAGTTTCAGTTTTAGCTATTTTAGCCATATCAGTTTTAGTGTATCCACGAGGCGCCCAGCGTTATCATCAATGCATCACGGGCAGGGTTCAGTTGTTCGTCTGATGTTTGAAGCGTGACCAAGCCCGTAATCCCTGCACTCAAAAACACGCGTTCGCCCACCTTCATTCTACTGTATGCTATATTCAAACCTGTTGTGGCGTAGCTCGATTGATCAAGCAACTGGTTGTTGTGCCAAAAGCTGGTGATAACGTCCCAATGCTTATGGTTGTAAGTCAGCCGAAAACGATTCACCCAATCGCGCATTTCGGGTTCTAAAATCAAATTGCCGAAAAGTGCCATGTGTTCTGCCGTTAGTTTTTGGTTGATGCGCACCGAGGTGATCACGATGCACACCGCGTCAGAGCCCCTGTCAGCAAAGTCATTGGCCTGCTCCAAAAATGAACCGACATACGGAGTAATCGTTATTCGTTTAGAAACTCTGAAATTTTTGAAAATGGAAATCAACGAAAAGTTATAGAAGGTGTAGTGATCAACCATATCTAAACCCTTGAAGACAAACAGTCCCCAGTTTTTTCGTTCATATATAAAGTTCACGTCAAAGGTGGGGTTATCGCTACCCATCCTTCCTCCATAGGTAAAGATGCCTTGGCTGTGCAATCTGCCTGTCAGTCGCCAATGGGCACCGGGCGTTTGTTTTTTCACTTCTGTGGAATCGTGCGAGGCAAATGCTTGCACACTAGCGATCACATATAAACCGACAACGATTGCGCCTATTTTCATAATGGTTTTGAATTGAAGACGAAGTAAAACTTTCATAGCTCGTGGCTCAACCCAGTTGTTGCTCAATTTGATTTCACCAACAAAACTGTGGTTAAATACGTTTGAATAACAGTTTCAGTTTTATTACTTTTGACCATATCACTTTTGATTCAAGATTACAAATTTCAGATTTCAGATTGGGTAGTCTTGAATTTGAGGTCTTGAATCTGAAATCTGTAATTCACAATCATCATGGAAACCGAACTCGATATTGTCCCAGATCACCTCTACCATGAGGTGGCCGACCGCATTGAATCGCTGATTGAAAAACAAACGCTGAAGGTGGGCGACAAACTTTTATCGGTGCGGGCGTTGAGCAAAGAACAAGGCATCAGCTTGAGCACGGCTTTTCAAGCTTACTATCACTTAGAGAGCAAAGGATTGATTGAAGCGCGGCCGCAATCGGGCTATTATGTAAAGTTTTCGCCACGGCACACGTTTGATTTACCCACCTGTTGTGAGCCGGCAAACGAGATATTGCCCGTAACGCTCGATGACATGATCACCAGCGTGTATAACGATTTACGTTCCACCAAAATAACATCGTTCTCTGTAAGTGCACCCGACCACAGTTTGCTGCCCATTGCAAAATTGAAAAAGTCGGTGATGTATTCGTTGAACCACGAGGCCGACCATTGTTTGGGTTACGAACACGTACAGGGGAACGAAACGTTGCGTAAGCAAATTGCACGGCTTGGTTTTAACTGGGGCGGTGTACTGGGCGAGCAAGATGTAGTGGTGACAGCAGGGTGCATGGAGGCTTTGGCACTATCGCTAAAGGCGGTAACCAAACCTGGCGATACAGTGGCCACGGAAAGTCCCACCTACTACGGCATTTTTCGGGTGATGGAAAGCTTGGGTTTGAATGTGATTGAAATTCCTACCAACCCTGCAACGGGCATCGACATTGATTATTTGGAGAGAGCGATACCAAAATTCAGGATCAAAGCTTGTTTGTTTGTGCCCAACTTCAACAATCCTGTGGGCAGTTGTTTGCCCGATGAAAAGAAAAAGCAATTGGTGGCCATGTTGGCAAAAAAAGAAATACCGTTGATTGAAGACGACATTTATGGTGAAATGTATTTTGGCAAAACACGTCCACGCACATGCAAGTCGTTTGACAGGAAGGGGTTGGTGCTACACTGCGGATCATTCTCCAAATCATTGGCACCCGGCTACCGAGTAGGGTGGGTAGTACCCGGTCGCTTCAAAGACAAAGTGATTAGCCTGAAGCGGATGAACAACATTTCTACTAACACATTGGCGCAAGTTTCGATTGCACATTTTTTACAGAACGGTCGCTACGAGTTGCACTTGCGCCACCTGCGCAAGGCATTGCATACCCAGTGTTTACAATACCAGCAGGCCATCACTGAGTACTTCCCCGAAGAAACAAAAGTAACGCGGCCGCAAGGCGGCTTTGTGCTGTGGGTAGAGATGAATAAAAAGACAGATGGCTTCAAACTGCACAAGCGTGCACTAAAGCACAACATTGGCATCGCCCCCGGGCAGATTTTCTCCGTGCAAGGCAGCCAATTCTCAAATTACTTCCGCCTCAGTTATGGCACGCCCTGGAACAACAAAGTAGAGAATGGTTTGAAGATATTGGGGGAGTTGATGGGGAGGTAAGCGTTCTTACAAAAGCCGAAACTTTTGCTGAAGAATTTTGTTGGTATATTTGACTTCGCAAACCCTGACGGTGTCGTTAGGATAAATCTAAAATCGTAAATATTAAATAATTATGGCCTTTACACTACCTGCGCTCCCTTATGCATTCAATGCACTGGAGCCACACATTGATGCACGCACCATGGAAATCCACCACGGCAAGCACCACAATGCTTACGTTACCAATTTGAACAATGCTGTTGCCGGCAAGCCGGAAGAAAATTTGAGCATTGAAGAAATTTGCAAAAACATTTCAAAATACGCTGCACCTGTTCGCAACAACGGTGGCGGCCACTACAACCACAGCTTGTTCTGGACCATTATGGCCCCCAATGCCGGTGGTGCACCTACGGGTGCGTTGGCAGACGCGATCAATGCAGCATTCGGAAATTTTGAAGAGTTCAAAACTAAGTTTAATGCTGCTGCTGTGGGTCGGTTCGGTTCTGGCTGGGCATGGTTGATAAAAGGTGCCGATGGTAAACTGGCCATCACCTCTACACCCAACCAAGATAACCCGTTGATGGACGTAGCCGAAGTAAAAGGCACTCCCATTCTCGGTTTAGATGTATGGGAGCATGCGTATTATTTGAACTACCAAAATCGCAGGCCTGATTATTGCGCTGCTTTTTGGAATGTGGTAAACTGGAATGAGGTAGCAAAGCGATTTGCTTAGGCCTCCAGTCGCTGCTCCTTCAGAATTGTTACTAGTTTTTTTTTGAAAGCCACCTCCGGGTGGCTTTCTTATTTGAGCAGATCCAGTGTTTCGTCTGCATCAATCACCACATCGTCTTCGCCCACTTCGTCAAATGGGTTTTCTAAGTGGTCTTGAATATTATCCAGACTCACTAAAATAAAACTGTAAAGCACGGGCATCACGTACTCCAGGTGTGCCGAGTAATCGTGGAAGGTGCTGGCGAAGTAGGGTCCATAGATAATTGGGAAGATGTAAATGAACACCTTGCTGTAGGTGCGCAACGTTACCGGTGTTCGGTAGGCGTGTATGATCTTAATATTGTCAAAGGCGATAATCATTTTGCTTACGTACTGGCTCACGCGCGAGACTTCACCACTTTGTACCCCGTGGCCGCGAAATTCCATGGTCAATTGAGACAGCCTGGAAAACATGGCATACATATTTTTTTCCTCGAGTGTCCAGGCGGCACCGTCTTTCAGTTTTACCATGTGCTTTACTTGTCGTAGCATTTGATGAATCTTGTCCATGGCCTTGGTGCTCGTGTCGGCATCCTGCTTGCCCGACCAATCGCGCGCAGCAAAATAAATGGCAACGGCATGCCCCTTAAAATCGGAGTAGCGCTGCAGCGCAGTTTCCCTGCGTGAATATGCCGACCCAATCGAGAACACCACGGGGAAAACAATGGCTACACCTACCAGCATATCCGGGAACTTGGCCGTAAGGTTGAGGTGAAAGCACAAGTAACTTGATAATACCGCCAGCGCGGTAATGATAAAGGTCTTGTAGTTGATGATGAGCGAAAAGCTTTTGAAAATCTTTTTCATCGTTTAGAAATTTTGATTGACGTCATGAGATTGATAGGGTGTGAGGTCGAACCAAATGTTAAGTTAATGTTAACAAAAAAAATGGTGGTAACAAAAAAAAAGACCCTACAAGCCGGGTCTTCATGAGAAACAAAAATGGGGATGGCTATTCTTCCACCACTTCCACCTCTACTCGCACGTTTCTACGTGCATGCTGGCTGTTTTTGTCGTGTAGCATGCGGGTTCCGCCCCACGCTTTCACGTCAATCCGGTCGGCAGCAAGCCCCTGCGAAACCAGCCAGTCTTTGATTACCTGCGCACGTGCGCCTGACAATTCTTTTGCGGAAACGTTGTCACTTACAACATCATCAGCACGCAGGTTAAAGAAATCTTGACTTGGACCCACGCGGATAATTTTGCCGCGGCCGTTGCCGTTAGTGTGGCCATGTAAAGTGATTTTGTAGCGAGGGTTTTCTTGCATCATGGTCAACAGTTTATTCAACTCGTACTTTGACTCGGGCAGCATGATGGCGGCATCGTTATAGAAGTAAACATTGTATAGCACGGCAATATCTCCTTTGTGGAGTCGGGCCATTTCAAATCGCACCATGTAGTAGTTGCCCACCAAACTAATGTCTGGCTGCAGCGTATCTTTTTCGGTATCGTAGTAATTCATCTCGTGTTGAATTTTACGATACCCGAAAGCATTGCCAATCAATAGCAGCTTTCCTGATTTACTTTTTGGATCCGGCAAAATCAAGTATTCGTTGCCCTTGGCTTTTAAAATCAATCGACTGCGCTCCGCATCAATCACTTCTACTTCTCCATCAATCAACTCATTGTTGGTGGCGTTGTAAAGACTCAAGAATGCTTGCGTATTTTTTAAAGTTTGAGGTACATACACCGGATCAGCCTTTGGGTTAGGCACTACCTCAGTGGCCGGCACCGTGAGGGCAGGCTGTTGTATTGGTTCGGGCTTGGGCTGCTCTGTTGTTGCCGCAGGCTGAACGGGTTCAGGTTTTCTTTCTATTGCCGCTGGCGTTTCTTTTGCAGGTGGTGGAGGCGTTTCGCGTGTGGGTGGTTGTTGCGCTGCTACGGGTTCCGTTCCCTCTTTGATCACACGCACCCACGCTTCGGCAAAGCCGGCCTGCTTACGCACTTCCAACATTTTGTCGATCGAGGCATCAAAGTCGGTGAAATAGTCAAGATACACATAATGAAAATTGCGGCTGGCATCAAACCCAGTCCGTGAATGATGACCGGCTTGGTTCAACTCGGCTGCGTACTTTTCTGCAAAAGTTTCTTGGTTGGCACGGTAAGCCGCTACTACAATGTAATAGCCTTTTTGCAAGGCAGCGCCAGCCTGTGCCACCGTCAACGTGGTGGATAAACAAAGCGCACAGAGCGCCTTGGTACACATTTTCGCCATGTAAGGTTTTGGTTTGGTTAGTGCAATATTATCAAAATAATAAGCTTATTCAAGCCTTAATGAATGAAAATGGTGCGTCAGGTCTACTTTTTAGCCTGTAATAATTTTACTTGTTGTGTCAGAAAACCAAGGCCGTAGCCTGTAAGTTGCACGATCGAAGATGGGATTGTGAGTAAAGCCACGACCAAAGATCTGGTAGTGCTTAAACCATCGGCAAAGATCAGCAGACTGTAAATCAAATAGCAACTCAGGGCAAAAGCAAATAAAATGTAATTGATAAAATAGTAAATCGGCATTGCCATTAGCCCAAAGGTGTAGGCCAACGGAAACCAGTGCACCCATTTTACTTCTCCCGGGTGTTGATTGCCCACCAACACACGGCCTCGCCCGAAATTGAAAACCTGTTTGAAAAACTGGGCGAGGGTAGACCTGCGTTTGTGGTACACAAAGGCTTCAGGTATTAAGCCCACCAGCAACCCGAGTTTTTTCATGCGGATGCTCAGTTCAATGTCCTCTGCAAATCGATCAAACTGAAAGCCGTTTGTCTTTTCATATGCTTGCCGTGATAGGCCCATGTTGAAACTGCGCGGCTGAAAGTTGCCGATGCCCTTTTTGCTTCCGCGGATGCCGCCCGTGGTGAAAACAGAGGACATCGTGTACGCCATGGCTTGCTGCAGGGTTGTAAATTTTTCATGGCCACGATCGGGGCCACCCCAGGCATCGAGCGGCTGTTCTTTCAGAAATTTTTCAACTACTTCAAAATAGGTAGGTGGCAGAATACAATCGCTGTCGAAAATGACAAAGTAGTCGCCAATTGCTTTTTCGAAACCAAAATTGCGGCTGGGGCCGGGGCCCGTGTTGGGTTTAATAAAATAACGTATTGACAATTGTGAAAATTCACTCACCACCGAATCGCTCGTGAGCGTGGAGCCGTCTTCCACCACCACCACCTCAAAGTTTTGGTATGATTGAGCAGCCAAACTCTGCAACAGTTCCCGCAATTCTTCCGGGCGATTATAAACTGGAACAACAATGCTGTATTTTGGGTGAGCCATTTTCGCTTGCAAAATAGAAACATCACAGGGCTAAAAAAAACAATGTGTGTTAGATTACCAGGTGCAATAGCCAATGCTCGTCATAACGAACTTCGCCATTCTCTAACATTTCTTGTATCACCTCACCAAAAATCTCCTTGTCTACTGGTGCCACTTGGGTTTCTAGGTCGTCAATCAACACTGGCCCGGGTTTTAACAGGTATTGAATTTGCCCTCGATAATCTTCATGCAATGCCGATGTCTCGCGCTTTTTTTTGCGAATGCAAACATCACACACGCCACAATTGCTGTAGGTAACTTCATCAAAATACTCTTGAATGGTTTGCATGCGGCAGCGGTGCGATTGCTCGGCATAGTCAATCATCGCTTGCATTTTTTTCAAGTGCAGTTGCCTACGGCTTTCCAGCAAGTGCACGTCTATCGGCAAGCGTTCGGCATCTTGCCGCGGAAGTACAAACGTGATTTGAGGTTTATCTTTAACGGGTTGATATACCAGCACCTGCAGATTATGTAATTGCTGAAGCTGCAATTCTACTTCGCCCAGCGACTGCTTCACTGCATGTGCAAGTTGGCTTTCGGAAATAGTCGCAAAGTCGCTGTACAGTTCACCACCATACAGGCGCAGTAACATTTTAATCAAGGCATCAAAACGCTCGTTTGCAACCTGAAATTCATAAACCTTCTTTTTGTCGATGGATAGGTGCACTTGCGAAGGTCGAAAGAAACTTTCGTTGAACTGTATCAATCCCACTTCTTCCAACTTTTTCAGTGCGGGGTATACCGATGCGCTCTTGAATGAGAACTTGTCACAAAATACATCCAAATCAAAATCAAAACTCTCACCTTGGCTGCTGCCCACTGCCAACTGGAAAAAATTAGCTAACCCCTGATATATTTTTTGTAGATACTCCAGCCGTGGTTGCGATTGCTCTGTTTTGTGTTGTAGCGCTTGCGCATCCACTTCATGAAAGACAATGGTGGCGTAAGATCTTTTGCCATCCCGCCCTGCTCGGCCTGCTTCTTGGTAATACGATTCCAGACTTTCAGGCAAATCCATATGAATTACCGTGCGCACGTCAGGTTTATTGATGCCCATACCAAACGCATTGGTGGCCACCATCACGCGACAGCGGTTTTCTAACCACTCACGTCGGTGTTCCTCGCGCTGCGCATGGGTGAGGCCAGCGTGGTAGTGTGTAGATGAAATGTTATTTCGCTTCAACCACTTATCGAGCGTAATCGTTGCTTTGCGCGAACGCACGTACACAATGCTGGCGCCAGGAACTTTCCTTAAGATATCAAGCAGTTTTTTTTCTTTGGTTTCAGTTTTGCGCACCACCAGTGAAAGATTGGTGCGTGCGAAACTGATTTGATAGACAGCCGGGCTTTTGAGTTTCAGCTTTTCAATAATGTCGGCTTTTACCAGTTTGGTGGCCGATGCTGTTAGTGCGATGATGGGCACATTGGCTTTGATTTCTCGAAGGGACGCAATCTGCAAATATGGAGGCCGAAAGTCATAGCCCCATTGTGAGATGCAATGTGCTTCGTCAATGGCAATCAAATTAACATTCATGCGGGCAAATCGCTGTTGAAACAGTTCGGTTTGCAAACGCTCGGGCGATA
This sequence comes from Bacteroidota bacterium, assembly GCA_018267275.1. GTDB lineage: Bacteria > Bacteroidota > Bacteroidia > Cytophagales > Cyclobacteriaceae > ELB16-189. Next base: position 48,224 of record JAFDYV010000006.1, on the reverse strand, counting down.
CGTACAAAAATTTTTGCTGTCCATGCACGCAGTTGTCTAGCAGAATATCAATTTGACGATGGCCAAGGCCAGAGTGGATGGCGATGGCCGCGATGCCTTTTTGTTTCAGTTGCGCAACTTGGTCTTGCATCAAAGCAATGAGCGGAGTGACTACCACGCAAATTCCATCACGCATCAGCGTAGGCACTTGAAAGCACACCGACTTGCCAGCCCCAGTTGGTAGAACGCCTACCGTATCTTGGTTTTGCAGAATCGATTCAATGATTTCGCGCTGTGGCGTGCGAAAGGACGAATAACCCCAGTATTGTTGTAAAACTTGTTCGGGTGTCACAATTCAAAAATAGCGATGAATTGCGACAGTCTTGTCATTTGCCTGCCGATTGCAGCAACTTCACGCCAATTTCGCCCAAATGCTTTTTTAAGATGCCTTTGTAACGGGCGGAGTTTGTATATCCACCATCGGCCTTGAAAAACTCGTCAAGCAACGGGTACCAATCGCTGTTCAAGGGCATGGCAAATCCAAACTGATCGGCAGCGATGTCGCCCACGGGGTGGCGCTTCAACGGCTTCCGGTTTTGCACTGACTCCAAGTAAAAAGCCAAATCCAAATAGGCAAAGGCATTGGTGTCAGTAGTTACTTTTTCATACGTCTCCTGACTATTGGCGGTAAGTACGATGTTCAGATTTGGAAAATATTTTTGCTTAAGTGTTTGCATCCGCTTTTCATTGACAGTGCCCTTGGCTACATAAGCCGTTAGCTTTCCAAAAGTTTTGGGCATGTCTTCCATCTTGCCCAGGGTGGCCACGCTATTTTGCGTAATTAAGAAGGTGAGATTAGTGATAAAAGCAGGACTGAATTTTACTTCTTTTTTGCGTTCTTCGGTAATGGTAATGTTACCGAGGCCGAACACACCACCTGCTGATGACTTTACTTTGTCATACATGCCCTTGAACGAAGAGCCATCTCCAACAAATTGGGAAGAAAGTTTCACACCCTTTTTGTCGTTTACAAATTTCACGAAATCGTCCATGATGTCTACGCAGACGCCTGTTAGCTGATTGCCGTCTTTATACACGAAACCAAAGGTTTCAACATAGGCAACCGATATGCTGCCTTCGCCTTTTGATTTGACCTGCGCCCAGGTATCGCCCGAATAATTCTGACCAGAAACAGATATAGCCAACAACCAACTGAAAAGCACCACCGCGTATTTCATATCTTTTTTCTACTAATGTAGCGGATTGAATTTCAATTTTTTTGTTGAAGGTAATATCGAGGTAGTATTGAGGTCACAATAGTTGTTTTTCGGCTGGTGGCGAGAGAGAACTGCTACCAACGCAGTTCTTGCTTGTTCAAAAATGCTGCAATTCCTTTCTTGCAGTCTTCGGTGGCGCGGGCTTTGGCGTTTTGGTGAGCGGCATGATCCAAAGCGGCTTCTAATTTCATCGATTGCACATCGGCAATCAACCGTTTAGTCAATTCCATAGATTGGCCGGAGTTGTTGTGGATCATTTTTAGTGCGAAGGCCTCCACTGATTTTTCCAGTTCGTTTTTTGAAACCAGAAAGCTAACCAGACCCATTTCTACGGCAGATTGTGCTTGCACCAATTCACCGCTGAGTAATAAGTGCTTTGCTTTTTGCTCGCCTATTTTTTTAATCAGAAATACCGACACCAATGCAGGTATGAAGCCGATTTTCACTTCGGTGTAGCCGAACTTCGCCTCGGGTACAGCAAAAACAAAATCGCAAATCGTTGCCAAACCGCAGCCGCCTGCAAGGGCATGCCCCTGCACTTGGGCAATTACGACTTTTTTGAGCAAGTAGATTTGCAACAGTAGTTCTTTCAAGTGGTTTGAGTCTGCCACGTTTTCTTCAAATGAAAATGACTGCAGTTTTTGTAGATACCCTAAATCGGCCCCCGCACAGAAGGCTTCGCCATTGGCTTTTAACACGATTATCTTCGCATGTTCGTCTTGCTCGGCTTTGGCAAAACAAGCTTTCAATTCAATCACCAGTTCATGGCTCAGCGCATTTCGCTTTTCTGGTCGGTTGAGGGTGATGTACCCGATGCGATTTTCGGTATGGTAGGTAACAAAGTTCATATCAGTTTTTTATGGTGAAGGCTCCCGTTTGGGCCGTAGAAAAAAATGATGAAGAATGAGCAGCAGCAATTTTTTTGGAAAGATAGGTCGAATTGCTTCCATCTAAAATAGTTTTACCGGCTTGGGGCTTTGCGCGCGCGTTGTGGCTGATGATTTGAAAATCGGCAGCCAATGGCGTGGGGTTATCCTGGTTGGTCCAGTGCACAAAAACTTTGCCCCGCCAACAATAGATTTCACCGCCCGCAAGGGTCCGTTGAAAGGGTATCTTCGTGTGCACCTGGCTTACTTGATGCAAAAGCCTGTTCGGACGAATGTGAAACCGTATTCTCTCCTCATCGTTTGCTAAAACCGAATCGCAATAGAAATAAGATTGGCCGGCATCCATCCACTCAAAGGCCACACGGTTGTTGATTTGGTACACGGTAAAGGTGTGCTGGTTGACAAAATCAAAAAAGTGCTTCCATTGCAACGCGGCAAAAACACAGCATGAAAGGGCGCTAACGTACAGCCACTCAATTTTTCTAAATTGAAAAAGGAAAAACAGTGAAGCCAGCATGGCCATTAGCAACCAACATTGAAATGTGGTGATGTGGATGTTGTTGATAATGCTCAATGGCAAGCGTTCAGTTATAAAAACCACTTCGTTTAAAAGCCAAATCAATCCTGCTACCAGTTTGCCCAACCAAGTTACCAACCAAGTAAATGGACTGATGGCCAACAGCCCAATGCCCAAAACCAAAATCAAAGTAGAAAGCGGAATCACAAAAAGGTTAGAAATCAAAAAGTATACTGGAAATTGGTGGAAGTAAAGTAAACCGAGCGAAAATGTGGTGAGTTGTGCGGCAATCGAAACGCAAGTAATCTGCCAAACCCAATCCAGCAACTTGCTTTCGGTTTCCCACAATCGGTAAAGTGGACGCTGCAGGTAAACAATACCCAATACTGCCAGGTAAGAAAGTTGAAAGCCCACCGACATGATGAGGTAAGGGTTATAGATAAGCAGCACAAAGGCAGAGGCGGCTAGGGTGTTGTAAATATTTGTGCGTGCGCCAAAAGGGCGACCTACCGCCACAAAAGAGAACATAGCCACGGCACGCAACACCGATGGCGACAGTCCGGTGACAAATGCAAAGCACCACAAGCAAAACAAACTGATTCCGGCAATCCACCACCTGCCCCAACTGCGTTTTTGCAGAGGCTTCAACAGAAATAGCAACATTGCATAGATGATGCCCACATGCAAGCCCGAAACTGCCAGCACGTGCATGGCGCCACTGGCCGCGTAGGCGTTTTGCAATTCGTTATCGATGCCATCGGTAACGCCTAAAATCAAGGCCGCTGCAATGGCTTGCTCTTGTTTACCTGCAATAAACTGATTGATTTTTTCGGCTGCCCACTTGCGCGCCTGGTGTGAATAGTAAATGAACCCTTTTTGTCGCGTTGGCGATACAAATGCAACTTCATTTTTTCTCACAAACTGTTGATGATAAATATTCTTAAAACTCAAAAAGCGTTTGAAGTCGAACTCGCCCGGGTTGGCGGGAGGTTGAAGTAACTGTGGTGAACCTTTAATCAAAATTTCATCACCGTAGTTCCAAGTGGGCTCTCCCATTTCTTTGCTTATGTAGAGCAATACTTTGCCGCGGGTGGGCATCCACGCTTCAGATTGATAAGATGTAATTTGGGCTTCTATCTTCCAAGAATTGGCCTTCTCTTCCGGAACGCTGCGCACCTTTACCGTATATGATTTTACCGGTTGAGTATTGTTGACAAATGTGTCAGCCTGTAATCGATCGGTTTGAAGTAAAATGTGCGCATACCCGAAAAAGAAAACAGCTGCCAAACCCAACACACCACTTGTTGTTGATAATGCGCGACCTCGCCAAAAGAAATATCCCCCGAAATAGAAAATGGTGAATGTTATGGCCACCATAACACTGTGCCACTGCATAAAAAGTTGAGATTGATAGACGCCCAATAAAATGCCTGCAATGAAGAACAGGGCAATACGAACTAAAGCAAAAGGCGTCCAGTGGAACATTTCAGCTAGAAACTTTTGTGAAGGCTTTACAAATAAAATTTATTAAACATAGATTTACGATTGAAGATATGAAAAAACTTACAACATCTTTTTGGGCCGTATTCTTGTCAGTTTTTTTTCAGTTTGCTCTTGCTCAAGAAAAGGAATTAGTATTGGGGGATTGGTTTTTCAAAAAAGTAACAAACCGGAATGGTCAAATAACCAATCAATTCATTTTTTTTAGAGATATCACATTTTCACGAAGAGGCGGGACTGTTGTTAACCAACTTCAGAATTCAGAACTCTTCCCAACGGAGTCTTTTGATTATTATGTTGAAAACCGCCAATTGTTTTTAGTTCGTACGCGCACGAATTTAGATCCCAACTATGCCATTCATTTTATTGATTTCAATGAGATGATTCTAGAGCGGGATAACGCATTTTTTCATTTCGAGAGGATTCTCAGGCAAAAACACTTAGAAGACACGACATTGGTTTTCCTGCGAAATGACACTTTAACACTGTTTAAGAAACCCTTGATTACCCCAAGATTTAATGGTGATATCTGCCGAGTTCTTAGCGATCAATTCGGATTCTTGAATGCGGATACAACAGGACTGCTTCCTATTACCTTTCGACTGAAGGGTTCGGGTGAGGTGACGGATATTAATATAAGCACAAAAATCATTTCGGCAACAAAAGTAGATAGTTTAAAAACCATGGTGGCTCATTTGAAAAAAAAATGGGTGCCTGGGCACCGAGGCTCAAAAAGAGTTGATTTTTCTATCCGATTACAGCTTCTTATTAAATCAAGAAAAACCCTTCCCAATTTTGATTACTCCAAAGTCAATCGATTAATTGTTGAGGCAAACAACCAAGCTGAACAATTGTATAGAGCAAGAAAACTTGATGAAGCGAATGAGCGATACCGAGATGTATTGTGCCTTTATGAATTCATTCAGCAGTCGATGATCTATAGTAAGAAGAGTTTCGATATTGTGGCTTTAGACGCTTACGATGAGGCGTTGCTGCACATGAGTGAATTGCTAATAAGCAATGGCGACAAAACCCAAGCTTGTGTTTTGCTTGGAAAAATAAGTCGCTCCAATTCAAAGGTTGAGAAACTCTTTCTTGAAAATTGCAAAAAATAATTGGGCTTTTACGGCAAATAAAAATCAAAAACCATCTCGTTCATGCACTTGAAGTGACCCTTGGGGCATTTGTCAAACCCAATTTTTGAGCACGGGCGGCAATCGAGTTTTGTATTTTCTAACACGGTGAACTTGGTGCGATAGGGATACATGCCAAAGGAAGGTATCGTACTGCCCCAAATACTGAAAACCTCTTTCTTAAGTGCGGCCGCAATGTGCATCAGCCCAGTGTCGTGCGCAAAAACATACCGAGCTTGCTTGACCAGGCTGGCAGATTGATTCAGGTTGTATAATCCACAGGCGTTGTAAATGATTGTTTTCTTGCCCAGCTCCTGCAATCCTTGTTCATAAGCGTGCGAGCCTTCGTGCTTTTCAAAAAAAGCTTGGATCTTTTCACCATTGTCGCGGTCCTCTTTACCGCCCAGCAACACAATCGGTTTGTTGATTTTGTCACACAACTCAATCATGCGTTTCAGTGGCAATTTTTTTGTTTCGTGTTGTGCGCCAATCGCGTAAGCAACGTAGCCTTTGCGGTGGGTTTCGGGCAACCACTCTAGCGGCACCTCGTCTTTCTCGGGAATGAAATAGTCCAAACCCAAGGCATCATTTTTTACGCCAAGTGGCTGGGCTGCGGCCAGGTATCGGTCTACAATATGTAGGTTGGGTAGTTTGTTGATTTTTAAATTCACCAGCAACCACTTTTCAATATTCAACTTTTGGAAACTGTACGAGCGCACCCCCAGCCTCCATTTAATGATGCGCGTGCGTAAGTTGTTGTGTAGATCGATTAGGCAATCAAACTTTTCACGTTTCAAGGCGGCAATCAACGGGCTCAACTCTTTTTCAAGTTCGTGCACTTTATCTACATACGGATTGTTTCGCACAATGTCAGCATACTGTTTTTTGATTGCGTAGTGAATTTCTGCGCCCTCCAGTTGGGTTTTCAACACCCGTGGCACAGGCGTGGTAAGGACAATGTCGCCAATCGAAGAAAAGCGAAGGATTAGAATTTTCATCTTACAGCAAGTTGCAAGCAAAGTCGCAAAGTCGCAACGTTTTTATGGAATCTTATTTGGTTTTTCATCATATCTTCAACAAACTATTTTTCCTACATTAGTGAGAAAAATTTTTATGAATTACTGGCTGGTGAAAAGCGAACCTGATGTGTACAGTTGGGATGACTTGGTGAAGGACAAAAAAACGACTTGGGATGGCGTGCGCAATTTTCAGGCGCGCAACAATTTGAAGGCCATGAAGAAAGGTGATCTGGCATTCTTTTACTATAGCAACGAGGGCAAAGCTATTGTGGCCATTGCCGAAGTAAGTAAAGAAGCATTCCCCGATCCCAAAGACAACAATTGGGTGGCTGTGAAATTGAAGCCAAAACGAAAATTGAAGAACCCGGTTGATTTGGCTACCATTAAAGCAGACAAAAGGCTTGCGAACATGGTGTTGGTGAACAATTCGCGGCTTTCGGTACAACCCGTAAAGGCCGAAGAGTTTGATTGGATTTTATTGCTTTCTGAAAAATAATGAAGGGGTTACTGCTGATTGGTGTTTTGTTTTTCACTTGGTGTACCTATGCCCAAGTAAGCCAAACGGGCCGTTGGGAGCGCGAACTCAAAAACAGTTCGCACAACTACACTGTTATCTCGATGGGTGCACAAGGGCTAGCTTTGGTGCACGATAAACAGAAATACGAGGCAGGGAAACGCTTTTGGGAGATTATCGCTCTTGATACGTTGCTAAAAGAAAAGTGGACCCGAGAAATTTCAGTTGACAACCGTTACAATTTTATTGGCCACGATTTTCGCGATGGGTTTGTTTATTTTCTCTTTCGCTATGGCGAAACAGACTCTGGTGACTTAAAGGTTTTAAAAATGGGCGATGGTAACGAGGGCGTTGAGGTACACGCCTACGACCCACAGTTGGCCATCCGGCTAAGTCACTTTAACATAATAGAAAACAAGGCAATCCTGGCTGGCTACATTTCTTCAGAGCCTGCAATTTTACTTTTTGACATTGATAGCGACCAAGGCAAGATTGTGCCGGGCCTTTTTGTAAAAAACACCCAACTGCTTGATGTGCGGGTGAACACCAACAATACATTTAATATCGTGTTGTCAGAGAGTCCCAGCAAAGTGAAAAAGAAGTTGGTGATCAAAACATTTGATCACACCGGCACGCTGTTATTGGATGACGCCATTGAGGTGGAAAGCAATAAAACAATATTGTCGGCAGTTACCAGTACGCTGTTGCGCGATGAGTTGCTGATTGCTGGCACTTGGACGGAAGGAGTCAATCAGCTGGCTGCAGGTTTTTTTTCGGTGGCGGTTGATCCGTACAACGAGCAAAAAATCAATTATTATGATTTTGCACAGCTCAATAACTTTTTGGCATACCTATCGCCCAAGCGGCAGGCCAAAACAAAAGCAAAGGCAGATAGCAGGCGTGCCGCAGGCAAGCTACCCGACTTTCGGGTGGCAGCCAGCCCGGTGCGGATAGAAGAAACCAAAGAAGGTTTTTTGTTTTTTCTGGAAGCCCACTCGTCCTCAACCCAGTTGAACAATTACAATCGTTACAATGGCTATCCATATAGTGGCATGCCTTACCCCTACGGACTTTATCCTGGCGTTGGCTACCCTTATCGGCTCTACAATGCGCCATATTTTTACAATCCGGGATTCTATAATTCCGGCACTGTGGAAATAAAAATGTTGCAGGCAAGCGTTATTGCGCTAGACGCTAAAGGCATGCTGCAAGCTGATCATGGATGCAAATTGGATGAAATAAAAACAGTTTCCACAGATCAAGTTTCGGATTTTGTTTTCGCAAAAAATAAAGTGGCAATTGTATCAAGCAAAGAAAAAGAGCTGACATGGCAAATCAGCCAAAACGATGGAGTTGCCCTCATCAACGAAAAGAAGACCATCGAACTACAATCACCTACTGAAAGTATTCGATCGGACGATGATGCCGCCACTGTGCGCCATTGGTTTGGTTCACAAATGATTGTCTACGGTTATCAAACAATCAAAAACCCGGAAAAAGGCAACAGGGATGTTTTCTTTATCAACAAAATTTCGGTGGAGTAGCCTGCTGGGAATCTGGCTCAATGCATTTTGCTTGCATGCACAGGTAGAGCAGACAGCAAGATGGGAAATGCCCGTGAACCAGGAAGGCGAAGTGTACAAGATTGCCCCGGCTGATAGCTTAGGAGTGGTCGCCTACAGCAAGAACCAAGGTCAGGGTATTGATCAAATTGAATTGATTCGAATGGATACCGCCCTGAGAGAGGTTTGGAAGGGATACATCAGCGTGCAGAAATTTTTCGCAATCTCCTTTGCACATGTTTACCAGGAAAAACTTTTCTTGTTACTGAGTCATTCCTACAATCCGGTCATTGGCTTCTTGGTAGTAGAGCTGAATATTCGTGATGGCAGGTACTTGACCCACGCAGTAAAAAATATCATTCCATTTAAGCCTACTGAGTTTACAGCAACCAATGGTGCGCTGTTGATTGGAGGTTACTACAACTACCGGCCGTTGGTGTTGCATTATTCCCTTTCAAAAAAGCAGTCGAAAATATTACCTGGATTTTTCAATGAACCAGGCGAGATCAACCAAATAAAAGTGAATGATGATTTTTCGGTAGACATTATTATCAGCGCAAACAATCAACAAAAAAGAAAGAGCCTATGGCTCCGCAATTACAACCAAGATGGTGATTTGTTGAAAACAACCGTGCTGGAGCCACAAGAAAAACGCAGCCTGCTTTTTGGCCGAAGTGTTAAAACAACAGACAATCATATGCTGGTAGCCGGAGTTTATGGGAGAAACACCGAATATTCTCGTGGGATTTTTGTTTCTACCATTTCGCCTTATGGTGAGTATACAACCCGCTATTACAACTTTGCTGATTTGCAAAACTTCTTTCGATTTATGCGTGTGAACCAAGAAAAGCGAGTGAAGAAGAGAATTGAGCGTAAGCGAATAAAAGGTAAACGCATTAAATTCAATTACCGATTCTTAGTGCAAGAAGTGATTCCTTACCGCGATCAATTTGTAATGTTAGGCGAGGCTTTTTATCCCCGTTACGTTTACCAAACGCGCAATACTAACCCGGCATTTTTCGGGTACCAACGCGTGGGAGGTTATCAGTTTTATTCACCATACCGTTCTGACCAGATTTTTGATGGCTTCCAATACACCCACGCCATCGCGATTGGTTTTGACAGCAAAGGGAAAGTAATTTGGGACAACAGCTTTGAAATAAATGACGCCAAATCTTTTCAACTTGAGCAGTTTGTAAAAATTGCGCCTACCAATGACCACATTGACTTGATCTATTTTTATCAAAACCTCATCCGCAGCAAAGTGATTCAAGGCAGCCAAGTGTTGGAAGGCAAAACGGCTGATGAAATAAAAATGCTCAGCCCGACCGATTATGTGAGCAAAAAGGACGTTCAGCCCAATCGGTTGCAGTATTGGTATGGCAACCATTTGTTAGCGAGCGGATTTCAAAATATACGAGTATCGCCCGACCGGTTGGCCGACATTAAGAAACGGGTTTTTTTTATAAATAAGATTCGATATCGGTAAGCTATCGGGGTTTTTCCCTACATTCGCCTCGGCAATCTCACATGAAGAAAAAGCTGGTTCTAGATTCCCACCTGTTAGATATCACGCTGAACCGCCTTTGCCATCAATTAATTGAGAATCACGGCAATTTTGACGAGACTGTTATTTTAGGGCTTCAGCCCCGGGGCATTTTCTTGGCGCAACTGGTTCATGCCAAACTTCAGAAAATCATCAAAAAGCAAATACCGCTGGGGTATTTAGATACCACTTTCCACCGCGATGATTTTAGGCGAAGGGAAATTCCCGCCAAGGCCAGCGAGACAAAAGTCGATTTCATCATCGAAGACAAGAAAGTAGTGTTGATTGACGATGTACTTTTTACTGGCCGCACTGTGCGGGCTGCTTTAGATGCGATGATGGCCTTTGGCCGTCCGTCAAAGGTTGAGCTGCTGGTGTTGGTAGATAGAAAGTTTACGCGCGATCTGCCCGTGGCAGCCGACTACGTGGGCAAAGTAGTAGATACACTGGATACACAGCGGGTATTGGTAGAGTTGGAAGCACAAGGGCATAAACAAAATAAAATCTGGTTGGTCAACACAAACTGAAGTCATGTCAACATTAAGTCAACGCCACTTACTGGGAATTAAAAACCTTACCCGCGAAGACCTTGAATTGATTTTTGAAACAGCCGATAATTTTAAGCAAGTCATCAACCGCCCCATCAAAAAGGTTCCATCATTACGCGATGTAACTATCGCCAATATTTTTTTTGAAAACTCTACGCGAACCAGGCTCTCTTTTGAGCTTGCAGAAAAAAGATTGTCGGCCGATGTGGTGAATTTTTCGGCCTCCAACTCATCTGTAAAAAAAGGCGAAACGTTGCTTGATACTGTTCACAATATTTTGGCGATGAAGGTAGATATGGTGGTGATGCGCCATGCCAGTGTGGGCGCACCGCATTTTTTATCACGCCACATCAAAGCAAACATCATCAACGCAGGCGATGGCACGCACGAGCACCCCACGCAGGCGCTACTCGATGCATTTTCGATTCGCGAGAAATTGGGTTCGGTCAGTGGAAAGAAAATTGCAATCATTGGCGATATTTTACATTCCCGGGTCGCCTTGTCAAATATTTTTGCGCTCCAGAAGTTGGGTGCAGAAGTGATGGTATGTGCGCCACCCACGCTGCTCCCAAAGTATATTTCTTCCTTGGGTGTAAAAGTAGAGTTGGAAGTACAAAAAGCGCTGGAGTGGTGCGATGTGGCGAACGTGCTCCGCATTCAATTGGAGCGTCAACAAATCAAGTATTTTCCTTCGTTGCGTGAGTATAGCCTTTACTACGGTATCAACAAAAAAATGCTTGACGATTTAAAGAAAGAAATTGTGCTCATGCACCCGGGGCCGATCAATCGGGGTGTGGAATTGAGCAGCGATGCGGCTGATTCTCATCATTCCATCATTCTCGACCAGGTTGAAAACGGTGTGGCCGTGCGCATGGCTGTACTTTATTTGTTAGCTGGCGCTTCGAATTAGTCTTTCGCTTTTGCTTCGTCCGCATAGAAAGCGAGGCGTGCACTCCAGTCGTACTTCTGGTAGCGTATCGTAAAATCATTAATATCCTTTTTAAGGTAACGACCTACGATGGTCTTGATGCCACTTTTTCCACCAAAGTCGGCACGGAACCACTGCATTAATTTTGTAACGCGCACCGATTTTTGATTTTCATCAATTTCTGTTTCAGTTGATAAGAATGATGAGGTGGCGAGTTCAAGTTGTTGATCAATGTTAGAATATTCGTACGAACGGATTGGTGGACAACTTTTGGCACCACAGTTGAGCGCGAAGTGGATGCGAAAATCGATTTGTGTTACTGCAAGTTTTTTGATTGTCTTACCAGGCCGAACTTGTGGCAAATAACCGAGGCTCATCTTCCAACGATACTTCCGCAGGATGCCGTGCTCTATTTCATCAAGTGAAAATGTGCGGTCGGCAAATTCAATGGCTTTAGTCGTAAATATTTTTGGCTTGGTAAACCCGCGTTGCGCCAAGATTTGGAACCAAGCATTGTACAAGTTTACCCAAAAGGTTTTCGAGCGTTATCGTTGTTGAGACCTGCAATTAATTCGTTGGTCGAGTACTGTCGTAATTGATTGAGCGTCTCGGTGAGCGAGTCGCCTGATTTCACTTGCGAAAGGAAAGTTGATGAAAGGGCAAGTAATGCCTGATTCGGTTCTGTCGCTTTACCCTCTGCCATGTGAACGCCAGCCAATGCGACTGCAAATAAGAAAGTGATAAAAGAGCACCGATGGATTTGTGCCATCAATTGATGAAAGTTGTAGCCCCGACAGGAATCGAACCTGTATCAAAAGTTTAGGAAACTTCTATTCTATCCATTGAACTACGAGGCCAAGTCGTGATTCAGGTCGGCAAAAGTATGAAAAAAGCCAGAGATGGCAATCGTTAGTCTATCCCCGGCTGCTTTAACACAAAACCGGCTTTGGCCTTTTCTTCGTCCACAATTTTCTTAGCATCGGCCAACAACTTTTTGGCATCGTAAATGATCCCGTCTTTAATGGTGTATTTAATACCGCCCACACGCTTCACCGAATTATCATCCATCAGTTTGATGGCGCCCACGCCATAAAGCACCTGCAAATTTTCCAGCGGATTTTGATCAACGATGGCAAAGTCAGCGAGCTTGCCAATTTCAACCGTACCAATTTCTTTGTCCATGCCCAAAGCCTGTGCGCCATACAACGTGGCCGACCGAATCACCTCAAGTGGGTGAAACCCTGCTTCGCGAAGCAACTCCAACTCGCGGATGTAGCCAAACCCATAGAGCTGAAAGATAAATGCGTTGTCTGATCCCGCGGTCACGCGGCCGCCTCGGTTTTTGTATTCATTTACAAAGGTCATCCACAAACGGAAATTTTCGCGCCACGCCACTTCTTGTTCTGTTCCCCAACTAAACCAAAACGAACCATGCGCCACGCGACTGGGTTGATAAAATGCCCACAGCTGAGGAAGTGTATACGTTTCGTGCCACTCTTGTCTTCGCGCTTTGTGCAGATCGCGTGCAGCCTCATAGGTATCAAACGTAGGATCCAACGTGAAATCTAATTTCAGCAATGTGTCCATCACGGCATTCCATTTTGGTGTGTAGGGTGCGGCAGCTTGTTTCCACAAACGACCTGCCTCTTCAAAACGGTGTTGCTCATTTGAGTAGTTGTAACTCAGCGGATAGTTTTGAATACTGGAATTTGGCAACATGGCTTCGGGCAATCCGTACCAATGTTCCATGGTGGTAAGGCCGGCTCCTGCCGATTGAACCACATTCCAGCGGGCTACCCCCAACTGTGCATGGTGGCACGCAGAGCGCAATCCGATTCTTTTGTTTTCGCGCAAAGCAGCATTCATGATGTCTGGTGCAGCGCCAAAAAACTTGATGCCATCAGCACCCTTCAATTTATTTTCATTGACCCACGCGCGCGCCATTTCTGGCGTTCTGATGGGCTCCTTCGCACCCGAACCAAACGTGACGTACGCCTTGATGCGCGGAGCCGTAATCAGATTTTGTTGGCTCTTATTTTTTTGGTCGAGCACCCATTCCAATCCATTGCCAGAGCCGGGGTCGCGAATGGTGGTAACACCATGTGCCATCCAAAGCTTAAATACATATTCGGCAATTGGGGCTTGGCCGCCACCGATGTGCCCATGCATATCTACAAAGCCAGGCATCAAATACATGCTCTCGCAGTTAAGTTCTTTGCCGCCCGGCTCTAACTTTGGGCGGTTGCCTTCGCTTGCCATGCCCGGTGTAGGCAGCCCGATACTCACAATGTTCACAATACGGTTTTGCTTCACCACAATATCAACAGGGCCCACGGGTGGAGCACCTGTTCCATCGATCAACATCACACCGCGAATGATAAGTTGCGTAAAGGGTCCGTCACCCTCTTTAACCTCTGGTGCTTTTTTGATTTCGCGTTGGGCATAGACTGCAAAAGCAAGTATTGTTGCAGACAGTAGTAGTAATACTCTTTTCATAGGAATGGCTTTGGTAAAAATAAAGCTAACAAAATATCTAATAAGCCGGCTGGAAGATTTTATAAACGGTATAGTTAAGTCAGCGAGAAATCAATTAACTTTCTTGGCGACTTGAACAACTGATGTTACGTAAAATCAAAGCAATGTCAGGCTGAGCGTGACGAAGCCGATTTAAAAAAACAAATACAGTTTTCGCCAAACTCAAACTGACAACCTAATTGTTCTTAGCACCATCAATAAAAAACTTACCATGAAACTGATTCTAATTTTTGCGTTCACCTTCACTGCATATGTTGGTTATACCCAAACAACCAAGCAGGCAGCAATTAAATCCATTGACGACAAGCAAGAACTCTATGCTACTACAGCCAAAAAGATTTGGGGCTTTGCCGAAGTGGGCTATCAGGAAGAGAGAAGTTCTGCCTTGTTGCAGCAAACATTGAAAGATGCGGGCTTCACCATTGAAGCAGGTGTGGCCGGTGAACCTACTGCATTTATTGCGACTGCTGGTTCTGGCAAGCCGGTGATAGCCGTGTTGGGAGAGTTTGATGCATTGCCGGGAGTTTCCCAAGAGGCTGTTCCAGAACTAAAACCGATTGTTGGCCAAAAGGCCGGGCATGCCTGTGGTCATCATTTGTTTGGCACAGCATCTGCGGCAGCGGCCATTGCGGTAAAAAATTGGTTGGTAGCCAACAAGAAATCGGGCACCATTAAGTTTTACGGTTGCCCTGCAGAAGAAGGCGGATCGGGAAAAGTGTACATGGTGCGTGATGGATTTTTCAAAAATGTGGATTTGGTTTTTCATTGGCACCCGGGGGCAATAAACTCTGCCAGGTTTGGCAGCGGTGCGCTGGCAAATAAATCTGGAAAGTTTCGCTTCTATGGCGTGGCAAGCCATGCTGCCGGTTCACCCGAGCGCGGGCGCTCCGCATTGGATGGGGTGGAAGCCATGAATGCAATGGTAAACATGTTGCGCGAACATGTGAACGACAAAACAAGAATCCATTATGTGATTACCCGCGGTGGCGAGGCGCCCAATGTTGTGCCTGCTTTTGCAGAAGTGTATTATTATGTACGTCATCCCAATCGCGATCAAGTAAAATCAGTGTGGGAACGCGTGACGCAAGCCGCCCAAGGTGCAGCCATTGGCACAGGCACGCGCTACGAAGTGGAAATTACAGGCGGCACTTACGACTTATTGTATAACGAAGTATTGGCAAAACTGGTCAACAATAATTTACAATCGGTGGGTGGCTACACGTTGACAGACGCTGAAAAAGAATTTGCGGCCAAAATACAACAAACGTTTTCTTCACCACCGGCACTGAGCACTACGGCCGAGATTGAAAAATTTGGAACGAAAGAAGAGCAAGCCAGTGGCAGCACCGATGTAGGCGATGTGAGTTGGGTGGTGCCCACAGCAGGCCTCTCTACTGCCACTTGGGTGCCGGGCACGGCTGCCCACAGTTGGCAAGCAGTGGCCGCGGGCGGAACGACCATTGGTACGAAAGGCATGTTGGTAGCCGCAAAGACAATGGCCGGCTCAATGATTGATGCCTTCACCGATCCAAAAATAACAGAGGAAGCATGGGCTGAATTTAAGAAGCGCGTAGGCGACAAATTTGTTTATGAGCCTTTGTTGGGAGATCGAAAACCCGCGTTGGATTATAGGAAGTAAATCAGGATGTCAATCAAAGTAGCATTTCATGCTAGTTAAAAGAAACGGTACTAAAATTATTCTTTGTTTTGCATTCGTCTTTTGCTCATCGTGTCAATCTTTGAATCAAAATCAGGTAGCTATTGGTAAGCCAGCAGATGAATTGAATTCTACAATTCAGAACATATTAAGCGTACCTGAACCGCCATACTTCTCTCACTTGGTTGGCAAAACGATTCCTTCGTTTTGCGTTCATTCTCTGGAAGGAATCAAATTTGATTCGGAAAGCCTGATAGGCAAGCCAATGGTTTTAAATTTTTGGTTTATAGGCTGCCCAAATTGTTATGAGGAAATACCTGATTTGAATTTAATTCATGAAGATTCAAAGAAGGGAGATTTTGTGTTCATCTCTTTTTGCAAAGATGGAAAACTCAAATTGACCGAATCATTTGAAAAGACCATCGACAATGGCTTAAAAAGGAAGGCAACAAAAAAGACGACTCAAACAATGTTTTATGATGTTGTTCCAGATTCAGAAAATATCATTTCAGAGCTGAACATCAACGCATTTCCAGTCACACTGACTGTTGGGAGAGATGGAAAAGTATCTAAGGTTATCTTATACACTAAATTAGCACAGTTCCCAGATGAGATGGTGACATATCGTTTGATTAGTGCAGAGATTCAGAGGATGTTAAAAATGCCTGAGTGATTTTTTTTTGGAGAGTGGTGGGTATCAACTAATAAGTTACTGGCTCCACGTTGCTAAGTGTTGAATCTTAGAAATGGTTAGCCCGCCCATCCCTCTCTATCCAAACTTCTGTATTGAATGGCCTCGGCCAAATGTTCAATCTTTATTTCGGGTGAACCCGCCAAGTCGGCAATGGTGCGAGACACTTTTAAGATGCGGTCGTAGGCGCGTGCAGACAAACCCAATCGCTCCATCGCGGTTTTCAGCAGCGCGCGGCCCGCTTCGTTGATCTGGCAAATATCTTTCACCATGTTGCTCGGCATCATGGCATTGCAGTACACATCGCTTTGGTTTTTAAATCGCTCGCTCTGCAGCTCACGCGCTTTCACCACGCGTTCGCGAATCACTTCGCTGCTTTCGTTTTTGCGTTGCGTGGTCATCTGGTCAAAACTTACCGGCACCACCTCTACGTGTAAGTCAATGCGGTCGAGTAGCGGCCCACTGATTTTGCTCAGGTAGCGTTGCACCACGCCCGGGGCGCACACACATTCTTTTTCAGGATGGTTATAATATCCGCAAGGGCAGGGGTTCATACTCGCCACCAGCATAAAGTTGGCGGGGTAATCAATCGATACTTTCGCCCGCGAAATTGTCACACGCCTTTCTTCCATCGGCTGGCGCATTACTTCCAAAACCGTGCGTTTAAATTCTGGCAGTTCATCCAAAAACAAAACGCCATTGTGCGCCAACGAAATCTCTCCGGGTTGTGGATTTCCACCTCCCCCTACAAGGGCAACATCCGATATGGTGTGATGGGGTGATCGAAATGGCCGCGTGGTTAACAGTGTTCCGTCTGCGCCCACCTTGCCAGCCACGGAGTGAATCTTGGTTGTTTCCAGTGCCTCGTGTAACGTAAGCGGAGGAAGAATTGAAGGCAAGCGTTTGGCCAACATGGTTTTTCCCGCACCGGGCGGCCCGATCATGATAGCGTTGTGGCCACCGGCCGCGGCAATCTCTAACGCACGCTTAATATTTTCTTGCCCTTGCACGTCTTTAAAATCTGCTTCGTAGCTGTTCACTTTGCTTTGAAACACATCGCGTGTGTCTACCACCAGTGGCTCAATGGGCAATTTGCCCTCAACAAAGTCAATCGCTTCGCGCAAATTTTCTACACCAATAATGTCTAAATTATTGACGATTGCCGCTTCGCGTGTATTTTTTTTCGGAAGTATGAATCCTTTGAATTGTTCTTTGCGCGATTGGATGGAGATAGGCAATACGCCTTTGATGGGTCGAAGATCTGCATCAAGCGACAGCTCGCCCATGATCACGTATTTTTCTAATACCTCACTTGAGATTTGCCCCGATGCCGCGAGGATGCAAAGTGCAATCGGCAAATCATAGGCGGATCCTTCTTTTCGAACATCGGCTGGCGCGAGATTGACGACTACTTTGTTGCGAGGAAAAAAATATCCCAAGCTCTTGATCGCAGATTCTATTCGGTGCTGACTTTCTTTGATGGCATTATCAGGCAGGCCGGTAAGAAAAAATTTTTGCCCTTGCGTTACATCCACTTCTACCGTGATGGTCTTCGCATCTACCCCATGAACCGCACTGCCAAATGTTTTTGAGACCATTGCTACAGCTCTCCTGATTTTTGTAAAATTATTCGTTCCACTTCAGTGCTAATTCTAAAACGAGTCTGCCTAAATTGATTTAGACAATCTTTTACCGATTTAAGGTGACCACTTTGCTTCGCTTCAATTAAAATACCCAATGTACCAGTAACTTTTAGTCCCAACTTCTCTGCAATTTTTCTCCCCTTTAGTTCATCTAATACAACCAGGGAATTAATGTGTTCAAGAGCCAATGCAATAGCACTTGCCTCACCTTTGTCCAGCGAGTTTTCTAAAATCTGTTGGTACTTTTTATTATTTGGCTCCAAAATTTCGAACCACTCAGCAAGCTGTTTGTTGTATTCACTGGCAATTTCGGGCGTTACGGTTACGACCCCGTATATTTTATTCAAAAGTTCAAGCTCACCAATTAGATCAAGCTGAATGATGCAACTTGTGTCAGTTATGATGACTTTTCGCATTGGCAATATCTCTGTCCAAGTCAGATATTGGGTAATTCACGATCGACACTCCGTACTCACCCAGTAACTCCATAAATGCTCTTTTTGAAAGACCTGCTAACTCGGCCGCCTGTCCAAGCGAAAGCTTCCCTTTTTCGTAAAGCCGCGATGCAATCGCCATCAGCGCTTCACGGTCGTCAACGTCAATGCTGGATGGAATATTCAATACAAGTGTTTTCATTATTCAAAGTTACGCTTTTATTGAAAACAGCTGGCTAAGCTACCTGCTTCTCAATCAACAGCATCAAAATATGAATGATTTTGATGTGTACTTCTTGGATGCGATCTGCATAGCCAAAATGGGGCACGCGCAATTCAATATCAGCCAAGGGTGCCAACTTACCGCCATCTTTTCCTGTTAGCGCAATCACTTTCATACCCTTTGCTTTTGCAGTCTCTGCTGCACGCAAAATATTGGCCGAGTTACCGCTGGTCGTAATGCCAAGCAACACATCACCTTTGTTACCTAAGGCTTCTAGGTAGCGCGAGAAAACGAACTCATAGCCATAGTCATTGCTCACACAAGAGATATGAGAAGGGTCTGAGATGCAAATGGCCGGTATTGCTTTTCGCGGCTCGCGGTATTTGCCCGTTAGCTCTTCGGCAAAATGCATGGCATCGCAATGCGAGCCGCCATTGCCGCACGAAATAATTTTACCTCCGTTTTTTAAAGACTCAGCTATCAACTTGGCAGCTTCTTCAATTTTCTGCAGGTTGGTTGGGTTGCCAATAAACTGATGTAGCACGTCAGCAGCTTGCCGGAGTTCTGCTTCAATGATTGACTTAAAATCCATACGTGTTGGGTGCTAAAGAAATCAAACAGATTTTTTACCGCCATCGGTAAGGTCATATACTTTGGCCTTCAACACATTGTTTTCGTGGCGCAAAGCTTCCTTTTCTTTTTCAAAATTTTTATTGTCGCGCCAGGTCCAAATCACCTCGATGATAAATAGAATCAAGCCAAATAACGCACCGTACTTGAACCACGAGATCTTACTCACCAAACTGAACAACACGCTGGTGTCGCCATCAATGTACAACGTGAAAATAAGAGAAAGCAAATGGTAGGCACCGAATACCGACAAAAAGATCAATCTACGCTGGTTCATGTGTTTGGTTTTAAAGATTACAAAACTAGGGCTTTCCGACTCAAACAAAAGTGGAATAACCGTCAAAAACTTACTTAACTGTAATTGGTCTGAGCCATTTAGGCAGTCTTCTGTATGTCTGAGAGTTTCCTGTAGATTCCATTGCGCTGCTGTAGCTCTTCGTGGTTGCCGCGTTCTGCAATAATGCCGTCTTGAATCACCACAATCTCATCTGCATGTTGAATGGTGCTCAGGCGGTGGGCGATCACAATAGAAGTCCGGTTCTTCATCAGGTTGAAGAGCGCCTCTTGCACCAAACGTTCGGATTCAGAGTCGAGCGCAGAAGTAGCTTCATCTAAAATTAATATAGGGGGATTTTTGAGCACCGCGCGCGCAATGCTCAAGCGCTGTCGCTGTCCGCCAGAGAGCTTCGAGCCACGTTCGCCAATTTTGGTTTGATAGCCATGCTCGGTTTGCATGATGAAGTCATGCGCGTTAGCAATTTTGGCAGCTTGAATCACTTCTGCTTCGCCCACGTTTGGTTTACCAAAGGCGATGTTATTGAAGATGGTGTCGTTAAATAAAATGGACTCTTGCGTTACAATGCCCAAATGTTTGCGCAAAGATTCTAAATCATAATCGGTAAGCGAGACGCCATCGATGCAGACCTCTCCTTCGGTTGGGTCGTAGAAGCGAGGCACTAAATCGGCCAGAGTAGACTTGCCACCACCTGACGGGCCCACAAGGGCGATGGTTTTGCCCTTGGCAATGGTGAGGTTAATGTTTTTCAACACGGTTTTATCTGGGCCGTATGAAAAAGAAACATTTTTGAATTCGATGGCATCCGAGAAGAACGACAATGATTTGGCGTTGGGCTTATTTCGAATCAAAGGTTCGGTGTCGATGATGTCGAATATGCGTTTTGCTGAGGCGGTGCCCCGTTGAAGGGAGGTGATCCCATTCGAGAAATTTTTTGCAGGCTGGATGATCATGGCGTAAACCGCTAAAAACAACATAAATGATGAAGCTTCAATGGTCGGTGTTTTGCCCAGCACCATATTTCCCCCGATAATAATAATCCCTGCCATGATGAAAGTTCCGAGAATTTCCGAGACAGGCGAGGCCAATTCGTTTTTGTAAGCAACCGACTTTGATAACGTACGATACAAAGCGCTCTCCTTGTCTAATCGTGACATAACGAAACTCCGTGCATTGAAAGCATTAACTACCCGCATGCCACCAAATGTCTCATCTAATATGTTTACAATTCGACCTAATGACTCTTGACTGCCTGTCGCCTGTTTCTTTAGGCGTTTGATAATTTCCGCCAGTACTCCACCAGTCAAAGGAAGAACAATCAATGTGAAAAAAGTGAGCTTTGCCGAAATCGTGAACAAAATAAAAAAATAGGTGATGATCATTAAGGGTTCCCGAAAAACAGACTTCAAGCTGTTCATAACCGCGTTTTCAATTTCGGCAATATCATTTGTAAATCGAGAGATTAAATCACCTTTTCGAGAATCATTAAAATAGCCAATGTGCATTTGAGTTATCTTCGAAAAAAAATCCATTCGAATATTCTTTACCATGTCGGCTCGAATTTTAGTAGCAATGACACGCTCTAGATATCGAAAGGTGTTTCCAATTAGGATAGTTAGGCCAATCAAGACACAGATAAAGTACAGGGATGCAGGCTCGCCATATTCTATCACAATCTTCGTGAAATAATGCTTAAAAGTTTCTGTGAGGTAAGTTGTTGAAATATCAAAATCAGGTTTACTGGCAACGGCAGTTACTTTCTCCGCCTTATCAAACAGCACGTCCAACATGGGCTTCACCAACGTGATGTTTAGTGCGGTAAATAATACGCCCATAGTAGAATATGCAAAGAAAAAAACTAGCCTTCTAGGCAGGCGATTAGCATATGATAGGACTCGGAAAAAAACCTTCATTCGTTTTAATTAAAACTCGTACGTCCGCTGCGCAATATTCCACCGCAAGGCTATTGACGCAAACGAAGTGTTGTTATTGTAAAATGCTAAATCGCTCTTGCTGTTGCGGATCACATATTTCAGATCGATAAACAAGTTGTGCTTGAACATGTAAGAGGCGGTGAAATCGGCAAACAGCACATTGTTGTTGAAGCCTTGACCAATGTAATTGCCATAATCCGCTTGGCGCACGCGGTAATTCTTTAACAAATCAGCGCCAAAATTTTGATTGGTACTATCGCGCCCGATACGCGCATAAAATGCTTTTGCTGTCAGGTTGAGCTTCGGCAAAGGTTGGTACCGCAATATGCCCACCCATTCTGTAAAATTTGCACCCAAAGGATGTGCCAGCGCCTGACTGTAATTGCTATAGTTACTCAGTGTCTCATGCGAATAAGTGTAGGGCCGCACTTGGTTGGCTTCTAGTTGTACGTCAAGATTAGATATTCCGGCCGCATCAATCCACTTGGCACCGAGTTGCCATGCATATTTGTTTCCCCACCAACCTCGCTTACCCAAAAGTTCGCGGGCCACAAATTCATCCAACACAAACTGTCCGTAGAGTTGAATTCCCTTTACTGCGTTCCATTTAAAATCGAGCCCTAGCAAAGCATTGTCTGAGCTGCCAAACTGCTGCTCAATGGCCCGATAAAAAATTACGGGGTTCAGATATCCCATATCAAAAGTGCCACCGCTTAGCGAATCTGAAGGCGAGAAAACAATCGACTCAAAAAAACCCAGATTAAATTTCTTGCCAATATTCACACTCGCATGATGAAAGGCCATGTATTTTTCCGGGTAACGTCTTCCTGCTGAAGATCCACCACCAATTGTTCCGCGCTCATTGCCCGTGAGGCGATTAAGCTGAAACAAGTAATTCAATTTCCAAACTTTGGCATTAGCGCGCACAAAAAAGTTGGGTGGTGAATAATCGGAAAAAATCAACGACCGATAGCCGTTGCCAATAAAAGTGCGATCGTGCCCCAATTGCATGTAAATGTGTTTGGTCAGGTTGAAGTCGATGTGTGCACGTGCCTGAAAAAAATCTACACCATTGTTTTTAAAGTTTTTCCAGAAGCCTTCGTGTGGCACCACCGGATACAAAGTCATCTGGTCTTGCGCCCAGCTCGGCAGCACCATTTGATTGTCGGTGAGGAAAGTGTAAAAGCCGATTTTCTTGTCAATCATGCCTCTGATTTCTACCCCGCGTGTGTTAATGGTTGCCCAATCGGCAAGGCGAGAGTCTTTGGCCATGCCTACATACAGCACCGGGCTTACGTGCAAATCAAAGTCAGGCTGATCGACATGGGCAAAGTCAGATTTCTTTTGGTATAGTTTGCGAAAAGGTTTTTTGCTCGTACTACTTTCTGCGCGGCTCCATTCCCAATTGTCATTTCGGAAGTACTCGTAATTGAATTGGTCTGCCCGCGAAGTAAATACATTATCTTTCGTTTGAAGGGAATCTACAAACGCGACAAGGGCATTGCGCTTCATAGGCCGAACGCTAGTAAACCATTCGGGTGCCAGCCTCCCGGCTTTTATTTCGTAACGGGTTAGCCAATGATAATAATCTTCGTTCAGGGGTGCGTTGGTACTTTGGGAAAAAACGCTCCCGAGAGACAAAAACGTTATCGGAAAAAGCAGGTATCTCATTTTCTCATCAACTTTAGATATTGTTCGGCAGTACATGCCAACTGCGGAAACTCTTTTAAGACCAACTTGTCGTGGGTTACTAATTTTACACCCAACAGACTAGCCAACGCAACATATTCGCAATCGTAGGCCGAGCAGTTGCTTTCGCTTACCAAACTCAAAACTTGGGTGGACGGCACGATTTGTTCATAGGGTGCAATGAGTGATTCAGCATCGCCCCAAATTTCTTCTGCGTCTGTTAGCGACAGATTTTTCAAGCGCATTTGCCCGGCAAGAACACTGCGGAACTCGCTTCGCCACAAGAGGGGGGCTGCCCATTCGCGGTCGATCAGCAGTAAATCCTTCACCGCTTCTGTTTGTGGTGATTCAAACCAGAAATAGGCAAGGGTGTTTACATCGGCCACTATCATTCCCTTCCCTCTTTTTTCATGGTTGTAATCTCTTCCTCGGAAAAAACCGTGTTAATCTGCCCGCGTATTCTTTTTGCGTTTTCCAGGAAATCTTTGACTGAAAATTGTTCTTCAACGAGCTTGCTTTTTATTAAGTGCAAAATCTCGCCATTGATGCTTCGATGGTTCGCTTTAGCCCTCATTTTTAATTTTTTGTATTCGCTTTCAGGCAAGTTTTTAATGGTGATGGATGGCATAAGAACCAATTTGGTTGCAAAATACAACCATTTTGGTTGCTCTAGAAATATGGTTACATCAAAGATTGTGTTTGAGCTGAAATTTTCTACTTTTGCAGTCCTTTAAAGAAAACGTGCGGCAAAATCCGCATAAAACCATAAAAACGAGTAAAAGCCATGAAAAAAGAGATTCATCCCAACTATAAAGAAGTGATTTTTTGGGATACTACCAGCGATTTCAAGTTCTTGTCTCGCTCTACCAATGTGCCCAAAGAAACCATGAAGTGGACAGACGGCAAGGAGTACCCGGTGGTAAAAGTGGAAGTTAGTTCTGCTTCTCATCCATTTTTTACAGGTAAGAAAATGTTTGTGGATACTGCCGGCCGCGTAGAGAAGTTCCAGAAGAAATACGGAAAGAAGTAATTTATACTTTAGTCTTATTGAAAGCCCTGCCACTGCGGGGCTTTTTTGTTTTTTTGCCATTGTGATGAGCGCCATCTAGCATTACCTTCGCCACATGAATTTGATCTTGTTCGATCACCCCACTATCAGGCAAAATTTGTTACCCTTCACGTTCACCCGCCCGGTGGCAACCATTCGCTGCGGCATTTTAACCATTGCGGAGAAGTGGGAAAAACATTTGAACTTAAAAGCATCGTTCTCCACCGAAGAATATCTTTCAAAGAAGTATCCATTGCTCCACTCGGCCGATAATCTTTGGGTCAACGGTGCGCTTTGCCCAGATGCCGAGTTAGTAAAGGCGATTGCAGATCTTAAAATGGGTGAAGCCATCAGTAAGGACAACATCATATTAGCGGTGCGAACACCCGATGACGAAGTACCTGAAGTGATCACCGGAAAGGTGAAAGAATTCGAACAACCCATTACGCTCATCGATCAAATGTGGAAAATCTTTCAGCACAACGGGGCGCAGTTGCGAGCGGATTTTGAGTTGATCACCGCGGTAAGAAAGTCTGAACGAATTAACGACCCTCACACACGCACCTACAACGAAAAAAATATCTTTATTGAACCGGGTGTAAAAATTTGGTCTGCCATTTTAAATGCCGAAAACGGCCCCATCTATTTGGGTAAAGATTCGCAAGTACAAGAGGGAGCCATGATACGTGGACCGTTTGCGCTGGGCGAAGGATCAGTGGTAAACATGGGCGGTAAAATGCGTGGCGATGTGTCCATCGGCCCGGGGTGCAAAGTGGGTGGCGAAGTGAGCGCTTCAGTTTTTTTCGCTCATAGCAACAAAGCACATGATGGCTTCTTGGGTTGTTCGGTAATAGGCGAATGGTGCAACTTCGGAGCGGACAGCAACACATCTAACTTGAAGAACAACTATGAGAATGTTAAATTATGGAGCTATGCTAAGAACGGTTTTGTCGATACTGGTTTAATGTTTTGCGGGTTGATGATGGCCGACCATAGTAAGTGTGGCATCAACACCATGTTCAACACCGGCACCGTGACTGGCGTAAGCGCGAATATTTTTGGTGATGGCTTCCCTCGCAACATCATACCATCATTTGCTTGGGGCGGTGCCGCGGGATTTACCACCTACCAGTTTGAAAAGGCAATGCACACCGCAATGAAAGCAATGGAACGAAGAAACATGCCACTTACCGCAGTGGATAAAGAAATTTATCGAAACATATTTGAGATGACGGCCGGGGAGCGGGTGTGGGAGAAAAAATCAAATTGATATCAACCCAAAGAAATAGTTTAGTTGAGAGAAGTTTTATGAATTTTGCTTCCATCCCCGGTTTGCATGACATTAAAGCTACGCTGATCAGCGCAGCGAAGGCTAACCACATCGCACATGCACAACTTTTCGCGGGCAAAGCGGGGGCATTGAACTTGCCTTTGGCATTGGCGTATGCTACCTTTTTGCATTGTCAAAACAAACAAAACGAAGATGCTTGCGGCACCTGCCCGGCATGTAGTAAGAGTTTGAAATTCATTCACCCCGATACCAGTTTTGTTTTTCCACTCGGAAACGTAAAAAATGACAAAGATGAAGACCGCTTCAAAGCTGACATTCTAAAGAGTTGGAGGAGTTTTTTGCTGGAACAACCTTTTGGCGACCTCAGTGATTGGATTTCATTTTATGGTGGTGAAGACAAACAGGCACTTATATCGAGAGAAGAGAGTCGCGAAATAATCAAAACACTTTCGCTGAAGCCATTTGAGAGCCCGTTTAAAATTATGATTATTTGGCAACCCGAGTTAATGCACCCCTCGGCTGCCAACGGCATTTTAAAAATCTTGGAGGAGCCACCTGCCAACACATTTTTTATTCTGGTTTCAAATGCCATCGAAAAGCTGTTGCCGACCATCATCTCTCGTACACAGTTGGTGCGGGTGCCCATGCTCGATGATGATGAACTGGAGAAGTACCTCACCGAAAAGGAACTTGGGGATGCCACCCGAAGAGCTGAAGTAGTGCGCATGTCTGAGGGTAATTTGAATTTTGCGTTGAAGGGGATAGAGACAGAAGAAGACCTTTTTCAAGACAGGTTTGTGGGTTGGATGCGAAGTTGCCACAAGAAAGATTTTGCATCGCTTGTTTCCATGGCCGAGGAATTTCATGAAATGGACAAACTAGGCCAACGAAATTTCTTTCAGTACAGCAATGGATTGATGCGTGAAACGCTGTTGTACGCAGTCGGGGCAAGGTCTATCAGCAGAGCCAAAGGAGCAGAGGCAGACTTTCTACAAAATTTTGGCAAGGTGATGTCGGTAGAGAAGGTGGACAAAGCCAGCAACTTGTTGAACGATGCCGGCTATTACTTGGAGCGTAACGGAAGTGCAAAAATGATTTTTTTAGATTTGTCTTTACAGCTCTCTCAAGTTATTAAAGGATAGTTCTGCAGTGTTAGTTTTCTTTATTTTTGCACGCTTAATTAAATAGTTTATGAACAAGTCTTTTTCAGTGGCATTGCTTATTGGTCTCAGTTTGGTCTCAAGTTGTGCACAAAAGTCAAGCAAAAACGATTATGTGGTCACCATCAAAACATCGTATGGCGACATGGTGGCGATTTTGTATGACGAAACACCGAAGCACAAAGCAAATTTCATTAAGCTGGCGAAAGAACACTATTTTGATAGCTTACTATTCCATCGGGTAATTGCCGGTTTTATGATTCAAGGTGGAGACCCTGATTCGAAGAGGGCAGTTCCGGGCCAACCCCTTGGGCAGGGAGGTCCCGGCTATACCGTAGATGCTGAGTTCAATCCAAAGTATTTCCATGAGAAAGGTGCATTGTCTGCCGCACGGTTGGGCGATCAACAAAATCCCACCAAAGCCTCAAGCGGTAGTCAATTTTATATTGTTCAAGGAACCATTGTACCTCAATCAGACATTGAAGACCTGAAAATCGATCAAATGAAATTCAACACGGCTTTTCGTCAAGTGATGATGAATGCCAGCAACAAGCCATTGATTGACTCCCTCAATCAAGTTTATATGGCAGGTGATATGCTTGCGTATAAGAAAATGTTGTTCGGTCTGGTACCACGCATTGAAAAACAAACCGGAATGACAGTGACGAAATATGTTTCGCCAGAGAAAATCAAAGCCTACACAACGGTAGGAGGGGCACCTCATTTGGACGGTGACTATACCGTTTTCGGTAAAGTAATTAAGGGCTTAGAGGTAATCGACAAAATAGCTGCTGCTCCAACTGCCGCTGAACGACCAACAAATGACATAAGGATGTTTGTGACGGTGGAGGAAATGTCGAAAAGCAAGATTACCAAGTTGTACGGTTACGTCTTTCCTGTAGAAATTAAGAAATGAGGATATTAGTCACAGGTGCCAACGGACTTTTGGGGCAAAAATTGGTAGAGCTGATTTTGACAACTGATGATTACCTCATCGCCACAGCAAAATCCAAGCTTGTGTTGCCTTTGCCAAAAGGCGAATTTCACCCGATGGACATTACCCTCCGAGATCAAGTAGTAGACGTCATTACAAAAGCCCAGCCGGATGTAGTGATCAATACCGCTGCCATGACAAACGTTGACCAATGCGAATTAGAAAAAGAAAAGTGTTGGTTGAATAACGTAACTGCAGTGGAATATGTGGTGGAGGCATGTCAGAAAGCCAAATGTAGATTGATTCACCTTTCAACCGATTTTATTTTTGACGGAACCTATGGCCCGTTAGATGAAGAAGCGATTCCCAATCCAGTAAGTTATTACGGAGAAAGCAAGTGGGCGGCAGAAAAAATAGTACAAAAGAGCGGGCTTGAATGGGCCATTGCACGCACCGTGTTGGTGTATGGCGTAACCAAGGACATGAGCCGCTCAAACATTGTGCTGTGGGTAAAGAAAAGTTTGGAAGAAGGAAAGACCATTAACGTGGTGAATGACCAATGGCGCACCCCCACGTTAGCAGAAGATTTGGCAACGGGTTGCTACCTGATGGCTACCAAGAATGCAATTGGCATTTATAACATATCGGGTGATGAAATGATGACTCCGTATGATATTGCGATGGCTACTGCCGAGTTTTTTGGGCTTGATAAGTCGTTGATCAACCAAACCGATTCAAGCAAGTTTAAGCAGGCAGCCAAACGCCCACCCAAGACTGGGTTCTTAATTAATAAGGCAAAACAAAACTTAGGTTTCAAACCATTTAGTTTCCTCGCAGGCCTTGCACGCCTTTGAATTTTCCATTCTCTAAAATTGTGTGTCTAAACACATAAAAGGCAATTTTTATTTCAAAAAGGCATAATGTTTAATCTATTTTAATTCCGATTTAACGAAATTTTAATATTTTGTTTGGTAGTAATACTACTTTTTTTAAGTTTGATGCTCCTATTCTAAAAACTTAAACACTAAACTATGAAAGAAAATCTACTAAAAAGGGTTTTCATCATCTGCTCATTCGCCCTGTCTAGTATGGCGTTTGCGCAGGAGAGAACCCTGACAGGCAGGGTCACATCAGCTGACGATGGGTCGTCCTTGCCTGGAGTGAACGTGGTTGTCAAAGGTACAACCAACGGAACTGTAACTGATGCAGATGGAAAATACTCGATGTCCGTGCCTGCTTCAGGAGGGGTCATTGTGTTTTCATTTATTGGGTTAAAGTCCCAAGAAGTGGAGATTGGTGGCCAAACGACAATTGACGTCTCATTGGGTTTGGATGTTCAGCAGTTGAATGAAGTAATTGTCGTGGGACAAGGAGCCCAAAAAGAGAAGAAGGCGCTTGGTTATGCAATTTCCTCGGTTGGTGCTGATCAGTTGGCGGCAAGACCCCAACAAGATGTAGCTCGAATACTTCAAGGAAAAGTTCCTGGGGTTAATATATCTCCAACAGGAGGTACCTCTGGCTCAGGCTCAAGCATTAACATTCGAGGCTATAGTTCTTTGAGTGGAAGCACGCAACCTCTGTTTGTTGTTGACGGTGTTCCGTTTAACTCGTCAACAAATAACGGCTCTGGCTTTTCTACTGGCGGAGCGGCAGTTACTCCAAGCCGCTTTTTGGATCTGGACCCAAATAACATTGAAACAATCAACGTACTAAAAGGCTTGGCTGCTACTGTTTTGTATGGTGATCAAGGGCGGAATGGTGTTATACTCGTAACTACGAAATCTGGTAAAGGAAAGAAGAACGCAGAAGTAACAGTGCAACAAACAACAACAATCACGGAGGTTGCTTCACTGCCTAAATTTCAAAGTAGTTGGGGAAATGGCTTTCAGGGCCTTTATGGAGCTTTTTTCAGCAACTGGGGTCCAGACTTTTCGGAAGTTGATTCAGTTGGACATCCGTATCAATTCTTAGCCTCTCCGTCTCTACGAGATGCGTATCCGCAGTACTTGTTCAATAGGATTAAATATGACCCGGCTCAGACAATCGACAAATTTTTTAGGAAAGGGGTTGCATCGAATACTTACGTCAATTTTACGGGCGGCACTGATAGAGTTGGGTATAATGCTTCGGCTTCTTATACCAAAGAGCAAGGATTTGTCCCCGGGAATGATGTTAATCGTTTGAACATTAGTCTCGGTCTCAATGCATCGATAACTAAAAAATTAACTTTGGTTAATAACATCTTGTTCTCAGTAACCGGTGTGGAGACGCCTCCGTTAAACGGTGCAACTGGCGGTGGAGCTACATTCAATGGTGTCCCATCTCTTTATGGCCAATTCCTTTACACACCTAGGAATCTCGATATTTTCGACTGGCCAAGTGCTACACCGGATAACCGTAGCATTTATTTCCGGGGTGGTAATGATATTGCCAACCCATTATGGCTTGCACAGAACTACAGAGAGTTGAATAATACAACCCGCGTTTTCAATTCAACTACCTTAACGTACGACATCACCGACCATTTGAGCCTTACTTACCGTGTAGGATATGATACCTATACCGAGGCACAAGAAAGACGCTTCAATAGAGGTGGGGTACAAGGGCCAAATATCTTGAATGGTGTTTACCAGACTCAGAATATTCGAAATACCATATTCAATCAAGATGTCATCTTTGGTTACAACAAGCAGTTGAATCAAGATTTTAACATGTCTGCGAGAGTAGGATTCAATGCACGGAATGATAGGTTTGTTCGTGACGGTTTGTATTCAGAGGGGCAAGCGATCGACAATTTGTTCAAGCATTACAATTTTTCAACAGCTTCATCTCGCAGTATTGGATTTGACGGCCGTATCTTGAATAGAGAAACCGAAGAGCAACGAATGGGTGTTTACGGAGATTTTTCTTTTGACTTCAAGCAATTCCTATTCTTGAATCTTGCTGGGCGAAACGATTGGACTTCAACTCTAGAAACTGGCAATAATAACATCTTTTACCCTAGTGCATCTGTGTCGTTCATACCCACCGATGCGTTTGCCAATTTGAAGTCTTCGACACTTAACTACTTGAAATTTAGAGTTGGGTATGGAACCTCAGCTGGTTTCGCTCCATTTCCATACGGAACCCGCTCAGTTGCGTTACTCAACACTAGAGGTTATGTTGATTTAACAGGTGCGCCAACCACTGTAAACTCAATTGGAAATTTTTTGGGTAATCGAAATTTAAAACCTGAGTTGCAGCAAGAAATAGAAGTTGGTATGGAGGCCCGGATTTTGAATGAGCGAATTGGAATTGATTTGACTTTCTACGATAGAAGTACAAGCAATCTAATTACGGAAGCTCCCTTAGATCCAGCAACAGGCTACACTAGCACGTTGACAAACGTTGGTAAATTGAGTAATAAAGGTATTGAATTGGGTCTCAATGGGAAGGTCATGAACGCTGGCGCGTTCCGTTGGGATGCAACTTTGAATTTCAACATAGTACGCCCAGAAATTATTGACTTAGGTGGGGGCTTGTCTGAAGTACTCATAGCTGGTTTTACTACTCGCGGGAACTTTGCAATTCCCGGGCGCCCTTATAATATCATCAAAGGAAATGCAGTCAGAAAATCACCAGACGGACAGAGAATAGTTCGAGCAAATGATGGCCTTTATGCGGTAGACCCTATCATTCGCGAAATTGGCAACCCAAATCCAGATTGGACTGCCTCATTATTTAACACGTTTACATTCAAAGGCATCTCTTTAAACGTGCAATTTGACTACCGTCAAGGTGGTGCGATGTATGCTTCAACACCTTCCGCAACTATTGGCCGCGGTGTCGTGGCAACAGATGTTCAATATGGGTATGACCAAACATTCATTTTGCCTGGTGTCATCGAGTTCACGAATCCAGATGGTTCGCTAGGGTATAGGAAAAACGACTTACAAGTTACAGCCGCTGACTATGGATTCAATGTCCAATTTAATGGTACAGATGATACTTCTATTTTCGATGGAACGTCAATAAGGTTAAGGGAGATTTCTCTTGCGTATGATATCCCAAAGTCTCTAATGGCGAAGACACCTTTCAAAACAGCGTCAATTCAATTGAACGGTAACAACTTATGGTTCAACGCAATCAACGTTCCCAAAAATGTAAATTTTGACCCAGAAGTACTGAGTACTGGCGTTGGCAATGGAGCTGGATTTGACTACTTGACGGGGCCAAGTGCAAGGCGCTATGGATTTGTTGTTAGGCTAACATTCTAATCTTCTTTATTTAAAATATCTATGAAACGATTTAGATCAGTCTATTTAGCGGTGGTTATCATTTTGGTATCCTCATGCAAATTGGATCTCCTTGATGACCCAAATGCTGTAAAGCTTACAGCAACAGGACCAAGCTTGTTGTTGAACAACATACAAACAGATTTAGCTGCATTTTTTAACGCAGCAAGTACATTTGGTATGCAAGTTACTCGTCTGCAAAATTCGGGCGGATCGATTTATGAGAATTTTGCAAATCCCCAATCGTTCGATGGTCTGTGGACCACCGGTTATGCTGGAATTTTGACCGATTGCAATGCCTTGATAGCTCAAGCCGATGCGAATCAATTTACCGTGCACGCAGGGATGGCGCGTGTAATGCAAGCCTATACGCTTTCTGTTTTGGTAGACTATTTTGGAAATGTGCCGTTTTCTCAAGCATTTGGTGGACAGCAAAACCTCAATCCTGCTCCCGATGATATGAGCCAGCTGTATCCGGCAATAATAGCCATTCTAGATAGGGCAATTGTTGATTTAAGAACTACCCCTAATTCTTTGGCTCCGGCAATCACAGATTTTTATTACAGTGGCACAACGGCTGTGACTCGTTGGATAAGACTTGCAAATTCAATTAAATTGAAACTATACTTGAATCTGCGAAATGTTAACCCATCGTTGGCTACCACTGGTATTACGAACACACTTGCAGATGCTGCTGGGGTGATGAGCGCTCAATCAGATAGTTTTGTCTTCCGTTATGCGACTAATGCAGCTGATCCAGATGTAAGACATCCTAGATTCATTAACAATTACATTACGGGTGCCGGTGATTACATGGCAAACTACTTGATGTGGCAGATGTTTTACGGATATGAAATGACCGATCCAAGAATGCGCTTTTATTTTTATCGGCAAAGAGGAGCTAACTCCTCTGATCCGAATGAAATACGGTGCGTTGTCCAGCCAGCTCCACCGCACTACCCATTTTCTACCGGAACTGCTATAGTATACGGCCCAGTGGCTAATGATCCCAACAGAATTCCTCCCGGTATCTCAACTAATCCGGGAAGTCCTGCGTGGTCGAGGACATTTTGTTTCCCCACTCCAGTTGGGTATTGGGGTCGTGAACACGTTGACCCACAAGGAATACCCCCGGATAACTTAGCAAGAACCACATGGGGTCCTTATCCATCTGGTGGCAGATTTGATGCGAATGTAAATGCGGGTGTTAACAACCCAGCTCTTGGCATGCGAGGTGCTGGTATTCAACCAATATTGATGAGATCTGCGGTGAATTTTATGCGAGCTGAAGCAGCTTTGTTCTTGGGCGTTGGGGGTCCTGCTGCAACTCAATTTAACTTGGGAGTCACCAACTCGATAAATGATGTTCGAGACTGGTCCATCAATGGAACGCTTGGGACTAATGCTTTCGGGGCATCGCCCAATGAAGCAGCAACAATCAATGCCTTTTTCCCAACTGTGGGAACTGTACTAACTCCCGTGCGAGTTGCGTCTACAGCAAACGTGGCAACCAGAGCCGGTCTTTTGACAATTGATGGCGTAACGTTGGCCGATGGCGATCGCGTACTTTTGAAAGACCAATCTACAGCAAGCCAGAATGGTATTTACGTGGCATCTTCAGGAACTTGGACGCGTGCTACAGACGCAGACACGCAGGCCGAACTTCTGGGTGCGACAGTTACTGTCCAAGAGGGTGTGGCCAACATTACAGCAAGGTTCGTACAAATTACTACAGGTACTATAAATGTTGATACAACCACACCTGCCGCAACAGCTATCAATTGGCGTTCTCCTCTATCAGATGAAATCAGCAGATATATTGCCCGCGCAAATGCGGCCTACGCTGCACAAGGATCCGATCAAGCTCGTATGAACATAATTGCTCGAGAATCTTGGATATCTCTGTTCGGAAGTGGGGTAGAAGCTTACAATCTCTACCGGAGAACAGGATTACCAACAGGTATGCAGCCAACAGTAAACCCCTCTCCTGGAGCTTTCCCACGCACTTTTTGGTATCCCAATTCATTTGAAGCGCGTAACTCTCAAGTTGAGCAAAAGGCTAATTTGACGGGTAAGGTTTTTTGGGATGTTATGAATTCGAATCTTGATTTTTAAGAATAACAATATGAAATTCTACAAACGACTTACACTTATCGCATTCTCAATTGTGATAGTAACAACGGGATGTCGAGACAAGGATCTCTATCCCTTGCCCTACGATGATCGCGAAGTGGGCGCGTACATGCGGTTGTACTCCCTTACTTCTAACATCATTGATCTCAATGATCTAGCAAACAGTGGCTTAGACGGTATTTTTGAAGCAGTAGATGGTAGCAACGGAAATAACTTGCAAGAGTTCAGAATACTAGTGCAACACAGAAGGGGAACAGCGCTGTCGTCAGAAGTTCCGGTAAAGGTAATACCTGCGTCAGATTTTGTAAATGTTGCTGAACCCACCATTTCTCTCTACAAGAGGGCGAGAATAAGGGTTTCTGCAAATGAAACGGTCACTGCGTTGGCTACAGCCACAGGTTTTCCCGGTTCGTTAGCAAATGCTGATCAAGTGATTTACAGAGGTGTTATGGTTTTGAAGGATGGACGAGAGTTCACCAACACCAATACCACACCCAACATTACTGGTGGTCAATTCTATAGCGCATCTTTCATTTATACGCTAACTGTTAGATCGCAAAGTCTGGCTGGATCGTGGCTAGGTACTTACAACTTGACACAGAGTGCAATTTGGTCGCTCAATCACTCGCCAGCCTTGCATGCAACACCGCAATTTCCTTCATACCTGAATCAGGTGTTGTTTCCGAATCAACAAGTGACGTTGGCAGTGCCAAATGGTGGACTTTCTTCGGAGCGTCAGTTTACCGTTAATTATCGTGGCCAGAATGTGACGATTCGTTTTAACCTTGAGCCAACGCCCACCGCGACAGCTCCTACCAGTGGAACGATTTTTATTCCTTTACAAAACTCCACGGTAAATTGCACAAGCGACCGTCAGTTGTTTTGGACAATGCCTACAGCTGGTTCATTTGGATCAACCGCGGCACCACCTCCAGCCTTGCCTGCTGGCCTTCCACAAGGTGTAACGGCAAATCAAGGTGCCTACAATACATCGCAGACTGGTTTGGTAGCGGGTCAAACCTTGACTATTGGTTTGGATGATGATGCTGACGAGTATGGTAGAAGAAACGGATACTGCACTTGGACGAGAAGAGTTCGTTTAACTTTAACGAAGAATTAAGTTTACTTGAAAATAAAAAAGGCTGCCATTCGGCAGCCTTTTTTACTTATTGCATAATGAAAAACAATCAACTCATCAGGTACTTTATCACATATTCCCTTACCCCGTCCTCCAACTCATAGAATTTTTTGATGTAACCAATCGACTTGAGCTTGCCCATATTCGCCTCAGTAAAGTATTGGTATTTGTCGCGGATGTCAGCAGGTGTATCTACAAATTCAATTTGTGGTGGCTTGCCCACAGCAGCAAACACGGCTTTCACCAAATCTAAAAATGTGCGCGCCTTGCCAGAACCCAAATTATAGATTCCGGAATTTTTGCGATGATGCATCAAAAACAGACACACGTTGGCCACATCTTTTACATAAACGAAGTCGCGCATTTGCTCGCCATCTTTATACTGAGGGTTGTGCGAACGGAACAACTTCATCTTCCCCGTTTTCTGAATTTGATTGTACGCGTGCCAAATCACTGAGGCCATGCGGCCTTTGTGGTATTCGTTGGGTCCGTATACATTAAAGAATTTTAAGCCTGCCCAAAAGAAGGGTTTCTCTTTTTGCTTCAACGCCCATACATCAAAATCTTGCTTTGATTGCCCGTATGGGTTTAGGGGTTTTAATCGATCGATTTTCGACTCGTCATCATCGTAACCCATCTCTCCTAATCCGTACGTAGCGGCTGATGATGCATACACCAACGGAAGTTGATATTGGCAGCACTTGACCCATAAATCTTTGGTGTATTGCGTATTGAGTCGGTCCAATAACTGGGTGTCAAACTCAGTGGTGTCGGTGCGGGCACCAATATGGAAGACGAATTCCACGAGTTCATAATTTTTGTCCAACCATGGCAAAAACAAATCGCGGTTTACTCTTTCCTGAATTTTCAGGCCTTCCAGATTTTTGTTCTTTTCAACATTGTCGAAATGGTCTACGGCAATAATGGCATTGAAATTTTCTTCATTCAGTGCTTTGATGAGGAAACTGCCGATGAAGCCAGCGGCACCTGTAACGATGATCATGTGTCTATATTTTGCATGCAAGTTAGTGCAAAACCAGCAGTTATTGTGTGTGACTACAAGGCAGTATATTTGCGTTTTCTATGATATACGTTAGCCGCAAAGAGCATTTTAATGCAGCACATAAGCTCTATAACCCACAATGGAGTAAGGAAAAAAATGTGGAGGTATTCGGGCCATGTGCGAACGAAAACTGGCATGGCCACAACTTTGAATTGATTACCACAGTTGCTGGCATGCCCGACCCAGACACCGGGTTTGTTGTCGACTTAAAAAAACTAAGCATTTTGATACGGGCGGAAGTTATCGATAAACTCGACCACAAGAACCTGAACCTAGACGTTGACTTTATGAAGGACAAAATGGCCAGCACAGAAATTTTGGCCATCGAAATCTGGAAAATACTTGAGCCAAAAATCAGCAGGATTAGCAAGTTTGGAAAATTGTACTCAATAAAACTGTACGAAACGCCCCGCAACTTTGTGGAGTATTTTGGCGAAGCATCGAACCCCTAACATCTAACCTCTAACTTCAAAATTGAAATACTATATCATAGCAGGCGAACGTTCAGGAGATTTGCACGGCAGCAATTTGGTGAAAGAGTTAAAGAAGCTGGATGGCGCAGCAACCTTTCGTGGCCTGGGAGGTGAGGAGATGGAACGCAATGGCGTAAGTCTGCTCTTTCATTATGAGCAGCTGGCCTTTATGGGCTTTCTGGCCGTTATTAACTTTTTCAAAATTGCGGCTTACATGAAGCAGTGCCAAAACGATGTGCTGCAATACAAGCCCGATGCGCTTATCCTCATCGATTATGGCGGCTTCAATCGGCAGATGGCCAAGTTTGGCAAGCGCAACAAAATCAAAGTACTCTATTACATACCACCTAAAGTGTGGGCATGGAGACAAGCACGCGCGTGGAGTTTGAAAGAAAACGCAGACCAATTGTATGTCATTCTCCCCTTCGAAAAAGAATTCTACAAACGGTATGGCATGGACGTGAACTATGTGGGCAACCCCGTGTTAGATGCCATCAAATCATTTCAACCCAACCAAAATTTCCAAAGCGAACAAAAAATTCCATTAGAAAAAAAGATAATTGCGCTGCTACCCGGCAGTCGCAAAATGGAACTTGAGCGAATTGTGCCGTTGATGGCGGAAGTAGCAAAGCAAAACCCAAGCTATCAGTTTGTAGTGGCGGCAGTCGATAACCTGCCCGAATATTTGTACGCATCTTTCAAGCAGTTGGGTAACGTTAAATTTGTTTACAACCAAACCTACGATTTATTGCTACATGCCCGATCTGCCATTGTCACATCCGGTACCGCCACATTAGAAACGGCTTTGCTCAATGTGCCGCAAGTGGTAGTGTACAAGGCGGGCGGATTGGAATACTCCATTGCGAAATCCGTAGTAAAGGTGCAATTCATTTCGTTGGTTAACCTCATCGCCAATCGAGAGGTTGTAAAAGAACTAATTCAAGCAGATGCCAATCCTACCAAGCTACAACAAGAGTTGACTGTCATAACAGAAGAAACCGAACAGCGCCAGCAAATGCTTGAAGGCTACAAACACATCTACCAAACGCTCGATACTGGCTCTGCCTCGGCCAACACGGCAAAACTAATGTTAGCCTTTTTGAATGAGGGAAAATAGCATTCGAATCAATGTTTGGAGTGAAGGATTTTCTTTCCAATGGCGTTCGACTGCCCACTGGCATATGGCTCCAACCTTTTTTTGATCAAGCTACCTTCAACTTACTGTAGTGCGACTTATTAAACTTCTCTTCCGCATAGGCGCGGTTGATTACCAGACGATCGGTGGTTTTGTCAGATGGTAATTCAAACATAGCATCGTTGATGATTGCTTCGCAGATCGAACGCAAGCCGCGAGCTCCCAACTTAAAATCAACCGCCTTCTCCACAATAAACTCAAGCGCACCGTCTTTAATCTCCAACTCAATCTGCTCCATCTC
The DNA here is from genome assembly GCA_018267275.1 of Bacteroidota bacterium. Taxonomy (GTDB): domain Bacteria; phylum Bacteroidota; class Bacteroidia; order Cytophagales; family Cyclobacteriaceae; genus ELB16-189. The sequence goes on along the minus strand of JAFDYV010000006.1, from coordinate 10,133 downwards.
AAACAACTTCCTATACTGCTTCACCAACGCATTTTTGGGTTCTGTCAATATTTGGCGCAGGGTGGTAGCATCCAACGGATTGAGGTAAGAAACCACCGGCAGCCGACCAATTAATTCAGGTATCAAGCCAAATGTTTTCAAATCTTGTGCAGAAACAAACTGCAGCATGTTGTCTTTGTCGAAATCAGAAGGCGAGGCCGCATCCACAGTTGCTGCAAAACCCAATGGCCGGGTATTCAACCTGCGGCCAATGATTTTCGAAATGCCTTCAAAGGCTCCACCGCAAATGAACAGAATGTTTTCAGTGTTTACGGTTATCATTTTTTGGTCGGGGTGCTTGCGCCCACCTTGTGGCGGCACGTTTACGGCCGTTCCTTCCAATAACTTCAACAACGCTTGCTGCACACCTTCGCCACTCACATCGCGTGTAATGGAGGGGTTGTCAGATTTGCGCGCAATTTTATCAATCTCGTCAATGTATACAATGCCACGCTCTGCGGCTTCGGTGTTATAGTCTGCTGCTTGTAATAAGCGCGTGAGAATACTCTCCACATCTTCGCCTACGTAACCTGCTTCTGTCAGCACGGTGGCATCGGCAATGCAAAAAGGTACTTGTAAAATTTTTGCCAGCGTGCGCGCCAAATATGTTTTGCCGGTACCCGTTTCGCCCACCATAATGATGTTTGATTTTTCAATCGTAACATCAGTGTCTAGCTTGCGCTGCGTCAGTCGCTTGTAATGGTTGTAGACTGCCACCGACATTACACGCTTGGCCTCATCTTGCCCAATCACATATTCATCCAAAAACTTTTTGATTTCGCGCGGCTTAATGAGCTTGAAATTTGGCAGGTTGCTTGGCTCTACCTTATTTTTCTTTTCTTCCAACAAAATCTGGTTGGCCTGCGTCACACACTTGTCGCAAATGTGCGCGTGGATGCCCGAAATCATCAAGTCAACATCTTTTTTGCTGCGCCCGCAAAATGAACAGGTAACGTCTGCCATAGTTCGTACTAAGATTTGGTGAAACCAGCGTGCCTGCCATAGGCACAAGTAACAAAGGTAACAATTATTGATGGATGTTTTGCAAGCACATTTGGCGGCATCCCTCGCTTGCCCCAGCGCCTTGCATCGCGTGCTCGGGTCGGGCTATTCACTGCAATCTTTTGCCTCTCCCGCTCGCAATCCAAACGGGCAAAAGGATTTCCGTTGCTATCGCTTGCCGAAGCACCACAGCATAAAAAACTGTGTTAAAAATTTTTATATTTCGACATAGAGCAACTTGCTGATGCAAAGAAATGGTTCGAGAATATTAGCACTCTTCACTGGAGGAATGCCCACGATTTGGTGCTACTTTGATAGCATTCGCCCTATCAAAAGTACAGAGCTTTGGCTACGAGAAAAGTTATCATTAAAAGAACTAGACTGACTCTTTCCCTTGTCCCCCTACTTCGACCGCATCGCTCCAGCGTTTCTCACGGGCCATCAGTTAGATGAACTCCTCGCTCTTGGTTGGTACCGCATGCACCAAACGGTGTTCACCTGTTCGCACATTGGGCAAGAAGAATTACACCGTGTTCATTGGCTTCGCTACCACATCAACAGTATTACCCAGCGCACGTCACACCGCAAAATCGAAAGGCGTTGCAAAGCCTTCCGCACAGTCATCCAAGATTTTTCAGAAATTCAGAAAGAACACTTTGAGTTGCATATCCAATACCGCGCATTTATCGATTTTGAAGGGGCAGAGAGCATTCAAGAATGTTTGTTTGGCGATGAACAAATGCACCACAACATTTTCAACACCAAATGCATTTCAGTTTTTGATGGCGACAAGTTGATCGCAGGCGGCTACTTTGATGTGGGCGAAATTGCCGTAGCCTCAATTCTCCATTTCTTTCACCCCAATTATGCGCGCTATAGTTTGGGAAAGTGGATGATACTAGCTACCCTGGGTTACATGAGGTACAACAACCTGCAACTATATTATCCTGGCTACGTGGTGCAAGGCGTACCCAAAATGAACTACAAACTTTTTCTGGGCCCCACCCGTGCCCAGTATTTTGATCCAGAGTCTTTGAAGTGGAAACAATTTGATGAAAAAATCACTTTAGGTTGAAAATCGAACTTAAAAAAACAGTTCTTTAATGATTGAACCGATCAGAATTATCAAAAAGCCAACAAATCCAATTTTCAAGACGCGCCAAAACCAAGAATCCCTACCAGAGAATTTTCTTCTGTATGCACCTCTTGAGTGAACTGTTGTTTCGCCAAAATCGATTTTTTTGATGGCGCAACTTCGAGAATTCTCGAAAACCTTTTTTGGTTTTCGAAAATCGTTTGACCCATGTGCTACACTCATGGCAAAAAATTAAAGTCACCTGAGATTTTGAAGGAAAATTTTCAATCCAGACTTTACGTATAAAACAATTAGCCAAAACAATACTGCATTGGCTAATTGTCTTATCAAAAAATTTTTTATTTATTTCTTCCTTTTCTCCAACACCTCATCAATCAATCCATACTCTTTCGCTTCAGCAGCGCGCATCCAAAAGTCGCGGTCGCTGTCTTTTTCAATCCGCTCGTAGGGTTGCCCACTATGCTTCGAAAGAATGGTGTACAAATCTTTCTTTAACTCCAATGTTTGGCGCATCGAGATCTCCATATCGGAAGAAGTACCCTGCATGCCGGCAGAGGGTTGGTGAATCATAATGCGGGCATGTGGCAATGCAGAGCGTTTTTTTGCAGAACCTGCTCCCAACAATACCGCACCCATCGAAGCCGCCAGGCCAGTGCAAATAGTGGCCACATCGGGGTTCACATATTGCATCGTGTCATAAATTCCTAACCCTGCATGCACCGAGCCTCCCGGGCTGTTGACATACATAATAATGTCCTTTTTAGGGTCGCTAGATTCCAAAAACAGCAACTGCGCGGTGATAACGTTTGCCACATAATCATCTACAGCAGTTCCAAAGAAAATGATGCGGTCGGCCATCAGGCGAGAAAATACGTCAATAACCGTGGCACGCATCTGGCGCTCTTCCACAACGTTAGGCGTCATGCCCGTTACAGTGTAGGGATGTTGGTTGTTTACAAATTTGATGTAGCTGTCGAGCGCGTTGCCACTCATGCCCATGTGGTGCACTGCATACTTTCGAAATTCGTTTCCGTTTGTCATATAGTTAAATGTTTTACAAGTTAGATACTGAGTGCTCGATGCCGGCCGCTGGCCACTCGCCATTGGAATCCATTCTACTGCATCGATTGCTCAATTAGTCGAATTACCCTGAAAAATAGTTTGATCAACTGCCAATTTTAACCAATTATTGAAAAACTAAAAAGTCCCCGCTTTGGCAGGGACTTCTTTTAAAACTCCTTTGGCTGGTAAAAGGTTCAAGATTAGTGCTGGTGCGATGCTGCAATTTTCTTGAATTCGTCCAAGCTCACCTTCTTTTCGTTGATCGTAATGGCTTCTTTCACCACCTTCATTATTTTATCGTGGCGCAGTTGATTATAAATCTTCATAAACGTCTCGCCTTTGCCGTCTTGCCCAGCCAAATAATTGTTCGCGATATCATCTAACTTGCTGCCTAGCTGTGCGGCAATGGCTTCGCCACCAAACTGATCAATGATCATTTTTTTAGCTCGTTCGCGCACCTCATCCCCCTCTACCGTAATGCTCTTTTCTTCTGTAATCTGGTTCTTGATCAAATCCCACTTCAACGATTCTTTGTACTGAGTGAATTCCTTCTCCAACACTTCATCTGTCACCTGTCCGCCACTGGTGTTCTTCAGCCAGGTTTTTAAAAAGTTGTCGGGCATTGTGATTTTAGTGTTGTCTACAAAGTAGTGTTGTATGTAGTGATCCAACAAGTGCTCCGTCTCTCTTTGGTAGTTGCTGGTGATGGTCTCCTTCACTTTGCTCAAAAACTCTTCTTCGGTTTTTACCACATCAGTTCCAAAGACTTTATCAAACAACTCTTGGTTAATGGCGGCTGGTTCTACTCGGCTTACAGAAGTAACGTGAAAAACATAGATGCCTTTTGCGTTCTTGGCCTCCTCTTCGGTCATATTCAACGCGCGTGCAAGCTCAGTTTCATCTGCAAAGGTTTTCTCTACGTCAAACTCTACCGTGTCTTCTTTCTTTAGCCCTATAAACTTCTTTTGTTCTTTTTTCTCAACTTTCTCAATAGCTATATAAGAGCCTTTCTTTTCATCGCTTCCTTTCACCGAAATTTCGCCAAACAAGTTGTCTCCGGCTTCACTTACTTCCGGGTAGCTTACTTTTCCATAGCGCCTTTTGATGTCGTTCAGGGTTTCGTCAATTACTTTTTGATCGACTTCAATCGGGTGTGAAGTAACTTTTACTTTCGAGGACAAGTCAACCTTAAAATCTTCCACCATCCCGAGCTGAAATTCAAACTCAAAGTCTTTTTGGTTGTCCCAATCAATGGTTCGCGCTTTGTCTTCGTTCGGGAGTGGGTCACCCAACACTTTCAATTTATTCTCTTTAATGTAGTCAGAGATTGAATGCGAAATCAAATGGTTCACCTCTTCCACCAATATCGATTTTCCAAACATTTTTTTGATTACGCCCGTGGGCACCTTGCCCGGCCTAAAGCCTTTGATGCTGGCTTTGCGGGAGTATTCTTTCATTTTTTCATCCACCTTCGGCAAGTAGTCGTTTTCCGTTAGCTTGATGTTCAAAATACCTTCAGTGTTGCTTTGTTTGTTAAGTGTGATGTTCACGGAATTATAATTATGGATTACAGATTACAAATAAAAAATTACAGATTGTGTTCAATTTGAAATCTTGAATCAACAATCTGTAATCAAAATAGTGCGCATGGAGGGACTCGAACCCCCACGCCTTGCGGCACCAGATCCTAAGTCTGGCACGGCTACCAATTACGCCACATGCGCTAGTTTTAACCAAGTTCTCATCTTTGAGCGGCCATCGCTCGTCACGAAACCACCTAAGATGCCCCTTTTCTTTCAAAAACAACCTTTTTCCTAAAAGGGAGCGCAAATTTATAGATTATTCATTATTATTAAAGTCCAAAATCAAGTTTCATTGATTTTTGGGCCTGCCCGATGGTAATTGACGAAGTAGAAGAAAAAAAGGAAATCATTGCCCGCTACCGAAGGCTGCTGCGGTTGGCAAAGCCCATTTTAAAAGATGGCGATGCCAAGTTGATCAAGCGCGCGTTTACCATTGCCATGGAAGCGCACAAAAACATGCGCAGAAAATCTGGCGAGCCGTATATTTTTCACCCGCTCACCGTGGCCGAAATATGCGTGGAAGAAATTGGGCTGGGCACCACCTCGATCGTATCTGCTCTGCTGCACGATGTGGTTGAAGACACTGACATACAACTTACCGACATCCAAAATATTTTTGGAAAGAAGATTGCCAAAATTGTTGATGGACTCACCAAAATAAAAGGGGTATTTGAGTACGGCACATCTGCCCAAGCTGAGAACTTCCGCAAAATGCTCTTCACGCTCTCAGAAGATGTGCGGGTGATATTGATTAAGTTGGCCGATCGGTTGCACAACATGCGTACGCTAGATAGCATGCCGCGCAACAAACAATTGCGCGTGGCCTCAGAAACGATCTACCTCTATGCGCCCCTCGCGCACCGACTGGGCTTAAATGCCATCAAAACAGAACTTGAAGACTTGTACCTTCGGTTTACCGACAGGCCGATCTATGATGAAATTGCGGGGAAGATCGATGAGACCAAGGCATCGCGCAACAAATTCATCAAACAGTTTGTGCAGCCCATCAAAGAAGAACTCGATAAACTTAATGTAACCTACGAAATAAAGGGTCGACCGAAATCGATTTTCTCTATTTATAATAAGATGCGCAAGCAAAACATCCCTTTCGAAGAGGTGTATGATTTGTTTGCTATCCGCATCATTATCGATACAGCCGTAGAACATGAAAAATCTTATTGCTGGCAGGTATACTCAGTGGTAACGGACTACTACACACCCAATCCAGATCGCTTGCGCGATTGGATCAGTACTCCCAAAGCCAATGGCTATGAGTCGCTCCATACCACCGTGATGGCCAAAAACGGCCAGTGGGTAGAGGTGCAAATTCGTACAACTAGAATGGACGAAATTGCCGAAAAGGGCTATGCCGCCCATTGGAAGTACAAAGACAATGCAGCCAAATATGAGTCCAACTTGGAAAAGTGGTTGGTGCGTGTGCGCGAAACATTGGAGAAACAAGATCTTACAGCGCTCGAGTTTGTTGATGACTTCCGCGGAAACCTATTCAGCGAAGAAGTTTTTGTGTTTACGCCCAAGGGTGAGCTGAAAACGCTGCCCACAGGTGCCACCGCGCTTGACTTCGCATTTGACATCCACACCGACATAGGTGCAAAATGCATAGGCGCCAAAGTGAACCAAAAGCTGGTGCCCATCAACCATGTGCTAAAAAACGGAGATCAAATCGAAATACTCACGTCCGCAAAGCAAAAACCAAACGAAGACTGGCTTCGGTTCGTGATCAGCCCAAAGGCAAAATCTAAAATTAAAGAGTTGCTGAAGGAAGGCAAGCGCAAAATTGCTGAAGAAGGAAAAGAAGTGCTGCTTCGTAAGATGAACCAATTGAAGATTGATGCCAACTCAACCGTATTTGAGCAAATGCGCGATTACTTTAAAGTCAGCAGCCAGTTGGATTTAAACTACCGTGTGGGCATTGGTGCCATCACCGTCAATGATTTAAAACGCTTTAAAGAATACAAGCCAGCCTCACCTCTTAAGAATCAAGATCATGCCGATGTGATGGATGTGCGCACCATTGAAAAGGAGATCAGTAAAGCCACCGGCCGTTATGAAGATATTTTGCTGATAGGCGAAGATATGGATGTGGTGGAGTACAAACTCGCCAAATGTTGCACACCCATTCCGGGCGATGATGTGTTTGGCTTTGTAACTGTCAATGAGGGAATCAAAATCCACCGGGCCAATTGCCCCAATGCTACTGAACTGCTGGCCAATCACGGTAACAGGGTCATCAAAGCAAAATGGACATCGCAATACGAAGTGTCATTCCTCACCGGCTTGCGGGTAGTAGGTACCGACCGTGTGGGGTTGATCAACGATGTGTCGAAAGTAATTTCAGAGGAACTGAAGGTGAACATGAGCTCTATTTCGTTTAAAACAGACCAAGGGATTTTTAGCGGAGAGATCATGCTGTATGTAAATGATACCCGCCACTTAGAAGTATTGATTGAGAAGCTAGCGAAAGTGGAGGGTGTGGTGAAGGTAAGCCGGTTCGATTCAAAAGCTTAGGATTTGGCATTTCCTCTCTCAACGCGCCTAAACATCTCCGCCTCAACGCGTACGCACCGCACGTCAAAACATCATTATATTTGCGCACTCTTATGGCGCTCAACCCCAAGATTTACGAAGAAGTAAAACAGATTTTTGTCGCTTACCTAGAAAATAAGGAACTGCGCAAAACACCTGAACGCTACGCAATACTTGAAGAAATCTATTCGTCCGATGGCCATTTTGATGTTGAGTCGCTTTACATCAAAATGAAAAACAAGAATTACCGCGTAAGCCGGGCAACAGTGTATAACACGCTCGACCTGTTGGTGGAGTGTGACTTGGTAAGCAAGCACCAGTTCGGTAAGAATTTGGCACAATATGAAAAATCATATGGCTACCGCCAGCACGATCACCTCATTTGCACTGATTGTCACAAGGTAACTGAGTTTTGTGACCCACGGATTCAAAATATCCAAAATACGGTGGGCGAACTTTTACATTTTAAAGTGATGCACCATTCGCTAATTTTGTACGCGGCCTGTAATAAACCCAACTGCGAAAACAAGAAGAAATGACATTTGCACAAGAAATAAGAAACAAAACCCTCACGCTGCGCATTGCGGGCGATTTGATTGGTGAAGATAGCGGCACAAAGCTGCTCGGGGCTGTAAATGATGTGATCGGGCATCAAGTGCTTACTTGTATCATTGATATTGCCGAATTAAGGTACATCAACAGTAGTGGTATTGGCGTTTTGATCACAATCCTCACCAAATTCAGAAACAAAGGTGGCGAGGTGTACTTGATGAATCCTTCTGAAAGCGTGAAAAAGCTTTTGGTGATCACCAAACTCAACGCCATCTTTCAAATCATCAAGTCAGAAGACGAAGTTTCAAAAAAGTAAGCTCAAGAATTTAGCCAATAGGTAATACGAATTGATACGAATTGCTTATTGCCAATGTTGTAAATATGAAAGTTGACGTATTACTCGGCCTCCAATGGGGCGATGAAGGGAAAGGGAAAATTGTGGACGTTCTTGCGCCCCAATACGATGTGGTTGCACGGTTCCAAGGCGGGCCTAATGCGGGGCACACATTGGAGTTCGATGGCATCAAGCACGTGCTTCACCAAATCCCGTCAGGTATCTTTCGCGATACCACCAAAAATATTATTGGCAATGGTGTAGTACTTGATCCAATTGTTTTCAGAACAGAAATTGATAAGCTTCAGAAATATAATCTCAATGTAAAGTCAAACCTGTTCATATCTAAAAAAGCTACGCTCATTGTCCCCACGCACCGGCTGCTTGACCAAGCCTACGAAAAAGCCAAAGGCGAAAACAAAATCGGTTCTACACTAAAAGGCATAGGCCCATCGTACCAAGATAAAATTGGGCGACAAGGTTTGCGCGTGGGCGATGTGCTGTCAAGTCAATTTAAAGAACGTTTTCAGAAGCTAATTGATATTCATTTTGAAATTCTTAAAAAGCACGATGTTGTTTTTGATTGGGCACCACTAGAGCAACAGTTCATGGAGGCCATTGAGTTTCTGAAACAATTTAACCTCATCGACAGCGAGTATTTCATCAACAACGAAATCAAAAAAGGTTCATCAATTTTGGCCGAAGGTGCGCAAGGTTCGCTGCTCGACATTGATTTTGGAAGTTATCCTTTTGTTACAAGTTCAAATACGGTGACCGCTGGGGCTTGCACAGGTCTTGGCGTAGCGCCCAAAAATATTGGCGAAGTATACGGCATATTCAAGGCCTACTCCACCAGGGTGGGCAGCGGCCCATTCCCAACCGAATTACTCGATGAGCAAGGCGAAAGAATGCGCAAACAAGGCAACGAGTTTGGTTCCACTACGGGCCGGCCCCGCAGGTGTGGCTGGATAGACCTGCCTTCGCTGAAATACTCAATCATGATTAATGGAGTAACCCAATTGCTCATGATGAAGGCAGACGTACTGAACATTTTCCCCACCATAAAAATTTGCACGCAGTACAAGTTGAGCAACGGCACCATCACCGAAACGGTACCCTACGAACTCGTGCATGAAAAGATAGAGCCCATCTATACTGAAGTCAAGGGTTGGCACACATCGCTCGAAGGTATCACAGAACACAAAATGCCAAAAGAGCTGTTGGATTATATCACACTCCTAGAAAAAGAGTTGGGGGTACCCATCACTTTGTTGTCAACCGGACCAGATCGAACGCAAACGATTCATAGAAAAATAAAGTAGCCCATTTCTGCGCTTTAAATGTTGTGCCTGTCGCGGGCCGGTTTTTGACGAACACAGGCAGAAAAACTTCGCTTCCTTTTTGGTGCTTTTGCTAGAATCTAAGTGTTGATTTTAATAAAAAGCTTTTTTGCGGCCTGCGTGCAGCGCATGAAACCAACGCTCGCACCGGGCTTTCCGCTACAATCTTTTGCCCAGCATGTATTTTTATTGATCCTGCGTTGGTGTAAGCAAACCTTATTCTTTGAAACTGGCTATGTAGCGGGCAAAAGGATTTTCGCTGCAATCCCTGGCCGATGCCAACGATCAAAGAAGTTTTGAGATTTTTTTAAGCTTTTAACACACTGATTATCAGTAATACCATCAAATTCTGGAAAAATCTTTTTGTCCCTTGTTTGGAAAAAACCCCAGTTGCCTTACCTTTGCGCTCCCTTTTGATGAAAGGGGATAGAGAAGGTAGTAAAACGAGGTCGCTTAGTGGTGGCCAGCCTCCCTGGAATATAGGGAGGGCTAATGATGGAAGCTTAGGCTCTGTCATAACGTTCCTTGAAAAGGTTGGGTAGAAGTGCAGAACGGAGCACAAAGGAAAAGGTGGCGGC
>JAFDYV010000005.1 GCA_018267275.1 Bacteroidota bacterium | reverse complement strand
GGCGACCAGCGAGATGTACGCTCTGTCCCTACACGACGCTCTACCGAACTGAACGGCACGCTGACAGTAGGGAAGGCCACGCTGACGGCCACCGCAGACAACAAGACACGGGTTTACGGTTCTTCGAACCCGACTCTGACTATCAGCTATGCTGGCTTTTTGAACGGAGATACCCCGTCTTCGATCACGCAGCCCACTGCTACGACTGCAGCCACGGTTGGCAGCAGCGCAGGCACATATGCAATCACGTTGAGTGGAGGGAGCGCATTGAACTACGACATTACCTTAGTGAACGGCACGCTGACGGTAGGGAAGGCCGCGCTGACGGCCCGGGCCGATGATAAGTCCCGTCCCTACAATACCGCTAATCCATTATTTACCATTACTTACACAGGTTTCTTAAATGGGGATAATGTTGCGTCAATTACTGCACCCACAGCCTCGACTTCTGCAACGCTTTCCAGTAGTACTGGCACTTATGCTATCGTATTAACGGGTGGTGTGTCTGTCAATTACAACTTTGTACTTCAGAATGGAACGCTTACGATTAGTAAAGTCACGCCTGTCGTTTCATGGGCAAATCCAACTACTATCACTTATGGCACACCGTTAAGTGCCACCCAACTGAATGCGACCGCAACGGTGCCGGGCAGTTTTTCTTACGCACCAGGTTTGGGCACGATTTTGAACGCAGGTGTGAACCAAGCGTTGTCAGTTAACTTTACGCCAACGGATGCTGTGAACTACAACCCAGTCAACGGTACGCAGGTTTTCATCACTGTTGTGAAAGCAACGCCATCAGTTACCTGGATTCCGCCAGCATCGATTACATATGGAACACCGCTCGGAGCAAGTCAACTCAATGCCACAGCATCGGTGCCGGGAACATTTGTATACACGCCTGCTGCAGGAACTGTATTGAACGCAGGCGTGGGACAGACGTTAACGGTGAATTTTACGCCAACGGATGCCAACAACTACAACAACGTCAACGGTACGAGTGTGTTGATAACGGTGGTAAAGGTGACCCCCGCGATTACGTGGTCAAATCCATCACCGATTGTCTACGGAACAGCACTATCTAGCACGCAACTCAATGCTACTACTACAGTCCTTGGAAACTTTTCTTACACGCCTAGCTTAGGCACCGTGCTAAATGCGGGTGTAAACCAAACACTATCGGTCTCTTTTGTGCCTTTAGACCCTTTGAATTATAATTCCTCGAATGCTTCGGTTCAAATCACAGTTAACAAAGCAAATCCGGTGATTACCTGGCCTGCGCCAGCGCCCATTACTTACGGTACACCGCTTGGGCCGACCCAGTTGAATGCATCGGCTAACGTGCCTGGAACTTTTGTTTACACACCCACCGCAGGTGCTATTATCAATGCAGGTGTGAACCAAGTCTTGTCATTGAATTTTACACCAACTGATGTGAGCAATTACAATGTTGTTACGGGTTTTCAACGCACCATTACAGTCAACAAAGCGGTACCGATCGTATCATGGTCGCCACCTTTACCCATTCGTGTAGGAGTGGCATTGACTGCAGCGCAGCTGAATGCCACAGCGACAGTTCCAGGGACATTCGTTTACAACCCACCATTAGGAACAGTGCTACCGGCAGGGGCCAATCAGGTGTTAACGGTCGATTTCACACCCACGGATTTAGTGAACTTTAGCGCTGTAGTTGGCACACAAGTTTTTATCACGGTCAATCTGAAAGATAACCCAATCATCACATGGACAGCACCGGCTACTATTTCATATGGTACAACATTGACAGCCACACAACTTAATGCAACTGCCAACGTGCCTGGTGTGTTCGTTTATACACCTGCTGCGGGCACACTGCTGAATGCGGGAACGAATCAAACATTATCGGTTACATTTACGCCCACGGATGGCGTTACTTATAACACCATTTCTTCGAACACTCAAATATCCGTTTCGAAAGCTAACCTCAATGCAACCGCTAACGATGCATCCAGAGCATACGGGCAGCCCAATCCCACATTTACTTTGAGCTATAGTGGTTTCGTGAATGGCGAGAGTAGTGCTGTAATAGACACTCCGCCTGTGGCTTCATGCACTGCTGTGGCAAGTAGTTCAGCGGGGAGCACTTTTCCAATTGTACCGGCTGGCGGTTCGGACAATAATTACAATTTCATTTTCAATAATGGTACTTTGACAATCAACAAAGCAGCATTGGTTGCCCGACCAGACGACAAATCTAGGTCTTATGGGCTTTCGAATCCGTCATTTACTATTTCGTTTAGTGGTTTTGTAAACGGAGACAACGTAGCATCGATTACAATTCCTTCCGTGTCAACTACAGCCACTACTTCTAGTGCCGTGGGCACTTATCCTATTACTTTGTCGGGTGGGGCGTCTGCTAATTACTCCCTGATCTTTCAATCTGGAACACTTACTGTTACCCCTTCTCCGTTGTTGGTAAAGGCTGATGATAAGGTAAAAGTTTATGGTCAAGCAAATCCGGCACTATCAATTTCGTATTCAGGATTTTTGAATGGAGATGGCGTGACTGCTATTACTCAACCAACCATTGGTACGAGTGCCCAAACATCGTCTCCGGTCGGAACGTATCCCATTACTCTGTCTGGGGGAAACGCAACCAACTACAGTTTGATTTTGCAAAATGGCATGCTCACGGTGGACAAGGCTATACTCACGATTCGGGCTGACGATAAGTCGAGGGTTTATGGTCAGATCAATCCGCCCAATACATTAAGTTATTCCGGCTTTGTCAATGGTGACAACATTGCCAGTGTTTCCCCACCCTCGATTGTTGGTCCAAGCGCTAGTGCCAGCAGCCCAGTAGGTTCTTATCCGATCACGCTAAATGGTGGGTCTGCCGCCAACTACACTTTAAATTTGGTGCCGGGCAACTTAACAATAACGAAAGCTATATTGACCGCCACTGCTGATAACCAGACTCAGGTTTATGGGCAAGCAACACCACAACTTACATTTTCACTAACAGGTTTTGTGAATGGCGAAACAGCGGTAGTTCTGTCCTCTCAGCCTATTGCCAGTACTACTGCTAATTCGCTGTCGAGCGTGGGGACTTATCCGATTTCGGTTGGGGGAGGATTAGCTACTAACTATTCATTCAATTATGTATCGGGGGCATTGACAATAACAAGGGCAAATCTTACCGTGACAGCTGACGATAAAAATAGGATTTATGGCACTGCCAACCCCGCATTTGGCGTCTCTTATGTTGGATTTCTGAATGGTGATTCACCTGCATCGGTTTCGATTCCGCCTACTGCGTCTACCAGCGCTACCATCATTTCTCCCACCGGTTCTTACCCAATTGTTGTTTCAGGCGGATCTGCGGTCAATTATAATTTTTTATATGCTTCGGGCACGCTCACCATTACAAAGGCAACTTTGAATGCATCTGCAGACTCTAAAGCTCGCGCCTTTGGAGCTGCCAACCCACCGTTAACAGTTTCCATTGTTGGATTTAAGAACGGTGAAGATATTAGTGTGATCGATACACAACCCGCTGCTGCAACAAGTGCGGTAGCCAGTTCGCCTATTGGTACGTATCAAATTACCGTAGGCGGAGGCGTAGACAATAACTATGATTTCGCCTATCTGCCTGGAGTTCTCACCGTCTTGCCGGGTGCAGCTGCTACAGTTAGAAACTTTTCAGTTACGACATCAGAGGATTCACCCATAACATTTTCTTACGAGTCTTTCGGTGCAAATTTTGTAAGTGTCGCAGGTGATTCCATTCGAGAAATCAAGATCACTGCGCTACCTTCAAATGGTATTCTTACCTCTAATGGTTTACCTACCAAAAAAGACGACAAGATAAAAGTGGTGAAAGGAAAACTTGATAATCTTCGATTTACACCCAATCGGGACTTCTTTGGAGTCGATAACTTTCGGTGGACGATGTCAAATGGACTTTTTGAATCAGTGCCTGATGCGCAAGTTACCGTTAACGTTACTCCAATAAATGATCCACCAGTATTGAGTAACATTGAGCAAGATGCGATTATTTATACGCCAGCTGACCCACCTATCCTTGTTACGCAGGCTCTGATTTTGAGTGATGTTGATGATTTGAATATGACAGGGGCATCTGCTTCAATTACTGAGAACTACAATGAAGGCGACCTCCTGAGCTTAGTTCCTAACACGAATGCAAGGATTGTTGCCAGTTTTGACAAAAGTTCGGGTAAGATTACTTTAACAGGACGTGACACAAAAGCGAATTATGAAAAAGCATTGCGTGGCTTGGCGTTCAGCACACCCGTGTTTACTTCTTCGTCATCGAGGGTAGTTTCCATTGCTGTAAGCGACAGTTTGGGCACAAGCAACACGCTGAGCAGAAAAATAAATGTGACGGAAGAATTGAAAGGGATTGATCTCGCCAACGCGTTTACTCCGAATAATGATGGGAAAAATGATGTATGGCCGTTTGGCGCTGGCGACCCGCAGCGTGAACTTCTGAAAAAGTTTAGTGAAGTGGCAATCACCATACACGATAAGAATGGGTTCAATGTTTTTGAATGCAATTCAAGTGATTGTGCTTTGCAGGGCTGGGATGGCAGATCGGGCGGAAAGGATTTGCCGTCTGGCCCGTATTTTTATACCATCAAGCTCAACGATGGAAAAGTAAGTTATAAAGGCGTTGTTACTATTTTGCGATGAAGCGTTTCTTTTTCCTTTTGATTTCAGTTGCCTCCATTCAAGTCTTTTCGCAAGATTTTATAAGCACGCAATACTACTCAAACCTCGCTACAGTCAACCCAGGTTTTGTTGGGATAGATGATTTTTTGGATGTAAAGTTTTCCGTTTTTCAAGGATGGAACGGTTTTGATATACGGAACAATAATTTTTATGTAAGCGCTTTTGGTGTGTTGAATAATACTGGCAAAGCCAATATTAAGAACAACGCGTTAAGATTGAGTGGTTCAGTTTACTCTGAAATTGAGTCTTCAAAAGGTTTGAATCGAAGGCATGGGATGGGTGGAATGGTGTCTGGCCGAAATTTGGGACCTTACCGTTCTTTTGAAGTTGCTTATCAGTATGCTTATCACCTTCCGGTCAACAAGCGCATGATTTTTTCGCTTGGCACTAAGCTAGGTTATCTAGCGCAAAGAATTGATTTTTCTGACTTGCGCGTGAGTGTAGCGGATGATGAATTCTTCAATCGAATATTGATTTCAAACAATGGTAATAGGAGCTCTTATATAATTGATTTTGGAGGGGTTTTGTATTCAAAAAATTTTTATCTCGGGGTTTCAACCAACCGTTTGGTGCTGGGTAAATTGAGTGAAGGCCAGGACATTAACCTTTCGGAACGACAACAGGTTATTGGGCAATTGGCGGGGACTTTTTCGACTGGCCCGAACGTAAAAGTTAATCTGGGACTGTCTGTCCGTTATGTTGAGGGTGCAGATTTTCAATGGGATTCAAATGCCCGGGTGAGGTATAAAGAAATTTTTTATGTTGGAGGAGCCTATAATAGAACGGGCCGTTTTTCACTGCTGGCAGGATTTTCGTTGGGTCCTAAATTGCAGGTGCACTACGCCTATGATCAGTATTTATCTTCGCTTGGCAGCTTTAATGTGAATGCTCACGAAATAGTATTGGGGCTGCCATTGGCGAATCGCGCAAAAGCTTCGGCTAAATTTTGGTAAGATGTTCAAAAAGGAAATGATGGTCATTATTTTGCTGGCGCAGATTACGTCTGTGGCTCAAGACATTCGTTTTGCTGATCCACAGCCGCTGAGCAACGAAATCAATTCAGATGGCGAGGAGGTAAATCCGATGCTTTCCCAAGACGGAAAAAAGCTGTACTTCTCGCGTGCTTTTTTTGATGGAAACACAGGAGGGAAATCCGCTGGGATCGACATTTGGATGTCGCAGGTGCTGCCGCTTCGAAAATATTCGCGACCAATCAATGAAAAAGTCTGGAATAATAAGTTAAATAATAGCGTGGTGGGCGTTGCACGGGGAAATCAAAAAGTCTATTTGATGAACGCTTATAGCAGCAAGCCAGGGATTGCATTTTCCGTTGGCAGTAATAACACTTGGTCAAGACCAAAGATAGAGCTTATTCCTAGCATTGAGCTCTCTAAATTTGTTGGGTTTTACATGCATCCTTCCGAACGTATTTTGATTATTTCTGCTGAAAGAACGGATACCTTTGGGAAAGAAGATTTGTATGTTTCACTTAAAGATTCGTTGGGGCGCTGGAGTGAGCCGGTCAATTTAGGTAACACTGTTAATACAGAGGGTTACGAAATATCACCGTTTCTTTCTGACGATGGAAAGCGTCTTTTTTTTGCGAGTGACGGTCATAAAGGATATGGTGATGCAGATATCTATGTTACGGAGCGGTTGTATGATAATTGGGCGATTTGGACACGCCCTAAAAACCTCGGAAGTAAAATCAACAGCGAGAAGTTTGATGCCTATTTTTCCATTTATGGAGATAGTATTTGCTATTTTGCTAGTAACCGAGCATCCGCCCTTTCGGATATTTTTGAATCTCGGGTATCAACCGTTAAGAAAAGATTATTAAGCGATTCAGTTACCCGTATTGTGGATGAAACAAAGAGGCTTCTAAATGAATTGCGTGCCAACGATGAGCCTGACCTGTTTCAGTACGTTGCATCGCCTTTGGGTTCGGTAATCTTATCGAACCCTATGCAACAACAACTCAAAAAGATGATCGCTCAAATTGATTTGAATAGACTAAAGACGATAGATTTGACCTGCTATCGTTTGCACCCTGACCAACTTAACAATGTATTGGAGTTCTTGCTAAAAAATGGTCTTCCAAAAAGTAAAATTGGAAAACAGACGCAAGTCAACACCGGCACAAGTCAATCGGGTGTCGAGTTCAAGGTGTTTTATTCAAGGTAGTTCCAATTTTATATTTTAGAAATCTACGTTCAATGAACTGATAACTTAAATACCCTGTGGTGTGTGAAATCACAAAGGCCCCGCTTAACGTAACGAAAATTGGAATGGTTGGGGCTAATTTTACAACAGCTGTAATGATAAAGAAATGGATTATGTAAGTGCTGTAGGCAAACTTACCCACAAATACAAAGAATCGGTTGTTAAACATACCATTGTAATTAACCGAAATTAGATTTAGAGTCAACACGGCAAATCCAAAATTTACCAATGTGTATGACCATACATGTTGGTAGTTCCTTAACGATGCGAGTGGTAGCCCAAGGCCTGACCAATGAAACCCTGCTTTGTCGGCCAAAGCTAATTGGTTAACAACTAATACTAGTATGATGAGCGTTAAGAAAGCATTTGAAATAAACCTTAGGTGCTTAATCACAAAGTTCAAGTTAAATATTGCCAGTGCTGCGCCAGAAGCAAAAGCATCTAAATGAGAAAAGGTGAAGCCATAAATGGCTTCACCAATCTGCATTTCGTCAAATAGGTTTGTATCGGTCAGTAATTGGCTTAGCCATAGCCTCAAAAAAGGGCTGGCTATAACTAGAATTACAATCAAATACTTGATCGCTCTTTCATTGAGGAAAAAAATCAAAAATGGCCACAACAGATAGAATTGCTCTTCGACACAAAGTGACCATAGGTGAACAAAAAAAGGATGAAACTCAATGCTTGGGTCAAACCTCGTAAAGTTGTAAGTGTAAGTTAGCAGGTAGGGCAACACTTTTAAGAAACCCTGCGGTATAGTCGCTATCACGAATATCAGACTTAAGAAAATCAGATACAGAAAATACGCAGGAAATATTCTCAATGCCCGGTTCCAGTAAAAGATCCTCATGAACGGGCCTAGTGACAGATCCTTCTTGTCAAGCAGAATTTTGGTAATCAGGTAACCACTTTGAACAAAAAACATCTGGACCGCAACCCAGGCAAATCCAAATACGGAGGGGTCAAATCCTTTTATTCTCAATGTGTGGTACACAATCACCAAACTAACGCCAACGCCTCGCAGACCATCGAGCGATCCGATGTACTTGGAATCATTTATTTTGTTTAGTTCGGAAGTCATATAAGAACGATTGCAATAAAAAACAAAATATCGCATTCTCAATTTAATACATTAATTTTGTTGAAAATTTTTATGGAGTTATCTACGATATTTAGATTATTAGTTGCCCGGAAGTGGGTGCTGTTAGTTTTACCGATCGTAGCTGCTGCTTTGGCCTACGTTTTTTCGCTCAACGCACCAAAAAAATATCGTTCGTCTACGGTGCTTAGTACTGGATTTACCACAAACGAGGGCATACAAATTACAGAAGAGCGAGTCGATTTGTGGGCTGCAGGGGTCAAGTTCGATAACATGATCCAGAAAATGAACTCTGAGCAGGTGATGGCGCTTTTATCTTATCACCTTATGATTCATGATTTAACTGACGCAAATCCCTTCCGAGACGCCAAGCTCGGAAAAAACGAAAAGGCTTTGACTTCGGTTGAAAAGGCTAAAATGGCAGAGGTCTATAAGAGTAAGTTGGAGGCAATGGAGATGCTTAACACTTTTGATGAGGCCGATAAGAATCTAGTTTTTTGGATGGAGCGTTATGGCTATGCTGGTTGGATGTTAAAAAAAGATCTAAGTATCAAGCGGACCGGGTCAACGGACTTTGTGGAGGTAAGTTTTGTTTCCGAAAACCCGAAACTGTCTGCCTTTTTGGTGAATAAACTTAGCGAAGAGTTTATTCGCTTTGACAGTTCGTTGAAGAGCAACAATTCAAGTGAGTCAGTTAAATTTTTTGCAGACATAGCAGCTGAGAAAAAAAAGATTGTTGATGATAAAGCTACTTTTCTCGAGCGTTTTAAATCGTCAAATAATGTGTCAGGACAAGAATTTACAGAGCTGAAATCCACTCAATTAGTGAGTTATGAGTTGCTTCGGCAGGAAAAGGCAGATGAAATCATCGCTAAACAATTGCAGTTGTCCAATGTAGAAAAACAATTAAAGGCTTTCGGATCAGAGGCTCCTACCGACTCGCGCGAAACTGGGGAAAAAATCATCCAGATACGCGCAAAAATAAATGAGTTGAATCAAATTTATGTGAGTAATGGTTCTTCCGACAAACAATTGGAAGAGACTATCAATAACCTTCGTGTCGAGCTCCAAAAGGAAATGAACAAGATGGCCGTGTCAGATCCATCGCAAGTAAATGCAAAGTTATCTAAGGATGCTTTGCTGGCAAAAAAAAGCCAGCTAGAGTTAGAACTTCAAATTGCACAGAATAGCCTAAGCTCGCTAGAAATAACGATCAACAACTTAAAAGGGAGCGTATTCAGTTCGGCCTCGAAAAAATCAACAATCGAATCTCTTGAAAAGGAGTTGGAGCGGGCGAATGATGAATATTTGAAAGCAGTTGAAAAGTATAATACCGAAAAAAACAAATCATTGATTTCCCAGAGTTCAGTAAAAATTTCTCAGATGGGGCAGCCAAATGGTTCGCCAGAGTCATCCAAAAGAGTTTTGATTATTGCAATGGCTTACATGGCTACGCTTGCCATGTGCGTATTTGTGATTATTGGCTTAGAGTTTATTGACCAGCGTTTGAAAACTCCAAGTAAATTTCAGGCCTATTGCGACTTGAAATTGTTAGGTTGGATCAATCTGATTGATGCGAAAAACCTTGACCTCAAATCGCTGTTTAAGTCAGGTGTAAATACGCCCGACACTGAGAGTTTTAAACAATATTTGAGAAAAGTCAGGTTTGAAATTGAGAATTCAAACGCAAAAGTCCTTTTGGTAACTAGCACCAAGGCGAGCGAGGGAAAAACATTTATCATTTTGTCTTTGGCATATTCACTTAGTCTGCTAAACAAGCGTACACTCATTATCGATACTAATTTCAGAAACAATTCATTAAGCCAGTTATTGATTGCACCTGCCAACTTCCAAAAGATGTTACAAGAGGACGGGCAAATAAAACTGCTTACAGGTAGGGCGGGTGATGAGCCAGGCCAGCGAGACGGTGCTAACAACATCATTTCTCGCACCAGTGATTCAAACATTGACGTGATTGGAAGTAACAGTGGCCCGGAGTCTCCTTCAGAAATACTTGCGGGACGCGATTTTGTTGGTATGTTGCAACAATTGCGAAATCATTATGACTACATCATCATGGAGGGTGCATCGCTCAATCAATACTCCGATTCAAAGGAGTTATTGAGCTATGCCGATAAGGTGATTGCTATTTTTTCAGCGGAGTCTAGCCTGTCTGCTGCAGATCGTGAGTCAATTGAGTTTATGAAGAGCTTGAATGGTGCTTTTTTGGGAGCCATCCTGAACAAGGTAGATATGAAAAACGTAGCCTGATACTACGATGAAACGTTTTGCTTTGGCGTTTTTATTTTTGCTATTGGTTTTAACCTTAGGTGGATTTATTGTTTACAAGTTGTATTTACCTACGCTTATAGCAAAAACGGTAGTGGCCAACGATTTGCCCGCGATTGTTCCCTCTAAAATCAAGACCAAAATTGAAAAGGCGCGAAAGCCAATCAACGAGGGTGCTGGTACGGTCATCTCTACTATTCATCAGTCAGGAGTTTCGATCGAACAGATCATCAAGGCGATTGATGAAGCAAAGGAGGAACAAGCTTACGCTATGTTAGATGAGCTCAATCGCACGAAGATTACAAACGTGGACCAGGTTTTTGATATGGGTAAGAAATACTTTCCTGTGGAATTTGACGTGGAGATATTTCGTGAAGCGTATCGTAAGAAAGCCACACTGCCATTGATAGAAAAAGCGATTCGCTACGCCAATAGATACCGAGATGAAAAGCTGATGGACGCGCAGACAGCAAAGGAAACCGCTAAGCGGATTTTGAAAGAGAAGGAAAGTGAGTTTAATAAGGTTGTAAAAAAAAGCACACGCTAGCTTTGGTGCACTGCAGCGCATTGTATAACTTGGTGATATAATAAGCGGGAGTAGCTCAGTTGGTAGAGCATCAGCTTCCCAAGCTGAGGGTCGCGGGTTCGAATCCCGTTTCCCGCTCGTTTCAAATCACCTGCGTCAGCGAGCCAGTTTCTCCAATTGTTTTAGATCGATGATCTTCAACGAATGATCGTTGATTTGCACCAGCCCTTCGTCTTTAAAGTCGGCAAGCGTTCGGTTTAATGACTCGGTGGCGGTGCCCACCATAGCTGACAGGTCTTTGCGCGCAACCAAAAAAGACTCCGAGCCACTTGGTAAATTTTGGTACATGCGCTTGATCTGAAGCAACGCAGTTGCCACACGTTGACGAACGGATTTGTACGCTATGTCAATCAGCCGCTGCTCTAATTCCAAAACGTGGTTGGATAGCATTTTGATCAATTGACCAGCAACATCTTTGTTTGAATAGACAGCTTCCAGAAACTCTGGCTTTGATATGATCGCCACTTCCGAATCCTCTAATGCTACGGCCGATTCTGAATGTGGGGCACCCTCGAGTATTGGCATGTATCCAAAAAGATTTCCACTCATATAAATAGCAGTAATCAGCTCTTTTCCTTCTGAGTTGGTTTTGAAGGTCTTTATTTTTCCGTTGCGCACGAAATAAATGTCTTTGGGTAACTCTCCTTCGATGAACAAAAACTCCTTTTTTTTGAAGAGATGATGTTGCCGTTTCTCGGCATTCGCCTTTTGACTTCGATCAGCTGCCAAACCGTCAAAGAAGTCAAGCAACCCTTCGCTGCCAGATGTAAAATGGTTGCGGGTTGTTAAGCTTTTGCGAAGTCGTAGTTGAACTGCATTGAGTAGGTCGATGTCTTCAAACGGTTTGGTCAAGTAGTCGTCTGCGCCCAGATTCATGCCTTTTCGGAAGTCCGATTTCTCAACTTTGGCCGTGAGAAAGATGAACGGGATATTGGCCGTGTTTGAATTTTGCTGAAGGATATGGATTACCCCGTAGCCGTCTAACTCGGGCATCATTATATCGCATATGATAAGATCGGGTGTGAATTGGTGAATTAGTTCCAGTCCGGCTTTTCCGTTTGGCGCTGTTTTCACTTCATAGCCGGACAGCTCGAGAATTTCCGATAGATTCTCGCGCATGTCTTTGTTATCTTCGATCACCAAAATTCGCTCTTTTGCCATAGCGGTGCAATCAAATTTAGTGTCTAATAGTAACTAGCAGCACGGATGATGTGACTCATCACTTTGAATGTTCGTTATCAGCGAAGCTTTTCGCGCTTTGCGGTATCGTCATTGTAATCTTAGTTCCTTCGCCCAGTTTGCTAGTGATTTTTACCTGTCCGCCTGATAAGTCTATGTAGCGTTTTACAATATGCAAGCCCAATCCAGTACCCTGAATATTGCCGGCATTTTGCGCTCTAAAAAACCGTTCAAACAAGTGCTCTTGGTCAGGTTCGGGTATGCCTATACCATGGTCTTCGACCGTCAGAACAAGTTCGTTTGAAGAACGTTTGCAGTCCAATGCGATTGGCGCTTGTTCGGGTGAAAACTTAATGGCGTTGGAGATAACATTTGTGAGCAAATGCCGTAGCAAGTTTCTGTCTAAAAGAATTTCTTGTTGCACATCGGTCTTACAGGTTATGATTTGCCCGGGTTTTGCCAACCTCTGCATTTCGATTGCTATTTCATTCACCTGCGTAATAAATTCATTGCTGGCAAGAACTTCGGGACGAAAGTCAATGTGGCCTTCTTCCAGTCTACTCATAGAAAGAAAGTCATCCAAGATGTCCTTCATATCTACCACCGCTTGTTTAATGCGCCTGACGTGCTTCGCCCGCTTGTCTGCATCGCCAGCACCATCGTAGCGTGCAATCAACGAAACAGAAGACAAAATCGTTGTGAGCGGTGTTCTAAACTCGTGGGAGGCCATCGTAACAAATCGTGACTTCAATTCCATCAATTGCAGTTCCTTTTGAAACGATTGAGTCAACTCAGACTCTTTTTGCTTTAATTCTAACTTTGCTACGGATAGGGCTTGTTCACGAGCTGCGGCCTCTTGGCGAAGGGCAGTGTTCAGTTCATGCACCCGTTTTGAAAATCGTTCAAGTTCCTTGGCTTGCTCTTTTACCAAGGCTTCTTGCTGTTTGCGGTGGGTAATATCCACCACAAATGCTGCCACCATTATCTCGTCATGATCCTGAAAGGGGGTGAGCCCGATTTCAACCGGGAATATTTCACCATTTTTTCTTATCGCCTGCAAATCACGTCCTACACCCATGGTCCTTTGAGATGGGTTTACAAGAAAGTCATTTCGGTGACCAACATGAACTTGGCCATAGGCTGATGGGATCAAGATTTCAACAGACTTACCGCACAACTCGTATTTTCGGTAGCCAAATAGTTGTTCTGCATAGCTGTTCAAGTTGTTGACGCGACCATCTGCATCGACAATAATTATTCCAATCGTTGCCGCGTTGAAAATAGTTTCAAATAAGACGACTTTCCCCTTGGAGGCTATTCCGGATGTGTCAATTAATGTTGTCACGTTTTTTGCTTACTTCATTATGTTCCAAGTTGGAACTTTGTAAGTTTAAGCTACTTCTTCTTCCAACGCTCGCAGGTTAATTCCTTGCGTTGCAATTTTTGAAAAAGTTCGTTCTGCTGCCTTTTCCCAGTTTACGATCTCATTTAACAATTGTTCTGGTGTATCTAGGCCCAGTTCTTCCGCAAAAGCGCAAGCGGTTTCGTAGCCGGCAATCTTATAGTGATTAATGGTGCGAATGCATGTAGCCATTAGCACATCGCACATTGCTCGATTGTCGGCTAACTCCAGCAGTTGATCCGTTTTACTTATAAGGCTATCTATCACTAAGTTTCTTTTTGAGTTTGGCTCTACCATTAAGTAACTGAAAATCCGCTCAAGCTTTAACATTTTGTCTTTTGCAGCTTGACGATATGCCAATAATTCATTTTTCAGAGAATGGTCGTTTATCTCTGTCAAATGTTTGGGTATTACTTCTAGTAACCTCCTCTCAGCTTGGTACATGTCGTTTGCCTGCATTACCAAGGCATCTTCCAATCGATTTACCTTTTTCATTTTGTTTTTTGGTTTAAACTCTTTAAAACTGTTTACGGTGTGTGAACCCAAGTGAGAAAGTAACCCTTCATGTCTTCGGGAAGGATGGCCACGATGTTGTGTAGTTCCCATGGTGAAACATAATCCTAATCCGCCATGGTCTTCATAACAGCTTCAATTGCATTCAGTGCATCGTCAACACCGGCAAAATCACCCTTTGCCGAGGTTCCGTCTTCACGCACCACTTCGCGCGCCAATTCTTCAACCGTCTTGATTTTTATGTGCAACTTGTGAGGTGCCCATCCGTCTACGTATAGTCCTTTGACCACCATGGGTAACTGCGCCATCAATTGAATGGATTCTTCTAATGTTAGTCGGTTGCGCAGAGCGCGCAACACACACCTTAAAATCCGACCCGCCCGGTCTTTATTTTGAGGGTCGTTTAAATGCCAAGCAAGCCTATTCAAAAACTCATTGACCTTGGCTGCATGCTTTTCAAAGTTCATATATTTCTTTTTTTAAGAATTATTGGTTGCCATCAACCACGTATTAAATCACTTTAATTTATAAGTCGAAAAAAATGACTGTCGTCTTATTTGAAGATGATATTTGTTAGGTATTTCCGCATGACGGAAATCATGTGGTAGGCAACCCACATTGATGATCTTTGTTATAAGAAGCAGTTTATGAAACCAGTTAAGGCTCTCCAGTTGTTTTTTGAAGAGGCAGGAAATATTGTGCGATTTGTCATCCGTTTTTTCAAAGAAGGTTTTAGGCCTCGGTATGAGCCGCGAGAGTTGCTTCGGCAATGTTATGTGATAGGATATGAATCGTTGCCGTTGGTGGCCACCACTGCCTTTATCATGGGTTTGGTGCTAACCATCCAATCTCGCCCAACGCTGGTCGAATTTGGTGCGCAGGCAATGTTACCGGCTATGGTATCGGTATCGCTCGTGCGAGAGATTGCTCCCGTGATTACCGCATTGATTTGCGCAGGGAAAATTGGGTCTGGTATTGGGGCTGAATTGGGTTCGATGAAAGTAACCGAGCAAATAGATGCCATGGAGGTATCGGGGACGAACCCGTTTAAATATCTCGTGGTAACACGCGTAATGGCTACCATGTGGATGCTGCCCATCCTTACATCGTTAAGCATGGCCGTTTCGTTATATGGCGGTTACCTGGGCGTGAATATTAAAGGTGTGGTGAGTTGGGATTTGTATTGGTTTAAAGTCTTTGATGCGTTAAAATTTGGAGATGTTATCCCTTCTCTTGTGAAGACAGTTTTTTTTGGTTTTGCAATTGGGGTGATTGGCTGCTACAAAGGTTACAATTCTTCAAAAGGCACTGAGGGTGTTGGCTTGGCCGCGAACTCCGCTGTGGTGGTTTCTTCGCTGCTGGTTTTTGTGATTGACCTGATTGCGGTACAGATCACTGACTTACTGCGTTTAACCTAATGTTTATGGCTCACTCTGCAACTATATCAGACGCATGGAAAAAACGAGAGGTGCTTGTGGCCGATTCTAAAAAAATATTGGAGGTAAGAAATCTTTGGAAGGCGTTTGGAAGCAACCGCGTGCTCAATGGTTTTGATCTTTTGGTTGAGAATGGGGAGAGCGTGGTGGTGCTGGGTAAGTCAGGTTCGGGGAAATCTGTATTGATCAAATGCATTATTGGGTTAATGAAACCCGATGCGGGTGAGATCAATGTATTGGGGCAGGATGTGCCAAGTTTATCAAGCGAAGCGCTAGATGAACTGAGGGTACAAGTAGGGTTCTTGTTTCAAAGCAACGCGTTGTACGACTCAATGACCGTGCGGGAAAATCTGGAGTTTCCATTAAGGAGGCACTGGTTTAAAAAGACTGAGGCGGAGGTTGAAGCACTGGTGCAAGAGGCGTTGTACAACGTGGGTCTGTCGCACACCATCAACATGATGCCTGCGGAGCTGTCGGGGGGCATGCGCAAACGCGTTGCGTTGGCACGAACGCTCATTCTCAAGCCGCAGATTATTTTATATGATGAACCGACCACGGGGCTCGACCCGGTCACCAGTCGTGAGATCAGTAACCTGATGGTGCAGGTGCAAGAGAAATACAACACCTCTTCGGTGATTATTTCGCATGACATGCAATGTGTGAGTATTACCGCCAATCGCGTGGTGTTATTGATAGATGGCGTTTGTTACGCAAACGATACGTTTGAAAATCTTAGCAGGTCACCTGATTTGAAGATTAAAGAATTTTTTGATTGACTAGAGTATGGCAAATCAAAACGCAAACAATATAAAACTGGGCGCTTTTACACTGGCCGGACTTACATTCATTATCATTACCTTGTATATGATTGGAAGCAGCCGAAATCTATTCAGTTCAAATTTTGAAGTGACAGCTCGTTTTCATACCGTCAACGGCTTAATGGTGGGCAACAATGTGCGTGTATCTGGCATTGATGTTGGTACCGTAAGGCGCATTGACTTCATAGACGATACATCTGTGCTGGTGGTGATGGTGATTGAAAAAAAAGTCAGAAAATTCATCAAGAAAAACTCGATTGCTTCTGTAGGCACCGATGGGCTCATCGGCAGCAAGTTGGTAAACATTGAACTAGTTCCTGGTGCTGCGCCAGCCATACAATCAGGGGATAGGTTGGCATCACAACGGCCAATAGAGGGTGACGAAATGTTGCGCACCCTGAACACAACGAACCTTAACTTGGCTAAGATTACTGAAGACATGAAGGTGATAACTCGAAAGCTAAATAGCAATAATAGTTTATGGAGTATTTTAAAGGATACAGTGGTGGCTGCAAACTTGAAACAAACTGTTTTAAACGCACGAAATGCTACGGGAAAAATTGCCAATGCCTCTGCCAGATTAGAAGACATGTTAATGGCAGCGCAGCGCGGAGAAGGGCTTCTTGGAAGTCTATTGGTAGATAGCTCTCTGGCTATTGGCATCAAACGTGCTGTGGAGGATGTGACGGTTACCGGCAGCCAGTTGAAGCAGGCAAGTGACGAATTGAAAGCACTAACAGGAAAACTCAACAGCCAAGATGGTACACTTCATCTTGTGTTGGCAGATACCGCATTCCGCAATAAGATCAACCAAACTATGATCAACGTAGAGCGCGGCACCAAAAAATTTGACGAAGACATGGAAGCATTAAAACACAACTTTTTGCTTCGTGGTTACTTCAAAAAGCTGGAGAAAGAAAAACGTAAAGTGAAGAAATGACCACACCAGTCACGTCTACTACCGAAAACCCCATTGGCATTATGCAAGGTCTGTCTTCGCAACAGGCGAAATTTGCTTTACAACAACATGGTTTCAACGAACTTCCCCTAAATGAACGCAAGCGTTTTCTTAAGATCATGCTAGGCGTGGTAATGGAACCTATGTTCGTACTTCTATTGCTTTGTTTTGTCATTTACCTTTTGCTGGGTGACTGGACAGAGGCGGTGATGCTGTTAGGTTTTGTGGCTATTAGTATAGTGATCACGATTTATCAGGAAAACAAGACGGAGAAATCGTTAGAGGCATTGAGAGATCTTTCAAGTCCGCGTGCACTGGTAATTCGCGATGCCAAACGCCAGCGTATTCCCGGCAGGGAAGTGGTGCCCAATGACTTGATTTTTCTCTATGAAGGTGATCGAGTGCCCGCAGACGGTGTATTGCTCTGGTCGCTCAACCTTAGTATTGATGAGTCAATTCTTACAGGAGAGTCATTGGCCGTACGCAAGAGCGCAGGTAAGCCAACTGGCGCCACGCCTGTCCCAGGAGGAGACAACTCACCCTATGTATTTTCGAGTTCGTTAGTGATTGCCGGCCAAGGCATCGCGGAGGTACACGCTACCGGTGTTAATACAGAAGTAGGTAAGATTGGGCGGGCGCTTCACCAATTAGAAGAGGAGAAGTCGCCTTTACAAAAAGAGACTGGCAGAATCGTTCGGCTATTTTCAATTATCGGTTTGACATTATCAGGTTCGTTGACGGTGGTCTTCGGGTTAACAAAAGGCGCGTGGTTGCAAGGTGTGCTCGCGGGCATCACCTTAGCAATGGGCTTGCTACCTGAAGAATTTCCGGTAATTCTGGCCGTGTTTCTTGCACTAGGAGCTTGGCGCATTTCTAGGCAACAGGTGCTCACGCGCAAAACAGGTGCAATCGAAACTTTGGGCTCCATTACTACACTTTGCGTTGACAAAACTGGTACCCTGACCGAAAACAAGATGAGCGTGCGCGAGCTTTTCGTACCTTCTAACGACCGTGACCCTGTAGAAAAAATTATCAACGGTCGCAATACCGTGATTGACCCACACCTGCCATTGCCACTTGATGAAGCATTTCATGAGCTGGTAGAATATGCAGTGCTGGCAAGCAAGCGCGAGCCATTTGATCCGATGGAAAAAGCGCTTGTTGAATTGATAGCCCGCCATCAAGTGGACGCATCTCATGATCATCCTGATCGCAAACTACTGAGGGAGTATCCGCTGCAAAGTTCACTGCTCGTACTATCTTATGCGTGGGAGCTGGCAGCCAATGAGAAATACATTGTCGGTGCAAAGGGCGCCCCGGAGGCCATACTTGAAGTCTGCCATGTTTCTGAGGCCGTGGCCCAGGCAGTGGAAGAAAAAGTGACACAATTGACGGGTACCGGACTGCGTGTTTTAGGGGTTGCCAGAGCAATAAGCGAAACCTTACCAGCCGACCAACACGAATTCACGTTTGAGTTTCTTGGTTTGATTGCTTGGGAAGACCCTATCCGCCCCAGCGTGCCCGAAGCTGTAAAAGAGTGCTACACAGCGGGCATCGAAGTCAAAATGATCACGGGTGATTATGCAGGAACCGCACAAAGTATTGCTCGCCAGGCGGGCCTTGTCTCGAAGGGTATATGTGTCGGAGCGGAATGGGAAAAGCTCCCGCCCAAGGAGTTGCAACTACAGGCAAAGGAATCAAATGTGTTCGCCCGCATGGTGCCAGAGCAAAAGTTGAAATTGGTAAAGGCACTGCAAGGTCAAAACGAAGTGGTGGCCATGACGGGCGATGGTGTAAATGATGCACCTTCACTAAAGGCTGCCCATGTTGGTATTGCCATGGGCGCTCGTGGCACGGATGTAGCCCGAGAAGCTGCTCATTTGGTTTTGCTTGAAGATGATTTCTCCCACATTGTAGCGGCCATACGCATGGGTCGCAGAATTTATGATAACATTCGAAAGGCCATGGCCTATGTAGTGGCCATTCATGTGCCCATTGCTGGGCTTTCCATATTGCCGATTTTGTTGGGTTGGCCCATGATTTTATTTCCTGCGCATATTCTCTTTCTGGAAATGATCGTTGACCCGGCTTGTTCGCTGGTTTTTGAACAAGAAGAAGGCGAACACGACTTGATGAGCCGACCCCCTCGAAACGTGAGTGGCTCGCTTTTCTCTAAGGCAGTGTTGATTCTTTCCACGCTGCAGGGGCTGTTTGCTTTTCTGCTAACCTTCGCTGTATATGCTGCTGCACTGACCAACGGTGCCTCTACCGAGTTGGCCAGGACGCTCACATTTGGCACGTTAGTAATGTGCAATGTGGTGTTGATACTTTGTAATAGGAGGTGGGATGAGCCCATTTGGCAAACAATGCGGGAAGAAAACAAAGCTTCTTTTTGGGTTGTAACCTGCACGCTGGTGATGCTGCTCGTAATTTTTTATATCCCCTGGCTTACCAGCCTATTTCAGTTTGAAGCACTGCAGTGGTGGCAGTTTATGGTGATGATGCTCATCGCCCTGTTGGCAGCAACAGGATTTGAGTTGATGAAATATATTTTCTACAAACGTAGATCAACGAAGTTAAGCGGTACATGAAAAATCTAAAAAAATATTGGAACAAACGCGTAGATCGTTTGGTGTCACATATCTCGAAGAAGCGTTCCACTCGAAGCATCAATTATTACCACGATTTACGTATTGAGATAAAGAAAATCAAAGCCCTGTTCGAGCTCATACACTTTCATAACAGCAAGTTCAACCGGAAGTCAAGCCTGCGCCCCCTCAAAAAGCTTTTTGAAAAGGCCGGAAGCATTCGCGAAATTCAAATGGAGAGGAAGATGCTCAAAAAGTACCTTCAGCAATCCCAGTCGCGGTATTTAGATGTCTTACTCAAAATCCAAAACAAATATGAGCAATCATTTAGCCAAATTCAGTTTGCGAAAGTCACAGAGGAAGTCCGATCTAAGAAAAAACGTATTGGAAAACTCTTCAATAGTATTAGCAGAAAAGCAGCTGAATCATATGTTGTTAAAATGAAGAGAAAGCTTAAGAAAATGCTTTCTGTTGAGTTAGGCGATAAAGATGTACACAAAATCCGCAAGCAGATCAAAACGCTTCACTATAATATTGCTCAGGTACAAGTAGAAAGTGAGATACTGGATGGCAAGCAATGGACGAGATTTCTGGATTTGTTGGGGAGATGGCATGATTGCGAGGTTGCTATTCGGCATCTTAAAAAGTTTATTCGCAAAACAAAAAATGGAAGGGTGAAGGTGGAGGAAGTGAGCAGTATTCTCTTCAATCTCACCAAAGAGAAGGCTAAGCTACTGGTTCGTATCAACAAAACCGCAACTTTATTACGGTAATTAGTTGAGAAACTCGACAAAAAAAACTGGGTGCCAGTCGCAGTGCCAGCACCCAGCATGAAAACCCAATTTACCTCACTTTTATGATACTGCGATTTCTTTCTTAGGCTTCATCGGTGTAACTTCCTTTTTAGGAACCGTAATTTTTAATATGCCGTCAACATACTTCGCATCGATCTTGTCGAGTTTGAAGTTTTCGGGCATTGTAAACGAACGTGAGAATGAGTTGTAGGCATACTCTCTGCGGGTGTACCCATTTTCCTTTTCATTCTTTTCTTCTTCTTTTTCTGCGCTGATGGTAAGCACATCATTTTCCATTTCAATCTTGAAATCTTTCTTTTGCAAGCCAGGCACAGCAAGTTCGATTTGATACTCTTTTTCAGTTTCCGTTACGTTTGCAGAGGGCACTGTCACACCCAGTCTTGCTGGTAATTCATTAACATCAACATCAAACAAGCCCGTAGGCCACAACGAAGACCAAAGTGGGCTAGTGCTGAAGAAATCAGAAACGAGCGATGGAGTCATTTCTCCGTTTCTTTTAGCTAGCGTTTTCATAAAATTTGTTTTAAAGTGTAGAAACCTTTTGTTGAAATCCTTGGGTCAAATATAGGTTGACATTGGGCCCGCGGTCGATGATCGTTGTAGTTAGCGGTAAAGATTGTTATCACGATTTTTTTTGTATAAAGCTGACATTAATCACGTGCGCTGATTTCTTGCGTCATGTGGATTGTTTGCGTATAATCCGTAAATTGATGGTGCTATCAACAAGGGGCATCAGTTGCCTGTTTTGCTGACGGATGCCGTTCTAGCATGCATATGAAAAAGCGCCTGAAAATTGATCTCTACATCGCGCGGATTACGGCCATTGCATTACTTGTAATTACCGGTATTTCTGCAATGGGCGGTGGTGCGGTGTTGGTGATTGACCCCACAGGAAGATTGTTGGGGTTTGACTCGCTCACGCTCGCTGACACCTTCTTTCCGGACTTTCGGATCCCTGGTTTGGTTTTGTTAGTGTTGATTGGTGTGTTGAATATGTTTGTTGCCGGGCTTACAGTGAACAAAGCAAAGTCCTATCCTACACTAATACTCTTGCAAGGTTGTATACTTACCGGATGGATTTTGATTCAGTTGTATCTATTACCGCAAACGCACTTTCTCCAATTAATTTTTGGCTCAATAGGTATCATGTTGATGCTATTGGGAAGTTTGCTAGGCAGTAGGCGTGCTCTTTAAAACAAATAATGATGATCTCAAAAAACCAAACCGAACCATTGCTTTTGCGATACTTGCAGATTACTTTTTTTGCATGTGCAATTTTATACTTTGGCCGCGAGTTATTGGTGCCACTCAGCTATGCACTACTGATTGGATTTGTTTTGTATCCTGTTTGTCACTGGCTGGAAAAGAAAGGGGTGAAACGAATTATAGCCGTTGCGATAGCAATCACTTTCTTGTTATTGTTCGTTTTTCTCGTGTTGGGTTTGCTTTTAAATCAATTTGTGAACTTTTTGGCGGAGTGGCCGCATCTTCAAGATAAGTTGTCTCAGGCGTTCAACGACTTCAGCCGATGGCTTATTCAGACTGTTGGCCTTTCGAACGACATGCAGCAAAAATTTATTGTAAAACTGTCTGATCAATCAAGCGGCAATTTACTTACGGTAATAGGAAATTCGGTAACCGCGTCAGCGTTCTCACTTGTCTCTTTATTCCTTATCATCATCTACGCGGTGCTTATCCTTTACTATCGGCATTATTGGATGTTGGTGCTGAAAAAAATCCTGCCAAGCGAACGCGAAGATGATTTGCATGAGATGGTATTGCTCACAATCAAGACCTACTATAACTTCATTAAAGGAATGTTGGTAGTTTACTTATTTGTTGGCCTACTAAACAGTGTGGGGTTGTGGCTGCTGGGTGTGCCGCACCCTTTCCTGTTTGGTTATATTGCATCTATTCTAACATTTATTCCTTACGTAGGTATCATTGTTGGTTCGCTGCTCCCCATTTCGATGGCTTGGCTTACTTACGACTCGGTTTGGTACCCACTAGGAGTGGTCGGTATTTTTTCATTTGTGCAATACCTCGAAGCAAATGTGATTTTTCCAATTGCCGTCAGCAGTCGACTTAATGTGAATACGTTGGCGATGTTATTGTCGATCATTGTTGGTGGCTTGCTTTGGGGCGTGTCAGGAATGATCTTATTTGTGCCATTTGTTGGTATTGCCAAGCTCATTGCCGACCACAATCCAAAATGGAAAACGGTATCGATGATGTTAGGGACAGAAGCAAAAGAATAGCAACGTTTCGAGTTAAGACAAATAGACCGTGGATACAATTACGCACTTGGCGATTGGTGCTTGCTTGGGTGCTGCTACATCAGGAAAAACGCAGGGAAAACGAGCCTTAGTAGTAGGAGCGGTGGCACAAGTTCTTCCGGACATCGACACGGTTTCGGTATTATGGCAGGATCCTGCATCTAGCGTAGTATCGCATCGCTACCTTACACATTCCATTTTATTTGTCATTGTGGCTGCGTATGCACTGGCTATGTTGGCACATCACTGGATTTTCCTGGAGTTGAATGTGCGCGCATGGGTAAAGTTCTTTTTTCTGCAGTTCTGCGTGCATTTGCTGTTAGATAGTTTCAATGTTTATGGAGTGGCATGGGCTGCGCCCTTTAGCGCTCAGCGCATTTCTTTCAATGCACTATTTGTCGTGGATCCCTTTCTTACCCTTCCATTATTAATAGTAACCTTGCTCAGTTGGTTGAATTGGGTCCGCCATCAGCATTGGGCATGGATGGGTGTGTTAATGACTTCTGTTTACTTGAGTTATGCCCTTGTTAACAAGCAATTAGTCAATCGGGTAATTGAGAATAATCTCTCATCGCAATCGCGGTATGAGTACCTCTCAACGCCAACACCTTTTAATGTTTGGCTGTGGTATATTGTGGTGAAGAAGGATGATGGATTCTTGATCGGGTACCGATCTGTTTTTGATGATGGAGGGAAAATAGAATTTATTTCGTTACCGCGCCAAGATTCTCTATTGCTTTCTTACCATAGCCGTTCCGATGTTCAAAAGCTCATACGTTTTTCAAATGGTTACTTCGCTGCGCAGTCTAAAGCTGACACGCTGGTTTTTTCCGATTTGCGTTTTGGCCAAATACACGGTTGGTTAAACCCGCAATCATCTTTTGTATTTTATTATATTGTAAAACCAAATACAGCAGACAATCGCACGGTGATGCAGCGCGGGAGGGCAAAGGGTTGGACGTGGCGTGCAATTAGAAAAATGGCAGATCGCATACTCAGCCGCAAAGAGTCAGATGTCTAATTTTTTGCCAGCCGGGCTTTTCTCCTGTGAAAAATAGAATGTGAACAGAAAAAAAATAAGACGAACCAACTCATAAGCAGCCCATTGCCAAATACGTTTCCACCAGGTGAGCCGCTGAAAAAACGTAGAGGGCTGCACTTGAACACAATCATTCAATAGTATTGAATTCAACTGTTCGCGAAGTATTTGGCCGAATGCTGCGTTGTAAACGTCTACGTTCAACTCTACGCTGGCATATGCGCTGATATTATTTAAATTGTATGAACCGATAGTAGCCCAATGCATGTCAAATACGGCCACTTTTCCGTGAAGAATATTTTTTTGGTATTCGTAAACCTCAATCCCTTGACGGAAAAGCCAGGAGTACAAGTAATTTTCAGCGGCTTTTGCCATTAATACATCGGAGTAGCGTGCCAAAATCAGCTTAATGCGAACACCTCGCTTGGCCGCTCTTGCTAAATTCTTGCGCAACACTCGCCCCGGCAGAAAGTAACTGGACATCATAATCGCCTCATGCTGCGAACGGTGCAGCCATTCCAGGTAGCTTCTCGAAATTTGATTTCTTCCGCGAACCCAATCATTTACACGCATTCGTACGAGGCATTCGCCAATGTTTGCTACCTCACCACGCCAATCACGTGGTTGGATAAGCATGTCGTTCCTGAAAATTCGCTTTGGCCAGAACTGCCGGCACCGACCCAAAATCTCCAGCGATGCTTCGCCCATCACATAGATACTCCAATCTAGCCATGCTGGCTGGCCAGGTAAATCGTTGTAACGGTTGCTGATATTTAGGCCGCCCACAAGAGAATGGATACCGTCAACGACCAATATTTTGTGATGCATCCTTCTGCCTACGTAAAATCCCTTGCCTCGTAGCAGCGGAGAAAACCATTTGAAGTGCGCCCCCGATTGCTTTAGACGTTCAATTGCTTCCAATGGAAACTCCTTAGAAGCGTAGGCATCCAATAGCAAATAAACATCCACATTTCGCTGAGCGGCACGCGCCAATGCCTCAATAATTCGATTGCCAGTTTCATCACCATCGAAGATGTAAACCTGCAGGTGCACGGAATATTTCGCCTCATCCAGCAACCTTTCCATCATTTGAAAATAACCCGCACCCCCTTTAATAAGCTGGACTTTATTGGTTGGTGAATAGCCCGGCCCGCGGTGTATGAAATGTTGGCTCATTGCTGGGCAAATTTGGATTCTTGTCAAAAATAATAAACAATTGGTGCCCTTTTAAAATAAATGCGCTTGAGATGACTTTTGTCATTTGCCACCTCAGATGAGTTTGTGAATTTTAACTGCTCATTGGTTTTATATGATTAAGTCGATTTTATGCCTGACTGATTTTTCGCCTGTGGCGCACAATGGGTTGGAGTATGCCGCCAACTTGGCAAAACTGCTTTCAGCCAAAATTACGTTGATGCATGTGAGGCCGACCATTTGGCCAGAGGCTGTTCAATTGGTGCGGGAAAGGGAGCAAAGTAATGCTGAAATAACGGATTTATTGCAACGTTCTTCTGAATTGGTCAAAGAGAATTACCAAGTACCATGCGCTGTTCAGTTGGTGTCAACAATTGATACACTTGAGCAAGCTGTTGCTGCCTCGTCTCAAAATTTCGACTTGGTGGTAATGGGCACGAGCGGTGCAGATGACTACTATCAGCTAATCTTTGGCAGCAACAGCTATCGCGTGCTGGAGGGTGTTCGTTGTCCGGTATTGGTGGTTCCGCTTGGCTATCAGTTTAAAAAGCCGATTCAGATTGTTTACGCATATGATCCGCACACCAACCCAATATTTTGGGTAGATACGCTGGTTGACTTTGCTAATTCGCTTGAAGTTTCAGTTTCGGTGTATTATGTGATGGAAGACGAACGCTCACCCGAGACGGAAAGGCTTTTAGATGTGGTGAGGCATGCGATCCTGGCACGATTGCACAAGAAAGTAAAATGGCAATTTGAGGCAGACTTTTCAAATGATGCCGCTTGGTCGATTGAGCAGTATGTGAATAGAAAGCAACCAGATATTGTCGCCCTTTCATACCATCATCGCTCCGTTGCAGAATCAGTCTTTGAAAAAAACACGATTAAGCAGGCTATTATGACTTTTAATTGCCCGATGCTTGTGTTCTGGCATTAATACATTAGTGGGTGAAAGTATGGCGCAACTCAGCATATACATCCTCAACTTCACGTCTAAATACCAACCAGGTTTTTCTGGCACCCTCTTCGGCATGCAGCGGAAAGTTGCATATGGCGCTGATTCTTCGGTTAGCAGATGCTTTTGCCTCCCGTAACCAATCTTGTATTTCCATTTTGCCGAGTTCGGCTTTTAGCATTAGAATTTCGAGTTTTATTTGTGTGCGGTGAAATTTGTCTTCAATTTTATGCACCAACTGGTCGTACCCTTTTTCTCGACCCAAGTCCCTAATGATACCTGTTATTTCTGACTTGACTACCAGTAAATGTTCTTTTAAATCGCTGGTGGTAGACCGTTTTGCATTTGCAATCTGAAGCTCGAGCGCATTTAGACGAAGCGCGATTGCTTGCGCGTTTTCACGTGTAATATAGGCGTTCAATGCCAATAAATCTTTTAACTCTTCAGTGGCTTCTCGTATTTCAGTCAACAGGTCTTCGTATTTTTCATTTATTCCTGCTTTTTCTTCGTTCACTTCTTGTCTGAAGCTCATCAATTCTTCCTTCGTTGTTTTTAGCAACCGCGCAGCACCCTGTGCAATCTTGTTCTTCATGGTTTTCATATAAAACACTTTGAGTTTACACTACATAACTCGTTCAATAAAACTGAATAATTCTTCTTTGTTATTGCTGAACTGAATACTGGTCGCATCGAGCTCTGCCATCAAGTCTGCATGTTCTTTGAAATACACTGTGTCAGACTCATTTTTTTTCTCTAACAATTCCGCCAAACGTTTTTCGTGAAGACGAAGTTTAGAGGTGAGCGTACTGGTGAGTTCATCACGATAATAGATGATGAAATTTTGGAAATGACTAATTTTCATCTTATCGGCTTCGGACGAGAACCTTGGCGCATATTCATCCAATAGTTTTTGAAAAAAGGCCAGTTCGCGTTTCCAAAATGTGGCAGTGGAAATCCACTCCAACGTTCTCTTGTGCTTCCAAATTAACGTTGGTTGCAGAATGTATTCGCGTGTGTTGGAAATAGGGGAGATCATAGGATTGAGCGTTTTAATGCTTGGTTAAAAATACCACCAGCAAGCTTCAAAACAGATGATAGTGATCGCACGGGTACATGATAGAAGTCATCAATAATCACCACGATGAAGGTGTGATTTTCCCGGTAATAGAAATGAATTGCGAGACTTACAATTTAGAAATCCGCAAATCTTTAACACCGTTTGCGGTGCGGATACACAAAACATAAATTCCTGCGGGCAGGCTGCCCAAATCCAACTGAATTGTGCGTTGCGAAGTCTCAAACTGCATAACTGCTTGGCCTACCGGATTGATCAAAGTTACCTCCGAGGGTTCATCCCTCTCTAAGTCAATTGCAATGTTGCCAGCAGTAGGGTTAGGATATGCGCTAATAGTCGGTTGTCGCTCTGCCGAGGTAATAACATTCGTTGCAGAGGCGTTATCGAATCTGATTTCAAAACGATTTTGCAAACTGCGAAGATCTGCAGTAACATTGAAGCTGTAGGTGTTGTGTGTGTTAATGTTCACTTCATTGTTTGAAAAGCGATCAACGAGTATGATGGTGAAAGATTGATCAAAACTTTCATACTCGCTGAATTGAAGCGTGTAACTGCCAGGTTTCAAATCTTCCAATGCTATCGCTACCACTTTGCCATCGTTTAACGACCCCATAGAATTGATGGCTAACTTACTTCCATCGTCTGAAAAGGTGGAGAGATTAATCCCTTCATTTCTTAATTTCTTAGCATCAGTTTCTTCATCAAATTCGTTTTTTGCATCCTGGCGAAAATGAATGACCGCTTCGTCACGCGATTGGCCATCTGACAAACTGATCCGTACAATATTTTCAAGCGATTGAGCTCGAAAAAATGTTGTTTGGGTGCCAGCCACTTTTACCGCCTCTGTAGCAGTAAGTACGGGGGCTGCTGCCGATGCTTTTACCCAAAATCCCTGGCCCATGGCAATATTTCGGCTTCCGCCATTTGTGCCGGTGGTGCCATTCCATGTAGCATATTGCAAGCCCGCACCTCCGTTATCCGTCATATAAATAGTGGCGGTAATGTTAGTTTTTGTCCATCCGCTGGCGGCATTCCAGTCAATGGTAGAAGGGTATGGATTGCCAACAAAATTCCAACCGTCATTGGCCGTGTTGCCTGATGACGTAAATGTGACGGGGAAATTAGTAATACCACTGTTGATGGGCCCGGTAAGATTCCACCGTGCGGATGTCAATAAGTTTCCGCGAACAAAAACCGAATATCCTCGCCCACGTGCAAATGTCTCGCTGTTGGCGCTCAGCGGAAAACGTTGGTATCCATCGTTAAAGTCGTTGGCTCCACTGCCGTTGGTGTCCGTTATCACGCTTTCGTTGTAAGTGAACATAGAAGGTGAAGTGGTGCAGCCGGTACAGGTGCTTGAACCTGTGAACGGACCGGTAACGGGAATTTCATTCTGTAAGTCCGCCACGCTTGCGTTTTGAACTGGTGAAGAGATGTAGCGGTAGATACGTGTGTTGTTTCGTCCCTCTAGTGCCATGAATCGCTGTACACGAACGCTACCTGTAACCTGTGCGCCAGTGGGTAGCGTAGCGATGGAACCGTCTTGGGTCGGTGCATCCGCATTTGAAACAATGGTAAAAACAGAAGTGTTGCCAAGTCCGTCTGCATCAAAGATTGAGTTGGCTGCCAACGTCAAGATTCCTCTAAGATCTTGGTTTGATTGCACTACCACGCTCGGGTTGACTGTGTTGGTAATGCTGATATTATTAAACGATGTGGTTGAAGTGCCGCTAATTTGTTGGGTTGTAGCTCCGGCAAAGTTGACAGTGTGCTGCAGCGGTGTGAAAGTGCCATTATTAACAAAGTTTCCGGTGAGCGAGAGGGTAGAACCGCTCGGTAGGGTTGCGAGAGAGTTGTTAGTGAAGGTATTCGCGGAAGTAGTGCCTGTAGAAAAGGTCTTTGACCCCGTGCCATTTAGCAGCAAGTTGCCGTAGGCCAAAAGTGCGATGGTTTGGTTGGACGTTGAAGTATATTCTGCCAATGATTGTGCATTAAAAGTTGGCGTTCCAGAAAAATTGCCAGCCAAGGTGGAAGCCCGCACAAATAGTTTACCGGTGGCACCAACTGCGGGTGATCCGGTAATTTGATTGTTGCCTGGGTCAAAGATGCCGTTAACAGTGAACAAGGTGGACACTGAAAACCCATTGACTGCCGTGACAGTTGTCCCTGCATTTATTACTAACGAGGAGAATGTGCTATTTCCCGAAATTGTTTGATTGCTGCCTTGCATTGTAATTATTGGGAGAAATCCTGTCTCTGAATAAGTACCGTTATTGGTCCAATTCCCTGTAATATTTATGGCTGGGAGCAAACCCCCAATTGTTGCGGTGCCCGAATTAATGAAGTTGCCGGTAATATTGATGGTCGGGAAAAAACCGCTGGTGGCAAACGAACCGTTGGGGCCAATCAACAGAGTTCCAGCTACGGTCAATGTTTGAGCGTTTATAGTTAAAGTCGATGCTCTACCACCGGTGCCAACTGTCAAATTGCGGCACGCTGCGGCTGCATTACCAATAGTTGGTTGAAACGTGCCCGAGAAATTTGCATCCCCAATAACTGCATCTGTTAAAGATGTAGGAACCCCGTTTGTCCAATTTCCCGCTGTCTCCCAAGCGCTGCTCAGCGTACCTCTCCAACTGGTCTGCCCAAAACCAAAGATCGGTATGATCGTCAGCCACGAAACAAAAAAAAGGTTTGGAATTCGCATCTGCCCGCACATTTTTCAAAAATCTTACCAAAGAAATTCACGTTTAAACAAACGTGTGCGATACTGCTTGATGCTGGCATAAAGTCTTAATTTGGGACGTATGCGTATTTAGTTCCAATTTAAGAACAAATTAAATTGCGTTTTTTGACTATTTTTGGCTCAATTTTTTGAGATGGCGGAAAACACCTACAAGTCCAATACATTTAAGAAGCCCGAGAAAGAAAAGAAAGGAAAGTCGCCTAAGTCGAAATTCAAATTCAGTTTCTCTTTTTTCCAAGACCCTCGATTTGCCCTCGCCAGTGGGTTCTTTTTGATTATCGTGGCGCTGTACCTTTTTACAGCTTTTGTTTCTTACTTGTTCACCGGCAAGGCCGACCAAAGTGTGGTGGAAGCTTTATGGAGTACTAATCTGCTTGAGTCTGGCCGTGAAGCGGAGAACTGGCTGGGTCTTTATGGTGCCGTTACCTCTCACTACCTGGTGTTCAAATGGCTTGGTATCTCAGCTTTTTTTGCTCCGCCATTACTCTTCTTGGTAGGATTTAAACTGGTTTTCAAACGCGAGCTGCTTCCTATCTTTTCTGTTTTTATTTTTTCAGTATTCGCGGGATTGTGGCTATGCCTATTGCTTGGCTATCTCACGCACACGCTGGCGGGCGTAAATGAAATCAGTTTTTTGAGCGGTGGACTTGGCTACGAACTGGCCAAGATATCTGATAGCTTGTTGGGTTGGGGAACTTTTATGATTCTAGTGCTATCGCTGTTTATCTTCATCATTTATTTCTTCAATGTCACCGCCATCAACGCTTTCCAGATTAAAAATCCCAAGCCCATCGGCAACGATGCCTTGTTACCTGACGATGACAAAATAGAACCTACTTACACAGACGACCGCGACAATTGGCCCAACCAACAGGAAGAGGAGGTGCCTGAACCCGTGTTGTTAGTTAAACCACTCACTGATCCAGTCAAAACCCCAGATATTCAATTAGAAGTTGAACCATCCAAAACGGAAAAAATTGAAAAAGACGAGCCCTTGTTCACAGTAGAAGAGCCTGTTTTGGAAACGGATGTGGTAGCCGAAAAACTGGTAGAGGAAAAAGGTCTTTATGACCCCACCTTGGACTTAAGCAGTTATAAGTTTCCGCCACTCGAATTGTTGAATGAGTATGAAGCCAGCAAAGTGCAGGTAACGCAAGATGAACTCAATCAGAACAAAGATAAAATTGTTGCTACGCTCACTAACTTCAAAATCGGAATTCAAAGCATCAAGGCGACCATCGGCCCTACCGTTACGCTATATGAAATTGTACCAGATGCTGGCATCAAGATTTCGCGAATAAAAAACCTGGAAGATGATATTGCATTGAGCTTAGCGGCTTTGGGCATTCGCATTATTGCGCCCATCCCGGGCAAGGGCACCATCGGTATTGAAGTGCCAAACAAGAATCGGGAGATGGTGAGCATTCGCTCGGTGTTGAGTACAGAACGTTTCCAAAAATCTGACAAAGATTTGCCGATCGCAATTGGCAAGACAATTTCAAATGAATTGATGGTGATTGACCTCGCCAAAATGCCACACTTACTGGTAGCGGGTGCCACAGGGCAAGGAAAGTCAGTGGGGTTGAATGTGATTTTGACCTCGCTGTTGTACAAACTTCATCCGAGTCAATTAAAATTTGTGTTGGTTGACCCGAAGAAAGTGGAGATGTCGCTGTTCAGCAAAATAGAGCGTCACTACCTGGCTAAGTTGCCCAACAGCGAGGAGGCCATCATCACCGATACGAAAAAAGTGGTTTACACGCTCAACTCGCTTTGCATTGAGATGGAGAACCGCTACGAGATTTTGAAAGATGCTGGCGCAAGGAACTTGAAGGAATACAATGCGAAGTTTGTTGGGCGGAAGTTGAATCCAAAAGAGGGCCATCGTTTTTTGCCATACATCGTATTGGTGATTGATGAGTTGGCCGATTTGATGATGACCGCTGGCAAAGAAGTGGAAACTCCCATTGCACGCTTGGCGCAATTGGCGCGCGCTATTGGTATTCACTTGGTTGTGGCCACGCAGCGCCCATCCGTGAACGTCATTACAGGTGTCATTAAAGCCAACTTCCCGGCACGTTTATCGTTTCGGGTAACATCAAAGGTCGATTCGAGAACTATTCTTGATGCCGGTGGTGCTGACCAACTGGTGGGCATGGGTGATATGCTGCTGTCGTTAGGTTCAGATGTTATCCGCTTGCAAAGCCCATTTGTGGATACTCCTGAGATTGAGAAGGTCTGCGACTATATTGGCGCCCAACGTGGTTATGACTCAGCCTATTTATTGCCCGAGTTTGAAGGTGAAGACGAAGGCGGTGCAGATGCGGTTGACCTTTCAGAACGTGATGCGTTGTTTGAAGAAGCTGCGAAACTGATTGTGATGCACCAGCAAGGAAGTACTTCACTCATTCAGCGTAAGCTAAAACTGGGTTACAACCGCGCAGGCCGATTGATCGACCAATTAGAAGCGGCCAGAATCGTTGGTCCTTTTGAAGGTTCCAAGGCGCGCGAAGTTTTAATCAAGGATGAGATAAGTTTGGAACAATTATTGACTGATTTAAAGGAAAAGCATAGCAAAAATTAATATCGAACCGGTTTAAAAGATGAAAAAGTTTGTTTTCGTGGCCATTT
This sequence comes from Bacteroidota bacterium, assembly GCA_018267275.1. Taxonomy (GTDB): domain Bacteria; phylum Bacteroidota; class Bacteroidia; order Cytophagales; family Cyclobacteriaceae; genus ELB16-189. Next base: position 95,941 of record JAFDYV010000005.1, on the reverse strand, counting down.
TAACGTTTGCGGGAAAGGTGATGGCGCAATATGATCCCAAGGCTCTGGAGATTTTGGAGGCAATGAGCAAGAAATACAAGGCAATTCCCACATTTGAGGCCAGTATTACCTCGAACATGACCAACGAAACAGAAGGGGTGAAGGAGGAATTCAGAGGAAAGATCACCGTAAAGGGCGATAAATTCAAACTGATTTTGGATGACCAGGAAATCACCAACAATGGCGCCACAGTTTGGACATATTTGCCCTCGGCCAAAGAAGTGAGCATCGATAATTTTGACCCTAACTCAGACGATATCAACCCGGTAAAGATTTTTGAAATTTATAAGAAGGGTTTTAAATATTTGCATTTGGGTGAGAAGACTGAGGCGGGGCAATCAGTTGATGAGGTGGATTTGGTGCCTGAGAAAAAGAATGCGCAGTACTTCAAAATCAAGATGATGATTTCAAAGAAAGATAAGAGTATTCAGAGCTGGACGATGTTCGACCGCTCCGGCAATCGCTATCGCTATACCATTACGAAGTTTGTTCCCAATGTTAAGGTGGACGATACTTTTTTTACTTTTGATGTGAAGAAATATCCGGGAATTGAAGTCAACGATTTACGTTGAATTGCTCCCAAATTTTTTATTCAAGGCCTCGCTAAAGCGGGGCTTTTTTGTTGGTATTTGAATCTCGACTTTCACTAACTTTAGGCTATGAACCGCGAACAACTTTTCGAACAAATACAAAAGAAGAAATCCTATCTGTGCGTAGGCTTGGATACCGACTTAGAAAAGATTCCCAAACATTTGCTGGAAACCGAAGACCCTATCTTCGAATTCAACAAACAAATCATTGATGCTACGCACCAGTTTGCGGTGGCCTACAAACCGAACATTGCATTTTATGAAGCGTTGGGTACCAAAGGTTGGGCAAGCCTTCAAAAGACTTTGGAATACATACCGAAAGAATGCTTTACCATTGCCGATGCCAAACGGGGCGACATTGGCAATACTTCTGCGCTTTATGCAAAAGCATTTTTTCAACAAATGAATTTCGACTCGATTACTGTAGCACCTTACATGGGCGAAGATTCGGTGAAGCCTTTTTTGGAGTTCAGCGGCAAGTGGGTGATTTTGTTGATTCACACTTCTAACCCGGGAAGCCGTGATTTTCAATTACTGGAAACCAACGATGGGCATTACGTTTTTCAACACGTGATATTTGCTTCTCAGCAATGGGCTACACCCGACCAAATGATGTACGTAGTGGGGGCAACCCACGCAGAGAAAATTGGAGCCATCCGCGCCTTGGCGCCCGACCATTTCTTTTTGGTGCCCGGAGTAGGCGCCCAAGGAGGGGACCTGCACGCAGTGTCGAAAGCAGGCTTTAACGGGCAATGCGGATTGCTTGTGAATTCTTCCCGTGCCATTATTTACGCATCTGACAAAACGGATTTTGCAGATGCCGCCAGGAGGGAAGCGAAGAAAGTGCAGGAGGAAATGGCAACTCATTTGCGTCATTTGTAATGGATAACATCAATATTTTAATTGGCCTATTACTTTACCCATTTCGATTCCTTATCGGACTTTCTTCGATCTGGTTTGAGGAGAGGAATTCGAAAACGTTTCTTGAAATATTGAAAGAATATGATGTGCAGGTTATCGTATCTCGAGGTACGCTTTCAGCTTTGAACCTAGCGGCCGCTGCGGGAGCAATAATGATGCTGTTGTTTTTGATTATCGTGATTATCGGTATTTTCAAAAATGGCCTTAGTCATGCATGAAGCCTTTCTCCACTACATTTGGCAATGCCAGTATTTTGATAAAGCCAAGTTGATCACCACTGCTGGCGAGGAAGTTTCTATTCTTAAGCCGGGGCATTATAATTCTGACCAAGGCCCCGATTTTAGTCAAGCAAAGATTAAGATTGGTGGTATTGAGTGGGTGGGCCATGTAGAGATACACGTGAATTCTTCAGACTGGACGAAGCACGCTCATCAGCATGATGCAGGCTATGACAATGTGGTGTTGCACGTGGTTTGGAAACGTGATATCGAAATCATGCGCGCGGATGGGTCAGTGATACCAACACTCGAACTCTGCAATCGGATTGACCCCGCACTTTCAAAATCATATCATAAACTTGTCAATAGCGGTTTGTCTATTCCTTGCTCAGCATCATTTTCAACGGTAGGTGACATCGTTAAGGTATCAATGTTTGAAAAGGCGGTTACACAACGCCTAAGATCCAAGTCGAAGTTGATTTTGGATATGCTGCAACATAACACCGGAGATTGGGAAGAGACATTTTATCAAGTCCTGTGCAAAAATTTTGGATTCAAGGTAAATGCTGATGCTTTTTTTCAACTCTCAAAAGTTATTCCTTTTCGGTTGTTAAAGAAGCATGGAAACAGTTGCGTGCAGATAGAAGCTTTGTTGTTTGGGGGCGCGGGCATGCTGGAGGCAAAGTCGAAAGATGAATACGTAGCCGTTTTATTTCGTGAGTTTCAGCTGCTGCAAAAAAAATACTCGCTGGCAGAAACCCAGATCCACTATTCGCGGTGGAAGTTCTTGCGTCTTCGCCCTGCTAATTTCCCAACGTTGCGCATAGCACAATTATCCGCTACGCTGTTCCTCCAGCAAAATATGTTTTCGAGAATACTAGAGTTGAACGAGATTGTTGAGTTGCGGGCAATTTTCAAAGCACCACTCTCTGACTACTGGCATTCACATTATCGGTTTGGTAAGAAATCAGGCAAGGAAATAGAAGCCATCGGAGATACGAGTATCGACAATATCATTATCAACACCGTGGTACCTACGTTGGCTGCCTATTCTATTGCGAGAGATGAGCAAATGTTGATGGACAAGGCGATGCGGTGGTTGGAACAGCTCCCCGGAGAAAAAAATAAAATAACGCGAACGTGGGGAGATTTGGGGGTTCATGTGAAGAGCTCTTTTGATTCGCAGGCGATGATCGAGCAATACAATAACATGTGCCAGAAAAGAAATTGCCTTAACTGTTCAGTAGGTGCCAGTTTGTTAAGACCCGCAAGCATTTGAATGCCCTCATCATCATACTGAACGCTTTGCTCTTTGGTCTGTTGGTTTGGTATTTGTACCAGAAAATTCGACCTTCCTCTTCCAACTTGTTTGCAATTGCGCTCCTGGTTCGGGTGGCTGCTGCCATTGTGCTGGGCGTACTATATCGTAGTTATTATTCCGCTGGCGATACGTGGAATTTTTTCAATGATGCCGTGCGTGTCAGTAACTTTGCACGTCAGGATTTTTTCTCCTTTCTTCATTTCATTTGGGATGAGGACGCAGTGCTGCAACTAGCATCCCAGCTCGGCTCGGCCGATCGCTCGCTGTTGTTAGTAAAGATCCTAACGCCATTTGTCATATTAACCGGTGCTAACTACTGGGTTGTTGCAGTTTGGTTTGGTTTGATTTCGTTTGTGGCCGCTTGGTGGTTGTTTGCAACGATAGAAAAATATTTTGCGAATCAAGTTTTTGCTGCTGGCATTTCGATCTTATTTTTTCCATCGGTTGTGTTTTGGTCATCTGGTTTGATAAAAGAGAACCTAGGCTTGGCCGGTCTGTACATGGTGTTGGCTACTGTTATACGGTGGTTCAAAGGAAACAAGCCCCGTGTGTTTGAGTGGGCAGTAGCAGCGATTAGCTTTTATGTAGCATGGCGATTAAAATACTATTGGACTGCGTTGTTTGCGGCAGTTTTAGTAACAACGATTGGCGCATTTTGGATTACTCAGAAAACGAAGGTGCGTTACGCGATAACCTGGATATTAATTTTCATCACGCTTACACTTCTCACCACGTTGTTGCACCCGAATTTCTATTTGGGCCGAATTCTAGGTGTGATAGTTGAAAACAACCAACAGTTCATAGCGTTGTCCACAATTGGTGAATCAATTCAGTATACTGATTTGCAGGCAAGTTGGCAAAGCATGGTTCTGAACGCACCCAACGCATTATTCTCTGGGCTGTTTCGCCCTTTTCTATGGGAAGCCGGTGGCATAACAGCTATTGCCGCGGCCCTCGAAAACACCGTGTTGCTCATTTTGGTATTGACGGGCTTGACTTCATTCAAAAGGTATGATGTGAAAGCTTCGATACCGCTATTAGTGTATTCACTTGTTTTGTGTGTATTTCTTGCGCTTTCTTCACCGAACTTTGGCACGCTATCCCGCTACAGGGTTGGATTTTTACCATTTTTTGTTTTTTTGGTGACGGCTCACCATCCATGGCTGCTTAAATTGCAAAGGCGACTAAATCGTCAGCCAAAGCAAACTCTTCTGGCGTAAGCCTGACAATAGGTTTATCTTTGTAGTATGAAAAACCCGGTGATTATTTTTGGCGCCAATGCGATTGGCAGGTCTGCAAAGGAAATTTTTGAATTGAATGAAGTGGTAGTGTTTGGTTTTCTAGACGAAAATGCAAAACTTCATAAAACGGAACTGGATGAGGCAACCATACTGGGCGCAACGGATGACGATGGTTTTTTAAAATTGATCGGCAAGAAATGTGAGGCATTTGTGGCGATTGATGATAACAAGCTGCGAAAGTCGGTAGTGAAAATGTTGAATGAAGTTCGGCATGTGCAGCCCGTCAATTCGGTTCATCCCAAAGCGAATGTTTCAATCAAAGCCGAAATTGGGCATGGGAACTTTATTGACTACGGAAGTTACCTCGCGCCCGCAGTTAAACTGGGTAGTCATTGCCTTGTTCACGCCAATGCGGTAGTTGGTGCTGAAACAACAGTCGGTGACTTTGTGCAAATTGGTGCGGGCTCGGTGATAAACGCGGGAGTTACTATTGAAGCCGAGGCATTCATTGGTTCAGGTGTAACGGTTGTTTCTGGCGTGACCATCGGAAAAGGGGCTCGGGTTGGTGCGGGGTCGGTAGTGATTGCTCCCGTGAAGGCGGGAGACACAGTGTTTGGCAATCCGGCACAGATTGTGAAATGATACTAGATGCTTGATAATGGGTGCTAGTGTCTAGCATCAAAAAGAAAAGTTAATGGGAAAAATTTCTGAGACTGATTTGATTTTAAACCCGGACGGAAGCGTTTATCATCTTAACCTACTGCCGAAGAATATTTCAGAAACTATCATTGCTGTGGGCGACCCGAGCCGTGTCTACATGGTCAGTCAATATTTTGATGAAGTGGAGTTTGAAATGAACAAACGTGAGTTCATTACCCACGTAGGCAAGTACAACAATAAACGCATCACGGTCATTAGCACGGGCATCGGCACTGATAACATTGAAATCTTCTTTACGGAACTTGATGCGTTGGTCAACATCGATTTGAAAACACGCGAGCCCAAACCAAGACGAAAGAAACTAAAAGTAATTAGGGTCGGCACATCAGGCGCGTTGCAGGAAGATATTCCGGTAGGCAGCCATTTGGTTTCTGACTATGCGGTTGGGTTGGATAATCTGATGAGTTTTTATGATTTGCCCATGGATGATTATGAAACCGGCTTGGCGCATGATATCCAAAAAAAGGCTGGATTGCATTTCATGCCCTATGTGGTAAAGGGTTCTGATGAATTGCGTGAGCAGGTGGGAAAAGATATGTTGGTAGGTAATACCGTGACGTGCCCAGGCTTTTATGCACCCCAGGGTAGAGAAGTCCGTCTGCCCATTCGCTTTCCGCGATTGCTGGAAGATTTAAATTATTATCACAAGGGGGAATTTTGGTTAACCAATTTTGAAATGGAAACCTCTGCATACTATGCCATGGGCCGGATGCTTGGCCACGATGTGGTGAGCGCCAATGCCATTATTGCCAATCGTATGAAGAACAAGTTTTCAAAAAATCCCACGAAAGTCGTAGAGTCATTGATTGAGAAAGTGTTGGAGCGGGTTTAGGTCCCTAAAAAGGAATATTACCTATAATAAATTCAACCACGCTGCCCGAATTATTAAATCGATTAGCCGTAATGTAAGTTACTCGCACACCCAACTCAAATTGAGGGAGCAAGCGCATGATGTTTACATCAAAAGTTACCTCTGCTCCAAAACTCATATAGTTTGCTGCAGCATCCGAAAAGTAGATCCTTGTTGTATTGTTGGATAAGGGCTGGTAGAAGTAATTTCTGCCTTTTCCGCTGCCCACATCAAAAAACAGATTCGTCTTTACTCGCTGCACGTTTAGAAATGGGCCGAGCGCGATATCTGGATACGCAAGTGGAAGGCCGTAGTTAGCGGAAAACATTACAAACTCGTTGTCACGTGGGTAGGCATAGCCCCTTGGTTTGAATATCCGATTACGGAATTGGTATATGTTTAGGTCAGTGCTGTTAAACGAAGTTTGATATCCTCCACGGAAGTAAATTGAATGATGTTTAATAATCCCGGGGAAGTACAATGCGGCTCTTAAGGCTGTGAGATTACCTCGAAGGTTTCCGCCATAGGGTGTTGAGTAATTCTCAAATGTTAAAAACTGCGCAAATTTGGGATTGAAATCGCGAAGACTTTGTTTTAGTGCACTCGAATAGGAGAAAATAAATTGATTAAATAACAGCCTTCCTGAAGAAACGCGGTCGTTGAACCCAAAGAACAAACTGTCGTTTGCAGGTACAAACCGACTTGTACCCGTAGAGACAAGCGAACCATTTTGACGAACTTCATTTCTAAATGACGATACATCGGTAATGCCAACGTTATTGCTGATTTCAATTTCAGTTCGGTACTTAGAGCGGGTTAGCAAGAATGGAAGACGTATACCACCTTGAAAGCCCGTCTCACTCCAGGTGAATTTTACATCGCGGCTAAAAACGCCAGTTTCAATTTGGCGTTCACCTCTAAAGATTTGCGCCTCCAAAATAGGGTAGAGGGCTTGGTAACTAACTTTGGCTGTCCATGCACCATTTCGTTCTTCCAAGTCATATATGTAACCTGCGCTGATGGTAGTAGTGCTCAACAAGTCGCGCGAAGTGATGCCAATATTTGCCTGCGTTAAGTTATTGCTGAAGTAACCTCCCCAACTATATGGATTGATAATGCCTTTGAGACGTGAGTATTTTTTGACCTTGAATTGTTGTTGCGGAATGTTTTTGAGTAAGTCGGGTTGTGCTTCTTGCTCTACTAAATGAGCGAAGGTGTAAGCAGGCTGCTGCGAACGGGTTGACCATGGTTTCCATAGTTCAGGATTGAACTTTGTTTTAACCACGTCCAATCCATTGGCAGTTTGGCTGTTGTAGTATAGTGTTGTGCCGTCAGGCGAAACGGTAGGGTTGTACGCGGCATACTTGCTGCAAGTAACTTGATAACGCTGTTGTGTTTCTGTGTCCAGTGCATAGATGTTATCGATGCCGCTGATAGGGGAGTTATACAAAATGTACTTTCCGAAAGGCACCGGGTAGCCATAATTTTCATCTGAAAAATCGGTGAGGTTAGTTGATTGCCCCGTCTTTACATCAAACCGACTGATGGCTTTGCCTTGTTGATTTGTTTTGAGGGCGATGATGGACTTGCCATCGGTGCTCCACCGTGGCATAGAAATGAAATCATTGTCCGGGTTCGGAAATTCAGCCAACACTTTTCCACTGAAATAATCCAACACTACCAACCTGGTTTGGTAGTCTGTATTGGTCTCTACTGTTGCCACTTGATCGCCATCGGGGGAAAGTGCAGCAGCAGCATACCGACCTTTGTTGGCAATTACTTTCTTTAACTTGGTTTGGGTATCATAGCTAACAATCGCTGAATAATTCCTTACCCGCCACCGTGGGTCATATCGGTATTCGTTCCAAACTATTTTGCTGCCCACAGCCGACATCATGGCGGTAGAATTAACAGGGCCCTGAACAAATATCTTTCGCTCTCTGCTATTGGCAACAGCCACGATGGTTTCAATATCGCCAATACCAGATTTTTGTACGACTAAGCTTCCGTCTTCCAATACTTGTGGGTATTTGTAATCAGTATAAGCTTTGGATGTTCGTTGGTTTACGGTTTCAAAAGGTGTCAGTTTCAGGGTATCAATCTGAGCTTGCCAATCTTTTTTTAGTTGTGCCGCCATGTCGCGATACAAACTTGTCACATACCTGCCGCTTTCTTTCTTGAGGGCGTTACTAAATGCGAATGGAATGAACGGTACATTCCAACTTCTGCGTGAGATGTTTTCCCAAATTTCAGGGTTGTTTGTTTTTTTTCGTAAGTATGATATCATTTGATACCCTAGCACATAATGATCGGGTATGTTGTGTTTGTACGAACGCAGATACTGTTTGTGGTAATTGAAGGTGCGCCCCTCGAGTAAATTGGTGCGAAACAAAAGTTCGAAGTTGGGTATGCGCCCGCGCCCGGAAGACGTGAAGGCTGTTTCCGTGGCCACTGCATCACCTTCCCAAAACCATTGGGGCGCGGCCACGTAACTCATACCTGCCAACACATTAGCGCCAAACGTGTAGTAAAGAAGTTTGTTAAACCCTCGTGTAGCGTGCTGAAATTGCGCCATGTGCCGGTATTCGTGGGTCGCCAGCAGGTTCAGCCAATCGTTATTGCCAACAAAATTGTAATTCTGCGAAGGCATAGCGTAAAACTCTGACCGTCTAGGTGTAATTGATACAAAACCATTCGAAACGGAAGATTGATTTTGCAGGATGACGGATATTTTGCGCGGTGCCACGCCCATTGTTTTGGATTCTGGCTCGCGGATATGCTCAAGTGTGTTGGCCATGCGCTGCGCGTGCACGTCAAAACCTTGTGGAAACAGCACACGAAAGTGCGGTGTGTTGAGTTGGTACCATTTAATCGATGGCGGGTTGTTTTCGTTGGTGGTGGTTTCTTGTGCGAATAAAAAGGTGGGCAGAACAAATGCTACCCAAAAAATCCATTTCATAGTTTGAAGCCTACTTACAAGGCGAAAGTACGATTCTATTTTATTTTATGCGTAAGAATAGGTGTTATATTTGAAGATGTTTAAGCAGTTGAAATACCTCTATCAAAAGTATAAAGATTATGTGCGCGTGGATATTGTAATGTATGTAGTGATGATTTTGTTGATTATTCTTTATTTCATTTTTGAAACTGTTTTTTAAAAAAAAACAAAGGGAAGCTTTCGGCTTCCCTTTGTTGAAGACATATGAATCGCAGTTAGAACTTAAAGCTCAACTGTCCCATAAACATGGTTCCCAACTGGCTGAATTGTGAGCCGTTGTAACCAAGTATTCTGTAACGGCCGCTGAACGAAAGGAATCCTTCAAGCAAACTTCTGTCAGCTGCATTCTCAAGAGTTGCCTTTGCAGCTGCATAATTTGCGTCAGTGGTATTGCCTGTTAATTCAAGTTTCCAAGAAGGAAGAACATTGAACAAGTTATTGATCGTAAATGACGCTGAGATATGCTTCGAGAATTCATATCCAATGTTTAGGTCAGTAACAACAGCTGGTGAAAACACCTGCTTGATGTTATTCATTACTGCTCCACCGTTGTCTAAGTCTTGGAAGCGGGTAGTCCCGAATAAAGTTCCATTTAACACGATGTTCCAGTGACCGATGCTATAGTCTAAGCCACCAATTACTTTATAAAGCGGCCTACCTTCCACCAGCAAGGATTTAATTTGGGCATTCAAAATGGATGAACCATCAGCCGCAATGGCGGCAGGCTCATTAGGTGTGCCAAGAATCTCATTTGATAACGTGAAGTTTCCGGCCACATTTAGTCCGAGTCGGCCGGTGCCCACATTAAGCCCCTTATAGCTCGCTACTACATCAACACCTTGCGTTCTGGTTTTTATACCATTGATGAAAAACTGGACGCTCGCAAGGTTACCCGCTGCCAGAATTTGGCCTAGCGTACTGGTGGTGCTGCTAGACGTGATAGAAGAACTATACACAATCCGATCGCGGATAGTTATGTTATAATAGTCAACAGAAACACTCAAATTACTGGTGGGGTTAAAACCAAGCCCCAGCGTAATGTTGTCTGATTTTTCAGCAGTCAATTTCGGAATGCCCAATAGGAAAGCCTCTTTGCTGCCGTTGTTGAATAATCCCGATAACACGATGTTTCCGCCCGCAAAAGATGCTTGAGTTGATTGAGCGTAAATCTGGTGAAGGGTAGGGGCGCGGAATCCAGTAGATATCGAACCGCGAAGTACGATCCGGTCTTCGAGTAACTTTAGTCTTGAAGAAAGTTTCCAAACAAATGCTTCTCCGAAGTCGCTGTACTTTTCAGCACGTACCGCACCAGCAATCAAGAAATTTTCTGTGATGTCATAGCTAACATCAAGGTACGCTCCGAAATTAAAACGGCTATTGGTTCTCGCGTTTTCTTGTCGAATGCCCGGGAACGAATTTGATCCCTCTTTCACATACGAAGCAGTGTCACCCGCAATAATCTCAAAAGTCTCAGACCTTGCTTCTGAACCAAAAGCAACATTTACTTTATCTGAAAGCGCCTTACTTATATCCAAGTTGCCCACGATATGACTAAAATTGAATCCGCCTGGCTTGAACGATGTGGGACTAGCTTTTCGCAACCCACGGTTCACTGTATTGTTGACAGTATAGAGTTGTTGGTTGCCACCGAAAGTAATGGAAGCATCTGTGATCCAACCATTGTTATCATTTTTCACACCGAATGTTGCGTTGTAATCTTTCAGATCTCCTTCAAATGTAGGCATGTAACCTATGTAACCTTGGTATACTCCTGCTGCTTTGTCAGCCAGGTATTCATTTTGAATGGGTGACCCAGTTGCTCCAGCACCCGTTGTGTAGTCGGGTGCACCAGGTAAAGGTCTGTGTAGCAACCCGTGGTCAATACGCCAGTAAGGTGTTCTGAAGTTAGCATTGCTAATCACTTTCTTGGCTACGAAAGCAGCATTGCTGTAGAACTGTGTGTTCTCGGAAATCGGAATGCCCATATTGATCGTGAACTTTGCAGCTGATGTTTCGCCCGTTCCATTAATGTTATTTGCAGTTGGGAATCGTTGGAGATAGGCAACAATTGGTGCGTTTGACGGATCAGTAAGCGGTGCCGAGGGGTCACCAAATGTGGCGATTTCCGTAGGAACATCAATGATGCCCGACCGAACCGCGTTGTTGGTTTGGTTGACACCAACTGTGTAGTTGATAAATCCGTTCTTTCCGAAGTTAGAGCCGCTGTTAAATGACAGTCCATATGTGCCGCCATCTCCTTTGCTGGTAACACCACTTGTTACGTTCAACGTACTATACTCGTATTTGTCTTTTAGTATCACGTTCATCACACCTGCAATGGCGTCCGAACCGTATTGAGCAGATGCACCGTCACGCAAAATCTCAACGCGTTTGATTGCATCAGTTGGAATGCCAGATAAATCAGCACCCGTCTCACCGCGGCCAGGTGCAAATTGAACATACAATAACGAGCTAAGGTTTTTCCGCTTGCCGTTGATCAGTATCAATGTGCGGCTCGGACCAAGGTTTCTAATTTCATAAGGGTCGAGCAGGGTAGTGGCATCGTTAACAGGTGTGTTCACTGTATTAAAAGATGGCACCCTATATTGCAGCGCCTTATCGAAAGTGAATTGGCCAGTTGTATTTAGGTCTTTGGCGTTGAAATTATCCACAGGCACGGGATTATCGATGATTGTCCGTTGTGAACCTCTACCCACCGTGACAATTACTTCATCTAAAGCGTTCACGTCCTCTTCCAGCCCAACATCTAGTGTGTTGGACGAGGGCACTGGAAACTCCAACGTCTTGTAACCGACAAATGAAAAAACAATTGACTGCCCGCTTGCAGGAACGTTCAAGCGGTATTGTCCATTGCCGTCACTTTGCGTACCAGCACTTGTGCCTTTTACACTGATGTTCACTCCGGGCATGGGTGCTCCCGAAGTCTTATCAGTAATGGTACCAGTAATGGTTTTGTCTTGCCCGAATACATATGTGGTAATGAGCAATAGGGTGAAAGTTTGTAGAACTTTTTTCATAGAAATGGATTAAGATGTTTAGACAATGCAATGTTACAAAATTATCAACTAAGGATAAAAGATCGAGACCAATATTGTTTGGTAAAACAATCAAATAGTAATACTTTCATTGGTTTGAGTTATCATTTCACAACCTTACTTTTGCAACTCAAACGATTGTAACCATGTTAAAAAGCCTACTCGTATTATTGGTTCTTTTCCAGTCTACTATCTCCTTAGCCCAGACGGACTTCGCAGTAACCTCGAAAGGGGATACACTTCGAGGCGATGTTAAAATACTGCCCTCTGATTTGGCGGATCAGGTACAAGTGAAAATAAACAAAAAGAAGAAGGTCTACCTGTGCACTGAAGTGATCACCGTGGTGCAAGATGGCGTTGTTTATAAAACAGTGAAGTTCGACAACCGATTTCGCTACATGACTCTTTTGAAAAATGGCTTCTTGAGTTTATATGGGTTTAGGATGCCACAGCAAACAAGTTATGATGGCAGATACTTGCTCATGCGTGACGGCCGCGGCCTGGAGATGCCTAACCTAACGTTTAAAAGAAGTCTGAGTAAGTTTTTAGAAGATTGCCCTGCAGTAAGTGAACGGGTAAAAAGCGGTGACCTCGGCAGAAATGATATCGACAAGATCATTGACGAATTTAATACCTGCCTTCAATTTAAGACCACTAAACGCAATGTCGATGTCCCTGCGTCAACTGCGATTTTGAGCAATACACAAGAAGTGGATAACCTCATCAAAAAGGTAGAGGAGTCGCCTGATTTCGCGAACAAAAAAGACGCGCTTGATTTACTTAAAGACCTCAGCGGCAAAGTTTATCGTGATGAGATATTGCCTAACTACTTGTTGAAAGAACTGCGTGCAAACTTGAAAGATCAGCCAGCGTTTGCAGAAGAGCTCGAAAAAATCTTGGCGAAAGCCAAAACCAAATAGTACTGGTTGCTTGATGTTATTTGGTCATGCCTGGAACGAACTTTTTTATAAAAGCGGGCCAGTTTTCGCGGCTAAGCCAAAACGCGGTAAGCGAACACGCAAGCACGAGTAATGCGTAAATAAAAAGCAGGCCGCCATCTCCCTTCACTTCTATTCCTAACACCAACAGGTGCGACATAATAGCACCGCCCATCAAGCCGATGGCTAGTATTGCGCCCAGCCAAACCGTGGCCGGAATGATCAACAACGAAGACGCGACCAATTCCATCACTCCCGTGCCAATTCTACCCCATGGTTCTATCCCCATTTGGGTGAAGATATAAACCGATTCTTCTGCTCCGCTGAACTTAAAGTAGAGTGTTTGTAACATGATGGCGGCTGCAATCAGTCGCGCACACCAAAAAATGATTTTACGAGCGTTCATGAAGATAAAGTTTGCTGCATAGTACGGCAATACACTTGCAATAGTTTGTCGGTAAAATGACGTTTGTTAACTTAACCCAAATTTACCAAAGAATGAACATCTTCGACATTGACGCGGATATTTCACAGGCCAAGACCATTTCAACTGATTTCTATCTTGAGCCCAAGTATTTCAAAGAATCGAAGGAAAAAATATTTGCCCACTGCTGGCATTGGGTAGGTGATGCCGATCAAGTAAAAGATAATGGATGGGTAACGCCTGTGGATTTGCTCGATGGTTTTTTGAATGAGCCGTTGATTTTATCTCGCGATAAGCAGGGGCAATTGCATTGCATGTCGAACGTATGTACACATCGCGGCAATTTATTGGTAGAGCGGCCTTGTAAGCTAAACGATATCCGATGTAAATACCACGGGCGCAGGTTTCAGTTGAATGGCGATTTTTTATCGATGCCTGAGTTTAAAGAAGTGAAAGACTTTCCCACCGAAGTAGATAACCTCACCAATTTGCCCATTCATCAATGGGGCAAAATGCTCTTTACAAGTTTAAGCAATAAGATTGCTGCTGCTGATTTTTTCAGCGATATGGCGAAGCGGGTCGGGTGGATGCCCCTAAACGAATTTGTATTCCACCCTGAACTCTCCAAAGATTACGTAATCGATGCGCATTGGGCGTTGTATTGCGAAAATTACCTGGAAGGTTTTCACATTCCCTTTGTGCATGCCGGGTTGAACTCGGTGATTGACTACGGAAACTACCATGTTGAATTATTCAAGTACTCAAATCTGCAGTTGGGTGTAGCCAAAGAAGGTGAATTGGTTTTTGACTTGCCCTCTTCATCGTCAGATTACGGAAAACGCATTGCGGGCTATTACTTTTGGGTGTTTCCGAATTTGATGTTTAATTTTTACCCGTGGGGATTGAGTGTGAATGTGGTGCGGCCTATATCTTCAACCAAAACAAAAGTGTCTTTCTTAAGCTATGTTTGGGATGAGAGCAAGCTGCGCCAAGGTGCCGGGGCTGATTTACATAAAGTAGAGTTAGAAGATGAAGAGATAGTGCAAAATGTTCAGAAAGGTGTGCGCTCTCGCTTTTATAAATATGGCCGTTACTCGGTGACAAGGGAAATGGGTACGCACCATTTCCATCGGTTGATTGCGGAGTTTATGGGTTAGTTCGGTGACGGGAGAGTATTAATTTTTTTACGTGTACATTACTTTAACGGTCGCATGAGATCTCTAAACTCAGGGCTCAACAGAATTAAAACGATTGCGACAATGCCACCTACAACCATCATTGTCGCAAAAGAAAACAAATAAATCATTATACTTTTTACGATTCGCTTCCAAACAGGCTGATAGTCGTAGAAGTTAGAATATGAAAAAATGTGATAAATAAAACCCACAAAAGCTTGCAAGCTTGCCGCTGCCATGCTGCCTGAAAATTTATAAACTGCCCCTGCCAATATGGAAAGCCAATAACCATGTCCGGTGATGTAAAGTGGCAACACCATATTTTCTAGATAGTTGAAACCGCTTCGCCTGAAAAAAAAATAACGCGCGAAAAAAGCGTAAAATGGAATGATCGCGAAAGAAAAAAGCTTCATGTTGTCGGACACCCAAACGAAAAACATTTCCATTGCCTTCTGTTTCTCGACTGCCATAGGCGTTTGGTCTCCCGAAAATTGTTGCCCACTTTTTTGAATGAATTCTGCTATGTTCAAGCCAATAAGATCAAAAAAAAGTAGGAACAGGGTGACCATCAGGAAGAAATATCCTACCGGTCCATAATACTTAGCCCGATTGCCTGAGATATAAGCGCGCGATGCCTTGCCCGGGTTGATTGTCAAGTCTCTTAAGGTGCGAGGCATCATTCCGTCAAACCCATAAATCCGTGCCCAAAAATCATTCCACCCTTCTCGGAAGGTAATACGCTTTACATCCGCTCGCTGGCCGCAGTTGCTGCAGAACTTTCCGCTGATTTCATTTCCACAATTGATGCAAGTGTTTTCCATGGATGCTTAAATTGCGAGTAAGTTCACAAAAAAAGCTTGCCCTGACAATGAAAATTATAAATTGACCGCTAGATGGCTGATCGATTAACTATTTTCATTTGTCGTGGGGAAAACCATCCTAGGCTTTGGGTGTTGTTAAACTGAAAATGAAGGCAATTATTATAGGTTCGGGGGTAGCAGGGTTGGCGACAGCCATAAGGTTGAAGCACCTAGGCTTCGATGTTCATGTATTTGAGGCCAACCCTTACCCCGGTGGTAAGCTGAGTGAGTTTTCATTGGGTGGATATCGCTTCGATGCTGGGCCATCTTTGTTTACGTTACCTTATCTGGTTGATGATTTGTTTAGGCTGACGGGGCGAAATCCCAACCAGTATTTCTCATATCAGCAAATGGAAGTTTGTTGCCAATATTTTTTTGAAGACGGCACGCAATTGAGTGCTTATGCAAACCGCGACCGCCTGTTAAACGAAATAAGGGAAAAACTGGGTGTACCTGTTGCTGTAGTAAATTCTTATCTCGAAAAAAGTAAAGAGACATACGAATCAGCCGGGAAAATTTTTTTGGAAAACTCACTACACAAATTGCGCACGTGGCTGAGTTGGCCAGTGGTGAAAGCCGTTGGCAAGATTCATCGGTACGGCATTTTTTCCACGATGAACAAGACCAACGAAGAAAGGCTGCGGCACCCCAAGTTAGTGCAACTCTTCAACCGGTATGCCACCTATAATGGCTCTGATCCATATCAAGCCCCGGGTATCCTCACGTCCATCCCACATTTGGAGTTTTCGATTGGTACCTATCTTCCAAAAGGTGGCATGCATGATATTACCCTGGCGCTCTATCGATTAGCAGTTGACTCAGGCGTGAAATTCACTTTCAATACACCAATTAAACAAATAAACACTGCGCGAGGTGTGGTACTTGGCGTTGAAACTGCAAATCAAAAAGTGCATGCCGATATAGTTGTGAGTAACATGGATGCATTTTACACGTACCGCAAATTGATGCCAAATGTGCCAGCGCCTGAAAGGATATTGCGGCAACAACGCTCGAGTTCGGCTTTAATTTTTTATTGGGGCATGGCAAAGTCGTTTCCCCAACTAGATCTTCACAACATCTTCTTCTCTAGTGATTATCGAAAGGAGTTTGACCACATTTTCAATCAGAAAACAGTTTATGATGACCCCACGGTGTACATCAATATTACAAGCAAGTATGTGCCGCACGATGCACCCGATGGAAAGGAAAACTGGTTTGTAATGGTAAATGTACCTGCCAATGAACAGCAAGATTGGGATCAGATCATCAGCGACACGCGCAAGCATGTAATAACCAAGCTAAGCCGATGTTTGAAAACCGATATCGCCCCACTGATTGAGGTAGAGCAGATTTTGGATCCCCGCACGATTGACACTAAAACATTTTCCTACCAGGGTTCGCTCTATGGCACCAGTAGTAATAATCCCTTTGCGGCATTTCTTCGCCACAAAAATTTTTCTTCGCAATTTGGTAACTTATTTTTTTGCGGTGGCAGTGTGCATCCGGGTGGTGGCATTCCGCTTTGCTTGCTATCCGGTAAAATCGTGTCTGAGTTGATTGCCCGAAAATTCAAGCCATGACGGAAGTGAACAAACAGAATATTTCGATCGCGGTAATCGTTGTTTTGTATGCCGTGGGTGTTTTTGGCTTGCTTTCTCCGTGGCGGCATCTTTTTCAAATGGCAACGCCAATCACTTTGTTTATTAGCGCTTGTTTATTGATTTGGAATCATGTTAACAAGAATTGGAAACTCGTATGGTTTGGTGGCGCAGCCTTTGTTGTGGGCTTTGGTTCTGAGTATTTGGGTGTCAACTATCAATTGATTTTTGGGAACTATCAATATGGCGCCACACTTGGAATCAAGTTCTGGAATGTGCCTTTGATGATTGGGGTAAACTGGTTTATTACCATTTACTCTATTGGCAGTGTGCTTCCGAGCCGTCTTCCATTGTCATTGTTTGTGTTGATTGCAGCAGGGATGGCGGTGGCACTCGATTGGCTAATGGAGCCCGTGGCTATTGCGTATGATTTCTGGAGTTGGCAAAATGGAGAAGTTCCGTTCAGTAATTATGTTGGCTGGTTTGGCGTATCGGTTTTTCTTTTCCTGGTGTTCAAGAGAGCGGATTTAGGTGGTCGCAATAAATTTGCTATCTGGTTTCTAATTGTTGAGTCACTATTCTTCGTAGTTTTAAACGCTGCTTCCCGATTTTGATAATATGCTAACAGATTCTTCGTCAAAGTTATTGTTATCGCTTCTGCGTGATGTGCCTGATTTTCCAAAGCCGGGCATTGTTTTTAAAGACATTACACCGCTGTTGGCCAACCCCACCGCTGTGCAGGCCGTTGTTTCTGATATTGTCAATCATTTTAGGCATCAACAAATTGGTGCCGTTGCCGCGGTAGAAGCTCGGGGTTTCATTTTTGGTGCCATGATTGCTCAAGGTCTGAACGTACCCTTTGTACCAGTGCGAAAAGCAGGCAAACTCCCCTTTCAAAAAATCACAGAAGAGTATTCGCTCGAATACGGGAAAGCCGCCATTGAAATGCATACTGATGCAATACCAAAGGGCTGCCGCGTTTTGATACATGACGATGTGCTGGCAACGGGTGGCACCGCTACTGCTGCAGGAAATTTGGTGAAAAAACTCGATGCAATTGTGGTAGGCTACTCGTTCATCATCAATCTTTCGTTCTTACCGGGCGAAAAAGTTTTGCAGGACAATTTTGGCATCAATCCGCATTACCTGATTACCGTTTAAGCCTTGCGGATCATGGTGAAAGTGAAATAACCCAATAGACCAAGTATCAACAGCATTGCGGCCCACAGCCAGTTTTGATTTTTAAACCAAGGTGCTTCTTTTTCTGCAGCTTCAGCAGCTATTGATTGCTCATTTTGTAAGCGAACCAGCGGTAACTGACTTGGAATCTCGTTTGTAAAATGACTCAAGTCGTAATTTGGTTTGCTTATTCGGTCGTTGCCGTACTTTAACAATAAATCGCCTTGCGGTAACTGTGCAACCAAAGTGACGCGCGGAGAAAACGCCTGCGCAGCTGATAATTTGATAGGAGGGTTGTCTAGATTGTAAACGATGAGTCGAAGTTGTTGCAGCACAGTAGGGTTAAAATCGATGAAGTTGTTTTGGAATGAGGCCAACACCCCCGATTGGAGCGTGTAATAATTAGGCACCCAACCCTTTTCGGTCTTAACACTGTCTTTGAGTACTTCTAGTGTAAAGTTGCGGTAGAACTTTTGGCCCGCATCAAATTGTAGTTTAAGTTTTGAGATAAATGCGGATTCAGAAAACCTGAAATTAAACTCTGTTACTTTGTTCTCAGTTTTTGACTGAACGCTGGCCGAGAGACTATCGAACATGCCGTGTTGCGTAACCACTTGCGAAAGGGCTATCGAACCAAATTCCTTGGGTGAAGTGTTGGAAACTTGAAATCGGAGGAATTGAAAGTTGGAAGAAGGCCAACTTACTGTATTTGATTTATATTGTATTCCTTGATCATTTATGGACACAATGCGTAGCCTACTTGCCACTTCAAACCATTCTTGTTCATCATTGCTGCCGTCAATTTTTACCAGACAATCGTAATTACGTTTGTTGAGCTCCATCGTGGCTTGGTTGGCGAGCGATTTTTCTGATTGCTTGATGGTGAAAAATAGAGCGTCATTTTTCTTCGAGAGGTTGTAGGCTTTTAGCGGAATGTCCGACTGGGCTGTTTCATCTTGGCTTATCTTCAAAAGGTAGGGTATCTCATTTCTGCTTGCATCGTAAATGCGAATGTCTCCAAAATCGGCATTCAGTTTTGTCAGTAACTGATTGGGTATAATCACTTGGTGCCAACCAGCATTGGCTACTTTATCAACCTTGCGCTCAAACTTGAATTGAGCGAAACCCTGATACCCAAGTAATGAAAAGACAATGAGCGCAATACTTTTTTTCATGGTTAATTATTCTTTACCCAAATCTATTGTCGAATTCTCCTCCCTCTTTTTACGCTTGTTGTAAACAAAAGAAGCCACCAACAAAAGCACGCCTAACACCATCAACACAAGGGTGCGGGCAATGGTGCCCATTTCGCGCAAGTCAATGAAAAAGAGTTTTGCAATGGTAATGCCGAAAAGCGCAATGCCTGCCATGCGCAAAAACTTCTGGTCTTTTGCAAAGCCCCAAATGATGAGGTACAATGCATATGTGCCCCATAAAATACTGAGCGCCAACTGCACGCCTTCGCTTACGTGATTGAGTTCAAACATCGAAAGCATCCAACTGCTGAGTAAGGTCAGGATGCTGAAGTGGCAAAACAATCGCTCAAACTTTTGCAATAGTGGTTTTTGACCCAACGCAATTTGAAAATTAATCAGCAGCCCAATGGCCACAAATAAATAGCTAATGTAACGGATAGCGACATTGATGGAACTTACCGTATAAAACCGACTAGGCGCCAGATACGAGAAAGTCAGTTCTTTAAGCGAATCTAAACCTACTGTGAGGAATGAAATAATGGTAAGTACATTCAAGCCCATTACGATCCAATCCACCATTTGGTTTTGCATTTTCTTGCGATTAACATACCAGAGTGCCGCGAAGAAAATGATGGAATAGTGAATGAGCCAAAGCGTTTGGTAAAGAAGCCAGTCATAATTGTGTTCTACTGTGTTTTGCCCTCTCAAATCGATCAGAGATTTCGCGTACTCGTTTCGAAAATACAACGATATCTGCTGATAGCAAGCGATGTAGACTACAACAACGCCAATCCACGAGAACGCATGTTTCGCCAGCGGAGCGAGCAGATTCAGCCATTTGTGTTCTCCTGCTTTTGGGTGCTTCCAGGTTATCCAGAAAATGAATCCGCACATAGCCGCAACAAAAAGCGAGGTGAGGTAATTAATGTTGAACACAGGTGTAATGATCGCCAGCGGTTGGTCGGAAGAATAGTTAAAGTACAAACCGCGAATTTGCTGCCAATCGTGTAACAGACTTAGGAGAGTAAGGGCTGCCAGTGGGTACGACAACAATTCATACACTGGGTAATTCTTGCTGCGACCAATCCAAAACAACAGGGCCGTTTGCAACGCCCACGCCAAGGTTACCCAATTTCCTTCCAACTGCACGGGCACGGCAATGGTGATAAACACCAACACTAAGCCGGCAACAAAATAGAAGCTGTCTTTTGATTCGCTTAGTTGACGATAGATGTATAAACAAACGCCAAAATGGATGAGCGCATTGAAGATCGTAAATAATCCGAGGTAAAGTTCGCCATCGGGGTAATCGCTGATAAAGTAATAACCAAACCCATAGTAACAAACACAGTTTAAGAGCACCGCAATGATGCTTGCAGCGGATAATGTCTTTCCATCGCTGCGTTGGCTCACCAGAAAAGCCAAATAGAAGATGATGAAGAATGCAGTTGTAAAGCTCAACGCCAACCAAAAGAAGTCAGCGGAATAGTCGCCTACTACCCATGTTGAAAAAATAAGCCAGGTAAGGGAGAATGCACTCCAAAAAAGCAAGCTCCAATTTCGTTTGAAAGCAATCGTCAGTATGCCGATGTTGATAATAGCCATGTAGCTGAATAGAATATGCACACGTCCAGACCCATCGCTCAACAAAAAAGGCACTGCATACGCGCCTACCAATCCGATCACCGAAATCACCTGAAGATTATACTGCATGGCTGCAAATACTGTGAACGCGGTGAAACCGGCCATCACAATGAACGCAACTAATTGAGGAATGAATCGATAAAAGTCATAGGCAGCGAACGTGATAAAGTAGAGTGAGGCCATACCACCACTAAGAAGCACGGCACTGAAGGACGGGAACTCTTTTTTCAACCGCAAAGCAAAGGCGATGATACCGCCACCCGCCAAGTAACCCAGAATGATGCGGGTGAGTGGGTTGAGCATCTGATGATCGATGGCATACTTTACGCCAAAACTTATCCCGAGCACCAATATGGCAATGCCCAGCTTATTCAACAGGTTGGTCCCGATGAATTCTTCCCATTGTGTTCGTTCTCTAGGCTTTGAGACAACAGGGGGAAAGTTTGTTTTTGGTTTTTTCGGTTGAGCTTGCACGGTTGG
Source organism: Bacteroidota bacterium (assembly GCA_018267275.1). Lineage (GTDB taxonomy): Bacteria > Bacteroidota > Bacteroidia > Cytophagales > Cyclobacteriaceae > ELB16-189. The sequence goes on along the minus strand of JAFDYV010000005.1, from coordinate 74,493 downwards.
TAATGGCTGCGAAGGCACCGTTTTTTGCACAGTTGGAAATGCTACATCAATATTTACTGTAGCACCCGATTGTTGCAATTCGAGCGCGGTGCGCTTGAGCGACTGAAGTTCAGCGTTGATGGCATTTTGCTTGGCGGCCAACTCATTGATTCGGTTGATCAGGTCCTGTAGTTGTGGGTCTTCCATTGGCGAGCAGATATCAAATGCAATTTAGTTTAAAATTCTGGCGCTGAGTTCAAAATAGTACTTTCAAACATGAAAGCAAAAAAAACTAGGAAACATGATTCGATTCGTTTGGATTTGTGGACTGCAATTCTAGTTTTGTATTAAACTAACTCTTGAAAAATATGCTGCGGGTGTGCTTTTTTGGATGGGTCATTTTGTGTTGCGTGTCGACTCTTTTTGCACAAGTGACTCTCGTGAATTCTGGCGAAGTAATAAAAAAAGGTGTCGCGCTCTATGATAGCGGCAAATACCAACAAGCGATCAATGAATTTCTAAAGGTACACCCCAGCGATACGAACTATGTCTATATGCAGTCGGAATTAGCGCTGGCTTGCCTTGGCAACAAGAGCTATGATAGTGTGGTGCAAATATGTGAGACAGCCACTAAAAAGCCTTCACAATACCGCGCACACATGCTCAAGAGCTGGGCGATTGCCCTAGATAGGGCGGGCAAATTAGAAGAGTCTATTTCAGTATTCAAAAAGGGAATTGACGATTATCCGTTCAGCCATTCGATGCATTTTAATTTAGGCGTGACATATTTCAATGCGAAAAAGTACGATGATGCCGAGAAGAGCCTCATGCGGGCGCTCGAAATCAACCCGTATCACGCTGGCGCTAACTTAAACTTGGCAAAGCTAAGCGCTCTAAGGGGTCGCAAGGCTCAGGCGATGCTGTCATTAGGTGTTTACCTTTCAGTGCAAGAGGGCGACAATTCCAGTTTGGTATACTTGGAGCGACTCTCTAAAAACGAAATAGAGGATGAAGGGTCGCTGCCCGATGAAACAGTAAACCCATTTGGAAAACTAGACAGGATTCTGAAGGCAAAAGTGGCTCTGGAAAAGGGTTTTAAAAATAAGGTCGATGTGGACGCAGCATTGGTGAAGCAAATGCAATTACTCATTGATCAATTACCGGCAAAAGATGACTCAAATTTTTGGTGCCGCTTCTACTATCCTTTTTATGAACGCCTTAAATCAAATGGGTTGATTGAGCCGTTTCTTTATCACATTTTGTCTTCAAGTTCAATACAATCAGTTCCAAAATGGAAGGCAAAAAATAAGAAAGAACTTCAGGCATTTTACGATGCCGCAAATGCAGCCTTATCAGACGTGAGGTCAAGAATAATTGCTCCATCGAAATTTGGTTATAGTGGTGCGGTCAATGCTTGGCATTCCGATAACCGTGCGTTGGAAGCAATTGGTGAAATGACCAACGACAAACGGGTTGGCAAATGGCATTTCTTCAATGATGTAACGCAGGAACTTACCGCTGAAGGTGAGTTTGATGCTAATGGTGAGAAGATCGGGATTTGGAAGTACTACTTTCCTAACGGGGTCAAAAAGTCAATTGCTGACCACAATACTGGTTTGATCGAGTTTTTTACGGAGGAAGGCAGTCCGGATTCAAAATACTACTTGAAGAATGGTAAGACTGATGGCGAAGTGGAGATTTTTTATGCTTGCGGCACTCTCAAAGAAAAGCTCCATTATAAAGAAGGAAAAAGAGAAGGTGATGGAGCTACCTTTTTTGCAAGTGGTGCCAAGGAATCGACCTACACCTTCAAAAACGATTTAATGACAGGTGTATATCGATCGTACTATTCTAACGGACAGTTGAAGACTCTTGAGAATTTTAACGAAGGCCAGCTAGATGGGGATTTTACAAGCTACTATGCTGACGGCAAGTTGGAGCGAAAAGGGAAATACCGCAATGGAAAATCTGAAGGGGAGTGGTTGTATTACCATGATAATGGTAGGCTGGAGAAGAAAGGGACTTTTGTAAATGGCACATCCATAGGCGAATGGAAGTTTTATGACCGTGATGGTGATTTAGACGAGATTCGCCCACTTAACCAAAATGGTGACATTGAAGGCGAGGCAAAGATCTATAATAAAAGTAAATTGATCTTGACGATTTCATATCGGAATCAAATGCCAGTTGAGTATCGTTTTTTAGATACAACCGGAAAACAGATTTCTAAGTCGGGTGATAAGAGCGGAACGTATTTCCTAAAAGGTTACTTGCATACGGGGGAGTTGGCATATGAGGGCCAGATGACCAAAGGAAAAAGAACAGGCCAATGGAAAACGTACTACCATTCTGGAGCCTTAAAGTATTTAGCAAACTACAAAAACGATCAACTGGATGGCACGTGGACAGAGTTTTTTAAAAACGGACATAAGAAGGAATTGTACACCTATAAAGACGGGGAGTTGTATGGTCTGTTCCAAGAGTTTTATATCCACGGCACGCTTAAAGCCGAAGGTAATTTTTTAAACGGACGCAGAGAACAATTATGGACTTGGTATTATTCAAACGGTGAAAAAGAGAGTGAGGAGTATTACTTGTTTGGACAGTTGAATGGACGGGATCGGGATTACAAGGAAGATGGAAAGATTTCGAGCGAAACAAACTACGAAAAAGATAAAGTACAACGACTTACCTATTTTGACAAGCAAGGTAACCCTATAAGCAGTCGGGAATTAAAAAATATGCAAGAGCCCTTGTCTATAAGATTTTCAAACAAGCAAATAGATTGGGAAACAAATTATACATGTGGTGAGCTATCTGGTGGGTTTAAAAGATACTACCCGGGCGGTCAAATGCTACTTGAATTTACTTATTTGAATGGGTTGCGCGAAGGGCCCCTAAAAAGCTACTCCATTGCCGGTAATAAAGAGTCGGAAGGGCAGTATGTGAACGGAACATCTCATGGGGTTTGGCGCTGGTACTCGCCAAATGGGAAAGTAAGTAACGAGGCATTTTATATTTACAACAAACGAGATAGTCTATGGACATATTATTATCAAGATGGTACGGTGAACACGAGAATTACCTATAAAAATGATGTACGGCAAGGCATTACTCAAGTGTATAATCCAGAGGGCATTTTGTTATTAGAGAAGTTGTTTGACAATGGAGATCTGGTATCTTATCGCGTTCAGACAAAAGACGGCAACATGTCTGAGTGGAAAAAATTTACGGGCGTAGAAGAGGCGCTGGTCGCATATTTCGCAAATGGTAAACTTGCGCACCAAGAGCCGTACAAGAACGGATTGATTCATGGTCAACTGAAAGAATACTATCAATCTGGGCAAATCTATAGTGAGACAGGTTTTGAAAATGGCGACTATCATGGAGGATTTGAGGAATACCATTCGAATGGAAAATTAAAGACCAAAGGAAAATACATTCATGATAATGCAGAGGGCGCGTGGCTTTACTACAATGAAAACGGGAGTCTATTAAAGTCTGAGAACTACAGAGCTGGCACGCTCGATGGCCAATACATTGAATATCAAAACGGGAAAAAGGCAAGAGAGTTTATTTATTGGTGTGGTTCGATTGAAAATCAAGTTGAAAAATGAAGACGATTGAAAGTTGTTTGTTGATGTCTGTATTTATAGGGGCGTGGTTAAACGCGGTTGGTCAGGAAACACCGGTGTACCGGGCGATGAAACAAAAGTACCCCGACCAACCGGCTGTCTATCTAAACAAGAATAGAAGCCTTAATTTTTTTTTCAAGGGAGACTCGCTGCAAGCGCAAGAGGTATTTGAGGAGGAGTTGTTGATTTTGAAGAACATAACCGAGGAATTTGTGCGGAGCAAAGTGTACGGTTCCAGTCTCACGCCTGTTTCAGACATTGTTGCAAAAACTTTTGCATGGGATGGCAAAAAATTTAAAGAACAAGAGGTAAAATCATTTCAGAAGACTTCAGACGCTGACGCTGGAATTTTCTTTGACGACTCATACCAATACTCTTTTGTATTTCCATCGGTCATCCCAGGAAACCGAACGTACCTTCGGTATACAAATACATATAAGGATGTTCGATTTATGCCAAGTTTCATGGTTGGCAATTTTTATCCACAGGAAATAACCAAGTACACAATAAAATGCCCGAAGGATGTATCACTACATTTTCAAACATTTAATGATAATTCAGGGGTCATCAAGTCGACTTCTTACGAAAAGGGCGGTTACATATTTTACGAGTGGAGTGCATCCGATGTGAAGCACCAAAAATTTGAGGAGAGCGCACCCTCTGCCAGCTACTTCGCCCCGCATGTAGTGGTTTATGTACAATCGTACAAGCAGAAGGGGAAAACTGTTGAATTACTTAAAGACCTACAGAGTTTGTATCAATGGTACACTACATTTATAAAAGGTCTGCCAATCGAATCATCAGAGCAGTTGAAAGCGAAGGTAGAAGAGCTTACATCCGGTAAAGAAAGTGAGTTTGAAAAAGTAAAGGCTATCTTCTATTGGGTGCAAGAAAATATAAAATACATCGCGTTCGAACAGGGCATGCGCGGTTTGATTCCTCACCCCGGGTCATATGTTTTTGAAAAAAGATTTGGCGATTGCAAGGACATGAGCAGCCTTTTGGTTTCGATGCTGAGAGCTGCCGGCATAAAAGCGTATTACACCTGGATCGGCACCCGAGACATTCCCTACCAATATTCTCAGCTACCTACGCCCATGGTAGACAACCATATGATCGCGACTTACTTGGGGACTGACGGCACTCCTTATTTTCTGGATGCGACCAGCAAGCATACAGCCTTTGGATTTCCATCTTCAATGATACAGGGTAAAGAGGCGTTGATTGGTCTGTCCGATAAAGAGTTTGTGATCAAGAAGGTGCCCGAAATTCCAAAGGAAAAAAATGTGATGGTTGATTCTCTGCGCCTACAGATTTCTAACAGTATGCTGGTAGGTAATGGAAAAACATGGTTAAAAGGCTATCCGAAAATATTCAGTGGGTATCAATTTAGCAGGTCCATTAATGACGCACAACGAACATATGTGAGTAAGTTGGTGAGTAAGGGTAGCAATAAGTTCATTTTGAAAGACTATAAACTTAGTAATCTCTCTGATTATGAAGAGCCCACAAAAGTAGACTATGAGTTTCAAATTGGAGATTATGTTAAGAAAATTGGTGATGAGCTCTATGTCAACTTGTGTTTGGCGCGCCCTTATTACAACCAGTACTTAGACTTGGACAGGAAGGCACCCCGCGAAAACGATTATCGGTTTATTCAGGATGAGTTTTATGAACTCACGTTACCAAGTGGTTATGAAATTGAGTACCTGCCGAAAGATGCTAAGCATGAAGGTCCAATGTTGGGTTTCGAGTTCAATTATCAGACCAAAGGCAACAGGGTTACTTTGCACAAAAGGATTCATGTCGATTATTTGATGCTCCACCCCGAGCAAATAAAGGATTGGAATTCGTCTGTTAAGGAAATCAGTGAAGCGTATCAAGAGTCAATCATTCTAAAAAGTAGAAAATGAAATATTTTTTTATCGTTGCCTTTGCAGTAGGTTATATAATCGAAACTCTTGCAAGTCCTGCGCAGCAGGGGGCATACCAATGGGAGGAAAACAGAAAGAGGTATGTGCTTTCAGATGCTGAAGATTCGATTTCCGAGTACATATTGCGTCATCACATACAATATGACTATGCAGTCGAGAACGATCGATTGGTGTTGTTGAACACGGTTCATCGGATTGTGCGAGTGAACAGTGATGAAGCAATCCAGCGAAACAACAGAATTTACATTTCCATGAATAGATCAAGTACGTTGATTGCATTGCGTGCTAGGACGATCACGAAATCAGGTAAAGTTGTATACTTCGATCAGAAGGATCTTAAAGAAATTGCTGAAGAGGAAAAAGGGACTCCATATAAGATCTTTGCAATGGAAGGAGTGGAGCAAGGCAGTGAAGTTGAATACTTCTACACCCGAAAAATGAACGCGAGCATGTTCGATCGGGTCTATTTGCAGTTTGAGGTACCAGTAAAAGCGAGTTCGTTTCAATTGAGTTGCCCTGAACACTTAGAGTTTGACTTTAGAACCTACAACGGTTTGCCTGAGATCTCGAAGAGGAGTGAAGATAAAAAGAACATCTATACCGTATACCAGGAAAGGATTGAAAGGCGAAAGAAAGAGGAGTTCTCAAATTATGAAGCAAGCAGAAAGCGGGTAGAGTTTAAGTGGGCCTACAATAACGCGCGGTCTCGCGCTCGACAATATACCTGGGATGAGGCTGCAAAAACTTTCTATCGGATTACACATACGCGTTCAAAAGAAGATGAAAAGGCATTGCAAAAATTTGCTGCAGCAATACCCGATAATCCCAAAAATGATTTATCAACACGGATTGCAGCGATAGAAAAATACATAAAGTCGAATATTCAGATTGCCGAAAAAGGAGATTCAGAAAACCTGGAGGAAATAGCCGGTATCACCAAGTACAAAAATGCTTCCGAGTCGGGAATCACAAAGCTATTTTTAGGCGTGATGGAACAAAAAGCAATTGAATGCCAGGTAGTGATAACCTGCAGCCGCGAGGTTGTGGTGTTTGACCCGAAATTCGATTCGTGGGCTTTCTTGGACCAATACCTTCTATACTTTCCTGGCACCAGGGGATTTTTGGCTCCAGGGTCTTTCCAATTCCGTTACCCTTTTGTTCCGGCAGAGCTAACGGCCCAGAGTGCGCTTTTCGTAGAGCCGGTGGAAGTAGGGGATTTGAAGTCTGCGCTGCCCGAGTTAAAAATGGTTCCAGCAATTGATTACACATTAAATGTAGATAACCTAAATATCGAAGTTGATTTTTCAACCGACTTAAGCGCCAATAACATAAAGCTAGAAAGAGAATTTGGCGGGTACAATGCATCTTTCATTGCACCATATTTCGAAATGACCACTGAGGAACAACGCAGCAACATGGTAAAGGAAATTACCAAGCAAACTGCCCCTGATGCAGATATTGCTAAATGGGACATGGCCGTTTCGAAAAAATCAAGTAATAACGTGGTAATGAAAACAGACTTTAAGTCTAGTCATTTTATAGAAAATGCAGGGAAGCGAATTCTTTTTAAAGTCGGTGAACTAATTGGCCCTCAAACCGAACTATACCAAGATGATAAACGGACTACCCCTGTGGAAAATGACTTTAATAGGGGGTACGATCGCGTAATCAAAGTCAAGCTGCCCGAAGGGTACCGGGTCAAAAACCCTGATGATTGTAAAATCGACATTCAGTACAAGGAAGGAGATCAGGTTCCATTCTTGTTCGTGTCATCGTACAAGCAATCGGGCCAAGAGTTAGAGATAGCCATTCAAGAATATTATAAAACCATTCATGCACCGCTGGCACGCTACGAGGATTTTAGAAAAGTAATTAATGCGGCTGCTGACTTTAATAAAGTGGTGCTGGTTTTGGAGAAACAGTAAGGTTGAAACGCAACAATGGTCGATACCAGGACGAGAAATGTAACGACAGCATATTTGCATTACACCTATTTCCTTCCATAAAATAAAGCTATCTTTGCGGCCTTAAATTGAAATTTAGACGCAGAATAGCCTTTTATGGACGTTAACAAAATCAGGAACATCGCCATTATTGCCCACGTTGACCACGGAAAAACCACACTGGTTGATAAACTTTTGCATGCCGGCCACCTTTTCAAAGACCATGAGAACCCTGGTGAGTTGATTATGGATAGCAATGACCTTGAGCGCGAACGAGGTATTACTATTTTGGCCAAGAATGTTTCCGTGCGGTATAAAGACTACAAAATCAATGTGATAGATACACCTGGTCACAGTGATTTTGGAGGTGAAGTGGAGCGCGTGTTGAACATGGCCGATGGTTGCTTGCTGTTGGTAGATGCTTTCGAGGGGCCCATGCCTCAAACCCGTTTTGTATTGCAAAAGGCACTACAGTTGGGTTTAAAGCCAATTGTGGTAATCAATAAAGTGGACAAGAAAAACTGTACGCCAGACGAGGTACACGAGTCGGTGTTTGATTTGATGTTTGCGCTCGATGCCAACGAAGATCAATTAGACTTCCCTACTTTTTACGGATCAGCCAAACAAGGCTGGATGAGCGATGATTGGAAGAAACCAACCACTGATATCAATGCATTGATTGAAGGTGTTATCAAATACATACCCGCGCCAAAAATTGATGAAGGTCCTACTCAAATGATGATCACATCACTTGAGTACTCCTCTTATATCGGTCGCGTGGCGATTGGCCGCATTCAACGTGGCAGTGTGAAAGCCGGCCAGTTTGTGGTATTGGTGAAGCGCGATACGGGTGCGATTGTGAAGACCCGCATCAAAGAAGTCTACGTGTTTGAAGGCTTTGACAAAAAGAAAGTAGACGAAGTAAAGGCGGGCGACATCTGCGCGTTGGTTGGTTTGGAAGGCTTTGAGATAGGTGACACCGTTGCCGATGTTGAAAAGCCAGAGGCATTGAAGTCAATCAAGATTGACGAGCCCACGATGAGTATGTTGTTTACCATCAACAACTCGCCATTTTATGGTAAGGAAGGAAAGTTTGTAACCTCACGCCATATCAAAGACAGGTTGGATAAGGAGTTAGAAAAGAATTTGGCGCTGCGCGTGGGCGATACAGGCTCTGCAGATAGTTTCTTGGTGTATGGCCGCGGTGTGCTTCACTTGTCGGTACTAATCGAGACGATGCGCAGAGAGGGTTATGAACTTCAGATTGGGCAGCCTCAGGTGATCTTCAAAGAAATTGATGGCGTGAAGTGCGAGCCCATCGAGGAATTGACCATCGACCTACCTGAAGTGGTTGCCGGAAAGGCGATTGAAACGGTTTCGCAGCGGAAAGGTGAAATGACCAACATGGAACCCAAGGGCGACCGCATGATTTTGAAGTTTATGATGCCGGCCCGCGGGATTATCGGTTTGAGAAACTATTTGCTGAACGTAACGGCCGGAGAAGCAATTGTTACGCATAGATTCAAAGAATACCAACCTTATAAAGGTGAAATACCCGGTCGTATCAACGGCTCGTTGATTTGCATGGAGCAGGGCGAAGCGATTCCATATAGCTTGCACAACTTGCAAGACAGAGGAAAGTTCTTTGTAGAGCCAGGAGATGCCGTCTATGAAGGACAGGTGGTAGGAGAGAACAACCGCAGTGGAGACTTGGTGATCAACATTACCAAAACCAAGAAATTGACCAACATGCGCGCCACGGGATCGGAGGAGAAAATGACCATTCGCCCAGCCACCAAGTTTAGCTTGGAAGAGGCGCTAGAATATATCCAGTCAGACGAGTATGTAGAAGTTACACCTAAGTCAATTCGTTTAAGGAAAATCTATTTGAACGAAAATGACCGTAAGCGAGATAAAAACCGGACCGCATCTTTGGCAGAACAGCAGTAATTTTTTGGTTTGGTGAATAAGCTCAAACAAACATCAAGAACTGTAATCGGTATGATTGCAGTTCTTTTTTTTATCGGGCGTGCATCTATTGCGCAGCCTTCAAAACGCGAAGAATTAGAAGCGAAGGCAGATACTTTGATGCAACAAGAAGAGTTTGAGAAGGCAGCAAACATTTACTCTAAACTGATTGCTGATCCTTCACAGAAGCCAAGCGGAAAGCTCCATTATAAACGCGCAGTTTGCTCGTATTACCAAGGAGAATTTGAAGATGCAGTGAAAGATGTCTCCATATTTATTGATGAATCTCCGCGCGCTCACCAAGCCTACATCTTGCGAGGCTTGTGTTACCGCCAGTTGGGTGATGTTGATAATCAACTAAAGGACATAGAAAAAGCGAGTGAACTGCAAGTAGGAAACCCGCAATTGATTAAATGGCGAGGTTCACTTTATGTTGAGAAAGGCGAATACGCGAAAGGAAAAGATGACTTGCTACTCGCCCGAGCTTTCGAGGATGATGCAGAGTTAGAAACTAACCTTGGCATGGCCTATAATGGATTAGGCAACATCAGCGAAGCCATCAAGTGTTTCAATCAGTCCATCGTGTTGGATGTAAATTACGCCCCGGCATACCTTTACGCGGGGTCCATGCTGATGGAAGCCGACAGGCATACTGAAGCGATCACCTACTTTGATCTGCTGCTGAGGCTTGAACCTGACAATGCCAATGCCCTGTTTTACAAGGGTATTTCTTTAACAGATCTTAAACGGGAAAAAGAAGCGTGCCGATGCTTGCAGCGTGCCTTTGACCTCGGGCAAGACGATGCCCTGGATTACCTCAAAGAGATGTGTTATGATGTCTTTAAATGAGCCAAGCCAAAAAAGTTTCTTTCAGAGCTAACAGAAACAATAACAACCGCTTTTGAACTGCTGGTAAGCCGTTCGGTACACCTTGGGTTGTAGCGAAATAGTTTTAAAAACCCTGCTTTTGGATTTGTGCTCTGCATTTTAGCCGCTATTTTTGCAAATGGCAGAGCAAATCCTAATTCTTGATTTTGGTTCCCAATATACCCAACTCATCGCGCGCAGGGTGCGCGAGTTGAATGTGTACTGCGAAATCCACCCTTTCAATCACATTCCAAAAATCACTGCAGACGTAAAAGGAATTATCCTTTCCGGCAGCCCTTGTTCGGTGCGCGATGCCGGTGCGCCTGATATCGATCTAAACCAGTTTGGATCATTACCCATTCTTGGTGTTTGTTATGGGGCGCAACTGATGGCACACAAAAGCGGTGGTACAGTGCTGCCATCACAAATTCGAGAGTATGGTCGTGCCAAGTTAAGTTCAGTAGATCACCACGTTGATTTGTTGAAAGAGATTTCGCTTGATTCTCAAGTTTGGATGTCTCATGGCGATACCATTGCTTTGTTGACCGATCAATACGAGATTATTGCAAGCACAGATTCGGTAAAGGTGGCGGCATTTAAAAAGAAAGCTGCCCCGGTTTACGGTATCCAGTTTCACCCGGAGGTAACACACTCGTTAGATGGCAAAAACCTCCTGAGGAACTTTGTAGTGCATATTTGCAAGTGCAGTCAGAGCTGGACGCCCGATCAGTTTGTAGAAACTACGGTGACGGAAATAAAAAATAAAGTTGGTAATGATAAAGTGGTGATGGCTTTGTCGGGAGGTGTGGATTCGTCTGTTGCCGCTCTGTTGGTTCACAAAGCCATAGGCAAAAACTTGTACTGCATTTTTGTTGACAACGGCCTGCTACGCAAAAACGAATTCGATCAGGTACTTGCATCTTATCAAGGCATGGGTCTCAACATCAAAGGTGTTGATGCCAAAGACAAGTTCTATTCTGCCTTGAAAGATTTAACCGACCCAGAAGCAAAACGCAAAGCTATTGGCAAGGCTTTTATTGATGTGTTTGATGAAGAGTCTCATCGAATTGAAGACGTAAAGTGGTTGGGTCAAGGTACGATTTACCCAGATGTGATCGAATCGGTTTCAGTAAAAGGCCCGTCTGCCACAATCAAATCGCACCACAACGTGGGCGGCCTTCCCGAGAAAATGAAGTTGAAAGTCATCGAACCACTCAACACGCTTTTCAAAGACGAGGTGAGGTTAGTGGGAAAAACACTTGGTATCGATGCTGCTATTTTGGGTAGACACCCATTTCCTGGACCTGGACTTGGAATTCGCATTTTGGGCGACATCACCGTTGAAAAGGTACGGATATTGCAAGACGTAGATGACATTTACATAAGCGCATTGAAAAAGCACCATTTGTATGACAAGGTGTGGCAAGCAGGTGCGGTGTTGCTGCCAATCTACACGGTAGGGGTGATGGGCGATGAGCGCACCTATGAACGTGTTGCCGCATTGCGTGCCGTGGTCAGCGTAGATGGCATGACTGCCGACTGGGCACATTTGCCGCATGAGTTTCTAAGTGAGGTGTCGTCTGAAATTATCAATAAGGTAAAAGGCGTTAACCGGGTAGTGTACGATATCAGCTCAAAGCCACCTGCTACAATTGAATGGGAATAGTTTGTATTCGATGAGTCAGCAATTTGAAAATTTGATGATGAAATCACCTGTAAAATGTGCGAGTTTGTTGTTTAGAAATCGTCTGTTGCTCGCGTTTTTTGTTTTCTCTTTTTCGATCTCAGCGGCTCAAGATTTTAAAAAAAGCTATCGCAAGGCAAAAGAACTTTTCCAAAACGGAAAATACAGCGAGGCAATGGATGCTTTCAATGCACTAACGGTGTATGATAAGAACAATCCTTATACCGAGTATGCCCAATTTTTCTACGGCCTCTCCGCTCAAAGGTTAGGTTTTTACACGGTCGCCAAAAACCAATGGGTGCAATTGAGACGGTCTTACCCACAGTGGGCTCAAATTGACGAGGTAAACTATTGGTTGGCCACATTATACTTTCAGCAGGGCGAGCCTTTTCAGGCAATGAAAACACTCCATGCGATTCAAGATAATTCGTTTCGCAGTTCATTAGATTCGCTCAAACTTGCGAGTCTTACAAAGATCGAAGATGTTGAATTGCTTAAGATGCTGCTAGAGGATAACCCGGCAGATACCGAAGTGTCTCGTGCGCTCGCAATGGCCATCGGCAAAAAGGGGTTGCCAAACAGCGACCTTAGTTTGCTGGACTCTTTGGCCCTGGCAAACAACTGGAGCCGGGAAGATTTTATTGTGATACCACCAAGCAGACTCCAGTTGAAAGACCGCTACCGTGTGTCACTCTTACTCCCGTTTCGGGTGGCAACTTTAGACCCCACACCAGAGCGTAAGAAAAACCAGGCTGTATTAGACTTATATCAAGGTATGAAATTGGCAGTTGACTCGCTCGGACGAGCCGGGGTAACTATTGACTTGGAGGCTTATGACACCGACCGAAACATCGAGACAACCAAACAAATACTATCGCTCCCGGAGTTAAAGTCGAGTGACCTGATAATAGGCCCACTTTTCGCTGATGAATCCAAATCGGTACAAGACTTCTCGAAGGAGCATCAAATAAATTTGGTTGTCAACCCAGTGTCGAGCAACAGTGATTTTGTCAAAGACAATACCAACGCCTTTTTGTTTCAACCTACCCATGAAACAATTGGACTGAAATCAGCGGAATGGATGGCGGCCCATCTGAAAAAGAAGAACTGCATGGTCTATTATAGCGATAGCCCGAAAGACTCGGTGATGGCATTTAACTTTATTAAAAAAGCTTTGAGTTTAGGTATTGATGTGGTGTATGCAGAAGAAGTGCGTAAAGAGACAAGCGCTCGTATACTAGAGACTTTGGCGAAAGCCACTCAATATGACGAATGGAAAAACCCGACTCAATTCAAGTTGAAGAAAGACAGCCTTGGAGGAATTTTTGTTGCATCAGACAATCCATTGATTTTTACCAAAGTGGTAAATAGCGTGGAAACGCGTGGTGATTCGATTCTGGTGGTAGGGCAGGAGAGTTGGCTGGAAGACAACGCCTTGGATTATATCAAACTTGAACGGAACAATGTTGCATTGGCCTCGCCCAACCATGTGGGAGCCGCCTCACCTGTCTATCAGCGCTTTAGAAAACTATTTATAGATAAGCATGGAATATTGCCGAGTGAAAACGCACGAAAAGGATTTGAAGCCATGTTTGTGATCGGCCAGGCAATGAAGCAATATGGCCGTTACTTTCAAGACGGCTTGGTTGCCCATGGCCGCCCATTTGGGGGCATGCTTACCAATGGGTATTTATTACAACCTACCCATGACAATGGCCTTGTACCGTTCGTTACTTTCAAACGAGGGGTGTTGACGGCAATACCCTAGTGTTTTGAAAAAATTGTAAAACGCTGAAATCCTTACACTTTGCTTCGGCAAACCGCAGAATTTATTTACCTTTCGAATGATATTGGGCATATATCGCCTACCGGACTTTGCGTAAGAGCCTAGATTCAACAAGCGCTCTTGGTGCGTTCGAACAGGTGAGGGGCCAATGCATAAATTTTTTAGATATGAAATCATTTTTTTTAGCGTGCATCATTTTTTGCCAGCTCTTTACAGGTGTGGCGCTCGCACAAGACAAAAAAGAGAAACAGGCAGTGACATACGAGGAGTTGTATGATGAGCCTTATTCAGTAAACAAACTATTCATCGGTTTTCAGCCGTTGTATGGCGAACTGTTTGCCACGAATGTGAATGCCGGTTACGGAATTGAAGCTCACTACTACTATCAAGATAAGTTTGACATCAAAGCCAACTTTAGAAAAACCTATAGTAGCCAGTTTTTTGATTTCAACCGGCAGGCAGCATTGGATAACAATACCGATGGTATCACGACCAAGCCTACTGTGTTTAGTTATTATGAACTAGGCGGCACCTACCACATTAAAGACAAAGATGAAAGCGGCAAGACCAAGATGGTATTGTACAAGAAGAGCTTCAAGGGCAATCGGTGGGCTGCGAATGTCCCGCTTCATGCCGAAGTACCCTGCAAGGTTCGAAAGATTATGGGAGCACGTTTGGGCGGAATCTATTGGGCAAGCAGCATCGATTTGAACCGCGTGTTGAAGGCACAGGATTTGACCAACGCATCGCTCACCGATCAAGCTGGAAATGGGTTGCCTTTGCAATTACCTCCTGACCCAATTTCAGGCGTGGCGAAAAACTTTAGCGTGTACGGCAACATGTTTGCTACAAACATCTATCTAGGTGGATCGATGAGTTGGTTCAGAAATGTGGCCGTAAGCTTTGATAAATATGAAGAAGGCATAGATGATGGAATGCTCACGCTGTTTTTCGATATTCTGTATGCGCCATCGCTGCAGTTGGATCCAATTACCTACCAAGGTGTGGACTATTCGACCAATGCAATTAAAACCAGCTCATTTGGTTTTCGTGCGGGTATTGATGGAAAGTTCAATCGCACCTTAAGCTGGGCGTATGGTGGCGAAATCGGTTTCCGCCCTTCGGTGAGCGGTCAGGGATTTTACGCCATGTTCAAGATTTCATTCCCGGTTTTTGGCACTAGCCTTGACTATAAAGTCGAATCATTCGGCAAGTAAAAACTCGAGCATTCATTTATGGCCCAAGGTATTCTAATCAAAAATATCAAGGGTCTAGTTCAAATGAGAGATGCTACACCCACCTTCTTGGCGGGTGTGCAAATGCAGAACCTGCCGATTTTGGTTAATGCATATTTGTATATTAAAGATGGGTTGATCAGTGATTTCGGCAGCATGGAAATGCTACCCTCGCTTATTCCCGATGAAACCATTGATGCAAGTGATCGATATGTGTTTCCATCTTTTATTGACTCGCATACCCACTTGGTTTTTGCAACTACGCGCGAGGATGAGTTTGTCCTGAAAATCAAAGGTGCAACCTATGCAGAGATCGCTGCCAAGGGCGGTGGCATCTTGAACTCTGCCCGTAAGCTTCAGCAAACTTCAGAAGACGAACTGTTTGAACGTGCTTTGCATCGTGTGAAAGAAGTAATCCAAACGGGCACAGGCGCTATTGAGATTAAGAGTGGCTACGGGCTCACCACAGCAGATGAAATGAAAATGCTGCGGGTGGCAAGGCGAATTGGTAAGCAGACTCCGCTCACGGTAAAAACTACCTTTCTTGGTGCGCATGCAGTGCCGCAAGGCATGCAAAAAAAAGATTACGTCAAGTTGATCACCGAAGAGATGATACCGGCCATTGCCCAGGAGAAATTGGCTGATTACATAGATGCGTTTTGCGAACAGGGCTTTTTTGAACCGGATGAAACAGAAGAAATTTTGGAGTGTGGCAAGCGATTTGGGTTGCGGCCCAGATTGCACGCAAACCAGTTACATCGATCGGGTGGGGTGCAAGTGGGGGTGAAAACGAACGCAATAAGTGTGGACCATTTAGAGAACATTGGTCAAGAAGAAATTGACTGTCTGAAAGGAAAAATGACGATGCCCACGGCATTGCCGGGCGCAGCGTTCTTTTTAAACTTGCCTTTTCCTCCTGCTCGCAAAATGATCGATGAAGGCCTACCATTGGCCATCGCCAGTGATTACAACCCGGGCAGCGCACCTTCTGGCAATATGCCTTTGATGATTTCCCTTGCGTGCATTAAAATGAAAATGACACCTGAAGAGGCAATCAATGCAGCCACCATCAACACGGCCTATGCGATTGACTTGTTGGAAAGCCACGGAAGTATTTCAATTGGCAAAACTGCTAGCATTTTTATTACCAAACCGATGGCATCGGTGGCGTTGTTGCCCTATTCTTTTGGCAGCAACCTGATAGATCAGGTGATGTTGCGAGGCGAGCGGGTACGATCCTAAAATTTATCCGGAATCTGAACGATTCGCACCACAATTTCGTGTGGGTCGCCATCTTTATCCAGCAAATTGAACTTTACCATGGGGTTGTCGCGCTTCAAATTACTTTCAACGTGTATCACTTGATTGCCTTGCAAGTGCTTCTGTATTTCACCTTGCAAAATGTATAATGCATTGGCGAAATCAACTTCCAATGTGCTGGGGTTATAGGCTACTGTCTTCATAGGCGGTGGTGCGAAAAGCCTGTGAAGATAAGCAAGTTTTACTTTTTAGTAAATTGTTCGAGTGCCGTCTTTTGATATTTTCTCTACTCGAACCTCATTGGTTGAAGAGCACTCTAGTAGCCAAAAGTCTCCGTTACGCCCCATTAACGTGCCTGCAGGCGACCAGGGTGTTCGGGTAGTTTGGAATACTGATACATTTCCGTAACGGTCCACCTTCCTTACTACTCTTGCAGTATAGTCCGCTACGTAAACATTTTCAGCAGCGTCAGTCGACAGGCCGCTAATGTACTGATCATTGTTTTTTTGCGCTGTGGCGTGTGTATTTACAACCTTTGCCAATGGCTTCACATGGCCGGTTTGGTCCACCCTAACAAGGTGATTCCCATTAGTGAAATAAAGATTTCCCGCTCGCGACACGTGTAGCCAATGGATCTTATTGAAACAGCTGTCTACTGGTTTTACTACCGACTGATTATGAGGGTTTTTGCGAAGTCTTAGACAACCATGTTTCGTGTCATCAACCCAATAACTGTTATCGTGCACATCTTTCACAAAGCTATGTTGGCTGCGAAACCCTTTTGTTGGGGGCACGATTTTCTCAAGAGAACCATTGGGAGTTAGTCGCCACACATAATGCCACCAGTCATCGGTTTTTCCGCCACCGTACCAAAGGTGTTCCCCAAAGACGTTGTCATTACTGTCGATGTACAACTCATGGGTATGTACATTTTTAACAACTACAGACTTGTTGCCCCGCAGATCAATTTTTAGCACTTGTGTCAGGTCAGTGTAATAAACATTTCCTTTGCTATCCATTACGATCCCGATACCGGGATGGGCTACAGCCCAAATACTTGCTATCATTAATAAAATGAGGAACGCTGTTTTCATGTTGTTTGGATATTGTGAATTATTAATGCGACAGTGATGGCAGCGAGAATAATTCGGTCTTGGTGTTGTCGAGAATACTCCGGATCAGTTGGAAATTCGCATCGTTGGGTGAAAGATTTACACGTTTGTCAACAATGGTTCTGTTGCGATAAATGACAAAGGTGTTTTCATTGACTGGGTCAACTTTGTTTAAATGCACTTCACTGATGGTGTCCCGGAGTGAAGGTACAAACGTAAGCGCCACTTGCCGAATAGCCAGTTCTTTACCAATCGCTGCCAATTCCCGTTGCAGCGATTCCCCGTCAAAGCCTTTTTCGTTGCCATACACGAAGTAAACCTTTAAATACTTGCCGCGCATTTGGCTTTCCGTTTCCAAGAATGAAAGCCACTTTTTGATCTCCGACCAATTCGGCCGGTTGCCTACGAAATACAAAATTCCGTGGTAACGGCCGTACTTACAGACGGGGCAAGCCTCAGTCCCTTTGTCGGGCCCCCACGCGTGCGTTGGCCCAAACGATGGGCTGTCCTCGCCAATTTCGAGTCCTGAACTCTGCTCTTTCCCGGTGGCTGAAGGATAATTAGGTATGTTAAGACCTAAGACGATGTCGTGTACAGCAACTTGGATATTCTTTTTCATTCCGATACGCAGCACGCCACTTCCACCTCGGTTTTCCGCCTTAAATCCGCGTTTTGTTTTTCGATATAACAACGGATCATCATCAAAAACAAGGTCATCTACATAGTATTCATTTGCAAGCTCAGATTCTTTAATCGAGAGGTGAATGTGCTGTGGTTCATCATGGCTTGGGTAAGCCGCGGGGCGAATGGTATAAATTTCATAGCGACCATCGCGCCCGGTTTTTACCCAACCGCGCAAGTGACCGTGCCGGGTTGCGTTGTGCGCACCCTTTGCGGGCGAGTATCGGCCATTGTTGTCGGTATGCCAATAGTAGACAACAACGTTGGCAGCCGGTGTGCGGCCATCGCGTTGCAACACTAACCCCTTAACGATCAGTTTTGTCCCAGCTTCAAACCATCCTGCACTTGTATCAACTGCGTTAATCTGCTTCGGCATGCCATGGTACATAATTTCACATCCATCGCAGCCACCGCCAACTTTAGAATTAGTTTGCCCCATTAATTGGGTCGTGGTAAACAGCCAAAAAATAAAGTTTCGCATAATTTTTTATTGCAATGATACGTGACGGTGGGAGCCAGTTGGCCACCAAAAATTACAAAGTAGACCACCAACGCCTTTTTTCGACCAACAACTAGGTTTATCCATCATTCATTTTCGTTCGTTCGATTACATTTGATAAATGGAAGGCTTGTCAAGCCCATCAAATACGTTTTGATGGCAATTCATAGATTCACTAACACGCATGAAACTTAACAGACGCAAACTGCACATCACCCTGTTTTGGATTGTGATCACGTTGATTGTCTTATACGACCGCAGGTTTCTTATCCAAAAAGTGGGGCTCGGGCACTTTGCCGAGTGTACGGTGGTGCGCGTGAGTCTGTTAATGGCCCTCTCTTATGTCAACCTAAAGGTGTTGATGCCGCGCTTGCTGGAACAGGGCCGATGGCTGGCATACGGATTCTTTTTAGCTTCTGCGGTGCTGGTCTACCTGCTGGTGCAACAAGCCTATGACATCTACCTATATGGCTTGGTATTGGGCGATGGTGATTACACATTTCAGGGTATTTCATTTTACTTGGCCATCACCACGCTTTGGTATTTGGTGCTCACCGTGGTTTTCTACAAGGCCTTGGATTGGTATCAGCAAAAACATCAAATCGATCAGTTAGAAAAAGAGATCAGAGAATTAAAAGACAAGGAAACATCGCTGGTGCGACAAACTGACAACGGAGAGATGTTTGTGAAGTCGGGTACCAAACAGGTGCGCATTAACCGGCATGAAGTGTTGTATGTGCAAGGGCTAAAGGATTATGCGATCTTATTTTTGCCCACGGAGAAGTTGATTGTAAAAGGAACGTTGAAAAGTGTTGAGGAATTGTTTTCAGAGGGTGAGCTGGTGCGGGTTCATAAATCTTATTTAGTAGCGAAAAAGAAAGTGTCGGCCGTAGGAGCCAGTAAGGTTACAGTGGCAGGGCAGGAGATACCGGTTGGGAGGACATACCGTGAAAATATTCAATCGCTTACGACACTGAACTGATACCTTTTCGATTGTAGCTGGTTTTTCGGCATGAACCCTTATTTTTGCCGTTCTATTGAATTTGAACGAGCAGCAATGGCCGACTACAGCAAAGAAGAAATCAAGCGCATTGAAGAAAAATGGCGCAACACGTGGCAACAGAAGGGTGTCTACAAAGTAGATAACGATACTACCAAGCCCAAATATTATGTATTGGATATGTTTCCCTATCCCAGCGGTGCGGGTTTGCACGTTGGCCATCCGTTAGGCTATATCGCCAGTGATATTGTGGCGCGCTTTAAGCGATTGAAGGGATTCAATGTGTTGCACCCTATGGGTTTTGATGCCTTTGGCTTGCCTGCTGAACAATACGCAATTGAACATGGTGTGCACCCGGCCAAAAGCACGCAAGACAACATCCAGAACTTTAAAAGGCAGTTGGGTCAAATTGGCTTTTGTTATGATTGGAGCCGCGAAGTACAAACGTGCGACCCCGAGTATTACAAATGGACGCAATGGATTTTCTTGCAGATTTTTGATAGCTGGTTTAACCGCAAAAAACAGAAGGCGGAGCGGATCAGTGAGCTCATCAAAATTTTTGAAGCAGAAGGAAATCGGAACCACCCTGTTCCAAATACAAAATCAAAGGTTCAAGCTTTTTCCGCTGCCGATTGGCAAGGTTTTTCTGAAAAGCAACAGCAAGAGGTTTTGATGGAATACCGTTTGGCCTATTTGGCCTATACCGATGTGAACTGGTGCGAGGCTTTGGGCACAGTATTGGCCAACGATGAAGTGATCAACGGTGTCAGCTACCGCGGGGGGTTCCCCGTAGTGAAGCGCCAAATGCGCCAGTGGAGTTTGCGAATCACCGAGTATGCAGACCGTCTATTGAAAGGACTTGAGGAAATTGACTTCAGCGAAAGCATGAAGGAAATTCAAAGCAACTGGATTGGTAAGAGCGTGGGAGCGGAGTTGAAATTCGCAGTGAAAGGTTCGAAGTTCGAGATTCGGGTTTTTACGACACGCCCCGATACCATCTTTGGCGTTGACTTTATGGTGCTGGCGCCCGAACATGAATTGGTGAAGCAGATCACCACGGAAGCGCAAAAAGAAGAAATTGAAAAGTACCTGAAATATGTGGAGAGCCGCTCGGAGGTAGAGCGCATGGCTGAGGTGAAGAAGATTACAGGTGCGTTTACGGGCGCGTATGCGGTCAATCCTTTTGATGGCAAACAGACACCGGTGTGGATCAGTGAGTATGTGTTGGCCGGCTATGGTACGGGTGCGATTATGGCAGTACCGTGTGGCGATGAGCGCGACCATAAGTTTGCCAAGCATTTCAATATTCCTGTTACCAATATTATCGGCTCACATTACAACGGCAACGAGGCGAACCCCACCAAAGAAGCGATTTTGGAGAACTCGGGTTTCTTAAACGGCATGTTGATGCGTGATGCCATTGATGTGGCTATTGCCGAAATTGAAAAACGCGGCATTGGCAAACGGCAAGTGAATTACAAAATGCGCGATGCAGGCTGGAGCCGACAGCGCTATTGGGGCGAACCGTTCCCCGTAGTGTTTAAGGACGATATGCCTTACGCGATGAAAGAAAGTGAATTGCCATTGGAGTTGCCGCCATCCAATAACTTCAAGCCTTCGGGCAATGGAGAAGGGCCATTGGCTAATTTAACCGATTGGATCAACTTTACTCCTAATCAAAAACGTGATAGCAACACCATGCCTACCCACGCAGGTGCTGCTTGGTATTTTTTGCGTTACATGGATCCACACAACAAAAACGCTTTCGCGGATAAAAAGGCGTTGGATTATTGGAACCAGGTGGACGTGTACATTGGTGGTTCTGAACATGCCGTTGCGCATTTGTTGTATGCCCGGCTCTGGACAAAAGTGCTGCATGATTTAGGTTACTTGAATTTTGATGAGCCGTTTAAGAAGTTGATTAACCAGGGGAAAATTACTGGTGATTCAAGGTTTGTGTATAGATTGGGAATGACATTTCAAGTTAGCTCGGACGTTTCTCCACTTCCTGAAATTTTCGTTTCGAAAGACATCGTTGACAAAATTGAAAAGGGAGATTTGTCACAAGACTTTGTGAATTCGATTAGACAAAAGGTTGATTTTGAGGTTTCGGAATTTAACAAAACTAGGGACTTCCATGTTACTGCCTCGTATTTGAATTTGAAAGAAGAAAATATTCAACCTTTACACGTAGACATCAAGATTGTCGATGGGCTTGAGCTAGATAAGGAAGCATTTAAAAAGTGGAAGCCTGATTTTGCCAACGCAATTTTTATAACTAATGAGAATGAGAAGTACATCTGCGGCTCCGCCATTGAAAAAATGTCTAAGTCGTATTTTAACGTAGTCAACCCTGATGACATCATTGACAATTACGGGGCAGACACACTGCGCATGTACGAGATGTTCCTGGGGCCATTAGAGGCATCTAAACCTTGGAGCACGCAAGGTATTGATGGCGTGTTCAAATTCTTGCGCAGGGTATGGAACCTCTTCCACGATGCACAGGGTAATTTGAATGTGAGAGATGCAGAACCAACCAAAGATGAGTTAAAAGCTTTGCACAAGCTCATCAAAAAAGCCGAGGCAGACATAGAAAACTATTCGTTCAATACGTCCGTGAGCGAGTTCATGATTTGTGCCAACGAATTGAATTCGTTGAAGTGCAATAAGCGGTCTGTTTTAGAACCATTGGTCATTGTATTGTCGCCCTACGCCCCGCACATTGCCCAAGAGTTGTGGGAAAAGTTGGGTCATACAGATTACATTATTAATGCAAAGTATCCCGCCTACAACGAGGAGTACTTGAAAGAAAATGCATTTGAATATCCCATTTCAATCAATGGCAAAGTGCGGGCAAAAATGAATTTTGCTTTGGATATGCCCAAAGAAGACATTGAGAAGGTTGTGCTTGCATCCGAGATTGTTCAAAAATGGAGTGAAGGCAAGCCGCCAAAAAAGGTAATTGTGGTGCAGGGCAGGATTGTAAATGTTGTGCTTTGATTACTGAGCAAGGCAAGGGCGCAATTTTGGATTTGTAATTTCTCTCCAAGCGCATGAGTGATGTAAACTTACAATCGGTGCTTTTGGAGTATGGCATCACCGCTGCACGCATAACAAAGATTGGTGGCGGCCTGATCAATTCTACGTGGAAAGTAACCGATGGCAAAGCAGCTTACATCCTGCAGCAAATCAACACCCACGTTTTCAGCGATCCATACTTAATTGCTGCCAACACGCAGTCGCTAAAAGAACATCTGAAGACCACCGGGTCAGATTATCCGTTGGTAGCCGAAATCCCGACATCATCTGGAAAGTTGATTTTGCAAAAGGCCGAAGGTCACTTTAGACTGCTACCTTTTGTTGATAATTCTACCACCATCTCTGTAGTGGAAACTCCTGAACAGGCCTATGAAGCATCGTATCAGTTTGGGTCGTTCACTAAAGCCTTTTCAACTTTTGATGCTGCAAGACTACATACCACCATTCCTCAATTTCATGATTTAGCGTTGCGGTATGCGCAGTTTGTTGATACAGCTAAAAATGGAAACAAGAATCGCATTGCTGCGTGCAAAAGTGAAATCGAAGCCATTCAATCGCATGCTTATTTGGTAAACGATTGGCAACAGTTTGTTGCTAATTCAGAAGCAAGGCAAAGGGTAATGCACCACGACACAAAGATCAGCAACGTACTGTTTGATGATGCTGGCCGGGGGCTATGTGTGATTGACTTGGACACCGTTATGCCGGGGTATTTTTTAAGTGATGTGGGTGACATGATGCGCACCTATTTATCGCCTGCAAATGAAGAAGAAGCTGACTACTCAAAACTGCAAGTACGACCAGAATTTTTTGAGGCGGTAGCCAAGGGTTATTTGCAAAACATGGCAGACACTCTTACGTCAGTTGAGCTTAGATCATTTGCCAAGTCTGGCGGGTGGCTCACGTACATGCAGGCATTGCGATTTCTGGCTGATTACTTCAATGATGATCGGTACTATGGCGCTCGGTACGAACTGCAGAATCTGGTTCGCGCCAATAATCAGTTAGCATTGTTGCGCCACTTGTTGGTACACGAAAGAGAATTTCAATCGTTTGTGATGCGCAATTTTCGATAAAGTTTCTTTTTTCTTGTTTCCATTTCTATTACTTTCGATTTACTTAATCTAACCCTTCATGAACTTCAAAGAATTACTGGGAGCGTTTCGCCAAGGCACGGCCACAGCTAAAAGCCACATGAAAAACTTGATTGAAATGGCTGCTGTTGATGGCAATTTTGACTCGGTGGAATATGAACTGTTGCGTTCTATTGCCAAACGCAATGGCATTTCCGAAAGTCAGTTAAAGGAAATCAAGCAGAACCCAGATCAAATCAAGTTTGAGGTTCCTGCTGATGCGAAGGAGAAATTTGAACAACTGTACGATCTTGTACACATGATGAGCATCGACAAATCCATTCACGCTGAGGAAATGAAGCTATCGCGCATTTTTGCTGTAAAATTTGGGTATAAACGCGAGCTGGTGAATGAATTAGTAGCTACTATTCAAGGTAATATTGAAAACGGCCAAAACGTGCAGGAAGCCATGAAACGGTCCGCGCGCCTACTAGTTTAAATTGTCTTGATTCAGACTTTTTCGTCAATCTTTTGATCTGGTTGCAACAATTAACTCAATACCCCGTACGTAATGTTTTTCAACAACGTGTGGGCTATGACGATGCAGGAGCAATCGGAGGCGGAAGTTTGGCAAAATCTCTTCGTTCGAATTATTGAAGATGCTGACTCTAACATCTTGGTTTTAGATGATGAGTTGCGCGTGCTTTCACTGAACCCCGGATTTTATTGGATTTTCTTAGAGACCTACGGCATTGACTTGCGTAGGGGTGTGTCCATCCTGCAAACGATGGAAAACGTGAATCCAGCGTTGGCCAAATTATGGAAAAAGCGTTGTCAATCAGCCTTGGCGGGCACTTCGCAAAAGGTAGAAGACGAGTTTGTTTACGATGGCAAAACTTATTATTGGGAAATTCACTTCAAGGCCAGTCACCTGACAGACCATGTGCAAGTGCTATCCGTATTCTCGCGCGATATTACCGTGCGGAAAGCTTTTCAAAAGAAAATTACCGAAAAAGAAGCAAACCTGCGTTCGATATTGAATGCGTTTGAAAATAGCGTTTGGCTGATCAATGCCAACTATGAGCTCATCGATTTTAACAAAGATTTTTTCAAGAAGTACAAGCAAGCGTTCGGCATCAAGCTAGCCAAAGGAAAGAACATTTTGGACTTGGTACCCGAAGATGATCCCTTGCTGCGCAAGGTTTGGAAGGGCCGGTATGAAGCAGGATTAAAGGGTCGGCCTGGAAAATACACTGACAGCTACGTAGTGGGCGATGTCTTGCGCACCTTTGAAATAAAAACATATCCTATTGTGGAGGAAAGTGTGGTAACGGGCCTTACCGTGTTCTCACGCGATATTACCGTTTACAAAGAAGCGGAAGATCAGTTGAAGGCGCGCAATGAAGAGTTAATCAAAACAAATGCAGAGTTGGATCGCTTCGTGTACAGTGCCTCGCACGACTTGCGCGCACCGCTGATGTCGATCAAAGGCCTGGTAAATCTCATTCGCAAAGACCAAGAAAACATAAGCCTAGATCATTATTTACAATTGATTGACAAATCCATTCATCGCCTCGATCAATTTATCACCGATATTGTACATCATTCGCGCAACTCTCGTTTAGATGTAGAGGCACAACCTGTTGAATTCCAAAAAGTCATAGATGAGGTGTGGGAGTCTTTGTCGTTTATGGATGAAACCAACGAGGTGCAGCTACAGTGTGAGATTCAACAACTGGGACCATTCTATACAGATCTAAGCAGGCTGTCAATTGTGTTCAGCAATATTCTCTCAAACGCACTTCGTTACCGCGATAAACGGAAAAAATCATTTGTTCGCATTGAATTGGTAAGCAATGATTCACAGGCGACCATTCGCTTTATTGACAATGGCATTGGGATAGCCTCAGAATACCTTGATAAGGTTTTTAAAATGTTCTTTCGTGCAAGCAACGAAAGCAAGGGCTCTGGGCTAGGGCTTTACATCGTGAAAAACACGCTTGAAAAGATCAATGGTTCTATTGACATTGCCTCAGATTTCGGGGAGGGCACTACATTCACCGTGCGCCTCGTCAACTTACAACCAACCTAGCGTTTCTTTTTCTTGTTGCGCGGTTTGGCAGTGGTGCCTCCACCGCTTCTGTCTTTGATGCCGGTAGTCTTTGTCTTGAATTTGGACTTGGTTTGAATGATGCGTGAAATGCCAAACCCAACGCTCAAATAAATCTCTCTGCGCTGCCCGTAAATGTCGGGTGCACCCGGGTTGCCGTTGATGTCAGGTAAGCCGGATGGTTTTTTTAGCTGATCTACATAACTAGAGGACCGCGAATCGAAAATGCCAAAGTTTACCCGGCCATCAAAATTGATGCTCCAGTCATCATTAAGGTCAAAATCAGAACGAAGACCAAAGGCGGCAAATAATTGAAGTGCATTAAACTTGTCTTTTGACACATATTCAAGGTTATTCACTTGGGGTACAAACACCCCATCATAAGCTACAATGTAACCTGGGTCATTCGGAACAGAGATGCCAGCAGGATATCTGATTTTGCCAGCGCTGTGGGTAAATGTTTCTGTGCCGCTGATCAGGTAGTTGAAATTGAGAGCCGCTACCGCGCTCAACCGGAAAAATGCCATGTCATTGATGTGTAGTTTAAGCGCTACCGGTACGCTGAAATAATCCATTAGCACTTCGCGGGTTCCTATTTCACCGCCCGCAGAATTCTTGATCACGAAATTCTGACCGATACGTGTATAATTCGGAGATATCAAGTAGCCATATCCCACTTTGTCATAGCCATATGAAAAACCAACAGGTGTGCTCCTGATGGTAAACTTGCCATAGTACCGGTTGTCTTTCTGCAAGCCTTCATCTAAAGTGATGGGGAAATTGAAGCCGCCAAAAACACCAAAAGCCTCTACGTTTTGCCCAAGGCACAACATCGAACTATAAACACAAGCGACTGTCAACAGTAGCCTCATTAGGAAAGGGTTTAGTCGGGCAATCATCACCCAAATTCAAATTCAGTGACACTTCTAAAAAACAAAACTAAAAGATTTACTGATATATAAATGGGGCAATTGCTTCTGCTTTTAAGTTATTTTTGCACAAAAACCTGATCCCCTTTTGGTTATGTGGCAATGGCTTGATCGAGGAAAACAGAATATTTACTGGGCATTGATCCGTAGCCTGCTATTGGTGATGCTATTGTATTCCGCTAGCCGAGTGGCGTTCTACCTTTTTAACCCGTCATTCTTTCCAGGCATTTCCTTTCAACGCTTTTTGGTGATCATGGCAGGTGGGCTCCGCTTCGACCTATCAGCCACACTTTATTCCAACTCGCTCTTCATTCTACTGATGATCCTGCCCATTACCCACCGATTCAAAACCTGGTATAAGGCAATGCTGAAATGGATATTCATTGTGTGCAACACCATCGCCTTTGCAGCCAACACGGCTGATTTTATCTATTACCGTTTTACGCTGAGGCGGACCACGCTAAGTTTTCTCCATCAATTTGAGAACGAAACCAACTTAGGTAGATTGTTTTTTCGGTTCTTGTTCGACTATTGGTACGCCACACTTTTCTTTGTGGCGATTATCACCGTCATGGTGATGCTGTTCAACCGCATCCGTTTTGAAGGGCCCCAGTTTAAAGGCGCCTGGAAATTTTATGGGTTCGGGACGTTCGGCTTTTTGATTTCAATTGGATTGTTTATTGGCGGTGCACGGGGTGGTTTTCGCGAAAGTACTCGGCCTATTACCTTAAGCAATGCCGCTGCCTATGTGAAAGAACCGCGCGAGATTAACCTGGTGTTGAATACGCCCTTTGCATTGATGCGCACGGCCAAAGCAAATGTCATCAAAAAAGTCTATTACTTCTCAAACGATGAAGAGTTAGATGCCGAGTTTAATCCGGTGAAAGTGCCGGCCGATACGCTGCCCTTTGAAAGCAAAAATGTAGTGGTGTTGATACTCGAGAGCTTCTCGAAAGAATTTATTGGAGCGTACAACAAAGATTTGGAAGGAGGGAGGTACCGAGGCTATACGCCTTTCCTGGATTCATTAATTAGTGTCAGTCATTCGTTTCAATATTCGATGGCAAACGGTCGTAAATCCATCGATGCAATGCCTTCAGTGATTTGCAGCATCCCGTCCATTGAAGTGCCCTACGTGTTGTCTCATTATTCTGGCAATAAAATTAACAGTCTGCCTTCACTGCTGCGCGAGAAAGGTTATTACAGCGCGTTTTTCCATGGGGCACCCAACGGCAGCATGGGTTTTGATGCATTCGCGAACCTCAGTGGTTTCGATGCCTATTTTGGTAAAGATGAATACGGCAATAGTGATGACTTCGATGGTATTTGGGGAATTTGGGACGAAAAGTTTTTGCAGTTCTTTGCAGACCGGATGAATGGCTTCAAGCAACCATTTTATACAACGATGTTCACGGTTTCTTCCCATCACCCATATAAACTGCCCGAAGAATACGAAGACGTATTTAAAGGTGGACCCAAACCAGTACACCGCACCATCCAATACACCGACATGGCATTGAGAAAGTTCTTCGCAAAAGCATCAACCATGCCCTGGTTCAAGAATACGATTTTTGTGCTTTCGGCCGATCACGCATCTGCTGAAATACAATATCAACAGTATAATTCGCCCAGCGGATATTTTGCCATTCCGATTATCATTTACGAACCGGGGAGCAAACTAATGCCCATGCGAAGCGAAATAGTGCAACAGACAGATATTCTGCCAACGGTGTTAGGTATGCTGCACTACGACAAACCTTTTGTGGCCTTTGGGCGCAATATTTTTGGTGAAGATGAGCCTTTTGCCTTCAACTATTTGAACAACACCTATCAGGCATTTATGGGTGACTATTTGTTGCAGTTTGATGGGCAAAAATCCATCGGCTTGTACAATTTCAAGCGAGACCCAGCTATCGTCCAAAACCTACTAAACAACGAACCAAGCGTAGTGCTGAAAATGGAAAGGCGACTAAAGGCCTTTATCCAGCAATACAATAACCGTATGGTTGATGATCAATTGGTTGTCAAGCTCAATACGAATGTTGGAAAATGACAGGTTATTTTTTACTTGTCACGAGCGCTGCCGATTAACTCATTTGTTAATCGTTCTGATTTATAAATGTACTTCAACGCGGCAACAATTCCACCAGCATGAACTGATACGGTTCGGTTGGTTTCTGGTAGGAAAATGTAGTTCCCGGGAAGGCTCTCGATGTTGCCATCGAAAATCAGACCTACAACCTCTTTGTTCTGATTGATCATCGGACTTCCTGAATTACCACCAATAATATCATTTGTCGATACGAAATTTACAGGTTTATCTAAAAGCTCGGCTGGTGGATTTTGCCACTTGGCGGGCAAATCCCAAGGGTAATTCTTATTAAATGATTGATAACGGTCATAAAGGCCATAAAACGTAGTTTTGTACGGGGCTCTGGTTCCGTTGTAGTCGTATCCTTTCACAACTCCATCTGCAATACGCAACGAAAACGTGGCATCGGGTGGTATCGAAGTTCCGTATACTTCGAAAAGGAGTAATGCCAGTTTACTGCGAAGGTTGGTCATGCGAGCATTGTTCGCCCTGTTTTTTGCGGATGCCTCCTGAAATTGTTTCGCTGATACTCGAGCAAGCATCAACAATGGATCGTTAGATTCCAAGATCGCTTTCTCGCCCTTTTCAAGCAAATCTCCTCGAAACTTGCTGTCAAAAATCCTACTGTTCTTTATCAAGTATTGAGCAAGTGCCTCATATTTATCTGTGTTCATATTTTTCGGGAACTCACTCGGGCTTGACTTTCGAATGTCCACTGCGTTTATCGCTTTGACGTAAGGGTGGTTTGGTCCGAGCATTTCAACACATTCACGAAAGTGTTGTGCGAGGTACTTTTGTTCCAGAATCAATGGACCTGGTTTCTTAAAATCTGTAATCGCTTGTTTGAATTGCTCTGCTCGCTTCGGGTCACTTGATAAGTAAGTAGCATACGAATGAAAAAGGTTCGCTTGATCAAATGCTTCCGAGTTGAGTCCAGCGGGAGCAAGCAGAACGGCATCGTAATAGTTTTTTTGTATTTCAGCTTGCGTTTTCCTGATGTCATCCCAAAGGCCAGATTGAGATTTGAGTTTTGAATTCTTTTCAACAGCCGCCTTGAATTCTCGTTCAAATGCTTGCCTCCGAGCGAAGATATATGGATCTTCTAACCCGCTCTTCATTCCGCCAATCGCCTTTAGCGAGTTTTCTAGTCCAAAGATTTCATTTAGAATGCTATCGCTTTTGGCGCTTTGATTGTAGTCTTGCAGTATCTTGGATCGGGCGGAGAATCGCTTAAGTGTAGTAGGCCACGGGGTGGATTTGAAGTATTCTAAAATGGCTGTTGTGCCTTGTCTGTTGGTTGAACCTGGGTTTCCGACAACGAAAACAGGCTCACCCTCTTTGGCGCCTGTCGGATTGAATTTAAAAAAGTGGCTGGTCTTGAGGGGTTTGCCATCATCTCCGTACACACGGAAAAAGCTGAAATCTAAACAGTAGCGAGGGTAGGTGAAGTTATCATAGTCGCCTCCAAAAAAGCCTAAAGCTAGTTCGGGAATTGCAACCAATCGTACGTCATTGTACCGCTTGAACCCATACAAAGAATACTTGCCGCCCCAATAGAAAGTAATTGTTTGCAACTGCAGGCCTTTCCATCCCTCTGTTTGTTCGTACTGCTTTCTAATGGCATCAAACTCCTGAGTTCGAAGTTGCACTCGTTCTTCATCTGATTTTCCCCTGTCCATTGCAGCTTGAACTCGCTTGGTGATATCTTCAATCTTTACAAGTTGATCCACAAAAAGATTTGGCACTTTTCGCTCTTCTTCAAAGGAAGCCGCCACAAACCCATGAGTATTAAAATCTTCGCCTGCCTTTTGAACACTCGTACCCGACTCGCGCGCGCAATGATGGTTTGTCATCACGAGCCCGTTTTCTGAAACAAATGAAGCACTGCACCAGCTGGCAAATCGTAGGGCGCTCATTCGAACGTCATCTAGCCACTGCTGCGTGGGCTTGAACCCGTAAGTTTGCTCAAAATAAGAAACGGGCGGGAAATCAAATGTCCACATCTTGCCATTGTCAAATCGACCTGCTTTAACGGTATCAGGATTGAATTGAGTTTGGGCGAGGCCAGTTGAAGCCAACACCAGCAGAGCAACCAATAGTCGAAGTACCATAATTCAAATTTTTGATGACTAAGATGGTAAATTTTTTATGATTAGAAAAAAGGAACCAGAGCCTAGCTTCAGATTCAACTGTATTTCGTGAAAAGCGCTTAACATTGCACCCATCGGAGTTTCTTGCTGCAAGCCACAAGACCAACTTGCCTCAGCCAAGTTTGATTTTGTTTGTGTTAATTACTTAACTTCAGTATATTGACTGCAATACTTGTTAAACCTAAACTATCCCACATGAAAATAGCAGCTTCCTCCCCAAAAAACGCATGGCTTGTTTTGCCGATTTTTTTCGCATTGCTTTCAGCCTTTACAAGCTCTACACGCCCCGATCGCCCCGCGCAAGCAAATAATGTAGTGGTGACATTGCGCGTGAATACCATTGAAATAGATAAAGATAATTTGAGTAGCACCTGCGATTTTGGACAAGAGGAAGGTATATCAAACGAAGACTTCACCATAGTGGTAAATGTTGGTGATGTTATCACGTGGGAAGGCGTTTCTTCCAATGCACCTGAAACAGACGTGGTGGACATTACAAAAATCAAGTACGTACGAGGTAAGAATATTTTTGGAAAAGATCTGGCAACAACAGATAGGGGAAAGAACCAAAAAGTCTCTGGCAAAGTATTGAGCAGCACTGCCGTAGGCGGTGATTACAAGTACGACATATCATTTACTGTTACCAATAATGGCGTGAAAAGAAACGGCACGTTTCACATTGATCCGAAAATTCAGGCACACTAGTCTACGGTTATATTTGTGTTGAGAACTCCGAAAAGTGACTTGAAAAACATATTTTGTTTTGAGCCGATAAAAGCCTGGGTAATCCTTGGCTTTTTTGTTTTGACTTCGTTGGCTGCGCAAAGCCAAACACAAGTGGCGTTAGATAGTTTAGAAAAGAAATATCAGTCGCGCGAATTAGAGCCGCAGGCTAAGCTGGCGATCCTAAAAGAGCTGGCAATCAACAGCACAGATACAAATAAGAAACTTTCGTTCAGCGAGGAACTCGTGCGTGTAGCCACTTTGTTTGATTCAACCAATTACCTGATTCAGGGTTTGCAGGAAAAGGGAAATGCGTTACGACTGAAAGGTGATTTAACGAGAGCGCTACAGAGCTTTTTGCAGGCTGCAAAGTTGGTAGAGGAAGAAAATGGAAAAGCAAAACTTGGGGCGTTGAATATCGGCATAGCCGATGTTTATTCTGTGATGGGAAATTATTCAAATGCCGTTAGCTATTATCGGCATGCCATTGAAATCTTGCGGACCGTCAACGACTCCACCAACATGGCAGCAGCACTCCTCAATATGGGCGATACTTACATCACCATGCACAAATGGGACTCCGCTTTGATTTGCACCGAAGAGGCTGGCGTCATCTATGAAAAAATTCAATCGAAAATTGGTGAAGCCTATAGCCTGGGTAATCTGGGAATGATCTATGTGCAATTAGGAGACGATAAGAAAGCTGAAAGGATCATGAACAAAGCCATTGAACTGCTTGAAGTGTTAAATGAATACTATCCAATTTCGGTGTATCTCAATCTTATTGCAGATATCTACAAAGAAAACAAAGAGTACCAAGCCGCTTTGGACTATGCTTTTCGCAGCCTTCATTTGGCAAAAAAATATGGACTGAAAGAGCAGGTGAGTGAAGCCAATTTGCGCCTTTCTGAAATTTATCAGAGAATGGGGAAATTGAACGAGTCGTTTGCCTATTATAAAAGCCACATTACCTACAAAGACAGCCTCAATAATATTAAGTCGGTGCAGCAAATGGCCGATTTGCGAACAAACTTTGAAGTTTCGAAAAAACAAATTGAAGTTGATTTGCTAAACCAGCAAAAGAAGAACCAGCAGATTGTCGTGATTGCCACTACCATTGCGATTTTGTTGCTGAGCATGCTGGTATTCGGTTTGTATAGAAGGTATAAGTTTATTCGCGAAACAAATCAGATCATCGAGCAAGAGAGGCAGAGATCAGAAAACCTGCTGCTAAATATTTTACCAAAAGAGACAGCACAAGAACTAAAAGCCAACGGGCGTGTGCAGGCCAAGAGTTTCGAATCGGTGACGGTGCTGTTTGCGGATTTCAAGGGATTTACCCACTATGCCGAAAAAATGACGCCAGAAAAATTAGTGGAGAGTGTTGATTTTTATTTCTCCCGATTTGACCAGATCATGGAGCGATACGGTTTAGAGAAAATCAAAACCATTGGAGATTCCTATATGTGTGCAGGCGGGCTTCCTTTTCCAACCCAAAATCACGCCCATCATATGATAGGTGCGGCCTTAGAAATTGTAGATTTTGTAAAAACTTCAAAAAAGGCAAATCCGGGGTTATACCCATTCGACATTCGCGTGGGAGTGAACACGGGATCGGTGGTAGCGGGAGTGGTGGGCACTAAAAAGTTTGCTTATGACGTTTGGGGTGACACGGTGAACGTGGCTGCGAGAATGGAATCTAATTCAGAACCGGGCCGGATTAATATCTCAGAATATACCTATGAGTTAGTCAAGGATCAATTTATTTGCACCTACCGAGGAGAAATTGATGTAAAGAACCGCGGCATGTTGAAAATGTACTTCGTTGAAGATACAATCTCAAAAAACAGTTAAGAAAAAATCTTACTAAAAGGCAATGCCGCTACCTTGGCTGTAGTTGTTGCCTTATGCCAAGTTATGATAAACGTTCTGCACATCGTCATCTTCTTCTAGCGCGGCAATACACTTTAGTACATCGTCTTGCTCGGCCTCGCTCAACTCTTTGGTGGTGGTAGGGATGTATTGCAGTTGTGAACTTTTGGCATCTAGTTTTCTCGATTCCAAAAACTTGGCCATGTGGCCAAACTCAGTGAACTTAGTGTAAACGGTAATTTCTTCTTCATCTTGCTGTATGTCTTCCGCGCCAGCATCTATCAGGTCCAACTCCAGTTCGCCCAGGTTCAACTTAGTTGGGTCAAATTTAAAAACACCCCTGCGCTCAAACATGAACGACACAGAACCCGAATTACCCATGCTGCCGTCATTTTTTGAAAAATGGAGGCGGACATTCGCAACGGTGCGGGTGGGATTGTCTGTAGCGCATTCTACGATTACGGGCACCCCGTGCGGAGCGTAGCCCTCATAAATCACTTCTTGAAAATCCTTTTCCTCCTTGGAGGAAGCGCGTTTGATGGCGTTTTCAACGCGGTCTTTGGGCATATTCACGCCCTTGGCGTTTTGGATGGCCATCCGTAGCCTAGGGTTATTATCCGGGTTGGGGCCAGCCTGCTTTACGGCAATGGCAATATCTTTTCCGATGCGCGTGAAGGCCTTTGCCATCTTATCGAAACGCGCAAACATTTTGTGCTTTCTCTTTTCAAAAATACGGCCCATAAAAATCTCAGTTATCGAGCGGCAAAAATAGAATAAGGGCTTGATTTAAAAAACCCTTACAAATCAGAAGTATTAAACGTATCTCCCTGTTTTGTGTCGCCCGAAAGGAAACCTTTCTTGAACCAACGCACCCGCTGGTTTGATGTGCCGTGCGTAAACGATTCTGGATTTACCGTGCCTTGAAACTGTTTTTGCAGGCGGTCGTCACCAATAGCGGCAGCTGCATTCAGGGCTTCTTCAATGTCGCCTTCTTCTATAAATCCGTTGTTGTCTTTCGCGTAATGCGCCCAGATGCCCGCCAGGAAATCCGCTTGCAACTCCAAACGCACCGAAAGCTGGTTGTATTCCTCATCGTTTAAATTGCCTCGCTGGCTATGAACCCGATTGGTGATGCCCAATAAGTGTTGCACGTGATGGCCAACTTCGTGCGCAATCACATACGCTTGCGCAAAATCTCCGGGCGCATTCAGCGTGTTCTTCATCTCTTCGTAAAAGCTTAAGTCGATATAGACACGCTCGTCTGCGCTGCAGTAAAATGGTCCAGACGCAGCCGTAGCACTACCGCAACCCGACTGAGTCTGTCCGCGAAATAAAGTAAGGCTAGGCTCGCGGTAATCTGGCTTTAGTTGTTTCCAAACGTCTTCGGTAGAGCCCAAGATTACTTTCACGAAACTGGCAAGTTCTTCCTCTTCTGGAGACGCGTCAACCTGCGTGGTTTGGTTTTGATCAAGCGAAACGCCCCCTGTCTCTTGCAATAAAGTAAGCGGGTTGGTTCCGGTAAACCAGCTGATCAATAGGACGATCACAATCATGATGAGTCCGCCTTTTGAAAACAATCCGCCCGGCAAACCCCTGCCACCTCCAAATCCCCCGAATCCTCCGCCACTTCCCCCGCGTTGGTCATCCACGTTTGTACTCTCGCGTCTACCTTGCCATTTCATGGTCTGAAAATTTATAGGTTAGAATGATACCGTTTATTTTTAACCTTATTGAATCTTTTTTAACTCGTCAACCATCTTAATCCCTTTCCTGTCAGCTTCTTTTGCTTGCTCAAGAGTTAAGGGGATATTTTTCTGCTTGGATAGGATGAGCCCCCAGGCAATATTCTCAAGGTCGTGATTTAGTAAATAGGCAGTCTCAAGTTCTTTTATTTTTATGTCGACCCCTGCCTTTGTTAATTGAATGTAAGCATTGCAGACTTTGGTAGCATCAATTTTTCTAAACTTCATGAATAACAAGTCAGTAAAGCCTATCGGTGTCTGAGCAAAATGAGCCGTTAGGAACATTGTCGATGGAAATATCTTCCAAAAGAAAATGATTACTGGCAGTATTATAAAAATCATAATTAGCCCTGAATTCATAAAATAACTTGGTATTTGTTTCTAGGATTTACCGTTTAGAAGGTCACCTTCACGATAACTATTTCGCCCCCTCTGTTGACTTTCACCGCCACAGTTTGCCCTTTTTCAAATTTCCCCAATGCATCCATGTAGTTCTGTATGTCTTTGATCGGATACTCTCCAATTTGGGTAATCACGTCCCCCGTTTGTATTCCTGCTTTTTGTGCGGGTTTGCCATCGCTTACACCGTCTACTTTCAAGCCTTCTTCATTAGAAGAATAGCTTGGCATCACACCCATTGTTACTTTAAACGACCTCGATGAACTCATCGATTTGTTCTTCGTTGGCAAAAAAGCAAGTTTGGGCTGCTTGTCGAGGCTTTCTATAAGCTTGATAATCACATTAAGCACTTCACGTTCGCCCTCTGCATTGATTTTCTCCCAGTCATCTGAAGGTTTGTGATAATCGCTGTGCGACCCAGTGAAGAAGTGTAAAACGGGTATGTTTTTCAGGTAAAAAGAACTGTGATCAGAAGGCCCCAAGCCCGAGGAGTCTGTCTTGATTTGCACTTGACTATTAGATAGATTTTTCAGCAATGGTTCAAATGCAGCACTAGTGCCAGACCCGCTCACTGTTAAACCTTTGGTGGCTGGATCCAAGCGGCCCACCATGTCTAAATTGATCATCAAATTGGTCTTCGCTAAATCAACAGGCGAATTTTCCGTGAAATACTTTGACCCCACAAGGCCTAGTTCCTCTCCACTAAAGCATAAAAACAAAAAATTGTACTTCTCTTTCTGCTTGTTGTTCTGAAAATAACGAGCCAGCTCAATCACTCCGGCAACGCCCGAAGCATTATCGTCAGCTCCGTTGTGGATTTTGTTTTGTGGGTTTGCGTCAAGCGATCCGCTCTCTAACCCTAATCCGAGGTGATCATAATGCGCGCCTATGATAATGGTAAAGGGTGCTTGATTGTCGATGTAGCCAGCCAAATTGTAGCTTGTACCTTCTTTACCCGTTCCATGCATGCCAGATTTGAAAGTGAACTTTTGAGTATAGCCTCCACCATCGCCCCTGGGTGTAAGTTTTAGCTCACGCCATTGACTTTGAATATACGCGAGTGCTAATTTTTCGCCCGCTGTGCCCGTTCCGCGGCCTTCCAGTGAATCGTTGGAAAGCACCCTGATATGCCGTAAAATATTTTGCGAACTTGTTTGTGCGTAAGCTGTTATTTGTCCAACAATAAAAATGAACCACAATATGTTTCTCATCGTAGATTAAGTTTTTCTGCATCCGAAATTTACATTTTTTTACTCTGTGCGAATCATTTATTTTTGATGACTAACTCCACTACCATGGCACATCCAAAAATTGTTTTGCTTACTGATTTTTCACATTTGTCTAAAGTGGCGATGGAGTATGCCATCCGCATGGGCGCTGCAGTTAAAGCAGAATTTACGGTACTCAACATCGCGCGCTTTGATGGTGTGCCGAAGGTAAATCTGCGGGCGAAACAAATTGAGAAGGCGCTAACACAAATTTCAGAAGAAGAGGGGGCGAAGTTGATTGCGGATTTGAGAGAAAAAGTGAAGGGCGACTATAAAATCGAATTTAAGACAATTAAGGCGCACACCGTGGCTGATATGGTGAAGCGCTACACAGCCAAGCACAAAGTAAACATTGTGGCAATGGGTTCGCGCAACGCATCTGTGTTGAAAAAAGTGCGGTTGGGAGGCACCACTGTTTCAGTGATTGATGATAGCTCTGTGCCTGTGTTGGCGATCCCCGAGTTTGCTAAGTTCAAAAATTTTGAGCGGATTGTGTACGCCTCAGACCTAAAAGACACGCAAAAGGAATTGAATGTGGTGTTGGAGTTTGCAAAGATTTATGGATCGCATGTACACATGATTCATGTTGTAAATGCGATTGACAAAAAGGTGGAAGCTTCAAAACTGGTCGTAGAAGAAATGATCAAGAAATCAAACTACGATAAGATCGATTTTAGGGTGATATTGGACGAGAACATTCCCAACGCGATCGATGCCTTTATCAAAGAAACAAAAGCGGACCTGCTCACTACGTTTACCCACAAACTAAGCCTTGAGGAAAAACTGTTTGCCAAAAGCGTTACCCGAACGCTTGCCTATTTGGGCAGCACACCTTTGCTAGCAATAAAGCGGAAGTAGTAAGCATTTCTGGTTGTAACTTTACGTAGAACTGATCTAGTATCCAGCGGCTAGTATCCTGCGTCCTTTTCTTTGATAAAAAACCGATAGGTTGATAATGCAATAATCGCAACGCAACAACCAATCACGAACAACTTCTCCGCATCAAACCAGTCAATAGGCCGGTCTTCGAGTTTTGGGTCGGTAATGATACTGTGTAATATGAGAGGCACAGCAGCGAAGTAACTTAAGAAATGAAGCGTGCGCCATGTTTTCAGTTTGATTTTATCTTTGTAATAAGAACTGATTACCACCACGCCAATCAGGTAAAGTGCAACGGACCCAAAAGTGTTGGCCAGGGGTTGATGTTGTGTCCATGCAGGCAGCACCAAATCTCCCCAGGTAAAGCCTGATTTTGGATCGAGTGGAATGAGCACAATGTGCAGCAATATGGCAATGGCGGCAGAGTAACCCGTAAACTTATGCAATTGCAAAAAAGTCAACTGATAGGGCAGGGCGAACTCACGCTTCGACCAAATGAAAATGCCGACAAAAAAATTCGCAGTCAATGCAGCCAGCGCAATCATGCCGATAATACCTGAAAGTTCGATGGTTTCCATCTTATGTGCTAAGGTGTTGAAGTGTGTTTACGTGTTGAAGTAAATACTCGGATTTTAGTTCTATATCCTAACTCCAGTCTCCTGAATTCTAACTTCTGTCTTCTTCCTAAAACTCCGCACTCTTCGGGAATCTCGGGTAAGGAATAACATCCCGTATGTTGGTCATGCCTGTCACAAACAAAATCAATCGCTCAAACCCCAAGCCAAATCCCGCGTGTGGAGCTGATCCAAACTTGCGAAGGTCGAGGTACCACCACAAATCTTTTTCAGGCAAGTTCATCTCTTGCACCCTCGTCAGCAATCTTTCATAGCGCTCTTCACGCTGCGAGCCTCCAATAATTTCGCCAATGCCAGGGAACAACACGTCCATTGCCGCCACGGTTTTGCCGTCATCGTTTTGGCGCATATAAAATGCTTTAATGTCTTTTGGATAGTTGTACAGGATTACTGGTTTTTTGAAGTGTTTTTCTACCAAGTAACGTTCATGCTCCGACTGTAAATCAACGCCCCATTGTTCTACCAGATATTGAAACTTCTTCTTTTTATTGGGGTTGGAGTTACGCAAGATGTCAATTGCTTCGGTGTAGGTGAGTCGTTGAAAATCATTTTCAACCACAAACTTCAATCGATCGAGTAAACCCAACTCACTGCGCTGCTCTTGCGGTTTGGCAGCATCTTCTTCTTGTGCGCGTTTGTTCAAAAACTCGAGGTCATCTTTGCAATTATCCAACGCATATCGAACCAGATATTGCAAAAGGTCAGTGGCCAATTGCATGTTGTCGTTGATGTCGTAGAAGGCCATCTCCGGTTCAATCATCCAAAACTCTGCCAGGTGGCGCGTTGTGTTTGAGTTTTCCGCCCTAAATGTGGGGCCAAAAGTGTAGATATCGCCCAGCGCAAGCGCATAAGTTTCGCCCTCTAGCTGGCCTGATACCGTAAGGTTGGTCTCGCGACCAAAAAAGTCTTCTTTGTGGTCGATATGACCACTCTCATCACGGGGAGGCTTATTGATGTCTAGCGTGGTCACCCTAAACATATCGCCAGCACCTTCTGCGTCAGATCCGGTAATGATGGGCGTGTGTACGTAAGTAAAACCGCGTTCATTAAAAAACTGGTGAATGGCAAATGCCATTGCATGGCGAACGCGCATGACGGCACTAATGGTATTGGTACGGACGCGCAAATGAGCAATTTCGCGCAAAAACTCAAGCGAATGCTTTTTTGGTTGCAACGGAAATTTCTCCGGATCGCTGTCACCCAGTATATCGAGATTGCTCACTTTTATCTCTACTGCTTGACCTTTCCCTACAGAGGCAATCAGTTCGCCTTCCACCGAAAGGCACGCACCGGTCGTGATTCGCTTCAGCAGCGTATCATCCAACGAGTTGAGGGCCACTACAGCCTGTATGTTGTTGATGGTAGACCCATCGTTGAGCGCAATGAATTGATTATTGCGAAATGTTCTAACCCAGCCCTGTGCTTTCACCATTTGCCCGTTGGGCTCGGAAGAAAGTAGCTCCTTGATCTTTGTTCGTTGCATAATGCGCAAATCTAAAAGCTAAAATCCCAAATGTAAAATGTTAGTTATTTTTCTGGCCGCAATTTTGCTTGACGTGCCAATGTGGTAAATTTGGGCACAATTCGATTGGATGCAGCGCTTAGGTCTTAGTCAATCACTTCAACAGAAACTGTCGCCACAGCAGATACAGTTTATCAAGCTGCTACAGGTGCCAACAGCCGAGTTGGAAGCGCGCATAGAGGAAGAACTGGAATTGAATCCGGTATTAGAGCAAGGTGAAGATGAAGAGGAGTCACCTGTTGATAATCAACAAGATGAGCCGAGCGATGAAGAAGCGGCACAGGAGGAAAAAAACGAAGACCTGGATATAGAGGATTACCTTCGTGATGATGATTACGCAAGTTACAAAACCAGCACTGATAATGGCGATGATGATGAAGAACGCGAGATGCCCATGGCTACGGGTACCTCTTTGCAAGAAACGCTACTCACCCAGTTGGGGTTTTTGGGCTTAGATGATCGCCAGGGAGCCATCGCCAAGCAACTAATTGGCAGTATTGAGGGAGACGGGTACATCCGCAGAGAATTGGAATCGATTGTGAATGACCTCGCCTTTGCGCAGGGCATTGAAACAAATTTACCCGAGGTAGAGAGTATCCTGAAAAAGATACAATCGTTTGACCCGGCCGGTATTGCTGCGCGCAATTTACAGGAGTGCTTGCTTTTGCAACTTGACCGGATGGATGATGGGCAGGATGTAGACGTGATTGTCGCTAAAAAGATTTTGACTGAGTGCTATGAAGAATTTACCAAGAAACACTACGCCAAGATTCAGAAAAAACTCGACCTAGATGACGAGGATTACATCAAAGATGCGATTGAACTGATTGTGCGGCTAAACCCCAAACCAGGAGGCGAGGTGACTGCCGGGATGGTAAAAAATCAGTACGTCATTCCCGACTTTATTTTGGTAAACAATAATGGAAAGTTGGAGTTGTCTTTGAATTCAAGAAATGCCCCCGAACTTCGCATCAGCCGCTCTTACTCAAACATGATGCAAGCCTACGATCGTAGCGACAAAAGAGATAAGAAGCTGAAAGAGGCTGTTACGTTTGTCAAGCAAAAACTGGATGCAGCCAAATGGTTTATTGATGCGATTAAACAACGCCAACACACGCTGCTGCGAACCATGCGGGCCATTGTTGATTTTCAATACGATTACTTTCTGGAGGGTGATGAGACAAAGTTGAAACCAATGATCTTGAAAGATATCGCTCAGATTATTGGTATGGATATATCAACCGTGAGCCGCGTAGCCAGCAGCAAGACGGTGCAAACAGATTTCGGAATTTACCCATTGAAATATTTCTTTTCAGAAGGCATTGCAACTGATTCGGGAGAAGAGGTGAGCAGCCGTGAAGTGAAGCAGATTATCAAAGATTTGATTGACAGTGAAGACAAGAGCAAACCTTACCCTGATGATAAATTAGAGGACTTGCTCAACGAAAAAGGGTACAACATCGCCAGACGCACGGTAGCAAAGTACCGCGAGCAGTTAAATATTCCGGTGGCACGGCTCAGAAAAGAAATTTAATGGTACGTTTTACTGCGCAGGTCATATCGTTTCTTTTTCATCCTTTACTGCTAAGCACATATTTAGTAATCCTTTTGGGTGCATTTTTTCCGGCAATGGGAATGGCCGATAGGGGAAAGGTATGGATTGTAACAGCTTTTGTTTTTGTTTTTACTTTTTTGCTTCCCGCCCTTAACTTGATAATGCTGAGATCATTCAAAACGATAGGATCTCTCACGCTGCGCGAACGGCAGGAGAGGATATTTCCCTTTGCCATTATCACGGTGATTTACGGTATCATCGCTTTTTTGTGCTACTACAAGTTGCCTTTTCCAAACTTAAACAAGCTGATGCTAATCGTTTTTGGATTGGTGTTGGCATCGTTTCTGATCACCTTCTTCGTTAAAATTAGTGTTCACAGCATCTCGATGGCCGGAGCCGTTGGTATTGTGTTGCCGCTCAAT
The DNA here is from genome assembly GCA_018267275.1 of Bacteroidota bacterium. Classification (GTDB taxonomy): domain Bacteria; phylum Bacteroidota; class Bacteroidia; order Cytophagales; family Cyclobacteriaceae; genus ELB16-189. Next base: position 32,497 of record JAFDYV010000005.1, on the reverse strand, counting down.
AAAGAGATGGAAGAACCACGTTTGTTGGTTCCCGCTGTAGCTCTAATCGTTTTAGCGGGGCTGGTAATGTCCGCAAGGCTCGTTTTAGGCGCGCACACATTACGCGAGGTATTGCATGGTGCTGCGGTGGGATTTGCGATCGGTTATTCTGGCGTGATGGTGCTTTTTTAAACGATTATCTTTTAATTGCCATAGATCAATCAAAACTTTTATTCGCATGGATTTCAAGTTTATCGCTTACGAAAGCAGCAACGGGGTAGCAACGGTCACGCTAAATCGGCCCGAGGTGTACAACGCTTTAAATGACGCCATTACTTTTGAGCTGCAAGATGCACTCAAGGCCGTTGCAAAAGACAACGAAGTGCGTGTAGTGGTACTGACGGGTGCGGGAAAAGCGTTTTGTTCAGGGCAAGATTTGAAGGACAGCGCTTCTCAAGGTAAACGGTCTTTTCTCGATTCGTTACACAAGCGATACAATCCAATTGTTACTGCCATGCGCAATTTGCCAAAGCCGATTGTATGCAGACTAAATGGCGTAGCAGCAGGAGCAGGTTGCTCGTTAGCATTAGCGTGCGATGTAATTGTAGCCGCAGAAGAGGCAACACTGATTGAGGTATTCATCAATATTGGCTTGGTGCCAGACTCAGGTTCGTCATACTTTTTGCCACGATTGGTGGGCATAGCCAAAGCTTTTGAAATGTGTACCTTGGGTAGCAAAATTTCTGCACCCGAGGCATTAAAAATGGGCTTGGTGAATCAGGTGGTTGCTAGTGGCGAATTAGACGCGGCAGTAAAAAGCTATACTGATCATTATGCGAAAGCGCCAACCAAAGCAATTGGTATCATCAAAAAAATGCTGAACAAGTCGACCACCGCATCACTCGAAGAAATGCTCGAATACGAAGCCTATTGTCAGGAAATAGCCGGCAGCAGTGCCGATCACAAAGAGGGCGTGCAGGCTTTTCTAGAAAAACGTAAGCCTAATTTTGTTGGAAATTAGCGCTGGTTTACGGTAGTTAAAATCCGCTGATCGATAGACCAATCGTCATCGTATTCATATTTGAATTTGATGGCGCTTTTGCTGTATCAAAGACTGGCGTAATGTTATAATTTCCAAAAAGGCTGAAGTTGCCAATACCAACACGTCCGTAAAACCCATATCGGAAAGTGTTAAGACCAAATTTTTGCTTGTCTTTTATGGTTTTTTCTTCTCCACCTTCGGTATAAACGATTTTTGTGTGTGAATCAAACAAGAAGCCAACGCGTAGGCCAGCGGCCAAATGAAAACTGCGGTTTAAATCTTCCGGCTTCGTATCAAAACGGAGCTCGATGGGCATAAAATCCAAGTAGTTCATCACCAGCATGCTTTTATCCACGCTTACGTTTGGATAGATGTCCGTAACACGCACCAAGTCGTATCTGCCGTCTTGGTTCGGCTGCCGGGGCAGTGTGTAGTTATTTGAAAACTTGTACCGTTCAAAACTCAAGCCCACCCCCGGGTTTACGCTAAATTTTGTCTTCCACAGTCTAATTGGGTATTGGTAGTATAGATCTAGCGTGCGAGAGCCCCAAACGCCTTGATTATAATTTAACGGAGTAGAACCCTGGGCTGTATTGAAACCGAACTCGATAATGAATGAGCCGGGAAGATCGGGGCGCTTTACTCTTTTTGCCTCCTGCGCAAGCGAGAATATACTAACTACAACGGCAACGATGGTGATCAAGGACTTACGCATGGTGGCTTTCTTATTTTTTGAACGGCAAAAGTACATTTTTAGTGTTATCGGGCAAAAACACTATTTGGCTGAAGAATTTATTCTCTTAAATTTGCGGGCTGTTTCCGCGAAGCTTCGCCTTTGTGATGCAAGTGGAAGACAAATAGTTGTTTGGGCTTGTAGCTTAACTGAATAGAGCATCTGACTACGGATCAGAAGGTTGGGGGTTTGAATCCCTCCAAGCCCACTTTTTTTGAAGCCTGCACAATATTTTGAATTGGGCGGAGTTAAATTTTTGAAACAATAAAACTTTCTGTCCCTTTTTTCAGTCCTACAAGAACGTGAGCAAATTTTCTGTCGGTATGTTAGTGGCGAAAAGGGTTAAAAGTTTGGCGTTCTTATCTGTGATAATGTCGCTGGCTTTTTTAATTTCTTGCGAAGACCAGGGCGTCCTTAAAGCAGACAAAAATTTTAGTCGCAGTAGCTTGCAGACAGTGTTTTCGGATACTTTCTCAATTGTTACCTCCACCACACTTTTTGATTCAATCCCCACTTCGAACGCAAACACTTTGCTGATTGGTGATTTTGCTGATCCGTTGTTAGGTCGCATCACCGCATCTACGTATTTTCAGGTTGGTCCGACCACTGCATTTTTACCCGCTGCCGATGCAACGTATGATTCTATCGGGTTGGTTCTTTCCTACAATGACTATTGGTATGGCGACACCACCCGTGCGGTGGATCTGAAGGTTTTTGAACTTAGTCAGCCGCCACGCCCCAGGCAAACAGTGCCGTACCGTGGCGAAGACCGTGTTTCATTATTCACAGTGCCTTCTGGATTCTACAACACGAGCCAATCGCAGTTTATAAATTCTGTAATAGCCTCGAAAACGATTCGGTTCACTCCATTAAGGGATTCTATTTACATACCGTTGCCCAGCAGCTTTGGTAAACGATGGTTTGACATTGCCAAGGCGGACACAACACAATTTTTTAAAGACGGTAATCTGTTTGTAACTGAATTTTTCAAGGGGCTTCGAATCGAAGGTAGTTCTGCCTCTGGTGCGAGTGTCGCAGGATTCCGGGCAGGCCGCTGCAAAATCCGATTGTTCTATAAAACACTTATCAGAGATGTGCCTGAACAAGTAAGGTTTGATTTTCGCATCGTAAATGCGGCATTGCAGTTCAATAACTTAACGGCAGATCGAAACGGAACTCCCATCTCCACACTTGCACGGAGGCGAACCATTCCTTCAATGCAAACAAATGGCCAGACATTTATGCAATCGGGTATAGGAGTCGGTACCAAGATTGAATTCCCTTCGGTGAAAAAATTCTTTCGCGACAATAAAATAATATTGATAGACGCGATTCTAGAGATTTATCCTGTGCAGAACACTTACCTCGGCAATTTTCCACCCCCGAGAACACTTGCATTGTTTAAAACCGACCATTCAAATGTACCATATGAGCCAGTTCCACCCTCTGACCGTGGTGGTAATATACTCACATCAAATGTTGCTCTTGATAAAGAATACGGTCAAGAAACCAAGTACACTTTCGTTTTAACCAACTATCTTTCGACCGAGCTGTTAAACAATAACGAGTTTATTACCCCAGTGATGGTTTCTGCTATTGCTCCCGGCATTAACACAGAGCTAAACCGCGTTGTAATTGGCAGTCGTAATCATCCAGTCAGCAAATCCAAATTGAAAATCTTCTATTCGTATGTACCAAACTAAGCTTTCTATGAGATTTATTTCATCATTCTTTTCGTTCGCTATCGTGGCCGCGGTCGCGGTTGTGTTGTCTTCATGTGGTGGTAGCAGCACACCAGCACCAACAACCAAACCCGGTTCATGGACATCACTTGCCGACTTTGGTGGATTTGGCCGAAGCGGTTCTGCCTATTTTGTGATTGGCGACAAGGCATATGTAGGAGGCGGTTTTGTTGACGGTGTCACTACAGGTGGCGTGTTGAATCGTGTGAACGACTTTTGGCAATTTGATGCCGCCCTTAATACGTGGGTTCAAAAGACAGACTTTCCGGGCACTGCACGCAGCGGAGCTGTTGGTTTTTCTATTGGAAACAAGGGCTATGTTGGTTTGGGTACCGATGGTGTGAACCGTCTGAAAGATTTTTGGGAATTTGACCCGACAGGTAACGGTGGAGCAGGAAGTTGGAGAAGAATAAAAGACTTTGGAGGCACCGGTGAACTGGGTAGAACTGGTGCGATAGCATTCAGCGTGTCGGGGAGAGGATTTGTTGGGTCTGGTTTTAACGGCAACGCATTGAATGATATTTGGGAATATGTGCCAGGCACAGATACTTGGGTTCAGCGCACGAGCATTGCACGCAAGAGAGTAAATGCCGTGGCGTTTACATTGAACAACGCAGTGTACGTTTTGGGTGGATCTAATAACGGCCTTACTGTGAGAGAAGTGGAACAATACGATCCTGTGGCAAACACATGGACGCAAAAGGCCGCGCTTACTCAAAGAGATGCCAATGGTAACAGAATAGACCAGCCATTGTCGCGTGAATTCGCGGTAGCTTTTGCATTCGGTGGATTTGGTTACATCACCGGTGGATCAGTCAACAACCAACCTGCAGGCGATACTTGGCAATACGATGCAGCTACTGATACATGGAAAGAACATGTATTGTTTTCTTCAAAGGGGCGCGCACGCGATGCTGCTGCTGGCTTTGCCATCGGGAATGCAGGTTACGTTACAACCGGCAGATCAGGAAGCTTGCGGTTTGATGATACTTGGGCGTTCGATCCGAACGGAACTAATTAAGATACTTACCATCTTCAACTATTAGAGTCCAGGGCAGCCAATGCCTTGGACTTTATTTTTTTGATATCAATGAGGGCGATATTCTCCAGCTTTGCTTCTTCATCCCATTGGCGCATTAAGATGCTAGTTGCGAATAGCGGGTCATTTTCAAATTGATGCGCCTCTTCTTCCGTCATTCTTCCTCCTTGGTACTCAAGGGTTTTCTTACTAGCCTCTGAAAGGTTGTTATAGTAATCGGGGTATTTATGGGTCAGGTATCGCTTCGCTTGCACATGGTTCTCCACTAGCCTGGCAATTTTTTCCGAAAAACCTTTCGCCCTTAGAAAATCAGCACCAATTTTTTCGTGACTTTTCGCGCCATAGATGCCCATAGAGTTAGTTTCATTTTTTAATGCACACATGTGACCAATGTCATGAAAGAAAGCGGCAAGAATGACTTCATCGTCTTGTCCGGTTTGCATCGCCAGTTGCGCAGATTGCGACATGTGCTCGATTAGCGACACAGGTTCGCCAACATATTCTGAAACGCCAAAATTCTCGTAAAGCTCGAATACTTCATTAACGGCAGATTGTTTTTCAACAGCGCTCATATGTTTATTTTATTGATGTAAGTTAAAATGATCATTGATCAAAAGGTAGTTTATCAACATTATCAAATAATTAAGTTCTGACGTGTTGTTGGTTTGTTGTTTGAACTTCGTTTACCTTTCTTTTTTTAAACAACAGAATATATGAGCGTAGAATTAGTGGTATTTGATTTGGCCGGCACTACCGTAAAAGAAAATTTTGATGTACAACGGATATTAACAAATGCTTTCTGGCGCCAAGGCCTAACGGTTTCAATCGAACAAGCCAACAAAGTGATGGGTATACCTAAACCGGTAGCCATTCGGCAATTACTTGAAACTTTGAAGTGCCCAGCTATCAACGATGGATTTATCCGTGAGATTCATGCTGATTTTGTGGCCGAGATGATTTCGTTTTATCAAAACGATGCAACCGTGGTTGAAAATGATGGGGTGACGGAGACGTTGCAGGCTCTAAAAAAAAATGGAATCAAAGTAGTGGTGGACACGGGCTTTGATCGCCCGATTGTGGATGCATTATTAGGCCGGATGGGTTGGCAGCACAGCGATTTAATTGATGGGAGTGTTACCAGTGATGAAGTGGCCAATGGCCGTCCACACCCTGATTTGATTTTCAAGGCTATGGAGATGACTGGAGTAAGCAATTCAACCCATGTTGCCAAAGTGGGCGATACACTCTCTGATTTATTGGAAGGCCATGCAGCTGGTTGTGGTTTTGTTGTAGGTATCGCCTCGGGTGCTTATACCAAAGAACAACTGGCTCAAGCGCCACACACACATATCATCGAACGAATTCCAGAACTTAAAAGTGTTTTAGGCTTGCAGTAACCTTATTGTGCTTTTGACCAACGTTGGTGTTTGTAGTGAAAATAAATCATAGACCCGGCAATGAGGGCTGTGCCGGTAAACGACAAGAAGTATCCACCGCTCACGAAGAAGGTCAGCCAACTTAATTTCGTGTAACCAAATTCTTTAAAGAAGAGAACACCCACACTTCCTAAGTAGCCAAAAGAATCGGCAACATACATAATGAAACCTACCGTACTAGTATATTTAAACGCTGCTATTAGTCGGTCGAAAAAAATGCTGTTAAAAGGAATGTAGCCAAGGTAAAGTCCTAAGCCGATCAGTACCATCCAAAGTTTTGGTTCGATTATCTGCTGCTGAAACAAATAATTCGCTACTCCGATTAATATCATACCAATACCAATAATTACATGGTTGACCATCAATGCCAATTGATTATTCTTGATGAGCATCAGGCTGCCCATACAGAATAAAACAGCAAATGAAACAGGGACTTCCGTTGACGTATAAATGGAAGGATCATTTCCAAGGCCTAGAGACTTCCAGATTTCGGCCGAAAAGTTGTCGCGAAAATCACGGAAAGCGGTCAATAGCACATATGCTAGCACGAATAAAACAATGCCTGGCAAAAATTCAGCTGTAAACCTTTTTCGTTCATCGGCATTCATGGGTGCTCGTTTGGTTCGCAGTTGTTCATCCAGCGCAGAAGGAGGCGGCACTTTATCTAACAGATACAAAAAGAAAAGCAGGGGGATAAAAAACAGGCAGCTTGCTACAAATGGCATCCAAAATTCTGATGTGCCCCAGTCGCGCATGATGTAAGCGCCAACTGTGCGGCATAATCCCGCGGAGAAAATAAAACTCACCGCCAACGAGGCGCCCAGCACTTCAGTCATTCGTCTGCCTTCTAAATATCCAAACACCATTCCCCACACCATACCCAATGGCAACCCGTTGGTGAAAAGGAAAATGAAATTGTAGGGCGGAGGTACAATGGCAAATAGCAACCAGGAAATACCAGCAATCGAAACCATCAATAAAATACCGAAGGAACGCGAATGGGCCTTTAATTCAGAAATGATTTTGATCCCAATAAATTTAGATAAAGCATATCCGACTACTTGAAAAGTCACCAACCAAACTTTGTAACTTATTCCGGCAAAAGCCAATCCCTCAAATGTTGCAGCGGCAAAGGTTTTTCGAAAGGCGTATACGCAGGTGTACAGACAAAACGCTGCCAGCGATGCATAAAGGGTAAACCAAATTCCGTGGGTTTTGCTTAACCACTGCGTGATAGGGTGCGAGGTCGATTTCAAAATACAATTCCTTTTTCGCTAAAGTTAAATGCTTTCCATTCACCATCGAATAGAATATTCAACTTTTTGAAACCAACGCTCAGAAGGAGTTGGGCGGTGGCCTCGAATTGGTTGATTAAATCGTCTGCGTGATGTGCATCTGAACTGAGGGTGATCGGAATATTGGCTTCATGAATCAGTTCTAGTATCCAATGACTTGGATAAGTATCAGCAGTTTTGCGCTGATAGATGCCCCGCGTGTTCACTTCAATAATACAATCTGATAACTTTATTGTTTGTAAAGTCTTTTCTATCTCGGATTTGTACCAAGGCTCGTCTTCACGAAAGAATTTGTGATTAACGTTCTGGATTTTCATTTTGTCGAGGTGCCCAACTACGGTAGGAGGGGAAGTCGACACCATTTCGCGGGTTAGTTCAAAGTACCTGCTAAACGCAGCTTGATGATCGTTCGCGAAAATCTTTTCCAATCCATCCAAAAAAACGGTGTGAAGCCCGTCAATTTCCCAATGGCGGCCGTCACAAAATGCATCCACAAAATGAACGGAACCAATGGTGTAGTCTAGTAGTGAACTAAAATCGCTTGGACTGATGACGTTGGGGATAAAATCAACTTCCAGGCCGCGGTATAGTTGGATTTCCGATTGTTTCTTTAACGAATCAATCGACTTTAAGTATTCCTCCAACTGATCTTTTTTCATGCACCATTTACAATCGAAGGAAATGTATGCATGAGACGAGAATCCAAGGCTCTTCACACCCAGTTCTTCGGCTTTAGATAAATGCTCGAGGAAAGAACTTTTGCCATCGCAAAAGGTGCTATGGGTATGGAAGTTAGACCACATTTAATTTGAAGATCTGAAAATTAACCAATTTGAAAATGAAAAGCTATCGAATGAAATCTCACTATTTTCAAATTTTCAAAATTCCATAATTATTCAAATTAGTTTTGCAATGCTCTGCTCAGCGTAACCTGCCGAGGTCGTCATTCCCTTTCCGCCAATAGCCGTTCGGATGTGGATTCTGTCTTCTATATCAATTTCAACAATATCTTTCTCGTTGTGCTGCGGATAAAAGCCCGACCATGAGGAAGCAATTTTATTGACATCGAAATGAACAATGCGTTGTGCTTCGGCAAGCATCAGCTGATTGATGTATTCGTTTTGGCCGAAGCCGAGCCTTTCCACTTCGTTTGAAGCTGCATATTCGTGCGAGTCACCTATTATTATGGAGCCATCAATCGCCTTTTTGAAAAGTAAATGGATGCCCCACTTCTTTAGTTCAGCTAAATGATCGGGAGTTTGCAATTTAGCATACGATGGACATTCTTGAAAAGACTCGTATCTGCGGATAGTAAGCCCCGTTAAAATGTTGCCTTCCATTTCCACCTCTGGCATCACCAAGGTTTGCAGCATTTGCAACTTGCTTACTACTATTCCACTTCTTTCAAACAACTCTGGAAAAAGCAATTTAAACTCACCACCATTGCAAATGATTACTTTTTCTGCGGTGTAAGTCTTGCCAAAAGTGGTTTTGACTTTTGATACACTGCCTGTAACTGAACATTCAACTACAGGTGTGCCCGGTTGATAGACAAAATTTTGAAATTTGGATGTACAATATTGCAAAAGCCGATGGATTAATAGGTTTGGCTCGGCACTGACTTCTTGCGGAAAGAAAATCCCCTCTTTGCAATAAGTACTTTTCAATGCCGGCCATCTGTCTATACACTGAGATGTTGATAGGAGTATCGATTGATATCCACGCGTATCCATCTCTTTTTTCAGTTCATGAATTAATTGTTGCTCATCAGCATCAGATGCAATGTACACCGAGCCATTGTTTCGAATGGATATGTCTGTCTCCGCTTGAATTGTATTGTAGATTTGTGTTCCGCGCACGCCAAACTGGAACCATTCTTTACCCATTCCCGATGGAACGATCTGCCCAAAATTTCGAACCGTGGCCTGCATTGGTTGATTATCTTTCTCCAACAAAAGCACAAGTTTTCCTTTTTTGGCCGCGTGGTAAGCATGGAACGTACCAAGCACTCCTGAGCCCACCACAATTAAATCGAATTGTTTCATGACAACAAATTAAGGTTTTTACTTCATGGTTAGGAAATAACAAACAAGCATTACCACTTTTCGCTTTGAGTTATTGACAGGGTAGTGTGGTTTTGATGCGTCAAAGTAGATTGAATCGCCTTGTGCTAATTCGATTTTTTCATCTTGTATATAGTAGTCGCAATCTCCCGATAGCACGTATTTAAATTCGTAGCCATCTGTAACGGTTGGTTTACTTTTAGATTTGGGTTTAATGCTTAGTACTACGGTTTCCATCGTACAACTTAAAAGTGTTTGTGCAAGAATAAAGCGATAGTCGAAACCAGGGCGGTTCTCCTTTTTGATATGTTTATACGATTTCTGTTTAACATGAACATAGGTCCGATTGTACGAGGCTGTTGGCAGATCAAAGAATGTTTGCGGATTCTCCTCTAATGCATGAATCAACGCGAGGAAAACAGGCAGAGAAGGTATAGTTCTTGAGTTCTCGATTTTTGAAATCAATCCTTTGGTCAAATTTGCACGCTCACTGAGAGCTTGCAAGGTGAGCCCTTTTGAGATGCGTAATGATTTGATTCTTTTAGCGATAAGGGTGATTTGCTCTTCTTGAATCATAAGATGGCGTTTACTCATTGTCAACATTTTGTTGACAGTGCAAGCTAATTCTCCATTGTTAACTGATTGTTACTTGAAAACTACCATTGTTGGGAGGAACAAAGCAGTATTTATTGTGCTGGTTTATCCAACTATTAATAATTACTTTTTTTTCCTCTCATTCTTAACTGATCGTTAATCTATTTCTAAAACTATTGTCAAATGCCAATTCAATATTTGGCCAAGCTTAAGTACACAAAGTTGTTGCTCGAGCGAAACCAAACAAACATCAAAACCATATGTTCAAAAATCTACAACAGAGATTAAACAAGCAGCGAGTGATGTCATTCCTATCCGCGTTGTTTGTTTCCATGGTGTTCACATCGGCCATGGCGCAGTTCACGGTCTCGGGCAAAGTAACGTCCGGGGAAGATCAAAGCCCGCTACCGGGTGTAAACATTTTAGTAAAAGGAACCACCAGTGGAACCATTAGTGATTCAGATGGGAACTTTACTGTCAATGTTGGCGCAGCATCTGACGTGTTGGTATTTTCTTTTGTTGGATTTTTGACGCAAGAGGTGCCCATTTCGAACCAGACAAGTTTAAGTGTGACACTTGCTCCCGATGCGAAACAACTTTCGGAAGTCGTTGTAACGGCTTTAGGAGTTGAGAAAGAAATCGCTAAAATTGGCTACACTACTCAAAAAGTTATCGGTAGTGATTTGGTGAAAGCCCGTGAACCGAACCCACTTAACTCGCTCGTAGGCAGGGTTGCAGGGCTAACAGTTGGCCCTTCGGCTGAAATTTTGGGAAGACCGCAGTTAGTTCTGAGAGGAGAGACTGATATTTTGATTGTAGTAGATGGCGTCCCAGTTGTATCCGACACTTGGAATATTAGTCCTGACGATATCGAAACATACACGGTTTTGAAAGGCCCAAATGCTGCAGCTATTTATGGTTCGAGAGGAAGAAATGGCGCCATCATCATTACTACTAAAAAAGGTACTAAGGATGCTCGAGGTTTTTCAGTGGAGTTTAACTCGAGTACGATGGTTGATAAGGGATTCCTCACGATGCCGAATGTGCAGAATGAATACGGCCCCGGAGAGTATAATTCGTATCGATATGGCGATGATTTGTATGGTCAAAAAAATGGTTACAATCAAAACGACTATGATGTTTGGGGACCACGTTTCGCTGGGCAATTGATCTCACAATATGATAGCCCCGTAGATCCTACTACTGGAATTCGAACCGGTACGCCATGGGTGGCAAGAGGCAAAGACAATTTGCAACGCTTTCTTCAAGCTGGAATTTTGTCAACCAACAATATTGCATTTTCAGCTTCCAATGGTAAAGCTGACATTCGGGCCTCTTTTAGTCAATCTTATCAGCAAGGAACGGTTCCAACCACGGAACTGAATATATCCAATTTTAACCTATCAATGGGACATAATTTTTCGCCTAAGTTTCGAGTTGAATCGAACTTAAACTACAACAAGCAATACACTAACAATTTTCCAGACGTAAACTACGGCCCCAATAGTATGATTTACAACATCATCATATGGGGTGGTGCCGACTGGGATATTGATGACCTGAAGAATTATTGGCTGCCTGGGCAAGTTGGCTCACAACAGCGAACATACGAGTACTATCGATACAATAATCCATGGTTTCTGGCAAAGGAATGGACGCGCGGGCATAAAAAAACAGACGTGTATGGCTACCTAACCTTTAAGTATTCAATCAATGATTGGATGAAGGTATCGTTAAGAACCCAGATTACCTCATGGGACTTGTTTCGTGATGAAAAGTTTCCATACGGGGCTACGGTTTACGGTCGTGAACAAAGAAAAGGAGATTACCGGGAAGACAGGCGCACGTTGTTTGAAAACAATACTGATATTTTGTTGACCATTGACAAGAATATTGGTGATTTCAACATCAATGGATTGATTGGAGGTAATCTTCGCACCTACAATTTCAATTCTTCCTATGCAACCACCGATTACCTCGTAGTTCCGCAAGTTTACAACTTTGGTAATTCCCTTAACCCTGTTAAAGTTTCAAACTATGCTGCCCCAATGCAGGTTGGAAGCGGCTATTACTCATTTGATGTCACCTACAGAAAATTTGTTACACTTTCAACTACTGGTCGTGTAGATAAATTTTCAAATTTCTACGATGGTTATAACACTGGGTTTTATCCTTCCATTTCTGCAAGTACCGTTTTAACTGATTATTTACAAATCCCGGAAGTAATATCATTTCTAAAATTGCGCGCAAGCTATGCTAACGTCAGAAATACGTTTACTCAAGCTACTATCGGCCCTGCATGGCAAGCCAGTGGGTCGGGAAATCCCATCAACTATGGATCTACCTATCAATCTGTTTATGACGGGCCTAACTATTTATCCAATAGCTACCGTATTTCAAGAACGTATAATAACAACGTTGCGGCCTATTACACCAACGTGCTAAACTCCACTACTGTGAAACCAAGTGCTAATTCTTCATTTGAAGTTGGATTTGACGCAAAGTTCTTGGAAAACAGAGTTGGGCTTGATGTAACGTATTACAGTGCTACAAACGGTCCACGAATCGTAACATCGCAATGGTCTGAAGCATCTGGCTATTCAGGAACGACCATCAATGGAGTGGTGACCGAAAAGCAAGGTTTGGAAATAGCTTTGGCAGGAACACCAGTAAAATCAGCCAATGGATTTACTTGGAATGTATTAGCCAATTACTCCACCTATGTTGAGAAGTACAAAGAATTTTACAATGGTCTTACTTCTGTTAACGGTAGCTTCCTAAACGCAGATGGCAGGATTGACTACAAAATTGGGGATCGAGTAGATAATTTGTATGGCTACAAATTTTTCAGGTCTCCTGATGGTCAGATTATACACGACAATTCAGGAATTGTGTTAAAGAAAAATAGGGTAGCACAACTACTTGGTCACAGTAATCCCGATTTTGTCTGGTCTATTGTCAATACGTTTAATTATAAAAATTTCTCATTCAATTTCCAATTTGATGGTAGAGTGGGCGGTGTTGGTGTAGATTATCTCTATAAAAAGTTATTGCAAGGTGGAAGAGACATTTCAACGGTAGAAGGAGCTTACGGTGCAGCCCGGCTAGCGGAGTTCAATGCAAACCCTAACAATAGCGATAAAATTTTTACACCCACATATACTGGGCAAGGTGTTGTAGTGGCCTCAGGGACCCCAAATGTGAATGCGCAAGGTCAAATAACGAACTATGGCGAATTGACCTTTGCCCCTAATACTACACCGAATTCACTGCAAGATTATATCAACGAAGAGGTAAGCTTCGATGAGCGGACGCTGATCAGTAAATCGTTTGCAAAACTTAGACAAGTTACCATCAGCTACAATTTACCTTCTACGTTCTTAAGGAAGTTTGGTATTCGGCAAGGAAGTGTGTCTTTGGTCGGGCGAAACTTACTTTATTTTGCTGAGCGTACTGACATCGACTTAGATCAGTTTATCGGTACCAGTACTTCGTCTCAAATTTTGCAATCCCCTACACTTCGTAGATATGGTTTTAATCTTAACCTAACATTTTAATTGAGACTTATATGAAAAGCAACATAAAAATAGCAGCCTCATTTTTGATGATACTGTTAGTTACAAGCTGTCAAAACTTTAATGAGTTGGTGAAAAATCCGAATTTACCCGAGTCTTCGCCACCATCGTACATATTAACTGGGCTTTTGAATTCTTTAAATACCGACAATGCGTGGTCTGGAGCAATGGGCTTCAATCAGTTTTGGATTAGCACATATACTTACTATGGCACCAATAACTATGACCAAGCTCCTTTTACCAATTCTTCCTTTTCGTTTGTTAATAATCCATCCTCACAGGTATCTCTACTTGAAAGCGTAATTCGACTGGAAGAAGAATCAAAAAAAGCAGGCTCCGCTGTAGTAAACCCTTATTCAGCATTTGCTAAGTTCTTTAAAGCTTACTATTACTATTTAATGTCGCAAAAATTTGGTGAGTTGCCTCTGACGAACGGATTGCAAGGAGTTCAGAACCCCACACCCGCTTATGACAATCAGAAAACTGTTTTTGCCCAGATACTAAAATGGTTAGATGATGCAAACTCAGAGTTTGGGCAGCTAATTGCTAATCGAGATCCAAATTTAGCAGGTGACATTTATTTCAATAACGATTTATCGAAGTGGCAAAAAGTTGTGAACTCCTATACACTTCGCGTACTGATTAGCTTAAGCAAGAAAGATGCTGATGCGGAACTTAACATAAAACAAAAATTCGCTGCAATTTTGAGTGATGGGGCTAAGTATCCTTTGATGGGTGGACTGGCAGATAACTTGCAGTATGTTTACAACACCCAGTTTACTAATTACCCTAAAACGCCAAATACGATTGGGCAAGTGATAACAAGAGAGAATGTTTCGGCCACCTTGCTAAACTTGACGACATCATTTAACGATCCCCGAACTTTCATTTTCGCCACGCCCGCTCCAAATCAACTGATTGCTCCAAATAACAAACCTGTAACAGATTTCGCAGCGTATGTAGGTGCGAATCCAGGTAGTGACATGGGTACGCTAGGTATCAATTCCCAAAGCGGAAACTACTCTTTTGTTAACTCGCTGCGATACTATTCTACCCTTGACGGCTCAAAAGCAGAACCGGCTATAATCATTGGTTACCCCGAGATGTGCTTTAACATTGCAGAAGGAATCAATCGAGGGTGGGCCACCGGAAATTCAACTACTTGGTACACAAACGGAATCAAGGCGTCAATGGCTCATTTTGGCATTACAGAAGGCGGGAGTGTCACCATTAGTGGGAAAGACCTTAATTCGCTTGGCGCATTCAGCGCGTCAATAACTGCGTACTTAAATCAGGCGTCAGTTATTTACAAGGGAGATAATAGTGCAGGGCTCACGCAGATACTACAACAAAAGTATATTGCTTTTTGGCAAAATTCAAATTGGGAAGCCTTCTTCAATCAGCGGAGGACCGGTGTGCCTACCTTTTTAACCGGTTCAGGAACAGGCAATGGCGGCAAAATTCCAATGAGATGGATGTACCCAATTGCAGAAAGATCCGCAAATGCAAATAACTACACTGCGTCCATAAACAATCAGTTTGGCGGCACGGATGATCTTAACGGCCTTATATGGATAGTAAAATGATTTGTCAATGTGTTAGTTCAAAATTTCCGGAGTGCCTCTTAGGCCTCCGGATCTTTTTTAACCCAAATTAGAATGAAGAATCGAATAATACTGCTTATATGCTTGATGGCGGCCAGCATTGCCGGCTATGCACAAAAAACAAAAACAGAGAATGTCATCCTCATTACGTTGGATGGTATGCGGTGGCAAGAAATCTTTAACGGAGCTGATTCTTCGTCTATGAAGCAACAACAGCACTTGAAAGATGGTAAGTTGAAAGAAAAGTTCTGGCGCAACGATATTTCAGAACGAAGAAAGGCGCTGCTTCCTTTTTTCTGGACGACCATTGCTGCGAAAGGTCAGTTGTATGGAAACCGCGCGGTTGGTAGTAATGTTGATGTTACCAACAATCAACTGTTCTCGTATCCGGGATACAATGAATTGCTTACCGGCCATGCCGATAACGAGCGCGTGCACAGCAATGATAAGTTTTATAACCCCAATAAGAATGTGCTCGAATTTATTAATGCACAAGCTGGATTTAAAGGCAAAGTAGCAGCCTTCACCTCGTGGGATGTATTTCCGTACATCATTAATGACAAACGAAGTGGCGTGTTCGTCAGCACTGGTTGGGAACCCATCAAGGATACAAAACCGAATGAACGAGAAATGA
Source organism: Bacteroidota bacterium (assembly GCA_018267275.1). Classification (GTDB taxonomy): domain Bacteria; phylum Bacteroidota; class Bacteroidia; order Cytophagales; family Cyclobacteriaceae; genus ELB16-189. Next base: position 16,761 of record JAFDYV010000005.1, on the reverse strand, counting down.
TGTTAAACCAATTGACAAAGTCTTTACCCAACCCCTTGGGCGATGTGCGTCTCGATGCTTTTACTTTCTATTATGGTTTGGAGTACATGAAAAAGAATAAGCCGCGTGTGATTTATTTTGCATTTGACGAGACTGATGATTTTGCGCATGGTGGCGAGTATGGCGCGTATTTGAATGCGGCTCATTACACCGATCGGTTCTTGAGTGAATTGTGGGATTATGTGCAGTCAGAGCCTGCGTACAAGAACAAAACCACCATCATTGTTACTTGCGATCATGGCCGGGGTGCAGATGCAGAAGGATGGAAGCACCACGGGCAAAAAATTCCCGAGGCAAGTCAGATATGGTTTGCCTTCTTAGGTCCTGACACACCTGCTGGGGGTGAAATGAAGAATACTCCTCCACTGTATCAAAATCAGATCGCTCAAACGATAGCAGCATTGCTTGGGTTGGATTTCGTAAACGACTCTAAGCCAGGAGATCCGATTAACAAGGTCCTGGGCAAATAGTGTTTTATAAAAAATGTCAGCCGAAATTTCGGCTGATATTTTTTATTAGTTCGAAAGCTTAAATATTACTGGGAGGGTCATTCGAACTTTTACCGGTTGACCACGTTGCCTTCCAGGAACCCATTTCGATTTAGCAATTACACGAATTGCTTCTTCATCACACCCTGCACCAATTCCTTTTAATACCTTAAAGTCCATGGGTTCTCCAACTTTGTTTATGACAAACTGGATAATGACTTGCCCTTCAGTACCTGTCCGCTTTGCTTGGTTGGGGTACTTTAAGTTTTCTCCGACAGCTCGATAGAAGTCCTTATAACCATCAATTGGTTCGGGGTTCCTTTCAGCAATCACTAAAATTGAATCTGTTTCTTCAGGTTTATGAGGGATTTCAATTGGATTTGGTTTTAGATATTCTGTTGGCTCAATACTTGGATCAGGGTCGGAAAGATTTCTATCATCGGGCACCGTAGTGATTTCGGTCGGACTTTGCCGCTTTGGTTCAATTTTTATTTCAACTTTGGGGATGGGAGGCGGTGTAGGAGTGTTAAAATCCGTGATATGTGAGACCAATACCAACTCTTGTGCTATCGGTTCAGGATGCGGACGCTGTTTTATTCGCTTAGGGGTCGTCCATTCAAAAGCTGTGATCACCATGGCAAGTGCTAAACTAAGACCAATCAAAAAAAACTTTTTCCGTTGTGCGTGTAAATCTTTACTCGCGTACTTCTTGGTTTCCATAAAAAGTGAGTTTAAATGAGGTTTTAGATTTAAGGTGTGAAGCAGCTTCTGAATCCAGAATTCAACGCTAAGCAAAAAGACACTTTTGCTCTCGAATTTTTGTAAGTGAATTAAGCAATGATTTTTAGTACGACTGATTTTAGATACTCAATGATTTCGCTGGAGCCGGTGTAATAAATGCCGGAATGATGCTTTACTTACGGTAGAATGATTCTACTTTAGAAGACAAACTTGAAGTAGTTTTAGGTTTCGCTTGCTGTCGCTTCTCCCATCTCATAACAATTACCAGTAGAATGGTGATCAGCGCTATCAACAAAAAGTAAGTAAACACCCGAAGGATTTTTTTTAAGCGCATGTCTTGCTCGTGCTGTTTCAAGACGGCATTGTAGTTCCGATACCGCTCGCTGCCACGGGCGGGGGTACGTTGTCTGCGCATCCGTATCTCATGCCTACCCATCGTATTTCACTCTCAAGTTAAATTGTTGCCGTAGCCGATCTAAAGCACGGTAAGTTCTCATTTTTGCTCCGCTCTCGGTAATATCCAAAATAAATGCAATTTCTTTAAAGTCTTTATCTTCAAAAAAACGAAGCTCTAAAACCTGTACCATTTCGGTTGGTAGTTCATTCATGTAAGTAATGACGCGGTTTACCATTTCTTCGTCCCAATCGTCATTGGCCTGCTCCATCAGTTCGCGTACTTTTACTTCTTCTATGCTGAAAACCTTTTTACCCTTGTTTTTGCGATAAAACTTATTCACCTCATTTCCGGCAATTTTATATAGCCAGGCCGAAAATGGGAAGCCCCGGAATTCGTAACGATTTAAATGGTTCAATGCATTCACAAAGGTTTGTGAACACAAATCACCTGCCACCGCTTCATCATCTGTTTGCCTGTATAGAAAGTTAAAAATACGGTCGAAGTACCGTTCATAGATTTCCCCAAACGCTTGCGGGTCTTTCTTCGCTCGCTCGATGATCTCCTGCTCGGTGCGGATTTCTTCGTCCGTCATGCTGGGGCGGTTTACAGTAATAATGCAAAGGATTAACGAAAGTCACAAATGATTCTTTTTACATTTCGATGAGCCAAACAATTTGATATAAACTTTCATTAGTTTTATCGCTGAAAAGAAATCTGTTTTAATATAAATGAGTACCAAAAAGTTTGACATAGTAATCATTGGGGCGGGCCACAATGGCTTAGTCGCAGCCACGTATTTGGCGAAAGCGGGAAGAAAAGTCTTAGTACTGGAAGCCAACAGTGAACTGGGCGGGGCCACAGCAAGCGTGCGCGTATTTCCCAATTTTGATGCGCGACTATCTCGCTACGCTTACCTCGTGTCGCTGTTGCCTGATAAAATTGTTACGGACCTCAATTTGAATTTTAAAACCTTGTCGAGGCGCGTAGCAAGTTACACGCCTTTTGTATCTGACGGAAAAGATCTCGGGCTCCATGTTTCACGCGTGTGGGACGAGGCAACTACTCATTCATTTTTAGCTTTGCCCGATGGCGAATTTGAGATGAAGGCATGGAAAAAATTTTATGGAGCGATTGAGGAGTTTGCGCAGCGAATGGCACCTACGTTACTGCAACCGTTGCCCTCACGCAGTGAACTAAAAAAGCAAACGGCATCTCCCGAATTGTGGGAAACGTTGATAGAGTGCCCGATAGGCGAGGCAATCACTTCCCGGTTCAAGAGCGACATTGTGCGTGGTGTGGTGCTGACAGATGCACTTATTGGCACCTTCACTTCTGCTTTTTCATTGCACGCCAACAAGTGCTTTCTGTATCACCTGATCGGTAACGGTAATGGTGAATGGAAAGTGCCGCAAGGTGGCATGGGTGCCTTGGTGAGTGAGTTAGAGCGGGTCGCCAAGCTTTCGGGCGTTCAAATCACAACAGGCACACGAGCCGTGCAAATCCAATCAGACAATTCGGAAGTTGTTGTCTCACTGGAAGATGGTCAAAAAGTGTCAGCCCAATATGTACTTTCAAATGCGGCACCCCAGACGTTGGCACGCTTGCGCGGAAAGCCAATTCCCAACAGTTTGGATGGATCGCAGATGAAAATCAACATGTTGGTGAAGCGCTTGCCCAGGTTGAAGTCAGGCGCTGATCCGCATCAAGCGTTTGCAGGAACATTCCATATTAATGAAAGCTTCTCCCAGCTCGAATCGGCCTATAGAGATGCTGAGGCTGGGAATTTACCGGAATTTTTGCCATCAGAAATTTATTGTCATACACTAACAGACCCCACCATTCTTAGTGCGGAGCTGCAACAGCAGGGGTATCACACATTGACGCTTTTTGGGTTGCACACGCCCGCATCACTGTTTGACGAAAATCATGATATTCGAAAGGCAGCGGCATTAAAATCTGCACTTCGCTCGTTGAATCAATACCTGGTTGACCCCATTGAATCAGTGCTCGCGCAATTGCCCAGTGGCGAGCTTGCCATTGAAGCGAAGACGCCCCAAGATATTGAATCTGCAATTGGGTTGCCGCGGGGTAACATCTTTCACCGCGATTTGACATTCCCTTTCCGCGAAGATGGAGAAACACCCGGTTGGGGTGTAGAGACCGATGATCCTCGAATCTTTATTTGTGGTGCTGGTGCTATCCGAGGCGGTGGTGTAAGTGGTATACCCGGGCACAATGCTGCGATGGCGGTTCTAAAGAGAGAATATAAGGCTCCCATTTAACCCTCTTGAGAACCATTTAAAATCCTCTTGTTCTAAAGATCATGTCTTTTCGTTAGCTTTCCATTCAATCAATAAAATTATGAATCGTATCGCGCTATTTATCATCGTAATTTTTGTCTCGCTCAATGTTCTTGCACAAAAAAAGAAACAGGAATCAATGCCGGCAGCAGCACTTACGGCCATTGAAGCCAAAGTTACGGGCATGAAAAAATATGCGGGCTTTTTTGACTTTTACTACGATGAAAAGCAGGACAAGATCTTTTTGGTAATCGATAAATTCGATACCGAACTGTTGCATGTAGAATCATTGACAGCTGCAGTGGGCTCAAATGATATTGGGTTAGACAGGAATCAAATGGGCAAAGAGCGCGTGGTAAAATTTGAAAAACGTGGCAACAAGGTACTTCTCACTGAGTTGAATTACTTCTATCGCGCCCGTAGCAACAGTGAAGCGGAACGCAAAGCTGTGGAACAGTCTTTCGCACAGTCGGTGTTGTGGGGATTCACTTCACTGGCCGAAGAAGGAGGGAAGGTGCTGGTGGATGCCACTGATTTCTTATTGCAGGATGTGCACGATGTGGCTGGCACACTGAAGGCACAACAGCAAGGTAACTATTCGTTAGATAAATCCCGATCAGCGCTTTACCTGCCGCGCACCAAAAACTTTCCAATGAACACGGAATTTGAGGTGACACTTACCTTTACAGGTCAACCAACGGGTGGTTACATCAGAAGCGTAACACCCACGGCCACCAGCGTGACTGTTCGCGAGCACCAATCGTTCGTGCAACTGCCCGACAATGGTTATAAGCCCCGCAGGTTTGATCCACGCGCAGGTTATTTCAGTTTTTCGTTTTATGATTATGCAACACCCATCAGCGAGTCGTTGGAAAAGAGATTCATTACGCGGCATCGGTTGTCAAAAAAAGACCCCGGTGCTGCGGTAAGCGAACCGGTGAAGCCAATTGTATATTATATGGATCCCGGTGCACCGGAACCTATTCGCTCCGCATTGATGGATGGCGCGCGCTGGTGGAACCAAGCTTTTACGGTCGCAGGTTACAAAGATGCATTTCGGGTGGAGTTGTTACCGGAAGATGCCGACCCCATGGATGTGCGTTACAATGTGATAAACTGGGTACATCGATCGACACGTGGTTGGTCGTACGGAAGTAGCGTAACGGACCCGCGCACGGGTGAAATCATAAAAGGGCATGTGACTTTAGGGTCGCTTCGGGTGCGTCAAGATTACTTGATTGCCGAAGGATTACTTGCCCCCTACGAAGACGGAAAGCCTGTGTCAAAAGAAATGGAGCAAATGGCGCTTACGCGTTTACGTCAACTGGCCGCACATGAGGTAGGGCACACACTCGGCTTGGCACACGCGTATTCTTCCAGTTCAGAGAAAATGGCATCGGTAATGGACTATCCACATCCTATCGCAAAAATTGTAAACGGAAAAATCGATTTAAGCGAAGCCTACGACACCAAAATTGGAGTATTCGATAACGTGTCAATTGCCTATGGCTATCAGGATTTTGCACCAGGCACGGATGAGGAACAAGCACTGAACAACATCATTCAACAGTCGCTTAAAGATGGTCTAACATTCTTATCGGACCAAGATGCGAGGCCGCAGGGCGGAGCACATCCCTACGCACATCTTTGGGACAATGGCAAAGATCCCGTAGACGAGCTAAACCGTGTAATGGACGTGCGCAAGTTGGCGCTTAAAAACTTTGGTGAACGTAATATCAAGCCAGGCGCCCCCATGGCTTCGCTCGAAGAAGTTCTGGTGCCAATTTATTTTTTTCACCGCTACCAAGCCGAGGCAGCCGTAAAGATGATCGGTGGCCTCAACTACCGATACGCGCTGCGTGGTGATGGTCAACCCGTTACCGAAATGCTTACCAGCGAGCAAGAACAAAAAGCATTGGATGCATTACTCAAGACCATTGAGCCTTCTGCTTTAGCATTACCCGAAAATCTATTAAAAATCATTCCACCGCGCCCGTTGGGCTATACGCGCCACCGCGAATTACTGAAAATTAAAACGGAATTAACTTTTGACCCGTTAGCAGCCGCGGAGACGACAGCGGACATGATCTTTGGTCTGATTTTGAATCCTGCGCGGGCCAACCGCTTGGTTGAGCATAATCTGCGCGATCCCAAGTTGCCCGCCCTCACTACTGTGATCGACAAGATGGTGAATGCTACCATCAAATCAACCCCACAAACCGGGATACAAGGAGGAATTCAAATGAGTACTAACCTGGCCTTGATGAATAACCTGGCCAAGCTGCTGGTTGATGAGGAAACCTCAGTGCAGGCGAAGGCCATTGTGAAGCAACGATTGGTGCAATTGCAACTGTGGCTTGCCGCCCGTCCTGCAGATGAAAACTGGAAAGGACACTTCCAATTCTTGGCTTCATTAGTCGATTTGGTAAAGGAAGAGCCAGATGAGTTTAAGGCAGAAAAAATACTACCCGCACCGCCCGGCATGCCAATCGGTATCGAAGCAGATGAATCGTGTAATTATCGTTATTTAAAGCACTGATTTATAGTATTTTAAAGCTATTTATTTAAACTAAATTAAAAACAAAATGGTGTAGGGTTTTGTGGGAATTTTGAGGATTTGTCGCGTTGCAATCTGGTAATTTTGGAAATCGCCAAATGCTGCATCGCACACCATTCATCTTATTTTTTGTATGCATCTGCTTCGCAATTGCTGAGGCTCAATCGCGCTTTGACAGCCTCATGAACCTGGCCAACAAAGCGGACCAGGATACGCTTCGGATTTTTTTTATGAATGAAGCGAGTGTGGCCATTCGAGAGTCAGATAACGAGGAGGCGCTAAGCTTAGCCACGCAAGCTAACCGAAAGGCTCAGCAACTGGGCTACAAAAGAGGCGTGGCCATGACCTTGGCAAATATTGGGTGGATTTACTATCGCAATGGCATCTTTTCGCAGGCGTTGGATGCATCCAACCAGGCGCTGAAAATCGACCGAGAGCTGGGTGACAAAAACGAAATCGTCAATTCGTTGAATAACATTGGCGCCATCAATTTTGAACAAAGGCAATACGAAAACTCGTTGCGAAGTTTTAAGGAAGCACTTCAATTGGCAACCGAACAAGGAAATCGACTCGGCATCAGTCGCAGCTTAAACAACATTGCGTTCTGCTATCTGCGGTTGGGGAAACTTGATTCGGCAAAATACTACACGCGCCAGGCACAAGAAGGAAATTATAACGATTCTTTTCGCACTTCGTTTTCGTACCGAATGTTGGGTGATATTTCATTTGAAGAAAAGAATTTTGGGGAAGCGCTGAAACATTATGATACGTGTCTCACCAATGCGATCAAACAAAACAATAACTTTTTAAGGGTATCGACCCAATACCGAATTGGCAAGGCATTGATTAGGCTCGGTCAAATCGACCGAGCGATTAGCTTGTTAACCCAAAACATCTTGCTGGCAAAAAAATTCAAGTACCCAAGCGAGTTAGAGTCTACCTATCTCGTGTTGTCAGATGCTTACAAAGCCCAAGGCGAATTAACCATAGCGATGGAATTTCAAACGCGCCACTACCAGTTAAAGGACTCGCTTTCGGAGCAGCGCAGAGGTGCCGTTACGCAATCCATCCAAAGCAGATATGATTCAGAAATCAAGAACGCGCAAATTGAACTGCTCACCAAAGATGCCGTGATCAAAGAAAATGAATTAAAGGCACAGCGACTATTGATGTATGTCGGCATTGGTATATTGGTGATATTGGCGTTGCTGGTTTTTAATTTGATCCAAAGTAATCAACGCAACAAGGCAGCCAACCGCATGCTCTCCGTCCAAAACGAGTTGATCCAAGATCAATCGAGACAAATGGAGATTCTCAACAAAACAAAGGACAAAATTCTCTCCATTATCAGCCACGACATGCGCAGTCCACTGGCGGGTTTGAAAGGCCTGGTAAATCTAATGGGAACTGAGAGCATCACGCAACAAGAATTCGTTGACATTTCTAAGAACTTACGCAAAAATCTTGATTACGTTTACAATGATTTGGACAACCTATTGCATTGGGCCAACGCGCAACTGAAAGGCATAAAGCCACAATTTCAAAACGTGGCTTTGCGCGAAGTAGTGTTGGAAAAAGTGAATCTTTTTACGGAGGTGTCAAAAAACAAGTTAATCACGTTTGAGGTGGAGATACCTGAAGATCTGTTGGTTTGGGCAGATGTTAACCACCTTCATTTGATTATGCGAAATCTTTTGAGCAATGCCATTAAGTTCAGTCACGCAAACAGTAGCATTTTAATCACCGCTAAGCTTATTGCCAACGAAGTACACTTGTCGGTGCAGGACTTTGGTGTGGGCATGGCGCCACCAGATATGGAAAAACTGTTTAAGATCGAAAATCATTTTTCAAAAGTCGGCACCCAGAATGAGAAAGGAGTAGGACTCGGCCTCATTTTAGTGAAAGAATTTGTGACCACCAACCAAGGTTCGATTTCGGTTCGCAGTAAGCCGGGCGAGGGCAGCGTATTCTCACTCAGGCTGCAAGTAGGCCATTCATAAACCGATTCCGATTTAATTCCTTTAATCGTTTCTTTTTGCCATTCCTGTAACGCGAAGCTGGTAGCGAGCAAATAGTCTGTATTTTTCCCTCTGATAATATCTTGATATGCAAAAGAACTACTTTTCGATGATGGTGTTCCTGTGTTTCTATTGCGTTCAAATTTGGGCGCAAGATGAAAAAGAACTGGCACCCGTTACCAGAACATATGCGCTCACCAATGCGCGCATCATTCAGGCGCCCGGCCGAATGATTGAAAAAGGAACGGTAGTCATCAAAGATGGACTCATCCAGGCAGTCGGTGCCTCAGTAGTAGTACCATCCGATGCGGTGATCATCAAGGCTGACTCTATGTTTGTATATGCCGGTTTTATCGATGGCTTTTCGCGCGTTGGCGTGACCAAGCCAAAGGAAGAACAGCGTGAGCGGCCCAAGGATCCTGGAAAGCCAACCAACGAAAGGGCTGGTATCACGCCACAAAACGATGTTAGGAATTTTCTCAACCCATCAGACAAAGCAATTGAAGACCTTAGAAACATTGGCTTCACTGCCGCGCAAGTAGTACCGCACGGCAATTTATTGCCGGGGCAATCTGCGATTATTTCGTTGGGTGGAAGAACAGCAGATGCGATGGTACTGGTCAATAACTCGGCAATGTATTCAGAACTATCGGGAGCAGAGGGCGTGTACCCAGCCACCATTATCGGAGTAATGGCGAAGTGGCGCGACTTGTACCGGCAAGCGCAAGCTGCTAAAACGAATCAAAGTTTGTATGCATCCAACCGGGTAGGCGTAGAACGTCCTGTGTCGGATCGGGTATTGGAATCTTTTTATCCAGTGATTGACCAACGGATGCCGATGTTGTTTAAATCTGAAAAACTATTGGAAACGCAACGGGTGCTAATGTTGAAAAACGATTTGAAGTTTCCTTTGATCGTTGGAGACTTGAAAGAAGGTTGGCCTATCATAGGGAAATTAAAAAATGCTGGAGCGAAAGTGTTTCTTTCACTTGATTTACCTGAAGAAGTGAAGAAAGACGACAAAGACAAAAAGGCAGATGCAAACAGTGGCACCAAAAAAGAAGAACCAAAAAAGGAAGATAAGCCAAAGTCTGCAGCTGAATTAGAAAAAGCGGCACTTGAAAAAAGAAAGGCCGATGCGATTGCAAACTTCACCGCGCAAGCAGCTAGCTTTAATAAAGCAGGCATACCCTTTGGGTTCTCGGCCATGAGCGCGAAGCCAAAGGATATTCCAGCCAACTTAAGGAGAATGATTGCTGCCGGGCTCCCAGAAGATGCTGCACTTGCTTCGCTGACAACAACTCCTGCTCAATTGCTAGGGTTAACTGATCGACTCGGAACCGTTGACAACGGTAAGATGGCTAATTTGGTGATTACGGATAAGCCATACTTCAATGAAAAAGCAAAGGTAAGGTACGTATTTGTTGAAGGCAGCCTTTACAAAATGGAAGTAAAAGAAACGAAGAAAGGTGACCCAAATGCAAAGGTTGAAATTCAAGGAAGTTGGTCTACCACCACCGATAGCCCCCAGGGGAAATCGACAAACAAGGTAACCTTTAAGAAAGATGGCTCCAATTATTCGGGCTCGATTTCGGGTGGTAGACTGCAAAATGAAATTCCACTGAAATCCGTAACGCTTGAAGGCAACGCACTGACTTATTCTTACTCTCTTAGCTTCGGAGGTAGGTCCATTGATGTGGAAGTTTCTGCCACGGTAGAAGGAGACACATTCAAGGGAAATTCCAGTGTGGGGCAGTTTGGCAGTTTCACAATTGAAGCGAGCAAAGACCCGAAGTAATCAAATAACTAATAGTCTTTTAAAATAAGAACTATGAATTTCAAATTCACAAAAATTAAAGTAGGCAGTAAGCAGTTAGCAGTCGTCAGTGCATTCACCATTCTGCTATTCGCACTAACCGCCACTGCACAAATCGAACGTGGAAGTGTGCTGATCAAGAATGGTACAGTGCTTACCGTTACCAAAGGGACACTCGAACAAACAGATGTATTAGTACGTGATGGCAAGATTGTGCAAATAGGAAAATCCATTGCAACGCCCGCGGGTGTAAACGTGATTGACGCCAGTGGTTTGTTTGTGATGCCGGGCATCATCGATGCACACTCGCACATTGGGCTGGATGCCATCAACGAAGGTACAAATGCCATTACGCCAGAAGTGCATGTGGCTGATGCCATCAATCCTATGCAAATCAGCATTTACCGAGCACTGGCAGGAGGGTGCACTACATCGCATGCGATGCACGGTTCGGCCAATTCCATAGGTGGACAATGCCAAACTATCAAGCACCGCTTCGGAACGTTCGATCAAGAAACAATGAAGATGGAGGGCGCCCCGCGCACCATCAAGTTTGCCTTGGGCGAAAACCCGACAGGTCATGGCAGGAGAGATGGCACACAACCTCAAACCCGTATGGGCGTGGAGTTTGTTATTCGTGAAGCATTTTCACAAGCAAAAGAGTACAAAGAAGCGTGGGAGAAATACAATACCAACAAACTGGTAAAAGGTTTTAGAGGTACACCTCCTACATACAGCTTGCGATTAGAAACACTTGCAGAGATTTTGAAAGGCAATATCATCATCCACTGCCATAGTTACCGCGCAGATGAGATCAACATGATGCTGAATGTTTGCAAAGATTTTGGAATCAAACGCATTACTTTCCAGCACGTGAACGAAGGATTTAAAGTGGCGCCAGAATTAGCGGCTGCAGGCGCTATGGCCTCAGTATTTTCAGACTGGTGGCAATACAAATTAGAAGTTTATTATTCCACTGCCTATAATGCAGCAATTTTGGTGAAGAACGGAGTGGTTACTTCTATCAACTCAGACGATGCCGGCATGATCCGAAACCTGTATCACCAAGCAGGCAAAACGCAGAAATACGGTGGCCTAAGCGATGATGAGGCACTGTCTCTCATCACCATTAATCCAGCGAAACAATTGGGCATCGAAAACAGAGTGGGTTCGATTGAAGTGGGCAAAGATGCTGACTTCGCCATCTTCAAAAACCATCCACTTTCGATTTACGGTGTGCCGCAATATTCAATTGTGGATGGCGTGGTAAGATTTGATCGCGCCAAAGACGCCAACGACATGCGGTTGTGGACCGATCCAAAAGAAACGGTGGATATCCCCACCATCCATAAATCGTATGCGCACGACAAAGACAACTGCGTGCAAGATGTAGAGCTCGATCTTTCTGACTTGTTTAACAATTAATACTCGATGGCGATGAAGAAAAGAATACAATTAATGATTGGTGTCATCACCAGCGTGTTGGCCATTTTTATTGTGCACGTGCAGGCGCAAAACCCGAAGGCAAAGAATGGGACTTTTGCACTCACCAATGCTACCATTGAAACAGTGACCAAAGGCACCATTCAAAACGGCACCATTGTTTTGTCGGGTGGAAAGATACTGGCACTGGGCACTAATGTTACCGTTCCTTCCGGTGCGCAAGTGATCGACTGTAAAGGCTTGCGTGTTTATCCGGGGCTTATTGATGCTGGCGGAAAAATTGGTTTGGTTGAAATCGGGCAGATACCTCAAGCCAGCGATGAGACGGAAAAAGGGGAGGTGCTTCCACAGATCAAAGCACTCACGGCCATTAACCCTAATGCCACCGCTATTCCCGTTACGCGTGTCAGCGGAGTGACTACCACATTGGTCACACCCGATGGTGGATTGATTCCTGGCACTGCTGCACTGGTGAATTTGTTTGGTTACGTACCCGACCAAATGTATGCGGGCTTTGAAGGCGTGGTGGTGAATTTCCCCAACACGGGTCGAAGAGGCTTCTTTGATAGGCGTTCAGATGATGATATCAAAAAAGCATCTGAAAAAGCCATGCAGCAATTGAACGATGTGTGGGACAAATCCATTCAATATCACAAGCTCGATAGCGCCACCAAAGGAAAAGGACTTGCTTATTACCCCGAGATGCAAGCGATGTTACCCGTGGTACGGGGCGAGCGCATGTTACTAATTGAGGTGAACGCAGCCAAAGACATCCAAGCTGCATTAAAATGGATAAAAGAAAAGAAGGTGAAAAAGGTTTCGCTCATGGGCGTATCAGAGGGCTGGCGCGTGGCAGAAGAGATTGCCAAAGCGAATGTGCCGGTGATCACAGGCCCTGTGATTGCATTGCCCACGCGAGACTATGATCGATATGATGCTGCGTATGCTAATGCAGGGTTACTGCAAAAAGCCGGAGTAAAAGTAGCCATTCGCAGTTTGGAAGAAGGTAACGGTAACTACCGCAACTTACCCTACCATGCAGGCTTTGCAGTGGCCTATGGCATGGATGCCCAACAAGCACTGCGTGCCATTACCATTATTCCGGCTGAGATTTTAGGCGTGAGCGACAAGTTTGGTTCGTTAGAGATAGGAAAAGTAGCGAACCTTTTTGTCTGTGATGGCGACCCTTTTGAAACCAAAACCCAAGTGAAGCACGTGTTTATTGATGGATGGCAGATGCCGATGACCAACCGCCAAATAGAACTGTACAACGAATTCTTAAAACGCGAGCCGGGGTTGAGTAAGAACTAAATCATTATTCCACTTAAATTTGAAAGGCGCGGCTGAAAAACGGTCGCGCTTTTTTGCTGGGCATTTCAAAAATCCAATCGCTTAAGATTTACTTACTTCTTAAGTATTCTGGTCGCATGCAACGAACCGTTAACGCGCAGGCGTAAAACATACAAACCTGCGGGTAAATGTTCCAGGCTTGCAACATATTTGTTACCCTGCTTCGCTAAATGAATGGTGCTCTGATGACCGAACAGGTCGGTTATCATGGCATTGGTGATATCTTCCCGCATTCCAAAAATTTGAATGATATTATCTACAGGATTCGGAAAAACGGTGAGATCGTATTGATCCATCCCTAAGTTCCCTGTAATTAGAATAGGAATTTCGTCTGAGAATTCACTTTGACAATCATCTGCCATTACCCGAACTTTGTACACACCTGAAGTGGCAACTGAAAGAGATGCACTCGTGGCTCCGGGCATTACCACTCCATTCAAGAACCATTGATTTCCTGAAGTGGCGTTTGAAGTAAGCGTCACTTGGCCGGTATTGATTCCGGAAGTTGCGACCAATGGCTGCACCGGGTTGATGCAAAACGACTGGCTTACGTCTGGAGCGGCACTTACCGTTCCGTTGCCGGGCTGAGATGCCGTTATTGCCACGCGACCTGCACTTACAATACTGACGGTGTTCCCGGTGATGATGATCTTGTCAGATGCTGATGAATACTGGACTGGCAGGTTTGAGCTGGCAGAGGCAGCCAACTGGAAAGGTGGGCTGGAAATCAGCTTATTTGGTATAGATGGAAATGTAATGGTTTGTGTATTGTTCGGTGGAGAAATTCCTTTCTGATAAATTCTTACATAGTCAATGTCCATGGAAGATTCTGTAAAGGTGGGGTCAACTGGACCACCGACTCCGCCCATCGCAATGTTAAGCAAAAGATATTGCGGCTTGTTAAACGGCCAAGTACTCGCGTTTTTTACAGGAGGATTATAGCTGTAAAATACAACGTCATCGATTAAGAAGTCAATTTTATTTTCGTCCCAAACAATTGAGTAGACATAAAACATACTGCTCACCAATGACAACCTACGCGTTTGTGTGTTGATAGTGCTTCCGAAACTTGAAGGGGTATGGATTGATCCGTGAATGACATTCGGATTATTGCCCCAATGCTCCATGATGTCAATCTCACCGCACGCAGGCCAACCAACAGTTCCGAACTGACTGGAGAAAAAGCCTCCCGGTTCAAGGATGTTTTGTCCGAGCATCCAAATCGCAGGCCAAGTGCCAGCGCCACTCGGCAGCTTCGCGCGAACATCTACCCGCCCATAAGTAAAAGCGAACTTTGAATTGAGTCGTGCTGACGTAAATTGTTTGGTTTGACCTTGATCGGTAAAATTTTCGCGCCTCGCAGTGATTTTGAGCAAACCGTTACCGATCGATGAATTGACCAATCGATTGGTATAGTGCTGCAACTCACCATTAAACCAGCTACCACCCGCTGGCAATTGGGTTTGGTGAAACCATAGATTTGAATTTAGCGAGCCAGTACCCGAAAATTCATCTGACCAAACGAGCGTGTATCCATCTGGGGGTCCTGACTGGCCGATGCTGTCAGTTTGACAAACCAACAGAGAAACAAAAGCAATTGCAGCTAATCTCATCGTTTATCTCATGGCAAGTTAAAGCAGTAATCTGAAAGATACCGAAAAAGAAAAGGATGCAACTCTTCATGCTGCATCCCTTTCTATCAGAAAATTGATACTGATTACTTTCTAAATGAAAAAACGTGAGCGCCACTTACAGAATTCGTTCTGCCCTGGCCAATTGTTGTCTTAGTCCAAGTTAGCCCAAGTTTCAATGATGTAGCGGTTGCTTCTTGTATGGAGACCTCAAGACCATCATCCCGTTTAATAGCAGTGGCATCTGCCGATGTAAACGACCAGGTGCCCGAAGCAGGCCATATTGCGCCTCCGCTTACAGATGTAAATCCTGTATTCGTAAAGGTTAGCCCTAAATCTTTGTATGTTATTGTTTTATCAACGCCATCCACACTTACTGTATTTACTTTCCATGGCGATGCAGTAAGGATTGCCTTCACTTGGTCTTGCTTTGAAATTGTGGGGGCATCGCTGCCACTGCCACAGCTAGAAAAAAAACCAATGAAAATCAAAACAAGAACAGAAAGGCTGATTCTTGTTGCTGTTGAATTAAATGCTTTCATGCTATTTTGGTTTAAAAGTATGATGAAGTACCACGGACATCATATGTGCGTGGTACGAGAACATGTTATTTTTTGATCACTTTAATGCGGTGGAGTATTGTTCCGTCTTGCACTTGCAAAACATATAAACCGAATGTCAAATGCTGCACGTTGGCTCTGTAAGTGTCTCCGCGCTTCTCAAATTGAATGGCATTTTGTCTTCCCGCAAGATCTACCAATTGAACATTTGACAGTTCTCCTTTCACTCCAATCAACTCCAGATTGTCTTCTACCGGGTTAGGGTAAACTCCAACTGCATCTAAATTACCAGGTAAGTCCCCCGTTACGATTAAAGGAACATCTGATGAGAATTCGCTTGCACAGTCATCAACAACAACTTGAACTTTGTATACCCCGCCCGCTGTTGCATTAAACGTTGCATTGGTAGCAGATGGTATAGCTGTTCCGTTTAAGAACCACCTGTTGCCGACTGAGGCATTCGAAGTAAGTGTAACCGATTCGGTGTTGGCACCAGATACTGTAACACTTGGCTTCACGGGCTTAATACAGAACGATTGCGTCACATCTGCAGCAGGCGCAAATGACGCGTTTCCTGCCTGACTGGCTTTGATGGCCACTCTACCAGCTTTCACAATCGTCACCGTGTTACCGGCAATTGTAACTTTATCAGATGTGGTAGAATAGGTGACCGGCAAATTAGAGCTTGCCGTTGCCGTGAGTTGGAATGCAGGGTTGCCAACTGTTTTATCTGTAATAGCCGGGAATGTAATGGTCTGGCTTCCTGGTGTCGGGTTATTATTGTAGAAGTAGACGTTATCGATAAACAACGTGCTAGCAGCTGTAGGCAGTCCAGAGAAAATAATCTGTGAGATATTAGCCCGAGTAGTGAGCCCTGTGAAGTCAGCGAACGGTATGTCGTAGCCATTCCACTGGCCTTGCGTAGGTGTGAACACCAGCTCGTGCTCCTTGTCGTCACCGCCCTGAAAGGCGTTGTCCGCACCGAAGTCCACCAACTTGATGCGGAAGGTGGTCATGTTGGGTGTCCAAACATCTATGTGGAAGAACTGCATGCTCGATGCATTGATCGAGTTAGGGCCAACAGCCTCCACACCCACAAAGTCAAGATTGGTGTAGCGCTTGGTATCATTACCCGCCACCTGTAGGTCGGTGAGTGTAGCGTTCGACCAATCTGTGCGCCAGGTGTTGATGGTGCGATTGGTATAGGCATTGCTAAACAGCGAGATCACGTTGGCAGCAGCACGCGTAGGGGTGGTGGCTGCCGTAGTGGGCGCTGATGGAGGAGGACCTCCGCCAGTCACGTTGTGGAAGTACACATTGTCGATGAACAAGGTGCCGGCCGCGGTAGGCAGCCCCGAGAAAATGATTTGCGATATGTTGGACTTGGTGGTCAAACCGGTGAAATCTGTGAGGGGAATCTC
>JAFDYV010000004.1 GCA_018267275.1 Bacteroidota bacterium | reverse complement strand
GTTGCAAGGACGAACGCCCAGCGGCTTGAGCGTGCGCGGTAGCGCAACAAACCAAAAGACTCCTCGCTGCAATCGGAATGACAAGATCTAAATTGAAATTAGGCAGCGCGATAAGATTCATGGAATGCAGATAGAGTTAGAAAGCTAATTCTAAGTCCTTGCATTAGAAGCCTAATTATTTCGCGGAACAAGCGGAGGGGTGGTGGGTGAGAAATAATTCAGCTTCGTTGCAAGGGCGAACGCCCAGCGGCTTGAGCGTGCGCGATAGCGCAAATCGAGTTTTCACTTTTCTTTTGCTTGCCCAAGATAGGATCACCGCCACCATCTCAATCATGAATAAGCAACTCCACACGCCTATTCTTTCTCCTTCCTTGTTCGGTAGTATTCTCCGCAATCGGCTTTGAACTGCCGAGCCCATACGTTTCCACACGGTTGATGTCAATGCCGTTACTCACCAAATACTCCGCAACTACATCTGCCCGTTGCTTGGATAAAATTAGATTTTGCGATTCCTTTCCAGTAGCGTCTGTATGGCCGGAGATTTTCACCGACCGTTCAGGGTGCGCGCGCAGGTAGTCGACTACTGGATTGAGTGTGGCAAAATGCTCACTGCGCAAGGTTGACTTGTTTGTTTCAAACAAAAGCTCTGCACCAAGTATAATGAGGCTGTCGGCCTTTGCTGCCGGCAACGAGGCAGTGGGCTGGGTTCGCAGTGTGTCGATTATTACCGGCAACTTTTTTGGCGCGACTGGTTTGGTCGTGTATGTGGTATCGGTTTTGACGTTTTTATTCGTGCCTTTCTTTGCATTCCGTGCCACCTTCCTTTTGTATTTCTTAAAGCTGATGGAATGAAGTGATGCCGTATGACCCGATTGAATGCGACAAAGCTTACGAAAGCAAAGTATCTTACCGAAAAAAGAATGACGCGAGTTTTTGTTTACCCGCTTCAGCATTTCTTTATCCTTACCCCCCAGGTGAGATACCATCCAAGGCATTTTTGGGTTGCCGTATTCGCGCCCCACGTTATTGGGCGGACCTACGGGCTTTTGGGCACCAACGGAAACGAAAACAAAAAGGAAAAATGATAACAAGACGGTTTTCATCAGCGGCATTAGGTAACGTCTAAGAATGAATGAGTATGCCATTGGTTCTCACCCATGCGTTCTCAACAAGGTATTGGTGTACTTTCGTGAACCTAAACGTAAATAAGTGGATAATATTGTCGAGAAGTTTCCTCTGACTCGTCAGATACTGCGCTCGTATTCTTGAATCATCTTTTCGGTGAGCGGCTCAGCAAACTCATAGTACCCGGTAAACCAAGATTTCAGATTCTCTATTTCCTTTTCGTTGGTGACTTTATAAAAAATCTCTTCATGGTCTTTGATGCCCTCGAGCGTCAACGGCCCAGACCCGATAAATGCTACCGCTTTGCGAAACGGTAAATCGAATAGGTATACATTGGCGTGAAAGACGTTTTTTGAATATAGGTTTAGTGTAATGCGGCCTTGGTAGTTGCGCCAAATTCGGTGCATTACTTCGCGAGAGGTGGGTCCATTCATTCCCGTAACAATGTCCATTTTGGTTCTCGTGGGAATGCGGCTTCGGATGAAATCAAAACCTTCTTCAGAAATGGCCGAGGTAGCGATGTAACAGTGTTCTACTTGCTGTAAGAGTTTTTCGTTGATGAGGGGTACAGCCAATTTCTTAACAATCATGTAATCAAACTTTAGGAACGTCAGCAAAATAGGAATTTATTATCAACAGTGGCAAAGTCACAAATGCCCAGCGGCTTGAGCGTGCGCGGTAGCACAACAAAGCAAAAGATTCCTCGCTGCACTCGGAATGACAAAATCTAGATTGAACACAAGCAGCACAATAAATTTTATGAATTGCAGATAGCGTTAGAAAGCTAATTCTCAGTCCTTGCATAAGAAGCCTAATTATTTCGCGGAACGAGCAGGGGTAGTGGGTGAGAAATAATTCAGCTTCGTTGCAAGGACGAACGCCCAGCGGCTTGAGCGTGCGAGATAGCGCAAAAAACCAAAAGATCCCCCAGATTGCCAAAACCACGAGGATTATTAACTTCGCCCAATGTTAAGGTTTTACACTCCTGTACTGATTCTCCAAGCAGTCACCCTCTATCTGGCTTGTCGCAACAATGCAGAACAGCGTTGGTATTGGTTTATCATTTTCTTTCCCGGGCTGGGTAGTATTTTGTATCTTTTCGATCAGTACTACAGCCGAAAAAATTTAAACTCACTTACAGAGACGATCAAGGAAGTTGTTAATTCCAATCACAAAACAGAACAACTAGAGAAAGCCTTGCGCTTCAGTGATAACACAAAAAATAAGCTAAATCTGGCAGATGCTTACATGGAGATAGGTCGTTATGCAGATGCGATCAATCTCTATCAAAGCACATTAACCGGGTTTATGGAAGATGATCCGGGCGTCCGTATGAAGCTCCTAGATGCACAGTTCAGGACAAAAACCTACGATCAAGTTATCGTGCTTGGTGAAAAACTGGAAAGTGAAAAAATTTTTAAAAACGCAGAGCAGCGGTTTTTGTATGCGTGGGCACTACATTATCAAGGGAAATCTGAAGCCGCAGATAAAATCTTCCAAGATCTGAACAAGCCATTTGCAAATTTTAAACATCGGGTTGAGTATGGTGCTTTTCTTGCAGCGTGTTCGAAGAAACAAGAAGCCAAAGCTTTGTTGGAAGGACTTTTGGAAGAATTTGAACACATGAGTGGCCCGGAAAGAAAGCTTCACCGTGATGTAAATCGTGGAGCAAGAAATCTTTACGCTTCGCTTTCACATCAGCAGGTCTAAAATTAACAGGCGTTAAAATACCTCCTATGACCGCCCAAGCGGTGGCGCGACTCTTGTAGTTGCTGTGATCGGATTACAATTTTATGAAATCGGTCGAAAAGGGTACAGTGAAATGCTGGTGCTAGGTGCGGCCAGTACTACCTTAATTAGCGCGTTGGTACTAGTGGGTGTAATGATGAAGAACACAAAAAGAATTCCAGTCTTGTACAGGTCACTTCCGTTACTGTTGGTAAGTCTTTATTCCCTTTGGTCTGACGGGTACTTCGGTTAATCACCCTCCCACCATTCCCCCTTGGTAGCTTCTGCCATCACCAACTGTCAAAAGCCGCCTGGACGCTGGTCTCAAACAAAAATTTGAGCGCCAGTTTTAAAAAAAAGATCATTTATCAGATATTGAGCGCAATAACTTTCACTAAGCATGCGCTATCCTGCCTCCCCCTCCCACGTAGACCCAAACGTCACTGAACCTTCTGCCTCCTTCAAAAGTGAGGTGTTGAAAGTAACTGGCGCCATCGTGTTGTTTATTATTGTATACGTACTGCTGATGGGCCTTGCGATGGGCCTTGCCCTTGCTGCTGGTTATGGCGGGATTGCCTTTATTTTGCTGCACCCATCTTTCATTACTCTGATGATTGGCCTTGGCTTGGCTGGCTTGGGCTTAATGGTATTGTTCTTCCTCATCAAGTTTCTATTCGCGCGTAACAAGGTCGACCGCTCGCACCTAGTAGAAGTAACACGCCAACAGCAACCCGAACTGTTCTCGTTTATTGAACAGCTGACCAAAGAGATTGGCGCGCCATTTCCCAAACGCATTTATTTTTCTTCTGACGTGAATGCTTCTGTATTTTACGATTCCGGATTTTGGAGTATGTTTTTGCCAATTCGAAAAAACCTTCAAATTGGTCTAGGACTAGTGAACGTGCTAACAGTAAGCGAATTTAAAGCTGTGCTGGCACACGAGTTCGGACACTTCTCGCAACGAAGCATGAAGCTGGGGAGTTATGTGTATAATGTGAACCAGATTATCTTCAACTTGTTGTACGATAACCGGGGTTATGGCAACGCATTGGAAAGCTGGGGCAACATCAGTGGCTACTTTGCCTTTTTTGCCAATATCACGGTACGTATTGTTCAAGGTATCCAATGGATACTGCAGCAGATGTATGGCCTCATCAATAAATCGTACATGGGCTTGTCGCGGCAAATGGAATTCCATGCCGATGCGGTGGCTGCGTCAACAGCAGGCAGCAGCGCGCTGGCTACAGCACTCATGAAACTTGATATGGCAAATCTTACTCAGCAAAAATTATATCAGACCTATAACAATTGGATTAGCGACAACCTGAAGGCCCGGAACATGTTTCCAAACCATGTTGAAGTGATGAAGCACTTTGCCAAGGACTTTAGCCTACCGGTGGTGAACGGGCTGCCGGTAGTAGACGAGGCTGCCGCGAAACGCCTTGCCAGTAGCAGAGTAGTGGTTGAAGACCAGTGGGCTTCGCACCCCAGCACAGAAGATCGTGTCGCCTATCTGAATCGACTTAACATTGCTGCGGAAAACGTCATCGAATCGGCCTGGGTTATTTTTCGCGAGCCAGAACACTTGCAAGAAATGATGACTGATTTTGTTTACCGCTCAGTTACTCTAAAAGAAAATCCAGTGCTACTGGATGACAAATCATTTCGAGAACGATATGCGCAAGAGTCGGATGTGTATTCGTACCCAGATTTGTACCAAGGTTACTTCAACAATCGCAACGCTACGGAATTGGATGTGAATCAACCACAGGTGCGTGATGCCGACAACTTGGCCGATGTGCTTACCTCTGCCACGCTGCAGTTGCCCCGGCAACTTGAAGTATTGGCCAATGACATCCAACTGCTCGAAACCATTCGTGACCAAGCACAAAGCGTTAAAACCTTCGAATTCAATAGCCAGCGTTACGCCCAAAAGCAAGCGGGCGAAATCCTCCGCCAGCTTCAACAGGAAAAGGAAATTGCATCCGGTGAATTGGCGTATGCTGATAGGCGCATCTACGCGCTCGCATACGCTACGGCTGAACGGGTTGGGGCGGTTCCGACATGGAAAGAAAAGTTAAGCCGATGGCAAGCGTGCGAGAAACAAGCGCAAGAAACGTACGCTTACTACGCCACCATCATGGGTATCATGCAGCCCGCTTATCAGGACCCAGTTTCCTTGGAAACTGCACAAGCGGTGCAAAGCCAACTTGCGGCCAACGAAGCAAAGGGTAAAGAATGGATACAATTATTATTGCAACAACCCGATCCATTGTACCTCAATCAAGAAGAGCGGGACACTTTGAGGCGATTTGCTACCAGCAACTTCTCTTACTTTGATCCGAAGACTGGTTTCAACAGCGAAAGCTTAGATTTATTTGTACGTGCCATAGGATTGCTGCAGTATGCGCATACCCAACGTGCAGCCCACGCAAAGAAAGATTATCTGGAGTGGCAGGCAGAAATGCTTCGTTAGTAACAGAAGCCGACCAGCCACCCAGCATTCTCGCGTCTCCAAGAAGCACTCAAATCTCAAAAACGTATCTTTGAAATAACCCTTTCAAAGAAAACCCATGATCCCCACCTGTCATTCAGAATTTGGTAAACTCAAATCCATCATCATCAAACCTGTAAACGCTGCGTTTGTCAACGAGCAGCATCTGCAACAAAACTGGCGTGCGCTCAACTTTTTGGCAAAACCTGATTTAGGCACCGCACGTGATGAGTACACTGCGTTTGAAAATATCATCCGTGCAACAGGCGCCACCGTATTTACCCTGCCGCAAGATGACTCCGTCACAATGGACTCTATCTACTGCCGCGATGCGACCATTGCCACCGACTTTGGAATGATTGTGTTGAACATGGGCAAGGCTGCGCGAATGCCCGAACCAGCCGCCCAACAAAAAACCTTTGCAACATTTGGGCTTCAAGTACTGGGTACCATTACCCCACCCGGCACGCTTGAGGGTGGCGATGTAGCTTGGCTCGATGAACGCACATTGGCAGTGGGCCATACGTATCGCACCAACCCCGAGGGCATCCGTCAGTTAAAGCACTTGCTTGAGCCCAATGGCATTGAAGTGGTGGTGGCACCCATGCCACATTACAAGGGCCCCTCAGATGTTTTTCATTTAATGTCAGTGCTGAGCCCGGTAGATAAAAATCTGGCCGTTGTTTATTCTCCTTTAATGCCCATTGCTTTTCGCGATGAATTGATCCACCGCGGGTTCTCGTTTGTAGAAGTACCCGATAGCGAGTGGGATTCGATGGGCTGCAATGTGTTGGCCATCGCTCCACGCGAGGTGGTGATGGTGAAGGGCAATCCCAAAACAAAAGAAGGTTTGATAAAAGCTGGCTGTGTCGTGCACGAATACGATGGCCAAGAGATTAGTGTAAAGGGCGGAGGCGGACCCACGTGTTTGACCCGCCCAATCGAGCGATGGGTGTAAATGCTTTTTCAAAGCGGCCCAACTACTTTTTGTTTTGAAGTCAAACACGTCTTCAAAATGCGTTTGCTAGGATAAATAGTCAAAAAAACACTACCTTCATTTCAACCAACCTAGCTCATTACATGTCAACTCAACTATGCTCAATCATCCTCTTGCTGGCGACTACCGTTACCACATTCGCGCAAGTCACGCCAACGAATCAAAAATCAAACACACCCCCTTATCATGGCACCATCTTCCTCGACCCGGACGTGATCACACCAAACGATCCCTCTGCATTTGAGTCGCTCACACCCGTGGGTCAGGGTATGCGCTCCATGTTTGATAGAAGGGTGAACACGTGGGTCACAGTCAACGCCTATCTTTTCAGCGTCACGTTTGACGATGACCTCTCCACCGAGGTGCAGGTGAACCCTGAGTTTGGCAGTGGCACCGTTGCGCGCGCAGAGGCAAAAAAATATGCATGGGTGATTGGGCAATTGCCAACCTGCCTGCGCAGAGACGTGAAAACAGTTTCGATCCATAAGGGCACACAGCCGTTTGGTGGAGGCAACAACAATATTCTCATCCACGTGGGCCAAGCAGATTTGTATGTGAAAGATGGAATACTTGAAGAAACGCTGGTGCACGAAGCAACGCATACTTCGCTTGATGCGGAACACGCGTCTTCCATTGGTTGGCTGCGCGCGCAACAAATGGATGGCGCATTTATCTCCAATTACGCCAAAGAAAATCCAAAGCGCGAAGATCTTGCTGAAACCTTTCTACTCTTTATGGCGGTGAATCTGCGGCCCAATCGACTATCTGACGAATTGAAGCAAACCGTTTCAACCACTATCCCCTACCGACTTTCCCAACTCGAAAGTTTGAACCTTAACTTTTACCCATTGGTAGCAAAAGAGGAAGAGATCCCAAACGAAAAGGAAATAGAAGTGGCAATGCCAACACCCGAACCACCACAATTGACGTGGATTTCTTATCAAGGCAATGTGCCTGAAAAAGCAGTGAGTGGCGGTAATGAAAACGGCAGCGATTTGCCTGTGTGCCGTGGCACCTACAATGGGGCGGTGCACCCTGGTAAGCTAATCGCCAATAAGTGTAACATTGGCTGGGGTGGCAGAGAAATTGAGTTGTCTTCTTTTGATGTGTTGGTGAACAGTGGCGTACCCTTAAAGTGGGTAAGATATACCGGACAAATACCACCTGGAGCCGTGGAAGCCGGAGTCGAAAATGGCAAGTCGCTTTTTGTTGGCCAGTTCACGCGCCCCGATGGCAGCGTGCACGCAGGCAAAGTTTTTGGCAAGCCCGGTAACTACATTTTTAATTACGGCTATGGAGGAAAGGAAATTACCGAAAAAAGTAATTTTAGAATTCTAACGCGGTAAACGCCAGGGTCGGTGGAATCGGATTTTTTTCGGGCTTTTTTTGTAAAACAGAAAAATCAGTGTGCCTCCAAAGACAACACCAAATTACGTGGCTCAAATTCTTGCGGTGCCGCGAGGACGACTTTATTTCCTCCGCCCTGTAGGATAGTGAATGGGAATTTCTCGATCCGCCCGTCAGGGTAAATATTTACCACATACAACTTTACGGTGCGGTCGTTCGCATTTTCTTCTTGCGTAGCAGTAAAATAGTAACCTTGCTTCTCTTGCAAATCGAGCCCGCTCAAATGCGCTACGTTGCCTGAATCATCGTTTGGGGTCTTGTTTTCGTCAAGCACAAGGGTTACTTTCATAAACTTTGCAAGCAACTCGCGGCTCTCAGCCGAAAGATTTTGAGATGAACTCAGCCATTGAAATGTGTGGGTGAAAGGCTCTCCTTTGTTGGCGCGGAAAGAAGATTCCAAAAGGCCTGCATCTTTTACAAACCAGTGCTTGCCTACCAACATCTCGCGCGCTTCTTTGGCAGAAGTTGGCGGCCCATCGCCTTGGCAGGCGGTAAACAGCATTGCGCAAAAAAATAGAAACGAGAGACTCGAAAATGTTTTCATGGTGACGGGTTTAGGTTTAGGTTATTGAAAGATAAGTAAAATAACCAGCACTTGACGGAGACTATCGATTGTTTTCGATCGGTTCCCCAGCCGTTATTGATTACTTGTGATACTCAACTTTCGTGATCCTCCAAATAAAATCACGCGTAGGCGTTTTCACCACCACCTCATCGCCTACTTCTTTCTTTTGTAATGCTTGCGCCATGGGAGAATCCATAGAGATGTAGTCTTTGGCGCCAATCAACTCTTCGCTACCCACAATGCGAAAGCGGTTCTTCATGCCTTTGTCGTTTTCAATTTCCACCCACGCGCCAAACATTACTTTGCCTTCCTGGTGGGGAGAATAATGCACAACCTTCAACTCATCAATGCACTTGCGCAAATACAGAATGCGTTTGTCGATCTCGCGCAGTCGCTTTTTGTTGTAATGGTAGTCTGCATTTTCGGATCGGTCGCCCAGGCTGGCCGCCCATGCTACCTTTTGGGTAGTGTCGGGTCGCTCCACCCGCCACAGGTGGTCTAACTCTGCCTTCAACTTCTCCATTCCTTCCGGGGTAATCAGCAGAGATTTCGCCATCGATTATTGTCGGTTATTAACTCGCCCCACCATGCAGCTCACGTAGCTCTTCAATTGCAGCAATAATCCGTTCTCTTCTGTGGCCTCTGGGTACCCCAGCGCGTGCAAGCGTTTGATAATCACATCACGATGTTCGTTATCATGCGTTAATGTGATCGCGTCTTGTTGAGGATCTACTTCTACCGCACTCACCCCGCTGAGTTTGAGCAACTCGTTTTTGATGGTGGTGGCACAACCGCTACATTTTACGTTAGCCACCAGTATTTTTTCAGTTATCATATTGCAAAGTTCGTACTTAGCTATCAAAGATGAGTCTTTTGAATGGAGATTTTTACACATCATGCTGTAGATGACAGATAAACATCAACAAAAAGTAGATTCTTCGTGATTTTTCGTGTGCTTTGCGTGGTGCAAAATCTAACTGTCATCCAACAGCAACTTACGAGCGAGGACCTATTTGAGGCATTCCGCCAACAATTGATCAAGGACTTTGAGCGGAGTGGCCTGCCAACAAAGTTTACTGAAAAGCTCACGCACCATTACCAGGAGTTGGTTGCGCAAATTGCAAACGAACTGCGAGAATGTGATCAACGATCTAGCACGCACATTTCGCGATTGCTTTACAACGTAGACATCAGCGAGGCACAACTCAAGAAATATTTACAAGAAGCAAATGACGCTGACCATTGGGTAGTGATGGCGCAACTGATGGTGAAGCGCTTATTGCAAAAAGTGGTGATACGGCAACATTATAAAAACAAACCTGGTCCTGCTTGATAATCAGTCCATCGAAAACGCGATTGTTAACGCCAACCGAATCATGGCATCCCCTGGTTTTTCCCTGGCAGCCACCGGTGCAGCAATACCCGTCAAGATGTTATCGCTGACCGTAAGTAGCGCGATACTTTTTACTTGATAATAAGCGGTCATTGCATAGAGCAAGTATGTCTCCATATCAACCCCCAATACTCCCTGTGTTACCAGTTGATCGTAGCGATGGATATCTTCGCTGTAAAACAAATCTGTACTGAAAGCGGCACCCTTCTTGAGTTCAATATTAAGTGGCGCTGCTGCCCACTCGGCAAGCGCAACCATGTGCGCACTTGGCCGCGAAGATTTTGCGCCTGCCGGCATGAACATACCGGCTGCCCATGAGTCGCCAAATGCCTCCGTGGCCAATACCAAGTCTGAAAGCTGTAGCGACTGCTGGATGGCGCCACAAGTCCCCAACCGCATGATACACTTCACTTCATAACTGTGTATCAGTTCATGTAGGTACAGCGCGGTGCTGGGCATGCCAATGCCCGTCCCCTGTATGGAAATAGGCTTACCGCGATAAGTACCCGTGTAACCCAACATACCCCGCACTTGGGTATAACATACCGCGTCCTCGAGCCATGTTTCTGCATAGTACTTGGCGCGCAGCGGATCACCCGTAATCAGCACGGTGCTTGCCACTTGCCCCGGTGCAGCTTCGATATGTAGACTCATGAAATGTTTTTTGGCGAAGTTACACGACCTTCTTTTCAAAATCCCTGAGTTTAATCATGAAGCAAGCATTCCGTTAAAACAAATCCATCGAATTTTCAGTTATTTGCGCAAAAATCTAATCTAGCTGTTATTATGATTGAACTTGACGGCAATCTTGGAGCTGACGGGCGTCCGCACAATGCCGAGATGCGCATTGCATACATGATTGCATTTTTTGCAGCCGCCCTCTCGATCATCGAAATTGGCGCCAACAACTACCGCGACCGCGAGATCGTGAGCGTGAACAAAAAAATGACTGAGTATTCGCTATACCACAGCAAAATTTTGAACGAAACGCTCATGCGGGGTGAACGCGATTTGCTTGAAGACTTGGTGCGAGCGGGAGCTATTATTCCCAAAGACACGTTGATTATCCATGAGCGGCTTGGCAAATTTGACATGGAGTTGGATCTAATCCGTAGACAACAATCCGAGTTAATGAACGGCTCCGCCTCCATTGAAACCGCGCGTTGGGCAATGCCCGACATCAATAATCAATTGGGAAAAATTAAAGGGCTGCGCCAATGGGAGTACGAAGTAGCTGCGCTTGATGTGGCAGGTGATAAATTCGATTTAGCCTGCTTGCTGCTGGAGTTGAGTTTAGTGATGGGCGCCATGGGCTTCATTGTTCGTTTACAACAAGGGAGAAATTTGTTTCGATGGCTAATGGCGATTTTTGGTGCCTTAGGCATAATCCTTGGCGCACTCGCATACTACCAGGCTGTTACGCTGTAAGTTAAGCTTACGTCAACAAAACGGGAGCAGCCATTTTGTTTGATCGCCATGATTTAGCGAAAACAATTTAGTTCAAACCAGAAATGCAGGTCTTTCTTGCAACACCAACTCGGTTTTGATTTCCTGGCCGGCAGCATTCAAAAGATCTTGCATTCCAATCTTCTCACCCGCGATGGCATCCTTAAATGCTTCGAGCGCTTTTTTGTTGTCGCCCGCCTGCAGGTAGCGGTTTGCTTCCGCAATTGCCGTATTGTAGTTCATGGGTTCCAAAACCTCTGGCGTGTTGGTGATGGTATTGCGGGTAGTGAGCATTTTTGAAATCGTGTACGCGCGCATCGACTCATCCAAAGAAGGATGGCAAAGCTCCGAAACATCTTTGGCACTCAAATCGCGGTTGAGCCAAGCTTTCTCATCTTCTTTAGCAATAAAAACAGGCATGCGTTTTTTGTTGTTGTGCACATATTCTAAAATACTATTGGCCCTTGTAGTCAGCACGGTGTAGCTATAATAGTATTGGCCTGTGGTCTTATCCTTCCAGCGGCTGTACAAACCCGCCATGGAACGGATTTGCTGATCGCGAAAAGTGATGTAGTAAGGTATTTTTACTGTACCTTTTTCATCGAGCCAACGCCATTCAAAAAAGCCAGTCACTGGTATTAAGCAGCGCTGCCCATTTTTCAAGGCATCGCGAAACGATGGCTTCTCGTGCATTTCTTCTGAAATACAATTGAGCGTTTGCGTGCGTATGGTCATCGCCTTTTCAATATCAGACATAAAAAAAGGAACCAAGCCCCAGCGGAAGAGTTTGAAATGCGCGGGCTCGCCAGCAGTAAGAATGGGTGCGGGCAAATAATCAAATCCGTTTTCATGATAGCGGTAAAGGCCATCATCATGAAATCCCGACAACGTTTTAAAGAGATATTTCAATTCGTTCAACTCCGGCTTGGTCAGGTGTGCGGGTAAGTTATCTTTCTGCGAATAAGTCACCAGCAAATCATGCACTGCTTGTGGGCGTGCAAGTGTAACCTCTTTCAACGCGCCATCTTTCGCCATCAGCACGCTAAATCGTTCTTTCAGCAGCTCCAACTCTTCGCGTATGCTCCTAAACGAGGCCTCGTAATGCTCTATCAGTTGCTGTTCACTTTTTGCGAATGATTTATGGAAGCACATCTCGAAAAATATTGTTCTTTCAAAAATACAAATAAACTCGCACCGCCTCCGCCCTTCACCAGCGCAACCGATGTAGTGGATTTTCCGAAAAAGAATCACAAGCAATCGTTACGTTTGTTGTTTTGGATTTGTTCTCAACATAAGCCAACACGCATGAACCCAACCCGCGAAAAAATTTTTACCGGCTATCAAATCTTCATCATCGCGCTATTGTCGATTTTACAGTTCACCGTCATTTTAGATTTTATGGTGCTTTCGCCATTGGGTGCCATGCTACTACCCAAGTTGAAAATTACTACTGCACAATTTGGATTAGTGGTATCGGGTTATGCCTTTAGCGCGGGCGCGGCAGGTATTCTGTCCGCTGGCTTTGCCGATCGGTTTGATCGCAAGAAGCTACTGGTATTTTTTTACATCGGTTTTTTGCTGGGTACCTTGCTATGCGCCATCGCTGATACGTATGAGTTCTTGTTAATCGCTAGAATTGTTACCGGAATTTTTGGCGGGGTAATAGGCTCGGTCGGTTTCGCCATCATCAGTGATTTGTTTCCGTTTGAAGTGCGCGGCCGCGTGATGGGTTTTGTGCAAATGTCTTTCGCAGCAAGTCAGATTTTAGGTTTGCCCATAGGCCTCTCGCTTGCCAATAAATTTGGGTGGCACTCGCCTTTTTGGATGATTGTCGGCTTTGGCATTTTGGTGGGCTTGGTGATGTTGGTATACATGAAGCCGGTTACAGACCACCTTAATCTAAAAACCAAACAAAACGCCTTTCAGCATTTAATCAAAACTTTTTCTGTGCCAGACTACGTGAAAACATATTTGAGCACAGTGCTATTGGCCACGGGCGGTTTTATGCTGATGCCCTTCGGCAGTGCTTTTAGCACCAATAACCTCGGACTCACGCTCAAACAACTACCGATGGTGTATATGATTGTGGGCCTATTCTCCATTGTAACCGGCCCGTTGGTTGGCAGCATCAGCGACAAGGTGGGCAAGTTCAAAGTATTTGCCATTGGCACGTTGCTCAGCTGTTTGATGGTTGCGATTTACACACCCTTGGGCATTACGCCAGTATGGGTAGTGATTACCATCAGTGTGCTCATGTTCGCGGGTATCACCTGCCGTATGATTACTTCCTCGGCCTTGATGTCGGCCGTGCCACAGCCACAAGACCGTGGCGCATTCATGAGCATCAACTCGTCTATCCAGCAAATATCTGGCGGCATAGCATCGGCTATAGCGGGTTTAATTGTGTACCAAGCGCCCAATGGAACATTGCAGCGATACGATTTGCTCGGCTATGTAGTGATTGCCACCATGCTCATTACTATTGCCACCACCTATTGGATTGATAGGCATGTGAGCAACATGATGCAAAATAAGCAACATGCAAATTAGCTAGAGCACTTCAAAAACTTTTGCAAGTCAAACTCCAACTTCTGCCGTAACAGCCTCTCTCGCCAAGCGCTGCTGTAAATCGAAAGGCACAGCCACATAGTCGGCCAACTGCTGCGTAAAACTTGCGCGGCCTTGAGATAGCGAACGAAGGGCAGTAGAATATTTGTCCAATTCGGCCAACGGAGCACGTGCCTTGATCACCTGGTAATTTCCACTGGTATCAATACCCAAAATCAATGCCCTGCGTGTTTGTAAATCGCCCATCACATCACCCATAATTTCTTCGGGCACGCGCACTTCCAAATCGCAGATCGGCTCCAGCAATTGAGGCTCTGCTTTCATAAACGCTTCTTTAAACGCCATCATACCCGCAATCTTAAACGAGATGTCGTTTGAGTCTACGGGATGCATCTTGCCATCATAAACCATCACCCGCACATCGCGCACGCGCGAGCCTGTGATGGGTCCTTCTTCCATTTTTTCCATCACACCTTTTAGAATTGACGGGATAAACCGGGCATCAATTACACCCCCCACAATGCAGTTATAAAACACCAGCTTGCCGCCCCAGTCCAATTCAACTACTTCTTTGCCACGAATGTTAAACTCTGCCGGCTCTGGCATGCCTTCATAGTACGGTTCGATTTTCAAATGCACTTCGCCAAACTGGCCAGCGCCACCCGATTGTTTTTTGTGGCGATAACTGGCACTTGCTGGCTTGTGAATGGTTTCGCGATAGGAAATTTTTGGCGTAACAAATTCAACATGCAATTTGTAAGCATTCTCCAACATCCACTTGCAAACGGTTAGCTGTAATTCACCCTGAGCGGAGATGATGAGCTGCTTCAACTCTTTGGAATAGGCAACTTCCAGCGTTGGGTCTTCCTGGTGTATCTTGCTCAGCACTTCACCAATTTTCTCATCATCATTTTTGCTCTTGGCAATCACTGCGACTTGAATGCGGGGCGCAGGGTAAACAATTGGTTGAAACGTAACGTCAAAGCCTTTGGCATGCAATGTCTGGTTGGTGTAGGTATCTTTTAGCTTCAACGTAGCCCCAATATCCCCAGCCACCAATCGCTCAATGGGATTGCGGGTTTTTCCATCCATGATAAACAACTGGTGGAATCTTTCAACACTGCCTGTTTGCGAATTGATGAGCTCTGAAGAGGGTGTCACTTCACCCGTCATTACTTTAAAATAGGTGATTTTGCCGAGGTTGGGTTCAATATGGGATTTGAAAACAAACAACGAGGCGGGTAGCGCACGATCGAACGCAAGCTCCTTTCCAGCGGTAGTCAACTCGGGTTTTGCATCGCGCGGTGAAGGCGCCACATTGTCAATAAATCCCATCATGCGGCCGGTGCCCATGTTCTTTTTGGCCGACATTACAAAAACGGGAAAAACATCATGGTGTACCATCCCAAGTTTTAATCCTTCGCGCAGTTCGTCTTCATCCAAAGTGCCTTTCTCAAAATATTTTTCCATCAACTTCTCGTCATTCTCTGCGGCCTTCTCCACCAAATCGTTGTGGAGCTTATTGGCGTTTTCTTGCTCTCCTTCAGGAATGGGCAACTTCTCTGGCTTGCCTCCGTTGGCAGAAAATTGGTACATCACCATTTTCAACAGGTCGATGATAGCGTTGAAACCTTCACCTTGTTTGAAAGGGTACTGCATTTGCGTAACTGCATTTCCATAGTGTGCTTTCAATGATGCCAGCGCTGCGTCAAAGTCAGCCTTCGGGTGGTCTGCTTGGTTCACGGCAAAAATCACAGGCTTGTTAAATTGCTGCACATAATTCCAAATAAGGTCAGTGCCAACCTCAGCTCCATGCTGGGCATTGATGGCGATGACACACGTGTCGGCCACGCGTAACGCGGAAATCATTTCGCCCGCAAAGTCGTCAAAGCCGGGAGTGTCAATCACATTGATTTTGTAGTCGCGCCACTCGGTATGCAGCACCGTGGCAAAAACAGAATTGCCACGCTCTTGTTCGATCTCGTGGCAATCACTGACTGTGTTTTTTCCTTCGATGGTGCCCCTGCGGTGGGTAATGCCGGCCTCGAAGAGCATATCTTCGGCCATTAGCGTTTTGCCGCTTTTGGGGGCGCCTAGTAAAACAATGTTTTTGATGTGTTTTTCGTCATATACTTTCATAACGGTTCGATGTTAAAGGTGGGAGAGGGAAAAAGGTTTTAAAATATATTTTTTGGGGGTCATTGTAAACTAATCTTCAATCCAAACGATGAAGGATATCATCACCAGTTGATCGCTGAGGTATTGCACGATAGGCTCATCAGGGTCAAACTGGTTGCCATACTTTTTTCGTATGGCTTTGATTTCTTCATCCGTTACATATTCTGTTGCAATAAGTTTATGGGAAGGGTCTACCTTCTTTTTCATGGATATGAGTAAGCGCTTCATAGC
The DNA here is from genome assembly GCA_018267275.1 of Bacteroidota bacterium. Taxonomy (GTDB): domain Bacteria; phylum Bacteroidota; class Bacteroidia; order Cytophagales; family Cyclobacteriaceae; genus ELB16-189. Next base: position 763,468 of record JAFDYV010000004.1, on the reverse strand, counting down.
CGTTTGTTTTGGTATACCAATGCTACGAGGTTAACACAAATCAAAAAATGACAAAAGTCAGTTGGGCTCAATCTTGTAACTTTGCGGGCCGTATGCTGAAAAACAGACTCAAAAAAGCACTGGTGATTTTGGCGGCCACTTTCGTAATTTTAACGGTGGCGTTTCAATTGTTGCAAGACAAAATCATTTTTCAGGGCGTGCGTCTGGATGCCTCCTACCAGTTTGCCTTTGATCAGCCTTTTGAAGAACATTTCATTCCCACTCCCGATGGGCACAAAATCAATATGCTGCTCTTTAAAACTTTGCAACCGCCCAAGGGTTTAATCTTGTATTTCCATGGAAATCGAGATAACCTTCAGCGGTGGGGCAAGTACGCTGCAGACTTTACACAACACGGTTACGAAGTATTGATGATGGATTACCGAGGCTATGGCAAAAGCACTGGCCAACCAAATGAACAAGTGTTGTATGCCGATGCCAAATTGGTTTGGCAGTGGACAAAACACAATTTGCCCAAGCCACCGGCACAGCTAGTGTTATATGGTCGATCGCTTGGCACCGCGGTCGCCTCGCACCTGGCCACCGAAGCAAAGCCTTCGTTATTGATTTTAGAAACGCCTTTTGATGAATTGCGTGGCGCCATTGTGCCTTGGCTGAAACCAGTTTTTTCAGTGCTGCCATTTAGTTATGAATTTCCCACCCACCAACACCTTGCAAAATCTGATTGTAGAATAGTGATCTTCCACGGCACCAACGATATGATCACACCGATGAGCTCCGCCCTTCGATTAAAGCCGTTGTTGAAAGATGCCGATGAGTTTTTTGTGATACCAGAAGGTGCGCATGGCAATCTGCGAGAGTTCAAAGAATACCATGTGAAGCTTGGACAGGTACTCAACCAATAAAAATGCCGCTGTAAGAGCATGATAGTCGTCATGTTTTAGGGATGTTTTACATTCCCGCTATTATTGCCTATTTTGATTGCCGTATCCAAATCCACTGCATGGTCATTAGTCTGGTGCTGGCGTTAGGGTGTCTTTATGCGGCCTTGTGCTTGGCCGTGTTGTTTTTCCAACATCTATTTTTCTTTCGGCCCGAAATATTGGCCACGCACTTCAAGTACCAGTATGCGTTTCCGTTTGAGGAGCTGAATTTTGATATGCCCGATGGTGGTAAAATCAATGCCATCTATTTCAAGGTTCCCAATTCTCGTGGCGTCATCTATTACCTTAAAGGCAACTCGCGCAGCATTAAAGGCTGGGGCAAGTTTGCCAAAGACTTTGTGAGCAATGGGTATGACTTTTTTATGATGGACTACCGAGGGTTTGGCAAAAGTCGGGGCAAGCGGACGCAACAAAAATTGTTTGACGATGCCCAGTTCTTGTACAAATGGTTGCTCGCGCATTACGCACAAGATCGAATTGTGGTGTTTGGACGCTCGTTTGGAACAGGCATCGCCACGCATGTAGCATCGCAAAACCACCCACGATTATTGGTTTTAGATTCACCCTATTTCAGTTTTTTGTACAATGCCAAGCGATATGCATTTTTCTTACCGCTGCGCTGGCTCATGCACTACGATTTGCGCACTGACCTGTATCTAAAACAAGTGTCTTGCCCGGTGCACATCATACACGGCACCAAAGATCGATTGATCTCATTCCAGCAGAGCGAAATGCTGCGCAACCTACATACCGACAAGGTGACGCTGCATGCTATTGATGGCGCCCGCCACAACAACCTGCCCGACTTCCCCGAGTTTTTTGAAGTGCTTTACGATGTGTTGTATGTGGAACCAAACCCAACCGCTGCATGAGTCAAGTTGACTTTCATCGCGTATTTGATCTGTTACCTTATCAACAAACAAAATATGCCCAGCAAAAATCGCTCAGTCAATTGGATGGCGAAAAATGGATACACTTCTCCACCCAACAAATTCAAGAGCGGGTCAACCATTTATCTGCGTGGCTTAACAAAAATAATTTCCAATCGGGCGAAAAGGTGGCGTTGATACCCCGCATGGGTAGTGCATATTGGATGATGGCTGATTTCGCTTGCCAACAGTTGGGTTTGATACTTGTGCCAATTCACCCCACATCTTCTACAGAAGAAATTTCCTTCATCTTGACAGAAACTGAAGTACGACTGGTATTGGTGGCGGACGATGAGCTGATGAAGAAAGTTCAATCCATCAAACCTCAATCAAGTGTTTTCATCTTGGAGGACCATGCGGGTGATACATGGCCGGCATTAGCTTACGTTGCCTCTCAGGAAGAACTCAAGCGAGTAGAAGAAATCAAAACAAACATTACAGCTCAGCACCTGCTCGCCATCTTGTACACGAGCGGAACATCAGGTGAACCAAAGGGCGCAATGCTGTCACACTACAATGTGGTGAGCAATATCAAATCCATACTGCCCATTTTGCCTTTAGAGGCTGGCTATCGGGCGTTAAGTTTTTTACCGTTCAGCCACATATTTGAGCGAACCAGTTGCTACGCTTACATCGCGTTTGGCGTCAATATTTATTTTAGTCAGCAACTGCAACACGTTAGCCGCGACTTCAAATCGGTGCGACCCTACTTCTGCACCACCGTACCAAAAACGTTGGAGCGCATGTACAACATTCTACAACAGCAGGCCATGGGCAAAAGCTGGTGGCAAAGGCGCGTAATTGCGTGGGCAATGGCTGTGGGCGAAAAGTACCGCGATGAAAAGCGCAGCAGTTTTTTCTTTGGATCTAAACTTTTCGTTACGCGGCAGTTGGTTTTGTACAGATGGCGTACCGCATTGGGTGGCGAAATGAAATACATGGCGGTAGGCGCTGCTGCACTTCGTCCTGAAATCAGCCGTTTATTTTCGGCCGCAGGCGTTATCACCTTGGCGGGATACGGCATGACGGAGGCCTCTCCTTTTATCTCAGTAAACCGACCAGATTTCCACAAATTTGGCACGGTTGGGTTGCCAGTGCCGGGCGTAGAAATCAAACTGGAACAAATGGACGAACAGGGTGAAGGGGAGATTTTAGTCCGTGGCCCAAACATCATGCAAGGCTATTTTAAGCGCGCTGAACTGACCGCGCAGGTGATAACCAACGATGGTTGGTTGCGGACAGGAGATGTAGGCAAATGGGCACACAAACATTTTTTGGTAATCACCGACCGCAAGAAAGATATTTTCAAAACCACTTCCGGTATTTACATCGCTCCACAGCCGCTGGAAAGCTTCTTTACTACATCTCCCTTTATCTTTCAATGTTTAGTGTTTGGGTTCAACAAACCATTTGTGAGCGCCCTGATTGTACCCAACTTTGAAACACTGAAAAATTGGTGCACCCAAAACAATATACATTGGACATCGCCAACCTACATGGTACACAACATTAAGGTAATTGCAAAAATACAAATGGAGGTGGATCGGCTCAACGAAGCGTTGGAAAACTACAAGCGAGTGAAGAAGTTTGTGCTGAGCGATGTAGAGTGGACTGCCGAAGGCGGCCAACTCAGCGCCTCTTTTAAAACCATGCGTACAAAGTTGATGGAGAAATACCATGGTGAGATTGAGAAGCTTTATGCCTAGTAGGTTTTCTTTCTCACCAACTGCCAAGCCGTTGCGCCCAACACAAGCACAGTAATGCCCCACGCCCACAAATTAGGTTTACGGGTAGTTACCTGCATGGTATAGTCCTCAAAGGCGAACTTCAAATACGGTGGCGACCAATAGTAGCGATTACCCGATACGGAATCTGCATTGTGTTTGACCAATTCACCGTCTAATTCAGTGCAATGCTGAAACGCTCCATGTTGTGCCCAGCCAGCAAAGTCAATTTTTGACTCTAACAGTTGCATACTGGCTTTGTATGCTTTTGAGTTGCGATCAATCCCTAAGCTGTCGGCCATTTTGGGAGAAATAATGTCGAAAGATTTTCCGTTGTTGTTATCAGAAAAAAAGTTGAACCCCGACTCGTCACTTTTAAAAGCCTGAAAAATATTCTCTTTGTTCTTGTTGAGATTTTCTGCGTAACGAGTATCAGAAAATTTCAACAGCGAGGCAAAGAACTCTTCAAAGCATGCCCTCGGTCCGTATTCATCAAAAATCCGCTCGTTTAATTTTTTCAAAAACAAACTGTCTGCCTTCGAGATATTTCCACCTTCGGCAGGTAATTGTCTAATAAATTGTCGGTCGGCTTCTGTCAGGTAATCTGTAATGGGCAGCGCAAAACGGTTGAGTTGGTGGTAGGTTTCTGAGTACGCGTAATGGGTGTAAAACCACCTGAATTGTTTTTTAAATTGGCTGGTGATTCGAAACAGTGAGTCGTTCGGGGTTGCTAATTCAGCATTTGCGTCCGCCACCGATCGAAATGATTTTTGAAAGGTGTAGCTGTATTTTGTTTTCAATGTAGAATCGTTAGGTTGGCGCGTTTTTACACTGTCGACAGAAATACTCCAGCCGGTGCCTTCACCAATGTTGAAATAGTTTTTTTTGATGCCCTCGGCTCCTTTTTCCGACAAAACAATCATTTTGTCAATGCTGCCATCTTCATGTACTTGGGTTTTTGTTTTGACACTGTGCTCACAAGCTGCTAAAACCAAAGTGATGATGGCAGCGAAAGAGATATTCTTGAACAGTTTAACAGTTTTCATCTCATTTATTGTTTTTGAGTTTTTGATATTGTGCATAAAAAGAAATGTTTTTAGAAGACCGGCTGTCTCGGTACACATCAAAAAACTGAGGTGTGCTTAAAGTCACGTTGGCGGAACTAGATATCCGCTTGCTGATTTGCTCTGCCGGCACTTGTTCTATGATGAACCAAACGACCAGAGCCATGGATGTTGCACGCAAGCCGTAGTTCATTATCCATTCCAGGATTGACGGAGTTGATGCAGGCGTGCCCACAATTGACTGCATGATTTGGCTGGTCAGGCGGCCTGCATTCGCAGGCTCAGCCAACTGGGTGGCCGCAGTAAACGCAGCAAGCTTTTTTGCGTGTACTAGCTGTGATGCACAGTTTTCACATTTTTCCGCATGCGCGAGCACTTGCTGTCGGTCATCTTCCGATAACTCCGGCAGTACCCAGATTTGCTTTTCCCAATCACTGCATTTCATAGTTGTTCAAATCTTATCTTTTAAAAGCTCATACATCTTTTTTCGGGCGTAGTACAAATTGCTTTTCACTTGCGTTTCGTCCAGGTCCAATAATTGACACACCTCTGCTGACTCCAATCCTTCTAAATCGCGCAACACAAACACCATCTTTTGCTTTCCTGTCAGGGCCTCAGCGGCTTGTTGAATCGCCAGGTTTAGCTCAGCCTGTGCCAGTTCTGTGAATGGCGTGGTATAAGCTGATACCTGATCAGTGGCTTCAAAGTCTACCAAATTCCGCATTGCTCGAAATACACTTTGTTTTCTAATGTCAAGGCAATGATTGATCAAAACACGGTAAAGCCATGTACTGAATTTTGTTTCTGCCCTATATTGACTTAGGTTTTTCCAAGTTTTCACAAATGTTTCCTGCACTGCGTCTTCTGCCTCGTGCACGGCACCCAGGTAGCGATAGGCAACCGAATACAAATACGACTGGTATACTTGTACCAACTGCCGAAAGGCCGCGGTATCGCCAGCTTTGGCCTTTAAAACAATAGCAAGGTCAATTTGTGGAGGCATTTTGACTATGATACGACTAATCGGTCGCTGGGTAAAATGCCGAGGGAAAAAACTTATGAACTTTGTGGGAAAATCAGTGGGTAACCATCTTGACGGCTTGCTTAGAGGTCACGTATTCCTTGGATTTTTCCATATAGACTTCTTTCATTGTGTAATCAATCGTCACGTTCTTGCCTTTCAATAATCGGGGATCTTGAACATATTGATCCGATCCTTCAAAATAATAAATCCATAATATTTTGTGCTCTTTGCCGGAGTCTTCTACTAATGTGATGGTCAAGTAATCCTTTGCGTCCACGGCCTTCACTTTGCCCGAGACCGAGTTTGCTTCTTCTGAAGATCTCTTAGCCATTTCATCTTTGACCAATACTTCAAACACCTTAGGGCACTTTCCAACCATTACAACGCCAACCTTTCTTCCCAACTCCTGCATCGCTCCTGCGTCTGAAAGTTCAACCTGCAAATTCAAGCTCTGAATTCCATCCATCAAGCAAAGCCCTAAAGCTACTTGCACGGCCGACTTGTCTTTGAAATCAATTGTCTTACCCGATAAGCAATCACAAGTTTTTTGGGCGAGTGAACTGATCTCTTCGGCTGTTTGCGAAAACCCAAATATTGAACATGTTATCAGGGTCAAGGATAGAACTATTTTGCTTTTCATCATACCCAAAGATAATGGCAGTTTTGGGATGGGGGACACTCTGGCACAATTTTTCCTTATTTTCGCAAAATAAACTCGACAACTATGAAAGCCATTGTTTTTGCGATTCTAGCCGTTTTAGTCTTTTCTTCTTGCGCCAACAGCCCTTTCGGACAAAAAGTGAAAGAACCGTTTAGTGGCTCTGCATATGAATCTAACAACCGATTCTTCCGCGCCAGTGGCAAAGGAGAAAGTTCTTCAGACAACATTGCACGCGGTAAAGCCGACATGGAGGCCAAAACATTTTTGGCCGGTCAGGTAAACACAACGATGAAGCAGGTTGCGGACAATTACATGGGTCAAACCGAAAACGAGCGCGGTGCCGATGTGGCGGAGAAGTTTCAAAGCCTGGCACGCCAAGTGATGGATACTGAGTTGGCAGACCTTCGAAAGGTGGGCGAGAAAAAATTCTATAACGAAAAAGAAAAGAAATACACGGTGTTCATTGCGTACGAAATCAAAAAGAATGCGATGTTCCGCTTCATGAAGAAACAGGCAAAGGTGAGCAACCAGATCAACGAACGCCAGATGGAACTCATCAACAAAATACTGGACGAGCAAATCAAGAACAGCGAAGAGAATTAGATTTGCTGATTCGTTGATGTGCTAATTTGTTGATGATTCACGATTATCGAATCATCGAATTAGCAAATCACCGAATCAATTAGCGTTCGCCATCTTTTCAGCAGTTTCAGCAATCTTCAGTTGATTGATGAATTCATCGATATCACCATTCATTACAGCCGGAAGATTATATTGAGTGAAGCCGATTCGGTGATCCGTCACACGGCTTTGCGGATAGTTGTAGGTTCTAATTTTTTCTGAGCGGTCGCCACTGCGCACTTGGCTCTTGCGCGAGGCAGTAATTCCTGCATTTTTCTTTTCGAGCTCAAGTTCATAAAGCTTTGCACGTAACATTACCATTGCACGCGCGCGGTTGCCATGCTGCGATCTTTCTACCTGGCAAGTAATCACAATGCCCGTAGGCTTGTGCGTCATCTGCACTTTGGTTTCCACCTTGTTTACGTTCTGCCCACCTGCACCACCAGAACGGGATGTAATCACTTCAATATCTGCTGGATTGATTTCCACATCTACATCTTCTGCCTCAGGCAATACTACTACTGAAGCAGCTGAGGTATGCACGCGGCCTTGCGTTTCAGTTTCCGGTACACGCTGCACGCGATGCACGCCAGATTCATATTTGAAAATTCCATAGGCGCCCTCTCCCTCCACGCTGCTGATTACTTCTTTGTATCCACCAGCGGTGCCCTCCGTTACATCCAGCACCGACATTTTTAAACCAACTCGGTCGCAGTAGCGCTGGTACATACGCCACAAATCGCCCGCAAAAATTGCTGCCTCATCGCCACCTGTGCCCGCCCTAATTTCCAAAATACAATTTTTGTAATCGTTGGGGTCTTTGGGCATCAATAGCTCTTTGATCTCGCCTTCCAATGATTCCACCTTGGGTTCTAACTCTTCAATCTCCAGTTTTGCCAACTCGCGCATTTCGGGGTCTTTCTCCTTGGTCAGCAAATCCTTGGCATGCTTTAACCCATCAATGGCGTTTTGGTAGGCATCGAATTTGACCACCACCCTTTCCAATTCGCGGTATTCTTTGCTTAGTTGCCCAAACTTCTTTGGGTCGCTGAGGGTTGCGGGTTGAACCAATAGTTGCCCTATTTCTTCGAAGCGGTTCTTTATTTCAGTTAACTTTTCAATCATAGCTAAAAAACAGGGGCAAAGGTAAGTTTATTTTAGATTTCAGATTTGGCGTAGAAGATTCTAGATTTGGGCACACCAATAGTATTAAAATGATGAAATGGGGTATTATCATTTTGGCAATTGCCTTGCCGGCTTGCAACGGCCGTTTGTCTGATGAGCAGAAGCGCAAGATCAAAGAAGAAATGGAATCGAGCCAAATCAAAAAAATATCTGAAGCCGAAATTACGGAGACTGCCTTCGGCATTGGCCGCGCCATAGCACTTCCATTGGAGAAGCGAGACAAACAACTAAAAAATCGTACCATTATAGATTCGCTTCAGCGTGTTTACAGCGTTTCTATTGTGGCTCTTACCCAAAGTGATTCGCTGCTGCGCGAAGTAGAAAAGAAAATAGTGGAAGCTTACCTGGCAGGTGGCGCAACACAGTTGGGAGACAATATTCAAAAGCTCGGCACCGATTCGCTACTTTACACAAAACCAATGATGCAAACGCGCGCAGACGGATCAGAAGAACTGGTGGCAGTGCTCGGCATCCGCATACCTAAACGAGAGATTGTCAAAAAAATAGGAGAATAAAAAAAGCCCTTGTTTTAGCAAGGGCTTTAACAAAAAGCGAAATATTTTTAAGGCTTCTTAACAGGTGTAGTATTTGCAGCGGCCGGTGCAGGTGTGATACCGAACTTCTTCAATACCAAGTTTGAAATATCGTATTGGTCATCACTATACAACAAAATATCTACACCACCTGAAATTTGCGGATTGATGATGAAGCTATAACCATTCTCCTTTGCTACTTCTTCAATTGCTTTTCCGATTTTTTCCATGATTGGAGCCATTAAGTCAGCTTGCTTTTTTTGCAAAGATGCCTGTGCCTCTTGTTGAAACTTCTGGAAGCCTTCTTGCAATTGCTGTAACTCTCTTTCCTTATCAGCGCGAATCGCTTCTGGTGTAGTGGCAGGCATTGCTTGGTAAGCCTTATATTTTGCTTCAAAATCCTGCTGCTTGGCTTTCATTGTGTTCTCCAGCTGCGAGCCATGCGTCTTCAACTCGCTGTCAATTTGTTTGTATTGCGGCATTTGGCTGAAGATATATTCCCAATCTGCAAATCCAATTTTCTGAGTTTGAGCTTGCGCGGTTGTTAGTGCTAATCCGCAAAGCAGTGCTACGAAAAGTGTTCTCATCTTAATTTAGTTACTGGTTTATTTTATTTTATCATTCGGGTCGCCTAATCCTAGTTCTTCCAAAACAAAGTCGGTGTAATCGTGCCGCGGGTCGGTGTAAATCATCACCAGTTCTGCCGATTTATCAAAGACAATCGCCAACCGGTTCGTTTTTGCCACTTTTGCTACCGCATCAAATACCTTATCCTGCAAAGGTTTAATCAATTCTTGTTTTTTCAAAAAAAAGAGTCCACCAAAACCAAAAACCTTTTTCTGGTAGTCTTTCAGCTCGTTTTCCTTCCGTTTTATTTCCTCCAGGCGCTCATTCTTCATTTCTTCTGTCAATAGTACCTGTTCTGCTTGAAATGCGCGGTACAAGGCATCTACCTTACCTTGCATCTCTTCAATTTCTTTTTGCCACGCGGCAGAAAGCTGATCAATCTCGCCCTGCGCTTTGGCATATTCAGGCATTTTACTCAGTACATAGCCAGAGTCAAAGTACCCGAACTTCTGTGCATTGACAAAATTCAGGCCGAAAATGAAAAAGCAGGCAATGAAGGCTAATTTCCTCATTTTTTATCTGATTTGCTGACCGATTGTGAAGTGGAACTGCGATCCACTTACGTCTCGCGCGTTCGGCAGCTTGTCAAACCCGTAAGCCCAATTCAACCCAATCAAGCCAAATGCGGGCATAAAAATGCGAGCGCCAAACCCAGCGGAACGATACAAATCAAACGGATTGAACAGCTGATAATTGTCCCAGTTGTTGCCTGCTTCGGTGAATACAAAACCGTATACAGTTGCCGATTGGCTCGTAACTACCGGATAGCGCAACTCAAAGCCAAACTTGTTGTACACAATACCTCCTTCAATGCCATTTACTGCACGCGACCCGCGGGCGGCATATAGAGGCGGAGTTACCTGATTATCCAAATAACCTCTCAGGCCTATAATGTCTTGGCCCAATACAAAAGAGTTGAAACCACCGGCCAAACCCGCACCACCCACCAAGAATCTTTCAAATGGGCCGGGGCCGACTTTGTCATTGTAGGTACCTATAAAGCCCATATGTGCTTTTGCTTCCAGCACCAAACTGCGGCCTTGCGGCTTTTTGCTGCCCACCACTTTTACGTAAAACTTGGTGTCGAGCATCCACTTGTGCAACTCTATAAACTGATAGCGCTGGTTTACATCGTTGTAGTATTCCGCGCTGCGGAAAATGGAATAGGGCGGTGTTAAATCCAAGCTGAGCGAAACAGAAGAGCCGGCCGTAGGGAACATCGGATTATCTATGCTATTGCGCGCCAACGTGGTATTCAACTTGAAGTTGCGGGTAACACCAACGGTAGGCAGTGTGGCCGAACCGAAATAGTTTGCATAGTCATACACCAAATACGACAATGAATGTGTGAGCGAAAAATAGTTGTCGGGCCACTCTAATCTGCGCCCGAAGCCAACAGTAATACCAGACTGACGGAGCGAGGCATTGTCGTTGAAAGCAAGACCTCCGCGCAAATCGCGTGTAGGAAGGCGCGACACAGAGTGGTTCAAGCTGATGGTAAGTGCATTTGGTCTGCGACCGCCCAGCCACGGCTCGGTAAACGAAATATTATAACTCTGAAATGATTGACCATTGGCTTGCACTTGCAGTGACAAACGCTGGCCATCACCTACAGGCAACGGTCTCCATTTCTTAATGTGCGGTACGTTGCGCAAAGAAAAATTATTGAAGGTAAGACCCACCGTGCCTACGAAACCGAAGAAACCACCCCAACCACCTGAGAGCTGCACTTGGTCATTGGATTGTTCTTCCACTTTCCAACCGATGTTAACAGTTCCGTTTGCCGGATTGGGGCGAATGTCTTGTTCGATTTTTTGTGGGTTGAAATACCCCATTTGCGAGAGCTGTTGCTGCGTGCGAATGATGTCTGCTCTCCGGAATTTTTGACCTGGAATGGTAGTCAATTCCCTGCGGATAACATGGTCGCTGGTGCGTTCATTTCCTGTAATGGTCACTTCATCAATGGTCGCTTGCTCGCCCTCAAAAATGCGCATCTCTACATCGATCGAATCGCCCGCCACAGCAACTTCTACTGGGGTAACTCGGAAGAACAAATAACCATCGTCCATATACAAGCCGCTGATGTCAGCGCCTTTTGGATTGAAGGTGGTCTTCTTGTCAATCATCTCTTGGTTGTAGACATCACCTTTTTTGATGTCGAGCACTTTGTTGAGCGTAGCTGCGGTGTACAAGTAGTTGCCCGTCCAAATAATGTTGCGGAAATAGTACTTTCTACCCTCTTTCACCTTGAAGTGAATATCAATTTTACTGCTATTGTAATTTGAGATGGAATCAGATACAATCTCGGCATCGCGGAAGCCTTGGGTATTGTAGAACGAAATCAACTTTTTCTTGTCTTCTTCATACTCTGTGCGGATGAACTTAGAGCCAACGAAGAAGTTGGGTTTTACTGTTCTGTTGATGAATTCTTTCGCTTGCCTCCAAGTGGTTTTCTCGGCTGCCGAATCCCGGAAAAATTCCTTTACATTGGCTGGCTCCTTTACTGCGCTGATCAATGTTTTCAACACTTCGCGGTGGATGGAAATGCGAGGGTGCTCTTTTGTCTTCTTTAACTTCTTTTTGAGCGTGGTGCTCGATATCTGATCGTTGCCCTCAAACTTAATTTCATGAATCTTCACTTTTGCTTTAAGATCTACGTTAATGCGTAACCGCACACCACCACGGTTAAGTGTATCGCGTTCTTGTACAATCTTCACACTGGTGTTAAGGAATCCCTTCTTCACAAAATGCTTCTTTACCGCCAACTCAGCATTGCGGATGGTGGCATCGTTCACAATCTTTCCGCGTATCAACGTGAGGTCGTCCTTCAAACCGCTGATCTTTCCCTTGCTGATACCGTCAAAATAAAAGTCGGTGAGTCGAGGGCGCTCTGCCAACCCCACAATCAAATAGACTTTACCTTCTTCAATGCGATCTACCGAAATGGTGGCATCCCCCACAAGACCGTGTTTCCATAATTTGCGGATGGCATTTGCAATTGCATCGCCTGGGATTTTTATTTTATCACCCACCTTAAGCCCCGTGAGCGACACCATCGCATTTTTATCAAGCACATTCAAGCCCTTTACTTCAATACCTGCAATGGTATATTCTTGTGGAGCGCGGTAATTCAATTCACCTGTGGCGGTGGACTCTTGTGTGGCGTTGGTTCGGGCACGCCTACGTATCTGTGCCTCGCTGGCAAGTGTCGTCAACAAAAGAAAAATCAGTAAAATACGGTTCATTCAATTACGCAATAGGGGTCAGCACTTTTCCAAATCGTCTCTCTCGTTTTTGATATTCGCAGATGGCCATGTATAGGTCTTCTTTGCGGAAGTCCGGCCATAGCGTGGGGGTAATATATATCTCGGTATAAGCAATCTGCCAAAGCAAAAAATTGCTCACTCGCATTTCTCCGCTGGTTCTAATCAACAATTCGGGGTCAGGTACGTTCGCTGTTTCTAAATGCGCTGCAAACGTTGCCTCATCAATCTGTTCCGAATGCAACTCGCCTCTCTTAATCTTTTCTGCAAGAGCCTTCACTGCTTTCAACATCTCCCAGCGGCCGCTGTAATTGAGAGCAATAAATAAAGTGAGGCCGGTATTGTGCGCGGTCTGTTCCATTGCCTCGCGCAAGTTCACACGGCAGTCGAAAGGCAATTGCGCTATGTCTCCAATAGTTTTCAACCTTACTTTATTTTTGTGCAGCGAGTCTATTTCTTTTTTTAGTGTATTGACCAAAAGCTCCATCAATGCATCCACTTCATCTTTGGGTCTTCCCCAATTTTCGGTGCTGAACGCGTAAAGCGTCAAGTACTCCACACCCAGTTCTCCCGCACCCTCAATCACGTTTCGCACAGCCTCAATCGCATTGCGATGCCCAAAAATGCGCGCGGCACCTTTGCTTTTTGCCCAACGTCCGTTGCCGTCCATAATAACGGCAATGTGCCGAGGCAAATTTTGAGGGTCGATATTTTCCTTAGCTGATGCCACAAGGGTGCAAAAGTAGCCTTTTTTTGAAAATATCCCGGCCTTTTACACCTTGGTTTCGTGGCCTTTATGATGGGTAAACGCAATAAATAGTTCTAAAGGACGTGCCGTTTTAGCGATAAGGGTTTTTTGCGCAGGGAATATCGTAGAACGTGTAGGTTAGAGTGATGGCGGTGAAAAAGTAATTGTCATAGTCGTTCGGGTTTCCCTGGCGGTAGGTCTTTCGGCTGGGGTCGGCATCCGACACATTATCGAGGTAGTCGAAGAAAGTTTTGCGCATTCCAAATTCGAACGCAACGTAGTAACGCGGATTGAGTACATATTTCATTCCGCCCCCGAGCGGCACGGATAGCTGCACGTTGCTATACTCAGCTGTCTTGTTGGGGTTGCCCGAAATGCTGAACAAACCAAGGCCAGTGAATAAATACGGGGTAAATCGAAGTCTGCGTTTGTCATCGCGCCAATCCAAAAAATGGTATTCGAAGGTGCCCGATAATTCTGCAAGAAAAATATCAAAAGAGGCATTTCGGCTCACCGCAAAGGGATCAATCGGATTTTGTTGGTCGCTTGCCGCAAGTTGGCCAGCCGTAAGTGCCGTTTTAAAACTGACAACGCGGCTTATATTGCTTCGATAAAATAGCGTTGCTGCAGGCCTGCTGGTGGAAAGATCGTAGGTGCGCACTAAGTCACCCGTATAATTAAATACGCCAAGCCCTCCGCCAATTTCAGACCGCTGCGAGATTTGAGCGATGGCCGCTTGAGCAATGAAGCAGACAATAAAACTTGAAATCGCGATGGTGCCGCGAAACATCATCTAAACTTGGCTTTATGGAACGTTGCCCCAAGAATATATGTAAGGCGGACTGAAGTCACCATAAAGATGTCATTGTTCTTTTTGTTGCCCCGCAGGTTATCTGGATACTCCGCTCCGTAACCAGGCCAAGCTCTAAATGTGCCATAACCCACCCCAACATTGCCAGGTGGTGCACCCAAAAGCTCGTTGGTCCGATAAGACATAGCTTGCGCGAGTTTATTCATCGTTGGGTCATTACTTTCAGACTTGATCTTGCTGAGATCGACATAATTTGCACTTACATCATCGAGGTAATCAGTAAACGTATACCTAAAACTGAAGTCCGCCCAAATGTCAAAAACCTCATTTACCCTAAAACGAGCGCCAAGGCCGAATGGTATAGAGAACTGTAAATTCCTATATGGCTTGATGCCAAAATTTACGTCACCAGCTGCCAAATCACTGTATTGCCCCTCGGTGCCGAGCGGCCTCAAGTCAACCCACTGACCCGCATAGGGATTCGGGCTTCCATCGAGAAAGGTAGCTGGCGCTTGTGCCTGCGGGTTATGATAGAAAAGTGCACCACCGGCAAAGATATATGGTGTCCATTTGACGCGGCTAATGTATGTTGATTGGTTTTCGAAAAGATCAAACACCGCAACGATTGATAATTCGTGAATCCGGTTTCTAAATGACAGGTTTCTTTGATACCTAAAAACACCATTTTCAGCATCATTCTTATCTGCAGATTCAGCATCCGATCCGCTCAAAGCACCATACATGTATTGTGCCTGTAAACTATATCTCGGTCCAAAACGATGGAAGAACGATAAACCGATACTTGGTTTTGTAAAGGATATATCTGTGCTAAATTTTCTGGGCAATGGTGCTAAATCGCCAAAGTAGTTCAGTGCGTTAAGCGAAATACCAACTCCCGAATAAACGTTTTGCCGACCAAATCCTTTTTTGCCCCTGTAGGAGGCCATGCGCTTATTGTTGCGCTTAATGGCTTTGCGATTGAGCTGCGAATAAGAATCAAAGCTCAACGCAGATAGCAGCACTGCACAAACAATTACAAAACTGAACTTTTTCATGATCGGAATATTTCGGCTAACTGCAAAGTTAGAAATTATATCTAATTGACAATTATATCTTTAGCAGCAGAAAATAGCTTTGTTAACTCTAGTTGCGGATATCCAAACCCCAATTTAATTTTTGACGCAGGGTATTGAAGTAGTTTTGATTATCCAGTTGGACCAACTTCACCTTAAATTTTTCTTTTGAAATCTTCAGTCTTACTGATTCATCTACTGTTTCGAAGCGAGAATCCAATGATACCAAGTACTTTTTGCTTCGCCCTTCGATGGTGAGCGTAATTTCAGAGTCATCGGCAATGACAATAGGACGCGTGCCCAAATTATGAGGGCTAACGGCCGTTAACACAAAACACTCTGATTGTGGGTTTACCAAGGGTCCACCACAACTTAGTGAATACCCGGTAGAACCGGTAGGGGTAGCCACTATCAAGCCGTCTGCCCAATAAGAATTCAGCAATTGGCCATCTACGTGCGCATGCACGGTAATCATTGATGAAGTATCCTTTTTGGTGATCGTAAAATCGTTGAGGGCAAAGTTGAGATTGCCAAAGAGCTTTGGAGTAGAAGTGAGTTTTAACACAGACCGGCTATCAATTTTGTATTCGCCATTCATCAGCGCGTCAACGGCATCTTCCATGTCCTCGCGGCTATTCGTTGCCAAAAATCCCAGGCGCCCGGTGTTAATGCCCATAATAGGCACTTCCGTGCGACCCACATAGGTAACTGACTCCAGCAAGGTTCCGTCTCCGCCAAGCGACAGAAAGAAATCGAGTGAGCGAAGGCTGTCACCCAACTCAAAAGTTTTAAGCTTGTAACCCGAAACGCGAGATACCTTGAATTGGCGCAAAAACTTAGACGAGACCCAAATCTCAGCTTCTGTCTTCTTCAAGTGATCCAACACCTTTTCAATAAAGCGAGTTGATTTGTTCTGAAAATCCTTTCCGTGAATACCAATACGCTTCATGCCGCGGGTTTATATTTCGAGGTAACGGAGTAGTAAGTCGATTTTTTCTTTCTCGTGATCTTCGTGCTTCGTCTCTTTGTAGCGGGCAATCACCCGGTAGTTGAACCGCTCAAGGGTTGCCACAATGCGCTTGATGTCAACTTGGTTTATTTTCAGCGTTAGTTTGATTTTGCCCTTGTCCATGGGGTCTTCAACCATGGTGCTGCTAATGATCTTGGCATTATTCTCCTCTACATATCTGCTGATTTCTGCTAGCGAGTAGTCAACCAAATCCATTGACAAAACAATGATGGCACCAGGCATTTGCACAGAAGCCGATTGGGCAAAAGTTGCGAGGATATCTTGCAACGTAATTACACCTACATATTGGTTATCATCATTCAATACAGCCACTATTTGGAGTTTATTGTCGCCCGCCACTTTTAGAATATCGTAAAAATGCGCAGCCAACGGCACGGTGCATTGTGGCGCTACCAAGTCAAAATCGGCCAAGTTTCTCTCAATGTCATTAGACTCCAAAATAATGTCCTCAGAAATAAATCCCAGCAAATGGCCGTTGTCTACCACGGGCAGGTGGTTGCACCGAAATTCCTCCATCCAAACAATCGCTTTGTGGGCGTCATCTGTCACCTTTAAAGGTGGTATCATGTGGTTGATCAATTCTTCGGCTGTCATCGGTGCTAGGCTTTTACCAAAAAATCTTCTACTACTTTGTTGAACTTGTCTGGATGTTCCATCATGGGGGCATGACAGCACTTATCAATAAACTTTAATTCAGAATTTGGTATTAATCTATTGAACTCATGCGCTACCATTGGAGGTGTGATGGTGTCATTAAGACCCCACACCAGCAACGTTGGCACTTTGATTGTGGGCAACTCAAGCGCCAAGTTGTTGCGTTGCGCAGATTTGGCAATCGCCACTATACGCATACACTTGGGTATGCTTTTGGTGGTTTCAAAAACCTCGTCTACTAATTCTTTAGAAGCCACATTGGGATCGTAAAATGTATATGCAACCCGTTCGCGAATGTAATCGTAGCTTCCCCTGCGGGGATATGAGCCACCCATGGTGTTTTCAAAAAGACCCGAACTACCCGTGAGAATCAACTTTGTAACTTTTTCCGGATTTTTGAGCGTATACAGGATTCCCACATGGCCCCCCAAAGAATTCCCGATGATCATTAGTTTATCAAGGTTCATCGTTTCAACGAAGCGTTCCGTAAATTCTCGCAACCCCTCGAGCCCTGCCTGCTTGATCGGCATTTCGTAAATAGGCAGCATGGGGATCATTACCCTAAAGTGTTTAGAATAGTGATTTACCACTCCTTCCCAATTGCTTAGCGCACCGAACAAACCGTGCAAAAGCATTAGCACTTGGCCCTTGCCTTCGTCCACATATTTGAATTCACCCTGTTCTTTTACGTGCAATGCCATGAAGTTGGAGCAATTTTCTGATAAGTAACTAAAAATAATTGAACCTTAGAACTGTCTGAATGTTTCTTTAAAAAAAGGCAGCAGATCGCTTGCCCATACCGACATTTTTGGTGCCAGATTGCCTATCTGTGGATACAAAAATGATCCGGCTGTCCAATGCGATGGAAGTGATACTTTCATCGAATTAGCCAACCAAATCAAAACGCTTAAACAAAATGCGTATTTTATTACGCTAAGTGCGGCACCTGCTATGGCGTCTACCTTTCCTAAAAAAGTAGCATCCATCATGTGTTTGATTCGGTTGCCGATGAATAACGTACCCACCAGCACCAGCACAAAAATGATGGCGAATGCCAAATACGGCAAAAACTTTTTATCGGCATTAAACTGTTGCTGTAGCACTTCCATTCCCCACCCAGTTAACTTGAAACCCGCAAAAATTCCTAAAACGATAGCCAGAAAATAAAAAAGCTCCAAAAGAAATCCGCGTTTGTAACCCAGGTATGCAGCCAATGCCAACACCAGCGCGATGATGATATCCGCTTTGCTCAAGATGCCAACAGTTTTTTAACAAGCTCTGAAATTAATTTTCCGTCCGCCTTGCCGGCCAGTGCCTTGGTGGCAGCTCCCATTACTTTGCCCATATCATGTGGCCCCTTGGCGCCTACTTGTTCAATTATTTTTTTTAACTCTATCTCTACTTCGGCCTCAGAAAGCTGTTTTGGTAAATACCGGCTAATGATTTCCAATTGAAAATTTTCTCGCTGCGCCAAATCCGCTCGGCCCTCTTTTTGAAAAATCTCTGCTGACTCTTTCCGCTGCTTGGCAGCCTTCATTAAGATCTTGTTCTCCGTGTCTACGGCAATGTCACCCGTTGCTCCCTTGTCAGTCTCGGCAAGCAATATCATACTCTTGATACTTCTTAGTGCCTCCAGTTCTTCTTTGTTTTTGGCGAGCATCGCTTTCTTGATGTCGTTATCGATTTGCAATTTTAAGCTCATAGATTGTAAATGTGTGTCGCGCAAAGTTACGCATCAAGCATTAACAAAAAACTTGTGAATGGTGTTTTTCCTCAATGTAAGTTCTGGCATAATGATGCACCAGCACTATTATGGTCATCTTTTTTGACTACTTTAGCTTACCATGAACAATGTAGATGCCGTTCGGCTCAACTTCAACCCCAACAGTCTTCAGTTGCTAAATTGGATACTTGCATTCATCATGTTTGGTGTAGCGCTCGAGTTGAAGTGGATGGATTTTGTTCGACTAAAAGAAAACCCAAAAGCCTCATTGGTCGGTATCGCGTCACAGTTTTTATTGTTACCTGCAATCACCTTCTTGCTGGTGATGGCGCTTCGCCCACACCCAAGTTTGGCATTGGGCATGCTGTTGGTGGCGGCTTGCCCTGGGGGCAACATCAGCAACTTTTTAACACATTTGGCTGGTGGTAATACGGCACTCTCCATCAGTTTAACGGCCGTAGGAACGGTGCTGGCAATTGCTACCACGCCCATCAACTTAAGTTTCTGGGCGGGGCTCTATGCGCCTACTTCAGGATTACTACAGGAAATTTCTTTAGACCCTTGGAACATGATCGAAACAATTGTCACGCTAGCCGGAATTCCGCTGGGACTTGGCATGTTGGTGAACCAGTTTTTTCCGACCGCAGCTGAAAAGCTCTCAAAAGGGGTTAAACCTGTTTCGGTGGTCATATTTATCGGGTTTGTGACGATAGCTTTTTCTAATAACTACCAACACTTTACCGAACACATTGGCAAGGTGGCGTTGCTCGTTCCGATTCACAATGCGATAGCGTTGGGCACGGGTTTTCTAACAGCAAAATGGGCAGGTCTTTCGCTGGCCGATCAACGCACAATCAGTATTGAAACAGGTATCCAAAATTCTGGGCTGGGTCTGATTCTGATATTTCGTTTTTTTGATGGCATGGGAGGCATGGCGTTAGTGGCAGCATGGTGGGGTATATGGCACATTATCTCGGGTCTTGCCTTGGCACTTTTATGGGCACGATCAAAACCTGCTACGGTGTTGGCAAAATGATGCAGCGATTTTTCTTTTCTGCACTTCGAATTTATGTGTGGGCCGCACTCCATATCTTTTTTCGTAGAATTAAAGTAAGCGGAAAACGTGAGGTACCACGGGGTGCGGTATTGTTCACCCCCAACCACCAAAATGCGTTTATGGACGCACTGTTAGTGGTCTGCTCATCGGGACGCTACACCCACTTTTTAGCCCGGGCCGACATATTCAAAAAAGCGTGGGCAAAAATGCTTTTGCGGTGGATTAACATGATACCGATTTATCGAACCCGGGATGGTTGGCAATCGTTGACCCAAAATCAAAAGACGTTTGAAGCCTGTGCCCATCTACTACAACAGGAAGAAGCCGTAGTAATTTTCCCGGAAGGCAACCACGGTAGCGCCAGGCGCTTACGGCCATTAAGCAAAGGTTTTACGCGCGTGGCCTTTGAGGCATTGCGTACAGATCCCAACTTGCCATTGTACATCGTACCCGTTGGTTTAAACTATTCAAGCCCAACCGCAGCGCGTGGCGATGTGCACATTGTATACGGTGCTGCGCTTAACGTAAACCAATTTTTTAAGATGGGCGAACAACAAGGCGCACAAAAATTGCGCGAAGTACTGAGCGGGGCGCTCAAATCTATCATCACACACCTACCCGAAGAAAAAGATCTTTTGCGAGAAGAATGGCGAGGCAAGCCGGTTGATTTTTTACAACCACAAAAAGTCAATGCCTGGATTGCACAACCAACTTTGCCTTTACCGCTGCAACCGTCAACGCCCGATTTGTTTGGTGCTATGCTACGCATGCCTTTGTTCCCTTTGATTTTGCTTTGGAGACGTTGGGATGCCAAGATCAAAGACCGAGTGTTTGTAGCATCACTGAAGTTTGTTTTCGTATGGCTTGTCGCGACCGTTTGTGTTATATTGTTGTTGACAACCTTATTGATTTGGCTGGTTTAATCACGCAATAAATTGATCGCATACACACTTCGATGTTGGTCAAACAAGTAAATTGACTTGAAATCTTTTGAGTAAACGAGCATCACTCCAGTATCGCCCGACCAGCCAGAAAAATAACTCCAAAACTTTGGTAAAGAACCCGGAACCAGGTTTACCAATTCAAGTTGGTAATAGTATCCCGATGGGCAATCCGCGTCACGCTTAAAGTTGTATCCGAATGGTGTATCGTTATTAATTAAGTAGCCTTGCTTATTGGTCAGGTCAAATTGCGCTACACTCTGCAACGAGGTAGCATTCCAAACATCCAAAACCGTATTCGTAGATGGGAAATAGTGTTGCTCTACAAAAAGTTTCTCGCCATTCGGACTTAACTGAATATTCACCTGATCTGAAGCATCGCGTACATTGAGCAGATTTGGTATGTCTGTACTGACGTCAAATTCAAAAACTTTTAACATACCCACTGGCAGCCCGGCTTCTATCTTTTGGCCGACACTGTACAAAGTATTTCCATTCGCTGAAACAATGACTGATCGCATCTGCACATCGGTAATTTCTATTTTACCAACTTCGGTCGCGTTACTTGCGTCCAAAATTTTCACTTTACCTTTTTCTGATGCGGGTGCATAAGCCACTAAATAAAGTCGGTTGGATCTGCCACATGCCACACTATAGCTGTAGAAATCAAGGGCGGTATTTAGTGACACAGTAAAACTAGCTGCATGCAGGGCGATCAAATTATTCTCCATTACCGCATAGAGTTTTGAGTCATCCTTACTTAACGCCAACGGCAAGTAAGGGCTGAAACCCGCTAGATCAAAACTATTCACTTCAGCATTGGATTGCGTTGAAATGGCTTTGATTGTTGGTGTTTTTCCAAAGTATGATTCGTCATTGATGAAATACATTCTGTCTCCTGTTGATGAAAAGATTGGACGGCCAGCGGGCTGCGCAGATGCTAAAAGCTTGTGTGCATAGGGATAGGTTACGGTCACTCGATTGCTTTCTGACAAGTATTTTCCATTTGAAACTGAAACACTGTACGAAAAATTAAAACCAACGCCATTGGTTTCTAGATCAAACGTAGAAGTGACATTTGAATCAAATACCCTCGCAACCTCAGCCGACTCTTCTACTCCGTAACGACTTATTAACGGGTAGTGGCGTTTGATTACGTAGGCCGAAAAATCAGAGTTGGTGTTTTTTGTCCAAACAAGCTTGGTCGCGTTTTGATTATTATCCCAGTTGGCAGTAATCAACTGCACAGGTGTAGGCCTTTTGTTTGGGTCTTCAATCATTTCAAAAAAGCCATTGAGCTTATTTGACTCTCGCCTGGCACCATCAACAACCCAAATAGTAAATCCATATCTGCCGGGATTGGAAATCATCTGCAGTGTAAAGACGCCTACTAATTGACCATTTTCTTGGCTCACGCCATTGACAACTACAGATTCATCTATTCCCAAATCGGAAGTAACGCGCAGGGTTTTGATTCCGCCCCTGGCGCCCGAAAATGCAAGCGTTCCCGAAATGTCAAACGTGGGCAAATTGGAAATGATGTAGTAAGGCTGGTCAAGTTGTAGCCCTGAAATTACCAAGGGTGGTAAGGGAGCAATTTGCTCATCTTTTGAGCAGGTTAGTAAAGCACCCAAAGCAAAGATGCAGCACACGGCCGGCAATTTCGCCAACGCGTTTTTCATTGAACAAATTTCAGCTATTGCCTACAATTTGTCTATGATATTGGTCATCACCATTTACAGATAATCGTCACCATGATCCAGACTGTGGAAAGAACAGTTTCTATTCAAATCTTTTCCGCCAGCTGATCAAACAGATTCTCCCAGTTCAATTTCCCTTCACTCTTACCTAAACGAACAACAATGAGGTTTTTTTCGGGACACACAAAAATGAACTGACCGTGCAATCCGTTGGCCTCATAGCCGCGCTGGGTGAGCCACCACTGGTATTTGTAAAATTTTGCAGCGCCATGCTCGTTAGAAGACGTGATTGACTCTTGCACCCAATCGCTCGGAAGCACCTGCGTGCCATTCCAATTGCCTTTATTTAAGTACAACCGGCCAAACTTCGCAAAGTCGGGCGCTTTGGCGTTGATACAACAAAACGCTTTTTCCAATCCGTTTTTCTTTTTGTCGATGCTCCAGTCAGCCTCATATTGTGCACCCAAGTGCTTCCAAATACGGTCGTTCATATAGTCTGTTACCGTTCTTTTTGTGGCACGCTCAACAATCAACCCCAAAAGCTGTGTATTCACACTCCGGTAAGCGAAACGTGTGCCGGGTTGATGATCCATTTCCAATCGCTTTATGTAATTGCGCAAATTACGACCGTAATAAAGTCGTGCCGCCTGGCCAAAAGGGTTGTAGTAACTCTCATTTGCTTTGATGCCGCTTGTCATCAACAATAAATGACGAATGGTTACTTCATCAAAGCCCTTCTTGGATTTTAGTTCAGTAATATAATTGGTGATTGGCTCATCGATGCTTTTGATGAATCCATCGGCAACGGCTGCACCGATCAATGCAGATGTGTAAGATTTCGCCATTGAAAAAGAAGCAACGGTGGATTGCGCTTCGTAGCCCTGATAGTAACGTTCGAATAAAACCGAATCGTTTCTGATGACCAGAAACGCAACGGTGTTGTTGCTTTTTACAACACTGTCTAGTTTTTGCACGCTGACTTTGCCTATTCGGTCAGTTCTAATGGCATCTGTAAAAAGAAATGGTTTGTCTGATTTAACCAACACTCGCGCTGGAAAAATCTTGTAATCGGTGATGCCCGAAAAATTGTACCAAGCAAAGCGGCCGACAAGGCAGGATGAAAGCAAGAAGGGCAACAAAATGATTGTCATTGCTGTGCGTTTCTTCATCATAGTTTCATGGATTTATGTCATTTACTTCTTCATCACACCCAACACTTCATTCAACTTCAACAGTGCATCCACTGGGCTGATGGTGTTAATATCGATTTTGCTGAGCAAGTCGTGGACTTCTTTCATTTTAGGATCGGCTTCAAAGAGGCTCATCTGAAACTGAGGTTTAGGCAGCTCTTCCAAATTTTTTCTACGGCTTTCTTTGCGCTTGTCTTTTTCTAAAAAATGCAAAATGTCGTTGGCGCGTAACACTACAGGGTTGGGCATGCCCGCGAGTTGTGCCACGTGGATACCAAAACTGTGCTCGCTGCCGCCTTCCTTTAGCTTGCGCATGAAAATGATTTTGTCGCCCACCTCTTTTACGCTCACGTTGAAGTTTTTCACGCGGGGCAAGTCTTCCGCGAGTTGATTCAATTCATGGTAATGGGTGGCAAATAGCGTTTTAGGCCGAACTTCTTTGTGATTGTGCAGATATTCCACAATAGCCCACGCAATGGAAACGCCATCGTAGGTAGACGTGCCGCGCCCGATTTCGTCCATCAAAATCAAACTGCGGTTGCTTAGATTATTGAGGATGCTGGCCGTCTCCGTCATCTCCACCATAAAAGTGGATTCGCCCCGCGACAGGTTATCGCTGGCGCCTACACGGGTAAATACTTTATCGACCAACCCCACCACGGCACTTTCGGCCGGAACAAAACTGCCCATCTGTGCCATCAACACGATCAATGCCGTTTGTCGTAGTAAGGCCGACTTACCTGCCATGTTCGGGCCCGTAATAACCAGTATCTGTTGTGTTTCTGTGTCGAGAAAAATGTCGTTGGGCACATAGGTTTCGCCCACGGGCAATTGCTTTTCAATTACGGGGTGGCGACCTGCTTTGATGGCGAGGCGCGTTGAGTCGCTGATTTCTGGCTTAGCGTACCGGTTGGTTCGAGCCGTCAGCGCAAAGGAAAGAAGGCAATCGAGCACGGCCACCGTCCTTGCATTTTGCTGAATTTGTGCAATAAACTCGCTGGTGTGGCGAACCAGCTCATTGAACAATCGTTGCTCGATGACACTCAGTTTTTCTTCCGCATGGAGGATTTTCTCCTCATACACTTTCAGCTCTTCGGTGATGTAGCGCTCGGCATTCACCAGTGTTTGCTTGCGAATCCAGTCAGCAGGCACTTTGTCTTTGTTGGCGTTGCTCACTTCCAGGTAGTAGCCAAACACTTTATTGTAAGATATCTTCAACGAGTTAATACCCGTCCGTTCAATCTCACGCTTTTGTACCTGCAATAAATAATCCTTTCCCGAAAAAGCCAACTGACGCAGCTCATCTAGTTCGGCATTTACGCCATCCTTGATCACGCCACCCTGATGCAGCAACATCGGTGCATCTTCTTTCAATTCTTTTTCGATTTTCTCCAAAAGAAATTCGCAGCGATGAAGCTGATCGCTCAACTTCTTCAATCCAACTGACGACTGTGCCGCCAATAAGTCTTTCACCGGCAGGATTGCTTGCAGCGATCGTTTCAGTTGCAATAACTCGCGTGGATTGACGCGGCCTACCGCCACCTTTGAAATCAATCGCTCTAGATCAGCCACCTGCTTCAATTGCTGTGCAACCGCTTCAGTGACATCGGCATGTTGATACAAATGGTCAACTATCTCGAGTCGCTCGTCAATGGCTTCCTTTTCTTTGAGTGGCAACACCATCCAACGCCTCAATTGGCGCGAGCCCATGGGCGTTACGGTTTGATCCAGGATCTGCAACAGCGGCACACCACCTTCATGTTGTGCATTAACCAATTCCAGATTTCGAATCGTGAACTTATCGAGCCACACGTAATGCTCCTCATCCATCCGTGCAATAGAAGCAACGTGGTGCGTGTCTTTGTGTTCGGTGGCTTCGAGGTAATGCAAAATCGCGCCAGCAGCGATGATGGCCTCGTTCATACCATCAATACCGAAACCTTTGAGTGTAGCCGTTTTGAATTGGTGAATCAGCTTGTCGTGGGCATAGTCAAATGCATACACCCAATCATCCAGCGCAAAGGTGGCATAGTCATCACCAATATGTTGTTCTAGCGTATCGCGGCTGCCTTTGCTGAAAATAATTTCTGCAGGACCCAGGCTCTGAATCAGCTTAAAAGCATAACTATCGTTTCCTTGCGCACAGTAAAATTCGCCAGTGCTGATATCCAGAAAAGCAATACCAAAAACCTTGCCTACATAAAGCGAGCACAAAAAATTGTTGCGCTTGCGCTCCAGCACATTGTCGTTGAAAGATACACCTGGCGTGACCAGCTCAGTTACGCCCCGCTTCACAATGCCTTTTACAAACCGCGGATCTTCTAATTGATCGCAAATGGCTACGCGATGACCCGCGCGCACCAGCTTTGGCAGGTAGGAGTCAAGTGCGTGGTGCGGAAAGCCTGCCAGCTCAATTTCCGAAGCGGAGCCGTTGCCACGCTTGGTCAGTGTAATGTCAAGCACTCTACTGGCCTTAATGGCATCTTCGCCAAACGTTTCGTAAAAATCACCCACACGAAACAGTAATAATGCACCAGGGTACTTCGCCTTAATGGCGCTGTACTGCTTCATAAGAGGTGTATCCATTGCGCCTGCTGCAGCCATAAGCGACAAAGATAGAATTGAAAACGTGAAAATCTTTATTCAAAACTTCGAATTAAAGGCCAACTCTGTTTTGTTTGAATAAAATTTTTCACCGCGTTAATGTACCTTGTGAAAATTCACCTTTGCTCATCTTGCACATGAAATTGTTTTTTCTGCTTGCACCGGTTCTGCTGATGGGTTGTTCGTTAAGACAGCAGAACAATTTTCATGATGAAGACTACCCCAATTGGGCAATGATACCATTCGTAAAAGTAGATAGCCTTAATCCGATTTTATCTGCCGGCAGCGGTGTGTTTGATTGTTCCATCGTAAAGGATCTCGTTCGATGTTCTCAAGATCCCACGCGGCTGGTGGATAGGCTTGAAAAGAATTTCCTGCGGCCAGATCGGCCATACGAGATTACCGGCGTAAGGACCGCTCTCCACCAAGCGGCTGTCAAAATACCCGCGCCTTGCCCGAAGTATAGATTTCAATTTGCCGTTTTCTATTAGTGGCTCCCAACGGATAAGATCATCAGAAGTAGCCATAAATAGATCGGTGTCACCGAAATACATCCAATACTTCTCGTTGATTTTTTGTGCAATGATTTTTGAACCCACTTCTTTTGCCACAATGGCCCCCGATTTACTCCAGGTGTCCTGATAACTGCCTGCCAGTGCCAAACCGTGTTTTGTCCACGTAACTAAAAGTCAATCAGGTTTGTTTTGTCGAAGGTCTTGTTTTCTTTCGCGGAAGGTGGCTTCTGTACTTTGGTACGGCTGATTCAAAAATTGCAGTTGCTGCTTTAACTCCCGCGCCTCATTAACCCAGCAAACCCAACCCCTATACTGGTTTAAGAATACGTTTTAGCCGAGTGTTGACCGACCGCATTGATCAAGTGATTAGGAAAATCAACAAAGTAATCGGATAACATTAAATTTGCGTAGATCCTGTCAGCCATGGAAAAACAATCATTGGAGCATTTCTTTCTCCTTTTGCTACTGCGGCTCGCGTTGTTAACGCAGGTCATCGTTACCATCACCGATATTTTCTTTACATCTGAGCGGCCTGCCACTGCTTTAATGATTGATGCGAGCGTAGGCTTTGCCATTGCTGTGGCATTTCTATTCTTCAAACAACAAAAGTTTGAAGTTTCAGTACTCATCATTGGCAGCATTACCGTTGCGGCCATGTGCTACCAAGCCATCACTGCAGATCACATCACCAATACTTCTATGGCCGTTGTGATGGTCATTGGCTTTGGCTTTTCTGTTCTTTTGCGTGGAAAACTATTGGCCGTTGTACACGCGGTTGTATTCGTTGCGATGATCATTGTTTTTTCGTGGAATGTGACCCACCCCTCAGATTATGGGCACACAGGCAGCAATAGTATTATCGTTGTCGGAATCACTTACTTAATACTTTACTTTGTAATCTGTTACTCATCTTATGTAATTAAGATGCGCTACGACTTAATGAATACGGCTCTCCGCGATAAAAATTTTGAGTTGGTTGAAAAGTCGAATGAAATAGAAGCGCAGAATGAAGAGCTTATCCAAAGCCAAGAAACGCTTCACAGTCTTAATTCGCGCCTTGAAGCGATGGTAGAGGAACGGACACGCGAAGTACAACTCCAGAATGAACGATTAATCAAATATGCATACACCAATGCCCACCATCTGCGAGGGCCCGTTGCCAGGTTGCTGGGGTTGGTTCAGATTTCCAAATTAGATGCTGGATTGGAACCTACATTTATTTTCGAAAAGATCAAGCTTCAAGCAAATGAAATTGATGAAGTAGTAAAGAGCATAAATCGCGAGTTGGAAATCTCGTAAAACAAAGTTTGGGTTCTGGTCAATGGTCGAAAATTCCCTTTCAAAAATTCAGCAGCATCTGGCATCGCTCGATGAAAAAGCGCGTGAGGCTATAGAAAATGCCACCCACATTAAAAAATATCAAAAGAACGAATACTTGCTGCAGGCAGGTGAAATATGTAAATCAGGATTTCAAATTGTTTCCGGTGTGGCGCGAAAATTCTATTTAAATGATGGAAAAGAAATCACCACTGAACTATTTTTTACAGATGACATTGCAGTATCGCTGGAAAGCTACACGCTGCAGCAGCCCAGTAAAGAATTTATTCAGGCGATTGAACCCTGCACCGTCAGCGTTACCAATTACCAGGCTTTTCAAGAACTAAAACAAAAGCACAAAGGACTATTAGAATTAGACTTGTTGATGACCGAGTATTATGCACTGTGGTTGGAAGCGCGACTGTTTCAGTTCCACACAATGGACGCGACCCAACGCTACATGCTGCTGCTAAAGCAACAGCCTCATTTTGTTCAGCAGATTCCGTTGACCTACCTGGCTTCTTATTTGGGCATCTCATTAGAAACATTGAGCCGCATTCGGGCAAGAATTTGAACACAGCAAGGATAAGGACCTTGTTCTATAGCACCATCTCCTGAAGGAAGACTTGAAGATTATTTGACTTATATCAAATTCCACTGCACCCCTTTCTCCCATGTTTGTGCACAAATCGCAACACATGGAATCTACAACCAACAGAATTATTGGCTTCGACCTGGCGCGTGCATATGCGCTTTTCGGAATGTTCATTGTCAACTTTAACACAGTGTTTGGCAGTCATGTTAATCATGAAGGTTTGAGTGGTTTTCTCAATCTCTTCAACGGCAACTCAAGCACGCTGTTCGTGATACTCGCGGGCATGGGCGTAGCGCTGATGAGTAATCGCCAACAGTATGATGGAATAGAGAAAAAGAAAATTACGAGCATTGTAGTCAAGCGCTCATGGTTTTTATTTTTTGCCGGCTTGTTGCTTTACGTTTGGTGGCCTGCCGACATCTTGCACTTTTATGGAGGCTATATGCACATTGCTGCATTTCTGTTGTTTTTACCAAAGAGGTGGTACATTGTGAGTGCCGCATTTGCGATTATTGCCTGGCATGTTTTGTTAATGGCCATTCCATTTGAAAACGGATGGGATTTTACCACGTTTCAATACACTGACTTCTGGACGATCCCCGGATTTCTGCGCAATACATTTTACAATGGCTGGAATCCAATCTTTGCTTGGATCGCTTACTTTTTATTAGGCATGTGGTTGGGGCGCTTGAACTGGAACGAGAAATCGGTGAAGATTAAAGTGTTTGCCATTGCCGAGGTGGTTTATCTCGCTACCGAGGGCATTCGGTACTTCGCTGAACGAGCACCGCTATCGCCTGCTGTAAAAATGTATATCACGGCCGATTACTTGCCGCCCACACTACCTTTTTTGTTGAGTACTGCCAGCCTGAGTTGCGTAATTTTGGTTTGCACGTTTTGGATTGGAGAGAAAATTCATCATACGCAGTTCGCATCCGTTTTGGCCAACACCGGCCGCATGACATTAACGCATTACATTTTTTCACTTACGTTGGGAATGTTAGTGCTCGCTTGGATTTCAGGAAAGACATACGTGGGCGCTGTCACTAACCAGTCACCACTATCTCCTTCAGCAATTCTGATTTACTCCATTGTATATTTTCTTCTGGCTGTTTTATTTAGCGCACGCTGGTCGGCCCGATTTAAGAACGGCCCTTTCGAATTGCTGATGCGAAAAATTTCCGGGTAGGTATGTTATGCTGCTCAACTACCTCATCAAAAGTTTTCCGATAGCTACAATCATTTGTTCCCATCCATCTATCCCAAAAATTGAAGTAAAGACCAAAATTGCCTTTTGAGTGAGCGTGGTGAAGATTGTGATGTGTAGATGTGTTTAACCAATTGAACCAAACAGAACTTGAAAATCTCTTTGGAAAAATCTCGTAGCCTAGGTGGCCTATTACATTCCAGGAAATCATCCACATGCTCCAAGCAAATAATACGAGCGGGTGTAGCGGCATTATGAAAACCGCAATCGGCAAAATAGCGAACTCAAGAATGGCTTCCAGTGGGTGAAACGAAAATGAAGCCCAAGGAGAAGGATTATGAGAATAATGATGAACGAAATGTATCTGTTTGAACCATTTTGGCTGATGTAACAATCGGTGCATCCAGTAAAAATAGGCGTCATGTAAAAAAATCATGGCAATC
Source organism: Bacteroidota bacterium (assembly GCA_018267275.1). GTDB lineage: Bacteria > Bacteroidota > Bacteroidia > Cytophagales > Cyclobacteriaceae > ELB16-189. Next base: position 733,285 of record JAFDYV010000004.1, on the reverse strand, counting down.
AAAGAGAATATCAAGTAACCATATCCGTATTTCAAAATATCATTATAAATCAATGTATGGCCTTGCACCTTTAGCACAATTACAAAGACTGTGAACAAACCAAAAATAACACTTGAGACAGCCGAATTGAGTAGTTCTTGTTTCAATTGCTTGGATGTTGGAAAACGTGGCTGGATTTTTCGTTTTAATAATTCTGTAACACAAATTTTATAGAAGATGAAAAACGCTGCGCCCGCAAATAATACGAAACGAAGTAAAATAAATGACGTACTGGCCAACCAAGTAGCCAATACGCCATTTTCATTTAAAAAATCTGCACTAAACATGGTAATTGTCTTTAAGGCAATGTTTTTATTGCAGTCTTCCCAAAGGCGGTAATAGAAATAGTCTTATCGCATGTTCCGGTTCCCCAGTCTATTGTATACGTAACTTTTCCGTCAATAACATCATACGCCCCAGACGCTGGATAATAGAACCCGGTAACGGTGCAGCTACCTTTGATCGTGATCGGAGAAGTGATATTCACTGTTGTTGTATTTCCAGATGGATTTGTTTGCGTAGAATTACCCGTAATAGTTGTTACATCATCTGTTAAATCTTGCAGAACACCCGAATTGGTAGAAATCGTGCGTTGCAGTTGGCTGATAGTGTAGGTCTTGCCATCACTCAATACAATAGCTAGGTTAGATGCTGAAAGAGTGAACGAAAAACTTCCCGCAGACAGTCGCTGAAAATTAGATTGCGTAATCGAACCGTTAACTGAATAGTTATTAACAGAATAGTTGGTAAATGTAATCGTTCGAGATGCAGAATTCTGTGGAGCTGTACCAACATACAGAATGTCGATTTTTCCCTTTCTTGTTCTTCCATCGGCACCCTGGCAGCCAGCCGTGCCAAAATCAACCGTCAAAATTTTCGCTGTTGCATTATTGCTAATGGTGCCACAAACTTGACTCCTTCCGTTCGAAATACCGTCTATCGTTCCATCTAAGCCATCGTTGGCAGTAGCCACTGCGTCTTGAATAAGGTCCTCTGATTCAGATGCTCTTTCGCCATTGGTGGTGTCTGCGGTTTGTTCAGTGTCGCTGCTGCAGGACGACAGTAGGATAATTCCTGTAAGCGTCAGCGCAGAAAATAGTTTAAAGAATAGGTTCGTTTTCATCTTTTTTTAATTTTTGTTTGGCCTTTCAGATAGCGATGTTAGCCAAAGGTTTAAGTGAAAATTCTGCTTTTCAACCAACCGCCTTATACTGTACATGACCTGCACAAAAGACATTATCATCCGGTTTGTGCAATTGGTAGGTATAAATCGTCTGTTTGTTTAAATTTTCGAAAGGGAAATTTATTTTAACATATACTTAACCCGCTAAATACCAATATGAATAAACTACTCTTCTTCCTATTTGCCACTTTGCCCGTCTCACTGTTGGCACAGCATTCATTAAAAATCGGTACTCAGTTTCCTATTCAGTATGCCGTTCAGTACGATTATCATTTTCATCCAAAATGGTCAGCCAATGCTCAAGTTGGCGTCTTGACAAAACCTTACGATGCGGTGATTTTAAACTTACTGAATGCATTGGGTGTAGAGCAGGAAATTGTGAATGTCTTAAACAGTGCGTTTAATTTTGGCGTGATTACGCAGGTGGGTGGTAACTATCATTTTGGAAAAAATTATGTTGGCGCGTTGGGTTCGTGGATTCATTTAAACGCTGCCGATACTCCTGTGAGTGCCGTGGAGGCAGCCTTTAACGTATCAGTAGCGTCTTACCCTACAAGGCCGAGACAGAACAATTCAAACCCAGTCACTTTAACGCTTGCCTCCGATTTGTACAATGTGGGTATCTTGTATGGCAGAAGATTCACATTTGCAAATCCTAAAATTGAACTTCATACTGAATTTAGTTTTGCCAAGACAATAGCCTCCTCTAGCTATGTAGAATCACCACAACGTGCGCTTGAAACACTCAGCACCCTGGTAGATGCCGAACTTAAAACCACCTATCTGGATTACGGATACCTACCTAGCATCAATGTCTTTTTTGTTTATAAATTCGGGAGAAATTAAATGTCTTGGATGTAGTTGATTTTTTTTCCGATGGATTTCAAAAGCTGAAGGATAAACCTTTGGTGTGGGTAACCAACAGCGTAACCTGGCTGGTGATTCTGGTTTTTACCGCTATTTTAATTTCTAATGTTACGTCTTTTGAACATGCACTCACATTCTCATTCTTCAACGTGGGTGCGCTGATAGTAGCCTATTATACCAACATCTACTTCGTCAATCGGTTTATTGAAACACAACAATATTTGGTTTACATTTTGTTGCTAATTGCATTAATGGTATCAATCACCTGCATCCGGTTTGCCGTTAATTCATTTTATCTCAGTCAATACTTGAAATCTTACCCAATCAGTGCAAGCTGGAAATACCTCTTCTCGGGAGCCAGTACATTGATGGTTTTGGCAATTAGTCTATTCTATGGCTTGTTGATTAATCGATCGCGTAAGGAAAAGGAGTATCAACTAATCATTTTCAGTCAACAACAACAACAGCTGAATTTTCTAAAAGCCCAAATAAGTCCTCATTTTTTGTTTAATTCCCTCAATAACATTTATTCGTTGACAATTGGGAAAGCACCACAAGCAACCGAAATGGTATTACTTCTATCAGATGTGTTGCGGTATGCGCTTTATGAAAGCAAAAACGAGCATGTGTTATTATCAAACGAGATCGAACAAATCAAGAAAATGATTGTGCTAAACCAATTAAAAAGTGAAAAAACCCTTGCGATAACGTTTACTTCTTCATTATCATCACCAGATGTTTTGATAGAGCCTATGATACTGATCCCATTGGTTGAAAATTGTTTCAAGCATGGCAACATTCACCATGCACCTAATGCCTTTATTTCGATTGTTCTAGAAGAAAAGAACGGAGTCATTCGCGTTAGCTTGAAGAATTCAACAGATGCACAATCTCAACATACGCGGGCCACTGGAGGAATCGGCCTCGAAAACATCAAACAGCGACTGGCGCTATTGTATCCGAACCGTCATTCGTTAACATTCACGGAGGAAACGAACACCTTTGCAGTTGTTTTAGAAATAGATAAACGCAATGGATAAGATTAAGACACTACTCGTTGATGATGAATACCTGGCATTGAATGTTCTTGAAACCTTTGCTGGTCAGTTGCCGATGATTGACATTGTGGGTAAAGTAAAAACTCCGCTTGATGCAATGGAGGTGCTGCAACAAAATGCCATCGAATTGCTCTATCTGGATATTCAAATGCCCGCCATTAATGGAAATCTATTCTTAAAAACACTGCCGTACCGGCCAGTCACGATTTTTACAACTGCGTATTCCGAATATGCGGTCGAAGCATTTGAGTTAGGTGCAGTAGACTACCTGGTAAAGCCATTTTCGTTTGATCGTTTTTTGCAAGCCACGCAAAAAGCCGTTGAGTTCATAAGATCAAGAAAAGAGAGTGGACCAACTGCGCAAGCGACAAATACTCAGTACTTGTCCATCAAAGCAGACGGCAAACTCTACCGAATTTCTTTTGATGATATTCTTTTTATCGAGGGATTGAAAGAATACGTGAAAATAGTTACCGAACAAAAAACATTCATCACCCTCGAAACCTTTAAAAATTTGGAGTTAGTACTTCCCTCACCCCAGTTTCTGAGGGTTCACAAGTCATTTATGGTTGCGAAAAATAAGGTGCGATCACTCGATGGTAACATGCTTGAAGTGGGTAAGGCGCAAATACCCATTAGCCGAGAACGAAAAGAGGAATTGGTGAAATTAATCTTTGGTTAACCCATGTGCCCTGTTAGCGGAATCGAACAACAAACTACGGCTAAGAGGCGATGCAACGTTTCGTTTCTGAAACTCGATAGACTATTTGCATTCCAACAAAAACCCATTCAAAAGAACACAAACGAGATAAAATTTGGGGTTGCCGAGCCAGCCAGTTGTAAAGCATAATGCCCAACAAGCCAAACACAATACTTAGGTGAAAAATTAACCAAATCTGTTGGTAAGCAGGACGATTATTCCACAGCACTTTTTGGTCAAACGGATCGAATATTAGTGCGATCCCAAAATTTGACATGGCTGTGGAAATATCTTTTTTGAACAACAAAAAGTAAAGCCCCAGCAGCACCAATGCTCCGTACAGAAATCGGTTGTACTTAAAAGTAAGGTCTTTGGGTTTAACGTTTTCTTTTGTTGTGGTCATACTTTAGGGGTTGATGTTTTGCAAGATTTTTTCTTTTGCGTTTCCATAGAAGATAGAAAAACCGACATGGAACTGGCAGCAATCGCTACCCAAGTCATCGTATCAGAAACATCAGAACTTGAATCGAGAACAGTAAAAAGTGCTGCTAGAAAGACAAAACCAGCGACAATGCCTACCGTAAGCGCATACTTGCCAAAAAGCAATTTTTTCTTTTCCATCATTCATTTTTCCAGTTAGTAGGGTTTGAGGCGAAAGAATTACAGGCGCTTAAAACTTTTATTACTGATTTCGCGCGTTTATTTTCCGATGAGTATGTTATACTCGTTTGGTATCGTTACGCCATGGAATTGGTTGGTGAGCCCATAGAATATTGCTACGGTTGAGATAACTCCCAAAATCAAAATCAAACGTGCTTGAGCGTGGGGAGTCAAGCCTACAATTTGCTTTGTCATTTTCTGGCTATGAATGGCAGCCACATGCCCAAAAAAAGAAAGAATGGCAAGTGCGTAATAAGGAATAAAAAACAAATTGGCCGGAAATGAGTTGAGCCCGGCAACGCCAAAGTAAAAATTGGTGTCGAGTCGGAGAATAAACCGGCCTGCGAAAACGGCACTCAAATGAATGACAAAGAAAAATGCCAAGTTTAGTCCCGTCCAAACATGTAGTTTCTCAAAAAAAGTATTGGCGCTATGTCGTTTCGCATTGAAGAGTTTGAGCCCAGAATAAATTTGAATGCCAATGGCTATAAGTAAAATAGACTCCACGACAATATGGCGATAGAAAAGCCGCAAAGTCGTCATCAATTCAATGTGTTTGTTGGCACCCACAATACTGTAGCCGTGATTGAATAAGTGCAGCGCTATGAACACCGCAATAGTCAATCCCGAAAAGAAGTGTAGTCTTTTGAGGTTCATATCTGCCGATCGTTGAAAAAACTAAAGTCGATAGCTTTTGTGAACAAATACTTCACACCGCTATTCGTTAATTTTTCGCTTACAGAATTGAGTCCAGGTCTCGCTACTTGGATGTGAATACAGTACCGGGTTTTTGCCGTAGTAGGAAATATTTTTAACCCCGACAGCATCTGCCTTTTTTTTCAATTCCCTCGCGTGAAAAGCGTGGTGCGAAGGGATGTCAGGATTAAAAGGATTGTAAGGATTGACAACATCTCTCAGTGTATTGTTTATCCAAATTTCAGGATCATCAGAGGACAGTAAAGACAACATATCAACTTCTGCCCTGTATGTATCAATTGCAGCCGATTCGTACTGTGCATTTGAGGAGACCCCGTAGATTTTTTGAATGTTCCCTGTTTCGTTAGCCAATATTTGTGACCACGTGAGACCATAATCGACAAATACATTGTTTACCCATCGCTCTTCGATATTGTAACTTGACTGTGTTTCTCTGGCCACTACGCCTTTTACTCTGGTTGATTCCCTTAACACCAAATCACTATTTTGGACATCAGCAAAGTCATTATTAAATGCTATCCAAAGAGAGGTGCCTGCACCTGCAGAGTTACCTGCCAGAATTATTTTAGACTTGTCAATATTGAAATCATTTGACCGGGATCTTATGTATTGCAAAGCCCTTCTAACATCAGCCATGGACTTTTTAACTCCTTGTGTTTCGCCTGTGGGGCTTAATAACGTATAACGAATTGTTGCAAACGCAATATTGTTTTGAAGTAAAAACCGAATGTCAGCCGGAAAATCCCAAGCTCCGCCTGACTGAACTGTGTAAACAAAATCTTTATCACCACTGGTAAACCCGCCACCGTGCACATAAATGACCAAGCCGGTGGGTGAGTTGGAGGTAGGTAGCCATATGTCAAACTGGGTCCTGTCTTTGCTGTCATAGGCGATGTCTTTCGCAAATTTTGCATTGACACCTTGCAAATCAAATGGCGAGGTTGAAAATGTGATGTTTGCACTTGGCGTCACAGGATTTTCATCATTTTTGCTACAACCAAATGCGAATAAAACGAGGAGCAAAAGTATTGGAAGAATTTTCTGGGTTGCTTTCATAGTATTTGAGTCTGTCATGCCTGCAACTTTCAATTTTAGACGTTTTTATTTTTGCCCAAAACTAATTCTTTATCCAAAAAAAGTTGTGAATATTTTGTCTTCTGAAAGAATATTGAAGAAGAGCGTCAGTGTTTGTATAAACTTAATGAGTGGTCATATCAGCAAATTCAGGGCAGTCGAGGCGTATGTCAGATGCCTGAAGTGGTATATTAAGTAAGCTACATTGATGAGGTATACCCTTTTTAAAGAAGGAGCAATTGAAACATGTTCTTTGCACGGTGAGAATGTTCGATCTATTCAACTCAAAAATCAAAGAACTTAACGCGTCCCAAATCAATTCTTTGTTTGATAACTTGATTTTAGAGATCAACTGTTGTACTGATGATGCGTACGATTCTGTTTTTTCTACCATCCGTTTTCCGGCAGCCGTCAGTTGAATGCTGTAGCTCCGGGTGTCAATCGAATCCGCGGTTTTCTTAATTAGTGACTTTTGTTCCAACACGCGCACCGCATCGCTAACAGTAGGTTTAGTCACGTTCATTTCCTTAGCCAGGTAACTGACGTTCAGGAATTTCTGGTTGTGATATTTTAGGAAAATTAATATTTGAATTTGAATCGGACTGAGTCCATATTCTTTCGCTTGTTCCCACAACAACACCCGAAATGCACTTGATAGCCGCTCAAGTCCAGCTGCAATCTTGGCATCTAAATTTTTATTCTGAAGTGTCAGATCAAAAAAACTACCCATGAAATTTGTCAAAACTTTGATACCTGTTAATCAGGTTCGAAAGATACGACTTGTTCAATAATGCTTGTTTGTTTTTTTGCAAGCTGACCTTCAATAGGTTCTGCAATTAGTTGCCGAGCAAAAACCAAAATACTGTTTTTGCTGATCGAAGTGTTATATTGAAATTTCACTCAGTCGCACCCGTGTAACTCCACAATGCAATAGCCCGTTTTGCGAATTTCAATAGCTACCGATTCCGTTGCCTGTTCTACGTGGCAAAGTCGGCATTCAGTAGCGGTGAGCGATTGATTTCCTTCACCCTTCGACTCTAGATAGGCTCGTCCATAGCGGTATACATGATCTGCGTCAACACCCTCCGGAACTAGAATATCAAAATTCATGAGTTGTCCATTTTTCCTGACAACGTAAGTGTCAAAAACGTCTACTCTCATATTATGTAACAGTTTAATCTAAATGTTAAAAATCAGGTTGCCAGGGCGGATTAGGTTAAGGCAGACCAAACGATCTGCCTTATGTTTTGTTGGTGCTTAAAATTCGCCCTTATTGATATATGGTTGGCCCCACAGGATAGATTGTAGCAGCACTGATTTTACCCACGCGGCATGCATTTTTTCTACTTCCTCTGCGCTGTTTCCCTTTTTGGCCAGAAAGGGTTTTAATGTTGTAGTCACAGGTATGGTCAAAGCTGGTATGTAGCGATAGTTAATAATTGGGACAGAGTTAACATTATCCGTTTTGTTTTTCTTGGCAGAATGGTGTCGCAATCCGATCTCATGTTGATAGTCTAGCCATTTCTGGTCATAGTTGGCTTCGGCTGTTTGCAAAATCCACATGCCGAACCGTTCACGCACTTTCGCCAGGTATTCACCATCGGGTTTTCCTGTGGTTTTATTTCCAAAAAAATAGACCAGCTGCGGGGTAGATGCAACAAACCCGTACCAAACATCTAAGATGTCATTTGTTTGATCTTTCAAGATGTTGTGGGACATCCGTAAATACTTGATGTCTTCTTCACCAAAAAGCAAAGACTGCTGAAGAAGTTTTAGCTCTTCTAAAGAAACGGGTGATTTTTTGATTTGGCTGGTGCCATACGTATATCCGGCAGGAACTTTGGTTTGCTGGGCAAAGCCAACAGAGGCAAATGCCAATACGGTTAACAGTAATACAATTTTCATAATTGTTTTGATTTTTTCGTTTGGATAATTATTTAGAATTCATTCTTATTGATATAGGGGTAAGTCCAAAGAATGACCGTAAGCGTTACCGCTTTAAACCAGGCTGCATGCATCTTTTCTACTGTAGAAGTATCGTGTCCTTTACTTGCCAGAAATGATTTGATAGTGGCGGTGATCGGGAAAATAAAAGCAACCATATACCGATAGTGGATGATCGGCTCCGCATCAACTTGATCTGTTTTGTTTTTCTTGGCAGAGTGATGTCGCAGTGCAATCTCGTGTTGATAGTTCAGCCAGGTTTGATCATATGGCTTCGTACATAGATCGATGATCCACTGCCCAAACCGGGCACGTACAGCGGTCAGGTACTCCATGTTGGGTGTACCATTCTTTCCAAAGTAGTGAACCAAATGAGCATTCGCGCCTACAAAACCGTACCAAAAATCCAACACCTGATCAGTTTGGTCTTTGAGTACTTCCCCTGCCAGCTTAAGGTATTTTTCATCTTCTGCATCAAAAAGAACAGTCTTCTTTAAGAGCTCTAAATCCGCAATGCTTACAGGTGATTGCGCCACATGCCCGTAGGCGTACCCTTTAATGGTTAATTCCATAATGTGTGTTTTTGGTTGGGATAAATTAGGATACAAATATAGTAAGGATTCCTAACTATACAAATTATTCCAGGTTTTTGTTAACCGGTTAAGCCGATCGGTTGGTTTTATTTTTGGTTGTCCTTGATCAGGATTCTTTATCCCAGATGAGATCGTATCAACCGCTTGTGTGCGGAAGTATTTTGATCTGTAGCTTACGAAATAACTTCCTTTGCAACTCTTTCTCCCGAAAGCACAGCTCCTTCCATAAACCCTTTAAACAAAGTAGATGTCTCAGTGCCCGCCCAGTAAATGTTGCCAAAGGGCTTGGCGATGTGCTCTCCGTATTGCGAGAACACGCCAGTTTTAAAATAGCCAGAATACGCTCCGCCAATCCACGGATTGTTTGTAAATGAATAGTCGTGGTATAATTGTGGAAGAAGAGCTTGCTCGCCAAATAATTTCGCGTAGGCATTTAGTAAAACTTGTTTTCTTTCTTCATCGGATAGTTTCAACAAGCTTTTGGCACGATCGGCATGAATCAACGAGGTGATGATCCCTCTCTCAGATCCGGGCACCGAGTTATCCACGGCAAGTTCAACAGCTTCATCGAGGCATGTCACTGAGCCGTTCAACCCTTGCGCTCTCCAAAAGGGCGTGGCATACACCGCGTGACATTTGATCACCGTGCCCATTTCCATCGAGTCGATCAGTATTTGTTTTTCTTTTGGTAACGATGGCGTAAATTGAATTTTCTTTACTATCGGCAGCGGGGCAGTAATGATTACCTTTTTTGCACGTACAGAAAAATTTTCGTTTCCGATTACCAGATAATGGTCCAGCTGTTTTACAAAAGATATAGGGCTATTCAGCTTTACCAGATCTTTTAGTTGCCGATGAAGGAAGTGACTCACACCCTGCGCACCTCCAAAAATCCGATCTCTTAAGGCACCGTCTTCTACTTTTTCTGCTTGTCTGAAAGAGCCCGTAGCGTTGGCAGCGGCAAGAGCCTGCAATGCAGAAATCTTTTCTACCGGTTGGCAAAGCTCTCCTTCCGCCATTCGCTTAATAAGTGTTCGTGCGTTTTTGTTGGTGATAGTCGCATCAATCCAACTACCGATGCTTATGTCGTCTAGCGCAACCGCATTTGAGGCCTGCCATGGTGCTTCCAGCGAAAGTAGCGAAGCGGCTTTATCAAACCGGTTCAAAGCTTTTTGCGTAGCGAGCAAAGCAAAGAAGCCGAGCGGTGGAGTATCTCCACTATAGATTTTGTTTTCTGCATCCTTTCTTAAAATACTTTTGCCGTTGGTGAACGTAGGGAATGTTTTCAATCCGGCCTCCGCTACCAGCCGATACATGGCGTCATGGCCTTTTCCAATCCACTGGCCGCCTATATCTATAAAATCTTTTTCACCCACCTGTTGCGACCACGTACGACCGCCCACCCTGTCTTGTGCTTCGAGTACGAGAATTTTTTTGTTAGCCTCGGCTAATCGCCTGGCAGCGGTAAGGCCGCTGAGACCGGCACCGACTATGACTACATCATATAATTCATCTCCATCGTTTCTGCTCAACGAATAAAAGGGCAATGAGGCCAGCCCGAAGGCTGCGAGCTTGAGAAATTCCTTTCTTTGCATAACATCCAATGTTTCTGCAAAGGTTGGCAACGGCCAGTCGCATTCATTTGACAAATGTCACAAAATCACTTGCTACGCAGCCGGCTCAGGGTTTCCCGCGAAATTCCCAGGTAGGAAGCAATGTAGGTGAGAGGTACCCGTTGCAACGCCTGTGGTTCATGTTTGAGCAACAACTCGTATCGCTCCATCGAACTCATGAACTGTGAATTAAAAAGTCTGTCTTCGAGAAACTGTGCATACTCTTCAATGACTGCCCTTATGAAATTGCTGATCGGAAGATTGGAATGAATGAACGGTTTTAACGTTCGCAGATTAACAGACACCAACGTTGCTTCCTCTAGCAATTCCACGGTCTCGCGCGAGGGAAGATTGTTATATGCATGGAGCGAGCCAATCACCTCTCCTTCAAATGCAAACCAAGTGTTGACCTCTATGCCATCCTTTAAGTAATAACTTCTGGCTGCGCCTTGTAAGATGTAGTAGGCATAGTCGTGCGTTTGATTCTCGGCTAGCAAAATTTTATCCTTTGCATATTTTACAATGGTCATATGGTTCTCCAACTCGCTCAGTGTGTCAGTCGTCAATACCATGCCATGGCAATACCGTTCAAGAAATGGCCGTATCAAATTGTCCATCGTGGTGCAATTAGCCGCTAAAATCCGGTTTTTTTCCGAGAAAATCGTCCATCTACTCGCGTACATCGTCCATTTTAAACGGTTGTCAAGCCACGCACTTTTGTACCGTCAACAACGACAAACAAAAAGAAAAAAATTATGACACGTTTAACCGCGCTGAACCCCGACCAGGCTTCGGGTAAAGCAAAAGAATTGTTTACCGCCATCAACGGCAAACTAGGTATGGTACCCAACATGATGCGCACCATGGGCAACTCGCCTGCTTTATTGGGTGGCTACCTAAACTTCAGTGGATCACTTGGTGAAGGAACATTGGGCGCCAAGCTCGGTACTTTGATCGCACTGACCGTTGCCGAAGCAAACCAATGTCAGTATTGCGCATCTGCCCACGCGTTTATTGGAAAAAACCTAAATGGTTTAGATGATACAAAAATCGAATCGGCCAGAACGTTGGGCAAGATTGATGCAAAAACTGACGCAGCCCTGTTGTTTGCGCATAAGCTGGTTGAAAAAAGAGGCCACGTAAGCGACAGTGATGTGAATGCAGTATTATCTGCAGGCTTTACGCAAGGTGAAGTAGGGGAGATTGTAGGCCATGTGGCATTGAACACGTTCACAAACTACTTCAATAACACGGCTGGCACTGCCATCGACTTCCCCAAAGTTGAACTGTTGGAGGCAGCCGCGGTCTGACCAAACCGTGGAAAAGAGAATATCAACCAAAACGTCAGGCGAAAACCTGGCGTTTTGGTATTCTTAACTTGCACACTATGAAGCCTGTCATCTCACGCATCCGCATCTACCCTATCAAAGCGCTTGACCCTGTCGAATTGCAGGAGGCAGAAGTAGGCATTCACTCGCTCCGCCATGACCGAGAGTTTGCCATGATCACACACGATCAACGTTTTATCAACAGCAAGCGAACCGGAAGAGTTAATGAACTGAGGGCTAGTTATGATTTGACTAACTACACAGTGCATCTTTCACCGCGTGCGGGAGGCTCAGTGGAATCGTTCCACCTAATCGAGGATAAACGCAAACTAGAGATGTATTTGGAAGACTTCTTTGGCGAACCCGTGTCACTGATTCAAAATAATAAGGGCGAATTAATGGACATTCCCACGGCCAGCAGTGTGACCATTGTAAGCGAGGCTTCGCTGAAATCTCTGCATCAGGAATTTTCAGATCGTGCACTTGAAGATGTGCGTCTTCGCTTTCGCGCCTCCATCGAACTGACAGGCGTAGATGCTTATTGGGAAGAGAATTTGGTAGGTGAACCCGGAGTGGGCATGCGCATTCGGGTAGGTGATGTAGAAATGATTGGTGTAAGTCCACGCGCCCGTTGCAATGTGCCTCCGCGCGATCCGTTGACTGGCATCACCGACAAAACATTTGTGAAACGCATGATGAAGAGCCGCGCAGCTTCTCTCCCGCAAGGCAGTCACCTCCTCGAATATGGAAACTTATATCATCTTACCATCAACACCTACATTCCAGAAACGCAAAAAGGAAAATGGCTGCGGGTGGGGGATGAGTTGAAGATTATCAACTCTTTGAAGTTAGAACCTTAGAAAGTATTGCAATGGCGAACCGGATTGCTATGTAATACAGGATATTTTATTTTTTTATGCCACTACTTTAAACCCAACGGTCTCCCTATAAAGACTTGGTGAAACTTCTGCATTTTTTTTGAAGAATCGACTGAAGTAATATTCGTCCTCATAACCAAGTTCAATGGCAATCTCCTTAATTGTCTTAGAAGTCAAATAAAGTTCTCGTTTGGCCTCGACCATGATTCGTTCTGAAATTAAATTGGTGAGTGTTTTCTAGTAATATTTTTTACAAATTTTTGCCAAGGCCGTAGCAGATACGTTTAGCATCTCTGCATAATCGCTGGCCGCGTGTTTTGTTTTAAAGTTGCTTTCAATCGCTGTTTTTAAATTTTGTAACACAAAAGGTTCTTCATCGGTCAATTCTGCTTTTAAGTCCAGGTTTTGTTCAAGTTTGATTCTCGAAACATAAATCATAGCAATCCGCAGTAGCGAGATCAACATATCCGATTGGGCAAAATTGGCCAACGGCAATTCAGCCTTCATCTGTTCCAAGATTGTTTTTAAATAGCTCTTCTGTGCACCATCTAAAATGGTAAGCGGAGGCTTGTACGCGTTTTCAAACAACACGCCATTGCAGGCAACATCTTTTATGTGGTTATAAATGCAAAAAAATTCGGGATGGAAGAAAATACAACTGCCCTTGATGAGTCCATGCGTTTCAATCATAAAGGGTTGGTACGGGGAGAAACTCAAAAAAGTGGTTGAATCAAACGCATACTCATTAAAATCTGCCTTAACATTGCCGCTACCTTCTTCTAAGAATATCAATGTGAAGTAACCCAGACGTTGAATATGATTGAAATCGCTATTGTCGTCTTTCAACGAAAACAGTTTAAAGGCCAGATTGCCCGTCTGTGGGCTCACCAATTTATAGGAAAATTCAGTCATCACTTTGGGGATGTTGTTACTTGTTTCTTTATTGACTTGATTATACCCAAGTGCATTGATTCATGAAAAATAATAAAATTTAAGGCGTCAGCCATCGAGCTGACAACAATACCGGTGTCTCGATGATTCCAACTGTTGTAGTGCTGAAAAATGCCCTTCGCCCAATCTGCTTCAAGGTCCGTTATTTGTGCTTTGAACAATTGCTTAATGGCGTTGATATCTTCAGCAGCAAATTCTTTCTCAGGCCTTGTGCCAGATTTGAACAACAGTGAGTACGAATCATCCAACTTTGGCTGGAGGCCAGATGACCTATATAAAATAGACTGTTGTGTCACCAAGAGATGTCCAAGGTTCCATACAAGGTTATTGCTGAAACCGGTTGGAACTTGATTGAGTTGGGCTGCGTGCATGTGCTCCAGTAATTGCAACACGTGCTTTCTTATCTTCCTGAAAAATTCTATTTCCTTTGGCATTTTCCGGCAATGATTTTACAGTTAAAATTTGCGGCACCCACAATTTGTGGCCACCGCAAATTTGGTGAATTATCGGCCAAGCATTATTTTTTTGTTGGCTTGAAATCGAATGGCTTCTTTTGGGTAAGCATCACTATACACTCAACACCCGGCTCACATTCGGTAACATGCTCTACATTCGCGGGCATCGACCAATGCGAACCTGGTGGCAACGATACATTCGTTTCGGGTTGGCCTTTTATCGGGTGCCTTAAATTACCACTGATAACCACTCCATAATAATCATCCGTGTGTGTGTGCATGGGTAAAGTGGTGCCTGCCGGAAATTTGACATAAGTTGAATGCTCGCCTTTTTGCAGATTTCCGTAAACGGGTGAAACTTGAATGCCGAAACCCAAACCAGCATCGTACCATTTTAACTCCGTTGTTCTTGTTCGGGTTGGCGTACTCGCAATTTGTGCCATTGTCATTGTGCCGTAGCTAGCTGAGACGACAGCCAGTAATAAAATCTTCCTCATCTTTTTTGTTTTTTAATTGTTGCGTCAATATTGACAGTGCAAAGGTGCAGCGACAGGCCTGCCCGGGTAATGGACAAATAATGACATTTGATAGATTATTTTTTTAGATAAAATCGATGGGATTATTGCGCTGAAGGATTCTGTGGTGTTGAATACAACGAGGGCAAGCCTCGCGGTTTACAATTGGGAGCTAAACAATCCCTTGATCAACTTATTATTGAGCACTTCATCCAAAATCCTGTTTTTAGTTAAAGGCAGCTGCAGCGGATGACTTTGAAATACTCGCTTGTTCAGATCTTCTACAGTTTCAGAAATAGCCTTAGCGTCTTTGTTGGATAGATCCCAAATGCGTTGCTTGTAACGAACGTTGAAGGTTAAGTTATCGGGGTCAACAATCCCGGCTTTGATATACCCTTTGGTTTTTCGCGCACAGCGACAGGGGTTCGCTTCGTTTACTAATCCACAACGCTTGTTCATCCAGTTGTAGAGATCATTTCGCGCCCGCATGAGGCGGATGCGGAAATTTCCGGGTGTGATTCCTAAAATTTCGGAGCCTAGTACATGGTCGATCTCAAACATCTCTCCCAGAATGTAAATCAACCGTTGCTCCCGATCCAGGCACATCAACATGCCTGCTGTGCAATTGATACGAATTTCTTCTATCGTTTCGCTCAGCTCTTTTTGTTCGGTGCTATTCAGTTCAGTGTTTGGAATCGCATCAATGGAATTGAAATAGCTTTCGAAATCGTGGACGCGAATTTCTTTGTTCTTTTTTCGGGTGTTTAGAAAATGGTTGACGGTGATCCGATACATCCACGTGCGAAAACTGCTTTTGCCTTTAAATTTTCCCAGCGCGGTAATCGCTTTGATAAATACTTCCTGGGTTAAATCCTCCGCATCCGCTGATTGGTGGGTCATCTTCAACGCTAGATTGTAGACGAAAATTTGGTGACGGGTAATCAGACTCTCCAAGGCTTTCTTGTCGCCTTGCGTGGCAAGCTTCACTAAGTCAAGATCAGTCTGATCAGTATAATTAAGATGAAACGGATTTTCCATATCTGAATGTAAGATAAGAAGAGGAGTCGACTCGCTAAAGGCGGATGGAGCCGACCCCTGCAACTTACAATTGATTTAACCCACCATCGACATTTATTTCGCTGCCAACAATATAGGATGAATCATCGGTGGCTAAGAACAACACCGCTTTTGCCACTTCTTCCGGTTTTCCAAATCTTTTTAACGGAACTGAGTTAGTGATTGCTTCAGCCGCACCTTGAAGTGCATCGGCAGGCAATCCTAATTTACCCCAGAACGGTGTGCCGATGGCACCGGGTGATACCGCATTTACGCGAATACCATTGCCAATAAGTTCTGCAGAGGCGACACGTACCAACGAACGCAATGCAGCTTTGCTCGCGCTTAGTAAACTTGTTCCTCCAAAACCAATATCATTGATCCATGAAGTAGTTAAGATAACAGACGCACCTTTGTTGAGATGGGCAATTGCTTTTTGAAAAGCAAAGTAGGCGCCTTTCAGGTTCACGTTTAGCATCTCGTCATAGATGGCTTCGGTGGTTTGGGCAATCGGTACCAATTTACCTTGTGCAGAGTTGACGAACAGCACATCCACTCCGCCAAATTTGCTCTTTGTTTCGGCATAGAGTCTATCCAAATCTGCCAGCTTTGTTACATCGCCCACGACTGCATGGCTATTCGAACCGAGATCTTTTACGGCAGCATCCAGATCTTTTTTGTTTCGTGCAAAAAGAACCACTTTGGCTCCTTCATTGATAAATTCTTTGGCTGACGCCAATCCAATGCCGGTGCTACCTCCAATCACCACGGCCACTTTCCCTTTTAGTTTGCTCATGTCTGTTACAATTTAAGTTTATGAATGTCTTTTGTTTGACAGTTAGACAGGCAATAATTGGGTGTGTTACAGTTGGGAAATTTTTTTTTAGAAAGTCAAACCCGGTGCCATGCTGGAAGCTTTACCGTTTAGCCAAGTCAAGTACCCATATAATAAATTGAGATTTTGTGATGTGTTGCTCATTGCTGTGAAATATTGTTCTGGCGTGATCTGACTTTTTTTTACTTTCTTTTGTTCAACAAGAGCAGTCCGAACCTTGCGATTGAACGAGTGGCACTTCAGTACACATTATTCTCGCCAGTAATCCGAAAAACGTTTAACGATAGAGCAAAAAAAAGGCTACCTTTTATTTGGTAGCCTCTCTGCGATTTACAAAGGTTTTTAATTCAGAAGAGCGATCATTTTCTCGGCAACCCCTTTTGCAGAAGCAGGATTTTGGCCCGTTACCAATCTTCCATCAGCAATGCTGTTTGCTTGCCAGGGCGATACAGATATAAACTTCGCCCCCTTTTCTTTGATGGCACTTTCCAACAAGAATGGAACATCGTCTTTTGCATACCCTTCTTCTTCGGCATTGGTGAATGCAGAAATAGTTTTTCCTTCAATTAGGCTGGACCCATCCTTTAGCTTCACATTTAAAAGCGAGGCAGGTCCATGGCAGACGGCCCCCACAATGGCCCCACGATCATAAGTTTCGGCAATAGCCTTTTGAATGTCTTGGTTATTGGGCATGTCTACCATGGGGCCCAACCCTCCGGGAACGAAGATGGCATCGTATGCTTTCACATTTGTCTCACTTATTTTTTTGCTTTGCTTCATATCGCGAAGCCCTTTGCCATTAATGAACGAAACATTAATAGGATCTTCCGTAAGTTCCATGCCATCAACAGGCGGTTCTCCACCTTGCACACTCGCAAAATCGATCACGTACTTTTTCTGTTCGAATTCATGATAAGGGTGAGCAACTTCAGGAAGATAATTTCCGGTTTTTCTGTTCTTGGGTCCGATTTGGGCCGCGCTCGAAACAATAAACAACACTTTTTTTGACATAAAATTTAAGTTTAATAGTGGAACAATTGACAAAGTTTAATTTTTGATTTTGGGTCACACCAGAGGTAGCACTCGAATCACCTCACGTTCGGATAGCAACGGCACAATTTTGCCAAGAGCTAATTCTTGAAAGTGCGTAGACGCGCGATGTGCTCGTGCAGCCTCCTCATCTTGGTAGATTTCGTACAGCCAGATGGTGGTATAATCGTCCGCAGCATGATACGTGTTGTACATAACGTTGCCGGGTTCGCGTCTGCTGTGTACCGCTAACTCGCGCAGGGTATCCAGCACTTTTTGCAGGTTTTGTGGTTGCACTTTCCAGCGTGCAATCACATAGATGTTTTGTGTTTCCATTTCCTTCGATTTGATACATCAAAGGTAGGGGCGTGTGCCTGCACTTGTAGTTGATGTACGGTAAGTACGCAACCAAAAAAATTGATGTAGGGTAAGAGGTGTTCTCTACTGGCGTGCTTTTCGTATGCGACTGAGGCTTTCGGGCGTTATACCCAGGTATGAGGCGATTTGAAAGTTCTTTACCCGCTGCTCAATATTGGGATATTGTCGACTGAACTCATCGTAGCGTTGTTCAGCAGTTTCCTTTAAGTTACCCAGTATCCGTTTTTGAAAAGCTACAAATGCGTTTTCCAATTTCCGAAGAAAAAATGACTCCAAGCCGGCAACCTGAGTATAGAGGGTCTCGATATCCTTTTTCTGGACGGACAGTAGAATAGCATCTTCAAGACATTCCACATTTAGTAAGGCTGGCGTTCCGGCATAGTAGGCGATATAGTCACTGGCCCACCATTCTTCTACTGCAAATTGCACGGTGTATTCTCGATCACGCTCATCATCGGGCATGAACGTGCGGAGGCAACCCTCTACAACAAAATACTGTTTGGTTACCGGGCCTCCGCATCTTACAACAAGGCTATGTTGTTTAAAGTGCTCTATCTGAAAATACGGTTTACACTTCTCAAAATCTTCGTAGCCAATTTTTTTGTAACGGTTGATGTGTTCCCAAAGCACTGCATAATATTGAGCATCCATAACTATCATTTCAGGTGGCGAAGGTAAAAGGTTAGTAGTGGTTTTTTTGATATGCGAGGGTCAAAATTATCAAGTTCAGGCGAACTAGGTGTGCTGCGTTTAAATCGCTCCCCACGGCCCAAAGGATAAGAGCGTTTCATGGGGAAATGAAAATGAGGACAGATACTTTTCTAAGGAAAAATTGTCCAACTCAAAGCGTAAATCCTCCATGTTATAGCCCAACATGAGGTTGCACCTTTGCATAGTTAATCCAAGAAAAGCTATGACTATTGAAGAAATCAAGGCAATTCGAAAATCGGACTATACATACTACCTTCAAAAAGGCGTAAGTTACGATCGGTACACACACCAAATGGCTGAGGACTTGTTGCGCAATCCTGACCCCAAAGTAAAAGAGTACGTTAACCTAAATCAGCATCGCATGAGCCGCGTAGAGAAAACGTATACAGTGAGTCAGGCACTGGTGCAGCAGCTCAAAAGACTGACGCATAAAACCTACTGGTTGGTTTTAACCGAGCACTGGTGTGGCGATGCAGCACAAACACTGCCCATTTTTCAAAAGGTGGCTGATTCAACGAATGGCATGATTGAAATGAAACTCGTTTATCGCGATGAAAATCCTGCTTTGATGGATGCGTACCTCACGGGAGAAAGTAGATCAATACCAAAACTTATTCAATTGGATGCGCATTTCAATGTCACCGGCATCTGGGGGCCACGGCCATCAGAAGCACAAAAATTGGTGAAGGAGCTTAAATCAAATTCAGCAACGGCAGCATCTTACGCCACCGAACTTCATAAGTGGTACGCGCTCAACAAACAAAAAGCATTGGAATCGGAGGTCATCAAACTAGTGAACCGGGCAAGCATGTTTTGCCAAGATTGTTTCAACTAACAATATTAACCATGGAAGAAAAAA
This sequence comes from Bacteroidota bacterium, assembly GCA_018267275.1. GTDB lineage: Bacteria > Bacteroidota > Bacteroidia > Cytophagales > Cyclobacteriaceae > ELB16-189. Next base: position 713,842 of record JAFDYV010000004.1, on the reverse strand, counting down.
GATTGCCTTTGCCACCGTTTACTACGGAAACGGCCAAACAAAAAATACAGATGGCCGAAGATGCCTGGAATAGTAAGGACCCCGTGCGCGTTTCCAAAGCTTACACGATCAATAGCGAATGGCGTAACCGTAGTCAGTTTATCAATGGTCGCGAGGAAATTGTTAACTTCCTCACCGAAAAGTGGGAGAAGGAGTTAAACTACAAACTCAAGAAAGAATATTGGGCCCATACCGGTAATCGCATTGCGGTTCGTTTTGAATATGAATATCAGACCGTAGATGGAAAATGGTTTCGGGCATATGGAAATGAAAATTGGGAGTTTGATGAAAACGGATATATGGCGAAGCGCTACGCCAGCATCAACGATTTGGAAATTGTGAAATCGGAACGAATAGTATTATAGTCATGTTGTAAACGCAACTCAATGCTCAACCAAACTACTTTTACACTGGTCAATCCACAAAATGGCAACTTGGGTTTCAAACTTGCTGCTTTTGACGACCACAGCAGCTTTGACCATGTTCAACGGCATAATTATTTCACGATCATCTGGGTGATGGAGGGGAGTGGCGAATTAAAAGCTGATTTCGCAACATATAAATTCAGCAAGAATTCATTGCTTGCCTTTGCGCCCTACCAACCCTTTATGATTTCAAAAGCTAAGAATGTTAAAGGTGTGGCTCTCTACTTCCACTCCGATTTTTTTTGCATTCTTAAACATCACAAAGAAGTCTCCTGCAACGGAGTGCTCTTCAACAACATTTACAACCCACCCATCACCAAAGTAGATGAGGTATCAGAGCCAACATTGAAAATGGTGCTCGATCAAATGAAAGCAGAGATGCAAAATCCGGCCTTGGCGCAATACGAACTTTTAGTTTCTTATCTAAAAATATTTCTAATCACCGCATCCCGCTTAAAGGCACAACAACAACCCGAAGCGCAGAAAGCAACGGCCAACAACAAAGAGCCGTTCATCCTACAAAATTTAAAAGATGCCATCGAGCAACATTTCAGGACTAAACACTCTGCCAGCAACTATGCCGATCTATTGAATATTACACCCAAAGCACTAGCCAAAATCACGAAAACGCATTTTAACAAAACGCTAACCGATTTGATATCTGAACGCATCATCATTGAAGCCAAGCGCGAGTTGTATTTGACCAATAAGCCAGTGAAGGAAATAGCCAGTGAATTGGGTTATGAAGATGAGCATTACTTTAGTCGCTTCTTCAAAATCAATTCCGATGTTTCGCCCCAACTTTATCGTGAGACAGTGGGCTTTGCCAGGGGCGTGGCCAAGTAAGCAACGTTGATTGACACCGAACTCGAACTTTTTAAATCAAAATCCCGCCCGTTTTGGTTGGCTCATTCGTCTGAACGACAAACAAACCAAAACAATATGAAAAAACTATTTTTAGTAGCGGGACTGATGGTAGCCATTGTCCTTGCATTCAGTTTCACCAAAACCACCGACAGCAAGGCGGCACTAGAAAAATTATCTGGAACCTATGCCGATCCTGCACCGTACAACTATGGCAAAGCGTGGGGCAAGCGCGTATTCACTTTCGACAAAGGCAAGTGGACATTGCTCTTTACACTTGGGCTCGATCCGGAATTGAAGATGCAAGTCTTTACTTTCCGAACCGCAGGCACATACAAAGTGTTGGACAAATCCAAAATTGTTGATAATACTTACAATGCTGTGTTCTATGAAGATAAAAAATGGGTAACTCTTAAAACAGATGATGCTAATTTGATTCAAGCATTTGGCTTCGCTGCCTGCAACTTGACGAAAGATGTAGAAAAAGATATTTCGATTACTGGTTGCTCTGCATGGCAATCCGTTGCCAACTGCCCGGGCGATTACGATTTGCTTTCATTGGATAAAGACGGCAAACTGTATTTTGGCGAACGCCCCGCTGATAACAACATGTGTTCACCTGAAAAGAGACCTACGAAGCTTACTCCTGCGGTGGTGAAAAAATAAAAGTCAGTTTGATGAAATAAATAAAGCCATTCTCAGCAAAGAGAATGGCTTTTGCTATTCTGCATACGAAGCTTACCTAAAGCAACTTTTTCCAAAAGATAATTTTATGTTCACCTTCCTTGTAGAAATCGTGAATGGTAGCCTCTTGGGTATAGTCTAATATTTCGCCCGTTTCGACCGATCTGTTCGTCTGAACTCTACAAACTAAAAAAATCAATTTATGTCAACCTTACAAAATAAAGTAGCGGCTGTGTTTGCAGCCAACGGAGCGATTGCGAGTGCAGTCGCAAAATCATTTGCACAACACGGTGCAAAAGTTTACTTGTCCGGTAGAAACGTGAAGGAAGTAAAAAACTTGCCGAACAAATCAAGCAAGCCGGTGGTAAAGCCGAAGCACATCAGGTAGATGCGCTGAACGAAAGTCAGATCGACACCTATCTGAAAAAGATTTCAGAAGAGAATGGTAAACTCGACATCGTGTTCAACGGCATTGGGGTTCGCGCCAATGATGTCAGCATGGGTTTACCAACCGCTATCACATCGCTAGAACATTTTCTCGAGCCGATCAAAACAATTGTGGGATCGCAGTTTCTTACATCCAAAATTGCAGCCCGGTATATGATTGAAACGAAGAGCGAAGGGACCATTCTCACACTTACGTCCAGCTTATCGCAATTAAAGTTGCCTTTCATGGCGGGCATTTCTTCGGCCAGCACCGCGATAGAAGGATTGACGCGTGTATTAGCTGCCGAGTTTGGAAATTTTGGAATTAGAGCAATCGGTTTGAATTCGACTGCCTTATTTGAGTCGCGTTCTATTCAAGAATCAAATGCCAACTTAGCGAAGACGATGGGAATATCTGCTGAGGCGTTGAAAGGAATGCAAACAGGTGCACACTTGTTGGCAGGCAAACGCACCCCAACGCTTACAGAAGTTGGCGATGTTGCTGCCTTTCTCGTTTCGGATGCGGGCGCTGCACTCAACAGCCACATCATTGATGTAGACTTTGGCAGCATGATGGTGATTTAACCTTTTTAACATTCTCAAATGAAAAATACAATTGCTCTGTTCATTGCCCTGTCCGGTGCTAGTTGGGTTTTAGGTCAATCCACAAATAGAAATAATGAAATGAATTTAACGAATAAAGAAAAAATCGAAACGCTCTATGCAAGCTTCGAAACGGGCGACCCTACGGCAGCCCGACTTTACCTAAAGCCCGAATACATTCAACACAATTTGAATATCGGGAATGGACTTGCCGGCTTTAGTGTGGCGATTATGTGATCACTCATTCAGAATACGATTTTTTTGGTGCGAAGGCTGGGTTTGGAATCTTTCGATTTGAAAATGGGCAGGTGGCAGAACATTGGGATAACCTCGAACCAATTCAACCTAAAAACCCCAGCGGCAGAACACAATTAGATGGTGGAACAAAAGTGATCGACAAAGATAAAACAGCATCTAACAAAGCCGTTATAAAAAACTTTGTAAATGATATCTTGATTTCCGGCAAGATGGAAAAGATTGCTGATTATCTAAGTCCCGATTATCGTCAACACAGTTCAACTATTGCCGATGGCATACAAGGTCTGGCTGCTGCTTTTAAGCTTTTCAAAGACCGTGGCTTAACACTGCAAATCATGAAGACTCATAAAATTCTTGGAGAAGGCAATTTTGTGCTTACCGTAAGCGAAGGGAGAATCGGACAGGGAGAAGGTGAGCTAGCTGCGTTTTATGATCTGTTTCGTTTAGAAAATGGCAAACTGGGCAGAACATTGGGACGTAGTAGAATTGATTCCCCTCAAAGCGAATTGGAAAAATCAGAATGGTAAGTTCTAGGGTTTTAAACCAAAATGAAGGTTGCTCGCCTATGCCGGCAATCTTTTTTAATTAAAGTTTCGCCCGTTTTGGCCGAGCTGTTCGTCTAAATCAAAAAAACAAGAAACGATGACAACAAAACAAATTGCTACGCGCATGATTGTGCTCTGCGCGAAGAAAAAATTTAGCGAAGCCCGCCACGAATTGTTTGCGGAGGATGTAGTATGCCAGGAGGCCGACAACAAAAAAATGAAAGGCCTGAAGGCACTCGACAAAAAACAAAAAGCCTGGGTGGGCAGCATGGAGAAAATCCACAGTCTAAAAATCTCAAAGCCGCTGGTGAATGGAAATTTTTTCAGTTTGGCTTTTACCTGGGATATAACCTACAAAGGTCAACCGCGTGGCGGCTGGAAAGAAATTGGTGTGTACGAAGTGAAAGATGGGAAAGTGGTATTGGAAAAATACTTTTATTGAACATGCAACTGAACGGCAAAACCATTTTGATCATCGGTGGTTCCTCGGGCATAGGGCTGGAAAGCATCAAACACTTTTTGGCCGAGGGCATGAAGGTCATCATCTGTGGGCGCGATGGATTGAAATTGCAGCAGGTTAAAAGCAAGTTTCCATCCATCGCAACGATCAGTTGCGATATCACCAAATCAGAAGACGTGAGTTTAATGCATCAGTTAGTCGTAACTAGTGGCGGTATCGATGTTCTGTATCACAACGCGGGTGTGGTGAATGTGCATTCGCTTGCCGAGCTAACTGCGATTGCTTTTGCTACGAGCGAAATGGAAACGAATTATTTGGCAGCCGTGCGGCTTACAAGTTTGTTTTTGCCGGAACTAGGGAAGCGAAATGAGGTAGCGCTTGTTTTTACCTCTTCGGCAGTAGCGTATTTGCCTGCAGCTTTTGTGCCTACGTACTCGGCCTCGAAGGCTGCGCTGCATTCGTATGTATTGTCACTCCGCTATCAACTATCCGCGTTACACAAAAACATACATGTGATAGAGCTGATTCCGCCCACCGTAGACACAGAGGCCACAAAAAGTTTTACATCTAAAAAGGTCTCAGTCGAACGCGTGGCGAAAGACTTAATAAATGGCTTGAAAAACAATCGCTCTACAGTTCATGTTTCTATTGCTAAGCCGTTTTATTACTTGCATCGTTTTTTTCCTTCTCTTGCCTTTTCAATTGTTAATCCTAAGAATCCAATTCGTTAATTTCATACCATGGAAAACTCCAACGAACAAACCTTAAAGCTCGCCATGGGTGGCGATATTCATGCGTTTCAAAAATTGTATGCCGAATTTCAACCGCAGCTCAAATCGTATTTGTATCGGTTGGTGGCCAGTCGCGAGGATGCCGAAGACATTGCACACGATGCCTTCATTCGCGGGTTTGATAAAGTGTCTACCTTCAAAGGGAAATCGTCTTTCAAAACATGGATGTTCCAAATTGCCACCAACCTAGCATACGATCACTTGCGTCAATTCAAACGCTGGACGGTGAACACCAAAGAGATCGCCAAAGGCATTGTGATGAGCAATGAAACGGTTTGCAACTCCATTATGAAAAAAGGACAAGAATCTCCCGAAGGCACATTCGATATTCGTGACCACATCGACCACTGTTTTACGTGCATGGGCAAAACATTAGCCATCGAAAAACAAGTGGCGCTGATCTTAAAAGACATCTATGATTTTTCTGTCAAAGAAATTGCTGTTATCATAGACAAATCACAAGATGTGGTGAAACATCTCTTGCAAGACGCGCGCCACACCATGATGGACATCTTCGACAACCGCTGTGCGCTGATTAACAAAAATGGCGTGTGCAACCAATGCTCTGAACTCAACGGCATGTTCAACCCCAGGCAAAACCAACAAGAGGCGTTGAATCAACTTGATCTTGCGAAGGGCTCGAAAAAATTTGATCGCGATGAACTCTTTGACATGCGCACCAAATTGGTAAAAGCCATTGACCCCTTGCGTGGAAAAGGGGCAGACCTGCAAGACTTATTGATGAAATGCGACAGAATGGGAATGGGTGAGATAGCTGTGCCGGTGGTCGAACGCTTAAACTAAAATGACCTACCTTCGTCTAACGAGTATACGTCAGACCATGAAAAAGACATTTATCATTTTTCTTATTGTATGGACAGTTGCTGGCTGCGGGCAGGACAAAATGGATACACCTTCCTGCAATCAAAACCTACTTGCATCGTCCTCTACTTTTCACTCGCTCATTAATTCTCTTCCAAGCAATGTTGTGGAAGGGTTAACCAAAAAACCTGATGCCAGCGGTGCGTTGGGACGAAATCGGGAGGGCTACTTTCATGTTCGCTTTCAGATGGACATTGGGTTCCTGGCTTCGTATGCGGTGAAATTCAACAGCGATGGGGCGTTGGAAAATTTTATCCTGGCAACCGAGTATTCGTTCAACAAGCAAAAACCTGCGGGTGATTTTGAATTGGTGATTCCAGCCGACCTTCAATACCTCGGCCAACCTTCGGCAGCTGACTTAGCCAGTGGCACCAGTTTTTTTCTGTCTGCGCTAGGCTCTTCATTGGCATTGTTAAATCAATCGACTTGGTTTGCAAGCAGGCCCAGCGATAATCTAAAATCGCGGTTGAACAGTTTGACCCCAAAATTTCAATTGGCGATGGCTTTTCTTAAAACACAAAAGGAAGCCTTGAAACAATACGATGGCGATGCGCCCAACCGATTACTATTTGATGCATTGGCATTCTATGGAATGGGTGTTTACCTGAACGATACGGAAGCAAAAACTATCGGAATAGAGTTTATCCAATTGGCATTGAGCAAACAAGATGCAGCTGGCTATTTCACTGAAGGTGGAGGATTTGATAGTAGCTACAACGGTGTATCGGTGCGTCTGGGTCTTATTTTGCTGGGTGTGTTACCATCCCAAGAGACGATTTATCTCGCCTTACAAAAAGCATTGAGTTGCAGCGTGCAATGGCAAGCTTCGCGAGTGCTATCAACTGGCGAGATTTCTCTCAAAGGAAACACCCGGGTTTACCCCGGTGGCGAAGAGTTTTTGGGTGCCGAAAAACAAATAGCATGGATTGATACACTACTGACATTTTATTTCACTGCAGCGATATCGGGGGATAAAAGTTATGAGGCATTGGCGAAGAGGGTAGAAAACTTCTATAATTAGTATGAGGCCTTGTAATTATGGCATTGGTTGTGCGACAAATCTTAACAGAAAACAATTTGGATTAAAATGGGTTTGGTAATCTAGCAACTGCTGATGTATGACATCTGAGCGTGAATTCACTAAACTCATCGTAGAGAACCGGGGTATCATCTTTAAGGTGATTCGTCTTTATGTAAACCATGAGGAGGATGAGCGTGACTTGTTTCAGGAAATACTTTTTCAGGCTTGGCGCTCGTATCCCAACTTCAAAGGGCAATCAAAGTTTTCTACTTGGTTGTACCGGGTAGGGTTAAACACGGTTTTAACGTTTAAGCGAAGACCTCAATTAGTTGTACCGCACGAAGATCTATCGCAATTGAAAACCAGTTCGGGCGACAAGATCCAGAATGAAGAGACGGAGGCCTTATATATTGCTATTCGTGAACTGAATGAAATTGATCGCATGATTGTAACGCTGCATTTGGATGGGTATGAGAATGACGAAATCGCAGAAATATCAGGACTCACAAAAAACAATGTAGCCGTAAAGCTGCATCGCATTAAAGAAACATTAACTAAAAAGCTAAAATTATTTTAGCATGGAATTGAGGGAGCTTTGGAAGAAACTTGAATCAGATAAACTCAGTAAACCTGTGTTAGGGGCGGTGCATATTCAAAAAAAATCTAAACATCCGGTTGAAAAATTGAAGCGGGCTTATTTTATCTCTACGCTTTTTGCTGTATTCTTTCTGTTCTGCTTTATCGCCCTTTTGTTTCTATTTCCCGAACCAATCGTGCGATTTGGCATTGGAGTGGTAGTGGTCATTTATGTTTTTTTCGTTTACATAAATTTCAAAGCGTACAACAGAATTGACACTAGTCTTCTTTTTGATCAGAACCTGAAGTCGGCACTCGAAGACACGTACCTGTTTATTAAGAATAATATTCGATTTCAAGAGCGTTTTAGTTTGTATATCTATCCTTTGTGTGCGGCTGCCGGCATGCTGATGGGTTTGGCGGTGGGGGGTGGTGAAGCCACAAAATACCTAGATAACAAATGGGTACTAGCGTCATTGGTAGTGGTGCCTTTGATCTTGACGCCTCCGTGTTGGTTGTTGGCAAAGTGGCTGTACAAGGTTTCTTATGGCAAGTGCCTTGAGGAGTTAAAGCAGCTAATAACCGAACTGGAAAACCCAAATTAACGGAATTACCATTCCTAATAAATTGGTTGCTTTCCAAAAAAAATAAAACAACTTTAGCGCAAACTTTTTTCTATGCGCTATCTACTATTGTTCAGTTGTTTCATTTCTTTTTCGGTTTTCTCACAGAAAAAGAACACACCTGCACCTATTGTTAAAAAACCCCTCACCCATTCGGTGTACGATGGCTGGAAAGAAATCCCCTTTAAAGCGTTAACGCCCGATGGCACGGTTGCCGTGATGGCCATTAACCCGCAAGATGGCGATGGTAGAGCTGTGTTCTATCACCTAAAAACAAACGTACAAGACTCAATAAAGCGCGCGGCAGAAATTGGGCTCACGTTTGATAGCAAGCATGTGGTATTTAAAATCAAGCCACAGCAAAAAACGGTAAAGGACATGCGCAGGCAGAAAAAGAAAAAAGAGGATCTGCCAAAGGACTCGCTTGGCTTCTATACGATTTCTTCGCGAAAAATAGAAAAAGTGGCTGACGTAAAATCGTATAAAATACCTGAAAAAAAGGGCGGATGGTTGGCATACCAATTGGAGGCGAAGAAAGAAGCAAAGGCCAAAGCAGACGAAAAGTCCAAATCTGAAGGGAAAGCCGAGCCAAAGCCCAAAAAGAAAAAAGTGAATAGTGATGATAATGGTTACACGCTAGTAGTTCGCTCGCTGGCCGATGGAAAAGAAAAATCGTTTGGCTATGTAAAGGAGTATGCGTGGGCAAAATTTGGCCAAGGTCTGATGTTTTCATCTACGGGAAATGATTCTACCATGAAGGCCGGTGTGTATTGGTACGATTTGGCATCTGCCAATTTAACCCCGCTATATCAAGGCAAATCAAAATTCAAATACAAAGGCCTTTCCATCAGCGAAGACGGAAAACAAGCCGCATTTCTGGTTGACACTGATACAACAAAAGCATTGGTTCGACACTTTCAATTGCATTTGTGGAAACAGGGTGAACCGGCCGCAAAACTTATTGATGCCGAAAACTCACTCGCGCTACCCACAAATTGGCTTGTCAGTGAAAACTATACTCCTTTGTTCAGCAAAGATGGCGGCAAACTATTTTTTGGCTCCGCACCCACCCCAGCGGTGGCCGACACTACCTTGTTGCCAGAAGAAATGGCTGTGGTGGAAGTATGGGGCGGCAATGACGATTACATTTACCCGCAGCAAAACAAACAACTCGACACGGAAAAGAAACGCAGCTACCTGGCGGTTTATGATTTAGCTGCGCGCACCATCAAGCAAATTGGCGACAAAGAAGTCCCTACCATCACACTCGGCAACGAGGGCAACGCAAAGATTTTATTGGGCGAGAGTGATGTGAAACACCGAAAAATGATTACTTGGGACACACAGAATTTTTCAGATGTATATGTTTTTGATTTGGCTTCCAATACGAAAAAGCTCGTTCAGGAAAAAATTAAGGGAAATGCCAATCTTTCTCCGTTAGCCGAGTATGTCTATTGGTACAATCTGCCAGACACAGCTTGGTTTGCCTATCACATCGCTACCGAAAAAACAATTCAAATTTCAAAAGGTATTCGCACGGGCGATGAAGAAGATGACCACCCTGATTTTCCGAATTCGTACGGCATAGCAGGCTGGACGAAAGATGATGCGCGCATGTTGGTTTACGACCGTTACGATATGTGGTCGTTGGACCCAAAAGGAAACGAGGTGCCAGTGAATCTTACAAAAATCGGTCGCGGAGAAAAAATCAGGTTCCGCTACATACGCCTCGATAATGAGGAGCGCTTTATTGACCCCGATCAAGAATTGTTGTTGAGCGCTTTTAACGAAACGACCAAAGCGGCTGGTTATTACAAACTAAATTTGAAAACCAATCAGTTGACGAAGCTATTGATGAGCGATCATCGCTATTCATTTACAGCCAAAGCAAAGAGCGCCAATCAGGTCTTGTTCACGCGTGAAAACTTCCGCGAGTACCCCGATGTATGGACATCTGATTTTCCATTTACGGCTCCAAAGAAGATATCGGATGCTAATCCTCAAATGAAAAATTATTTCTGGGGCTCGGTTGAACGAGTTTCTTGGACCTCACTCGACAATCTTCCGTTGGAAGGACTTCTTTACAAACCCGAAGGATTCGACCCGAAAAAGAAATACCCGATGATGGTGTATTTCTACGAAAAGTATGCGGATGATATTCATCAACACTATGCGCCAGCACCCATTCGCTCCTTTATCAACTTTTCGTTGTATGCCAGCAATGGCTACTTGGTTTTTGTACCTGACATCGTGTACAAAATCGGTTACCCGGGCGAGAGTGCGCACAATTGCATTTTACCGGGCGTCACGTCTCTTATCAGCAAAGGTTTTGTTGATGAGAAAAATATTGGTGTACAAGGCCACAGTTGGGGTGGTTATCAAACGGCCTATTTGATTACTCGAACCAATTTGTTTGCAGCTGCTGAAGCGGGTGCACCTGTGGTAAACATGATCAGCGCCTATGGTGGTGTGCGTTGGGAGAGTGGGTTGAGCCGTATGTTTCAATATGAAAAATCGCAAAGTCGATTGGGAGGCTCTTTATGGGAAAAGCCGCTACTCTATTTGGAAAACTCGCCCATCTTCTTTGCCGATAAAGTGCAAACTCCGCTACTGATGATGCACAACGATGCCGATGGCGCGGTGCCCTGGTACCAAGGCATTGAATACTATATGGCCATGCGCAGGTTGAACAAACCAGTGTGGATGTTGAACTACAATGGCCAAGGCCACGGCCTCACACAGCGACAAGACCGCACCGATTTCGCCATACGCTTGATGCAATTCTTCGACCATTTTTTGAAAGGTGCGCCTATGCCGCCATGGATGAAAACGGGAATTTCTGCGGTGGAGAAAGGAACTACAAAAGGGTATTAAACCTCGGGGGTTGAATTTCGCGAAGCAGGACGGCCTCTGTCTTGTCAGTGGTCGCACGATTGTGAGCGAAAATATCGAATCATACGATCACTCAAGCTCGGGCCGTGCTATCCCACTCCCAAAATGCGGGCTCTCGTTACTCAGAAGATAACCCGTTTTTCAAAGTTGACTTTTTAATATGTTATAATATTTTACATACAAAGTATAAATTAATCACAACAATAATACATACATTTACGTAATTAATAGCCGCTTATGAAAGGAACTAATCTTGGTGAATTTGAAGAGCTAGTCTTACTAACGGTGGCCTCGATGGTCAATGAAGCGTACAGCGTAGCCATTTGCGATGACTTGGAAAAGAAGACAAAACGCTCGGTGAAATTAGGGGTAGTGCATGCCGTGCTGAACCGCTTGGAAGAAAAAGGTCTGGCAAAAAGCAGATTGGGTGAAGCTACAAATGCGCGTGGTGGAAAAAGGAAGCGATACTACACGGTAACAAACGCAGGAAAATCTGCTCTCTTAAAAGCAAAAGAGCTGCGCGATCAGTATTGGAGCATTATTCCTGAGTTGTCGTTGAAGAGAATCTAATTTTAGTCGGCAGGATGCAGTTTGCAGTCGGCAGTCAGCCTGCCTACTGCCAACTTAACTGAAACCCAAATGAAAGAACACAACAGGATATTTCCGCCAAAATGGGCCACCCAGCTACTCACGTGGTATTGCAAACCAGAGTTGCTGGAAGACCTCCAAGGTGACTTAACTGAATATTTTGAACGAAACGTAAAATCAAAAGGAGTAAAAAAAGCAAAACTCATTTACATCATCGATGTGTTAAATTTTTTTCGCCTCTACACCATCCGCAAACCAGCATTCATCAACCTCTTTATTAACTACGTTATGATCGGAAGCTACATCAAAACATCCGGGCGCAGCATTGTGCGCAACAAGCTTTTTTCATTTATCAATATTGTTGGTCTGGCGGTGAGTATGTCGGTGGGGTTAGTGCTGATAGGTGTGCTGTCAGATATTCTTTCGTACGACCGGTTCCACGTCAATCGAGACAAAGTTTATCGTCTTATTAGTCGTTATGAATATTTGGGTGATAAGGGCAATAGCTTTATGGCCACTACATCTTTACGTGCGGCCAGGCACGTACAAGAAAATTTTGCAGGTGTCGAAGAAGTGGCGATGCTGCGGTCGATGCAAGGCGATTTCAAATTCAATGAAAAAACGATTCCCCTCAATGGGTTTTGGGCAAACCCCGCACTTTTCGAGGTCTTCACTTTTCAATTGCTCAAAGGAAATCCTTCTACTGCATTGAATGAACCTTTCTCATTGGTATTGACCGAGACTGCTGCAAGTAAACTTTTTGGTAACGAAGAAGCGCTGGGCAAATCCATCGTATACAATGACAAGGCTTACACCATCACAGGCATTGCGAAAGATGTTCCGTTCTTCTCACATATCAAATTCGAAATGCTTGGCTCGTTTAATACCCTTGAAATCATCGAAAAAGAAGATTAGAACGCCAATGCCTGGGATGATGTTTGGAACACATGGGTCTACTTGCTATTGCCTCCCGAAGCCGACCTACAACTCATCAAATCAAATTTAGACAAACTGAGTGCAAAGGAGGATCTGTCTGTGAAAAACACCCACATCGAGTTGGCGCTACAGCCAATGAACAAGATCATGTTCACCGACAGCATGGGCAATCAAATCAGTCCCGTGCTTGGCAGTACGCTGCTTTGGGTTTTTGGCGGGCTGGCATTTATCGTCATTCTATCCGCTTGCTTCAACTATACTAATTTGTCTGTTGCACGTTCGCTACGCAGAACCCGTGAAGTCGGTGTGCGCAAAGTGATTGGCGCCATGCGCAACCATGTGGTAATGCAGTTCATTGTAGAGGCGGTAATTATTTCATTTTGTGCTTTGCTCATTGCCATGCTTGTTTTCTTTCTACTACGACCGCACTTTCTAAGCATTGAGCCCGACATGCAGAAGATGTTTACGCTTCAGATTTCGCCAGCCATGCTTCTTTACTTTGTGCTATTTGCGCTATTGGTTGGAATTGCGGCTGGTCTTTTCCCCTCTTTATTTTTTGCCAATATCCGCGCCATTGAGGTGTTAAAGAGCTCGCCTTCGTTCAGCAGCATTAAGAAAATCAACGGCCGAAAAGTGCTGACAGTCATTCAATATTGCATTTCCATTATTCTTGTGTCGGCTAGTATTGGGGTGTATCGCCAATATCAACACTACATTAACTTCGATTTAGGTTTCAGCACCGAGAACATTCTCAACATCTCGCTACAGAGCAACAAAGCAGAATTGTTGCGAAAAGAACTGGAAGAATTGCCAGAAGTGAAGTCTATCTCGCAATCGGTTTTGGTTACCAGCGTGGGCAACTATTGGGGCACCTATATTAAGTACCACGGAAGTCCTAACGATTCGTCTAGCGTTAGCTTCAATGGCGTTGATGAAAACTACATTCCTCTTCACGGCCACAAATTACTTGCCGGTAGAAACTTTTTGTACAAACCCGACAGCGCAAAAGAATCAGAGGTAATTGTGAATCAAGCCGTACTCAAAAGATTCAACATTGGTGGCCAGAATCCTGACAAAGCACTGGGCGATGTGGTGCGTGTCAATAATACTGACATGACCATCGTAGGTGTTTTAAAAGATTTCCAATACGGCCGATCAAACGATAAAACAGCTCGAGAGATCATTTTTCGCCAAATGCCTGCCAGAGCCAATTGGCTAAACGTAAAACTTCAATCAAACGATTTGTTCGCTACGCATGCCAAGATAGAGGCCGTGTGGAAAAAGATAGACCCTGTTCATCCGTTTGAAGGCCGTTTCTATAGCCAGCAAATTGAAGAAGCTTTTGCAGGCTTAAGAGCAACGGTAAAGCTGGCTGGCTTCCTGGCCTTTCTCGCCATTTGCATTGCTTCACTCGGGTTATTGGGCATGGTGGTGTTCACAACTGAAATCCGGTTGAAGGAGATGAGTATACGAAAAGTGTTAGGTGCAAGCGAGGGAAAACTAATGTACTTGCTCGGCAAAGGGTTTATAGTTTTGTTGTTGATATCTACCTGCATCAGCATGCCCGTGATCATCTTGTTTTTTGAAAAAGTGGTGTTCCCCAACACGGCCAACCATGCACCTCTCAACGTAGGGGAAATGCTGTTGGGGATATTCGCCATTTTGGTTTTGGCACTCACCATGATTAGCTCACAAATACTAAAAGTGGCTAAGGCAAATCCGGCAGTGGTGTTGAAAACTGAATGATAATTATTTCAGCAGGAGCGCGCCTTCATCTTTTGCTTCTAGGAAGGTAACTTCAGAAAGATACCTATCGACTGCTCGTGCAGCTTCGCGTCCTTCGCTGATGGCCCACACAACGAGGCTCTGCCCTCTACGCGCATCCCCCGCGGCAAATATGTTTTCTTTCGAAGTTTGGTAGCGCGTGCATTTGATGTTGCCCCGCTCGTCTTGCTCAATGCCAAGCTGCTTGGGCAGCGCATGCTGCGTGTGCAAGAAGCCCATCGCGAGTAATGCTAATTCGCACGGAATAACTTTTTCCGTTCCGGCAATTTCAATAAACGAAGGTGCTTTGCCAGGCTGGTTTTTTACTTCTACTTCCGAAATTTTGATTCCCGTTAAATTGCCTTGTGCATCACCCAAAAATTCATTGGTGACAATGCTCCATTGTCGCTCGCAGCCTTCTTCGTGAGAAGTGGAGGTGCGCAGAATCATCGGCCAGTTTGGCCACGGCATCGCATCCGTTCGTTCCTTCGGTGGCCTCGGCATGATTTCAATTTGCGTTACACTTTTTGCACCATGTCGATTGGACGTACCCACGCAATCTGAACCTGTATCGCCACCACCTATTACCACCACGTTTTTTCCCGTTGCCCAAATTTCCTCGTTTGTGTTTTTCTTTCCACTCACGCGTTTATTCTGCTGGGTCAAAAAGTCCATAGCAAAATGCACGCCTTTCAGTTCCCTTCCGGGGATGGGCAAGTCGCGCGGAATGGTAGAACCCGTACATAATAAAATTGCATCATACTCTTCCTCTAATTGTTTTACGGAAAGATTTTCTCCAACTGATGTGTTGACCTGAAATTTTACTCCTTCTTCCGTCATTAGGTTTACTCTGCGCTCGAGCACTTGCTTATCCAATTTAAAATCTGGAATACCGTAGCGTAACAGCCCGCCTATCTCATCAGCACGCTCAAAAACGGTTACCCAATGCCCTGCATAATTCAACTGTGCAGCGGCTGCCAACCCGGCAGGGCCCGAACCGATGACGGCTACTTTCTTACTTGTGCGCGTGGAAGGAATCCGCGGTTTTGCATAACCATCTTGAAATGCTTTTTCAATAATCGTTTTCTCGATATACTCAATCGCAACTGGCGGTTTATTGATGCCCAACACACATGAGGCCTCACAAGGCGCAGGGCAAATTCGCCCGGTAAACTCGGGGAAGTTGTTAGTTGAAATTAAAATCTCATACGCCAGTTTCCAATTGCCTTGATAGACAGCATCATTAAACTCCGGAATGATATTGCCCAGCGGACAACCATTATGGCAAAAGGGAACACCACAATCCATGCAGCGAGTGGCTTGCTTCATTGTCATGTCAAGATTCACATCACCTTCTACTTCATTGTAGTCATTGATGCGCTTCTTCGGGTCGCGCTTTTGCGGAAGCTCGCGCGGCACTTCTAAAAATCCAGTTGGTTTACTCATGTCTTTTTCTTTTTCCCACGCGAAGGTGCGAAGTAAGTGTATTTTCTTCCCCTTAAACTTTACGTCTCTGCGCCTTTGCGTGCAATTTTTTAACTCACCAGTTGGGTCACTCTCCTTTTCTCTAACACCGCTTTGTAATCTATCGGCATCACTTTCACAAAATGTTTAAAAGCGCTTGACCAATAACTTAGCAGGTGCGCAGCTACTTGGCTGTTGGTGTATTGTTGGTGGGCGTGAATCATTTTTTTCAACAGCAATTCGTCTTCGCCATCCATTTCATCCAGCAGCACCATTTCCATGTTGCAATTTTTTGCAAACGTCTTGTTCACATCCCACACATACGCAACACCTCCACTCATGCCCGCAGCAAAGTTTCGTCCTGTTTCACCCAAAATGACTACCGTGCCGCCCGTCATGTATTCGCAGCCGTGGTCGCCCACGCCTTCCACCACTACTTTCACACCCGAGTTGCGCACGGCAAATCGTTCGCCTGCCATGCCGTTGATGTAACTCTCGCCCGAGGTAGCGCCAAAGAAAGCCACGTTGCCGACAATGATGTTCTTTGCTGGGTTGTAAGTAGATCTTTTGTTAGGGTAGAGAATCAGTTTGCCACCGGATAGTCCTTTTCCGAAATAATCATTGGCATCGCCCTCCAATTCAAACGTGATTCCGCCTGTAGTGAATGCACCAAAGCTTTGGCCGGCAGTACCAGCAAAATGAAAATGAATCGTATCGGTTGGCAAGCCAGGGCCTAAAAATATTTTTGAAACTTCATTGCTCAACATCGCGCCCACGGCACGGTCTTGGTTGTTAATGTTAAAACTTTCTCGCACTGGGACGATCTCCTTCAATGCAGGGGCAGCGGCCTTGATTAATTTTTTATCTAAAACGGTTTCAATGCCATGGTCTTGTTCTTCTTGATGAAACGAAGCGGTATCCAAACTCGTTGGGTGCCTGTAAAGTATGGCAGCCAAATCTAGATTGGCGTGCTTCCATTGTTCGGTCTCCTTCACTTCCAACCTATCCGTTTGCCCAATCATTTCATCTACCGTGCGGAAACCCAGCTCGGCCATCACCTCGCGAAGTTCTTCTGCCAAGAATTCAAATAGATTGACAACGTATTCGGGCTTGCCCGTGAATAGTGCGCGCAACTCTTTGTTTTGTGTTGCTACGCCCACTGGGCAAGTATTCAGATGGCACTTGCGCATCATGATACACCCCGTTGTGACCAACGCGGCAGTAGCTACGCCCCATTCTTCCGCACCAAGCAACGCAGCAATCGCCAAATCTCTGCCCGTGCGAATCTGCCCATCGGTTTGCAACACAACACGGCCACGTAATTTGTTTTTCACCAATGTTTGGTGTGCTTCGGCCAAGCCCAATTCCCACGGCAACCCCGCATGGCGAATCGAACTTAGGGGTGATGCACCTGTTCCACCATCATGGCCTGCAATCAAAATCACATCGGCATGAGCCTTGGCCACACCTGATGCAATGGTGCCTACGCCTGCCTCGCTTACTAGTTTCACACTGATACGTGCGGCACGATTGGCATTCTTCAAATCAAAAATCAGTTGCGCCAAATCTTCAATCGAATAAATATCATGATGTGGAGGCGGAGAAATCAAACCAACACCGGGGGTGGAGTGCCGCACGCGACCAATCCAATCGTCTACTTTGTGACCTGGCAACTGCCCGCCTTCGCCAGGCTTGGCACCTTGCGCCATTTTTATCTGCAACTCTTGCGCGTTGGTCAAGTAATAGCTCGTCACCCCAAAGCGACCCGAAGCCACTTGTTTAATAGCCGAATTCTCCCAGTCCCCATTTTCCTTTCGGTGAAAGCGAATTTCATCTTCGCCACCTTCGCCACAATTGCTTTTACCGCCAATGCGATTCATAGCAATCGCTAATGTACTATGTGCTTCGTGCGAAATAGAACCAAACGACATCGCTCCTGTCGCAAACCGTTTGAATATTTTTTCTTTTGGTTCAACTTCGCTTAACGGAATCGAAGTGTTGTTTTTAAATTTTAGCAAGCTGCGAAGTGTGATTGCTTTTTCACTTTGCTCGTTGATGAGCGATGAATATTTTTTGAAGAGTTGGTAATCTTTTGTTTTGGTGGACTGCTGAAGCAAGTGAATGGTTTGCGGATTGAACAGATGTACTTCACCGCGTTGTTTCCATTGATACACACCGCCCACCTCTAAGCGAGGTGCGAGGTTGGCTGTTTTTGGAAACGCCAATTGATGTTTGGCCAAGGCTTCTTTCGCGATGTCATCCAATGTTAATCCACCAATGCGCGACACCGTGCCGGTGAAATATTGATTGACTACTTCTTGATGAATGCCCAACGCTTCAAAAATTTGTGCGCCATGGTACGACTGCAATGTGCTGATGCCCATCTTGCTCATAATCTTGAGCAACTCGCCCGCCACCGCTTTCTTATAATTGTAGAGTGCCTTCTCTTCGGTAATTTCTTCACGTAAAAGATTTCGCTTTTTCATGTCGTGAATGGTTTGGTACACCAAGTACGGATTAACGCCCGAAGCACCGTAACCTAAAAGTGTAGCGAAGTGATGCGTTTCCCAAACGTCACCCGCTTCTACCAATAAACCTACTTTCCCGCGAATGCCTTTTCGAATTAAATCGTGATGCACAGCAGATACTGCCAGTAACGAGGGAATCTGCGCATGCCCGCTATCGAAACTTCTGTCAGAGAGGATGATGATGGTAAAGCCATCTTCAATGGCATCGGTTACATACTGACAAACCCGGTTCAAACCTTTTTCCAACTGCCCTGGCTGACCATCTGCTTTGAAGTAAGTATAAATGGTTTTGGTTTGCAGATGCCGGTGGTCGATGTAGCGAATTTTCTCTAATTCATTGTTCGATAAAATCGGAGTGGGCAATTCAAGCGTGATACAATGCTCGGGCGATTCTTCTAGCAAGTTGAGTGAGCCGCCTACGTGCGATGATAATGACATCACCAATCGCTCGCGAATCGGGTCGATGGGTGGGTTGGTCACCTGCGCAAACAATTGTTTGAAGTAGCTTGATAAATGCTGTGCTTGGTTTGACAAAACGGCAAGCGGTGTATCGTTACCCATGGAGCCGAGTGCTTCCTTTCCAGTCTCGCACATCTGCGCCAAAATCACGCGCAAATCTTCAGACGTATAACCAAAAGAAATCTGGCGTTTCAAAAAAGTGACGGGATCATACTTATGAAAACTTCCCCCCGGTTCGGGCAGGTCGGACAAGCGCACTTTATTTTCTTTCACCCACTTGCCATAAGGCTGGCGCGTGCAGATTTCTTTTTTCAATTCGTCATCGCTTACAATCCGTCCTTTCTCCAAGTCCACAACAAACATTTTCCCTGGTTGCAAGCGACCTTTGGTAATCACCTTGGTCGGGTCGATGTCTAACACTCCCACCTCCGATGCCATGATGACCAAATCATCATCGGTGACGACAAAACGTGAAGGGCGTAAACCGTTTCTATCCAACGTAGCACCTACGATTTTTCCGTCTGTGAATGTGATGGATGCCGGACCATCCCAGGGTTCCATCAGGTTAGCATGGTATTCGTAAAAGTCTTTTTTTTCTTGCGTCATCTGCTCGTTGCCATCCCACGCTTCGGGTATCAACATCATCATAACATGCGGCAGAGGTCTGCCTGCATGAACGAGCAATTCAATTGCGTTGTCGAGGTTAGAAGAATCGGATTGCTTGGGGTTACAAATCGGCAAAATCATGTTCAACTCTTCGCGCGAAAAGTAGGGCGAAGAAAAAAATGCTTCTTTTGATTTCAGCCAGTTAATGTTACCCTGCACCGTATTGATTTCACCGTTGTGCGCGATGTAACGAAACGGTTGAGCCAATCGCCACGAAGGTGAAGTGTTGGTAGAAAAGCGCGAGTGGATAACAGCCAAAGCAGAAACCACCTCTTCATTTTCCAAATCTGGAAAGTACGGCTTGAGTTGCCCTGAGGTGAGCATGCCCTTGTACGAAATGGTTTTGTACGATAGCGAAGAAAAGTAAAACTGACCTTCCACACCTTTCACCGACTCCGTAATCACATGTGTTACGTACTTGCGCAGGATAAAAAGTTTGCGCTCAAAATCTTCGGGGTTGGTGCCAGCATCCAATCGTTTGATAAAAACTTGTTCCATCACAGGCTCTGCATTCTGCGCACTTTCACCCAAGTGAGTATTGTTAGTCGGCAATGCACGATAGCCGAGTAAGCCCATTTTCATTTTCTTGATTTGTCGGTTGAGCGTAACGCGGCATTCTTCGCGCACTTTTGCATCGCGCGGAAAAAAGACCAGCCCTACTCCATAACTTCCGAAGGCGGGGAGTTTAAAACCAAGTTTGCTGCATTCGCTGATGAAGAAGGCATGTGGTACTTGAATCAAGATACCAGCACCATCGCCTGTGTTGGGTTCGCAACCACATGCACCGCGGTGCTCCATACGCTCGAGCATGGTAAGTGCATCGCTTACAATTTGATGCGATTTATGACCTTTCATGTTGGCGATAAAACCTACGCCACAGGAGTCATGTTCGAAAGAAGGATGATAAAGGCCTTGATGTAGAGGTTCGTTCACGATACAAAACGTATTTTAGTCTGTGAATATAGGTAACTATGAAATTTGATTTTGCGTTTATCACATTTTTTAAAATAAAATATTTACAAAACGTGCTAACGCTTATTAGCGAAAACGGTTGAACTCGATTATTTTTGAATACCTTACTCTAAGCAACGTGCTTTTTAAACAAGGGAACCACCGAATATGAAACTATCATTTGCTTTGTTAGTACTGGTGTGTGCTAACACATTTGGCCAAAATGAAAACTTCTTACACAAACGATATATTGTGGAGCGTTTGGCTGATCTCAACAGTTTGCAAACGGGTAGCATTCCAAACTTACCCTCAGCACCTCCTGGACTACAAGGTGACGTGTATTTAACGCCCCATTTTCAAGAATCATCTTTCACACTATTCAAAGAAGAACAGAAAGTAAGCGGCTTCTTTTCGAAGCTTGATTTACAACGTCACGAATTCAATCTCATTACACCGCAGGGCGTGCGCGTACTAAATGGTGATTTGGTACGAAGTGTGGTAAGCCTCGATTCACTCACCAAGATTCCGCACTATTACTTTAATGGTAAATCATTTAAGTCGGCAGCGGGAATCCCTTCGGTAGGTTTTTATGAGCTATTAGTGGAAGGTGAAATTCCTTTGTTGAAAAAGACCGAACTAGAGTTTTTAAAAGCAAACTTCAATCCGGCATTGAATGTTGGAAGCAAAGATCACAAGTATTTAAAAAATCATTTCTTCTATTATTTAAAGAATGGTTTGATTTACCCTATTTCAAAAAAGAACTTCTTCACGATTTTTGGTGACCGGCAAAAAGAAATGGAAGCCTTTGGAAAATCAAAGAAGCTGAAAGCTGAAAATGACTTGATAAGCATATTTGAATACTACAACAAACTGGTAACAAGAGAAAACTAGTCAATAACCGGAGAAAACTTCCACTCAAACTCTTTTTCAAAATACTCGATAACGTGCATCTTCAACAGTTTCTCTTGCTCGAGCATATCAAAATGCGGGAGTTTCTTAATCAGCCTCCAGTGCGGCCACCCCTGAGCATCTGATCCTTCCAACTCGTAATAACCCGCTAGGCTCAACACTTTGCAAATCGCAATGTGCATTAGGTCTTGTTTTTCTTCCTTACTAAAACGCTTAGCCCCTTGCCCCAGTTCTTGTATGCCAATCAAGTACAATACTTCATTGAGGTCCTTAGGTCGTTTACCTATCATGCTTTCCATGGATGACAGCAACGCGGCCCATGTTCTGTCCAATTCTAAATCCCGCTTGAACATCAGCCTTTGATCAATTCATCCCAATACTCAAAAGCCCTGCGCAAATGGGGCACAACAATGGTTCCGCCCACGAGGGTTGCCACACCCATGGCTTCATGTACTTCTGCTGTGGTGAAGCCAACTTCTTTGCATTTGCCCAAGTGATATTTCACACAGTCGTCACACCGCAGTACGAGCGAGCAGGTTAGTCCAATCAATTCTTTGGACTTTACATCCAGTGCTCCGGCTTGGTAGGCGTTGGTATCAAGATTAAAAATGCGTTTGATGATCAGGTTGTCCGCCTCCAAAATGCGCTCGTTCATTTGGCTGCGGTAGGTATTGAATTGTTCTACTAGGTTCATTGTCAAAAAATTTCGACCTGCAAGTAACCTAAACAAATCCGATTTTTGAAATCGTTTAGTAGTGGTCTCTAATTTGGGCCAGCACTGTTTCCATTTTTTTCCTTACCTCGCTGGTGGGCGTCACAAAGTTGTTGTTCATCCAGCTAAAAATCAGCGTCTTGCCCTTTTTGGTGAGCAAGTAGCCGCTTAATGAATGGTTATTGCTCAGGGTCCCCGTTTTTCCAAAAACATAAGGTGGTGTAGATTTATAATAATTCTTAAGTGTGCCCGTTTGCCCACCTACTGCCAAGATTTTAAAGAGCCTTTCGTGTGGAACTTCTTTGTACAGTTTCTCCCACACATGGGCAATGCTACGCGGGGTGAATAAGTTGAATCGACTCAAGCCCGACCCGTCTACCCATTGAGGCTTGTCGGGTAAAGTGGGCAACAAGTTTCTTGTTGTATACCGAATGGCGATTTCGGGTTGTAAAGTGTCGCTCACCACTGCCGCGCACTGCAACAATAATTGTTCCGCCATCATGTTGTCGCTGTCTTGCATCATTACCCGGTAAATGCTATCAACCGGGATACTCTTTATTCCTGCTCCTTTTTGAAATGGGATATGGACAAATTCCACTTGGCGTTTTAAAGTATCTGTAAGCAAATCAGCCAATAAATCGCCACTGAAGTGAAATGGTATCTCTTGCTGCTTCATTTGCTTTTGCCCAGCATAATGGATCAACTGATTGTCATCTACATCTCGCACCACTTCCTCATATTCTCTTTCCTCGTTTGCCGATACCAAATGTTCTTCAAAAAATTTCGGCTCCGTTCTTAGCCCTTGTTCCGTTTTCTTTACTGTGATCAAGTTGCCGTAAATTGTAAGGGGCGTTCGCTCGGTAGAATAACTGTAGTTGTAGTCATCCCAACTCCAACCATTACCAAGAGCAGTGGTGTTAAAATTCGAAGCCGAAAAAATAAGCTTGCCCTTCGCGTTCTGCAAAAAATTGAAAACGCGCGGATTGTTATGGCACAGTGGATTTAAGAAACAGGGATCGCCCAAGCCCCAAAAAATAGTAGAGTCGTTGCGTTGCACGTATTCAAGAGCCTTCAACGAATCGCCCAACAACTTAACGCTTGCGTAGAGTGTGAAGATTTTGGTATTCGAGGCAGGTGTAAAGTAGCGCGCATCATTGTGCTGAATAATCTTCTTTTGTGATTGCGGATCATACAACAAAAATCCGATGTGATCTTGTTGCGCAGCCTCCGCTTTTCTAAGCTCTTTTTTGATTTGCAGCGCTGGGCTACAGGCAGCAAGCAACAAAAGGAAAAAGATTGACCTCATTTGTTCTCCGCGAGATAGCGCTCCACCAATACTTTTCGGTGGTGCGTTTCATGACCTGCAATGATAAAACCAAGTGCCATTACCGAAATTTCATTTTTGTTTGCAACCCCCTTGCGCATGATCATCTCAGGCGAAAAGCTTTGGTACAAATCGATAGTGCTGGCGCGCAACCGTGCCATTTCATCGGCAATGCTGCTAAGTGACCGATTGTGCGCATTGGCTTGTGGGGCATAGTCGTTTTCTTCAAAACCTTCTAATTGGGTTTTATCATTCCGCGCAAAGCGCAACGCACGGTAAGTAAAAATTCGCTCGGCATCCATTACATGGCAAAGCAACTCTCGCACGCTCCATTTACCATCGGCATATCGGTAGTCTTGCCTGGCAACGGGTATTGAATGCACTACTTCCACCATTCGATGACCTGAAATGCGCAAGGCCTGCAACAAGTCCGTTTCTTCAATTTGCTTGATATAGTTTTTGTAAAAGTGAGGGATAGTATCGAGGTTCAGTAGCATAGTGTTCTTTGTTTTGTTGTGAAGGTAATAAAAGCAAGCGTTGGTTTGCACCCATTTGTCACAAAATGTAACATGTTGTGATAAGCTGCGCTATGGAACCTCGTTATCAAAACCAATTGTCGATCTTTAACGTCATTATCCCAAACCTGTTTGTATGTTTACCAACTACCTTTTGCTCGCCTTTCGCAATATCGCAAAGCAACGCAGCTACACCATTGTGAATACACTAGGCTTGGCGATTGGACTGGCCGCTGCGCTGTTCATCTTGCTTTATGTGCGCGATGAGCTTACGTTCGATACCATGCACCCCGCAGCCAACGAAACCTATCGAATGGGTTACGTGGTTTCATTTCCCAATGGCGAGAAACAGGCAGCCCCCTACGCGCCTGCAGGCTGGGACAATTATTTGCAGGCCAATTTCCCCGGTATAGGTGGGATCACCAGTTACACTTCGTGGGGCATGCCGACCAGCGTGCAATACGCAGCCAAAGACCGCATCGTATTAACGGAAGAATTGATTTGGGCAGAGTCTACCATCACCGACTTGATTTATTTACCCGTGCTAAAAGGCACTACGCAAAAACCACTGAAAGACATTAACTCTATCAT
The DNA here is from genome assembly GCA_018267275.1 of Bacteroidota bacterium. GTDB lineage: Bacteria > Bacteroidota > Bacteroidia > Cytophagales > Cyclobacteriaceae > ELB16-189. The sequence continues at coordinate 689,346 of JAFDYV010000004.1, read as the reverse complement.
CCTCACGGCATCGGCTGCGAAGGAACTATTTGGCGATGACGACCCCTTGAACCAAACCGTGACCGTGATGCACACGTGGGCAACACAAGGCAAAAAGGTAGAGATGATGGTGACGGGAGTTATTGAAGACCTACCGTCCAACTCGCACATTCGGCCGCGCTTTGTGGCCAACATTTTAGCACTTAAACCTTTTATGCCCGACTTGGAGAATTTGCTTAATACCTCCATGGCAGATGGCAACAACAACTTGTTTACGCAATCCTATTTTGTGTGCAACGACCCTACGCGCATCCCGCTAATTATGGATGACATGCAGAAGAAGGTAGACGCACTGATTGCCAAAAATAAATGGGACGTAAAATTCAAACCCGTCATTAAAAAGATTACGGATGTGCACTTTGATTCGGAAATGGATTGGACGATCGATCACAAAACTGCGGACATCAAATACATGTATGTCTTCATCACCATTGCGATGTTAATACTAGTGGTGGCATGCATCAATTATGTGAACCTATCTACCGCCAAGTCTGCCGGGCGTGCGCGAGAAATTGGGCTTCGAAAAACATTCGGAGGCGTGCGCGCGGAATTATTTTTACAGTTTATGTTGGAGTCATTCGTATTGGTGATAATGGCTGCGCTGGTTGCCATATTACTCGTGCTGCTGCTTACTCCACAATTCAATCAGCTAACAGGAAAGACCTTTACGTTTCACCATGTCTTCAACCCTTCCATGCTCTTAATCTTATTGGGGGTAATTGTAGTGGTAACCATTTTAGCGGGCAGCTACCCAGCTTTGTTTGTTTCGGGTTTCCAGCCAGCTACTGTGCTAAAAGGTAAATTTGCGTTTCGTAAAGGCTCCGTGTTTTTTCGGCAATTTCTTACGGCCACGCAATTTGTGGTAGCGGTAATGCTACTGGCGGGCACCGTTATTATTGTAAGGCAAATGGATTTAATGCGCAATTCCAAACTAAATGAATCCGGTAAGCAAGTTATCTCCATCCGCTTCGGGGGATTTAATGAGCCGACACCCGACTACAAATACCTGTTGTTCAAAAATGCGGTGTTGGCCGACCCGGAAATCGAGTACGTTACCCTTGCCAATCACTTGCCTCGCCTCGACTTTTTTGGTCCCATCAACATGCAGATGCAGTTCCCCGATATCAATGAAGAGAAGCATGAATGGTTCCAGTTAAATGGCGATTTCGACTTCACCAAAACATTTCAGTTGAAGGTGATCGCTGGTCGTGATTTTGACAGCAAAAACGTAGCAGACTCTACTTCAGTTTTACTCAACCGTGCGGCCGTTGATGCGCTGCATCTCTCGCCCAGCGAGGCAATTGGCAAAGCAGTGGTGCGGCCTGATTGGAGCATGGGCTACTCCCAGGTAGACTCTACGAAAAAACCCATTACGGGTACCGTCATTGGGGTAGTAGAAGATTTCCCGTATCGATCGATGCGCAACAAAATTGAACCGCTTGCCATTTGCCCCAAACCGCACCCCGTTGATCGAATCATCCACGTGAGATTACCTGCTGGTAAAATGCAAGCAAAAATTGTGATGATCGAGCAGCAATGGAAAAAAATATTTCAAGGGCTGGGTTTTGACTACTGGTTTATCGATGAAGAATTTGGTCGCATGTACGAAAACGAAGTGCGCGTGGCTGGCCTCACCAAAAGGTTTTCGTGGCTGGCAATTTTGATCACCTGTGTGGGATTGTATGGGCTTGCCTCATTCTTATCGCAACAGCGGACAAAAGAAATAGGAATCCGAAAAACCATGGGGGCAAGTAACACTCAAATCTTGTTGTTGCTGCTTTCGGTGTTTGGCAAACTGCTTCTTATTGCCTGCGCCATCGGGTTGCCCATTACTTATTTTATAGCGAACAATTGGCTGCGTGGCTTTGTGTACCAGACTGAACTTTCGGTACTACTATTCCTCAGTGTCATGGGCTCCATTGCATTCATCACGTTGATCACAGTAGGTTACGAGTCGCTGAAGGCATCAATGGCCAACCCTGTAAAGGCGCTTAAGCATGAGTAGTTATCTGATCAACTGAACAAAACCCTTGATTGTTTTTTTCTGGTCATCACAGGCTACAAAAGAAGCAAACCAAAAATAGACCGCTGCTGGCGATTCACCACCGTTCCAACCAGTCGATCCATCGCCAGAAAAGACTTCTGATCCGTATCTGTTTATCACCTTGAGCTGCACTGGGTGGTAAGATGTAAAGATTTTAAAAACGTCATTAAAAGTGTCGCCATTGGGCGTAAATACATTTGGTACAAAAAGAGAATCGGCACCAGAATAATTAACCTTTTTAAAAGGTGTGTGAAAGGTACATCCACCCTGGGTGACGCGGACAGAATAGTAGCCACTGGATTTTCCTTCATATTGATTTTCATTACCAACTATTTCCGTGTTAGTATCTAGCGTTTTCTTGTATATCCAAGTATATTTTTGGTTGAACCCATCCGACTGCACAGTCAACAAAAACGGGAGCAGAGGGCAATTTATGAGCGGGTCTCGCTCAGGCAAGATTTTTGAATTGAAGTTGTCATTGATGGTGATAAAACTAGTAGGTGATTTGCAATCTTTCGAATTTGAATAATATAAACTATACAAGCCGTTTTTGCTCGCCACTAAATTACCACTTGTTGTGTTTGACAGAATGGAATCTCCATTGCTTGTTTTGTACAACCAAACGAATCGAAGACCTTGCGTTTGACCATTGATTGAAAGTGTAACGTTGCCGTCAGTGCACAGATTGCCCGAACGAGAAAGACCTAGGGCGGGTATTCGATTCACCAGAAGTACTCGTTCAGAATTGTAAATGCATTGATTAATTGATGTATAAGAATATGAAACTGTGTATATGCCATTCGATAGGTTTTCAACTGGCAAGGGCGAGGAGACTGCGCTTATAACATTTGGATTTATGTTGTTTTTGAACGTCCATGCTCCACCGGCATAATTTGATTGCAGCGTAACTGTTTTTCTCGAATCATCACAAACTTCAGGGAACGGAGCAATCTCTACTGCAAGTTTTTCCTTTTCGACCGTAAAAATTGTAAACACAGAACAACTCGCGTTAAAAATATCTACTCGATGCCGCCCTGCTTGGTTAGTATTTCTTTGTCGGGTGGTTTCATTCGAAGCCAAGACAAAATTGTCACCCACTTTTTCTTGAAAAGACCACTTGTACTGAACATTTGCTTGGTCGACAACCGAAAGTAAGGTTGCTGTTTTGCCCACGTCACAGATTACAGTTTGCAAATTGCCCTCAGGCGTAGCAAGTGGCAGCGCGCTTACTTCAATCTGAAGATTGCCTTCATAAAGACAGTTAGGCGTTTTGTAAGATATACGGTGTATGCCTGCACCAGCAAGTTGAGGGCTAAATGTTCCCTTTAATGCATCTGTTATTCCGGGGCCAGTCCAACTGCCTTGAAACGGATAACCAAAAAGATTGTATGCGGTTTCGGTAATGCAAATGGGTGGTTCCAGTTTAACTAATGGTGGTGGAATAGTCACATAAACGGTTCCGGCATTAGCGCCAGATTTATTGGTTTCAATCGGTGACGTGATGAAAAAGTTGTCCTTGTCAAGTGAGACTTCATATCCAAAATAGTCCGTCACAAATGTATCACCCGATAACTCAAGTAGTTGAATTGTATTTTTCCAAAAGTAATCCTGAGTTTGAACGACAAAAGCTTTGCCTGGCCTATCAAGCGATGCAGCTCCAACCACCATTGTGTTATTTAATACATCTAATGAAGAACCAAAGTAGGTATTGATTAGCTTATTTACTGGTAGTATCTTGCTTGACTCTGTCCCTGAAGACCAGCCTCTTCGCAGGTCGCGCTTGTAAACGTAGATTGCACCAACATCATTTATACTTAAATCATTTTTTCCGGGTGCTCCTACGAAAATTTTGTCCCCGTCCAACTCGACCGATGCGCCAAAAAAAGAAGCATCTGCAAAAATACCTGGCCAACCAGGAACTTGGAAGATCAAATCGTTGTCAGGATCGGAGGCTGTTAACGTGTGGTTCCAAGTCCACTTCTTTTGTTGATTGTCAAATTCAATTATGCCCACTTTGTTATATCCGTCACTGGAAACAATCACGCCATTCTCCATATCAACGTAAGGCACGCGCTTGATAATGACATTTGTTACCCCCAATTCCAGTTCGTGGTCTAAATTCCAAGTCTCGTTAGCGTCTCTTTTATAAAAAAATAAAACATTTCTAGGGCCTACCCTTTGGTCGTTTGTACTAACAGGCACAACAAGCCACTCATTTTCCATGGCCAAATTTCCAATCTCTTGGATGAATCTATCTGTGGGTAACACGAGGGTCTGCTGCAAAGTGGGGTTAGAGAAATCACTACTGCCTGCTTTGTAGATGTATATTTTACTCGGCTGATATCCAAATGCTCCTATTGCAACGTACTGCCCATGCCCTGCAATACCACTTCCATAATTCCGATCGTCACTCTTTTGGGGTGGCTCATAAAGCTTGTTCACCACAACCCATTTGCCATTTTGCTTGTTATAAACATGAACAGCGCCTCGGGGTTTTCTGTCAAACGACTTTTCATCTCTAGCAGTAATAAAAAGATAATCTTCATTATGCCAAAGAGACCTTCCAAAGTTAAATCCATTGGCTTCGGAAATTGTCTTTGAAATCGTTGTTCTATTCCACGCACCACTACTTTGTTTTGTAAGTACGCCTACTGCGTAAGGAAGTTTTGATTCCATATCTACTGTCCAGCTGTAGACGATTTGTTCGTTTTTATATACTGTGAACGATCGATAGAAAAAAGTGTCGCTGGTTTGTGGCGGAGTGGGTTCTTGATAAAGTACCGCCTTAGACGTACCGCTACACCAATCGGTGCCAGTTTTACTTAATGAGAACAATCGCCCAGTCTTATCAGAAAGTTCTACAAAAAAATACAACTCATTTCCGCTGCTTTCATAATTAATAGTGTTAGTCTTTATTGACATTCCATCTATGGTACCGAGAGCAAACTCGCAAAAAGGAGAATTGTTCTGCCAAACACCATTGGTGGGATTTGGATAAAAAATAATTTTACCACTTCGATCGGATTTAAAAATACCATCCGGGTGAATAGCAAAGGTTGGCCCATATGACGACTGATAGTTGTCTGTCAATTTGGCTTCTAGCTGATATGAACTAAACGCCCCCGAAGTATCTTTGAAGATATAAATTGACCCTACAGATGAGCTAAACCCAGCCGATGTGGCGCATGCGATTTTCCCATCTGACAAAAATTTAACCCCGCCAACACCGAATAACGTTACGCCATTATTCTTGTCGGGGTTCTCTACTTTCTGTGTTATGCTCGCACTACTCCACTCTTGACTGGCTTGTTTATGAAAAACATAAAAGGCACCAGAATTTGAAATCGCATCTGTTGCCACAATAGTCTGCTCGTCCGAAGAAATATCACATCTTGAAAGAGCAAAATTGGCTCCTGGAACTTGAAGAATTGCAGACTCTGCAGCGTTTTGCCAGCCTGAAGGCGGTTTCCTAAAAACGTATAAAGCAGTCGACTGCCAACAACTTACTATAATGTAGTTTTCCGTCATTGTAATATACGTGCCAAATCTCATTTCACTACTGACATTAGACGGAAACAGAATGCCAACCTTAGTCCAATTTGTACCTAGCTGTTTGTATAAATAAACTACGCCACCACGAGTTGCTAAAGTATCGCTGAAAGCGGCTCCCACTGCCAATATATCGCCATACACGGCAAATGAACTTCCAAAACTCTCCGCAAAAGTCTTTGTTTGATCCGGTACTAGTTTACTGAAAGTAGTTAGGCACTGTCCGTTGGCAACGCTATTTGCCAAGCAGAAAAAAATTAGCAACGATCTCCTCATCACTCAAATTTATGTAGAAGAAATAGTTCTATAAAATCTTAAATTTGCAATCAAACATTGGTTCATGCGAAAACAACTGTTAGTGTCGGTCATTGCTGCGTGGAGTGTAGTTTCTTTTGCTCAAAAGGGAGTACGCGAAAGTTGTGAAGCTACGACACCACCAACCATAGATGGCAATGCGGGGGAATGGACTGCAGACTGGAACTTGGATGGCGAAAGCAAAATCCTCTACAACTTTTGCAACGATGCCGAAAACCTCTACGTGCGTTTGAAGTTTACAGATGATTTAACCCAACGAAAAATTGCGATGTATGGATTGTACATCAAATTTGATGCAAGCGGAAAGAAGAAAGGTAAAGTGGGTTTGAAATACCCTATTGGTAAAGATGATCGTGAGCTGAAAAAAGAAAAACCCGTAGAGCTGCCCGATGCAGCCGCAGTGGAAGCATACAAGCGCCAAATGTTGGGCGATGTTGAAGTGGTGGAATTGATTGGTCTGGCTAAAGAAGGTATTATGGCCAGCAGGCTCGGGCTTGCAAATGGTATTGAAGTGTTGATTACGCCCGATGAAAATGCGAACTATATTTATGAAGCAAAAATTCCTTTTAAAGCCTTTGGTATAGACAAGTCAAAAACACCAGTATTGGGCATCACCATTGAAACAGGTAGACAAACGGCTGCCAACCAGCCGGCCAGTGCTGCTCCGCCCGCTCAGGGTTTTGGGCAGCGCGGCTTTGCTGGCGGAGGTGGTTATAGCATTCTGGCTGTGCCGGCTTACTTGTGGGTAGGTCTTAAACTAAAATGAGAACGCCCCTATTCTTTTTACTACTACTTTCAATTACGCTGTTAAATGCGCAAACTACCACAACGCTCGAAGGCACGGTAGTAGATGGAAAAACGGGCGAGCCTGTTCCTTTTGCGAACGTCTTTTTAGATAACACTACATTGGGAGCAGCGTCTGATCAAAATGGCGAATTTGTGATTCGCAACGTTTTTTACCCCGCGCACTACGACATCGTTATTTCTTTTGTTGGCTATAAGACTTATCGAGCAAAAGTGCCTATACAACCAGATAAGAATAAACTTGGGATAATCCGATTGACACCAGACGAGACAGCCCTAAATGAAGTGGAAGTAAAAGCAAAACGCGATGCTAGCTGGGAAAGAAATTTTAGACGATTCAAACGATTCTTTCTCGGAAACAATTCGGCTGCCCAAATGTGCAACATATTAAACCCTTGGGTGGTGGAAGTTAAAAAGGGAAAGTGGTTAACTGCAACCGCTACCGAACCCATTGAAATCGAAAATCTATGGCTTGGTTATAAGATCCTGTTCTTTCTTAGAAACTTTTCTGCCAACGACAGCTCCTATGTAATTCAGGGCAATGCGCAGTTTCAAGAAATGACTGCAACTAACCCAGAGCAAGCAAATCGGTGGCAAGAGAACCGCGAAGCCTCATATCGACATTCTACTGCCTTTCTGTTCAAAAGTATTCTGGAATCAAAAATAAAAGGGAATGGCTTTAGTCTTTTTGTCGGCCTTCCGTCAATGGAAGAATCGATGATTCGTGCACAAACTTTTTCTGAAAACATAAATCAAAGACTTCGAAAGATGGACACCACCAATCTGTTAATACCTTCTCTGCAGGGCAACATTTATCGCATCAATCTGGGGAAATTGGTGGAGGTACACTATTCGAGAGAACGAACATCTCAGCGATTCTATCGAGATGTGCCATTCCCCGTAAGTTGGGTTCGCACAAATAAAGGTATTGTTTTCGTTAATCAGCAAGGGTACGAGCTAAACCCGGAAGATGTTACAGTTTCTGGAGACCTCAACAATGGAAAAATTAGTTCCTTGCTGCCACTGAATTATCAATCGCTTGACCAACCTGTTGCCATTGGTAAAAAAGAATATCTTTTTGAAAAGGTGTATCTGCACTGCGACAAACCCTACTACTACCCGGGTGATCCTATGTGGATCAAAGGCTATATGTCTTACTTTTTACCCGAAATGGCTGACTCATTGAGCAAAACGGTTCGGGTTGAACTGCTTCGAAGAACAAGCCAGGCAAGTGGATACATCGTTTTCTCCAAACAACAAAGAATTGTAAATGGTGAGTTTGGTTGTCAATTTTTTCTGCCCGATTCACTAAAACCTGGCAGCTACTACTTGAGGGCATACACCAACATGATGCGAAATTTCTCCACCAACCACCCGGTTGATCTTAAACGTGTTCCAGTACTAAACCCCAACGAAAACCTATCGAGGCAATATGAAAAACATGCCGCGTCTTCAGACAGCGCGCTCTACATTCATTGTAGCGCCACACCCAAAATCGAAGAACTCGTTGAATTTAGTTTGATGTTGCGGGATGAAACAGGCGCACCCAGTAGCGGAAGTTTTTCCGTTTCTATTACCAATGAAGACATGGTGGTTCCAACTTTTTTTGATAGCACCATTCTGGTCGGCACAAAAATTCCCAACAAAATTTTTAGCCCAGCAAGTATCACTTATCCTGTGGAATGGGGGATTTCTTTTAGCGGACGTCTTACAGACCAGAAGAAACGCGGAAGGCGTTCAGGCATTTCAGTTGTCGCACCAAGCCATGGCCTTCAAACCATTACGCAATCAAACGAAAGAGGTTTTTTTCAATTGAAAGGTTTTGTGTTTTACGATACAGCAACTTTTTTATTTCAGCCTTTACAAGAGGTTCAAAAAAAGCAACCCCAGTATCGAGTAGAATTAGAAGCGCAACCACCCATGCCCGTAAAGTTTCAACAGAATGAACGACAACTAAATGTTGAAAAAATTGACACATTGAAAACAAAGGATCAGAGACCGAACATCATCGATAACAATAAATTACTTTCTGAAATTGTTGTTACTTCAAAACAAGAAACTGAGCCCGAGCTGGATCGGCCATATGGAAAGCCAGATTATGTTGTACCGAAAAAGGAACTTGATGCCGCATATGGCAATCTATTAATGTTTCTTCCCGGCAAAGTGCCAGGGTTAATCGTGCGAGAGGCGAACATGCCCGGCCAGCCCGCACGTTGGGTTGTTTACACAGTGAAAGGAGAGGCGAGCTCGATTTTTAATAAGCGAGAGGTGCTCGTGATGGTAAATAACAACATGGTTACTGGCACTCCAGCCGACATTCTTTCAAGAATAGACCCAGCAACCGTTGAAACTATTGAAGTGAAAACAGGACTTACCGCCCTGAATGGATCATTTGGTGGAAGCGGGGTTCTGGCAGTATACTTGAGAAATGATGATGGTCTGCCACAGCTCTCAAAAAATAAAAAAATTCCATCTGCCACTGTTGTGGGCTATCAAACTTCCCAACCATTCAATTTTGGATTGCAATACAATAACAAACCGGTGACCACCATCTATTGGAATCCGAACCTCAAAATTGATCAGTCTGGGCACGCAACCTTTGCTGCATTTATTCCTAAAAAAGGAAAATACAGGGTAGTTGTAGAGGGCGTCTCAGCCGAATTGATGCCAGTTCGAACTGAATATTCGTTTTCTGTTGATTAGGCTACTTGCCGATATCGCCAACAATCCACGATGTGGTCATTTACCAATCCGCAGGCTTGCATGTGCGCATACATCACCGTGCTGCCAACAAATTTAAATCCTCTCTTTAACAAGTCTTTACTAAGTGCATCCGATTCTGGTGTTGTAGCCTTTATATCTCCCAAAGTTCTATGCTTGTTTACAATCGGCTTACCTCCTACAAATTGCCAGATATAGCGATCGAAACTCCCAAACTCCTGCTGAACTTTGATAAACTGTTTCGCATTGTTAACGGCTGCATACACCTTCAATCTATTTCGCACAATGCCTGGGTCTTGCAGTATTTTCTCCAACTTTTTTTCTGTGAATTTCGCCACCTTGGCCGGATCAAAATTAGCAAACACCTTGCGATAGCCCTCGCGCTTTTTCAGAATCGTGGCCCAGCTTAAACCTGCTTGTGCACCCTCCAAAATCAAAAACTCGAAGTGTTTTCGATCGTCATGTACGGGCACACCCCACTCCTGATCGTGGTAACGAATATATTGGTCAAACCCCAAGCACCAGGGACAGCGAACTTTGTCTTGCATCAAACGAATATCGTATTTTTGCTTTTATTCCGTACCTTTTCAAAATGAAATTTGGGTTTTGCTTTACGTTCTTCATTGGCGTAATCTGTAATGGCGCAAATGCCCAGTTTCGCGATAACAAACCGCTGCCCAGCTACTCTTTGCAATTGCCAGCCGCCCCCGCGCTCAAGAAGTTGCCCTTTGGTTTGAAAGAAGATGCTGCACAGATAGTTGGATTTGTTACTCCAACGCTGTACACATTACCTGCTACAGACTCTCAATATCAATTTCAAACACAATGGGTGACCTCCGTTTCATCGCTGTCGTTCAATAATGGAAAATTTGGTAGCTACTATTATTGGGACATTCGCGGTAACTTGATTGACACGCGCGGTTTTATCGACATTGCCGGAAAAAACAAACGGGGATTGAAATTGGTTTTCCCTTGGCGCTGATATGTGGGGAGAAAGCGGTAAAAAAAGAAAAAGGATCTCACCTGCCGAAGCGGTAAAAAAGATTCAATATTACTGCGCTTATCAGGAGCGCTCGCACCGAGAGGTGAGGAATAAACTTTTTGACTATGGCTTGTTTGAAAGTGAAGTGGACGAGATAACTTCCAAATTGATTGCCGATGGGTTTTTGAATGAAGAGCGATTTGCCAAAGCTTTTGCAGGTGGCAAATTTCGAATCAAGAAATGGGGCAAAATTAAAATTGAGCGTGAACTAGAAATGTTGGGCGTGAGCAAGCGAAATATTGCGACCGGGTTGAAGGAAATTTATGAAGATGACTACCGAAAGGCACTGATCAGTCTACTGGAAAAAAAATCAACACAGCTAACCGATGATGAAGGTTATCAACTAAAAGATAAGTTGGGGCGATATGTAATAGCCAAAGGCTACGAACCCGCAATGGTTTGGGAGATCTTAAAATCATGGCCTAACTAATACGGCTCCAATTCACCGCAGTCTTTCGCATGGATTGTATTTGCTGCAACACCATTTTGTTTTCTGGCTTTGCCAACTGAGGGTCATTCTCCAATAACTCACTTGCGGCTTCTCGCGCTTTCTTCAGCACGTCTGCATCTTTACTCAAATCGGCAATCAACAAATCCAGGGCTCCACTCTGCTGTGTACCCATCAGGTCGCCCGGGCCACGCAGTTTCAAATCCACCTCTGCAATCTCAAAACCATTATTAGTACGCACCATTGTTTCAATACGGGTCTTCGACTCTGCACTTAATTTGTGGTCAGTCATCAAAATACAATACGACTGCTCTGCACCCCGCCCTACACGCCCGCGCAGCTGGTGTAACTGCGACAAACCAAAACGTTGCGCGCTCTCAATGATCATTACCGATGCATTGGGTACATCCACGCCCACCTCTATCACCGTGGTAGCCACCATGATCTTGGTTTCACCCTTTTTGAATCTTGCCATTTCAAAATCCTTTGCCTCGGCAGGCATCTGCCCGTGCAACACGCTGATGGGGATATCCGGAAAAGTTCGTGTGATGCTGTCATAACCGTCCATCAAATGCTTGAGGTCGAGTTTCTCTGATTCGTCAATGAGCGGATACACAACATACACTTGCCTTCCCTGGTCAATCTGCGTTTTAATAAATCCGTTGACTTGCAACCGATGTGTGTCATAACGGTGCGTAGTCTTGATGGGCTTGCGGCCTTTAGGCAGCTCGTCTATCACTGAGATTTCCAAGTCTCCATATAAGGTCATGGCGAGGGTGCGCGGAATGGGGGTGGCCGTCATCACCAGCACGTGTGGGTACACCTCTTCATTCTTCTGCCAAAGCTTTGAACGCTGTGCCACGCCAAAGCGGTGCTGCTCATCAATGATTGCCAAGCCCAATTTTTTAAACTTCACTTCCTCCTCGAGCAACGCATGCGTGCCGATCAAAATATGCAGTGAGCCATCTTGCAATTTTTCGTGTATTGGCTTACGTGCACTCTTCTTCACTGAACCGGTCAACAGCGCGATTGTGATTCCCATCGGCTCTGCATACTTTCTCAAATTGTTAAAGTGCTGCTGTGCCAGAATTTCTGTGGGCGCTATCAAAGCCGACTGAGCATTGCCACCTACTGCCAATAAAATGGTGATGAATGCTACAATGGTTTTACCGCTACCCACATCGCCCTGCAACAAGCGATTCATTTGCTTGCCCGATTTCATGTCGGCATAAATTTCTTTCACTACTCTCTTCTGAGCATCCGTTAAGGGAAAAGGCAAGTGTTGATTGTAGAAGGTTGTTAAAACAGAGGTATCGTTAAACACTTGTCCCCTAAATTTTTCTTGCCTTACCAACTTCATTTTAATTAGCCGCAGTTGAATAAAAAATAGCTCTTCAAACTTGAGCCGATGCTGTGCCAACGTCAAGTGTGCATAGTCTTTCGGAAAATGAATATTATTGATAGCGACTTTCTTGCTCACCAATAGGTGTTTCTGCAACAAATGGTCAGGTAGGGTTTCGCGGAGGTGTTGCTGGGCCGCTCGCAACAAGTCTTGCTGTATCTTCGAAATGAATTTCGAGTCGATGTGCTTGGTTCGAAGCCGTTCGCTCAATGAATAAACAGGTTGCAAGTAACCGCCTTTTTCTTTTTTCTCTGTAACGATGTCTATCTCGGGGTGCGCAATCGAAAGAGTGCTTCCATATCGATTGGGCTTACCAAAAACGATATACTCTTGTTGTACTTTAATTTTTTGTAAAACCCAATTGATACCTTGAAACCAGACCAGCTCCAGCTCGCCAGATCCATCAGTAAAGTAGCCCACCAATCTCTTTCTATTGCCTTGACCTAACGCTTCAAACTCAGTGATTCGCCCTTTCAGCTGAACTGACGGCATGAGTTCATTTACTTCTTTTATCTGGTAGAAGCGAGTACGGTCTTCATATCGAAACGGGTAATGTTGTATAAGGTCACCAAAAGTGAATATGTTCAACTCCTTTTGGAGCAGTGCTGCCCGTTGTGGGCCCACGCCTTTCAGAAATTCGATGGAGGTGTCGAAAAAGCTCATCAATTAAGCCGACCAATTTGGGGCAAGTTACAAAACTGGTTAACGCAGCAAGGCTAGCTCCTCCGCTTTTTAAAATTAGGCTGAATTGACTTACCCCGCCATCGCCTATCATCAAAAAAGGCTTTCAGTACCCCTAAAACAAACAACACTAGAACCGCAATACCAAACAAATAAAAACCTGCACCTACTCCTTGCGTGCTGCCATAAGGGGTTGCGTATCGAGTTTTGGACGGATTGAAGCCCCCTAATGATGTTAACAAAACGCTTGAAAGAAAAATCACTTCTTCCACTGCAACGTATTGATCAAATGCATCGCTTCTTTCTTCATGAAATCGATGGCCGGTGCGAGCGAATCGTTGTTAACTTCTGTATTGAAATACAATGCCCCGCGCAAGAAATTGCGCGTAGAATCTGTCATTGTAAATTGAAACTGCGTAGGCACATCTCCGCTTATCTCGGCAATCATGGCGGTTTTTCCAGAGGGTGTTTTCACTTTTATCTCATCAATGCCATATGCTTTGATTTGTTGTTTGGATGTAAGCTTGTACGAGTCATCTAAGAACTCGCGCAACAAATCGTCTCTATTATAAATTTTTTTGTAGGTGATGTGCAGGTTGGCTTTTAAAGTTGGGTAGTAGATTTCCACCCAATGTTTTTCGTTGATCCAGGATGTATCGCGCATCAACTTCGCTGCTGTTGAATATTCAAACTGATACGGAAGGGAATCGGGTAACGCAAGGTATTCTTCGGCAGGTAACACTAATCTATTGTATCCTTTGGGCTTAGGTTGAAACTCTGGCTTGCAGCTCACCAGTACCATCAAAGTAGCAAGCATGATCACAAGAAATAAAGTTATGCGAGCTGGAATCACTGTTCAACTGTTTGCTTCAGTGTTACCTTAACTTTGTTGATCTTCTTAGGATCAGCATTCACAACCGTAAACACAAACCGTTCAAAAATAACTTGCTCGCCTTGCTTTGGCATGCTTCCGTGCAGTTCGAGTACCAAACCTGCAAGCGACTCGCTCTCACCCTTTACATCATCAAAAGAAGTTACATCAACATCTAGTGCCTTACATAGGTCGTGAATCGAAGTTTTTGCTTCAAAAATAAAATTGTGGTCATCTATTTTGTGATAGCCCAAATTCACTTCATCAAACTCATCATTAATTTCCCCAATAATTTCTTCGATCAAATCTTCTAATGTTACCAGACCGGCAGTGCCACCGTATTCGTCTACCACAATAGCCATGTGCACGCGCTTGCTCTGAAAATCTTTCAGCAGCGAATCCAGCCGTTTGGTTTCAGGCACAAAAAAACCCGGGCGTAACAATTTTTGCCATTTAAAATCTTTTGCCTCGTTTAAGTAGGGCAGCAAATCTTTGGTGTACAAAATGCCCTCCACTCTGTCGATCGACTCTTTGTACACCGGTATGCGTGAGAATCCTGATTTTGTCACATGGTCAATCAGTTCGCGAAAATCCAGATCGGCATCAGCGGCTGAGATATCCAAACGCGTCTTCATCACACGCTTCACAGTGAGTGTCCCAAAATTCACAATACCCTTGAGAATATCTTTTTCTTCTTCAGTGGTGTCGCTATTGTCAGTGGTCAGCTCAAGGGCTTGATTCAATTCCTCCACAGTAGTGCTATATCCTTTCTTTTCTATTCTACGCTCGATGATTTGGCTCATATTGAGCAGAAGCCATGAGATGGGGTACCAAACTTTTTCAAAAAGGAGCCACAAAGCAGCCATTCTTTTGGCGAACGTCCAGTTGTGACGGGTGGCGTACACTTTGGGAACGATCTCTCCAAAAAAGGTGATTGCAAAGGTGGCGCCAAACGTTACCAAGCCCACGATCGTTTCTTCAGGCTTCCGTGTGCCTGCCATGGCCCACATCAAAAATGTAGATATAGTTACCACACCTACGTTGACAAAGTTGTTCATGATCAATATAGTGGCCAGCAACAATCTGGGCTTTTTTAACAGCTCAACGATGTTTTTCTCAGAGAAATCTTCTGATTCCCTGCATCGGTCTAAGTCGTCTGCCTTCAATGAAAAAAATGCCACTTCAGATGCCGAAATCATGGCTGACATAAACAGCAACACAGCGATCGCTGCAAAACTGAAAACGTAAAAAGGGTTTACGTTAGCCCAAATGTCTGCCAACAGGAAACTCGGAGGTTCTTCTAATGTCAATACCGTTTCCAAAGTGTGAAGTATGATATGTTAAAACGGTAGGTCGTCAGTTGTCTCAGGCGCAGCTGGCATAGATGGAGTGGCGTACGAAGTTGCCGAAGCCGTTTGGCTAGAGGCTCCACCCGGTTTGCTTCCGAGCAAAGTCATATTGTCGCCCACTATTTCAGTAGTATAACGCGTTACGCCATCTTTCTCCCAGCTTCTTGTACGCAGCTTGCCCTCAATATAAACTTGGTCGCCTTTGTGGAGATACTTGGCAGCAATGTCTGCCAAACCACGCCAAAGCACAATGTTATGCCATTCGGTGATTTCTTTTCGATCACCGGTTGTTTTGTCTTTATATGTCTCAGACGTAGCCATGGTGAAATTGGCCACGGTTGCTCCATTTTCTAAATTTCTTACCTCTGGATCTTTGCCTAACCTACCGACTAGAATTACTTTGTTAACACCTGACATATCTTATTGTTGTTTTTTTCTTTTGGATTGCAAAAATACCATTTTTTTCACGAAGCGTTTTTTTCGGTTCGGGTGACAAAAAAACAAAAGCCGTCCATTTGCATGGCCGGCCCTGCCCTATTTAAACCTAAACCCTTTATTAGAATGAGGTGGTGTGAATTGTATTGTTACCGTCTACCACTTCAAATACAATTGTCTTTGCGGTCTTTACCTTGGTAAGATCATAAACCATTGAAAGTGTGCCGGTCACTTCTACGCTTTGTTCGTGCAAGCGAGTACCATTTTCTGAATAGATGTTTACTGTAAGAGTCTCTGTGCCATTGTTAGCAACATTCAACCAAAACTTGTTTTCTTTGTTGGGAACACGCGACACATGCACGTAACTCACTAATTTGTTGCGAGTATAATTTATCTTCTCAGTCTGCTTACCGTTTCTATCTTCAATCACGATGGTGTATTCACCCTCAGCCAGCTGTGTGAAGTTGTACGGCCGGGTAAATGATGAGACGTTTTGAAAATTCTCTGAAAAAATCTCTTGGTTCTTGCTATTTAATATGTACACCCTCACATTTCCTTTCTCGGTGTTTTTGTATTGGATGGCAAACACACCCTCTTTGTTAGCCTTTACCGTTATGTTAGTCGCGAATGAGGCTATTGAAATCAATAAGAGGGCAATGGTAGTGTTAATGGTTTTCATTTTTGGTTAGTTTCGTTGTTGTTTTGCGCTGCAAAGATGGCGGGTGTCAGCGTAGCAAAATCCGCGCAAGCTTGGGCGGAAAAACCCGTGTAAGAAAAGGCTAGGGTTCAAAAATTCAGAATCTTTGATGGCATAGGCGCAACAGTTACAGAAATCTGAAGGCGAGCCTATTCAAAACCATTTCAGTAACGCCCTAAATTGAACAAAGACAGAATAAAATTCTGAAACACTCGGGTTTTTGGGGCATTTGAAACCGTTTTCGGTCGTTTTCTATTGCTAATTCCGAATTAAAAATGGATTAATGCTGCTCGATAAATTCAAGTTTTTGTCGAAAAAGTGAAGTCTAGAATCGTTTGTTAACTTTATATGAACGGTCGCCATGAAAAAATTCTTAGCCTTACTGCTGTTGTTCTCTTGCTTTGCAGAACAAGCACCCAAGCCTTTGGTGTTTTTTGTTATTGGCGATTGGGGTCGAATGGGCAGCACGAACCAGCGAGAAGTGGCGCTGCAAATGAACGAATGGGCTAAAAAAGAGAATCCCGAATTCATTATCACCACGGGTGACAACTTTTATGATGTGGGCGTGGCTGACGTCAACGATCTGCACTGGCAAAAATCATTTTTGGACGTGTACAATGGCAATACCATCAACAATAAAAGCTGGTATGCTACGCTCGGCAATCATGATTATGTCACCAATCCGCAAGCAGAAGTAGCCTATACTGCAACAAACCAACGGTGGCAAATGCCGGCACGCTACTACCAAAACGTGATGGCACTTAACGATGGAGCGCGCATTCGCTTTGTTTTTTCAGATACGAGTCCGTTTGAGAAAAGCTATTACACGTCATCGTTTTCGGCCGAGATCAAAAAGCAGGACACGCTCCAACAAAAGAAGTGGCTCGACAGCTTAACGGCTTTATCGGATGTAGATTGGAAAATAGTGGTAGGGCATCACCACATTTACACTGGCGGAATCAGGAAAAACGATCCCAACTCTGTTCGACAATCACTGGAACCAGTTTTCATCAAGAATAACGTGGACGTCTATTTTTGTGGGCACGAGCATGACTTGCAGCACTTGAAGGTGCCCGATAGGCCCACACATTATTTTTTGTCAGGGGCAGGGTCCGACACGCGCCCCACCACGAGTATCGCGCAAACACTGTTTGGTCAATCGGTATTGGGGTTCATGAGTGTAACGGTGGCAATAGAATCACTTACCGTAAAGGTGATCAACAATCAAGGGCAGGTTATATATCAGTATACCATTGCCAAGTAAAAGGTTACTGTCTAGCGCACAACGCCCAAACTATTTATTAACTTTTTCGTAAGTTTTTTTTGAATATTTTGCACACTGTGGTAAAAATATCTTCCATCAACTTATCGTTCCTGCTCCAAACCTGGCGTTATTGGTCAAGTTGGGTGGGGGTAAGATGGCAACTACTGGCCATGTTGCTGGTGCTTTCAATCGCCAATCAGTGGTTAAAATCAGAATACGCTCAAGACGATTCGAATCTTTGGCTGGTGATGAGTTTGTTTTCGAAATTCATGTTCTTTGCTTTGGTTGGGTTGATGGCCCTCAGCTTATTCACTGCACTATTGACTTGGGCTTATTTTTTCAATCTGTGCCGAAACAAACGGATAACCGTGCAAGCGAAGTTGGGCGATGGCCAACAGGCCGAGGCCGGAAAAGTATCCCTGACCATCGAGCTATTCGGAAATTTTCTCAGGCCTTTGTTGGGCACTATCAACGCGAGTTTGGTTTTTGCGGAGAAAAAGATAAGTGATCGGGTTTTGTTGGATACCGCCATTTCACGGCCACGACACTGGTGGCGCGCGGGCATCAAAGGCAAAGGACAAACACTCCTACACGATCGTGGTATCTACGATGTGCAGTATGTGCTCGTTTTGTTCAGCGATATGCTTGGGCTACTCTCGCTGCCAGCAAGATTACCATTTACCCAACAGTTGTTCACGTTGCCCGTTTCGCAACCGCCCACAAATATCAAAGCGCAGCCCAACGCCACCGAAGAGCAAACACACCGTATTGAAATACCGAAACGTGTAGATGGCGAATATGTCAACTACAAAGAATTTGAGATGGGCGACAACATCCAACGCATCGTGTGGAAAATATACGCCAAGAGTGGCCAACTGGTAGTTCGCATCCCCGAAACAAAAGATCCCTATGCTTCGCACCTGTACTTTTACGTGAGTTTTTTCAGTTCGCACCAAAAAGAAGGCGCATTTGAAACCGAGTTGTTGAATGTGTACAAAGACAGGGTGCGCAACTTGTTTGAGGCGCTGCAGCGTAATGGTTACAACGTGCGTTTACCCCATGATCAAGAGGTGCCCAAACTGGCTGGCCTGGGCGAAAAGAAAAGTGAACTGTTTCAAATCACCGTGGCCCAATGGCAAAGCCAAATACCACCCTCAGCTTTCGTTAAATCCAGCAACGCAGCTTTTGTATGTTTAACCTCACTGGTTGCTTCCACCGAAATCGAAACGATTTTGAAAAATCTCCCAACTTCTGTCCCGGTGGTGGTTGTAAAGCTTTCAGAAGCTATTCCTTCGCTATTTCAACTTTCGGTAAAGGATGTTTTCTTTAAACCAGAAACAAAGCCGGCAGATCATCTGCGTCAACCTTGGCTGCTTTCGTCACTGCGGAGAGATTTGATAAAAAAC
Source organism: Bacteroidota bacterium (assembly GCA_018267275.1). Lineage (GTDB taxonomy): Bacteria > Bacteroidota > Bacteroidia > Cytophagales > Cyclobacteriaceae > ELB16-189. The sequence continues at coordinate 670,279 of JAFDYV010000004.1, read as the reverse complement.
GAAAATGAAATTGCTACGTTGTTAAAAACGCGAGATAACAGCTGGCTCACACCATCGATTGCTTTAGATAAATGAAGACCGTTTTGAACCAAGAAAAGTTTCAACAACTGCTCATACGATGGGTGTTGGTAGTGCTTCCCACAGTGCTCATCGGGTACGTCACACTGCGTTTTGTGAATCTATCTTACACATCACTCAACACCGGCATTGGTAGCCAGACGGTGTACTTTGCGTTGGGCATCATCTTGGCATACACGCTGTACTATTATGGCGCACGGCTGGCGGTAACTGTCTTGCTGCTTTGGGTTGTGTACTGGCTGTTTGAAAATGCAATCAACAAACTACCTGGGGAGTTTGATGTATTGTATGCAAACGCGCGATTTTTACTTTTCTCAACGCTGTTTATCCTTGGATGGGTGTTTGGGTTCTTATTGGCACGAATTAAATGGTCTTACATTATTGTGAGCGCCCTGCTCGCATTAGCTAATCTAGTTGCTATCTCCGAGACTGTTGACGTCAGCCTTGGTTACATCCTGCTCCACTTATTCCCCGTTGTGCTATACGGATTGTACATGTTGTTTCTCTCACCTTTATTGTTTGTCAAAATTGAATTGTCTTGGAAGAAGTCGTTGCAACTTGCAACGCGCCTGGCGGTTTTCGTGATGTTGATTTTCCTCGCGTTTGTCGTCACCGACTTTTTATTAAAAGGAGAAGTAAAGGCAGTTGAGAAGGAGCTTGCGGCCCGCGGGGCTAAAGGAAAGGACGGAGGGGCGAAGGAAAAAGATAACTATGACGAGCGAAATGGTTTGATGGAGCGGGGCAAAGGCGGCAAAGGTGATGATGGCTATCGATTGAAAGATACGATGCGGGTAAGTACGAAAATGAGCCAATCTGATAAACTCATGTTTTGTAGCAAGCTTGATAACTTCACGGCCGATGGCTCGCCTATTCCTTTATATTTTGTATACCATTACCTGCCAAGATACGACCCGGTCAAAGAAAGTTTTACACGCGATGTCAATGTCCCTTCCTTTGATGAGATTGAAGTGGACCCTACCAATTTACCAATGTATTATTCATTCACCGATACATCCATTGTCCGCAAGTCACTGGGCAACAAGTTTCGAAAAGTTGTTGAGGCCCAAGTTTACTTATCTGAAAATACGTGGAAACATTCTGTGCTGGGGCCGTCCAGTGTTTTTTCTATTCAAACCATACCGGTCGAAAAAGATTTTCAAAAGACATTCTTGTCTGCTTACAAAATTTACTCGTACGCCAGCGACCTGAACAACGCCTACTTTGTGTACAACATATCGGCCAACCCAATACTGGAAACGGTCCAAGGTCAACGCCACGATGAGTTGCGTACAATAAAGAACTATCGCAGCATCGATCGCGGATTTTTCAATTACTACACACAGATGCCCACCGGGGGCATTTACGATTCGATTGCGCAGCTGGCAACCAAGCTGGTACCAAAAGATGCCACTCCCGTTGATAAGGTGTTGGCCGTGCGCGACTTCTTCTTGCAGCGAAATGAAAACGGTAAGCGGGTGTTTCGCTACACGTTAAAGGCTGGCGCGGTAGATGACCCGAACATTCCGAGCTCAAAAATGCTGTATGATTTCCTGTTTAAAACCCATGCGGGTTACTGCACCTACTATGCCGGTGCTTCGCACTTCATGCTTCGTGCACTGGGCATACCCACGCGTTTCACCACCGGCTTCGCCACCATTAACCGCAGCGATAAAAACAAGGGTTGGTATTGGTTTTACGCCAGTCAAGCACACGCGTGGACGCAGGTTTATTTTCCGGGTTACGGCTGGCTGGACTTTGACATGACGATCGGCAACGAAGATCAGCAAAGTGCTCCAAAGCCTGATGGCACACCACCATTGCCTCCGCCAGACCCATGGTTGGTGCTCAATGCCAAAGCCGAATCCGTCAATGTCGCGACCAAAAAATTAGATGCATCATTCAACGAATTGATTTATTTCAAAACCCCACATCAGCTCAACAAAACCTTTACGCGAAGCATTGATGCCTCACTTTGCCGAGTACTGTACAATGAACGCGATACCACATTATCGGCATTGAAAGCAGGCGACTCGTTGATTATCGTTTCGTATAATGACGAAGCCAAAAAAATACCCCAGCCGCGAGGAGGTGTCGCGATTGAACTGCAGATCAAAAATTTTCCTTCGCCTATCGTTGCAGATGAAATTCACATTCGCGCAAAGAAAAAGGAAGAAAAACCGCAAGAAGGGACTGGCCGCCCTGCACAACAGCAAGCAAAGAAAATGACCTGGCAAGAAATTGCTTGGGTGGCAGCAAAGGCTATCACTGTGCTGTTACTGCTGATTTTGTTCTCGCCACTGTTGTATTTATTCTATCGCTTGGTGCGGATTGCTCTCGCAAAAGATATAAGCGCCAAGGCAGACCATGTATACCGCGCTAGCTTATACCGTTTTCACATGGCTGGCTTTGAACGTGAAACCGAAACTCCTTTGGAGTATGCAGAAAAAACCATTGACCCCAATCTTCACGTTGGGTTTGCAGACTTTATGCGTATGTATTTGCGGTTAAAGTATTCAAATGGTGTGGTACGTGAGGGAGATGCCGACACACTTCATCAATTTGCCAACAAGGTGGCTGCATCGGTAAGAGCAAAAAAGGGAGTTCTCAAAACAATTTTGAATTACTTTAACATCATGCGAGCAAGTCGTTATTTTCAAACACCTATTTCTTCTGAACCCGAAACAACAACTTTATGACCGATTCCATTAAGAAACTTAAGTCTTTAACTGAAAACATCGAAACCATTATTCGCGGCAAGCCGCAACAAGTAAAGTATGTCGTTACAGCGCTACTTGCCAAGGGCCACATTCTGCTCGAAGATAATCCGGGTGCTGGCAAAACAGTGTTGGCAAAAACCCTTGCGCAATCTATCAGCGAAGGTGTGGTCGATTTCCACCAAGCGGGTGGTGGTGTAGCATTCAAGCGCATACAGTTCACACCCGATTTGCTGCCAATGGATTTGATAGGTTCTTACATTTTTGATGACGTGAAAAAAGATTTCGTTTTCAAAAAAGGGCCGCTGTTCACACACGTACTGTTAGCCGATGAGATTAACCGTGCTTCACCAAAAGTGCAAAGCGCCTTGTTAGAATGTATGGCCGAAAATCAGATTTCGGTAGGCGAGACCACTTTTCCGCTCGACCAATTCTTTTTCACCATCGCCACGCAAAACCCGATTGAGATGGAGGGCACGTATCCGTTACCTGCCGCTCAGCTCGACCGCTTTTACATGAAGATTTCTTTTGGCTACGTAACCGAAGAGGTGGAGTTTGATATCTACACCAACTACTTGAAAATCGGTGACATGAAAAACACGGTGAAGCAAGTGCTCACCTACCATGATATAATTCAACTTCAAAAAGAAGCCGAAAATGTGTACGTGCATTCCGAAATCGTAAAAGCCATCGTGCGATTGGTGCAGGCTACACGAAATCATACCGAAATTGCATTGGGCTGCTCTACACGTGGTGGCATTACCTTCATCAAATGTTTAAAGGCATGGGCGTTGGTCAACCAACGCGACTACGTAATTGAAGATGACGTGCGCGCATTGGCGCAACCTGTCCTGCATCACCGAATGGTGTTCCGCAATCGCGAAGCATCCAAAACAGCATTGCAACAAATTGTGGATACAGAAGTGAACAAGTTGGCGAAGTTGGGGATTGGGATGAAGAAGTAAATTTTTAACCACAGAGGACACAGAGCAGCACAGAGAATGGAAGACAATGAATTGACAAGTATCATAATTGAATGTGCCATTAAAGTTCACAAAACCCTAGGTCCTGGATTGCTAGAATCAGCCTATAAAAATTGTCTCCATTATGAATTGGTTAAGAACGAATTGTTTGTTGAAAAAGAGAAAGCGTTACCACTAATCTATGAAGATGTAAAACTAGATTGTGGTTATCGAATTGATTTATTGGTAGAGAATCAAATTGTCGTGGAAATAAAATGTGTGGACGCGCTCAATGACATCCACTTGGCACAAATACTAACTTATCTGCGCCTAACCAATAACAGAATTGGCCTTTTGTTAAATTTTAATGTCCTTAAACTAAGAAACGGAATAAAACGAGTTGCCAATGGATATTAAGGATAAATTCATGTTTGCTACCAAGATTACCCTCTGTGTCCCGCTGCGTTCTCTGTGGTTAAAAATAATTGCACTTGTACTTGTCTACTCTTACAGCTACGGTCAAAACTCCATTCGCGACCAAATAGACCGAGAGCGAGAAGGGAATTTTGACGATGTAAAGACTTACGAGAAAGCCCGTAAGTTCATCCGGATGGACAGCAACTATTACCTCGGCCACATGCTGGAGGGTGCCTATCTTTTCTATCGAGCAAACGATGAATTAGGTTTTAATAAAGCAAGCATTCCGTTGCAAAAGGCTCTTGCAAAAATAGAACACGATTACGACCGCGAATTGCGGACCAGAAGTAATAATTACGGTGTGTACTCAGCCGTCTATCGTTATCATTCAGATTATGGGTTGATTACGTATTTTCTTGGGCGTTGTTATCAAAACGTAGAGAAGCAAGATAAGGCCATGGAGGTGTTACGTCATATTCGCGATCGGAATTTTCAAATCGAGTTTAACAGTGACTCTTACAACACCATGGCGTGGATTTATCACCGCAACCGCGTGTACACGAGCAAGAACTTTCCATTCTTAAAAAATTCTGTAAATGAGAATGTTGCTGTAGCCAACAAAATGCTCGATTCTGCTATTTGGAAACTACGGAATGATTTTCCTATGAACAATGGCCTGTTCGATCCCAATATGCTCAACCGGCAATACCTGAGCACCTTTCACTACAAGGCCATGATTCACGACTATTTATTGGACATCGACTCAGCCAATTACTATTACGACCTACTTATTCAAAACCAAGCATACTCCAGTAACAACTATGCCGAATTTAAATTGGCGATGGGTGAATTTCAAGAAGCGGATATGTTTTTTCAGGAAGCCGAGCAACGCGAGCAAAGTCCGGAAAAAACCACCAAAGAATATTACTACATGCGTGGCACGTTGGCCACCTACCGCGGTCACCCTGAAGTCGCTGATACGTTGCTCAACAAAGTTTTAATCGAGCAAGGCAGCACCCCAGGCTACGGCTGGCATTGCATCGGCTTGGCACGCGCCCAGCATTACGAAGGCTTGACGGCCGAGAGTCAAGAGCGCACAAACAAGGCTGCTCGCTTTCAAGAGCTGCACATTGGCACTACGTGGGGGCAAGAGCAATACAATTTAGCAGTGGCTTCGCTTAACTACATTAACCAACTTCAATTCAAAAAAGAGTATTGGTTTGAGCATGACGAATGGTACTTCTGGCTCAATCCGCTCAATTGGTACCGATGGATTAAATATTCGTTAGAGATTCGTCATCACAAAATGGTACTGGCATCGTTAGTTGCAGAAAACCCTGAGCGAGCACAAGTGATTTACTCAGTTTTCTCGCCTGAAAATTTGATAACGTTTGATGAAGTGTGGTCGGTGATTGATGGCTTTGGCAACGAATATTTTATTGACTTGTACAAACAGCGCTTACAAACTGACAAGCGGCCGCGGGTGAAGAAATATTTCAGGTATTTTTTAGGGAAACTGTATTTAGCAGAAGGCAAAGAAAAAGAAGCGATTCAATATTTCAACCAAGTACTCAACGACCCCGACCGCGAAGACTCGTACCAAACACTGTTGCTTGCAAGAACCTATGAAGGTCTGGCAGAGGCCACGGGTGGAAGTCAGCGCGAGGCATACACCCAAAAAATGTATGAGTTGTTTCCACAGTTAGTGCCTTTCTCCAACTTGACTGCTCAGTTTCAATTGCAGGTAGAAGGAGAAACAAGCGAAGTGGCAGACGACATTATCAGCGACTTAAAAAAATCAAACATCGATTTTAGCGGCAACCAAAAATCACCGCTGGTCACGCTTTCATTCAAGAAAAGTGGAGAAGCAATGGATGTAAGCTACCGCGTTGAAACCGCCACTCACATCTTGCAGCGAGGCGTGTTGCGCGTGGAAGCAAACGAACAGGAGAATGCAGGTAAGGTGTTAGCGTACCGATTGTTTGGCATTAACAAAACAACAATTGGCAATATGCCAATAAAACCGCGGCCTGTGGCAGAAAAGGCGAAAAATGTTGTTAGTGCCATCAACTCAATGTCACATCAGGGTAATCTTTGAATTGATCACCTCTAAAGCTCCCAAGTTGTAAACTTGTAAGATTCTTTATTGTTATACTAACACCGATTTGCCTTACCTTTAATCATGAGTTACATCACGTCCATCGGTATTGCCAACCCCGAACATCAATTGAACCAAGCGAGCATCGCCAACTTTATGGTGAAGGTGATGCAGTTGGGCAACGAAGATGAACGCAAACTGCGGGCGGTATTTCGCATGAGCGGAATAGAGACGCGCCACTCGGTGTTAAGCGACTATGGCCGCGAACAGGATTTTGAGTTTTACCCCAACCAAACTACTAGCGTGTTTCCCTCCACTAGCGAACGGTTAGAGGTATACGAAAAGTATGCCGTGCACTTAAGTGCCGATGCCGCAAGCCGCTGCCTACAGCCTCTGTCGATTGACCGACAAGAAATTACGCATTTGGTAGTGGTGAGTTGCACGGGCATGTATGCACCTGGTCTAGATATTGATTTAGTAAAGGCGCTCGGGTTGAAGACAACCGTGGAGCGGACGTGTATCAATTTCATGGGTTGCTATGCGGCCTTCAATGCAATCAAATTGGCCCACGCACTTTGCGAGTCGCAGCCAGCAAGCAAAGTTTTGGTAGTGTGTACGGAATTATGCACCATTCACTTTCAAAAAGAAACCACAGAAGACAACCTGTTGGCCAATGCGTTGTTTGCCGATGGCTCTGCTGCGCTGTTGATCGAAGGCACCCCGCGAAGCGGCACGAACCTTAAGCCCATCGGTTTTTTTTGCGACCTGGCGATGGAAGGCGAGCGCGACATGGCTTGGTCTATTGGCGATTGGGGGTTTGAGATGCGGCTATCTTCTTATGTGCCCGATGTCATCCGCAGGGGCATTCACCAATTGACTATTTCTCTATTGCAAAAAATTGAGCATCGCCTATCCGACATATCGTATTTTGCCGTGCATCCCGGTGGCAAAAAAATCTTAGAGGCAATTGAACAAGAACTGAAGCTCACAAAAACGGACAATCGTTTTGCCTATGATGTTTTGAAGAATTACGGCAACATGTCGTCACCGACAGTATTATTTGTGTTAAACTATATTTATCGCTCACTCACCAACGCTGACCACGGCAAAAAAATCTTGAGCTTTGCGTTTGGCCCGGGGCTTACATTGGAAAGTATGGTGTTGGAGGTGGAGAAGCATTGAGGTGTTGCTTCTTATTCTGGCACACGCATGGTTGACGTAGAATTTGTAGCAAGCCCAAAGGCAATTTCAACTTAATTTGCCAACCATATTTGCGCGATAAAGAATAAAGTGTGTAATAGAAATTGCGAATCCTGCCGCCATTAACATACCAAAAATTAAATATTGTCGGTTACTAAATCTGTCACTTGTTAGAAAGTCAGTCATAGTCAATAAGCGTAAAAAAAGGAAAGTCATTAACGAACACGTTAAGAGAACTTGATTTTTTGTGGGTGTGTTAGTCCATGTTTTCATAAACATTCGTCTAGTTCTTTTTTCCAAGCATTTGTACACTCGTTGGGTGTTGCCAAAAAGTATGATAGGAGCTGTGACTACTACCCCCCCCATGGCATTACCATTAAGGCCTAAACTGATAGCCTACCTTATTAACAACCCAAGTGCCATTTCCTTACCAAAATACTCATCTTCAATAACTGGGTTTATTTTAATTTCTAAGGTGCGGTTTGAGCAAACAAATCCATGGTTATTTGCTAGGTCTTCCTTAAATGGAATCATGACTTTATCAACAGGCCTATAGTCCGACAACTTAGTCTGCAAATCCTTTTCCGTTTGATGATACATCACAAGAAAATTTGTCTTAGAGTCAAAATAATAGTCTGATTCAAAGCCATCGATGGTTATTCGTATAATATTGCAAATCTTCCCATCAACACTTTTTTTACCAATAAATTTGTAATCGTCTGCTCTAAGTAACAGGTCTGGGTGTCCAACATTTGCAAATTTTGCATACCGATTTGCATAGTAGTCAAAATCATTCATAGCACTGTGACTCTTTTGTATCCAGTAACTTGTGCCATTAAAACATGTTGTCGAGGTATCATAAGGTGACTCAATTAAAATGGAGACAAACCTGTCCCATACAACTGAATCTTTCCTTTTTGAGAACTTATAAACTATTTCCGTTTTGTTTGTCTGCAGAGGTTGCTGATGATTCAGCATATCTGAAACTCTAACTGTTTCAATTTTATCAATTCTAGAGTTTATTTGAGCCCATCTTTCTTTCGTACCCACTGAAATGAAATACTTTTCGAGAATTTCCTCAGCAGTCTGGGATTTAACTTGTGTAGATAGAATTACAAAGAGAATGAGAATAATCGCTCTCATTGGCTTGCCGTTAGGTTTGTATACATGTAATGCTTTTATCCGTTTTTTGATTCCTTTGATTCTTTAAAAAATTATCACCTCACCGGTAGCTTCGCCTCTTTCCAAGCGTTGAGGCCGCCTTCCAATTCAAACACTTGCGTGTAACCGTTGCTGCGTAAAATTTTTGCGGCCTTGGCGCTGCGCACCCCGCCTGCACAATAAATAAAAATCGGTTGCTTGGGTATCAGTGAAGTCTTCGAAGCAAATTGATCGTCAAACACCACGTTGCTGGCGCCCTCTATCTTGCCGTTGGCCACTTCTTCGGGTGTGCGCACATCCAACAAAAACGCATTCTTCGTTTCACTCAGCTTCTTTTGAAATTCTTTGGGGGATAGTACCGCCTGCCCCTGGCTGCCAGCGCAGGCAACCAGCAATGCAAACACTACCAAAATTTTACTTTTCATGTCGTTACTATTTTAAGTCAGATTCTACCAAACTTTTCCAATACTGCCTTGGTGGCGCGTATGCCTTCATCTTCTGATAGCTGCGAGCCCTCGTACTCAATGCCAATGTAGCCGGTGTAGCCGCCTGCCTTCACAATCTGCAACATCTTTTCATAATCTGTTTCCACGCAATTGCCGTTGGCATCAAAGTCATAACTCTTCGCGCTCACGCCTTTGGCAAATGGCAAGATTTCTGTCACGCCTTTGTAGCGGTCATACCACTCCACACATTTCGATTCCCACATGTCGCCTTTCTCGCGCTTGATGCAAAAGTTCCCGAAGTCGGGTAGCGTGCCACAGTTCGGCAAACCCACATCGGTAATCACTTTGCTCAGCCATTGCCCATCAGACGAGTAACCTCCATGGTTTTCTACAATCACATTGATGCCACGCTCAGCCGCAAACTCACTTAACTTCCGCAGTCCATCGGTGCCCGCCTTGGCCACCTCTTCGCGCGATCCTTCGCCAAAACAATTCACACGAATGCTATGGCAGCCCAAAAATTTGGCAGCCTCCACCCATTTGTAGTGGTTCTCTACGGCCTGCATGCGCTTTTTCGCATCCGCATCTGCCATGTAGCCTTCGTTGTCGCACATGATCAACACACTCGTTACGCCATTGTCCTCGCAGCGGGTGCGCAGGTCGGTGAGGTACCGATTGTTACGCACATGGTCAACAAAAAATTGGTTTACATATTCCACAGCCGAAATGCCAAAGTCATTCTTGGCCTTAGCGGGAAAATCGAGATTATCAAGCTTGCCCGATTTCAGCTCCCGGTGCAACGACCACTCCGCCAACGAAATTTTGAAAAACAATTCCTTGGGTTGTGTGGATGATTGCATATTGGTTGAATCGGTAGTGGTGTCTGAGCTTGTCTTGGTTGAACATCCCAAGCCGAGGCCTGAGACCATGCCATAGGTAGCTACCATGCCCATGGTTTGCAAAAATTCCCTGCGTGAATTCATTGGTTTTAATTTAGGTAGGGAAAGTTAATGAAGTTGTGAATAAACTGAAAGTGTTTTCTGTAATCAAAATTCTGTGTTACCACCCAGTAAACACCTTAACTCGTTTGCGCGATGATGAATAACTGCGCGTTACTCGCTTAACTGACGCGCGAACAAGATTAACTTAGTAGCCCCAGCCTTACGGCCGGGGCTACTGGTTGTTAACGCAAAACGCACGCGTACGTACCGTTATTGAAATACGAGATAATTTTCGTGCGAAACCATTCGCGACCAGTAAGAAGACTCGTTAGAACGGATTTCCATGTGTCTGTTTCACCAGCCAACTGGCAACAGGTGTAGCATAACGCGCAAGGTTCACTGCCATGTCAGAGGCCCATTCACTGCCGAAGAGGTTTTGTATCTGGCGCCCGGCCCACAGTCGCTGCGAAAAAAGTTGGCTCCATTGGCGGGCGTATTGTTTTTCCATGTCTGCCCTCGAAACCTTCTCGTCCAAAAAATCTGTCACCACCGCACTGGCCACTTTTGCAGCGTGAATGGCCAATGCCATGCCGTTGCCGCAAAGCGGTGTAATCATTCCGGCCGCATCGCCACACATCAACACATGATCTTCTACCGGGGATTTTGTCTCGAATGAAATTTCGTTAATGGTTTCCGGTTTATCGTACAAAAACTCCGAATTCAAAAACAAGTGCTTCAAAAAAGGATTTCGATATAACACCTCACGTTCCATCAACTCAATTTGTTTATGCTCTTTCAGGTTTTTCCGGTGCGTGAGGTAGCAGAGTGTGCTTTTACCCTCTTCTATGTTGCTGATGCCACAGTATCCATCTTTAAAGTTATGAAGGGCAATCACGTCACTAGGGTGTTGGGTGCGAATGTGATACTTCACGCCCACATAAGGAGACTTCTTTTCAACAAATGACCGTTTCATCGTTTTATCCAAACGCGAGCGTTTGCCAAACGAACCAATCACCACATCTGCATCAAATATTTTGGCAGTGGTGTTTACCACAAAGTGATTGCCTTCAAATGAAATAGACGTGGCTTCACAGTCCTGCACTACTGTTGCTCCATTGCTTACAGCTTTTTGAAACAGAAAATAATCGAGCGAATAGCGACTAATGCCAAAGCCACCAAGGTCCAAATCCAGTTCGGCTTTTCGCCCATTAACAGAGGTGAGCCAGAGTTTTGTAATACGTGGTAGCTGTTCAAAATCAGGTAGCAAGTTATGTTGCTGCAAAAACGGAATCGTTTCGTTGGAGATATACTCCCCACAAACACGGTGAAAGGGGTACTGCTTTTTCTCGAGGAGTATTACTTCTGCACATTTTGTCAACAAATTAGCAGCTACCAGCCCCGCCAAGCCTCCTCCCACAATCACAATTCTTTTCATTTTGAAAACTTGTTGTTGATTCTTTCGATTGAAATCCGAAATAAAAGTTAACTTTTTATGTTTTCGTCCCTTCTGCTAGTTCTATAAAAAAATTAGCGGTTACTTGTTCAACCAAACGGTTAATTAAATCGTTAGAGAGTAAAGTTGGCTTATGGAAACGAAGGTACTGCAATCGTGGCAATTATTATTGATTGGCAATAATCCGATTGAATTGAGTTCGGTAGTAGATCGGCTGAAGGAAATTCGCCACCAGCCGATTGTTGCCCAATTTGCGTTTGATCTAAGAAGCAGCCTACAATGCCTTAGCAAATTTGCACCTTCGTACATCTTAATTGATGATAACATCGGCACAGATGAGTTGAAGGAAACAGTGCAAGAGTTTGCACACAACAGAAAGACCAAAGATGTGCCCATCACCATCATCAAGAATTCAAATTACCAGGCAACACTTTTCGATACTCCGCTGGATTATGTTTTAAAGTCGAACCTGTCGTCAGATCGTATTTTGAAAACCTTGAATCGCTCTGCTACTGCACGCGATGCGCAAACATTTTTAAAAAGGGCTTATCAAAAACGTAAGGGCTTGCTGTCGCAGTTGCTTTTGGGCAAAGTTTAAATCTGGCTCTCCAACACAAATTCTTTTTTCAGTTTCTCGCCATTGCGCATAATCATCAACTTGATTTTTTTGCCTGGCTTCCGGTTGAAGAGCGAGTTGACGTTGTTTAGCTCCAACTCTGATAAGTCGATTCCATTCACTATTAACAAACGATCGCCCGCTTGAAGACCACACTTTTCTGCATTAGTGTCTTTGCGTACATCAGAAATTTCAAAATCACGTAGGCGCGCACCTTTGGCGCGAATGGTAAGGCCGCTGAGGTTGTAGTAGAATTTTTTGTTAAAAGAACCGTTTTTCTTCAAGTAAATTTTTTCGTGCGGAAAATCGAATACCACCGTAAATCGGCTCAATAAATCGCCACCAATACTGCCATTGCGGTGTTTCTTGTTGTTTTCTTGTGTGGAGTCTTTTGGGATGTAGTCGATAGGGAAATTCGCAATCAGGTTTGGCAATTGGTAGCTACCCAAACTCAGTTGTCTGACTCGGCCAATTTTCCCGATGATGATTCCCCCTAAACCGCGTCCAAGCACCGCATCAATATTCTTCTTCGGCACCTGCACCGCGCTGTCAGAGTCAATCTCCAAAAAAATACCGTGGCTTGCACCACTGTCCACCAGCAACTTTGCAATCAATTTCGCAGAGTCAGTCATCGCCAGTGGCACCCTGATAAACGGCTTGGTGTCTTCTACCGTGATAGGCAACACCTGAAAGCTTTTGCGCGGCTTGAATTTATCGGGGCGTTCCAAAATCAACCGCTTTGTTTCGTAATTCACGGTAACCACAAACCTGCTAAACAACTCATAACCCAAGATACCGTGTACTTCGATGCCCATCGAGTTCTTTAACTCGAGGTAATCTTGGTCGAGCACCAGCATTGAATGACCCTGCCCGTGTACACCGGGCATATCGAAGGTAACGTTGTTGGTCAGGTAAGCGTCTACCAGCTTTTGCCCGCCTGCACCTGAAATAGTGTATTTGCGGGAATACGACAGGTTCAAGATATCGCTGTAAATCTTTTCGGTTAAGATGGCTGTTCGCACACCGGTATCCACAATAAACTTTAGCGGCAGGGTATTGTTCAACACCACCGGCACCACAGCCAAGTTGTTATGAATTTCGATGGGGATTTCTACCCGATTAATATCTGGCGGCAATGAAAAACCAAGTATCTGCTGTTGGCAGAATGAGTCATTTAAAACAAAAATAAATAAGACAACCAGTAGAGGTTTCCCCATTCGTACTAATTTAACTAAAGCTAACCAAAAAATTAGGATTCCAATCTCCTAACAGATCTTCTACAAAGGATTTACACCAATTTGGATGAGGATATCGCGTGGGGTGGTGGCGACTTTTAGTTCGCTCAAACTTACCTGCGGCAAAAATCCCGTACGGGCCATTTGTTGCATTTGAGCGATGAGCGGATCAAAAAAAGAATCAATGTTAAGAATACCAACGGTCGATTGAATCAAGCCAAGCTGCTTCCAAGTGAGTATTTCGGCCAATTCATCCAATGTTCCCCAGCCGCCCGGCATTGCGATAAACGCATGCGAAAGATCGGCCATGCGTTTTTTGCGTTCGTGCATCGACTCTACTACTTCTAACTGAGTAATGCCATTGTGGGCTACTTCCCTGCGCACTAAAAAGTCTGGAATCACGCCAATCACCTTGCCTCCGTGGCTCATTGTGGAGTCTGCCACCACGCCCATGAGGCCAACGTTGCCACCACCGTAAATAAGGGTTGAATTTGATTGCGCTAGCAGCACGCCCAGTTCTTGGGCTGCCTTCGCGTAGATGTTATGGATACCAATTGAGCTACCGCAAAAAACGCAGATGTTCATTCTGCAATTAGTGCTTTACATCATGCTCGTTGTCGCTCACTTTGCTGTTGGGAAAAAGCCATATGGAAACAATGGCCAAGATGAAAAGAGCGATTACAACACCAAAAACTGCCATAATTTGAAATGTTTGACCCCCAAAAGTAATGGGATAACATTAATTATTTGCAAATTGAAGGTTAAATATTAACTAGAAGGCTGTTTCAAAACCCGAAAACCGTATGAAGCGTGTACTGATCGTTATTGGGGTACTATTAGTGGTTGCAATTGGCTTTATCGCTTATGTTGCACTCACCACTAAGTCGCATAGCCCCGAAGACAATGTGAATTTTGCCGATGGTGAGTTGAAAGTGCATGTTTTCTATAACCGACCTTCCAAAAAAGGCCGAATTATCTTTGCTAAAGATGGTTTGGTGCCGTATGGCAAAGTATGGCGCACGGGGGCCAACGAGGCCACTGTTTTTGAAACAAACAAAGACCTTTCTTTTGGTGGCCAAACATTGGCAGCAGGTAAGTACAGTTTGTGGACCATCCCCAACGAAACCAGTTGGTCGATTATTTTCAACAACGAAATACCTAGCTGGGGCGTGGGTTTTGATGGTCAGGCACAACGAAATCCGGCCAATGATGTGCTTAAGGTTGAAAGTCCCGTGGTCTTGCAAGAAAAAGAATTTGAGCAATTCACCATCAATGTTGAAAAGGCTGGCGAAGAAATGGAGTTGCTTTTCATTTGGGACAAAACGTTAGTGGCAACACCGTTCTCACGAAAATAAGCTGACATACATATATTAGAACAACTAAGAAGTTACAACGATAGATTAGACGGAACTCAATGATTCAAGTAATACCATCCATCGCAATTAGAAAAGGCCGCGTTGTAAAAATGCGCAAAGGCGACCCCAACAGTGAAAAAGCCTACGATGAAAACCCGGTAGACCTCGCCAGGCGGTTTGAAGACCACGGCATCGAGATTTTGCATTTGGTAGACCTAGACGGAGCCGAAGCAGGTGCCCCCCAAAACCTGCATGTACTACAACAGATTGCCGGCTACACCGATTTGAAACTTGATTTTACAGGTGGCATCTGTACTGATGGTGATATCGGCAACGCCTACAACTATGGCGCAGATTACATCACTGCGTCCAGCATTGCCATCACCAACCCGCAGTTATTCGCTTCGTGGCTGGTGAGTTATGGGCGCGAGGTGATTACGCTGGGCGCAGATGTAACGGATATCCAATCGAAAAAAGTCGCTTTTCGCGGATGGCAAAACACTTCAAACCTGACACTATTCGAGCACATCGAATTTTTTTACGACCGTGGATTGAAATACGCCAAGTGCACCGACATCTCGCGTGATGGCGTGCTGGAAGGCCCTGCTTTTTCGTTTTACCAAGAAATCATTGACACCTTCCCGGATTTGAAAGTATTGGCGAGTGGTGGTGTGCGGGGAGTAGACGACATCAAACGCCTAAACGATATGGGCGTCTATTCCGTCATTTTTGGAAAAGCCTACTACGAAGGCATTCTCAAACTCGAAGACTTGGAGCAGTTTTTAGTAAAGCAAAGTTGAGAGACTAGCTCTCAACTTCGTGCTTGACACCTGCGGCTTGCAAGGCACGTTGTGCTTGCAAATAGTGCCGCTCTTGATGTGCGGTGTAAAACAATAACACATCTCCTAGTTTTAGTTTAATCAATTGCGTAAGCGAAATGGGTACGCGCACATCCCAATTGGCACTAGCACATTTGCGTAACAATTGTAATAGCCGCTCTTGCTGATCGATGAACTCAGACACTACCAAATGACTTTCCAAAATCTTCACAGGCCGATGGTCCTTAGGCGACTTCATTTTGGAAACTATTCCACGTGGTTGCGACTTCATTAAATTAGTGAAGTAGTTGCCGAGCCAACCTGGTGAAAATTCGCGAATGCGGTCTATATCGGGCACAATCGACTTTTCAATTGCTGGTAGATAATATCGACCGTAGCTATTCAAATGTTGTAGGGACTCATTGGCACTCCAAGCGGTGGGTGTTGGCCTGCGTGCAAACTGACTATGCGGCACCAACTGCCACTCGCTGATCGCGGTTTCCAACAACTTCTCTGTCTGATCTAATAGTTCCGTCAGTATTTTTTGCTTTTCGATTTTCATTTCGATTCGTTTGCGGCAAGTGCGCGTTTTTGTGAATGAAAGAACACCAAAAGAATTGCTGACAAGCACAACAACGTTTCGATGGTGAGCCATTGTGTTCCAAAGGCACCCAGTGCACCTTCGCTAAAGATCGTAATTACCCTCGAAACCGCATAAGAGCCCCACAACACTGCTGCAAAAATAAGTCCGCGTAAACGGTCTTTGATGAGGAGATACACCAGGGTAAGAAAGATGGTAAACCCCACACCTCCATAAATGCCCCGAATAGAGCTGTACGCATCGTTGTTGGGCAGTTGAACTTGCACCAAGTCCATTACCTTTTGCGGATTGTTGAATGCCATCAAGCTAACCGCCACAATAGCAAAAGCAGAAAACGCCAGCAATACAACTGATGCCATGTTGAGAATTTGTTTTGTATTCATATGATTTTTGTTTTTGTTGAGACAAAGGTGAGGCCCTTGTGTCACAAAAATCTTTGTGTAGATCAAGATTTAGATGCGCACGCTGCTTAGCAGCTTGCTAAAGGTTGCGGCATCAATGCCCAAGTAAGAAGCCAGGTATTTGTGCGGTATCAATCGCAACACCTGCGGACTGCGATTGAGCAAAGTAGTAAACTTCTTCTCAGCGGAATATGTCTGTAACTCAATCTGACGTTCGAGTGCTCCGCGCAAAACAAAGGAAGTAGCTATCAAAATGAACCGTTCAAAATTGGCGTATTTGTCCATCAGCGAATACACCTGCGCATAACTGGTTTTCAAGAACTGGCTTTGCGTAAGTGTTTCAAAAAAATACCGCGAGGGCGTTTGTGTAAGAAAAGAGTCAGCGACACCTGAAAACGAACAGGGATAAGTAAAAACCAGTGTTGCTTCTTTGTCATCTTCGGTAAGAAAGTAAGCGCGCTGTACACCCTTTGTCACAAAATAGAGATGTTGCTCTGTTTCGCCCAGTGACGTGAGGATGGTTTTGCGCTTGGCTTCAAACGGTTGCCAAATGTTAACAAAATCATTCCATTCGTTATCCCGCAAGGGATGAATAGAAAAACAAAATGTGTGTAGTTGATGGAGTGACTCGTTCACTAGCTTGAACCGGTCAGTTATCTACAATATCGCCAATCTTGAATTTTTGGATGATGTAGTAGAGGAAGTTAAAACCCAGGGCATCGTCTTCTTCTTTTTCGTTTTTCGCATCTTTGCCTTTGGGCGTTTTACCGGTGGTCTCTTTATTGTTTATGGCTGGCATCTGCTTGGAATCCGGTTCCAAGAGCAATGTTTTGTCCTCTTCTAGTTTTAACTCGGGATGGCTGGTGGTGAGTTCCTTCAGCTCCTTCATCTCATCAGCTGACTCGGGATGGTTTTCTTGCGCGTGTGCAGACAGCGTAAACAAGCCTGCAAAAGCGAAGAAAAAGACTGCAAAAACCGAAAAATTCTGCTTCATTGTACTTAAAACGTTGAAACGACCGGTGTTACTTTCGAGTTTGGGAGTGCTAAAGTATAAATTTTTTTGAAATGATTACATGGGATGACTTTGCAAAAATTGACCTCAGGGCTGGAACCATAGTTCGGGCTGAGCCATTTGAGGGCGTTAAAAAGCCTGCTTTTAAGGTTTGGGTTGACTTAGGGCCTGAAATAGGCGTAAAAAAGTCGAGCGCACAGATTACTCACCGCTATACACCAGCGGAATTGGTGGGCAAAACCGTAGTCTGTGTCGTGAATTTCCCCCCCAAGCAGATTGCCACTTTCATTTCTGAGGTGCTGGTGACTGGCTTTCCGGACGAAAATGGCCACGTGGTGCTGACAACAATAGACAAGCAAGTACCGAATGGGGCGCGACTGTTTTAATTTCAATTTTCTAAATTTGCTTCATGAAGACAATCAATGTATCGGCTTCGGAATCGGAACTGAATAAGTATGGCATTCGAAAAAATGAATTAAAGCTTTCCGAATTAGTGGAACTTATCAATCGCGAATTAATTCGTCAAACGTTGGCAAAATCAATTGAGCTCGCTGAAAAATATAGCCTCTCTAACTTAACAATGGGCGAAATATCAAAAGAGGTGAAGGCCACACGAAATGCAAAAAATAATCATTGATACCAACGTGCTGGTGTCAAGCCTGATTCAAAAGAGCTTTCCGCACCTTATTCTTAATCTTGTGATAGATCGTAAAGTGGAGGTTTGTTTGTCTAACGAACTTCTGGAGGAATATTACGCTGTTCTGAGAAGAGAAAAATTTAGTCGATACCAAGATTTTCATAAAAATGCGGAACAATTGATGGTTAATCTGCAACAAAGTTGCATTTATTTTAAGCCGTCAAATAAACTAGAAGTTATCTCAGATAAAGACGACAACAAATTGATGGAATTGGCAGAAGTATCAAGTGCCGATTTTTTGATTACCGGAGACGTAAATGACTTTACTATGTCGCAATTCAAAGAAACGAAAATTGTCACTCCTAAGGCGTACTGGGAAAATCACAGACCAATGTCATGAACTTCTCTCAGCTTCCCTCAATCACAGCCGGCATAATTCTAAATCTTCCCGAAGATAGACCTGTACAAACGCTCATCACGGACAGTCGCAAGTCGGTGATTGCCGAAAGTTCAGTTTTTTTTGCCATTGTGGGCACGCGGCATGACGGGCATGCGCACTTGCAAGAACTATACCAAGCAGGACTGCGGCAGTTTGTGGTGGAGAAGTCGATACAAACGGAAAACTTTCCGTTGGCCAATATCTTACAAGTCAATTCAACGATCGAGGCGTTGCAAAAAATTGCAGCCCGCCATCGCCAACAATTTTCTATACCGGTTATTGGTATTACCGGCAGCAACGCCAAAACCATTGTAAAGGAGTGGCTGTACCAACTGCTATCGCCAGACCAGAGCATTGTGAAAAATCCAGGCAGTTACAATTCACAAATTGGTGTGCCGCTATCCGTTTGGCAAATGCAAGCCCACCATGAACTGGGGATTTTCGAGGCAGGCATTTCCAAGCCACACGAAATGACAAACCTCCAAGCCATTATTCAACCCACGTTAGGTATTTTCACTAACATAGGTTCTGCACACGATGAAGGTTTTTCTTCTCGCTCAGAAAAAATTGCAGAAAAGCTACAGCTCTTTAAAGACGATTGCCCCATCGTTTATTGTATCGACCATGCCGATATTCACGAGCAAATAAGATTAAATAAACTTCCGTGTTTTACGTGGGGAGAACTGCCCCAGGCTGATGTGCAAGTCCGCCATGAAGGCGCAAGACTGAACATTTGTTTCAAGGGCGCAACCTTTGAACTTACATTGCCTTTTGCTGATGCAGCATCAATCGAAAATGCGTTGCATTGTATTGCAACAATGCTCTATCTGGGATATAGACACGAAGTGATTCAAGAAAGGCTGGTGCTTTTGAAATCCGTGGCGATGCGATTGGAATTGAAGCAAGGTGTAAACCATTGCCAAGTTATTGACGACACCTATAACAATGACTTGGCTGGCCTCCGCATTAGTCTTGATTTTTTACGCGGGCAACAGAAAAAAAAGAAGATACTTATTCTCTCTGACATATTGCAATCAGGATTGAATGACCTTGCATTGGCTGAACAAATTGCTGCATTGGTAAACGCAACCAACATTCACCAATTTATTGGGATTGGCCCGGTGCTTAAGGCGCATGCCGATAAATTTAAAGTTAGATCGAAATTTTTTGAAACCACTGATGTGTTTTTGCAATCAAAGGTTTGGGAGGGCTTCCAAGGTGAGTTGATCTTAGTAAAGGGCGCCCGTTCTTTTCAGTTCGAAAAAATCGTTACAGTACTCCAGCGAAAGATTCACGGCACCGTAATGGAAATTGATTTGAACAAGATGGTACACAATCTGAATTTTTTCAAATCCCTCCTAAAGCCAGGCGTTAAAATAATGGCGATGGTAAAAGCATTTGCCTATGGAAGTGGAAGCGAAGAAGTTGCAAACTTATTGCAATACCATCAAGTTGATTATTTGGGCGTAGCCTACGCTGATGAAGGCGTGGAACTGCGCAAAAGTAACATATCGCTGCCGCTGATGGTAATGAACCCAGCCGAGGAAAGTTTTCATCACTTGCTGGAATATCAACTAGAACCCGTGATGTACAATTTGAAAATGCTTTCTTCTTTTGTGCAGTTTGTTGAAGCGCGTTCAGCTACGATTCACATTGAAGTAGACACAGGCATGCATCGGCTGGGTTTTGAGTATGAAGACGTTGGAGAAATTGTTTCAATGTTGCGTGATAAGCCAAATATCAAAATCGCTTCTGTTTTTTCGCATTTGGCTGGAGCCGATGAATCGCAGCATGATTCATTTTCACAAGAGCAATTCAAAAACTATCAAAGGTTTTTCCAGACACTCTCCTCTGGGCTTAATATCAATCCACTTAGGCACATCCTTAACTCACTTGGCATTCTGCGGTTGCCTGATTTTCAAATGGACATGGTGCGCTTGGGCATTGGGCTGTATGGCGTAAACCCTACCGAGCAGGCTTTTAAGCAACTACAGCCCGTGGCTTCGCTGAAAACCGTTATCTCGCAAATAAAAAACATCAATAAGGGCGAAACAATCGGCTACGGACGAAAGGGTGTGGCGGAAAGCGACATGCAACTGGCTACCATTGCCATTGGATATGCAGATGGCTTCAGTCGTGGCTTTAGCAAAGGGATAGGTGTTGTGCTGGTGCGCGGCCATCGCGCCCCTGTGGTTGGCAATGTGTGCATGGACATGACCATGGTTGACGTAACTGGCATACACGCACGCGAAGGTGACGAAGCGATTATTTTTGGTAAGGGCTTGCCCATTCAAGAAGTGGCACACCGATTGGGCACCATTCCCTACGAAATACTAACCAACACCAGCGAACGCGTAAAGCGGGTTTTCTATTCGGAGGGAATTTAAGGTTCGCTACTTGTTGACGGCTACAATCTTCTTGAAGGCAAAGATACCGATCTGGAATACATCCGGAAGGTGATGCGTGGTGTTGGATGCGGGCAGCCACGCGTTTGACGGCATGCGCAACTGCGTGGAAAACATCATCTGTGATTTCGTACTCTCCGGACAAACCCAAAACTTCAAAACCGACTGCGCGGTCACGCCAGGGGTTGGGGAGTACAGGGTGAGGTGAGGCTTTCACGCAGGAAAGAAATACACTACACAGCGGTATTTATGGCAGGCTTTGGTTCCGATGGCTATTGATATTGGACGGAAGCGTGACCTTGACCCTGGATGTTGATGCACGGAATTACAAATCACGAAAACGAATGCAAATTCGGCCAAAAAATGTAACTTGAATCCTGACTGGATCTAATCACGATTTGAGTTAATGATAACTGAACAAAAGAAAAGTAAAGTATTGGGCAACAAAAGTTTATCGCAGACTGATTTAGGAAAGAGTTATGATCTAGTTCATATCATTAAGTATATGGGATCCAAAAAACCCATTCTAGATTTTGTTATTGATCAAATCTTGGAAATCACGCCAAAGAATGGAATTGTATGCGATCTATTTTCCGGATCATGTTCAATTTCCGGAGGGCTTCGCAATAAGTACGATGTCATTTCGAATGATATTCAAACATACTCTGAAATTCTGGCCCAAACCTACTTCTCAGACTTCAATCAATATACTGCTGAGGAAGTTTATGAAGATATTGAACGTACATCGAATATTCACGTCAGAGAATTGTACCAAGTATTTCCTGAGCTTTTTGATGATTTATACAAGCTTGGCACAGTAACTGGATTTGCAAATTTTGAAAAGAAGCAACGAGATCTAATAGATCGAGATTTTAATGGAGTTGATTACTATTTATATACAAAATACTATTCAGGAACATATTGGTCTTTTCAACAATGTGTTTGGATTGATTCACTAAGGAGAACTGCCGAAGCTTACAGAAATACTCCAATTTATTATGCTATTCTGTCAAGTTTAATGTATGCAATGTCATATACGTCTCAAAGTACTGGGCACTTTGCTCAATACCGCGATGGAAGAACTGATGAAGCCATTGAGAATATACTTAAGTACAGACAAAAGAGTATATCTAAGCTTTTCAAAAAGAAGTTCGCACAACTGCTTAACACTTATAGATCACCCAGTAAAGACCTAACCACCTATACTTTAGATTTTAAGGATTGTCTTGAAAAAACTCCTGAAGGAGCAACAGTTTACGCTGATCCACCTTATGCTCCTGTGCATTATTCAAGATTTTATCATGCGTTAGAAACTTTGGTTAGGTATGACTATCCTGACCTTGAGCACAAAGGAAGGTATCGGATGGATAGACATCAGTCTCCGTTCTCACAAAAGAGTAATGCTCCGACAGCCTTTTCTGATATGTTTGAGAGAATAACCAAAAGAAAATGTCAAATGGTTTTAAGCTATAGTGGCACCGGTGTAATCTCGATAGAAGATGTAATGAGATTACTTCCCATCCATTTTTCTAAAGCGAAATATATAATCAAGACATTAGCTCTCGATTACAAGCATAGTACAATGGGGAGGGCAGAGGATAAGGATCGAGATGTCATTGAATATCTAATTATTACTAAATTAAAGTAATATGGCAAAAGAGGGAGATATACGAAAGCTAAAAACATCTTGGACAAAGTACGATGCTGTTCAAGTCATAAATGTAATTACCAACAAAGAGCTCCCTGATTATCTAAGCCGTGCAAAGAAAATTGATCAACCGGTTTTAAAGTCTGTACTTGGTATACAAAATTTAAGTGATCCACTTCCTGCTTATTGGCATGAAGTTGAGAAGCATCCACGACAGCTAAGATTATTCGCTTTAGTAGCCGCTATATTCACGCACTATTCAAATATTCGAAAGTTTGCAGAAAAATACTCCAAAGGAAAAATGAAGGGAGTCTTTATTACTGAGGATGGAAAAGTTGGAACGAATATGAGAAGCGCATTAGTTGAATCAGGCGCAGCTTCAAAAGAATACAGACGTGAAAAAGAGGTGCCATATGATCTATCTCCATTATTTGAGGCTGGCGAGGTGGGGAAGCTATTTAGAGCTCTCTTGCAAGAACGATTAGAGAGGGTGGGGTTTGAAAAAACTGACCTAGAAGGCCAGAAGTTTTATAAGATATGCTTCAATTATGAATTTCATAAGGCCCTGGGGTTAACTAAGAATTTATTTCAATCTTGGCTTGACGGGTCGGATATTAACGAGGCCAAATTTCAAACAGAGTATAGTTTTAATCAATTAAGAATCTTTAGTGAAATCAAGGCAATCAAGATCAATCAATGGCTTAATGATTGGGATGACGTTGATTTCAAAAGTCCAATGCGCAGGAAGCCCGAGCCATACTATCTCTTGTTCAAAATTGATGCTAGATTGTTAAAAAGAATTTCTGATGTGCATCGGAGAAAACCCGATAGGGCACGAGCTGAAGACTCATTTGTCCAAAGGTCAAAGAATGAAAATAGGACTGAAGAGATAAAGAAATACATCGAAGGCGGTTTCCCTTGGTCAACAATTAAGAAGGAAGAACAAAGATCACCTGAGAATGAAAGACTAAAAATGCCTGGAATGCTTCCAACTGCAATTATTGCAAACATAATTGGAGAAGGGGAGAAGCGAGGGTTGAACCAAATAAAGAATAATGATTTAATTAAAGTTGTTGGGGTCGATGATGATTCTCCTCGAATAATAATTCCAGATAAAGTCTTTGATGACAACTGGAATCCAGACGTAAAACCAATTGAAATTATTGATGGACAGCACAGACTATGGGCTTTTGACGAGAATGAACCAATCAGCGGCAACTACGAATTGCCGGTTGTGGCATTTTATAATTTAGATAGAACCTGGCAAGCGTATCTATTTTATACGATCAACATAAAGCCTGTTAAAATAAATACAAGCCTCGGTTACGACCTTTATCCGCTTCTAAGAACGCAAGAATGGTTAGAAAGATCAAAGGAAGGATTATTGGCTTATAGAGAAAATAGGGCCCAAGAGATTGTTGAAGTATTATGGAGATCGAGTAATAGCCCTTGGAAAGATCGAATTAACATGTTAGGTGAAAGTGGCGGCCCAACTATGAGTCAAGCTGCTTTTATTAGAGCATTAACCTCAACATTCTTTAAGAATGTCAGAAGCTCAAACGGTGGATTGTTTGGAGACGTGTTAACAGATAAAAATAACCAAGTAGTATCATGGAATAGAGCACAACAAGGAGCATTTATTATTCTTTTATGGCAAGACATAGCCGAAGCTGCAAAAAATTGTACTGAGAAATGGGCGGAAAAGCTGAAAGATGTAACTAATGTTGAGTTAAGTATCCAAGATAACCTTCCATTTACTAGCAAAAATTCGATGCTTACTCGAGACCAAGGCGTAAGGGGTATCTCAATGTTTGCAAATGACTTTTTTTATCAAGTCGCGAACTCAGATGAGTGGGATTTCAATATTTTTGAATGGAATGACGACATTGACGAAAATCTATTATCTGAACAAAATATCCAGACTGCATTAGAGCAATTTCGTGGTAATTCAGATCTAACCACGCTGGTCGGATCTTTTGCTAATGAGTTGATGAGATTTGATTGGAGAACAACTTCTGCTCAATTTGATTCGGAAGAGGAGAGAAATAATCAAATGCGATTTAAAGGAAGTAGTGGTTATAGCGAGATAGCAAAAGATTTATTGAGGATTTTCTATGACTCTTCAAATTCTGAACTCAAAAAATTTCTCTGGTAGCCATTTATGCAAGCATTTGTAGATAGCTCATCGAAGGCAATGGTCTCTAGCGGGGCTCGTGTAATTAAAGCCACTCACTTAGCTCATAGTAGACTTCTTGATCCAACAAATCCATTACTTGGTAATGATTTGGATAGAGTAGTGACTGATCATCATTCAGGAACTAGGTCAATTACACAAGATGAAGCTGCATCTTTTCTTGCATCGTCAAGTTTATGTCATGCAATCGATGGATGGATTTACTTGGCTCATGCTGTTGATAGCTTTCTGAAAGGTGATAAAGGCATTTCAGTCCATTTGGCATATTATTCGGAATTAAGGGGAGCAATGTCATTCTTGTCGAGTGAAGGCATTGCGACACTAAATCATCATCACATATGTGTTACTAATACAGGTCAAGTAAATAAGTTTAATAACTATAAAGGTACCCACAATTTTGCTTGGGAGGCTCTTGATAAGTATATACTGTCTAACAATAAGCAGCCTAAGGATGACATATTAAGAGTGTTCAGTTATCAGGGGAAGAATTTTCAAGAATGGCTGAAAGCTATCCCGAATTCAAGTTCAATTATGGCTGATCAAGTAATCAAAGTTTGGCTCAGACAATGGAGCTTTGACGTAAACTTGTTCAAATCGGATAAGGACCTAAGAAACGAAGTGAGTTACAGGCCGAGAAAACTGAGTGAAAATACTGTTTTTGATATTGGAGAAGCACTGCGGAAGTTATCATCATTTTGGTACTTGTTAGAACCCTCGAATAGTGAAAGGTTCAGAATGCTTGATCAACATCTCTTAAAAAAATTTATAAAGAAGATTCATGGTCACATTGAGGTGTCACTTGGCCGCACTGTTGACTTTGAGACCTTACTCGAAGATACCTTTAGTACCCTTAGGCTTACTCTTAGTCCAAGTCAAAGATCATTTTTTACATCCATAAGCGATCACGATCTATTTGTAAGTGCTGGTAATACTGTTATTGACCCAGTAAAAGGTATTAATCCTATCTCTATAATTGCCAGATCGACCTTGTTATTGCGACTAGCAATAACATACTCATCAAATAACCTAATAAATGCTGGAGTCACTAGAGCTGAACTTAATTTCTTTCTAAACAATATCGGTATCAATAATGGATTTTGGCAAAATAATAGCATGCCAACTGATTTAACCGAGTTATGGAATGTAATTGGTGAATCAATTGCAAGTATCGATTCATGGTTAGGAGGTAGAACGGTTGATGCTTCTCTTAGCGAATTAAATAGTGAACTCTCCTTTGATATTTCGCACTATAAACAGATGAGTCGAGCGAGTTTTTGGGGAACCAATTTTTGAGCGCTGGCCCGGCTTAAAGGCGGTGGGGAGTGCGGGAATCCTTCCCGCCTGTTTGGCGGGCAAATGCTTCGCCCGGGATAGACCAAGCCTACTTCTTTCTCCGCACCTAGCTCATTTCGCCCTCGTTGGTGTTATAACCTTTGAGTCATACGCCAAACAACCAGCCCAATTCATTACCATCCCCTCATTCGAAGCTGGGAATCTAAGAGAATCACCCACACCCCAAATTCTTCTTCAAATCTCTAGTTGGCAATCCACCGAAGTCAAAACGGTTTTCGGATTCTGTCTGCTGCGCTGTTGGCGTAGCTATTTTTTGCGGGTTTTCTTTTCGGGGCGCTTTTACTTTTGATTTTTGTTGCTTTGCCATGATTACAAGGTACTAAAAACCCTTACAAACTGGTCAGACAGCAACTCTCGTGAATATTTTTTTTTCGCCAATGCCCGCGAATTGCTTTGATACGACCTAAGAAGGTTTTGATCACTCATAAAGGGTGATACTTTCTTGATAAAGTCTGACGGGTGATGGGCATCCAGCGCCACTCCACATTTTTCACTTTCAATTTCTGTTTTAATCCATCCTCCAAAATTGGTGAGCACCAACTTGCCAGCCGCCAACGCATCAAAGTATTTGTTAGGTGAGCCCGTTTGAAGCACCGGTACGTTTTTATAGCACACAAAACAAGCATCAACGTAACTTAACACCTGCCTTACTCGTTCACGATTGCCAAATTCCAAAAAAAGAAGATTGGTAAGCGCGAGTTTTTCTTTTGCGTTTTTTAATCGTTCTAGTTCTGCGCCATCGCCCATCAATAAAAACTGCACAGGCAGTTGCGCTTTGCGTGCAGTATTGGCGCATTCCAAAAAATAATCCAGTCCGTTAGCAATGCCAATGGCGCCAATGTAGGCCACAGTAAATTTGCTTGGGTCGATGCCTGTATGATTTACTTGTGCCGGTTTTTGTTGTGGAACAAAAAATTCGCAATCTGCCATATTGGGTATCAAGTGTACCCTCTTTTGGTTTACTTTCTTTTCGATTTCTTGTTTGATGGCAGGTGACAACGCCACGATTGAATGTGCTGATTGATAAATTCTGTTCTCAAGTGCATACAATGATTTCTGGAAAAGAGAATTTCTTACCACACCCATTTGAATGGGAGCTTCCGGCCACAAGTCGCCCACTTCAAAAATGAATGGTATGCCTGTTCGCCTTTTAATCCACATCGCAGCAATGCCCACAGTAAGCGGCACTGAAATAGCATAACAAAAATCAAACTTGCCCAGTTGTCCACCCAACCGCGAAGCCCTCCAGGTAAATTGCAAGAACGAGACAATGCGTGCCGCAAAAGTAAATCGGTTATTGTAAGCGATCGGTAGGAAGTGAATTTCTACACCCTCATCATCGCGTTTCAAATAGCTTTGTTCGTTGTGTGTAGTGATTACAGTAACCTTAATTCCCTTGGCAACCAAGGCTTGGGTGAGGTAATATGAACGAATAGCACCGCCTTTTTCGGGTGAATGGTAGTGTTGGTGCAGCAGTAATACTTTCACAAAATTAAAACGAAGTAGAAAAATGCGGTTTTGCGCGGCAAAAATCTTACGATTTAGTCAAAAAAATTACATGACGGTTATCTTTTCGTTAATAGCAACAGAAATACTTGAACATCAGCCCATTCTTTTACGTTCTTTGTATTGACAACCACTAATTGTCATGATACAATCACCAAAACTTGCGATCCTGCAAAGCTTGGACGCGATGGACAAAGTGCAGATGGAGGAAGTTCTTTTGTACATCAAAGGGCTTCTCCATGAGACGGAAAGAACCGGCATCGACAAAAAAGAAGCGATGAAGGAAATCCGTCAGGCATTGCGCCAAGGCAAAAAGGGCTTGCAGCTAGCCGCATAAAACGTTCGTTTGTAACGTTTGCACTGTTCACGCAAGTGAGCAAGGTTGGAATCTTCACCCCAAAATTTCCCTTAACAATTCGGTAATCAATTGCCGACCATAAACACTGCGTTGGCAAAAACCATTTTGCCATTCTCCCAAAACGCTCTGAAGAGTGGGTTATCCACCAGGTAAACTACTTTGCCCTTGCCTTTGTCTTCTACACCAAACACCAAGCTGTTTTCCAGTGCTTTGTTGGCCTGCATACCAGCAAAACCAATTAAAGGTTTTTGTTTGCCACGCATAGTGGCCACGTTCCAGCCTTTTTCTAAATAGCGGAACCTTAGTGTGTTGGTGCGTAGCGAAAAATACTGGCTACCCAAGCCAAATGCCAGTGGATGTGTATTGTCAATAGGCAACTTGTAGATGGCGCCAAAAATACTATTGCTCAAATTTCTGCGTTCGGCATCTTGGTATTTCAGCAATGCATTTTTCTCGTTCGCTTCTCTTTCCTCTTTTTCTATTTTTTTCCTGGCATCTTCATTCGCAAACTCTTTCAAACCAAAACCTTTTTTGTCTACAAATGCACTGTTGGCGTTGGCAATTGTAATGAGCTTGCCGCCATCGGTAACCCAGCGCTCCACCATGCTCAAGGTGCCTTCATCAAACAATTTATAATTGCCATCGGGCACAACCAGAACAGTGTACTGCCACAAATCAATATTCTTGAATTGGTCGGTACCTATAATAGAAATAGGATAGTGAACTTGCTGTTCGAAAAAGTGCCACACCTCGCCATGACTCAACGAGGAGGTTTGGTCTCCGCCCAATACTGCAATTTTTGGCGGTTTGATGATGGCTACATCAGACGATCCAAAATCCGCACCAGATGATACCAATCCGGTATTGGCTGTGAAGACAGTTCTGTTGAGTTGTTGGGCCAAGGTCAAAACTGCGTTATCAAAGTCGGGCTTTGCTTCATTGCCATATCGGGTTACGATTAAGGTGCCCGGCTCCAATGTCTGATTGTTGAGCTTGAAGGTGCTTGTTGCTTTGCGCACCTTAATACCACGCTTCATCAATGCTGCCAATAATTCCACATCTTGTAAACTCTTGTATGCAAACAAGTACGCATATGGCTTTGGGGCAATGACTGCTTCTGCGGGTTGCTTTTTCTGATAGGGTTTAATTACGCTGATTTTTTCATTTACCGCATAAGCCTTCAGGTCGTAACTATAGATCACGTTCCAAGCGGTGATATCATATGTCAATGAATCCGTTAAGCGCGAAGATGGTTCGAACAAGGTGGTCACTAACCTGCCCTTTGGTTGGTAAATGTTAATCACAATGTCATCGCTTGACAAACTGAACGCATTTACGCTTTGCGCTTGGTAATCGAAGCCGCGCAACGGTTTTGCCACACCATGTCCAAATTGAATGTGGTGGCTGGCGAGCCAAGTAGTGAGTTTCTTCAACTTGTCTGGATGATTGTCTGCTCTGATGATGTAACTTTTATAGGGTGCCGCTGGTGCGTTGAGGTTTTCTTTGAAATATTTTTCGAATTCATCAACTAGCCGCGTGGCATTTGCCGATGAGATTTCAATCGTGCTCATGGCCGTGGTAAAATGGTGCGTAAGCCTGTGTTTTAGGGTTAGGGGTTCACCTTCGTTGGTAGTCACTACTAGCCCCGCGTTGATTCCTCCTTTCTCGTATGTTATGCCAATGGCACCACTATAGGTTGGATAAGTATCTCCATAGCTTGGATAATACAAGTCAAAGCGCTCTTTGGTAAAGTAGAGCCAGCCTTGCTCATCAAAATATTTCGCGTTGTTTTGACCAATTGATTTTTGAAACTCACGCTGCCAGTTGCTGATGACATCGTGGTAGGGTTCCGCGGCCGGTGCAAAGTAATAGGGTGAGTTATATCCTTGTTCGTGGTAGTCAACGTGTACCTGGGGCATCCATTGATGGTAGAGTTTGATGCGCGCTTGTGATTCAGTTTGTGTGATCCATGCCCAGTCGCGATTCAAGTCAAACAAATAATGGTTAGCGCGCCCGCGCGGCCAAGGTTCCACGTGTTCGCGTGCCTGAGGATCTGCATTGGGCGGATTGTTTCCATATTGATTGTAAAAGTTCGCGTAGCGGTCTCTCCCATCCGGGTTGATGCACGGATCTAAAATTACCACAGTATTTTTGAGCCACTCTTTTGTTTTGGTGTTGGCCGGATTTACTAATTCATACAAAATCTTCATGGCCGCTTCCATGCTATTGGCTTCATTGCCATGCACGTTAAAGCTCATCCATACAATGGCCACTTTGGTGGTCGGTGTGCCCTCGGCCATCCCCGCTCTGCGCAAGTTGTCCAATCGTATTTGCTCAAGGTTTTTGAAATTTTCTGCCGATGCTACGATGGTGTAGATCAGCGGGCGGTGCTCATAGGTTTCGCCATATTGTTGCGTTTGCACATTGGCGCTGGCTTCGTCCACATATTTAAAATATTCCACTACGCGGTGGTGGCGGGTAAAGCGGTCACCTAGCTCATAACCCAAGAATTCGGAAGGGGATTGAATCGATTGAGAGAAAGAGAAAAAAGACAGTAACGAGAATGCGACTGATAAGAATTTATTCATAAAAAATGCGCTTAAGCCAAGTGCAAAAATAGCATTCTTGACCTAAGCGCAATCCTTAATTTATACTCGCGGAACTTAGCCCACCAATTCCACGCTTCGCTTGATGAAGCTTGTGAGGTCCGCTCCTGTTAACAAATTCTGCGAAAGCAATCCCAAATCATAGGCTTGCTTGGCGAGTTTTGTTTTTTGCTCTTCATTTTCCGCCTTCAGAATTTTCTGCACAATCGCATGGTTGCCATTAATCGCTACGTTGTAGCTATCAGGCATGCTTCCCATAAAGGCCATGCCTCCACCACCTCCCGTGCGAGCCATGTCTTTCATTCTGCGCATCCACTCACTCATGGTAATGGTTACCGGCAAATCATTGGGCGACAATGATTCAATCGCCAACGTCATCGCCTTGTTGTTGATGGCCTTTTCAAAAATGCCTTTCACTTGCTCCTCCTCTTCCTTGCTCAAAACGCTGGCTACCGCGTCTGACTTGGCAATCAACTTATCAATGATTTCGCTGTCCACACGTTTGAGCTGCGTCTTTTCGAGTTTTTGCTCCAGGTTGCCGATGAAATGACTGTCCAGCACCCCATCCATCATCAGCACATCATACGCTTTTTCTTTGGCTGCTTGGATAAACGCATCTTGTTTTCCTTTATCAGTGGTATAGAGGTAAACCACATTACCGTCTTTATCGGTTTGGTTGGGCTTTACCTTGTCGGCATACTCATTCATGGTGAAATATTGGCCCTCCACATTTTTCAACAAGGAAAACTCTTTTGACTTGTCATAGAATTTTTCATCGCTGATCATGCCGTAACGAACAAACACCGCAATGTCATCCCACTTCTTTTCAAATTCTTTGCGGTCTTTGATGAACATGTCCACCAACTTATCGGCTACCTTTTTGGTGATGTGCGAACTGATTTTTTTCACATTCGAATCACTCTGCAAATAGCTGCGGGATACATTGAGTGGAATATCAGGAGAATCCAGCACTCCGTGCAGCAGCATTAAGAAATCAGGCACTACATCTTTTACCTCATCGGTAATAAATACCTGGCGTGAGTAGAGTTGAATCTTATTTCGCTGAATTTCAAAATCATTTTTGATCTTGGGGAAGTAGAGGACTCCTGTGAGATTGAAAGGATAATCTACGTTAAGGTGAATCCAGAAAAGAGGGTCTTCTGAAAAGGGGTATAATTCTTTGTAAAACTTCATGTAATCTTCATCTTTCAACTCGAGTGGTGCTTTTACCCAGATCGGTGAAGTATTGTTGATAATTCGATCAGTGGTAACGGTTTTGTATTTCGGCTTGTTGTCTTTGTCAACTCCATCTTCAACGCTTTCATCTCTCGTACCGAATTTGATTTCAACAGGCAAGAACTTGCAATACTTTTCTAAAATGCCTTTCAAGCGGTACTCGTCCAAAAACTCTTCAGAGTCTTTGTTGATGTGCAGAATCACATCTGTACCGCGTGTTTCTTTTTTATCGGGTGTTAATTCAAACTCGGTAGAGCCATCACATTCCCAGCGAGCGCCTTGTGTGCCGTCTTTGTACGATTTGGAAACCACCTCTACTTTATCGGCCACCATAAAGGCGGAATAGAATCCTAAACCAAACTTGCCAATGATGTCTTTTGCATCGCCCTTGTCTTTGAACTTCTCAACAAACTCGGTGGCGCCTGAAAAAGCTATTTGATTGATGTATTTTTTGATCTCTTCGCCCGTCATGCCAAGGCCCTTGTCGCTGACGGTGATCGTGTTCTTCTTTTTATCAAAGCTCACTTCAATTTTCAAATCGCCCAACTCGCCATTAAACTCGCCAATGGAGGCCAACTTTTTCAGCTTTTGGGTTGCATCGACTGCATTGCTCACCAACTCACGCAAAAAAATCTCGTGGTCTGAGTAAAGGAACTTCTTGATGATCGGAAAAATGTTCTCAGTATGGATGGAAATACTGCCTTTTTCTGCCACTTCTGCCATAGTAATTCAGTTTTATGGTTATTTTTTTGGTAAATCCTTCTAGTCAAGGATTGTTCCAAACACGAAGAGTGTCAGGTTGGCAGTCAAATTAAGTGAATAGACAACAAAAGATCGTTGACCGAAGTGTATTTGTCTATGATTACGTTCGTCCCGTCTATTAGAACTTCTGCCTTTTATTTCCGAATTTTCAGGTTCGTAGGCACGTGAAAAAGCTATTTTTATTCATCTTTTGGATTCCTGCACTCAACTTGGCGGCACAATCGCCAACCGAGGGTTATCAATTGGGCTTTGCTGATAGTGTTCGCGTAATGCTGAACAACACCAAGTCGCAAGAGGTAATGGCAATCGGTGATGCTTTTGGAACGCTGTGGGCGGGTTTAGGGCCCGATCAGCAATTGACCATCAAGCGCCAAGCTAAACTGATGAAAAAGAAGGGCTACAAGTTGCGCCCTCATTTCACCAACTACTACGGTGCAATAGTGGCCGCCATCAATACCGAGAAAGCCGATGCAGGCAAATTCTCAGAATTTTTGTCTGTGGTTGATAGGGTTATTGCAAAAGAGAATAGTAACCTGGCAAACGTTGTGTTACAACAGTCACGGGAGTTCTTTGAAAACCATGCGCTCACTTTTCAAAAGTCTTTTCGGTTGCATGCCACCAACGACAACTACTCATTTGTATACCTTGAACCCAAAGTAGTAATACCGGATACAACTCAAAACTACGCGTCAGCTGATACTCCAGTAGACACTACGACTGCTTATTTGCCCGCTTGGCAGCAGCCCATTGCCCAGCCGGAGATTTTTGGTGCTGCAATCAACTTCTCTGCTGTTTCACTGGTTTTTGTCACGCCTTATGATTCTGCCGCGATTAAAAGCACAAAAGGCACATACTCACTCACATCAAAACTTTTTGTGGGCGAAGGGGGCAATTTTGATTGGAGCCCCGCGGGCCTCTCGCCCGACTCAGTGAATTATGAATTGAAACAATATCACTTCAATGCAACAAAACCTTCCTTTAAGGCAGACCAAGGCAAACTCTTATACTTAGGCAAATTGCCAGGTCGCGTGCCGGGCCAACTCGTCTTTAATAGCATCAATCACAAAACAAAAAAGGGAGCGATTTATCCGCGCTTTCGTTCGTATGAAAACAATGTAAACTTATTGGGGCTTGGTGAGCGCATTAAGTACCAAGGAGGATTTGGTTTAGAAGGCGCCAACATCAATAGCGCGTCAGTCAACAACGATTTGGCTACACTAGAAGTGATGGGCGAGGCCGACAAACGCTTCCGTGCGCAATCTCTGTCATTTGGTTTTCGTGACTCAGTCATATTGGCCAACAGCGCCCGCGTAGTAATTTATCAAGGCAACGATTCGCTGACACATCCTTCTATGCAAATGCGGTATGATTTTGCAAAAGAGAAAATGACCCTTTCAAAAGACACTTCTCCACTGCGCAAGGCACCGTTCTCTTCTTCTTTCTTTGGTGTGGATTTAAATCCCGATGTGGTGCGTTGGGACTTGAAGTCTGACAGCCTTTCGTTAACCGTGAATGGCAGCGCCAGTGTTGCTCCATTGGTCATTGAATCAAATGACTTTTACCATCCCGAAGACTATGACCAACTGCGCGGCCAAGGTTTTAGCTTTCACCCACTAGCGGTGGTGGTGCAGTATGCCAAGAACTTCAATACGCAAGATTTTACGGTGTTTGATTTGGTCACACCCAATCGAAAGCTGGAGCAAATGAAGATGGCCGCTGATTTTTTATCGCAGAAAGGAATGATTTTGTACGATGCCCGCACAGGCAAAATACACGTAAAGGACAAGGCGATTCATGTGGTGGATGCCCTGAAAGGCAAAGCCGATTACGACAACATGAAAATCCAATCGCTGGCAGATACCGTTGCCAACGCCACCATCAGCTTGAAAGACCGCAAAATGGTAGTGCATGGTGTGGAAGAATTCAACGTTAGCGATTCGCTCAATGTAGTAATCAAACCTGATACAGCGGTGATCACATTCTTGCAAAACCGCGACATTAAATTTAACGGAACGATCACAGCCGGAAATTTCGAAATCAGCGGAAAGGATTTCACCTTAAAGTACGATAGTTTTTTTATCAACTTAAACCATATCGACTCCATTCGATTTTATGTGACTGAAAAAGACGGCTCGCGCAGGCGCGTAAACAATTCGATGGTGGGTGCAGATTCTACTGCTGCTGCTGCGGGTGGGTTGAAAACAGCCGCCAACAAAACTTCCGGCACGTTATTTATCAACCGGCCCGACAATAAATCGGGTCGATACAAAGAACCCAACTTCCCCAGGTTGGATGCCACGGCAGGTGGTGTGATTTATTTTAACAGGGAAGAAGTTCTCAATGGTGCTTATGACAAATCGGTGTTCTTTGTGGTGCCGCCTTTCAAACTTGACAGTTTAAATGATGCTGACCCAGGGTCTATCAACTTTGAAGGCACATTTGTTTCCAGCGGCATGTTCCCGAGTTTTAAAGAAAAGCTGCACACGATGCCCGACAAGTCGCTTGGTTTTACACACGTGATTCCGAAAGGTGGTTATCGTCTTTACCAGGGTGACGCGAAATTGTTTGGAGACATGAAGCTAGACAACGAAGGAATACGCGCAGGTGGAAAAATCGAATACCTGGCTGCAGAGGCTTCATCTTCGGATTTTGTATTCTATCCTGATTCTGTATTAGGAAAAGGCAACGAAGCCCTTATTCGCGAGAAACAAATCGGTTCCGTCAACTTCCCTCAAATGAAGGTAGGCGACTACCAATTGAAATGGTTCCCGAAGCAAGATCGCTTTCGGATGAAGAATTTGAAAGAACCGTTCGCCTTTTACAACAATACCGCATCGCTCAACGGTATTGTAACGGTTACAAAAACCGGGGTGCAAGGCAGTGGTAAGTTGAGCACCCGCGGCTCTGAAGTGGCTTCACGTGAGCTGAGCTTCAATTCCAAAGATTTTGGCGCGCGCCATGCACGTTTCGAGGTGAAAACCGGAAATCCCGAAAAACCTGCACTGGCTGGTAGTGATGTGCGGGTGAAATTTAACCTGGAAAAAAATAGTGCTACAGTAAGCCCTGAAATCGAGGGCACAGCCGCGATTGAATTTCCCTACGCACAATTTAAAACATCCATACCAGAAGCACGCTGGGATCTAACCACGCAAAAAATAGTGATGACCAAGGCAGCCGATGTGCCGCTAGAGAACTCCTATTTCTACACCACCCGCAAGGAACTTGATTCGTTGCACTTCAATGCCGAGAGAGCTGAGTACGACATTCAAAAGCAGGAGCTTAAAGTAAGTGGTATTCCATTTATTGTGGTAGCCGATGCCAAGATCACGCCCGAGAAAAACGAAGTGTTGATTTTGGAAAACGCCAAAATCGGTCAACTGAAAAACACCCGTATTGTGATTGATACACTGAATGGGTACCACCTGTTAACCAATGGTGTGGTGGACATCGTCTCGCGCAAGGAATTCACCGGTTATGCTACGTATAAATACATCAATGCCGCCAATGATACCTTCAGCATTAAGATGACCGACTTTCACTTGGAGCCCATATCGCACGAGGGGCGAAAGCACAAGCACGAAGGTGCTGCTACCCAACAAACCGTGGCAACAGGTGCTGTGGCTGATACTGAAAAAATATTGGTGGCCCCGCGAATTTTTTACAAGGGCGATATGACCATGTATGCCACTCGGCCGGCTTTGCAATTGAAGGGATTTGTGAAACTCGACCTGAAGAAACTAAAAAACTACAATACATGGCTGGCCTATAACCAAAGTGGTGACGAGAAAGATATTTATCTGGATTTTGACAAAGCGACTACTGAAGAAGGACGCAGGGCCATGGCCGGGCTTCACTTCGCGCAAGACAATAGTTTGTACATAACATTTGTGTACGACAAAAAAGACGAGAGTGATGATGATTTCTTTTTGCCCAGCGGCTCATTGTTTTTTGACAAAGAAAGTGGCCAGTTCAAGATTGAAGACCGAAAAAAGGCAGCGGGTGAAAAGTTGGAAGGGAAAGTTTTCGCTTACAACGAAGACAAGCAAGAAGTGAATTTTGAAGGTCAGGTGAAATTCTTCGGTGGGCTCAAAAACTTTTCATTGACTTCTTCTGCTATTGGTTCCGGTAATCTGGAAACCAATGAAATTAAGATGAATGCCCTCATTCAAGCAGACTTAGGTTTACCAACAATTGCCTACCAAACCATGGCGCTCAACTTGCAAGAAGTGATTAAAAACGAAGGCGCTAGCGAAGGCTTGGGCGATCAAACAGAACTTCTCTACAAAATGGCAAACATTGTAGGCGAACGTATCACCAAAGACTACGAAACGCGCGCACAACAAGGGTATGTTTCATTGGGCTCAGTGCAAGGAATGATCAAGCCCATTGTCTTCTCAAATGTGAATCTTAAATGGTCGCAAGACCGAAAGGCTTTTTACAGTGAAGGTCAATTGGGTGTGAGCAATATTGACCGGAACGACATTAATGGAGCCTTTGAGGGCTTCATGGAAATTCGCAAAAGCGAAGACGGTTCGCCCGTGTTCCACGTGTTTTTCAAAGCCTCGCCCGAAGCATGGTATTACTTTGGATTTGAAGACAACCGTTTGATGGTACACTCCTCGCAGCAGGCGTTCAACGATATCATTACCAAAAAAACAAATGCAGCCAAAGCCAAAATTGGGGAGTTGGTGTTTGTGCCGGGCAGTGATGATGAAACGCTGGCGTTTGTGAACCGGTTCAGGCTGAGTTATTACGGCATCGAAGCCCCATACGATCTATCGGGTGGCACCTCGTCTGCCAAAAAGAAAGACAAGAAGAAAGAAGAGAAGAAGGAGGACGATGGGTTTTAGGGATTCGCTATTACATTTTTTTGACAAACGATTATGGCATACTTTTGGCCTAATCTTCAACCTATGAACTATAAAAAATGGCTTTTGGCGTTTGTTTTTGGCGTTTCGTGTTTTTCGGTGCACGCCCAAGCCGAGCTTTTCAACTCGCTGAAAGAAGCTGTGAAGGCCAACAACGCCAAAGAGATGGTGAAGTACTTCAATCAATCGGTAGATATCAACATCGAGGGCGAGATCAATAACTACAGCAAAGCCCAGTCGGAGTTTGTATTGCGTGATTTTTTCAAAAAGCACCCCGCTTCTGACTTTAATGTGCTGCACACGGGTTCTTCTCCCAACGGCCTGAAATACGCCATTGGCAAATACCAAAGTGGCACAGAGAGTTACAACGTTTTGATCCGCGTAAAAGAGAGCGACAAACAGTTCCTCGTTCACGAAATCTCTTTCATCAAGGAATAGGCGGCAATTGACCATGCACCCTCCCTATCTTACTGATGAAGCCATCAACGATTTTATTGATGCCGCCTTGCGCGAAGATGTAGGGGAGGGTGATCACTCATCGCTGGCTACCATTCCGATCAATACCATCGGCAAGGGCAGGCTGTTCGTAAAAGATGATGGAATAATAGCGGGGTTGGATATGGCTCAACGGATTTTCCATCGCGTAAACCCGGCCTTGCATTTAGAATTTTTCAAACGCGATGGCGACAGCATATATAAAGGGGAAATAGCCTTTGAGGTGACCGGATCTGCCCAAGCTATTTTAACAGCGGAAAGATTGGTGCTCAACTGTATGCAGCGTATGAGTGGCATTGCAACTTATACGCAGCGCCTCTGCAAAATGATTGATGGCACGCGTGCGCAATTACTAGATACGCGCAAAACTACTCCCAACTTTCGTTTGATGGAAAAATGGGCCGTGTCCATCGGGGGCGGACATAATCATCGTTTTGCCTTGTATGACATGGTCATGTTAAAAGACAATCACGTAGACATGGCAGGCGGAATTAGCAATGCGATTGAGCACGCCAATGCATATGTAAATCGGTTGGGTAAGCGCCTAAAAATTGAAGTAGAGACACGGTCGATGCAAGAGGTACAGGAAGTGTTGAAAAAAGGTGGCGTGGACGTAATCATGCTCGATAACTTTCCTCTGGAAGAACTAAGCAAGGCCGTACAACTCATTAATAACCGCTTTAAAACCGAAGCCAGTGGCGGCATCAACGAAGTAACTCTGAGGGCGGTTGCCGAGACTGGCGTGGACTACATCTCTGTTGGCGCCCTCACCCACTCGGCTAAAAGCTTGGATTTAAGCCTGAAAACCAAACCCCTGTAGGAGTCCTTATAAGTGTGCCCATAGGCATTGCCGATTGCCAATTGCCTGCTATTTTTGCGCTCCGTTTTAGAATAGACCTTTTTTGTTATGCTTGTAAAAACCCGCAACTACCGCCTTGAAAAGAAAGATTACATCCGCATGGCCATGACCAGCGTATTGCGCCAGCAGTGGTGGGTATCGCTAATTGTGTTGGCCATCTGCAGCGGTTATTTTCTGGCACCAAGTATTTGGTGGTTCATTGGTGCCGTATTAGGAGCCGGCCTGTATTTGCTTTTCTGGTGGATTCAGTTTTATGGCGTTACCCAACTGGAGCAAAGTAAAATGCTATTCGAGCGATTCTCTTACGAAATCACGAGTCAACAAATCGTAATGAAGATCAACGCGCGCGAAGGCATGCCCTTGAAGTGGGATCAAATCAAACGTGCGAAGGTGGGAAAGGACTACTATATTTTGTTTGTTAACAAAGCACAACTCATCCATTTGCCATTTAAGATCTTCAATACCGAAAACGAGCGCAAGTTTGTGGGAAGCGTTTTGAAGAACAAAGGTCTGGCCAAGGAGATCTAATCAGTCTTCTTTTTTTGGTTATCGCAAATGGCTATTTTTGGTTCACCACCAAAAATTCAAGTCATGAAAATCCCTTTTATCATCGCTGTTCTTTTCTATAGCAATATTCTGGTTTTCGGCCAGAGAGTTGATTTCGACAAAAAATTAAAAGAACTGAACATTGAACTTTACACGCCCAGCAAACCAATGGGTAATTATGTAAAGGCAGTGCGTACTGGCAACTTGCTGTACCTTGCGGGCCATGGGCCCACTAAAGCAGATGGCAGTAACATCACTGGCAAGGTGGGAAAAGATTTGAACACCGAGCAAGGCTACGATGCGGCTAAGCAAACAGGCATCGCCATTCTATCCACTTTAAAAGGCGAGCTGGGCGACTTGAATAAAGTGAAACGCATCGTAAAAGTCTTGGGTATGGTGAACTGCACTGAAAATTTCGTAGATCAACCCAAAGTAATGAATGGCTTTTCGGATTTGATGGTGGCCGTATTTGGCGACAAAGGAAAACACGCGCGCTCGGCAGTTGGCATGTATGCATTGCCCTCCAATATTGCCGTGGAGATTGAGATTATTGTGGAGGTAGAGTAATTCATTCCTTCACCCTAACAAAACTTAAAGAAAACCGCATCAAGTAAACTGCCCCTCCCCGAGGGACGAAAAGTGATGAGACTCAAAAACTTTTTTGAGTGAGGGTACTACTTAAGTCGATTTTTCCCCTTCTCAAACCAAAACACCTTCCCTAAAAATTCGTTGCTTTCAGGCTTGCGAAGTGTTTCTACGTAATACCACTCTGCCTTAGATTGATTGGCATATAGTGTCAGCAATAGATACCCGTGATCCCGATCGTTCACATACTTAATGTGCGGATTCTCTTTCATCAATGCCCGCTCGGCCAACTTTACTGAGTCGGCTGGTTTGCGCTCATCGCCATTGCCAGAAGAAATACTGGTAGTGCCCAACTCAATGGCAAATGGTTTATAGTCCTTCTTAATCCCAATGGATGCTTCAATGGCCCACGAGCCGTGTGTATCGCCTGACGCGATGATCAAGTTTTCAATTTTATTTTTCAAGATGAAGTCTACTATTTTCTTTTTTTCAGCCGGAAAACCATCCCAAGAGTCAAGATTGCGGGGCATTTTTGGAAACACCTTCTGCAAATACACATCAGAGAAAATCACCTGGTTGGCAATCAACTTCCACGTAGCCTTAGAAGTCTTTAACTTTTCTTCAAACCATTGTAATTGAGTAGCGCCCAACATGGTTCTCTCGGCCTTTTGCAGCTCTGGACTCTTGATGTCGGTGATTTCAGGGTCGCGGCCAGCGAGGCGCTCGTCTAACATTACCACATCTGCCAAGGGACCAAAAGAAAAACTTCTATACAACTCTTGATTTTCTCGGATGGGCATCCACTCGTAATACGTTTGGCGGGCTGCCGCTTTGCGCTTTTCATAGTCGCCCTCTTCGGGCTGGTGATTTTGCGCACCCGTTACCGTAGCATTGTTTGCGACCTCGTGGTCGTCCCAAATGGCAATCATCGGATGAAGCTGGTGTACCCTGCGTAGCCCTTTGTCTAATCGATACAGTGAGTACCTTGTTCGATAATCTTGCAGATTCACAATTTCATAAGGAGGAATATTCAATCTACCGATGGTCGTATCACCGTACTTGGCAATGCCATATTCATAAATGTAATCGCCCAGGTGCAGTACGGCATCCAACACAGGGCGGTCGGCAATTTTATCATACGGATTAAAATAACCCCACTCCCAGTTTGCACAACTTACCACTGCAAACTTCAAACTGTCTTTGGCCTCTACAGGTGCGGTTTTTGTTCTTCCGATAACCGATGTTTTGCCCAAAGCGGTAAACCGGTAGTAATAAATTTGGTCGGGTTGCAGCCCCGCCACATCTACTTTAACGGTGTAGTCTTTACCCGGGTGTGTAGCCAACGAATCTGATTTGACGACAGCTGTGAATTCTTCATCTGTTGCCATTTGCCATTTTACATCAATGGAAGCCAACGAATCGTCAGGTGTCACCCGTGTCCAAATAATCACGCGGTCGGGCAATGGGTCGCCCGAGGCCACGCCATGATAAAACGGCTTAAGTGAATCATCAAAATGTTGGGCAACATCCTCATGCCATGGGTGCATTGTAGATCTCTCCTTTTTGCAGGCAAAAAATCCTACCACTACAACTAACAAAAGCAAAGCGCGCATCATGTTTTTTCCTGAAAGTTACAAGGTTGAAACAAATCTGTCATAGAGAGCAACAAATCAACTTACAATCTTAACATTTTGGTAAACATTCTCGTTACTTCGTGCAACCAAAACGCGATTTTGAGAGTCTTGAACCCATAAACACCCCGTCATGAAAGCAATTATTTTCTTACTAATTTCCTGTTCCGTTTGGGCGCAATCCAACGTAGAAAAAGCCAAAACACTCTATGAAGCAAGAAAGTATGACGAAGCAGAAAAACTCCTGAAGGGTATTCCCGAAAAAAGCACCGAGTACGCAGCTGCCCAATACTACCTTGGGAGGGTTTCGTTCGATAAAAAGGAATATGACGATGCCGCTGAGTATTTTGAAGAAGCGACCGAAGCAGACCCAAAGCAAGCCGATTATTTTAATTGGCTCGGCAATACCTATGGAACGATTGCGCAAAGTGCCAACATGTTTAAGCAGGGCATACTGGCACCAAAAATGAAGAAAGCGTGGGAGAAAGCAATAGAACTTGATGCCAAAAACTTAAGCGCCCGCACATCGCTCATCCAATACTACTTGCAAGCGCCCGGATTCATGGGTGGCAGCGTTGACAAGGCCAAGGAAGTAGCTAAACAAATTGTGTCGTTGAATGCTGCTGAAGGGCACCGGCAGTTGGGC
Organism: Bacteroidota bacterium; assembly: GCA_018267275.1. Taxonomy (GTDB): domain Bacteria; phylum Bacteroidota; class Bacteroidia; order Cytophagales; family Cyclobacteriaceae; genus ELB16-189. Next base: position 627,997 of record JAFDYV010000004.1, on the reverse strand, counting down.
ACTATTTATGTGCATGAGAAAAAGATCGCAGAAGCAGAAAAGGAATTTCAGGAAGCGGTAAAGATCAATGCCGACTATGTTTCGATGCTCGCTAATTTTTACACCAACCAAAAACAATACGACAAGGCCTTCGCTATGTTTGAAGAGGCTTTGAAGAAAAATCCGGACGACTACGTATCGGTTTATCAAGTTGGAAAGACTGCCGCACTGAGCGGACAGCGTTTGGATCGCGGGGAAGAGTGCCTCAAAAAATACCTCACTCATACACCTGCGCAGAATGAACCAACGCATGCTGGTGCCAACATGCGCCTGGCGCAGATCAAAGAAAAACGCGGCAATAAGGCAGAAGCAAAAAAACTGTTTGAAACAGCCTTGAGGCTTGACGGAAACTTGAAGGAAGCAAAAGAGGGATTGGAGCGAACATCAAAATAACACTTCAATTATTTGCACAGAGTAGGGGTTGTCTCAGTTGAAACAAACTGTTGCCAAGTTTTACATTAGGTTACAACTTAATCAAACACATTTGACTCCTAAAAAAACAAATTATGAGAAAATCATTTGCTTGTACCGCAATTCTTTTTGCAGTGTTACTGTCATCATGCGCACTTCATTCCACCACAACCATTAAATCAAACGAGCGATTTTTGTTGGGCAATAATCCACATCGCACGTTCCGAGTAAAGCTAAAAAATGTGTCGGCTGGAGAAATAGAAATTCACAGGGCGCCCATCGGTGGAGGTCGTCATTCGGGTCAAACGATCCAGCCGGGCGAAAGCGTACATGTTCGTGTTGAGAAAAATACGGCCTTGGTCATCATCAATAATACACCAACGGATGCTTCAGTAGAGTTAGTGGTGAGAGGAGACACCGGGTTGTCGATGGGTTATACCAAGAACTGATAAAAAATTGCATTGCGGTGCCTTCGGTTTGAGCGGTTTAAAGGCTAGCGGGTAGAGAGGGAATGCCACCGCACGAGCAGCTGACAAACTTTGTACATTTGATTTTTTAAGAAAATGAGCCGACTACTGCAAGAAAGAATTCAGGTAATCGATGTACTAAGGGGTTTTGCGCTGCTCGGCATTGCATTGGTGCACTTTACAGAGCAGTATTATGCGGGTGTGCCACCGAAAACACATGAGATGTTCGCACAGCATAATGTTGCAGACAGTATCGTCAACGCAGTCATTGGCATCTTCATTTCGGGCAAGTTCTTTATGATCTTCTCGTTCTTGTTTGGATTGAGCTTTTTCATTCAACTGAACAAGAGCGATGGGTCGGCAGCGTTTCTGTTTCGTTTTGCTTGGCGATTAATTTTGCTCTTTGCCATCGGTATGGTGCACCATCTCCATTATCGTGGCGATATACTTACCATTTATGCGGTACTCGGGGCCGGTTTGCTTTTGGCTTACAGACTACCCGACAAAATACTATTGGTTGTCGCCTTGCTACTGGTGTTCGATTTACCTGCATTTGTTTCGCGCTTCTACCAAGCAGTGGCCGTGCCCACAACCGAAAACCCATTCGGAAATTTTGATCAAAAGACTTTAGAACTTTACTATGATACCTTGAAAAATGGCAGCTATAAAGAAATATTAGTCGCTAACTTTTTCGAGCTAAAAGAGAAGTTTGTGTTCCAGGTGGAATCTGGAAGACTTTACATCACACTGGGATTATTTTTATTGGGTTTATACGTTGGAAGGAAGCGCATTTTTGAACAACCCCTTCGTTTCAAAAAGTTAATCCGCTTTGGACTATGGCTGCTGTTGGGTTGCGTTTTGGCGGCAGCTGTATTTGCTGGCGTGGTGTTTGGGGCAAAATTAGAAATTGGCCAAATGATGCAGTTTGCTATTGGTGGATTGGTGTATGATGCCTTTAATGCTGCCTTGGCGAGCATCTACGTTGGCTTGATCGTGACCAGCTTCGAAAAAGAAAGGTGGAAGAAACGCTGGATGATTTTTTATGAAGTAGGCCGCATGGGCCTAACCACCTATCTCACACAAGCATTGATTGGCACAACCCTGTTGTTTTCATTTGGGTTTGCTCTATTGGGCGAATATGGGGCGGCACCTTGGGCGGTGGTAGCCTTCATTGTGTTTGCAACCCAAATCGCGGTGAGCAAATGGTGGTTTGGCCGCTTTCAGTTTGGGCCGGTTGAGTGGCTATGGCGAAGCCTAACTTTTTTCAAGCTACAACCTTTACGTAAGACTAATCTTTAAACAACGGAGGCACCTTGTCTTCCCATTCGGTAGCCTCTTGGTATGCCCGCGCCACGGCTATAAGGTTGCCTTCGTCAAACAACTTTCCAATAAAAGAAATGCTGGTCGGGCTTCCCTTTTCATTGAACCCGTTTGGCACCACCACGCAGGGGTTACCCGTAAGGTTAGTGGTAAGTAACTGCGTGCCTGCAAAACTGGGTGTCACCACTACATCTACATCTTTTATTTTCTGGTAAAATTCATCTATCAGTTGCTGCCGCACGCGCGAAGCGTTGATGTATTCCACTGCCGGAATAAAACGGGCGGTGCGAAAGGTATTTGGCCATGCCCACTTACGTTGGTCGGTCAGCAAGCTGTCGCGGTTAGAGCGCGTAAGTTCATCAAAAGAAGCTGCTGCTTCCGCGGTCAGCATTAATCGTACTGCTGCTACCGGGATTTTTGTATCCCAGTCTAATGGAATTAGTTCTACACCAAGCGACTTTAATACCTCAAGTGCTTTTTGATCGTTTTCACGAGTGGCGTATTTTGAATCAAATAAATTTTTGAAGTAGGCTACTTTCAATTTCTTGAGTGGTGTTTTGGCATCGTAGTTAAATGCAGCATTGCGCGTGGCGCGGTCAAATGGATCTTCACCGCGAATTACATCATACACCAATGCACAATCCAAAACAGATCGGCAAATGGGCCCAATCTTATCCATACTCCAACTCAACGCCATGGCGCCATGCCGACTCACCGCTCCATAAGTCGGGCGCATTCCACTTGCACCACAGCGCGTAGATGGAGAAACAATTGAACCCAGGGTTTCAGTGCCGATGGCAAACGCCACCAAGCCAGCCACGGTGGCTGATGCAGAGCCCGCAGACGATCCGCTTGAACCCTCTTTCAGGTTCCATGGGTTTTTGGTGACTCCGCCATACCAGATATCGCCCATGGCCAACGCACCCAATGTGAGTTTCACCACCAGCACAGCCCCCGCCTGTTCTAATTTCTTAACGATGGTGGCTGTCTCATTTATGTTCTGGCCGCGATAAGGCGCAGCGCCCCAAGTCGTTTCAGTGCCTTCTACAGACAACAAATCTTTAATTCCATAGGGGATGCCATGCAATGGCCCGCGATATTTGCCTCTCTTGATTTCGTCATCGGCACGTTGTGCCTGTTGCAGGGCGTTGCTCTCTAAAATTGAGATTGCACATTGCAGCGTATCGGCATATTTCTTAATTCGACTAAGATAAATCTTCGTCAACTCAAGGGAGGTAACTTTTCTAGCGCGCAGCAAAACCGCCAGTTTGTAAACCGGGTAAAATGCAAGTTGATTTCTATCTGCTGGCAATACTACGTCTTTGGGTAATCCCCAGTCGTTTTGTTTTTGCTGCGGTGTATACTGCAGCCCCGTGGGCAGCGGATTAAACACCAATGACATCGGTACGGTGTTACTGATGGAAACTTTGTGCAATGCTTGGAACGCCTTTTGATAATCTTGTAGTCCGCCAAGTAAAGAATCACGCTCGGCTCGGGTGAAGTTCAGGTCATATAAAGGTTCTATCTCAGCAGTGGGATATTTAGACTGCGAAAAGGCGCAATTACCTAAATCACAAATGGTGACAATAAGCATCAAGAAAACGATTCTCATACATTTTAATTATTAAGGCAAGATAATGGTCGATTACCTATCTTTATCAGCTTTTTTGACTATCAATCGATAAATTTTGATGAAGACGTATTTACTCAAGTTGTACCAATATAATGCCTGGGCTAACCGCAGGGTAATCGGTTGTTTGGAGCGACAAGCGGTAACTGATGAAAAAATTGTTTCAATTTTTGCGCACTGCGTTGCTGCCAATTTTATTTGGTACAATCGTTTTATGGGTTTACCTAAAAGCGATTACAAGTTGTGGGGCGGAGGGTACACAATAGCTGATTTAAAAAAAATGGTAGAAGAAGCAAATGAGCTATGGATGTCTTTCATTGACTCAAACAATTCATTTGATCGTGTGTTAAAATACCACAATTATGTTGGCGACTATTATGAAAACAACATTCAAGACATTATGATACATCTGGTAAACCACGGTTCGTACCACCGTGGGCAAGTGGCTGTGCTACTGCGCGAACGCGGTTACGAACCCATCAATACTGATTTGATTACCTATGACCGTGTGTTGCTGGGGCAATGGAAAGATTAAAAAAGCAGATACACACTGCAGGTCACGTGTTCGTAATGCTTCAAATTGAAAAAAGTTGAATACAAAATTTAAAAAAACCATTATGAAAAAAACAAAACTGATTGTAGTAGCGATGCTGCTGGCAGCAAGTGTCTTTGCACAAAAGCCTGTTAAGATAGAAGCCGACAAAGAAACCATTTGCCACACCGATGCAACCGACAAGTTTGCCTTGTTCGCCTCTAACAAAAAATTCAATCGTGATCACCCTAGTCCGCCTCCATACATCCACGAAAGTGAGGCCGGTGGCAAAATGATTAAACTGCCTGCGGAAGGAACGGAAGCCAATGCGTTTTTCCTGGAAGCAAAAAAGAAAACAAACAACTGGATCTTCGTCTTTCAAGAATGGTGGGGACTCAACGACCATATTAAGCGTGAAGCGGAGAACTTGTACAACGAGTTAGGCAACGTAAATGTACTTGCGTTGGACATGTATGATGGCAGGCTAGCGACTGACCCCCAAACTGCGGGTAAGTACATGCAAGAGTTTAAGAAAGAGCGGGGAGAGCAAATTGTAAAGGCGGCTCTTGCCTTTGCGGGCACCAGCGCGAAAATAGGTACCATCGGCTGGTGCTTTGGTGGCGGCCAATCAATGCAAGCAAGTTTATTGGCAGGTAAGCAAGCCGTGGCCTGTGTGATTTACTATGGGCAGCCAGAAGAAAACACCGAAAAATTAAAAGGTTTGAATTGCGATGTGCTGAACATATGGCCCACACAAGACAAGTGGATTAACAAGGAAGTGATAGACAAGTTTGAGGCGAACATGAAAATAGCTGGCAAAAAACTCACGGTAAAATCATACGATGCAGACCATGCATTTGCCAACCCTAGCAACCCCAAGCACAACAAAGAATTTGCTGCAGACGCAAACAAGCACACCATTGCTTTTTTCAAAGAGCGTTTAAAATAAACTTTGTGCAAACGTTCAAAAGCCCTCGAAGAGATTCGGGGGCTTTTTTATTTAGCGCTGTGCCAGCATAAAAAATACCGGCAGTACCATGCGTTGCCTCACGGGCTTACCCCGCTGTTTAGCAGGCCGCCACTTTGGACCTTCTTGTATAATACGCATTGCTTCTTCATCGCAGCCGGCACCAATGCCTTTGGCTACTCTAAAATCGCTGAGGCTGCCGTCTTTGTTAACAATAAACTCAACGAACACGCGGCCTTCCACACCAGTGTGCCGAGCAGCCAGTGGGTATTTCAAATTTTTAGCTAACGATTTGTAGAAACCCTCCAGTCCACCCTCAGGCACAGCCACTTGCTCAACCACCACAAATATTTTGTCTGTTTCCTCCGGCTCTGGCTCAACAGGAGCAGGTTGATATGCCAAGTCTGCTACGCGGGTTTGTTCATTTACCTCAATGTTAAAGTCTATCTTCATTTCAGTCTTCACCAATTCATCATTTGAAACTTCAACTATCTTTGGTTGAATTGCAGCCAACTCGGGGGGAGGTGGCTCAGACTTAGTGATAGGCACGTCTATCAACGCTTCAAAACTATTAGTACTCTTGGAGACGAGGTTTACAGTGGACGCATCTTTTTGCTTCCACTCCATTGCTACATTAGCCATGGCAAGCGACACAAACAGCCCGATGCTGAACAGCAGGCCGTGGTAATTGCCAAGGTCTAGGTTCGGATTTTTCTTGGCTTCCATACAGTTTGGCTTTTGATTGCATACTAAAATTGCAATCGTTTCCTGTCTTAAAACATGACTTTGGTCAACAAGTGAGGTGATTTTGGGCAAACAAACGTAGCTAGCCCCATTTTTCTTACATTGGCTATCAAATGGCAACCTCTTTTTCGAAACGTTCAACGGCAGTAGAAATAATGGATGACCTCGCTTGCCAAGGCGAGGTAGTCAACCAAACCTTGCGGGAATTAGACTTCATCAACCATTGGCTGGGCGGCAATGCGGTAACGGTAAAAGCGGTAGACCACGTTTTAAAGAAAATCCCAAAAGAGAAAGAAATCACCATCGGTGACTTGGGTTGTGGCAGCGGTGAAATGCTTCGACTGTTGGCGCTCAAATTGAAAAAGCAAAACAGAAATGCACACTTTATCGGGGTCGATGCAAATGCTAATATTATAAATTATGCCATCCAGCAGTCAAAGGCATTTGCAAACGTGTCTTTTTTTGCTGACAACATTTTGGAAGACCGGTTTAAACAAAAGCATTTTGACGTGGTATTGGCTACTCTTTTTTTTCATCATTTTGAAACCGATGATTTGATAAAAATTTTAAGGCAGCTAAGGCAGCAGACAAACTTCATTATCATCAACGATATTCATCGGCACCCGTTCGCCTACTATTCCATCAAATGGCTTACACAATTATTTTCAAAGTCGGCAATGGTTCGGTTCGATGCTCCTCTTTCAGTACTGCGATCGTTTACACAAACCGAGTGGGAAGATATTCTACAACAAGCAGGGTTCACTGATTATGAAATCCATTGGCGGTGGGCGTTTAGATGGCAAATTGTAATTGAAACAAAGAGATCGTCATGACTTTATTTTTTGTGGTGGCGGTGGTAAGTGTTGGGCTGTACATCTTATGGCAAAAAAAGCGCAACAAAAAGGTGGCTCATATGCCAACTGCATGGAAAGAGTTGTTAGATGGTAAAGTACTTTTTTATCACAACTTACCACCCGAACAAAAAACTCGGTTTGAATGGGACGTGATGCGGTTTTTATCGCACGTAAGGATAACGGGTGTGCACACCGAAGTAGATATCATAGACAAGCTGTTGGTGGCCAGCAGTGCTGCTATTCCTGTTTTTGGTTTTCCCAATTGGGACTACACTTTTCTGCAAGAAGTTTTGCTCTATCCTAGTTCCTTTGATACCAATTTCAACATCAACAGCAGAGATGAAGTGGTTACCGGAATGGTGGGCAGCGGGCCGATGGAAGGCAAAATGATTTTATCTAAACCGGCCTTGCATGCTGGTTTTGCCAATAATACTGACAGGCAAAATGTAGGCGTGCATGAGTTTATTCATTTACTCGACAAAGAAGATGGTTCCATAGATGGTATTCCCGCCACGCTGGCAACCAATCCCAATGCCATTCCGTGGTTGAAGCTGGTAAAAGAAAAAACGCAAGAAATCTTAAAACGAAAAAGCGATATCAACGCCTATGGCGCTACCCACGAACGTGAGTTCTTTGCAGTGGTCGGAGAATACTTTTTCGAACGTCCACAATTACTGAAACAAAATCACCCCGAGCTATATGCCCTTTTATCACAAGCTTTTCAACAAGATACAGCATCCTTATTGAGGGTGACGGACTTTTTTAAAGAAGATATTGGACGCAACGACCCCTGCCCCTGTGGAAGTGGGAAAAAATTTAAAAAGTGTTGTGGTGCCAGCAAATGAAAGTGGTTTGTTTCTATATTTAGAAAACTGAAAAATGACAGATCAACAACTGAAGTATTGCCGTGTCTGCGCCAACAAGGTGTTCGATCCACAAACAGGAATGTATTGCGGCCTCACGGGTGCCAAACCGGCTTTTGATGACATTTGCCCCACTTTTAAACCAATTGCAGAAGCCGAATTAAATCAACTTGATTTGCGTGTAAAGGCAGATTCGCTGTCGCATGCTACAGTAGGCAAACGCTTTGCGAACATGCTGATCGATACGGTGATGTATTACATTGTGGTGTTGATCTTAGGATTCATGTTAGGAATTTTTCTGGCGTTGGTTGAACCAGACGCATTGAACAAAGCAGAAAACGGCACTCCTTGGTTTATGTATCTGTTGGCAATAACAGCTTATTTGTCGTATTACGTTTTTTTCGAAAGCGTTTTTGGCCGAACTGTTGGAAAGCTTGTCACCGGTACCAAAGTAGTCGATCAGAATGGCCAACTGCCGTCAACTGGTACAATTTTTATGAGATCAATTACTCGCCTTGTTCCCTTTGAGGCATTTTCATTTTTTGGGGATGAGGGTCGCGGCTGGCACGATCGATGGACTAATACTTATGTGGTGGATGCTAAAAGCCGTACTTCATTTGAGTGAGTAGCACCACTACCACGGCTACAAATATCGTTGAATGGTCTGCTGCAAAACATTAGGCTGTACTACCCCACTTTGGCGCCAAAGCATTTTACCTTCTTTGAACAAGATCAACGTTGGCACCCCTTGCACTTGATATTGGGTGGCAAGCATAGGGTTTTTATCCACATCTATTTTAATGATGCTGGCCTTGTCGCCCAAGGCTTGTTTTACCTGGCCTAAAATGGGCGCCATCATTTTGCAGGGGCCGCACCACTCCGCAGAAAAATCCACCAATACCGGTTTTTGAGATTGAATCAAATGATCAAAAGATGCTGTTACCATAGCTAAACGAATTATCGGTCCACATTTTGCCACGAACCTCCATTGTGAACATTTAGAAAGCCCGCTTGGTTCAAGATTTTCTTAGCATTTCCGCTTCGGATACCCGAAGCGCAACAAGTAACGATGACTTGCTCTTTCTTGAATCTCCCCAGTTGGGAAGGCAACTGATCGAGCGGAATATTAATAGCGCCTTTAGCGTGGCCACCTGCAAATTCGGGCTTACTGCGTACGTCAAGGATAGTTGCTCCCTTGTTCAACAGTTCGTGAATGTTGGCTTTAGAGGAGGTTCCAAAAATAAAATCTAAGAATCCCATAGCTTAATATTGTTTTTTATTGAAGGTTGAAAATAACAGTACGCCCATGATTGCACCGTAGAGGGAACTATTGAGCGGGCGCGAGGTAATAGGGCATGCTCCGCTTTCGCAGCCCACCCAATACCAATAAGCCCACCCCATTGCTCCACCGATTGCAATACCCAGTGCGGGCAGTGCCAATTTTTTGAACCAGGCCACTACTTGCTCAATTTTTTACGAATCGTATTGAGCCCAAAGGGCAGGTACAAGGGGCAGAAGCTGACAAAGCTAGTGGCGATAAAAGCGGCTGCCACTACCAACAAAATTGTTGCCACCGTGCCAGAAATCAGACCCCCAAAGTAAAGTGCAATAATTGCCATCGCTGCCACCACGCGGATGATACGATCTTCGTTGCCCATATTCTTTTTCATAGTCGTTTTGCTTTTTTGGTTTGATGACGTAAAACTAGGCACCTGCATTTGTCCCATTTGGAACAAATGTTCCATTACCCCAAAATTTCTATCGTATTTCTGCCTAGGCGGACCAATTTTTTTTCTTCCATGGTGCGAAGGAGGCGGCTGATAGCTTCGCGGTGGGTGTGAAGTTCATCGGCAATTTGTTGGTGGGTGATAAATAAGGTTGATGTGTTGAGAGCCTCACCCCGTTTTTTAAGGTAGTGAAGTAATTGCTTGTCCATATTATGGAACGCAATCAAATCAATTACTTCCAGCAATTCGTGATAGCGAGCTGCATAAGTCAAATTGATGAATCTTCGCCATTCCGAATAGCGCATCAACTGGTCAACCATTGGCGCTGGTATCATCAACACTTCACTCTTGTCTTCTGCTATGGCTTTCACCATACTCTGCTTTTCTGCCACACAGCAATTGAGCGACATCGCACAGCTTTGCTGGGCGTGGATATGGTATAAAAAAACTTCGCGGCCTTCTTCATCTTCCCGTACAATTCGCAAACTACCATTCAATACAATAGGGATGTGTGTAATCTTATCGCCAGGGTTAATGACAATGTCATTTTGAGCGAAGCTGCGCACCTTGCCGTGCTGCTCCAAACTTCTAACCAACTCTGGCTCGGTGAAAAAAGGCGTTTTCATTTGAGGTAAAGGCAACGGCAAGTTAAAACGAGTAGAGCAAAAAAAGACTGATAAATCTCACTTTTCTGATCTCACATTGGTTTGTTAACTTTCAACATGCTTCGAAGATATTTAGTACCCCCACTAGTTACCTGTCTTTGCTTTTTAATTGGCTGCAAGAACAAAATTGAAACGGCTACGCCCACAGTAGAAAACATCACTGAATCGGTATATGCCAGCGGGCGGGTAAAAAGTAGAAATCAATACAGTGTTTTCGCTACAGTGTCTAGCACCCTTGAAGAAATTTTGGTGCGTGAGGGTGAGCAGGTAAAAGCCGGTCAGCCCATTGCGCGGTTAAAAAACAACACTGCTAAGCTGGCAAATGACAACGCAAAAATTGCACTTCGATATGCACAGTTAAGCGAAAACAAAGAGAAACTTCATGAACAAAGAATAGCGGTTCAATTGGCGAAAGAAAAACTGTTAACGGATTCTCTCTTAATGGTGCGGCAAGATAATCTGCGCAAGCAAAACATAGGCTCACAAGTAGAGTGGGAGCAACGAAAGCTTGCCTACGAAAGCTCGGCTGCGGCTCACCATTCAGCATCAATTCGTTACCACGAGTTGGAAAGACAATTAAAGCTTGCCGCCAACCAAGCACAAATCAGTTACGAAGTAGCCACCCAGCAATTGGGTGACTTTACCGTCACCAGCAAAATTAATGGCAAGGTCTACTCATGGCTGAAAGAGCAGGGTGAACTAGTCAATCCGCAAACCGCGGTAGCTGTGATTGGAGACGAAAAGGATTTCATTCTAGAATTAGACATTGACGAGTCAGACATCGGCTTGGTAGCATCTGGCCAACAAGTGGTGGTGAGTTTAAGTAGCCACCCCAATGAAGTATGGAATGCAACCGTGAGTAAGATTTACCCCATTCTAAATGAACGAACAAAACTATTCACCATGGAGGCCGAATTTACAACTACTCCCCCTTCTTTATACCCCAATCTTACGGCAGAGGCCAACATCATCATTCGTTCGAAAAAAAATGTGCTTCTGATTCCCCGTTCTTACCTGATCAATGATTCGATGGTGTTATTAAAAAGCGGTGAACAAAGAAAAGTGCGAACGGGTTTGCGCGACTACCGCAAAGTTGAAATTGAAGAGGGGCTATCGGCAAACGATGAGATTGTAAAACCAATCAAATGAAACTGCCGCTCAACATCGAGATTGCCAAATCGTTGCTATTAGCGCGTTGGAAGCAAACCTTGGTGGCAGCCATTGGCGTTACGTTCTCCATCACCATGTTCATCACTTTGTTGAGCTTCATGACCGGTCTCAACGATTTGCTTGACGGCCTGATTCTCAATCGCACTGCCCATGTCCGAATCTACAATGAACTAAAACCCACCGAAACACAACCAATCGAAAAAGCAACAGGGTTTGCGGGGTTTCATCATTTTGTGCGATCGATCAAAGCTACCAACGCGCGACTTGACATTTTGAACAGCAGCGCGATTATCAAATCGCTCAAGGCTGACCCGCGCGTGCTGGGCGTTTCACCAAAAGTATCTGCACAAGTTTTTTTCAATGCAGGCAACGTAGACATCACCGGCACTGTCAATGGAATTGATGTCGATGCAGAAGTTCGTTTGTATTCGTTTGCCGATTACATGGTAGCAGGCGACTACTCAGATTTGAAAAACATACCCAATACTATTGTGTTGGGAAAGCCTTTGGCTGCCAAGTTGATGGTGCAACTGGGTGACCGTGTTACGGTGGTTACTCAGCAAGGCGAACAATTTCAATTAAAAGTAGTGGGGCTTTATCAATCAGGCCTGCAAGATTTTGACAAGACGCAAAGTTTCGCTTCTTTAATTACGGTTCAAAAGATTCTTTCCAAACCTTCATCGTACCTTACAGATATCGCTGTAAAAGTGAAAAACTTGCCTGAAGCCCCTGCGCTGGCAACAGAATTCAGAAAGGTTTACAACACAGACGCGGTAGATATTCAAACAGCGAATGCACAATTTGAGACGGGTACTTTCATCCGCACACTTATCGCTTATGCAGTGGGCATCACACTTTTGATTGTTGCGGGCTTCGGCATCTACAACATCTTAAACATGATGATCTATGAAAAAATGGACTCGATTGCTATACTAAAAGCAACCGGGTTTTCCGGACCCGATGTGCGCCTTATTTTTTTGTTCATTGCCCTTAGTATTGGATTGTTTGGTGGTGTAACAGGTTTGATGTTTGGGTTTCTTCTTTCGGCTGTAATTGACCAAGTGCCGTTTGTGACCGAAGCGTTGCCCACGGTAAAAACGTATCCGATCAACTACAACCCTTGGTTCTATTTCATTGGGATCACCTTTTCGTTGTTTACCACCTACTTCGCAGGTTTGTTTCCCGCGTTGAAGGCAAGCTCCATTGACCCTGTCGTTATCATCAGAGGAAAATAAAGTATGCGTGTTGTATTAGAAGCGAAACACATTACAAAGAAATTCACCGACCCGGTCGAGATGAAAGTGCTGACGGATGTTTCGTTTCAAATAAAGAGAGGAGAGTTTGTGTCGGTAGTGGGAAAATCGGGTTGCGGCAAGTCTACCTTATTATATGTGCTCTCGACCATGGACACCGATTACGAAGGCGAAGTGTGGATTGATGGAGAAAGCATGGTTAAAAAATCAGAACGCGAGCTGGCGCAGGTGCGCAATGCCAAAATTGGATTTGTGTTTCAATTCCACTACCTGCTCAATGAGTTTAGCGTGCTGCATAACGTAATGCTTCCAGGTTTGAAATTAAAATCTTATTCAGATGAAGAAGTTGAACAGCGCGCGTACGCACGTTTGCAACAACTTCACATTGAGCATCTGGCAAACAAAAGAGCCAATCAACTTTCGGGTGGAGAGAAACAACGTGTGGCCATTGCCCGAGCGCTGATTAACGACCCAATTATTGTTATGGGAGACGAACCCACTGGAAATTTAGATAATAAGAATACGGAAACTGTTTTTGGAATTTTTCAGCAATTGGCCGAACAGTACCAACAAACCTTGCTCATTGTTACGCACGACCAATCTTTCGCAGCAAAGACGCATCGTGTAATAGCGATGGCTGATGGGCGGGTAATCTGAAGGAGGTAAAAATGATTTTCTCTGAATGGTGTGTTCTGCCGGATCAATTTGCTCCCGTTAAAACAAACGGTGCCCAATAGTAAGGGCTATTGTATTCTTTTGTTTTTATCATCTTCAGCTTTGCTTGCCTAAGTGATGTGGACAACGACAGTCGTTTTATGAAGAGTTCGTTGTAAAAATCAATCATGAATAGCGATGTGCTCTTGTCAGGAACCTTCCAGAGAGAAACCAACAAGTTTCTGGCTCCCGCATAAAAGAAAGCCCTCCCAAGTCCCATCAATCCTTCGCCCGGTACGTTATCGCCCAGTCCTGTTTCGCAGGCCGATAAGCAGACTAACTCTGCTTGCATTGACAGTCCATAGATTTCAGAGCTAAGGAGCAAATTGTCTTCACTGGCATCTGCATTTGTCAAGGCTAAACCCGAATTGCCTTGGCCACCGTGATCGACAAAGCCGTGGGTAGCAAAATGAATGTATCGATACCGGACGAGGTCTATCTTTTTTATCCGCCCTTCTGTAGCCTGCTCTCCCGTCAACAGCGTGGCATTTTTCTGTTGCGCCAAACTGACTATGGACATTACCTCGCCCTCGTTCTCTTGCAAAGGTTGAAAATCAAAATCATTGTATGCCACATTACCTGCAAAACTGCCAGAAGACCGGCTACCGGAAGTGGCATCTACCGACCCAAACGTGGGGGCAACACCCAAGAATGCGAGCGATGTCTCAGCACGTGTCTGCACTTTCGCCTTCATCATTAACTGACAAGAATATGCATAGTGCACATTGTGCGATTCAACCAAATAAATCGCGCGGCTTCTGTCTTTCATCAATACTTCAAACGGCAATGAAAACAAGAAACCATCAGGGACGATTATCAATTCGGTTATTGTCTCCTTCCTTTTTTCAATTTCATCCAATGCTTTAGAGAGCAATTCTTTATACAATAGTTGCGCTGTAGAAATCAAATCGCCATCTAGCTTAAATTTTATTTGGTTTCTCAGCTTCTTTATTTGCTTGCTGATGTTGTCTGCCTGCTCAATCTTATATGTACTGACGTGATTATGGTGGATACTCTGTAAAAGGATGATGCTATCTAGAACCTTCCATTGCAACACCAACTGGCGCGGTGTTAGCTGTTTTTGAAAAACAGTTAGATTTAGTGGCTCGCCCCCATACTTTAGCTCGTAATAGCCAGTAAAATGTTGGTGCAGAGAGTCAAGAAATAATTGATGCTTGCGTTGTAGCGTTGAGAGGCTCGTCAAAGATGCTTCCCTCCTTTGTTCAACTTCTTCGGCATCGTCTGATTGGCTCAAGAGTTGAATCAGTTGATTGTTTTCCAACACTTTCCTTTTTGCAAGTTGTTGTTCTTCTGAGACGAGTAATGTGTTTACTTCCTTAAAAGAAGTTACGCGCGCTGCACTCATGCTGTTGACCAGTGCCTGAAATTTACTTTCTTCGGCATATTCAAAAAACTTCTCATTGGCATCAGCTCGTAACCCCATTCTATAAAATTGTGCCAATTGGACAACTTTGTAAAACTCGGCTACCTTTTTGTTGTAGTACAATCGATCTGCATCGCTATACAAATTCTTTCGTATGGCACGAATCAAGTCAATTCCCAATTGCTCGTATGGATATAGTAAGGAAAGAAAATTTTGATCGCGCGTTTTTTCGAATTGTTTGATGCGCGAAAAGATGATAATAAAGCATCCTTGGATTGCATGCATCGGCAGGCGGTAAGGATAAATGAGTTGTTTCGAAGAAATTGTATTCTGCTCCAAAGAGTGACTCGCATACAGTAAAGCGCTGTCGTACTGTTCCAGCTGAAAACAAGTCATTGCAAGAGAATTGCCATTTGTGATAAGCGCGGCTGTGTTGTGTGTTTGATCATAGTGTAGTCTTGCTTCATTTAAATACTGCTTTGACGTTTGGAAGCGATCAGCACTCATTAAAATATCTGCAAAAGCATCGTAAAAAGAAGCTGTTTCTTTTGCACTGACTCTTGTTGTGCTCAGGATTGTTTCAATTGCCCTGCATTCTTGGATGGCTTCAGAGAGTTTGTTCTCCTTACTTAGAATCATGGCATGAAGTATTTTGATTCTCAGGTCATCAGCGATCGAGAACTGGTTAGTTCGTTGGCTCTGCCAAGCAACTAAATCGTTGTGCAGTTTTCTTGCTTTTTCAAATTCACCGAGGTTGTAATATAGGGTCGTAAGATTGTAACGCGTTGTGAACTGAGATTGAATGTTACCCAACTTGGCTTCAGGTAGAATGCGTTCCAAAATTTGGATCGCTTCTGCTGATTCGTGAATGCCGTGCAAAAAGAGAGCCCGGTTATTGGCAAAGGGAATCGTACGATTGGGTTGGTTGCGTAGCGCGTGCCAGTATTTTGCTGCCTGCTCGTAAGCGCGTTCACAGTTGTTTTGATCATTTAGCAACTCATAAGTCACCGCCAAATTTGAAAACGTAACACCAATGGCTGCGCTGTCCAGCTGGGTTGATAATCTGAGTTTTAATGACTTTTCAAATAGGCCAGCTGCTGTAAAATATCGCTGCGAGTCAAAATGAATTCGCCCTGCTGCGGCATACGCATTGGCAAAATGAATGGGTGTGGCGTAAGGCGAAGTTTGAAAAATTCGAAGAGCTTGGTCAGACTGTAAAAGGGCCAACTCCAATTTACCACCTACACGAAAGGCATCTGCGAGTTGCGTTCTGCCAAGGCCTATTTTAATGTGCGTAAGTGCGGAGTCCTTTTTGAAATAATCAATCGATTTCGTTAAGGCAACAATTGATTCTTCAATTGATGAAGTTGATCGCAACCGATACTGTAATATACCTAGATAGAAATTTGCTTTCGCGAGCAGTAGCAAATCCTTACTGCTGCCACCTGCTATCGCTTTGAAATCACTCAGTGCCCCAGTTTCACCTTTTTGATATTTTTGTAACGCCAATAAGAAACTATATTTATCAAAACTTAACTTGCCTTTGAGTTGCTCTAACAATCGTGTTGCAGAATCGATTTCTTGTGTCAGCAACAGGCTTTGTACTAAATAAAATTGAGCCGCTTCTTTAGTGGAATTCTTTCTAGCTTTTGCAATTGCCTGAGTAAGGTTGTAATGAGACAAACGAAATTCTTCCGCGTAAAGCAATTCTCTGCCTTTTTCGAGGTAGGCCTCAGTAGATTGGGTAAAACAAGAAAGGGAGTGAGCACTCAATAGAATGCTAACTAGAACCCTAAGCATATGGCGCTAGTCAATCATTACTCGAACACCATCTCCCCCAGCTCCATCTTTGCTGGTTATTGTTACAGGCGGGGCAGCCAACATCAACTTTGTGGAAGCGTAATACTTTAGATCTTTGCGGTTCCAGATTGCGGCTAGGTTCTTTTTGCCAGTGTTATCCCACTCCATTAGGGTGTGCCCCAACGAAAGATTTTCTTTATAAATCAATACGCAGTAATTCTTCCTTTTTTGGGGAGATAGATTAATGGTAAGCTCCCATTTTGTGCCTTTTGGTAAAAAAACAGAGTTAACTAGGTTTTTTAGGCTTTTATCTTCGTAAATTTCAATAAAGTAATGTCGTTTATAGTTGTACTCTTTGGTTGTATCTGTTTTTCTATTTACCTGAAATACTAAAATGCCATCGTCCATGTCAGCGAGATCTAAACATTTATTTTCTGGAGTAGCACTCGGGATATGACAGGCAGCCAAAATTGCAATCGGTAACAGCCATAGAAGTGTTTTCATAAAGCCGGGGTTAGGTTAGACAATACAATATAGCAAAAAAATTATATCGAACAACCGTTTCTCGCTTGATTTGAATAGCATGTTCAATATCGTCTCCATCGAAACCGATTCAATCTCCAACAAAAAGGAAGGATGGTTTGAGTGAGATACCCATCGATCACCACTTCAAAAAATTCCGAGCAATCCCTAATGGTCGCAAGATGTAGCGCTTCTTATCAACGTGGGCAACTTGGCGGTTCAAAATATCATCGAGCGTGGCGATGGTCTTTGTTACGTATTTGCCTTTGTTCAGCATCACACACTCCGCCATACCGCCAAAAGCCGCATCCGTGATCTCAGAGCGGGTGGCAAAGCCCGTCTTGTTCATCGTCTCTAATACTTGCGTAGCCCATATCACTGGCACATGTGCCGCCTCACTTATCCATAAAATTTCTTCTTGAATTTCACTCAAACGTTCAAAGCCGATTTCTACTGCCAAATCTCCACGCGCAATCATCACACCAAACGATTCATCTTGCATGCCTTTCATCAACAATGCGGGCAAATTTTGAATGGCCGAAAGTCTTTCGATTTTCAAAATAATTGCCGGGGTTTTGCGAGTAGCGTGTTTGCGGAGTTCTGTGCGTAGTGTATCCACATCGGCAGGTTCGCTCACAAACGAAAAGCCGACCATATCGGCATGTTGGCAAATGAACGGGATGTTGCTAATATCTTCTGGTGTTAGCGGTGGAATTTTTAAATCCGTGTCGGGCAGGTTAATTCCTTTTTCAGCTTTGAGAAACGGTTTTTTGGTAGAGATGCGTTTGATGCGGACGCGAGCGGATTGCCCGTTTACTTCCATCACCTTCGCTTCAAATTTCCCGTCATCAAAAAAGATATGCTCGCCTGGTTTCACCATGCTCAAAATCAAACTGGGCTCTACCCAAATAGGAGTAGTGTCATAAATTTGTTCTGACTGGTCTACCGGCAAGAGCAGCAACTCTTGGTCTTCTCTCAACGGTAAACCCTGCTCACGCTCAATTTGGGCAGGTAACGCAGCCACTCGAATTTTGGGGCCGGCCAAATCCATGTATACTTTGCAGTTTCTTCCGGTTTTTGAAATCGACCGATTCAAACCATCAATCATTTGCTCCCAAACTTCGGGTGTATCGTGTGCGCAGTTGATGCGCGCTACGGACATACCTGCGTGCAGCATTTCTTCTACCATCAATCGGTCGTGTGCCATCTGCTCGTTGAATGTGACCATGATGTGCGGGCGCGCGGAAGAAGGCCGCATGCCCAACAATTCTTCGCTGTGGCGATTTCGTAACATACCTGCTTCTTCAAACGAGCAAGGTACTTCTGGCCGGCCGACTTGATTGGGGTTGAGCCAACGCACCACATTTTGCACTTGCGCCATGGTATGGCTCTCACAATTAGCAAGTGATGATAGACCGACTTTATGCAAAAAGTCTTGCACCTCACGAATCTCTGTGCTTCGAAGCACGAGGTAGTGCAATAAGTTGACCGCACTGATTTGAAAATTTGGATGCGCTTCTTTTACATGACGGTGGTATGTTTTCTCAGCAGCCACCATTTGTTGCGTTAACAAATCGAGCTGCTCATGCACCTTTTGGTAATCATACGCTTGTAGCGAGTAGGATTTCATTTTTATAAGACGATGAAAACGCTTGATAAAGTTGATATAATTGGTGCGATGTTTCTATGACATCGGTCATCTCCAGCAGAATACGGGTTTGAACCAGCGCTAATCGATTTGAAATCTCGCCTTGCTGAATTTCACGTACTTGATCATCCAGACAATCCGCAATGAATTCCCGTAAATCTGCGTATGTGCCCATTTCTTTTTCTTGATCATTGAAGTCCATTTGTTTTATGGCTTGCTCTACAACAGAAAAATAAAAAGTTGATTTGTTCTCCAACTCCACCATTATGTTTTCAAAAGATTTGGAAGGGCGAGAGTGGTAGTTCATCACGTGCTCGCGACAGATATCGGCAATCAAGTCAGCGCTTTGGTAAAGGTCTTGCAGTACATCAAAAACCTGCAGGTTCAATCTACCCGCTTGCAGGTCTTTCGGTTCTACGTTTCGAATGTATTTGATGATTTTATCACTCATCTTCTTGTTGTCGCTGGCCAGGTTCTTCATTTGCCGTTTTTGCTCTTTCAGTTGCGATGATTCTTCCAGCAAAAGCGATTTGAACGATATCGCAAGCAAGCGTTGAACTTGCTTTACGTTTTCGGCCGCTTTCAACTTGCCATTTTGCATGATAGATGTTATGGACGTTTGCCCAATGGTAGTCAAGTCGTCAGCTGCCTTTGATTTTTCGGTTCGCTTAAACTGGATTTGGCTGTATGCCAATAATCCAAAAGTGAAAATCGAAATCACTACTACCCCCGGAAACTCGGTGAAATACAAAATCAATCCCACCAACGCGCTTCCAACAAAAGCAACGAGTGCAGTTGCCAGCCAACCAGAGATAACTTGAATCACACCGCTTACTCGATACACTGCGCTTTCTCGGCCCCAAGCTTGATCGGCAAACGAACTGCCCATCGCCACCATAAATGTGACAAACGTGGTGGAGAGCGGTAGCCGATTGGATGTGCCATAAGCGATGAGCGCACTGCTCACAATTAAGTTCACGGAAGCGCGCAATAAATCGAACGAGGGGTCATCTGCTTTTCGTTTTTTTCCAACAGGCTTCTTTAATCGGTTGGTCAGGTTTTGTTTCCAATCTTCGGGCAAGTGACGCACGGTATGGTTGCCCACAAACAACACGCCCCCCACCAACCATCTCGATAAAGCCGAAGACTGAAATTTTTCGTCTCCTTCCGATTGCCTGCCCAACGAAACTTCAGTCTCTGTTACTTTTCTGCTCTTTGCGCTCAGCCAAAGGGTCAACACCATAATCACACCTGCGCCCAGTAAGAACAGGGATGGAGTGCTTACTTGCTCATTGAGCACACCCATGTTGAATTGGTCGGGACTGACACCGCTTGCCGACCAGGCGGAGTAAGAAGAGTAAGCTGCCACTGAAACGCCAATGAAGTTGACCAAATCGTTTCCGGCAAATGCCATCGCAAGACTGAACGTGCCAAGGAGGACAATTATCCGCAGCGGATTAAAACGAGAGAAACGCATTGCCACCGCGGTTATCAGCGAAAACAAAACAAGAGATGCCGATAACAATTCAAGTGTGTGGCTGCTGACCCATTTTATCTCTTCTGCACCCACCAATGTGCTGCCTTCAAGACCTTTGATGAGCAAGAAATAAAAAATAACCGTGACAGAAATACCGGTAAACACCGGGCCTAAGGCTCGCAGACTTCTTTTTAATTTGAATGTGAAAATCAATCGTGCGAAAAAGTGAACGCTGCTACCCACCACAAAGGCGACCAATACTGAAAAGAAAATTCCCCCGATGATGATGAGCGCACCCCTGTGGTTGATAACATTGCTCAATCCCGAAACGGGTTGGTGTTGGTCAATGAGGTACAAAACGCCTACAGTGAATGAAGCGCCCAGTAATTCGAAAATAAGCGACACGGTGGTGGACGTGGGCAGGCCGAGTGTGTTATACACGTCCAACAAAATCACATCGGTGAGCATCACCGCCAAAAAAATTATCATCACTTTATCGAAGGTGAAGAACTCCGGTTGAAAGATGCCGTTGCGGGCAATTTGCATCATCCCGTTTGAAAACAATGTGCCGACCGCTACGCCAATACTGGCGATGATGAGCATGGTGCGGAACGAAGCGGCTTTAGAACCAACCGCTGAATTGAGAAAGTTAACGGCATCGTTGCTCACGCCTACAATCAAGTCGGCAATTGCCAACACAACCAAAATTCCGATGATGATTTGAAACGTTATCATGATAGCTTCCTACAAAGGTGTCTCCTTCGCGTGGCAAAGCACATGAGGTTCGTCAGTATTCGTGTTATGTTACTGTTAACAAATTCTTGGCAGTTGTTCGCCAGTGAGGTAGTTGACTACCCTGCGGCCGCCAATTTTGCTGGTCAGCACGACTTGGCCTGCGTGTTGGGCGGTGACTTCTCCAATAATGGCGGCATTTCTTCCTAGAGGATGTTGGCGAAGTGTTTGCAATGCTTCATCAGCACGAGTGGCTTTTATTACACTAATGAAAATACCTTCGTTGGCAACGTATAATGGGTCCAGACCCAGCATCTCGCATGCTCCATCCACTTCCTCTAAGGTTGGAATATCTTTTTGTGTTAAATCGATGCCGAGCTTGCATTGTCCGGTCATTTCGTTCA
This sequence comes from Bacteroidota bacterium, assembly GCA_018267275.1. Taxonomy (GTDB): domain Bacteria; phylum Bacteroidota; class Bacteroidia; order Cytophagales; family Cyclobacteriaceae; genus ELB16-189. The sequence continues at coordinate 606,674 of JAFDYV010000004.1, read as the reverse complement.
TCACCGTGGCCACGCCACCACGGGTAGGATCGCGCATAAAGTGAACATCGGTGCCGATAGTATCAAGCAGGTTTTTTACGATGCCATTCAACGGAGCAGTGTCGCTCTCCATACTGGTTTCAAATTCCAATCCTTTGCGCTGCGAGAGAATGGCCACGCCATGAGTGGCGATGTTGCCACTGACAATGATTTTGTCGCCCGGCTTTACGCGATTGAACGAGATGTTGGCTTGCGGATGGATGACCCCAATACCGCTTGTGTTAATAAATATTTTATCGCCCTTCCCTTTCTCGACTACCTTCGTATCACCTGTAACGATTTGGACGCCCGCAACTTCGCTGGCAGTTTTGATGGACACGAGGATTTCCCAAAACTCTTCCATGCGCAAGCCTTCCTCCAAGATAAATGCGAGTGAAAGAAATTTCGGAATGGCCCCACACATCGCCAAGTCATTCACCGAACCATTGACTGCGAGTTCACCAATATTACCTCCGCGAAAAAAAATGGGAGAGATGACGTAGCTATCGGTCGAGAACGCAACTGGCCCAGAGAGGTTGAAAATTGCTCCGTCATGCTGTTGGTCGAGGTGGTCGTTCTTAAACAAATCAAACACACCCGACTGCAGCAAGCGATGCGTGAGCAAGCCACCACTTCCATGACCCATGGTAATGACATCAAAATCCATTTGGGGCATGGGGCAGTAAAGCGTCATTTTCTTTTTTGCAGTGCTAGTCATGATAACTTCTTAGGTCTCTTGCAACGACACGTTACTTTCATTCGCGTAAGCATAATATGCAGCGCACGCACCTTCACTGCTCACCATCGGTGCCCCGAGTGGATGCTCTGGCTTGCACTTCGTACCGAAGTTGGAACATTGAAAAGGCTTTTTAAGTCCCTTCATAATGGCGCCTGAAATGCATGTAGAGTTTTCCGGCACATCTTTCATCGCTAACTGAAATTTCGTGCGTGCATTGTAGTGCTTGTATACTTCATTCACTTCGTAACCGCTCGCTGGAATACTGCCAATGCCTCGCCACGCGCGGTCGCTTACGTCAAATACCTGATGAATGGTTTCTTGGGCCAGCTTGTTGCCCTCGCGCTGCACCACGCGCGCGTATTGGTTTTCTACTTTTGCCTCACCGCGTTCCAATTGTGTCACCGCCATCAAAATACCTTGTAGCAAATCAACAGGTTCAAATCCCGTCACCACAATCGGCACTCGATATTTTTCAGCAATCGGGAAGTACTCGTACAATCCCATGATGGTGCAGACATGGCCTGCTGCTAAGAACGCGTCAATTTTACTTTCAGGGTCACTCAAAATAGCCTCCATCGCTGGTGGCACCAACACGTGCGAGGCAAGGATGCTGTAGTTGCTGACGCCCATCTTCTGCGCATGCACCACTGATAAAGCATTGGCAGGTGCGGTAGTTTCAAAACCAACCGCAAAGAAAACAACTTCCTTGTCAGGATTATCTTGCGCCAACTTCACCGCTTGCAATGGTGAATAAACAATGCGCACGTCTCCCCCCATTGCTTTTGCCTCAAGTAAACTTTTGCTCGACCCCGGCACGCGCAGCATATCGCCAAACGAGCAAAGGATCACATTCTGTCGCAATGCCAGTTCAATCGCCTCATCAATAATACCCAGCGGGGTAACGCATACAGGGCAGCCGGGACCATGTACCATCGTGATTTGCTTTGGTAACATTTCCAGAATGCCATTCTTCACCAAACTGTGTGTTTGTCCACCGCAAATTTCCATCACCGTCCAAGGGTGCGTGGTCACTACATGTATTTGTCTCAGGTACTGCTGCACCAAATCTCTATCGCGATATTCTGATAAATACTTCATAGTGTCAGTTGGGGTGGGTGAGGTGTTTCAATTCATCTAGTTCTCCAATTTTTTGAATGTACTCAAATGTTTTTCGCGCTTCTTCTTCGTCTACCACACTAATGGCGACCCCCACATGCACCAGCACGTAGTCGCCAATCCGCGCCTCAGGCACCATCGACAGATTTACTTCTTTCACAATTCCCCCAAAGGAGACATTGGCAAACCGAAACGTATCGTCCAATTGCTTGGTAATGGTCGTTACTTTTCCGGGGATGGCGAGGCACATATCATTCAGTTGAGGTGAAGCGCATAGTTTGCGCTTGTTGTTTTTTGTTTGACTTGATTCTGCTGATGCCACCAGGCCAGTTGACCCACCGAAAGACATTCATCATTAGGCGAAAGCTGTTGATGAAAGTAAAGTTCATAACGATCGCCTAACTGTTGTTGAATGAGATGCACCAACAGCGCGTTTTGAAATACGCCTCCGCTGAAAGCCAGATGATGGACGTTTTGCCGAGAGGCAACTTTTGCAATCCAATTCACCAAACTTTTATGAAAATGATAAGCGATGAGTTCTTTTGGCGTCCCGAATTTGATTTCATCAACAAGTTGACTCATCGCAGCCTGCAGACTCAAATCTTTGCCACCCATCCACCTCGATCTTGGTAACTCGTTTTCTTCGGTTGCTTTGCTGGCCAGCGCTTCCAGATACAACGCAGCTTCACCTTCATACGAACTTTTATCGCACAAGCCGAGCAAGCACGCCACACCATCAAACAAACGACCGATGCTGCTGGTGCGCACAGGGCTATTTTGCGCCATCATTTTTTTGTAGAGTGTCCATTCCGCCAATGTGAACTTGGGTCGCAATAATTCATCGGTGCCAACTATATTTTTACACAATGCAAGCGCTGATAATCGTGGCTCTTTAGCCATTTTGTCACCCATCAAGTGTTGAAAGTAATCGAGGTGCAACACACGCTCCATGCCGCCATTCTCATATACAAAAAACTCCCCTCCCCACATGCTGCCATCTTCGCCCCAGCCGGTGCCATCCCAAACCACGCCCAGCACGGGTTTGTCGGTGGCGAGTAAGTCATTCTCAGCCAACACCGCATAAAAATGTGCTCGGTGATGTTGCAGCGCCACAACCGGCACACCCCACTGCAGCCCCAGTTTTTTCCCCAATGCAGACGAAAAATAATTCGGGTGTCTATCGATGATAATTTGGCGCGGCTTTATTTTTAAAAGATGCTGCCAGTGCTCCAACGTGTGTTCAAAACTTTGCTGCGTTTCAAAGTTTTCCAAGTCGCCAAGGTATTGGCTGACATAGGCATTGGTATGGTGCAACAACGCAAAAGCACTTTTCAAATCGCCACCCATAGCAAGCCAACCTTGCTCTCCGCCTTTAAATGGATGCGGTAAAAAGGTAGGCGCCAGTCCGCGCGATCTGCGCAGCACAATGGGTTGATTTTCGTTAGTAAACCGTACCACACTGTCATCTTGCGGAACCACGATGTCGCGGTCATTGGTAACAAAGTAGTCAGCTATCTTTTCTAAATATTGAAACGCTTTTTCATCTTCGTAAAAAATAGGTGACCCACTTTGATTGCCGCTGGTGGCAACAAGCGGCTGGTTAAATGCCTGCGCAACCAATTGCAACAGAGGTGTATAAGGCAGCATCACACCGATTTCGTTCAAGTTTGGTGCGATGGCACTCAATGCGATTTTTGGACTGGGTTTGGTTGTTAGTAGAACGATAGGCGCTTCTGAGCTTGTGAGTTTTTCTTCTTCCGCAGCAGACACGAATGCATCTGCGCGAACGGCACTCAACGAAGGATATAACAATGCAAATGGTTTGGTAGGGCGATGTTTTCGGGTACGGAGCAGTTGCACCGTCTTTTCGTTAGTGGCATTGCACAGCAACAGATAGCCACCAATTCCTTTTAGCGCAATTATTTTACCTTTTGCAAGGAGTAATGCAGTGCGCTCGATTACTTCTTTTGATTCTTGCGTGATGACTTTGCCATTTGCCTCGCATAACGATAGGGTAATCGCGCACGCTGGGCATGAGTTGGTTTGGGAGTAAAATCTACGATTGGTACTCGTTTCATATTCGTGATAACAATCTTCGCACATGCCAAATGGTTGCATGGTGGTGGCTGTCCGGTCGTACGGCAAATTGGTGATGATGGAATAACGAGGCCCACAGTTGGTGCAGGTAGTAAACGCGTATTGATACCTTCGGTCGTCTGCAGCGGAAATTTCTTGTTTGCAATCAGGGCACATGGCCAGGTCAGGCGTAATCAGTAAATCGGGGTCGCCTTGTTTGCTGCTTTCGCGGATGTTAAATGATTGATGGTATTTGATGCTAGATTCAAACACGGAGTGTCGTGTGATGCGTGCACTTTGGGGAGCATTGCGCACCACTGCTTGCACAAACATTTTAACCCTGCGGTCTTCGCCTTCAATTTCAATATGCACACCATCGGTGCCGTTGCTGACCCATCCCTTCAATCCGAGTTCGGTGGCCAGCCGATGGACATACGGCCGGAAGCCCACGCCCTGAACTTGCCCTTCAATATGGACACGGTAGGCTGTCATACCTCATGGGTAAAGGCATTTACCGTTTGCATTTGATGAGAGGCATTTACCAAATTATTGAGCCACGCCAACCATTCGTCCATGCCCTGGCCAGAGGTAGCCGAAAGCTCAATAAATTCAATTTTGGGATTTACTTGATGTGCGAACGCTTTGGCGCGTGCAACACTAAAATTCACGTAAGGCAGCAAATCAATTTTGTTAATAATGCACAACTGGCTCGATTCGAACATGTCAGGATATTTCAGTGGCTTGTCATCTCCTTCAGTCACACTGATGATGGCTACACGTGCTTTTTCCCCTAAGTCAAACATGGCGGGGCAAACCAGATTTCCTACGTTTTCAATAAAGACAAGCGCATGGGGTTGTGGATTCAATTGATGCAGGGCCCGGTGAATCATTTCCGCATCGAGGTGACAGCCCTTGCCGGTGTTGATTTGAACCACTTCACAACCCGTAGCAGCAATGCGGTCGGCATCATGTGTTGTTTGCTGGTCGCCTTCAATCACGTAACAATGCTGTTGGTGTTTGATGGTCTTCAGCGTGGCTTCAAGCAAAGTGGTTTTACCTGAGCCAGGCGAGCTGACGAGGTTCAAGGCGGTGATACCTGCCTCTTCAAAGTGAAAGCGATTGTGTTTTGCCGAACGATTGTTCTTCCCTAAGATATCACGCTCCAATTCAATGCGTTTCGTCTCTTGCACGGCTGGCGCGGGATGTTGGTGTAGAATGGCCGAAGGCGTAATTGGCTTAAACACTTGGTCGCCTACTTTGGTAATGGTCACTCCGCCAGGTTGGTCGCATCCGCAGGTTGCACACATAAGAATTTCAGATTTAAAATTTCAGATTTCAGATTATGACACTACGAGTGATTTAACCCGCAATTCTTTTCCTTTCAAATACTCTACAAGCACCTCGTTGCAAGCGGGGCAGGGCTCAAACGGCTCGTGCACCAAATATTCGCATCCACAATTGCTGCACCGCGCCACGGCTTGCACTTGGTCGATGGTGCGCTCTGCTTTTTCCAAGACGGTGTCCTTCACAGCCGCATCCCACGAAAACTTTAACGCGTCTATCTCAACACCCGCCAAACTTCCTACTTCCAAATCAATGGCATCTACCCGATGGGCGTGCGCTTTCTTCACCTCCTCTTCGGCAATGTCAATAATGTTCAATACCAATGACAGCTCATGCATGGCGTTTTATTTTTCTTCAGTGAGTTTTCGGATGGACCGATTTATCAGCCAGGCGAACGCAATAGACGCAACAACAATCAACAACAACTGAACCGAGTGCTCGGGGTTGGTAACGTAGTGGCCGGGGCTCAACGGATTATCGTGGCCGTGGCCGGCATGTGCCCACACCAAAACTGGTGCGAAAACAGCGCTTAGGATAACGATGGTTTTTGCAATTGTCTTCATAGCCGGTGGTTTTAGTTTCAGCGAATAAGTAATCGAAATTAGGTGGGCTGCGTGGCAGTAATTATGACTTAAATCATTTCGTGCGGTGAATTATATCATGCTAATATTCGATAAGAGAAGTTAACCTTGTTAACGTTTTCTTCCGGAAAATTCCAGTCCCTGTTTTGAATAAATCTAAACAACAGAAACTATGATAGCGGAATCTCCCACCAAAAAAGCTACCTACTACGAGGAGCTGCGAGGCAAAGGCTATTCGCGCAGAGATTTTATGAAGTTTTGCACGATGATTACTGCCTATATGGGTTTACAGTCATCGGGCGTAGCACAAGTAGCGGAGGCGCTCAAGAACAAACCGCGCGTACCGGTGATTTGGTTGCACTTTCAGGAATGCACGTGCTGCAGCGAATCTTTCATTCGCTCCTCACATCCGATCGTAGCCGACATCATTCTCGACAAAATATCGCTCGACTATACGGAAACATTGATGGCTGCGGCCGGTCATCAGGCTGAAGCTGCCATGCAAAAAACCATGAAAGATTACCATGGAGAATATGTATTGTGTGTAGAAGGTTCTGTTCCGGCCGGGGCCGATGGTGTGTACTGCATGATTGGCGGAAAAACTTCAATGGATATTTTGCACGAAGCAGCCGAAGGCGCAAAAGCTATCATCTGCTGGGGTAGCTGCGCCAGCAATGGCTGTGTACAAGCAGCTAAGCCGAATCCTACAAAAGCAACTCCCATTCACAAAATCATCAAAGGCAAGCCGATAATAAAAGTACCGGGTTGTCCGCCAATTGGTGAAGTGATGGCCGGTGTATTGGTTCATCTGATTACGTTTGGTACGATACCCGCACTTGATGGCATCGGCAGACCAAAAGCATTCTATTCAAAACGCGTGCACGACAGTTGCTATCGCAGACCCTATTACGATGCAGGCATGTTTGTAGAAACATTTGATGACGAAAATGCGAAGCGCGGGTACTGTTTATATAAAGTCGGATGTAAAGGCCCGAGCACCTACAATGCTTGTGGCGTCATGCGCTGGAACAATGGCGTGAGTTATCCGATTCAATCCGGTCATGGTTGCTTCGGCTGCAGCGAAGAGAGCTTTTGGGATAACGGTCCGATTTACGCGCGGCAAGCCAACGCAGGATTATTCGGCATTGAAGCGAATGCTGATAAGATTGGCATGGTTGCGCTGGGGGTAACGGCCGCTGGAATTGCCGCACATGCAGTAGCCACCAATTTGCGCAAACATAAAATAGTAGAAGACTTAATTAGCGAAGGCAAACAAGGAGAAAAGGAACTCAAAGAACAGTAGACAGTCTCCAGTTGGCAGTCGGCAGGTTACTGCAGACTGCCCACTGCCTCCTTAGAATATTTTGAAGTTGTAACTATTAATACATTAAGCGTATGTCACAACGAATTGTAGTAGACCCCATCACCCGCATTGAGGGTCATTTAAGAATTGAAGCCGAAATAAAAGGCGGCAAAATTGAAGAAGCCTACAGCTCGGGCACCATGGTGCGCCTGATTGAAGAAATTTTGCGTGGCCGCGACCCGCGCGATGCATGGGCGTTTGTGGGTCGTGTTTGCGGAGTGTGTACTTCAGTTCACTCTACCGCTTCGGTGAGAGCCGTAGAAGATGCTCTTGGCATTGTGATTCCGCCCAATGCGGAAATGGTACGCAACCTGATGTTCTGTGCACAAAACATTCAAGACCACGTGGTACATTTTTACCATCTGCATGCGTTAGACTGGGTGGATGTTGTCAGTGCCCTCAAGGCCGATCCAAAACGAACTTCAGAAATCGCACAGAGTATTTCAAATTGGCCTAAAAGTTCGCCCGGCTATTTTTCAGATTTACAAAAACGATTGACCAAGTTTGTAGAAAGCGGACAGCTTGGGATTTTTGCCAACGGATACTGGGGTCACCCTGCGTATAAGTTACCTCCCGAGGTTAACCTGATTGGCGTAGCACACTACCTCGAAGCACTAGAGTGGCAAAAAGAAATCGTGAAGGTCCACACCATCTTCGGAGGAAAGAATCCGCACCCCAATTACTTGGTCGGTGGCATGGCATGCAGCATAGGCCTTGACGACACGAGCGGCATCAATGCTGAAAGATTGTCGTACGTGCTTACAGTGCTGAAACAAGCCAAAGAGTTTGTAGAGCAAGTTTATGTACCCGACCTGCTGGCAGTAGCCCCTTACTACTTGGACTGGGGCGCTATTGGCGGGGGGCTCGGCAACTATCTGGTCTATGGCGATCTGTCCACTACTTCGTATCGGGAACCGAAGAACTTCAAATTCCCGGCAGGGGCAATTTTGAACAAAGATCTTAGCAAAATCCATGAAGTGGACTTGCGCAGCGACAACGAAGTACAGGAATTTATCAGTCACAGTTGGTATGAATATGCAGGTGGTGATGGCGTTGGCTTGCATCCATGGAAGGGTGAAACAAAGTTGAACTATACTGGACCGAAGCCGCCCTTTGAACATTTGAATATTGATGAGAAATACAGTTTCTTAAAAACACCACGATGGAAAGGACATGCAATGGAGGTGGGTCCATTAGCCCGTGTACTGGTAGGTTATGCCAGCGGCAGACCTGACTATAAAGAAGTGGTAGACAGTGTGCTGAAGAAACTCAATATCCCTGCTACAGCATTATTCTCTACACTGGGTCGCACGGCTGCTCGAGGGCTCGAAGCCTTGTTAGTAGCTCAATGGTCACTGGAGTTCTATGAACAACTCATTACCAATATTAAGAACGGAGATACCCGTATGGCCGCCACAGAAAAATTCCAACCAGATACATGGCCTAAACAAGCCATGGGCGTTGGTCATACCGAGGCGCCACGCGGTGCGCTTGCACACTGGATCGTGATTGAAGACCAAAAAATTGCAAACTATCAATTAGTGGTTCCTTCCACGTGGAACGCATCCCCCCGCGACAAAGAAGGGAAATCATCAGCCTATGAAGCAGCATTGAAAGACACACCGATTGCAGACCCTAACCAGCCGGTAGAAATTTTACGCACCATCCATTCATTTGATCCGTGCTTGGCTTGCGCGGTGCATCTATATGACGAAGACGGCAAACACATCAGCAAAGTAAAAGTATTGTAGGCTATGACAACGTCAACAACTCATTCGGCTCATCATCTACGAAGGGTATTTGTATGGGAATTACCAGTCCGTGTATATCATTGGATTAACGCGCTTTGCATTTTGGCACTCATTGGTACCGGATTTTCGATTGGCGACCCACCCGCCATCATGACGGGTCGCGAAGCTTACTCCAACTTTTGGTTTGGTACCACCCGATTCATTCACTTCGCTGCAGCCTATCTCTTCTTTTTCAATTTCTTGTTCCGATTGTATTGGGGATTTGTCGGCAACAAATATGCAAATTGGAAAAACTTCATTCCCACTAATCGGGCATTTTGGAAAGACATGTGGGGCATCATCAAGTCAGACGTATTCATGACCAAGGGCTATAACCTGCATGCCATCGGCCACAACCGCTTGGCTGGCTTCATTTATTTTCTCACGTTTATTGCATTTGGCATACAATGCCTTACCGGTTTTGGTTTGTATTCAGCCATGAGCGATTGGTGGTTCCCTAATTTATTTAGCTGGGTACCTTTCTTATTTGGTGGCGATTTCATGATGCGTCAAATACACCATTGGGCAATGTGGTTCTTCATCTTGTTTGCGATCGTACATGTGTACCTGGTATTCTATCATGATTATGTGGAAGGGCGAGGAGAAATCTCCAGCATGGGTGGCGGTTGGAAATTCATTGAAGAAGAAACGTTTAAAAAGAATATGGAAGAGGAAAGAGAATAAATTACAGTGCCAGGGAATAACAAAATGAAAGAATCGAACATTTTAATTCTTGGGGTAGGTAATTACCTGATGGGTGATGAAGGCTTGGGTGTGCACGTGGCACGCGCGCTAAAAGACGAGTCGTTACCCGAAGGCGTGGATGTTTTGGATGGCGGCACCGCGGGCTTTCAGTTGATGGAGTATCTGGAAAAATATCAAATCGTTATAATGATCGATGCTACGCTGGACAAAAATCCTGTGGGCACCATTCGATTGATTGAGCCAAAGTTCTCTCAAGATTTCCCCAAGGCCATGAGCACCCACGAAATCGGTTTGAAAGACTTGGTGGAAAGCCTCGCCCTGTTGGGCAAGCTCCCCAAAATCTATTTATACGTGATGACGGTGCAAGATATCGCGAACCTGCACATCGGTCTCTCTCCGTTGGTCGAGTCAAGGGCTATACATCTGAAAAGGGATATTCTTCAACTGGCAGAAGAATTGTGTACTACGGCCGGTAGTCCGGTTTAATTTTCAACATTCTGAAAAAGAGCCTCCCGCATGAGCGGAATGGGCATCGCGCCAATCTTCAATAGCCTTTCGTGAAATTCGCTTAAGGAAAATTGGTCTCCCTTCAACTTCTTATACTCCTCGCGCATTTGCAAAATCTCCATCATGCCGGTAAAATATCCGATGAAGTAACCGGGCGAGGCACAAGAGGCATCAATCTCTAGTTGAGACGCCCATTCTAAAAACCCAACGCCTTCTGTCATCAATTTCACCGCATCTTGGTAAGTCATTTTCTCGGTATGGAGACCCACATCGTATATCACACGGGCATTGCGCCACAAACGCAACTGTAACTGTCGCAATAAAATCTTATCGTTCGGAAAGAAACCCGTTTCGCGAAAAAGCTGCTCGTTGTAAAGTCCCCAGCCTTCGCTAAAAATGCTGATGCTGTTTTCTCTGCGCAACGGACGTGGATTATTCACTTGATATAGACCTTGGATGTGATGACCCGCGTAGGTTTCATGCGGAGCCGTTACCATAATGACTCCCCAATCGTGTTCCAGCAAGTATTCTTTTTTTCTTTTCTCGTCCCATTCATCTTCAAACGGATTGATGTGCATTTCAGAAGTATAAATACTGTCCGCATCTTTTGCTTTGGCGAAAGAAAAATGTCCGTAGTAAGAAGTCTTGCGCAAGTAAGGAGCACGAGCCACCACCTTCACACGCTCCTTCCAGGGTATCGGAATGAGGTTGTTTTTGATTATATGGTCGCGGCACTTATCTACCCATTCTTGGTGCACTTCAATCATACGATGAGGCTCGGGGTATTCTCCCTTAATGTCACGGGCCAGTTGTTGCCATGTTTTATTTGGATTCATCTTTAAGGCGAGCGCTTCCAATTCTTTCACCGTGGCATCAAATTGCGCCAATCCAAAAGCATAAAGGCTATCGGCATCGTAAGGTAAAAGGTATTGGTGCTTTAGGAGCTTGTTGTATTTTTCTTTGCCAATGGCAAAATTGCCTTTTGGCTTTTGAGGCAAATCTGTTTTCAAAAATGTGATGAACGCTTGCAATGTTCTTTTGGCCTCAGCAGCGGGAGCCACTAGGTTGCTTGCCGCATCGCCATGTTGGTGGATGAAGGCCGGTAGTTCTTTTTCAAATAACACCATGCCGTTTTCAGCCATGAAAAGTCCCAACTCTTGAAACCGTGCAACAAACGTGTCTAACTGCTGCATTCCATTTTGCATTTGTTTGTGGGCAAGCGTTAGATTTTTCTCTATGACTTTGATTTTTTCATCCAAAGGCTGCGGCCCTTCCATCACTGAACTAAGACTGGTGAATGTCATATACTGTCGAGGGTCCTTCCGCCAGTTTTGAATTTGCTGTTGTTCAATTTCTTTTGCGGCCAAAATGCTGTGTGCAAATTTCCAATCGATGAGGTCATCGCCTGTAAGTTGTGTTGAATCATACGAGTTCAATTCTGCCAGTTGCCGTTGCGTAATATTTGCCAGCGAATCAAAACTTGCTTTGCTCATGTCATTCTCCACCAAGCCCAAGCCACGCATCCGCGAGGGAGTTAGCTCAGCAAGCAATTGATGAAAATCCTCACTAGTGGTTTGTTGTCTATCATCGCTCGGCTTGCAAGAACCCGCTAACAAAAGGGTAAGAATAATAAGATTTTTTTTCAACCCCGTCTTCATAACCCTTCAATGTTGATTTTCTTCCAACCACAGTCCATCACGCATTAATTGAATGGGCATAGATCCTACCCGTAACAATTGCTCATGGAATTCTGATAATGAAAACTTCTCGCCTTTTAATTTTTTGTAGTCCTCGCGCATTTTTAATATCTCCATCATCCCAGTAAAATAGCCTATGAAATAACCAGGAGAAGCGCACGCTGCATCAATCTCTAGTTGCGCAGCCCACGGTAAGAAACCAACTTCTTCGGTCATTAGTTTTACTGCCTCATCGTAGGTCATTCTTTCTGTGTGCATGCCCACGTCATAGATTACCCGTGCATTGCGCCAGAGACGCAGTTGTAATTGCCGAAGCACAATTTTATCGTTGGGATAAAAACCCGTTTCACGAAACAGCTGCTCATTGTACAAGCCCCATCCTTCGCCAAATATGCTAATGCTGTTTTCCCTGCGAAGTTTGCTTGGATTCTCGCGTTGATATAAACCTTGAATGTGATGCCCGGCATACGTTTCGTGTGGGGCCGTCACCATAATCACGCCCCAGTCATGCTCCACCAAATACTCTTTTTTCCTTTTCTCATCCCATTGTTCTTCAAACGGATTGATGTTCCACTCCGAAGTAAAAATGCTGTCTTTGTCTTTCATTTTGGCAACAGAGAAATTGCCATAATAAGAAGTCTTTCTCAGGTACGGAACCCTTGGCACCACTCTCACCCGTTCTTTCCAAGGAATGGGAATAAGGTTATTACGTAACACATGCTCTTTTGATTTATCCACCCACTCCTGATGGGCTTCTATCATCTTTTGCGGATTAGGGTATTCGTTTTTTATTTCGGTCGCCAACTGCTGCCATGTTTTCTTGGGGTCAATTTTCTTTGCGAGTTCTTCTAATTCTGAGAGAGTTTTTTCGAATTGCGCCTTACCAAAACGGAATAGACTATCTGCATCATACCCCAACAGAAATTGCCGTTGCAGCATTTCGTTGTATGCAGTGGCACCCAACACGAATGAGCCCAACGGTTTTTTGGGTAGTTCATCTCGCAAAAATCCGATAAAAAGTTCGAGTTCCTCTTTTGCTTTTTTACTGGGCTCGATCAGTACATTGGCAGAATCTCCCGCATTGCGGATGAAGTCTGGAAGCTCTTTCTCGAATAACGCCCGCCCATTTTCAGCCATAAACAAACCAAGTTCTTGGAAGCGCGGAACAAAAGTATCCAGTTGACTACGGCCATTAGCAAGTTGTTGTGCTGCCAAGATCAAATTCTTGTTTACCTGCGAAATTTTTCTTGTATTGCTAGCAGGTGATTCAATCACAGCGCTTACTCCCGTAAAGGCCATGTAAACGCGCGGGTCTTTTCGCCAACGTTGCGCCTTTTGGTCGATTTCCCTACCTGCCAGTAAGCTTTCCGCAAACTTCCAATCAATGAGCAAATCGCCCGCCAGTTGGGCGGTATCAAACGAATGAAGCCGGGCAAGTTGTTTTTGCGTTTTTTCAAGCAAGCGATTGAAACTTTCAACACTCATGTCGCTTTCTGATAGACCCAAGCCTCTCGAACGGCCGGGCGAAAGACTATCCAAGAACTGCATGAGTTCGGGCGATGTGTCAATCGCCACATTTTGTTTTGGCCGACACGAAAAGGCGACCGACAAAATCATAAGAAATAGAATAGTTTTTTGAATCATGTCTTGACCATTAGTTGAAAACAATTGCTTTTAGATGTCCGCGTCCTTCGTTAAAATTTTTTAATCTCTACTTTGGAAAAATACTCGCGTCCATATTTGGTAAAAGTCGTAGAGCATTTTTGTAATAAATCTTCTTTAGAATTTCGTCAGACAAACCTATGCCATACATACGCCAAAATGCGTGATAGCGTTTGTGGTAAGGGAAATATTCGTCTTCGGTTTCCAACACGCGAAAATAGGTCTCATATTCATCAGGCACCCAACTGTCTTTGCCAAAAAGTACTCGGTCTTGGTATTTGGTGAGGAATGCTTTTGCTGCCCGTGGCTGTCGACCCAATTCTGCAATCACGGCACCAATCTCGGTGTACATGTTGGGAAATTGCTCCATCAACTGGCTTAGTTTTTTCAGGTCGCTGCCAAACCAACCCAAGTGTGCGTTGATGAATTTTGTTTTCGGGTGCTTACGAAAAATGTTGTGCTGTTCTGCGATAATGGTTTCCCACTTTACCGTGTCGGTATCGTGCCTGCGAGTTGGGTGCAGCTTTAATTCCAGCCACCGCTCATTGTTTTTGTCTATTGGTTCCCAAAATTGCTTCGGGTCAGCCGCATGAATTAAAATCGGAATGCCTAGCTCGCCACACTTCGCCCACACAGGGTCGATGCGTGGGTCGTCAATGTGAATGCGATTGCCTTTGCTATCTCGGTTGAACATCCCTAAGCTTTTATAGATTTTCAATCCCTTAGCTCCCCGCTTCACGTCCATTTCCAGCTGTTTTACAGTGCGCGCAGTCCAATCCGCATCGTCAATGGCGCCAAAATCAATGTTGGTAAACAGCACAAACCGCTTGGGGTATTGCTTGGCGATGTTTTCAATAGATCTTTCTAAATGGTCTCCGCTGCTGCGAAAACCACGACCGCTCAGGTTAATCATCACCGCCATGTTGAGCTTATCCATTTCCTTGATCAAGCCACTTAAGTCAGCGTTGTTCATGTTGCCCTGATGGTTGTGGATATCAATAAATGGATACTTGGCGCGCGTGAGGCGGTGTTCCTCCACTTTCAAACTGGTGGGGGGATCATACTCTTCAAAATCCATTTTCATGTCCAAAGGTCGCTCCTGGGCAAACCCTTGGATGGTGGCCGCAAATGCAGCGGCTAAAAAGAATGTCGACTTTCGCATATTGCGAATGTACGTGGAAGCGTTAGAAACGGTAATAAAATTACATCAAAGGTCTAAACCTTCATCAAAGCAGGGTGTCTAATGCACCGTGAACCGTATCAACGCAAAACCAAATGCTATGGAAAAAATGAAACTCGCCCTACAGCATACTGCTAAGGTGCTAAAAGAAGACGTGAACATGTTTCGACAACTAATTCTAAAATCAGAGGGTGGGAACTTACCACCAGACATTGTTGAAAAACAGGTGCTTTTAAAAGAAATTGAAGAAGCCCTGGCGCGCATTAATCGCCCTAACGCAGCACATTCTTGAACTAATCAAAACATTCGTTTCGCAAGCACATTGGGCATGTTGCGGCCATTTCATAAATTGCTTCGTTCTAACGAAGCTATGAAACGTATTTTTGTACTTGTTCTTTGCGGAATGGCAGCTAGCGCGCTGGCCCAAACCATCGATCAGCAGTTGGATGTGGCCAAGCGCAAAATTGCATCGCTCAACTTTATTGAAGCAAAAGCAGATCTCACCAAAGTGCTTGAGGCCAATCCTAAAAATAAAACGGCTTATATCATGCGCGGCCGTGCAAAAATGGGCTTGCGCGACTTCTATGGCGCCATTGGTGATTTCAACTTTGCGCTCGACATCGATTCTACCTTGGCTGAAGCTTTTAACTATCGGGGAGAAGCCAAAGTAAATTTAGGGGATGATGAAGGAGCCATTGTGGACCTAGACAAGGCAATACGATTCAATGCCAAGTACACTGAAGCATATACAAATCGCGGCTTCGCCAAGTACAACATTGAAGACTTGCAAGGCGCCTATTTCGATTTCTCAAAAGCCCTGGAGCTAGGCCCGATCGATGACGACAAATACTTCAACCGTGGAATTGTTAAATCTGAATTGGGCGAATACATCAGCGCAATTGACGATTATACCAAAGCCATTGACATCGATAAGAATGATGCTAACCTCTACAACTACCGCGGAGTGGCATTTTACAATACCAGCAATTTTGATAAAGCAATTGCCGACTATGACCAAGCAATCAAGATTGACCCCAAAGATCCACTGAAGTATGAGAACAGGGCGCTTGCGAAAACCGCGAAAGAAGATTTAAAAGGGGCACTTGAAGACTATAATAAGTCGCTGGAGCTAGACAACGATGACCCCGAGACCTTTAACCTGCGCGGAGTGCTAAAACACACCATGCAAGACTACGATGGCGCCATTACCGATTACACCAAGGCAATTGAATTGGATAGTGACAACCCCACCTACTACGATAACCGAGCGCTGAGCAAAACACAAAAAGAAGACTACGCAGGAGCGGTTGAAGATTATACTGCATCCATCGACATTTATCCAAATGACGCTGAAACATATTATCAACGGGCATTGGTGAAAATTGCCATGAGCAACAACTACGATGGTTGCCTGGATTTCAAACGGGCAGAAGAACTGGGCTCAGCTGAAGCCAAGGCCGCCATCAAAAAGAACTGCAAATAGTGAATTGATTACAAAATTCAATTAGTCGGAACGTTAGAATTTGAATTTCACTTGAGAGTAGGCATCATCCTCAACGCTGTTTCACGCAAAAAGCGAAAGTTCTACTCGTCTATATTGCCAGCCTTGCAGGCCCATCATCAAACAACAGTTTTTGAAACCAAGTTTGCCGGGCACGCTCGTGATCTGGCCGCTACTCAGGGCTCAAATTGTGATGTGTTGTTAGCAGCCGGTGGCGATGGCACATTACACCAAGTGCTGAATGGCATAATGACCTTGCCAAATAGACCGGTTCTGGGTGTAATCCCAATTGGGTCTGGAAATGATTTCGCGGGCGCCAGCGAAATTCGTGCAGACGCAAAATATTTATTGGAGTTATTGCAAAACCCACCTCATTCGACAGATATCGGCAAGATATACTGCCACGACAATCGCGGTAATGCGATAGAGGAGTATTTCATGAATGTATGTAGTGCAGGAATGGGTCCAACCACTGTAGCGGAGATGGCCAACATGCCGAGTTGGCTGGGAGCACAAGGGCGATATTTGGCAGCAATTGTTAAAACTTTCTTTTCCCATCAACCGGAAGAATTGGAGTTGGTTTCGGAGCAGTTTAGCTGGAAGGGGAGCGCGCGCGTGGTAGCGATTGCCAATGGCAAGTCCTTTGGAAATAAGATTTACGTAGCACCGCAAGCAAATCTGGATGACGGCCTGTTTAATTTGTTTGTAGGTGGAGACGTACCGCTGGCAAAGTTCTTGTGGTACTTGCAGCACTTAAAGAACAAACAAAAAGTGAATGCGCGGCAAGTTCACTATAGTGTGGCAAGTGATTTAGTCCTTTCATCGGCAAAACCAGCCCAGCTCGAAGCAGACGGTGAATTGATAGGATGGCTGCCGGCAACCATTCGAATGCACAACAACGCCATCAATATGCTCAGATGAAAAAAGCTCCACGATGGAGCTTTTTTCGATTTCAAGAAAAGTGACCGACTATTTTTTGTTAACAACGAGCGTGCCGGCAATGATGTCGTGCAGCGCTTGTTTCTTTGCGGTAAACGCTGCAATGATATAGCCAATAAGCATTGTAAAATTTGACAACAGGCGACAAAGATTACGCACCAGCGCTTTTGAAAAGTTCAATGGAGCTCCGTTCATGTCTGTCACGATGATTCCAAGTGCCATTTTACCAAGTGTAGCCTGCGTTTTGGACGATTCCATAAAAGTAAAGTAGAGTACTTGGATAATCATCGTCAGCACCCAAATTGCCCCAGCGGCAGCAATGATTGCTCCAACCATGCCCATTGCTGCTTCAGGATCTCCGCTCTGCAGGTCTTCCATGTTGTTAAAAAAGCCGAGCCCGAGCGCTCCCAAAATCGGAACAAAAACAAAGGCCTGAAGTACCCAAATAATAATACCGTCAATGATAATCGCACCGAATCGTTTCCAGAATCCTGCATACTGTTCCATAGTGTTAAGGGTTTAAGTTTGTTTTAGGTCTTGAAAGTTATTAATTAGATGCTCAATTGTCAATGTGTATTTTAGGTTATGATTGATCGTTTACAGAGTTCCTATCAGCATCTCGAAGAGAGGCGTGCATCATTTTTGAAGGAGATGCAAAATTTACCGGCCGAACTGCTTGCGGCCAGTAATGAAAATCGGTGGTCCATTTTACAAATCATCGCGCACCTGATCACTGCCGAGCGGCTTTCTGTTATGTACATGCAAAAGAAAATACAGGGGATAGAAAATGCGTTAGACACCGGACTTTGGGAAGAGGTAAAGATGAGCTTATTAATCATCAGTCAGCGGTTGCCATTAAAATTTAAGGCGCCTCAGGCGGTGGTGCAGCAGACCATCCGCGCCACGTCATTACAACAGCTTGAGGAAGAATGGGATTTAGTGCGAAACGAGATCAAGGAGCTGCTTGACAGAATCCAGCCTCACCAAAGCAAACGAAAGATTTACAAACATGTGGTGGCGGGGAAATTAAATGCAAGCCAGGCGCTCCGATTCTTTCACGAACATTTTTTGCACCATTTGCCACAGATAAAAAGGTTGGTAAAGCAATTATCCCGAACACAAACTCTGACCTAATCTCCAAATTTTTTGAAAAATCGTAACCAATTCAATTAATTAGCGTTATAGTTTAACATTTTAGTTAAATAAGATGGCTAAGGAAAAGCGAGACAATCAAACCGAAAAACTGGTTTTAGAGGCGGCCATGAAAGTTTTCACGCAAAAGGGATATGCGGCCGCTCGCATGGACGACATCGCAAAAGAAGCTAATATAAACCGTGCATTGCTGCATTATTACTTCCGTAGCAAAGACAAAATGTTCGATCTAATTTTTGAACAAAAGGTAAAAGAGTTTTTTTCAGGTTTAGGTCAAATCGTTTTTTCAGATAGAAAATTAGAAGACGTGATTCGCGAAATGGTGAAACACGAGATCACATTAATTGTCGCCAATCCGTATTTGCCGCTTTTCGTTTTGCAAGAACTGCAACAGTCGCCTGAACGCCTATTGAACCATGCCAAAGCTTCAGGCATGTCGCCCAACTTAATCTTGAAACGATTTTCAGTTTTAGTCAATGATGCGATTAGATCAAAAACCATCAATAAAATCGAGCCCGGTCAATTGCTCATCAACATCATGTCGCTGTGTATTTACCCCATGATCGCTAAGCCGGTTTTAAAATCAGTCCTTGAGCTGGATGACAAAAAATTCGACAATATGATGGCTCATCGAATTGGGCAGGTTAGTGAATTTATTTTGCTTTCAATAAAACCAACTTCAAAATGAAACGAATTTTGTTTCTATTAATTATCGAAGCGATTTCGTACCAACTATTTGGGCAAGGGCTTACTCTTGATAAATGTCATGAACTCGCCCTACAGAATTTTCCCTTGATCAAGCAGAAAGAGTTGCTTGTGAAAAGTAAAGACTACAGCGTGGCTAACGCCCACTCCGGCTTTTTGCCGCAATTCACCATTATAGGACAAGCTACCTATCAATCAGAAGTGACCAAGGTGCCGATTTCTTTTCCGGGTGTGGATATTCAGCCATTGAGCAAAGATCAGTATCGTGTTTATGGTGAAGTGAATCAGGCATTGTACGATGGAGGCACCATCAAACAACAATCGGCCATTGCCGAGGCCAATGCAAAAGTAGAAGACCAACGAGTGGAGGTGGAGTTGTATAAAGTGAAAGAGCGTATTAATCAACTGTACTTCGGTATTTTAATGGCCGATGCACAACTCAATCAAATCGGATTGCTTAAAAAGGATTTGCAAACGAGTTTGAACAAAACGGAAGCGGCCATTCAAAACGGAACATCCTTTAAATCGAATGCGGATATTTTAAAAGCTGAATTATTGAAAGCTGACCAACGGGCGATCGAAATGAAATCGTTGAGAACGGCTTATATCGATATGCTTAGCTATTTCATCAATCAAAAAATAGGTGAAGAGACAGTGTTCGACAACCCAGCGGTGCTTACGTTTCAAGAAACGTCCGCCATCAGTCGTCCGGAATTATTGCTGTACAATTCACAAGCTTCGTTGTTGGAGGCACAATACAAATCGGCACAGACTCGCAATTTGCCAAGGTTCAATTTATTTCTCCAAGGTGGATATGGCCGACCCGGATTGAACGCCTTGCTCAACGATTTTGCAGGATATTACATTGGCGGATTGCGCTTCAATTGGAATTTGTCGGGGCTCTACAACGCCAATCGTGATAAGCAGCTGTTGAATCTAAATGTGCAACAATTGAATTATCAAAAAGAAACATTTCTATTCAACACGCATTTGCAATTGAAGCAACAAAGCCAGGAAGTAATGAAGCTGGCGAAGCTGATCGAAGTGGACGACAAAATTGTAGCCTTGCGATCCAATATCAGTTCCACAGCAAAAGCACAGCATGAAAATGGAGTGATCTCTACCAACGACTTGCTTCGTGAGTTGAATGCGGAAGACCAAGCCAAACAAAACCGACTTTTGCATCAAATTCAGTTGCAGTTGTCACAATATGCGTATCAAAATATTTCAGGAAATTAACAACCCCCCAGTACGATGAGCAATTCATTTAAATTCCTACCGATCGTGTTTGTTTTGCTGCTGACATTTTCAGCTTGCAAAAATTCATCCAATGATTTTGATGCCTCTGGAAATTTTGAGGCAGAAGAAACCATCGTGTCATCGGAAGCCACAGGTAGAGTTGTTGAATTTGCCGTTGCCGAAGGTCAACAACTAAAAGCCAACGAAGTGATCGGCTACATCGACACGACTCAACTATTCCTTCGTAAAAAACAACTGACCTATTCTATGCGTGCGGTATTGGCGAAACAACCCGACATGTCATCGCAGCTGGCCACCATCAAAGAGCAAATCACAACGGCTGAGTTTGAAAAGAAGCGGATTGAAAATTTATTGAAGTCAGACGCAGCTACGCAAAAGCAATTGGATGATTTAAATGCTCAATTGGCCTTTTTGCAAAAGCAGTACAATGCCACCAAATCTTCGCTATCGATTACATCCCGTTCCCTTCAAAGCGAAACCCTCCCCCTGAAAGCGCAGGTCGACCAACTGAATGACCAAATCAAGAAATCTATTTTGGTTAACCCCCTCTCCGGAACGGTGCTCACCAAATATGTGGAGAAAGATGAAGTGACAGCTCCTGGAAAGGCTTTGTACAAAATTGCCAACCTGGAGACGATGACGCTACGCGCCTACCTGACGGGGACTCAGTTACCTCAAATAAAGCTGGGCCAATCGGTGAACGTATTGGTGGACGATGGCAAGGGAACCAAAAGCTATTCCGGAACCATTGCTTGGATTTCGGACAAGGCAGAGTTTACACCGAAAACCATTCAAACGAAAGAAGAACGTGCCAACCTCGTGTATGCCGTGAAGATTACCGTGAAGAACGATGGCTATTTGAAGTTGGGGATGTATGGCGATGTGAAACTAAATAAGCAATAGACAATTGACAACGCCCGCGAATTGTCTATTGAGATTTGTCAACTGTCAACTTTGTACCAAATGAAGTCAGTAATTGTCAATGGCGTACAAAAGTCCTTCAAAGCCAATAAGGGTTCGGTGCAGGCGTTGAAAGAGATTTCTTTTGATGTAGAGCAGGGCGAATTGTTTGGGTTGATTGGGCCGGATGGTGCGGGCAAGACAACGCTGTTCCGCATTCTCACTACGCTGATGATTGCCGACAGTGGCAGCGCCAGTGTAGATGGGTTTGACGTGGTGAAAGATTTCAAAGCCATTCGCAAGCGGGTGGGTTACATGCCGGGGCGCTTTTCGTTGTATCAGGATTTATCGGTGGAGGAGAACCTTTCTTTTTTTGCCACACTTTTTGATACTACTATCGAGGAGAACTACGATCTGGTGAAAGACATTTATATCCAGATAGAAAAATTCAAGCATCGCAAGGCAGGTGCACTCTCGGGTGGGATGAAACAGAAGTTGGCCTTGTGCTGCGCACTCATTCACAAACCATCTGTGTTGTTTTTGGATGAACCAACTACGGGGGTAGATGCCGTGTCCAGACAAGAGTTTTGGGAATTGCTGCGGCAACTGCAAAAGCAAAACATCACCATCGTGGTATCAACGCCTTATATGGATGAGGCGAGCTTGTGCGACCGTGTGGCATTGATTCAGCAGGGAAGTTTGCTGGACATCGATACTCCCAAGGGCATCATGAACAAGCTTGGCAAACCGCTGTGGTCCGTACGCGCCAGCGACATGTATGTGCTGATGAAAGAATTAAAATCGATGTACGAAGTTTTTTCGTGCTACCCTTTTGGGCAGGAGCATCATGTGATTTTTCATAACGATGGGCAGTCGATATTGGAAATAGAAACGGCCTTGAAGAAGAAAGGAATTGCGGATGCTCAGTTCAAACGCACCGAGCCAACCATTGAGGATTCGTTTATGAAACTGATGAACAAGTAAAAGAATGAACGCCATAGCAGTACAAAACTTAACCAAGCAATTCGGCAGCTTTACTGCGGTGGACAACATTTCGTTTGACGTGAAGCGGGGAGAGATTTTTGGATTTCTTGGAGCGAATGGTGCGGGCAAAACTACAGCTATGCGCATGCTGTGCGGGCTTTCGTTCCCCACGCGAGGCGAGGCCACGGTGGCGGGCTTTGATTTGTTTCGCGAGGCAGAGAAAATCAAAAAGAGCATCGGCTACATGAGTCAGAAATTTTCGCTGTACGAAGACTTGACAATCAAAGAGAACATCCGCTTCTATGGAGGTATTTATGGATTGACAGATGGACAGATAAAATCGAAGACTGATTTTATGCTACAGCACCTGGGACTGAGCGAACAGGCGAACACACTGGTGAAGTCGTTGCCGCTGGGGTGGCGACAAAAACTTTCCTTTTCAGTGGCAATGGTGCACGAACCCCAGATTGTGTTTCTGGATGAACCCACAGGCGGAGTAGATCCTGTAACGAGGCGCGAATTCTGGACAATGATCTATGAAGCCGCGCATGCAGGCACTACCGTGTTCGTGACTACCCATTACATGGATGAGGCGGAGTATTGCGACCGAGTAAGTATCATGGTAGATGGGCGCATTGACGCACTGGGTACACCCACGGAATTGAAAGAGCAATTTTCAGCAAGCGATATGGCAGGCGTGTTTTTGAAATTGGCGAGAAGGGCGAAACGAGGAGATGATTAGTCAGTTGACAACAGGCCAATGGCAATTGACAAAGCGTTGTCAACTGCGTTTTGTCAATTATCAAATTAAATAATTGAGGAAGTAAAAATGAAACAATTCATATTCTTCATTCGAAAGGAATTTTTTCACCTCTGGCGTGATAAGAAGACTTTGTTCATCCTCTTTGGCCTACCGGTAGCGCAGATTTTAATTTTTGGTTTCGCCCTCACCAACGAAGTAAAAAACACGCGCATCGCCATACTCGACAACTCCAAAGATGAAACCACCAACGCCATTATTCGTCAACTCAACGCCAGTCGCTATTTCGATATCGTGCGCGACATCAAGAGCGACCATGAGTTGGAGGCCGCCTTTCGAGAAGGTAAAATAAGAATGGCTGTCGTGTTCCCCACGCAGTTTCAGTATTTGCTGCTGCACACCAACAGGGCAGCAGTGCAGTTGGTGACGGATGCCACCGATCCCAACGTGGCCAATACACTTGCCAACTATGCCACGGCTATCGTCATGGATTACCAAAGTAGTATGAAAGGCCATCAGGATTTGCCCTACACCATCAACACCGAGTTAAGGATGTTGTACAATCCGCAGATGAAAGGCTCATACAATTTTGTGCCGGGCGTAATGGCCATGGTGCTCATGCTCGTGTGCGCCATGATGACGAGCATCTCCATCGTGCGCGAAAAAGAAATGGGCACGATGGAGGTGATACTTGTGTCGCCTATTGTGCCGATACGCGTGGTGATTGCCAAGATGGTGCCGTACTTTTTGTTGTCAGCCGTGAACATCGCCAGCATTTTATTGCTGAGTTTTTATGTGCTTGAAGTGCCCATCCAAGGCAACCTCGCGTTGCTCGTGGGCGAATGTTTGTTCTTCACCATCACGGTGTTGGCGTTGGGGCTGTTGATTTCATCGGTGGCCGATTCACAACAAACTGCTATGCTCATTTCACTCATGGGTTTATTTCTTCCTACCATCATGCTCAGCGGATTTATGTTTCCCGTAGAAAACATGCCCGTGCCTTTACAGGTGGTGAGCAACCTGGTGCCGGCCAAGTGGTTTTACTACATCGTGAAAGGCATCATGATTAAAGGGCTGGGTTTTGAGTTTGTGTGGAAGGAGACGCTCATTTTAGCAGGTATGACGTTGTTCTTCATGGTGGTGAGCATCCGAAAATTTAAAACTCGATTGGAATGAGGGTGTTGAAAATTTTGTTGGAGAAAGAATTTCGCCAGGTGTTTCGCAACCCGGCCATCCTGCGCATCATTTTTATGATGCCCGCCATCCAGCTGCTTATCATGCCATTGGCGGCCGACTACGAAGTAAAGAACGTGAAGCTCTGCGTGGTGGACTTTGACCGCTCAGCATATTCACGTGAATTGGTGAACAAGATTACCGCCACCTCGTATTTTCAGTTGGTGGATTACACCGATTCGTATAACAAAGCACTCACCTATGTTGAAAACGACCAGGCTGATTTGGTGTTGCAAATACCTGCCAAGTTTGAAAGGCAATTAATAAAAGAAGATAAGGCCACGCTTTTCATGGCCCTCAATGCCATCAATGGTGTGAAGGCCAACCTTGGTAGTGCGTATTTACGAACCATCATTGGCGATTTCAACCGCGAGGTGCGAACGGAGTGGCTGCAACTACCGCGGTTCAATTCCCAGCCTGTCATTGAAGTCACGCCCATCAACTGGTTTAATCCCTACATGAACTACCGCATATTTATGGTGCCGGGCATTTTGGTGATCCTTGTTACCATGGTAGGCGCATTTCTCTCGGCACTCAACATTGTGAAAGAAAAAGAAGTCGGCACCATTGAGCAAATCAACGTGACACCGATTAAAAAATATCAATTCATCCTCGGCAAGCTTATACCGTTTTGGGTGTTGGGCCTCATCATCCTTACCATCGGCCTCGCTATATCGTACCTCGTGTATGGCATTGCTCCGTTGGGCAACATTTTCACGATCTACTTTTTTGCAGGGGTGTACCTGCTGGCTGTATTAGGCCTCGGTTTGCTCGTCTCCACTGTGTCGGCTACGCAGCAGCAGGCTATGTTGCTTTCTTTTTTCATGATGATGATTTTCATTTTGCTGGGCGGCCTTTACACCTCCATCGACAGCATGCCCGCATGGGCGCAGGCGTTCACCAAAGTCAACCCCGTGGCCTACTTCATCGATGTCATGCGGATGGTAGTGCTCAAAGGCAGCACGCTCTGGGACATCCGCTTTCATTTACTTACCGTCTTCGGCTTCGCCATTGTGCTCAATTCATTGGCTGTGTGGAGTTATAGGAAGAGGAGCTAGTAGACTCGAGTAAGTATCAAATCGCAAACATTTAGGCCGTAGAAAGATGTAAACAACAAACGCAACACCTTCCTACAACCTCAACAAAGCTCTGGCAAATGGCCAAGCAAAGGCAATTTTGCAGATCTTTTTTAACAGCAATTAACCTAATACGCTGGGTTTGATCAGGCACGTATTTCGGTGAACAAAAATCTATTTATCTTGAACTCTCAACACACTTAACTATGCGTGTAGCTACTTTACTCCTATTCGTTTCTTCATTTGCCTTTTCGCAAACCAAGCAACCTGACTGGAACAAACTTCAAGATGAAACCATGCGCCACTTTCAAGCCATCTTGCGCATCAACTCCAGCACCGCCACCGGCACCGAAGCGCCTGTTGTCGATTATCTGAAAACGGTGCTCGAGAAAGAAGGTATTGCCACCAAAATATTTTTCAACAATCCAAAGCATCCCAATTTGGTGGCACGCCTGAAAGGGAACGGCAAAAAGAAACCTGTGTTATTGATGGCACACACCGATGTTGTGAGCGTGGATACCACCAAATGGATTCATCCTCCTTTCTCGGCCACGCGCGAAGGCGGCTATGTGTACGCCCGTGGGTCGGTAGATGATAAAGACAATGTAGTGGCAGCCTTGATGGTGATGCTGCAACTGAAACGATTGAACATTTCATTGGACAGAGATGTAATTTTTTTGGCTGAATCAGGAGAGGAATCAAATACCAAAGTGGGAATTGAGTTGATGGTGAATGAACACTGGGCTGAAATTGATGCCGAGTACTGCTTTGCCGAAGGCGGTGGTGTTACTCGAAAAGATGGAAAAATAATCTACGCTTCAGTATCGACAACCGAAAAAGTACCCAATGGATTAAAGTTGATTGCGAAAGGCCCCGCTGGGCACGGTTCGGTTCCCTTGCAAGACAATGCCGTAGTACATTTGGCGAATGCCGTTGCCAAAATCGCTGCCTGGCAATCGCCCATGCGCCTGAACGAAACCACACGGACTTTTTTTACGCGTTTGGCATCCATCAGCCCACCCGCAGATGCCGCCCGTTACATGGCGGTTGTAAATGGCGGAATTGAAGCGGAGAAGGCCCAGGAATATTTTGCCGCCAAAGAACCCCGAATGTATTCTACCTTGCGCACATCTGTATCGGCAAACATTATCAAAGGCGGGTATCTTGTTAATATCATCCCCAGTGAGGCCGAAGCAACGTTGGATGTGCGCGCACTGCCCGATGAAGACATGACCAACTTTATCGCAGAAATGAAACGCGTCATCAACGACTCACAAATTGAAATTGTGCCAACAGGTGCCAACAGGCGCCCCATTTCAAAACCTTCGCGATTAGATACCGAAGCTTTTGCCGTTACCGAAAAAGCGATTTCAAAGATATATAACACCGTAACACTGCCGGTGATGACTACTGGTGCCAGCGATAAAGCGTATTTGCAAGCCAAGGGCATGCAATGCTATGGCATTGGCCCGATTACGGATCTGGAAGATGGCCCCAAAGGCTTTGGGGCGCACAGCGACCAAGAGCGCATCACAGAAGAATCACTCCATAAGTTTGTTCAGTTCAACTGGGAGATTATCATCAATTTGGCAAAATCAAATTGATATGAAAATAGGAATCTTGTGTGCTTTCTTGTTTTTAATTAATTCACTGTGGGCACAGGGCAAATTTGCCGGAGGTTATGCCGCCTTGATAGGCAAAAAACATAAGAACGAAAAAGATGTTCCGATGCTTGCCGGGTTTACCCTGCGCGAAGGCACTTTACTGTCTGCTTATGATGACCCAACTAAGCTTACCGGAAGTTGGTACACAAAGGGTAACTTGATAGTCGCCATTTTTGAACAACTTGACGAGGGGGGGAACCTAATTCTGGACGTGCTCGAAGTGAAGAATGTTCTGCCAAATCAGATATTGGCTATCGGCACCTGCCAAGACGGAGAAGAGATCAATGCAGGGTTTGTGGCGCTCGTAAAGCAAACAAATGAAGAAAGGTTCAAGGCCACCAAAGCTTGGAACTTTAACCGTGACAAAAGCAGGTTGGACGAATGGAATCCTGCCAAGGTAACTTGCATTGGTATGGTAGGTGACGATTAAGAAATGAAAAAACTAAAACTCGAAGAACTCGGTCGCATTTCGGTAGACGAATTCAAAGGAGCAGAAAAAATCCCCGTCTGTATTTTGCTCGACAACGTGCGAAGTCTGCATAACGTGGGCTCAGCTTTTCGCACGGCCGATTCGTTTCGCATCGAGAAAATCTATTTGACGGGAATCACCGGCACTCCACCCCACCGCGAAATACACAAAACAGCATTGGGTGCCACCGAATCAGTAGCTTGGGAATATGCCGAACATCCTGCGGAAGCAGTGCAGAAGCTTAAATCCGATGGCTACAAGATCGTGATTGTGGAGCAAACAACGGATAGCATTCCGCTCAACACGTTTTCATCCGAACCAAATCAAAAGTATTGTTTAGTCTTCGGCAACGAAGTAAATGGTGTGAGCGATGAAGTAATTGCGTTGGGCGATTTAGCGTTGGAAATTCCGCAAATTGGCACGAAACACTCTTTGAACATTTCGGTTTGTTTGGGGATTGTGGTGTGGGAGCTTTTTAAGCAATTCGATGATTCTGCAATTCGGTGATTCGTTAATTTGCCACATAAAGAATCAACCTATTACCGAATCAGCAAATTATCGAATCGACCCATGACCTTCGCCTCCCTCGCAGAAATAAAAAAACAATTGCAAGAAACCGATGCCGATGTATTGCAAGCCCTCTGCTTGCGCCTCGCGAAATACAAAAAGGAAAATAAGGAATTATTAGGTTACCTGCTGTTTGAGTCGCAAAATGAGGCGGGCTATGTTCAACAAATCAAAGAAGAAATAGATGCGCAGTTTGAAGAATTGAAGGGTCGCAATTTGTACCTCGTGAAAAAGATGTTGCGAAAAATACTGCGCTACACTAATCGCCACATTAAATATTCCAACCGAGACGAAACGGACTTAGAATTACGAATCTTTTTTTGTGAAAAAATAAAGCAAGCGAAGATACCATTACGAGAAAGCGCAGTCATCCTCAATCTTTATCAAGGTCAACTAAAAAAGATAAATGCCGTACTCGCAAAGTTGCCCGAAGATTTGCAAAGCGACTATAGCAATGCAATAAGGACTATTTCTTAACTTGATTCGATGATTCGGCAATTCGTTAGTTTAGCACCAATCGAATAATCAACTATTACATGACCTACGATTACATCATTATCGGTGCCGGTTCGGCTGGTTGCATTTTAGCCAATAGACTTTCTGAGGACGAGTCGAAAACAGTATTGTTGATAGAGGCTGGAGGTAAGGATTCCAAACCCGAGATTCATATTCCCCAGGCGTATTTGAAACTTCATCACAGTAATGTGGATTGGAACTGCTATTGGACAGCACCGCAAACTCACTTGAACAACCGTAAAATTTATCATCCACGGGGTAAAGTACTGGGGGGTAGTAGCTCCACCAACGCCATGGCTTACATTCGCGGCCAACGCGAAGACTATGACCACTGGAAGAGTTTAGGCAACAAAGGTTGGGGATATGATGATGTGTTACCGTACTTCAAGAAATCGGAACACAACGAGCAGTTTGAAAATGAATTTCATGCCAAAGGCGGGCTGCTCAACGTAACACAAGCCCATTGGTACCACACGCTTATGGGGCAGGCTTTCATTGAGGCGTGTGCCGAAAAAGGCATTCCAAAAAATGATGATGTGAATGGTGCCAAGCAAGAAGGCGCGGGCTGGTTTCAATACACCATGAAAAACAGCAAGCGCTTTAGTGCAGCCAAAGCATTTTTAGTGCCTGCGCTAAAGCGAACTAATTTGTCTGTCATTACCGGAGCGCTTTGCAAAAGAATTGTTATAGAAGGGGAACGTGCAACAGGCGTTGAGTTTATGACGAGTCGGAGTTCAACCATGGTGGCCCGTGCGCGCAGGGAAGTGATTGTAAGTGCGGGCGCATTTGAGTCGCCCAAACTGCTCATGCTCTCGGGCATCGGTGCAAAAGATGAACTGAAAAAACACGGCATCGATCTGAAAAAAGAATTGCCTGGTGTGGGTAAAAATTTGCACGACCACATTTTCTTTCCTGTGAGTAGCCAATGCAACATTAAATCAAACAATTACTATTTACCGTGGTATCAGCAGGCAGCTGCGTTAATTGAATACTTCGTTACTAAAAGTGGCCCGATGTCCATCGGCCCATTAGAAGCGGTAGCATTTTTGAAATCATCACCCGAAAAAACGCGGCCCGATATTCAATTTCAGTTTACACCGACAAATGCGGGCGATGACAAGGTTTCGGACATGTACAACATGAGCACGTATTCAAAACAAGACGGCTACTCGATTTTCCCGGCACAAGTTCGACCTGAGAGCAGAGGCTATGTGGCCCTACAATCTGCCGATTTGGACAAACCACCCATCATAGATCCCAATTATTTGAGCGCGGAAGAGGACAAAAAAGTGCAAGTGGCAGGCGGACGAAAAGCGTTGGAAGTACTGGAGGCAAATGCATTTGCGAGCATCCGAATAAAAACACATTTACCCAAGCAACGCGATTCAGATGAGGCCTGGTTGAATCACATCCGAGAAACAGCCGAGTGCATCTATCACCCTGTGGGCACGTGTAAAATGGGTGTAGAAGAAATGGCGGTAGTTGATGCGGAGTTGCGTGTGAAAGGTGTTTCGAACTTACGTGTAATCGATGCTTCGGTGATGCCCGTAATCAGCAGCGGAAACACGAATGCACCTACTATGATGATTGCGGAGAAAGGTGCGGATTTGATAAAAGGTCTGACTTAATGATGAATTATCCGTTTCACTACTAGAATTTCGTGACCTCTACTTTTCTTCAACACGCTTACCTAAAATTCACTCGCTCGTCTGCCTTCAGCAAAGAGTTAGCGAAGGGTATTTTCATGGGCTTTCTAGCCTTGATGATTGTCGGCTACTCGCTGGGCCTGGGCTTTGCGCTGAATGGAATTATCACCAACTATTTGAAGCAAGATGACAGTCTTTTATTCGTCAACAAAATTTTGCTCTACTACTTTGGCTTTGAGTTTGTGATGCGCTACTTCATGCAGAACCTGCCAGCGCTTGATGTTCAGCCTTATTTGCATTTGCCCATCAAACGATCTTTCATTGCGCATTACTTGTTGTCGAAATCGCTGGTACACGTTTTCAACAGCTCAGTTTTTTTGCTCTTCGCTCCTTTTACGTTGACTCTTGTCGCTCGGCAATGGGGATTATCGGCAGCACTGGGTTGGCTGGGCAGCTTAATTACCATTAGCCTTCTATTGCACTACTTAATTATCTACTACAAAAAGAAATGGGACGACACCATTGTTGGCATTGCCATACTGGTTGGCGTGTTTGGGTTGCTTGGTGCAGCCGATTACTATCAATGGTTTCAGTTGTCAGATGTGTCTGTGGCAATCTTCCATCGGTCGTCTACCATTTTGTTCGTTCTCATTTTTTCTGTCGCGCTCTTGACCGTTTTGTATTGGCTCAATTTTCGGGTTTTTGTTTCGAGTATGTATGGCGATGAATGGAGTTCGCAAAAAGACAGCGCCACCGAATGGGGAAAGTATAGCGACTGGCAATTTCTGCAAGGGTTTGGTGCCTATGGCGAATGGATCAGTTTGGAAATTAAATTGATTTTGCGAAACAAACGGCCGAGAACTTTTTTGTTCGTGAGCATATTCTTTTTACTCTACGGGCTGGTTTTTTATCGAGACCGCGGTACCGGTCATGCGATGCCTCCCAGTACGGTCTTATTTGCGGGTACGTTTATTACCGGAGCATTCATGATTAATTATGGCCAATTGTTGTTTAGCTGGCAAAGTGGCCATTTTGATTTTACCCTCACGCGACCGATTTCCATGCGACAATTCATCGAGTCAAAGTACTGGTTGTTAAGTGCCACTACGCTATTGGCTTTTGTGTTGAGTTTGCCATATGCGTATTTAGGGTGGCGGATTATCTTATTCCACTTGGCCATGACACTCTTCAACATGGGCATCAACATTTTCATCATCATGAACATGGCCATGTGGGGGCCGCAAAAAATCGATTTGAAAAAAGGTGGAGCTTTTAACTATGAAGGTGTAGGCGCAGCCCAATGGGTGATGGCCATTCCTATTTTACTAGCGCCTTTCGTTTTTTATCTTCCATTCAAATTCATCTTTTCAAATGAAATTGGAATATTGGCGGTAGGGTTAGTAGGGCTAGCGGGTTTAGCGTTGCGCCCTTATCTGATTGACCTGACAGCAAAACGGTTCGAAAACAAAAAATATGAAATAGCTGCGGGCTTCCGTAAAGAATAATAGCCATGATAGAAGTAAAAGGACTCAAAAAAGTTTATAAAACCACCACAGTAGTAGATGTGGAGTCACTCACGATTGGTAACAACGAAAGCTTTGGCTTGGTCGGCAACAACGGTGCGGGCAAAACAACCTTGTTTCGCATGATGCTCGATTTGGTGAAGGCCTCTGCGGGCGTGGTAACCATCGATGGAAAAAATGTGCGGGGCAATGATGAATGGAAAAAACAAGTCGGCTCTTTTTTAGATGAGGGATTTCTAATTCCCTACCTAACCCCAAATGAGTACTTCCGATTTGTTGGAAACCTGCACGGTTACAGCGCTGATGATTTGAAATCTTTTTTAGCAAAGTTTGAAGTTATTTTTCACGGTGAGATTAACGGGCAGAACAAATACATTGGCGATTTATCGAAAGGGAATCTGAAAAAGGTGGGCATTGCCGCTTCCTTCATCGGCAATCCGCAAGTAATTATGCTGGACGAACCTTTTGAAAACCTAGACCCCACTTCTCAAATCAGATTGAAAGAACTACTGCAAGCCGAACGCAAGCTCCGGCAAGTGACCTACTTAATCTCTAGCCACGATTTGAATCACGTAACCGAAATTTGCGACCGTATTGTTTTGCTCGAAAAAGGAAAAATAATCAAAGACCTACGCGGCAACACTACGCTGGCCGAGTTGGAGGAGTATTTTAAAGCCTAGCCACGATTCATAACGAATCATTTGATTTCAAAACCTTTTCGTGGTTTAAAGTCTAATTAAATTGTCGCATCTTTCAAAGACTTATGAAGGGATTATCTTTTTTATCCATCGTTTCACTTGGCTTACTTATTTGCTGCGGTAAAAAAAGCGAACCCGCGCCTGCGCAAATTTTTGTTACAGGGTGGAATGAGAATCTAACCCTCTCCATCAATAACCAAACTCGCTACTTCAGAGTGTACCAGCCGGCAGGGATTGCCGCTAATGCACCGGTCGTTATTTTATTGCACGGAGGTGGCCAAAGCATGACAGAAATCTTTGAAACCACGGCTGGCGGAACCCGGGTTTGGACTAATGTGGCAGACGATGAAAAATTCTTGCTCGTTGCACCCAATGGTTTTGATGCAACCACTAACAATGCGAACGGTACTAACCAAAACTGGAATGACTGCCGGCAGCTCACGTCATCTAACCAAGGCTTTTCAAACCAAGATGATGTTGCCTTTATCAGCGAGTTAATTGAATGGACAAAGAGAT
Organism: Bacteroidota bacterium; assembly: GCA_018267275.1. GTDB lineage: Bacteria > Bacteroidota > Bacteroidia > Cytophagales > Cyclobacteriaceae > ELB16-189. The sequence goes on along the minus strand of JAFDYV010000004.1, from coordinate 573,787 downwards.
CATTTAGCGTTGACAACACGCGTTTTTACGCAACGGGGGTTTCCAACGGAGGTTTAATGTGCTATCGGTTGGCTACTGAACTCAATGCAAAAATCGCAGCGATTGCTCCTTTCATTGCCAATCAGCCCGACCCTAGCGAATGCCCATCGCCATTAGCCGCGATGCCCATGATGATTTGTGTGGGAACACTTGACCCGTTGATGCCCTTTGCGGGAGGCAACGTGGCGGGCAGCAATCGCGGTTCAGTAAAGTCATCAGCCGAAACCTTGAATTTTTGGTTAGCTGTAAATGGTGTGCCCATTACAGATGTTGTACAAACTAACTTACCCAACATAAGCACCAACGATAACAGTACCATTGTAAAACGGTTGTTTGGCGGCTCTAACCCAAACAAAGAAATAGAATTTTACACCGTTGTGGGCGGAGGTCACAACATGCCTAGTATTGCCAATCCGCTATCCCCAACGGCACAAACAGCCGTGGGCCCGCAAAACCAAGATATGGAAGGCGCGCGCGTGGCGTGGGATTTCCTGAAAAGACATAAGAAATAGTCATGATCTCGTTCCGGTAAAAAAATCTTTTCCCCTTGAATAGGGGTTAACTCGTTCTGGGTTGTCTTATCTCCAAAACCCAGAGATATGAAACCAATACCCCTTTTCTTTTGCTTGGCGCTCACGTATGTGCACGCCCAAGAATTTTCTCGCGATTTACCCTCATTTGACAAAATTGTGGTATCGCCCAAAATTAATGTAGTGCTTACACAAGGCGAAAAAGAGGGAGTGCGCATTGTATATGCCCATGTTGGCAAAGAAAAAATTCATGCCAGTGTATCGGGCCACACGCTGCAATTGTACTTAGAGGGCGCTCGCTTTCTCGAAAAGCGTGAACATTATTCCGTGGACGATGAAGACTATCACTACAATGGCAAAGTAAGTGTTTACCGAAATGCTGAAGTAACTGCTTACGTTACATATAAAGAACTCCGCAAGCTGCAAGTGCGCGGTGCAGAAGAAATCACGTGCAGCAGCCCTATTGTTGGTGAAGAATTCATGCTGAAGGCCTATGGCGAAGCAGAAATCACCATTGATAGTTTGAATGTAGATGAGTTTCGGGTAGCACTGTATGGCGAAAATAAAGTGAAGGTTAAGTCAGGTTTTGCAAAAAAGCAAACACACCGCATGTATGGTGAAAACCGAATGGACAATAGCGCATTGAAAAGCGAAGACATCACCACTTCTGTTTACGGAGAAGGGCGACTAAAACTCTTTGCTTCTAACCAGGTATACATTAGCGCATTTGGAGAACCGATGATAGAGGTACTGGGCTCGCCCGATATTAGACGTGGGATGTTGATAGGCAAGGCCAACATTACCCGCGGCCGTTGACGTGCAAGCAACAAAAAATAAACTAAACCGTACATTGCACTGTCTTTTTATAGGCAGATGCAACCGGAATTGGAAATCTATCAGGCAATCATTAAGGGCGACCAAAAGGCTTTTGAAATGATTTTTAAAACCCTGTACCAACCGTTGTGCCAATATGCCTACTCGTTTTTGAACGACCGAAACGAAGCGGAAGAAGTGGTGCAAAACACATTCATCAAAATGTGGGAGAAAAGAACAGAACTGAATGTGCAGAGTTCATTGAAAGCCTACCTCTACTCCATGGTTCGAAATGGCAGCCTGAATCGGTTAAAACACGAGCGGGTAAAAAGAATACATGCCTCACAACAACTCATTGTAGTGGAAACGGCACGAGCATTAGTGGATGAAAAGGTTCAGGCGCATGATTTGGAGTCGAAGATTCTTGACGCGATGAAGGCGCTACCTGAACAATGCCGCTTGGTATTTCAGCTCAGTCGGTTTGAAGAATTGAAGTACCAAGAGATTGCAGACCAACTGCAAATCTCGGTGAAGACCGTAGAGAACCACATGGGCAAAGCATTGAAGTTGATGCGCGAGCAATTGAAAGATTATTTACCGATTGTTTTATTGATAACACCCTGGCTGTTGTGATGAAGGATAACAACGATATTGAAGTGTTGCTGAGTAAGGCGCTTGCTGGCGAAGCCACGGCAGAAGAGCTGCAAATAATAGAAGTTTGGCGGCAGACGAATGCGGACAATCAAAAATATTTTGACGACTTAAAATTGATTTTCGATAAAGCTGCCTCCACACATGTAAGCGAGCGATTTGATGCGGATGCCGCTTGGCAGCATCTAAAATCAAAACTGGACAAAAAGCCTGAGGCGCGAGAAAGGCGCTTGTTTACTTTTGATTGGCGAATTGCTGCTTCCATCGCGGCCATTTTGGGGGTAGCCTCATTATTTTACATCACAAGCCGGGATGTGGAACACGTGCGCAGCATGGCAACTGTTTCCGATACCAAAAGCGATACACTGCCAGATGGTTCAAAAGTGTTCCTCAACAAAAAAAGTGAATTGACTTTTGCATTCAATCCCGACTCGAAGTCGAGGAAAGTGAAGTTAAGGGGCGAGGCGTTTTTCCAAGTAAAGCATGAAGAGGCCAAACCATTTATTATTGAAGCAGACGAGGTGTTAGTGCGCGACATCGGTACGGAGTTCAACTTAAAGGCCTACCCCGATAAAGACACGATTGAAATCGTGGTAACAGAGGGGGAAGTACAATTCTATACATTGAAAAATGCAGGTTTGAATTTAAAGGCAGGTGAAAGTGCACGTTACTTGAAAAAATTGAAAGAGTTTCAGCGCATTGAGAAGCCGGATACCAACGTGCTTGCCTATAAGACCAAAGTGTTCAATTTCAATAATACCGATTTGCAGTCGGTGGTGAAGTTGTTGAATGAGATCTATGATACCCACATTTCGCTTTCTCCGGCCTTGGCCGAATGCAGATTGACTGCTCATTTTTATGAGGACAACGCGAACACCATCATTGAAGTAATTGCCGAAACCATGGGTCTCACAATTACGCGCAAAAACGAAGAGGTGTTATTGGAAGGCGCTGGGTGTAATGCACATTAAATACAAAAGTAAGGTTAGTCACCACGCATCATGAAAAAATTCTGCACCATATTATTTATACTCTTTGCTTCTTATTCAAACGGCCAGTCGTTGCTTGAGAAAAAAATAACCATAAGCCTCATGGACGAGCGATTGCCAGAAGCGCTTGTTAAGATTTCCAAAGAGGGCGGTTTTTCATTCTCCTACAACAGTTCAATCATATCGGTTGAACAAACAGTGACTGTATATGCCTTTGAACGCTCGATACGTGAAGTGTTGGATCAACTGTTTAAAGGGTCGATGCAATATTCTGAAAAAGGGAAATATATCATTTTGAAAAAGGTGGCTTTGGCGGCTAAGCCTTCGCAATTTTTGGTAAGCGGATTTGTAGAGGACTCGTTCAATCAAAGCAAAATTGAAAACGCAAGTGTCTATGATAAACATTCCATCGCTTCCGTTATTACAGACGAGGTGGGCTTCTTTCAGTTGAAATTAAGCAAGCAAACAGACTCTGTCCGGTTTTCGGTAAGTAAGAAAAACTATTTTGATACGCTGATTACTTTACCCGCGCAAAATTACCAGTCGCTGAAAATATTAATGCGTAGCAAGCAACCTGTGAAGCCTGTTGCAATAGACACCACAAAAGAAATAAAGCCTGAGCCAATCGCGCTGCCGTATGATTCTGAACCCAACGTGCAAAATATCAGTGATACCATTTACCGCGACATCCAAATTTCAATATTGCCTTTCATCGGAACCAACGAAGGCTTGAGTGGCAACGTCATCAACAATTATTCCATCAACATATTGGGCGGTTACTCCCTGGGCACTCGGCAAATTGAATTGGGCTTCTTCTTTAACATCGACCGTGGCGATGTAAGTTGGTTGCAAATTGCGGGGCTGGGCAACTTAGTTGGCCGAAACGTGTATGGCGTGCAGGCTGCTGGTTTTGCAAACATCAATGGAGGAGAAGTGAAAGCACTGCAGTTGGCAGGTTTTTATAATGGTAACAAAGGAGAAATGAACGGAGTACAAGTTGCAGGTTTTGCGAACACGAATCTTCGTGCTTTACATGGTGTTCAAGTTGCAGGTTTTCACAATTTAGCAAGAGGTCGCTCGCGTGGGGTGCAAGTAACGGGCGGTGTTAATGTTTCGTTGGGAAATTTCAGAGGCACCCAAATTGGTGGAGCCATGAACTTAACAACCAAGAATTTGTATGGAAGCCAGCTAGCCGGTGTCGCAAATTTCGGAACAAGGCGAGTGGCCGGTTCGCAAATAGCGGGCGTTTTCAACTACGGAAAGAATGTGCGCGGTACGCAAATTGGTTTGTTGAATTATGCTGATACCCTCGGGGGCGTACCAATTGGGTTGGTGAGCTACGTTAACCACGGCTACCATAAAATCGAAATTTCAGCAGATGAAATATTCTACGCAAACTTGGCCTTCCGCACGGGCGCACGCAAGTTTTACAATATTTTGTTGGCGGGCATTCAACCCAACCAATTGACCAACAATGATTATCTGTGGACGTTCGGCTATGGTTTGGGCACGGCACGTAAAATCACACGGGGTATTCAACTGAATATTGATGCCACGGCACAACACGTAACAAAGTCGTCATTCACCAATTCATTAAGCTTGCTCAATAAAATCCATGCGGGGTTGGACTTTAAGTTGGCCCGCAAGTTTTGGATTTATGGTGGGGTTACCCTCAACGGTTATTTGGCTGACCCCAGCGTGAGTGACACCCCTTTCTGTTCACCAACTACAAGCCCGAAATCATTTCAGAGCGCAATATTGATGCTACCCACAACCTGAAGATGTGGTGGGGCGCAAAGGTGGCACTGCGGTTTTTGTGATTTTTTATTACCTTTCATCAATAAGAAAGTAAAAAATGACACGCTATCTGATTATTTATGAAAAAGGGACAGACGGTTACAGCGCATATGTTCCTGATTTACCCGGGTGTACATCTGCTGGTGCGACCAGAAAAGAAGTAGAAGAAAGCATTGTCGAAGCTATCAAACTACATATTGAAGTCATGAAAGAATCTGGATATGAAATTCCAGAGGCTAATTCAGAGTCTGAAATGCTAGTTTTAGGGTAGGCTGAATGAAGTATCAAGAAGTTGTAAAGCTTATCGAATCTGATGGATGGTTTCAGGTTCGTCAAAAGGGAAGCCATCGAGCTTACAAGCACTCCACCAAGTCAGGAATTGTAACCATCGCATATCATCGGTTGTCCGATGACGTACCTAGGGGCACGCTCAACAGCATTCTAAAACAAGCTTCTTTAAAATAAAATGCTCCTCGCCATCGACATCGGCAACAGCGACATCACCATCGGCTTATGGTCGGGTGAAAAATGGAAATACCATTGGCGCATACCCTCTAAACCCGACCAGCCTGAATTATTTTATGGCGTAAAAATGCGCGACTACTTTTTGGAGTCGGCTGAAGAGCCAGAGCAAGTAAACACGATTGTGCTAAGCAGCGTAGTGCCCGCCCTGACCGATAAAATTCGAAATGTGGTACGAACATTTTTTCAAAAAGAGCCGATTGTAGTGGGCGCCAAGATTTATGAACAACTTCCCATAAAAGTTTTGAATCCATATGAAATTGGGTCAGATCTGGTGGCCAATGCGATGGGGGCTTACACGAAGTACCATCAAACTTGTATCGTGGTTGATTTTGGTACGGCACTTACCTTCACCACCATATCGAAGGAAGGGAAAATTTTGGGCGTCTCCATTGTGCCTGGTTTGCGTACAGCGTTGAAAGCGCTCACCCAAAATGCAGCGAAGTTGTTTGACGTGCCCTTGGAAATTCCGAAGTCTGCGTTGGGTACGAATACAGTTACCGCTATTCAATCCGGAATTGTGATCGGATACGAAGGATTAGTAAGAAAAATGGTATCCGCCATCCGGGAAGAGTTAAAAGAAGATTGCCCGGCCATTGCCACAGGTGGGTTATCATTCGTGATTTCTCCTTTAAGAGATTTCTTCCATGCCATCGACCCCGACTTAACATTGGATGGGTTAAGATATATTGGAGATAGGGTAAAGGTTTAGATGCTGCTGGATACTTGGATGTTGGATGCTGGATACTTGATGCTAGCTCCATTTCAGTATCTAGTATCCAGTGGCTGGTATCTTCGATTAATTTCAAATCAATAATTACACTATGGCTCTCGATGCCTCATCCTTCAACCAGCTCATAAAAAACAGGAGGTCTGTTTTTCAGAAAGACTACACCGGTCAACGGGTAGATGATACCATCATTCATCAGCTATTGGAGAATGCCACCTGGGCACCCACACACAAATTGACAGAACCTTGGCGTTTTGTGGTTTTTACTGGCGATGGCCTGAAAAAACTAGCGGACTTTCAAAGCGAATGTTATAAGCAAGTAGCAACAAGCAAAGGCAATTTTCAACAAGACCGTTACGATGCGCTGAAGACAAATCCGATGAAATCATCACACATCATTGCCGTGTGTATGAAGCGCGATGAAAAGAAAAGTGTGCCCGCGTGGGAAGAACTTGGCGCTGTGTTTTGTGCCGTGCAAAATATGTATCTGACCGCTACGGCTTATGGAATCGGTTGTTACCTGAGTACAGGCGGCATCACCAATTTTGAAGAAGCCAAAAGTTTTTTTGAGTTAGAAACAGAAGATAAACTGCTCGGTTTTTTGCACATCGGCATGCCCAATGGAAACACACGACTCAGCAAACGCAAACCGATTGAAGAAAAGGTGAAATGGATTTCGCATTAGCGATTTAATATATTTGTTCATGAACATCTTTTATTTATTGGCGCTGGCACTCGCACCCGGTGCAGCCATCGGTTTATACATTTATTGGAAAGATGAACACGAGCGAGAACCCATCGGCTTGTTGGTGAAAAGTTTCTTTCTGGGCGCGGTGAGCACGATTGTTACGCTGCTCATTTCTTGGCCTATCAACGCAATCATTCCAATTGACCCAGCTAGTGTTACGCAACAAGCGGTGCATGCATTTATTTTGGTTGCCCTCATTGAAGAGTTCAGCAAGTTTATTTTCGTAAGGTGGGTACTCTATCCTAATGCCAACTTTAACGAACCTTATGATGGCATTGTCTATGCCGTAACGGTCAGCTTGGGCTTTGCCGGGCTAGAGAATATTTTATACGTGTGGGATGGTGGATTTGAGGTGGCAGTCATTCGCATGTTTACAGCGGTGCCCGCCCATGCAACATTTGGGGCGCTGATGGGGTACTTTTTAGGCATTGCCAAATTCCAGCACAAGAAAGAACACTACTCGTTTTATGCCCTTGGGGTTGCTACGCTCTTCCACGGAGCTTATGATTATTTTTGGTTCATCTCTTACGTACCTGGCATTTGGGTGGGCGCCATCGTGTCGCTGATCACAGGCATCGTATTATCGCGGAGTGCCATTCGCATTCACCAGCAAAACTCACCGTTTAAACCATCTACTTGATTTTTTGACATGATTTTGTTTAAATTTAGCAACACATAAGTTGCCCAAAATAAAACAAAGTTGTTGCCATGTATCACCTTATCTACACCAGCTACGCAATTGAACCATTTGACGAGGCAAAGCTGATTGAGTTATTGAAAAAAGCCCGAGAGAACAATCGCCTGCTCGACATTACCGGTATGCTGTTGTATGTAAACGGAAAATTCATGCAAGTGCTGGAAGGCAAACGGCAAACGGTGAAAGACCTTTATTCCCACATCAGCAACGATGTGCGTCATAAAAGGGTAACTACTTTGTTGGAGGGAGAATCTCCAAACCGGATATTCGATCGGTGGTCAATGGGTTTCAAAAAATTAAGTGATGATGACTTTAAGAACCTCAGCGGGTTTGAAGACACCGATGAGTTTTTTTTACGCCAACATCTCACAGAAGACAGCAGCTTGGTGATGGTTTTTCTGCAGTTGTTCTACAAAAAGAATTTTGTGGATTATCCTGAACCTACGCTAACTTAGCTGAATGCTTCGCGAAAGTTTTCAGCAATTCTCATCTGACAATGGATTTCACCCTCGGGGCAAAGAACCGGGTAGGTTAGAGAATTTCTCTGATGCAGTATTCGCTTTGGCCATTACGTTACTCCTTATCTCTACAGCTCCTCCCTCTAACTTTGAGCAAATCAAACGCTTCTCTTTTGAGATCATACCTTTTTTCATGTGCATCGCCTTAATCATTTTGATTTGGCATGAGCATTTCGTTTTCTTTTTTAGGTATGGCCTGCGCGATGCAAAAGTGATTGCCCTTAACACTTTGTTTTTGGTGATTGTGTTGTTTTACGTCTATCCTCTTAAGTTTATCACGCGCCTTATTTTGTACCCAATAGCTAAACTGTTCGACCAAACCAGTTTGGCGGATGAAATCTCAGGCATGATCAAAGCCAATGACATGGCTGACTTGATGATTATTTATGGCTTAGGTGCATTCAGTGTATTCGCTGTGCTATCATTCATGTACCGCTACGCGCTGAAGCAAGCCGAAAGCCTGGAGTTGACAGAACTGGAAAAATTTGATACCAAAACAAGTGTTACCTCCAACCGATTGATGGCAGTGGTACCGTTGCTTTCCGTGGCGCTTGCCCTTGTTTTTAGGGGCAGTTGGGTTGCCGGCCCTGTGGCGGGTTTTACCTACTTCCTGTATACCCCAATCATGACGATACATGGCAAGCGCGTGCGTAAAAACCGCACCTTACTTACTTCAACCCAACAGAATTCTACACCTGCCACAGTCGACACAACCCCCGAATAAGGTCATCTGTCGCTGTTTTACCGTTCATTCACCGAAAACAAGGCGGATTACCTAAACATTGGCTCTACTTTCGTGTTGTTAAACAACTAACATACAGAACAATATGGACGGTAAACCCCTCTTGCTGAAAGGCATCAGAAACGCGGTGATCATTGAGTTGGTAGCAGCCATCATCATTTTCGCCCTTGTCTGATTGTCAAGTTCTATGGTAAGCACGCAGCTTGCTTTGTTCTGACTTTAATCTCAACAACACTTAAGCCCTTTATCTGGCAATATCCAGGTAAAGGGCTTTTTTTGTGCCATTACAACGTTTGCGATTTCTTGTGTACCTTTCTTCCCATTTTAAAAAACCGCACTTATGAGTCAGTCATCAATCCTCGAAAGCGTAAAAAAGCGCAACCCCAACGAACCCGAATTTTTGCAAGCAGCCGAAGAGGTAATTGCCTCCGTACTACCTGTGCTGGAAAGGAACCCCGAGTTTGCAAGGCTTAAGTTGTTGGAGCGCATGTTAGAACCTGAACGGCTCATTTCGTTTCGGGTAACGTGGTTAGACGACAAAGGCGAAGTGCAGGTAAACCGCGGCTATCGGGTGCAGATGAACAGCGCCATTGGTCCCTACAAAGGCGGGTTGCGTTTTCATCCATCGGTTACACCCAGTGTACTCAAGTTTTTGGCCTTTGAACAGATTTTTAAAAATGCCCTTACGGGGATACCCATGGGTGGTGGAAAGGGCGGTAGCGATTTCGATCCAAAAGGAAAATCGGATAACGAAGTAATGAAATTTTGCCAAGCCTTTATGGGCGAGTTGGCGCGCCACATCAACCATCGGTTAGATGTTCCCGCGGGCGACATTGGTGTGGGCGGCCGCGAGATTGGATATTTGTTTGGCGCCTACAAAAAAATCAAGAATGAATTTACAGGCGTGCTCACCGGTAAAGGCATTGGCTGGGGCGGAAGTTTGATTCGCACGGAGGCCACGGGCTACGGCTTAATTTATTTTGCAGAGAACATGTTGCAAAATGTGGGCAGCAGCATCAAAGGCAAAACATGTTTGGTGTCAGGCTCAGGAAATGTTTCTCAATATGCGATTGAGAAGATCATTCAATTGGGCGGCAAAGTTATTACGGCTTCAGACTCTAACGGAATTATCATCGATGAAGCAGGAATCACGCAAGAGAAACTGGAATTTTTGAAAGACCTGAAAAACAACCGCAGGGGGCGCATCAAAGAATACGCGGATAAGTACAAATGCGTTTACAAAGAAGTAGATGGAAAAGTAGATCACAACCCACTTTGGAATATCAAAGCAGATTGCGCATTCCCATGTGCTACACAAAATGAAGTAAACGCAAAAGATGCCACCAACATGGTGAAGAACGGTGTAAAGTTATTGGCCGAAGGCGCCAACATGCCAACGACCATCGAGGGTATCAATATCATTTTGGACAACGGAGTAATGTATGCGCCCGGCAAAGCGAGTAACGCAGGTGGTGTGGCAACTTCTGGTTTAGAGATGACGCAAAACTTCATGGGCTCAAACTGGACGCGCGAAGAAGTAGATGCAAAACTGGTGAACATCATGAAAGGCATTCACGACACCGCACTTGATGCCGCCAAAGAATATGGCAAGCCCGGCAACTATATGGTTGGCGCCAACATTGCCGGCTTTTTGAAAGTGGCGAAGGCCATGCAGGCGCAAGGCGTTATTTAAACGATGTCCTCGTTCTCCCTTTACTTCTCCCTCGGTCGCGACCACATTTTGGATTATGCCAACGGGTATGACCACATCTTGTTTGTGCTCGCGCTGTGCTCGGTGTACGTGATCCACGATTGGAAGAGGATTTTGATTTTGGTAACGGCTTTCACCATCGGCCACTCCATTACATTAGCATTGGCCACACTGCAAATCATTTCAGTCGATACCGCTTTGATTGAACTACTCATCCCCATCACTATTTTGATCACAGCCGTAAGCAATCTTTTCAAAAAAATGGAGATACCCTCTGGCAAAAACATTCAGCTCAATTATGGTTTTGCATTGTTTTTCGGACTGATCCACGGCATGGGCTTTTCCAACTACCTGCGCGCCATTTTAGGTAAAGACCACAGCATCATCACACAGCTTTTGGCCTTTAATCTTGGTCTGGAGTACGGTCAAATAATCGTAGTGGTTCTTTTCCTCATCTTCAGCTATATTTTGGTCGATTGGGCAAAGGTTGCCCGCAGAGATTGGAACTTGATTTTATCGTCAGCCATCGCTGGCATTGCACTGATTTTGATCAAAGACCGCCTCTAATCAGTAATTTTAAATTTGTAATCTATAATCCGTAATTATGAAACAATTTCTACTAATGTTTCTCCTATTGTTTTCCGTAGGAGTGTTTGCCCAAGAGCAGCCCAAATCTGAAATAAAATGGCAGGGCAAATTTGAGCAGCTCGACCAAATGCTGCCCACGCCCAACGAGTACCGCTCGGGTTCTGGCTCACCCGGCCCAAAGTATTGGCAGCAACAAGCTGACTATGACATGGCCGTTGAATTGAACGACCAAAACCAAAGCATCAGCGGCAAAGAAACAATCACCTATACCAACAATTCGCCTGATGTACTGAAATACTTATGGCTACAACTCGACCAGAATTTGTTGGAGAAAGAAAGCAATACTTTTAAAACACAAACTAACTCCATCCGCGATTCAGTTGCTGCCAAAAGCATGGCAGGTCAGTTCAATTTGTACGATTGGGAAGGCGGCTACAAAGTAAAATCCGTAACTGATATTTCCGGTAAGCCTCTTTCGTTTACCATTAACAAAACCATGATGCGCGTAGACCTGCCCACTCCCCTAAAATCGGGTGGCAAGGTTTCGTTTAATATAGAATGGAGCTACAACGTAAATGACCGCAACTTGTATGGCGGCCGCAGCGGCATGGAGTTCTTCCCCGAAGACGGCAACTATGTTTATACCATTGCCCAGTTTTTCCCACGCATGTGCGTGTACGATGATGTGGTAGGCTGGCAAAACAAACAGTTTTTGGGCCGCAGTGAGTTTACGCTTCCGTTCGGCAATTACAAAGTCAGCATCACCGTGCCTGCCGATCACATTGTAGGCGCCACCGGTATGTTGAAGAACCCTCAACAAGTGCTGTCGAAAGCAGAAATTGAGCGTTTCGAAAAAGCAAAAAATACGTTTGACAAGCCCGTGATCATCTCTACACAAGCAGAGGCAATCGCGCGTGAGAAAACAAAATCGACCGACAAAAAAACCTGGCAGTTTGAAGCCACCAACGTGCGCGACTTTGCGTTTGCTTCCTCACGCAAATTTATTTGGGATGCCATGGCAGTGAAAATTGGAGACAAAACTCCTTTGGCCATGTCATACTATCCAAAAGAAGGCAACCCGCTGTGGGAAAAAGAATCTACCATAGCAGTGAAGAATACACTAGAAGTTTACTCGAAGTACACCATCGATTATCCTTATCCACAAGCCACTTCTGTACATGCGGCTTCCATTGGTATGGAGTACCCTATGATTTGCTTCAACTTTGGCCGCCCGAAAAAAGATGGCAGTTATGACAATGCCACGTTGCAGCGCATGTTGGGCGTAGTGATTCATGAAGTGGGCCACAACTTCTTCCCGATGATCATCAACAATGACGAGCGCCAAACTACCTGGATGGACGAGGGTATTGATAGCTTTGTTCAGTTATTGACAGAACTAGAGCGTTACCCGCAATTGGATTGGAGCCGCGGTAAACCCGCTGGCATTGTTCCTTACATGAAAGGCGACAAAACCATGATGCGCCCCTTGATGACAGGCGGGGAGCAAGTGGTGATGGCGGGATCCGAACAATATGCAAAAGCTGCCACGGGCTTGTTCATTCTTCGCGAGACGGTGATGGGTAAAGATTTATTCGATAAGGCATTTAAGGAATACGCGCAGCGTTGGGCTTTTAAACATCCTAAGCCCGCGGACTTTTTCAGAACCATGGAAGACGCCTCTGCCGTTGATCTGGATTGGTTTTGGAGAGGTTGGTTTTACACCACTGATAATGTTGACATGTCGTTGGACAATGTGAAGTGGTACAAATTGAGAACAGAAAAAGTAAACCTCGAAAACAAAGAAAAGAAAGTTGCCAAAGGAGATCTGCCCAAAGAAGGTGATGCCAACAAGCCTGGCGATTTCAGCAAAGGACCAGATTATTTCACTGTGCTGCCCACCGACAATCGTATGTATGGCGAGTTTGCCAACCGCATTGACGACAAAGCGGTGATGGCAAAAATGGAAAACAAAAATTTCTATGAGATTACCCTCACCAACAAAGGCGGCTTGGTAATGCCCGTGATCATTGAGTGGACCTTTAAAGATGGCTCAAAAGAAATTGAAAGGCTACCGGCTGAAATCTGGCGCATCAACGAAAACAAAGTAACAAAGGTGTTTGCCAAAGACAAAGAAGTGGCCAGTGTGGTGGTAGATCCACAAAAAGAAACTGCCGATATTACGATGGATGACAATGTGTTTCCGCGCGTGGCGCAGCCCAACAAGTTTGATGAATTGAAGAAAAAGAGCAATTAAGCGTCAAATCAATCGTTAGGAGGGCAGGTCGAAAAAAGGCCTGCCCTTTTTTTTAATCCCTCACCCCAGATGACTCTCTGCGTAAGCACAAATTTGCTCGACCCCTCTCCCCCGGGAGAGGGGTGGATAGTCACTGCTATAAATGATGAAATTCTACGGGGTGAGGGAGGACATAACATTTTCTCTAAATGCTCGAGTTTAACATTCACAATAAATTGACATTCGGTATGCCACCTTTGATTAACTTTGCATTCCAAATTCCTACAATATGAAGCTGTTGAAAAAAATCCTGATTGGTGTTGGCGTTTTCGTGATTGTGCTGTTGGCTGCGGCTTTTATTTTGCCGGTGGTTTTCAAAGACGATATCAAAAAAGCAATTGACGAGCAGCTCGCCAAGAGCATCAATGCAGATGTGATTTTCGATGTCAATAATTTTAGCTTAACGCTGTTCCGCAATTTCCCCAACGTAACGGTTGAAGTTAAAGAATTAGGCGTATTCAATCGCGAGCCCTTTGCAGGCGAACATCTTTTTATTGTCGATCGGTTTGATGTAGAAATGAATCTGAAAGATGTAATTTTTGGAGATCAACTTCGCCTAAAAGGTATCACCCTGGTGGGCCCACGTATTCAAGTAAAAGTTTTGAAAGATGGCCGCGCCAATTATGATATCGCGATTCCATCAACGGATACCGTCAAAACAGCAGAAGAGCCTGCTAAATTTTCGTTTGGCATCGACCACTGGGAAATTGTAAGAGGCGAATTGATTTATGACGATGCGGCCATGGGCTTTTTCACTTCCGTGAAAGGATTGAACCACTCGGGCAGCGGCAATTTCAACGATCAAGCCTTTGACTTGGTAACAGCAACCTCTGTTGATTCGCTTACTCTAGCCTATGGCGGCAGCCAATACATTACCGACAAACGTGCCGAAGTGAATGCCACGATTGGTATCAGCGAAGGCTACACCAAATACACATTCAAAGACAACATTGCCAAGCTCAACGATTTTGCGCTGAGTGCCGAAGGCTGGGTAAAGATGGCCGATAAAGACATCAACATGGACATTAACTTCAAGAGCCCCGACAACTCTTTCAAAAGTTTGCTCTCGTTGGTACCGGGCATGTATTCAAAAGAATTTAAGAACCTGGAGACCAAAGGCGATTTGGCTTTTAACGGATTTGTGAAAGGTACGTACAACGAAAAACAGATGCCGGCCTTCAACCTTGGGCTACAGGTAAAAGATGCGATGTTCAAATATCCCAGCTTGCCAACGGCAGTCAACAACATTAACATGGATTTGCTCGTGGACAATAAAACAGGTGTGATTGCTAATACGCTCATCGATTTGAAAAAACTCCACCTCGATTTTGGAAGTAATCCAGTTGATGCGAGAATGTTAATTGAAAACCTGAAAGACTACCGCATGGACGCAGATGTGCGTGCAAAACTTAATCTTACGGAGTTGAGCAAGATGTTCCCCATGAACGGCATGGAAATGAAAGGTACCTTCACCGCCAATGCAAAGGCCAAGGGTGTTTATGATAGCATCAAAAAAATTATTCCGGCTGTAGATGTAGCGATGGCGTTGGATAACGGCTACGTGAAGGCTTCACAATTTCCTTTGCCTCTCGAAGATTTGCACTTTACTTCTACCGTAAAAAATACCTCTGGCAAGATGGCCGAAACCGTCATCAACGTAAAAGATTTCTCGATGGTAATGGAAGGCGAGAAGTTTACAGCCGATTTGTTGCTGCAAAACCTGGAAGATTATACCTGGGATTTGAAAGCCAATGGTGGAATTGATATTGAAAAAATGACCAAGATATTTCCGGTAGAGGGCATGGCCTTGGCGGGAAAAGTAAAAGCCAATATCGAAACAAAAGGAAAGTATTCTGATGTGAATGCAAAACGATACGACAAGTTGCCAACCAGCGGCTCGGCCTCGTTGCGCGACTTCAAGTTCAGCTCCAAAACACTTCCGTACGCGGTAGCCATCGCATCATCCGATGCGGTGTTCAATCCACAAAAAATAGAATTGAAAAACACGAGCGGCACGATAGGTCGCAGCGATTTTAGTGCCGATGGTTCGGTAAGTAATTATATTGGTTATGTGTTTGGCAAAGAGACCATAAAAGGCAATGTCAATTTCAATTCGACTTTACTTGACCTGAATGAATTTATGACCTCTGGCAGCGAACCCGCAAAAACCGACACAGCGAAATATGGCGTGATACCCATTCCACAGAATGTTGACTTCGTTTTGCACTCCGACATCAAGACTGTAAAGATGATGGACTATACCATCACCAACGCGCTAGGCGATGTAATTGTAAAAGATGGCGTGGCCAATCTGAGCGGTGTAAAGTTTAATATGCTGGGCGGTTCTTTTGCCATCAACGGATCGTACAACACCAAAGACATCAACCATCCAAAGTATGACATGGCTTTGAAGATTGAAGATTTGGCTATTCAGCAAGCCGCGGCTTCGTTTTCGATCATCAAAACCTACGCACCTATTGCAGGTCTTGCCACGGGCAAATTCGGCACGGACTTTAAAATCAGCGGAGAGTTGGGTCAAGACATGATGCCAAAAATGAATACCGTAAGTGGAGCGGGGTTGATAAAAATTGCACAGGCTGCTTTGACTCAATCAAAATTGGTTTCTGGCATTACATCGCTGGCAAAACTCAACGATGCAGATAATGTGACCTTTAAAGATGTACTCATGTCGGCTACCATTAATGATGGCCGGTTGAGTGTAAAGCCATTCAATGTAAAATTTGGAAATTACGTGACTACCGTAAGCGGCAGCACGGGGTTGGACAAAACCATTGCTTATGATTTAAAGATGATGGTGCCGGCAGGTCAGTTGGGCGCACAATTCAATAATTTCATCAATCCCAATGGCAATGCAAATTCTGAAGTGCCTGTTTCAATTGCATTAGGTGGCACCATGACTTCGCCCAAGTATGCATTGAATATGCAAGAACAAAAGCAGCAGGCAAAAGAAGCAGTGAAAAACGTAGCGCAAGAGAAAGCAACTGAAGCGGTGCAAAACCTGGTGAAAGATTCTCCAGCCAAAGATGTGATCAACAATATTTTGGGTGGAGGTGCCAAAGCTGATTCAACCAAAAAAGACAGCACCAAGACTGACCCAATCAAAGATGCGCTTCAAAACAAGCTCAATAACTTGTTTAAGAAGAAGAAGAATTAATCGATGAAACAATCAAATACAAAGAGAAAAGTAAAACTACTTTTCTCTTTTTTGTTTTTTGCATTTCTGCTGCTCAACGCTATCGCTTTTTTTCACGCTTACAGGTTTACCCATTTTTCGACTTCCACGGTTGACCGAACAAAAGACCCAAAGGTGTTAACGGTTACCCAAAAATTGAGCGCCTTGTTTTTTGGTATTGATAATCCTCGTCCAGTAAATAAAAAGATCCCCAACAATCTGTACTCGACCATAAGCCTCAAAAGCAACAAGGAGATTGAATGCTGGCTTATTCCTGTCGACAGCGCAAAAGGTACAGTCATTTTGTTCCATGGATTTAGTGCCGAAAAATCATCATTAATTGCCCAAGCAGAAATCTTTAGAAAACTTGGCTATGCCACCTTGCTCGTAGACTTTATGGGTAGCGGAGGATCGGAAGGAAACCAAACTACGATTGGCTACTTTGAAGCAGAGCAAGTCAAAACAGCGTTTGAATTTGTCAAGAGTCAGGGTGACAAAAACATTTATCTCTTTGGCACATCGATGGGGTCAGCAGCCATTATGCGAGCTGTAAGTGAATTAAAGATAAATCCGACTGGCTTGATTTTAGAGTGCCCATTCGGTTCCATGTATCAAACCGTATGTGCACGTTTTGACTTGATGAATGTACCGCGCTTTCCCATGGCGGGCTTGTTAGTATTTTGGGGTGGATTGCAAAATGGTTTCTGGGCTTTTAGACACAATCCATATGAATACTCAAAGTCAATTGACTGCCCAGTGCTCTTGATTTGGGGGGAGAAAGACGTAAAAGTTTCCAGAACAGAAACGAAGAAAATCTTTGAAGGATTTGTAGGAAGAAAAAAACTCGTGACTTTAACTGAAGCCGGTCACGAAAATCTAATGAGCGCCTCAGCTCACAAATGGCAGCTAGCCATGCAACAATTTGTAGCCCAATAAGTCTACTTAACTTTTAATAATCTTATTCCTGTAAAATACCCCTCTTTGATCAGTGCCACTAATTCTTCTTGCGTGGGATTGATTTGATAGAAGGTATCCGACTTGTATTTCTGTTCTTTCACACTAAATCTTTTGCTCAACTTTCTGATGATTTCTTTTTCTTTCTTCTCTTCGCCAATATCAATGCTCATGAACAACAAATTGCCATTTGCCTCGCGCTGAATCACGCGCAGCACCCATTGGTTGTTGGTTTTAAAATTTACGAAGTAATAGTTTTGGTAGGTTTTTAGTACGAGGGTGTCGCTGAGCGAACCGTTGGTTAACCAATCTTTTTGGTCTTTGTCTTTGGCGCGGTAGCCCCAAGCTTCAATGATGAGCGTATCACCCAACTCTCCCGTTTTGCGGTCGCGCACCTGGTACACACCCCGCAATTCTGCCGGAACTTCTTTGAGTGCAGAAATGCCCGCTGGTTGGGCTTGCGGAAAAGAAACCTCTTTGCAGGAGTAGAGCAATGCAGACCAAAACAAAACTACAATTATGTTTTTCATCTCATATCTTTCAAAACGTGTAACGACTAACGGGTTCGCCTATTGCTTGGTTTCAACAAAGGTTTTATACGCAGGGTGCGGGTAAAGGTAAAAACCCTCACCCGTTTTTTCTCCGAGTTTACCTTTATCGATGTAGTCTTTCAACAAAGCCGCAAAAGCTTGTGATGCAGCATCGGGGCGGTCTTTCACCACGTGCCAGGCAGTATCCAACCCAACATTATCCAAAATACCAAACGGACCCATGGGCATGTTAAAGTTCACCATCCACGACTTATCAATATCTTCAATGCTGCCCACATCCGCTGTTTTTAGTTTTCCTGCCGCACCAATCAACGACATTAGCATGAAATTAAAAATGTATCCGGGCGATTCTTTCTTTACCAAAACCGGAACTTGATTTAATCGTTTACCAAAATCCATTAACAACGTAACAATTGCGGGGTCGGTGCCTGGGTGCGGCATGATGTCTACCACGCGTGCCGTAAACACATCATGAAAATGGAATGCACAAAATTTTTCCGGTCGGCCGGAAATGGCGGCAAATTGTGAAGGCAACAAATAAGAAGTGTTGGTAGTAAAAATGGTTTTGGCGGGCGCCAACGCACCAAATTGTTTCCAAACTTTTTGTTTGATGGTTACTTCTTCGGTTACGCTTTCGCTGATGATATCGGCATCGTTCACAGCCTCGGATGGATTAGTCGTGAACTTGATCCGCGCAAGAATTGCGGGTTTATCTTCTTCTTCAATCATGCCTTGCCTGACCGCATACTTCAACACCTTGTGCATTACTTTGAGAGATTGTTCCAGTGCGCTTTCGTGGATGTCGTAGACCGTAACTGAATAATTTGAAATGGCAGCTTGTAAACCAATTCTACTTCCTAGCGTTCCGGCACCGAGAATGAGGACGTTTTTTATTTCTTGCATAGTTGATTCGGTGATGTGTTGATTCGGTGATTCGTTGGTTTCAAATTTAACCTCATCAACGAATTATCAAATCAACGAATTAAAAATAGCTTTCCTCGCATTCTCTGCACATGCTTTGATTACGTGGATCAGCATGGCAAACCGAGGGTCTTGTGTATGGCCTTGTTTGTAGCGGTAATAAATTTGCTGGCAAATCACGCCTACCTTAAAACTTCCGAACACGTAATAGAAAATAATGTTGTCAATGTTGGTTTGTGATTTCTCTGCATAGTACTGAGCCATTTCATGGCGTGTCATGTTGCCCGGCATCCACGTAAGGTTGAAAGGTTTTAATGCATCAGAGTCATTTGCCTCCGCCCAATAGGCGAGCGTAGTTCCCAAATCCATCAGCGGGTCGCCTATGGTAGCCATCTCCCAATCCAAAATTGCTTTAATGTCAGTGAGGTCATCGGGATTGAGCACGAGGTTATCATACTTGTAATCGTTGTGGATAAGAGAAGCCTTTGCGGAGGCAGGAATGTTTTTTTGCATCCAATCTGCCGCTTCGTTCATCGCGGTAATATCATCCGTTTGGGCGTTGAAATAGCGTTTCGTCCATCCTTCCACTTGCCGCTGCACATAGCCTTCGGGTTTGCCCAGTTGGTCAAGCCCTGAAGATTTGATGTCGAGCTGATGAAGCTGTACCAATTGGTCAACGGTTGCTTTTGAGAGTTGATTGAACGTTGCGGGTTCTATCGTCATTCCTTTTGGCACCCGGTTTCGCAGGATGACTCCATTCACCCGTTTCATCAAATAGAACTTTGCACCAATGACATTTTCATCGCTGCAAAGCAAAACGGGTTCGGGTGATTTTGTAAAGCCTGCCTTTCGCAAAAGTGACAACACGTTGTATTCGCGCTCCATATCGTGTGCCGACTTAATGTTCGCTCCGAAGGGTGGCCTGCGTAAAATGTATTCTTCCTTCTCTGCTTGAATTAGATAAGTAAGGTTTGAATACCCACTCGGAAACTGCTGAATGGAAACTTCTCTGGCGATGCCGTGCTCATTCAAGTAAGCAGCTAGTTTTTCTTGATTCAGTTCTTCGCCTGTACGCATGGAAGAAGGTTGGTCGAGCATATTTATTTCTCTAAACCGTAATTTTTCAATATCGCCTTCGCCAGCGACACTTTGTGTACTTCATCTGGGCCATCGTAAATCCTGGCTCCACGCTCGTGCCGATACCAAAAGGAAAGAAGGGTATCATCTGTAATGCCGAGTGCGCCATGCAGTTGAATGGCTCTGTCTAAGGTTTTCATCAGCACATCGGCCACGAAAAATTTGATGGTCGAGATTTCTTCCTTCGCTGCTTTTGCTCCTTCCTTTTCCATTTTGTGAGCTGTATGCAATACCATTAATCGCGCAGCATTAATGTTAGCTCTACACTCGGCAATCCATGCCTGAATGATTTGTTGCTGACCCAAGAATTGATGGTCGTTCAACTTGCGTGTTGCCGCCCGATGGCACATCAAATCAAACGCGCGTTCACAAATCCCAATCCACCGCATGCAATGGTGAATACGCCCCGGACCAAGTCGTGCTTGCGCCAAAGCAAAACCCTGCCCCTCCTCCCCAATCAAATTCGCTACAGGAACTTTGCAATTTGTAAATCGAACTTCCGCATGGCTAAAATAGTCTTCGCCTGCATCGCCCATAATGGAAATGTTGCGCGCTAACTCAAAGCCAGGATTATCTAAGGGCACTAAAATCATGCTGGCACGTAGATATGGATTTACATTTCGCCCATCCGTTACCGCCATCACAATTGTAAAGTTGGCGCCATCGGCTGCGGTGGTAAACCATTTATGACCATTGATGACATAATGTTCACCCTCTCGAACAGCGGTGGTTGCCATGTTCACGGGATTGGATCCTGCAAACTCTGGCTCCGTCATGGCAAAGCAAGACCGAATGTCGCCATTCATTAGCGGGTGCAAGTATTTATTCTTCAAATCAGCAGAAGCAAACTGGTGCATCAACTCCATGTTGCCAATGTCGGGTGCGTTGCAGTTAAAAATCAAATGCCCTAGAGGAGAAGTCCCTAACACTTCACTCACTTGTGCAAACTCCATCAGGTTTAAGCCCACACCGCCTTCTTTGGGCGACAAGTGTGGTGCAAATAGTTTTTGCGCTTTTGCTTTCTCGCGTAAGGCTTTGATGATAGACAGCGACTGACGAAAAGGCCTAGTGATAATGCCCAACTCGATGGGGTACACTTCCTTCTTCAAGAAATCTTGGTATTGAGGAAGAAGGGGTTTTAGTTTTTCGGTGAGGAAGAGTTCAGTCATGGAGCTATGGAGAAAATGAAAGTTAAATTATTCCACGCAAAGGCGCAAAGTATGAGTCTTGTGTTTTTTATTTACTCACCCCACCTCGACTTTGTCGAGGCACCCCTCTCTTCACCGAAGAGAGGGGAAAGTTTGCTTGCAAACGGGGGTGAGTTGGAGTTAATACCACCCATCAACAAACCCTCAGCGTTTTTCTCAATTTTAATTACATTGCCAATCCATTAATGAAAAAGCTGTTTTCCATAGGGCTAGTTTCACTGTTCTTGCTTCACTTTGCAGGCGTGTATACCTATTTTGGTGTACGACTAATGGCCATTCGGCAAGAAATGAGGTTGCTATTAAAAGCTACGCCTGACGAGAAATTGGAGTTGATTCAATTAACAAAATCGGAATATCAAAAATCTTTACATGAAGAGGATGAATTGGAACTAAACGGAAAGATGTATGACATTGCCAGAGTAGAAGTGAAAGAAGGCATTTATTTTGTGTACGCCTTGCACGATGGTGCAGAGGATAACTTGCTCGGATTCTTGAATGAAGTACTGAAGCGTTCATCTTCAGATAAAAAGCCTGTGCCTTCGCAACTGGTAAGTTTTATGACGTGGGTTTATTTGCCCGTGGAACATCCATTTAATTTTTTTGGTGAAAAGGCATCCAACACATCGTTTCACTATTGCAACCTCTATTCATCTATCGAGTCGCCTCTCAACACTCCTCCACCAAAGTCTGTCGTGTAAGAACTCTGCAGGTCATTTTTAAATCGTAAGGCAAGCCATTGTTTATAATGGTGACTTGACCCCTTTTTACACACACATTTTTTAAATATGAAAATCTTATACGCATTACTATTTACATTTACTTCACTCGCTGCCTTTGCACAAACCCTGACCGGAAAAGTTACGGATGCCAATGGTAACGCATTGGCGGGTGCCACTATTCAACTGAATGGACAAGGAACGATAGTTGACCAAGATGGTGCCTTTGCGATTCCTTGTTCAGGTATGGGTACTCTCACTGTTCGGTTTGTCGGTTATGAGACGTTGTCTCGCAGCATCTCAGATTGTTCTGCCGAACTGAACATTCAGCTGGTTGCTTCCACAGAACTCTTGAACGAAGTGGAGATTACAGCTACTTCCAATCAAAACAAACTCATTTTGGGTCAAGCTGCCTCGATTGCCAAAATTGGAGATGTTGAAATCAAACGCGGCACTGGTTTGTTCTTGGACGATGCCATCAACGCCAATATACCGGGTGTGTTTATGCAACGCAGAACCGTTTCGGCCGGACAGCAATTCAACATTCGCGGGTATGGAGGTGGTGGCCCTGGCAACCGCGGAGTAAACAATAACTTTGACCAACTCGGTATCAAAGCTTATCTAAATGGTATTCCGATTACCGATGCCGAAGGCATTACGTTGATGGATGACATTGATTTTGCTTCAATCGGCAATGTTGAAATTATCAAAGGCCCCTCAAGTTCGCTGTATGGCCTAGCCATTGCTGGTGTGGTGAACTTACAAACCATCAAACCTGAAAAAAACAAAACATCAATCGGTCAGGATTATTTGACAGGCACATTCGGCCTTAGGCGTTATACCACTAACCTGCGCATCAGCAACGAAAAATCAACTGTGTTAGTAAATTATGGTAGGCAGTCGTATGATGGCTTTATGATTAATACTCGGTCTCGCAAAGACTTTGTAAACATGATGGGCGAGTTTCAACTCAATAGCAAACAATCATTAACCACGTATATTGGCTTCACCGATAGTTACGATCAACGCAATGGTGAACTTACCATAACGCAGTATAACACATACGATTACTCTGGAAATCCTGCTTACATCAAAAACGATGCACACTCCAATGTAGTCAGCTTCCGAGCAGGTATTGGGCATACCTATCGATTCAACGAAAATATTTCCAATACCACCTCGCTGTTCGGCACAGGACTCAACAGCAACGTGAGTTCCGCTGGCGGGTGGACAGACAAAGCACCAGTGAACTACGGCTTGCGTTCAGTATTCGACACCAAATTCACATTTGGCAACATCCGCTTGGCCGGGATGACGGGTATTGAGGCGCAACAGCAGTTAGCTCAAACCATTGGTTACCCGATGGTGGTGAATAACGCGAACCCGACAGGACTCAACATTATTGGGGCCATACGCAGTAACGTCACCACCAATGCATCCACCTATTCACTCTTCACGCAATGGACGGCCAACTTGCCTTATGATATTTCTGTAACGGCCGGATTGGGGGCAAGCACCATGAACATATTGCTATATGATAAGTTCTTCATTACTGCTAACAACACACCTGCCAATACAATTCCTACCCGGTACGAGACAAAATACGAAAATCTATTGTCTCCGACATTTTCCGTGAACAAAGTGTTCAACAAAAAGTATGCATTGTACGGGTCTTTTGGCCGAGGCTATCGCGCACCCGTATCATCAAATATTTATGTGCCGCTTGGAGGTTTTGTGAATACAGCACTGCAGCCAGAAATGGGAGACCAACTTGAGTTCGGTGTGAAAGGCAATACGCTACAAGACCGACTGACTTTTGAAGTGGCTTGGTTCCAAACTAAGTTTTCAAACAAAATGACGTTGTTGGGAGTGCCCAACGCAAACAACACTGCAACGCTTTATAGCTACGTGGTGAATGCCGGAAGCCAAAACAACATGGGTGTGGAAGCATTGGTAAAATACAATTTACTTCAATCGTCAACGGGATTTGTGAAGATGTTGCGGCCATTTGCCAACTTTACCTATTCTGATTTTAAGTATGAGGGCTTAACTTTCAATAATAACATTGCCAATCCGGTTGCAGACTTTTCAGGAAATCGTGTGGCCGGTGTGCCAATTTATGTAGCCAATGGTGGTGTGGATTTTGTTTCCAACACGGGTTTTTATGCCAACATGGTGTTTATGTATCGCGATGAAATGTACATCACGCCCGATTTGGTGAATATCGCCAAAGGTTTTCATCAACTGAATGGACGGTTAGGCTTTCGCAAGTCATTCTTGAGTCACTTAGATGGTGATGTATTTATTGGAGCGAACAACATGACCAGTCAACAGCACTACCAAATGGTGTTCGTCAATCAGTTGCCAGACTCCTACTTGCCAGGCCCTAAAGACATTAACTTCTTTGGGGGTGCGAGTTTGAGATATACCTTTTAAAAACGTTGTGTCTTAGTGCCTAGTTGTAAGTCGTTTACCACTAAGGCACCAAGACACTAAGTAAAATTGACTGTTATGAAAAATTTCATTTTACTTTTTTTGTTCACACTAACCGCCTGCGGTCGTTTTGCGAACAAAGATGAAAAGCAGGCCAATGCACAGAGAATCGTATGCATTGCCAAACAATACAACGAAATCATTTTTGCGCTGGGTGCAGAAAAAGATTTGGTCGCAGTCGATTTATCAAGCACCTATCCACCCGACATCAAAAAATTGCCTACGGTTGGCTATCACCGTGCGTTAAGTGCCGAAGGTATTTTATCGACCAAACCTACGCTCATCATTCACGATAATAACGTGGGCCCCGAGGCAGTAATGAAACAACTCAACGACTTAAAAATCCCGATGAAAGTATTCGACACCAAAGGCGAAGACATCCCTTCCGCGAAAGCGTTGATTGCCGAAATGGGTCTATACTTCCACCGAGAAAAACAAGCTGATTCGCTCAACGCAAAGTTAGATGCAGACATGGCCAAGGCAATCGATGCTGTTGCAACTTTAAAGGACAAACCAAAAGTAGTAGTGATTCACTTTGGCCGCGCCAACAACGTCTATCTCACTATGACCAAAAAATCAACCACGGCCAAATTATTGGAGTGGGCGGGAGGGGAAATTCCTTTGGAGGGTGAGCGAGGCATGCAACAACTTTCTGCTGAAGTAATCGCGCAAACGGACCCCGATGTCATTTTGCTCACCGACTTTGGTTATGACCAACTTGGTTCGCTTGAAGAAATCAAAAAACTACCCGGCCTTGCGGGAACGAAGGCGGCAAAAGCAAATCGCATTTATCGCGTGGAAGAGCATGACATGGTATATCTTGGCCCGCGCACTGGCGAGATTGTTTTGAAATTGCAAGAACTAATCCGGAAGGATGGCCATGTTCAATAACCACTACCGCCAGGTTTATCTGATTTTAGGAATACTTCTTATTGTATCCTTTCTTTTTTCACTAAAGTATGGTGCTATTCTTATTTCCTTTGACGAAATTGTTGGCGGTATACAAAAGTCCATTTCTTCAGCGGATACCCTCTTACTTACCGAGCGAATATTCATAAACATCCGTTTACCCCGCGCAATTGCGTGCCTGCTGGTAGGTGCAAGCTTGGCGATGGCGGGTGTGTTAATGCAAGCCCTCTTTCGCAATCCGATTGTGGAGCCGGGTTTGATTGGCACCTCCAGTGGAGCGGCTTTCGGTGCATCGTTGTATTTTGTGTTGGGCGCAGTTTTCAAATTTCACGCTGGGGAATGGACACTTCCGTTCGCGGCAGCCCTTGGCGGAGCATTGGCAACGGTGTTAGTTTTCTTTTTGTCCTTCCAAAAGTCCGCCATGCGCAGGCAATCGGTGGTTACGTTATTGCTTACCGGTATTGCCATCAATGCTTTGTTTTTAAGTGGAGTTGGTTTAATGTCGTACCTCGCGCGTGATCCGCAAGCGCGGTCGATTACGTTTTGGAATTTGGGAACTTTATCTGGCGTAAACTGGAATGCAATAATATTCATCGCAATTGCTTGCGCTGTTTGTTTTGCTTTAGCCCTTCGAAAAGTAAAATCATTGAATGCGCTCATGCTGGGCGAAGAGGAGGCGGTGAATATTGGTGTTGACGTCAGACGACTGCAATGGACGATTCTCGGCATCAATGTAATTTTGGTCGCAACAGCAACCGCTTTTGTAGGTGTAATTAGCTTTGTGGGGTTGATTGTGCCCCATCTCCTGCGATTAATGAAAGGTTCTGACAATCGGTTCCTGCTTATTGGTAGCATGATGCTAGGCGGAATTTTGTTAACCCTCGCAGACTTAGCAGCTCGATTATTATTGGCTCCTGCAGAGTTGCCTATCGGCATCGTCACATCAGTGGTGGGTGTGCCTGTTTTCATTTTCTTGCTTCGCAAAAACCAATACTATTGATGCTTACGCTCGATAACGTTTCATTCTCGATTGGCGACAAGAAATTGGTTGACAACGTGTCGGCTTCATTTCAGGCAGGTAAGCTCAATTTGATTGTCGGCCCCAATGGTGCGGGCAAATCCACCATCATCAAATTAATCAGCGGGCAGCTTCGTCCCACATCTGGTAGTATTAACTTTGGGCTCGAAAATTCTTCTACCATCCCCATCCATCAGCTCGCAAAAGGCCGGGCTGTTTTGTCGCAGCAGATTGATTTAGCCTTTCCACTAAAAGTATGGGAAGTAGTGATGATGGGACGCTACCCTCACTTTGTTACACAACCATCCGCTACCGATGAAAAAGCTTGCCAAGAAGCAATGCAGTTTTTTGACGTGTGGGAGATGGCTAAGAGAAATTACCTCACGCTAAGTGGAGGTGAAAAACAACGCGTACAGTTTGCGCGCGTGTTGGCGCAGATTTGGACAAGCGAAGAAGGAGTTGCCCGTTACTTGTTGTTAGACGAACCATTGACGTTTTTGGACATTCACTATCAACTGCAATTTCTTAAGAAACTAAAAACACTGTTAATGCAACGGAACTTAACGGTGGTAGGTGTTCTCCATGACTTAAACCTTGTCGCAAAATATGCAGACCATGTGTTGATGCTCCATGGTGGAAAATTAATAGAACAGGGCAGCCCCGAAAGTGTTTTCACAACGGAGAACATCTACAACGTATTTCAGATTCAAGCACGTTTACTAGAACAAAATCAAACTTTTCATCTTTTTTTTGATTGACGTCAAAGACAACTACGTTAAATACTAGTCAATTTGTCAATGGCATGACAACCTCGTTCATTAGAATGGGTAACTTGCAACAGAACAATAAGTCATTCTCATGAAACTGGTTTTACTAGTAACATTTTGCATCCTGCCATTCTTAACTCACGGCCAAGTGACTGACAAGACATCCAAGTATGCAAGCGCTACCATGGCACTTGGGGGAGGCATGGGCAATGTCTCGATTGACTTTTTCCACTTGTGGAAGTTGGGTAAGCAAAAAAAGTTTGAAGTCGGCTTGGGTGGTCGACTGACCAGCGTTTTCGGCTCGAATCAATATTTTTCATCAGCACCGCCTGACTTGGCAAGAAATAACAATTATGTCGACTCAGTTTTTTTGGGCTCTGTACAAATTAACGCCCTTAACATTGCACTGGGGTTTGGCTACTCACTTTCGTCAAAATTTTCATTGGGCTTTAATATAGATGCCATCGGTGCGTCTTTTGGCTCCACGCAACAGGGCGCTCACATCAAAGATTTGCAAAGAACAAATACTGCTGCATCACCAACTGTGTTCAACGTGCTTTTAGTGGATGTAAACGACCGGGGTACACTAAATTCTGAGTTTTATGCACGGTATCAAGTATCAGAAAAATGGTTGCTAAAAATTGGTCTACAACACGTGTTTACAGAATACAGCACTAACGCACAGGTGCAGCAAGTGCCGCAACCGAATGACCGTTTTAGAAGGATTGTGAATATGTTTAGCTTGGGAGTTACCAGGCGGTTTTGAATTTCGAAACCTAATGCGCCTCCAACCAGTTCTTGCCAATCCCCACCTCTACCTCCATCGGCACATCCAATAGCACAGCGGTTTTCATTAGCTCAACCACTTTAGGTTTCACAATTTCCTGTTCACTCACATGTAGGTCAAATACCAATTCATCATGCACTTGCAGAATCATTTTTGTTTTTAACTTCTCTCTCTGCAGCCAGCGGTGAATGTTAATCATCGCGATCTTGATAATGTCAGCTGCGCTCCCTTGAATGGGTGCGTTGATGGCGTTGCGCTCGGCAAAGCCGCGTGTGGAGATATTGCGGGAATTGATGTCACGCAAATACCTGCGTCTACCCAAGATCGTTTCTACATACTCTTTTTCGCGCGCCATGTTAATGCTGTCGTCCATGTATCGTTTAATGGCCGAAAATTCTTTGAAATACGATTCAATGATCTCACTTGCTTCGGTGCGCGAGATATTCAAGTTTTGGGCTAACCCAAAAGCGGTGCTTCCATATAAAATCCCAAAGTTTACCTCCTTCGCCTTCCGTCTCATATCTGGCGTGACTTTTTCCAAGTCCACCTTAAAAACCTTGGCTGCGGTGGTGGTGTGTATATCGCGCCCAGTACGGAAAGCTTCAATCATGGTTTCATCTTTGGCAAACGAAGCCGCGATGCGCAACTCTATCTGCGAGTAGTCGGCTGACATGAAAAGAAAATCTTTGCTGCGCGGCACAAACGCTCCGCGTATCTGCCGGCCTTTTTCAGTGCGGATAGGTATGTTTTGCAAGTTCGGATTGTTGGAACTCAATCTGCCCGTAGCTGCCACGGCTTGTCGGTAATCGGTATGAATCCGATGGTCAAACTTGCTTAGCATTTTAGGTAACGCATCTACATAAGTCGAGCGGAGCTTTTCGTATTCGCGATAGTCTAAAATCTTTTTTGCGATGGCATGTTCCTCGGCAAGCTTCACCAGCACTTCTTCGCCCGTGGCGTATTGGCCAGTCTTGGTCTTTTTAATTTTGCCCTCCATCAGTTTCATCTTGTCAAACAAAATTTCACCTAATTGCTTGGGCGAGCCAATGTTAAACTCCTGACCTGCTATCTCATAAATTTCTTTCTGCACTTTTCGGCTGTCCTTTTCCAGCGCCTCCGACATCCACTTCAGCGCTTCTTCATCTAAAGCCACACCTTCAAATTCCATTGCAGCCAACACAGGCACCAATGGCATCTCTACATCGCGCATCAGGCGAGAGTGGGTACGGTTTTCCAATTCTTTCTGCAGTTTGGGCCTGAGTTGCAAGATTTGGTCTACGCGCTCAAAGGCATTGGCATCATCTGAAAATTGATACCCCAGGTATTGCCCACATATAATTCCCAAATCATGTGATGCCTCAGGTTCAATAAGGTAGTGAGCCAACAAAGTATCAAATAAATTTCCACGAACTTCAAAACCAATTTTTTTCAATGCCAAGATGGCGTGCTTGATGTTGTGGCCAACCTTAGCGATATCTTCGTCCGCTAAAATATCTTTTAATAAATCTATCGATGCAATGGGTAATTCGAATGCTTCGCCTGCTTGTACTGCAAGTACCAACGAAGTGGCACTATAGTCGAAATTTTCTTCATCGGATGTTATCACCTCCAAGGCGAACTCTTTCTTGCCTTTTAATTTTTCAACGATGGTAGCTGCCTCATCGGCCAATAATTTGCGATAAGCAACAGTAGAAGCATCGAGTGTTTTCTTTTCAACGGCCGGTTCTTCTGCCTCGCTTGCTCCGCCAAACATGGAAAGTTGTGCCGCCTTGGGCGAAGACGGAATTGGAGTGGGTGCTGCACCGGGTGAAGCGCTAAAGATTCTGGGCATCATCGTTTTGAACTCCAAATCTTCCAAAATCGGTTTTAGCTTGTCCGGTAATGGCCCTGTGTAGGCAAGGTCTTGCTCGTTCCACGTCACGGGCGCATCGGTAATGATGGTGGCAAGCTTTTTTGATAGAATGGCCTGTTCGCCAAATTGCTCAACCCGCTCTTTCAGTTTTCCTTTCAGTTCGCCCGAGTGAGCAATAATGTTTTCAACACTTTTGTATTGTTTTAATAAATCGGCTGCGGTTTTCGGACCCACCCCCGGAATGCCGGGAATGTTATCAGAAGTATCGCCTTGCAATCCAAGCACATCAATTACTTGTGATACATCTTCAATATCCCATTTCTCGCACACTTCTTTCGGCCCCATGATGTCTACCGAATTGCCCATGTACGCGGGCTTGTAGAGCTTTATTTTATCCGACACCAGTTGTCCAAAATCTTTGTCGGGCGTCATCATAAAAACATCAAAGCCTTCTTGCTCAGCTTTCTTCGCAATAGTGCCAATGATGTCATCCGCTTCGTATCCGTCTTTTTCTAAAATTGGAATGCCGAAGCCTTTGATGATTTCTTTCACAATCGGCACGCCCGACCGAATGTCCTCGGGCGTTTCTTGCCGTGTGGCTTTGTACTCGGTAAAAATTTCATCTCTAAAGGTTTTGGCCGATGTATCAAACGCCACTGCAATGTGGGTGGGCTTCTGTTTTTGGATTACTTCCAACAACGTGTTGGTAAAACCAAACGGCACCGAGGTATTAATGCCCTTGGAATTAATACGGGGATTTTTGGTAAAGGCAAAATGCGCGCGATAAATCAGCGCGTACGCATCCAGCAAGAACAGTTTTTTTTCGGCCATGGGGCGAAGGTAGAACAACTGAATGTTATTTCAAGTTTTTTCAATTCGCAGCAAATGATCCTTCTGCAAAAAACTCTACGCCTTTAGGTTGATTGATCAATTGACCTCAATCAAAAAAATACAATTGATCTTCCTGTTGCTACATCTAATTTGTTTTTACGAGATGAAATCTATCGCCTGTATATTCCTTATTGGTCAAGTGAAGCACCCTTCCGCCACGTACCGCCTCAAATTGGGCCCAATACACCTTGGTCTTTCCCTCAAATTGTTTCGTTAAGGTAACTTCCCAATTACCAACCTTAACGTTCCCATCATACTTTTGGCTATAAAACTGCATACTGCCCACCATGCCGAATGCTCCCTTGTGGGTACTCTCATACAAACCATTGCCCTTGAAAATGAATTTGTTGGCCGAAGATGAAGTATTCATTCCCGCATAAGCACCGGTAGTTACGCTATACATGTTTACGGCTGCGCCACTGGTTTCTTCCCAAGTGCCGATCAAGTCTTTCTCCGTAACTGCAAACTTATTGTAATTCAACAGGGCCTCTACATTTTTTTGGTCCGGAAACATTCGTTGAAAGTCTTGTGCCGATGGTGAGATGATCTCAATGCAGCGAGACACGCCTGAGTTGGTAATAACCCGAAACCCTATATAAAAACTCTTGCCAGTAGCTTTCTCTATCGCGTCCATTTCATAAAAATAGATACAGAAGTAACACGGGCCATCGTTGTCGTACTTTCGGATGTTGCTCAAATTGTAACGTGGCACCACAATTTGATTGAGCAGCGTCCACTCAAGATCGTTTTTTCGCAGTTCATCCGTCACCTCAATGCTGTAGTGCAAAAGCACTGCGGTGCTGGCTTTCGTCAATTTTACGTAATCAGCAAAAGGCTGCGCCACCCAGCCATCATCAAAGTTAGTGGTCGCCAAAGAGATTCCGTTTTTACCCGGTGCAGTGTTTAGTGGCTGATATTTTGGTGGACTGGCCTGGTTCGACAATTGTTGTGGAGTTTGTCGATTGACCTCCACCGGCTTCTGCATCTGTAGCGACTCAGAAAAAGCATCAATGGCCGATTCAAATTCATCTGTGTTCGTCAGCACAGTCAAACTCATCTTCACACCGTAGCCGCTAATGGTGGTGAGGCTGGCTGCAGCCGGCTGCCCATTGAACTGAAAACTAGATGCGCCCGTATTCGCCTTCCAGCCATCTTCTTCATCTAGATGCAAGGTAGGTTCCAGCACATCAGGAAAACTTTTGACGACCAGGGTATTCCATTCATCATGAAAGTCAGTGACGGCATCGCCCGAACCGGTAACGCTTTTATATAAGGTGATCCGGCATCAGCCCCCGGTGGCGCTGTTGGTTTGCAGATAAGAGGTAGCAAAATCTTTCGTTTCATTTTGCCACCCTTCCGGGGGAATAAAGGTGGCTATATCAAAAGTTTGGCGCTGTTGCGCAAATGCAGTCAGATGAAATGCCAACAATAGCCCAGTGGTGATTTTGGATAAGTTCATAGTAACCGTTTTTGACACATCGAAGTTTCTATTTAAATACGAGCCCTGCAAGCGCTATTTTCAAAATCCCCTTTTTGATGGAGGTTGAGCGCAAAAGCTTTTGATATATTTGATTACTAAATCTACAACCCTATGAAAAAAGTATTGCTTGTTCCCATTTTAGTATTCTTGCTGGTCGCTTGTTCAAAAGGGATCAAAAACGATCTTACTACCGGACTCACCACGCGTTACAACGGTTTTGCCGTTGAAGAAATTTTGCTGGTAGACAGCACGGACAAAACACTCACCTCCACACAGGTGCCTTTGGATTCAAGATTTTCAATTGTGATGCAAGGTATTGCCAACTACCAGGCCAAAGACGATAAAGTGTTTCCCGGGCTTTCATTGTCTGTAATTGATAGCCAAGGCAATGCGGTGATTAATGAGGCAGACTTATTTTCAACCTCAGAAGGGTATTCTGCCGAGGATGCATCGGTGCTACGGGCTACTGTCACTGTTGGTAGTCCAATGCAAAGTGGGCAAACGTATCACTGCAAAGTACGTGTGTTTGATAAGCAAAAGGCGGAATCAGAGATCGTAAGTGAGCTCGATTTTACCGTTCAATAGAAATCAGACAAAAATCTAGGCAACAGGTTTTCGTTTTTGTTGTTTTATTGTTAACTCGGTGTTAACCTCAACCGGATGCCTATGCCTAGTTCGCCACTGCAACAGTTTCTCAAGTGGGAGAAAGAAGTTGCCCAAGATGTTTTTCTACGTCAACCTATTAATGGAAAATGGAAAACTTGGACGTACCAACAAGCCGGGGATGAAACCAGAAGGCTGGCTGCTGGTTTGTTGGCGCTAAACTTACCTGCGCGTAGCAACGTGGCGCTGCTCTCCAAAAATTGTGCGCACTGGATCATGGGCGATTTGGCGATTATGATGGCCGGCCATGTATCGGTGCCGCTCTATGCCACGCTTACTGCACATTCTATCCAACAGATTTTAGAGCACAGCGGGTCAAAGGCAATTTTGATTGGCAAGCTGGACGATTATTCGCAGCAAAAGGCAGGCATTCCGGCAGGTGTTGCAAAAATAGGTGTAGAACTTTACGGTATTCAAGAGACATACTCTTGGGAGCAGATGGTAAAGCAACAAGCACCTTTGCAACAGATAGCCGATTGGAACCGCGATGAACTGCTGACGATAATGTACACCTCGGGCACTACGGGCAAACCAAAAGGCGTAATGCATACATCTGGCAATTTTGATATCACGCTCAATGCTGCCATCACTGAATTGAATTTACCTAAGCGCCCGAAGTTGTTCTCGTATTTACCTATGAGCCATATTGCGGAGCGCATGGGCATTGAGATGTTTGGTCTTTACAATGGTGGTGAGTTTTCTTTTGCTGAATCGTTGGAGTCGTTTCCTAAAAACCTGGCCGAAACGCAACCCAGCGTGTTCTTTGCCGTGCCGCGTATATGGGCAAAATTTCGCGAGAAGATTTTAGAAAAGATGCCACAGAAAAAACTCAGCACACTGCTTTCTATACCGCTGCTCGGTAGTGTTGTGAAAAAAAGCATTAAAAAGAAATTGGGGTTAAGCAGGGCAAGTCATATCTACTCGGGGGCTGCCCCGCTTTCGCTAGACCTCATCAATTGGTTTGAAACCATCGGCATAGAAATATTTCAGGCCTATGGCATGACGGAGGACTGCGTACACTCGCACTTCAACAGACATGGTCAACATAAAAAAGGCTCAGTAGGCCTGCCCTTTAAAGACATTAAAGTAAAAATATCTGACGAAGGTGAGCTGCGTTTATTTGCCGGAGGAATGATGAAAGGTTACTACAATGAACCTCAATTGACAGCCGAAGCCTTTGACGAGCAGGGCTACCTTAAGACGGGCGATAAAGTAGAGATTGACAAAAACGGTTACCTATCAATTGTAGGGAGAGTGAAAGACCAATTCAAAACCGACAAAGGAAAGTACGTTTCACCAGCGCCCATTGAAATGAAGTTGTTGGCAAATACAGATATCGAACAGGTGTGCGTAGTGGGCATGGGCATCCCTCAGCCCATCATGCTCACCGTGCTTTCAGCTACGGGCAAGGCAAAACCCAAAGATGAATTGATCAAGAGCTTGGAAAAATCTATGAACGATGTGAATGCCGAGTTGGAGTCGTACGAAAAAATGGAGAAGGTGGTAGTCATGAAAAACGATTGGTCAATCGAAAACGGATTGATGACACCCACCATGAAAGTGAAGCGCAATGAAGTGGAAAAAATTCACGTGCCTAAATATCCTACTTGGTATCACACCAAAGAGGCAACAGTGATTTGGGAGTGATAATTCAAATTCGATTTTGAATCTGAAGTGTGCTCAAAAAAGTAAGTCAAAATTTACACTAACTGGAGCATTTTGGCGGTTCGTACTCGAGTACCCTCCACCAACTTCTCGTCCTTCGCCAAGTTCACCCCAAAAGACGGCACCATCTCTTTCAACTTTGCCTGCCACTCGGGCGATTTACTTTCTTTTGGAAAGCACTTGGGCAAAATGCTGAACATGATGGCCGCGGCTGTGGAAGCTCCGGGCGATGCGCCCAACAGGGCTGCCACACTTCCATCGGCCGCTACTACCGCTTCGGTGCCAAACTCTAACTTGCCCTTATAGCCTTCATCTTTCTTGATCACCTGCACTCGCTGGCCCGCCTGTTTCAATTCCCAATCTCCCAGCTCGGCAATGGGCACATATTCTTGCAACGTTTTCAATCGATCTTCGGGCGTCAGGCGAAGCTGCTCAATCAAATACTTGGTCAACGGCACATTGCGAATGCCGGCTGAAATCATCGGTAACAGATTATCGATGCGCAACGACTTCGCCAAATCAAGCCGCGAACCTGATTTTAAAAACCGGGTAGAGAATCCTGCAAAAGGGCCGAACAGCAACTCTTTTTTGCCATCAATCACGCGCGTGTCTACGTGTGGCACTGACATTGGCGGAGAACCCACCGAAGCTTTGCCATAGACTTTAGCCTGGTGCATTTGAATGAGTTCGTTGTTGTTGCATTTGAGCCACAGGCCACTTACGGGAAACCCGCCATAGCCTTTCCGTTCTTCTATCTCTGCATCTTTCAACAGGTGCAGCGTGGCGCCACCCGCACCCAAAAACACAAACTTGGCGCGGCAGTCTATCTCTTCACCCGATAACATGCTTTTGGTTTCCACTTCCCAGCCGCCTTTTTTGTGCGGATCGATATCATAAACTTCAATATTGTAATGCACAGTAACGCCCGGCATCTTTTCCAACTTTGCCATCAATTGGCGCGTTAACTCTCCAAAATTCACATCGGTGCCCATGGTAACTTTGGTTGCTGCTAACGGAGTTTTACCATCACGCCCCTTCATAATTAGCGGCATCCATTGTTGCATTTGGTCACGGTCTTCTGTGTATTGCATGTCGTGGAACAACACACTCTCATGCATGGCGGTGTAGCGCTTTTTCAGGTACTGCACATTATCATCACCCCATACAAAGCTCATGTGGGGCACTTGTCGGATAAAATCTTTGGGATTCGAAAGATATTTTTTCTCTACGAGGTATGACCAAAACTCGCGTGAGATTTCAAAGTCCTGGCAAATCTTAATTGCTTTCGAAATGTCAACCGATCCGTCCGTTTTCTGTGGTGTATAATTCAATTCGCAAAATGCGGAGTGACCCGTGCCTGCGTTGTTCCAAGCATCAGAACTTTCTTGTCCGGGTTCATCAAGGCGTTCGAAAATTTGAATCGTGATGTCGGGGTTCAGTTCTTTCAAAATAATGCCCAGTGTGGCACTCATGATACCAGCGCCAATCAAGGCTACATCAGTTTGTGGTATAATCGGTTTGATGGACTTGCCCATAAAAGCTTAAAAGAAAATGCAAAGGTATGCTTTATTAGTAGCGATAAAAATAAAATGGTGGTTCTCAAAAGGTAACTGACAAACTCTAACACAGACATCAGCAAAGAAAAAGAGAGCGCCTTGGAAATGAGCCTATCTTTCAAACCAAAACTTAATCATTCTTGCGCAGCGAAGCAGTGTGTGCCACCTCCATTGAAATAAGCCGGGCTATCATCACCACTGGATATAACAATCCGAACATTCCCTGAAAAACCGCCAGCGATTTTGCAAAGGCTCCAACGGGAATGAGGTCACCAAACCCTAGAGTAGTCATGGTGACAAAAGAAAAATAAAGAAATTGAGAAAAAACCGGCCTGAATTGTATGTTGGCATGCGTGCCCGCAAATGAGCCTGGCATCAAAAACTCTGTAATGGCATAGAGGTTGGCATACACCATTCCTACCATCATAAAAATAACAATCGAGCCCTGAATGCGATAAAAGTTAACTGGTCCCTCTTTGAAAATGTGCCTCAACACCATCCGACCGAGCAGGTAAAAAAAAGCGATGGCAAGGCAGTAGCTCAGGAATTGCAAATTGTCTGACTGTGTAGTAAACGCGAGCAGCCGCACGATGGTGGCCAATAGCGCCACCATCAAAAAAACAAGCTGTTTCTTCCAACGGGTAAGCACCGAAAACACGCCCGCCAAAATGATGAGGTTAAACAACAGGTCAGTAATGAGAAAGCTCCACCATTCCGCGGCATATTCAGAAAGA
This sequence comes from Bacteroidota bacterium, assembly GCA_018267275.1. GTDB lineage: Bacteria > Bacteroidota > Bacteroidia > Cytophagales > Cyclobacteriaceae > ELB16-189. Next base: position 536,924 of record JAFDYV010000004.1, on the reverse strand, counting down.
GGAATCCAAGTAAAAAGTGCTATTGCCAGGTAAATTAATAAAGCCGATAAACTGCGCTCGTGATTCCAGTATTCATAATTTTTTCTCAGTAGCGGGTGCATGAAGCGAAAGTACGCAAGCAGAAACCATCCTCACATGATTTTTGTCAGCGATTCTTTGAAAAAATGGGTGCGCTGCTAATTGCCTTTCTGCTTAAAGTCGAACACAAACTCTTTGTTATCAAACGGTACAATGATTCTCAAGTAGGCGAGCACTTCCTCAGCTGGCAAAAATATCTTACCACGCTTTTTTCCTAACGCCTCGATATTGCCTTCAGTAAAAATTTCGAACGGCAGGTAATAACTGTTGGTCTGTGCTTGCTGGGCCGATTGATTTGCAATGTCTGCAGCCATCAACCCTGCCTGCACAATGGCTTCGCGCGTAGCGGCATGCCGCACATCTTTCTCGGTATAATGCCTTTTTTGGCTGTCCTTTCGGTCTTGGGCTGCATCATAGAGTACTAGCCCCACACTCACCAAAGTAAAAATCGCCCCTACCGTGGCGCGGCTGCGCTCTTTTTGTTGAAACAGGTCGTGAACTTCGGCATTGCTCTTTGCAAATCGCTTTCTGCGCAAACGAATAACAGAAGCCGAACTGTCTACATCATTAAACTCCCTAAGCGGAAACCGGGTCGCACTGAAGTAATAAGAAATTTGTTCGGGAGAAAGTGGCACAGTATAGGGGTTGTGGTTGTTGACTTCTAAATCGAACACCAGGTGCTGGTATTGATTGTCCATGTGATGTAAGTACATCGTAGCTTCGCTGGCTTCAATTTTGGCCATAGCCGATGACCCCGTGCCGTGGTAAGAGAGTGGGACAAATGAAGTGCATGCTGAAGTCAAACAACAAATCACCAAGAACCGAATACCGTTTTTTCGCATCGACATGCCGGCAAAAGAAACAAATCTTTTGCCAGAATGCCGGTGGCGATCCATTATTTTTACGTTACTTTCTCCCCATGGCACTTTTTACCGCATCACTCAACTCAGGCAGCAATGGCAACTGCTACTATGTGGCCAGCAATGATACCGCAGTACTCATCGATGCGGGCATTTCGTGCAAGGAAACTGAAAAGCGCATGAAACGGTTGGGTCTTTCGATGAAGAAGGTAAAGGCAATGTTCATCACGCACGAACACACCGATCATATTTTTGGCGTGGAGCGGCTCTCGAAAAAATACCAATTGCCCGTGTACATTACCCCCGCCACACTGTTGCACAGCAAATTGAATATACAAGAACAGCTCACGCGATCATTTGACGTGCAGGGGCCCATACAGATTGATGACCTGACTATTATTCCGTTTAAGAAAATTCATGATGCGGTAGACGCACACAGCTTTGTGGTGGCACATGGTGACGTGCGCGTAGGTATATTCACGGACATTGGTTTGCCAGACAAACACTTCATCAACCATTTTGCGCAGTGCCACGCTGTGTTTTTGGAAAGCAATTACGATGAATACATGCTGGAAAATGGTACGTACCCTTGGCCGTTAAAAAATCGCATTCGTGGTGGACAGGGGCATCTTTCTAACAAACAGGCACTGCAGATTTTTTTGAATCACCGTGCACCATATCTCAGTCATTTGTTCTTGTCGCATTTATCACGTCAAAACAATCACCCCAAAAAAGTAAAAGATTTGTTTGAGCCGGTTGCCGGGGGTACAAAAATCATCATTGCTCCACGCGATAAGCCAACGCCACTTTATCAAATTCGTGCAAGTGTCAAAACAAACATCAGAATAGAAGTAGAAAGTCTGCAATTACAACTTTTTCAATAGAAGACCATTTATCATGAAAACATCTTTACCGCTTTTACTTATTGCCTTGATGGCATTTGCATGCAGGCAACAGCCAATACAACTTTTTAATGGTATAGACCTTAACGGCTGGCATGCCGATGTGCCCGAGATGGACACCAGCAAAACAGCTACTTCTCCTTTCATTGTTCGCAATGGAATGCTGGTTAGTCTGGGTACCCCGGGCGGGCATTTGATTACCGATTCAACCTACAGCAATTATCGATTAAGAATACGATACCGTTTTGCTGGCAAGCCTGGTAATTGCGGAGTGTTGGTGCATGCATCTACCACTCGGGCGCTTTATCAAATGTTTCCAAAATCCATGGAGGTACAAATGATGCATGAGAACGCGGGCGATTTTTGGTGTATTGTGGAAGACATAGAAGTACCCGATATGGAAAAACGAAGGGGACCAAAAGAGAATTGGGGCATTGTCGAAGGCAAAGAGCGAAGAATCATCAACCTTACCGATGGGAGCGAAAAGCCCGTAGGCGAATGGAACGAGATGGAAATTGAGTGTAAAGGAAACTCCATCACGGTTTGGGTAAACGGTGTGTTGGTGAATCAGGGAAACAATTGTACGGCATCAAAAGGTCAAATTGCAGTGCAAGCCGAGGGCTCAGAAGTAGAGTTTAGTAAAATTGAATTACAACGCCTCTGATGGATGTTGCTTTGATCCAACGATTGGCAACTAAAGAAGCGCAAGATTTCATTGCCGAGCACGAATCTGCAGATGAAAACAAGCTTGCGCTAAAGTACAAAACCCTTTTCGGCTTGCCGTTTGCGTTAATTGCCCAGCAATTGGTGGGCAGGAGAAAATCAAAAAACAAACTACCCACATGGTATAATACCAAAGAAGTTGTTTTTCCTCCAACCATAAACCTAGAACAGTGTTCGTCACAAGCAACTGCAAGGTTCAAGGCAAATTGGATAGCTAATCTTCCATCTAACAAAGATTCGTTCTTGGACCTGACGGGGGGGTTTGGGGTCGATTCATTTTTTTTCAGTCAAATATTTCGAAAAGGCATTGTGGTAGAACCCAATGCAGAGCTGCTGCCCGTCACAACACATAATCATCTTAAACTGGGAGTACAGAATCTAGCCTATCATTGTGTGCATGCCGAGGATTTTCTAAAAACGAACACCCTGTCTTTTGATTTACTTTACGTTGACCCTTCACGCAGAAGCGAAACTAAAAAGGTTTTCAAATTAGCCGACTGTGTGCCAAATGTCGCGACCCTTCAGCAACAACTTATGGCTTCCGCTTCTTGGTTACTCGTAAAAGCCTCACCCCTGCTTGACATTCAACAAGCCCTGCGCGAACTCGCCCACGTGCAAGAGGTGGTGGTATTGGCGGTAGATAATGAAGTAAAAGAGTTACTGTTTTTACAGAACCAAAAGTTTGCGGGTGAACCCAACATCCGTGCGGTAAACCTACAGACAACAGATCAAACGCAAACCGATTTTACCTTCTTACTTTCAGACGAAAAGGACATTGACTTGGCGCCATCGCCACCCAAAGCCTTTTTATACGAGCCTCACGCAACCATCTTAAAAGCTGGAGCATTCAAGTCGATTGCAAAATATTTTGGCTTGCAAAAAATACACCCGAACACCCACCTATACACTTCGGAAAAAATGGTGTACGAGTTCTTCGGGCGAATATTCAAGATAGAAACGTTGCAACCTCAGGCGAAAGAACTCAAACATTGGTTGCCAAACGGAAAGGCAAATGTAATCACCAGAAATTACCCGCTTAGTCCAGAGGAGTTGAAAAGAAAACTAAAACTGAAAGACGGTGGAGACAACTATGTGATAGGGTTCTCTGAAGAGAAAAGAAAAACAATAGCTATTGCTACGCGCATCAAATAATGCCGAGCACCCAGTAAATCAAAAAGAACACTGCAGCGATCGATCCATAAAGTTTAATTACTTTCATCCGGTTTTGCACATCTTCCCACCACAACATAAGCCACGGTTTGAATAAACCTAACGTCAAAAATAGACTGGCTGCGCATCCAACAAACAAACAGAGTAATCGAAACTGGTACATCAAAAGATCATATCGTACTTTAAAGGAAATTACTCGGTGGCACTAGTTATCGATGTAGTAGCCAAAAATAATTCCCATCTCATCGTCACTGGTCAAGCCAAATTTGACGGCCACATCCTTCACATTGTTGTAAGTAATTTCTGAAGTCAGGCCTTCACCGATATTCAGGGCAATGGGTGTGGTGTAATTGATTACTTCAGGATGGTGCCAATCGGTGCTGGTATAAACCACTTCGCCATGGCGTGATCCACCATTGATTTTGATCAGAAATTTTTCGCCCAATTGGTGGGTATGCGAAGTCAAAGAAATGATTTTAACAGGTGCGTTAAACGTAAACGTTTTGGTGACGATGGTGCGCTGTTTGGGGGGCAGGCTTAAACTCTGATTACCGAAATTGATCGGCCGAGCCACTTTGGTATTAGCGGTGTAATCAGTTGTATACAAATTCATGGACACCTCACCTTTGATGGGCACTGTTGATTTGTTCACATAGTGTGAATTAAAATCATAAGCGGCATTGGCGGGTATCACAAACACCACATTTTCGGGGAGCCGATAATCTGAATATATTGTTTGTGCGCCAGCAACGTAGGTATGATAGGCCATCGGCAGCATGTTGAACAGGTTGTTGCTGCCATCGGGGCTTCTCAGGTCGCGCACAACATTCAACTGCGGCATCACCGAGGGAGGAATTTGCGAATTAAAATCGTACATCAAAAAATGGTGACTATTGGCTCGCATTTTTATCTCCACACGGTTTACATAAATATCCTGTGTGTTGCCAATCTTCTTGTAGACAAAAAGCTCTCTTTCAAAATTAGGCGCCACTTCAAATTCAGGTATAGACACTTGCACGCCTTTTCCGGCTGCGGGGGGTGGCAATGCTTCGAACGGCTGGAAAACAATTGTCTTATCGCTTAGCAATTTTTCATCTGCCGGGTTTCCGTCTTTGGGGGCGCCTGCCTCAATCCACTGGCGAATAAACTCAATTTGCCCTTGGTAAAGAGGCGGCAATCCCAGCGGCATCATGTTGCCGTAGTCACTCTTATGGTGCTCTGTGAACTGCAGCTTATGAAATAGCAAACTCTCGTTGATGCTGGAGGGTTTTACAAGCAAAAGATTATCGGCAAGTGCGCTTGCATTTTTCGGCTTTTGGTTAACGAGGTTTTGGTACGCAACAGATGCCTCTAGCACTAACCCATGCTGTAAAAAAGAAGGGTCGGTCTTTGACTGATGGCAACCCGAAATGGCGCAGCTTGTATTGAGTATCTGATTTTGCAGCTGCTCAAATGACGATTGCGTTTTATCTTCGTAGTTACATGATACAACCAAAAACGCCCCAACGGCTATCCAAAGAAGTCTCATGGAACAAAACTAGTCAATTCTTTGATGAGTAGTGGCTGGTACACGTCCAGAACGCACCTGATGTAGAATTTTCAAGTTTTCAAATTGAGTCATTTTCAAATTAGATATATTCGCGGCTCGTTTTTGTGAAGGCTGCAGATTTTCTTACCCTCTACCGCTCGGACAGTTTAATGCAAACGCTGGCCGAAGGGATTCGTACGTCCCATTCGCAAGCCATCCAAGTTAAAGGCCTTCATGGTAGCCTCGATGCCGTGGTGTTGGCTGCCATGCACAAAAGCGTGCGAGCCAACCATGTGTTAATTACACACGATAAGGAAGAAGCGGCCTTTTTGCTGAATGATTTGCAAAACCTTCTCCAGGAGAAAGAGATTTTCCTTTTTCCGATGTCGTACAAACGGCCTTATGAGTATGATGAAGTAGAGAATGCCAATGTGCTGATGCGGGCCGAAGTATTGAATCAACTCAGCAGCCACCCGGATGGCAATATCATTGTTACTTACCCTGAAGCCTTGTGTGAAAAAGTGATCAACAAAAAGTCGCTGGCGTCAAACACATTTGTGGTAACAAAAGGCGAGCAGCTTGACCGCGAGTTTCTTGAAGAGTTTTTGCATACATACGGTTTTGAAAAGACTGATTTTGTATTTGAGGCCGGGCAGTTTGCCATGCGCGGTGGCATTATAGATGTGTTTTCTTTCGCCAACGAGCTACCGTTTCGTATCGAGTTGTTTGGCAACGAGGTGGATAGCATCCGTACGTTTGACCCTGGGTCGCAGTTGTCGGTAGAGACGTTATCAAAAATCAGTTTGATGCCCAATGTGCAAACGCGCCTTGTGCAAGAAGAGCGTCAGTCATTTTTCGATTTCATTTCGCCATCATCCCGTTTGTGGATCAAAGATGTTTCGTTAAGCATCGATATCATCGATAAGTGTTTTAATAAAGCCAGCCAAAGTTTCGATAAAATCCTCCGCGAAAGTGGTACCAAGGTGGTATTAGAGCCCTCACAGCTGTTCGACAGCGGAGAAGACTTTTTGCGTCACATTGAAAGATCTAACCGAATTGAATTCGGTTCGCGCTTTTATTTTCCGCCACACAAAACTTTTGAGTTCAAATCATCTGCACAGCCTTCGTTCAATAAGAATTTCGAGTTATTGGCATCCAACCTGTTAGAGCACCAACAGCAAGGGTTTGTCAATTTGATTGCAGCAGAACAACCCAAGCAGGCAGAACGTTTACACGGGATATTTGCGGAAATTCATCCTGAACTAAAATTTCAAACGCTCAACATCGCGCTGCGCCAAGGTTTTGTAGACCCAACACTAAAAATCGTTTGCTATACCGACCACCAGATTTTTGAACGCTACCACCGCTACCGGAGCAAAGAAAAATTCTCAAAATCAAAAGCACTTACTTTCCGCGAACTGCAAACCATGCAGCCCGGTGATTTTGTCACACACATCGACTATGGCATCGGCAAATTTGCCGGCCTAGAAAAAAAGGAAGTGAACGGCAAAGAACAAGAAGCCATTCGTCTTGTCTTTCGCGATGACGATATCTTGACGGTAAGCATCCATGCCCTCCACAAAATTTCGAAGTACACGGGTAAAGAAGGGACTGCTCCGGCCATTAGCAAATTGGGCAGTGGCGAGTGGGATAGCAAAAAAGCAAAGGTTAAGAAGAAGGTAAAAGACATTGCCAAAGAACTGATTGATTTGTATGCCAAACGGAAAGGAGCACCCGGTTTTGCTTTTGCAGAAGATGGTTTTTTACAAGCCGAGCTAGAGTCTTCATTTATTTATGAGGACACACCCGACCAAGCGAAAGCAACCGAAGATGTAAAGCGAGACATGCAGCAACCGCACCCAATGGATCGCCTGGTGTGCGGAGACGTTGGGTTTGGCAAAACAGAAGTGGCGATCCGTGCGGCATTCAAAGCAGCTACGAAAGGCAAGCAGGTGGCGGTGTTGGTACCCACCACCATTTTGGCCATGCAGCATTTTCGTACTTTCTCCGAACGCTTGTCAAACTTCCCTGTGAAGATTGACTATGTGTCGCGGTTCAAGACAGACAAAGAAATCAAGCAGATCATCAAAGAAGTGGGTGAAGGGAAAGTGAATATTATTATTGGCACACACCGGGTAGTGAGCAAAGATGTTGCCTTTAAGGACCTAGGCCTATTGGTGATTGACGAAGAACAAAAATTTGGAGTAAAAGTAAAGGACCGACTAAAAGAACTGAAAGTAAATGTAGATGTGCTCACCCTTACCGCTACACCCATTCCCCGCACCTTGCATTTTTCGTTGATGGGAGCCCGCGACTTAAGCATCATTGCTACGCCACCGCCCAATCGGCAGCCGGTAACTACCGAGCTGCACACTTTTAACGAGGAAGTCATTCGCGATGCAGTGAGCCACGAGCTGCGCAGGGGCGGTCAGGTTTTTTTTGTACACAACCGCATTAGCGACATTGACCAGGTCGCCAACATTATTTTCAAACTGGTGCCCGATTCACGCATCGGCATTGCCCACGGCCAAATGGATGGCGATAAGCTCGAGAAAGTAATGTTAAAATTTATTGAAGGTGAATACGATGTTCTCGTCTCCACCAACATCATCGAATCGGGGTTAGATATCCCCAACGCCAATACCATCATCATCAACCAAGCCCACTTGTTTGGGTTGAGCGACTTGCACCAGATGCGCGGACGTGTGGGACGTTCTAACAAAAAGGCATTTTGTTACTTACTTACACCACCCTCATCTGTGTTGTCGTCTGACTCCCGCAAACGTTTAGCTGCGCTTGAAGAATTTTCAGATTTGGGCGATGGTTTCAAAGTGGCCATGCGCGATTTGGATATTCGCGGAGCGGGTAACTTGTTAGGTGCCGAACAAAGCGGTTTTATCACTGATTTGGGTTTTGATACCTATCACAAAATACTGGACGATGCCATTCAAGAATTGAAAGAGACCGAGTTCCGCGATTTGTTTGCCGAAGAGCTAACGGCCAAGGCGAAGTTGATTGTGCAAGATTGCGTGATTGAAACAGACCTGGAGATTTTGATACCGGATAATTACGTAAACAATACCAGCGAGCGGTTGCAGCTTTATTCTTCGCTTGATAACATAGGCAATGAAGAGGATCTTCAAAAGTTTGCCAATTCGCTGAAAGACCGCTTTGGGCCGTTACCCAATTCAGTTGAGCAACTCATCAACTCCGTACGCTTACGCTGGATCGGTGAAGAGCTCGGTTTTGAGAAGATAAGTTTGAAGAACGAAAAACTCAAAGCTCAATTTGTTTCAGACAAAGAGCAGTATTTTAAGTCAGAGGTATTCGGTAAAGTCTTGGCTTTTGTGCAGACCCACAACAAAAAATGCCGTATGCGCGAAATGGGTTCAAAACTACTGCTCACCATAGAGAATATCACCTCTGTGGATCAAGGCATCGACATACTGGCCCCATTAACTGATCAAAGACCCAACTCGGCCAAAGAAACTGCCTCGGCATAGGGCTCCAGCCCCTTTGTATCATCAAACGCATTGATCATCAATACCTTTTTGTACTTGGGTGAATAGTAGACTTCTATATAAAACTCGCCAGTGTGGTAGAGATATACCTTGGCATCGCCAAATTTGCGGGCAACGATAAAGTTGGTGTCAGCCATCACCACATCACATTTCTTTTCAAAAGGGGCGGTTCTAAAATCTTGTAGCGTAATCATGCAGCACAGTTCTTTTCTTTTTGAATAACGAAATGAAAAACCATGCCATTGCAAATTGGCTTGAAAAAACGCGTTTTGGCCGGGCAAAATCAGAGTGCGTGGAACGGCAAATCCCAAATTGGCATTGCAATAAAGCCTGCATGGCCTCGTTTATTGAACAAAAGGGGGATTTTTACCTCTTTTAATGATTCACCAAAAAAATATTACGCTTTGGAAAACATGCATTTATCTCTTTATATTAGCGGTTACTTTTATCCATAACCAAAAGAAAATGAAGTACTCGAAGTCTTTTTTATTCCTAGTTGCGCTGTCATTTTTAACCTCATCGTGCTTTTTGAAGAAGAGCGGTGGTAGGCCCACAGCCCAAAACCCCGGTTCAGTTAGTACCGCCACTGGTTTAAAGTATACCAGAGATAAGGCAGAAGGTTTTGAAGTTCAACCGTACAACGAACAGCCAGATGCGCCCAATATGGTCTTTATCGAGGGTGGTCGTGCTGTTTTGGGTTCCTTTGAGGAGGATATGATGTCGTACCGCGACAACGTGGAACGCACTGTATCTGTGGCTTCATTTTATATGGATGAGACTGAAATCGCCAACATTCACTACTTAGAATACCTTTATTATTTGACCACTGACTCGACCAAAGTGGACGGTGGCAAAGCTTATCGCGCTGCATTACCCGATACGTTGGTTTGGAGATCGAAATTAGCCTTCAATGACCCATATGTTGACTACTATTTAAGATATGCTGGGTTCAGATACTTTCCGGTAGTTGGTGTAAAGTGGAAACAGGCAAACGATTATGCAAAATGGCGTACCGCGAAAGTAAATGCCGACTTAGCGGAAAAAGCGGGTGAAGCTGTACCTGAGCAATTGACTGGTCAAGGCCGCGTACCCATTGAATCTGGTTATTCGATTCCCGCTTACCGCTTGCCTACAGAAGCTGAGTGGGAATATGCCGCACAGGCTTTGATTGGTACGCAATGGTTGGAAGAAATGCAAACCCACCAACGCTTGTATCCATGGGATGGCCATGCATTGCGTAATCCCTATGGCAAGCAAATGGGTTACTTCTTGGCAAACTTTAAAAGAGGCCGCGGTGACTACGGTGGTATTGCCGGTCGCTTGAATGATGGTGCCTTGATTACATCTTATATCTACGAATACCCTCCCAATGATTATGGTTTATATAACATGGCGGGTAACGTAAGCGAATGGGTAATGGATGTCTATCGTCCGCTGTCACACCAAGACTTCGATGATTTGAACCCTATTCGTAGAGATGACTTCATTGATAGCCACTCAGACTACCGTAACCGATATGCGAAGGAGATGAGAGATTCAACCATCACATTGCCGGATGGTACCTCAAAAACAATTAAGGTTGCTAATTATACCAAAAATCCGCAAGGCTTTATCTCGCTTATTTCCGATAAAGTTCGCGTATACAAAGGTGGTTCATGGAAAGATGTCGCCTATTGGATGTCGCCTGGTACAAGAAGATTCTTGGATGAAGACTCTGCGACTGCTACTATTGGTTTCCGTTGTGCAATGATTCGCGCGGGCTCTAACTATTAAGATTGAAGATTTTGATATCAGAAGCCCCCTGAGCAATCGGGGGGCTTTTTTATTGTGCCTCTGCCAAACAAGCTACGCTCAACTCCGCACACCCTTTTGATATCAAATGCTGACCACATGCCTCTATCGTGGCACCCGTGGTGATCACATCATCTACCAGTAGTATTCTTTTGCCTGAAATTTTCGTGCTGTCTTGTAGATCAAAAACGCTCTCTACATTTTCCCACCGTTGAAGCTTGGTTTTTTTCGTCTGCGTGTCTGTGGCAACTTTTCTCACAGAAATTGAATCATCGAATGGTATTTGAAATACCTCACACAGACCTTCAGCAAACTTTGCGCTCTGATTGTACCCCCGCTTTTGTCTGCGCGAACGATGAAGTGGCACTGGCACCACCAAATCAAACTCGTTTTGATATCCGGCTTTCAACAACTCATAACCATACGCACGACCAAGTTTTACACCTACTTCGGGGTGGTTGTTGTATTTTAACTGATGGAGTAGATGTTGCACCATTCCCGTTTTTCTAAACTTGAGATATGCCCAAACATGCTTCACCGGTAGTCGCCCGCTTAATCTGTTTTTGATGGGGTTTTCTTCCATCAAATGATAATTTGTTTTTGGCAAGTCCATCAAGCAAAAGGTACACAGTGTGTCTTCGCCTTTTAATAACGCGCGGTTGCAGCCGAAACAATAGTTCGGGAAGAACAATGAAAAAAAGTCGAGAACGAGTTCTCTCATTGTGCGGTGTTTGCTATAATAAATATACAGCATATTGCTAACTTTAAATATGGAAGAATCGCCCAACCAAGAACGGTTGATAAAACGCCTTAAGTGGTGGTGTTTAGTTGCGGTATTTCTGTTGGCCCTACTTTCGCCACTGGGAACATTTGTGTTTTGGATTTTGAGTGGGACTATCACTTACCTCGTCTTCTTGATATTTTACTTTTCTCCGCGGAAGGAACAAAAGGTAGAGTACAGCAAACATGAGCGCTCGACAGAACCAATCAATCTGAAGGTGTGGATTATAGCCACCGTAATATTTATTGCGGGTTTAAGCCTTGTAGGTGTATTTGTTTTTCCAATCCAATCAGATTCTTATGATTTCATAGAGACCGTTACGGAAGAGTTGCGGAATCCAAAGGCGGATTCGTTGGTTGATGCTGGAATTCTGTTCCATAAACGCCAGCAGTATGACGATGCCAGGCGCCTCTATGACGAAGCCCTCGCAATTGATGGCCAAAACAAATACGCTCTTTACAACAAAGCACTTAGCTATTATTCGCAGCAAGACTATCAGCGGTCAATCAAGCTTTGCCATGCTTGCCTGTCCTACCACCCCACCTATGGCTATGCCAATTATTTGCTTGGCGATAACTACCTGAGCATTCAAAACTATGACTCTGCGCTCATCTGCCTTGAATTTGCCTACCAGCAAGGTGTGCCTGATACAGCGCTTGCAGTTAACCTGGGGGAAGTACATGCGAAAAAATCAAATATCAACGATGCCGTGCGGTATTACGAAGAGGCTCTTCAACAAGACAGCACTTTAGTTGATGTATACGAGCGGCTCGCTGAGCTACGACCAAATAAATCAACAACCTACCGGCAACTGGCGTTAAAATGGAAAAAGCCTTAGGACGGTATTTCATTGCCATCGTGCCACCCGAGCCTGTTTATCAAGAGTTACATCAACTCAAGGAATATTGCTTTGAAAAATATGGAACAAAGGGTGCGCTGCGTTCTCCACCTCATGTTACACTTCATATGCCGTTTCTGTGGAAAGAAAAGAATGAAAATCGTCTGATTGAACGGCTAACCGTATTTTGTCAAACACAAACAAATTTCGAGTTGTCGCTGTCGGGGTTCTCTTGTTTCGCCCCGCGGGTAATCTTTGTTGCCGTTGATAAAAATAACGCGCTAACCAATCTTCAGCAGCAGCTTGTAAGGTTCTGCCGTTCGGAATTTAACCTGTTGAATGCCAATTATCGCGAGCAACCTTTTCACCCGCACATTACCATTGCGTTTAGGGACTTGAAGAAACGAATGTTTGATGAAGCCTGGCAGAAATTTTCAATTATGCCATTCAATCAAAAATTTTGCTTGCACACCATCGCATTGCTAAAACATGATGGCCACCGTTGGAATGTTTTATGCGAATGTCCGCTGAAGAAACTTTTTGATTAAGTCTTGGGCTTAACCGTTTCTTTGGGTGTCGTCTTCTTTGCCGGAGTTGCTTTTTTTGCTGGCGTTTTTGATTTGGGCTTGGACTTGGCGACAACAGGGCGCGGCTTGCCATTAGCTTTTTGGTAGGCATGGCCCTTCAGCACCTCAAAGGCATCTGTTCCGGGCTTTACACCAAATTCTTTCGCGATAACTCCCCACCCCTGCGCCTTGTTCTTTTTGTAAGAGGCAATGACATCGTCTTGCGACCTTCTCGATACTTTGGCGATTTCTACAGCAAGGTAGATGTCGCCCAGATTCATGCCAATAGAGTTTTGCCACATATCATATTTATCTCTGCCCACACCATAGTTTTGGGTGATAAATGTTTTGAATTCGCTGAATTGAGTCTTTGCCTTACTCGTAATCGTATTAATTGATTCATTCAGTTCAGCATCGGCAAGATCGTATTGGGCGAGCGCAAAACTTGCCGGCACTAAAAGGTAGATCAGAAATGAAGCTACTTTTTTCATAGTGTAATTCGTTACAAGAACCGAAGTTAATAAGAGTTTGCCATTTGCAACACTTTTTGCCGTTGGAATGCAGAATCCTTGGGTCAAATGGTAAGCTATCCCTCGGCCTTTAATTTGTTAACAAACCAAAAGCAACCGAGCATCAACATCACCCCCGCTACAAACGGCACCGCAAACTGTAAGCTGTACAAAACACCACTTAAGCCCATACCTACCGCTCGCGCTACAGAACCAAAAGATTGGTTAACACCCAACACCTGACCAATTTCGTTGTGATTCGCAAATTTTGAAAGCATCGAGGTTATGCTGGGTGTTAAACAGCCATTCGCGAGCGCAATTAATGCCAAACCAATGTATTGAAAGGGAAAGAATAGTACTCTTCCTGTGAATGGAAGAATTGCCAAGCCTACCGCCATCAATACAATACCGTAGCTGAGCATCTGCTGCTCGCCAAAGGCTTTCACCATGCGACCAACCAAAACTCCTTGCACAATTGCTGTTGCTACACCAATGTAAGCAAATACGTACCCGATTTGTCGTTCGTTAAGTTGTGTAATCTCTTTCCACATCAGTGAGCAAGAAATCTGCATCAGCATGAAGGCGGAAATAAAGATAAAATTGATCCACAGCAGCTCGCTAACTCTTGGTTTCTTCAATTCGGTAATAATGCCGGTGACTACTTTGAAGTTGAAAGGAGCATTGCTTTTCGTCTCTTTTAATGATTCGGGCAGAGAAAAATACGCCATCGCAAAATTGATGAAGCACATCGCGCATGCCACATAGCCAACCCAATCAACTGTGCCGGGTGTAGAGATGCTTTTGAGCCAGCCTCCTAGGGGCGGCCCCATGATAAAGCCTATGCCAAAGGCTGCGCCCAAAAAGCCCAACGATTTAGTTCGCTCCTCAGGTGAGGTGACATCTGAAATATATGCCTGAGCTACCGAAATATTGGCTGAGCCAATGCCCGATAGCATTCGCGAGATAAACAGAATCCATAACACCGTTGATTGCGAAAAAACAAAATAGGCAACGGCAGTGATGAGAATACTCACCAGCATAATCGGCCTCCGCCCATGCCGGTCACTTAGCGTGCCCCACAAGGGCGCAAACAAGAAATTCATAATGGGATAAATCATTGCAATCAGTCCCACCTGATAATCTTGCGCTCCCAACTCTTTGCTGAAGATTGGCAAAATAGGAATGATGATTCCAAACCCCAGCATGTCGATGAAGATGGTAATAAACAATACAAATAGTGGAGATTTGCGCATAGCTTCTAGTTTGCAAAACGCAAAGGACGCAAAATTTCACAACCAACCAGATTTGCATTCTTTACTTTTAAAATTGAAAGCGACTTTGAATCCTCGGTGAGGTTACCTGTGCGGTTCCGCTTTTATTAATCGCCAAATTTCCCTACCGGCATGTGATCTTCATATCAATCGCTTCGATCTAAAAAGCCGGAACAGCCTTTATCTTCTAATGATAAAACTCGTTCGCCTCAATGGTGAAGCGCTTATCGTGTAACCAATTTTAAACCCTATCTATATGTTTGCTTTTATTAGTTTCATTGGAATTATTTTGTTGATGGTGGTGGTGGCTGGTTTCTTCTTGCGAAATCGACTGCCGCAAATTCCCATTTTGTCTTTCCTCTCATTTTTCCAAAACCGAACGTTGGTGTTGGCACTGGGCGGAGGTGCTTTGTTCCTGGCATTGAGCAATTCGCTTTTCTTTTATTCCCGTTTTGGACATCAATATTATTTGGTATACCCAACAGGTGGTTGGAGTACGGTTTTCAGCTCTGGAATAAAACTTCGTTGGTTCGCCACAATTCAAGAGTGGCAAAAAGAAATCGACATAAAAGTAGTGGCCAGTGGTGAGCCTACTGATGGGATTGAAGGTATCATTAACGATAAGGTAACCTTTGAAATGAATGGCCTAAAAGAAAAAATGGAAATTCCGGGTATCGCGATTACGTTCATCGACCGAGTGGGTGCAGCGGTGCGCGTATCTGTTCGCATGAAAATGCCGCAAGACCCGGAGTCGTTCCGGTTATTGGCCGAATCATTTCGTGAACCTCAAAATTTGATTTACAACACGTTGATCCCGACCATCAAAGAGCAAATTAGTAACACGGGTTACATGTTTGCAGCACAAGACTATATTTCGGGTGCTGCCACTGACTTCAGGCAAGCCGTTGACGACCAATTGAAGTATGGCGGCTACAGTACCGAGCGAAAAGAATTTAACGACACAATTTATTCAGCCATCCAAGAACCCGGGCCGCGTACGATCAAAGAAATTAACACGCGCTATCGAATCATCCGCAAAACGGATGCCGCAGGTAAGTTGATTCGCATACCGCACGAGATCACCAAAAACCAAATTATCGTTACGCAAGTAATTGTGGATGATGTCTACCCCGAGCCGGCCTTTAAAAAACGATTGGAAGCACAGCGCGACATCTCTGCACAAAAAAGAATTGAAATGGAAAAAATTGAAACTGCAAAAGCTGAACAGCAACGTGTGATTGCAGAAGGTGAACGCGACAAAGCGAAAGAACGAGTGGAACAAGAAAAGGAGCAGGTGAAGCAGTTGATTGCCATTGAAACACAGTTGAAGCAAGAGTCTACCAAAAAGCAATTAGCAGAAATCGCTCTACAGACCGCACGTCTCGAATCAGATCAAATGTTGGTACGCGAGCGGGCCCAGGCCGAAGCGAACCGCCTAAAAGTAGCTGCTGGTCTTACTCCGCAGGAGCGCGCTCAAATTCAGAAAGATATTGCGGTGGGCGTATCGCAGAATTTGGCCAATATGAAGTTGCCGCAGGTATATATTGAAAGCGGTGGCAAAGATGGCAAGGGCAACATGGGCTTGCTTGAATCTTTATTGGGCGCTGAGTTGGCTAAAACGATGATTCCCGCAATGAAAGAGCAATAAGATTTGAAGCTCACGCCCGAACAATGGCTTGCCGAAAGGCAGGCCATTGTTGTTTCCGCTCGTGTAAAAAAAATGTTAATGCTGCCGTTCATCCAAACTTCGTGTTTGGTTGCACGTACAAGTTTTTATTTTTCGCTTGATGAAAAGACTCTACCGCGCAAGTATTACTTTCATTCTCCTTCTCACCGTGCATTTGCTACCCGGCCAAAGTAAGAACGCGCCTGGCAAAGCGCTAAACATCCGCAAAGCCACGCAACCCATTGTGCTAGATGGTAAGATTGACGAGGTAGATTGGCAACATGCTGATGTGGCTACTGACTTTTTTCTGAACTATCCAGTTGACAATGCTCCGCCCACTTTTCAAAGCGAAGCGCGTGTTACGTTTGATGATCGCGCTTTCTATGTTTCGTTTGTCTGCTATGATGACCAAAAAGCCAACGTAGTGCAATCGCTGAGGCGAGATTTTGATTTTTCTACAAACGACCACATTGGTGTTTACTTTGGCCCGTACAACGATGGCATCAATGGGTTTTTCTTCGGCATCTCTCCTGAGGGGGTCCAGCGCGAAGGCACGATCGCGGGTGCCGGGGCAGATGATAACGGCTACAACTCCACATGGGACAATAAATGGTTTTCGCAAGTAACTAAATACGAGGATAAGTGGGTGGCCGAATTGATGATACCGTTCAAAAGTTTCCGATACAAAAATGATGCGCGCGAATGGAATATCACATTTTTGCGCAGTGACGTAAAGCGCAACCAACGTTCGAGTTGGATTGCAACACCGATTCAATTCATACCGGCATCATTTGCCTATGCAGGCAAGTTGGTTTGGCAAGACCCACCCCCGCGGCAATCAATCAATGTTTCTCTCATTCCGTTTGTTGCCGGCAGCACAGCTGCAGATCGCACCACAGCGCCCACTACAAAAAGCAATGATTTTCAGTATGGAGCGGATGCAAAGGTAGCCGTCACGCCTTCCCTCAATCTCGACCTTACTGTAAACCCTGATTTCTCACAAGTAGAGGTAGATGCCCAAGTTATCAACCTCACAAGATTTGAGTTTCAATTTCCTGAACGCAGACAATTCTTTTTGGAAAATAGCGACCTGTTTGACCGCATGGGATTCCCATCCGCCCGACCTTTTTTCTCGAGGAGGATTGGACTTGCCTCTGATTCCAATCGGACAAGCCCTAGCCTGCAGCGAGTGCCCATTGAATTTGGCGCTAGGTTGAGCGGTTCGATCAATAAAAACTGGCGTGTGAGCTTGCTTAACATGCAAACAAAAGAAAAACTGACCATCGGTTTGCCTACACAGAACTTTACTGTGGCAGCAATTCAGCGCAATTTTTGGAAACAATCAAACATTCAACTGTCCTTTGTTGATAAAGAGTCTATTGGCATTTCAGCGCTATCAGACTCCATCAAATACTTTACTCGCGACCTATACAAAACAAAGCAACACCAGGACGGCTCTTTCGGTAAAGTGTTGAATAATTTTAACCGCACCGCTACCGTTGATGTAGAGATGCGCAGTGCCGACAATCGATGGTATTCGAGCCTCTATTATGGTCTTTCATTTGATAACTTCAATACCAACCAAAATCAAACGGGGGGTGGCTTTGCCCAATATACCAAGCGAAACTTTCAAATGTTTTTTGGACATGTTTTTAACCAAAAAAATTACAATGCAGAAGTGGGGTTTGTGCCAAGCCAACGTGTGTACCCGGGTTGGTCTAATTCATTCGTCAGTCTTTTCGGAACACTGTACCCTAAAAACTCACCCATTGCCACCATGGGCCCCACATTGGATTTGAGCGTGAACAACATTCCCTCTGGGCTGATGACAGACAAAACGGCCGCGCTGGGGTATCGCGTAAATTTTCTCAATACGGCTACCGCCAACATCTCTTACAATTACACATTTCAAGAACTTACCAGTTCCTTTAATCCCATCGGAGAAAAAAGTCTCACAGCTTTCCAAATTGGTGAAGTATACATTTGGCATAACTACACATTCAGCTACCGATCAGACCAGCGAAAACTGTTTCGCTATGCGTTGGGCTCTACGTTGGGCGGGTTTTATAACGGCAACAACACCAACATCAATGGTGAAGTCAGTTATCGCTACCAACCGTATGGCAGCATATCGGTACGCTTCGACTACAACGATTTGAATTTAGCAGAAGGCTATGGCAAGCAACGCCTGTTTTTATTAAGCCCGCGTTTTGACTTAACATTTACGCGAAGCATTTTCTTCACAACGTTTATTCAATACAACTCCCTGCGCGACAACATTAATTTAAATGCGAGATTCCAATGGCGATATAAACCGGCAAGCGACTTCTTCATTGTATACACCGAAAATTATCTCCCCTCTACGTTCGGGAGTAAGAATTACTCGCTGGTATTTAAGCTAACGTACTGGTTGAATCTCTAACGAAGTTTTACGCCAGCTTCAATCTTGATCGGCAGGTCATTTGCTTCCGGCACAATAGGGCACGAGTAGTTTTTGCTATAGGCGCAATAAGGGTGGTATGCTTGATTGAAATCAATCGTCAACTCATTTCCCTCTTTGGGGATTCTCAAACCGATGTACCTTCCACCATGGTAAGTGGTTTCGTCATTGGTTAGATCTGTGAACGGTAGAAACAAGTAGTCTGCGTATTGTACTGTATTCATTAAGTCCTTCGATTGATAAACGGGCAGCGAGCGAGGGATTCCACCCAACACGAAGACTAAATTCGCATACTTGCGGTGCAGCCGCGGTTGATTTGTGCTCGTCTGCATGGCAAAGAATTTTTCATCAAGTGTTAAAACAATTTTTGCTCTTACACGATAGGCCAAATCTATCGGAAAGAACGGATGCCCCTTGAATTTTTTGAATTGTTTGGGCTCTAAGGGCGATGTGTTCCTATTCAAGTATTCATCATCCAATTCTTTCTGAAACTTTTTGATTTCTGCAATCGCCACAGAGTCTGATTGTGCGTGTAGCACATGCGAGACCGTGGTAATAACCAAAAGCAAAATGCTCTTTTTCATCGCTTCGCTTTTTATCACTTATCTCTTACTCGGCCGCTTGTATCTGATTGGTGCAGGGGGTTCTGGTCTCATCTCCACACCCTGTGTCTTCAGTAGCTTTAACGCCTCTTCCACCGCACGTTCCAGTTGCGGATCACGACCCTTGATTACATCAGCCGGTGTTTGTTGTACTTCTAGGTCGGGTGCAACGCCAACAGCCTCCACTGCCCATTGGCCATTTACATCATAGAACCCTCCGCGTGGTGCTACCATTCGGCCGCCATCAACAAATGGCGGAGTATCCCACGTGCCTACCAACCCACCCCAGGTTTTTGTTCCAATCAACGGCCCAATCTTCATTTTATTAAATAGATAAGGCAGTAAATCTCCACCCGAACCAGCGCGTTCATTGATAAGCATCACTTTTGGCCCGTAAATAGCTGCATGCGGCACGCGCAATGGATAGTGCCCCTCGGTGCGCGTGTTGAAGTAGCCATGAAGGTCTCGTGCCATAATATCCACCATGTAATCTGCTGCGGAACCTCCGCCATTATTGCGTTCATCTATTACCGCACCCTTTTTATCTTGCTGCGCAAAGTAGTAACGATTGAAAGATGTGTAGCCCGGATTTCCTGTATTCGGAAGATAGACGTAAGCCAACTGCCCTTTCGAGAGTTCATTCACTTTTCTGCGATTGCTCTCCACCCAATCGATATTGCGCAATTGGTTTTCGTTATCCACAGGTACAACTGTGACCACGCGTGCGCCCTCGCCAGAGGGCTTGCTGTTAACTTTCAGTTTGATTTGCCGGTTGGCCGTGGCTTCAAAATATTTATAAAGATTATTAGCGGTCGAAACTGGCTGGCCATTTACTTCCAACAGATAATCGCCTGCGTTAATGTTGACGCCCGGTTCGCGCAATGGTGCTTTCATGTCGGGGTTCCAACTTTCACCTAAATACGTTTTTTTGAAACGGTATAGGCCGTTCTGTATTTCAAAATCAGCACCCAACAAACCAACTGGTACGTTATCAATATTCGGAAAATCTCCGCCACTGGTATACGAGTGACCTACTGCCACTTCGCCTCCCAAAATATCAACAACGTAATTCAAATCTGTGCGGTGGCGCACGTGCTCAATCCAAGGGCTATACCATTTGTAAACATCGTTCCATGGCGCCCCGTGCACGTTGCTCACGTATAAAAAATCGCGTTGGTAGCGCCAACCTTCACGGAAGATTTGTTTCCATTCTTCCATCGGATTGATCTTTAATTTGATGCTGCCTAGCGACTCCAGCTTACCATCGCCAATTTTTTTATTCGAATCGCTGGTGGCAAGAATTCCCCATGTTGCATTGCTTCGATACAAAATGGATTTCCGATCGTGCGAAATGGCCACGTCATTAACAGGCGACAAAAACACTTCCGTTTTACGGTCTTTGAAGTTATATCGATGTAATGTTTGGCCTTGTTGGTTGGGTATGATTTCAGAATAGAAGAGATAACCTTCTGCCGCAGGGAACAAGGCTGCATAGTTTCTTTGGGCAACATCTACTGCCAAAATACGGTTGGCTATTCCATCCATATCAATTTTAACTACTGGCGTTCCTTCCTTCTTCTCGTCCTTGGGTTTGTCTTTCTCTTCATCGCTGCGTGGCGCAATGGGCGACACATCATCTTTGCTGAGTACGATCAAATACAAGGCGCGCGTCAATGGCCGATCGTACGAACTCATATCCAACCATCCGGAGGTAAGCGCATAATTAGTGCTCGCCAAAAAGTATAAGTATTTGCCGTTGGCATCCCATACTGGCGAAATCGCATCGGCCATACCATCTGTCAACTGAAGGCTTTGATTTGTCTCTACATTGTGAGCTTTTATGACCTTGAAATGATTAGCCAAAAGGCGAGGATACGCAATCCATTTGCTATCAGGCGACCAAACAGGATTTAATGTGCGGTTGGGATGAGCATAATAATCCGTATCTACCTTTTTGGTAATGCCCGAGTTCACATCCGTAAACCAAAGGTTGTAATCGGTGTCACTGAACGCAATATACTTGCCGTCTGGCGACCACGCTGGCTTAAAAAAGAACGTGGGCTTTTCGATGACAATCGCTTTTGGTTTTTCCAGGCCTTCTTGGTCTCCAATCATTAATTGATATTCGCCACTCGCATCGCTAAACCATGCGATCTTCTTACCATCGGGCGACCATACCGGTGAGCGATCGGCTGCACCAGAATTTTTGGTAATATTTCTCCAGTCGCCTTTTTCTTTTGGTGCGGTAAAAATTTCACCGCGGTATTCGAACAGAGCGCGTTGCCCTGTAGGCGAAAGCGATGCATTGGTCAACGAGGTTGATTTCACTTCTTCCCACCGCTCGCGCGCCCAATGAAAATCGCCACGCACATTTACGTTTAGCCGTTTACTATTTCCATTGGCAGGATTCAAAATGTTGAGATAACCACCTTGCTCATAAACAATCTGACCGCCACCGGCATCCAAACTTTTGCAGTCGAAATCGGTATGGAAAGTAAGTTGCTTTAATTCATTGGTAGCAGGATTGTACGACCAGACGTTGTTTGCATGGTCGCGCTCAGACAAAAAGTAAACTATGTTATTCAACCAAACCGGGTCAGTATGGCGTTCATTGTCGGTTTGTGGTGTCATTTTGAGCGAAAAGTTTTTCATGTCCACAATCCAAATTGGCTTCGCTTGGCCACCCCGGTAATTGCGCCATTCAGGATCCCAAAACCCGATTTGCTGATACGCGATGTACTTACCATCATCAGAAATTTCGCCTGCTACTGCACGCGGAATTTCAAGTGCCTCTTCCATGCCGCCCGTGCGTTTGATTTTGTAAATCTTAGACTCTTGCGTGGGCACGCCTTCGCGCGAAGAAGCAAACAAAATATTTTCGCCATCGGGTGTCCAGCCTGTTACATTATCGGCACCTGGGTGCCAGGTCAATCGCTCGGGTTGGCCGCCTTCGGCTGGAATCACATATACATCTGTGTTACCGTCATACTGCCCTGTAAAGGCAATCCACTTTCCGTCTGGCGAAAAATGGGGTAGGCTTTCTTGCCCTTCATTGCTGGTGAGTCGTTTGGCATCGCCACCCTCTTTGGGCACTATCCACAAATCATTGGCGTATACAAACGAGATGTGTGTGTTGTTGATGGTTGGTTGGCGCAGCAACATGGTGCCTTGCGAGTAGCCAAGATTGGCCCCAAGAAAAAGAAGCCCAACTGAAAGTAGTTTTTTCATAGTGACAAATGATTTCTGTTGCGAATGTAGGACGTGCGGAAGAATTTCAGTTACCGCTCAAGGAAAGTGCACAACGCATTAACCCAGCGCATTAGTCGTTACCCAATAACGATACGCGACTACTGCCTTTTGCCAATTGGTTAATTTCGTTAAATCTTTTTTGGCCATGCTGGGCATCACCACTTTATTGATTTTCGCTAGAATCTGGAAAATGGTCTTTTTCATTTCAATTCTTTTTTCAATAAATCCGTGGCGCGGCTCCACGCCAATTTTGCCGCGGCTTCGTTGTAGCGCGTTGGGGCGGTGTCGTTGTGGAAGGCGTGTTGTGCACCTTCATAGGTGAATAATTCATACCGAATCTTGTTCAGCTTCAACGCCTCTTCATAAGCGGCTATGCCTGCGTTGATGCGCTCGTCCGTGCCGGCATAATGTAATTGAACAAAGGCTTTTATTTTTGGCACATCAGCAGCCTCTGGTTGACGACCGTAAAACGGAATAGCGACTTTCAGCTCGGGCAAATGCACAGCCATTTGATTGGCGAGGCCTCCGCCCCAGCAAAAACCCATGCAGGCAAATTTGCCATTACAGTCTTTTCTCGTTTTTAGGTAGTCAAAAGCCTTGGAAAAGTTTTTGATGTTTTTGACGGCATCCAACTTGGTGAACATTTCTCGCGCCTTATCAGCATCAGTTGGTGTTCCTCCTTGTATCGACAACGCATCAGGGGCGATGGCCAAAAAACCTTCGACCGCCATTCTACGCGTAACGTCTTCGATATGCGGATTCAGCCCTCGGTTCTCGTGAATGATCATCACGGCACCATACTTGGCGTCCTGTTTCGGCCTGGCGATATACGCTTTCATTTCTCCCTCCTCTCCTTGGTAGGAAATTCTTTCTGTCATCAGCCGCTCATCGTTTTGTAAAATGGTGGCTGCGTTGGCATAATTTACCTCGAGTAATGGCAGTAATGCCAATGCGGCCGCAGTGCCGCCCGTTAACTTGGCAAGTTTTTGCAAAAAATCTTCGCGCGTAAGCGGCTTGTGGGTGTACTCGTCAAATAGGTTGATGATGCGCTGATCCATGTTATTCGGGTTTAATCTTAAATCTGTTTTGCCATCGCCCTTCTGCCACCACACGCATAAACTTCCGAAAATAACTCTCCAGCGGAAACACAATTAAGGCGATCATCACCTGAATAAAAAATTGTACTACCGGTGAGCTGGGCACGGATATAATTGAATTGATGCCTGTGGTAATAAACTGAATAAAAATTACCACTGTGAGAAGCGACAAAATTTCACTCACCCAGCGGTATTTGGTATTGGCGGAGCCGAGGCGCACAGAGAAGGCCACCAACACCGAAAAAAATAAAAACTCCAGCGCATAAAACCACCAACGTTTCCAATAGGGAGGCAACACCTCAAATAAGATTGCCTCCACTTTTGATTCGTTGCCCAACAAGTCGCGCGACTGCATCAATAATTGATAGGTACCCGCAGGCAGGAATGGAAAATTCGCAACATGGTTAGCGTTTGACCATGTAGTCCAACCGTTAGTAAGGCCCTTTACTTGGTATCGGTATTGAACAGCATTGCGGCTGACATATTCAGGTTGGATAAATTCAAAGGACAAAACATTATCAGGTTGATCTAGCACAACCTTCTTGTTCGTCTCTAGTTTGATTTCTTGCCCCTGCACATTGCGAAGCATTAGCGGATAGTGATGGTCTTGGTTTGCCGGTGCTAAGCCTGAGAATTTGTAAAGCTCATTGTCCGCGGTGATCACCCACAGGTTTTCGGCATTTTCGTCTGGCGAAAGATAGCGAAGGTTCGGAAACAGGCTAAGCCATTGCAATTTCAACCCCCTTAACTTTTTATCTACCGTGCGCCATTGGGTTCCATCGTTAAACCAAAAATATCCTGCGGAAGCAAAATATCGGTGCGGCCCGGGCAACGAATCATACTTTTTAAACGTGTTGCTGGTACTGTTATATCGCTTAAATTCCCCAGAAGTAGCAAGGTACACTTCGCTTCCATAGGCAACACCCACCATTTCGTCTAATGATGGATTGTTGATGCTAAGGGATGAGATATCGGATATGGCTCCGTCTAAAGTCTCTAACTTATACACACGAAAACGTCCACACAGCCAGATATTTTCGTAGTTATCTTCAAACGCGTAACTAACGTAATCACGAAGAGTATCTAATAACCCTGTAGGTCGCCAGCCATTGGCGAACTGATACGATTTTAATTCTTCATTATAGGTGCAAACCAAAAGCTGCTGCAGGTTGGTAGAAAAAAAAGTGCTGCGCACAGCTTCATTGGTGATAGGCGTTGCGCGAAGGCCGTCTACTTCAAAAACGCCTCCCAAACCTGAAGCCACTAGTTTGTTGTTAATGCTTGTTAAGTGGGTAACCTTTCCTACAATACCATCAATTTTTTTGTACGCATAACGAGTTTGGCGATTGCTGGAGGGTGTCGTTATCACGGCTTTGGGTGGCAGAACAGAGGTGCTCCTATTGTTTATTCTCTTGCGCGAGCGTAAAAAGCTGAACAAACCGCGACCATGTTGTTCATCTGAGTTGGCGTCAGTTGTAGAGGGAAGACTTGTTGCTTGCTGTCCATCTTCACGGGTGAGTTTAAACAGACCCAATGTAGTGCCAACATAAACCTGTCCATTCACCGACTTTACACAAAGCAAGTTGCCCTGTAGCCCAGTATAGTGATTGAATGACTTGAATGGCACAAACGGTGCAATGCGGGTAAAGCCGTATTGGTGCGCTACCCATACTCCACCATCTTGATCGGCCAACAACGCAAAAACTTCATTGTCTGGAAGGCCGTGGTTATAGTCGATTACATCAATGGTTTCGCCTGTGCTTGGGTTTACCAACATCACTCCACCAAGCAGCGTCCCTATAGCCAACGAATTTTCATCTAACCATACGGCATCCACCAGCCGGTTTTGCCGAAGGAATTTCTCGTCCTGTAATCGAAGCTGTTCAATGGTGCCCTTCGTTCCTTTCAGCGTATAGAGTGCGCCACGCTCCGAACCAATTAAAATAGACCCATCTTGGTTCGGTTTAGATGTAAAGATGATCTCTGAATCAACCGGCAATGAAATTGCTTGTTTGATTGCATTATCATTGGTTACTTCCTTGAGCTCAGTCGCGTTGGTTCTTAGAAAGACGATGCCTTCAATTTCCAATACGCCTGAGAAGGTTTCTTCATTACCTGCAGTAATCTCTTTTTCAATTTGATCACCCCGAAAAACAAAAAGTGATTTTTCGTTGCAGGCGTATATCTTTCCCCCGCTGGCTACGCTCGAGAAGATATGCGCTTGGTTGGCCATGGAGAGGTAAGACCTACCCGCACCCATGCTACCGGAAAGTTTTCCAAAACCAAAAGCGCCACCTGCATATACTTCATTGTTGAGAATCGTCAATGTGTATACAGCACCTGGCGTAGTAATGATTTGCCAGTTCTTGCCGTCAAATTCTAAAACGCCTTTCTTATTGGTAAAGTAGATTAGCCCGCGGCTATCCTGCACCATGCCCATGCTCTGGTAATCGATCCGTTCGTCAGAGGGAGTATAGTGCGAGACAAATGAGTTGCCATTTTGTGCGTACGATTGATTAAAACAAAGCCAGGCAAAGACAATACTTAGCAGGTACCTCATAAATGGATTGTAAATTAATGATAATTGCCCGCTTGAAAAAGTGGAATACTGCTAGAATGGGGCCAGCGCTTCCTCCAACGTTTTTGAATTATCGAAATAGCTGACGAGTTTCAACATCACGCGATCAACCAATGTATCGGGGCAAGAAGCACCACTGGTTAGTACGATTCGCACGTATGGTTTTGATGGCAAGAAATCGCGGGTTGAAAGTCGCTGCTTTTTGTGGTAGTTGAAATGGTGGATTAAGTGCTTCGATTCAATCTCGTGATCAGAGTTAATAAAATAAGTGGGAAACTTCCTTTCGCATAGTTCCACAATATGAGAGGTGTTTGAGCTATTGTAGCCACCTACCACTATTGCCAAATCTGCATCCGTTTTCAACAACTCATAAGTCGAATCTTGATTGTCGTTGGTGGCATAACACAGGGTGTCGCGCGTATCTGCAAAATGTTGTCTCAAATTTGCCTCTCCATATTTGTCAATCATCAATTGTTTAAAATAGTCGGCAATTGTCTGCGTTTCTGTCGCCAGCATAGTGGTTTGGTTTACCACGCCTACGCGTTGCAAATCACGTGTCGGATCAAAACCTTCGGAAAATTGTCCGTTGAATTCCGTTTGAAAGTCTTCTAGGGTTTTTGCTCCCTTGAGGTATGCCCCTAGGCGAATGGCTTCAGCCATGTCGCGAACCACCACAGAGGGCGCTTCACTGGAACTATGAGAAAATGTCGCTTTCGTTTCCTCGTGTTTCGGTTTTCCGTGAATGATTACCGTGTAGTTTTCTTTGCCCAACTTTTCTGCGCGGTTCCAAACTTTCTCTACAAAGGGGCAGGTGGTGTTGTATTTGTGGACCTCAACACCTTTGTCTAACAAAAGCTGTTCTATTTGCAATGTTGTTCCGAACGCAGGAATGATGACCACATCTTCGTGACTAATGCTATCCCAAGGAATGAACTGCGTGCCATCAGTATCAAGAATAAACTGAATGCCGCGGCTCAGCAAATCATTGTTCACTTCTTGGTTGTGAATCATTTGACTGAGCAGATACACTTTCTTATTTGGGTTCTCTTCTAACGCCCGGTAGCTAATCTCGATTGCATTTTCTACTCCGTAACAAAATCCAAAATGGCGCGCAATTACAAACTGCACAGGGCCGAAGTCAATAATGGCAGGGGAGAAGTCTTGCTTGCGCAAGTCTTGCACTCGCCTCGATTCTTTTACTCGGCCTGTGACAGAGGACCGGTAGTATGCAGGAATGTCAAACTTTTTGATGGTATGGTCTGTTTGCTAGTTTCAAACTCAAAATTAGCGGAATTGTTTGGAAAGGTGCGAAAACAAAAAGCCCTCCGAATGGAGGGCTTTTGTCGTTTTAAGCAGCTCGGTTGAGCTTATCTTCTTTTACAATTACCGTTCGCACCTCTTTCGCCTCTACATCGAATGACTTTGCTTGTACCAAGTTCTTTTTGATATACCGCAGCACTTCCATCACTTTGCCATCAATCTTGCTGCGAACAATCTCACCTTTCTTAAACAGTCTCCTCATATTATTTGGTTTGGTTAATAACGTAATGCAAATACTTTCTCGATTGGATAATCCGGATAAACACCTTCAAACGTAATCAAATCTCCGGGCTTTTTCGCCCTCAATATAGCGTTTGCTTCTTTTACCGAGTTTATCTTTTTGTTATCAATGCGGGTGATGATGAAGCCCTCACGCATCTCGGTGTACTTGCTCACCTTGCCTTTCTCCAGTGCCTTTACCTTTACACCGTTTTCCAAATCAATTTTTTTCAGCGCTTTGGCATCTACATCCTCTAACTCCAAACCGAGCGAAGCCACCGCATCTTTTTCTTCACGCTTTATGGTGTTTAGATTGCCCGCTCGGTTTTTCAATGTAACTGAAATGTTCAACTCCTTTCCTTTGCGGTCAACAGTTAGGGTTAGCTTATCGCCCGGGCGCTTGCGGCCTACATATTCAATCAATCCCGTACTAGATTTGATCGGCACCTCATCGATTTTCACCACCACGTCACCCGGTTTAATGCCGGCTGCCTTGGCAGCGCTTTTATCTTCTGCATCGCCAAAACCGTTGATATAGGCTCCCTCATTCACACTCAAATCCTCTTGCTTCACCAGGTCGCTATCTACGTTGCGCACCTCTACACCCAACCAGCCGCGTTGCACTGTGCCATAGGCCAATAGGTCCTCAACCACTTTACTAACAATGTCTGACGGCACAGCAAAACCGTAACCAGAGTAGGCACCGGTGGGGCTTGCTATCGCTGTGTTAATGCCCAATAGGCCACCATCCAAGTTTACCAATGCGCCTCCGCTATTGCCTGGGTTAATGGCAGCATCGGTTTGGATAAACGATTCAATGGCGGTACGGCCGGCCTCTTCGCCATTTCTGCCTTGGCGATTGCTGGAGTTGATGATATTGATGTTTCGGCCCTTGGCGCTGATGATGCCCGCTGTAACGGTAGAATTCAAATTGAACGGATTACCCACCGCCAATACCCACTCACCCACACGCGCTTTGTCTGAATCCACAAATGACAAAAAAGGCAGCCCTTTCTGATTGATTTTGATCACCGCTAAATCGGTGTCGGGGTCAGTGCCGATTACCTCTGCCTTAAATGAACGATTGTCACTAAGCGTTACTTCTACCACATCAGCATCTTTTACAACATGGTTGTTGGTAACGATGTATCCATCAGCATTAATGATTACCCCTGAACCTGTGCTTTGGCTTGGGCCTTGCTGCATGGGCGATTGTGGACCAAAGAAGAACCGAAAGGGATCGTCAATATCCCGCTCTCGGGTAATGGCCCGCTCGGTGGCCGATGATTTGATGTGCACCACTGCCGCTGTCACCTTTTCGGCTGTGCCGGTAAAGTCCAATGCGACTGTTTCGCCTTTCTCATTTACCCGATACGCAACCTGTGCCGCTGGCACACCATTCACATGTTCAATTCTTACGTTTCCGTTTTGATTTTTGTTGACGTACTGGTTGGCCACCAAAGTGATAATACTTCCTAGAAGGGCAGCCACCACAAGAGAAACAAATTGCTTCATACTTTATAATTCATTTACGGTTTGATTACTATTTTTTGTTGAGCCAGCGTAAGATGCTGAAACCCTCTGAAAAGTTCTACCTCTTGATTTGAGGTTTGCCCTACACTGATTCAACTTCAAAAACAACGTTCTTCCTATACGAATTTTGTACCAAAAAGGTTCGAAACTGAAAATATGTCAGTTCATAGATGACATTCTAAGAACCGTGGCCAATGGCTCATGCTACTTCTTTACCAGTTCGCCATTTTTATACTCGTATTCGATAGAGAGTTTGCCGTCTTGGTCATACCACTTCGAAACACCGTCTCGCACACCGTTTTTATAGTTACCCTCCTCCATCAATTTAGAGTTGTAGTCGTAATAAATGCGAACAGTGCCCTCGATTTTTCCATTCACATAGTTTCGTTCTTCCTTTAGGCTGGTAGACTTAAACTCTTTGTAGTCGCCATGCCGCAGCCCGCTGTGATAGTAAAACCGCTTTGCCATTTGGCCGTTCTCCATTTCCATACACAAACCCTCTTTCTTTCCTTCAAAATATGTTGTTACCGATTTGACAAGCCCGTTGGTTTGGTATTCCGTCCATGCCCCATGGCGTTTGTTGTTCAAATAATAACCGTCAGCCGACTTTAGCCCACCTTGGTCAACCAACGTTACGCGCACCAAACCTGGCGTGTCGGCAAATTCCTCTTTGATAGCTCCGGCTGGTATCCCTTCTTCTCCACCGCCAGAAGTTGACATGGTTGGTTGAGGTGTGGTTTGGTCTACCACTGCTGTTGAACTGCTTGTTTCGGGTTTTTGATTGCACGCCAACAGCGTGAATAAAAATATCAGTGCACTACATCTCATAGCTAAAAAATTTTGCTGCCAAATATATTGAGTAATTTTACTCTTCGTCAAGTGTAGGGCAGCATGAGAAAAATTCGATGGGCGCTGATTTTGAGCATGGTGGTGCAAGCAGCTTTGGCCCAACAAAAAGAATTTGGATGGCTAGTGGGCTCCTGGCAGGAAATTGAAAAAGCCAATTTCGAGGTTTGGAAGGTGGTCGGGCAAGAATTGCAAGCCGAGTCATACGAACTTCTGGCGGATGGCTCCAAAAAAGTGTCTGAGAAAATCAGGTTGACAAAAAAGGCGAACTCCTTTTTTTACGTGCCCGATGTTCCGCATAATCAACAGCCGGTGGAATTCAAGATCACCTCCTTCAATGCGACCAGCTTTGTAGCCGAGAATCCACAACACGACTTCCCGAAAAAGATAACCTATCAACTAGACGGTACAAAAATGAAGGCCACCATTAGTGACGGCTCTAAAATCTATTCGTATTTCTTTCAAAAACTAAAATGACCATCCGTTCCATTGTTTGGCTCAAACCCGGCCGCGAAAATTCCATTCTCAGATTCCATCCGTGGGTATTCTCGGGAGGTATTCAATCAATCGATAACCAACCGGGTGATGGAGATTGGGTGGAAGTACAGAACCACCAGAAGCGAACACTTGGATTTGGGCACTACCAAAAGGGAACCATTACTGTGCGTATGATCGTGTTTGGCGAAGAAATGCCAGCCGATAACATTTGGGCGGCCAAAATTGGCAAGGCGTATCACCAGCGAAGAGCTACCAATGTTGTTTCAGCATTTACAAATGGTTTTCGATTGGTGCATGGCGAGGGGGATGGCCTCCCCGGATTAATTGTAGACGTGTACAACAAGGTGGCCGTAGTGCAAGCACACTCTGCGGGCATGCACAACGATAGGCACAAAATTTCAGACGCCATCCGTGAGGTGCTTGGCAATGATGTAACCGCGGTGTATTACAAGAGTCCCTCGGTGGGGAAAATACAAACCGAAAATGAATACCTGTTTGGAATGGCCGCAGTTCCGCACATAATGGTAGAGCATGGCAATCAGTTTTTTGTGGATTGGGAAGAAGGCCAAAAAACCGGGTTCTTTTTAGACCAGCGCGAAAACAGAAAGCTGCTGGGTGAATGCTGTGACGGAAAAAAAGTGCTGAACACCTTCTGTTACACGGGTGGATTTTCGGTATACGCGTTACAGAATAAAGCGAAGGTTGTACACTCCGTAGATGCTTCTGAGAAGGCCATTGAACTAACCCGAAAGAATCTAGAACTAAATGGTTTCAGCGCTGAAGATAACGGTTGTTTTGCTGAAGACACTTTTGATTTCATTCGCGATAAGCAGGGCGAATATGATGTCATTGTGCTTGATCCGCCCGCCTTTGCCAAACACAAAGAAGCGAAGCACCAAGCAATGAAGGGCTACCAACGGTTGAATGCGGAGGCCATGCGCATTATCAAACCGGGAGGAGTAATTTTTACATTCTCGTGTTCACAGGTAGTAGATAGGCAACTATTTTATGACACCATTGTTTCGTCTGCCATACAAGCGAAAAGGAGCATTAAAGTGCTTCATCATTTATCTCAACCTGCCGACCATCCTGTTTCTATCTTTCATCCGGAAGGAGAGTATTTGAAGGGGTTGGTGTTGTGGGTGGAATAACCTTGCTGTTCAGGAGTTTGACTTGCGCGCTTCGTTGCTAACTTTATGGCAATGTCTAACCCGTACCTCTCTTTGATGAAAACTGCTTGGCGGTATGCCAAGCATGAGAAGAAGCAATACATTCTGGTTTATTCTCTGTTCATTTTGGCGAGTGGCACTTTTGCTGTGGCACCTCTGCTGTACGGTTGGTTCATCGATGCGGTGCAGGGCGGCACCGACCAACTGAAATATGCTTTGCTTTATGCAGGCCTCTACTTTTTGCTTCGCTTGGCAGAGTGGGCGTTGCACGGGCCCGCCCGTGTATTGGAGCGCAAGTTGGCATTTAATCTTAGTCGCAACTTTTTGCAGGAGCTGTACCACCAAACACTTCACCTGCCCGTGAAATGGCAGCAAGACAATCATAGCGGTGCCACCATCAATCGCATACGCAAGGCTTACGAGGCTTTGAAAGATTTCTTTCAGAACGGATTCATGTACTTGTATGCGCTTACGAAGTTCGTGTCTTCATTTGTGGCTATGTTGTTGTTCTCGCCTTTGTTCGGTGGCATCGGCATTGTGTTGGGTGCGATTACGGTGTGGATTATTTTTAAGTTCGACAAACCTTTTATCAAATCCGTTGACGACACCAATGAAAGGGAGCACGTGGTGTCAAGCACACTGTTTGATAGTCTCTCCAACATTATTACGGTTATCACATTGCGCTTAGAAAAACGCATGGAGAAAAGCTTACTCGAGAAAGTAAGAGATGTGTATTCTCCTTTTATGAGATCGGTAAAGATAAATGAGTGGAAATGGTTTGTGGCTGATATGTTGGTAGTGGTAATTTATTGTGTAAACATTGTTGGCTACGTTTATCAAAACACCTTGCCTGGTCACGTGTTTGCTTTGGGCGGGTTGGTGACTTTAATTGGTTTTGTCAATCAGTTCACCAGCGTGTTTCACGATGTCGCCTGGCAGTACACACAAATTGTTCAGTACAACACCAACGTGCAAACGGCTCGCTCAATTTCAGAAGCTTACCAACAACACCACTTGCCAGATGGCGCAAGCAACCTACCTGAGAAATGGAAAAAAATATCGATTGAAAATCTGAACTTTTCGCACAAAGAAAGTTACTCATCAGAAGAAAAAGCCCAAAGCCTGCATCACATATCAATCAACATTGAAAAAGGCAAACGCCTTGCCCTGATTGGGGAGAGCGGAAGCGGCAAAAGCACACTCATGGCCCTGTTGCGCGGGTTATACGAACCTGAAAAAGACTTGGTTTTAAGAATAGACGATAAGACGACAGCAAGTATTGATTCGCTACACAGCATTGTCACGCTTTTCCCGCAAGAGCCGG
This sequence comes from Bacteroidota bacterium, assembly GCA_018267275.1. Taxonomy (GTDB): domain Bacteria; phylum Bacteroidota; class Bacteroidia; order Cytophagales; family Cyclobacteriaceae; genus ELB16-189. The sequence continues at coordinate 503,845 of JAFDYV010000004.1, read as the reverse complement.
AAATCTTTGAGAACACCATTGAGCACAACATCACGCTCGGTCTGCCTTTCGATGAAAAGGAAATCATGGCCGTGTGTGAAACGGCTCACTTTACAGAAGTAGTTCATCAATTACCCAAGGGTTTGCAATCTAGCATTCAAGAAAAGGGCGTTAATCTTTCGGGCGGACAAAAGCAACGGCTGGCATTGGCGCGCGGCATCTTAGCGGCCAAAAGTTGCGACATTATTTTGCTAGATGAGCCCACCAGCAGTGTCGATCCAAAAACGGAAATTCAGATATATGAAAAGCTTTTTAAAGAATGCGAAGGGAAAGCAATTGTATCAAGCTTGCACCGATTATATTTACTAAGCTATTTCGATTACGTGTATGTATTGAAAAACGGCCGTATTGCCGATGAAGGCACTTTTGAAGACTTGAAAGGCCGCAGTGCAATTTTTCAAGAGATGTGGCGGCACCAGCAGGAAAAGACCGGGGAACAGTAGCTTCATTGTCTTTTTCATTTTTTTTCTTTGCTTGTGATAAGGCTTTTTACAAACGCCATCTGCCGGTCAAAGTTGTTAACTAAGTCTTTTGGTTGCACTTCTACTATGTGGTCGGGCATAACGCCCCGCCCGACCTCATAGCCGGGTCGGGTGGCATTATTATAGTAAACCAAAGGTGTGCCCACCTGAATTTTTGAATGCGGCAAGTTTACGTGAATAAAGCTGCCCCCATTCCCTCCTTCGTACGCTCCACCTGCTTCTATACCCACTATCGTACCGACTTGATACGCCTTGCAGGCTGCCAAAAACTCAGAGGTTGTGGAATAGGAACGTTCATTTTGCAAAATGTAAATGTTACCCTTAAATCGATTTGGTTTTGGTTGTTGTGGCAGCAAGTCAGGAGAAAATTCTTGCAGTAATGAAAAAGTACCATCTAGTCCTTTCTTTAACTGCTTTTTTATATTCTTTTTGTCGTCTGCTGATAGATCAGAAAATCCCAGGAATTCAGAGCTATCCGTTATGGCGTGCATCTTTCGGTAGTATCGGACAGCCGAATCTTGCTTCATTAAGTAGGTGAATAGTTCAATGCCTTGGTTGTCCCACCCGCCCGAGTTGCTCCTCACATCAACTATCAGGTTCGTACAGTTCTTGGTATTAATTTTCTTAAGGGATTCATCCATAAATTTCCGCATGCCCAATTTGGCCTCCTCTCCGGTATTCATGCCTTTGCCGCCAAAAGCATCGAAACGCAAGAGTGCGGTGGACGGAGCATCGTTGGGAAAATATAGTCGCCAGGGTTTTTTATGTCTTTGGTTGTAGAGTTGATTGGCCTTCTTGTTGATTTTGTTTTTGACATAGGCTCGTTCGGTGACGCCATATTTTTGTGCCGGCACCGTTGTTCGATAAACTTGTCCATTCAAATCCTTAAACTCCAATCGAAATTGGTCGGGTCGCTCAATTAATGCGTAGTAAAACAAGCAAAACAAGCCACCCTGCAAGGCCGTGTTCTTTGACGTTTCGATAAACCCATCTGACCAATAGTGTTGCTTGATTACACTCATCACACTATCGATAGCGTGCCCGTTGATGGTCGTCAACTCATATCCCAAAGTAACCTGCGTATCCGTGCTCCCATTGAATATGACATACGGCTTGCCACCGATTGTGAACATGAAAAACGGAAACGACTGGATGCTCCCGATGTAACCATTTAAATTAGCATTGGGTAGAGCATTGGTATGAGCACAGCGTATGTCTGATGCCAACGCAGTAATGATTTTGTAGAATTCATAAAAAGGTAAGGGTCTATCCAATAAATTGTAAATGCTATCCAGCTTCGACTGCATTTTTACTTTCGGTGTATAGCGATAGAGGCCTGGGTGCGTTTCAATCAGTAGCCTTCGCAGGTAGTTAAAGTCTTGCCGCATCTGCTCAGCTGAGAGAACTTTAGAGGCCAACGTATCGGTTTGCGCAAAGCCAACAAGCGGACAAAACAGGAAAGCAAAAATCAGCTGGCGAGTGTAAGGCATTTATTTCAACGTTTTTAGTATTTCCTTTTTTAGCGTGACAACTATTTCAATTTTTGGGCCTGCCAACGTGGGGATTCGATATTCAATTGAAGTACCCAGTACTTGTGTGGCTTCGTTGAGGGTAAGGTTGAAGTCTTTTTGCACCCACTCCAGCAATCCAAGTGTTGCCAATTTCAACGCTTCTTCCATTGTCTTTGCGGTGGCCATTGCCATCATGTATTCGTCATCCTCCATTCTAGGGAAACTGATTTTCAATTCACTGGATTTGATAACTTTCGTTACAAGCGAAAAGTCCATGGATGTCTCCAAGGCATCGCCCGTTATTTCACCATCACCTTGCAGGGCGTGAGCATCACCTATGTATAAAAGTGCGCCTTCGTGAAATACGGGCAGATAGATTGTTGTTCCTTGCCTGACTTTATTGAAGTCCATGTTACCACCGAATTGACCAGCGAAATAGGTCAATGGCTCTTTATCTTTTATTGGAGCAGCTACCCCAACACATCCCATAAATGGTGCAAGGGGAACTTTGAAATTGCTAAGATGTTCGTGAGTGGTTTGAGGATAAGCATAACCCTCTTTTTTGTCTAATGTCCATTTAACCAATCTTCCATTTCGTGCAAAAACCGGTTTGATAACATCAAAGGGGAGACTTCGCTTTACGAATGTTTCTACCGTAGTTGCGTAGTCTCGATTCAACGAGACCTTGGTCAAGGTAACAGACAATACATCTCCAGGCATGGCGCCTTCTATATAAAATGGTCCAGTTTGCGGGTTTCCTCCCTCTGCAACTTGTTTACCTGTTTTGTCAAACCCGCCTGCATCAACCGTCTCACTTACCAAAGTGTCACCAGGCGAGACCCTAAGCACCGCGGGTATTTTGTGGGAGAAGTTTCTGTAGTACGCGGTCGGTTTGTATTCAATCCGCTTCGGTTGAGCAACTGTCGTCAGTGTTGACAAAATCAGAGCTAATGCCAGCGCATTTTTCATATCGTTCCTTTAAATGGCAAAATAACGTGCAGCAAATGCGTGGTTCTACTCAAATCTAGATTTGAGTGCTGATTTATGCGGTTTTGAGGGATTGTTGAGTCATAAACTCCGTAGGCGATACGCCCGTGAACTGTTTGAACGTCCGCTGAAAAGTGGCTTGTGAATTAAATCCACACTCAAAAGCAATACCCGTTATGGTCAGGTGTTCAGGGTACGAACCCGATAAACGTCTCTTTACTTCCTCCACGCGATATTCATTCACAAATTCATTAAAGCTTTTCCCGGCATGCTGGTTCAACACAGCCGAAATAGTTTTTTGAGGGATGCCTGTGACCTTCACGACATCGTTGAGTGTTAATTCAGGATTCAAATAAATTCGGTCCTGTTGCATTACTTTTTGCAATACTTTAAGTGTTTTGTTTGCAGTTACAGGGTCAATCGTTCGTGTACTTTGTGGTCGTACTTTTAAGTAACCATTGAAGCCAAGCCAATACACCATCACTGCTAATGGAATGTAAATCGGATACCATCCGACCCACTCCAATAACGCATCCGAAAGTGAGGGTATCAAATACGGAATCAAATGCACCACCCAAATTAGCTGAAAAATGCCTAAGCCAATGACAAATTGCTTCGGCCACACTGCGGCTTCGGGTTGTTTGAAGTCATTCAACTTTTTCCAAGCAAAGGCAATATAAATACTAGCGGAAAGCCAACGGGGAAAATCAGCGTAGGTATTATAGCTGTCGAGAAAATTTCCCCAGCGATTGAAATCACTTTTGTCAATCCAATGCAACATCGCTCCTAACACAAAAACAATGCCGATGAAGCCTGGCAACAGGTCAATTATAACCGAATAAAAATGAATGCGATGAGAGCGATTGAGTTTGAAGACAGGGGATTGAAGTGATTGAACGTAAAAATAAATCAACGGGCCAATGGGCATGGCGATCACCATTGGAACAATCAGTGAGAAGATGCTCCAAAACGTGGAGTCTTTCGTAATTTGTATGTTGAGCAAATACAAATTCAAGCAGGCCAGCGAAATAAGCAAAAGGAGCGCAGCCAATAGTTTATTGGCATACAACTTTTCTTTCTTGAAATAAAGCAACGCGCTAATGATGAAGCCTTGAATGGCGCCCAGTAAAATGATGATGTCTAGTGGATTGAGCATGACGAAACAAAGTTAGCAGAATAGACTTTGCAGCAGTTAAACGTTATTAATCAGCCTGATATTTCAGCGAGGACATAATCACTGTTCATCTGTGGCAAAACCCCTGCTGTAATTCCATTTTGCTTTCAACCTGCCAATTTCTACTTTTATCCGAACCTAAACTCAAGTCATCATGCGTCAATTTTTATTTTTCGTTCTCTGCCTTATTTCGATTCAAACGTTTTCACAAGCCAACCCCAAACTTCTTTCTGCGCTAGACCAACAGGCGAAAGCACTGGAAAGTAAAGTCATTGATTGGCGTAGACACTTCCACCAAAATCCAGAACTCTCCAACCGCGAGTTTAAGACCGGTGCAAAAATTGCCGAACATTTAAAGGCATTAGGCTTAGAAGTAAAATACCCCGTGGCAAAAACAGGTGCGGTTGGCATTTTGCGCACAGGCAAACCCGGGCCTGTGTTGGCACTTCGGGCAGATATTGATGGATTACCGGTAGTGGAAAGAAATTCGTTGCCGTTTGCCTCCAAGGCAAAAAGCGAATACCAAGGTCAAGAAGTGGGTGTGATGCATGCTTGTGGGCACGATACACATATCGCCATTTTGATGGGCGCGGCAGAAATTTTGGCGAAGAACAAAGGTGATTTGAAAGGAACGATTGTGTTTCTATTTCAACCTGCCGAAGAAGGTGCGCCTGATGGCGAAGAAGGCGGTGCCGCATTAATGGTGAAAGAGGGTGTGCTCGACAATCCCAAAGTAGAAGCCGCGTTTGGCTTGCATATCAATTCACTCACTCCTGTTGGCACAATTACCTATCGGCCGGAGGGCGAGATGGCAGCCGTTGATAACTTGAACATCAAATTAACCGGCCGGCAAACCCATGGCGCAGCGCCTTGGAATGGAGCGGACCCGATCGTTGCTTCCGCACAAATCGTGACTGCACTTCAAACCATTGTTAGCCGCAACTTAGAGTTAACAAATGCAGCGGCAGTAGTTACCATTGGTAAGATAACGGGCGGGGTGCGCAGAAACATCATCCCGGAGACGGTAGAAATGCAGGGCACCATCCGCACACTCGATAGCAAAATGCAAGATTTGGTGCATGAGCGGATTAAACAGATTACCGAAAACATTGCCACCGGCATGGGCGTAAAAGCAGAAGTGGAAATCACCAAGCTCTATCCGGTTACTTACAACGATCCTAAACTTACTGCCTGGGCAGCTCCTTACATCGAGCGCGTTACCGGAAAAGAGAAAGCTAAAATCATTCCTGCGGTGACGGGCGCAGAAGACTTTTCATTCTACGCACAAAAGGTTCCTGGCTTCTTCTTTTTTGTAGGTGGCATGCCCCTAAATGCAGACCCCAACAAAACGGCTGCGCACCACACGCCTGACTTTTACATTGACGAAAGCGGGTTGGTGACAGGGCTGCGTGCAATGTTAAGTTTGACGGCTGAGTATTTGTATAAAAAGTAATCGGCATGGCAGAATATAAAACTTCGCCTTTCGCAGAAAAGCTGTACAAAATTATTGGCCTAGCTGAAAGAGTGCTGCTCGCTGCAGCCATCATCGCATTGCTACTAAACCGTTTTGAAAAAGGCAATGGTGCTCAACTGCTGACTTTGTCATTGGGTTCATTGGCTGCCATTTACTTTTTGCGTGCATATAAACCACAGTCGTATGCGGAGGAAAAGCCAGCGGATGGCGACCCTAAATTCGGGATGTTTGATTTGGTGCTTCAAACCATCGCGCCAAAAGTGGGTTGGATAGGATGCTCTGTGACTACTTTGGGAATTTTGTTTTACCTGCAAGCAATGAAGGGTCAAGAGCAAATACTGCTGTTAGGTGGGGGAACGCTAGCCATTGTAAACGTTATGTTGGGCATTGCGTTTTTGAAAGGGAATAAATTAGTCAGCCAGCTGCTCATGCGTACGGTGCCTCTTTGTTTGATGGCTTTGTATCTCTTGAGCAAAGTTTTTAGTTTCTAAATTCCCATTTCTGCTTGTCAAAGGCTGCATTCTATCCGCAGCTTGCGTTTCGGCTTGTTGAATCCTATCTTGCTAAACTATATCTCTACACATCTCGTTGTTAGCACATGGGCGAAGGGGTTCAGCAAATTCAATCCAAGGTATCGGCATTTAAACGCAAGTACTACCTGAACTTGTTTGTGCGCGGCAGCATCCTTACGGTCGCGCTGTTGGCGGGGTATTTTCTCTTTGCATCGCTGGTCGAGTACAACCTGTGGCTAGGCAAGGGGCTTCGGCTGATGCTGTTTGTTTGCTTTTTCTTAACGGTTGCATTTTGTCTTTTTCTTTTCTTGCGCGAGCCGTTGCGCTGGTGGCTGTACAAACGGGGTCTTGGTGAAGAAGACAGCGCCAAAATGATTGGCCGCTATTTCCCCAACATTGGCGATAAGCTCCTCAACGTTTTACAGCTTGCTCATCAACAAGCCTCTAGCCCGCTGGTAGACGCAGGCATCGCGCAAAAGGTTTCGTCTTTTCAGAATGTAGCTTTTGATTCAGCTATTGACCTACGAGAGAACAAGCGTTACTTGAAATTCCTTTTGATTCCGTTTGGCGTCATCTTGGTTTTGCTCTTCGTCAACAGCGGCATTTTTACTCAAAGCGCCCAGCGCATCGTGCAGTTCAACCAAGAGTTTTCTCCCCAGGCACCCTTTCAATTTGTTGTAGAAAACCAATCGCTCTCAGCATTTTTCAATGAAGACTTCACACTTCAACTTTCGTTGGAAGGCGAGGCTCTGCCCGAAGCAGCCTTCATAGTGAATGGTGCACAGCGCAGAAAGATGGAACAACTGTCCGTTGGAAAATTCGCTTACACATTTGAGCGAATGCAGAATAGCGCCACCATTCAGTTTGAAGCTTCTGGATTTTTTTCAAAGCCGTTTACCATTGCGGTGATCAACCGCCCAGAGGTAAACCAAATCAATGTGCAACTCCAATACCCAAGTTACCTACAACGCAAGGCCGAACAACTAACCAACGCTGGCAACTTGGAAGTGCCAGAAGGAACAAAGATCACCTGGAAAATTGGCACTCAGTTCACCACCAAAGCGCAGATCAGCTTTAGCGATGGCGCACCGAACAACATGCAGCTGATTGACGAGGGTGCGTTTGGATTTTCGAAGAACATCAACAACCCGGAGCAGTATGCCGTGACGCTGGAGAATGAAAAAAGCAAAAACAAAGAGCCAATCTCGTATTCTATCAGCGTCATAAAGGACCAAGTTCCGCAAATCACGGTAGACAACCTGCGCGATTCAATCTTGTTCAAAAATGTGCTGTTAGGTGGCCAGCTTACGGACGATTACGGCATCAATGAGCTCAAACTGAAATACCAAATTACCACAGGCAACCAAGAAGGAGCCGAGAAGGCTATCGACATACCTTTGACTTCGCAAAACGCTCAGCAGAACTTCTTTTATCAATGGTCGGTTGACTCACTACGCCTGAAACCCGGAGACCGGATAACTTACTATTTGCAGGTGTGGGACAATGATGGTGTAAACGGACGAAAATCCTCACGATCTGCCAGTTATGTTTTTGCATTACCCGCTACCGAAGAGTTGGTAACCCAGATATCAAAATCCCAGCAAAGAACTGAAACCAAAATTGAAGAGAGCGTCACCCAGGCAAAAGATCTTCAAAAATCAATAGAAGAAACCCAGCAACGACTGCGCGGCAAGCAGAGTTTGGATTGGCAAGACAAAAAGATGCTAGAGGACCTTGTAGAACAAAAGCAGAAGCTAGATGAGGCCATTAACCAATTGAAGAAAGAAAATGAATTGCTGGAGCAGAAGAAGGAAACGTTTACTCAGGAGAGCGAGCGCATCAAAGAAAAATCTGAGCAGATCCAAAAACTAATGAACGAGTTGTTGGATGAAGAAACGAAGAAGCTCTTTCAAGAGTTGGAAAAAATGTTGCGCGAAAATGCCGACCCCTCGCAAATGCAAAAGGTGTTGGACAAGATGAACCGGAAAGAAATCAACTTGGAAAAAGAGTTGGAACGAACACTGGAACTGTTCAAACAACTGCAATACGACTATAAGTTCGAACAGAGTATCGAGTCAATAAAGGAGCAAATCAAAAAACAGGAACAACTGTTGGAAAACACAAAAGAACTAGCGGGCGAAAAATCAAAGGATGACAACAAACCTGACGAAAAAAATAACGACAGTCAATCGAAAGAAGGGGAGAAAACGAAAGAAAGAAAGAGTGACGAGAAAAAAGAAGACGGAAATAATAAGGATAAGAACGATGGCCAAAGTAAAGACAGAGCCGGTGAGCAAAATCCTGAAAGCCTAGCTAAGCAGCAAGAAGAAATCAATCGGCAAACGGAGAAGCTGAAACAAGAGTTGAAAGATTTGGAAAAGTTAGGCGAGGAGTTAGATCAGCCGCAGGATATTCCGGGTGACGAAAAATTCAATCCGCTGCAACAAGAGCAACAGGATAGCAAGCAATCGCTCGACCAAGGCAAGCCAAAGAAGGCGATCAACTCGCAACAGAAATCCATCCAGCAGATGAAACAAATGCAACAACAGATGGAGAGTGCACAGAATGCCATGGAGATGGAAATGGATATGGCCAACTTAGAAACCTTGCGGCAAATTGTGCACGGACTCATCAAGCTATCGTACGACCAAGAAAGTTTGATGAAAGACTTCAATCAGGTGCAGCAGTCAGACCCGAGGTATGTGCAGCTCTCGCAAAATCAAATCAAGGTAAAGGATGATTCTAAAGTGCTGGAAGACAGCTTGTTAGCTCTTGCGAAGAGGGATCCGTTTTTAGGGTCTGTAGTCACCAAAGAGATTTCTGAATTGAATGATCATTTGGACAAGGCCGCAGCGAACGTAAAGGAAAGGCGCAAGTCTAACGCAAGTGCCGAAATGCAATTCAGCATGACGGGTATCAACAACCTTGCTCTTATGCTCAATAGCCACTATGACATGATGATGAATGCCATGCAAAGTGCGAAAAAGAAGCCGGGCAAAGGGAAGCAAAAGGGAAACGAGCGCAGCTTGTCGCAGATGCAAATGCAATTGAACCAACAAATGGAGGAAATACGTAAGGGTGGTAAGCAAGGTCGACAACTCTCTGAAGAGTTAGCCAAGATGGCGGCCGAACAAGAACGCATCCGCAGGGCTTTGCAAGAAATGCAAGAAAAACTCAAGCAGGAGGGTGGCAAGGTGCCTGGTGGGGATTTACCAGGAAAGATGGAACAAACCGAGATGGATTTGGTTAACAAACAGATTACCGAGCAAACCATCCGCAGGCAGAACGAAATCATTACACGTTTGTTAGAAGCCGAGAAATCGATGCGTGAGCAGAACCAAGACCAAGAACGCAAAGGCGAAACTGCCAAGGACTACGCAAAGGAACTGCCCCGGAATTTTGAAGAATATTTAAGATTAAGAGAAAAAGAAGTAGAATTGTTGAAAACCGTGCCACCCCGCTTGTACCCATATTACAAAAAAGAGGTGAACGATTACTTTAAGCGAATAGGAACGAAAGACTAGCTAAGTGAAGAAGATCCGCATTGAAATCCCATCTCTGGCCGAAAATATTCGGATGATTGAAAGCTTCATTGACAATGCCAAGGAGAAGTATCACCTAAATGATGACATATATGGCAACATTATGATTGCCGTTACCGAAGCGGTTAATAATGCCATTAAGCACGGCAACAGAAATGATTCTTCAAAAAATGTAGCGCTGTCGCTTTCATTAGCAGAAGGGCTAATCAAATTCAAGGTAGAAGATGAGGGAAGTGGTTTTGATTATCACAACTTACCTGACCCCACCACAGCGGAAAATTTAGAAAAACCGGGCGGCCGGGGAATTTTTCTGATGAAGCACCTGGCTGATGAGGTGGAGTTTGCAGACAATGGCAAGGTGGTCGAGTTAAGCTTTTATATGAATTCTTAGAGGCATCCTTTAGGGAGCCACCCGCAGATATCAGGTAGAATCTCAAAAACTATCAGCGCTCATGCCGATCCGCTACTTTTCAGAGCAAGTAGAGTTCAAAATCAAGAACAAGCGGAAAACCTCTATTTGGATCGAGTCGATAGCCAAGAAAGAGAAAAAGGGAATTGGGGACTTAACCTACGTGTATTGTTCTGATGACTATCTATTGTCGCTCAACCAGAAATTTCTCAACCATAATACTCTTACCGATATAATCACCTTCGATTACTCGGAAGCGAAAACCCTGAGTGGGGAAATCTATATCAGCATAGAACGAGTGGCTGAAAATGCTGAGAAGTTTAAGGTTACTTTCGAGGATGAACTACACCGAGTTATGATACATGGTGTTTTGCACCTTGCCGGGTATAAAGACAAGCGGCCAGCTGAGAAAGCTCTAATGCGCAAGAAAGAAGAAGCTTCCCTATCTTTGCGGAAGTAAGCAACGTCAAGTCCAATTTTTTGTGGGTTCTGGTTAAGCTCAAAAAGTTTCACGTGGAACAATACATTTGATGCGGCACGATGAGAAGCCTATAGTCAACCGATGTTCCACGTGGAACAAAAACGTTAGGTGTAGCCAATAAACGAAGTAAAGGACAACATGTTCAAAAGGTACGATGTCATAGTAGTGGGTGCGGGGCATGCTGGGTGTGAAGCCGCTGCGGCCGCAGCCAACATGGGCTCAAAGGTTCTGTTGATCACTATGAACATGAATACCATTGCCCAGATGTCGTGCAATCCGGCCATGGGGGGTGTTGCCAAAGGCCAAATACTTCGGGAGATTGATGCCTTGGGTGGATACTCGGGAATCGTCTCGGACAAATCTATGCTCCAATTCCGGATGCTGAATCTTTCCAAAGGCCCTGCCATGTGGAGCCCGCGCACCCAAAATGATCGTATGCGTTTTGCCGAAGAGTGGCGCTTGATGCTCGAGAATATCCCCAACGTAGATTTCTGGCAGGAGATGGCCACCTGTGTTGTAGTGAAAGATAAAAGGGTTGTGGGCGTGAGAACTGCCCTGGGCATCGAGATCGCATGCAAAGCAGTGGTGCTGACCAACGGCACTTTCTTGAATGGCAAAATCCACATTGGAGAAAAGAACTTTGGTGGAGGCCGGGCAGCCGAAAAAGCGGCATCGGGAATTACAGAACAACTTATTGAATTGGGATTTGAATCAGGAAGAATGAAGACGGGCACACCACCGCGCATCGATGGCCGCTCGCTGGATTACTCCAAAATGGAAGAACAAAAAGGTGACGAAAACCCAGGCAAATTTTCCTTTACCGATACCGAGCCGTTACAAGAACAACGCAGTTGTTGGATCACTTACACCAATGAAGAAGTACACCGCCAACTGCAAAAGGGCTTTGACAAGTCCCCCATGTTCCAAGGCCGAATCAAAGGTTTAGGTCCTCGTTATTGCCCTTCAATAGAAGACAAAATCAATCGATTTGCGGAACGTGAAAGGCACCAAATCTTTGTGGAGCCAGAAGGATGGAAGACCGTTGAAATCTACGTAAATGGTTTCTCTACTTCTTTGCCTGAAGACGTGCAATACGCTGCGATCACCAAGATACCCGGATTTGAGCATGCAAAGATGTTCCGGCCTGGCTACGCGATCGAATACGACTACTTCCCGCCAACGCAATTGAAGATGAGTTTAGAGACTCAACTTATTGATAATCTGTATTTTGCAGGTCAAATTAACGGCACTACAGGGTATGAAGAAGCGGCCTGCCAAGGGTTGATGGCCGGCATTAACGCTCACAACAAAATCAACGAAAAAGAACCCCTTGTATTAAAAAGATCTGAAGCTTACATCGGTGTATTAATAGACGACCTTGTAAATAAGGGTACCCAAGAACCTTACAGAATGTTTACCTCCAGGGCTGAGTATCGCATCTTGCTTCGCCAGGATAATGCCGATCTGCGGCTTACGGAAATTGGACACAAACTTGGGCTTGCATCTGACAGTCGTTTAGAAAAGTTGCTGGACAAGAAGAACGCTATTGCCCAACTACAACGTGAACTAAAGGAGCTTCGCGCCACACCAGAAACAGTGAATGCGGAATTGGCAGAACTCAACAGCGCTCAACTAACTGAAAAAGTACCGGTTGAAAATCTGTTGAAACGCCCCCATTTAGGTATGGCAGAACTAAAACGCCTCGATCCGCTACTGAGCGAAAGGCTGAGTAAGTACAGTGATGAGGTTTTACAACAAGTAGAGATCAACACGAAGTACGAGAGCTACATTGAACGCGAGCAAAAACTTGCTGAGAAAATCTTAAGCCTGGACGACTACAAAATCAAACCAGATTTCGACTACGATAGGGTTAAAGCTTTATCGTCAGAAGCCCGGGAAAAATTGAAAAAGATTAAACCGGAAACGATCGGTCAGCTATCCCGTATTAGTGGCGTTTCGCCTGCGGATGTATCCGTGTTGACCGTCTATATGGGAAAATAATCAAACTACGAACAACGGTCTGCCGTCTAATACCTTGGAAACGCTCCGCCACTGCCCACTCTGCAACTCATCTGAGTTTGCACCACACCTTGAGGTAAAAGATTACACCGCTACTAACGAAGTCTTTCAAATCGTGGCATGCCGAGGCTGCGGATTTTTATTGACGAACCCTCGACCATCACCAACTCAAATCTCTAGATATTATCAATCTGATAAATACATCTCCCACACCGGTGGCGGCAAATCTCTTTTCGATCGCATTTATCTCTTTGCCCGCAACTTCACCCTTCAATGGAAGCACGACACCATTGTAAGGTATCAGAAGCCAGGATCACTTCTCGATTTCGGTTGTGGAACAGGAGAATTTTTGAACCATTGCCAACAACGAGGGTGGAAAGTGAGCGGAGTCGAACCATCGGATGACGCCCGAGCGAAAGCCACCCAGCTCATTGGCAAACACATGGCTGCAACAATAAGCGAACTGCCGGAAACAAAATATGATGCCATCACCCTTTGGCACGTTCTTGAACATGTTCACGCATTAGCCGACACCTTGCAAACCATCACTGGACAACTGAAAACAGGAGGCACTATATTTATTGCCGTACCAAATTACCAATCACCCGATGGCGGTCATTATCAAGCGCATTGGGCCGGCTATGATGTGCCCAGACACCTCTGGCACTTTTCTACTGAAACAATGACCACACTCTTGAAGAAAGTTGGTTTAAAAATTGTAGAAATAAAACCAATGAAGTTAGATGCATTCTACGTGAGCCTGTTGAGCGAGGGTTACAAAAACCCTGACCAACCGAAATGGCTCGCTGCAACGAAAGCATTTGTCCGCGGCCTCCATTCCAACCTCACAGCTGCCAAAACGAAAAATCATTCAAGCCTAATCTACATCGCCAAGCACGCATGAGAAGCCTGATACTTTCTGCTGTTGTCCTCTTCTTGCTGGCACGTTGCGCCAACCAAACATCTCCTACCGGAGGGCCCCAAGACAAAAAGCCACCGGTACTCATCAAATCATTCCCGAAAGACAACCAACGCAATTTCGCAGGAAAGACGTTCGAACTAGAATTTGACGAATACGTGCAACTCAAAAATGCAAATGAAGAAGTCCTAATCACTCCGTCATTGGGTAAAAAGTCAAAAATTGTTGCCAAGAAAAACCGAGTAATTATCAACCCGGAAAAGCCACTGCAAGAAAACACCACCTACACCATCAACTTCCGCGATGCCGTACAAGACCTCAACGAAAGAAATCCGGTATACAACCTCCGATTGGCCTTTAGCACAGGCCCGGAAATAGACTCGCTCAAAATCTTTGGCTCCGTAAACGAACTATTCAAGGAGCAGCCACCCGATAAAATCACAGTTGCCCTCTACCAGCGCGACACCTTCAACATCTTCAACCACACACCCACCTATTTTACGCGCACGAATTCAAAAGGGCAGTTTAGCATCACCAACTTAAAGGCAGGCGAATACTACATCTACGCGTTTGACGACAAGAACCGCAATCTCAAAGTCGATAGCAAAACCGAGCGGTTTGGATTTGTCTCCTCCCAACTGATTTTGAACGGACAAAAATCCGATAGCGTGCGAATCTCTCTCTTCAAAGTTGACGCGCGGCCACTCAAAATTACAAGCATCCGAAACACAGACCGACAATCAAAACTTCGCTTCAACAAAGCCCTCGACACATTGCATCTCGAAGCAACACAGACCGAACTAACATACCAATATGCCGACACCCAGGACGAAGTATTGATCTACAACCCTCCGAAAAAAGACTCATTACAAATAAGAATTTTTGCCCGCGACAGCATTGGCCACACCATTGACACCATTGCTTATATCAAAACCACCGACACCAAACTACCGAAAGAACGCTTCGCAGTCAAATTCGCAGAGCCAAAATATAATCTCGAAACTAAAACCATGGTTGTTGAAGCATCATTCAACAAACCTTTACTCGGATTTGGCCTCGATAGCCTTTACATACAACTTGACACAACACAGTTCCTGCCCATCAATAAAACCGATATTTCGATTGACCCACTGAAACACCGCTTGCGGATCACCAAAAAATTTCAAGCCATTGAACCACAAGACAAAAGAAGTAAACCACCAGTACCGATCTTCATAGCAGGTAAAGGGGCTCTCATCTCAATAGACGAAGACAGTGTCAAATCTCATACAGCTGCGATCAAAATCCTGAGGGAAGACGAAACCGGAACACTCACCATCAATGTCGCCACAAATCAAACCACGTACACACTGGAACTATTGGATTCAAAAAATACAATTGTCAGCAAGATCAGCAATCCCAATTTGCACACCTTCAAAAACCTCATTCCTGACGAATACAAAATCAGAATAATAACAGACAAGAATGCCAATGGCAAGTGGGACGTAGGAAACTACGAAACCGGCACCGAACCCGAACCAGTGTTCCTTTTCCGAACGATTGATAAGAAGTTTTCAACACCTGTGAGAGCAAACTGGGAGGTGGGCCCACTCTCTATCAAGTTCTGAATCACATGTGGATAACATCATTTTCATTCACAATCGAAACAAACAAAAACACCAACTTCTGAATAATCATCAAAACATAAGAATTACCAACACTCCCTCCACGAGTACCAGATGTTAACCAAATTGTCCACATTCCACAAATTCTCGTTTAATCATTAAATTTAACATCCTTTCAAACTAAACACACGCACACTTATAAACACCGACCCGGCACAAACCTTGTCCACAAACTCACATGGATAACTATTATTACATAATATTTAAATATATATATAAATATATATTACTGGTGTTGTTTTGTGTGCAGCCGAGCTTCGCACAAAATCAACAGGATATACAGATTGCTAATGACTACTACCTGCGTGGCGACAAACCAAAAGCACTGGCGGCTTTTCAAAATTTGGCAAAGGACTTTCAGAACATATCCGCCATTCACAGCAACTATCTCAGTTTGCTCCTCGATCTCGGCCAATACAAGCAAGCTGAAGACTACGTAGAAAAAGTAATCCGCAGGGACGACCGCATTACTTACAAACTGGACTTGGGAATGGTTTACTTGCGCTCGGGCGATGTGACCAAGGCCGACAAATATCTAAAGGCGATCATTAAGGCCCAATCAGAAGACATGTATCGCGCCAAGTCGATATCCGATTTTTTGGCATCACGAAATTTGATTGACTATAGCATCTACTCACTACAATGTGCTCGTACGGCAACTAAAAATCCATTCATTTTTTTCTTAGAAATGGCCAATCTTTATCGCCTGCAAGGAAAGCGGGATGAGATGGTAAACGAATACCTCGAATATGTAACACAAACACCCGGAAACATTGGCTATGTCAAAAACTTGTTGCAAATATTGTTGACAAAACCAGAGGAACTTGAAAGCCTTGAACGTTTGTTGATGGATCGTGTGCAGGGCAATCCGCAATCGGAGGTTTTTATTGATCTATTGATATGGACCCAATTGCAGCAGAAAAATTTTTACGGAGCCTTTGTACAAGCACGCGCATACGACAAGCGTTTTCGAAAGGATCAGTCGAAAACTCTGGAGATTGCCCAAATAGCCCTCAATAATCAAGACTACACCAATGCCGACAAAGCGTTTAGTTATGTGGTGAAGGAATTTGTAAACACCGAAAACTACTTGCCGGCACAACTTGGCCTTATCAAGACACGTGAAGCCAAAGTTAAAAAGAGCTACCCGGTAAATACCGACTCGGTAAAGTATCTCATAGTTGAGTACATGAAATTTTGCAACCGATACCCATCACACCCCAGCGCCTATGAAGCCCGATTGAGCCAGGCTATGCTATTTGCTAATTACCTCAACGAGTTAGACTCCTCCATCTTACGTATTCAAAGGCTGATAGGAGATGTGAAGACCCCTGCTACATTGCGCAACCAAGCAAAGATTGATTTGGGCGACATCTATCTTTTGAAAAGTGAACCATGGGAGTCCACCTTGCTTTATTCGCAAGTCGAAAAATCGCAACGCGAAACTCCGCTGGGCTACGAGGCAAAGTTGCGCAATGCCAAACTTTCATATTACAAAGGAGATTTTAAGCTAGCACAAGAACACCTGGATATTTTGAAACAAGCCACTACCCGCGAAATAGCGAACGATGCGATGGACTTGAGTATGCGCATCAAGGAGAACACAGCGTTTGATACCACAGGTTTTTCATTACGCCAACTGGCGAATATTGAATTTTTGATATACCAAAACCAGCTCCCACAGGCCACCAAGCAGTTGTTGAATTTCGAGAGTAACAAAGTGCTTATGAAACAAGCCGAAGCTTTTTTGTATGGCTTTATAGATGTCAATACGCTGGTAGAAACGGAAGGTGACTACATTTGGGTGACCCTTCCACCGAGCTATGTCAACAACGCCATACAAGACGATGTGTTTTGGCTGGAAGCAAACTTAAACCTGAGACAAGGAAAGTACGATGTCGCGATTGGCTATCTTGAAAAGATTATCCAGCAATTTGGGGAAGATGTGCTAGCAGATGACGCAGCTTTTATGCAAGCTGAAATCTATGACTTGCGCCTCAACCAAAAAGAAAAAGCCAAAGAACTCTATCGCACTTTTTTGGACAAGTATGCAGGCAGTGTTTATGCTGCTGAAGCACGCAAACGATATAGAACTTTGAGGGGCGATTTTGTGGAAGGAAAAGAGGTGAACTAAGTTCTGTAGAAACAATTTTAACTACAAGCTGAAATTTTTCGAATCGCTTTTGTGTTATAGGTTTGTTTAAAACTTGACACTTCAATGACACACACCTATAAAGTTTCGGGAATGACTTGCATGGGCTGCGCCAACACCGTGGAAAAAGCCCTTAAGAATGTATCGGGCGTAACGGACGCGAAAGTAGATTTTGCTCATGCCGAAGTCCAATTACAACTTGCTGCACCAGTGGGGTTGAATCAATTGCAGGCTGGCCTATCGGGACATGCCTATCAAATATTCGAAAACGGTTCAGCGGCAGTTAATCCTCCCGGCTTTTGGGCTGACAAAAAGATTTGGGGCCGTGCCGGTTTCAATACGCTCAATTGTTTAATCGGGTGTTCTATTGGTGATTTTGGAATGATCATTTTCTTGCAGGCATTTTACCCCAACATTGGCATGATGACTCAAATGGTGCTGGCTACCATTGCGGGCTTGTGTACGTCTATTTTGCTCGAGACCATATTGCTGCGCGTGCGCGAAAAATTCAATTGGGCTTTGGCGTTGCAAACAGCCTTTTCTATGTCTTTCATATCGATGGTTGCCATGGAGCTAGCAATGAATACCAGCGATTTTATGATGACGGGAGGAAAAGCAGCGTTTGGAAACCCCATGTATTGGATAGCGCTAGCCGTCTCCTTGGTAGTAGGGTTTTTAGCCCCGCTGCCTTACAATTACTACAAACTGAAGAAATACAACAAGGCTTGTCATTAGTGAATGCTAGCCCCGAATCGACCCAGCTCAGCCATTTTCCATTCAAGCGATTGATTAAGCGCTTCACTCCTTATATCAATCCGTTCACTCAATAGCGCTATATCTTAATTCATTTTTGAAGGTTTACTATCAAACTGATTGTTAAACCAAATACAACAAAAATGAAAATGAAAGGAAAACCTGTACTGTCTTGGGCGCTAGCTTTAATCGTGCTGTTTGTAACAGCCATCCGTTGTTCAGATGACAAAAAAACACCTGTGCCTACACAAAACATAGTTGCATTGGCATCTGCCAACACCAACTTAAGTTCTTTAGTGGCAGCCTTGAGCAAGTTCCCTGATTTAGTGAGCACGCTCAGTGGCTCCGGAAATTTCACCGTGTTCGCACCAACAAATCAAGCCTTCACGGCCCTATTGGCTGCTATTGGCCAAACAGACATCAACAACGTGCCGGATGATGTGTTAAAAAGCATTCTTCAATATCACGTAGTTACAAGTGGTGCAGTAAGATCGACACAACTTACCGCAGGAAATGTAAACACCGCTGCAAACGAGAATATTGCCGTTACCATCAATCCCATTAAGCTCAATACCAACACCAATGTTACTACGGCTGACGTATTGGCTAGCAACGGAGTTGTTCACATTATTGATCAGGTTTTGGTTAACCCATCGATTCTTCCGATTGTAGGAACCATCTATGCACCAGCTTACTTCAACAAAGATTTTTCAACACTGGTGGCAGCGGTAAAAGGCGCATCACAATCAACTCGCGATTTACTTTTGAACTCCACCAAGAAAACACTTTTCGCGCCCAATAACGCGGCATTCACTGCAGCTGGCATTACATCATTGCCGACAACAGCAGCAGCAATTGATGCCATCTTGGCTTACCACGTTTTAGGCTCAGAAGTACGCGCAGCTAATCTGCCAAATGTTGCTGCCCCCGGCAATTCAGAAATCACAACCGTGGGTGGAGGTAAGTTTTACTTGAGCAACCGTGGTTCGGCCGGAGTATTCATCAACGGTCGCACACAAGTAACGCAAACAGACATTATTGCGAGCAACGGTGTGGTGCATGTGATCAATAGAACGTTGACACCGCCCACACAAACCATCGCACAAATTGCAACCGCGTTGTCAACAGGGTCGCCTGCGCAGTTTACACAATTGGTGGCCGCCCTCACCCGCATACCCGCGCTGTTGAACGCAGCCAGCGGAACATCATCTAACTTAACAGTATTTGCGCCAACAGACGCAGCCTTCCAGCAATTGTACACCGACTTGGGTGTTACTGGATTGAATGGCATAAGTGACGGTACGCTTACGGCAGTATTGCAACACCACATCATCTCAGCGCCTACCACTGCCACCGGCCGGGTGTTTTCAAGAGATTTGGTCACAGCTAATGTAGCCACATTGAATGGCAACATCTCGATCAACGCAACAGCGGGAACAGTAACAGGCTCGCTGTCGGGCAGCAGAACGGCTACTATTAGCACCGATGCTAACTTGGTTAATGTACTTGGAAACAACGGTGTAATTCACACCATCAATCAAGTGTTGCGTCCGCAATAAATAGTTGATCAAATAAATGGCAAGGAGCGTCTCAGAAGCAAGGGGATTTGTAGGGTGGCTTTTGAGACAGCTCTTTGTTTTGTTTGAACAGTATCACAAACTCAACGTTATTCTCTAAATTCGGCCTGTGTTTTCGGTAAAATATAGATATGGGTTTATTTTGTTGTTGGCGGTATATTCATACTTCAATATTCAATTCACCGTAGGTGAGAAGTTATTTGACGCGGAGCTAACAAACATCCATCTGTTTGGTGTCCTTTCAGCCGTTGTCTTACTCATTTGGGAGTTTAACCGGTTGGTGGAAATCAATCTTCCCAGAATCGCGACAGGGCTGTTAAAAAAAGTACACCCGCTCATCATCTTATTTTTTGTAAGCATGCTCAATGTAGCGATCGCCTGTTTTATCACGCTTTTCCTGCTCGACATAGTTTTGATTGCCCCATTACAATATGATTTTACCCACACCCGTTTACTGTTGGCCTTTGGCTTTCGGGTTAACTTGTTCTTGAATTGCGTTAACGCGATTGTGTTTTACATGAATCGTTTAAAGCAAACACAACTCGAAGCCGAACAACTCAAAAAAGAAAGCATCGAAGCACAATTTGAAGCGTTGCGCAGCCAGGTGAATCCGCACTTTATGTTCAACTGCTTCAATGTGCTCTCGAACTTGGTATACAAAGACCCAGATACGTCTTCAAAGTTTATTGCGCAACTTTCTAACGTGTACCGCTATTTATTGCAAAGCCAGCAGAAGAAAGTGGTGACACTGCAAGAAGAATTATCGTTCATAGAATCGTATTTGTATTTGCTTAAAATGAGGCATGGCGAAAACTTGATTATCGAAAAAAAGTTGGAAGCCAACTCAGATAATTTTTACGTTGCCCCGGCATCGTTGCAGATGTTGATCGAAAATGCGATCAAGCACAATATCGTTTCTAAAAACAATCCTCTTACAATTAGGCTGTATACCCACAACGGATCGATTGTGGTATCGAACAACTTACAGGAAAAGGAATTCAAAGAAGAGTCCACCCAGCGAGGGCTACAAAATATTCAAAGCCGCTATCGCCTCTTGAGCGATGAACAAGTTGTTATCGAAAAACTATCCCAGGAGTTTAGGGTGACTATTCCGCTATTGCAATTACAATGAAAGCGATTGTTGTAGAAGACGAACAGTTGGCCGCAGAGCGATTGATCGAGTTGGTAAAATCGATTGATGCAACCATCGAAATCGTTGGGCAATTTGATACCATCGCTGATACCGTCCATTACCTAAAAACAGAATCGGCTCCAGATATTATCTTCCTTGACATTCAACTTGCAGACGGAAGAAGTTTTGAGATTTTTGAAAAGACTACCATTGATTCACCCATTATTTTCACCACGGCCTACGACCAGTTTACATTAAAGGCATTTAAACTGAATAGCATCGATTATTTGCTAAAACCAGTTCAAAAAGAAGACCTTCGCTTGGCGCTTGAAAAATTGAAAAAATTAAACCGAAAAGGATTAAACAGTGACGAACTGGGAGTATTGAAAGAAATCATCAAAACAAAAGGACAGCCGTACAAACAACGATTGGTAATCAAAGCCGGAAACAAAATTCAGTTTAAGCCAGCTGAGGAAGTTGCTTACTTTTTTGCCGATGGGAAAGAAGCATACATGGTATCGCGCAAAGAAAACAGGAAGCATTTGATTGGATATACCCTCGAGGAGCTTGAAAACATTTTGGATCCTAAGGAGTTTTTTAGAATAAGTCGAAAATTTATTGTGCGTGCAGATGCGATTGCCGAGGTGAAGGGTCTTATCAGTTCTAAACTGGAAGTAAAGCTTCACCAACCGACTGAACATGAGTTGGCAGTAAGCCGCGAACGCGCGCAAGAATTTAAAATGTGGTTAGATCAATGATAAAACATCTTTTCCTTTTCTGTCTGTTGGCTTTTTCTTTTGCCTCACAAGCGCAACAATCGCCCGCCAGCATTGAAGAACTGAAACAGCAGGTACTGGGCCTCAACGAACGAATGGACCAGGTGCAACTCAACCTGTCTACCTCCGAAAAGAAGTTCAAGCGGGGGATTTTAGTGGCAACCATTGGCTACTCGCTCACGATTACCGGGGGACTGATGTTGGGCCGCTCCAACGATCAACTCGGACAGGTTTTATTGATAACTGGCGGGGCCACCGGGGCAGTGGGCACAGTGCTCATGATTGATTCGTTTAAGTACTTGGGTAGAGCAGGGCGAAGGAGATAGGCAGCCCGTCAATTTTATGGGGGCTGAAAGGGTAGTATTATTGACGCTCGAGTGTCTGATTTTCAATTTCATTCATTAACTTTCTTTCGTCAATCAAAACCCAATACCTATGGACGCAAAGAAACGCATCTTGGCCACACTCGCTGGCTTCGCTGTTTATTTTATTCTTGGCTTTCTTATTTACGGTGTGTTGCTAATGGATTTTTATGCTTCCAATATTGGCACTGCCACCGGTGTGATGCGCACAGACGCTGACATGCAGTGGTGGGCGCTGATCGCTGGCAACGTAATGATGGCCTACCTGCTCGTGTACATCTTTGGCAAGTGGGCAAACGTTACGTCATTTGCCAGAGGCCTGAAGGCGGGCGCTATGGTAGGTTTTATCATGGCATTAGGTTTTGGTTTTAACATGTACGGCACCACCAATATTTCAAACCTCACCGCTACATTGGTAGACACGGTTGTGATGGCAGTAATGATGGGCGCAACGGGGGGCGTGGTTGGCTGGGTACTTGGAAGAAAGTGAAAATCAAGTCACTTGATCCTTTCTATACTCTAGCAAATCGCCCGGCTGGCAGTCTAGGGCTTTGCAAATGGCTTCGAGTGTACTGAACCGCACCGCTTTGGCTTTTCCCGTTTTCAATATCGATAAGTTGGCGAGTGTAATGTCCACTTTCTCCGACAGCTCGTTGAGCGACATCTTGCGCTTGGCCATCATCACATCTACGTTTACGATAATTGGCATGGCGCTATACAGTTAGTTCGTTTTCTGATTGCAACTCTACCCCACGCTTAAATACTTGCGAGATAATAAATACCAAACCCGCCATGAATATAAACTCGCCAGCATTTTCACCTATCCAACTGATTTGAAAATCGCGCACGTGTTTTTGAAGCCAGTCAACTTGTACCTTGCAGATGAGTGAAATGACCACACCACCGAACAATACATAGCTGATGGTCTCTAGCCTGGTGGCGATTTCCACAGTGAATGGATTCTGCAGTTTTACCTTCATCATGATTTTGATAATGAGATAAACAGCATAGGCTTTTACTACCAGCAAAGCCACGATGTAAGACACCATCTGTGTATACAACCAGAAGTCGTACTGACTTAGGTCGTACAAGTTCATGCCGCGGTATAGGTCTTTAGCCGCTATCGGGTTGAACCAACTTACTCCGTAGGCCGTCAAAATTGCACCGGCTTCTATTGACAGCCCAATAAAGGCTATCCAGGCCAGCACGTGCATCACTTTTAAAATCGTTTCTGTTTTTGTTTTCATAATGTGGCTTTGTTCGTTGCCGTGGCAAATATCAACCAATATTTATTGCAAAACAATAAATAAAGTTTGAAAATCAATATGTGTTTGAAAGTCAGAGTTTTAAAAGGTACAACTGTCCTCAGATATGGAGTAAACGATACTTGAATTGGCCATCACGACAACTTAATCATCCAGCCCCTTGCCTTTCATGATATGAGGTATGAACTTTTCAATTCGCGCCTCGCGGGTTTTTGCTTGCTTGGCAGATGAGAAATAAAGCAGGTAGCCCCGCCGCCGCCCTGGCGTAAGTGACCTAAATGCTTTTTTCAACGAAGGCGTTGCATCTAATGCTCGCTTGAACTCTGTCGGCATTTTAAACTCTGAAGCTTTTTTGAATTCGACTTTTTTGCCGGCAGCCTCTACGTTAATGGCTTCTTTGATGTAAGTCTTTAATACTGTTTCCTTATCGGTGATTTCATCGAGGTGGGTAAAACGAATCTGTCGCGCGGACTGTACATTTTCAGTTTGTTGGATGAGTATCTTCTTGGGGTCTTTCAGCAACGCGCCTTTGTGAAAGAGCAGTGCACAATACTCTTTGAAACCATGAATCAACACCACGTTGTTGCCTTCGTGTGTGTAGCAAGGGCAGCCCCATTTCAATTCTTCCGCCAGCCCGCAACTGAGCACAAGCGTGCGCAGTGCTTTGTATTCCTCTTGCCAGGGTGTGGCCTTGTTAAAAAACCAATCGACTTTGGGGTTGGTGGGTTTCATATCGATTTTTTCACGAAGATTGCGAAAAAAAGCAAGTGCTTCCGCTCACATAATCCCCTCGCACGCACAAAGTTTTTTCGCTACCTTTCTCTCATCCTAAACTACCGTTATGAGAAAGTTATTGTTCCTATTTCTGCTTGCTGTTCCGTTTCTGTCACATGCTCAAACCAAAGCCCTGGTGGGTGGCACGCTCATCGATGGTTATGGCGGCAAGCCGTTGTTGAATTCCGTTATCATTATTGAAGGCGAGCGAATCAAAGCCATCGGCACGGTGGGCAACATTGAGATCCCCAAAGGCGCAGAGATCATTTCCACCGAAGGCATGAGCGTGATGCCCGGCTTGTGGGACATGCACGTGCACCTGATGATTAACGGCCACAGCGACTACGCGCATTGGGACAAGAAGTACATGAAAATTCAGAAGGATGTTATCATGCCATCCAGCGCACATCAATTGCTGATGGCGGGCGTCACGAGTGCACGCGACTTGGGCGGTCCGCTAGAGGCGAGCCTCTCCGTGCGCGACCGCATCAACAAAGGTGAAATTCCCGGCCCCACCATGTACATGAGCGGGCCATTTATTCAGCACGAACCTTACCCCGGCACACAGGAATTTCGTTGGGGTGTAAGTGGTGCAAAAGATGCTCGCGAAAAAGTTCAACAACTCGCCAAGGCGGGAGTCAACTGCATCAAGCTCATCGACCAAGATGAAATGACCGAGGCCGAATACATGGCCGTGGTGGACGAAGCACACAAAAACAAATTGAAAGTGGTGGCGCACTCGCACCGCCCCGATGAAATCCGCAGGGGCATGAAGGCGGGAGCTGACAACTTTGAACACACCGGTCTGGCGGCCGCGCCCGAATACCCTGACGACATCATGGCGATGATAAAAGAGCGCACCGCTAAGATGAGTCTCGGCCCGCTCTTCTGGACACCCACCGTGGAGGGCCTTTTCAACTACGAGTACGTACGCGACAATCCCGAAGCACTGGACAACACCAGTTGGCACCTCGGCCTGCCCGATTCCATCATCCAAGACATCAAGCAATCACTCAAGTACCCCGGTCGGCTCAGCTACTTCGGGCTCAACCCCATTCGCAAACCCACGCTCGAAAAGAAAATCAAACAACTGAAAGACGCAGGCGTGGTGTTGCTCATCGGCACCGACAGCGGCATCCCCATGAAGTTTCACAGTCAGAGCACGTGGAACGAACTCGATGTGTGGGTGAATAAGTTCGGCCTCGACCCGATGTACACCATCCGCGCGGCCACCTACTGGCCAGCGGTGATGATGGGCGTAGAAAAAGACTACGGTACAATTGCCGAAGGCAAGTTTGCCGACATCATAGCCGTGAAAGGCGATGTGCTCCGCCACATGGCGCTGCTGCAAGATGTAAAGATGGTGGTGAAGAAGGGGAAGAGGTATAAGTGAATTTTGATTTGTAATTGTTGATTTTTGAATTGGGCTTGCCCCGCGCTTGTTAGTGGTGGCACGAATGTATGCGGAAGCTTTGAGTCGTGCCACCAGTCCCGCTCATTTCCCTCGGTTGGTAATGGTGGCACGATTTGTAGACGGAAGAGCAGCGTCATGCCGCCACTAAAGCTCAACTCTCTCCATTCGCGTGCATTTCTTAGCGGCTTCTGCGGCAGAATAGTTTCAAAATCAAAAATGTAGATTTGTATAAGCTGATTACATTAGTACATGCAAACAAATGCTATGAGAAGTGCTTTCACAATACTTTCGGTGGTCACCATCTTTACGATGTGTAATCCTCAAAAACAAGAAGCAACAACGGTTGATACTGTACAAGTGCAACAACAGCAAGACTCTTCTATAACCGAGCAGCCCACAAATGATGTAAGTTCCACTCCTTCGCTCACTTCAACGAAGTTTGAGGAAATCCCTTTTGAGTTACAACAATTTCTAGAAGCCGTAAACGACCGAGACAAACTTGCCGGCTACCTTAACACAGCGGTTGGCTGTTACATTATTGAAGAAGGCGCAGGCATTTACCCAAGCGTAAGTGAAGTAAAACAAACGCTCGATTTTTTCGGTAACACAGAATTTTTGTTGTTCATGAATTCACCCAAACCCGACAACGCGTATTTTATCAACCAACAAAATGTCGATCCCTGCAATCTTCCATTTGAAGGTATTTATTTTACTAGCGCTAAAAAAGACAGCCATTTTTTGTTGGACACCTACCAGTCTTACCTTGCAGCCGCCAATGATGAAATTCCTGAAGAAGTCAAAACAAAACTCAACACGCTTGATGCTGCAATGGTGTGGTCGGGTAATATTAATTTGGCTAATAAAACCGGTGATTTTAATACCTTTAACATCTTCCTCGCCATCTTGGACAAAAAACTTTGTTTGGCGGCAATTGATACAAGAGGCTGCGGCATCTAGCCGATGATTCCTGAATTAAAAATTCAAGGACTTCTTAGTTCAGCCTATTCAATCTAGAGTCTACTCGCTTCTCAAACTCTTGACAGGGTTGCTCGCAGCCGCGCGAAAGGATTGAAAGCTCATGGTAATCCAGGCAACCAAAAATGCTGCGAGGCCAGCGAGCAAGTATAAACCCACGCCTATTTCAGTTCGATACGAGTAGTCTTTCAACCACCAGTCGATGCCGAACCAAGCCAACGGTGCGGCCAGCACAAAAGCAATGAGTATCAACTTGCCAAACTCTTTGGAGAGCAACAGCACAATGCTGCTAATGCTGGCACCCAATACTTTTCGAATGCCTATTTCTTTGGTACGTTGTTCAGCCGTGAAAGCTGTAAGCGCAAACAAACCCAGGCAGGCGATCAAAATTGCCAGCGTGGCAAAAATGCCAAACACTTTTCCAAGCCGCATTTCGGCAGCATACATGTTATTAAAGCGGTCGTCCAAAAAGTAGTAGGTAAACGGCTGACCGGGTGCCATTGCCTTCCACTTGGCTTCGGCTATGCTGATCACTTCTTGTGCGTCTTCAGATTTAAAGCGGAACGAAATGGGGCCACCCCCACCCTTGCTGATGAACATCATTACAGGAGAAAAATTTTCGCGGAGTGATTGGAAGTGAAAATTCTCGACCACGCCTATCACGGTGAGCACCTGTAGTTTGTTTTTGTCGGGGCCGCCACCGGGCGCATCAGCAAAAGTAGCAATGCGGCTACCAATCACTTCGCCCGGGAAATTGAAGGTTTTGATGGCTGCTTCGTTGAGGATCACAGCAGAAGAATCGGACGGAAATTCCTGCGAGAAATCGCGACCCTCTTTTATTTTCATACCCAGCGTTTTGATGTAATCGTAATCAATGCGCCAGTTTTGAATGCTGACTAAATTTTCTTGCATGGAGGGGTCGCGCCCTTCAATCCACCAGGGGTTATCGCTGCGGTATCCTCCTTCCACCGGCAAGTACCCCGACATCGTAGCGCTTTCCATTTTGCCGGTGTTCATCACTTCATTTTTATATGCCACGCGGTTAGTGCCGAGCGCGTAGGCATCGTCTACCACCAGCACCTGATCTTTGTTGAAGCCGAGCTTTTTGGTTTGAATGTAATTGAGTTGGCGGTACACAGCCATGGTACCAATCACCAGGAAAATAGAAACCGTAAACTGGAAGACCACCAGCGCACTGCGCACCATACCGCTCTTCATGCCCAGTGCTACATGCCCTTTCAATACCTGCACGGGTTTAAATGCGGAGAGAAAAAATGACGGATAAAATCCAGCCGCCACACCCACGGCAAGGCTTGCCAGAAATATAATGGTATAAAACAAACCGCTCTTGAATGGCATTGTGAGGGCGCGCCCGGATAAATCGTTGAAAACAGGCAATAACAAGTAAGCAATACCCATGGCAAGAAGCATAGAAAGAATACTCAACAAAACCGACTCTGTCAGGAACTGCCGCATGAGATGGGAGCGGAAAGAACCCATCACTTTGCGGATGCCCACTTCTTTGGCGCGGTTGGCGCTGCGCGCGGTAGATAAATTCATGAAGTTGATGCAGGCAATGATGAGGATGAACGCAGCGATGGCAGCGAACAAATAGATGTACGTGATATCAAAGTTAGGTTCGAACTCACCTGTGTAGTTGCTTAGCAGGTGAATGTCACTCAGCGGCTGCACATAGTATTCCAATTTATTACCCGAGGCCTTGAATTTCTCCATACTGAAATCAGCACCCAATATTTCCTTTAACTGCGGCATCGCGCGGTCTACAATCAACTGCGGAAGCTTACTCTCAAGTTTCTTAGGGTCAGCGTCTTTGCGCAGTAAAAAATAGGTTTGAAAGTTATTGCTGTACCACCGGTTCTCTGTGGATTCTTTGTCGCCCTCCAGCGAAATCAACAGATTGAAATGAAAGTGGGTCTGCGCTGGTAGGTCTTGGTAAATCGCATTTACCTTGGCGGTGATTTGGTTGTCAAGGATCAGAGTTTGCCCCATGGCATTTTCACCGGGAAAAAGTTTATCCGCCAATGTTTTACTAATCGCCACGGAGTTTGGTTCGGCCAATGCAGTGGCTGGGTTACCGGCTATGAGCGGCACCTGAAAGACTTTGAAAAAGTCTTTACTCGCCCACATGGTGTTGGGTTCTTTGATGTTTTCATCGGTACGCTTCACGAGGTACGAGCCGCGGTTGCGGAAATGAACCGTAGCTTCCACTTCGGGGAAATCGCTGGCAAGCGTGGCTGCCAAAGGCGATGGCGTGTAGAGCATGCGCGAATCGCTGCCACCAAATGTAATTTCGCTGCGCACGCGGTAAATGCGGTCGGCATTGGCGAAGTGCTTATCGTAACTCAATTCGTTGACAACAAACAGAACAATGATCAAACAAATGCCCAACCCGATGGAGAGCCCAGCGATGTTAATAAATGAATAAAAACGATACTTGCGCAAATTGCGCAGCGCGATGGTAAAATAATTCCTGAGCATATCCATGGGCTTTGTATTTTCAGCTTTGATAATTTGTTTTTGTGTTTGGCGCAGACCTGCCGTGTGACCAAAAGAGCGAAGCGCTAAGTGGTATGCATCGATGAAGCGCGAACCTTTATCCATTTCTGTCTCTGTAACGGAGCAGATATGATCTAACAATTCTTCTTGTACGCCTTCCGCCACAATGCCGCGGTAGCTCAGGTCTTTAATGATGTAGTCGATATGGTCTTTGGTCAACGATTCCATATCAGGCAAGTTTTACTTGCAGGACGTTGCTCATGGTTTTGATGAAATCCACTAGTTCATTCACGCGCTCTCTTACCAAGCTCTTGCCTTCGGTCGTGAGCGTATAGTATTTTCGTATGCGCTTACCCAATAAAACGGTTTCAGTTTTTAACAAGCCTTCCGCTTCAAGTTTGTGAAGGGTTGGGTAAAGTGCTCCCTCCGTGAGCAACAGTCGGCTGTCCGACAGTTCTTTTACACGCTGCGTGATTTCGTATCCATACATGCGGCCGTGATCTTTCAATACTTTGAGTATAATGGTTTGTAGGGTGCCTTTCAGCAGCTCGGGTGAATGCATAATTGTCTTATTACCTAAGAGATTTAGGTATTAGACGCAAAATGATGGACTTGGGTTGCCTGTTGGACGAGAAAATCTAAAATTGAGCCTAGTTGCATTGAAGTGATTTCTTGTTAGTCAGATGTCCGTAAAGAATTGGCAGTCACAAAAAACGTCAATCTCTGTTTGCTCCTATCGGAACCCTTTTTTTTGTAAGTTGGCATCCCGTTTTTGGATGAGCGCAATGTTTAGGTCGTTGATTTTTGTGATGCTGGCGCACACGTCATTTGCACAATTGCTCGTGGAGGGCGTGGTGCGTGACAAAGAAACAGGATTAGCGGTCCCTTTTGCTTCCGTTGGCGTGCCCGGCACCACCAAGGGCACAAGCACCAATGCCGAAGGTCAATTCAGCTTGTCTTTAAATCACGCAACCAAAATAAAAGTCTCTTGTGTGGGTTACGAGTCTGTTGAGGTGAACGCAGACCAAAAGACTTTGTCCATATTGCTAAAGCCAATTTCCACAGAGCTCGAAGAAGTAATTGTGCTGGAGAAAAAGATCAATGCCACGCGGGTGGCCAGGCAGGCCCTCGGCAGTGTGGCGCGCAACTGCAACCGAAACACCTTTGTGCAAACTTTTTTTTACCGGCACTATTGTAAAGATGATTCGGTCTATGGCCGACTGATAGAGGCTTCTGTGGACCTATGGCGCACACAAGGCTACCGCGCATTTCGGGCAACAGTGGGGGAAAAGGATCCGATACGCATCAACCAACTACGCAGAAGTTTAGACCGCACAGCTTTAGCCCAGGGCCACGAACCTATTTCGGTGCAGCAGGTATTGCAAGCCGATGTAGCAGCTTTTCAAGCTGAAGCGCCAACCCAACATGTCTCCTTCTTCCGCGAGGTAAGTGACTTGTATGCAGATTTTGATCGGTACATTTTTTCGTTTGCGGGTGCTACTTCGTATGACGGGCACCCTGTGTACAAAATCAACTACGAAAGACAAAAAGATTCCGTACAAACCAAAGCGGGTTATCGCCTTGATCCGCAAATCTCCGGCACACTTTACGTAGAGTTTGGTACGCATGCCATCGTAAGGGCAACGGAAACGAAAACCCATGAAGGAAACATCGCCAAGGCTACAGCGCACTATAATGTGTTCCAAGGCAAATACTATCCCTATCACCTCTCACGCGAAAGTAGAAACGTGACGAGAGATGGCGTACACATCACCCGTATCGACTTAATCTCTACTGAAATTCACCCGGGCCGACCCATTGCTTTTTCACCTTTTGTGGCCACCAAAGAAGCCTTGTTAAAAATTCCGTATGACTCAATTTTTTGGCAGAACGCCACGATGTTGAAGACTACACCCCTGGAGGACGAGATTATCCAAGATTTAGGTGGAGGCAATTCGCTACAGCAGCAGTTTCAGCTTTACCAGCAGTATGAGCGCAACTTGACCAACGTGGGCGAAAACGGAGCTGAAAAGTTTCGTTGGTTTAGGAATTACAGCAAACACCGACAAATTTTGTACGTGGTATTTTGGTCTGGCCGCGTGCTGCCCTACCTCTACGAATTGGAATATGCGAAGCGCCTTCAAAAAAAATTTCGTGGAAAGGTGCAATTTGTGCTGCTTTCGTTGGATGAGGATGCGGCTCAATGGACGCAAGAAGTAAATCGATACAACCTATTTGCCGAGGGCATTGTCCACTTTCGTGTGGGCCGCGATTTAGATTTGATGAAGGAGTTTAAAGTAAGGGAGGTACCCAGTTTTCGGTTGATAGAAAGAAATGGTGATAAGGTTGATTTTGCAGCCAAGCATCCCGGCAATCCACAGTTAGAAGAGGATTTAGCGGTGCTTATTCGCGAGCCACATCAATAGTTGGCGCCTCAATCCCGCAAAGGCATCAAAAACTTTTGTAACACATTCTTGATTGTTGGTCTAAAGGCAAAAAACAAGTATGAACCTTTTAACCAAAATCGTCATGACGGCCATTGCCTTTCAAACCCTTGCTTGTGCCACAGATGTCACCGGCAATCAAACCCAAGCGGTACAAACTACTGCCAACAGCACAACGTTCCAAACCCTCGTGATCACCAAAGTAAAAAAACCCTGGTATGCGTGGCGTTCGCTAGTGGTGGGCAAAATGAAAAAATCATTTCCCGAATACCAAGCCATTGACGGACTCGGTGAGAAGTTTTATAGTTTCACCGAAAACCACAAACTTTTTGGCGGCATCTATCTTTGGAACAACAAAGCGGCAGCTCAAGCATGGTTCACTGAAAAGTGGTTTGAGCGGACCGAGAAATCGTATGGCCAACGAGGTCAAGTAGATTATTATGAAATTGAAAAAATAGAAACGCTGAAAACGACTAGTCAATCAGACGTTACCTTTTGGGCAGCACTTTGTGACGGTCGGCTCTCAGATGTACAAAAAGCCGAAGGCCTTATTAAAGTCGTCTTCATTAAAGATGACAAAGGAAAAGCAGGCCTACTGACCATTTGGGAAACCAGGGAAAGAGCCGTAACTTATTTTTCGAATCAAAGAATACAAGTTGAGTATTTCGATACACCCCTTCACATCGCAAAACCATGACCCAATCACTAAGAGCAAGCGAGCCCACCGACCAGGTGTTGATTGCGGCATCCATCAAAGGCGATAAGAAATCGTTGGAGTTATTGATCAAACGCTACCAGGATTACATTTACAATATCTCACTTCGGCTGTTCATCCATCCCGATGATGCACTGGATGCTACGCAGGAAGTGCTGATAAAAGTGGTGACGAGCCTGAAAACCTTCAAGGGCAACGCTCAGTTCAGCACATGGCTGTATCGCATTGCCTTCAATCACTTTTTAAATTCCCCCAAAAGGAAGACGGAGAGACTCATCGAAGAAAATCCAAAAGCCTTTGGCAGTTTTAGCGAAGAAGTGGATGAAACCATATCAGAAGCAGAGGTAGAAGAAGTGCGCATTCTGTGCTCCACGGCCATGCTCATGTGCCTCAACCGCGAGCAGCGATTGATTTACATTATCGGAGAGATATTTGGTGCCGACCATCAACTCGGAGCCGAATTGTTTGATACGACTCCCGCCAACTTTCGCGTGAAGCTGCACCGCGCTAAAACAGATCTGTTACAATACATTTCTGGCAAGTGTGGTTTGGTGAATCCCAAAAACCCGTGCCGCTGCAATAAAAAGGCGCGCGTGATGATTGACCGCGGCCTAGTGGATAAAAATAATATGCGGTTCAACGCCAGTTTTCAACAGCGCATTGCGGAAATAGTTAAGCTCACCAAAGACGAAACGTGTGATGACATTGAATTTCGAATGAAAGAGCTGTTCTTCAGCAATCCCTTTCAAATCAAAAATGAATTAGATAAAATGTTGACGGGCATTGTTGCATAATGTGAGACAAATCATCTTTCTAACATTTTGCATCGGGGTACTTCTTTTGTCTCGCATCGGCTCCCGCTTCGGGGACGATGCCCCATACATTATTTGGGTTCAAGTCTAACACCTTTGCGCGGAACAGTCGTTTTCTTCCACCCATAAAACACAAACCCAATCCCAACAACAATAAATGGAATGCTTAGCAACTGCCCCATATCAAACAGCATTGTTTCTTCAAAAGCCACTTGCCGTTCTTTCAAAAACTCAATGAAAAACCGGGCCATGAAAATCGATGATAAGGATAGGCCAAAAAAGAAACCGTTCTGTAACCGCGGTCGGTTTGTTTTGTACAAGTAGAAAGTCAGCGCGAAAATGAAAAGATAAGCAGTCGCTTCATACAACTGAGCAGGATGCCGCGGTAAGTTATCCTCACGCACAAAAATAAATGCCCACGGCACGTTGGTGGGAAACCCGATGATTTCAGAATTCATCAAATTACCCAAACGGATAAAGCAACCACCTAAAGCCGCGACTACGCCAATCAAATCAACCGTATTGAGGATTGACTCGTGTGTTTTTCTGGAATAGAGAATTAATGCAATGATTAACCCAGCCGCACCCCCATGGCTCGCCAAGCCCAGATATCCGGTAAATTCATAGCCCCCGGTTTCTGTTTGTTGAATGGGAAATAACATTTCAAACGGGTGACTGAAATAATAGGATGGGTCGTAAAACAAACAGTGGCCTAACCGAGCGCCTACGAAGATGCCGACAACACCATAGATTGTCAGCGTATCCAATTTTTCTAACGGTATCTTTTCATTCTTGAAAATCCATTTCAGAATAGAATGGCACAACAACAGCCCGCCTCCAAAAAAAACGCCATAGTACCTCAACGAGAAACCCAAGATATTGACAATCTCTGGATTGATGTCCCAGCGAATGAAGTTCAACTCCATAATGCAATCGAAATGATGTTAAGGAAAACAAATTGAGTTGTCAGGTTGAGCTTGGCGAAAACCGTGGTTGGTTTAAAGATGGACTTCGCATGCTCAATGTGACAAAAATCATCCCGCTTGACAACAGATAGTTATCACTGCGAACAGGATAGCACTAACAAAGTATTGATGGATTTTGCTTACCCTCGCACCTTCGGAACGTTCAATAAGCAACAATATTTCTGCCGCATCAACCGATGTCATCGAGTTAACTAATCGAAACTGTCGCCAAGCTGGTTTAAGGTTGTTTAAGTTCATGGGGCAAGCTTTTAAATTTGGCTTTTAATTCTTCTCTCACTCGGTTCAATCTTGTGCTGACGTTGGTGGCGGTGAGGTTCAAAATTTGAGAGATTTCTTTATTCTTATACCCTTCCAGATAAAGGATCACAATCGCTTTATCCAATTCTTTTAAAGACTGAATAACAATTTGCAGAAGTTCAATCTCGCTATCTGTCCCGACTATCGAAATAGATTCTTCTGAGTCACCAATCGACTCAGTCACTATTTTCGTTTTCTCCTTTCGGATTTTTGTGATTAACGTGTTGAGGCTTACCCGATAAATCCAAGTCCCGATTTCAGACTCGCCCCGAAAACTCTCAAATGATTTCCAAAGCTGTAGCACCACATCTTGGAAAGCATCTTTTTGGTCTTCTGCGCTGGAGTAATAGGATCTACACAGGCTCTTGATTGTGCCATGATTCGCTTCAATAATCCGAATAAAGTTTCGCTTCAGTTGTTCCAATTTAGCGGCAGCGTTTAATTCATTAGTCGCTCAATTTAAAGAATTGTCACAGGCCGAGTGAAGATTCAATGATGTCATATGAACTTTAGCCACAGATTTCGCAGATTTTCACAAATGAAATGTATCGGCTATTTGTATTTTTCTGTGTCATCTGTGGCTAGCACTATTCAAATCTCCGCCTCCGCTTCTATCTCCACCACATATTCATCGCCAATCAAATCGGCTCGCACCATGGTGTTGGCAGGTTGAATGTCTTTGAAACGCGCACCGTGTGCGCGGGCGACTGCTTCCCAATCGCGCACGTGGCGAATAAAGATTCGGGTGCGCACCACATCTGCTAATGAAGCGCCCAATGATTGCAGCGCTCCCTCAATCTTGTCAATGACGAAATGTGTTTGTGCGGTTGGGTCATCGCCACCAATGGCACGACTTCCGTGTGTAGCCGTAGTCCCCGAAATCAAAATGCGATTTCCTTTTTTGATGGCACGACTAAAACCAGCAAGGTCTTCCCACACCGTGCCGCTTAGGGCATGCTCGCGGTGTTGTGCGTCCGTTTTGATAGGATATGGCTTCGGGAAATTTTTCACGTGATGGCTCAAGTCGCCAGAGGCAGTTAAGAAAGGCGGCTTTCGGTATTCGTCACCACAATCGCCCGGTATTTTTTGCAAGCCCGAAACCGCTTCGCTCACTTCTTCTTTTTCTGCATCCGACAGAAATACATCCATGATTTCTTTTGTTTGCGGCAGCGCATCTGTCTTCTCCAACCGCGTGCCCACAATCACGGCTCCGCAAGCTGCTTGTTGCAAAATTGAGTGCGATGCTAACGTGGCAATGGAAGTTTGTTTTTTCAGCGCCAATTGTTGCAAGAAACTCAGCACCGATTGAAACTCGGCCCATCCGCCCGCGGTATCGATGAAGCGTTTGTATTTCATTTGTGACCAAGTGAGTGATTCGTTCATCACGGGCTCGGGTTTGCCCAGCCATCGCTCAGAAAGAAATCCTCCCGCCAAGGTGCCGAACGCCAGCAGTTTTACATCGGCATGCAAGCAGAAGTCGGTCATTTCATGAGCCGCACGTTGATCGAGGAGTGAAAAGCAAACTTGATTGCTCACTATCGGTATTCCGCTTTTCACCGCCACACGCAGGTGAGCGGTATCGAAATTGGTGACACCCAATTCGCGGATGAGGCCTTCCTGTTTTAGCTCGTTCAAGAAAAAGAGCCCATCGAGCCAACTCGGGTCTGCATAACTCCAGGCATGGAACTGCATCAAGTCAAGTTGTTCGCTTTGCAATCTTTTCAATGCTCGCTGCACTGCGGCACGAACCGTATCTTTTGAAATGGGCCCGGGTTCAGGCACCCACTTGGTCAGTGCTTGGATGGGATGCTTTGGATACAATTTTTTAAACCAGCCCACAATTTCTTCTGATGAACCATAGTGGTCGGCCATGTCGAACGAGGTGAGGCCGGCTTCTACGTAAGGCAACAGCGAGCTGGCGGCCTCGCGCGGGTTGAGGGCAGCGTGCCGTTCTCTGTCGGCAATCTGCCACAAACCATTTATTACCTGACAAATTTCTAAACTGCCGAGTTGGGTTGTCATTCTGGGGGAAGTTGTTTAAAAAGTTTTTTCACATCGCTGGTCTTTTTCAAACGCAGGTACTCGCGCCAAAAAATAATTGAGCCAAGTGTCATCACTACCAGCCACACATAGGTGGAATGAAAATACCAATGCGGTTGTGGCTGCGCCAAGTCGCGTTGCACGTGAATTACCAAAAAAAGCAAAATCAGTGTAATGCCCATCAGGGCGATGACCCGTTGCAACGGTTTTGAAGACAACACCTTTATCTGCGCACCGAGTGGAGCATTCACGTAGTGTATCGTGAGAACTGTAACACACATCAGCAAAAAGTTGAACAGCATGGCAATCACGAGCACATCAACGCCCATAAAAAAGTCGGCAGCGAGGTAACAGCCCACAATGCCGCCTGTGGCCACCAGTCCGCTTACTAAGATAGCACGATGGGGAGTCTTGTATTTGGTGTGTACCACTGTCAGGCTTTTCGGGAAAATGCCATCTGCAGACCACGCGAAGAGCAATCGTGAAACCGAAAGCAACATGGCGGGCAAATCATTGGTCAAGGCGATGGCGGCACCGGCCACAATCCAAATGATTAACCAACCCGGAACTACACTGGCAAGTAATCCGGGCGCAGTCACATCTTGGTGTTGTGCCTCGGTGGTCACAAATTGCCACGGCACCATGTGGTAGACAGATGACGTAAATAAAAAGTAAAATAATCCCACCACCACCACGGCCAGGCCAATGGCACGCGGCAAAAGTTTTTGCGGTTCTTTCGCCTCTCCCCCCGCCTGCGCAATCGAATCGAAACCGATGAAGCTGGAAAACAAAATGGCCGAAGCCGCCAAGAACGAACGCCAATCAAAAGAATCGGATATTTGTGGAACAGTTTTGTTTTGCATTTGCAGTGCGTTTGCAAAATCTTGTTGATTGTAAATCACTCCGAGCACAATCACCACACCGCCCAACAAAAACATCAATGCCATCAGCGGCAGCAGTGTTTTTTCGTACGCGCCCACGCCTTTGATGTTTACCCACACAAAACTCCACAGCAGTGCAAGCGCCAGCACCAAACGCGCGTTGGGCAGCATAATGAAAGTGGCTGCTTCCTTGAGCTTAAGCGCAATCAACACATCGCGCACAAACGGCACGATGACATACGACACCGCGCCAATGGCCACACACAAACCAAACCATTGAGAGAAGCTCGCCACAAACCCAAGGTACGGATGCAACCCACGACTGACATACACATAGCTGCCACCCGCGCGCGGCATGGCCGAGGCCAGTATCGCATAGGCAAAAGCCGCCATCAACGCGGGCAGTGCTGCAAACAAAAAAGCCGCCCATACATACGAATGAATGCCCGGCACATGCCGCTGCACCATAAACGGCACCACGTAAATTGACGCCCCCACCATCGAGCAGATGCCCGTGGCCGTGAGGGAGAGAAGACCGAGTTGGCGGTGGAGGGAGGTTGACACGTTTAACTATTTACTGAATAGTTTTCCAAACTTAATTATTTACTGTCTCGATACTTAGAAGAAGCCAATTCTAGCCTTTTCTCAATTCGTTCTCTTAACCGTTGTGGTTTCAATACAACAATTGAATCGCCAAATCCAAGTATTTCTCGTTCCAGTTCATAGTTAAGAATTACTTCTAACGTAACTTCAATTCCATCACTTGATTTTGCAACAATCTTTTGAGTTCGGTGAAGAGGCTTTGTTATCACATAAGGCGCATTTTTTCGGTCGATAGCCAAGTGCACAATCTGCGGTCGATTGCCTTCATTTACAGTGACTCCAATAACATCTTTATAATACTCGTCAGCATCAAATTCTGAATTCTCAATGTATGCAAGGCTGGGCAAGATTTTCATCTCCTTTATTCTATCAAGTGCCAGCGTAACTAATGGTTCTTTACTGCTCTTTCTTCCTAATACAAACCAACGATTTCGATATTCTTTCAATAGATAAGCATGGAAGTTAAAAACGTTTGGAGTCCTTGCCTTAAAAGATTGATAGGTCAACTCAATAACCTGTTTCCTCCTGATCGATTGATAGACTTCATCAATGAACTCAATACCCCGAAGGCCCTCGTTCGTTTCGAGGTGAATAATTGACTTTCCCTTACTCTTGGCTGCACATACTTTGTCTTCTAAGCGTTGAATCATACCAACCATTTCATGGAAGTGAGAGAATCCCTTGAAATGTCGAAGGATGTCCACCACTTCAGTAAGCTTGTTTAAGTCCCCCTTCGACAACGGGTTGTTTGTAATAGAGTAGTCAGGATCTTCATAGGTGTAGTATTTCTTTTCCAGGACCACAATGGGCGCGTTGTATCCAAGTTTATCACTTCGCATTAATTGTATATCCATTTGAATGGTCCGGGTGCTGACCCCTTTGTCGATACCCTCATATTCATAAAGCGCTTCTGAGCAGGCGGCAATTAAATCCTCTAAAGTCCATCTTTTTTGCCTGTTTTTCAGACAGTTATCTATGGTTCGGTAGCGTATTAATGCATTTCTAGTAACTGGCATAGTAAGAAATAATTGATAAAGTAATGAAAATTTTAACTGACTACGCAAAAAGACTGCGTAGTTGATACCCACCTTTGACCTATCAATCGAGGTTGATAAGCGGTTAAAAGCTACCCACCCCTTCGTGACGTGAAGGGGTGGTTTTGAAACAGAAAGGACTTAACCAGATATGGAACAGGAAGTAAAGAATAAGATATTAATGACAATTGAGGATCACCTGTCATTGACGGAATTCGAGTCCTGGCTATACAGTCAAGAGCACTTATTGGGCAAACTAAATCAGGATTGTATTCTTGAGCTCTTTACTTTTAACTACAACCAAAAAGGAGCCAGGTACGAATTTAAGAGTACCTTTTTGAAGTATTTTGATAAAGAAGAATTCATGCTTTGGAAAGTGAAGACAAATCTTCAGGATTTGATCGATGGCCGAGAAACCAGAGACAGGATTTTGAATGATTTTTACACAATGGGATATGATGAAGTTCCATGTATTCAAGGCTTGGGATATTACATATATGAATTAGAGGATGCGGAGTACTATAGAATGGGAAAGCAAAGTGTAATTGAGTCTTTAAAAAAAGAGGCGGCAGAACTTCTTCAGGAAATATTAGTGGAAGAGAGCAAAAACTCCGAATTTAAAATTTCATCATTCAGGCGTATGCCTCGTTTAGAGTTTAGCGCAGAAGTAACTACCGCAAACAACTCTAAAGGATGGTGGAAGTTTTGGAAATAAAGAAGTCAGAAAACAGAAAAAATAGATCATGCTTTTAAAGATATCTACTACTCACACTCCGACAACTGATCTTAGTCACTTGTTGCACAAGCATCCGGAAAAACTGCAGGCCGTAGAGTTGTCGAATGGCAAAGCGCATGTTTTTTACCCTGAAGCTACGGAGGCTCGGTGTACAGTGGCATTGTTATTAGATATTGATCCGATAGGCTTGGTCAGAAATTCCGGAAGGAATGGTGATGATTCATTTTCATTGGGACACTATGTAAATGATAGGCCTTATGTGGCTTCTTCTTTTATGAGCGTAGCTATATCAAAGACATTTTCAACGGCTATGAACGGAACATGCAATAAGCATCCGGAACTGGTTGATCGGATCATGCCTTTTGAAGTCGAGATTTCAGTTTTGCCAGCTCCAAAAGGAGGAGAGATTTTGATTCGGAAATTATTTGAGCCCTTGGGGTATCAAGTAAACCTCGAAAGGCATGAGTTGGATAGTAAGTTCACCGAGTGGGGAATGAGTAAATATTTTACACTAAACATTTCCGGCAATTTCAAACTCAAAGACTTGCTTTCGCACTTGTATGTTTTGATTCCTGCGCTCGATAATGAAAAGCATTACTGGGTTGGACAACATGAAGTTGAAAAGCTTTTGGAAAAGGGGAAGGGCTGGCTAAAAGATCATCCTGAAAAGGAACAAATCACGAAACGCTATTTAAAAGGTATCGGAGGATTGACTCGAAATGCTTTGAGTAGATTATTGGAAGGTGATGAAATGATTGAAAAAGAAGATTCTGACGAGGGACAGAGTGATATTGTAAAGGAAACGTTGCATTACAAAAGACTGAAAGTTGTTTTAGACGAGCTTATCAGTTCAGATGCAAAGACTATAGTTGATTTAGGATGTGGCGAGGGAAAACTCCTGAGAATGCTTTTGAGAGAAAAGCAATTTCAGAAAGTCTTAGGGGTAGATGTTTCCTTCCGGGAATTGGAGAAAGCAAGTGATCGGCTTCGCGTTCAGGAAATGGCTCCTAAACAGAAGGAAAGAATTGAATTGATGCAAGGAGCATTAACGTATCGCGACAAAAGACTTCAGGGTTTTGATGCGGCTGCCATTGTAGAAGTAATTGAACACCTTGACCCAAATAGATTAAAGGCTTTTGAACGTGTAGTCTTTGAGTTTGCGCAACCCAAGACAGTTGTGCTCACAACCCCAAACCGAGAGTATAACGATCTTTTCGAGAACATGGAAGCAGGGCAAATGCGACATGCTGATCACCGGTTTGAGTGGACAAGAAACGAATTTGAATCTTGGGCAAATCAAGTGGCCGAAAGAAATGGATACAAAGTTTTGCTTAGGCCCATCGGAGATGTAGTTGAAAAGGTAGGAGCCCCTTCTCAAATGGCGGTTTTTAATTTGATTACAAATGAATAACACTGAAATAAAAATACCTGAACTCTCTTTAGTTGTTCTGATTGGAATTTCAGGCTCTGGAAAGTCTTCCTTTGCTAAAAAGCATTTTAAGGAAACCGAGGTCCTTTCTTCAGATAAATGCAGGGGCATTGTATCAGATGATGATAATAATCAGGCTGCCACCGATGATGCTTTTGAGTTATTGCATTTTATTGCTTCCAAGCGATTAAAAAATGGATTGCTTACCGTTGTGGATGCAACGAATGTTCAACCGGAAGCAAGAAAGCCATTGGTTCAATTGGCTAAGAATTATCATTGCCTTCCGGTAGCTATTGTGTTAGACGTCCCTGAGAAAGTATGCGAGGAAAGAAACGCAAACAGACCCGATAGAAACTTTGGAAAACATGTTACTCGTCACCAACGGTCGCAACTCAGAAGATCAATCAAGCATCTTAAAAGTGAAGGCTTCAGACACATTTTTGTTTTGGACTCAGTTGAGGAAATTGAATCGATCACAGGTATAAAGAGAGAAAAGCTCTACAACGACAAAAAAGATGTTAAAGGGCCATTCGACATCATTGGTGATGTTCACGGTTGCTTTACGGAATTGACAGAATTATTGACCAAGCTTGGATATACTATAAATCGCACCGATGAAGGTCAAGGAAATTATGGCTTCAACGTTGAAACTCCCGAAGGCAGGAAAGCAATTTTCCTTGGAGATTTGGTCGATAGAGGACCAGATTCTCCATCTGTGCTGAAATTGGTAATGAGTATGGTTAACTCAGGAGCAGCTTTTTGTGTACCTGGAAATCATGACATGAAGCTACAAAAGTACTTGAACGGAAAGGATGTGCAGTTGAAACACGGTCTGGCTTTAACAGTTGAGCAGTTAAAGGGAGAGAATGCGCACTTCATAAATCAGCTTAAAGACTTTCTATATGGTCTGGTGAGTCACTACGTGTTTGATAATGGCAGATTGGTTGTTGCCCATGCGGGATTGAAAGAAGAAATGCAGGGCAGAGGGAGTGGAGCAGTGAGATCGTTTTGCATGTTTGGCGAAACGACTGGCGAAACCGATGAGTTTGGATTACCTGTTCGTTTCAATTGGGCGTCTGAGTATAGGGGAAAAGCTATGGTTGTTTACGGTCATACCCCTGTGCCCGAAGCACAATGGTTAAACAGAACTATTGACATTGATACAGGGTGTGTATTTGGAGGAAAGTTGTCTGCCTTACGTTATCCTGAAGAAGAACTTGTTTCTGTTGAAGCGAAGCAAGTCTATGCCGAGCCTGCCAGACCATTGAACTGGAAAGCAGATGTAGTGCTTAGTCATCAGCATGAGCACGATGATGTACTGGATATTGATGATGTGATCGGCAAACGAATTATCAGCACGAGGCTGAGAAATAATGTTACCGTACGAGAGGAAAACTCCATTGCAGCATTAGAAGTGATGAGTCGCTTTGCGTTAAACCCAAAGTGGTTGATCTATTTGCCTCCCACCATGTCACCTTCTGAGACAAGTGACTTGGCCGGGTACCTTGAGCATCCGATTGAAGCTTTAAAATATTTCAAAAGTCAGGGTGTTGAAAAGGTAGTGTGCGAAGAAAAGCACATGGGTTCACGGACTATTCTGATCATTTGCAAAAATGAAGAAACGGTTCGCACTCGGTTCGGTATTGAGAATGAAGGAATAGGAGTTTGTTATACTAGAACAGGAAGGAACTTCTTTGCCGACAGCGAACTTGAAACCCAATTCATAGATCGAGTTAACAAGGCTTTAACGAATGCTAACTTCTGGGAAAAATTCAATACCGATTGGGTTTGTTTGGATGCGGAGTTGATGCCCTGGTCAGCCAAAGCGCAAGCATTGTTAAAAGATCAATATGCTTCTGTTGGGTCAGCGGCTTCTGCGGCATTGGTCAATGTGGTAGATGTTTTAAATCAAACAGCTAACAGAAAAATCGAAGGTATCAAAGAGTTGTTGCAAATGTATTCTTCCAAAAAAGAGATGATAGCCGATTACACGGATGCCTACCGAAATTACTGTTGGCCGGTAAATGGAGTGGATGATTATAAGCTTGCACCTTTTCACATACTGGCCACAGAAGGTGCGGTGCATACAGATAAAGATCATGCGTGGCATATGCAAGAGATCAGTTTGATCTGCGAACAAGATCGTCAAATGTTTTTGGTAACACCTCATAAAATTATTGAAGTCAATGACGAGGCTGGCATCAGCGAAGTCGTGAGTTGGTGGACTAACCTGACCGAAAAAGGAGGGGAGGGAATGGTTATAAAACCTTACGATTTTGTCACCACTGGAAAGAAAGGACTTGTTCAACCGGCTATCAAATGCAGGGGTAAAGAGTATCTTCGTATTATCTACGGGCCTGAGTATTCTGCTCCGGAGAATATGACAAGACTTAAGAATAGAGGACTGTCTGGAAAACGATCACTTGCTTTGAGAGAGTTTGCCCTAGGGGTTGAATCCTTGGAGAGGTTTGTCAGAAAAGAACCGCTGAGGAAAGTACACGAATGTGTGTTTGGAGTGTTGGCTTTAGAGAGTGAAGAGATTGATCCTAGATTATAGTGCAAAAAAGATAAATTTTTATGATATCAGCTAAAGAATTCTATCAAGGCTACCAAGCAGACTACTTCGCTTATAGGCAGATTAGGCTAAAGAAAGAACTTCTCTCTCTTTCAAACAATTTAACAACGAATCGCATTGATGAAATATACGGTTACTCAATTGATGACCATATCCGAAGTATAAAGATCGATATTCGACAAACCTATTTTCAATCCATCGAAACATTGTTTGAGTTAATATTTTCATTCGTGTCAGATGGAAAAAGATTGAGTGATGGGGATGTGTTATCTAATCTTATTAAAAGAAAAGGTCACTACGAGAGTATAAGAAAATATGCAGTTGATAGTTCAGGTATGGAATTTTTAGAACAAACATTTGACTTCGGTGAGAATGGACAGATTCCGGCAATTCAATATCTCTTTTATGGTTTTTTAAAAGATAGTCAACTCGGTGGACAGTTATCAGAATCATTGAATGCGATTAGAAAAATTCTTAAAATAATAGCAGTTGATATTTCTGATAGGAAAGAATACAA
The DNA here is from genome assembly GCA_018267275.1 of Bacteroidota bacterium. Lineage (GTDB taxonomy): Bacteria > Bacteroidota > Bacteroidia > Cytophagales > Cyclobacteriaceae > ELB16-189. The sequence continues at coordinate 459,866 of JAFDYV010000004.1, read as the reverse complement.
TGCGTACAAACATGGCTTGAGGATCTTTCCAGTCAACAGTTTTTTCAGTTTTCATGATCACAAAACTGGTGACGAAATAATCAAATGGGACATTAAGGATTCAATGAGCTTTATGGAAAGGGATGAAAAAACAGGGCAAATAGATGTTGTGACCAAGTTATTTGACAGTGAGAGAGACCATAACTTGACAATTATGTGCAACAATCTTATTTCGAATATTATTTTGATTCGAAGAATTTCGTATCAAGAAGGAGCGCAAACAGTGGGTATCGTTCTTTTTAAAACAGAAGATGTTGACAAGTTATCCAAGCCAAATGTTAAAATTCAAGACCTCAAAATTTCTTTAGAGCCAATAGATAATGAAAGTTAACATTAAGCAAAGTTTATCAGAGATTGAAACTCGAAACAAAGTTAATATAGTTTTCGCGTGCGAATCGGGCAGCCGCGCCTGGGGCTTTGCCTCACCAGATAGTGACTACGATGTGCGTTTTATTTATGTACACCCTAAAGAATATTATTTAAGCGTTGATGAACAACGGGACGTAATTGAATTGCCCATCAATGATCTTCTGGATATTAACGGCTGGGAATTGCGCAAAGCACTCAGATTGTTTAGAAAATCAAACGGATCTCTTTATGAGTGGCTACAATCCCCCGTTGTTTACAGTCAGAATAATGAGTTTGTTGATGACCTAAAAAATTTAATGCCTCACTATTTTTCTCCCAGGGCAACCATGCATCACTATCTAAGCATGGCAAAGACTGTTTTTGAGAACGATCTGGCAGGAGGGGAGGTGCGTTTAAAAAAGTATTTCTACGCTTTAAGGCCAATACTCGCGTGTCGTTGGATAGCCGACAGGATAGAAGTCCCTCCTATGGAGTTTGGGAAACTGAGAGTTCTGCTTGCAAATGATTTAAATGAAATAGTGGACGACCTTCTAAAGCAAAAAGCAGTAGTGGATGAAAAGTACGTGATCAAACCAATTGAACAACTTTATTCATTCATCAGAAGTGAAATTGAATATTGTGAGAAAGCTGTACCTGGACTAGGCCCAGTAAATGCAGATTCTGATAGGTTGAATAATTTATTTAGAAAATACGTTGGATGACACTTCATGATTTAAATAAGGATAATAATCATCTACTCTTAAAGTGCATTAGTGGCAGTCACGCGTACGGCCTTGCACTCCCGCATTCTGATACCGACATTAAAGGGGTGTTTGTTTTACCAAAGGATGAATTCTATGGCCTCCAATACACGGATCAGGTAAACAATGAAACGAACGATGAGATGTTCTATGAGGTCAGGAAGTTCTTTGACCTTCTGCTAAAGAACAATCCCAATCTTCTTGAACTCCTTAATACTCCAGAAGATTGTGTATTGTATAAACATCCATTGATGCTTGGCATAAAATCGGAACTGTTTCTTTCAAGACTTTGCGCACAGACTTTTGGACAATATGCTTATGCACAAATTAAGAAGGCCAGAGGACTCAATAAAAAAATTTTAAATCCCCTCGATAAGAAACGCAAAACCATTCTTGATTTTTGCTATGTAGTTCAGGGGCATAGTTCAATTTCATCCACACAATGGCTTCAAGAGAAGGGCTTTGATCAGAAAGATTGTGGTTTGGTTGCGATAGACCATATGAGAGACATGTATGCAGTATTCCATGCGTCTCAGGCCAATCAAAGTGTCAAGTTTAATGGTATCTATTCAGGAGACGCTGCGAATGATGTTTCACTAACGTCCATTCCCAAAGGAATTGAATCTATAGCCGTTCTGAGTTTCAACAAAGATGGTTACTCTAAATATTGTAAAGACTATAAGTTATACTGGGAATGGGTCGACCAGCGCAATGAAGAGCGTTATGAAAACACAGTGAGTCACGGAAAGAATTATGACTCAAAAAACATGATGCACGTATTTAGACTATTGAATATGGCTGAAGAAATAGCCCGATTTAAACAAGTCAATGTGAGGCGGTCAGAGAGGGAATATCTACTAAAAATCAGAGAGGGAGAATTTGAGTACCAGGATTTGGTCAACCAAGCGGAGGAAAAGATTCAGTTAATTGACGAGTTATTTATGGTGTCCGATCTTCCTGCCGAACCAAATGTTAAAAAGGTTGAATTTTTGCTTGTTGACATTAGGCAAAAATTTTACCAAACCTGAGATTAATTGATTCAGTCATCCCCACCTTCCACCACTCCCACCAAAACATTTTGAAGTTTGTAGTAAGATGCTTAAATCATGGATGTAAAATCGATATAGCCATGATACGTAATTGTTTTTTGTTTGCTTGTGTAGTGCTTAGCACGTGCGTTGCCTTCACTCAGTCTCCCGACAAGGCCATTAAGTCAATGAAATGGCGGCCGATTGGCCCTGCCAACATGGGCGGGCGCGTTACCGATATTGAAGGCATTGCCGGAGACCCCACTACTTTTTATGTGGCCGGTGCCGATGGTGGCATTTTTAAAACCACCAACGGAGGCGTGACCATGCAAACACTTTTTACAGAAGAAAAATCATATTCCATTGGTGATATCACCCTCGCCCCTTCTGACCCATCGGTGGTGTATGTGGGCACGGGCGAAGGCGACCCGCGCAACAGCGTGGGCTACGGACATGGCGTGTACCGGTCCAACGATGCCGGAAAAACATGGCAACACCTGGGGCTCGAAAAAACAGACCGCATCAAGCGCATTGTGGTGCATCCGCAAAACCCCGATGTGGCTTGCGTGTGTGCGATGGGACGCGAGTGGGGCCCGAATGCCGAACGCGGAGTTTTTAAAACAGAAGATGGCGGCAAGTCGTGGAACAAAGTTTTATACATCGATGAGAACACCGGTTGCTCAGACATTGCCATGGAGTGGAGTAACCCGCGCATTATGTATGCTGGGATGTGGACGTTCCGCAGAAAACCCTGGCGCTTTGACGACAGCGGAGAGAAGACAGCCTTGTACCGTTCGATGGATGGGGGAAAAACGTGGACAAAAATTTCTCACAAAAATGGATTGCCCGATAAACCCATGGCTCGCATCGGCATCTCGGTGGCGCAAAGCCAGCCTAACACAGTTTATGTCATTACCGAATTTAAAGAAGGTGGCACGTTGTTCCGTTCTGATGACCGCGGTGACAATTGGAAGATCGTGAACAGCGACCGCAACCTGAACTTCAGGCCGTTTTACTACAGCGATGTGCGCGTAGACCCCAACAATCCCGAAGTGGTGTACACCTTGTCGGGAGGCTTGAGTAAATCAACCGATGGCGGAAAAACATTTAAGAGCATTGCCAATGGCCAGCATGGCGATAACCAAGCATTGTGGATTGACCCCAAAAATTCCAGCCGTGTATTGAGCGGAGATGATGGCGGCTTCCGAGTTTCGTATGATGCTTTTGCCACGTATCAAACCATCAACAACATAGAGCTTTCGCAATTCTATCAATTGTTTCTGGACAACCAAGACCCGTATTATGTGTATGGCGGTTTGCAAGACAACGGCACTTGGACGGGTCCGAGTAATTCGTTGCACCGCATCGGCATTCTAAAAAGAGATTGGAAGCAGATTGCCTATGGCGATGGTTATTATGCGGTGCCGATTCCCGGAAAGGAAAATGAAATTTACGCCAACCTGCAAGGCGGAGTCATCCATCACGTAGATATTAAAACAGGCAACACGCGTTTGATTCATCCCTACCCCAACAAGATGGGCTCGGCTGGCGATGCGATGGAGAACCACAAGTATCGATTCAATTGGGATTCACCCATACATGTTTCGCCCAACGACCCCAACACGGTGTACACTGGGGGCAACGTGATATTCCGTAGTCGTGATAAGGGATATACCTGGGAGGAAATCAGCCCGGACCTTACTACCAACGACAAAGCAAAACAAAAATCTTCGGGTGGTGAAATTTACCAGGACAATACTGCGGCAGAGTTTCACTGCACGATATTAACCATTGCAGAATCGCCCGTGCAAAAAGATGTGATTTGGGCGGGCACCGATGATGGCAATGTGCAGTTGACACGCGATGCCGGCAAAACGTGGAGTAACCTCAGCAAAAATATTGTGGGCCTTCCCGCTTTCTCGTGGGTTTCAAAAATCCACGCCAGTGAGCACGATGCAGGCACAGCTTTCGTGGCGGTGGACCAGCATCGCATGGACGATTACAAGCCCTATGCCTTTATGACCACCGACTTTGGCAAAACATGGACGAAGATTTCCACTACGTTGCCCGAAGATTGGGTGTATGTGGTAAGGCAAGATCCACACAATGCCAACTTGCTCTATGCGGGCATGGAGCATGGTATTTTTGCCTCGTGGGATAAAGGCAAAACCTGGGCGAAAATCAACAACAACATGCCGCCCGTATCAGTGCGCGACTTGCGTGTGCACAAACGCGACCGCGACTTGGTGGCGGCCACACACGGCCGTGGCATTTGGATCATGGACGATATCCGCGCGTTGCAAGATTTTTCACAGTCGGCAGGCAAAGAGGTGCACGTGTTTGAAACTCGCCCTGCTACATTGTGGAGTTACTACAGTTTGATTGAAGAGCAAGGTGATCAAGCATATCGTGCGAAGAACCCGGACTTCGGTGCCTACATCAATTTCCATTTGCAAAACGACCCGAAAGAAGCGGTGACCGTTGACATTACAGACGCGAGCGGCAACAAAGTTCGGAGTTTGAAAGACACCGTATCGAAAGCGGGCATCAACCGTATTGTGTGGGACTTGCGCTACGCAGAAGCAGAAAAATTGAACCAGCCTGTGCGTGGCGGTTGGGGCGGATCAGGTTCGCGGCCGCTCGTTGCACCGGGCACTTACACGGCAAAACTGAAAGCAAACGGACAGACACTTGAAACAAAAATTATCGTGCGGGCAGACCCACGCATCGTGATCACCGATGCTGAGTTCAAACAAAAAACAGAAACGGCATTGGCTTTGCGCGACCAGCTTTCGCAAACACATAAAATGATTAACCGCACCGCGGAGATGGTGAAGCAGTTGAATGAATTGAAGCAGCGGATTAAAAATGCCGGCTCAGACGCAGGCGTTGACAATGCTGTGAATGGCCAAATTGACGAGGCCATTAAAAAACTGAAAGAGTTGGATGAAGAAGTGCTGCGCAGGCCGCCACCCAACATGGGCTACCGCCAGCGCCCGCGCTTGCGTGAAGAAATCAACACGCTGATGGGCGATGTGGACGATGCATTTGCAAGACCTACGCAGCCCCAGCTCGACCGGTTGACGGAATTGAAAGGCGAAGTACAGAGCGCACAGCAGCAATTGGATAAGATTGTTTCAGACCAAATTGCTCCCATCAATGATAAAGTGAAGAACTTGCCACAGATCACGGTTGGGAAAGAGGTGAAGAAAGAAATGTAGCGCAGGGCAATCCCAAGGGACAGGGGTAAGATTAGTTGTGGTGCTGATGAGCTTTGAAGGGAGAGGGAAACTTTCCTCGAAAACGAGCTCTGTATTCGGTAGCCACAACCTTGCTTTTTTCACGTGCGCTTTGCGAGTTTGAATGGCACAAGAGTATTTGTTACTTTTAGTGCATGAGACTAATTACCCTTTTTGTTTTGTTGGCTTCAATGCAAATAGGATGGGCGCAGGTGGTGGGCAAACCATTTCCGGACATGACCGCTGAAACAGTAGAGGACAAAAAAGTAAACCTGCCAGCGGATGTAAAAGGAAAATACACATTGCTTGGTTTGGCATATTCCAAGAAATCAGAAGACGAATTGAATTCATGGTTCACGCCCGTGTTCAACAAGTTCATTCAAAAAACCAATGGCATGATGGCGAGTTTTGGCTATGATGTAAACGTGTATTTTGTGCCGATGTTCACAGGCGTAAATGCTGCGGCCACAGGTACCGCGAAAAAGAAAGCAATTAAAAATGTAGATCCGCAGCTGTTGCCCTACATACTTTTTTATAAAGGCGAACTGAAGAAGTATAAGGAGGCGCTTGATTTTGAGCGGAGAGACATTCCATACTTTTTTGTGCTAGACCCTGATGGCAAGATTGTGCATGCCACCTCGGGCGCGTACACGGAAAAGAAAATGGATCAGGTAGAAGCCGTAATTGAATAAGTTGTAAATGAGTTTCAAAGTAAGGAGACAGTATCCCGAGTTCGAGATTGATGAATACACGCCAGAGCAAGAGCTGTCTTTCGAAGAAGCTATTGACGAATTAAAGTCGTTTGACTGGGATTCAGAGATTAAGAAAAGTCAGGATTTAGTTGAAGAACATGCAAATCCCAGCATAATTTTAAAAAATATAAATGGTGATGAGCTTGCCGTTTATAAAGCAATTGATTCCAAATTCGCTTTTGAGTATAGAACAAAAACTGTCATACCAAAAAGTTACTCAGTACTTGTTCCAAATTTCGAAACGTTAGTTGAACAAATTAAAACTTTTCATTCAAGTGATAGGTCTCACTTTGTAAAGAAGTTTCAAACATTTCAAATTTACAAATCATCTTTTCTTATAGATGTTATCGGCTTATTCGCACCAAGAAAAAAAAATCGTATCACAAGGGAAGTTCAAAAAAGAGAATTCCGGTATCAAGTAAATCCAATTAAAGTGCTTTACATGCTTGGCTGGTGTTTTATTATGTTTTTAATGCCATCGGTTTTGTGGTTGTCAGTTGGAAAGAAGCCCTTCGCCTGGACTCCATATTTGATCATGCAAGCACTGATGACAGCTATAGCTTTACCCGGATTTATAACGGCCCATAATCATTGGAAAAAAAATGGTAGTTGGGTTCTGTTGTTCCAAACTAGAGAAAATAAGTTCATTTTAGTTACAGAAAACGGCAAAGATGTATATGATAAGAAGGATTTCGTCAAACGAATTAGGACAGAAGTCCGAAGTAATGCTCCTTGGAATAGTTTCGAGTACACAACATTAATTAGGTCGGACGGACGGCAATTACATTTTTCGAGTATTTTGATTTCAAACATTGAGGTGTCAAAATTCTTTGCTTCAATAGAAGAGACAGCCGAATCGAAAGCCATTCCGATAATTAAGGATAAAGTATTCAGTAAAATAAAATGATTACAAAACAAAGTATTGAACAAGCGCACGAGCGCATTCAGCCGTACATTGAGCGCACACCTGTACTCACCAGCGCCAGCTTAAACGAACTAGCGGGCTGTCAACTCTATTTTAAGTGTGAGAATTTCCAAAAGGTAGGTGCTTTCAAAGCACGGGGCGCCACCAACGCGGCACTTAAACTTTCAAAAGAAGAAAGAGCCAACGGATTGGCAACACATTCATCGGGTAACCATGCGCAAGCAATAGCGCGTGCGGGCAAAATGTTAGGTGTGAAGTCATACATCGTAATGCCGCGCACCGCCCCCGAAATAAAAAAACGCGGGGTACGTGGTTATGGTGGCGAAATATTTGAGTGCGAGCCAACCCTGCAAGCGCGCGAAGAGACCTTGGCGAAGGTGATTGCCAAAACGGGCGCATCAGAGATACACCCTTTCAATAATTATGATGTAGTAGAAGGCCAGGCCACTTGTGCCAAAGAATTGTTTGAACAAGCAGGGGGTTTAGACATTGTGGTTGCACCCGTGGGCGGTGGAGGTCTGTTGAGCGGCACGGCATTGGCAGCAAAGTTTTTTTCGCCCGGTACCGTGGTGATGGCAGGCGAACCTGCAGGCTCTGATGATGCTTATCGCTCCATGCAATCTGGAAAAATTGAACCCGCACAATCCAATACGATAGCCGATGGCTTGCTCACCACGTTGGGCTACAAGACATTTCCTATCATTTACGAGAATGTGAAAGAAGTGATTACCGTGACTGATGAGGAGATCATTGCTGCCATGCGGTTGATTTGGGAGCGACTGAAAATAATTGTAGAAACATCTTGCGCGGTGCCGTTTGCAGCTGTGCTCAAGCAAAAAGAAAAATTCAAAGGCAAGCGCGTAGGCATTATTCTGACGGGTGGGAATGTGGATTTAGAGAAGGTGGGGAAGTGGTTTGGCTCAATTTAGTCGCGGGCATTCCAAACTAATACTCAAACCTTGAACACGTTCCCAGGCTTCTTAGGCTCTTTTCGCAAAAGTTTAGACAATAGTATTTTGGTATTTGTCTAGTGATAAAGCACGGAAGAAATTTAAAGAAAGCATCTGGCCTAGATATTGTAGAGAATGGTTTGCAAAGCAAAGATGCAACGGATTCTGATTTTTTTATTTCTGACAATGTCGACATCGAGTTTTTCACAGTGTGCCGACTCAAGTAAATTGGATTTTGGCGGAACGCTTGCGTCAAAAAGCCGTAATCACATTCCATTTCATTTACACATCACAGATACGATTCAATACTGCTGTGACATACGAAAGATAAGTAAGCACTCTGACTGGATCCTTTCTAAGGCCAAAGAATTTATTATCACTCGAAGCAACAATTCTTTTTATGAGAATTTGAAGATTAATCAAGTCGATGTTAATTATCCAGATTCGGTGGAAATCCTTTATCAAAATCAGTGGCTCTATAATCTTTCTAAATTCAATATCTCTTATTGGATAACATACACCTACTATAACAAAAACATAAAATACGGATTCGGCTTGGAATTCGATAAAAACGGCAAAATGATCTCCGAAAATAAGTTTCCAGATTTTTCAAAGAACAAACGAGCGGATATCCTAACGGACATATGTACAGCACTATCTGTTGTGAAGACTGACGAAAGATTTTCAAAAAAAGAAATTGACGTTGTTGAACTCGAATATCTTGACGATGTTAATTCATTTTGCTGGCTCGTATCGGAAAAACTAAAATTAAAATGTGGAACGAGTCAATATTCCCAAGACATATATTTCATCAACGCAAACACTAACAAGCTTGAGGTTTTCACGAAACGAAATGGGGTTATGACAGTGGATTGCGTGAAGATAGGCCGATAGCCTAAATTCATTTCTCCAATCAACCCCTCATCCTACTCCACCCAAAAATCGGCACGCCAATCAACAATAAAATAAATCCCCAATACACTGCCTCTTGTCCCGAGCCGGCTACGGCCCAGACCGAATAAAGAAAAGCAATGGTGGCAACAACCAATTTCCAAGATGTCCATCTCTTTTCTTTGGCGCCCATGATCACAAATGCAACAGCCGAAAAAGAATAAGGGATCAACACCACCATCGCGGTAAGCAAAATGGCAAACTGATAGGTATCGCCCAAGCTGCGGCTAAAGTTCATCATCAACAGCAGTGATACCAACACGCTTGAGATGACTAAACTGAAAACAGGTGCACCGACTTTGTTTTCAATTTTGAAAATGGAGGGCAGCAGTTTGTCCGCAGCAGCGGCAGCAGGTATTTGTCCTTGCATCAATATCCAGCCGTTCAGTGCCCCAAAGGTAGAAATCACCGCACCCGCGCCCACCAGGTAACGCGCCCATTCGCCCCACATGCTGGCAGCCGCATCGGCAAAAGGCGCCTGAGAATTTTTCAACACTGATGGAGGCAACACGCCCATGATCACCACCGTGCCGATCACATATAAAATAGTAACAGCAACAGTGCCCAACATAGTGGCGCGAGGTATTGTTTTCTCCGGCTCCTTCACATGACCCGATGGCACTGTGGCACACTCCAATCCCATGAATGCAAAAAGTGTGAGAGTGGCTGTGGCCGTAATGGCGCCAAAGTTCGAATGCTCACCCGCATTGAAGGGCAAGTAGTTTTTTGTGTCGATGAAAAAAAAGCCGCCAATGGTGACCAACAGCAGCGGTGTGATTTTTAAAATGGTAGTGACCACTTGCACGTTGCCCGCCTGCCGCAAGCCGCGGGTGTTGACCCACGTCAACGCCCAAACGGTACCAAGACCTGTGGCCACTGCCAAAACGGAGTTGCTCCCCAACTGCGGAATAAACACAGTGAGGTAACTAACAAAAGCCACGGCAATGGCTGCATTGGTGCACCATAACGAAATCCAGTAGCCCCAAGCCACTAAAAAGGCGGCAAAGTCGCCCAGCCCCTGGCGCGTGTAAGCGTAGGGCCCACCATTCGCTACGGGCATGAGTTGGCTCAACCAGCTATAGACCAACGCCAGGCACACCGCGCCCACACCCGATACGAGCCACCCGATGAGGCTGATGCTTCCATAACTCGCCAGCGTGGCGGGCAACATAAACATTGCCGATGCAATCATGTTGCCCATGACCAACGAGGTAGTAGTCCACAATCCGATGCGTTGGCTCATGCGGTGATGGCTGTTCCGTACTGTTTTTCTTTCATAATTAAATGAGCTAACAATGCTCGCGTGATCTCACCCGTTTGACCATCGCCAATTTTCTTGCCATCTATTTGCACCACCGCCTGTATGCGTTTGGTGCTGCTGGTGAGAAATGCCTCTTTCGCCTGCGCAATGTCTTGAAGTGTAATTTTGCCTTCTTTCACATCAAAGCCTTCGTTGCGTAATTCCAACACGCGCTGCCGCGTGATGCCCTTCAACGCATTGGCTGCAGGAGTGATGATTTCATTCTTTTGTGTTACAATGAAGAAATTGCTGCGCGGAAATTCACTCACCACACCATTTTGGTGGTAAAGCACATCGTGTGCATTTTGTTCTTTGATTTTGTTCAGGAGCCAAATACCCATTGAGTAGTTGATTGTTTTGGCTTCGGGCAGATCCCGCACAAACTCATGTGTCATGATGTTCACTTTCTTGGGCTCGGTGTTATCATCGATTTGCAAGGGACTTTGAACAATCAAGAAGTTGGGTGTTGTTGGCTCATACGCATCAGGCGAATATCCACCCGTGAGTATGATGCGGATGCCTGCATTTGCAACATCGTTTTTGGTGACCAGCTCGCGCAAGATCTGATGCATTTGATTGATACTGTAAGGCGATTGCAAATGCATGATGTTGGCAGAACGCATCAATCGCTGAAGATGGTCTTCTACATAAAGCAGCACCCCCTTGCGCAGCCGAAAAAAATCAAACACCCCATAGCCGCGTTGAATGGCCAAGTCGCTGATGTGCAACGTAGCATGTTCTTGTTCTACAAAACCGTTATTGAGAAAGACGTACACCGCAGTCGTTTGAAAACAAATGTAGCATTAATGTGCGTCAAATGGTAAGTTGGGCGTAGGCACTTTGTGAGCGTAGGCAATTCGATATTTTTGTTTGCGCGCTGCGAACTTTGTTATCAAGCTTGCAGGCAACTTTCAAAATACTTACTGATCAACACAGGTTTCGGTAAATGGTCAACTTGCTTTTGAGTAAAGGGCATCAAGGCAAATTTTTTTGCCAAAGACACAAATTCCTTTTCGTCTTTCAACTCGACATCGATAAACGTAGCAAATAGTTGTTGATGGGTAAGCACATGTTTAAACTTGCCCAACCGTTTTGCATTTTTAAATTCAGGATGCTTTGCGATAGCCGTCCGCCAGTTCTTTTTGCTTTTGCTCTCCACCAAAAAGAAATCATACAAACCATGCCAAATGTCTTTGCCTTCGCGCTTCTTCATCAACCACTTGTTTTTGTAGCGGATGGATACATAATAGAAATACCGCTTGCGCACCGTCAGTTTCTTTTCCTTTACCGGCAGCAACTTTTGCAAACTGTGCAGGTTGGCCGCGCATGTTTTTGAAAAGATACAATCATTGCATTGGGGTGCTACGGGTGTGCAATGGATGGCACCAAATTCCATTATTGCTTGGTTGAACAGATCAGGCCTGGTGTCATCTATTAACTCATTGGCTTTTGCCGTAAAATATTTTTTTCCTTCGGGAGAAGCAATATTTACTTCGATGCCGAAAATCCTGGCCAACACCCGAAAGACATTTCCATCCACCACGGCCACGCGCTCGCGAAAGGCGAAAGAGGCGATAGCGGCAGCAGTATAGGGTCCAACACCGGGCAGTTTGGTGAGTGCGGCATAGTTGTCAGGAAAACGGCCGTTGAAGTCGCGCACAATCATCTTCGCGCAAGCGTGCAAGTTACGGGCGCGAGAATAGTAGCCTAGTCCTTGCCACAAACGGAGTACTTTTTGTTCATCGGCCTGGGCCAACGCCTGCAAAGTTGGAAAGGCGGCTACAAATTTTTGGTAGTATGGCAAACCTTGCGCCACGCGCGTCTGTTGTAAGATTATTTCGGATAGCCAAATTTTGTACGGGTCATGCGTTTCACGCCAAGGCAGGGCACGGTGGTGCGACTGATACCAATCGATAAGTTGCTTGGTAAATTGTTCTTTGTTCATGCGAAGGCGTCAAAAGTAGTTCGTTCTTTGTTGGCCTTCCAAAAATTCATTGACAGAGAAACGGCCATTTGGCGAACCATTCGAAGTATTGGACTGATTGTCAGTAAATTAATTTTGCAAATGAATAAAGGGCTTCTAAATTTGTCGTCCCGAAAAACGACATACCTAAAATAATATTTACTGTGACTAAAGCTGACATCATCAACCAAATCGCTGACCGCACCGGAATCGACAAAGCAGATGTTTCTGCTTCGGTAGAGGCATTTTTTAGCATCGTAAAAACCAATATGGCCTCCGGACACAATATCTATGTGCGTGGCTTTGGTAGTTTCATCAACAAAAAGAGAAAGAAAAAAATAGCACGCAATATCTCTCGTAATACCGCTATTGTTATTGATGAACATTACATTCCAAGCTTTAAGCCAGCAAAAATCTTCATCAACAAAATCAAGAACAGCGATAAGGTAAAGCAGCTTGCCGAGAAGTAAATTCGTTGCTGGTCATTAATTCTTCGTTGGTCACTCCTTTCGATTAACGAACAAACACCAACGGACAACCATTAAAATGTTAAGAACCCGCATCATATTAGTGATTGTAAGCGCAGCCGTGGTAGCGGTGTTGTATTTTTTACCTAAGGTGGTAGTAGAAAATGATGGCCAGTTGAAATCAGCTGACAGTGTGGCGCAAACTGAAAAGCCATCGGCCCAAGGGCATTCTGAGCTGCCAGCTGAACTCAAGCAATCCATCAAAGCCCTGAGAACCCAATACTTAGCGGGCTTGTCGAATCAAAAAAATGCTATCTTTGCCGACTCTTTGCGAAGCCTGTATGCACAGGCCGGGCAATTTGACAGCGCTGCATGGTATGGCGAACAGGCAGCAACGTTCTTTAAAACAAATGAAAGTTTCATCAAAGCAGGCAATGCCTACTACGAGGCTTATTCGTTTGCCATGCAGCCCGAAAAACAAAAGGCGATGGCAGAGAAAGCGCGTGAGTGGCTAGGCAAAGCAGTAGAGGGCGACCCCAAGAACTTAGAGGCAAAAACAAAAATGGCAATGACCTACGTAAGTTCTGCCACCCCTATGAAGGGCATACAGATGATGCGCGAGGTGTTGGCAGAAGATCCCAAAAATGAGTTTGCACTTTTTAATATGGGTATGCTCTCGATTCAGTCGGGCCAATATGCGCGTGCCATCGAAAGGTTGGAAGAGTTAGCTGCGGTAAACCCAAATCATTTGCAAGGGCAGATGTTGTTGGGCGTTGCTTACCTTAACAATGGAAACAAAGACAAAGCCCGCCAGCAATTTGAGCGAGTAAAAAAATTAGATGCAGATCCGGCAGTGCAGGCAACTGTAGATTCGTATCTGAAAGAGTTAAAGTAAATTATGTTCAACCGGCCTGACACAACTGTCGGGCAAAAACCAAGAAAGCATTATGCCAAGTGGTAAGAAAAGAAAGAAGCACAAAATGGCCACCCACAAACGCAAAAAGCGTTTGAGAAAAAACAGACACAAGAAGAAATAATCCTGTACATCCAATTTTTTAAGTTTTGAGTAATGAACTAATTATCAGTGCAACTCAAAGCGGATGTCGTATAGCCCTTCTGAAGGACAAGCACCTTGCGGAGTTTCATGAAGACACCGGAGGCAACAAATTTGTAGTAGGCGATATTTACCTGGGTTCTGCCAAAAAGGTGGTGCCGGGTTTGAACGCAGCCTTTATCGATATTGGGTATGAGAAAGATGCCTTTCTCCATTACCTCGATTTAGGTCCCAAGTTCAGTTCGCTGCAAAAATTTGTAAAGCTCGTTCGCAACAAGAAGATTACTGGTGGCAAGCTGGACAAATTTCAACTCGAAAAAGAAATTGATAAGCACGGCAAAATAGCTGCCCAGCTTACCAAAAATCAGTTGATACCAGTGCAGGTGGTGAAAGAACCCATCTCTACCAAAGGGCCGCGACTTTCGTGCGAGTTATCTTTAGCCGGGAGGTACCTGGTTTTAGTACCCTTTTCATCCGGGGTAAGCATTAGCAAACGGATCGCCAGCAATGACGAGCGCAAGAGATTACAGCGCCTCATTCAGAGCATTAAACCCGAAAACTTTGGTGTGATCATCCGCACCGTGGCCGAGGGCAAAGAAGTGGCAGAGCTGGACAAAGACCTGCGCACATTAGTAAAGATGTGGGAAGAAGGTATGGCCCGATTGGTGGATGCCAACCCACGCGACAAGATCATCGGTGAGCTTACCAAAACGTCATCCATTTTGCGCGATGTGTTGAACGAATCGTTCGACAGCGTGATGGTAGACGACAAGAAAATTTTTGATGAAGTTCTTCAGTACATCAAAAACAATGCGCCTGAGAAGGAGAAAATTGTAAAACTCTACACGGGCAAAGCGAAAATCTTTGAACACTATGGTATCGAAAAGCAGATTAAATCTGCTTTTGGCCAGACAGTGAGCTTGCGTGGAGGTGGTTATTTGATCATAGAACACACCGAAGCGCTGCACGTGATTGACGTGAATAGCGGTAACAAGTCAAACCGCGAAGAAAACCAGGAGACAACAGCATTGTCGGTAAACCTGGAGGCTGCCCGCGAAGTTGCCCGCCAGTTGCGCTTGCGCGATATGGGCGGCATTGTGGTGGTGGACTTCATTGACATGCGCAACCCCGAAAACAAGAAACTGATTTACCAAAAGGTAAAAGATGAAATGGAAGCCGACAAGGCGAAGCACACCATTTTGCCTCTGTCGAAGTTTGGGTTGATGCAAATTACCCGCGAGCGTGTGCGCCCGCAGATGAACATTGTCACCAAAGAAGTTTGCCCGAGCTGTAACGGCACAGGCAAAATTTCTGCGTCTATTTTGGTCACCGACCAGATCGAGCAAACAGTCGATCACCTGTTTGTGAAGCAGAATGAAAAGAGCCTGGTGTTGGCGGTGCATCCCTTCTTGTTTGCCTACTACACGAAAGGTGTTTTTTCAAAACGCTTTAAGTGGTGGTGGAAGTACAAGCGCTCGGTGGAATTGGTGAAAGATTCATCCATGGCGATAACTGAATACAAATTCTTGAACAAAGAAGGCGAAGAGATTGATACCGGCAACGGACAAAAAGAAAAGGAAAAACTGCCGGAAGCACTGGTAGAAGCATAAAGCAAAACCCCGATTGATTCGGGGTTTTGTTTTGTTGGTAAAGGCCAAACAAAACCGAAACCTTTGTTTTCTGTATCTGAGTTTTGTTACATTGGTGCTATGAAAATGGTCAAGAAGATTTTTTTGGGGTTGGCAGGCTTACTGGTTGCCGCCTTTTTGGTAGTAGCGCTATTTTACCGCCAAGAAGCTTACCAACTATATAAGGTCCTCACTTTTTTTGATAAAGAAAACATATCCGATAACTTCAAACAGGTACACACGATCTTTCGCGTAAGTGTTGTGCCCCAACCTGCGCAACCACGCTCCTTTGCTGTGGCGAGACAATTCATTCCGTTACCCGAGAAGTTTACCGCCCGCGATTCTTCTGTTGTCACCCAAGCATTTTTGGATTACACACTCACTGACGCGCTGTTGGTGGTGCGGCATGATTCAATCGTTTATGAATACTACGGCAACAATTTCACCGCGCACGACCACCACATTTCTTGGTCCATGGCCAAATCGGTTGTCTCAGCATTGTTGGGTATCGCCATCGCAGAAGGCAAAATCGAAAGCATAGAGCAAACCGTGACCGATTATTTGCCCGAGTTTAAAGGGACAGGCTATGACGGTGTGCGCATTAAAGATGTCCTCCAAATGTCATCAGGAGTTGGCTTTAATGAGGACTATGGAGATTTCAATTCAGACATCAACGTAATGGGCCGGTACTTTGCTTTGGGCATGCCAATGGCCGATTTTGCCAAACGGTTGCAACGCGTGCGCCAACCGGGCACCTACAATCACTATGTAAGCATTGACACACAAGTGCTGGGCATGATTCTGGTAAAAGCTACCGGCCAATCCATCACCAACTACATGAACGAAAAACTTTGGTCAAAAATCGGTGCAGAAGACGAAGCCTTTTGGATTGTTGACAACACTGGGATGGAATTTGCGCTGGGCGGATTGAACTGCATTGCCCGTGACTATGCCAAGTTGGGTCAGTTGTTCTTAGATTCAGGCCGCTGGCAAGGCAAACAAATAGTGCCCGAAGCCTGGGTGCGTGCTTCTGTCACACCTGATGCGCCTCACGTAATGCCGGGTAAACGAGCATCGGCCGATCGTAAAGATGGCTATGGCTTTCAGTGGTGGATCCCCTATGGTGGCGAAGATGAGTTCAACGCCCAAGGTATTTACGACCAATTCATTTATGTCGATCCCGACAAAGATTTAGTAATAGTGAAATTATCCTCCAATTACCATTTCAAAAACGATAAAGGAGGCTTGTTTCATGATTTGGAGATTGGGCTTTTCAGGGCCATGGTCAATACCATGGATAAAAAATAAAACTTTTTCCACCTAAATAATTCGCTTTTTTCCTCTGGGCAATTTTTAGTAACTCGATTGTTATTAAACCTATGCCATGAGAAATCTCTTCGCTTTTCTGTTTTTGTTTTTTTCTGTTTCGCTGTTAGCGCAGAAAAAGCCTGTCCCTCAAAGCACTTCTGCCAGCATTGATCAAAACCTCTACGCAGGTATCCGTTGGCGCGAAGTGGGGCCCTACCGCGGTGGCCGCTCGTGTACGGTCACAGGCGTGCCGCATAATCCCAACCTCTATTATTTTGGCGCGGTAGGCGGTGGCGTATGGCGCACCAGTGATGCGGGCCAAACATGGGAAAACATTACCGACAAGTATTTTGGCGGCACAGTAGGCGCGGTGGCAGTTGCTGAAAGCGACCCAAATGTAATTTACGTGGGCGAAGGCGAACAGACACTGCGCAACAACGTATCGTCAGGCTGGGGTGTTTGGAAATCAACCGATGCAGGAACGAGTTGGAAGCATATCGGCCTTGCGGATTCACGTCACATCTCCCGCATTCGCATCCATCCAAAAAATCCTGATGTGGTGTACGTAGCCGCTTTGGGAAATTTATGGAAACCAAACGAAATGCGAGGCGTGTATCGTAGCACGGATGGAGGCACAACATGGAAACGAATTCTGTATGTCAATGATAAAGCTGGCGCTGGAGATTTGATTCTTGACCCGAACAATCCGCGCATCATGTACGCATCCACATGGAATATGAAACGCAATGGCTACCGTATGGACAGTGGCGGGCCAGATTCAAAACTTTGGAAGAGTACGGATGGAGGCGATACGTGGGAAAATCTATCCGACAAGCCCGGCATGCCGAAGGGAATAAATGGCATCATTGGCGTGACGGTATCTCCTAAGAACTCGAACAGGCTTTGGGCAATTATCGAAAACACAGAAGCACCCGGTGTCTATCGTTCTGATGATGCAGGCGCAAATTGGACGCGTGTCAATCAAGACCGTGCTCTATTGCAGCGCGCGTGGTATTACTGCCGTATTTATGCAGATACACAAAATGAAGACAAAGTATGGGTGATGAACGTAAGCTACGGTGTATCCAAAGATGGAGGAAAAACATTTGAGCTGAAAGATGCACCACATGGCGACCACCACGATTTGTGGATTGACCCCAACAACAACATGCGCATGGCCATTGCTGATGATGGAGGCGCGCAAATCTCCAATGATGGTGGACAAAACTGGACAACCTACCACAACCAACCCACTGCGCAATTTTATCGTGTCACTACCGACAATCACTTTCCATATCGGATTTTAGGCGCACAACAAGACAACACCAGTGTGCGCATTGCCCACCGCACCGATGGCTCGTCTATTTCTGCCAAAGACTGGGATGCTTTGTCAATTGGCGAAAGCGCCCACTTGGCGCCCGACCCGATGAACCCGAACATCATTTACGGCAGTGACTACAAAGGCTACATGAGCATGCAGAATCTGGACAATGGCCAGGAGCGCAGCACCAACGTGTGGCCCGATTTGCCTGCCGGCTCAGGAGCCGAAGTAATGAAGTACCGCTTTAACTGGAACTATCCGCTAGTGTTCAGCAAGCACGACCCCAAAAGATTATATGCAGGCTCCAACCATTTGCATGTTACAACCAACGGAGGCCAAAGCTGGCAAGAAATCAGTCCGGATTTGACGCGCAACGAACCCGAAACGATCAAGTCTTCAGGTGGGCCGATTACCCAAGACAACACGGGTGCAGAGTATTATGCGAACATTTTTGTGATTGCCGAATCGCCTCACACGGTTGACGAGATTTGGACTGGCTCAGATGATGGCTTGCTCCATGTAACAACTGATGGTGGCAAGAATTGGAAAAACGTTACTCCGCCACAATCGCCCAAGTACAACATGTGGAACAGCATCGATGTCAATCCATTTGAAAAAGGCGGAGCCTACGCAGTAGCAACTTCTTATAAGTTTGGAGATTATACACCCTATGCCTACAAAACTACTGACTACGGCAAAACATGGACGGTAATTACCAATGGTATTCCCAAAGAAGAATTTTTGCGCGTGGTGCGAGCAGACCCTAAACGCAGAGGGCTTTTGTATGCCGGCACGGAAAAAGGCATGTGGATTTCTTTTGATGATGGAGCAAACTGGTCGAAGTTTCAGTTGAATTTGCCTCCCGTACCAATTGCAGACCTCGCCATCAAAGATGACAACCTCATTGCGGCTACGCATGGCAGAAGTTTTTGGATGATTGATGACCTGACCCCGCTGCACCAAGTGAGCGCTGACATGTCGGGTCGTGAGGCGGTGCTATTCAAACCCATGTCCAGCTACCGCATGCCCAGTCAGGGTGGGTATCGTGAGCCCCGGAAGGGCGAAGGTGAAAATCGTCCTGGAGGTGTGTTGGTACACTTTTACTTAAAGAACGTAGACGAAAAATCAGACGTGAAACTCGAGTTTATGGAAATGGACGGGGACGTCATCAAAACATTCAGCAACAAATCGAAAGAGCGTAACGAACAACTCAACCTCAAATCAGGAGGCAACCGATTTGTGTGGGACATGCGCTATCCGGGATTCAAAACTTTTCCGGGCATGGTGTTTTACGGATCACCCAACTTGGGGCCAAAGGCAGTGCCCGGCAAATACAAAGTTCGGCTGACAGCTAACGGCCAGACGCAAGAACAGGAGTTTGAGATTTTGAAAGACCCGCGCATCAAAACAACAGCAGAGGAATTTCAAGCACAATTTGATTTTCTGGTAAAAGTTCGCGATAAGGTAAGCGAGGCAAACCAAGGTGTGATTGACATTAGAAAAATAAAGGACGACCTAGGCTCATTAAAAATTAAACTCGGCAATGAACCTCAGTACAAAGAGTTGATGGACGCTGCCAAAAAGTTTGAAGATGAGCTGACAATTCTTGAAAACAATATTCATCAAACTAAGAACAAGAGCGTACAAGACCCATTGAATTACGGCATCAAAATGAATAACCGATTGGCACATTTGATGACCGAGCAGGGGGGTGGTGATTTCCTGCCTACACAACAAGGAGAACAGGTTCGCCAGCAATTAACCAAAATGGTAGACGAGGAGATGTTGAAACTGCAACGCACGATTCAACAGAATACGGAGCGCATCAACTCGCTGGCCAAAGAAAAGGGAATAGAAGTAATCACCATTAAGAAGGCGACTATTGTGAACTAAATAACACCGAGAATCAAAGCAAGCATGCTGTGATATGAGTAGCGAAGAATTTAAAGCTTTAGTCAAACGTGACCAATACTGGGAAAGATTGTTTGGTATCGTCATTTTCAGTTTACCCTTGTTTCTAGCGCTATTACTCTTGGGATATTTTGTTTCGGACTATTTCACTAGCACCGGTTCGGGAGTTTTGATTTTGATAGTATTTAATTTGGTGATCGTATTGTTGGCAGCAGGATTTGTGTGGCTGGGGATCAGGAGCATAATGGCCAAGTACAAAACTTTTATTCTGATCAAATTCGACCAAAGTCAAATAAGTGAAAAAGAGCTTTTAGATCTGATTGTAAATAGATTGAAGTATAGAAAACTAAAAAGCAATCTTGGTTTGGTTAAATTAACGTCATCAGGCTGGCAAACCGAGCATTATCTCTACTGGATTGGCACTGCAAATGGAATCTACGCTGACATACAGCTTGGGGCAAATGTGGGATTCTTAACTTGGGGTCAGAAAAAATTAAAAAGATCTTTTATAAAAGGGATTGAAAAAATTGCCGCTGAGAGTCAATTTAAAGTCGTTGTGGAAGAGGGGATCAACTAGGCGAAATAAGTTATGTCTTAGCTCACCACATCTTTTCAAGTCTTTATAAAAACATAAAAAGCATAATGACATATCTATTGCAACTCAAGAAGTTCAAAATATCGATACTGCTATTCTTAATTTCTGTCAATCTATGGGCGCAATACACACCCTCGCCCGAGAACTTGAAGTCGCGCGAGTGGTTTGAAAATGCCCGGTTTGGTCTTTTTATTCACTGGGGTGTTTACAGCACATTGGGTGATGGTGAGTGGGTGATGAACAATCAGGAAATTCCCATTCGCACCTATGAAAAACTTCCAGCTTTCTTCAATCCAACACAATTTGATGCGAAGGAATGGGTGCAAATGGCGAAGAATGCAGGAATGAAATACATCACCATCACCAGCAAGCACCACGATGGTTTCGCCATGTTCGACTCAAAGGTTTCTGATTATAACATTGTAAAGTGTACGCCCTACGGAAAAGATGTGCTTGCCATGTTGGCTGAAGAGTGTAAAAAGCAAGACATCAAACTATTTTTCTATCACTCGCAGTTAGATTGGCATCACCCCGATTACTTTCCAAGAGGCTTTACGGGTGGTAATTGGACAGGCCGTGAAAACACCGGGGACTTTAACAAGTATTTAGATTACATGGATGCACAGCTTACTGAACTTTTAACAAACTATGGAGAGGTGGGTGGCATTTGGTTTGATGGCATGTGGGACAAGCCCAAAGCTGAGTGGCGATTGAAAAAGACTTATGATTTAATCCATCGGCTGCAGCCCGCTGCATTGGTTGGCAGCAATCATCACCTCGCACCGTTTGAAGGAGAAGATTTTCAGATGTTTGAAAAAGATTTGCCGGGCGCAAACACTACTGGCTTTGCCCCTGACCAAAAAGTTGGCGATTTACCAAAAGAAACTTGTGAGACCATCAACAACAGTTGGGGCTTTAATTTGAAAGACGCCAACAACAAGAGCCCGAAAGAGTTGATTCAATACTTGGTAAAGTCGGCTGGTTATGGTGCAAATTTTTTATTGAATGTGGGGCCGATGCCCAACGGAAAGATTCAACCTGAACATGTAGAGCGGCTCAAGCAGATGGGTGATTGGATAAAAATAAATGGAGAAACAATCTACGGCACAAAAGGTGGCCCATTGACTCCGCGTAATTGGGGCGTGACCACGCAAAAAGGAAACAAGGTGTATGTACACATCTTAAATTGGCAAGATGAATCGTTAATGCTTCCAAAATTATCCAAACGCATTGGCAGTGTAAAAGTGTTTTTAGATAAGACACCCATCAAATTTCACGAGAGCGAATTTGGTGTAAGCCTGTTGATTCCAAAATCAAAAATGAATGAGATTGATACGATTGTGGAACTTGAATTAAAGTAGGTTTACGAGCGAGCGTTGGCCACAGAACTTCAAAACTCAGATTACTTATCAACACCAATACGGAGACCTCAACAAAACAATTAAAAACAAAAGCATTGACATGGTGATGGATAATAAGCAGGTGAGTGAAATGTGGATTTAGAAATCTGACGAAATGTTTTAATTAAAACTTCTATGTATCTCAAGCTTAGTATAATATTGATCATAACGGTTTTCGTTTTATTTGACTCCCGTTTTTTCACTTACCCTAAACTCCACCAAAAATTGCAAAACGAAACAGATGAAAAGAAGAAAAAAGACATTCGGATTACTATTCTCATGCGTGCGACCAAAGATATTTCCGTTGTTGTGCTTTTTACAATGGCACTGATATTAGTATTGTGGACAAAGTTAAAAAAATGACGAACAGTCTACCCTTGTTTCGCATGACCTTCCTCAAATCCACAAATCCTTCACCTCGGATTGTTATACTACTAAAAAATCTATGACTAAAAATGCAGTTACCGATTTCCCAACTCCCTCATCGCCTTCGCAAAATTCTCTTTAATTGTTTTCCCTTCGCGGTGATGTCCGTTTTTTACCACCCATTTGCCATTTACGAGCGTGCCCAGGTTTCGATTAGAATCTCCTGTAAACATAATGGTGGCAAGTCGGTTTTTTTCAGAGGTAGCTTGTAGCAAGTGCGATTGTGAATTGTAAACCACTGCATCCAACGGCATACCAACTTCAAAATGGTTATTAGCGTGGATACCCATGGCCATACGGCCGCGCACAATTTGTTCCGTTACCATGTAAGCGGCTGCATCACCTTCAAAGGTATTGCGTTGGTGTGTCACCAATCTTTGTCGGTAGTCGATCATACGAAATTCTTCCAATGGGTTGATGCCGATATGGCTGTCCGTGCCAATGCACCAATGTCCGCCCAACTTCACATACTCTTTCATGCGGAAAATGCCATCGCCCAAGTTGCCTTCGGTAGACGGGCACAGTACCACCGTGGCCTGCGACTTTGCCAAGGCATTTACTTCCGAGTCATCGAGATGCGTGGAGTGAACCAAATTGAACCGCGCATCTACGGGTAAATTTTTCAGCAACCATTGCATGGGCCGTTGGCCGCAGAATGCGAGGCAATCGTCCACTTCTTTTTTTTGTTCTGCCACGTGGACGTGAAACGGAAGAGTTTTGGGCGCCTGCTGATGTGTTCTTTTGATATCTTCAAAATCTACCGCACGCAAAGAATGCACACTGGTACCCAACCATGCGTGCGAATTCTTTTTCACAACCTCAGCACAGGCATCCACTAATTTGAAATAGTCGTCAACCGTTTTTGAAATAAACCTTTTTTGTCGCTCTTGCGGTGGCAGACCAAATCCACCTTTTTGATAAAACACTGGTATGAGCGTAATCTTAATACCTGCACGTTGGGCTGCGCTCACCATGCGCTCGCCCATTTCAGCTAAATGTGCGTAGGGCTTGCCGTCTTTATCGTGATGCAAGTAGTGGAACTCTGCCACATGCGTGTAGCCAAGCCTTACCATTTCTGCATACAAGATGGCCGCCACGTGTTCTGCCTGATCCGGATTTAAAGACAATGCACACTTATACATTTCTTCGCGCCAAGTCCAAAAGTCATCGTGCGTGCCGACTGGGTGATTTTCGGCTAGGCCCGCCATGGCATATTGAAAAGCATGCGAGTGACCGTTTTGAAACCCGGGCACCGCAAAGCCCTGAACTGCCTCAAAAGCAAGTGATTGATTGGGCGCTTGTGTAGATATGTATTGAATGGTGCCACGCTCGTCTACGCCTATGTACGCTGGCGACAGCCATCCTTCCTTTTGCAATAGTGAATCGAAGCGGTAGTAATGCATAGATTTTTGATTTATTTCCCTCACCTATCATCGCTTTCCTAGCCTGAATGGACTGCATTGACGCAGAAATCTCCATGGGTCAGCAGATTTATATGCTTGCTAATCATCTTATTTTTATTTTCCAACCCCATGCCAACGCCCTCACCCATCATAAGTCATCAAGTTTGATACTTTCTGCTGCCCTCTCCCGAGGGAGAGGGCAATGATAGACTGCGTTGACGCAGAAATTATTTTGGGTGAGGGCGTGACTTAATTCCATTCGCTTTATCTAAAATCACATTTAAAACACTATCTAAGCTGTTTACTACATCAGCATTTTCAAATCTTAGTACTTCAACTCCGAACTCATTGAGATATTCTGTTCTTAGCTTGTCATATTGAAGACTTTCTTTTGTTTGATGAATCTCTCCGTCTACTTCAATGGCTAATCTTAATTCTTCGCAGTAAAAGTCTAAGATAAAACCTTCAAACGGGTGCTGTCTTCTAAACTTTAATTCGTTGAGCTTTCTATCTCTTAGCTTATCCCAAAGAATGGATTCAGCAAGGGTAGGTTGCTTTCTTAGACTCCTTGCGTTTTCAAGTAACGTTTCTGAAATCTTATCATGGTTTCGCTGCCATAGCTTTTGCTTGGGCGTTTTTTCGGAGCCCACCCCTCTCCCTCGGGAGAGGGGCAGGGGTGAGGGCGTCAGTGCAACAATCAACTCCTCAAAATTCTTCCTGAGCAAATGCCTCACTTTTTCTGCTCTTATTGAATCATACTTCTTTTCCGCATCATCCATGTAATTCACCTTGCTCATTTCTAACTGGAGCGCAAAAAAGTTATCAATGGGTTTTCCATAAGCCCGTGTGATGTAACCGCCTTTAAAGGGGTCGTTATGTTGCAACTTGTAATTTGCAGCCGACAGATTTTTAAGTGATGTTTCGATCAATGCCTTTGAACATGAAGTTTCATCGGCATCACCTAAAATCAAATCCGGAAATTTTTCTTTGCGAATGGTAGGCACGTACTGCCGAATGGAGTGGCAATCCCACAATAAAACACAACCAAATTCTGCATGGATTTTTTTCAGCAGTTCTTGCAATTTCTGATGATAGGGCTGGTAGTATTTTTCAACCCTGCGTGCGACTTCTTCCGTTGCTACTTCTGTTCGGTTATCTACATAAATCGGGTTGCCCAAAAAATCGGTAGTTGGGCAAAGGGCGGTAATGATGCGGCCATCAGTGTAAAGGGGTTTGCTCTGCGGGTCGCGGTTCAGGTCAACCACCCAGCGGCTGTACTGAGCGGTTATCATGGTAATACCCATTGCCGGAGCGAAGTCGTACAGCTTGTCAACAAACCAATCGGTGTCATCCGGAGTGGCTGCAAGTTTGGGAATGAAATCAGGGATAAGTTCTGAGGGAAATAAAGTGCCGCAATGAGGCACGCTCACCACAATAGGCACAGGTGTGCTGGTGGGTTCAATGATTTGATAGCCCAGCATCTAACTACTTCTTCGTTTTTAATTTTTTCGCTTCGGCCTCACGGGCAATCGCTTCGTCTGCCATTTTTCGCGTTCTTTGAAATAGCTCATCAGCCCTCCTGAAATTTTCTTCAGCTTGTGCTTGGTGCTCGCGTACCTTCTTTGCCAGTTCAAAAGCAATTTTTGCCTGCTTTTTCGCTTCTAGGTTTTGAATTAAACCATAAAAGAAAGAGGCAATGCACAACAATGCCAATACAGCAATAGCAATGTTCTTTTTCATTTTTGTTTTAACGTTTTGTTCTCGAAGATTGGTTGCGGATATCACGCGCTTTTTCCAACGCCATTTGCAATTCCTGATTTATTGCGCGAAGCTCTTTATCTCTCGCCTCTAAGGTTTTGGCAAGGCGTTGATATTTTTCATCACACTCATGTGCAGCCCGCGCCTGCTCAATGCCAATCTGCATTTGCTTCTTCACTTCATTGTGTTGGATAGCCGCATAAAATGAAATAAGCAAGCATAAAACAATCAGCACAACAATGGCTATGTTCTTTGACATACTTAGTTAGTAGTTTGGGTTTTCTTCTTTTTCTTCTTCTTTTTATCGAGCGATGTGAGTTGCTCATTCAACAACTTAATCTCTTGCCGGGCCGCTTTTAACTGCTGCACGGTTAATCGATTGTGCAGCTGATCTTTTTCCAGCAGCCTCTTGTACTCTGTCTTGTAATCAATATTCAATTCTTGTTTGAGTTTCATAATGCGCTTGAATGATTCATCAATGCGCTTGGGCGTGATGGTGCCCTTTGCAACAGCATCTTTAATCGTGGCAAAAATCAATTCCACTTTTCGTTTTTGGCTGCCGGGCACATTGTTGGCAAAACACATAATGTCTACTCCGGCTTGGATGGCCATGATGATGGATTGCTCAAACCCGTACTGTTTGCTGATGGCTTCCATCTGCATATCGTCAGAAAAAACCACGCCTTTGTAACCCAAACGATTTCTTAAAATACCCTGCAAAATATCTTGCGAGAGCGTGCCGGGGTTGCCGTTCTTATCCAAATTCTTGTTCACGATGTGGGCCGTCATCACTGCATCAACATACCCGGAGTCTATCAAAGACTTGTAGGGTTTTAGTTCTCGTTCGCTCCACGTATTGGTTACATCGGCCACACCAAAGTGGGTGTCGGTAGTAGAGCTGCCGTGGCCGGGGAAATGTTTGAGCACTGTAATAACACCATACTTTCGATGCTGCTTCACAAACTCCTTGGCAAACAACGCCACGCTGTCTTCGTTGGCCGAGTAAGAACGTTCACTCTTTACAATGACCGGATTGGTAGGCTCTACGGCTACATCAACCACAGGGCCAAAGTTGATGTTGAAACCCAATCCCGCCAAGGTGGCGGCTGTGGCATCAGCATAAAACCTGGCCGAGTCCAACGACTTCGATTTGCCCGTGGCCGCTGCAGTAATAGAACGTGTGAAGCCGTACTTTTCTTTTAACCTATTTACTTTTCCACCCTCCTGATCAATCGCAACGAACAACGGAATGGGCGCCACTTGTTTGTAGGCCCAAATGATTTTTTTCAAGTCTGCGAACGCATTGGGCTTTTTGGGTACGTTTTTTTCAAACAAAATGATGGTGCCCACGCGGCCGTTACGCACCTCGTCCATCACCAGCGTATCGGTGCTGGCGCGGGGTATACCAATCAAAATCATCTGCCCGATTTTGATATCCAGGCTATCTAGGGTTTGGGAAGAGGCGAGCTGAACGCCTATTGAAAGGAAAAATGAGAATAAAACATGCTTAACCATGCACGAAACTATGAAATTTAATCATGTCTATTGATAGGCTCCAAAAGCAGATTATTTTGTTACTTTTACTACAGCTATCGAGCAGTACGTTTTTTGGTGTTTATACCAGAGCAAAGAAAATAATTTGCTTTAATCTTGTCCGGTTTTTGAATTTCGGTCGTCTTGTATCAAAATATTCAAACCAAAACCTAATCATTATGAAAACTACAAAGATTCTCAGTCTGTTGCTGCTTCTAACGCTCTGCAGCTTTCGCACCAATCCAGTTGCGCTCACAGAAGCGGAACGGAGTTATGCCATCAATTACTTGAATGAAACAAAGGAAAATTTGCTGGCTGCAGTAAAGGGGCTTTCAGCCGAACAACTCAACTTTAAACCGACACCCGAAAGTTGGTCAGTAGCCGAATGCATCGAGCACATCGCAATCTCAGAGAGCATGCTTTTTGGTATGATGCAGGGAACATTAAAAGAAGCAGCAAATCCGGCCAAGCGTAGCGAAGTAAAAATGACTGATGATCAAGTGAAAAGTGTCATCAGCAGCCGCGAAAGGAAAGTAAAAACCTCTGAAGCTTTTGTGCCATCCAATAAGTTTGGTTCTGCTGATGGTTCGTTAAAAGAGTTTGCTTCTAAACGCGATGCCAGCATTGAGTATGTAAAGACCACGCAAGACGATTTGAGAAACCACTATGCGCAAATGCCATTCGGCACCATGGATTCATTTCAGGTGATTATTTTCATGGCTGGACATTCAGCCCGTCATACAGCGCAAGCAAAAGAAGTGATGGCGAACGCGAACTTTCCTAAGAAATAGTCAAGAATAAAAAGTCTGTTTACAAAGGCTACCGTCATGGTAGCTTTTTTTGTTTCAAACCTGACCACAATCCTCCCCTCACCTGACAGCCGTCATGTTTTCAGCTACTGCGTACATCTACTTTAGTAGCATGTTTCACTTAAACCTCGTTCGTTATGAAAACCCTAGATATAGCTGAAATGGACCAACCAACAGTACTAAAAAACAAGCCCAGCCAATTTGTTTTCTCCTTCAAAGAAGGTGACGGCAAAAACAAGCAACTGCTCGGTGGCAAAGGCGCCAACCTCTGCGAGATGACGCAGATTGGCCTCAACGTACCTCCGGGATTTGTGATTTCTACCGAAGCATGCCTTCGTTACCTGGCTACTGCAGACCGTACTTTGCCCGAAGGGCTGATGAACGAAGTACGCAAGCAAATAAAAGAAATCGAAAGAAATACGAAGCTCACTTTTGGTGATGCCGAAAATCCGCTGTTGGTGTCAGTGCGCTCAGGCTCGGCCATGTCCATGCCCGGCATGATGGATACAATTCTCAACTTAGGTCTCAATAAAAAAACATTGCAAGGGTTGATCAAGCGCACCAACAACGAGCGCTTTGCTTACGATGCCTATCGCAGGTTTATTCAACTGTTTGGCAAAGTGGCGTTGGGTGTGGCGGACGAAAAATTTGATTTTCATTTTGAAGAAGTAAAAAGAAAAGCAGGTGTAAAGGTTGACATCGGCTTGAATGCCGCCAATCTGAAAGAAATCAGTGAGCGCTTTCTGAACGTAGTGAATGAAACGCTGGGCAAGCCCTTCCCCGAAGATGTGTACGACCAATTGGAAATCGCTATTAAGGCGGTGTTCAATTCTTGGATGGGCAAGCGCGCCATCGACTACCGCAGGGAATTTAAAATTACTCCTGCCATGGCCAATGGCACCGCAGTAAATGTGGTAACCATGGTGTTTGGCAACATGGGCAACGACTGCGCCACAGGCGTGGGCTTTACCCGCGACCCCGGCACGGGCGAAAATATGATGTTTGGAGAATACCTCACCAACGCACAAGGCGAAGATGTGGTGGCCGGTATCCGTACACCCAAGCCGGTAAGTGAACTGGCCAACGAAATGCCATCTCTTTACAAACAATTAGAAGGCTTGCGCAAAAAATTGGAAAGCCACTACAAAGAAGTGCAAGACTTTGAATACACGATTGAAAAAGGTGTGCTCTATTGCTTGCAAACACGCAACGGCAAAATGAATACCACCGCCTTGGTGCGCACTTCGGTAGAGATGGCACGCGAAGGCCTTATCACCAAAGAGCAAGCGTTGTTGCGTATTAAACCCGACATGCTGGAGCAACTTTTGCATCCACGCTTGGATTCGTTGCATAAGGCAGCGCCTTTAGCACAGGGTCTTCCCGCATCGCCCGGTGCAGCATCGGGTCACGTTGTGTTTGATGCCGACCGTGCTGAACTGTTGGGCAAAGCAGGTGAGAAAGTGATTTTGGTGCGCGAAGAAACAAAACCCGAAGACATACACGGTTTCTTTGCAGCACAAGGTGTGTTGACCAGTCGAGGAGGAAAAACTTCGCATGCAGCGGTAGTGGCTCGCGGCATGGGCAAGCCTTGCGTGGCTGGTGCGGAAGGCATTCATGTAGACACCAAGTTGCGCCAAGCCAAAGTAGGTGAAAAGGTGTTGCACGAAGGCGACTATATCACCATCGATGGTGGAACAGGTTTTGTGTACCAAGGTGTGATTCCAACCGTAGAACCTACCTTCTCAGATGAGTTGAAAACACTGCTCGGCTGGGCCGATGAAGTTGCTTCGCTGAAAGTGTTTGCCAATGCCGACACACCCAACAGTGCAAAAAAAGCGTTGGAGTTTGGCGCAATGGGCATTGGGCTTTGCCGCACCGAGCGCATGTTTAATGATGTTGACCGCCTGCCGGTGGTAGTTGAAATGATCTTGGCCACTACACCCGCTGAGCGCGATGCAGCGTTGGATCGACTGAAAGAAATGCAGCGACAAGATTTCAAAGAAATTCTGTTGGCAATGGCACCCCGGCCTGTTACGATCCGATTGTTGGATCCACCCATTCACGAGTTCTTGCCAACTGAAGAAGTGCTGCGCGATGAGCTGAAGAACCTCTACCACTTAAAAGATACAGTGGGTGGCGTAAACAATTTGTTTGGCAGCCTTCGCTTGCTGAATGCAGACTTGCAGATTGCCGCACAGTCTCCTGCACCATTTAACCTCATGGGCGTTGAGCTCATCAACGTGGCTATTCAGAAGAAGGAGCAGATGTTGAAGAAAGTGCGCGAATTACATGAAGTAAACCCCATGCTCGGTCACCGTGGCGTGCGCTTGGGCTTAACCATACCAGAGATTTACAAAATGCAGATTCAGGCCATATTGGAGGCCACAGCAGATTGCCAAAAAGTGGCGATTGACGTTCGCCCCGAAATCATGGTGCCTCAAGTATGCACTGCCGAAGAGTTGAAGGAAGTGAAAAACTTTGTAGATGAAATTCGTAGTTCGATAGAAACCAAGAACGACTTCAAGCTGAATTTCAAATTCGGTACGATGATCGAAGTGGTGCGGGCTTGTTTGCAAGCCGAAGAGTTGGCCGATGTGGCCGAGTTCTTTTCTTTCGGCACGAATGACTTGACACAGGCAACCTTCTCATTCTCTCGCGAGGATGCCGAAAACAAATTCTTGCCGTACTATGTATCACACAACATTTTAAAAGACAATCCTTTTGAAGTGCTGGACAAGAAAGCAATGGGCAAGTTGATGCGACTGGCCGTTCAAGACGGACGGAAAAATCGCAAAGATTTGAAAGTAGGCATCTGTGGTGAACACGGAGGCCACCCCGAGTCGATCATGTTTTGCCATGAAATTGGTTTGAGCTACGTGTCATGCTCTGGTCCACGCGTTCCGGTAGCAAGGTTGGCGGCTGCGCACGCTAAACTGGGCGAATCTAAATATACTTCTAACTAACGGTTAGGTTTTTGGTGCAACTAAAAGGGCTGCGGTTTTTCGCAGTCCTTTTTTTTGTTTGGGGTGCGCTGCAGACAACGTCAACCCAAAGATTATTTTTACCTTGGCGTCTATAATTTTTTTTTGTGATTCCGTTCAGCATCCGCGCCATCCGCACAGAAACCCGCGATACCAAATCATTTGAGTTGTCTTTTGATCAACCGATTTCTTATTTGCCCGGCCAGTTTTTATCGGTGATTCGCAAGAGAGGTGACTTTGAAACCAGGAGGCAATATTCATTTTCATCGCACCCAGTATTGTCCAGGTTTCCAATTATCACGGTGAAGCGAATTGAAAATGGCGAATTATCGCGGTGGCTTTTTGATGAGTCCAAAGTGGGCGATACGCTTTTCAGTGCTGGTGTATCTGGCCGATTTATTTTGCCAGCGGATATCAAACAGATCAAAACTATTTTGTTTCTGGCTGCTGGCAGCGGCATTACACCGGTGCGTTCGCTGATGCAAGAACTCTTGAACTTCCATCGCGATAAGCGAGTGATATTGGTTTATAGCAACCGCTCTGCCGAAGATACCATTTTCATAAACACCCTACAGGCAGTGGCAGCGGGATTTTCCGCAGCTAACAGTTGAGTACTTTTTCAGTAACAACAAAAATCTGAGGCGCGCACGCTTGGGCAACTTACTGTTGATGGATATTTACAAACAGTATATTCGCGATGCCAGCAAGAGCATTGCTTATTTATGCGGCCCGTATGATTACATGCAGATGCTGGAGATTACTTTGCGTACAGAAGGGCTGGCAGCTGATCGAGTACTCAAAGAAGTTTTTCTCAGCCCCGAGGTGAGTGATGAACTACTTCCCCCGGACCAAGATCAGCACCAAGTGCTGGTACGGTATGGCAATAACTCAGTCAAGCTATCGGTTAAATATCCAACTACTATATTACAAGCTGCAAGAAAAAAGAATTTCGAATTACCCTTTAGTTGCGAGGCGGGTCGCTGCGGCACCTGCGCAGCCACCTGTACAAATGGCCAGGTGTGGATGAAAGTGAACGAAGTACTTTCTGACAAAGAGGTTGCCAAAGGGCGAGTGCTTACATGCACGGGATATCCTATTGGGGGAGACGCGACTTTGGACTTGTAACCCCGGAACGACCTTTATATTGTCACCTTTCATAAGAGCACAGCAGGCGGTTGCGTCCGCGGGCGAACGTTTTTTCTCACTTGCGCACACGCGCAGCTTTACAACCCGTCTTTTTGTTGAAATTTTTCAGTTTGAAATCCGTGGCATTTCAATTGCCAATCATTTCCGATCTTATTTGTTTAACCTATGCTTAAAAGCTACCTATTGATTGCAATCCGCAGTCTCAAGCGAAACAAATTGCATGCATCAATCAACATTATTGGCCTTGCCATTGGCATGGCATGTTGCATTTTGATTACACTGTTTGTTCAGTTTGAACTTAACTACGACAAGCACAACAAAAACGCTGATCGTATTTACCGCATGGCCGTAGGTTTAGAGGCCAACACATGGGCAATCTCAGCTTTTCCCATTGGTGGGTTGTTAAAGGATAATTTTCCGGAAGTAGAAAACTTCACACGTATCAAGCCAAGCGAAATATTTGTGCGCAATGCAACTTCAGATATTAAAATAAAAGAGAAGGTGTTTTATGCCGATTCTTCTGTGTTCGATGTGCTCGACATCAAAATGTTGAAGGGTGACCCCACCACCGCTTTGGCCGAAATCAATTCGATGGTACTGACACCAGAAAAGGCGAAGGCGTTTTTTGGCAACGAAGACCCGTTGGGCAAAACACTCACGTTGCTTAACGATAACAAAGAATACAAAGTAACTGGCATCTTCGAGCCGTTGCCATCTAATTCGCATGTTCACATTGGTATCATGGTATCGTCAAATAATTTTGAGCCCATGCGTGCCGACTCAAAGCAAGGTTGGAATTACATGACCAACCACTACACGTATTTGGTGTTGCCTAGAAGCATTGATCATAAGGCCTTCGCCAAAAAGGTTTCGGAGTTTATGGACAAGTACCAAGACATAAGACCAGATCAACGCAAAAATGACATTCAATTGCAGCCGCTCACCTCTATTCACCTTCACTCTAATTTAGGCTTGGAAGTGGAGCCCAACGGCAGCGTCAACACAGTATATGTAATGTCGGCTGTAGCGTTTTTTATTTTGATCATTGCGTGCATCAACTTTATGAACCTTACCACAGCACAATCGCTGAAAAGGGCCCGTGAGGTGGGCATCCGCAAAGTGGTGGGTAGCAAGCGCGCACAGTTGGTGTTTCAATTTTTGAGTGAATCGGTGGTCATCAGCTTTGTGGCATTACTGTTGGCTGTTTCAATCTTATTGGCGGTAATCCCCGAATTCAACCGCATTTCGGGTAAGCAATTGGTGGTGAACCCGCTCGAAAATGGATTTCTGGTATTGTTGTTTTTCTTCATCACATTTTTTGTGGGCGTGTTGGCGGGCACGTATCCGGCTTTTTTCCTTTCCAATTTTAAGCCAACCCTCGTGCTAAAGGGCAACTTCGTGAGCAACGCAAAAGGGCAGCTGTTGCGCAAAGGGTTAGTAGTATTTCAGTTTGCAATTGCTTTTGTGATTATGGTCGGCACGTATGTGATTTACTCACAGTTGGATTTCATGCTAAATAAAAACATGGGCTTTGACCGCGAACAGGTGATGGTGGTGCGCTTGCCACAAGATAGTATTGGTGATCTAACACTGAAGAATGAAGTGCTGAGCGTGGCGGGCGTGCAAAATGTAACGCGCTTTCTGGAAATGCCTGGTAAAATGGTGCGCACCACTAGCTTTTGGTATGAAGGCATCAAAGATAAAGATGCCGAGAATCTATATTTCTTTAGTGGCGATGCTGATTTGCTTAACACGATGGGAATGAAGATGAAAATTGGCAATTACTTCCACCCCGATTCAAAACAATACGAGCGCGAGTTTGTCATAAATGAAACCGCCTTGAAGCATTTTGGTTGGAAGCCAGAAGAAGCCATTGGCAAGCAAATGAATATTGGCGGCCGGGGCGATAACCCAGGCAAGGTGATTGGGGTAATTGAAGACTTTCACTTTAAGCACTTACATGACAAAATTGATCCGCTCATTCTGTTTTTAGAGCCAAACTACGAAGGAACATTTATGGCAGTTAAAATGAAATCGACAGATTTGAAGGCGACCATCGCCAGTGTTGAAGCAACTTGGAATAAGACTGTGCCCAACTACGAATTTGAATACAGCTTTTTAGATGAAACTTTTGATAAACTATTTGATCAGGAAAAACGATTGGGGCAGTTGTTTGGGGTGTTTTCTGGTTTAGCAATTTTTGTGTCGTGCTTGGGGTTGTTTGGGCTCGCCTCTTTCACCATGGAGCAAAGCAAAAAATCAGTGGCGGTGCGAAAAGTGTTGGGGGCATCGGTCTCCAACATCGTGTTAATGATGTCGAAAGATTTTCTCAAGGTGGTGTTAATCGGCTTGGTCATTGCCATACCGATTGCATATTACGCCATGGAAAAATGGCTAAATGAATTTGCCTACAATGTGGGCTTTGGGTGGATGGTATTTGTGTACGCAGCTCTTGCTGGAGTATTGGTGGCCTTTGGTACGGTAAGCTATCACTCATTGAAAGCCGCGACCTCTAACCCGGTTAACTCGTTGAAGGATCAGTAATCAAATTTTTCGTTTGACGGCAGAAAAGCCAAAGAATCAGTTAGAATATCCCGTTGCTAAAGTGCATTCTCGTTGAGGAATAGTTTTAACTTAGTGTTTAAAACTAATTTGGCAATGCAATATGAGTTTGAGCAAGACAAAACATTCCTTGTCGTCATTTATCTTTTAGTCCTTTTTGTTGGCCTCGCTCTTCTTTTTTGGTCGTTTTATAAGTTTCGCCAAACGGAAGAGTTATTATCTGTAGGTAAATATGCAAGAGCTACGGTTGCTGAATTGAACGAAGAAGACAGTGGTGATGGCACAACGTTTAGACCAATTTTTCGATATAAAAACGAAGTTACTGGGGAAATGGTGGAATTTCAATACGAAATTAGCTCAAACCCCATAGTCTGGAAACGTGGTGAAGAAGTTTCAATCGTATACGACCCAGCAAACCCTACTTATGCAAAGGTCGTTTCTTTTTGGAGCCTTTATCGTTTGGTCTATAATACTAGCAATGATTGCTACTCCAATGATATTATTGAGCATTGGATATTTTGTTTTTCTTCTTCAATTCTGATTTTGATTTCTGATGCTGTAGCAAAAAGTTAATTTTATGGATTCGCAAAATGCTTATGAAACGCCACTATTGTTTCGATGCCGATCAAGAAGTTTTTGATTCCGTAGTGCTCGTTGGGTGAATGGAGCGCATCAGTGTCCAAACCAAAACCCATTAACACAGTATCCAGGCCTAACTCTTTCTTGAATAGCGCGACAATGGGAATGCTTCCACCATCGCGAGTAGGAATGGGTTCTTTTCCCCATACTTCTTTGAAAGCTGCACTCGCTGCCTTGAAGGCTTTAGAGTCTGTTGGCGTCACAGCGGGCTCTCCGCCATGGTGCGCGGTCACTTTTACCTTCACCGATTTTGGTGCAATCGACAAAAAATGTTTGGTAAACAGTTGTGTTATTTCATCTGGCCGCTGGTGGGGCACCAACCGCATGGAAATTTTTGCAGAAGCCTTAGAAGGCAAAACGGTTTTTGCCCCTTCGCCTGTGTAGCCACCCCAAATTCCATTTACATCCAACGTAGGGCGCACGCCAGTGCGTTCTAGTGTGGTGTAGCCCTTCTCGCCCTGCACTTCTTCAATGCCCAACTCTTTTTTATACTCAGTCAGATCAAAAGGTGCTTTGTTCAATGCTTCGCGGTCTGCGCCTGACAGCTCAGCCACTTTATCATAGAAGCCAGGAATGGTTACCCTGCCATTCTCGTCATGCAACGAGGCAATCATTTTTGCCAGCACGTTGGCGGGGTTAGCTACCGCTCCACCATATACGCCCGAATGCAAATCGCGATTCGGTCCGGTTACTTCCACTTCCATGTAACTCAGTCCGCGCAAGCCGGCAGTAATGGAGGGCTGGTTCAGCGAGATCAAAGATGTATCAGATATCAAAATAACATCGGCTTTCAGTTTCTCTTTGTTGGCCACTACAAAAGTGCCGAGATTGTCAGACCCAACTTCTTCTTCACCTTCAATCATAAACTTCACGTTGCACGAAAGGAGCTTGTGCTTCATCAAAATTTCAAATGCCTTGATGTGCATGTAAAACTGCCCTTTGTCGTCACACGCTCCGCGCGCATAGATTTTTCCATCGCGCACGGTTGGTTCGAACGGAGGCGTATGCCACAGATCAAGCGGATCGGGTGGTTGCACATCGTAATGGCCATATACCAGCACAGTGGGTTTTGATGCGTCCATGATCTTTTCACCGAACACAATGGGATGCCCCTTGGTCTCCATCAATTGCACGTGGTCGGCACCGGCTTCGCGTAAACTGTTGGCCACATATTCTGCGGCTTTGCGCACATCATTTTTGTGGCGACTGTCAGCACTCACCGAAGGGATGCGGAGCAGCTCAAATAGTTCTGAAAGAAAGCGATCTTGGTGGGTTTGAATGTATTCGCGAATCATAAGTTACGGGTTGAGTTCGAAAGTTAAACATGAATGCGTACTTTTACTAACCATGAACCCTGAACTACGCGACATTCTATTCTTGGATATTGAAACGGTAAGCTGTGTAGACCACTACAGCAAACTTGACGACAGGCTGAAAGTGCAGTGGGCACGCAAAGCCAATTTTTTTAAACGCGAGGCCAACCAAACCGATGAGGATCTCTTTCACGAAAAGTCAGGGATTTATGCTGAGTTTGGAAAAATAGTCGCAATTGCGGTGGGCAAGTACACCGAGAACGACAAAGGTGTGCTCGGGCTGCGCACCAAATGTTACGCAGGTCACGATGAAAAAGCATTGTTGATTTCATTTAAATCAATGCTGGAAAAACTGGAGGGCAACGTGAAGTTGTGTGCCCACAACGGCAAAGAGTTTGATTTTCCTTATATCAGCCGTAGAATGTTAGTTAACGGTATTAGTCTTCCGTATTGTTTGGATTATGCCGGCAAGAAGCCGTGGGAAGTGCCGCACCTCGACACCATGGAGCTTTGGAAGTTTGGAGATTATAAACATTACACTTCTTTAGATCTGCTGGCAGCGATTTTTAATATACCCACCAGCAAAGGTTTGATGGATGGGAGCCAGGTAAATGGCGTTTATTACAAAGAGAACGACATCAAAAAAATTGCTGAATACTGCGTGAGTGATGTAGTGGTAATTGCGCAATTAATGTTAAAGATGAAGGGGATGGGATTGATGGAGCAAAAAGAAATTATTTATTCATGAGTAAAAAGAAATTCAAAAGTCAAAAAGAAAACCGGGACCGAAACGAAATACGCGAATTGTTTGACGCACTCCTTTCGCTCATCAACAGCATGGAGGGCAAAGCCTATTCTGTGCCGCAAATCGCCAAAAAACTACAAGTCAAAAAGAAGTCACTGATCAACGAGCTGTACGAAATGCTCGATTCGCTTGTTTATGAAGGCAAACTTGATCAGCTCAGCAATGGTAGTTATAAACCAGCCAAGTCTGCGAAAGGAATAGTGGGGATTGTGGACCACGTGAACCCGCGCTTTGCTTATGTGGTAACGGGCGAAGAGGGCCAAAAAGATATTTATGTGCAAACGCGTGACTTGGGTGATGCCATGCATGGAGATACCGTGCGCGTGCAGTTGCTCAGCGGCAAGCGTTCTGGCAGCAGTCCTGAAGGCAAAGTGGTGGAATTGATCAAGCGTGGCCGCAACCGTTTTGTGGGCAAGCTGGAGGTATCGAAGAACTACGGCTTTGTAGTGCCCGACTTCAAAAAAATGTATCAGGATTTTTTTGTTTACCCCGAAAACCTGAACAACGCCAAACACAACGACAAGGTGTTGATTGAAGTAACCAAATGGGCTGCTGGAGATAAGAACCCGGAAGCAAAAGTGGTGGAGATTTTGGGTAAAACAGGCGAGAACAATGCCGAGATACATTCCATCATGGCGGAGTTCGATTTACCATTCCGTTTTCCGGAAAATGTGCTGCGCGAATCAGAAAAAATTTCTGAAGGCATTACTGCCGCAGAGGTTGCCAAACGCAAAGATTTTAGAAACGTGCTCACCTTCACCATCGACCCGGAAGACGCCAAAGATTTTGACGATGCGATTTCATTTCAGCAACTGCCGAATGGCCGCTATGAAATTGGCGTACACATAGCAGATGTAACCCACTACGTAGTACCGGGTACAGTGCTGGACGATGATGCCTTTGATCGAGCCACATCGGTGTATTTAGTTGACCGCACGGTTCCTATGCTGCCCGAGCGCTTGTCGAATGCGTTATGCAGCCTGCGGCCACACGAAGACAAGTTGACATTTGCAGCTGTTTTTGAAATGGACGACAAAGGTAAAGTGCACAAAGAGTGGTTCGGGCGCACCATCATCCATTCAGATCATCGCTTCACCTACGAACAAGCCCAAGAAGTGATTGAAACTGGTGAAGGAAAGTTCGCACAAGAACTAAAGATATTAAACCAACTGCACCATATTCTACGCAAGGAGCGTTTCAAGAAAGGCGCTGTGAATTTTGAAACCACCGAGGTGAAATTCAGACTCGATCCTCAAGGCAAACCCTTGATGGTGATACCCAAAATCAGGAAAGATGCGCACAAACTGATTGAAGAATTTATGTTGTTGGCCAACCGAGCGGTGGCCACCTATGTTTTTAAAATGAAGAAGGCCGAAACAACTAATACGTTTGTATACCGAACACACGATTTTCCCGATCCGCAAAAAGTGGAAGACTTTGCTGTATTTGCCAAGCAGTTTGGGCACAAAGTGAATGTAGAAGAGGCAGCCGTTTCGCGCTCGCTCAACAAACTGATGGATGAAATTGAAGGTAAGCCCGAGCAAAACGTCCTGCAATCATTGGCAGTGCGCGCAATGGCCAAAGCAAAGTACACCACAGAAGCCAAGGGCCATTTCGGTTTGGCGTTTGATCATTATACGCATTTCACCTCGCCCATTCGCAGGTATCCTGATATGATGGTGCACCGATTGTTGCAGCATTATTTAGATGGCGGTAAATCGGTTAGTAAGAAAGAATATGAAGAAAAATGTATTCATTCTAGCGAGCGGGAGAAAAGGGCTGCGGATGCCGAGCGTGCCAGCATCAAATACAAGCAGGTAGAATTCATGAGCTTAGCAGAAGACAAAGTTTATGACGGCATCATTACTGGCGTTACTGACTTTGGTATTTTTGTGGAGATTGTAGAGACCAAATGCGAAGGCATGGTGCGCCTAGCTGACATGAAAGACGATTTCTACGAGTTTGACGAAAAGAACTACCGCGCTATTGGCAGACGCAGGAAAAAGGTTTACCGCCTGGGTGATAAAGTGCAGGTGCGCATCAAAAAAACAGATGTAGATAGACGATTGATTGACTTAACCTTTGAAATTGATAAAACTCGTTCGATAGATTTTTAGCATGATTGACTACTGGAAAAAGCAAATTGAAGCTGAAATAAAGAAGCAGGCGTTTGGGCGCCAGCCCAAGTCGTTGTATGAACCCATTCGCTACATTATGGCGCTGGGCGGCAAAAGGCTGCGGCCATTGCTCACGGTGTTGTCTTATTCACTGTATAAAAAGAATACAGACGGCATTATTAAATATGCTACAGCCGTGGAAGCATTTCACAATTTTACCTTGCTGCACGATGACATTATGGACAAGGCTCCGTTGCGAAGAGGCAAACCGACTGTCCATGAAAAATGGAATGTAAACACGGCCATTTTATCGGGCGATGTGATGCTCGTAAAAGTGTACGACATGTTTTTGGATTTGGAAGAAGCAAAACTCAAAGAAGTGCTCCGCATTTTCAACCAGTGCGCGGCCGAAGTTTGCGAGGGGCAACAGTGGGACATGGAGTTTGAATCTAAGAGCAAAGTAACCGAGGCACAATACATTGAAATGATTCGGCTGAAGACGGCTGTGTTGTTGGGCTTTGCTTTGGAATTGGGTGCTTTGTTGGCAGGCGCTTCTGCAGAAGATCGGAGATCATTACGGGAATTCGGCACAAACATTGGCATTGGATTTCAGTTGAAAGATGACTTATTGGATGTTTATGCCGACCAGAAGAAGTTTGGCAAACAAGTGGGGGGTGATATCATTGCAAACAAGAAAACTTTCTTGTTGATCAAGGCAATTGAGAAGTCGAGGGGGAAGGACAAAGCTGAATTGCTTCGCTGGCTTGCTGCCAAAAAGTTTGATAAAAGGAAGAAGGTAAAGGCCATCACAGAGATTTATGACCGCAACAACATTGCGCAGTTGACCGAGCAGCGTATCAATGACTACTTTGACAAAGGCTTTCGGTCACTTGAAACTTTGTCCACCGACCAGTCGATACTCTTGCATTTTGCACAGGAATTGATTAAGCGGCAATCCTAACCCAGAGCACCAATCCTGAGCGGTTCAATAGCTCAAGCGCTTCAACAAACATTAACTGCATCCTTGTCACAGAATCATCAGAAGCTCAACGATAGTGAAGGATCCCGCATTCAGAATCGATATGCCTCGATTGGGGATTCTTCGCAAATGCATTTGTTTCTACGGATTTTGCAAGCCTCTTCGAGTGACTGTTTTAAATGATGAACCAGAACCTGGCCGCTCAGAATAGTGGTTCATTTTCTTTTATAGTACAAGAGCCTCCCCATTTCTCCTCGCACGGCTTCGCTGAGTGTATAATATCCGTTGCCATCGTTTGCCCAACAAATAGCTTCGCCCTGCCTTTCACGGTCGTAAGCAAGTATTTCGGGTTGTGATTGCAGCCATTCTGAAATCGCCAATCCTTTGCGGTTCTGCCAATAGTAAACGCGGTCATAATCTTTCATTAAAAGTTCTTGACCGGAATAGGTGATGTGCGCTGCTACAATTTTGTGAAACGGCAGAATGGCCACCTGCTTGGCTACCATTGTATCTGTTGTAAATGGGTATGTAACTTGAAATAATCGAACCGAATCTTCGCGCTTGGACACCAGGTATAGATCATGTTTAACTGGGTCTACAAACAGCGCTTCGGTGTCTCGAATTTTTCCATCTAACTGAACCTTCAATGTATCGAAATCTGAAATCGTGATTTCTTTAGAATCGAATGAAACAGGTTCGGGGAAACGATAGATAAGCTTTAACGGAAATTTCTCAAGGTTATCGCCAATGTCGCCAACATAAATATATTTTTTTCCTTCAATCGGCCCGGGGCCGGTGGTTATGTCTTCAAAATCTCTGTTCTCAACACCTTTGATTTTGCAAACTAATTGGATTTGCGCTTTGTCATCAATCAAAAATACTTCTGCGGGATGGCCGCTATCGTTCAATGTCCAAAAATGTTTGGGGTGGGCGAAACTTTCTACAAGACCAGATGCCTCGTCCAATCGTTTATTCACCTGTCCTAAAGATTTGCCGCTGGCAAACAGGTCGCTGAATTTATCCTTTTTGCTGCTGCACGCGCCTACGGCCAACGCCAGCAAAATCACCCAACATTTGTTCATTGAATCAATGCTACACTCACTATTTTATCACCAACTTCCATGGCATGAACTACATCCATACCTTGCAAAACGGTGGCAAATATAGTATAACGGCCATCTAAATGTGGCGTGGGAGAATGTGTGATAAACCATTGTGTGCCCTCAGTATCTTTTCCGGCCGATGCCATGCCGACTGATCCTTCTGTGTAACGTCTCATTCCAAATTCAGAACGAATAGAATAATCTTCGCTGCCAAATCCATCACCTCGGTTGCAGCCGCCTTGAATCACAAAGTTGGGCACCACGCGGTGGAAATTTTTTCCGTCAAAATATTTTTGGTTGGCGAGCGAAATAAAATTCGCAACTGAACCAGGTGCTTCTTCCACAAGTAACTGCAAAATAATGTCGCCTTTATCCGTAGTGATTTTTACTTTTTGATGGGCAGGTGTTTCCTTCACCAATTCCCAATCAATAGCATGGTTGAATGGGTTCTTTGGAGATGTTGGTTTCTCTCGGCCCTCAAAGTAAGCGATGGTTTCTTCTAACGGTTGTAAAGCCTCTACATCTTTTGGCAGTTGCAGTTTTGATTTTGCTTGTTGAAGAAATGAAAAGTCTTTAATCAAATCCTTGAAGCCCAAACTAGGCTCTTTGAGCGCGGAGCAAACAATACCGATTACGCCCGGATCTCCACTTAGAATCGCCTCACGGTAAGCCGCACCAAATGCCGTATACATTTCTTTTGTTGCTTTTTGATTGAGCGCAACCAACGCTTGTGCGGCTGATGTGTTAATGACCAGGCTGGAAGGAGTCAATACGGCTTGCTTAATAAATTCGAATGAGTTGATTTGTGACGCCAAAGCCGACAAGTAGCCTGCGCGTTCGTAGTCATTACTGCTCGATTGGTATAGTTGCTGAATCTCGCGCTCAAGCGCTGCACTCGGCTGCAAATCTAAGGCGAGTCGATACAAATTGGTGCGAATGCGCCAATTACTCGCTTGCTTTGCTTGCGCCAGAATCTCCCCAACAACCGACTTGTTCGGTTTCAATCCCTCAGCGATCGCGATGCCCACGTTCACATTTTTGTCGTTGAGTGATGCCAACAAAATTTTGTTGGCACGTGACGATGAATAGCTTGCTAATGACCGGGCTGCAGCCACACGTACGCGGTAGTCCAAGTCATTCTTCAGTATTGCGATGAGCGGTTCAATGGCTTTAGTAGAATCAACCTTCCGAAGGGCCGAAACAATTGCCATTCGAACAAACACATTGCCTTTGTTGCTTGCCCGCATCAGTAAGGGCGAATATTGATTTACATTTATGTTTTGAACACGGCTGAAAAAATGTGCAGCCGCCAATTGCGCTTGTGTTGGAGAATCCTCTTGTAAAAATGCTGCTTGTTTCTTCGCGACTAGTGAATCGGCCAAGCCGCGCAAACCCAGTTGGTAATGTGCCAAGGCCAACCCGATTTGTGCCAGCGAGTCTTTCGGTTTGAAATTCTTCAGGGCATACAAATCGTCTTTGCGGATGGTTTTGCCCAACGCCTCTAATACTTCTCGCAGCACCTTTGGATTTTTTTCTTGTAACGCGGGGATCAGCGCATTGCTGGCTGCCACGCACTGAGTTTGGCCCAAAGCAAAGGCAGCGGCAGCGCGTGCTTCTGCCACGGGGTCTTCGAGCAACATATTGCCCAATTGCAGCGCAGCCAAGCTGTCTTGCACCGAGCCAAAGGCCAGTGCAGCGGCCGTGCGATAGGTTGGGTTTTTGTCTAAAAGAAATTTTTGAAGAGAATCTGCCTGCCTACGGTCTTGCAGGTCGGCTATCTTTAGAAGAGTGGAGTCAGCAAAATGGTTGGATTGTGTGCACGCAAGAGTTATGGCTGCGATTAAAACAACTACAATCCGATGCGCAGCCATCAATAATGGATTGCCTTTGCTTTTTCTACCACATCGTTGAATTCGATGGACGCCAACTTTACAGAGTACAACAGCAGCCGCACTTCTTTAACATGCACGGTGCCATCTACTTCTGACATTTTGTATAAGTGGACAAACGCATTGAGCTTTTCTGCATCTGTGCATTTGTTGAGCGATTCAATGCCTTGTTGGTAAATCTCTTTTTCTTTCAGTGAGTTTACATTGTTGGAGAATTCGCGGAACACCGCATCGCTAATGGTTTCCTTTGTTTTGATGCGCATGAGTGCGGCCTCTTCTTTTTCATCGATGATGCCATCGGCACTGATGAGCAGGTGGGCCAAATACAATAGCCCGAGCTGATAGTCTTTGTTCATGGGATAGATTAAAGTCCGCTAAAGTTAAAATAATCTTGAAAATCAAAAAGCAGAATCTCGCTAAAGATATTACGCCAAGGTTACTTAACCCATGGTTTGAAAGATGATGAAGGCCGACAGGTACGCCAAGCCGGTCATGTACGCTAATTGAATCAAGGGCCACTTCCAACCTTTGGTTTCTCGCTTCACGATGGCAAGCGTGCTCGCGCACTGCATGGCAAAAGTGTAGAACACGAGTAGCGACAACCCTACGGCTGGTGTGTAGCGAGGGCCGCCCGTCACTGGGTTTACCTCTTTCTTGAGCCGTTGCTTAATAGTAGGT
This sequence comes from Bacteroidota bacterium, assembly GCA_018267275.1. Taxonomy (GTDB): domain Bacteria; phylum Bacteroidota; class Bacteroidia; order Cytophagales; family Cyclobacteriaceae; genus ELB16-189. The sequence continues at coordinate 415,785 of JAFDYV010000004.1, read as the reverse complement.
TGGTCTTCGGCACTGCCAATGCTGTAGATGGTGGCAATCGTACCAACAAAAACTTCGCGCGCGGCAAAAGAAGTGACCAGGGCAATTCCGATTTTCCAATCGTAGCCCAACGGTTCAATCACGGGTTCAATCGTTTTGCCCAACTTGCCCGCATAAGAATGCTCTAGCTTGTATGCAGCAATATTGTCTTGAATTTGCTCTTCGGTCAGGCCAAGTTTTTCACCCTCTTGGCGCGCTACCACTTTGGCAGCATTCATTTCATCAATCGGTCCGTAGCTGGCCAGCACCCAAAGAATAACCGAGATTGCCAGAATCACTTTGCCTGCCTCAAACACAAATGCTTTTGTTTTTTCTACAATGGTGTAACCAACGTTGCTCCACTTGGGCATACGGTAGGTAGGTAACTCCATCATCAGGTAACTGCGCTCGGTGGTTTTGATGATGAACTTCATGGCCCAAGCAGAAAGGATGGCCGCAGTAAAACCGAGCAGGTACAATCCCATTAACACCAAGCCTTGGTAGTTGAAGAAACCGAGCAACTTGGTATCGGGTATGATAAGCGCTACCAAAATGGTAAACACCGGTAACCGTGCCGAGCAACTCATGAAGGGAGTAACGAAAATTGTGATCAGGCGGTCTTTCCAATTGTCGATGGTGCGGGTGGCCATGATCGCAGGGATGGCACAAGCCCATCCCGACATCAAAGGCACCACGCTTTTGCCATTCAGCCCAAACTTGCGCATCACCTTGTCCATCATAAAAACCACGCGTGCCATATAGCCGGTTTCTTCTAAGATGGCGATGAATGCAAACAAGATGGCGATTTGAGGAATGAAGATGACGATGCCACCAATGCCGGGCACAATACCTTGCGAAATCAATTCGAACAATGGCCCTTCAGGTAGTTCTTTCGCCAACCAGTTGCTCAAGCGGGCAAAAGAAGTGTCAATGAAGTCCATCGGAATCTGGGCCCATGCAAAAATGGCCTGGAAGATGAGAAACAGCACCACAAAAAATATGGCATAACCCCATACTTTATGAGTAAGCACCTTATCAATACCGTACGAGACTTTCTTCCATTCGCGCGTAGATTTTCGCAACACTACTTTGTTAAGTAGTTCTTGAATAAATCCATAACGTGTAACAGTTTCCGCTCCTTGAAATTTATGCGCAAAGAATTGATGTTCTTTGGCTGTTGCCTTGATCCACTCACGGTCTTCGGCTTTCAAAGAAACCAAGTTGTCGGGTTGTTGCAGGTATTGGTAGGCTTCGTAATCAGTCGTCAATTGAAAGTGTTCGCGCGTGAGTTTTACTACGCGTTGAATGGATTCTTCAATTGCAAAAACCGAAACAGACGAGGGCCGTAATTCTTTTAGCATCGCCTTTTTCAAATCGGCAATGCCGTGGCCAACCCTTGCGTTGATCATCACCACGGGCATGTCAAGTTCTTTACTCAACTTTTTCACGTCCATGCTCAACCCCGACTTGGCGGCCAAGTCCATCATATTCAACGCCAGCACTGTGGGTATTTTCAAATCGATGAGTTGCGTAAGCAGCAGTAAACAGTTCTTCAAATTGGTGGCGTCAGCAATCAGCACTACCTTATCGGGATAAAGATTGTGCTGTGGATGCGTGAATATCTCGGTGACGATTTTCTCGTCCAGCGTGCGCGGGTACAGACTGTAAATGCCGGGCAGGTCAATGATTTCTCCTTGTGTAGCGTCATCCAGTTGGCACGAGCCGGTGCGTTTATCAACAGTAACGCCCGGAAAGTTTCCGATCTTTTGGTTGAGGCCTGTGAGATGGTTAAAAAGTGACGACTTACCCGAATTGGGTTTGCCTACCAACGCAATCCTAATCCGCTTCGCCATCAGTTGATGATTGAAATGGTGGCAGCTTCATCAAGCCGAAGCGACAGGTCGTAATCAGAAACTGTTACGCAGATGGGGTCGCCAAAAGGAGCCGAAAAATTAAACCGAACGGCCGTGCCGGGCAAAAAACCCATTTCCATCAACTTCACTGCAATTTGCTCATCATCAAAATGGGCGATTACTGCAGTTTCTCCCGGTTTCATTTCTGCCACGTTTTTCGCCATCCTTATTTAGACTGATTTTAAACAGCGCAATATAGAGCCGAAGACGTTGCCAAACAATGATTCGAGTCAGCCTTTTCCGCTATTTCACCAAAGCTATTTGCCCGAGATGTGAGGCTTTGTGGGAGACACGGCTCAGCATTACGTTTAGTCGGTTCCGGTGAGGTTCTTTTTTGAATTCCTCTTCCGAAACCGCTGTGTGGCGCATGAGCCAATCAGCTTCGCTCCAACTCTTAAATGCTTTGTCGAGCGCTTCGAAAACAGATTTAAACCGCTGTAAGATTTCTTGTTTTGTAAGGTGACCTGTTTGGTTTGTGCCACGCTCGTGATGGTAAATCTTTGTAAGGTCAGGGAACAATCGCTTGCCAATTCCCAACAATTCCAATAAGGCATCATCTGCTTCCACTAAATGGCCGATAATCCAAGAAGGAGAGTTGCCGCCTTCCACAATCGGCTTATTAAAATTTTCTTCGCTGATGGAATCAATCGTTTTGAGCATGCGCTTGTTGAGGGCATCCCATTGCAACAAGCAAATCTGTAGTGTAGTCATGGTTAGGTTTTGTTGGTGAACCATGACGCAAGCGTAAAAGTTCAATAATCAACCCTTCGCATTTTCTTCTTTTCAGAATGGCGTTTCTTTTTTTCGATTCGGTTTTGTACTGCTGCCTTTGAGGGTTTGGTTGCCTTGCGCACTTTCTTTTTGGTAAATGCTTTGGTCAGCAACGCATCTAACTTTTCAATGGCCAACTCTTTGTTCTGTTGTTGCGAACGGCTCTCTTGTGAAATAATCATCAACTCCCCTTCTGTTGTTAGCCGCGAGGCAAGTTTGCGAAGCAACAGTTCTTTTTCTTCTTCTGTAAGAATTGTAGAATTGGCGAGGGACCAACGCAACGTAACTTTTGAATTGACTTTGTTGACGTTTTGGCCACCCGGCCCGCTGCTGCGCGAAGTGGAAAACAACAACTCGCTGTTCACCAACGAAGCCGTTACTTTTCTTGCCGATGGGTTTACGTACGCAGCCATTTCCAAAAACGGCCCAGCAGGCTCTTGGGTTGAGGTTCTTCTTCAAATCGCATTTCCTCAACTTCTTCTTTTACCAACTTCACAGGCTTAGCTGTTTGTGGTTTTACTTTGTTGAGGTAGCGTTTGGTCTTTAGTTCTTTTTCGGCTTTTAGTTTCTCCTGCCGCTTTTGTTCCGCCTGGCGTTCTTCACGTTCGCGCTGCAGCGCAATGGGGTTATGTTTTTCCCTTCGCTCAAAAGACTTCTTTTCTCTCCGTTCTCGGGCGGGGCGGTTCTCTGCCTTTTGCTCTGTTCCCTCTTTCTTTTTGGGCTCCGGTAACTCAATTTTTCCCAACACCTTCAAACCTTGCAACTCTACTTTTGGAGCTTTGATTACTTCCGGTAAAAGAGCATCTGACAACTCCGTCACTTCTTGCCTTGCCTCGGCTACCACTTCAACTTCTTGCTCAGGTGATTCTTCCAATGCGTTTTCAACAACCTGTTCGGGGGAAGCTTGTTCTTCTGCCTCTTGCGCAAAAACCTCCTCCATCAAATGAGGCGCAAAATTTTGTATTACCAACCGCATGTGTTCTTCTTCAACACGGGCATTGGAGTTATCGGCTATGCTGATATTCTGATTTGCCAAAAAGGCCACCACCTCACTTTGCTTTATGGATAGTTTTCTGGCCAACTGCGCTAGTCGCATAAAAATGATAATTCAGGATTTCCCGCAAATATAAGGTGAAAATCACCCTTGCGAAATATGCCATTCCGCTTGCACGATATCTTCTGCCAGTCGTAAAATAAAGGGCACACAACACAGAAAATTTTGTTGCTTTGTTATTGCACCAATCATTCTGAAGCCATGAAAACAAGCGCGTCCATCATCATTTGTTTGATAACATTCAGTTTAGCTCGGAGTCAACACGTGCCGAGCATTGAAGAAGTAATTTCATTGCGCAACGTAGGTAATGTGCAGCTTTCGCCTGATGGGAAAGCAGTGGCCTATACCGTGCAAACCACCGATTGGAACGACAACCGATACGATACCGAAATCTGGATGTATCGTGAAGGAGGCAAACCCTTTCAACTCACCCATAATCCAAAAAACAGCACAGGTCCTTTATTCTCGCCCGATGGCCAGTGGCTCGCGTTTCTTTCCGACCGTGGCAACAAAAATCAAATTTACGTTTTGAGGGTAAATGGCGGAGAGGCCCGTGCCATTACACGTGAAGAGGAGGGCATTGCATTTTATGAATGGCATCCGGATGGGAAACGGCTTGTGTTTGTAAAGGCCGAGAAAGACGATAAAGCTAAAAAGGAAAGAGAAAAGAGATATGGCGCTTTTGAAGCAGACGACAAAGAGTTCACACTTTCACATTTGTGGCAAATCGAATTCAACCCTGACATGCAAGACCCATCGGAACGACCGTGCTATGAAACAGTGGACTCACTGAAAGTGAAAGCCGGTTGCATCGAATGGCCAAAAGCTAAGCGCATTACTGAAGGCAAGTTTACCGTCACCGGTTTTTCCGTTTCACCCGATGGAACTAAAATCGCCTTCAGCCACCAGCCCGACCCGCTCATTAATTCATTTGTAAAATCCGACATCTCGGTGGTTGACATCGCAACAAAAAAAGTCACATCGGTGGTGACCAACCCTAGTGGCGACTCGTTTGAAGATTGGTCGCCCGATTCGAAAGAACTCTTGTACACCACCAACTTGAATGATACTGTTTCCAATTTTTATACGAATTCTAAATTGTTTGCCATCAATCTGGAAACAAAAGCAACTCGGCAATTGGCGAAAGATTTAGATGAAGACCTTGGCGGGTTTTCCTGGGAAGCAACAGGAATATTTTCCGCGATTTGGAACAAAACAAAAAGACCGGTTTATAATATCAACCCCATCACTGGCACCTTCTTAAAGCTTGGCGGATTCCCTGACCAAGTATTTAGTCTCTCATTTTCGAAAGACGGAAAGACAATGGCGTTTACAGGTCGTAACGATGACCAAGTTAGTGAGGTATTTACAATAGCGAATGCTGAATCTCGACAACAAATTACCAACATGACTGCCCAGATCAAAGATTGGAAGACAGCACAAAGTGAAGTGATCACTTGGAAAAGTAAAGACGGAGCGACCATTGAAGGCGTGTTGCACAAGCCCAAAAATTACGATCCATCCAAAAAATATCCCTTGCTCGTGATGATCCATGGCGGCCCTACTGGCATTGACACACCTAACCCTGTGCCCGGAAGCGTTTATCCGGTGTTGCAATGGCTCGACAAGGGTTGCTTGGTGTTGCGACCCAATTACCGAGGTTCGGCAGGCTACGGAGAAGCATTCCGTTCACTGAATGTGAAAAACCTTGGCGTGGGCGATATGTGGGATGTAATGAGCGGCATCGACTACCTCGATAAAAAAGGCATGATCGACAAAACCAAAATGGGCAGCATGGGTTGGAGCCAGGGTGGATACATTTCTGCTTTCCTCACCACCAACACCAATGTCTTTAAGGCGATTTCGGTTGGTGCGGGCATCAGCAACTGGGTAACGTACTACGTGAGCACCGACATCCATCCGTTTACGCGCCAATATTTGAAGGCAACCCCGTGGAGCGATGAAATGATTTACAAAAAAACATCGCCCATGACCAATATCAACAACGCGAAAACGCCCACGCTGATCCAGCACGGAGAATTGGACAGGCGCGTGCCCATTTCAAACGCATATGAATTACTGCAAGGCCTGCGCGACAAAAATGTGCCAGCAGAATTAATCGTGTACAAAGGCTTTGGCCATGGCATTAGCAAACCAAAAGAACGCTTGGCCGCCAACTGGCACAACTGGCAGTGGTTTAACAAATATGTGTGGGGAGAAAAAGTGGAGTTGCCGTTGGGGGAAAAGAAGTAGTTATGGCACATCGTACTTTGAATACATTGTTTTAAAAATGAAATCCTAGAATATGAAAACATTTAACCTGCTCGTTCTTGTCATCATAAGTTTTGCTGCCTCTGCCCAAACCAAAACCCCTATTGTGGCTGGCGACTTGATGAAGATTGTCACCACCAACGGCATCCAAATTTCACCCGATGGCAGCAAAGCGGTAATGGTTGTCAACCGCAAGGCGGTGAAAAACGAAAATGAGTATTACTATACAAGGCATTTGTATTTACTGGATCTCGCAGGCAAAGACGAACCACGACAGTTAACCTTTGGTGACAAAACCGATGGCCAACCCCAGTGGAGCCCCGATGGTAAAACGCTCGCCTTTGTGCGAAGTGAAAATGACAAATCGCAGATATGGCTCTTGCCCTTGGGCGGTGGCGAGGCCTATTCCATTACTAAATCAGAATTTGGGGCGAGCAACCCCCGCTGGAGCCCGGACGGAAAAAAGATTTTGTTCAATTCTTCTATTCCTTTTTATGCCATCGAAGGCGTACTACCATGGACCTACGAGCGGCCCGGCAGGGCATTGGGCGATGAACCCAACTGGAAAAAACTGAAACCAGAAGAAAGAAAAAACATCAAAGCTAGCCCCGATGGCACATTAGAAGAAGTGCGCGCATGGCTAAGCAAGAACAATTTTGAAAACAATCCGCGCGTGTTGAACCGCCAACAACTGCAAGGAGAACTAAATCTGCAACCTGAAGAAGATTTTACGCATCTGTTTATCAAAACCATTGGCAGCGATGAAAAGCCAACGCCACTCACCAGTGGCTATCAAGATTTTGAAGGTGCCGAGTGGAGCCCTGATGGCAAGAAAATCATTTGCCACTCGCGCGTTTACAAAGTAGCGCCCGATGATGAGCAGGACACTGACCTTTGGATCATAGATGTTGAAACAAAATCAGCACGGGAGTTTTTGACTTGGCCGGGCTACAGTCTCTCCAACGCCAAATACTCGCCCGATGGCACACAGATTTTATTTTATGCCGAAGTGCTGGCCAATCGCCACGCCACGCAAACACAATTGGCGGTTGCGAATGCAAATGGCAACAACCCCATTTCGCTTACCGCAGCATTTGATAGAGACGCGGGGCAATCTGCTTGGAGCGCTGATAGCAAGAGCATTTATTTTACCTCTCAAACAGAGGGGGATATTCCATTATTCGTGGTGGCAGCCAAGGGAGGCAGCGTGACAAGAGTTATTGGGAACGATAACGGGCTCAACGATTTTGATTTGCAAGGAGACAAAGTAGTGTATGCCCTTACCGAAACCAAAAATCCTTGGGAGGTTTATCTGTACAACCTGAAAGACAAGTCGAACAAGCAAATGACCAAACTGAACGAAGGTTGGGTGCAAGGCAAACACATTGTAACACCAAAAGAGTATTGGCTTACCCGGCCCGATGGCACCAAAGTGCAATATTGGGTGATGGAACCGGTGAACCGAAAAGACGGACTCAAATATCCCACACTTCTCAACATACACGGTGGCCCCTCTGCCATGTGGGGCCCTGGCATTTTCAGTATGTGGCATGAGTATCAGCTCGAAAACAGTTGGGGTTATGGTGTGGTGTACAGTAACCCGCGCGGCAGCGGTGGCTACGGTGATAAATTCAAAAAAGGAAACTACAAAGACTGGGGCGCGAGCCCTGCGGGAGACATTCTCGCCTCGTTGGACGAAGCCATGAAACAACACGCATGGATTGACAAAGACAATCTTTTTGTGGAGGGTGGAAGCTACGCAGGCTACATGGTGGCTTGGATCATCAGTCATGACAATCGCTTTAAAGCAGCCAACGCGCAGCGAGGCGTTTATGATTTAACAACCTTTATGGGCGAGGGCAACGCGTGGCGATTGGTGCCCACCAACTTTGGTGGTTACCCCTGGCAGAAAGAGACAAAGGCGTTGCTCGACTCCGAGTCTCCACTCACTTACGTAGATAAAATCAATACACCGTTGCTTATCATCCATGGCGACCAAGATTTGCGCACAGGTGTAATGCAATCTGAAATGCTTTACAAGAGCTTGAAGATTCTGAACAAACCAGTTGAGTATGTTCGCTATCCAAAAGAAGGGCATGAACTGACGCGCAGCGGCAACCCGGGGCGTATGATGGACCACCTCTTGCGCACAATAGAATTCTTTGAGCGATATGCGAAGCACCCTGAGCCGCCAGCTGCTACGATGAAGTAACACGCTAACCGCAAAAAAGATTAATAAAGTCCAAACGACAGCTGACGAGAAAATTTGCGATTTACTTGCAAATATTATGAACAAAGCTTTTTGGACTGAAAATAAAATGTGGCACGCCCGCTTCATTCAAAAAGAAACTGAAGACATGACAAGAAATTCAATGGGATAGTAAAAATGCATTAAAGAGAAAAGAGCAACTTGTAAAAATCGCATAACCATGGTAACTACTGCACACCACGATCACAAAATTGCTCAAATGACATTTGCCTCGGTATACCCCCATTACTTGAAAAAGGTAGAGACAAAAGGGAGAACCAAGCAAGAGCTTCATCAGGTCATCGAATGGTTAACGGGTTTCACTAGCGAGCAACTTCAACAGATGATTGACCTCAACGCAACGTTCGAGGTTTTTTTTGCCAATGCGAAACTCAATCCAAATGCAAGTTTGATAACGGGTGTGATTTGCGGCTACCGGGTCGAAGACATTGAAAATAGATTGACCCAACAAGTGCGCTACTTGGATAAACTTGTAGACGAGTTAGCAAAAGGGAAAAAAATGGATAAGATACTACGTGCTTAGCTGCTTGGCAAGGCACCATCATCCACAAAAGGCGTGTTTAAGTCTGTATATTTGTTCGGGTGAACAGCAACCAAGTTCAATGTATATAAGGTGTTTAGATGGCTTAAGGGCATGTGCAATTGTTTTGGTAATTTGCTCACACCTTTTGCTCACAGAAATTCCACTCTGGTTCAGAAGTATGTTCGAATACTGGAACGCAGGAACTGTTGGTGTTCGACTGTTTTTTCTAATTAGTGGTTTTTTAATTGCCACCTTACTCAACAGTGAGTTGTCGCAAACAGGCCGAATTAACTTCGCTAAATTCTTTATGCGAAGGGTGTTGCGCATATTTCCTGCGTACTATTTCTATTTGTTCGTTCTCACAGTTCTATCGATTTGGGGTATTGTCAGTATAGATTCTTCGGCAATTGTGTTTGCATTGTTTTACATCCAAAATCTAAATGCTTTTCAAAACACAACTGTATTCCCGAGCTCTTGGTTGGTTAATCATGCTTGGTCCCTTTCAGTAGAGGAACAGTTTTACATATTGTTTCCATTTCTATTAAAGAAAATTGCCAGTGTTGTTACCAATCATCTCTTCAAAAGCCTGATGGTAATGACAATGGTATGTTCCTTTTTTAGAGTATTGAACTATTCATTCCCGGAAATTTCTCTATTAACGGGTGGTGTGTTTTTTATGCACTGCGATTTTCTTTTCTATGGTGTTGTCTTGGCAATTTTACTGGACCGCCACCGTGAGCAACTGAAAAAGAAGTTGTTTCGCCTTCGATATTGGCTTTTGCTAATGGCCACTGTCATTTTGGTTTTATCTTCAAGGGTTGAGTATTACTCGGCTCTCCATTTTCTCGTGTCAGGAAACTTGATTTTATTCTCAAATCTTTACATCCTACTTTTTTTTCTATTGTTCCCAAACTCAACACTCGGCCACATGTTGGAAACCAAGCCCTTTAGGTTAATCGGCAAGCTTTCTTACAGTCTCTACATTTGGCAGCAACTCTTTTTAGGAAGTACCGATCTATGGTTGACGCAAAAGTTTTTGACTGCTTTCCCTACCAATATCTTCGTAATTTTCATTTGTGCTTGTTGCTCTTTTGTTTTCATCGAGAAACCCTTTCTGAAGTTAAAAGCCATTTATACCTGAGCTGGTAACACATCTGCTTGGCGAGTACCAGCGAGCAAATCCGCCCGCGACAAGGGTGACGGTATATGTGGATATACCAGCATTTGATTAGCTTTATACGCTTGACGTAAAAAACGCGCCAGCAACCTATTGCAAACCGAAACCTTAAGTCCATGACAAAAAAGATTATTCTCTTCCTAACAACTGTGTTTGTAGCGCTGCCCCTGGGCGGTGCTATTATATCATTTGTGGCGCCCTGGGAGTATGATGTATCTGCAACAACGTTTTTAGACTGGCACAGGCACATCGATTACTATATGGGCAAAAGAGGAGCATTTATTGGACTCCCTTCGCTAGCGTTTTTGTTGATTCAGACAATAATCTTTTGGAGAGACAAGAAAAAAACAAAGGCCGCATTGGTGTTGGCTACATTGTTGTTAAGCATCATGGGTACAGCCATTGCAATCACTGGCAATGTTCCTATCAATCAGCAACTACAAAATCTACAAGCCGGAGCAATTCCGGCAAACTGGGAACAGATTAGAAATGAATGGCTGGGTTATCATTTTTGGCGTAACCTAACGGCCATCATCGGGTTCGTAAGTTTTATGTTGACATTCTTTCTCGAACCAAAAGCGAAGCAATTTTCTTGAGGGCGCTACCATATGCAGGAGTTATTTCTAACCTACCTACTTCCCCACTCCCACAAACCAAACAAAACTTTTTTGTCAACGGGGTGGCCGGCTTGCCTCAACGACAAAACAATTTGGCCGCGGTGGTGACTTTCGTGTGAGATGAGATAACCGAAAAAAGCAGAAGGGTGTGGTTCGAAGCCCTTCACCTTGTTTTGCACAAACCCTTGCTTCAGCAGTTGCGCAACTGCCTCGCCACTTGCTTTCAACGATAAAGTCAGAATTTTTTTGGTGATACTCTCTTTGTCTATCTTGGTTTGGTCTTTTTCCAACCCAGGCGCTGCAGCTTTTAGCCACATCAACCGCACGTTGTGAATGTGCGCAAACTGTTCGCCCACGGTGCGCCCTTTGGAGGAAGCCGTGTCGCTTAAATGCGCTTCAGCTACAGAATCAAGTAAAAACAGGTTAATACGGTTGTGGATATGCCACGATTCAATTAGTTGTTCTTGCATTTCGGTGGGGTTGGTGTAAAACAAAGTTAATTGCCAAACTGTTAATTTTGATACATGACGAAGCTATCGGTTAACATTAACAAGATTGCGACCTTGCGCAACGCACGTGGTGGCAACAATCCCGATGTATTGAAAGTGGCCCAAGACTGTGAACGGTTTGGTGCGCAAGGCATCACGGTGCACCCGCGGCCAGACGAACGCCACATTAAGTGGGCAGATGCCATCGCACTTAAAAAAGTGGTGACCACTGAGTATAATATCGAGGGTTATCCCGATGAACGTTATCTGAAATTGATAGCTGAAACACGGCCCGCACAGGCCACTTTGGTGCCCGATAAGCCCAACGCTATTACTTCTAACGCAGGGTGGGACACTGTAACGCACCTGGGACTACTGACGGACATTGTGAGTGAGATAAAAAAACTCGGAATTCGTATTTCTATTTTTGTTGACCCGAACACGAAAATGGTAGAAGGCGCAAAAAAAGCTGGTGCCGATCGCATTGAGTTATACACTGAACCCTATGCATCGCATTATCACCAAAATCGAGAACAGGCCGTGCGCGATTATGTGCAAGCGGCAACCGTAGCACAACAGCTTGGGCTGGGTATCAATGCCGGGCATGACCTGGATTTGCACAACTTGAAATTCCTCAAACAGTCTTTGCCGCATTTAGATGAAGTATCCATCGGCCACGCGCTGATTTGTGACGCGCTTTATTTTGGATTAGAGAATACGATTCAGTTATACCTGAATGAATTAAGTTAGCAGCATGGCAGGCTTTGGTTTTATTCGCGACATGAACGATCAAATAAAGCAAAATCGTGCTTTATTGAAAGCAAATAAGAAAGATCCATTTCAACGAATAACCGCCAAGAGAACAAACGATATCTCTTACAATGACCCAAAAGCCTCTGAAGCAGAACGAATCAGACTCGTTCACGCAACCTGGAAAGCCAACGCGCAGGAATATTTGACACTTGCAATGATAGCAGTAATCGTTATTTCACTGACACTTGCATTAGTTGTGGTCGTCCTTTCATAGTTTAGAACACCTCGCCCAAATTCACAAATACACCCTGCGAGCCACCTTGCCCCCACGCATAATCGATGCACACATTGGTGCGTGAGTACTTGTTGAATTTCAGTCGTAACCCCGTGCCCACTCCAAACGCCACACCGTTGAAGTTGTTGCCCGGCCAATTGGTTACTGTTTGTGCATTGACAAACGCCACACCGCCAACCAAGCCATTGCGCAAAATTTTGAACCGATATTCGGCCTCGCCATACACTAAGTTCTTGCTGCGAAACCTACCTTGTATATAACCCCTGCCCGTGTTGCTGAACGGATCCCAGCCAGTGGCTGGCAAGTCGAGGTAAGGCGCATTGCCTGCAAACGTAAACCAGTTGTAGTTCCACAAGGCCAAAATGTTTTCTGAATGTCGCGGAAAGGGAATGTACCTGCGCACGTCCAGCGATAGCATTTGCCAGCTTGCATCGCTTCCGAAAAAAGTAAAGTTGGGTCGATACACAAAATTGAAATAAGTTCCGCCCCATGGATTAATAGAGTTGATGCGATCGTCATACAAAACATTTACCAGTAAGCCGGCCGATGTGGTGTTTTTGCCCAAGCCGTACTGATTAATTTGATCGAGCACTTCGGTGCTTCCTACGTTTTGTACAATGTCGTAATGGTAGTCGTATGCAAGGCCCAATCCAAAATACCAGTTCGGAATAACGGGTGCCAATACTGTTTGGTGAAAACGGATGTAGCTATAGGTTTGATCAACAAAATTCTCGAGTGTACTTTGGCCGCCAAGCCCATAGGTTTTTTGTGGGTACCAATAATATCGCCAATCCGAAACCAAATTCAGTTTGTTGTTGCGCGTCCATATGTTGCTTTGCAACCGGGCTACAAATTGATCTTTTTGCGTGTATAGTAAATCAATATATACGATGGAGATTTTTTGCTCCTGGTATTCGCTGGTAAAAAACGCTGCATCGCCAACAAAAATGCCGGCCCAGCCACTAGTCAAAGAATACCCGATAGACGGTGCCCCTGAAAAATACAGGCGCCCCGATTTTTTGGAAAGCGTGTCGCGTTCAATCAACCATTTGGTCTTCAAAATACTTCCTGCCACATCGATCAGGTCTTTCTGATTTCGTTTGAGCGTGACGGTATCTTGCCCAAGCAGGCAGGTGCCTTGCAGGCAAAAGAATAATATCAGAAAATGCTTCAAAGGTGTTGGGGTTTCGCCACGGCTCATTCGCTCAAAAAAACAGGTGCCGCCAAAGTAATCAATTGCAGCTACAACTTGCAATTTGGATTTTGACAAAACTATGGGTGTCATTTCCCAAAACTTTTCGAACTTTGTCGGGTTGCAGACGAATGCTATGGAAGTAGTTGCGCCATCTTTATCGGAAAAAATGAAAAACCTATTGGTCGGTATTTTTCTTTTTGTGCCCAGCACGTTGTGGGCGCAGCGTTCAACCGTTTTCACCACCGCACAAGGTGCCATCAGAGGCTATGACCCCGTGGCCTATTTTACCGAGGGGCGCGAGGTGATGGGAAAGAAAGAAATTGTATTTGACCACCTGGGTGCCCAGTGGCATTTTGCCTCCGAAGAAAACCTGAATTTGTTTAAACAAGACCCCGAAAAATACACACCGCAGTTTGGCGGCTACTGCGCCTACGGCATGTCGCGCGGCTACAAGGCCGAGACCCAACCAAACGCTTGGACTATTGTGCAAGGAAAATTGTACCTGAACTACAATGTGGACGTGCGCTCAAAATGGAGCCAAGATATGGCGAACTACATCCAAAAAGCTGAGGCCCACTGGCCTACTGTGCGTGCCGATGTAACAGTGAAAAAGTGACAAAGCGGCTCTGCAAACGCCAAAAAATTGCTGGCAGATCGCAATAACGTTATTATATTGCGCTGTCCTTTTGTTGGTATGAATATCTATTTGGTAGAAGACGACAGTGTTTATTCTGATTTTGTCAAGAAATCGTTGAGCCAAAATCCGTCTTATAACGTTACCGCTTTTGAGTCGGCCGAAGCGGCTCAAAAGGCTCTTGCCAATGGCTTCCCTGATGCGCTAATTGTTGACTACAAGTTGCCGGGGATGAGCGGAATCGAATTGTTTGAAGCACTCAAAGGAGCGATAAAGGAGAACCACAAGGTGATCATGCTCAGCGCCATTGATGACGGCAACATGGTTCTCAGTTTCATCCAAAAGGGTGTGCGCGATTACGTGATCAAAGATGACACTGTAATTGAATCGCTTGTAGCTATTTTAGAGGGTAAAGACGAAGATTATCTTTTTGGTTAGTGCGCTCTATCGCAGCTTAACCGTCTCATTATATTTCACCGGCACCTTTACAGTTACACCGTGCACCGCCACACGCAAATTGCCGGCAAAAGTCACTTGATATGTTTTGCCCCCCAAGAAACCCACCACGGCATCCAGCAAATTGATCTCTCCCAGCGCTAATTCTGCTTCAATCGGCACGGTAAAGTCTGATTTACCTTTTACAACCAAGTTCATTTGCTGATCTACGCTTGCAGCCTTTTTGCCATCTACCAACACGTCCACATCAATTTCTTTCAATTTGGTTTGGGTTTTATTGGGGTTGTAAAATACCGCATCACCCTTTAGCAACAACTTACCATCGGCAGAGTTCAGCTCAATGTTCTTCACTGTTTTAAACACAACTTGCTCTTTTGGCAAACAAGCTGTCATTAGCAGTGAAAATGTCAGAAAAACAGTTACTACTCGCATAGGCGCAAAAATAAGTTTTCTTTTATAGCCGCAAATAGCAAAAACCCTTCCACTAAATTTGCATTCTATGGATGCCGTTTTTGAACAACAACTGAACCGATTGGCAGATGGCCTTGCCGACCAAGGTTATGCGATTATTGATTCGTTTCTCTCCGATGAGCAGGTAAGTGCTATTGTGAGTTCAGACGGTTTCAAAAATGGGTTGTTACAGTTTAAAAAAGCTGGCATTGGCAAACAACACGATAAACAAATTAACGAGAGCATCAGAGGCGACTACATCGAATGGATTGAGCCGGCCAGCGCGTTGCCCTCTGTCGGTGTATACCTCCACAAATTGGATGAGCTCATTCAATTCGTTAACCGATCATTGTACTTAAGTTTAAAAGATTACGAAGTACACCAAACCATTTACCCTATCGGCAGCTTTTACAAGCGCCACCTCGATCAATTCAAAAAAGATGACAAGCGCAAACTTTCGGTGATTTGCTACCTTAACCAAAACTGGCAAACCAAAGAAGGTGGGCAATTACGCATTTACATGGAAACAAAAAGCATGGATGTATTTCCGGTGGCGGGAAGACTTGTTTGTTTTCGAAGCGATTTGTTGGAACACGAGGTGTTGCCCGCCACCAGGGAGAGATTGAGCATCACGGGCTGGCTGCTAGATCGCCCAGCCGGTACCTGACCAAAGTCATTTTATTTCTTTTACGCCTAGGGTATCTTTCTTCTAGATTAAATCCCTTTTTTCTATGGGCAAAATCATCGAGCATCTAGAAGAAGCCACCATCCGTTTCGCAGGCGACTCGGGCGATGGCATGCAGCTGGTGGGCACGCAGTTTAGCGACACCAGCGGCTTTGCCGGCAATGAAGTGAACACCTTCCCCGATTACCCTTCGGAAATACGCGCCCCCGAAGGCACGTTGTACGGGGTGAGCGCCTTTCAGGTGCACTTTGGGAAAGAGCACATCCACACCACGGGCGATTTTATTGATGTGCTGGTGGCGATGAATGCATCTTCGTTGAAGGTGAACAAAGCCAACTTGAAAATAGGTGGTGTAATCTTGGCGAACACCGAGGGCTTTGATGTACGCAACTTGCAACTAGCCGGCTACGCCAACAACCCGCTGGAAGACGGCAGCCTCGCAGACTATACCGTATACGCCATCAACATGGCGCACGAAATCAAGTCGCAGCTCTCGGACATTGACGTGCCGACCAAAATACTTGCGAAAACAAAAAACATTTTTGCACTTGGCATTACTTACTGGCTCTTCAACCGCCCTTTGGAACCCACGGTGGAGTGGATCAACCGCAAGTTCAAAGGCAAAGACGATGTGGTGCTCGCCAACGTGCACGTGCTGCGCGCAGGCTGGAATTTTGCCGAGAAGCATGACCTGTTTCAAAAACAATATGTGATCGACAAATCGCCACTGCCGCGCGGTCGCTACCGCAGCCTCACCGGCAACCAGGGCGTAGCGTTGGGCTTGGTGGTGGCCGCGCGCAAAGCGCGCCTGCCCCTGTTCCTCGGTTCGTATCCCATTACGCCTGCAACGGAAATCCTTCAAGCGATATCGGGGTATAAGAAATATGGCGTTCGACACCTGCAAGCCGAAGATGAAATTGCCGGCATCTGCAGTGCCATTGGCGCAGCCATTGGCGGAAGCCTGGCTGCGACTACTACGAGTGGCCCAGGCTTATCGTTAAAAACAGAAGCAATGGGATTGGCCGTGATGACCGAGTTGCCGTTGGTCATCATCGATGTGCAACGCGCGGGCCCATCTACCGGTTTACCCACCAAACCTGAACAAAGCGATTTACTGATGGCCATGTTCGGTCGCCATGGCGAAGCGCCCATGCCGGTGCTGGCGGCTGCGAGCCCCAGTGATTGTTTTGCCATGACACTCGAAGCCGCGCGCATCGCACTAAAATATATGACACCCGTGTTGTTGCTGTCAGACGGATACATCGGTCAGGCTAGCGAACCGTGGCGCGTGCCCGAAGCACAAGCATTGCCCGACATTACAGCAGATTTTGCTACCGATCGCGCAGCGTTTGCGCCTTACAGGCGCGATCCCGAAACATTGAGGCGATTGTGGGCGCTGCCCGGGTTCCAAGGCATGGAACACCGCATCGGTGGATTAGAAAAAGAAGATGGAAGCGGCAATGTGAGCCATGACCCCGCCAACCACGAGCGCATGGTGCGCATTCGTGCCGAGAAAGTTGAGCGCATTGCTAACGATATTCCAGAGGCACAGGTGGAAGGTGAACATGCAGGTGATTTGCTGATGATCAGTTGGGGCAGTACCTACGGTGCGGCCAAGACGGCATTTGAGAAATTGCGTGTCAGCGGACAAAAGTTGTCTCACGTACACCTTCGCCACCTCAACCCGTTCCCCAAAAATCTGGGCGACATTCTAAAACGATTCAAGCGGGTAGTGGTACCCGAACTGAACTCGGGCCAGCTCAAGTGGTTGTTGCAAGCGCGCTACCTCAAGCCAGTTATCGGCATCGGTAAAGTGCAGGGCAAGCCATTTAAAAGCGTGGAGCTAGAAAACGAATTGAAAGCGCTGTTGGTGGAAGATGAAGTACGCGTTTGAGTCAAAAGACATTTAAACACATCATTATGAAAACCCAAATTGACGAACTTCTCGAACGGCCACACGAAGGCAGTCTCGTTCATTCAGCCAAAGATTTTAAGCCCAATGTTGATGTGCGCTGGTGTGCAGGGTGTGGCGCCATTTCGGTATTGTCGCCTTCGCAGCGGCTGATGCCGGAGTTGGGTGTGCCAAAAGAAAAGATTGTCTACGTGTCGGGCATTGGGTGCTCGGGCCGATTTCCGTACTACATGGACACTTATGGATTTCACTCGATTCATGGACGTGCGTTGGCCATTGCCAGTGGGTTGAAGATCTCCCGCCCTGATTTGAGCGTATGGGTCGTTACCGGTGATGGCGACAACATGAGCATTGGCGGTAATCATTTTATTCACACTTGCCGCAGAAATGTGGACCTCAACATCATGATGTTCAACAATGAAGTGTACAGCCTAACCAAAGGTCAATACTCACCTACTTCGCATCGCGGGCAAATTACTAAGTCGTCTCCAATCGGTGTGCTAGACGACCCGTTTAATCCAGTTGCATTAGCCCTCGGCTCGGGGGCTACCTTTGTCGCACGCGGCCACGACAAAGATCGTGCGCAGTTACAACAGTTACTTAAACGAGCGTTTGAACATAAGGGTACCTCCTTTATCGAAATCTACACCAACTGCCGCATCTTTAACGATGGCGCGTTCGATCTGTACACCAATGCCGACACACGCGATAACCATACGATATTTCTCGAACACGGCAAGCCATTGATTTTTGGTAAAGAGAAAAATCGCGGTATTATCCTCGATGGTTACACACCACGAGCCGTGAGCCTGGAAGATGGCGATTACTCAGTGAACGATTTGCTCATCCACAACGAGAAAGACAGCACGCTGGCGTTCATCCTCGCCAACATGACGTACCACGAAGACCTGCCTCGCCCGATGGGTGTGCTGCAGGCCATCTACCGCGAACCATATGAAGCGCGCGTGACCGCCCAAATTGAACACGAAATCGCTACCAAAGGTGAAGGTGACTTAGTGAAGTTGTTGATGGGTGAGAGTAGTTGGGTGGTGTGATGGATTGTTGGCTGTTGGTGATAGGCTGATGATGAATGATCTTTTAAACATCTGTGATCACATCAAAGCCTTTGAAACTACCGGTAATGGCTAGCGCTGAAACTTCTTTGGCTATTCCCTTTTGTTTCAGCTTACCGGCAATTTCATTGACGGTTGCACCTGAACCAACAGCATCATCAATAAGCAATATATGCCGATAACTTTTTCCCGCAGGCACACTGAACGTGTTTTGAGCGTTAGCGATACGCTCCTCAAGTTTGTTCAGCGATTTTTGAGGCACCGGTATCAAACCCGAAATCTTCTTGATTTCAAGAAGCGGTACATTGAGCTTAATGTGTGTCTTAAAAAATTTCATCAATTGAACTTCTCTGCGAATAGTTGGTGGGACAAAGACTACAGCATCTACTCCAAGTTGGTCAACCAACGTTTGAGGCCGGTCGGCAATCTCATCCACCAGCATTTTCATAAGGGTTTTGCTTTGCCCTTGCTTGGCATAATGAAGCAGTGTCCCGAGTCGAGTTTTCCCGAAACGTTCGATGGCGTAGAAGTCGAGGTAGAAAAGCCCGTTCAGGTGAATAACTGGATAACCTTTTGTTGAGCGAAGCTTCTCCATGCCATCAATAACGCCCTGATCACTAAAATATGTCCCATATTTTTCAAGCGTCATCACGTACTCACCGATCGTTTTAATGAGAGGAAGTTTGCGTTGCCGACACCAGATTTCGAAGCCCTCCAAGCCTTCATGCAGTTGGCCCGTTTCAGAAATGAGAAGGAAATGCTTCTTAAGGATGGCAGCCTCTTCGGGGGTGACCCGCTCCCTAGACTTAATTGGTTCGGCTACTGCTGAGCGCCATCGATAAATGGTTTTTGGGGTTCTTCCGAGTTTTTCCACCGCCCCTTCTGCCAGCAGCTGGTTAAGTACAATATGAGTCATCTGCTTGGAAATCAACAATTTGTCGACTATTTCCCTGATGGAAAGCTCCGAGTCTGACTGAAAAAGCTGGATGATTTTCTCTCGAATAGACATTTGACTATTGACTATCAATAGTCAAATATACCAAAAGAGCGAAAATCTACACCAACCCTGCAAAACCCATAAACGCCATTGCCAAAATCCCTGCTGTGATCAGGGCTGCGGGTGTGCCTTTCATCCAGGCGGGCATGCCTTCCGCCATGTCCATCTGCTCGCGAATGCTGCTGAAGATGACAATCGCAAGTGTAAAACCAACAGAGTTACCAATCGCAAAGACAACACTTTTTAACAAGTTGAAATCATTTTGTACAACTAGAATCGCGACACCTAAAATCGTGCAGTTGGTGGTGATCAGCGGCAGATAAACGCCAAGCGCCTGATATAACTCGGGACTTACTTTTTTCATCACGATCTCCACCACCTGAACAAGAAAAGCAATGACCAAAATGTAGGTCACGGTTTGCAGGTAGCTTAAGTCGAGCGGCAACAATAAATAAGTATAGACGAGCCATGTAAACACAGTTGATATCGTCATCACAAAAATGACGGCTACGCCCATGCCCAGCGCGGTAGAAGATGACTTCGATACACCGAGGAATGGACAGATGCCCAAAAACTTCGCCAACACAATGTTGTTGATAAGTACTGTGGAGATAAGGAGGATGACGTATTCCATAGTTAAGATTTTTGTTTCTTCAAACCATTCATGATTGCGATGATAAACCCAAGCGTGATAAAAGCACCAGGTGCCAACACGAATACAAGCATCCCATCGCTGTCGCTGAGTTTCATGCCAAACCACGATAGTGATCCGAGTACTTCGCGCACTGAACCCAACAGTAACAAGGCGAGCGTAAAGCCGAGGCCCATACCCAACCCATCAATGACACTTGCACCTGCGGAGTAGCGCGAAGCGAATGCCTCCGCACGCCCCAGCACAATGCAATTCACCACAATCAGCGGAATGAATAATCCCAGTTGAGCAAACAGGGCTGGCGTGTAGGCCTCCATCAGCAATTGAACCACGGTAACAAATGCAGCGATGATGACAATGAACGATGGGATACGTACTTTATCAGGAATTACATTCTTTACCAATGAAATGGCTAGGTTCGACATCACCAGCACAAACAAAGTGGCTAGCCCCATGCCAATAGCATTTGAGGCAGACGATGTTACACCAAGTGTTGGACAGCACCCCAACAACAATACCAGCGTTGGGTTTTCGCGGAAGATGCCTTTGAGCAAATTCTCTCTAGTGGTGAGCGTCTTTTCCATGTCGATAAGATTGGTATGCTTCGCGCACGGCTTGGCTGAACGCCCGCGAACTGATGGTAGCACCCGAGATGGCATCGATTGTGCCGCCATCTTTCTTCACGCGCAAGTCCGTAACCGCGGGATTGGTATTCAAAAATTGATTTAGAAATTTTTCACTGGTCATCTTCGAACCCAGCCCTGGTGTTTCCTTATGTTCAATCACCACAATGTTTCGAATGGTGCCTGCTGTGTCCAAGCCTACCATCAGCCAAATGTCGCCACTGTAGCCCTTCGATGATTTCGCTTTGATGGCTACCCCGATGGGTGTACCTCCTTTTTTGCCGGGGAAACACTCCAAACTATCACCATTCTCAGTTGATAGGAAGAATTTTTCTTGTACCGGATTGTTATCATAGCCTGTCATCACCGCCTCAATTGCTTTGAGTTGCGTTGTGAGGCGAGCTTTGGCGATGGGCTCTTTCGTCCATTGATAAACAAACCCCAATGCCACGGCTGATACTGCCGTAACCACCACCAGGGCGATAACCATGTTCGGGAATGTGGAGGGTTTGGACATCACTGGTTACTAGTTACTGGTTACTGGTCGCTTGCCTTGCTCGAACTGCTGACTGCCTACTTTTGGCTGCCTACTTTTATTAGCCCCATATCTCACCGGCCTCAAATACTTATTGATCAATGGAACAAAAGCATTCATAATCAAAATTGCGAATGACACACCTTCCGGATAGGCGCCAAACAAACGAATCAAAACCGTGAGCACAGCGCAGCCGATCGCAAACACGATCATACCTTTATGCGATACGGGTGACGTCACATAATCAGTCGCCATGAAAATCGCGCCCAGCATCACACCGCCCGTCAGCACATGAAACAAAGGCGAGGCAAATCGGGTCGGGTCGATGAACCAGAAGATGCCCGTCATCACAAACACGGTGGCGATCATGGTTACCGGAATGTGCCACGTGATGATTTTTCGATACAGCATGTAGCCCAATCCAATCAACAAGGCGAAGGCTGACATCTCGCCCAGCGATCCGCCCTGAAAGCCAAAGAAGAAATCGGTGTACGAGGGCATTTGCTGCATGAGTGCCGGCACGGTTTCCCCGGCCCGCAAGCCATCTTTCAGGATACCCAGTGGCGTTGCACCCGTAGTTCCATCCAGCGACCATGTGGCCACTGCTTTTGGCCAGCTCGTCATCTCTACCGGAAACGACAACAGCAAAAACACACGACCGACTAATGCGGGGTTAAACGGATTGTTGCCCAACCCACCAAAACTCATTTTGCCAATGCCCACCGACACCAAACTGCCGATGAGAATGATGTACCATGGCAAGTTACTGGGCACATTGAAGGCGAGTAACATACCGGTAATCACCGCGCTGCCGTCCGTGATTGTAGGCTCACGCATCAATAGGAATTTACAAATAGCCCACTCGGCCCCGGCACAAAATAAAATCGACAAACCGGTAACGTATACCGCGCCCAGTCCGAAGTTGTACACACTGACCAATAGCGCGGGCACCATGGCGATGATCACCCCGCGCATCACCTGCGGAATGGTCAATTCCGTGTGTATGTGGGGCGAGGGCGCAACGGTTAACAGCGACTGGCTCATTTCAATTTCTTCACTTTGGTTTTGCTCAGGCGGATGTAATCGAGAATGGGTCGATTGGAAGGACATACAAAAGAACATGAGCCGCACTCAATGCAATCGAGCACGTTTTCGCGTTTCGATTTTTCGGATTGCCCCGCTTTGCTTAAGAGCAATAAGCGGTAAGGCTCCAATCCCATTGGACACGCTTCAATGCATTTGCCGCAATGCACGCAGTTGTATTCTTCTGCGCGTTTCGTTTCTGCTTGCGCGATCATCAAAATACCGGATGTGCCTTTTGCAACCGGCACCTCCAAATCAGCAATGGCTTTGCCCATCATCGGCCCACCGGAAACAACTTTACCCGTACTTTCCGGTAAGCCGCCTGCTGCCGTAATCAACTCGATAACAGGCGTGCCGATGCGCACCCAGAAGTTGGACGGCTGCTTCACATCTTTGCCGGTCACGGTTACCACGCGTTCGACCAACGGTTTGTTTTTCTGTACCGCTTCGTAAATCGCGAACGTGGTACCAACGTTGTGCACGATCACACCCACATCAGCAGGTAATCCGCCAGAGGGAACTTCGCGGTTCAACAAGGCCTGAATCAACTGCTTCTCTCCACCTTGCGGGTATTGTACCTCCAATGGTTGTACTTCAATTTGTTTGTCCTCATGCAGCAATTCTTCAAACAATTCAATCGCATCGTGCTTGTTATCTTCAATCCCGATGATCGAGCGCGACACGCCCAGGGCCTTCATTAAGATGCGAACACCGACAATAATCTCGCGTGGCTTCTCCAACATCAGGCGGTGGTCGGCTGTCAGGTAGGGTTCGCATTCTACTCCATTAATGATGAGCGTATCAATGGTCTTGCCTTCCGGCACTTTGATCTTGGCATGAGAAGGAAAACCGGCACCGCCCATGCCCACCACGCCTGCTTCCATCACGCGTGCCACAATCTCGTCCCGCGAAAGCGTAATCTCCTCCACCAGTGTATCGGTTCGATCGATAGTCTCCAGCCAATCATCACCCTTCACGCGGATGTTTACAGCGAGATGTTTGAAGCCCGAGCTGTCCATCACTTCCTCAATGATGCCAATGCGCCCGGAACACGAGGCGTGGATGTTGGACGAAATGAATCCCTCGTGCTGGGCAATCACCTGCCCGACTTTCACCGTGTCGCCACGCTGCACCACTACTTTCGCAGGAGCGCCAATGTGTTGAATGATCGGAATGGTTACCTGTTTGGGTAACGGCAACTGTGCCAGCGGTGCAGAAGCCGACAACTTGTTGTCCTGCGGATGCACGCCTCCGAGTCGGAAGGTTTTTAGTTCTTTATGGAAAGCGCGGTTTTTCATACCGTTGGTTCAGGATTGTTGTTGGCTGTTGCTTGTGCTTTTTCCTCCTCGCGTTTCTTACGTTCGCGTTCCTCACGCTTCTGGCGATGTTCGCTGGCCTGTTGCAATTTTTCTGGTGAGAAATTGGTAGCGATAATATTCCGCACATCACACGTATCGATACACTCAGCACACAACTTGCACTTGTCCGGGTCAATGGTGGCCAGGTTGTGATCGATAGTAATCGCTTCGTAACGACAGGCCTCCGCGCACTTGGCGCACCCGCTGCAGGCTACGGCACATTCCTTGCGTGCCGTGCTTCCCTTTTCCTCGTTCAGGCATGCCACATAAATGCGCTGGTTCTTCTTGCCTTTCGGCCACAATTCCAGAATATCTTTTGGGCATGATTTTACGCACGCATTGCAAGCGGTGCATTTGTCTTCGATGATCACCGGCAAGCCCGTCTTCTCGTCCATGTACATGGCTTCAAAGTCGCAGGCCACTACGCAGTCGCCCATGCCCAGGCAGCCGTAGGCGCAGCCCGTGTCGCCACTGTAAAGTTGTGCGGCAATGGCGCAACTGGGCGCTCCATCGTACACATTGGTTTTCTTGCGGTACTCAAACGAACCTGAGCAACGGACCACCGCGATGTATGGATCTTTCTCCACCGCTTTCACCCCCAGCACCTCCGCCACCTGTTTCATCACGGGGTTGCCCCCTACCGGGCAGTGCAGCACACTCAGGTCGCCCGACTTCACCACCGCTTCCGCAAATGCATGACAACCCGGCTGACCGCAACCACCACAGTTGGTGTTGGGTAACACCGCTTCGACTCGCGCAATGCGCTCATCTTCCGTCACATGAAATTTTTTCGAGACGTAGTAAAGTACCACGGCCGCCAGCAACCCAATGCCCGTCAAACTCAAAACTGTGTAGAGGACGACATCATTCATATCGCTCGCACCGAAAGGTGGATTTTATTTTTCCAGTTTTTCTGCGTTAAGGAGAGCACCAGATAATATGGCACGAGGGCCAGCAGTGCCCCCGCTCCCGCTACGCCTTCATTCACGCCAGTCGCCAATGCGACCACCAACAGCGTGATCAGCAACAGTGAGGGCAAGCCATAAAACAAGGCGATGGCACGCCAACCACTACGGTCGCTCACTTCTACCCACACGTTTTGGCCCGCAGTCAACCGCTCTTCGCCTGCGTGTACCTCTACGATGCGTTCATCGTTGGAATCCCAACACAAGCCGCGGTGGCACACGGCACAACCCTCGGGATCGGCCAGGCGAATCTGCCACTTGCCGTTCTCGTGCGATTGCACAGTACCCAAATGCCGGTTAACGTGCGGATTCATATTCTTCTGTTAACACATTAATGGAGTGCCGCTGCCGCACGGGATGTTTCTCCAACATCTCCAGGCTCGTGCGTACCAGGGCCCCCATACTGTTGCACTTCAAAAAAGCATCATCACCATAAAGCGCAGCCAACTCTTTGCGCAGCTGCGCGGTATGCTCGGGGGTTGAGAGCTCATCCTGCTCCATGGCGGTGAGCAACTCGTCCATCTGACCTTGAGCTGCCTTCACGCGGGTAAGCATGCGGGCACGCTCTTCGCGTTGGTATTGGTGCTCTAACACGGGCGACATGGTTTTGAACCCCAGGTTGATGATGGGATTGTTCTCCTTGAAATACTGCGGCAGGTAGATCTTCACGCTGCCTTCGTAACACTGCTGATCAAAGTCAATGGCGCGCAACCGGAAATACAAATCATCGAAATCGGGAATGATCTCCACCACGAAATTATCGCCCCGCATGTCGCCCAACAACTGCACCAGGCTGCGCTCGTTGAACTTCACGAACTCCTTAGCAATGCGCAGGGGGTTGTAGTCGTTGCGCAGCAGATAGCGTTTTACAAACGTATCGCCCGGAATGCCGGCAATATGTTCCTCAATCAGCGTATTGCCCTTTACCAGGTAGTTGATTTTGTTGGGCGAAAGCAAATGCTCCAACTCCATGCCGTAGATGCGTGAGGCATCGGCTTTCTTAATGTAGAAGTAATCAAACAAATCGTTGAGCCGGTTGACAATGCGCACGCGCAGCGGATGCGTATTCGCATACAAGCAGTAGTCCACCCGGTCGATGTACAGGTGCTCAATCATCGCCACTTCGCCACCCACTTTCAGTTGAGCGTAAATTTTGCGCAGGCAATCGTGAATGTATTGCAGATCGGCCGGATTATAGATCAGTGTTTCCCACAACGTATCCTTGCCACTTTTGTCGTGCAGCGTAATGGAACTGGTGTGGTGCACCAAATCCGTATAGGTAATGGGCACATCCGTTTCACGGCCGGTGCGCACGAGGTACGTGCGCAGTGGTTCGCTAATTTTGAAACTTGGCTTTTTGAAACGGATGGCCGCCATATTTTACCACTCTGTTTTTAACTGCGCCACCCACTTGTCGATACGGGCAGCGGTTTGATCTTTTTGATTGTCTTCATCGATGGCCAAGCCAAGGAACTTGCCGTTCACCAAGCCTTTTGATGCTTCATAGTTGTAACCATCAGTAGGCCATGCCCCCACAAAAGCAGCGCCTTTGTCCTTGATGCGGTCGTGAATGATACCGAGTGCATCCAGAAACGTGTCCGGGTACCCATCGGCATCGCCTAGACCCACATAGGTTACTTTTTTTCCATTCCAGTCTACATCGCCCAATTCATCCACAAAGCTTTCCCAGTCTTCTTGCAGTTGGCCGATCTCCCATGTAGGGCAGGCTAAAATCACATTCGCATAGGGTGCGATGTCATCGGCTGTAGCAGAATTTACATTGTGAAGCGCGGCTGTTGCTTCGCCCCCGAGTTTTTGCTGAATAGCCGTCACCACACGTTCGGTGTTGCCTTCCGTTGATCCGTAAAAAATTCCAATAGTTGCCATAAATAATATAATTGGGTTAGGGTTTATAAATCATCATGTCCACGATCGATTTCACCGCGCTTAGGGTGATACTGCATAAAGATTTCAGACTTCATCAGAATATCAACGTACTGTGCACGCTTGTAGGCAAAAGGGTCAGCCAGATTCTCTTTAGACAACTTGCCCCGGAAATCATCCAGACTCTCGTATCCTTTCTTTTTCATCCATCCTTCCAGTTCACTGAGCATTGTTTCGATATACTGAATGCCTTTTTTGTAAACCGCGCTAACAACTTGTACTGCATCAGCACCTGCCAACAACATTTTTACTACATCTCGACCGTTGTGGACACCTGTATTGCTGATGATGCTGCCACTGACCTTCTTATGCAAGAGTCCGGCATAGCGCAAAGCGAGGCGGTTGTCAGCTTCTGAACTGAAATTGTACGGGTAGTGGTGTTCTTCTTTGTCAATGTCGATGTCGGGTTGGAAGAGCCGATTAAATAGCACGAAACCGTCCGCTTGCGCCTGGTCCATTAGCTCAATCATGCGCAATGGGTTAGAGTAGTAGGGGCTTAACTTCACGAAAACAGGAATGTTTACAGCCGCGCGTACCCGCTTGAGCGTTTGCAATTGCTTACGTTCAATTTCATTTGCCTCCAAATCAAAGTAGGTGTTGTTGTTGTAGAAATTCAGCTCCAGCCCATCAATGCCGCTGCCGGCCATTTCCACGGCAAACTGTTCCCAAGTTTCATCGTGCGTGCAGTTGAGGCTGCCGATCAGCGGTATGCTGATTTTCCTTTTTGCATCGCGCAGACGCAAAATGTGCTCGGCAGGGCCTGCGTGCTTTACGCGGGGGAAAAATGTATCGTGCTCGGCATCCCAGTTGCTGTAAGCTTCTTGCTGCTGTTCGAGCTGAAACTGTTCGAGTTGCAATTGTTCTTCAAACAAAGATTTATACACGATAGCCGCTGCACCGGCTTTTTCCAACTTCACCAGATTTTCTGGATCAGTGACAATGTTGCTCGCGCCAATGACGATTGGGTTTTTGAGGGCGATGCCGCCATAGTGGGTACTCAGGTTGATAGCCATAGTAAACTATTTATGCTTCTGATAAATGTTGAACATCCTTAAAGCGTTGGGCGTTATCTTTCACTGCCAACTCCGCTAAACGTTCTGCTTCGCGTGGATTGGAAAACGTGAGTGTTTTGTACCGCAACTCCTCTTCCAAATACGAGTTGAAGTCGATGTCTACAGGTACGCCATCCCAGGTAAATGGATTCTGACCTTGCGCCCTCAAGTCCGGATTGAAACGATACATTGGCCAATAGCCGCTCTTGGTCGCTTTCTCAGATTGCTTTTTAGTCAGGCGCATGTCATAGCCATGGGCGATGCAAGGCGAGTAGGCAATAATGATCGAGGGGCCTTTGTGCTTCTCAGCTTCCACAAATGCAAGAGCCGTTTTCTCACGATCTACACCCATGTTCACTGACGCTACATAGGCGTTGCCATAACTGGCCATCATCACGCCCAAATTTTTCTTGCTGAGTTTTTTACCATCGCTTGCAAATTTGGCTACGGCACCACGCGGGGTTGCTTTTGATGCCTGCCCGCCTGTGTTAGAATACACTTCGGTGTCAAGCACGAGCAAATTCACATTTCGGTTTCCCGCCATCACATGGTCTAGTCCGCCAAAGCCGATGTCGTATGCCCAGCCATCTCCTCCAATGATCCAAATACTTTTGTCTATAAAATAGTCTTGCAGTTCAATCACTTTGGCGAATATGTCCTTTATGTCTTGGCTGATATTATTTTTAGCCGCAGCAAGCAGTTGCTTAAGTAAGTCCGCATTGGCTTTCGCTTCATTGGTTGTTTCATCAAACAACTGTAGCGCCTTTTCGAGGGCATTCTTCAAGTCACCCGAAGGTACATTGGCATGCAGCGTTTGAACGTTTGTTTTTAGTTGTCTGCGGTTGGCATCTACGGCCAGGCGCATGCCCAACCCGTATTCTGCATTGTCTTCAAATAATGAATTCGCCCAGGCCGGACCTTTGCCGTTCTTGTCTTTGGTGTAAGGCGTGAGCGGGAACGTGCCTCCATAAATGGATGTGCAGCCCGTAGCGTTAGCAATGATCATTCGGTCGCCATACAACTGCGTTACCACGTGAATGTAGGGAACCTCACCACAACCCGAGCAACTCGGTGGATATTCGAGGTACGGTTCAGCTATATTGGGTTCAGCTACAAACGGAAGCTTATCGATCCAGATCGCAGGATTGCCCGGCACACCTTTGTATTCGAGGCGCTTCGTGCCCGTGGGTATCGCTCCGTTGATCGGCATAGCGGACACCGGAATGGTATCGCCCTTCAGGCGCAAGACGGGGTCGACAATCGTGTCCGCAAACACACCGGAGTTGGCCGGCACTACTTGTTCGATTTCGGCAAATTTTTCGGCCACGTCTGGAATCGGCACGTGAATCACCGCTTCGCTGGCTGCGTCAATCGCTTTCAGGTTCATCTCTACAATCTCCTGACCCTTGCGCGCAAACTGCTCTCTCACGTGTTCTTTGATCAGTGCAATGGCTTCTTCCTGCGGCAACACGCCCGATACTTTGAAGAATGCGGTTTGCATCACCGAACTGATGCGGCCACCAAGACCGACACCCTTTGCGATCTTTGATGCATCGATAGCGAAGACCTTAACCTTTTTCTTCTTGATAGTCTGCTGCATATCCTTTGTGAACAAGCGGAAGATATTCTCAGGCTTTTGACTTGAGTTGATGAGGAACGTACCACCTTCTGTGATGCCCTCGAGAATATCATATTGCCCGATGTACTGCGGGCGGTGCAGCGCTACAAAGTCAACTTTGTTCAATAGGTACTCAGACAGGATCGGTTGCTTGCCAAACCGCAGGTGGGAGATCGTCCAGCCACCTGATTTGTTCGAGTCGTATTGGAAGTAGCCCTGTGCAAACAGGTCGGTGCTGTCACCAATAATCTTGATGGCGTTCTTGTTGGCACTCACCGTGCCGTCTGAGCCGTAGCCCCAGAACTTACAGCGCACAATGCCCGGTTGTTCGGTGTCAATTTCTTCCTTTACGGGGATTGACTTTTTTGTGACATTGTCATTGATGCCGACCGTGAAACCATGCCACCCGTTGTTGTTGAGGTGGTCGTAGACGGCCTTGACCATGGAGGGTGTGAATTCCTTAGATGACAAGCCGTAACGGCCGCCAATGATTCGTATTCCGGGTCGCTCAGCCGCCAAAGCAGCTACCATGTCTAAATATAGCGGCTCACCCAGAGCGCCAGGTTCTTTCGTGCGATCAAGTACAGCAATTCGTTTTACGGATTTAGGAAGTTCGCCGAGAAAATCAGCTAAGTGGAACGGGCGATACAAACGCACTTTCAGTGCACCAACCTTTTGACCTTTTTTATTCAAGTATTGAATGGTCTCTTGGATGGTTTCGGTTGAAGAGCCCATAGCGATGATCACGCTCTCGGCATCTGGAGCCCCAATGTATTCAAAGAGTTTATAGTTGCGGCCGGTCTTTTCGCCAAACATCTTCAGATATTTCTTTACGATACCGGGACATGCATCGTAGTATTTATTCACGGTTTCGCGCCCTTGGAAATAAACGTCTGGGTTTTGGGCGCCTACCTTACAAACGGGTGCTTCGGGGCGCAGCGCCATTTTCCGGAACTCTTCCACGTACTTCATATCGAGCATGCCGCGCAACTCCTCATAGCTCATCGGTATGATTTTTTGTATGGAATGTGAGGTGCGGAAGCCATCGAAGAAATGGAGGAACGGGATTTTAGATTCGAGCGTGGCCAGGTGGGCAATAACGGCCATGTCCTGCGCCTCTTGCACGTTAGCGGAACACAACATGGCGAAGCCCGTGCCGCGCGTAGCCATCACATCGCTGTGGTCGCCAAAAATCGAAAGACTTTGGCAAGCCAACGAACGCGCAGAAACATGGAATACCGTTGGCAGTAACTCACCGGCAAGTTTGAACATGTTGGGCACCATCAGCATGAGACCTTGCGATGCGGTGAACGTGGTGGCCAGGGCACCAGCCGTTAGTGCACCGTGAATAGCGCCAGCGGCACCACTTTCCGATTGCATTTGAACCACATCCACCACCTGGCCGAAAATATTTTTGCGTCCTTCGGCACCCCAAGCATCTGCTTTTTCTCCCATGTCGCTGCTGGGGGTGATGGGGTAAATGGCTGCCACTTCACTGAAGCCGTAGGCAATATTGGCCACGGCCGAGTTGCCATCAGTATTAATATAATTGGTGGTGGTTTTCATGTTAAGAGTGAGGTTAAATCAGACTTGAAAGTAGCCTCTGTTACAAAGAGTGTAACTGTCGGTTGTCACCGTAAAAAATGACTTTTGTCAGCCACCGGGAGTTACCGCAAACACGGTGAGAAAAAACGCGTATTCTAATGGGTAAGCAACGACTACTTCTGCAACAAGCTCAGGAATTGTTCTTTTCGATTTGGAGAAATTTCAAGTTCTTGGTTGTTTTTCATCGTCACGTAAACGCCTTTGCCTTTGGCCTCCCTTGGCGGAATTCCGGGGCGGTTGTTCTGGATTTTGTTTTTTTATGGCGTAATGATCATGCCTTTTCCTCAACTCTTCACCTCAACTTGACTTTCAAAATCACTACTTCCTTTAATTTACTAATATCTTTTATCGTACCATTTTCAAAGTTGCCCATTTGGCTATTGGCAATGAAATAGAACCACCCATCTGCAATTGCCCCTGTGGTGGGGACATCAAAGCGGTGGTCAGCAGCTACTAAAGTTCTAGCGCTTGAAAACCCATCCTGTTTTTCGTTGAATAAATATTGGTTGACCGATTCGGGAAAGGAAGTATTTTGAATGCCAACCAAACTATTCTTGAATAGATATAAACCATCAACACCGAATAAATGATAACCAGTAAGGCGGAGTCGGTCTAATTTTTTGGTTTTAATATCCAGAGAATAGAGACCCGTGAAACTGCTGACGAATAGTTTTCTTGCGTTACTGTTAAATGCAAGCCCGTTGCAATACGTCAACCTTTCATCTTTTAAAAATAGTTGAAGCCCGTTCTCACGTGAAACTTGGTAAATTGAATTTGCATCTGAATCCGTAATAAAAACTTGGCCGGCTGCAACATCAATATCGTTAAATAGGTGCCCTTTTTCATTCAGCTGAAATTTTTGAATCAGCTTATAGTCTTCAAGTGAATATTGGTGAATCATTGATCTAACAGCAACCCCATCTTGGATTTCATTGCTGCAAACCCACAAATGTTGATTGCTTGAATCAACTTTCAAACCCAACACTTCACCCAAACCGTCTTGCCGGGGAGAAGCAAAATCCACTACCCTTCCATCATCAAAAATTTTCAGAATTTTATGTTTGTTGATGCTACCAATAAAAAACGCTTTTTCCAGTGGGTTGTA
The DNA here is from genome assembly GCA_018267275.1 of Bacteroidota bacterium. GTDB lineage: Bacteria > Bacteroidota > Bacteroidia > Cytophagales > Cyclobacteriaceae > ELB16-189. The sequence continues at coordinate 383,694 of JAFDYV010000004.1, read as the reverse complement.
GGTTAGCCCCTCTGGAATCAATCCTCTATCGTTGAGCATAAAGGCGACTTCTGGCTGTGCAAAGAGTTGTGTCTGTGCGATGATCAGTAGAAATAACAGGTTTTTCATGGGCAGTATAACGAGAATGCAGCAAAATGGATGTAGCACTTATAAATTACCTCCGCACATTCAACAAATACGTTATTTTTGCAAGAGTCAAAAAACTGTAAACCCAAATTTATTTTGTAATTCCCTTCTATGAGCTTCCGCATCGAAAAAGACACCATGGGCGAGGTGCAAGTGCCAGCCGACAAATACTGGGGCGCACAAACCGAGCGCTCGCGCAACAATTTTAAAATCGGCCCCGAGGCCAGCATGCCTAAAGAGATCATCTACGCTTTCGGCTATCTTAAAAAAGCGGCCGCCATCACCAACTTTGAGTTGGGTGTACTGACTGCAGACAAAAAAGACCTGATTGCCAAAGTGTGTGACGAAATCATCGCAGGCAAACTGGACGACCAATTTCCGTTGGTGATTTGGCAAACCGGCTCGGGCACGCAGAGCAACATGAACGCCAACGAAGTAATTGCTTACCGCGCTCACGTGCTGAGTGGCGGCAAACTCACAGACGAAAAGAAAGTATTGCACCCGAATGACGATGTAAATAAATCGCAAAGCAGTAACGACACCTATCCCACGGCTATGCACATTGCCACCTACAAACAGGTGGTAGAAATCACACTGCCTGGCATGCAAAAACTGCGCGACACCCTACACAAAAAAGCTGCCGAGTACAAAGCAATTGTGAAGACAGGGCGTACTCATTTTATGGATGCTACGCCCCTCACACTCGGCCAAGAGTTTAGCGGCTACGTGCAACAAATTGACAACAGCATGCGTGCGATCAAAAACGCGCTTGAGGTGGTGCGTGAACTTGCGCTTGGCGGAACTGCCGTAGGCACCGGCCTTAACACACCGAAAGGATATGATGTGCTTGTAGCTAAACACATTGCCTCACTTACAGGCTATCCGTTTATTACTGCCCCCAACAAGTTTGAGGCGCTGGCAGCCCACGATGCTATGGTGGAGATGAGCGGAGCATTGAAGCGCGCAGCAGTTGCCCTGATGAAAATAGCCAACGACATACGCATGTTGAGCTCTGGTCCACGAAGTGGCATAGGTGAAATTGTGATTCCCGATAATGAACCGGGGTCGTCTATCATGCCGGGCAAGGTAAACCCAACACAACCTGAGGCCATGACTATGGTGTGTGCGCAAGTCATCGGTAACGATGTGGCAGTGAGCGTGGGCGGCAGTATGGGTCACTTTGAATTGAACGTATTTAAACCGGTGATTGCTGCCAACGTGCTGCAGAGCGCTCGCTTGCTGGGGGATGCGTGCGTGAGTTTTAATGACAAGTGTGCGATTGGCATTGAACCTAACCTACCCATCATCAAGCAACACATGGAAAACTCGCTCATGCTCGTTACCTCACTCAACACACATATCGGCTACGAAAATGCAGCGAAGATTGCCAAGAAGGCACACAAAGAAAATAAAACACTACGCGAGGCAGCGGTTGAACTTGGTTTAGTTACCTCAGCTCAATTTGACGAATGGGTGAGGCCGGAAAAAATGGTTTGATGATTTCAGATTTCGAATTTAAGGACGAATCGCCTTCGGAAACGGAGGCGATTTCTTTTCGGACTAACCAAACTGATTTTTCAACGAAGTTAAAAAATTCAACGCATCCAGTCGTGCTAACGAGCAATGCTCTTGCGAAAGCCCCTTCAAAACTTTCCATCTTCGCTTATAAATTCATATGACCTTAAGAGATTTTGCAACCGAACTAAGGGGCTGGAAACTGACGAAATACAAAGCTATTAACTTCGGCATCGGTATTGCAGCGCTATTGATTTACGAATTGATCGGACGGCCTATTTACCGGCCCTACATCTACGCTAACAAAATCAACGATTTTCATATTGCAGATACGTTGGGCAATACATTTGGCACAATGCCTACTTTGTTTTTCTTGGTCGCTATTTTATCAACTGAAACAACAAAAGGAAATTACGTCATCAAACTTGGTACTTTTAGCGTGGTTGTTTTTGAATTGGCCCATCCGCTATTAGGAAAACCGATTGATGCTTGGGATATCATTGCCACTATTGCAACGGGATTTATAAGCTATTGGATGTATAATCGGATATTTGGTCAAAAACCAAAAATTTAGGCGTGCAGTTTTTTTAACTGCAATGCACGATGCATAAGACCCATTTTTTTGTGTCTGAAACGAAATTGTTACTATTCATTAGGCAGTCGTAGAAATAAATTCTGAAAACCTCAATCTGCAAATCGTTGTTATATTTGCACCCCATGCACACAAAAACATCAAAAATGCATCCACCATCGTTGCTTTGGCAATTGGCCACAGTGGTGCTGTTGTTTTTGTATGGGGTCGGTTCTTTTCCGGGCGAGTCGTTCCATGCAATTGTGCACCCTAAAGAAGTTGCAGCGTTGCATTCTGTAGAAAATGAGAATGACGCATGTCACCAATCACTATTTCACGCAGATGCCAACAAAGGCTGTGAGCACAAGACTCATTTGGTCAACGGTAGCAAGTGCGCCTTCACACAAATTGGACACCAATCTTCACATGTTGTTGAGAATCCCCCACACGTATATGACTTTGTTCCAGTAGCACCAAAACTAGAGACAACGGACATTTATTTTGTGTCGGCTTTCGCTGGATTCTTTTCCTCCCGCGCACCTCCTTCGGTGGTTTGATTCTTCTTGCACGCATATCGCGTGATCAATCAACTATCCATTAAAAACACATTCTGTGCAAAAGCAACACCTGCTTTTCTGTTTACTTTTTTCATTGGCTCCACTATGCTTATGGTCACAAACTACTTGCAAAGAGTTGGTAAAAGGCCGGGTGTGGGATGAAGCGGATGCGCCACTGTCCAATGCCTTTGTGTCGGTGGATGGGGTGGCCACCGTGTCGCAGCCGGATGGCACTTTTTCGGTCGAAGTTACATGTGCCAAATTTCACCAGCTGGTGGTTCGGTTCTTGGGCTATCGCGCGGTGAGCGAGAAAGTGTCCGCAGATCGCTCTCTGGATATCCACTTGCAACCTGATCAGCAAGAACTAGATGAAGTGGTGATTGAAACAGTTGCCGAGAAAACAGAAACGGCACAGAATTTTTCGGTGGTAAATGAAAAGATTTTAGAGGCCAACGCGGGAAAAACATTGGGTGAAACATTGAAAGATGTACCTGGCGTAAACGCAATCCAGGCAGGCCCCGGAATTTTTAAACCCGTGATACATGGTGTACACAGCCAGCGTGTGTTGATTTTGAATCACGGCATTAGGCAAGAGGGGCAACAATGGGGAGCTGAGCATGCACCCGAAATAGATCCGTTTATCGCCAGCAATATTGTAGTGGTAAAAGACGCGAGCGCCATTAAGTATGGCACGGATGCTTTGGGTGGCGTGATCATAGTGAACCCACCCAATTTGCCACGTATAAATAAACTGGGTGGAGCGTTCCAAACCATCGCGCAAAGCAACGGCAGAATGGGTACCGTTTCGGGTATGCTGGAGGGTGGCTTGAAGAACCTTGCCGGTTTTGGCTGGCGCCTACAGGGCACACCAAAGCGCGCAGGAGATTTTCATGCACCTACTTATCAGCTTACCAACACTGGTTTAAGTGAAACAGATTTTTCTGTCGCCACTGGTTACCAAACAGAAAAGGTAAAGTTGGAAGCGTTCTTCAGCCACTTTCAAACCGAGCTCGGAATTTTGCGTGGGGCGGCTGTTGGGAACATCAACGACTTATTGGTGGCTACCGAACGCGAGCCACCACAAGGAACGTTGCCATTCAGCCATTCAATTGGTGAACCGCGTCAAGACGTGCGGCACAACTTATTCAAGCTAAGTGCTGAGTTGAAGTCGGGAACCACCTTTTGGCGTATGAACTACGGTATGCAGCACAACGCGCGCCAGGAGTTTGATCAAAGAATAGGGGGTCTTTCAAAACGACCAGTTATCGACCTAGTGTTAACCACGCACACGCTTGATGTAGAGCGAGAGAACATTTCGCAAAGCAACACCTTACACACAACGTTTGGTGCGTCTATGATGGCACAAAGCAACAACAATATTCCGGGCACGCAGCGGATACCATTTATTCCCAACTACGATAACTTCTCAGGCGGCATTTATGGGATCATAAAAAAGGAATGGGTGAAGTTGATGCTCAATGCAGGTCTTCGTTATGACTACCGGTCGTACTCCGTGGCAGGCTTCGACTTTAAGAATGAATTATACACCAGCAGCCTGCTCTTTCAAAACGTGAGTGCAACCCTGGGTGGCAATTACAGTTTTCGCACCGGGAAGAGTTTTTCGTCATCAGTCAGCAGCGCATGGCGGCCACCTCATGTGGCCGAGTTATATAGTTTGGGCACGCACCAAAGCGCTGCTGCGATTGAGTATGGTTTGTTGCTCAACGAACAAACCAACGAAGTGATAGATATCAAGAACTCCAACTTCAAGAATGAGCAGGCTCTAAAATGGGTGAGTACCTACCGCGTAAAAAACCGAAAACTACTTTGGGAAGCCACGGGATATGTAAATTACATCTTCAACTACATCTACCTGCGACCTACAGGCGTCACGCAAACAGTGCGCGGTGTGTATCCTTATTTTCGTTACACCCAAACCGATGCCTCTTTTTTTGGTGCAGATTTGATGATGGAATGGCGACCGAGCCCTCATATGATGGTGTCCCCGAAAGTATCTTTGTTGAAAGCAACAGATGAGAAAAACAATGACTTTCTAGTTTTCATTCCCGCCAATCGCTACGAAACTGTATTTCGTTGGGAGGCATTTGAACGAATGAAGTTAAAAGGTTTTTATGCGGAAGCACGAATCCTTTTTACAGACCGCCAGCACCGTGCACCAAGATTGTTGAGTGTGCGGCAAATTAATGAAGCCAATGAAGCTGGCACTGACCTTTTTGCCAACGACAAACGCAACTTTGATTTTATGGATGCGCCTGCGGCCTATTGGTTGGTCAACTTATCAACCGGTTTCAGCGTTCGCTCTCAAAAAGTCAAATACGATTTCCGCCTTTCGGCCGATAACCTTTTCAATACCGCGTATCGCAACTACACCAACCGGTTGCGATATTTTGCTGATGAGTTGGGTAGCAATTTTTCAATCTTATTAAAATGTACATTCTAAAAACCATAATCTTTATGAACAAAACAATTCTTAAATCATTCGCTTCTATTACCATGATTGCCGCAGTGTTATTGTTGGCAGGTTGCAGCAAAGAGGACCCAAAAAAAGAAGATACGCCAGAGCTCATTACCAAGGCTACACTTGTTTTTACACCCTCTGATGGCTCAGCCGCAGTGACCGTTACCGCTACTGATCCAGATAACCAAGGGGCACAACCCATCCGTGTAGATGGCCCTATTAACCTGGTCAAGAACAAGACTTACGTAATGACGATATCGTTGATCAATGGCTTGGCGCAGCCGACTGATCCCGCATACGATATATCTGAAGAAGTGGAGGAAGAAGGGGACGAACATCAGTTCTACTTCTCTTGGACTAACGATGTATTCGCTAGCCCGACAGGCAATGGTAATATCGACAATCCAAATGATGCAATGAATTACACTGGGGGAGCAAATTCAAAAGACACAAACGGTAGAAACTTAGGTTTGACTACCACATGGACCACAGCAAATCCAACCGGTACAATCAACAGCAATTTTCGTGTGTTGTTGAAACACCAGCCGGGTTTGAAAACCAACACGTCTGACGCGAACACAGGCGAGACGGACTTCGATATGACTTTTGTGTTGAACGTGCAGTAGTTTCTTGTGCGTGCTGGTGTCTTGGGTGATTTTTTATGCCCAAGACACCACCGCGCAATTTTTTATTTTCCAAACAAGTCTTTTAATACCTCACCTATTTTGCCAAATGCTTTTACTTCAATGTTTCCCTTCTTCAAATCAGCTGGCTTTTGTCCAAACTTAGAAATGTAGATTTGGCTAAACCCCAATTTTTCAGCCTCTGAGATTCGTTGCTCCACGCGGTTCACCGCACGCAACTCGCCACCTAAACCGACCTCCGCAGCAAAACAAATTTTGTCTGAAACCGGTATTTCTTCTAGTGACGACACAATTGAAATGCAGATTGCTAAATCGATGGCTGGATCTTCCACGCTTATTCCGCCAGCCATATTCAAAAAAACATCTTGTGTGCCCATGCGGAAACCGCAGCGCTTTTCAAGCACGGCCAGCAACATGTTCAACCGCTTTTGGTCGAAACCCGTGGGTGTGCGTTGCGGGGTACCATACGAAGCAGGGCTCACCAACGATTGAATTTCTATTAGCAGCGGTCTGTTCCCTTCAATAGTGGCGCCAATGGTCGCACCACTCAAATTTCCATCCTTCTGTGAAATCAAAATTTCTGAAGGATTTGAAACCTGCCGGAGTCCGTTGCTCAGCATTTCATAGATGCCAATCTCAGAGGTTGAGCCAAAGCGATTTTTGGTAGTTCGTAAAATACGGTACGCCAAATGCCGGTCTCCCTCAAATTGTAGTACAGTGTCCACCATGTGTTCCAATACTTTTGGGCCTGCCAACATGCCGTCTTTTGTGATATGACCTACTAGAAAAGCAGGTGTATTCGTTTCTTTGGCAAAACGCATCAGTTCGGCAGCGCATTGCCGAACTTGACCTACGCTGCCGGCCACCGAATCTAACTGGCTAGAGTGCAAGGTTTGAATCGAATCGACAATCAAGAGCTGCGGTTGTAATTCCTCAATCGCCAAAAAGATGTTACGCGTGTTCGTTTCGGTAATGATGTAAAAGTTGTCGTGCTTTTGAAGCCCTGGGTTCAATCGCTCGGCCCTCATTTTTATTTGCTGGTCGCTTTCTTCGCCAGAGATATAAAGCACTTTCCACTTCTGCAAAGACAGCGCCACCTGCAACATCAGCGTTGATTTGCCAATGCCCGGCTCTCCGCCAATTAAGATTAAAGAACCAGGCACAATGCCGCCACCCAGCACACGGTTTAGTTCTGAGTCAGTGGTATTGATTCTCTCTTCAGTCGATTTTTCGATTTCATTCAGCTTCCGCGGCCTCTCAACCTTGGTTTTGCTTCCTTCGCTGCGCCAGTCATTCTTTGATGCTTTGTCGGAAGTTAGTGTCTCTTCGACAAACGAGTTCCACGCATTGCAAGACGGGCACTTGCCCAGCCACTTGGCTGATTCGTAGCCACAAGCCTGGCAGAAGAAAGACGTTTTAGACTTTGACATTAATATGGAATGTTACTTCAATGGTGAATCCGGTTCTTTCGCCAGTTCGTTGTATACCAGTTTGTCCGCAAGGCTAGGCCACCATTTGTTGATCCAAACCGCCAGTTTCCCTTTGAGGGTGAGCGTCACGTCTCGCTTGCGCGTTACTACTGCGCGATACACTTGATTGGCGACTGCTTCTGCCGTCATCATCTCGTTTTCTTTTCTGGGCGAATCGCCCTGCGGGGTGCCGTCTTTGGTGAGTGACCGTTTACGAATGTTCGATGCCGTGAAACCAGGGCTCACCACCAACACATGCACGCCACGTTTCATTACTTCGGTACGCAAGGTTTCCAAAAACCCTTCCATCGCAAACTTAGAGGCAGAGTAGGCCGACCTTGCCGGGGTAGATCTTTTGCCATTGATAGAAGAAATGCCTACCACCGATCCTTTTTTTTGTATGATATGTGGCAGCGCATAACGGGTAGCATACACAGTGCCGTAAAAATTAATATCCATTACCTTTCGAAATGCGTCTAACGAGAAGTCCTCGAAAAGGGCGCGCATCGAAATGCCGGCATTATTGATCAGTATATCAATGCGGCCGAACAATCGCAAGGCCTCTTCCACCATCATTCGGTTGTCATTTTCGGTGCTCACATCTGCCTGAAAAACTGCTACCTCCAAACCTTTTGCTTTTAAGTTTTGTTGGGCATTTAAAAGATCTTCTTTGTTCCTGCCCGTAATCAATACTTTTGACCCACGCTGGCTAAACACCTCAGCCAATGCCTTGCCGATCCCAGAAGAGCCACCCGTAATGATTACAACTTTGTCTTTCATATTCCGTATTAAATGCGGACAAAAGTAATTAAACCTTCAATTAATTTTGCACATGCTTTTCTTGCGATTGATTTCTTATTTACCCTTTTCGGTGCTTTACAGGATTTCTGATTTCCTTTTCTTTGTGAGTTATCGCCTCATCAAATACAGAAGAGCAATTGTGTGGAGCAATTTGCGTAACTCCTTCCCCGAAAAGTCAGAATTCGAATTGAAAAAAATTGAGAGAGATTTTTATTCATGCTTGTGCGATTACGGTGTGGAGACGTTGAAACTTCTAACCATCACTAAAACGGAGCTTACCAAGCGCATGCATTGGCAGAACCCTGAAATACTAATGCCGTATCTGGAGAAAAAACAGTCAGTGATTTTACTGGCATCGCATCAATTTAATTGGGAGTGGCTACTGGTTTCGGGCAGTATCAATCTGCCCATGCCGCTTGATTTTGTGTACCAAAAACAATCGAGTAACCTCTTTGATAAGTTTGCTGATGCTACCCGCACCCGGTTTGGGGCATTCGGCATAGAACGGCAGCAAACGGCAAGGGAGTCTGTGAAACGAAGAGCGATTACGCGTGCAGTAGCAAATGTGGCAGATCAGTTTCCCACTTTTGAAAAACGGTATTGGACTAAATTCCTTTCGCAGGAAACTGCTTTTTTTCAAGGCATAAGTCAGCTACCGGCTCTCACGCAGTATCCTGTTTTTTTTGCACCGATTAAAAAGGTTCAACGTGGCCATTACCAAGCTCAGCTAATACCGCTTACCGCACCGCCCTATGCAAAGGGAGATAATCAAGTAATTGAAGACTATGTGCAACACGTAGAGCGATTGATACGCGAGCAACCCGAAAACTGGCTTTGGTCGCACGCGCGTTGGAAGCAAAAGAGGCAGCCTAACGAGTAAGTGCGGCCACTAACTGCATCATTTCTTGCGCGGTGTTGTACAAGTGTGGCGAAACGCGAATAGCATTACCCCTTACGGAAACAGATATCTTAGCCTTCGCAAGATTTTGTTTTATCTTTTCTAAATCATGGTGCTTTGCAATACGTACTCCAAACAAGTGATGTCCTCGGTATTGAGCGTCCTCTATCCAAAACCCATGGCTGCGCAATTTCGTGATAGCTTCTTTTGAAACGTATTCGCAATATCCTTGAATGTTTTCAGGCCCCCATTGCAACAGCTGGCGTACAGCGGCCAACATCATGGGCACTAAAATAAAATTACTGTGTTCTCCCACCTCATATCGTAAGGCACCTGGTTGGTACTGACTTTGATAACTAACCAATCCTGCAAAATTCTCGCTGTCCAATCGGTTGATCCAATTTTCTTCTAGTGGCTTTCCATCACTGAAGTACTCACCATAATAAGCCAAGCCAATGGAATACGGACCCAAAAGCCACTTATACCCACCACAAATAAGTGCATCGGGTTGAATGGTATTAACGTCAAATGGCAGCGCACCTATGGATTGCGTACCGTCAATCACTAGCAATGCCCCAACATCGCGTGTGCGCTGGCGAATCTGTTCTAATTGAAATTTAGTGCCATCTGCCCAATGAACGTGGCCAAGTGCCACCATTTTGGTTTTCTTATCAATGGCATCTAAAATTAGTTCGTTCCAAACCCGGCCGCGCGCAGTTACATCGGGTGCATTCACTGTTTTGATATGGCCATGACATTCATCGCATAGTTTTTTCCAAGGGTAATAGTTACTGGGAAACTGTTCCCCTGCCACAACGATATTATCTCCTGCCGATATTTTGACATTCTTAGCCACGGTAGCCATGCCATAAGATACCGAGGGAATCACCACAATTCGCTTTGGATCCCTTACACCAATTAATCTGGCGTATTCGCTGCGCAATGTGTCAGTCTCTGTAAAAAAATCCGTAGGCGAAACCTGAAATGGACTTCGTTTGCGCAACATCCCTTTGATCCCAGCTTTTTCAACGCTCTTTAGCAGAGGCGACATATACGCACAGTTCAAATATGTGGTGCCGCGTGTCAATGAAAACTTAGAGCGCTGTAGTGATAGCATAGCTTGTGGGGTAAAGATTTCTAAACATAAGCTTTTTGATAGATTTCAAAAACTTGGGTTACCATTTTTGGCTGGCGGTAATGCATGTAACGTAACCTACAATCTATGAAAGTTGCCGTGGAGCGTTTTCGGGGAATTGAGTACGTGCGAATTTCTACGTTGCCGGAAGAAGAGCGACAAATTTTTTGGCGAACATTCGATCAGCAAAAAGTTATCAACATACTAAAAGCAGATGTACTGCTCAACGATTGTGTGCTGGTGAAAGATTTTTTGGTTTGGCAAGAAATGTTTCCGGCCGGAAAGTCTGTCTCATTGAAATCCGAAAGGGTGTCGGTTGAGTCTTCGCACGCAGCCTAATGCATGATATGCCCGGCTGATTGCTGCCTTTTAATCAGCTTTTTTGTCTCCGATTCCAGCGACATTCTGTTTTCTATTTTCTTGAAAATTAAGCAATTATAATTTCTGGCAATTTTCATTTTTGAAAGTATTGCTTTGCTGTAGTTTCCACAATTATCCACAAAGAAAACATTAACCAAAATGCGTTTATTAATTTGATAATCAAATAGTTAAACGATAACAATCCAGTAATGTTGACAACTACTCAAAATTGTGGATTAATTTTTCAAGAATTTCCTGATTCCGGCAACTAATTGAAAGTTATGCATTTAGGCGAATACCTTTCATCAAACTTACATGCAAATTCGCCACTAAATTTGGCTAGGTTTGCACTTCACGCAATGAGAATAAAGACCAATCTATTTGTCATTTTCGCCTTGCTTTTGTCGGCTGCATGCGCGAACGCCCAAAAGGCCGAGGCTGTTACGTTACAACAATTTCAAAAACGGTTGTCTGAGAAAGACGGGAAGGTATTGATTGTAAATTTTTGGGCTACTTGGTGCGCTCCGTGCATACATGAGCTTCCGTTATTTGAAAAACTGAACAAAGAAAATGGAGACGTTGAAGTGCTGCTTGTAAGTATGGACTACGACTTAGACCCCGACCCCACGAAAGTAGAGCGATTCATTGATAGAAAAAAGCTGGAATCAAAAGTGCTCTTTCTAACTGCAGATAACCCCAATGCTTGGATTGATAAAATTGAGAAGCGTTGGTCGGGCGCACTGCCGGCCACGCTGGTCATCAACCCAAAAACAGACAAGCGGCAATTTGTGCAGGGTGAAGTAGGCGAGGGGCAGTTGGAGAAGTTAATAGAAGCGGTAAAATAACTAAACAAAATTATATGAAACGTGTGGTGATTTTATTGGTATTGGTTGCATTTACTTGGGCAGGTGCGCCTGTAAAAAATGGTTATGACATTGGCGAGACTGCGGCCGATTTCAAACTGAAGAATGTGGATGGTAAAATGGTTTCGTTGGCCGACTTTAAAGACGCACAGGGATACATCGTGATTTTCGATTGCAACACTTGCCCGTATTCAAAGGCCTACAATGATCGCATTGTTGCCCTGAACGACAAGTATGCAGCTAAGGGATTTCCCGTAATTGCCATTAACCCAAATGATCCGAGCAAATCGGGTGGTGATTCGTTTGACGAAATGGCGAAGCTGGCAAAACGTAAGAACTACACCTTTCCCTACTTAGTAGACGAAACCCAAAGTGTGGCTACGGCATTTGGCGCTACCAACACACCGCATGTTTTTGTTTTGGATAAAGCGTTAAAAGTACAGTACATTGGCGCAATAGATGACAACGCAAGAAATGAAAACGCTGTTAGCAAGCGTTATGTAGAAGACGCAGTGAATGCCCTGTTGAGTGGAAGGGCCGTGCCGATAACCAAGGTGAAGGCAATTGGCTGCGGCATCAAATGGAAAAATGCTTAGGCCTTAATTCTCCAACAAATGAAAAATGCAGGCCTTCCGCGCCTGCATTTTTGTTAAGTGCTTGCCTGCTAAATCCATGCTATTCGACATTTGCAATGTCGAACGAATGATAAAAAGGATGGCAGACTATTAGCATACAGATCATTTGGCGTTCATAAATCCAAAACAGGGGAGAAGCCTACACAAGCGCAGCCGGTGAGGGAGGAGAAAGGTGCTTAAAATAGGTATCCACATCCGATGCTTGGCCATGGCATAAAATTCCAACTACGATCTTTAGAATCCTCACCCCAAACAAACCATAAAAATGTTCCACCAGATCTAAAGAAAAATTTACCGTCAGGTCTTTGATATCGATACCCAACAAAACCTGTTACAAAAAAAGTATTTCTACGTTGAGAAATAAATTGAGAGTCTGTAAATCGAGAGTTTGCATATAGGAAGCCTCCATCTAATTCAAAGTGGTGATTACTTTTACCAAACACTTTGCCAATCAATACTGGAGATGAAAAAGTATTGTCAAAAAAAGAAACCCCAATTCTTCCATTGATGCCCTTCGTAAATGACCTTTCAAAGTTGAGCGAATAGAGTATAGAACTTCCCCCAATTTCTATGAAGGCCCCATTCTTGGGTCGATCTTGACAAAACACTTGGCTTGCAATGAAAAAGGCAAGTATTATTCCAAACAAAATCTTAATCATTTAATTACTTTTTCAACAATCTTCCCCGTCTTCTTGTTTTTTAAAATCAATTTCTTCGCACCATAGTGGGTCATCTCTTCTTTCACTAGGTAATGCTCGGCATCGTACTCGGTGAGGTGGGCATCTTTGGTTACGCCCACGCGGCCACGCCAAATATCGAGTTGCACGGGTTCCCATTGTTTAGTCTTGGCCGATTTGTAAGCGGCATCTAAAATAGAATTGACCACATAGCCATCGTAAAAAGTTTCTTTCGGTTGCATTTTGTTTTCCAAAGCATTGAACATATCCATAAACATGTGGTTGTAGCCGAGCTCATTCAATTCATCTCCCACGGGGAACAACCAACCGGTATTGCTCTCCGCTTTCTCTGCTACATAATCGCCACCCTTGCCCGTGGTAAACATTTCAAAACCTGTGCGCAAAAAACTATTGATCCAAATAGTCCCTTCGCTGCCCATCACTTCATCGCGCAAATCAAGCCCACCGCGGAAAGTCCAGCTCACTTCAAACTGGCCAATGGCTCCGTTCTCATACTTCACCAAACCAATGGCGTGGTCTTCGGCATCAATCGGTTTTACTTGCGTATCGGCCCAGCACATCACCTCTACGGGTTTAATGTCTTTGCCAATGTAGCTGCGCGTAATCTCTACGCAATGGCAACCCAAATCTAAAATACAACCACCACCTGCTTGCTCCATGTCCCAAAACCAGTCGCTGTGCGGCCCCGGGTGTGTCTCGCGCGATTTCGCCCAAAGGATTCTGCCCAGTGCTCCGTTCTTCACGCTCTCGTGGGCTTTGATAAACTTGGGCGTGTACACCAAGTCTTCGAGGTAGCCGTTGAAGATGCCCGCTTTTTCTACTGCTTCTAACATTCGCTGTGCTTCCTGCGCATTGCGGCCAAGCGGCTTGGTCGTCATTACGGCTTTCTTGTGTTTGCAACAAAGCATCACGGCCTCTTCATGCAAATTATTAGGCAACGAAATACACACTACCTCCACTTCGGGTCGCGCAATGGCTTCCTCCATTACCGTAGTAGAAAAAGGCACTTTGTAGTCCACCGCAAATTTTTTTGCGCTCTCTTCTCTGCGCGAGTAGATGGTTACAATTTTGTCTTTACTGCGATAGCCTTGCAACGAATCGGCATAAAACCGACCGATGAAGCCCGAGCCCAACATGGCGATGTTCATACTATGCGGCTTTAATCTCTTTCTTCTCTTTGAAGAACAGCAAGAAGTAAACCACTACCGCCAAGGCAATGTACACCGGCACAAACCAAATGGATTGCCAATCGTGGCCAGTGGCCAAGGTATAGTGGTCGGTGGTTTTGCCAGAAAACCAAGTGCCAATAACCATACCCACGCCATAAGTAGCAAAGGTGAAGAGTCCTTGCGCTGCATTCTTGATTTTTTCACCTGCCTTCTTCTCGGTGTACATGTAACCCGTCACAAAGAAGAAATCGTAGCAAACGCCATGCAACAAGATTCCGGCATATAACATCCACAGGCTTACTTCTAAGTTGCCAAATGCAAAGCAGATGTAGCGCAAAATCCAAGCGGCCATTCCCAACAGCAACATCTTCTTTACGCCAATGCTGTTGAACAAGAATGGAATTGCCAAAATGAATACAGCCTCTGACACCTGCCCCAAAATCATTTTACTCGCGGCATTCTCCATACCCAGTTCATTTAAGAATACGTTCGCAAAGCCATAATAAAAGGAGAGCGGTACACACACTAAAATCGCAGCGATGAAGAAAACGAGATACGACTTGTCTTTGAAAAGCACAAACGCTTCGGTACCCAGTGCCTTTGATGCTGCGCCTTCTGTTTTACCTTTTGGTGGTGTATTGGGGAGCACAAAACTGATTACACCCAACGCAACAGATGCAATGGCGGCCATGTGAAAGGTGTTCGGTGTTTTTTCAATCGACAACACGCCAATCATAATGCCTGCCAAAATCCACCCCAAGGTTCCAAATACCCGTATCCACGGAAACTGTTTGCCGGGGTCTGTCATCTGCCCGAAGGCAATACTATTTGAAAGGGCAATGGTGGGGGTGTACAGCAACGAATACGCCAATACCACCCAATAGAAAATCTGGCTGTCAACTTGAGTGGCCACATATAGCAATACGCCACCCACAATATGTAAAATGCCCATAATGTTTTGTGCGGCAAAAAATCGGTCGGCTACCATGCCTACAAAAAACGGTGATATCATTGTGGCGATGGCCAATGCTCCGTAGGCATTTCCAATTTGCGCACCTGAAGCGTGCAAGTATTCGGTCATATAAGTGCCCATGGTTACGTACCAAGCTCCCCAAATAAAATATTCGAGCAGCATCATGAGCGAGAGTTTTGTGAAGACTACGGGTTTCATGTTGAAATAGGTTTAAGCTAAAGTTTTTAAATGTAAACAGCCTTTGTCTTTAATCAAAACCATTCACACATTTGTACATGAACAAAGTCGGGTGGGGCATATTGGGCAGCGGCAAGATTGCCAAAAAATTCGCGGCCGACTTGGCATTAGTGGAAGGGGCCGAACTGGTTGCGGTGGGTGCGCGTGAACTGCCCGCTGCAGAAGCATTCGCCCAGCAGTTTAACATTCGCCATGCGCACGGAACTTATCAGGAACTGGTACAAAACCCTGCGGTGGATGTCATCTATATAGCCACCCCGCATAGTCATCATTACGAACACGGGCTATTGTGCTTGCAGCATAAAAAGGCAGCTCTGATTGAAAAAGCATTTACCATTAATGCGCAGCAGGCAAAAAAACTCGTGCGTGCGGCCAGGCAGAACAACGTTTTTTTGATGGAAGCCTTTTGGACAAGATTCCTCCCTCACTATCTGAAGACAAAAGAAATGATTGCCGAGGGCAAAGTGGGCAGCATCCAATCTATCATTGCAGAATTTGGTTTTAAGCCCACACCACCCGTGGCTCCGAGAATTTACGATCCCGCATTGGGTGGCGGCTCGCTGCTTGACATTGGCGTGTACCCGGTTTTTTTGGCATTGGATATTTTGGGTAAACCAGATGAGATAGTTGCGCAGATGATACCCGCACCCACCGGGGTGGACAACCAATGTTCCATTCTGTTCAAGTACAAAACTGGAGCATTGGCGCAGTTGTTTTCTTCGTTCAATGCGAACTTAGCCACGGGTGCAGATATTGCGGGCGATGGCGGACGAATTCGGATGACACATCGCTTCCATGGACCTACTACAGATTTAGAGTATTATCCTGATATTGTTACTTCCCGTCAAGTCGTTGACTTCGAGAAAGCAAAAGGAAATGGGTATGAGTACGAAGCACAGCACGTCACCAACTGCATAAAAAAAGGGCTTGTTGAAAGCCCTCTTCGCACACATGCAGATACAATCTTGTTGATGGAGACGTTGGTTGAAATCCGCAAGCTAGCGGGCATCCGGTACCCAGCAGATTAGTTGCCGTCCCCCTCTTCTTCGCCTTCAGAATCCTTTAAATCTTCGGGCATTTTTTCTTTAGTAACGGGCTGGCCGTTTGCATCAAACACCGAAACGGTTCTGGAGCCACCACCTCGAGACATTACGCGATAAAACGTTTCTCCCTTTTTTGTTTTAATTTCTTCACCGCCCATTACACGTTGACCTTGTGCTTTTGCCTCTGAGGCAGACTTGATGTTAGCAGGAAGTTGGTCGGCCTTCATATACTTCGATGAGCTCATGGCAGAGCCATCTTCGCGGAAGCGCGCGCGGCAACGTTTACCGTCCTGATCATAAACCGCTACATATTTGACCCATGATTTTGCAGCTTTGCCTTTGGCTTCGTGTTTTTCCCAACGTAGCGCTGTGGCACCAGTAGCAGCAAATGTATTTTTTACTGCGTCAGGCACTTGGCTGGCATCTATTGTTTGGCCCGATATTCTTCCTTCGCGCGCTTGGCCCGCGCCCCTGCGCTTACCGGGTTGCGCATAAGATGCAACCGCTATTAGCGCAACTAAAATAAATGTGATGGTTGTTTTCATAAAGCGTTTGTTTTTATTCGTTATTGGACATGAAATTTACGAAAGAGTTTAATGGCAAAAACCCTTTTTGTCGCAAGGGCCGTTTAAACCTGCAAACAATAACCCATGATCGAGCAAAAATTCTTGGAGAGCTCCATCAAGTTCTTCAAATACTACAAAAAGTTAGGTGAAGGCGCCATGGCACAATTGAGTTATGAACAAACAATAACCAGGCCCAACGAAGGGAGCAATAGTATTGCGTTGATCGTGCACCATCTGAGTGGCAACATGTTATCGCGTTGGACCGATTTTTTAACTACAGATGGCGAGAAAGAATGGCGAAACCGAGAGGCAGAATTTGACGAAACTTACCCTACCAAAGAAGCAATGATGGAGGCCTGGGAAAAAGGTTGGAAATGTCTTTTTGACGCACTCGAGCCCCTACAACCAAACGATCTCTTAAAGGTAATTTATGTGCGCAACGAAGGGCAAACAGTATTAGAGGCAATCCAGCGGCAGTTGGCGCATTACCCACACCACATTGGCCAAATCTTATTCCAGGCCAAGGCGCTGAAGGGCAATGAATTCAAGTCCTTATCAATCCCTAAGGGCCAATCTGATCAGTATAACGAGCGCCACTTCGCTCAAGCCAAAGAAATTAGGCATCCAACAGATAAATTGTGATTTGGAAATTTAAACGGGGAGATTAACTTTGCACTCCCTTTTGAAGGATTTGGGCTCGAAACCCTCATTTTTTGAAGGTATAAGCGGGAGTAGCTCAGTTGGTAGAGCACGACCTTGCCAAGGTCGGGGTCGCGAGTTCGAGTCTCGTTTCCCGCTCAGATAACAGAAAAAATGCCCTGTGTCACGCGGGGCTTTTTTGTTATCCTACCCGCCCGGGTGGTGGAATTGGTAGACACGTCCCGCTAAAAGCGGGATGTCTAGTAATAGCTGTACGGGGGTTTTGTTCTTTTCGATGTTTTGAGCCACAACGCAAATAAAATTGCCCGGGTGGTGGAATTGGTAGACACGCAGGACTTAAAATCCTGTGGCTAGTAATAGCTGTACGGGTTCAAGTCCCGTCCTGGGTACACACAAAGCCTCGATGAGAGGCTTTTGTGTTTTTTTCACGACTTTGATTTGTTGAGTTGACAGACACGTCCCGCTAAAAGCGGGATGGCTAGTAATAGCTGTACGGGTTCAAGTCCCGTCCTGGGTACACACAAAGCCTCGATGAGAGGCTTTTGTGTTTTTCACAACTTTCATTTATTGAATTTGACAGACACGTCCCGCTAAAAGCGGGATGTCTAGTAATAGCTGTATGGGTTCAAGTCCTTTTTGTTAAGCTGATTTTTCAAACAACACAGCAGCCCACGTTTCCCTGTCGAGCTGGCTGGTCTTTTTTAGTCCTTGCTTTTGTGCACTTCGCTCGATGTCTTCAACGTCTTGCACGTAAAACCCGCTGAGCAAAAGTTGCCCTTTAGGCCCTAGAAACGATGAGTAGCTTTCCATTTCTGCCAACAAGATATTTTTGTTGATGTTTGCCAAGATGATGTCAAACCTGCCCTTAAAATTCATTTCGGCAATTTTTCCTTGATAGATTCGAACATTGGGGCAATGGTTATTTTCAATGTTCTCCTTCCCGTTAATCGTGCTCCACTCATCAATATCAAAAGCTTCCACTTCTTTAGCGCCCAGCTTCGATGCCATGATTGATAATATTGCGGTGCCGCACCCCGCATCCATCACTCGCTTGTTTTGATGATTCATCCCCATCTGGCTTTGGATCATTAAGTACGTGGTTTGGTGATGCCCTGTGCCAAAACTCATTTTTGGTGTGATCACTATTTCGTAGGGATATTTTTTCTCAATGCGATGGAACTCCGCACGGATCAAGCACTTGTCATCAACGATAATCGGCTGTAGGCTTTTTTCCCACTCCTCGTTCCAGTTTTGCTTTTTTACTTTGTCATAAAAAAATAAAAGCGGATTGACCTCCGCATACTTATCCTTTATTTCGTTTACGAGTGCTTCGTTAAAACTCTTTTCTTCTGCATACGCCTCAAAACCTTTTTCTGTTTCCATAAAGGTATCGAAGCCGGCTTCGGCAATTTCCGCCATCAATATTTCAGAAAAGTCGGGATCGCAGATGACTTGAAGGCGGGTATAGTACATGCTGTGAAAACAATTAACACCCTATTTTCTCCACCCTGCGTTCATGCCGGCCGCCTTCAAAAGGCGCGTGAAGAAATTTTTCAAGCATTTTTTCTGCCAGTTCTTTTGATACATGCCGTGCAGGGATGCAAATGATATTGGCGTTGTTGTGCGTTCGCGCCAGTTCGGCCAACTCCTCTTTCCAGCAAATAGCGGCTCGAATGCCTTGGTGTTTGTTGGCCGTCATGGCCACGCCATTGGCGCTACCGCAAAGCAACAAGCCAAATTCAAATTCTTTCTTCTCGACTGCGGAAGCAACCGGATGTGCAAAATCCGGGTAGTCGGCAGAATCGGTTGAGTAGGTGCCGAAATCTTTGATGACATAACCGCGCGCCACCAACCAGTTTTTCAAATGTTCTTTGTACTCAAATCCGGCATGGTCGGCTCCAATGGCAATGGTCATATTTTAAAGATTTTGTTGATCGGCCCTTAATTTTGCTTCCTCTTCTTTCAGTTTGTTGCGCACCACCACAGATGAAATATAGATGCTGATTTCGAATAGGATATATAAAGGTAGTGATATCACCGTCAAGCTAAAAGGGTCACCGGATGGTGTAATCACCGCTCCTAAAATCAAAATCACGACTACCGAGTGCTTTCGGTATTTGCGCATCAGCTCAGGCGTAACGATTCCGATTTTCGATAAGAAATACACCACCATCGGAAACTGAAACAATACTCCGCAGCCGAGTACCAAACTCGCAATGGTTGATACGTAAGAGGTGATGTCAAACTCATTCACGATGATGTCGCTGATGGAGTAGGTGGACAAGAACCAAATCGTCATGGGACTTAAAATGTAATAACCAAAGGCGATTCCCAAGGCAAACAAAAACGAGATTGCCGCCACTGCCCCGCGAGAGTACTTTCTTTCAGTTGACTTCAGCCCCGGTTTGACAAACGACCACAACTCCCAAGCCAAATAAGGAAAAGCGCAGATCAACCCAATTACAAATGAAGCGGTGAGTGACATCATAAACTGTCCCGTCATGTTTCGGCTTTGAACTTTGAATGGCAATTCTGTCACGCACAATTCGTTGAACCCAGTTAACTCAGCCAGCGCACACATCCATTTGAATGTGGGGAAATCAATTTGCGCAGGGGCAAATACGATATTGTTAAAAATCCACTTGATGAAAATGAAAGCCACAATCATGAACACCAGCATGGCAATGGATGCGCGCACCACACGCCAGCGTAGCTCCTCCAAATGGTCGAGGAAAGACATTTCTTTTTCGTCAGACATGCTTCAACACGGTTTGTCTTTCAGGATTGGAGTTACTTATTAGCTGAACAGCGGAAACTTTTTCATCAACGCGTTTACCTTGCGTTTTACAGCTTTTAAATGTTTGTCGTCTGCTGGCTTTTGCAAAGCCTCATCAATGAGGTCAACCACCTTCACCACATCTTTCTCTTTCAGGCCGCGTGTGGTTACAGCAGGTGTGCCGATGCGCATGCCCGATGTTACCATGGGTGACTGGGTATCGAACGGCACCATGTTTTTATTGATGGTGATGTCTGCCTTAATGAGTGCCTCCTCTGCAATTTTACCGGTAAGATTTTTTGAACGGAGATCAATCAACATCAAATGATTATCGGTGCCTCCGGAAATAATTTTGTAGCCTTTCTGAACAAAGGCAGATGCCATTGCTTTGGCGTTCTTTGACACCTGCACAATGTACTCCATGTACTCATCCGAAAGTGCTTCGCCAAATGCGATTGCCTTTGCGGCAATCACGTGCTCCAATGGCCCGCCTTGTGTGCCGGGGAAAACACCGGAATCCAAAACAGATCCTAGCTTGCGCAATTCGCCTTTGGGTGTCTTCAAACCAAATGGGTTATCGATGTTTTTACCCACCATGATCAAACCTCCGCGTGGCCCACGCAATGTTTTGTGCGTTGTGGTTGTCACGATGTGGCAATGCTCCATCGGGTCATTTAATAAACCACGTGCAATAAGCCCTGCAGGATGAGAAATATCGGCCAACAACACCGCGCCTACGCGATCGGCAGCCTCACGCAATTTTTTGTAATCCCAATCGCGGCTGTATGCAGAAGCTCCGCAAATAATCATTTTCGGTTTTTCGCGTTCTGCGATTTCAATCACCTTGTCAAAATCGATCAACCCGGTTTCTTGCTCTACTCCGTAAAACGAAGGTTGGTATAACTTACCTGAAAAGTTAACAGCTGATCCATGTGTTAAGTGCCCTCCGTGCGAAAGGTCGAAACCCAAAATTTTATCACCTGGTTTCAAACACGCAAGCATTACTGCTGCGTTGGCTTGTGCGCCCGAATGCGGTTGCACATTGGCCCATTCTGCGCCAAACAATTCTTTAATTCGATCGATGGCCAATTGCTCCACTTCATCTACTACTTCGCAACCACCATAATACCGCTTGCCGGGCAGGCCTTCGGCATATTTGTTGGTGAGCACGGAGCCCTGTGCTTTCATTACCTGCGGAGAGGTGAAGTTCTCAGAGGCAATCAATTCAATGCCATGCTCTTGGCGTTGCTTCTCTTTTTCAATAAGGTCGAAGATGAGTTTGTCGCGTTTCATTGTAATAGAATAAGGAATGGCAAAAGTAATAGACCATCGCCAATAGTCAATGGCAAATAGCGGATTGGCAAGTGTGTTAATTTGTCTTCTGAAGAGCTAGACGTATAGAGAAAAAGGTCTACCAACTCCCGCTGCTGCCGCCACCACCAAAGCTGCCGCCTCCGCCAGAAAAACTGCTGCCACTGCTCGACCAACTGCTGCTGCTGGAAGACGAGCCAGAACCTGATGACCACCCTCGGCCCGAACCTCCACCCGATGATTGCCATTCTAGGAGCTTGCGCCCGCTCTTTACGATCCACAGCCTGAGCAACGGGTAAAAAATAAGATAACCCAAAAATATCCACCAATTAATGAGCAAACCTAAAAAGGCGGCATAGAACGGCATCAAAAACGCATACAATACCCACGTCATCCAGCCTTTTGAAAACAGGCCAATACTCGCAAACACGCCCAGGAAAATGAAAATGATAGAACCGACTACAATTTTTGTCGCGGTATCCATCGAATCGAAATCGTTCGAACCACCGCCATCTTCGGCTTTGTATTCTCCGCCAATGCCTTTTATCACCGAGTTGACTGCCGCGGTAACGCCTGCATCAAAATCGCCCTGCCGAAAAGCCGGTGCCATTTCATTGCGAATAATGCGATTGCACAAGGCATCGGTAAGCACGCCCTCCAAACCTTGGCCCACTTCAATGCGCATCTTATGATCGTCTACTGCCACCAAAATTAATACACCATTGTCGTTGTTCTTCGTACCTAGTTTCCATTTTTCCACCACACGCATTGAATAGTCTTCGATTACATCACCGTCCAACGATGTGATCGTTAAAATTGCAATCTGGTTGGTGGTGGAGTCTTCGTACGCTTTGAGCTGATTTTCCAGCCTATCAATGGTTTCTTGTTTCAACACTTTGGCATCGTCATGCACGCGCAGGTTCCAGAGTTCGGGTACTTGCTTTTGAGCATTGGCGAGGTTAGAGTAAAGCAAAAGCACTAAGAGAAGTAAGCAGTAAGCAGTCTGCAGTTTGCAGTCGAGAACTAACCTGCCTACTGCCCACTGCCTACTGCCTACTTTTTTCGATTCGTATCTCATATTCACAAATAGAAAAACTACCACGAGTCACTCGATCCACCACCGCCAAAACTTCCACCACCACCCGACTCCCACGAACCGGAGCTTCCGCCAAATCCGCCACCGCCACCACCCAACAAGGTACCGGCTGCCCAATAGCCCCCAAGCCCGCCACCACCTCTGCGCGAAAGAATGGCAAGTATGATGATAATAATGATAATGGTAGTAAGCGGTGAACTTCCTTTGCCTCCGCGTCTTCTTTTGCCGGGGTTAGGATCTTTATACTCGCCTTTAATTGCTTTGATGATGGCGGCCACGCCCACCGTTACGCCTGTGTCGTAATCGCCTTGCTTGATGTAGGGAATGATTTCATTGCGGTTGATGCGGCTGGAGAGCGCATCGGTTAATCTGCCCTCCAAACCTTGCCCCACTTCAATCCGGATCTTGCGATCTTGCACAGCAATAACCAGAATGACGCCATTGTCATTTTTTTGATCTCCCAATTTCCATTTTTCGGCCACACGAATGCTGTAGCCATCAATGTCCTCACCTTGCAAAGAGGGGATGATCAAAATGCCTATTTGGTTGGTGGTGGAGTCGCGCTCGTTCATCAGGGTTTGTTCCAATTGCGCTACCGCCCCTGGTGAAAGCACTCCAGCCAAATCGTAGACACGCTTGCCGCCATACTCGGGTATTGGGGCTTGTGCAAAAGAGCTTGCACTAATTGCGAAGAGAAAATAAAAGAGAATCCGTTGCGTAACCTTCATTGCATCTATCACTTATTCCATGCGCAAGTCGTCACGCAATTCATTTACGTCATCCTTGGTTTTGATGAAACCTTTTTCGAGCAAGATCTCTCCACTGCGCAAGATGGCGGCCTCAATGCCCTCTGTTACTTTGCCTTGTTTAATGTTTTGCGTGATGCCGCGCACCAGTTTGTCCCACTCTTTTTGTTCTACTACTTTACTGATGCCTCGGTCGGCCATCACAATTACTTCGCGCTCGAAGAACGAAACAAAAATCATGATGCCCGTGCGGTGCCGTGTGGCGAAAACCTCTTCTTCCAAAAAGGCATTTTCGGCCCGTTGGCGCGTGGCGCGGTCCAAATGGGTTTGGCTCATCATTAGTCGCTTCAAAGGATCTACATAGTGCGTAATCAACGCACCCAACATGCCCACCATTACCACCCATAAAAAAATCATGAGCGGATCATACACTGCCAAATCTTGAAAATAATTGGCGTAGCGATCAAAAAGTATGATGGCCAAGAATGCTAACGCAGCGAATGCCAAAAAACCTCTGTATAATGAGATGGTATAAATGTCGCTTTTCTCAACAAATACAGGCACAATTTCTCCGGAAATTTTGTCTTCGGCCGTGCGCACAGCCGCTTTGATGCGCTCTAAGTCTTGGGAGCTGAATCTTTTTTGAATAGACATACGGTATCGATAAGGACATCAAAGTTAGCGAAACATTACTGAAATGTAAGTAATGCTTCTAGCGCGAAATGATCGGACAGGTCGTTATATTTTTTGTGCCATGGGTGACGCATGATTTTTACCTCTCGCCTTGCATTGACATTCTGTAGGCCATTAGGTTTGAGCAAGCAATAGTCGATAAGCAGCCGATACTCCTTTCGGCTCTTGCATAAATCATTATAGGGCCTATCCATCGTAAATTGCTGGTCGCCCGCGAGATCACCGTCTTGAGTGCGCAGTGTTTTCATCATCACATCATAGCGCGCCAAGCGCTCAACCATTGATTGTGTAACAGATGGCGGCAGTTGCGGTGGTAGTTTTTTGATCGTGTTAAAGTCGCCACAAACAATTTGTACCACACCCGGTTCTTCATGAGCGGCCAATAGTTGATCGTGCAACTCACGGTATTGTGCATACATTGTTTCAGTAGAACCGAAAGCCTGCAAGTGTGTGCCTACTATTTGAATTTTCCGATTGCCCAAATCCACCTCTGCTAACAATGCACCTTTGCGCGCCATCCGGTCAATACCTTCTCTTTTAGAGTACCTGATTTCTTTTACTTCGCCAATCGGGTGGCGCGAAATCACCATGACACCTCCGTTTGTTTTAAGGGCTAAAGCTTTTTTGTTGAGTACTTTGGTTTGATAAGGATAATTGACCTTAAGCCTTTTGGCAATAATGTTGCGCGCGCGTGGCTGAAAAGTCTCTTGAAACACAATTACGTCATATGAATGTTTTTGAATCTGTTCCACAATGGCCTTCGCCCTGCGATTGTTCCCTTTGGCAATGCCTGGAAGCATCTTCACGTTCCAAGATAGAATGCGCAAACTGTCTTGCGCCTGTAGTTGCGGCAGTAAGAAAATTAAAAGTACTGCAGTGACGATTGCCAACCTCATCTGAATCTTGTAGCATCAAGAATGTAAGATTCCTTTCTGGCCAATTTCTTTGATATGCGTTAAGTTCTCTTCTTTGATAGAATCTGGTACGAAAACAAAACGCTTATCATAAATTTGACTTCCGATGTAGTAGCTCACCCAATACTCATTGTTGAGGTGAAGAACTTTATCATCCAGTGGCTCAATTAACGCAAAGCCATTCGAAGGCACCGTCTGCAAAAAATGCCGCAAAGTTGAAGTGCGTTGTGATTCACCATCTTTTTCGCCATAGCCGCTGCTTGCCACGAGTGTGTTCTCAATGGCAACTGGGTTGTTGTTGATGAGATACACTTTCCACTCCGTTTGCTGTAGGTTGTTCTTTTCTTGCACCACGGCTAGCGTAACGTTCTTTACTTCTGGAATTTTAATGTCTTTGATCATTATTCGCGTTAAGGGTTTAAGTAACGTGCTACGTCAACTGCAGTTCAAATAAAGACTCCAGTTTTCTCGATAATTGATTTTTGATAGAAGCGATATCCACTTGCCCACCTACTTCTTTGGCAACAGATGTTACGGCTTTATCATCTATGCCACACGGAACGATGTAATCAAAATAACTCAAGTTGGTATTTACGTTAAAAGCCAACCCGTGCATGGTTACCCAACGGCTTGATTTTACTCCCAGTGCACAGATTTTTCTCGCTTGCTCGCCTTCGCCCAGCCACACGCCTGTAAGCCCTTTGATTCGGCCAGACTCGATTCCTAACTCTTTCAAAGTTAGTATCACCGACTCTTCTAACAGGCGCATATATTGGTGGATGTCTGTAAAAAAGTTTTCGAGGTCGAAGATTGGATACACAACAATTTGTCCGGGGCCGTGGTAAGTAATATCTCCGCCACGGTTGATGTGGTAATACGTTGCTCCGATGTCTGCAAGCTGTTGTATGTTAATCAACAAGTTTTTTTCGTCACCGCTTTTGCCAAGCGTGAATACGTGCGGGTGTTCGCAAAATAAAAGATAGTTGGGCGTTGGTTGTTGGTCTTGCGCTGGCTTATCGCGATTTTCTTTTTTGATTTCTAATATTCGGTTGAACAACTGGGTTTGGTAGTCCCATGCTTGTTGGTAATCGACAAGGCCTAAATCGATAAATTGGGTTTGTTTGTTGATAAGGATATTCACTTAGCTTTACTCAACTCCTCTTTCACAAACTGTTCTGCCTCTACCGCATCTGCATCTACGCCATTTTCCCTTGCCAAGAAATACGAAATCCAGTCGGTGAGGTGAATCAAGTAATAATATTGTTCTAATAATGAAGCACCTTCAGCCACGATGTCGATAATCGGGTTCGATTTCTTTTCAAAAATATCACGACAAATCTCCATCCGTTTTTCCACACGCTCATGGTCGTGGTCGGAATACAAGTAAATCACCTGCGCCTGTTGCAAAACAGCTTCAGGAAACTGCCATCCCACAATTTCGTTGTGGTTCATTTCGGGGAAGGTATTGATGTGGGCAATCTGCTTGGCGTTTTCGTTGATTTGATTTTGAAAACGAGTGGCCATGGCACGCAACCGTTCATCGCAATAAATAATCGGCAGCTTGCCGCGCAATTTCTTCGCTATCAACTCCGCCTCAGATTGAATGGCTTTTTCACCACGGTCCAGGTACTCAATTGCATTTTCAGTTTCTTTCATGAAGGCTGCTCCAATCAAATTGGTATGATAAAGCGCGTACAGCAAGGAAACCATCAAGTAGCCGATGTTGGCACGTGGGCTTTTTGAGCCACCCGGAATTTGAATCCAAAACAAATTATACTCCTTCGCCAACTCCAGCATTTTCCCACCCGAGGTGATGCATATGATGTGGGCCCGCTTCAACATCGCTTTGTGAATGGCTGCCAATGTTTCTTCTGTTTCACCAGAATAAGAGCAGGCGATAAACAACGTATGCGGACTTACAAACTGAGGAATGTTGTACCCTTTCGAAACGGTGATGGGAATGGGTACGCGCCCAAACGTGAGCGACTTTACTAAGTCTGCACCGATGCCTGAACCGCCCATGCCTGTGATCAATATGTTGCGAATGTCACTGCCGGGCCTCACCAAATCCACCGACTGCCCGATTTTTAATGCACTGGCAAGCTGCAACGTAAAGCCCTCTATCAATTTCTTCATTTCAAATGTTAATTTCGAGTGAGCAAAGGTAACGCATATATCGTGAGCGATAAAATTAAAAAGGGTAAAGAAGGTGAGTACTTGGCCGCGCAATATTTAGAACGCAAGGGCTTTGAAATTTTGGAGCGTAACTTTCGCCACAAGCGAAATGAAATTGATTTGATTGCGAGAAAAAACAACTGGCTGGTGTTTGTGGAGGTAAAGTATCGCACTTCCGCAGCATTTGGATACCCCGAAGATTTTGTTGACTACAAAAAAGCCCGTAATGTGGTAGATGCTGCGGTGGAATATCAATACAAAATTGGCTGGAAAGGCAATGTTCGGTATGATATCGTTTCGGTTTTAGAGCTGAATGGCGAAACGGAGGTGAAGCATTTTGAGGATGCGTTTTATTGATCTGAAGATGCCACAGATTCACAGCTGCTCCTACAAGTAGTTTGTTTGCAACCCACCGGTATGCAAAACCAAAATGTTAGAGCCTTCAGTAAAGTAGCGGCTGCGAATCAGGTCAAGCACTCCATACAACATTTTGCCCGTGTATACTTTATCGAGGGGCAATTGGTGTTCCGCTTTCATCTTAGTGATAAAGTTTTCCAAAACGGAATTCGATTTTCCATAACCGCCAAAATGGTAATCATATGCCAGCGACCAATTTTTAGAGTTAATGTTTAACTGCTTTTCAATTTCGCCTTCCAAAAATTGCGCACCCTTTAAAACCGGAAATCCAATTACTTTTTTAAGGGGACTCAACCCATTGATAAGCCCCGCCATCGTGCCACCGGTACCCACAGCCAGACACATGTAATCAAATTTGGTTTCCTGCTCGAGCTTCAATGCCCATTCCGCGCAGCCTTTAATAGCCAAGTCATTTGTTCCTCCTTCCGGGATCAAATAAAAATCACCAAATAAGTTTTGAAGCTGTTGAATGAAATCTGGCTCTGTTTTCTTTCGGTACTCTTCGCGCGAGATGTAGTGCAACTCCATTCCGCAGCTCTCCGCGAATTTGAGGGTGTGATTTAATGGAAGGGTTTTTTCCCCACGGATCACGCCAATGGTTTTCAATCCCAGTTCTTTTCCCGCGGCAGCGGTGGCAAAAATATGGTTCGAGTACGCCCCACCGAAAGTCAGTAATTTGTGGTGACTGAGCCTGACGGCTTCTTCTAAATTGTATTTAAGTTTCCACCACTTGTTGCCCGAAACAAACGGGTGGTTGAGATCTTCACGCCTCACCAATAGTCTGATGTTTTGTTCATTGGTTTCAGGTGTTACAATTTCAATAATGGGCGTGGCGCGGTAGTCGATCATCTATTGGCGCTTGATTTTTTCTATTGCAAAGCCAAATGTAAACCTTCTTTTTTACGTAAATTCTAATCTTTTCAATGAATTACTAAAATATTTAGTAATATTGCTTTGATGGAAGAGGATTACTTAAAAGGGCGTGGGGCGCAAATTAAAACCGAAAACAAGTTCTTGAAGGCGCACTATGTTGCCCAGCATATCGAGGGGCTGGATGAACCTTTGTTGGAAAATCCGCACACGCAAATCTTTCAAGAGAATGCCAGAAAGATCCTCAATCGTGTGGATAGCCCTGACTTGGGTTTTGGTTTTTCGATGAATCCTTACCAAGGCTGCGAGCATGGGTGCATTTATTGCTATGCCCGCAACACGCACGAGTACTACGGCTTTAGTGCTGGGTTGGACTTTGAAAGCAAAATCATTGTAAAGAGAAATGCGCCTCAGCTTTTAGAAAAGGAATTGCTGAAGCCTACCTGGAATGCCGTTCCCATCATGTTGAGTGGCAATACCGATTGCTACCAGCCACAAGAAAAGAAGTTTGAGATTACGCGAAAGATGCTGAAAGTGTTGGCGAATTATCGGCATCCGGTGAGTATTATTTCGAAAAACAGTTTGGTGCTACGTGATTTAGATTTGCTGCAGGATTTGGCAGCCGACAACTTAGTCCACGTCTATATTTCTATTACCACATTGGATGAAGAGCTACGAAGGGCCATGGAGCCGCGCACAGCCAGTTCTATCAAGAGATTTAAAACTGTAGAAACACTTGCAAAAGCCAACGTGCCGGTGGGGATCATGAATGCGCCCATCATTCCGGGATTAAACCATCACGAGATACCTGAAGTTTTAAAAGCGGCCGCTGACCATGGCGCGCTCAATGCGGGCATGACGGTAGTGCGATTGAACGGCTCCATCGGCAAAATCTTTGAAGATTGGCTTCGCAAAAACTTCCCCGACCGATTTGAAAAAGTGTGGAACCAAATATGTTCGATGCACGGTGGCAACGTAAACGATTCGAACTTTGGCAGGCGTATGAGTGGCGAGGGTAATGTTGCCGATGCGATTCATCAACTTTTTAAAGCCTCGAAGAAAAAATACTTTGCCGGCAAAACCATGCCCGTTTATGATTTGACAAAGTTCAGGAAGGGAGGGAGTTTGAGTTTGTTTTAACCGAAGTTCAAATTCTGAGCGCGAGCGCGAAGAATCTGATTTGGAATTCTGTTGCGGAATCTTCAGTCGTATCTCCTAAGTGAAGATTTCAAAACACCACCACCTCCGCTCCTTTCGGATTTAACAAATACGAATTCACCAAATTCTGAACCACGCGGTTTTCTTTGCTCGGCTTGATAAAATTTCGCGCAGATTCCAGCGAGCCAATAGATTCTTCTTTCGGCACGAAGCCAAAGCCCACATAGTTTCCGTTTTCAATCAGTACCAACGATTTTTCTTCCACCATTCTTCCCTGCCCAATAATCGCTACCGATTCACCTTCTTCAAAAAATGAATCAACCGCTTTCTGCGCACGCTTGTTGTACTTCTTGGCTGATTCCACACCTTGGCAAGCCCCTTTGCATGAACCCGACTGATAACTAAAACATAAACCCTTTGCCAGTTGCAAGCCGCTGTGCTTGGGGCACAGGTCATATGCTTTCACTTTTTCCCACATAAAGCTCCATGCATCGCCTTTGCTACTGAACGTAATCAAAGGCTTCGTCCCTTTGCTCACCACATTCACACAGAAGCGCAGATACCCGTTGCGGTCTTCATAGTCGTACACACCCCACTCTTCGGTTTTGTATTTTTGAGCAAGGTTGTACTTGGGCCACAGCCTCCTGATCTCTTGTGATTCTAGAATCAACGCAATCAACTCGCTGCCGGTTAGCTCGTAGGTAATGTGATGAATTTCATTGCGGATGTTGGAACGATTCCACTCGCGTGCCTCACCCGCAAAATGTCCCGCAATTCTCTTTTTGATATTGAGTGCCTTGCCTACGTATATCACTTGCCCGCGAGCATCCAAAAAATAATACACCCCAGCTTTCGCGGGCAGTCTGTCAAATTCTTCTTTTTCTAAATTGGGTGGAAGAATCGTTTCGCCAGAGTTGCGCTTCAATGCTTTGGCGATAACGCCCGAGTTATCGCGCTTCAATAAGATTTCAAAGATCTTGGCGGTGGCATGCGCGTCACCGCCCGCGCGGTGCCTGTCGGGAATTCTGATACCTAAACTTTCTGCCAACCTACCCAGGCTGTACGATTCTAATCCCGGGATAATTTTTCGCGCGAGGCGAACAGTACACAATTTTTTGCTTTGAAAATTGTAACCAACGGACTCAAACTCTTTCTTCACAAAGCTGTAATCGAAATGAGCGTTGTGCGCAACAAACACGCGGTCTTTCAAATGCGAAAGAATCTCTTCTGCCATTTCAGAAAACTCCGGTGCCTCTGATACCATTTTTGAGGTGATGCCTGTAAGCCCTGTGATGAATTGAGGAACGCTTCGGCCTGGGTTGAGTAACGTGCGAAATTTTTCGGTGATGCGATAACCATCGTAATGGTAAATAGCTATCTCTGTAATGCGGTGATTATTCGCATAGCCTCCCGTGGTTTCAATATCTACAATGGCGTACATCGGCTGCTAATTTACCATTTTGTGCACGGCAAGCGCAATTGGAAAGCGAATACAATTTTTGTTTTGCTACTTTTACGTTTAACTTCAATCAAAAGGCTTTTGTTTGCACAGAATGCAGCCTCTTTATGATAACTTGAAAACATGGTCAATCTCTTAGTCCGTTTTTTGCTAAATGGTGTGGCAGTTTTGCTCACTGCTTATTTGCTACCAGGTGTAGACGTGACGAACTACGAAACCGCTTTGATTACTGCATTGGTTCTTTCCCTCGCCAACGTCATCATTAAGCCAATTTTAATTGTGCTAACAATTCCCATTACTGTTGTCACGCTTGGTCTCTTCTTATTGGTGATCAATGCCATCATTATTTTAATGGCTGATTACTTTGTACCGGGTTTCTCAGTGAATGGGTTTTGGTGGGCGCTGGCCTTCAGCCTAATTATGTCCATATTCAATAGCATCATCAACGACATTCTGAAAGATAAAAAGCAAGCATGATGCAAGAAGATGAACTAGACGACAACGAAGAAGGCCTCTTCGAACACCACCGCATTGTGGCTGATGCCGGCCAAAGTTTGTTGCGCATTGATAAATTTTTGATGGACCGCTTGCCGAACGTGACGCGCTCAAAAATCCAAAATGGCATTCACGATGGTTTTGTAACAGTAAACGACAAAGCCATTAAGCCCAACTACAAAGTGCATCCCCACGATGTGATTGTGATTTCGCTACCCGAACCGCCACGCGATACCGATGTAAAGCCTGAAAACATTCCGCTCAATATTGTCTTTGAAGATGAACACGTATTGGTGGTAAACAAAGAACCGGGCATGGTAGTGCACCCTGCCTATCAGAACTGGAGCGGCACGTTGGTGAATGCGCTAACGTATCATTTTCAAAATCTGCCAGAGATGAAAGGCAACGAGGGCAGGCCCGGGTTGGTACATCGCATTGATAAAGATACTTCTGGTTTGTTGGTGATAGCAAAAACTGAAGTGGCAATGACTTCGCTTGCGAAACAGTTTTTCGACCATAGCATTGAACGAACGTATAACGCCATTGTGTGGGGTATACCCGACCCGCCCGAAGGAACCATCAATGTACATGTGGGCCGTAGTTTAAAGGACAGACGAATAACCGTTGCTTTTCCGGAAGGTGATTTTGGCCGAACTGCCATTACTCACTACAAAGTGCTGCGCGATTTGCGTTACGTATCGTTAATTGAATGCAAATTGGAAACAGGTCGCACGCACCAGATACGTGCGCACATGAAGTTTATTGGAAACACCATCTTCAATGATGCTACCTACGGAGGAAATGAGGTATTGAAAGGCACTGTATTCAGCAAATACAAGCAGTTCGTTGACAATTGTTTTAAAGTAATCCCGCGCCAAGCGCTGCACGCGAAAACCCTGGGATTTACACACCCCACAACACAAAAATTTCTTCAATTTGATTCTGAACTACCCAATGATTTTAAAGAGGTAATGGAGAAGTGGGAGAATTACGTGAAATATAACTGAACGACCCTTTCCTCAGTTTGTGGTTTCGAATTGAACTTCGAAATAGATTTCTTGTAGGGGCACCTCCACATTAAGCGATTCAATCAAAATAGTATCTTGTACATTTGTGGTTTCTGATAAAAGCCAGCTACTATTCGACTGCTTCACAAATTTTTGTAATCGGTATTCTAATGATGAAATCACCCAGTATTCTTTCAATGACTCGATGGAGCGATAACGCATAAATTTACCACCGGTATCGTAATCAGCAGTTGACTTAGACAATACTTCACAGATAAAAACTGGGTTCAATAAGGTATCAAACTCGTTGTCTAGAAACTTTCGTTCTCCACACACCACACTGATGTCCGGGTAGGCATAAAGTGAATTGATGGGGGTCCGCACTCTCATGTCCGACCCATATGGTCTACAACCTTGACCCCGAAGTTTGTTTACTAAAAAAGAAATGAAGTTGGTGGTGATAATATTATGAGGGTTTGTTGCACCGCTCATTGCAAAAATTTCTCCACCAAAAAACTCACTTTTGTACTCGGCCTTTCTCTCAAGCTCCAAATATTCTTGCTCGGTATATTTCTTTTTTTGGTTTGAACCAATCATGAAGTAAAGATAACAAACTTTTTTCCATTAACTTGGTGAGAACTGATTGTACTATGAACTCATCTTATCTCAAACGCATTTTCCTCCCCGGTATCATTTTGCAATCTGTATTAATCGGTGGAGGTTATGCCACAGGCCGAGAGATCGTAGAGTACGGTGCGAAGTTTGGCGCCAATGGTTGGATTTGTGGAGTGATGATTTTTTTTGGCTTTTCACTAATGGCGATGTTGAGCATGGAGGCCTCTCGCATTTGGAAAGTTTACGACTACAAATCGCTTCTAAGTAAAATGGTGGGGCGCGCTTGGGTACTGTATGAAATTGCCTACCTGCTTGGCGCTGTTTTGATCATTGCAGTGATGGCTTCTGCAGCCGGAGCCATTTTGCATAGCACGATGGGATTTGAACCGTGGGTGGGCGTGCTCATCATCGTTTTGTTGGTAGGCTTTCTCAACTACAAAGGTGAGGATGTTATTGCAAAATTAGAGACCATCGGTACCATCGCATTGTTTGCCGCTTACTTCATCTTTGCTTTTGTGGTATACCAACAACGCAGCGACCAAATGTGGTCTGTATTTCACCGCGGAGATGTGAGCTTTCAGTCGTCCTCAATGCCTTCACTGTTGTGGACGGGTATCTTGTATGTAGGCTATAATCTCGGTGTATATCCTGCAGCCATGTTTACTTATCGCGATGTGCAATCCAGAAGAGAGAGTGTGGTAGCTGGCTTCATAGCGGGGTTGTTGATGACCGTCCCTTGGTTCATCACCTATTTTGCGATAATGGGTTATTACCCTGATGCTACCATTTTAGCTTCGTCCGTGCCATGGCTTGAGATTCTAAAGTCGTTCCATCCTGCGCTAATTGTTGTATTCGGTATTGTAGTGGGGTGGACCCTCGTTGAAACCGCTACAGGTATGATACACGCGTTCATTAGCCGAATTGAAGTTGATTTGGAAGAACGCAAAAAGAAAAAGATGTCAAAGTTGACGCGGGCAGGTATTGCAACTATTGCCTTGGTTGCCTCGCTTATTTTGGCACAGGTGGGCATCATCGACTTAGTTGCTAAGGGCTATGAAGCATTGGCGTATGTTTTGATTTTAGTTTTTGCAGTTCCGATGCTACTCTATTCTAAAAAGCTTTTAATCGATTGACCAATGCAAAGTCAATCGTTGAAGTTGAATGTCTCCGAAAGCATTGGAGAAGTTTCGGCAGAGTGGACGCAAGGCAGCCAATCGATCGCAACGCTTACATTGGCGCACGGGGCGGGTGCGGGCATGAATCATCATTTTATGGTGGGCTTGGCCCATGAATTGGCTAAGCAAAACGTCTCTACGTTGCGATTTAATTTTCCATTTATTGAAAACAAAAAACGAAGGCCCGATGTGCCCACAATCGCTCACAAAACAATTGAGGCTGCTGTGAAAGAAGCTCGGGCTTTGGCTCCACACGCTTCGTTATTTCTTGCCGGCAAATCGTTTGGGGGTCGCATGAGCTCTCAGCTCTTAGCGCTTCAACCCAATGCTTACGTAAAGGGGATTGCGTTGTTCGGCTTTCCGCTGCACCCAGCTGGCAAACCAGGGGTAGAGCGAGCCGAGCACCTAAAAGGAATAAATGCACCTATGTTATTTTTACAGGGTACGAAAGATGAGTTGGCGCAATGGGTTTTACTCGAAGAGGTCACAAAATCATTACCGCACGCTACATTGATCAGGTTCGAGGGTGCTGACCACGCTTTCAAAAAAGGAAAAGAAAACTTATTGCCGTTGCTGGCAGAAGAAACCGCTAAGTGGATTGCGTCAACTAAATAGACTGTTTACTTCTAAGTCTATTCGGCCGATGATGTAAGCAAAGTCTTCAATGTTTTCCACAAAGTCCATCTTGTTCACATCAATGGTCAGAAGCTTGCCAGACCGATAGCCGCCAATCCACTTTTCGTAGTGTTCGTTCAAAGTCTTTAAATAGTCGAGCTTAATGTTGAATTCAAAATCTCGGTTCCTTTTTTGAATTTGCTGAACAAGTTTTGGGATATCAGCCTTCAGGTAAATCAGAAGATCTGGTGGCTGCACAAAATTTACCATCGAGTTGTAGATATCTAGATAACTCTGATAATCACGTTCGTTGATATGGCCACTCTTGTGCAGGTTGGCAGCAAAAATGTGGGCATCTTCATAAATGGTGCGGTCTTGGATAATCGGCTTCTCGCTTTCGCGGATTTGTCGTACCTGGTTGAAGCGACTATTCAAAAAGTAAATTTGTAAATGAAAGGCCCATCGGGTCATGTCTTCATAAAAGTCGCGCAAATACGGGTTGTGGTCTACCGATTCGTAAAGCGGTGCCCATCCGTAATGTTTGGCGAGTTTCTCTGCCAAAGTGGTTTTTCCCGAGCCAATGTTTCCCGCAACAGCGATATGTTTTAACTTCTTCAAAGCGAAATGATATTTTTGTAAAAATATGTGTTTATCAGCAAGCAACACGCAGTTTATTCGTTGTTGCTGCGTAATCTTCTCACAATGAATCGATTTCTATTGCTATTGGTTTCTGGGGTGCTGTTCGCTTCGTGTAAAAGGGACGGTGAAGAATGTGCGTTTCAACCTCCAGTTTCAACCTCCATTGAAGTTAAATTTCAATCCTTAGAGGATTCGCTGTTTACCTTTGCCACCAAACAGGAGCTTGTGGATTTTTTCTCTCGGCATGTCGCTTTGCGCGATGTGTTTTTCAACCGACAAGGCTACCCAACGGACTCTGCATTTATCAACCAATTGTATCAACGATTTCGCAACCCATCGTTCGACACCTTAAGGATGGAGACCAAGCGCATTTTCGCCAACGGTGACGAACTGAAAAGAGAATTTGAAACTGCATTTGCCAACATACGCTATTACTACCCGGATTTTCCGATACCAAAAATACAAACCGTGATCACCGGGATGGAGAGCGACCTGTTTGTGAGCGATTCTTTGATAATGGTAGGGCTCGATTTCTATTTGGGCCGAGATGCAAAGTATAAACCCAACATGTACGAGTACATGCAACGGAGGTACCACAAAGGTTTCGTGGTGCCCAGCGCGATGTTGCTTTACGGAATTGAAAATTCAGTAGACGATGCGGATAAATCTGTTTTGGCCGATATGATTGCCTACGGCAAGGCTTACTATTTTGCCAAACATATGATGCCCTGCGTGCCCGACAGCGTATTCATAGGCTATACGCAGTTAGAAATTGATGGTGCCCGCGAGAACCAAGATATCATTTGGAAGCGTTTGGTGGATGACGAGGTATTTTTCAACACCAGCCGGCAGGTAAAGCAAAAGTACATCAGTGAGCGACCTAAAACGCTTGAAGTCAGTGATCAGTGCCCGGGAAGAATTGGCATGTGGGTAGGCTGGCAAATTGTCAATGAATACATGAAAAAAAATGAGAAAGTCACCCTCCCCACGTTAATGCGTACAGGAAATGCGCAACAAATATTCAAGGCATCAAAATATAAACCGCTATAGCTGGCTCGAAGATTGCAGTTGTCACTGAAAACAGAATGGAATGAAAAGAATATTTCTTTTTTTGGCTCTGACAGGCTTCTGCACTAGCGGTTTTACACAATCCACGCCAAAGCCCATTGTGATGTTGAATGGTCAAATAGTAAAAGACACCACTAACCTCAACAACTTTGAGCGCATCGACTACCTGAATGGAAAAAAAGGTGTTGAACTTTTCGGGCCTAAGGGAGGGAAGGGCGTCATCATCATCCAGGCAGATGGAAAAATTCCCTTGTATGGCGAGGTGATCTCTACAAAAGGAAAAAAAATAAAGTACGCTGAGGTTATTTCAAGAGACGGGAAGGTATTAACCACCACTAATCACTGTGGCACATTCTTTTTGCCTTATATTGCCATTGGCGAAACGGTGACTGTTCAGAAGAAAGGTTTTGAGAGCCAGTCGCTGACGGTGCAACAAAGTGAATCAAGAATTGAATTAAAAAGAAGGAAGAAATGAGAAAGGTATTTGCAAATGGCTTGTTGCTGGGTTTAGCTACCGCTTTGTTGGTGACGCTCCAGTCGTGCAAAAAGGAAGAAGCCGCGCCCGCTAACCCCAACGACTACGTTAACTCGTGGATATTAGAAAACATGAAAGAAGCCTACTATTGGACAGATAAAATCCCGACATCGCCCAACAAGACGTTGGCCCCAGAGCCGTTTTTCGAGTCGCTCCTGAACAAACCCGATGACAAATTCTCGTGGATACAAGAAAATTATCAAGACTTACTCAACTCTTTACAAGGAGTAAGCAAAGAAGCAGGTTACGAGTTTGCATTGTATTACGCAGATAATAATCGCGTTAACGTATTAGCTCAGGTGTTATATATTAAAAAGCAATCGCCCGCTGAACAGGCTGGTTTAAAAAGAGGCGACTTAATAGATCAAATCAACGGAACACAGCTTACTGCCAGCAACTACCAGACGTTATTGCAACAAATTAGTTCTAACCATTCCATTACTTACCGGCCATACGATTACTCTTCAAATACAGTTGGCGCGGCAAAAACCATTTCACTCACTACCGTAGAGTATGCAGAAAATCCCAACTTTCTGGATAAAGTCATTACCGTAAACAATCGTAAAATTGGTTACTATGTGTATAACCTGTTTTCGACAGGGCCCACTGCCAGC
Source organism: Bacteroidota bacterium (assembly GCA_018267275.1). Taxonomy (GTDB): domain Bacteria; phylum Bacteroidota; class Bacteroidia; order Cytophagales; family Cyclobacteriaceae; genus ELB16-189. The sequence continues at coordinate 345,917 of JAFDYV010000004.1, read as the reverse complement.
AGTACACAATACAATAACGAAATGGATGCTGTGTTTGATCGGTTTAAAGCCGCGGGTATCACCGACTTGGTGGTTGACCTGCGCTTCAACAGTGGGGGAGCAGAAACTGCAACGGTCAACCTCGCTTCGCTGATCGGTAAAGGCGTGGACAACACAAAGGTGTTTGCGAAAAGACAGTACAACGCAAACCTGACGCAGCAAATTTTGAATGATCCAAGTTTGGGCGCATCATTCTTGTCAACCAAGTTTACCAACAAGAGCCAAAACGTGGGCAGCCTATTGCGCAATAACAGAGTGTATATCTTAACCGGTCCGCGTACGGCTTCGGCCAGCGAGCTACTCATCAATGGATTAAAACCTTTTATGGATGTTTACCTGATCGGGAGTACCACCTTTGGAAAAAATGTCGGTTCAATTTCTATTTACCAACAAAACGACCCCAAGAACACATGGGGCATGCAGCCGATTGTGGTGAAGTCGTTTAACAGTCTCGATCAATCAGACTACGGCAATGGATTTACCCCTAATCAAGCGGATGCCGACAATGGTGCACAGTTGCCGTTGGGCGACCCCAATGAGCGGTTGCTCAGCTTGGCCATCAGCCACATTGTAGCAAGCGGTAGAATCGCAGCCCAAACGCAAGTATTTGGAGAACTGGTGGGTCATTCATTTGAGATCAAAAAACGCAACAGCGACTTGGTAGTGGGGTCAAAAATTTTGGAGTAACCTTCCAACCTTTTTCCATTTTGGCGCGACTAAGTCAATATGAAGCGATTCATTTTCATTTTGGCGATAACGGCATTAGCAGCCTGCAGCAAAGAACAAGTAACCAAACGCAACAATTGTGGCACGCTGGCCACCGTGCGTGATCTACGCGGGTTAGATGGGTGTGGTTTTGTGTTCGAGTTAGCCGATGGCAAAAGATTAGAACCATTGCGCATGTTTTATTGTGGAACGCCTCCCATCCCACAAGAACAAATGCAAGATCCGTTGATAAACTTTGAATTTGTAGATGGCAAGCAGGTTAAAATTGGTTACGAAGTGATGGAAAACCAAGCGAGCATTTGCATGGTAGGATCTATCGTAAAAATTACGTGCATTGAAGAACTTGCCCCGGCCTCGGAAGACTAACCGTTAGTGTTCGGCCACCATTGCCAAAATATCTTCTACATATTCGCGCGAGTTGCTCAAGCGCGGCACTTTGTTTTGACCACCGAGTTTGCCGCGCTTTTTCATCCAATTGTAAAACGTGCCTTCTTGTACACTGTGCACAACAGGGGCAACCAACGCAATGTCGTGCGCACGTTTGGCGTCATAATCAGAGTTGATCTTTCGCAGTGTGTCGTCCAATACGTTGATAAACTTAGGCAAGTCTTCCGGCTTTGATTTAAATTCAATAATCCATTCGTGCCCACCTCTTTTTGATTTATCTAGGAAAATTGGCGCTGCAGTAAAGTTATCAATCACTGCACCGGTTTGATCACACGCAGCAGTAATGGCAGTTTCTGCATTTTCAATGATTACCTCTTCGCCAAACGCATTAATAAAGTGCTTGGTGCGGCCAGAGATTTTGATTTTATAAGGAGAAACACTTGTGAATTTCACTGTGTCTCCTATGCTGTAGCGCCACAGCCCAGCATTGGTGGTGATTACCATCGCATAATTCTTGCCCACTTCTACATCTTGCAAGCCGATGGCATCTGGGTATTCTTTGCCGATTTCTTCCATCGGAATAAATTCATAGAACACCCCGTAGTCCAGCATCAGCAACAGTTCTTCTGAGCCTTTTTCAGACTGGATTCCAAAAAACCCTTCACTTGCATTGTAGGTCTCCCAATACTTCATTTGGTCTGAAGGTATCAACGCTTTAAAGAGTTTTTTGTACGGAGTAAATGAAACAGCTCCATGGAAAAACACCTCGAGGTTGGGCCATATCTCAAGCACCGATTGTTTCTTTTCCATCTGCAAGATGAATTGAAGCAAAAGCACTGTCCAAGTGGGAACCCCGGCAATCTGGGTGACGTCTACCTTGATGGTTTCCTTCGCCAGCTTATCGATTTTCTCCTCCCAGTTATCCATCAATGCTACTTCTAAACTTGGCGTGCGAATGAACTCTGCCCATGGAGGTAAGTTTTGCATGATGACGGCCGAAACATCGCCATAGTTAGATGTATTTGTTGGATCGAATTCATTCACCCGATAACTACCACCGATAGCTAGCCCTTTGCCGCTGAAGATTTTGGTGTCAGGATAATTGTTGATGAATATCGAGAGCAGGTCTTTGCCTCCTTTAAAGTGGCTTTCTTCCAACGCCTCTTTTGTTACTGGAATGAACTTGCTACGGGCATTGGTGGTGCCGCTAGATTTTGCAAACCATTTTACCTCGCTTGGCCACAAGATATTTTGTTCCCCTCGCAACAGCCTTTCGATATAAGGGAACAACTGTTCATAAGTGTGTATTGGTACGCGTTTTTTGAAATCTTCATAGTTCAGCAAGTCATCGAAGGCATACTTTTGTCCGAACTCGGCATAACGGCCAGTGGCAAGCAATTTCTTCAACACTTCATCCTGTACGTCATGCGGGTATTTCATGAAGAGCTCCATCTGGTGGATTCGCTTCTTCATCACCCAAGAAAGGATGGAGTTGAGGATTTGCATTAGGTTTAGCCTTCAAAATTAGGGTTTGCTAACTAGGCTGGCAAGGGGGGTGTAAGTAAAAGCTCAAAATTTCACTTTCTCACTTCATGCGCCAAGCCTCTGCGAAGGTAAATAATGATGTTGCGACCATAAACGACTAAACCAAGTGATTGCGCCACCAGCAGCACCACATCGGCCGCGTATAGCGAGTAGGCGACCACCAACAACGAGGCGACAGCGCTAATGACCCAAAAGCCCAACGGCAATAGCGACTCGTGCGCCTGTTCAGAATAATACCACTGGTAGAGGTAGCGACAGTTAAGGAGCAATTGACCAGCTACCCCCAATAAGATCAATGGATGTAATGAATCAAATAATTGAAAGTTGGCACTCGATCGTATTTGCAAGAAGGCAATGCTTGGCGGAATGCACAACACCAAACCGCGGATTGGCAACGGCAATATGCGCCACACATCTTTGAGTTGCAGGTTGCGCACGTAGATGTAGAATGAAATGCTTTGCCCGATTAGGATGACACCATCTTGCCGAAGTAAACCGTAGATCAAAAATAAACTTGAGCCGCACAAGCTGAATACCCAAAATAGTGTAGGTGACACTACTTTCCCTTGCTTTTCAGACAAGTACCATTGCACTACAGAACGCGCGCCAAACAATGCCTGTGCAAAAAATCCCAATGCCAAAAGCCAAGAGAATTCCATTTTCCTTAAGTAGCATGCAAAGAACGCAAAGAAATTACGAGGTAGCTATTTCGCTGCCGTTTATCTATTGTTCATCACCCCCGTTTTTCAAGATACCCAACAAAAAGTAAGCGCCCCCCACTACAACCTGCTTGCTTTGTTCTGTTGCTGGAATAGTTACTTGCGTGAATCCGTTTTCCGTGATCCCTTTTTCAACCTCTACGAGCTCAAAAACCAACGGTTGTTTTTCTAAAAACACAAAATGTTTTCCTTCAAACAACAAAACGGCATCTGCCGGCAGCGCATCTACATTTGATTTCTCTGTCTCGATGCGGGCACTAAAAAATAACCCCGGTATCAAATGAGGGTCTTCTTTTTTCAAATGGCAGTGCACACGCACTATTCGCTCGGGCGTAATTTCCTTCCCAATTAAATACACATCCGCTTCGCGCTCAGCGTTTTCGTTGGCAAGTTGCAAAAACACCCTTTGCCCGATTTTCAATTTGGGCAGGTCTTTTTCAAACACCTGCACTTCGGCATCAAGGTGATCGGTATCTACAATGCGAAACATGAGTGTGCTCGGACTTACGTACATACCAATATTCACATTTACTTGACTAACAAAACCAGAAATGGGCGAGACAATTGAAATAGTGCTTTTGATTTCCCCGCTTTCGATGTCTGATGGGCGAATGTTTATCAAATTCAGTTTTGCTTTTAACCCTGATAATTTTGTCTTGCTCGATTGGTAATTGGATTTTGCCATCTGAAAGTCTTTTGCTGCGCTTACTTTTTCGTTGGCCAACTCTTCTTGCCGTTTAAACTCTAACTCCAAATACTCTAGTTGATTTTTGGTCATCAGGTAATCTTCTTGCAACTGAATGTAATCCGGATGCTCAAGTTCAACAATAGTTTGTCCTCTCTTCACCCGCATGCCTTGCAGTAGTTCGGTTTTTTTCACAAAGCCACCGAGCGGGGCCGAGATGGAAATCAAGTTTTGTGGAGGCACATCTAACATGCCGTTGGCCTTAATCACTCCGCTGATTATACGGACAGTAGGCTTGCCCAATTCTATCCCTAACCTTTTAAATTGTTGTTCAGTAATTTTCACTTGGGCGGCATCTGGAGGGCCTTCATTCGGCATGTCGGCCGCTTGTTTCTTTGCGCATCCCAGCAGTAAGAAAGTAATAAGAGTAATCCAAAAAGTTCTCATAAAAATCAATTTCGTTTTTTCATCGAGGCGATGTTTCTCCTCCATTGGTTAAATCTTTTTCAAAATAGGTATACAAAATCGGCAGCAATATTAACGTGAGTAATGTGGCTGTCACCAACCCACCTATCACCACCGTGGCCAACGGCCGCTGCACTTCTGCCCCCGAGCCATGTGAGAGGGCCATGGGCAAGAAACCCAAAGAGGCCACAAGTGACGTCATGAGCACAGGGCGCAACCGTACCTCTGTGCCCTTTTTCACTATTTCGATAAGCGTAAGGCCACCTTGGTTTTTCAGTCGGTTGAATTCGCCAATCAATACAATGCCGTTGAGTACCGCAACGCCAAACAAAGCGATAAAACCAACTCCCGCAGAAATGCTGAATGGCATTCCCAATATCCAAAGCGCAAACACACCGCCAATGGCCGATAGTGGGATGGCTGTAAAAATCAGTACGCCTTGTTTGAGTGAGTGAAATGTGAGATACAATAAGATGAAGATCAACAATAAAGCAACCGGCACGGCTACCATCAATCGCTGCTTGGCTTCTTCCAGGTTTTTGAACGAACCCCCGTACTTCACATAATAGCCTGGTTCAAACTTCACTTCTTTCTGAATTTTTTCCGTCATCTCTCGCACGATGCTCTCCACATCGCGACCACGCACGTTAAAGCCTACCGCGATTCTGCGCTTCGCATCGTCACGCTGTATTTGATTAGCGCCCTCTTTCAATTCAACATGCGCCAACTGCTCCAACGGCACTTGCCTTCCGTTTTGGGTAGTGATGTAGATTGCTTTTAAGTTTTCAATGCTTTGCCGGTCTTGCGATTGAAGGCGCACCACTAAATCAAACCGTTTTTCATTTTCGTATACTACCCCAGCTGCTTCACCGGCAAAACCTGTACGCAAAACACGGTTTACCTCTTCTACGCTTAACCCGAACTGCGCGAGCTTCACGCGATCGAACGTTACCATGTATTGTGGCAAACCACTGATGGGTTCAATGTAAACGTCTTGTGCACCTTCAACCTTCTTCGCGATTTTACCCAACTGGTCGGCATAGTCAGCAAGCAGTTGTAAATCCTCACCATAAATTTTCAATACCACATCTTGTCTTGCGCCTGTCATTAGCTCGTTGAAGCGCATCTGAATGGGTTGTTGAAATCCAAACCACACGCCCGGCATTTCTTCGTTTAGCTTGGTTGCCATTTTTTCCGCAAGTTCATCGCGCGTGCTGGCGCTGGTCCATTCATCCTTGTCCTTCAGCACTACCAGTAAGTCGGCATTCTCAATGGGCATTGGGTCGGTTGGGATTTCTGAAGTGCCGATTTTGCCAATCACTCTTTTTGCCTCCGGAAAGTTGTCTAATAAAACGCGAGCGCTTTTTTGTACAGTTTCTGTCATTTGCGAAAGAGAACTGCCGGTGAGTATCCTCGTCTCTACGGCAAAGTCCCCCTCATCAAGTGTGGGAATGAACTCCCCACCCAGTTGAAAGAAAACTGCGAGACTGGTAAGAAAAACCACCAAAGACGAAATTACCACAATAGCCCTGAAACGCAGCCCCAACGCCAGCGCTGGTTCGTACAAGCGATGAAGAAAGCGAATGAATTTATCAGAAATAGTTTCTTTCGGCAGTGGGTTTTTGCTGAGCATGAGTGCAGACATCATTGGCACGTAAGTCAACGACAATACCAGGGCACCCAATATGGCAAACGAAACAGTCTGCGCCATGGGCCTGAACATCTTGCCCTCAATGCCTACCAAGGCTAAGATTGGTATGTATACAATTAAGATGATGATTTCGCCAAATGCGGCACTGCTACGGATGCGCGTGGCAGACTCAAACACTTCATCATCCATTTCTTTTTGTGTAAGTCGGTAGTTGATGTTGCGCACCTGCAAATGGTGCATAGTGGCCTCTACAATGATCACCGCGCCATCCACAATCAAACCAAAATCAATAGCACCCAAACTCATCAAGTTGCCCGATACGCCAAATAAATTCATGAGTGTAATGGCAAACAGCATTGCCAACGGAATGACCGATGCCACAATCAATCCAGCCCGAAGGTTGCCCAGCAGCAGCACTAACACAAAAATCACAATCAGCGCCCCTTCGGCTAGGTTCTTTGCAACAGTATCAATAGCATTATTCACAAGTTTAGTTCTATCCAAGTAGGGCACTATCTCCACGCCTTCGGGCAGGGTGGTTTTTATTTGTTCGATGCGTTCTTTCACTTTTTCGATTACAAAAGAAGAGTTGGCCCCTTTCAACATCAGCACCACAGAACCCACTACTTCGCCCTCGTCATTGTAGGTAATGGCACCATAGCGTATGGCATGGCCAAACTGTACGGTAGCCACATCGCGAATGAGCACGGGCAAGCCTTTTTCGGTGTTCTTTACTACAATCTTCTCGATGTCTTCCAATCCATTCACCAAGCCTTCGCTACGAATGAAATAAGCGAAGGGCTTTTTGTCGATGTAGGCACCTCCTGTATTTTGATTGTTTTTTTCCAGGGCTTGAAAAATTTCATTGATGCTCACATTCATGCTACGCAACTTCTCTGGGCTTAGCGCGATTTCGTATTGCTTCAAGTAGCCACCCCAGCTGCCTACATCTGCTACCCCCTCAGTGCCGAGTAGTTGCCTGCGAACAATCCAATCTTGAATGGTGCGCAATTCCATGGCTGAGTATTTTGACTCGTACCCTTTTTTGGGACGCAACACGTATTGATAAATCTCGCTCAAGCCTGTTGAAACCGGAGCCAGCTCAGGGCTACCAGCGCCTTTGGGGATAGCCTCTTTTGCCTTGGTCAATCGCTCGTTTACTTGTTGGCGCGCCCAATACACATCGGTACTTTCAGTAAATACAATGGTGACTACTGACAAACCAAAGCGGGAGAACGAACGCATTTCGGTGATGCCCGGAATGGTGGCCATGGTTTGCTCTACGGGAAATGTGACCAGCCGCTCAATTTCGGGTGCGGCCAGCGAGGGCGATACCGTGAGTATTTGCACTTGGTTGTTGGTGATATCGGGTACTGCATCAATGGGCAGTTGCTTGAGTGAATAGCTGCCCCACACCACCAACCCAATGGTGAGCATACCAATAATTAATTTGTTCTTTATTGAAAAAGAGATGATGCTGTTAAGCATGTATAAGATTTAAGATTCCAGATTTAAGATTCCAGATTACTTAGCTTTTGCTGGAGCAATCTGTGATCCTGACTATATCAGGTCTCGAACCTAAATTTTTGGAGGCTGAAAAATATCGCTGAGTTGTGATTCGAAAGATGCTTCGCGGTAGGCGAAGTGGTGATTTACTTTTTCGGGGAGGTTGTTTTCTTTCAACGCCACTTTGGCAACAGGCAAGGCGATTATAGTCGCAGCAAACTCGTGACCGGGTACTTTAAACGGCAGTTGGTTATCATGGTCATCGTGCGCCACATCGGTTTTGTAGTGCATTGCCAAAAACTCCCAAAAGGTGAGATCAGCAACTTTTGCTTGGTGCTCGGCATAGTGCTCAAACAAAAGCGGCAAGCGCAATGTCTCATGAAACTCGGTGGTCGAGCTAATGTAGGCGAACAAAAATAAGGCGGCTACCAGTTGCTTCACTTGGTAAAGGTAGGAAAAAGAATTTGAGATAATATCAAGTTTGCGTTCTTTGCTACTTGGTGTAGAATTTTTACCCCGAAGGCACAAATAGGATGAAAAGAGTTTCTGTTACAATTGTTTTTGTTTTTTTTGGCTGTTGCGTCTGTGCCCAAACCGACTCCACCAAAATTCTTGACCAAGTTGTGGTTCGGGCATTTGCTTCTGAAAAACCTTTGCAACAAGTGGCTGCTTCGGTAGCCATCGTTGATGCAAAAGAATTGAACCGTTTCAACAACACTTCACTTTTGCCTGCGCTCAACACCATTGCGGGTGTGCGCATGGAAGAGCGCTCGCCCGGCAGTTTTCGGCTGGCGATTCGCGGCAGTTCGCTGCGGTCGCCTTTTGGGGTGCGCAACGTAAAATTTTATTGGAATGGCTTGCCTCTGACCGATGGGGGCGGCAACACATATTTGAATTTGCTTGATTTCAATTCGGTAAGTCAAATTGAAGTCATCAAAGGGCCGAGTGGCAGTTTGTATGGTGCCGGCATGGGCGGTGTACTGTTGCTGAGTTCTTCGGTGCCAACGAAAAACGAAATTCAACTTTCTGCTGTGGTGGGCAGTTATGGTTTGCAACGCTATCAGCTACAAGCCACTGCGGCCGAGCGAAATGTGAAAGCAACCATTCAATATGCCCGTCAACAAGCAGACGGCTACCGCCAACAAACGGCCATGAGGCGCGATGCCCTGAATGTAGAATTGCAATTTCAGTTGGCCAGCAAAACCATTTTGCGCTCTACGTCTTTCTACACCGATTTGTCTTACCAAACACCGGGCGCATTGACAAAAGCACAATACGACCAAGACCCGCGCCAAGCTCGCCCAGTAGTCGTTACACCAACGACCACATTTCTAAGTGCGATTGAACAACAAGCATCAGTATATAACAAAACTTTTTATTCGGGTTTGCTAATAGACCATCAATGGAATGAAAGCTGGTTAACCAAGGTTGGATTGTTTGGTTCAACTACCGACTTCAAAAACCCTGCAATCGCTAACTATGAATTGCGCAACGAAAACAATTGGGGAGGGAGATTGGAAAATCAATATCTATTTGCTGATTCCCAACTAAAAGGGAAACTTACGTTTGGTGGCGAGTTTCAATTATTTGATTCACCTGTCAAAAACTATGACAACCTAAAAGGTGTCGCGGGCAATCTTCAATTTAGCGATGAATTAAAATCTTCGCTTGCATCGGTCTTTGCTCAAACTGAAGTGGATTTGCGAAATGATTTTTATCTTACCCTTGGTGTAAGTGGTAATTTTATTTCCTACCAATTCAAACGTATTTCAGTAACGCCCAATATTCAGCAAAACAGAAATTTTGAGCCAGTGCTGATTCCTCGCATCGCGTTATTAAAAAAATTTAATTCAGCATTTTCCTTTTATGGAAGCATAAGCAAAGGCTTTTCTCCGCCTACATCAGCCGAAGTACGGCCTCCAAACAATACAAACAATTACAACGATAGCTTGCGTGCCGAAACAGGCATCAACTACGAGCTGGGCGCACGGGGAAGGTTTCTGAAAAATTTTTCATTTGATGTCGCGCTATTTTCTTTACAACAAAACGAAACCATTGTAGTGCAACGGCAAATCAATGGCGCAGATTTTTTTGTGAATGCCGGTGGCACCTCACAATTAGGTGCCGAAGTGATGGTGAGTTATTTTAAGGAAATGAAAGGTTCTTTGCTTTCTTCACTCAAAATCTGGACGAGCTACACGCGCAATAATTTTCAGTTCAATACCTACATCAAAAACCAACAAAACTTCTCTTATAAAAATCTGACGGGCACTGCGCCAATCATTTTGGTTTCTGGTTTGGACATAAAAACGAAAACGGGTTTTTATCTCAACGCCACTTTCAATTATGTTGGTGCCATTCCGCTCAACGATGCCAACACCGATTTTGCCGCTTCTTACTTTTTAATCGGCAGTCGTTTAGGTTGGGCATCGTCTATTAAAAAATTCCCTATTGATTTTTGGCTGGGCATCGACAACGCCAGCGACCAGACGTATAGTTTGGGAAATGATCTGAATGCAACGGGAGGACGGTATTACAATGCAGCAGCGGGGAGGAACTATTACGTGGGCGTTCAATTCAAGACTATAAATTAACATCACACATAATACTTCGTTTGAGTTCGTTAATTATTCGGTTGACCAACACACCTATTTTCATTCCGCTCCATCGAATCTCCTTTTTGATATAGCTGTACATTTAGGTCCCAACCTTTGCAAACTCTTTGATAATATTCGCGTACCTATGCTCCACGAGGTTGGCAATGAGTGGAAAGTTGCCAACATTGGGTTTTTCGGAACCTAGCAAAAATAGCTTACTGTTGGGGCAATAGGAAGAGGTAATTTGCAATCTTCTCTTTTTCGAAAATGGCGAATACGAGTCCACTTTCTCGACCATAGTTTGCTCATTCCAAACCGATGGATCCGGTAGTTGCTACCAATGGGTCAAGTGAAAATATGAGCGTGTTGCAAACGTTTGCATTTGTTGCTTTTTGGGTTAACCTTTAAAATTTGAAGGGGTCGTTGCGCTAAAAAAGGTTACAGGATCATAAGTTATTGTATCTTTGTAAGTTACTTATGTCTATGAAAAAATTTTTTGCCTGTGTTTTAGTTATTTTAAGTTCTTTCTGGGAATATGGGGTATTTGCGCAGAACACACTCAATAACTTAGGACTAACTGCTGCTACGCCCAGCGCTGGCGCATACAGTGTTCGGAGGCTTTCTACCGCCTATACGGGGCCGGCAATGCGTGTTCGCAGAAGTTCTGACAACGAATTGAGGGATGTTTACTTTGACGGGACAGGTGTCGTATCTCTCTCTTCGCAGGTGAGTAATGCGGGTGGTGGTGCCGCAACTGCCACAACCCTCACAACTTGGATCGGCTCAAATTCAGGCACAGTTAATATTTGGTATGATCAAAGTGGCAATGGACGTAATGCAACACAAGGCACAGCAGCTGCCCAGCCTAGAATAGTGAACGCAGGGCTAGTCGATTCTCAAAACTCCCAACCAGCCGTGGTTTTTTCGGGTGGACAAACATTGCAAACAACTTTGACGGGCGTATCAGCAACAACAGCCGGAAATCAAACGACCGCAAATTTCGTAGCTCAAAATGGTATCGTACAATCATCCATTCTTTCCAATGGGGATGGGGGCGGAAACCGATTTAATATTCATGCACCGTGGAATGATGCGAATACCTATTTCGATATCGGCAATATCGGAGCCTCAGGACGAATTCAAACGGGCCTCACGTGGGGTACGTATGCCATCGGCACATTTAGAAAAAGCGGGGCACAGGGCGATATTTGGCAAAATGGTTCCAATGTGCTCTCCAGCGCTTCTTTTTCTTCTACTGTTACCAGCACGGCAAACATCTGGATTGGCAGTTTCGATGGTTCAAACTTTTTTTTGTCTGGCAGAATTGCGGAAATAGTGGTTTTCCCGTCTGCGCTTTCCACTGCAAACAGAAACACTGTTGAGTGCAACCAAGGAGTTTTTTATCAAATTACTTTCATTCCAAGCCCAACGATTGCAGGAGGTGCAACTACTTTTTGCCAAGGCCAAAGCCTTACAGTAAACTACACAGTGTGTTCAAATTTTCCGAACACACCTGCAAACAATGTGTTTACAGCTCAACTGTCTGATGCCACAGGTAGTTTTGCATCTCCGACAAATATCGGGTCAGTCACCTCCAACGCAAGTGGCTCTATCTCTGCCAACTTAGGAAGTGCGCCAGCAGGTAGTGCCTACAGAATCCGAATTGTAAGTTCAAACCCTGGTTCCGGGGTGGTAGGTGCAGACAATGGCACCAACTTGACCATATCTGATTACGGAATCAATTCCCCCACTTTTGCCGGAACTACATTTTGCCCTAATCAAACATTTAATGTGAATTATACTTTGTTGAACAGTTGTTCTTTTCCAAATACGCCTTCCAATAATGTTTTCACTGCGCAGCTATCAAACTCCGCAGGTAGTTTCGCTACGCCTGTGGACATAGGATCTGTAACGGCATCTGCTGCCGGGGCGATTTCAGTAACCATACCTGTTGGGGTAACGCCAGGTAATGGTTACCGCATTCGTGTGATCAGTTCAAATCCAACGGGAGGCCGCATAAGCCCGGACAATGGAACAAATTTGACCATAAATGCAATAGGGTTGAATGCCCCCACAGGCTTGGGAGCAACTTACTGTGCCGGCACCACATTTAATATTAATAATAATCTAGCAACAGGTTGTGGCTTTGTACCGGGTAACACCTTTTCAGTTGAGCTTTCAGATGGAACAGGTAGTTTTTCATCTCCTACAGTTGTCGCGGGGCCTTTTGCAGCAACTACTGGTAGTGTGGCAACCGTTAATTTGCCATTTACGGCACCTTCTGGTTCTAACTACTTGTTGAGAGTTGTATCTACGAATCCCGTGCGCACAAGTCCTGCCTCAACTTCTTTTACAATAAATGCATTAGCTATCGCAGCTCCGACAATTACTGGTGGCACGACTACGTTCTGTCAAGGACAGAACTTCACGGTAAACTACACTGTTAACTGTACGTTCCCTGCGGGTAATGTGTTTACGGCTCAGCTTTCTGATGCTGTCGGTAGCTTTGCTTCTCCGGTTACGGTTGGTACAATTACCTCCACCGGCAGCGGTTCGATTAGCGCAAATATTGGGTCCCCTGTGGCTGGCACAGGCTATCGTATTCGGGTAATTAGTTCAAACCCTTCGGGCGTGCTGAGTCCTGACAATGGGGTGAACCTAACAGTCAACGCATCGGCCGGCACTCCATCTGCCTTTGGTAATGGAGTTTGGAATGCTTATGTATACTCCGGTCAGGCACTTTCTAGTAACCCAAATACCATCAACTCAAATATCTATTTAGGTAGGTACATCGAAAACAATTTAAGTTTTAACACACAAACAAGGTGGGGTAACACGGCAGGGCCCGTTGCAGCAGATGCTTCGCAGGGTGCTGGCAACGCATATCAAGGTTGTCCACATCCCGGCCCGGTGGGGCAACAGTACTCCGTAAGTCTTAAGCGCACTAATATCCCATGCGGTTATTATCAAATCGATATTCCCGGCCACGATGACGATGTTCGAGTGTTCATTGATGGTGCACAAGTGTTTGCGCATGTCGGCTGCTGTGATTCACACACCAACGTGTGGACCGGTTTTATCAATCCGGCAACAACAGTTGAGTTTCAATTCCAAAACGGAGCGGGGCCTGGCTATTTACAAGTAAACATTGCGGCAGCACCCAGCCCGCTTACCATTTCGCCAAGTATCGTCCAATGCTCAACTCCTTCTACTCCTGCAACACTAACGGTAAGCTCACCACTGTCTCTTACTTATGCATGGACACCGACAACAGGCTTAACACCAAGCAATGGATTAGGAGCAAGTGTTGTTGCAGCACCCTCCACGACTACCACGTACACTGTGACAGGCACTGACGCTGTTTCAGGCTGTTCAGTAAGTGGAACAACAACAGTGACAATCTCGAATGCAACTCCTGTAGTAAGTGTCACGAACTCAGCGCCAACGTTTTGCTCGGGAATTAACACAACTACCTTGACCGCAAGTGGTGCGTCTACATACACATGGTCACCTACAACAGGGTTATCATTTCCTGGAGGAGGCGCATATACAGGCACGGCCATAAATTCTGCTTTGATTGCGGACCCGCCATCGACTACCACGTATACCGTTATAGGCAACAACGGCTGCACCAATAGCGCGCCTGTCAACGTTACCGCTACCGTGCAAGTGAGACCAAGTTCACCGCCCAGTACCGGAGCGGCAAGCTTTGGAAATAATACCTGGAATGTTTTCTGCCACTATAACAATACTACGTACAGCAATTTGTACGGCTATTACACCGAAAACAATGTAAGCTTCAATACAACTACGCGTTGGGCAAACGGTGCTGGGCCATCTGTTGCCAATGCCGCCTCGGGTTTGGCATATTCAGGATGTTCATTTGTAGCGCCTGCAGTGTCTACCAACTACTCTATGAGTTTTAGACGTACCAACTTTACTTGTGGGTACTATCAAGTCAATGTTGATTTTCAAGATGATCAATTTACGATGTTAGTAGACGGTGTTCAGGTTTTCCAGAATAATGGATACACACCCACACTTCAGACTAATGTTTGGACAGGTTTTTTGGGGCCATCATCTCAGGTTGAACTTCGGTTGATCAATAATAACGGTCCGGGTCAACTTCAGGTAACATTTTTACCTTCGTCAAATCGGCCACAAACCATTAACACAGACATCACCGTTTGTGCGGGAACGAATGCGGCTTTGTCTGCAACTTCTTCGCTTGTTGGTGCCACTTATTCTTGGAGCTATTCCCCCAATGACGGTAACATCTCGTTCAGCCCGAGCGCTAACCAAGCAAATCCTTTTTTGCAAACTACCGCTTCAGCTGCGTCAAGTTATACGGTTACAAATACTCTTACTGACGCAGGTGGTACCGGTTGTACGGCTTCTCGTAGCTTTACGCTTACTGTCGATCCTTTGCCAAATACTGCGGTTACTCCAACGGCTGCAACCGTTTCATGCCCCACCGCTACTACCACATTGACAGCAAGTGGCGCGGCAAGTTATACGTGGAGCCCAGCGACAGGGTTGAGCGCCACAACAGGATTTTCAGTTATTGCAAACCCCACCACAACTACCACCTATACCGTTACAGGCAGCAACAACTGCGCGACCAATTCCGCGACTACTACTATTACCGTTATTCCGTTACCTGCGATTACAACGTTTCCTACAGGAACTTGGAATGTTTATGGGTTCAATTCACAAACGATTGGCACCAATTATCAGGGATACTACACTGAGAATGGAAGCGGAGCAACTGGTTTGAACTTTGATACCCGCACTCGTTGGGCTAGTGGTGCTGCTCCTTCAACTGCAAATGGTACCAATGGAACAGCCTGGTTGGGTTGCACGATGAATGCCTCCAATATCAGCATTTCTGCCAAACGCACTGGTTTTACTTGTGGCGTATATCAAATTGATATACCCGCGCACGATGACGATTTTTACCTCCTAATCAACGGTGTGCAGGTTGCGCGGCATAACGGATGTTGTGACACGCACACCAATGTATGGACTGGCGTACTTAATTCGTCTTCTACCGTTGAATTTCAAATGCAACAAGGTGGTGGTGGATCTTACCTGCAAGTAGCCTTTACATTAATAACCCAGCCCGTGGGCACTACCGTTTGGTTGGGGGGCACCAGCAACGATTGGTTTACTGCCAGCAACTGGTGCGGTGGTGTACCAACTTCAACGACAGATGCTTTGATTCCGGCTGCTGGACCACAAAATATGCCACTGATCAATAACAATGGCGCTGTTGCCCGCAACGTCACTATTAATCCTTCTGTGCAATTTACCGGGACGAATCTAACCACACCGGTGATAGCCGCTGCAAGTCTTACTACCAACTCCGTTTTTGGAATCAATGTGCATGGCAACTGGGCAAACAATGGAAACTTTGTGCCCAATTCTGGCACGGTGAGCTTTTTAGGCAGCAACGTTGGAAACACCATTTCATCCACAGGAACCAATACTTTCTTTAGTGTTTTCATGAATAAGGCAAACCCGATAACTATCTCAGCAGGTACTCACCAGATTGGGGGCGCTTTGACTTTCTCAAGCGGCATTGTGAACCAAAACGCTACGCTCCAATTCTTGAATGGATCAACCACCACGGGTGCAAGCAATACCAGCTACATCAACGGTGTGGTAACCAAAATTGGTACAAATGCATTTACGTTCCCTGTCGGAGCCAGCAACCTGTATAGACCCATAGCGATTTCGAGCCCAGGTACCTCGACAACGTTTACTGCGCAATATGTAGATACAAATCCAAACGCTTTGTACCCTAACGCCCAGCGAGCGGTAACACTCGATCACGTAAGTGGGGCCGAGTACTGGCTATTGAATAGGACCGCTGGAACTGCTAATGTGAATGTAACGCTTAGCTGGGGATCTAACAGTGGTGGTGTTGGCAACCTAAGTTCTTTGCGTGTTGCCGCGTGGAACGGATCTATCTGGACCGACCAAGGGAACTCAGCAACCACAGGCAACACCTCGGCTGGTACCGTTACAAGCAACGTAAGTTCTGTTTACGGACCATACACGCTGGCAACTATTGACAATAGCAACCCGTTGCCGGTGGTGTTATCAGATTTTAATTGCCAATTGATTTACAATTTTGTCGAGGTAAGGTGGAGTACTCAGAGCGAGGTAAACTCAGACTATTTTGATGTTGAGCGCTCAGAGAACGGAATTAATTTTTATCCAATCGAAAGGGTGACAGCGGCTGGCAATAGTTTAACAAGAAAATCTTATTCAATTAGGGATTACAATGTGGCACCTGGTTTCGCCTACTACCGCTTAAAGCAGGTTGACAGGGATAACAGTTTTACCTATTATCAAGTTTGCGTAACGGAGGTACCGAATGATAACAACGAGCGCACATTGCATCCCAACCCAGCCTCCACATTTACAGCCTTCAACTTGAAAGGAAAGGAGTTGATCTCGTTAACTGTGATGAACAGCATAGGCGAAACCATGAACTGTAGCCACTCAGTTAGCGGAGGCAAGGTAATTGTCAATTTGACTTCTTTGGTGCCGGGCGTATATATGGTGGAAACCAATATTTCAGGTGAAATCCAAAAACTGAAACTAGTGATTCAGCGATAAATGATTCATTATCAAAAAAACAAGGGAGGCCAGTGCCTCCCTTTTTTATTGTGTTACAGTCAAATGCAACTACCTTTGCCTCATGGTCAACCTAATCATTAAAACCTTTAAGCGCTACGCCTGGTTCAAGCGCTTCAATGCAAAAATCACCTATGAGTTGTTGGCAAAATATATTCCAGCAGAAGATTGGCATTTCATGAATTATGGGTACGAACCCAATGCTGACGAGGCACCCCTGCGATTGAAAGATTCGGTGCTTCAGCGATATCCTTTACAAATGTACCATTACCTAGCAGCAAAGACTTCCATCACCAATAAGGATGTGCTAGAAGTGGGCAGCGGGCGCGGAGGGGGGGCGCGCTATTTGGCGGGTGCCATGAATCCAAATTCGTATGTAGGTTTAGACCTAGCGCAAAGTGCAGTTGATTTAGCAAATAAAGTTCACCAGCAAAGCAATTTGAAGTTCATTCAAGGAAGTGCTGAAGAAATACCCGTTGAGAACAGCAGCATAGATGTGGTAATCAATGTGGAATCAAGCCACTGCTATGGTAGCGTAGATAAATTTTTGAGCGAAGTAAAGCGTGTACTTAAACCCAACGGTTATTTGTTGATGGTTGACTTTCGAAATGAAGTGAAAAACATGGAACTATTTCAAGAGCAAATCAAAAACAGCGGATTGGAATTAGTAAAGGAAGAGAACATCAGTAAAAACGTGATTGCTGCCATTGAAGCAGAAAACCCAGCGAAGGTAAAACGGATAGAAGAGCTTGTACCAAAACGGTGGCAAAAGTTGTTTTCTGATTTTGCCGGTGTTGTCGGGTCACGATTTTACAATACCTTAAAAGACGGCACAAGGGTATACTATCGGTTTGTGCTGAGAAAAAAATAGGGAGAAATCAAACACGCATTCAAACGAGTCAGCGTTTTCATTTGGTTATCTTTCCGAAACTTTTGGGAATCATGCTTCGCTCCACGTTATTGCACTTGCGCTTTCCGTTCAGTTACTTTTTGCTGCCGGTTTACCTGTTCGCGCTTAGCCAGTCGCCCGACTTTACGGCAGATCGCTTACTTTGGTCTTTCCTGCTGATACACCTTTTTCTTTACCCTGCCAGTAATGGCTATAACAGCTACTTTGATAAAGACGAGCAGAGCATAGGCGGTTTAAAAAACCCTCCTCCCGTAAACAAAACACTCTACTACGCGGCAATGCTGCTGGATGTTGTGGCGATTGTGTTTGCAATTTTAAAAATCAGCCTTTTGTTTGGTGTGATGCTGTTCATGTATGGGTTGGCCAGCAAAGCCTATAGTCATCCCGCCATTCGTTTGAAGAAATATCCTTTCGGGGGATGGTTGGTGACCGGATTTTTTCAGGGATTGTTCACTTTTTTGATGAGCTATGTAGGCATCAACCATGTGGATATCGCTAACCTCGCGCAGGCAAAAATTCTCATTCCGGCAGTGCTCACCAGCATTATGCTCTGGGGCAATTATCCGATGACACAAGTGTATCAACACGAAGAAGACGCCAAGCATGGCGACCGCACCATGAGCATGTGGCTGGGCATCCGCGGCACTTTCATTTTTGTTCAGGCAGTTTTTGGATTGGCGGCTGGTGGCTTTGTTTGGTTCTTCGTTCACTTTTATACCCTCGACCTAGCTATTGCCTTTTTAATTGCACTCGCACCTGTGGTATTATATTTTATGTATTGGTTTTTGCAGGTGTGGAAGAATGAACGCAAAGCAGACTATGGCCACACCATGTGGCTCAACTTTATTTCGGCCACTTGTTTGAACGTGTATTTCATGTATTTCTTTTTAAAGAACAGCCACTACGGTGGGATTTTGTAAAAGGAAAAAAAGACGATCGATTGTGAATCTTTTCTAATTTTGAGTGCATGAAACCACTGTTTCTTTCTTTCTTTTTTTGGTTCAGTCCCACGCCTGAACAACTTCACCCCATCCACATCTCGGTAACAGAAATCAACTACAGCGAAAAAGATAAATCGCTGCAGGCTACCATGCGCATGTTCATAGATGATACCGAGCTTGCTGTGCGTGGCCTGAAAAAAAATCCAGACCTCGACATTCTTGAACCCAAAGGCGCTACCACACACCAGTTAGTAGAAGAATATGTACGGCTGCATTTTAAAGTGTGGGTGGATGGCAAACCCATGAAAATGAATTTTCTGGCTGTCGAAAAGGAAGATCTCTCTTTTCTTTGCTACATCGAGGTTCCAAATGTAAAAAAAGCCAAGACGGTGCGCGTTCAAAACGATTGTATCATGGAAACGCACGAAGACCAATCGAACTTGGTGCACATCACGTATCAGGCACCCGTAAAGAGCTCGCGGCTCACTCGCAATAAGCCCGATGAAACATTTACTTTTACAAAAAAATAAACCTTACACATTATGCGAAAGAAGATTGTTGCAGGTAACTGGAAGATGAACAAAACTTGGGAAGAGGCACGCATACTGACAGCCGAAGTGATGGGCATGGTGGCCGATGAAGTCACCCGGCCAGTGGAAGTAATCCTGTGTACCCCTTTTGTTTATCTCAGCAGCGTCAAATCACAGTTGGGCAACAGTCGTGTAAAAGTGGGTGCTCAAAATTGCAGCGAGCATGATGCTGGCGCCTACACAGGTGAGATTTCTGCAGGCATGTTACAATCAATGGGTGTACCGTACGTGATTATTGGCCATAGCGAACGAAGACAATATTTTGCGGAAAACAACAAAACATTGGCAGTTAAGACAGACAAAGCCCTGGCAAGTGGCCTGACTCCGATTTTCTGTTGTGGCGAGCCATTGGAAATCCGGGAAAATGGAACCCATGAAGCGTTGGTGAAGCAGCAGGTGGAAGAGGGTTTATTTCACCTCTCTGCAGATGCCATTCAGAAAGTGGTGATTGCTTATGAACCTGTTTGGGCCATTGGAACGGGCAAGACGGCCACCTCGCAGCAAGCGCAAGAAATGCATGCGGTGATTCGCAGGCACATTGCAGCAAAATATGGTCAGATGGTGGCCGATTCTATTTCAATTTTATATGGCGGCAGCGTAAAGGCCGATAACGCCAAAGAACTTTTTGCCTGCCCCGATGTGGATGGCGGTTTGGTGGGTGGCGCGTCTTTAAAGTCACGTGAGTTTGTTGAGATTGTAAAGGCTTGTTAAACGTAGGCTAGTTCACTCGCCTGTAGTAAACACCTTCTCTTTTGTACTGGGGTTTCCATTTTGGCATCCGTTGGAAGAACGGCTTCATCAAGTCATCTTTGTCCACAATTATTTCAGGCGCGTCTTTTTCAAACGAAAGTTGCATCAATAACACATTTTTAAAATACTCCGGATGCTTACTCACTGATTGCGAAAGCTTCGGGTCAAGAAAAAAGCCGGCAACTTTGTTGCGTTGGTAAATCGTGATGTCATCGTCTAGGTTCAATACTCTTTTTCCTGCTATGCTGCTTTTCGATTTTTCTACCACAATCAAATTGGCGTAGTTTACGGAAGATAGTCTGCCTGTCTTGGCCAGCCAACTCACCCCTAGAACCCCCAACACTAATAGCCATAACATCATTTCGGCAATTCGCTTTCTGCGAATGAGCAGCAAATAATGACTGATGAAGTATGTAAGTGATGGAATTAATGTGATAAACGAATGCGGAGTGCGCTGTTGCGTAAACACAATCTCCACTAACCCAACAATCATCCAAAGCAACATTACCTGCAACAGTTGCGATTGGTATTTGGTAAAACGTGCCTCACGATTCAACATCACCAACGAGAAAACAAAATAAACCAACGGAACCGCCCCGAGTATCCACAGGGATTGGGACTCAATCAACGGTATGTCGCCTAAACTAAGATTCGCCAGATAAAAATATTGGATGAATGCCTGATGATGATCGCCATACCAATAAAACGTGAATAGCATGGCATGCGGTAGCAAGAAACCAACGATTAACAACAACAGTTTTCGCAATGAGATACGGGTAAATATTAGTAGGATAGCTACGGTTCCAATCAGAAAAATGATATAACTAAATACCAGCAAGCTGGCGATGCCCACAAACAGGCCGAGGTTGAAAACCGTTTCATCGCGTTGTACGCGAAATTCAATTTCTTTGAATAGGTTATTTAATGCAAAAAGCAGGACAATAGATGCCATCAACTGTGGCGAAAACTGAAAAAAATCGAATGAGCAGCAACAAAGAACGCCAAACACCAGTGCGGGCAGGTAGTTATTTTCATTGTAGGCTTTGTTGTTAATGAGCAAAATGGAAAAATAGGCTGCTGAAAAAAAGATGAGAAGGAGCGCCACCACGTGCCGAGCAACAACACTTCGCCCAAAAAGCGTCTCTGCCAGTTCGCTCAACCATGCAAATATGGGTGGGGTTCTATCAATTATCTCCACGTAAAGAGCCTTATTGTCGTTGAGCATTTCGCCAAGTGCAAATTGGTTCAACTCTGGCACCGTAAGCGGCTGCTGGAATACAAAAAGTGACAAACCCACCGTGATAAGTATCACTAATACAAACAGCAATCGATAGGGGTCGTTAAATCGGAAGAATTGCAGCATGGCAGAAAAGTTCAAATTTATTATAAACAATTCAGCATGGATGGGGTAAGGCGAAAAAGTTTTGTGATGAATCAATCACCAATCGCCTATCTTTGCTACCTATGAGCAGTTTACGTCAGCAAAAGTATGCCCGCTTGATTCAAAAAGAGTTGAGTTCGATTTTTTTCACACACAAAGAAGGCTTGTTGGAAGGTCAGTTGATCACAATTGCAGAGGTGAAGATGAGCCCTGACTTAAGTTTGGCGCGCGTGTACCTGAGCATGAGCCTGGCGAAGGATAAAAAGAAATTACTGGACCACATCAACCTGCGGCAGAAAGAAATCCGGAAGGAACTGGGTCAGCAAATACGCAACCAAGCCCGCATCGTTCCGCAGCTTCAATTCTTTATTGACGAAGTGGAAGAGAATGCACAGCGCATAGAAGACTTAATCAAAAGCCTGAACATTCCCAAAGAAGACAAGTAGTTGTGAACTTTCCGTTCTTCATAGCAAAGCGATATTTGCTTGCAAAGCGCAAACGCAATTTCATCAATGTTATTTCTCTGATTTCAATGTTCATTGTGGCAATTGCCACATCGGCACTCATTATTGTTTTGTCTGTTTTCAATGGCCTTGAGGATCTCCTTCGATCGCTCAATACCTCCTTCGATCCAGAACTTAAAGTTGAAGTAGTAAAAGGAAAGTCGTTTGAATTTACGCCTACATTGAAGAAAAAAATTGAATCAGTGAAAGGTGTGCAGATTGTTACTGAAGTGATTGAAGACTATGCCTACATCCGCTACCGCGATGCGGACATGGTAGTGACCATCAAAGGCGTGAGTGATAACTTTATCGATCAACATCGTTTGGACAACCACATCTCAGACGGCCGTTTGCGGTTGCACGAAAAGGGTGTCAACTATGCAATTGTCGGAAGTGGTGTTCAGTACGCGCTATCCATTGGCATAGAGGGCAACATATACCCACTGCAAGTGTATTATATCAAGAACCTTAAGTCAGGCACACTCGATGTTTCGAAATTGTATGCCAGGCGCGACATCCAGCCAGGGGCCGTGTTTAAAATTGAAAAGAACATCGATGAAAGCTATGTGATGCTACCGTTGGATTTTGTGCAGGATTTGATGGACTACGGCAACAAGCGAACCTCTCTCGAAATAAAAACAATGGAAGGTGCGGATACTGCCGAAGTTCAACGCCAATTAAAGTCTTTGTTGGGAGAGTCGTTTAGCGTATTGACCAATGAAGAACAACATAAGGATTTGTACAAGCTCCTGAAAATGGAAAAGCTGTTTGTCTTTTTTTTCTTTGTGTTGTTGGTGGTCATCGCCTCCATCAACATCTTCTTTTCATTGATGATGCTGGCCATCGACAAGAAAAAAGACATGGCCGTACTTTCTGCCTTAGGTGCCCAAGATTTTTTAATAAAAAGAATTTTCTTAATGGAGGGTGGCATTATAGCTTTTTGGGGTGCAGCCGCAGGCCTTTTGCTGGGGGCCACCATTTGTCTGCTTCAAAACAAATTTGGGTTAGTTGGTATGGGCATGGACAACGCCATCGTAAATGCTTATCCTGTAAAGCTAAAGATCGCAGATTTTGTGATCACCGCTTTGGTGATGGTGGCGATTACTTTTGTTATCTCTTTTTACCCCGCTCAACTGGCGGCAAAGTCCTTTTCAACAGACCAACTGTGAGCAGTGTGAAGTCCGGGCATGTAATGATGGCGTATGATACGCTCAGAAAAATGACAAAAAATATGGTCGGAAATTCATAATTTGCAATTCGGCTTTTTCTGAAATCATCAAAAAGCAGCCCATTCGCCTGCTTTTTGGCTGGTATATGGGTAGGAAAAGGCTGACTGTAAATAGTTTATGAAGGTTTCTGCCGCTCAACCGTTTCAAATCATTTATTCGTTGTACCAACACGAATATTTGGGCTATGTCTTTGAGTCTTTTATTGTCCACTTAGATGAGCGGGGCAAACTTACCTACCAACACCAAAACATTTCGGCAAAAAACGCGCGCGAGTTTTCCAAAGGGCTAGACAATCGCGATTTTGAGCTGATTGATTTGATGGACAGCATGAGCCAAGATGCAGTCCTAAAGCATTTTTCAAAGAAGCTGATGAAGCCAGATGAATTCTTCAGCAAGGTTTTCCATAAAGAAAAGGGCGATGAGTTGCTGCAAGAGCAGATTGAAGCCTACATGGAAAAGCGCAGGGCTGCGGTGCTGGAGAAAATGAAGGGGAAGATGCTCTTTGAAATGGGCAACGATGGCGAACCTACATGGCGCAAAGTAGAGGTGCAAGAAAAACGCGCTACCATTCTTTTTCATTTTGAGCGTACACCTGAAAATACGAATTACTACCCCACCATTATGCACAATGGTAAGAAAGTGGAGATACCCAGCCCCAACGCTTACCTCATTTGTAAACAGCCTGCATGGATGGTTTTCAACGGTAAGCTCTACGGCTTTGAAAAGTATGTGGATGGCAAAAAGCTGCAGCCTTTTTTGAACAAGAAGAACGTGGTGATTCCAAAAAATTTGGAGGAAACCTACTACAACCGGTTCGTAGCACCACTCATTGCTTCGTTTGACGACATCGAAGCATTTGGATTTGAAATCAGCAAGCACGAATACGATCCGCACCCGTTGCTCACGATATCCGAACTGCCGCCAGCCAACGAAAAATCGGCTCCCTCGCTTTTTGATGCCACCAACGAAGATGCACCAGCCGATGATGAAGCGGGTAAGATCGTTTTTGATTTGTCGTTCCGATACGGGAAATACAAATTTAGAGGCGATGCATTTGGCAATGTAAATGTCACACTCGAGAAGAGAGACAACGACCAATATGTGTTTCACCGCATTAAGCGTGACATTGAACTTGAAAAAAAATCAGCGCAGACACTTATTAAGTTGGGTCTGCCCTTACGGGGATTTCGCTGTGCCATCGACAAGGCGCAAGCGTTTAGCTGGATCAACGAAAACCGCGTGAACTTGCTCAACTTTGGTTTTGAAGTAAGCCAACCTGAAAACCGCGACAAGAAATATTTTGTTGGCAAAGCCGTGATTGAGTTAGAGGTAAAAGAAAACATCGACTGGTTTGATATCCACGCAAAAATACGTTTTGGTGAATACGAGATTTCGTTCAAAGAACTTCGTAAACTCATCATCAAAAAGAAAGTAGAGTTTAAGTTACCCAATGGCGAAATTGCGATTATTCCAGAAGCATGGTTGATTAAGTATGGTGACCTCTTCGCGCTGAGCGAGACGCAAGGCGAACATGAAAAGCCGGTGCTGAAAAAGCACCACATCAATTTGGTGACCGAATTGGAAGAAGGCAACTTGGCGAAGGTGCACATGAGCGAGCGCTTGCGCAACCTACAGTCGTTTACCGGAATAAAAGACTACCCAATGCCTGTTGGGTTTCAAGGCGAGCTGCGCCCTTACCAAAAGGCTGGATACAATTGGCTTCGTTTTTTGAATGAGTTTCATTTGGGCGGCTGTTTGGCAGACGACATGGGTTTGGGAAAAACCGTGCAAACGCTCACGTTGCTTCAATCAGAAAAGGAGAAGGGCAATGCGGGCACTTCATTGTTGGTGATGCCAACTTCACTGATTTACAATTGGGAAATGGAAGCGAAGAAATTTACTCCCGATCTAAAAATCCTCACGTACACCGGCACCCTTCGCAACAAAGATGTGAGCCGCTTTAGCAAATACGATTTGGTGCTAACTTCTTATGGCATCACGCGGCTCGACATTGATGAACTACAAAAGTTCTTTTTCAATTATGTCATTTTAGATGAATCGCAAGTCATCAAAAACCCAACGGCCAACATTGCCAAGGCGGTGATGCAGCTGCGCTCTCGTTTCAAGTTGACGTTGACAGGTACTCCGCTTGAAAACACCACGCTCGATTTGTGGTCGCAAATGACCTTTATCAATCCGGGTTTATTGGGTGGACAATCGTTCTTCAAAAAAGAATACCAACTGCCTATTGAAAAGAAGGCAGATGAGGCCAAGACAAAAAAATTGAATGGCATCATTCGCCCGTTTATGCTGCGCAGGTTAAAGTCGCAGGTAGCGAAAGATTTGCCGGAAAAGGTAGAGAACATCTACTACACCAATATGACGGCCGAGCAAGAGGAGCGATACGAAGAAGTCAAGTCATACTACCGGCACAAAATTCTGGACCTCATTGATAAAGAAGGTATCAACAACTCTCGCATGACGATTTTGGAGGGCCTCACCAAGCTTCGCCAAATTTCCAATCACCCTAAAATGGTGGACACGCATTATACGGGTAGTTCCGGCAAGTTAGATGACATCTCGCACATGATTGAAAACGCCATGTTGGAGGGGCATAAGCTTTTGGTGTTTAGTCAATTTGTGAAACACCTGGAAATTGTCAAAGAAATGCTCAAGTCGCGCAAAGTGCCTTTCGCTTATTTAGATGGCTCCAGCACCGATCGCAAAGAGCAAGTAGAAAAATTCAATAAAGATCCAGATCTAAAAGTATTCTTGATTTCCATCAAGGCGGGCGGTTTAGGTTTGAATTTGACCGAGGCAGATTATGTGTTTATTCTGGACCCTTGGTGGAACCCTGCGGTAGAAGCACAAGCAGCAGACCGCGCGCATCGCATTGGGCAGAAGAAAAAAGTGTTTACGTATAAGTTCATTACTAAGAATACGGTAGAGGAAAAAATTCTTACGCTCCAGAAACACAAGCTCAAGCTTTCTGAAAATCTGATTCAAAACGAGGAGAACGTAATCAAAGCACTTACCCGCGAAGACATTGAGATGTTGATGAGTTAAAGAGCCAATTGACAGTTGACAAGAGGCAATTGACATTGAGCGATGCAATAATAAAAATCTTGTCAGCTGCTTTTTGCCAACTGTCAACTTAAATGAAACCTCGTCCCGCTAAATCAAAAAACAACTTCCTACTAGGTTTCTTTATCTCCTTTTTTGGGGCAATCTTATTTTCCACCAAAGCCATTTTAGTCAAACTAGCTTACCGCGATACGGGTGTTGATGCCGTAACACTTCTCGCTCTACGGATGATTTTCTCGTTGCCAATCTTTTTGATTTCTGCTTGGGTTGTTTCGGGTAGAGTCGAAAATCAAAAATTTACCAACCGACAATGGACTTACGTGGCAATTATTGGTTGTTTAGGATATTATGTCAGTAGCTTTTTGGATTTTTTGGGATTACAATATGTAACAGCCGGTATTGAGCGATTGATATTGTTTATTTACCCCACATTGGTGTTGATCATCTCGGCTGTTTATTTCAAGCAAAAAATAAAACCGACACAAATGTTGGCTATCGGCATTACTTACATCGGTTTGGTGATTGCCTTTGTTGGAGAAGTCGATAGTAGATTAGGTCAGACAAATGATTTCTATTTTGGATCACTTTTAATTTTTTTTTGTGCGATTACATATGCGACTTATATTGTGGGTAGCGGCCGATTGATACCCGTTGTGGGTGCAGCAAAATTCAATAGCTATGCCATGGCCTTTGCATCGATTGCGGTGCTGCTGCATTTCTTTATTACATCGAATGTTTCTCTCTTAAATTTATCGACTGGTGCTTACGTGTATGGCTTTTTGATGGCCATTTTTGCTACTGTATTGCCTTCGTATATGGTGGCAGAAGGAATCAGGCGAATTGGTTCAGGCAATACAGCTATTGTCGGAAGCGTGGGGCCGGTATCTACGTTGGTACTTGCTTATTTTTTATTGGGAGAGTCTTTTTCCATTGAACAAATCATTGGCACGATAATGATTTTGATTGGCGTATACATTATTGGTAAATTCAAACCTCACGACTGATGATCATGAATCGCTACCTGAAGTTTTTTTGTCTGACAATTTTGGTAAGCGCTCAACTGGAAGTTGCCTCTGCCCAGTATAGTCAGGTTTTCGTTTTTTTGCATAAACGCACCGATTTGCCTGTAATGGCTAAGGAGCAATTGGATAAAATTATGGAAGGCCACATGACAAACATCGGTCGCTTAGCGAAAGAAGGCAAACTGATGGCGGCCGGACCTTTTGAAGGTGGAGGAGGTATTTTTATTTTCAATTCAAACTCTATTGAAAGGGTCAAAGAATGGCTAGCAACCGACCCAGGTGTGAAGGCCGAGCGTTGGCGCGTAGAAATACAACCGTTTTATGTGCGTATTGGTAAGGTGGTGTTGGTAAAGGAACCTTATGAAATGGTCACCTATTCCTTTGTTCGGTTTACTCCCAACATTGCGAAGTTCAACATCCAGGAACTGCCGGAGATTTTTGTGAAGCATGACAATTACTTGAAGCAATTAAATAGAACGGGCAATGTAGTGGGCGAAGGAATTTTTGGCGACACTGAAGGTGGGGTGTTGATCATGAAAGGTGATGTCCAATCTTCGGTTTTTGAAGCAGACCCGGCCGTGCAGGAAGGGTTGCTTCAGTTAGAGACGAAGAAATTATTTATCGCGAAGGGTGCGTTTGGGGAGAAATGATCGGTTTTCTTATTTGTCATGCCGAAGAATGAGGCATCTATTATTTGCAAAAAACCATAGCTGTTGATGAAAAGGTCTAATACCTCGACATGACAGCAGACCTAAGTACTATTCAGCTACTACCACCACCAACTTATCTCCCTTTGCATTCATTGCCAATCGAGTAATTCCTTTCAAGTTTGCATCTGTTGGTAACGTAATTTCTTTCCATTGCTTGTCACCAAACGGGTCAGCGATAAATAGTTTTGTTCCATCGCTCATAATAATTTTTCCATCGGGTGTCCAGCATAGGTCTTCGCGCTGGCGCAGGGTGTCCATCAATTTGGTGATAGCACCTGTTTCGTTGTCTAATTGCATCACCGACCATTCTGTCTCGGTGGTTTTTTTGACAAAGCTCATCGCATTTTTGGTTGGTATCTTGTGTAGACTCCGACCTATATTTTCTGCCACTATTTTGTCCTGTTCAGTTTTTAAATCATAAATCCGAAGTGTGAGCGGTGTGCCCAGCACAAAAAGCAAAACTCGGTTGGCATCGATCCATGCATGGTAGCCCACAATCAAATTACCAATTACTACTGCAGGTGCTCCGCCCGCCAACGGGTACATGCCCAAGTCTTGCGCGTTGTTATCGCGCTGTATGATGCACGAAATATATTTTCCATCGGGCGTGACCGTGGGTGAATACTCGCGCTCTTGCGTTTGCGTGAGGTTGGCTGTTTTCTTCGTTTTGAAATTGTAGAACCGAATGTCTGAGCGGCCATCGTCATTGAAGGAAGAATAGTAAACCAGCGGTTCGGTGCGGTGAAACGAAGGTTGATTGTCGTAGCCTTTGTGGTTGGTAATGTTTTGCGGATTGGAAAGGGCGATGTTTCCTTTTTTTGACTTTACATCGAAGAGGAAAATCTCTGAGCCAGTTTGGCCCTCGGTTGAGAACGAGCAAAACAATCCCAATAAAAATGTAAAGGTGATTTTCATCTTAGATTTTCAATTTGTAATCTTTAATTGTGAATACTTTACTTCTTCCCATACATATAATCCACCGTCAACCCCACCAACGCCTTCACGCCCGTTACAAACGATTTTTCGTCAATCATAAAATCAGCAGTGTGGTGTACTGGGCGTTTTTCTAAATCCATATCGGCAGGGTAGGCGCCTAAGAAAATAAAAACTCCGGGTGCTTTTTGTTGGAAGAACGAAAAATCTTCGGCCATGGTCACGGCTTCGGTGATGATGATGTTTTCGGCACCAGCCACGCGTTGCAATGTGCCTGCCATTTGCTGCGTTAGCGCAGGGTTGTTGTAGGTAACGGGGTAGCCGCGCGTAATAGTGGCTTCGGCCGTTGCTCCGTTGGCCTCGGCAATTTTGGCTACGGTGAGTTTTATTTTCTCGTGTAGCTTCTTCTGCATGTTGTCGTCAAACGTGCGGATGGTGCCTTCCATAATTGCTGTCTCGGGAATGATATTACCGCGATTGCCTGCGTGAATGCTGCCAATCGTCACTACCACTCCAGCCTTGGTCAATTCCGTTTGGCGACTAACCACTGCTTGCAAACCCGTTACAATTTGGCTCGCCACATAAATCGGGTCCACACCATCCCATGGCGTAGCACCGTGTGCGCCTTTGCCTGTAACTTTTATGTTCAAGCCATCCACGGCTGCCATCAACCCTTCGGGTCGGTAGGCAATTTTTCCGCTGGGAAGCAACGATTGGATGTGCAAGCCAAACACGGCATCCACCTTCGGATTCTCCATCACACCTTTTTGCACCATCAACTCGGCTCCGCTGGTGCCTTCATTGGCGGGTGCACCTTCTTCCGCAGGTTGAAAAATGAATTTCACCGAGCCTTTCAACTCTGCTTTGTTCTTTGTTAAAATTTCGGCAACGCCCATGAGTATAGCCATATGCCCATCATGGCCACAGGCATGCATCACACCTGTTTCTTGTCCATTGAATGAAACGCGTTCTTTTGAAATGAATGGCAACCCGTTACGCTCGGTCACTGGCAGCGCGTCCATATCAGCACGCAGGGCGACCACCGGGCCGGGCTTTGCACCTTTGAGCAAACCCACCACACCTGTTTTGGCCACGGGGTATTTCACCTCCATGCCCAGCGATTTTAAAAACTCGGCAATCTTTTGCCCGGTTTTAGTTTCGCGATTAGATAGTTCGGGGTATTGATGGAAATGCCTGCGCCATTCAATTACTTTGGGTTCTATTTCTTTGGCCTCTTGGTCGAGTTTTGTGAGTAACTTGGGGTTGACTTGGGAGATGGCATTCACCGATATCAAACAAAGGAGAGCGAACGAAAATAGGCGGTTCATAACTTTTTGGTTTAAAAATTTCAATGTCAGGTTGAGTATGGCGAAACCTTTATAAATCGCCTTTGATAAACTCAGGCTGACATCGTTTTAAAAGGTAAGGTAAGTAAAAGAATGGAGTGGGTAAAGGTATTTTCAAGCAGCGCGGAAATGCGTGAGCAATTGCAAGAAGGCGTTCCTCGTGCGGTATCAACCGGCAGTCAATCGGTTTGCTTGGTTCTGTGGAGGGGAAACCTGAGGGCCATTGCCAACAAGTGCCCGCATAATGGCGAATCGTTGAGCAAGGGGACAGTTAATTATTTGGGTGAAGTGATTTGCCCGTGGCATGGCTTTCGATTTAATCTGAAAAATGGGCGAGAAGCGGTTGAGCGCTGCCGCGATGCGGAGACCTTTCCCGTTAAGGAAAATGATGAAGGAGTTTTTGTAGGTTTGTAGAAGATTGGTTCAGCAAAAAACTCTCACGATACGTCAGATTTCATGAAAACTTGTTTTCTACCGGCACTACTTATTCTTTTTAAAGTCACTATTGCATTGGGGCAAGATTTCGACCTGAAGGTAAAATGGGGTCAGGAATTTAAAACCCCTCGCTCAACTTTAAATGATGTGGTTGGGCATGATGCTACTGGTTTTTATGCAGTGCACAATCGCTTCCGGGCCTTCGGCAAAGTCGAATATTCATTGCAGCATTTTGACAAAAGCATGAACCCGGGCCGCATTGCTGACCTGGATATTGAATCCGGGAAACGTTCGGGAAAGATTACTAACATACTTCATTTAAAGGGTAAACTACTGTTGTTCTACTCTCTGGATGACGCCAAGGCAAAAGTCAATAGTCTATTCATGGATGAAATCGACAAGCAGACTTTGCAACCCAAAGGGGTGGCCAAAAAAATTGGCGAGATTGACTACGCGGGTAAATCAAAACGAAACCGCGGTAGTTTTCAGTATCGCGTATCGCGAGACAGTTCAAAAATACTACTGTTGTATTCTCTACCCTACACCGAGGGGCAGCCAGAGAAATTTGGTTTTACTGTGTTTGATCAGCAATTGAATCTGATTTGGACGAAAGACATTACTATGCCTTACCGCGATGAGCTGTATGACTTCGAGTCGTTTCGAGTAGATAATAACGGCAACGCTTATTTATTGGGTTTGGTGTATAAGGAAAAACGAAGAGAAAAAAGGAAAGGATTGCCCAACTACAGTTACGAAATTCTAGCTTGCCGCGATAACGGAAATACGGTAAAGCAATACCCTGTGTCGTTAGATGACCGGTTTCTTACTGATATGCAAATTGAAATTTTGGATAACCAAAATATCATTTGTGCTGGCTTCTATTCTGAAAAAGGAAAAGTCAGCATCCGGGGAACTTACTTTTTACGCGTGGACGCAGCCAGCTCAGCAATTGTACATAAGAGTTTCAAAGAATTTGGCATCGACTTTATTACGCAAAACATGAGCAATCGCGAGCAGCGAAAAGCCAAGCGGCAAGAAGACCCGGAGCTGTTTGAGTTTGACTTAGACAAATTACTGATTGGCAAAGACGGCAGTGCGATTTTGATTGGAGAACAATATTATGTACAGGCCGTTACCAATACCATGCGCATGGCCGGTGGTGGCATGACAACTCAAACTACTTACCATTACTACTACAACGATATCATATTGGTGAAATTCAGCGCGACTGGTGAGATACTATGGACACAAAAAGTACCTAAAACCCAACATACAGCCAATGATGGAGGTTTCTATTCTTCCTATTGCTTGGTAATTAGCAAAGGCAGAATCTGTTTCGTTTTCAATGATAACCCTAAAAATTTGGAAGCGGATGAAACTGAAAAGGCAAAAAATTATAACCCACGCAAATCCGTAGTTGTGTTGGTAAGCGTAGACCAAGCTGGCAACCTTACCAAGCAACCGGTATTTAATGCGTTGGATGCGGAAGTCATTGTAAGGCCTAAGGCGTGCAAACAAATTTCCAATGGTGAGGTGATATTGTATGGACAACGAAAAAAAACGCAGCAGTTTGCCAGTTTATCCATTTTATAAAGAACCCGCACATAAGAATAATAGCCTTTGCCCGTTAGAATAGTAGTTGTGAAAAAGCTAAGCGTTGTATTTCTTTTTGTCCTTCATTTTGCAGTTCATGCCCAAATGACTGCTGAAGAGCAAGCATTGGTGGCACCGCTCACTATTTCGAATTCGATTCCCAACGATTTGCTGGCTGCGCGTACCGTGGTTTTGTTTCAGAATACTTTTAGTAGATCAGAGTTAGAAGAAACCCAAAAATATTTTCAGCAAACAGGTATTGATGCCGTTTGCTATTTCGACATTGCCTATGCGCTTGCCGGGGCAGACACACGTAAAGCATTCGCCAATTACTTTGCGTTCCGTAACATCAAATACGTTGTGCTGCTCCAAAAGGAAGCCAATCAATACACATATGTTTTCGGAACGTTTTGCGGGAACAAGGACCTTTTTGATAAAACAAGTATAGGATGGAAACAGTCAAATACATCGCAGGTGGAGCTGCTCCGCACTATTTACCGATTTGCAGCCAGCAATTTGAAAAAGCAGAATTTTCTCATCAACGATCTGCCAGAGCTGGATATCGCGATGACTTATTTTATCGGCCGATTCAATCAAAATTTTTCTGTTGAGGCAAAATCATTTAAAACGGCCATACCAAAAATGGATAATGAAAAAGACAATGCTGAGCTAGAAGCATTCTTAAAAGAATATTATCCCTTCAAATTCGAAATGGTAGACGCGAAAGCAGAAGAGCCTGAGCTGGGTGCGCGCGGATTTCGAACCATTTTGCGAGTGGTGCACACGCAGGGCCGCATCGCGCGCGAGATACTTGGTTATGACCCAACCCAAACAGGTAGAGCCTTGGCAACAACCTACTTTGTAGAGGGTGTGCCACAAATCAAAACCATACCGTCTACACAACCGGTGTACAAATTCTACATGAAGAGCATTGAGTACGGCAATATTTTTTTAGGCAACAAGTGGGATGCGGACATCACCTGGCAAGATGCTTTGCGAAATTATGTGATGGCCTATCGTGCGGACGCAAAAATCAATTAAGAATTTTCGTGTATTCTC
Organism: Bacteroidota bacterium; assembly: GCA_018267275.1. Taxonomy (GTDB): domain Bacteria; phylum Bacteroidota; class Bacteroidia; order Cytophagales; family Cyclobacteriaceae; genus ELB16-189. The sequence continues at coordinate 312,466 of JAFDYV010000004.1, read as the reverse complement.
AGAGCTGCCGCTATTTTCTTCTAATGAGCGCTGCGGCAACCACCAATAGCAACAGCCAAACCGCGGGGTGCCAATCGAATCCCATGTCGCAACTCCCCCAGCCAAATATCAGTTTGAATGGCAATGCGATCGCGGCTACCAACAATCCAAAAATGGCACCCACCACACCAATGAGGGCACCAAAAATACCCGCCATCGCCCCAAAGAGCGCAGCCCCTATTGAAAACCAAATGGGGAAGGTAAAAATCAGAATAATAATGATGAGGACGGTAGAGGTACTGCTGCGTGACGACATATAAAGTTTTTGCCAACCCTTCAGCAACAATCGTTCAGTTTAGCATGATTGCCTTTTTTCCGAGAAATTCAAGGCATCTGCCATTGTGCTGTTCACAAACCGGACGATCTAAAGTTCGGAAATGAACAGCTGTACGCCTTACACAACAGTGATCAAATGTTTGATTTCCTTACGCAAGAAAAATTTTGCCCGGTTGAGCATCTGGCTAAACTGAGTGAGTAAGTGGAAGCATAAATGCAAAACAGAAAAGGCGACCATTTGAAAAGCGATGTTGTTCTTACACGAGCGTCATTTCACGTCAGCAACAAGTTGTGCCGCACATGGTTAACATTGCGTTCAACTATCCCCAAACAACTATGAACCCAACAAAAAGATTTACCTGGGCGCGAGCGTTCTTTGCATTTACGCTCGTGCTGCTTGCGGCTGCTCATGCAATTGCGCAGCCCAACACCAACCTAAAATTTTACGCCCACCCTGGGTTCGACTTCTACAACAATAGCAGTCAAAATTCATCGTCTCCTTATTTTCGAGGCGGCCCACTCGTTGTTTTTCTCACCTCGCAAATTTCTGATAAGGTATCTGTTGCAGGTGAGTTAAATATGCATTACATGGCCACCACGGGGGCGGAGATTGAGTTGGAGCGAATGTATATTAAATATGATTGGAAAAGCCATTTGCATGTAAGCGTGGGGCGCATGTACAGTCCAATCGGCTTTTGGAATGTAAATTACAACTTTGGATTGGTGTTGCAGCCCAACATCTCGCGGCCAAGGATTCTCAACCCAACGCATGATGGCGGGTTTATTCAAACCCGCGACACCGGTTTACAGTTGGGAGGCGATAACATCGGTAAAGCCGGCTTTTTCTACAGGCTTTTTTTCGCCAACGGAATTGGCCGCAATGGCGGATTGTTGGGTACTCCTTATCAGCTGGGTTCGCAGCTTTCATATACTGCGCAATTGGGTATCGAACCCTCCGAGGGGTTGAAGTTTTCAGTTTCGGGTGTCATCAATGATTTGCCCAATGGTAGCATTACGCAGTTTGACGTGCCGGTGCCTGAATCAATGCGCAATACTTTGATGACGGCCAGCATCGCACATATGAACGTTGATAAAAAGTTGGAACTCATTGCAGAGTTTTATGCAAACACGCATAGTTATCAAACGATCAATGAAAAAACACTAACTGGAAGTATTGTATATGTGGGCTACAAAACGTCAACAAAAGTGGTGCCCTATTTCTTTGCTGAGTTTTTAAACTTCGCCAATGGTGACCCGTACTATCCGCTGCTTAATCCTTACACCAATCAGCAATATGTTTCTTCGGCTGAATACAACTTAGGCCTGCGCTTCAGGTTCAACAGTAATCTTGTGTTCAAGACTGAATTGGCAGCACTTAACCAAGATGTTTTTGGTTGGAGTGCTGGCTTGAAAACACAACTCGCTGTTGGATTCTAACAAACCTAAAAATATTGACCTATGAACAAGATATTGTTTTTCATTGCCTTTGCGATCAGTATTGCCGCGCCATTGCAATCTATCGAAAAGCCCGGTGTTGAGTTAGCGATCATTGTGAACAAGGATAACACGTTGGACAAACTTTCCATTACGGAAGCCCGCCTTTACTGGATGAGGCGTGGTGCTCAAAAAAACTGGGCTTCTCTCAAAACGATTGTATTGCCTGTAGACCGCAAAGGTGCGTCTATGGAAAAAGCAATGTTCTATAAATTGGTGGTAAAACTTAGTGAATCGGAGACAGACTCATACTTTGCCGCCAAACAATACCAATCGGCAGAGAATCCACCGGTAAAGTTCGCTTCAGATCGGGAGATAATTCAATATGTCGCAGATAATAAGGCAGCGATTGGCTATGTGAATATTGCATCATTAAAAGAGGAAGATAGAAGTCAGGTTAAAGTGGTTTGCGTGGTGGCTGAATAGAGCGGCCACTTATGTAAACTTGAAACTTCTGAGGTAAAAAGTCGCGCACGAAGCACGTAAAATATGTACTTTCGTTGCTACTATACCTCTTTATGAAAATTCGCTTTACCCTGTTTGCTGGCTGGTTGGCGGCACTGGTTGCATGTCAAACACCAAAGCAAGAAACACCCTCGGCACCTGCTACAAAAGATTACTCCAGTTTGGTTACGCTTTTTAAGGAATGGCGGTCCTTTGAAAAGCCACCTCTACGCGAAGGCGCCCCGGACTACACAAAGGAGACTTTCGAAAAACGTCTGCCCGAGTTTAAGAAACTGCAAGCTCGTTTGGCGGCCATTGACACAGCGAAATGGCCGATTGAGCATAAGGTTGATTGGCATATTGTGTGGGCCGAGATGAATGGCTTTGATTTCAACCACCGCATTTTACAGCCTTGGGTGCGAGACCCTGCCTTTTACAAAACCATTTATATGGAACGCAGCGATGTGCCTGCACACGAAGGGCCTGCCCACCATGCTATCCTCGACTTATGGACTTATTCCTTTCCGTTGGATGAAACCGGAAAGACGAAAATGTTAAGCGAACTCAAAGCAATAAAGCCTATGCACGAGCAAGCGCAAATTAATTTGACGGGTAACGCAAAAGAATTATGGATAGCGGGCATCCGCGATATCAAATCGCAAGCAGAGGAGTTGGCCACTATTTTAGAAAAGCCAGGCGTTAAAGAATTGCCCGAAGTGGTGGCAGCCGTAAACGAGGCCATCGCTTCTACGAACGCTTTTGCTAGTTGGCTTGAGCAACAAGCTGCAGGTAAAACTGGACCTTCTGGCATTGGCAAAGAAAACTACACATGGTACTTGCAAAACGTGCACTTGGTGCCCATGACGTGGGAAGACGAAGTATTGTTGTTAAAGCGCGAACTGGCACGCGCGTGGACGGCATTAAAACTCGAAGAGCACCGCAACCGCAAGTTACCGCAGCTAAAGCCAGCCGATACACCCGAGGCATTCAAAGCGTTGACCGACCGTGCAGCCAAAAGTTTGATTAACTTTTTAGACAAGGATGAGATCGTTACCGTAAAAGAATATTTTGAGCCCGCGTTGCGCGAACATTTGGGGAGCTTTGTGCCAGCGGAAAAGCGCAACTTTTTCATCATCACTCTTCACAATGACCCACGACCATTGTACTCACATTTCTATCACTGGTTTGAGCTGGCTCGAATGGACAGAGAGCCACATAAAAGCGAAATCCGTAAAGGTCCTTTGTTGTACAACATTTTTGACAGCCGAAACGAAGGTACCGCAACAGCTGTAGAAGAAATGTTTATGCAGGCAGGGCTTTATGATGACGACCCACGCGTAAAGGAAATTGTTTACATCATGATTGCACAGCGTGCCGCGCGGGGGTTAGGTTCGCTTTATGCACATGCCAATGAATTGACGATGGAGGAAGCGGGGAAAATACATGCCGACTACACACCCCGCGGCTGGATGAAAACAGAAAAAAAGTTACTGCTGTTTGAACAGCATTTGTACATGCGCCAGCCTGGTTATGGCAGCAGTTATATCACCGGCAAGTATTTGTTAGAGCGCGCAATGGCCGATTTCGCAAAAATGAAGGAGTCAAAAAATGAAGAGTTCAGAGCGAAGGACTTCTTCGACCAACTTAATGCGATTGACTGCATCCCTACATCATTGGCGCATTGGCAGATGACTGGAAACAACGATGCGCTAAAGGTGCATTGATTCGAATCGCAAACAAATGGGTTTGCTTTTTGACGTTGCCAAAATCTTTTAACTTAACGACATTAACCAAACATTTAACATTATGAAAAAGTTGTTGGTAGTAGGGCTGTTCCTGTTTTTCGGGATGGCTACCAAAGGCTTCGGCCAAACCGTGTATGCGTCTGATAAAGGCGAGAAGTACCATACGGCAGACTGCAAAATGTCGGGTGATGCAAAAGACATGACGCTGGCAGCCGCAAAAAAAGCGGGCAAGGGCGCGTGCGGAATTTGCAAGCCGGACGAGCTTGGAAAGCAGAAGCTGGCACAGTGCAGCGGCAAAACAAAAGATGGCACACGCTGCAAGCGGATGACAGCCAATAAAGGCGGTAAGTGCTTTCAACACACGGGCGCATGATTTCTCAGCCGCTTCATTCTTCCGGACCGTCCTTTTCGAGGATCATTGCTGGCGCGTGGCGCTGGCATACCGTGTCACCCGAAACGGTGGAGCGGCTCGTTTACACTTCTTTGGATGAGGGTATCTCTACCTTCGACCATGCCGATATTTATGGCGACCATACCAACGAAGAAATTTTTGGCAAGGTATTGCAAAGGGAGCCTGCGCTACGCGCTCAAATGCAACTGGTATCCAAATGTGGAATAAAATTTCCATCGGCTCGCAGACCCCAAACATGGGTGAAGCACTACGATACATCTGAAGACCATATTGTTTGGTCGGCCGAGAACTCGTTGAAGATGTTAGCAACTGATCACATCGATCTGTTGCTCATCCATCGGCCTGACCCCTTACTGAACCCACATGAAGTGGCAGAGGCATTCGTAAAACTAAAAGCAGCAGGCAAGGTGTTACACTTTGGCGTTTCCAATTTCACGCCAAGCCAGTTCAACATGTTGCAACGCCATTTGCCCATGCCATTGGTAACTAATCAGATCGAAGTCTCGCTGGCAAGGGTAGAGCCTTTGTTCAATGGTGATTTAGATTTGATGCTGGAGTTGGGCGCCTCACCAATGGCTTGGTCACCGCTCGGTGGCGGCAAACTTCACTTTGACGATCGAGATTGGTTTGCAAAGGCATCTAAATATAACGCCACCTATTCTCAACTTGCTTTGGCCTGGTTATTAAAGCACCCAAGCAACATGTTTCCGATTATCGGCACAACTAAACCCGAACGCATCAAAGAATCTGCAAAAGCCATAGATATTCCCCTCGACAAACAAGATTGGTTCGAGATGCTTAAATGGGCAATGGGTGGCAGAGAGATGCCATGATTACAATTCTTTACTAAGGGAAATAAAAAAGTCCCGCCATTTACAGCGGGACTTCTTTTTTGCGATGCTTTATCGCTTACTTTATTTGTAAGAATTCATCAAACGTTTTAAAGACAATTGGATCTTTAATGCCGTCTTTGTTTCGCTGGTTAGTAATCTTAGACAGGTGCTTGTCTTTGATTTTTTTGAAATCTTCTTTGGCCGTTGCCAACCTGCTTTGCATGGCAGCCATGTTATCAATTTCAGCGGTGTTAGGCTTGTAGAAGCTGCGTGCAACACGTGCATATAAGTCGGCCAAATCCTCTCGCAATTGAGGCTCGCCTGCTCCAACGTAGTTGTCTCCTTTGGTCACTACAAGTTTGTCTTTCAACTTACTCAACTCATCAATAAATGGAGTTGCTACTTTTGCACCCGCGGCTGATTTTGCTTTCACTTCTTCAGAGATTTTAGTAAGATCATCTACGTTGTACACCAGATACGCCAAGTCTTGCGTCATATCAAACAACTTTTTGGTCATCTCTTCTTGTGCTTTGCGATCAGCCAACGATATTGTTGACTTTGGATCATACACTACCGTCAACTCTTGGGTAAACGTGTCCTTGCCTTTTTGAATCACGATTTTGTATTTGCCCGCAGGCACGCGAGGTGATGTAAATCCTCCAAACGTAAATGTTTTGGCAGTAGCAATTTTTGGCGGCTTGGTCGTAAAATTCCACTCAATGATGTTGATACCCTTTGATTTGCCTGCATCGAGCTCAGTAATTTTGTTTCCATTCATGTCCTGAACTTCTACAGTCATTTTACCTAGGGTATGGCGTTTCTTCAAGAAGTAAGCAATACGAGCGTTGTCGCTTGCATTGTTGCCAACAAATTGCGTTTCGGTACTAGTAGAGCCGAATCCACTGGTCTCAGGAATAATTGCTGTTCGAGGTGTGAAGAAGTGCAAATCACGATTCATGTTGTCGGCAGTCAAATCTCGCAACATCGAGACGTCATCGATGATGATGATGCCGCGCCCGTGGGTGGCAATTACCAAGTCATTCGTCTTTTTGTGCAACTCAAGATAGTGCACATTACAGGCAGGCATGTTGTTGGTAAACTTATACCAGTTTGCGCCACCGTCTAAAGTAATGTACAAACCAAACTCGGTACCCAAGAACAGCAAGTTTTCATTTACGTAGTCTTCTTGCAACGCGCGAGCGAAGCCATTAATGTCAGGTGTAGTAATAGATTTCCATGTCGCACCAAAATCATTGGTTCTATAAACGTAAGTGTTCATGTCTCCTGTTTGATACCCGGTGAACACCGCATACGCGCGCCCTTTGTCAAAAACGCTGGCTTCTACGTGATATACCATTGTGTTTTTCGGTAAGCCGGGTACATTGGCAACAACATTCGTCCATGTTTTGCCACCATCTTTTGTGATTTGAAGATTACCATCATCCGTTCCTACCCAAATCAAATCTGAATCTAATGGCGATTCTGCGATTGTAAAAATGGTGCAATGGTTCTCAGCACCCGAATTGTCACGCGAAAGCCCGCCAGAGTCTTCTTGATTTTGCTTTTTCGGGTCGTTGGTAGTTAGGTCGGGTGAAATTTTTGTCCAGCTCTCGCCCATGTCTTCAGAACGATGTAAAAACTGGCTGCCCATGTAAAGCCTGTCGGGATGATTTGCGCTCGGACTGGTGGTGATGGCAGCATTCCAGTTGAAGCGTAATTTTGGATCTCCTTTTTGTGCCAAAGGCTGAATGGTTTTAACCTGATCTTTAACAGGGTCTACACGCCACACGTTTTCGGCACCTTGCATTTCAGAGTACACTAGTTTTTTTGTTGGATGTGGATAAACACGGTAACCATCACCCACGCCTACACGAACCCAATCGCGTGCTTCGACACCGCCCGGTGAACTGGATGGACCGAACCAAGCATTATTGTCTTGCAAACCGCCATATACGTTGTAATGCGGCTCTGCATTGTCAACACTTACATGATAAAATTGTGATACTGGAATATTCTCCACCATTTCCCAGGTCGTACCACCATCCCAAGAGCGATACACACCCCCATCACTAGCCGCGTACATTCGATCGGATTGATGAATGTCAAAAACAATGTCGTGAATGTCGGAGTGCATCGGGCCAAGATCTTTAAAGGTTTTGCCACCATCCCGAGAGATAGAACCAAACAGGCCTCCTTTTACAATCACATCAGGATTACGAGGATCAATCACTATTCGAGAGAAATAAAATGGCCGAACCACTAGCCCGAAGTCACCATTGAGCAGTTTCCAATTGTTGCCACCGTCTTCGCTTCGGTACAAACCTTTGTCTTTGTCCTGCTCTGATTCTACCACCGTGTAAAGAATGTTTGGGTTCGAGGGTGCAGCTGCAATGGCCATGCGGCCTAATTTCCCTTTTGGAAAACCGTTATGGATTTTGGTGAATGTTTTGCCCGCATCAGTTGATTTGTAGATGGCGCTATTCACACCACCCGAGCTAAATGCCCAAGGTTGTCTGCGCACTTCCCAGAAAGTGACGTAAACCGTGCTTGGGTTTTTGGGATCCAACAGCAAATCGCCACAGCCAGTGGTCTTATTTACAAACAATATCTTGTTCCAGGTTTTGCCGCCATCGGTGGTCTTATATAGACCACGTTCATCGCTGTCGCTCCAGAGCGGGCCAAGTACTGCCACGTAAACTTCGTTGGGGTCTTTTGGGTTTACTTGAATTCCCGCAATGCGTTCAGATTTTTCAAATCCCATCTTTGTCCAGTTCGAGCCGCCATCAGTGGTTTTGTACAGACCATCTCCCACAGATACGCTATTGCGGGTCCAGGTTTCACCTGTGCCTACCCAATAGGTGTTATCAGGACTGCTCGGGTCAATGGCCACCGCACCGATTGATTGGCAATAATCGTCAAAGATTGAAGTGAACGTAGCACCACCGTTGCTGCTTTTCCACACACCACCGCCACCCGTGCCAGCTAAGATGACGCGGTTGTTGGTAGGGTGCAATTCTAAGTCGGTGATACGTCCGCTCATCAGGGCCGGGCCGATGTGGCGCGCTTTTAGGTCGCCAAAAATTTCTTTGCCTTTGGTAACGGCATTCGGGGTTTGTGCAAAAGCGCTCACGCTAATCGCGCAAGCCAATAGCAAATAGATATTATTTTTCATGCTGAATGGTTTGATATTCTAGTTAGTGGCAAAAAAAAATACTTCAGCAGTGTTTAAAGTTGCTGAAGTATATTTCTGTTTAAGTAGTTTAGTTTCCGCTTGTTGGGAAGGCGAACAACGATGCTTCAACTTTTGGGTTAAGTTCAATTTTCGAGATAACTATATTTAACCCGCCAGGTTGTCCTTTCGCACCCTGAACCATGGTAAATGGAAACATCAGGCCGTTCACTTCTTGGTAATCGCTAGTTTTAACTTGGCTAACCATTCCTTTAGCAGGCCCTGCCTTTATTTCACTTTCCATCAAGACAGGAACAAAGTTTTCAGTATCGAAGTAGTAGAATTCTACGTTCTCCACTTCCTTACCGTCAACTTTAGTTGGTTTTTTTGTCAACTTTAATTTAAAAGTCTCTGTACCTTCCACCGTTTCCTTGCCAAGTAATTCTAGTTTATAGCCAAGTTTTTTATAGTCCAAAAATGAATCAGGGAATTCATTTGCCTCATTCGCTTTGTAATTTGCGGTGCTTTCAGCGTCACTTTTTTCGGCCTTCATGGTTTGCTGATTAGTGCTCCACAAAGTGGTTCCGTCAAATACATTTTGATTGAACTTCATTCCTTGCACTACAGCTACAGAGTGAGAGCGACCATCTTTTAGCCTAGTCATTTCCATTGGAAGCTCCATTGCTTGAATTTTCATTGTCGCAGTCATTTTTATACCTTGAAGAGCCTTCCATTTTTCCACACCTCCCGTATTCTCGTGATATTTGGCAATAATCTCATCGGCCGTTTGTGCATTGGCCGCAACAAAACATACCACAGCCAACATGGTCAGTACACTTTTTAACTTCATATAATTTGGGTTTTTAATTGGTTTATTTATTTAGGCAGCCAAGGTAGGCTAAATTACAAAGCGAACAAAAGCTTACGCATCAGACGATTTTTCTGGGCTATTTGTTGCGGCCACGACCATTTTATTACAGGTAATTGCCGTGATTTTTCAACTATTTTAGGACGCAGTGCGTTATTTTAGCACTTTCAAACTTAACAGTACATGCGCCTTTTTGCCTTCGGCCTCATTTTAATCGCCAATACCCTTTGCACCGCACAGGTATTAACCCCCGCTAAATGGAACTATTCAACGTCTGCGCAGACCGTCAAAGTTGGAGATGAGATTGATTTGATCTTCAACGCCACCATCGACAATAATTGGTATCTCTATTCTTCAGAGTTCAATTGCGAAGATGGCCCCATTAAAACCACGTTTTCATTCACCCCCGATGCCAGCTATCAATTAATCGGTAGCCTGCGTGCCATTAATCCAATCGATAAGCACGACAAAATCTTTGAATGCGATGTTAAAATCTTTAAAAAAACAGCTGAATTTAGACAACGCGTAAAAGTGCTTTCGAAAAATTTAAAGATTGTCGGTGAGTTTGAATACCAAGTTTGCACCGAACTCACGGGACAATGTGTGCCCGGCAATGGTGAGTTTACCTTTGACAAAATTGAAATATCGGGTTCCCAAAAAATCGAGCAACGACCGACTGATTCACAAGCCACAGTTGTCAGCCGCCAAGATACGCTACCATTATCTAGCGTCCAGCAATCACAAACCACTAACCAACAACCAACAGCTTTTAACGGCCCGATCTTAGACCCGACATTAGTAAAAGATCAAACCCAAAGTCAATCGCTCTGGGGTTTTATGTTTGTGGCTTTTCTTGCTGGCCTTGCGGCACTCATTACACCTTGTGTCTTCCCCATGATTCCGATGACGGTGAGTTTTTTCACCAACCGAGGCAATAAGTTTCAAGCATTGATGTACGGAACATCCATCATCCTTATCTACTCTTTGATTGGTGCACTGTTGGCGCCACTCATGGGCCCCGAGACTGCCAACCATCTTTCCACCGAGTGGATTCCCAATCTCATATTTTTTGTAGTGTTCATTGTTTTTGGTCTTTCGTTTTTGGGGTTGTTTGAAATCACGTTGCCAGGATCTGTCATTAACAAAGTTGATCAACAGGCAGAAAAAGGTGGGCTTGGTGGCGTGTTCTTTATGGCCTTTACGTTGGTGTTGGTTTCATTTTCTTGTACCGGCCCGTTGGTAGGTAGCATTTTGGTTTCATCTGCCGGTGGGGAATTTTTAAAACCCATTGCAGGCATGTTTGCCTTTTCTGCAGCGTTTGCCATCCCGTTTACATTATTTGCGTTTTTTCCTGGCTGGCTCAAGTCGTTGCCAAAGTCAGGCGGTTGGTTGAATACGGTAAAAGTAGTGCTTGGCTTTTTAGAGATAGCCCTCGCGTTCAAGTTCATTAGCATTGCGGACCAAGCCTTTCATTGGGGCATTTTAGATCGCGAAGTAAACATTGCCATTTGGATTGTGATTGCATTGCTGATTGGAGTTTATTTGATGAAGGGATTCAGAATGCCGGGCGATACCGGCAAAGACGCGGAAGATAAAACCGTGAGCGTGCTGCGCGTATCCTTGGCAATAGTAGTCTTTACCTTTGTAGTGTACCTTGTGCCGGGCATGTGGGGCGCACCGCTTAAATCGTTAGCCGGTTATCTGCCACCTTTATCCACGCACGATTTCAATGTATTGGCTGCGCAAGACAAGCAAAACCCCAATGCCATTTGCGACACACCGAAGTACGCTGACTTCTTACACTTTCCGCATGGCATTAACGGTTATTTTGACTACAAGCAAGCGATGGACTGCGCGCGTAAACAAAACAAGCCACTGTTTATCGATTTTACGGGGCATGGTTGTACCAACTGCCGCGAAATGGAAGCGCGCGTGTGGAGTGATCCGCAAGTTTTGCAACGGCTGAAAAATGATTATGTAGTTGTTGCTTTATATGTAGATGACAAAACCGAACTACCCGAGAGTGAATGGTACACTTCATCTTACGACAAAAAAGTAAAAAAGACCATTGGCAAGCAAAATGCTGATTTGCAAATTTCAAAGCTCAACAACAATGCGCAGCCATTTTATGTGTTGGTTGGCAAAGACGAGCGCGTGCTGGTTTCGCCAAAGCCATATGATTTGAAAGTTGAAAACTTTGTTAAGTTTTTGGCTGAAGGGAAAAAGAAGTACAAAGAGTTGTATCAATAGTTTCGTTCTACATGCTCAAAATTCTACACCAGTCTCTTTTTCATCTGTAGCAACCCGCCATTTTTGCTGATGTTTTCAACCCATTACCGATTGCCACTTTTTTGAGCTAAACTTGCACAACTTTAATCAATTGTGTTTTGATAGGAGAATGGTTTAAGTCTAAGTTGGTGAAGAGAGCGGCCATTGGCCTCGGTGCATTTCTGGTGCTATTAGGTTTATTTTTTTGGATTGACTCCAGCTCCTCTTTCTTTTCAAAGCCTGCTGACTACGCTGAGGAGATTGACTCTGCGCAACTGGCGCCACCTTTGCCCAAACCGGTTTTTCTTTACGGCATGGAGGTGACACAGTATAACGTGATTGAAGATGTGGTGAAGCGGAACGAACGATTTTTCGAATTGTTGAAAGACGCTTATGTAGCGCCCCCGGTAATGCAGCAACTTCACACGCTGCCGCGAAAAGATTTTGACTTCAGGAAAGTGGCGGCTAACAAAAAATACGCGCTCGTGCACTCCAATGATTCACTGAAAACAGCACACGCCCTGGTGTACGAATCAAGTCCAATCGACTATACTATTTTTTATCTAAAGGACTCGCTGCGAATCGAAACCAAACAAAAGCAAATTACCGTTGAAGAAAAATCAATTGCCGGTAGGATTGAGTCTACACTTTCTGAAACCATTGAAGCCTTAAATATTTCGCATGAACTTACCAACAAGTTTGTAGATGTGTTCGGCTGGCAGGTGGATTTTCAACGACTTCAAAAGGGCGATCAATTCAAACTTATTTATGAAGAGAAATCGGTAGAAGGTAAACCTTATGCCATTGGAGATATTTTAGGGATTTATTTCCAGCATTTTGGAAGCGGTTATTATGCATATCCATTCGACCAGGGCGATGGCCTTGATTATTTTGACGAAGACGGCAACAGCCTGCGCAAGGCGTTGTTGAAGTATCCAATCGAATTTACGCGCATCAGCTCCCGCTATTCTATGAATAGGTTTCATCCCGTAGTAAAAGTTTTCCGTCCGCATTTGGGGACTGATTTTGCAGCCCCTACGGGCACGCCCATTCGCACCGTAGGCGATGGAATTGTGGAGGAAGCACAGTATACTGCTAACAATGGTAACTACGTGAAGATTAGGCACAACGCAACCTATACTACCGGCTACCTGCATATGTCCAAAATCGCTTCTGGCATTACGGCAGGTACTCGTGTAAAGCAAGGGCAAACGATTGGTTTTGTGGGCAGCACGGGGCTCGCCACTGGCCCGCATCTTTGTTATCGCTTTTGGCGAAACGGTGTGCAAGTGGATGCATTGCGTGTAGAATTACCGCCTTCGCAGCCTGTCAAAAAAGAAATGCTCACACAGTTTCAGGCGGTGAAAGAAGCCTGTGCAAAGCGGCTTGATGCCATCGCGTTTCCTTCCCAACCTGCGCAAGTGGTAGTGGCAGGCAACTAATGGCTAGTTTGCTATCTTTGCTTATCATCTCGGTATGCGCGCGTTAAGGATTTTCCTGCTCTTGATTTTTGTATTGGTAGGTGGTGTAGCACATTCACAGAAGATAAGCGTAGTGCTAAGCGGTGGCGGAGCAAAGGGCTTGGCGCATATTGGTGTGTTGAAGGCACTTGAAGAAAATGAAATTCCGATCGATAACTTGGTGGGCACATCGATGGGTGGAATTGTGGCTGGTTGCTATGCGGCAGGCATGAGCCCCAATCAAATTGAAGACATTGTTACCTCCCCGCAATTCTTAAATTGGGTAAACGGTCGCCTTGAAAGGGGGCAGAGTTACTATTATTTTAAAAAGGAAGATGATGCTTCGTTCCTAAAGCTCAACCTCTCACTTGATTCAACATTTAATTTTTTGTTTAACACGAGCATCGCCAACGATCTAAGTTTGAATTTTGCGATGGCTGAGAAGCTAGCGCAACCTTCGGCTATCTCTAAGAATAATTTCGACAGTTTGTTTGTGCCGCTGCGCATTATGGCGGCTGAGATATTCACCCAATCTGAAGTTGAGTTGAAGCGCGGAGCACTCAGCGATGCCTTAAGGGCTACCCAAACAGTACCGTTCTTCTACAATCCCATTCGCATTGATGGTAAATATCTTTTTGACGGTGGTGTTTACAATAACTTCCCTATCGACATCGCACAAAAAAATTTCAGCCCGGACGTTGTGATTGGCTCTAATGTTTCTTCGAAGGTTTACAACCAATATCCGTATGGCGAGGACGAAAAATTGATTTCGCGATCTTTGTTGTACATGCTTCTAGATAAGTCTAATCCGAAGGATGTGCCCACCAGCGGTATTTACATCCAGCCCGATTTGTCTACTTATTCTGCATTTGATTTTGGTTCAGCTCAGGCTTTGATTGATAGCGGCTACCAGCAAACAATGAAGCAGATGCCGGAGTTGAAGTCGAAAATCAAGAGGCGCGTGGCTTGCGAAGAAGTTGCTGCCAGACGCAATGCATTTAATCGCAAAACACCACCCATTGTTGTGAACGATATACAGCTAGAGGGATTTACGCGCGGGCAGAAATTGTATATCAATAAATTTTTCAAAAGTGGTAAACGACCGCTTTACTTCAACGATATTAAAACGGGTTACTTCAAATTAGTATCCGAACCTTTTTTCAACAACGTGTATCCGAGTTTTGGCTTCGATACAACGCAGCGTAACTTTAACTTCAGGCTTAGCCGCAGACCGCAAAATAATTTTCAGGTTGATTTTGGCGGGATGATTGCCACACGCAGCATTTCGCATATTTTTTTAGGAATCAACTACTACAGCTTTAACCGTGCGCTTATTCGCTATTCCGCTAATTTTTTTGCAGGTAATTTCTATAAATCAGCATTGCTTCGCGCGCGTATTGATATTCCGCTGATGGGTCAGTTCTATGTTGAACCTGAACTCATTTTCAATAACTGGAGTTTTTTGCAGGGTGATGATATCGTTCAAAAAGTTTTTAATCCAACCGTGCTCGAAAGGATTGACAGAAGATATGCTGTAAACCTGGGTATACCAGTAGGCAATCAATACAAGTTGGTTTTTTCAGGCGCGTATATTTCTAACAACGATCAATACATTGATACACCCGTGTTGGTTTCTACCGATACGTTAGACGCGCTGAAGGTTACCGGCTGGCGCGGCAGTTTCAGTTTTTCAACTAACTCATTGAACCGAAAACAATATGCGTCTGAAGGGAAAGCATACACCATTGCAGGTGATTGGTTTAACCTTGATGAACAGTTAACACCTGGCAATACTTCGGTGCGCAACGGTCGTATCGTCACCAACCGAAATTGGGTGCAAGCCCGAGTAACCCTTGAGCAGTATTTTAGAAAAGGAGTGTATAGTTCCGGCTATTACTTGGATGGCGTGCTTTCAAATCAGCCAACGTTCTCAAATTATTTTGGTACAATTATCTATGCTCCGGCATTCAACCCAATGCAAGATAGCCGTACGTTATTGCTCCAAAACTTCAGGGCCTTTAACTATGTGGCTGGCGGTTGGCGAAATGTTGTGGCGCTGCGCAGGAATCTCGATTTTCGAGCTGAGGCTTATGCCTTTAAGCCTTTGGCGGAGATCAAGGATGTAAACCAAGAGGCGGTTCTAAGCGAAGACATAACAAAAGTATATTTTGCTGGCATGGCCAGCTTTGTAATGCATTCCGCAATCGGCCCAATTAGTCTAAGTGTCAATTATTATGACGATCGCAACCGGCAATGGGGCGTATTGCTGCATGCGGGTTTTCTTCTGTTCAATAAAACATCCATGGAGCATTGATGGCGTTCGCGGCTTTTTTTCTGGCACAACTGCCAGTTTTCGTTCAACGAAAAAAGGGCATTTTTTGATTTTTTTGTTAAGTTTACTTTTTAACGTGGGCGCAGACGTTACTGGGCCCTGCTACTTACCAAAAAACACCTATGATTAAGAGGTATTCACTTTCTATTGCGTTTTTCTTGTGCGTTGCTGCCGCCAATGGCCAAACAGTGCAGTGGGGCTCAAAGGTAATTGAGTTCTCTTCAGAGCTAACGCCCGTTCAATATTCAGCTCAACAGATTTTGGGCAAGCCCAATGTGTTGCCCGCGGTAGGTCAAAACCCCAATGCCTGGACGCCCGACCGTCCAAAAAGGAAAGAATGGATAAAAATTGGTTACGAAACTCCACTACAAATTCAACAGGTCGCCATTGCCGAATCAAATAACCCAGGCGCATTGTATCGTATTTTGGCATATGACGAAACCGGAAAAGAATATGTGTTGCAGACCGTTAATCCGCAGGCAATACCCACCAAAGGGCGCATGTTGAATATTTTTGTGGAAAAAACTCCGTACAAAGTGGCCGCGCTAAAATTGGAGTTTGATGGCGCTCCGCTACCTGATTATTTTTCCATAGATGCAGTGGCCATCACCGATTCACGTTTGCCGATTGCCGCCATTGTAAATGTTTCTGAATTGATTGCCAAAGGCTTGGTTACCGATCATTTGGATGAAAATGTCAACAGTAACGTCAATGACTACAACGCCATCCTTTCACCAGATGGCAGAACCTTGTATTTCAGCCGATCGAATCACCCGGGCAATATTGGCGGTGTGAATGACAAAGAAGACATCTGGTACTCTACGCTAGATGCAAACGGCAAGTGGACATTGGCTCAAAACATGGGGCCAAAGTTCAATAATGAATACCCAAATTTCATTAACGCAATTAACTCTGTAACCCCAGATGGCAAGGCAGCCGTAATGGTGTTGGGCAACCAATATGTAGATGGAGGCAAAAAAATGCTTGCGGGTATGTCCATCAGTAACTATGTAAATGGCGAGTGGACGGCACCAAAAGCGGTGAAAATTGAAAACGATTATAATTACAGCGAGAAGTCTCATTATTTTTTAGCCAACTCCAGACGCGCGTTATTGATGGCAGTAGAGCGAGAAGATACCTATGGTGACCGAGACCTTTATGTGAGTTTTTCAAAGAATGATTCCACATGGACAGAGCCGTTGAACTTAGGCAAAACCGTTAATACTGCTGCCGAGGAGGCATCTCCATTTTTAGCGGCAGACGATAAGACGCTTTACTTTTCCTCAAAAGGATTTAGTGGTTATGGAGGCTCGGATATCTATAGAAGCATACGGTTAGACGATACGTGGACGAAATGGTCAGAACCAGAGAACCTCGGCCCGGAAATCAACTCAAAGTTTGATGATCTGTTTTTCAATATTCCGTCAAACAGTGATTACGGCTACTTCTCTAAAGGCGTGGCCGACAACAATGCAGATATCTTCAGACTCAAACTACCTCCCTTTATGTTGCCTGATCCCGTGGTGATTGTGAAAGGCAAGTTGGTAGATCAAAAGACGGGCCTGCCGCTGGGGTCGAAGATTATCTTTGAAAGTTTGCCCGATGGCAAAGAAGCGGGCATTGCCCATTCAGATCCCACTACTGGCGAATATGAGATTCAATTGCCAGTGGGTAAGATGTATGGCATTCGCGCAGAAGCAACCGATCATCTTTCCACTAGCCAAAATTTAGATTTGAGAAAAATCGCTTACGGGCCTGTGAAGCAAGACCTGAAACTTGCCCCTGACGAACAGGCCATTGCCGCGCGGCCTACCGATAAGCCTGTGGACGTGCAGCCCATAGAGTTGACACCAATAGCGGATAATGCAACCATTCCGCTTAACAATATCTTCTTCAATTTTGATGATGCCTCCCTGCGTTCAGAATCTTTCCCGGAGTTAAACCGAATTGTGGCGCTGATGGGCGAGCGCAAGTCGATGCAAGTTGAAATCAGTGGGCATACTGACCAACTCGGCCCTGACGCCTATAACATGAAACTCTCTGAGCGCAGAGCGAAAACAGTGACCCAATACCTGTTAGACAAGGGTGTAGACGCTGGCCGAATCACTACTACATGGTTTGGCGAAACAAAGCCAGTAGATACTACCAATACAAAAGTGGGCAATCGCAAAAACAGAAGAGTTGAATTTAAGATTCTAAAACTGCAATAAGTATGAAGGCGATCATCACCGTTGTTGTTTTGTTGATGTGGATGCCGACTGCTTTTTGCCAAGAAAGCGATACCTTAATTTACGCGCAGGGAAAAATCACCAATGCCGCTACCAAAGAGGCGGTGATGGCAAAAGTTTTCTACCGTAGCGAGCCCTATGGAAATATCATGGGGTCGTTGAGTGGTAACTCATTTAGCTTCCCGCTTTTTGATGGGCAACGGTACTCGATTACAGTGGAAGCACCAGGTTTTGCTCCTGCGAAATTTTTGCTCGATCCTGTTACAGCTGTGGATCGAAAAGTAGTGAAAGACGTTGAATTGGGCTTGCCCGGATCCGTTGCCAAAAATGCTGAGACAACGCATTCTGCCGGCAAGATATTGACACTTGAGAACCTGATTTTTAATGTGGGGACAGCTACCATCACAAAAGAATCTTATCCGGAGCTGGATGAAGTAGTTCACATGCTCAACGCAAACCCGAATATGGTCATTCAATTAGAAGGCCATACCGACATCAAGGGTGACCCAAAACTGAACATGAAGTTATCGCAGGACCGTGTGGACGCAGTTAAAAACTATTTGGTTTCAAAAGGCGCGTCAAAAAGTCGCGTTAAAACGAAGGCTTTTGGTGGTACAATGCCTATCAGTAGAGAAAATACTGAGGCAGCAGCCAAACTCAACAGGCGGGTAGAACTCAGAATTTTACAGAACTGAGCTTTGCGGTTATCTTGATGCTAACACTGACTCTTCGAAGCTAGCCAGTTTCATTAGTAGCACGTACTTTTCCTTTTCAGAGAGTATGCTCGACATAATAGACTCTGAAACTAGTTCAGCCAATTCATGCACCCTGGGATTGTCATAGTTTTGTTTTGCCAATTCAAGCTGCTCAACGCAATTATATAAGTTGTGATTGTTGAAAGCCACTACTGCTTGATTAAAATGAAGCAGCCCCTTCAATTGTGAGGGCGCCACAGTGCGGAACAAGTTTTCTTTAAAGCGATAGTAATGGGCACCTGTTGCCACGGAGCCTAGCGAGTTTTGCTTATACTGGTTGAGCGATGCATTAATTTCAGAGGCTTGTGTTTTTAAGCCGAAAAGCTTGTCTGTAGTTTCGAGCAGGTATTTTTGTTCCTTTCCCTCAATTGTCAAAAAGATGTGGTAGTTCGTTTCAATAATCTGATGTGAGATGCCCAGTTCTGTCAACACCAAACTGAAAATGGCGGTACCGGTTAAGCAGTCATAGCTGCCCGTTTCAAAGGGTTCATTGATGTGCACATAAGGTTTGTACAACCGAAGAAATTCTGCGTGTACACTTTTCACCAAACGGTTCACAAATTGAACCTCTGATTTTGCGGACTCCCGTTTGCGCCCCTGAGTGGCCACAAAATCAGCAAGCTTTGCTTGCGCCATTTGGCGAGAGGCAGCAACAGGATAGGATGCGTATAGTTGGTCCAACGCAGCGTTTTGCCCCCAGCTGCTGACGGCAAAAGCAAAAAGTAATGCAGTTAGATTGAACTTCATGTTACGAATATGTTACCAATGTTAACATAAACTTAACAATTCGTTAATATTACACAATATTAAATTTTGATTTTTTTCATTCTGGCCCTCTAAAATCAATAAATTGTTGTCAATAACCACTTTTTATGCTTACAGCCACCCAAGCTGCCTCTTCTGAGCTGATCGATGTATTTCAGGCCCAAAAACGCAAGTCATTTGAATTAAGGCACCAAACTGTGCAAGCCCGGAAACGACTGCTGAATCAGTTTGCCGACTTCATATTGAAAAACAGGGATCGAATCGGTACCGCAGTGCATTTGGATTTTAAAAAACCGCTTACCGAAGTTGACATGTCTGAAATCTACCCGGTATTAAGCGAAATTCGTCACACGGTGGCGCATCTTAGCACATGGTCTGCCCCCCAAAAAATTGACGCGCCACTAACGTACATCGGCTCCCGTTCGCGCGTAGTGGTAGAACCAAAGGGCGTGTGTCTCATCATGGCTCCTTG
This sequence comes from Bacteroidota bacterium, assembly GCA_018267275.1. Classification (GTDB taxonomy): domain Bacteria; phylum Bacteroidota; class Bacteroidia; order Cytophagales; family Cyclobacteriaceae; genus ELB16-189. The sequence goes on along the minus strand of JAFDYV010000004.1, from coordinate 292,906 downwards.
GAACTATCCTTTTAGCTTGTGTTTCGGCCCGTTGGTTTCTTGTCTGGCGGCTGGTAATACCGCCATCATCAAACCCTCTGAGATGACACCCCACACCTCGGCTCTTATCAAGGAAATGGCAGATGAGTTCTTTGACCGTGAAATGGTAACAGTAGTAGAAGGTGGGTTAGAGGTTTCTCAGCAGTTACTGCGGTTGCCGTTTGATCATATCTTTTTTACGGGCAGTCCGGCCGTGGGCAAGGCGGTGATGAGGGCCGCATCAGAACACCTTACTTCGGTCACGCTCGAGTTGGGGGGTAAATCGCCCACCGTGATAGATGAAACCGCCAATATTGGTGATGCAGCCGCGCGTATTGCGTTCGGAAAGTTTTTGAACAATGGTCAAACTTGCATCGCCCCTGATTATGTATTGATTCATGAAAGTGTGCAAAAAGAGTTTATCAATGCACTGAAAGAGCAGGTTATAAAAATGTTTGGCGATGGTCAGCAACTCAATGAACAATCAGCTAGCTATGCTCGCATTGTTAACGGCAAGCATTTTCATCGGCTCACCGATTTGATTGAGGATGCAGTAAACCGTGGTGCACAACTTGAAATGGGAGGAACCGTGAATGCAGCTACCAACTTCATTCACCCGATGATCTTGACTAACGTAAGCTTAGAAAGCAGAATGATGGACGAAGAGATATTCGGGCCTGTACTACCGGTCATTTCTTTTCAAGATGAAGAAGAAGTAGTAAGATTGATAAACAGCAAGCCTAAGCCTTTGGCGCTCTACGTTTTTAGTAACAGAAAATCATTTACTGAAAAAATATTGTCCTCAACTTCTGCTGGCACAGCTTGCATCAATGAGTGTGTAATTCAGTTTACACACGCGAATTTGCCGTTTGGGGGTGTGAATAACAGTGGAATAGGCAAATCTCATGGGTACTATGGATTTATGGAATTCTCCAATCAAAAACCGATACTCAAACAGATGAACTATTTTTCATCTACTAGTATGCTGTATCCTCCCTTTACCGGCAGGGTAAAAATGCTCGTAAATCTGATGTTGAAATACTTTTAGAATTTCAGAATTGAACCGCTTCCGAAAGATTTATGACGAACCCATTGTCTATCTGATCGATTATTCCGATTTGAAGGTGAGTGAGATGGTGGAATTGTTGCACGAAGCCGAGAATATGATGTTAGAGAAAAGCTTGAAATGTTGTTTGATTTCAGTTTTCAACGACAGAAATTTTGCAACACCATTGTTTATGCGCGAGGCGGAAAAAGTAACATTGGATGTAGATCATTTGATTCAACATCAAGCAATCGTGGGTCTCAACAGCACCAAGAAAATCATCTTAAAGGGATTCAACTTATTATTGAATCGAGATTACAAAAGTTTCGATAGCATGGACGATGCGCTCCAATACCTATTGCAACTAACTCCCCCAAAAGATAACCAACAGTGAGTTTCCTTCAATCGAAACTGAAATGGATTGCTGCTGCAATGTCGCTGATATATGCTGCATTGGTGCTCGCCCTGAGCTTAGCTTGGTACAAAGATCAAATGATTGAGCCCTTCCATTTCTTTAACGACCTACCCGAGTGGAAACAGCTCGACAAACTCGCGCACTTTTTTTGGACATTTCAGGTTTCAGCACTCGTTTTTCGGCTATTGAGCTGGGGCGGCTGGCAATCTGCCAAGTGGGCCAGCCTAATCGGTTTTGGTTTGGTTTCTTCGGTAGAAATACCGGATGGCTTCTCTGCCGGGTATGGCGCTTCAATTTTTGATCTGGTAGCAAACGCACTCGGGGCCGGTTGCTTTTTCGCACAAATGCATTTTTTCAAATCAATTCGGTTTTTTGCCAAGTTTTCTTTTCATGCAACACCCTATGCCATCCAGCGGCCAAGTTTGTTGGGCGATGGCTTTCTGCAAGAATTATTGAAAGATTATAATGGACAAACATTTTGGTATGCATGGGCTCCCGCCATTAAGTTTTGGCCGCGATGGCTGTCGCTAGCAGTTGGGTTGGGCGCAGAAGGAATGATTTATGGGCGCGATGCGGAAAACCTTTCGCACGGTTTCGTACCGTTTCGAAAGATTGTTTTTTCAGTAGACCTCAATTTTGCATCGCTCAAATTTGAGCGACCTTGGTTACAAGCCATTACCTACCCTTTTCACATCATTAAGTTTCCTGCGCCAGCACTTGAGGTATCTGAGAGAGGATGGAAGTTTCATTGGCTATACTTCTAACTCACTGCAATACAGGAAATTTCAACGTTGACATCTTTTGGCAAACGACTCACTTCAACCGTTTCGCGGGCTGGCGGTTGGGTTTTAAAATGTTGCCCATACACTTCGTTTACTTTTGGGAAGTTGTTCATGTCCTTCAAGAAGATAGTGCTCTTCACCACATGGCTAAAGTCCATCCCGGCCGATTTCAAGATGTCATTGAGATTCGCCATTACCTGCGCAGTCTCGTCTGTGATGTTATTTGTGATCATTTCGCCAGTAGACTTTTGAATGGCGATTTGACCTGAGATGAACAGCATGTTGCCCGCTTTGATGGCTTGGCTGTAAGGGCCGATGGGCTCCGGTGCAGTTGCTGAGTAAATTACTTCTTTGGCCATAGCGAATGGATTGTTAGTTTTGGTTTTCAAATATCAGAAAAGTTTACGACAATGAATGTTCTAGTGATTGGCAACAAAACACAGCAAGTCGAGTGTGCCCAGAAGTTTGCTGGGCATAGCATACTGCCAGTATCCAATCATCTGGAAGCCGAAGCAGCATTGGGCAACACAGACATTGTTTTCGACTTCGCTATTGGCCGCGCACCAGAACAAATTAACATCTACCAAAATCAATCCAAGGTAGTTGCTTTTTTAGACGTCACCACCCAATCACTTTCTGCGCTCACGCGAAAACTGAATCATCAAGTGACGGCTACTTTATTTGGTTTTTGTGGTTTACCAACTTTTTTAAATCGGCAGATCCTTGAGGTAACGGTGAGACAGACTGAAGACTTAGCTAAATTAAGTGAAGTATGCGCGAAATTACTTACCGATTTTTCAGTCGTTGACGATCGTGTTGGATTGGTTACCCCGCGGGTCATTGCAATGATTATCAACGAAGCTTACTTTACAGTGCAAGAAGGCACCGCCTCGCGCGAAGACATAGATTTGGCGATGCGGCTCGGCACTAACTATCCGTTTGGCCCGTTTGAGTGGTGCCAGAAAATCGGCTTGAGCAATGTTTATGAATTACTGGATGCTCTTTACACTGATACAAAAGACGAGCGCTATAGAATTTGTGCGTTGTTGAAAAAAGAATTTCTGGCCACCCGTGTGGAGTGACCAGAAAAAATCAGGCTTCTATTTTTTTCTAATGATGATGTCACCATTGTAAGTCTTCATCGTTAGTTCAGGCCCTCCTCCGTTCACATCACCTTTTACCCATTCATCGATCACCACTTTGTACACACCACCCTTGGCTTCCTTTTTTTGAACGGGTCCGTTCTTTACCACTTTCATGTCGAAACTGCTAAGGATTTCTCCCTGGTCTGTTTTCATTTTGAGGGTAGCCTTTAACGATGAGGGGAACGTTAAGTCAATTTCGCCATTGAATGTAGAAAAAGACATGGGCGTTCCATCCGCGACTTTATCAAAGGTCACTTTGATCTCACCGTTGTAAGAAGTGGCCACCACCGAGCCAGAAATATTCTCCGCTGAAATTGATCCATTGTAATCATTTAGCTCTAAGTCGCCCTGCACGTTGCTTACCATCAGGTCGCCATCGTTGTAAGTGTGGGCGCTTACGTCAGCCGCTGATGGTATCTCCAATGTTAGATTGACTTTTTTGTTCCACGAATTGGATTGCACTTTTATGAGGTTGGCATCTTCCAAAATCTCCAAATCGAGGCCACCGCTGCCAATGCGCTTTAATCCTTCACTTGCCCGTGGATGCCTCCTAGTATGGTGCTCGTTTTCATCTTCCTCTTCTTGCGTGTATTTCACCAACACATCTTTGCGGGCTGTGCCTTTGATGGTAATGGAGCCGTAGTTGATGTGTACTTTTATCTTGCACCGCTTGTTCGGATCAGACAAAGGAACTGCCACTTCACTTTGCCCGAACAAAAATCCTACTGGCAAGCAAAGAAATAGTATGCTGAATGATAAATTTTTCATGTTTGTGTTTTGTTAAAATAATTCCTGTTTAGTTTTCATTTTTTTCTCTTAAATACACATCTCCGTTAAAGGTCTCAAAGTCAAGAAGCGCACCGCCTTTGCTGATTTTGTATTGGCTTCCGTTGAGTTTGATCTTGCCGTTGGCCTCGCGTTGAAGCGAAACAGGCAAAGACTCTAACTGCGCCACATTGCTGAAAAGCTCACCGTTAAAACTTTTGAAACTGAGATTGGCTGCCAACCCTTTTTGGAACCATGCATTGATGTCGCCATTTAACGTGTAATAGCGACAATCTTTCGTTGGGTTTCCGGCATATTCTAAATCTACATTTCCATTGATGGTGGTTGCTTTGGTGGCAGATTTCAAATCCTTGAGTTTGATGCTTCCATTGATGTTGTTAGCCACCACCATCCCACTTACATTTTCAACAGAAATATCGCCCGCATTGATGGTTGATACATTCAAATGGATTGCGTAGGGAACCTTGACTATGAAATTTGTTTTGTAGTCGTAAAGCATATCACAATTACCATCATGATCGCCACTATAGGCCCACCCTTTATGCTTTCTAGATTTCGTATCATAACTGAAGTGATTACAACCGTCATTTACATACACAAATAAGGTGTCTGCGCGATCAATTTGTTCTACCACCACTTCTTGCTTTGCCTTCTCTAACCGCGCATCGGTTTTGGCAGTAAGCACGCGCGTTACTTCAATCAACACTTTGGTGCCGTTGTAGCCCTCCACTTTCATAGATCCGTTGATGTTGGCAAGAATTAGCGTATTGTTTTCATTCGACTTTTCAAAAGCGAGTTCGCGAACAATCTTATCGGAGTGTGTTTGAGCGCCAACCGCATATGCCAGCAAGGTGGCCATGGTAATCAGTAGTGTTTTCATAGATGCTAGATTAGAACGTCAATTGTCTTTTTAATTTTTTCTTTCACCTCTTTGGGTGTCTTTTTTTGTTCGAGCACTTTCTGCAATTCGCTTACCGATGATTTCTCTTGCAGCGCAAGCATCAACTCGGCCAAAGCCACTTGCACCAGGGGCGAGTCTTGTTTTGCAATTGAGCGTACCAACCCTTCGCGCACGTGGGGCTCTTTTGCATATGCCTGCAGCGCCTCGAGGGCCGCTAGGCGCACGTTTACATTTTCATCGGTAGTTAATGTCTTTAGCAGCGCCTGTGTTACCTTGTCGCTCGGGTCCGCAATTTCTTGCGTAAGACCTACAGCCTTCAGTCGTTCGGTGGCCGATTCCTTCTCCAACAATGAGACCATCATCATCTCTTTGAGGTCAGCGACCTGCTGGGTCAATTGTTTTACCTCTGAGTTTGTTTCGGGATGGCTGATGAAATAACCTGCAAAAGCTCCAACAACCAACAGCGAAAGCGCATAGGCAAACCGAGGTAAGAATAACTTCCAGTTCCATGTATCTGTTGAGCCTTGGTGTGATTTTGCACCGGCTACCTCAGTTCCTAGCATTTCGTAAAACCTGCCGTCTTGTTCTATAGTGGGCGTAATGTCTGTCAGCCTATCAATATGCTGCGCGAGTAATTCAAGCGATTTCAGCTCGGTAATTTCCAACTCCCCATTTTCGATGAGTTTTTCAATCGCCAACAGTTCATCAGGCTTAGCCAAACCCGCATTGTACTTTACCACTAACTCGCTTAACTCTTTCTCTCTCATGTCAATGATTTTTTTCCAACTGTTGATAAATCAATTTCAACTCTTGCAGGGCTCTGAACACTTTAACTTTTACGGCACTTTCTGTACATCCCAGCAGTTCCCCAATTTCAGTGTACTTTTTCTCATGATACTTGCTCAATAAAAGCACTTCTCTTTTTTCTGCAGGCAGTTTTCCCATCGCCAGTTGCAGCAGGTAGTGCTCATCTTCTAATTGCATTTGAGCGGAGCGCGTCTCGCTGTGCCCAATACGATCATACCAATTTTCTACAGGTTCTTGTGGCAATTTCTTTTTCCGATAGTGATCGTTTTTAACGTTGCGCGCAATGTGAAACATCCAAGTTTTGAAATCACTACCTTCTGTTCGTTCACCGTTTGCCCTAAACAGGTGCCGATACTTAAGAATCCGCACAAAAGTGTTTTGCAACAGATCTTCCGCTAGTTCGCGATCGTGCACCATGCCGATAAAAAAACCTAACAATGGTCGTTTGTACCGCTCATAGAGTAAGCCCAGCTTGTCCGGGTCTCCATCCCGCACGCGTGCCATTAAGTAATTGTCAGAAAGTGCTTCCAAATTGGTGTTTCAGATAGGGAAACTACATCAATTTTGAAAGGTTACAGCACCAGGGTATTGTTTTTTCGACATATATTCCGATGCTGCCAAAAGGAGGATTTCAGTAACTTTGATAACCCCGTAAATCTTAACAAACAAAATCAACATGAAAATTCTCTACCTGTTTTCACCATTGTTAGTGTTGCTAGCGTGCAAAGAAAAACAGACGTCACCATTTAGTGCGGACGTCTATCAGGCCACGCCTTGGTCGTATACTCCTACGCCTCCACCGAAAGAATCTTTTTCTTTTGCCATTATTGGTGACCTCAACAGCGGAGAACGCGCGCATGTATTAGAGGTTGCAGCCGAACAGATTCAACTGTTGCGTCCGGAGTTGGTGTTGAGCATAGGCGATCTGGTGGAGGGTGGCACAGAAGATACCGTTGAGTTGCAAAAGCAGTACGACCACTTTGATGAACGAATGGCGAAAGCTAAATCGCCCGTGTTTCATTTGGGCGGAAACCATGATTTGACCAACCCTGTGATGCGAAAGTTCTGGGAGAATCGCTACGGTAGGCGCTACTACCATTTTGTTTATCAAAACGTATTGTTTTTGATGCTCGATTCGGAAGACTATCCAGAAGAGCGCATGTGGCAAATCTACCGGGCACGCGCAAGGGCGCTACAATTGATTGATAGTGGCAAGCGGGAGGAAGCTGAGAAGACAGAGTACTTTAAGATGCCTGAACGGGTTACAGGTGAAATCAGCGAAGCACAATCTGCTTATTTCGAAAAGGCCATTGCCGATAACCCAGATGTGCGTTGGACATTCGTGCTAATGCACAAACCTGTATGGCAACGGCAAGAGCCCAAGGGGCTTGGCAGAATTGAGGCTGCACTGGGCACGCGCGATTATACGGTGTTAAATGGTCATCTACATAAATATTCCTATCAACAGCGTAACGGACGGGACTACATCATGGTGGCAACCACGGGTGGAGGGCAAGACCCGAAAAGCGACAATGCCTTTGACCACATTACCTGGGTTACAATGCGCACGGGCGAACCCGCTATTTTGAATCTGAGACTAGAGGGTATGCTAGATAAAACAGGTCACGTTCCGTTGGGTGGCGACAGCCTGTGTTTTCAGGCATCGAAATGTAAACCGGCAGCCCCATGAGCCGCGAAAGATTGATTGCACTTTTTGTTCAGTCAAACTTAGTGAGCCATATCGATGCCGAAGAAATTGCACTTCTCTTTGAACACCGCACGGTACAAAAAGGCGAATTCCTGCTTACCAATAAGAAGATTTGCAACGAATACTTCTTTTTAGAAGAGGGCTTCATGCGGGCTTTTGCAATCAATCCGCAATACCAAGAGGTGACCACTGCATTCTATGCTTCGGGCCAACTAGTATTTGAAGTTCAGTCTTTTTTTCAGCGAAGCGTAAGCAAAGAATTCATTCAAGCGCTTACACCATGCAAGGGCTGGGCAATTTCTTTTGAACAACTCAATCATTTGTTTCACACCATGCCGGCCTTTCGCGAGTTTGGACGGCATACTTTGGTGAAAGGCTTTATGCAACTTAAAGCTCGTGTTATTTCTATGGCGAGCGAAACTGCCGAGCAGCGTTATCAAAACTTGTTGCAAGCCCAACCAACTATTTTTGAACATGCACCATTGAAAACAATTGCATCTTACTTAGGCATTACTGATACTTCGCTCAGTCGCATTCGAAAACAAGTTACAAAAAAGCCTTAGGTAAAATTCTTGCCATTTGACAAGAGCGGCTACCTATTGGATACGTTTCACTTATCAAAAAATCTATGAAACCAATTCCAATTCTGTTATCTGTGGGCATGGTGGTCACCACGTTGGTTACCCTCTACACCCTATACCGAACGTTCGGCAAATCAAAGGTTGTTTTGTTGGCATCTGTAGCTTGGCTAACGATAACTGCCGGGCTGGGTCTGATTGGGTTTTATCGAGATTTTGCCACCCTGCCACCGCGTTTCATTTTTTTGGTGGGGCCACCAATTGTGGGTGTGCTGGTGCTTTTCACCCGGCAGGGGAATCGATTAAAAGAGAGATTTGACATGCGTTGGGGCACTCTCATCCACATTGTGCGTGTTCCGGTAGAACTCGTGTTGTTTGGGCTTATGTTAGCAGGCTATGTGCCCGCCATCATGACATTTGAAGGGCGCAATTTTGATATCATCTCAGGCCTATTAGCAATAGTTATTGGTCTTATTTTTTTCAAGGTGAAATCACAACGAACTGTACTTTTACTTTTTAACTTGATTGGACTAGTTCTATTGGTAAATATTGTAGGTACGGCTATCCTGAGTGCGCCTACCCCTTTTCAGCGCATCGCTTTTGCTCAGCCCAATATTGGCGTATTTTACTTTCCATTTATTTGGTTGCCTGGATTCATTGTGCCAGCAGTACTGTGCTGCCACTTGTTGTCACTGCGTGCATTGTGGAAAAGATATTAGTACTGTCGTAAATGCAGAGGCAAACCGGTATTTTTAGTAATTGACTTCGCGAGTTGGTCACCCGCCTTACTAAAGGTCCATGCAAACAAAGACTTAATTGGATGATCGCTACGAATGGCTTCAACTGCTTGCAGTGTGAGCATTTTAGCAAGACCTTTCTTTCGATATTCTTCCAGCACAAGGGCTGAACACAAATACAATGTATGATAGTTTACGTGCAGGGGTGTTTGTTCAAATAGTTGCCTTTCGGTTATTCGATTTTCTAAAAACAAGTGCATCAAATTCTCGGTGCAAGGAAACGCCAACACCCAAGCCACCGGGCCATCTGGTTCATCGTGGCTTTGAACGCTGGCCGGGTGTATGCTGCATAACCGATCTAACACCTGCTGGTTTACATCAATCTGCTGTGGATCTGAACGCGAGGCAAAAACCTCATCGGCCAGCGCCAACATACGTTGAAAGTTCTTGTTCACTGGTTATTGCGGAGCCCGGCCCGCTACCGTGTATTTCGTTTTCAATACATCATCATATTGATCTGCGTAGCGGCCTACACGATTGAATGTGGCCATTACTTCAGATTGCTCGAGATTATCTAACTCGCGAATACTCTTGATATAAATGCCGTTTTGGAATTTTGTAAACGCAACTCCGTACAAGTTGTGGTTAATTTCGAGCAACTCTTGAAAAAACTCGCCTTGCCTTTCGGTAGGTACATCCATAACAGGCGCCATCATTTGAAAATATCCGCCATCAATGAAGTTGCCGTTTTGGTCTTTCGATTGAAATACATCAATCCACACGCTGGCTGAACCTAATTTCATGTTCCACTGTCCGAGATTTTGGCCGCGACAAAGAGCAGGGTCAACACCTAGTTCCTTGATCACGTTCTCTACCATTTGATAATACACTTGAATCGGTTGCATAGGGTTTGGGATTTGAATGATGAAAGTTAATTAGATGAGATGAAGGTAAGCAAATAAATGAAAATTCCGATTGAAGGACTGGGATGATCAAAATGAATTATCTTCGTGAGAATAAAGAGTAATGAAACCCCACATACAAACCATCTGCGCCCATGCGGGTGCCACACCCGACCCTGCCACTGGTGCTGTTACCCAACCACTTTATTTTTCTTCCACTTTCCATTATCCACCCACGGGCGAGTATCCTGTCGGTCATATTTACAGCCGTGAGTCAAACCCAACGCGGGCTTCATTGGAAAATGTTTTGGCACAATTGGAACAAGGTGAAGATGCAGCTGCCTTTAGCAGTGGGAGTGCAGCAGCAAGTGCTGTCTTTTTTAGTCTTCGCCCGGGCGACCATGTCATCATCAACTTCGATGCGTACGCTGGCGTACGTGCTTTGTTAAAAGACATTTTTATGCCTTGGGGTTTGGATGTAACCCTGACAGACTTGAGCGATATTTCAAACCTTTCAAAATCTATTCAACCCAATACGAAGCTGGTTTGGACGGAATCTCCCACCAATCCGCAACTTAGAATTGTAGATTTGGTGTCCGTCATTACAATTTGCAAACAAAAGCGAATCAAAATAGCGGTTGACAATACTTTTGCCACACCAGCTTTGCAAAACCCCCTGGTGCTGGGTGCAGATCTTGTCATGCACAGCACGACCAAATACTTAGGCGGCCATAGCGATTTAACGGGAGGCGCACTTATCACGGCCAAAAAAGATGAACAGTGGGAGCGCATCCGTCACATCCAACACATTCAAGGTGCGATACCTGCCCCGTTTGATTGCTGGTTGTTGATGCGTGGCATCCGCAGCTTTGTTCCGCGCATGGCGCAACACCTCAGCAACGCGAAAGCAGTGGTTGAGTTTCTTTCAGGCCACTCAAAAGTAGAAAGGGTATTGTACCCGGGTCTAGCCTCTCATCCCAATCACGATATTGCAAGAAAACAAATGAGCGATTTTGGTGCGATGGTTTCTTTTTTAGTAAAAGGCAAAAAAGAGGATGCTATGAAAATAGCTCAACGTGTAAAAGTGTTTACGAACGCCACGAGCCTTGGCGGTACTGAGAGTTTGATTGAGCATCGAAAGGTAGTAGAAGGATCTGACTCGCCAACACCCGATAATTTATTGCGATTGAGCGTTGGCATAGAAGACGCATTTGCATTAATTGACGATCTCAAGCAAGCGATGGCTTGATGTAACAAATACTTAACTGGCGCGTTTGGTTGTTTGGATTGAAGCGTTGAAATTTCAATAACACACTCGGATAATATGATTACGGATGAGGATTTTGCCCGGATAAAGGAGTACGTATACCGATTCGTGAATTTTAGCGAACAAGATTTGATGCGGTTTAGGGGAATGCTAACCAAAAAGCATGTTCCAAAGGGGAAGTACTTATTGGAGGCAGGTCAGGTTTGTTCGCACGTTGCATTTATCAATAAAGGTCATTTCCGGTCTTTCAGCATGGTAAATGATGATGAAGTAACTTACAATTTCTTTTTTGACGGAAACTTTGTTACGAACTATCCAAGTTTTTTGTCGAGGCAGCCTTCCATCGAAACATTCCAAGCATTAGAAGATGCAGACTTGCTGATGTTAGACTACAATGAAATGCAAAATGGGTACAACGATTCGCATATGTGGGAGCGATTCGGCAGACTTATTGCCGAGTTCATTATTGTGGGTATTGCTCAGCGTAACCGCTCGCTGTTGTTCATGAGTCCCGAAGAGCGCTATCTTGACTTGATGAAAACTCGACCCAAAGTGATTGCCAATATTCCACAACAATACATTGCTACCTACTTGGGTATACAGCCCGAATCGCTAAGTCGCATTCGTAAGCGGTTGGCGGAGGCTAAAAAATTGTAGGAACTAGTCGGCTTCCCCCAGAATGCAAACGGTATTACGACTCCATTGCTGCGAGCGAAGTTGGTCAAGCATAAATGAAGCTACTCTTTCCCGCGCAATTTTTTTGGGCATGCCTTTGATGCAAGGCAGTTGTCCTACCGAATAGGCAAACAGGTCACCCATGGAAGAGCCATCGGCCAACGTGCCTGCCATCGCCAACGTAAAATTGATTTTACTTTTATATAATAGGATTTCCTGTTGGGCTTTCGCTTCAAAGGACTTTTGCAGACCAGCGATACGAATCATCGCTCTCAATATCCAGTTCGATTCGGGTCGCGTACTACCAGCGCCAAATGAAGATAAACAAATCAATCTCGACACCGCACTTTTTCTAATAGCCGCAATGATGTTTTCTGTTCCGCGCGTAATGGGCGACACATCTTTTCCATCGCGCCCCAGCGCAGAAATGATGGCATCGTTTCCTTGCACCGCATTATATACATCAGGAAAATTTGTTACGTCACCTTTTAGGATTTCCAGTTGAGGATGATGGCGGAATTCAATTAGTTTTTCCGGATCTCGTACCAACACAGTTACACGTAGCTCCTGCTTCAATGCTTGCTCTACGATGTGTCTACCCGTGCGGCCCGTAGCACCCAGCACTAACAAAGATTTTATTTCTCGCTCCATGGCGTTAACATTTATTGCATCAAAATTCATGATTATGGCCGAATAGAGAATTGATTTTTGTTAACTACTGATTTTTTGAATCATTTCTTAACCCAAAACAATTTTGCAACGGCAGTGCGCTTGATTTAAGTTAAGTAATGATGGGTTCATGTGGAACTTAACTCAAATCAATTCTCGAGAAGCTTGGGCGCATCAATTTTGAGCCATCAAAATAAAACGCCATGAAAAAAATAGAACAAAAAGAAAAAAATGTAACACGGGTGATTGCTATGTTAATAGCGATGCTCTTGTTGTGTGTAGAAGCTTATAGCCAAACTACGCAAACAGTCCGCGGCAGGGTAATCGATGAAGTAAGTAAAACCCCCTTGATTGGAGTGACGGTACAAGTGCTTGGAAATTTCGACTCACCCTTGGGCAGCGCAACAGACGGTGATGGTTTTTTCGCCATACCAAATGTGCCTACGGGTCGGCAAACCCTTAAAGTCAGTTACGTTGGCTATGAGGAGCAAATTATTCCGAATGTTATCGTCACGGCTGGCAAAGAAGTGATTTTCAATTTTGCACTTACCGAAAGTGTGGCACAATTAAATGAAGTTGTCATCGTAGCCAATAGTAAAGACGACAAGACCGCTACCAACAATGACTTGGCCGCAGTGAGTGCGCGGTCATTCAACATTGATGACACCAAGCGCTATGCCGGAGCTTTGGGCGACCCGTCTCGCATGGCGGCAAACTTTGCCGGGGTGATTGGTGGCAATGACTCGCGTAATGATATTGTGGTTCGCGGTAACTCGCCAACTGGCATGCTTTGGCAATTAGAAGGATTAAATATTCCCAATCCTAACCACTTTGGTGCACTCAACAGCACGGGTGGACCGGTGAGCATGTTGAATAATAACAATCTTGATAAATCAGATTTTATCACGAGTGCTTTTCCGGCACAATATGGGAATGCCATTGCTGGTGCGTTTGACATCCGATTGAGGGAAGGCAACAATCAAAAAATCGAAAAAGTAGCACAAATTGGCTTCAACGGTTTTGAGTTGGGTATGGAGGGGCCGTTCTCAAAAAGCAGTAAAAGTTCATTCATCGTGAATTATCGTTACTCAACATTGGGAGTATTTCAGGCGTTGGGCATTGAATTTGGTACAGGGGGCAATACACCTAACTACCAAGACTTAAACTACAAGCTGACATTTCCAACTAAGAACAACGGCAAGTTTACTGTTTTTGGAATTTTGGGCACCAGCTCGATTGACTTGCTGGGCAGTAAAATCAATAAAGATGATTTACGCAAGCCAAGCAGCAGCGATTTGTATGGAAATGAAAATCAGGATTCCTATCCGCGCTACGGGACAACCATCAACGGTGTAAGCTTTGAAAAAAACCTATCGAAGAAAACCTTTGCTAAATTTACATTAGGCTACAGCACCACCCGCGAGAAATTTACATCCGATTCGCTTACCCGCAATGGCGACTTAGATGTCGTGAGCAGATTCCAACGAGCTCAAGCAAAGTTCAATACAGAAAAAGCTTCTTTTGTGTTTTTCACCCGCACTAAGTTCAATTCCAAAAATTCGCTTACGTCTGGTGTGTATATTGACTACAATACGTTCAATCTTTTTAACCGCGATTTATTTGCGAACGTTAACAAAGACACCGTGCGTGTTGACATCAGCGACAATAACACGCTGAGCCAGGCATATACACAATGGATGCATCGCTTTTCTACTAAATTTTCGTTTTCAGCGGGCCTGCACGCGCAGCATTACTCACTCAACAATCAGGTGGTGGTGGAACCAAGAGGAAATGTTACCTACCAAATGACGGGCAACAAATCATTGAGTCTCGGTTATGGCTTGCACCACCAAACACCAGCGGTTTATACTTCATACGCACAAACCAAAACACCTACGGGCGTTATCTATTCCAACAAAGATTTGGACTTTATCGCCAGCAATCATTACGTGCTTACCTATGATTGGAATTTATCTGAAACCCTGCGGTTGAAAGCAGAAGCTTACTACCAAGAATTAAGTAACGTGCCGGTAGAGCGCAACGCGTCTTCATTTTCATCGATCAACACGGGCGTAAGTTTTGGCCCCTCTGATAAAGTGAATTTGGTGAACAGAGGTTCGGGAAAAAACTATGGTATTGAATTGACCCTCGAGCGGTTTTTCAACAAAGGCTACTATTTCCTCTTTACTACCTCGGTCTTTGATTCAAAGTACAAGGGAAGCGACAACATTGAGCGCAACACGGCATACAACACACAATATGTTGTCAATGCATTGGGTGGCAAAGAGTTTAGGGTGGGGCGGAATAAAAACTTTTTGAGCTTGAATTTGAAAGTTACAACGATTGGCGGCCGCTACTTAACACCGCTGAATTTTGCAGCCTCTCAACTACAAGGACAAGCCGTATACGATGAAAGTTCGGCCTTCAGCGAAAAGCAGCAGCCCTATTTTCGCACCGATTTCCGTGTAGCGTATCGCAAAGAGTACAAAAAGAGTACCCTGGAGTTCTCGCTCGATTTACAAAACGTAACAGGCAATCAAAACATCTTCTCACAAACCTATAATCCCCGCACCAATTCAATGGCCAACCAGTATCAGCAAGGGTTTTTCCCGGTGCCTTTTATACGATACACGTTTTAGTTTAAGCAGGGAAGTTGATTGAAAAATCAGCTTCCTTTTTTTTGTTCCTTGATGCGGGCAATTAAATCTTAAAAGGCGAATCTTTCTGATCATACATCGCCTTGAACGTCTCGAAATTGCCTTTGGTAGTTTCTGCGTATTCGGTCGCCAAGCTTATCAAGTTTTTTTGCCAGTCATTACGCGCAACGAATTCAGTCAATTCGTCTACTGTGGCCGAACCGAGGCGAGCAGCACTGCGCAATTGGGCCGAAGCCAACGCTTCCGCCATAGTTGTCATCACAATCGCTACGTTTATTAACTTACCACCACAAAGAGTGTGGTCAATCTTGTGCGCACTCGGTTGCAATTGTTTAATGATAAAATCGTTTTGCTCTATTTTTAACGTATCCATAAATCTTGGCGAGGCGTACTGCATCAGATTCTGTACCTGCAGAATGCGCTCTGACTCTGATGTCCATTTGGGTTGACGGATATTGCAATGTGGTTGCAATGATGATGGATTCGACTTCTTGACATCCAGCAATCGCCACTTCTCTTGCTTTTTATCCCACACCAGCACCACGTATCGAGCAATTCCTAAACTCCCAACTCCAGCAATTCGAAAAGCAACATCAACAGCCTTAAACGAATCGTTCTTTTGTTTGAGGAAAGCATTGACCGCTTGTAGAACTATTTGTTTTCTGTCTTTATTCAATTCAAGTGTTTTATCTGGAATAATTTGAAGCCGCTCTTTCTTTTTGTCAATACGGGCCTTAATCAAATCCTTTTCGCGTTCACGCTCGGCCATGTCAAAAAATTGTTGAATCAGCGAAGGGCTGGTCTCACGCTCAATAGCGTACGGCTTTTGGGCACGTACGTGCGCAGCATATTCTTTCAATGCGACTTGCATCAACTCAGCTCCTTCTTTTTTTGAATACTTCCAGTCGTTGCTGGCGAGGGCAATGCTGCACAAAAATCGCGCTACGTCCCACAAGCAAGGCGCGAGCATGGCCTCGTCAAAGTCGTTGATGTCAAAGTATACCAAGCCGTTAGAGGCGCGGTAACTCCCAAAATTCTCCAAATGCAAATCCCCACACACCCACGAGAGTGGTCCTTTGTTAATGGCGGGCTGCGTTGCCAAATCTTCATAAAATAGAAAGCACGTGGCGCGATAAAGACTGAATACATCGGTCGACATCAGTTCATACTTTCGATGGATTGTCGGTTCCTGCCGGTCAGGGTGAAAATCAAGAATGCGCTGTTGAAGCGATTTCATAGATTATAATGGTTCACTTTCGTAACTCTTGAAACGCTAATTCGATTAAATCACCATCCGCTTTAATGTCCGGTTCAAAACCCATTCCAGAAATAATTTCTCCTGTTGGCGTTAACAACTCGCCAAGTTTTATGCCCAAGTAATAATTTTTGGAGCGTAGTCGATAGGCATTTTTTACTTCACCGTCACCAAAGGTTTTGCTACCAATAACCAAGGTCGATTTGGAAGACTTTAAGGCCGACACTACAACTTCAGCACCAGATGCTGTGTTCACGCTGGTTAGGATTATGGTGCGTTGCTTAATTATTTTATCTCTCTTGGAGACGAATAATTTTGGAAATGACGATTGCTTATTAACGTATTTAATTCTTGACACGGTATCGCCTTTTTCTAGAAACAAACTTGAAAACAAAACGGCCTCATCCAAAAATCCTTCATAGCATTCAGTCAAATCTAAGATAATCCCTTTTAAACCAACAACTTGGCTGCATTCGTTCTCAAAAGTTTTTGCGAATCCCTTCTTTAAAGTTTTGATTTTGCATAGCAAGATTTCGTCAATGACCTTAAAAGAAAAATCTTCGGAATTTGCATTGCTAATGATTTGTTCGTTAGCTTTCTTTAAGTATGAATTCATAGTGATTCCATTTCTTTCGAATTCGACTGGGATTGAGTCACCCTTAGAAATACTAATCAACTTCAAAAGTGCCCCGCCTCCGAGGTAGTTTGTGGGGACCCCATTAACTTTCAATAATCGATCGCCAAGTCTGAAAAGTGTATGGTTTGGAAATGGTTTAGATTTTTTCGCAATAACTGAAAAGGTGCATGTTTCATCTTTGCGAAATTGTACATCACTAAGCGCAACGTTAATTAACGGGATGGCGCTTTCAGACATAAGCCATGCATCGTTATCGTTCGCGGTTAAAACCAAATCGCTTACGTATTCATCTAAACAGTAGTGGAAATCCACCTCACTTAGTTGTCTTTCAATTAATGATTTGACAAAAATACAAACAGGTTCAATTTTTGAAGAGTAAAGCGGTGTTTCCGTAATTCGAAGACTCTTTCCGTTTTCGGCCGATATAGTCAACAACACCCCCGGTTGAATTCTAATATCTAAATGAAGATTAAAGGCTTTATCTAGCACAACGAAAAAGCGATGCAAATTGGAAGTTACGTACATTTCATTTTTAGCAATCCAAAAAAAATCAAGCGTTTCCATTACGCCTTTACAATCATCGCAACTATCTCCTTCTCTTTTTTCTTGACCAAATCCTGTTATACTAACTGAATAAATGAAAACCGCTAGGGCAACGGAAAAGATGGTTTTAATATGACGCCTCATATCTTAGATAAATAGCTTATTTACATCCTCCTTTTTTCCACTTTCCCGACCTCATATAAAAAAACGCCATCGAAAACATGCTGATCCAATATACCCACTCACTGACCCAACCCCAGACTAGCGACAAATTCCAAACTTCCAACACAAAATAAACATAAGCAGTATATAGAAACAGCGTTACCAATTCAATCAACAAATTTACCGCGGTATTGCCCGTGCCCGTTACAGCATTCAGCCACACCACAGAAAAAGATTGGAGCAACAATGCAGATGACACTACGCGCAAAACAGGGGTGGCATAAGCAGTAAAATCTTCACCCTGACCAAACAGCGACAAAAGCACTTCGGGAAATAGGTTGAACAAAATCATGATGCAAAGAGAAAAGCTGAAGCTTATTTTTGAAATGCGGATAACGAGCGGCAGCACATCGTCTTTTTTTCCTTGTCCAATCACGTTGCTCACCATCGTGTTGGAGGTAGCAGCAAACGCCCACGCAAAAATGCCTGCAATGCCAAACACATTGCGCATGGTGTTGGATACCGCCAAGTCTCGCGCGCCATGGTGCTCAATCAAAATGTAAAAATATTCCCAAGTAATAATGCTAAGTGCAAATTGTAAAATCAGCGGAGATGACTTGATGACAATCATCTTAATCACATCCCACTCTAGCCTCCAGCTTTCAAAAAACGAAAAGGCCTTGTGCATACCTTTGGCGTGGATCACCGCATAAATGACCAACAACCCAACGCCCTCCGCAATGATAGAGGCGTAAGCCGCTCCGTTGAATCCAATTGCGGGCATTCCAAACTTTCCATAAATCAAGGCATAATCGAAAAAGATGTTGGCGACAGCTTCACTCAGTGTGCCCCACACCAAAAACCTTGTTTGATTGGTACCCACCAGAAGCGCATTGCGCATCACGTACAAATAAAGCAGTGGCAGGCCCCAAACACGTATGCGAATGAACCCAATGACTTCTTCTGCTATGACAGGATTATGAATAGTTGACCGTAAAATCACGGGTGCAAAAACATAACTGATCAAAATCCCCAGCAGTGCAA
This sequence comes from Bacteroidota bacterium, assembly GCA_018267275.1. GTDB lineage: Bacteria > Bacteroidota > Bacteroidia > Cytophagales > Cyclobacteriaceae > ELB16-189. The sequence goes on along the minus strand of JAFDYV010000004.1, from coordinate 274,173 downwards.
TTCCCAACGCCACGTACACCCCGTGGTAAAACAGCCGCCCTATTTCTTTGGGTTGATTCTCACCCGCCTTGCGGGCAATCAATGATTGTAACCCATTGTTGAGCCCGCTGCCGACTACGGCAAAGATTAAATAATACACGCCCGTGATGGCCGCGCTAGCCAGCGCTTGTTCGCCCAAACCGCCCAAAAAAATGTTGTTGGTGATAAAGTTGATTTGCGGCACCACCAGCGCCAATGAGATGGGCAGCGCCAGATTCAGGATTTGTTTATAGCCCGTTTGAAGGCGGAGGTCAGGTGCGGTTGTTTGCACAGAGAATAGTAGATTTGTTTATAAAGTAGATGCAAAAAGGCTTTTTATCCAAAAAACTAACTCTCAATATACCGAAAAAGATTTTTCTTTTAGGTGCGTTGATAGGCTTGTCCTATAGTACGCTATTCTATTTTTTTCTCGTTTGTTTTAGAGAGCTGTTCAGGGTTTTAGCATTTATGATGGATATGGAAAGGTTGATGATTCTATCATCAAAAGAGATATTGTTTTACAACTTCTTTTTTGCATTTATTTCAACACTGACTGGTTTTGCTGTTGGGTCAGATTTTGTGATTAGATTCTTAAAGATACCCGGGTATATGAAGTATTCTATCTCGGTAGACCACAATGGACTACAGTGGAACTTTAACTATTGGTTTGTAAAGTTCGCGGTGTTATTTGGCTTGCTTTCAATCAGCCTACCGCTCTTTGATTACATACATTTCTATGCAGAGTTCTATTGGATAATTATTCTCTTGATGGTTGTGCTATTTTTCAATCAATGGGCAAAAGCCAGACTTTTTTTCAAAAGTAGAGTCACCAAGCCGATGGCTGTAGTTGGCATCTCTCAGATCGGCTTCTCCTTATTGCTTGCCTCTACTCCAATTATCGATTACAACGCGTTGAACGCATCTCTTTCTAAAAGAACTCCTGAATATTATTGCGATTATAATTTTCCAGCTTCAAACCTCGCGTACCGACTTCAACGAAGAAGTTTGGCTTTTGAATTGTACTTGGGGTTCTCAAAACACGCGAGGAACTCGGCAGTAATAGTTGCTGACGGAAGAGATGGTTTCAGGACTATCGTATTTGAACAGGTCTCTCATTGGATTTTAGAAAATCGCTCAAGATTAGAGGAAATAGAACAAAGTAACATCAACATCGAGCTATCGATTGACAAGCATATGCCCATGCGAGAGGTAAAGAAACTTTTTAAAGCTTTGCGGCAAGCTGATGCACGGCAACTTCTTTTAAGTACGCAAGGTTGGCATGTTGGTTTACCTTGGGTGTTGATGCCCGTTTGCGAAGAAATTAGTCAAATTGACACAACAAGTAATTTTCCAAAGTCTGCACCTGTCTCTTGTACTGAATTGTTAAAGAAGAAAAACCGACCGAGTATTGCGTTACAGCGCGACCTCATATTGTATAACGATAGTGTCAAGACCAATTCGGAAATAATATCCGCTTTAGTTCTTGATATCGAACGAATTCGTGATCAATCGTTTTTTGACGTTTTTGTCGATGATGAATCAACATATGAAACATTTATCCAACTACAAGAAGCGATTCGAAAAGCATATATTCAAATTTGGCAAAAGGAAGTAAAGGAGCAATTTGGCCTTACATTATCCCCACAAGATTTTACATCTTTTAATTTTGACCCAGAGTTGAATAGAAAAATTCGAATCGTGAGAAGTAAGTATCCTTTAAACTTTCTCGTCTGGAGCGATGAAGAAGTTAAATATTTCAATTTACAACCGAAATAAAAATAAACGGATTGCGTCTTAACAACTAAACACAATAGCCATGCAAACCATCCTCGGAGCCAACGGTGTCATTGCCACCGAGCTTTCAAAAAACCTTCCCCAATACACGCAGCACATTCGCCAGGTAAGTCGCAACCCAAAGGCGGTGAATATCACAGACGAAACCTACTCGGCTGATTTGCTCAACTACCAACAAACGGAAAAGGCGGTGGCAGGTAGTGAAATTGTTTACCTGCTGGCGGGGCTGCCGTACAAAACATCGCTTTGGCAGGAGCAATGGCCGAAGCTAATGCGCAACGTCATCGATGCGTGCAAAAAGCACAATAGCAAATTGGTTTTCTTCGATAATGTTTATTCGTATGGCTATGTGAAGGGTGTGATGACGGAAGAAACTCCGTATAACCCCACCAGCAAAAAAGGAGAAGTGCGTGCGAAAATTGCTACCATGTTGATGGACGAGTCGAAAGCAAAAAACTTGGATGCCATGATTGTGCGCGGAGCAGACTTTTATGGCCCCAACGCGCTGCTCAGCATTCTGCACTCTACCGTTAGCGAAAAATTGAAAGCAGGTAAAACCTCACAATGGATTGGTGACCCAAAAAAAATTCACACTTTCACCTACACCCCTGATGCTGGCAAGAGCGTGGCGATGTTGGCCAACACACCGTCTGCCTACAACCAAGTGTGGCATGCGCTCACCAGCAAAGAAAAAATTACAGGCGAGCAGTTTGTGCGTTTGGCCTGCGACTACATGAACAAACCTTACAAGCTACAAGTACTTCCAAAATTTGGTGTGCGCTTGATTGGTTTGTTTGTGCCCGTGCTCAAAGAATTTGTGGAGATGATGTATCAATACGAAAACGACTACATCTTCGATAGCACCAAAATTGAAAAAGCATTCAATCTGGTGGCTACGGACTATAAAACCGGGATAGCGGAAACGTTGAAGTAAAAAAAGCACCTTGCCTTATTTGGTCAAGGTGCCTCTGAAGTTTGTATCGAATACACTAGTTGCTAATCACTGTCTCTTTTAATTCCGTGATAAGCGCTGGCAAATTCTTTTCTTTAAAAGTCTTGTTGTAGTTGCTGATGTCTTTGTTGATTACTTCGTTCATCACGTTTTTCTGCTTCGACCAATCGACTTGAATATCACCCAATCGATCGCGCACCCCTTGCGTTACCCGCGGGTCATGTGTATCGGCTGTGGAGCGAATCTGTAAAAACTCAGAGTTGAGTTTGTTTTGGAAATTGATGACATCCTGAAAATTCTTTGAGCGGGGCTCAATCAACTCCTTCTCCCATTTTTCCAGTTTCTTCATGATTTCTTTTCCGGTATTGATCAACTCTTTTGCATTGGGGTCATTTTTCAATAATTCATTGTATCCTTCGATTTGCTTTTTCACTTTGCGCATGTTATTTACGGAGTTGTGAATGTCGCGCAAACCATCTTCTGCTTGCTGAATCACTTGTTGTTGTGCGGCCCAATCAGCCGCGGTCACGTTCACCAAGTTCGGATCGGCCACCAAGTCAAATTCGGTTTCAGACATTTCATTCTTAAACTTAATACGCGCTTTGTACCGACCAGGTGCCACACGGTGCCCGCCTAAATCGCCATACACATAAACGCCTGGCACATCGGGTAACGCTTCCGTTTTGTAATCCCAGCCAAAACGGTTCATACCAGCTTCTGCAGGAATAACGGGCGATAGAGGCGCACCACCCGGTGTAGGTTTTACACTCTCGTCTTTTTTGTTGGAATACTTCCGAATCACATTTCCGCTCATATCCAAGATCTCTAAGCTCACTTTGCTTGTATCGGCTTTTTCTTTCAGGTGGTAGGTTAATATCACACCGTTCATCGGATTTTGGCCCGTGCCTGGAGGCGTCACCATCCAATCAGGTGAAAAGCTCGTAAGGCGGATGGTGGGCTTTGGTGCATAAATCTTTACCAAACCGTTTAACTCTCCTTTCGATTGTTGAATCGGGCTAAGGTCATCGAGAATCCAGAACGCGCGACCGGCCGTAGAAGCAACCAAATCATTTTCATGCATGATCAAATCTGTTACCGGCACGACTGGCAAATTCGATTGGAGTTTATTCCAGGTTGTTCCGCCATTGAAAGAAACATAAAAACTGCGTTCCGCGCCAGCGTACAAAATGTCTTTCACCTTTTTGTCTTCACGAATTACTTTGATGAAATCATCTCCCTCAACGCCACTTCCAATCTTCGTCCACGTTTTTCCATAGTCGGTTGATTTGTAAGCCATGTTTGAGTAGTCGTTGAACTTGTAGCGCGAAGCAGAGAGGTAAACCGTACCTTTTTCGTGCGGAGATACTTCGATAGAGTGAATCATGCACTCAGGCAAACCGGCAGGCGTAACATTTTGCCAGCTCTTGCCGCCATCTTTGGTAATGTGTACCAAGCCACAATCGCTACCAGTATAAATCAAACCTTTTTCGTGTGGCGATTCGATGACGTAATAAATCGTATTGTAGTTTTCACCACCGGCTCCCTCATTGGTGATGGGGCCACCGCTGTAATCTTGTTTGGTGCTGTCGTTACGCGTTAAGTCACCACTTATTTTTTCCCAGCTAATCCCACCATTGGTAGATTTGAACAATACGTTGGCGGCATGATACAATGTTTTCGAATCGTGTGGCGAGTTGATGAGGGGTGCATTCCAATTGAAGCGGTATTTCATTTTCTTGGGTGCGTACGCCAAGTTGGTAGCGGGGTACTCCATTAAATCTTTTACTTCATCCGTCCGCGAATCCAACACATCTACCTGGCCTTGGTAGCATCCGCCATAAAACAACTGTGGATTGTTGGGATTATCGAAAGCGATGTAGGCACTTTCACAACCGGGGCCGTTCACCCAATCTTTCACGGTAATGCCCATGCTGTTGGTTCGGCTTTTAATCATCACCGAAGTGTTGTCTTGTTGGCCGCCATACACCCAATAAGGAAAGCGGTTGTCAACATTTACGCGATAAAATTGTGCTGTGGGTTGATTGCCAAGCGTTGACCACGTTTTGCCGGAGTTGAACGTAATTTCTCCGCCACCATCATCCGCCAAAGCAATGTTGGTGTTTTTCTTTGGGTTGATCCACAAATCATGCGTATCGCCATGCCCAACGGTTACCACTTGAAAAGTTTTACCTCCATCAATGGAGCGCGTCATGGGCGCATTCAACACATACACGATGTCTTCGTTGATGGGGTCAGCAAATACCTCCATGTAATACCATGAACGTGCGGTGATGTTGTTGTCACTAGAAAGTTGTGTCCATTTTTTCCCACCGTCATCGCTGCGATATAAACCAGCTTTTGATTTTTCAGCTTCGATAATCGCATACACACGATTTGGATTTGCACGTGAAACCGACACGCCAATCTTACCCATTTCTTTGGGCAACCCTTCCACGATTTTGTTCCAGGTCTCTCCACCGTCAGTCGATTTCCAAATGGCAGCGTTCGGTCCACTTTCCACTTTCCACGGGTAGCGTCTGTGTGGCCAAGTTGCCGCGTACAAAATCCGCGGGTTGGTCATGTCCATGCTTAAGCTGCTGATACCTGTGTTGTCATCTACAAATAAAGTTTTCTTCCAAGTTGTACCACCGTCAATCGATTTATAAACTCCGCGATCAGGGCTTGCACCGTGTACAGGTCCTTGTGCAGCGACTAGTACGACATCCGAATTCATTGGGTGAACAACCACATCTGAAATGTGGCGCGTTTTTTCCAACCCCATATTCTTCCACGATTTTCCGCCATCCGTTGATTTGTAAACACCGTCACCGTAAGAAGTCATCACACCGCGAACGGCATGCTCGCCCGTGCCCACGTAAATTACGTTGGGGTCGCTTTCGCTGATGGCGATATCGCCCATCGAACCTACTTTGAAAAAACCATCGGACACGTTTTTCCAAACGATACCCGCATCTTCTGTCTTCCAAACACCGCCTCCGGTGTAACCGACAAAATATACGTTTTCATTAGTTGGATGACCCGCAATTGCATTGGCACGACCACCACGACCAGGGCCTATGTTGCGCCACTTGATACCTTTAAATTGGTCGGCATCAAATTTGGGTGTGGTCGCTGTAGTAGTTTTATTTTTTTGTGCGAATGTTGCAACCGATAGGGTCGCAAAGAGTAATAAAAGAATGCGTTGCATAGAGTTAAGGTTAGAAACATCGTAATTAATAAAAAATCACGAGAAAACCTTCTGGAAAAATCTGAGCTTTGCCAATTCATGGATGAATGGTGAAACAAAAACAGAAACCTTTGTTCTTAGACTTTTGTTAATCGACCACAAAAACTACTTATTATGTCAAACATTCTGTCTGTAAAGCCGCTTGGCTTCCCTTGGCCCACGCAAGACCCATTTTTATTTTGTGTCCATCATCTCGATTTCTATCCAAAAGGGAACAGCCATCTCGGTCCGCAGGCTTCATTAACAGGCCGGAACATCGGTCAGGATTTTGCTGAAAATAAAGAAGGCTGGCGCATGTACCACGGTACAAATGTGCCTGGGTTTCCCGCGCACCCCCATAGCGGATTTGAAACAGTAACTATTGTGACAAAGGGATTTGTCGACCACTCTGATTCACTGGGTGCAGCGGGCCGTTTTGGCCATGGCGATGTGCAGTGGATGACAGCAGGCAAGGGCGTGCAACATTGCGAGATGTTTCCGTTGTTGAATCAAGAAAAAGAAAACACGCTAGAACTTTTTCAAATTTGGCTGAATTTACCAAAGGCAAGTAAAAAGGTTGAGCCACACTTTTCAATGCTTTGGAACGAAACCATACCCGTGGTAACAGTGGTTGATGAGGCCGGGGCTAAGACACTTGTCAAAGTGATGGCCGGAAATTATCAAGGCCATCAAGCCCCTTCGCCAGCACCAAACTCCTGGGCTGCCAATCCAACCAATGAAGTTGCAATTTGGTTGATTCAATTATCACCCCATGCAAGCTGGCAGCTGCCTGCATCTACTAGTGTGGTTAATCGCTCGGTATTTTTCTACGAGGGCGACCAAATACAAGTTTCCGAAAAGGCGTTTGGTGCACATGCTGCCATACAACTAAAGAGCAACGTCAACATCGACATCAAAAATGGAGCGACCCCCAGTTCTTTGTTGTTGTTACAAGGCAAAGCGATCAATGAACCAGTAGCGCAGCACGGGCCGTTTGTAGGCAATACCCAAGCAGACATTCAACAAATTTTCTTCGAATACCAAAAAGATGAATTTGGGGGTTGGCCGTGGCCATCGCCCGAGCATGTACATGCCGCGAACGAGACACGGTTTGCCAAATATCCTGGTGGGCAAATCGAACGCCCGTAAAATCGGTGGGTAGCATTTGGGGTGTGACTTATGGGGTCTGGCGTAAGGCAGAAATTAAATATCTTTGCTCATATGCCCATCAAAAAAGTAGCAACTCCATCACGGTCAAAAGATATCATTGTTAGCTCAGTGATTTCCATTGCCATCACCATCGTGTTTGGTTATTACTTTCTTTACATCGGAATCAAAGAGCGCAAACCGACTTTTTTTGTCGACCCTGCCCGCACCACCATTTTAGATAAAAGTGAGGCAGCACATGCTCCGTTGTTGTTGTTAAAGGCCAATGGAGACACAGTCCGCTCAGACGTTACCAGTGGATATTTTTATTTTTTTAATCAGGGCAAGGAGACCATCCGGCAAGAGAATATTTATGCACCGCTAGTGGTTTCACTTGGCGATGGCGCGCGCATATTGGACTACAAAATACTGAAAGAGGCGAGAGCAGTTTCAGGAATACAACTTACGTTGGACTCTCTTTCGCAAACCTTAGGTATCACATTCAATGCATTGGAACAAGATGATGGCGTAGCCGTTCAACTTATTTACGAGGGAGATAAAAATACGGCCATCCACCTTGCCGGTGGAATAGATGGTGTGAAGAAATTCGAATCGCGTTTGATTACCATCAACCCTTTGTATTTTGTGGTAGCATTGGCGATTTTTTTAATTGCCGCCTACATCTACCTTGTTCTCAGCAAAAGATATCCCGATAAGTCGCTCACGCTGTTGTTTGCGTTTTCTGCGATACCCATTATTTATTTGTTGCTCGTTTTCTACCGTACAGAGTGGTTTGTTACGCACGCGGTTCCCGACACGCTTTTGCTGCAACCGGCAAATGATTTGTTTACGTTACCCGGTTGGTTTAAATAAAGCCAGTTTACTCCACCGTCACGCTCTTCGCCAAATTCCGAGGTTGGTCAACGTTGCATCCACGCATTACGGCAATGTGGTATGACAACAACTGAAGCGGGATAACGGAAACTAATGGCATCAGCGATTCGAGGGTGTGTGGTACTTCGATTACAAACTCAGCCATTTTAGGGATGTGCGTATCGCCTTCGGTTACGATGGCAATCACGCGGCCCTTGCGCGCCTTAACTTCCTGAATATTGCTCACCACCTTTTCGTAGCTACTGTCCTTAGTGGCGATGAAAACCACAGGCATTTCTTCATCAATCAACGCAATCGGTCCGTGCTTCATTTCTGCTGCTGGGTAACCTTCTGCGTGGATGTATGAAATTTCTTTTAGTTTGAGCGCACCTTCTAGGGCCACAGGGAAGTTGTAACCACGACCCAAATACAAGAAGTTGCGCGCGTCCTTAAACTCATCTGCAATGGTCTGAATCTGGCTGTTGAGCTTCAAAGCTTTTTCCACCTTTGCGGGGATGTTCTCCATTTCCACCATCAGCTCATGGAACTTTTGCTCGGTGATGGTGCCCTTGCGTTGCGCTACCGAAAGGGCAATCATATTCAAAACCGTCAATTGGGCAGTAAACGCCTTTGTACTAGCTACCCCAATTTCGGGACCTGCGTGCGTATAAGCACCTGCGTGTGTAGCTCGCGGAATTGACGATCCCACCACATTGCACACTCCAAAAATGATTGCTCCCTTGGATTTCGCCAGATCAATGGCTGCGAGCGTATCGGCTGTTTCACCAGATTGCGAAATGGCGATGAGCACATCTCCTTCACGAATAATTGGATTGCGGTAGCGGAACTCAGAAGCATATTCCACTTCAACAGGAATGCGGCAAAACTCTTCAAAGAAATATTCAGCCACCAAGCCAGCATGCCAACTAGTACCGCAAGCTACAATCAAAATGCGGTCTGCATTTACCAGTTTATTGATGTAATCGCGTAAGCCGCCCAGCACCAACCTACCTGAGCCCGAATCCAGCCGCCCGCGCATACAATCTTTGATTGATCGTGGCTGTTCAAAGATCTCTTTGATCATAAAATGTTCGAACCCACCTTTTTCAATCGCCTCCAATTCCAAATCCACTGTTTGCACGTAAGGTGTAAGTGGCAGGTTCGCAGTATTCTTGATGGTAAGCTTGCCGTTGTTCACCACAGCAATTTCTTGATCGTTGAGGTAAACCACTTCATTGGTGTATTCAATGATGGGCGTGGCATCTGAAGCCATAAAAAACTCGCCCTTGCCAACACCTACCACCAAGGGACTGCCCTTACGAGCAGCTACCAACAATGTTGGGTCTTCTAAACTCATCACTACAATGGCGTATGCGCCTACTACTTTTGTCAATGCCAAACGAACGGCCTCATCCAACGAGCATCCTTCTTTTTCTTTGATGTCTTCAATGAAATGAATGAATACTTCAGTATCGGTTTCGCTAAGGAATTGATGCCCCTTGCGAAGCAAATCTTGCTTCAAAGAACTATAGTTCTCAATAATGCCGTTGTGGATGATTGCCAACTTTTTGGTGGCTGAGTAGTGAGGGTGAGCATTTTCATCGTTGGGTTCGCCATGGGTGGCCCAACGGGTGTGCCCCATGCCTATCGTGCTATTGAGATTCTGGCCCTTGATGAAGTTTTCTAACTCAGAGACCTTGCCCTTTTTCTTATACACATTCAAGCCTTTGTTCAACAGCGCAATGCCCGCGCTATCATACCCACGGTATTCTAAGCGCTTCAACCCTTTAATGATGATGTCGCTGGCTTGGCGATGCCCAACATAAGCTACAATTCCACACATAGGTCAGTCGATGTTTGTTTAAGTTGTTAACAAAGCTACGGCCTAAGCCCTAATCTCTAAAATAAATTATCGATTAATGCTTAGGCCGCTCACGTCTAAATCACTTCTGATTTAGACAAAAAGTTTTACCCTACTAATTCGGTGTACAGGTTGTAGAATGATTCAGTGTGGTCTTCGTCTTTCGCGTAAGTCTCCACTTTTTTCTCTTTAAGCTTTTTCACCAGCGCATCCAATTTCTTGTTGTCGCCTGCCACGTTTACCACATCAGAAAACTCAGCGCCCAACTTGATGAAGCCTTCGTAATCGGCAGTTTTCAGATTGCCTAACATGCTGTCTTCAATATCCATCATTCGCACCTTGCCCATCAAATCTCCTTTGAATTTATGGCTAAAGCCGTTGTTATAAATCGTGAAAACTGTCTTTGTGTTCTTAAACAACGGATCCTTCTTGTAAGTAGTTTTCAGATACAATGGGATGAAGCTGGTAATCCAATCGTTGCAATGAACGATGTCAGGTGACCAGCCCAATTTCCGCACCGTTTCAATCACTCCTTTGCAGAAGAAAATGGCACGCTCATCGTTGTCTTCAAAAAACTTGTTCTCTTTGTCGTGAAATACTGACTTGCGGTGGAAATAATCTTCGTTATCGATAAAGTAAACTTGAAGTTTTGCATTGGGGATAGAAGCCACTTTGATGATCAAGGGTTTCTCTTCATCACCCACTGCGATGTTAATGCCCGATAAACGAACTACTTCATGCAGGCGGTTTTTGCGTTCGTTGATTAATCCAAAGCGAGGCACCAGAATGCGTATCTCCATGCCCTTTTCTTGCATGGCCTGGGGCAGTTTGCGAACAAAATCGGCCACTTCAGTGGTCTGCAAAAAAGGATTGATTTCGCTGGCCACATACAAGATTCTAATTTTTGACATATAGCTGTTTTATTTAAAGGCAAAAGAAAACCGGACTGCAAAGGTACACAAAAATCGCCCCGTATTCAACTGTGGTTCAATCATAAAGCCTATCTTTGCCGCCCTGTTTAAACAAGCCAGTTTTGCGTCTTTTTGAGGAAATAAAGCAGTTAAGGTCGTTTTTATGGACGCAAAAAGCTGCCGGTAAGAGCATCGGGTTGGTGCCAACCATGGGCGCATTGCATGCTGGCCACCTCCAACTAATTGCGGCTTCAAAAGCAGAGAATGACATCACTGTTTGCAGCGTTTACGTAAATCCAACTCAATTCAACAACTCGGCCGACTTAGCTAAGTACCCCCGCACACTTGCTAAAGATCAAGAGATGTTGGCGGAGGTTGGTTGCGATGTGTTGTTCGCCCCTTCTAACCAAGAAATGTATCAGCTACCCGCCCAATTGAAATTTGATTTCGGTGCGCTCGATAAAACGCTAGAGGGCGAGTTTAGACCCGGACACTTTAGTGGGGTGGCGCTGGTGGTGAGCAAGCTTTTTAATATTGTGCAGCCACACCGAGCGTATTTTGGGCAGAAAGATTATCAGCAACTCAAAGTCATCACAAAACTTGCGAGCGAGCTCTTGTTTGATTTGGAAATAAAGTCGGTGCCCATTGTCAGGGAATCGGATGGGTTGGCCATGTCATCGCGCAACCAGCGGTTAAGCGAACAAGGAAGGCAGAAAGCGCTCGTATTATTTCATAGCCTGCAATTTGGCAAACAGCAACTGAAAGCGGGCAAAGGCTTAGCGGAAGTTAAACATTTGGTGAAAGCCAAATGCGATGCGGTACATGACGTTCGTCTCGAATACTTTGAATTGGCAGACGTTGAAAACTTATCGCTGGTAGAAAGCGTTAGAAACGGAACCATTCTTTTGATCGCGGCTTTTGTTGGAGACGTGAGACTGATTGATAATTTAATGATGGATGAATGAGAATTGAAGTATTAAAGTCAAAAATACACCGCGTAAAGATTACGCAAGCAGAGTTGCACTATGTTGGCAGTATTACCATTGACGAGGCTTTGATGGAGGCAGCGAACTTGATTGAAGGCGAAAAAGTGCAAGTGGTGAACATTAACAACGGAGAGCGGTTGGAAACTTACGTGATTAAGGGTGAACGCAACACCGGCACCATCTGCCTCAACGGGCCCGCAGCGCGCAAAGCTCAGGTGGGCGATGTGGTCATCATCATTTCCTATGCGTCAATGGAATTTGAAGAAGCCAAAAAGTTTAAACCGACTTTAATTTTCCCAACACCAGACAATATGCTGGAATAATTAGTTTTGCTCCTTGTGAATGCCCGATTAAAACCCGTTTTGCAATATGTAGGCATGATTGCCCTCACAGCAGTTTTGTTGTGGCTATCGCTTCGCGGCTTGCAAGTAGGTGAAGGAGAAAACAAAGCTGATTTTTTGTGGAGTGCCTGGAAAAACTCCAACAAAGGATACCTGTTGATGATGGCGGCAGTGGCCGTTGTCAGCCACATTCTTCGGGCAGAGCGCTGGCGAATGTTATTGGTCCCTACTGGCAATAAAGTTGGGTTGGCTAACAGCTTCTGGTCTTTGATGGTGGGTTATCTGGTCAACTTGGCGGTGCCAAGGGGTGGCGAAGTATCACGCTGCTACAATTTGTATAAGTTGGAGAAGACACCGGTAGAGGTGTCGTTTGGTACGGTGGTGGTAGAACGTATAGTAGACGTCATTTGTCTGCTGGCACTCATTGCTCTTTCTTTTGTGGCCGAGTGGTCTAAGCTTAAGTCGTTTATTGATTCGCTCGATTTTGGCAAGGGTGGCGATGGAATCCACATTCCTATTTGGGTGTATGGCCTGGCGTTGGCCGGCATCGGGGCATTGTTTGGGTTGTACCTGCTGCGCAAGAATGTGAAGTTGTTGGCGATCATCAAAGGATTCAAGGAGGGGTTGATGGCCGTCTTCCGTCTAAAAAACAAAGGGTTGTTCATCTTCTATTCGCTTGCCATTTGGGTAGCCTACTTTGTTATGAGCTATTATGTCATCAAAGCCTTTCCTGAAACAGAGAACCTTGGCTTTAGTGCGGTGCTCACCTTGTTTGCCATCGGTTCCATTGCGATGGCTGCGCCATTGCCGGGCGGGGCCGGCTCTTACCATACGTTGGTACCGTTGGGGTTGGTAATGCTATACAATTTAAAGCAGGCAGATGCAGTGGCTTTCGTGTTTATCTTCCACGCATGGCAAACCGCATTGATGATTTTGTTGGGCTTGATTTCTTTACTCATTAGCTGGATGAAGTTGCGACAAGTCAAAGATTAGCGTTTTTCATTTTCCCTGACTTTATGCATCCAATCATACCTGTTGGGTTGCATGTAAAGAGGGTATCGATCTTTCCCCCAAGCATCAAATTTAAAATTCCCATTCCAATGGGCTTCAGTTTGTTTCATTAATTTGATTTTTATTGGCGAAAGCACGATGGGCGAAATGGCATTGGTTGGAATGTAAACAGGCGAATAAAAAGGGATGTGATCTTGGAGCCTCCTAGTAATGTAAATACTGGCGAGTTTTTCTTTCAAGACATTTGAAGTTGACTCGATCGTTGTTACCTGGGCAAAAGACGAAAAGACAATTGCCAAGACTAGGTATGTAGTCAGCGCAACCCTCATCATTTGACGGTAAACGAAAACTGTTACTAAATGTATTCAAGAAAATGATGAATTTTGCGGGGTAATGAATTCAGCTTTAAAAATTAGGTCGATCGAAGAAGCACGAGAAACTGTGAAATCATGGCAGGCGAACGGTGAAAAAGTTGTTTTCACCAACGGCTGCTTTGATCTCCTACATTTGGGTCATGTCGATTATCTGGAGAAAGCCCGCAACCTGGGCGACCGCCTGGTGATTGGGTTGAACACCGATGATTCGGTCAGCCGGTTCAAAGGGCCCGAACGCCCCTTGCAAGACCAGCAATCCAGGGCACGCATTTTAGCCTCGCTGGAGTTTGTGGATTTGGTGGTTTTTTTCAATGAAGACACACCCCTTGATTTGATTTCAGCGTTAATACCCAATATTTTGGTGAAGGGAAGTGACTATTTGGCAGAAAATATTGTTGGCGCAGATGTTGTAAAAAAGGCTGGAGGCGTAGTGAAAACAATCGACTTTGTGCCGGGTTATTCTACTACGCGTATTGTAGAAAAAATAAAAAAGACAATAAAAAACTAACATTATGGGATTTGGAGCATTGTTTATCGGCTTGTTTTTTATGGCCATCGGTTGGATGGTGAGTTCGCGTTTGAAGAGCAAGTTTAAAGAGTATTCGCAAACGCGTCTTACCAAAGATTTAACAGGAGCAGAAATTGCCCGGTTAATGTTGGCGGACAACGGCATTAACGATGTGAAAGTGATTAGCGTAGAAGGTCAGTTAACCGACCATTACAACCCTGCTGATAAAACAGTCAATTTGAGCCAAGAGGTATTTTATGGCCGCAATGCAGCCGCCACCGCTGTGGCAGCGCACGAGTGTGGTCATGCCGTGCAGCACGCCAAAGCATATAGCATGTTGCAATTCCGTTCGGCTATGGTGCCAATTCAAAATGTGAGTGCCCAAATTTTAAATTTTTTGACAATGGCCATGATGTTTGGAGCATTTTTCGCCTCGAGCATTATGCCTTGGCAGACGGCCATTTTGCTAATCATAGCGTGCTACTCAGTGTTTGCACTTTTTGCCTTGGTAACATTGCCTGTGGAATTTGACGCTAGCAAGCGTGCATTAGCATGGGTAGAAGCCCGCGGCATTGTAACCCGTCAAGAGCATGACATGGCGAAAGATGCCTTAAAATGGGCGGCTATGACTTATGTAGTGGCTGCCATTGGCGCTGTTACCACGCTAGTGTATTATATCATGATGTATTTAGGTGCTGACCGCGATTAAAAATTAGCAGTGGGTTGCGGCTAAGTCGTCTGTAACCAATAATTTTACGAGCCCAAGCGTTTGCTTGGGCTTTTTTGTTTGGTCAACTGAAACCATTACATGAGCTTGTTGTTTTAACTTGAAATTTTCTGTTTTATGAACTTCCAACTCACTGAAGAACACCTTTCCGTACAGCAAGCAGCGCGCGATTTTGCAGTTAACGATTTATTGCCTGGGGTCATTGACAGAGATAACGAACAAAAGTTCCCTTCGGAGCAAGTGAAAAAGATGGGGGAACTAGGCTTCATGGGCATGATGACAGACCCAAAATACAACGGGGGGGGCATGGACACGATTTCATATGTGTTGGCCATGGAAGAGATATCCAAAATCGATGCATCGGCCTCGGTTTGCATGTCGGTAAATAACTCATTGGTGTGTTGGGGGCTTGAGCGTTTTGGAACGGAAGAGCAGAAAGAAAAGTATTTGAAGCCGCTTGCGGCCGGAGAAAAAATAGGAGCCTTTTGTTTATCGGAGCCCGAGGCAGGTTCTGACGCTACCAGTCAGCGGACAACCGCTGAAGACCAAGGCGACCACTACTTACTGAACGGTACCAAAAATTGGATTACCAACGGCAAGAGTGCCAGCGTGTATATTGTCATTGCACAAACACACCCGGAGAAACGGCACAAGGGCATCAACGCGCTGATTGTAGAACGTGGTATGCCGGGTTTTGTAATCGGCAAGAAGGAAGATAAAATGGGTATCCGAGGAAGCGATACGCATTCGTTGATGTTCCAAGATGTAAAAGTGCCAAAGGCAAACCGCATAGGCGAGGATGGTTTTGGCTTTACGTTTGCGATGACCACCCTTAACGGAGGTCGTATTGGCATTGCTGCCCAGGCGCTAGGCATAGCCGCTGGCGCGTATGAGTTTGCGTTGAAGTACGCCAAGGAGCGCAAGGCATTTGGCAAACATCTTTCCGAGCATCAAGCCATCCAATTTAAGTTGGCCGATATGGCTACCAAGATTGATGCTGCCCGTTTGTTGGTTTGGCAAGCGGCCTACCTAAAAGATCAGAAAAAGGATTTTGTAAAGGCTGCCGCGATGGCAAAACTTTTTGCATCACAAATTGCGCAAGAAGTAACGACCGAAGCCGTTCAGATACATGGCGGTTATGGCTACGTAAAAGAATTTCATGTAGAGCGCTTGATGCGCGATGCAAAAATCACCCAGATTTACGAAGGCACTACTGAAATACAGAAGATGGTGATTTCAAGGGAGTTGCTGAGATAAGAACCGACAACTGGTTGATTTGAAAATGGATCAACCATCTTCAAATCTCCTTTTTTGACTCTTCAAACTCCTTAAACCTTCGCACCATTGCCACGCAGAAACCGACCATTAACACTCCTGTGCCAAGCCACAAAACATTGATGAGGGGCTTCTCCAAGGCTTTGATAACTACCCAATCCTTTTGGCGAGCATTGATCCCAATTAAGAACTCGTTGGTTTCAGGCAAGATGTTCAAAAGCGTCAATTTCACCCCTAAATCATTGATTTCTGATGAAATTCGACCTACCTGGGACTTGCTGCGAATCAGGAAAATGGGTTCTGCATAGAAAGTTTCCCGTTCGCCTTGTACCTTGATTTTGGCCTTTACCGCCACATCTTCGGGCGCAAGCGGTATACCGTCAATCTCGTCTATCCTAGTGACTTGCTCGAGTGAACTCGTATACTTGGCGTTAATGTAGAATTCCTCACCCATTTGGACCTTTAACTCTTCTAATTTTCCCCATTCTGGCTCTTCGCTTTTGTTCATGGGCAGTGACACGTGGGTGTACAGATCGCGGCTCAGCTTTCGCTTGATGTCGGGCGAGGCAACAAACCCACCCATTTGGTCATTGATCTGCACGCGGGGAAAAAGGGAGGCCGAAACCTTGCCATTTTTCCTTAACTCAATTTCATAATATGTGTTTTCAGGATAAATTTCAAATGTATCCTTTGCTGAGTAAAGCTTGGTGCCTTTGAACAAAATGTCTTGCCTGGCCACTACTTTAAGCGGATTGTTGGTTGGGTCAACATGATTCTTATTAACATAGCCCGACTTGTGGCGAGGTTCATATCGTTCGCCTAGGTACTCCAATTCGTAGCCGGCCATCTCGCGTGGCTCGTTAATGAACAAGAGTAAGTTATCGCGGTTAAACTCCGTGGGCAGTTCTTTGGAAATGAGCATGCCCGAGTTGTTCAACGAAACCACTTTGGAATAGCCCGCTGAAAACATCACTCCTATTAGCATCATGCCCACACCAATGTGTGCCAAAGCCCCACCAGATAGTTTAGGATTAAGTTTGATCAAACTCAAAAGCACCTTCGCGTTACTAACAATCAAATACACACCGGCCAACGTCAACACCAAGTAAGTGGGCTTATAGATTTTTGCAAAGGCAATGATAAGGGCAAAAACGATAAGCGTGACCATAGCCGGGGTGATTAGCTCATTCTTTAACTTTTGCTTATCGATTTTCTTCCACCAAAAAAACTGACCTGTGCCCGAAATAATTGCTACCGCCACGCCAAACCATAATTGAAATTTCGAGTAGAACTCAACCTGGTTGGCAGGTGGTGCCAGATTCGATTGTATGCCGATCAATGAAAGGAGTTTGTTGTAGACGGGGATTGAGGTGGGCATCAGCACCTGAAAACCCATCAGGCAAAGAGTAGTAGCCCCCAAGAAAATCCAAAACTCTCGCGAGTAAACAGAAGCTTCCTTTTCTGACGATGGGATTTCTTTCCATCGAATGATGGACAAAACAATCGCTCCAACCAAAAAGAAAAATAGGTAAATCAACAGCTGACCTGATAATCCTAGGTCCGTAAACGAGTGGACGGATGCATCGCCTAATATGCCGCTACGAGTCAAGAATGTTTGGTAGAGTAAGAGGATAAACACCGCAATAGTTAAGATGATGGATGCTTTTAATGCCGTGCCACTGTTCTTGTAGGTGATCATCGTGTGGATGGATGCAACCAGCACCAGCCAAGGGACATAAACCGCATTTTCTACTGGATCCCAATTCCAATAGCCGCCAAAGTTGAGCGTTTCGTATGCCCAATAGCCGCCCATTAAAATTCCTAAACCCAAAATACCGCCTGCGAGCAAAGCCCATGGCAAGGCGGGCTTCACCCATTCCATGTACTTCTTCTGCCAAAGGCCCGCAATGCAAAAAGCAAAAGGGGGCAATGCCAAACCAAACCCGAGGAATAGGGTGGGGGGATGGATGACCATCCAATAGTTTTGCAACAGCGGGTTTAATCCCTGGCCATCTTTTGGGATAAAGTCGGGCTGAAGTTTAAAAATGGGGTCGTTGATGGCATCGCGCAATAAAATGAAAGGCGAACTGCCAAGTTTTAAATTGATGCCCGGAATTACTACCCCCAAAATCATTGAAGTTAAGAAGGCTTGGACCAAAGCAAATACCACCATGCTTGGCGCCTCCCAGGATTTTTGTGTTTTGATCAGTACTACCCCAATAATGACGTGCCAAAACATCCATAACAAGAAACTACCTTCTTGCCCATTCCAGAAAGTGGAGAGAAGGTAATAGCCAGGAAGGTGGGAATCAGAATGGCTGTACGCATAATGGTATTCGAAATAGTGTTGCTGAATGATGACAAACAGTGTTACCACTACAGCTAAAACAGAGAAGGTATGCCCGTAAAATGCCACGCGGCCGTTTTGCAGCCAAGCATCTTTGCTTTGCAAGGTTGCGGTGGTTGCCTTCCAATATGCAAATGCACTGACCAAAGAAGTAACAAAGGCAGTGACAACAGAGAGGTGACCTAAGTTACCGATGAGATAATGCATGCGAATGTTGAAATTTGAAATTTGAACAATTTGAAAACAGGCTCATTTTCAAATTAAACCCCCGCATTTAGTTTTTGTTCTTGGTACTTTGACGGGCATTTGAGGAGGATTTTCTTCGCTACAAACAAATCGTTTCGATAGCTGCCGATGATCACCACTTTTTCTGACCGCAAGAAATCAGGCGGCATGGGTTCGTTGTAGAACACTTTTTGGGCTTTGCCTTTGTCGTCCACCAGCATAAAGCTAAACGACAAGTTATCGGCACTTTTTTCGATGCCGGTTATTTTTCCGTCTGCATCTTTGGTAAGTTCACCGACTACGTGAATGGAAGACGTGCTTCCGTTTGAAGCCAGTTGGTAAGCTTCGTCAAAATTGACGTATGTGCTTGAGTCGCCCGCGGTGGAAATAATGATTACGATGGCTACCCCAATAATGGCAATGGCAAAAATGTGCGATTTTTTCATACTCCTTCTCCTCTGATTTTGGCATGCAAAGGTAGGGTTTTTGCGACCAAAAATTTTGAATAGGTCAAAAAAGGCGTTGCTGTGCAGGCCTTTATTTCGGCATACGTTTTTCTAACTGCGTAAGCTTTCGGTCTAAGAAAACCAGGTAGCCAATTAGGCCAAATAAGATGACCAGTATAATCGCTACCACCACATATATCTTGCCTTCGGCCCGCATTCCATCTGCCATGGGCACGTCTTGTGTTTGAGCAAATGCACCTATTGAAAATAACAGACACATCAAATTAGCGGACAGTTTCTTCCAATTCATACACTTTCTCTTTAACATTTTTGTAACGTACCAATAATGTTCCCATCCATGTTCCGAGCAGTATCCAACCGATCACTGCTGGGTAAAACACCATGCGCATGCGGCTGTCTAGGTCATACATGTTAAACCCGGGGTTACCCCCGCTGCCAGGGTGCATCGAACTCATCATGCGGGGAATGATAAAAATCAACGGAACCATGGCTACAAATGCAAAGATGTTGTAAACGGCACTTAGTCGGGCTTTTTGTTCGTGGTTTGAAATTGAGCCGCGCAAGATGAAGTAAGCGAAGTAAACAAGCAACGATATAGCTGCTCCGTTTTGTTTAGGATCACCATCCCAAGGAGAGCCCCAGGTGTAATTGGCCCAAATCATCCCGGTGAAAATACCGAGCATCCCAAGTACCACTCCAGCTTCAGCAAAAGAACTCGATGCAATGTCAGCTTCTGGGTTGTTTTTGCGCAGGTAAACGATGGCGTGATAAGTAGAGGTAACAAACATGGCCACCATGCTGAACCACATCGGCACATGAAAATATAAGGCCCGAATGGTTTCGTTCAAAATAAAAAGCCGAGGCACCTCAAATAGTAGCCCCCCAACGAACGAATAAGTGACTAGCAAAACGGCCAATATCTTCCACCAATAACTTCGCATCAACAACAATAATAATTAGCTGCGCCAAATATACGGGAACAGTAAATATGACACTGCACCTACCAAACAATTAATGGCAAACAAGGTAACGAGTTCATCGTAACTGACCGATGGATCCAAACCATCGATGCAATTTTTTGTGGCGCGGATGGCGAGCAATAAAATTGAAACCACCACCGGAAAGCTCAATACCGCCATCAGCACGTTGCTATTATTTGCTTTGGCAGAAATGGCGGACATGAGCGTGAGCGATGCGGCAAAGCCGATGCTTGTCAGAATTAAAACACCAAAAAAGGTGAAGTGATCCTGGATGGGGTTTGATAATAATGTGGCGAATAAGCCGTAGCCAGCCAGACACATCAACAAGCTTAGAATCGAGTTGTAGATGATTTTGCTGGCAACTACTTTTTCGGGTGCAACAATAGAAAAATAGTAGATCTCTATGCCGCGTTTTTCGCCTATAAAACTCTTGGCAATTGTATTGATGGCGCTAAACAATAAAGTAGCCCAAAATATGGCACTCCAAACCAAAGGGTTAAGCACCTGACGGTTGAAGCCAATTGATAGATAATAGATAAAGACGGTGCTAACAAGGTATAATGAAAGCCCTGCGATGACTGACTTTCGTCTGAGTTCTAACTTAAGTTCTTTACGCAGCAGGTGAATCACTCTTGAGAGCTTTATTGAGCCGCCTGAGCAGCGCTATTGCCAGAACAACAACTACTCCAACAGCAGCACCCACCACCACAGACTGCCGTAATTTTGGGAAGACAGGTTTTTGGAACGACATAAATCCAGTGATTACCTTCACTTTTTTGACAAGTTTAACACTATCTTGATATTTCAATTTCTTCAACTCACAATCTAGAATGCGAGAATTGAACACTGATGGATCAAAATAATAGGCGGCATCTTTTCCCCCCACATACAATTTTCCGGCATCAAACTGTTCTTGCTGTATCTTCAATTTTGCAATCTGTTCATCGAGCTTTGAGATTACTGCCAAGTAGTATTCCTTCTTCATCGTTTCAAACTGCAATGTGAAATGATTGTTACCTAAATATTTCTCCAGTCCATTTTGAATCAGAATTAGTTTGGTCAAGTCGTAGACGCGTACAATAATCTCAAATGAACTTTTTTCACTTTCTTTTAACTGGTCGGCTCGGTCAATTGGGCTTTTTAGATGAATCGCGATAATCGTCTCGGCATCGGTGGCTGTTATGCCCAATTTTGCCCCCAGAGAGTCCCAACTTTTTTCGAGAGCCAGTTGGTTTAAGTCATCAAGCAAAGACTTACCTAATGAGTAAGTGAGTTTCTCCGATTGTATTAACATCTTGCTCTCGTACTGTTTCGGTACCAGCGAAAAAAAACCAAAACCCAACCCCGCGCCTAGCGCTGCAGCGATTACCAGTTGCCAAAAAATCTTCCTAAAGAACCCAACCACCTTAATTCCTAGGTCGAGCAAATCGATTTCATCTTGCATTGAACTCATAATTATTGCAAAGAAACGGATTTTTTAGCCTATTCATGGACAAACAAAATGTTAATTTTGCAGGCTTAAATTATGCCGAAAGTACTTGTCACCGGCTCTGCCGGGTTTATAGGGTTTCACGTGAGTAGCAAGTTGCTTGCACTGGGCTACCAAGTGGTGGGTGTCGACAACCTCAACGAATACTACGATGTGTCACTCAAAAAGGCACGGACGGCCGTTCTCGAACGGCATGCCTCATTTGACTTTCGGTTAATTGACATTTCTAATAGGGAGGGCGTGGAGCATCTGTTTCATGAAATCGAATTTGACTATGTGATCAACCTAGCGGCTCAAGCTGGCGTACGCTATTCAATCGAAAATCCGCACACTTATGTAGAAAGTAACATTGTCGGTTTTTTGAATGTATTAGAAGGCTGTAGGCATTCTCGCGTGAAACATTTGGTATACGCTTCTTCTAGTTCAGTGTACGGAGCCAACCAAATGATGCCATTTTCCAACCATCACCATGTAGATCACCCATTGGCCCTGTATGCAGCCACTAAACGGGCAAACGAATTGATGGCGCATTCCTATTCGGTATTATATAAATTGCCTACTACCGGCCTAAGGTTTTTTTCGGCCTATGGCCCTTTTGGCCGGCCTGACATGGCGTTGTTTATCTTTACAAAGTCTATCATCGAGGGAACGCCCATACATGTTTTCAATGAAGGCAAAATGAAACGTGATTTCACCTTTATCGATGACTTGGTTGAATGTGTAGTGCGGTTAGTTCCTAAAATAGCGCAACCATCCGCAGATTGGAGTGCGGTCAAGCCAGATCCGGCAACGAGCTTTGCCCCATACCGTATTTACAATGTTGGCAACAATAGCACGATTGAACTGATGCGTTACATCGAATTGATTGAAGAAAAACTTGGTAAAAAAGCGATAAAAAAACTGATGCCGATGCAAGAAGGCGATGTACCAGAGGCGTTGGCCAACGTAGATGATTTAATGAATGAAATCAACTTTCGCCCTTCAACTCCTATCGAGCAGGGCGTGGGTAAGTTTATTGATTGGTATATTGATTACTACAACATAAAATTGTGACTGTGGAAAAACTAGGAATTATCGGGCTTGGCTATGTGGGTTTACCCTTGGCAGTAGAATTTGGTAAGAAAATGTCGGTGGTTGGCTTTGACATAAACAAAGAGCGAATCGCTGAGTTGCAGGCAGGTTTTGATCGCACATTGGAGGTCGAAAAAAATGAACTGCAACAGGCCGCGCAACTCAGTTACAGCGCCAATATTGATGATTTGAAGAGTGTTAACGTTTACATCGTTACCGTGCCCACTCCCGTAGACGAATACCGCAAGCCTGATTTACGGCCTTTGGAGAGCGCGAGTAAAACGGTGGGGTCCGTTTTGAAGAAAGGTGACATTGTCATTTATGAATCTACCGTTTACCCCGGATGCACAGAAGAAGTTTGTGTCCCCATTCTTGAAAAGGTAAGCGGATTGACATTTAACAAAGATTTTTTTGCCGGCTATTCTCCTGAAAGAATCAACCCCGGTGACAAGCAACACCGCGTGGCAAACATCAAAAAGGTGACCAGTGGAAGCACTCCCGAGGTGGCAGAAAGGGTAGACCAACTGTATAAAAAAATCATTGTGGCAGGCACTTACAAAGCTTCTTCGTTAAAGGTTGCCGAAGCTGCCAAAGTGATTGAGAACTCACAACGAGACGTGAATATTGCGTTCATCAATGAGCTAGCGATGATTTTTCAGCGCATCGGCATTGATACCCACGAGGTGCTGGAAGCAGCTGGAACCAAATGGAATTTCTTGCCCTTTAAGCCAGGATTGGTGGGCGGCCATTGTATTGGTGTGGATCCTTATTACCTCACCTACAAGGCAGAGAGCCTTGGCTATCATCCGGAAGTAATTCTTTCCGGGAGGAGAATTAACGACAACATGGGAATCTACATTGCTAACGAAGTGGTGAAACTCATGGCAAAAAACAAGCTCCCGATTTTTGACGCGAAGGTTTTAGTGCTGGGCATCACATTCAAGGAAAACTGCCCTGACATTCGCAACAGCAAAGTTGTAGACTTAATTAAAGAACTTAAGAGCTTTGGCACGCAAGTAGATATTTATGATCCACAAGCCGATGAAAGCGAAGTCAAGCATGAATATGGTTTAACGATGATTGACAAGCCGGCAAGGAAGTATCATGCCGTTGTGTTAGCAGTGAGCCACCGTGAGTTCACAACTCTTGACCTAAATGACTTAAAGGAGTCCAACGCAGTTGTCTACGACATCAAAGGCTTTTTAGAAAAATCACAAATAACAGCGAGACTATAAGCCATGCCTAAAAAAGTACTACTAACAGGAGGGGCTGGTTACATTGGAGCTCATACTGCTGTTGAATTAATTGAGCGCGGTTTTGATATAGTCTTGCTTGATGATTTTTCGCGAAGTGAGCAACGAATGGTAGATGGAATCGAGCAGATTACCGGCAAAGCTGTTAGCGTTTACAAAGGCAATTGCGCTGATCGCACGTTCCTGTTGAAGCTATTTGATAAAGAGAAATTCAGTAGCGTTATCCATTTTGCTGCCTACAAATCCGTGAATGAATCGGTGGCTGAGCCTTTACTTTATTATCACAATAATATCGCTTCGATGGTTGAACTGTTGAAAGTGATGGCCGAGTTTGGTGTAAACGAATTGATATTTTCTTCATCATGCACGGTTTACGGGCAACCCGACCACATTCCGGTAGATGAAACGGCCCCTTTTAAACGGGCAGAATCACCCTACGGGGCGACCAAACAAATGTGCGAGCGAATTTTGGAGGATTGCATCGCGTCAAACAATCTCTTGAAGGCGATCTCGCTCCGCTACTTCAATCCGGTGGGCGCCCATCCCTCGGCATTGATCGGAGAGTTACCAATCGGGGTACCCAATAACTTAGTGCCATATATCACCCAAACAGCGGCAGGCGTACGTCAAAAGCTCATCGTTTTTGGAAACGACTACAATACTCCGGACGGCAGTTGTCTTCGCGATTTCATTCATGTAGTTGACTTGGCAAAAGCGCATGCTGCAGCGTTGGAAAAAATTGAATCTCTTGACCATCGATTTGAAGCCTTCAACTTAGGCACGGGTAAGGGGGTATCAGTTTTAGAAGTGGTGGATTGTTTTCAGACAGCTACGGGCGTCAAATTGAAATATGAGGTGGGGCCACGGAGGGCTGGTGATGTTGAGAAGATTTTTGCCAATCCCGCAAAGGCGGAGAAATTGCTCGGGTGGAAAACTGAACTGTCCTTGACCGATTCAATGACGCACGCGTGGCAGTGGGAGAAGAATATTCGGGGCATCAAATGAAAAAGATAGAGATGGTTGATCTGCGGGGGCAATACCTCCGCATCAAAGATGAAGTTGACTCCGCTATTAACCGGGTATTGATGTCCACTGCCTTTATCCAAGGCCCCGAAGTGAAGGAATTTGCAAAAGCACTTTCCGCAAAAACACAAAATGCCCACGTAGTTACTTGCGCCAACGGCACCGATGCGTTGCAGGTTGCTATGATGGCCCTTGGGCTAAATAGAGGGGACGAAGTTATTCTGCCCGTGCACACCTATGTAGCCACAGCAGAAGTAGTTGCGCTATTGGGACTGGAACCCGTATTTGTTGATGTTGACAAGGACACATTCAACATTGATGTAAAGCAAATTGAAGGAAAAATCACCAACCGTACCAAGGCGATAGTGCCGGTGCATTTGTATGGCCAATGTGCCGATATGGAGCCAATACTTGACATTGCCCAACGCAACAACCTTTTTGTGATAGAGGATGCAGCGCAAGCGATTGGTGCCACTTATACATTCAGCAATGGAGAAGCTAAAAAGGCGGGCACCATGGGCAATGCAGGCACTACCTCGTTTTTCCCATCCAAGAATTTAGGTTGTTTCGGTGACGGAGGTGCAATTTTCACCCATGACGGTGCGCTGGCTGAGGCCATGCATATGATCTCAACGCACGGCCAAAAGATCAAATACCACCATGACGTAGTGGGCATCAACAGCCGATTGGATACCCTGCAAGCCGCAATACTAAATGTCAAGCTTAAGTTTTTAGAAGAGTATACGAACAAAAGGAATGAAGTTGCGGCATACTATGACAAAGCTTTAGCGGCCTGCAATTTTATCGAACGTCCAGCGCGAGCACTCAACTCAACACACGCATTTCACCAGTACACACTGAAAACAAAGGGTATTGACCGAGATCATTTTAAAAAATACCTAGAAGACAACGGGATTCCGTCCATGATTTATTATCCGGTGCCGCTTCATTTGCAGAAAGCCTACCGGAAGCCAGAGTTTGGAGTCGGTAGCTTTCCGGTAACAGAGCAACTTTCAAAGGTTGTTATTTCTCTGCCCATTCATACTGAAATGACCAACGAAGAATTGGCATACATTTGTGAAAGTATAATAGCCTATCCTAAGCATGCCTGATCAAAAGTATTTTTCACACGCTACTGCGGTAATCGATGAGGGATGTGAGATAGGTGCCGGCTCTAAGATTTGGCATTTTTCTCATATAATGCCGGGCTGTAGAATTGGTGAAAATTGCAACATCGGGCAAAATGTTGTGATATCGCCAGAAGTGGTATTAGGCAGAAATGTTAAAGTGCAGAACAATGTTTCGATTTATACTGGAGTGATCTGCGAAGACGATGTTTTTTTGGGGCCGTCAATGGTTTTTACCAATGTAACTAACCCGCGAAGCGCCATTAACCGCAAGAACCAATATTCAAAAACCGTAGTTAAGAAAGGGGCGTCTATTGGAGCAAACGCAACCATAGTTTGCGGGAATGACATTGGGCAGTATGCCTTTATTGGGGCGGGTGCGGTAGTTACCAAAAATGTGCCCGATTATGCCTTAGTAATGGGGAACCCCGCTCGGCAAACTGGATGGATGAGTGAATATGGACACAGATTGAAATTTGACTCATCGGGTATGGCGACCTGTCCGGAAAGCGGTGAGAAATATTTTTTAAAAGACGGAAAAGTATCTAAACAACAATAAGCGATGGCAAACTTCGCATTGATTGGTGCAGCAGGCTACATCGCACCACGGCACTTACAAGCAATTAAGGATACGGGCAACAATTTGCTGGCCGCCTTAGATCGTTTCGATAGCGTAGGCATAATGGATTCTTATTTTCCGCATGCCGATTTTTTCACTGAATTTGAGCGCTTTGACCGGCACATTGATAAACTAAAACGACAAGGACAAAAAATTGATTTCGTGAGCATTTGCTCACCCAATTACCTGCACGATTCACACATTCGCTTTGCGCTGCGCAACCATGCGGATGCTATTTGCGAAAAGCCTTTGGTTTTGAATCCGTGGAATGTGGATGCCCTTGCAGAAATTGAAAAAGAAACGGGCAAGAGAGTTTACACTATTTTGCAGTTGCGGTTGCACCCAAATATCCAGGCGCTCAAGAAGAAAATTGAGGCATCGCCAACTTCCACCGTTTTTGATGTTGATTTAAACTATATCACGTCAAGGGGCAAATGGTACTTCCATAGCTGGAAAGGAGAAGAAGCAAAATCGGGTGGCATTGCAACCAATATTGGTATTCATTTTTTTGACATGCTGTTATGGGTATTTGGTGCAGTCAAGAATAGCAGCGTATCCGTATACGAAGCCGATCATGCCAAGG
The DNA here is from genome assembly GCA_018267275.1 of Bacteroidota bacterium. Classification (GTDB taxonomy): domain Bacteria; phylum Bacteroidota; class Bacteroidia; order Cytophagales; family Cyclobacteriaceae; genus ELB16-189. Next base: position 246,986 of record JAFDYV010000004.1, on the reverse strand, counting down.
GATTTCTACAACTCGAAAAGGCTCGGGTAAATTGGAGCCTCAGCATTAACGAAAACCATTTACCTGGGGAAGTGAAAGCCAAAGGCAAAAGAACTTATAGATCGCTAAAGATGAATGGGGAAGAAATAGAATTCAGCGATGGGTTTACCGAGTTGCATACAAACAGTTATAAAGAAATCTTGGCAGGCCGAGGGTTTGGATTGGCTGAAGCAAAACCTTCGATTGAGTTGGCTTATAAATTGAGGCAGCAGGGCGAGTAACTTTTTGTAAATTCGCACCTTAAAATTCAATTTTCTATGAAGGGTATCGTATTGGCAGGTGGTTCTGGCACGCGCCTTTATCCGTTAACGAAGGCCGTGTCGAAGCAAATGCTTCCCATTTACGACAAGCCGATGATTTACTACCCGCTGTCGGTGTTGATGTTGGCCAACATCAAGGAAATCCTGATTATCTCAACCCCTCAAGATTTACCATTGTTTCAAAGTCTTTTGGGCGATGGCTCAGCATTAGGCATTCGTTTAGAGTACCGCGTTCAACCCTCGCCAGATGGCCTTGCCCAAGCTTTCTTAATCGGTGAATCGTTTTTAGGAAATGACTCGGCTTGTTTGGTATTGGGCGATAATATTTTTTACGGGTACAATTTCTCTGCGCAGTTAGAGCAGGCAAACCAGTTGAAGAACGGCTCAATCGTTTTTGGATATTATGTAAACGACCCCCATCGTTATGGGGTGGCTGAGTTTGACGAGAATGGCAAAGTATTGTCAATTGAAGAAAAACCGAAAGAACCCAAATCGAATTATGCAGTAACAGGCCTTTACTTTTATGACAACACGGTGGTGGCAAAAGCGAAATCCATCAAGCCTTCTGCCCGCGGTGAGCTTGAGATTACTGACCTAAATAAGTTGTATTTACAAGAGGGCACATTACAAGTGAAGTTGCTTGGTCGGGGCATGGCATGGCTGGACACGGGAACGCATGAGTCACTAATCCGAGCTTCTACTTTCGTAGAATCTATTGAAGAACGACAAGGTTTGAAGATAGCTTGTTTGGAGGAAATTGCGTTTAGAAAGGGATACATCAATAGAGAGCAGTTGTTGAAGTTGGCCGAGCCTTTGGCGAAGAATCAGTACGGGCAGTATTTGATCAAAGTTGCGAACGAAAAAGCCATTAAATCTGCATGAAGATAGTCGAGACTGGTTTCGATGACTTGGTGGTAATTGAACCTAAAGTGATTGGCGATGCGCGTGGTTACTTCATGGAATCCTATCGATACGATGAATTTCAGAAACATGGTATCGACATCCGCTTTGTTCAAGACAATCAATCGAAATCAAAAAAAGGAGTATTGCGGGGGTTGCATTACCAAAATGCTCCTTATCCTCAAACCAAGTTGGTTCGAGCTCTTTCAGGTGTAATTTTGGACGTGGTAGTTGATTTGCGCAGGAACAAATCGACTTTCGGGAAGTCCTATTCGATTGAATTATCGAGTGATAACAAAAAACAATTATTGGTTCCCAAGGGTTTTGCGCACGGGTTTTTGGTCCTCAGCGAAGAAGCGGAAATACTTTATAAGTGTGATGAGTTTTATCATCCCGAGGTAGAAGGTGGCATCATGTACAACGATCCTTCATTGAAAATTGATTGGCAGATGAACGAGAATGATTTAGTACTTTCTCAGCGTGACCAAAACCATCCGAATCTCTCAAACGCAGTTTTTAACTTTTAGTACATGAAAAATTTATTGGTGACAGGCGGTGCCGGTTTTATTGGATCAAATTTCATTGTTCATTTTTTACAGACGAATGGGGCGACTCGCGTGGTCAACCTGGATGCGCTCACTTACGCTGGTGATGTAGAGAACCTGCGCGAAGTGAGTAACCACCCAAATTACGTTTTCGAAAAAGGAGACATTTGCGACAGGGAATTTGTCCAGCAATTATTTGACAAATACCAATTCGATGGTGTCATCCATTTTGCGGCCGAGTCTCATGTCGATAATTCAATTGAAGGCCCCGAGGCCTTCATCCGCACAAATGTTTTTGGCACTTTTACGCTGTTAGACGTTGCAAGAAAAAATTGGATGAACGAACCCTTCAAAGTGAAGGCGGGGAAAGAAAATAACCGCTTCTTGCATGTTTCTACTGATGAGGTGTATGGTTCGTTGGGATCTGAAGGTCTTTTTTCTGAAACAACGGCTTACGCCCCCAACAGTCCCTATTCGGCATCAAAAGCAAGCAGCGATTTTATGGTTCGCAGTTATTTCCACACGTATGGATTGAATGTTGTAACCACTAACTGCTCAAACAACTATGGACCCAAGCAACACAAGGAGAAGTTGATCCCAACTATTATTAGAAAAGCATTAAGCGAACAGCCGATTCCGATTTACGGAGATGGAAAGAATGTGCGAGATTGGCTTTACGTATTGGATCATTGCAAAGGAATAGAATTGGCCTTCAAAAAAGGGAGAGCCGGTGAAACCTATAACATTGGCGGCCGCAACGAGCGCAACAACAATCAAATTGTAGATAAAATCTGTAGTTTGTTGGATGAAGCAAAGCCGCGCACCAAAGGAGAATCATACAAGCAGTTGATCACCTATGTGAAAGATAGAGCAGGTCACGACAAAAGGTATGCGATTGATGCTTCTAAAATTGAAAATGAACTCGGCTGGAGAGCGGAAGAAGTCTTTGACACAGGGATTCTCAAGACTGTTAATTGGTATCTGAATAATCAAAAATAATATCAAAGTGAAGAAAGCATTAATTACAGGCATAACCGGTCAAGATGGGGCATATCTCGCAGAGCTACTGCTGTCGAAAGGCTATGAAGTACACGGTATTAAAAGAAGAAGTTCTTTGTTTAATACAGATCGGATTGATCACTTATACCAAGATTTACATGAAGAAAACGTACACCTGCGACTTCACTACGGTGATTTGACAGACTCTGTAAATATGTTGCGAATTGTTCAGGAAGTGCAGCCTGATGAGATTTACAACTTAGGTGCGATGTCGCACGTAAAAGTCAGTTTCGATATGCCGGAGTATACAGCCAATGCTGACGGTATTGGGGCGCTGAGAATTTTGGAAGCAATTAGGATTTTGGGTCTTCAACACAAAACTAAATTTTATCAAGCTTCTACATCCGAACTCTATGGTTTGGTACAGGCGGTTCCGCAAAGCGAAACTACACCGTTTTACCCCCGCTCGCCCTATGCAGTGGCGAAATTATACAGCTATTGGATTACAGTTAACTACCGTGAAGCATATGGAATTTTTGCTAGCAATGGAATTTTATTCAACCACGAATCACCGCTCCGAGGCGAAACATTTGTAACACGCAAAGTAACTCGCGCTGCCTGCCGTATTTTCTTGGGTTTGCAGAAAACTGTGCATATGGGCAATATAGATGCAAAGCGTGATTGGGGGCATGCAAAAGACTATGTGAATGCCATGTGGCTGATGATGCAGCATCACAAAGCAGATGATTTTGTAATTGCTACAGGGGTGACAACAACTGTGCGCGAATTTATTCTGAAGGTGTTTAAACAACTTGGCGTAGAAATTGAGTTTAGGGGCAAAGAAGTTAACGAAGTAGCGGTGGTTACTAAAGTATTGAACACAGAGGCGCGGGTAAAAGTAGGAGACACAGTAGTGAAAATTGACCCGAAATACTTTAGGCCTACCGAGGTTGAGCTGTTGATAGGTGATGCCAGTAAAGCCAAAAAAGAATTGAAATGGGAGCTCAAGTATAACTTAGATGCATTGATCGAAGACATGGTGAAAAGCGACTTGGAATTGTTTAAACGTGACAATTATTTACGCGAAGGCGGCCATAAAATATTTCAATACCACGAATGATGGAGAAGCACGCAAAAATATACGTTGCTGGACATCGAGGAATGGTAGGTTCTGCGATTCTGAGAAAGCTTCAAGCGGAGGGTTATCAAAATTTAGTCTATCGCACTTCATCCGAACTAGACTTGAGAAATCAAGCTCAAGTCGAAGCTTTTTTTTCTGTCGAAAGACCTGACTACGTTTTTTTGGCAGCCGCCAAAGTAGGCGGCATCATGGCTAACAATGTTTACCGTGCTGACTTCTTGTACGAAAACCTGATGATTGAGAGCAATGTAATTCATCAAGCCTTTGTTCATAAAGTAAAGAAGCTTCTATTTTTGGGTTCCTCCTGCATTTATCCAAAGATGGCTCCTCAGCCCTTGCAAGAAAAGCACTTGCTTTCAGGCTACTTAGAAGAAACCAACGAGCCCTATGCAATTGCAAAAATTGCTGGGATAAAACTCTGCGAAAATTATCGCAGGCAGTATGGATGTGATTTCATCAGTGCGATGCCTACGAACTTATACGGCCCTAACGATAATTATGATTTGAATAACTCGCATGTTATTCCTGCCCTCATCCGTAAGTTTCACGAAGCCAAGAAAAACAGCGCGCCATTGGTGGAAGTTTGGGGAACCGGTACGCCACTGCGCGAGTTCATGCATGTCGATGACTTGGCTGACGCGTCTTTGTTTGTTATGAAAAACTATTCGGAGCAAGAGTTCATTAACATAGGAACTGGGGAAGAAATAAGCATAAAAGAACTTGCGCAAATGGTTCAAGAAACTGTTGGGGTGCCCGTAAAAATCGTTTTCGATGCCACAAAACCCGATGGCACTCCGCGTAAATTAATGGATTCTTCAAAGCTGAAAAGATTAGGTTGGATGCCAAAAATTTCGTTACAAACAGGATTGGCGCAAGTGTATGATTTAATTAAAGCTTACGAATACACAAAAGTGTAGCCTGTGATTAAACGAATTGCCATTTTATTTGCACTAACAGGTGCTGCATATGGTTTTTCAGTTTTAGCACTCAAATACTTAGCAGCTCAAGCCGAAGTCAATCAAGTGGCAAAGATTGCCGAGCTTGACTCGCTGATACAATTCTTGATAGGATTAATTGGGTTTGGGATGCAGACGGAAGCAATTCGAAATATTTCATTTTCTTCAGATTGGCGAAAAGATTTGGTGGAGGCACAAACGGCCCGTGAGACGATGGCGGTATTGTTACTATCTCTGACGCTAGTCGGAGTTCTCAAAGAATATTACTTCTACTTTGCAATGGCGCCCTTATTGGCCGCGAGCGCAGATTATGCGCTTTACGCACGCGGCTTAGCTACGCTGGGTGCCTTTACAGCTTTTTTACGGGTCGTTTTTCCGTTGGGCGTCTCCCTTATTGCCGCAGTTTACTTCTCTGGCCACGTGTTTCTTGTGTATGCCCTAGCAACTGCATTGGTTTATTTGGTGTCTAATGGGCTGATTTACTTTTGGCTCGGAGTACCATTTCAATACCGAATAAGCTTGAAATCGCTGCAGTTGTACCTTAAGACGGTGCCCATTGGGATTATCAACATTGCGTTTTACTTTTTTGGGCTAGGGATATTAATGCTAGCTCAACCTTTTTTCACGCCTGATCAATTTGTTGTTTCATTTGTGGCGCTTAAATTTTATTTGATTTTCAAAGGCGGTATAAGAGTAATCCAGCAAGGTTTTGTGAATCGAATGAATGAAGAGGCTGTTTGTATTCGTATTGATAAGATTGCCATGATGTTGGCTGTTATGTTTTTCGGAACACTTGCCATTTTTCCTCGCACAATCATTCCTTTGGTTTTTGGATATCAATTTTTAGATCACCAGCTACTATTTGCCGGTTTGGGGTCGGCCGCTATCGTCTTCAGCATTTTTTGTAGCAGCTATACGCGGGTGCTTTTAGAAAGGAAAGATGTGACATTGATGAAATTGGCCGTTATTGCCGTTGCAATAAGCGCCACCACGTTTCTCATTCTATTTCAGATTATCAAAGAGCCTGAAGTGGTGGTGGCTGCCTTGTTAATTGGCGAGTTGTTTTTCTCGATTACCCTGGCCACCAATTTTTTTTCGCGCGAACAGATTAAGCAGCGCATGCTTTTTTTGATTGTCGTATCTTTGAGTTTGTTATTGCCAATTTCGTTGCAACTTTTGTGGGGAGACGTTTTGACTGTCTATTTGGCATCGTTTATGGTATTGGCGGCCGTCTTGTTTATTTTTAATCGCAAGAACCTTGTGTTACCTAACCCAGTGAGAGATTGATGCAACAGCAGTCTTTTGTATTTATAAACTTAACTACTTGGTGGCAACAACAACTTTTTCGTTGGTTGTCTTTTGCCATTGCCTTTTCCATACCATTCCCGGTGGGCATCAATTCAACCCTTTCCATTTTACTTGCACTCGTTTGGTTAGCTGCGCTGCCGAAAATTTTTTCCAGGCAAATAATCGCAGAGGTACTGAAATGGTCATGTGTTTTTTTGTTGGCGTTATTCGGACTTTTACTCACATCCAATTTCTCAGAGGCCTTTTTTCGCATCCAACAAAAGGTTTTATTGCTTCTGATCCCTTTGGTTTACTTTACTGTTCCGGTGGATTGGCTAAAGGAGTCGAAGGGGATTTTTGCGAGTTTAATTTTTGGAGTGTTGTTGGCCTGTGTAGTTTGTTTGGCTGTCGCTTTCTCGCGTTATGCAGCAACCGGATCCAGCACATTTTTTTTCTCACGGGAGTTGGTAGAGTCCACAGTGATTGACTTGTACCCTTATGTGTTGGCTGTATTATGTTTGGGTTCTATTGTGATACTGGCAGAGCATGTTTTTACCAAATGTGTGCTACCAGATTTCTTTTCTACCCTCAGTTCGATGCTGACAATTCTGTTTCTGGCCGTGATGGTGTTACTGTTAGGGGTGAAGCAGCTGTGGATTGCGTTGGTGGTGCTCATGGCAGTTTATACCGTGCGCGCAAAAAGCAGGAGGATTTACGTGGCACTAGTTATTATGTTTACTTGCCTGGCGATTGCGGTCAGTACTTTTCCGGTACTTAAAGGAAGAATAATTGAAGCGCTGTCGGAGCAGAGCAAAGAAAATCCATTGAATGATAATCCGGAAACTGGAAAACCTTTGAATGGAGTGGCTTTGCGCAGAGCTATTTGGGTATGTGCGATGGATGTTGTCAAAGAGAACCCATTGTTGGGTGTGGGCACGGGTGATGGCCAGGATGCTCTTCAAAAAGCTTACCTCAACCGTAATTTTGTGTTAGCGGGTAAATACAACCGGTTCAATGCTCACAATCAGTACTTGCAGGTAGCCGTCAACTTTGGACTCATTGGGTTGGTGGTTTGGCTTTGGGCGATGGTTTGGCTGATGCGCGGTCACTGGCAAAATTGGATGCTGTTGAGTTTGATGGGGGTGTTGCTTTTTTCTATGTTGACAGAGTCAATGCTCGAGACGAACAAGGGCGTACTTGCTTTTTCATTCTTAACTGTGATGGCAGCTTGGGGATTTCGTTCCCCTGTAACTTCAAAAACATGATGGAGATTATCCGCAAGCGAGTGGTTTCTATTGATGTGAGCATAGTTGACTATGCGAACGCGTTGCAGCATGTAATCACTTTGGGCAAGCGGCACCAACCGAGTTACGCATGTTTTTCAAATGTGCATATGGCCATTGAGGCGCACCGCTCCGTAGCTTTTCAACAGATGGTGAACAACGCTACTTTTGCATTTACCGATGGTATGCCGTTGGTTTTTGCGTTGAAGTGGCTTTATGGTATTAGGCAAGAACGGATAGCTGGAATGGACTTTATGGCGGATGTGTTAGAATCCTGCGATCGCGAAAGATTATCTGTTTTCTTGTTCGGCTCCACCGATGAAATTTTGTTGAGACTGGAGACCTTGATTAAAACGAAGTATCCGAATTTGCGATTGGTGGGAAAAATCTCTCCACCGTTTCGTGCGCTTAGCGAACACGAAAATCAACAATACATTCAGCAGATCAACGATTCAGGAGCACACATTCTGTTGGTTGGACTGGGTTGCCCCAAGCAAGAAACCTGGATGGCACAACACTCGGATCAAATCAATGCGGTGGTGCTGGGCGTGGGCGGGGCGTTTGGTTTGTATGCAGGTAGCGCTAAAAGAGCACCGGTTTGGATGCGCAATGTTGGTTTGGAATGGGTCTTTCGATTGGCACAAGAACCCAAACGACTATTTAAACGCTATGCGGTTACGAACACACTTTTTGTTTGGCTTTTGATGAAGCAATTAGTTCGCAGTTCCAAATGATGCCAACACAAGTGCGCAAGTATTCAAAGAAAAAAGTCGTCTTCAGTTTGATCTTGGAGAAGCTTTCAATTCTTTTGCTCGTTTTTTTATCAAAACAAAGAAGTACTTCCCGACAACCGATTCAAAGTATACTGTTGGTTGAACCTTTTCAAATGGGAGACATTTTGTCGTTAACACCGCTCATTCACCCATTGCTGACAAGGCACCCAAACGCTAAGATTTTTGTGCTTACAAAATTCAGTAGCGGTAAAGTGTTAGAGTTTGATAGCAGAATCTACAAGGTTTTTTTCTCAGACTTCCCCTGGTCAGTGCAAAGTGGAAAAAAAATGCGAGTCACCAAATTAATAGCGTCTATCAGGCAAACTTTGAAATTGCGAAATTTCCAATTTGACTTAGGCATCGATACACGCGGAGATATACGTTCTCAAATTCTACTCGTCTTGGCAGGATGTAAGCTTCGTGTTGGCTATACGAACTATCTCCACTCCAATATCAATTTAGCTGGGCACCTTTTGACTCACAAAAAGAATGTAAGTACTTATCGACATCGATATGAGTGGAATCTGGATCTGTTGAGAGCAATTAATTATGAAGAAACCGAGTTGTTCCCGGTTAAGTTTCCTTCTTTTATTCCAAATAGGCTACTGAAAATCCAAAACAATATTTTGAATTTACTGATTCACGTTGGGGGAGGTTGGGAGTACAGACGTTGGTCAACAGAAAAATGGATCGCACTTATTGACTACCTGCAGAAGATGTCAATTTATCAACATATTCATGTTATTGGTGGACCTAGTGAAGAGAGTATAATTGCAGAGATAGCTGTCGGGGTATCCCCAACTAGCAAAGTGTTTTTCAAAACAACAAGCTTTGAGGAGTTGGTTCAATTGGTTACTAATTGTCATCAATTCATCGGCTTGGATAGTGGTCCCGTGAACTTGGCTGCCTGCCTAGATAAACCGGTGGTAGCGTTATTTGGACCGGGTGATGAAACCATGTGGCGACCGTTAAACTCAAAGGGTAAGTATGTAAAAAAAGCGGAAAAGTTTCCCTGTAGTCCATGCCTCCAATTGAAGTGTATTTTCCCGAAAAAAAATTGCATGGAAGAAATTGAAGTGGAAGACGTACTGCGCCTGATAGATGACGACATCATTGAGCAAACCTAAGTTTCCAACTTTAAGCAACCTTTTCTGCGACTACCAACAATTCGCTACCTTCATTTTTTGATTTTCGAAGAAAGGAAAAGACATAAGAAAGGGGTGCAAAGAAGAGGCGAACCCATTGTGTTACGTTTGATGCAATCTTTCCCTTTAAGCTCGGTTCGAACCTCCTCACAGCATTTCTGGATTTGTTTTGATAAAAGAACTTCGTCACCAAAAGGTCAAACAAGCTTTGGTCCCAAGTATCCGTAGTGGTGACAGAGACAATTCTCAACCCATGACTACTAAGCAAGGATGTCAAATTTGAGGCATCAAAAAGATTGATATGTACAAATGGTTGCTGTGTCCATCCCCATTTTTGCTTAAATAACTTAAACCCCAAGCTGCCACGGTTAGGTACTGCAACAATCAATTTTGCTCGGGTATTTAACCGACTTACTAGATTCTGAATGATGGCGTGTGGGTCACGCATGTGTTCTATCACGTGCCATGAGGTAATAAGGTCAAATCCTTGTTCAGTGTATTCACTCAAATCGTTCTTGTACTGAATTCGATAATTTTTTTTATCAATTATTTTTTCAACACCGATATCAAAACCAAAGCTATTCAATTTAGCATCGCCTGCAGCCGCCACAAAAAAACCGTGCCCACAGCCAAAGTCTAATATTTTTGCAGACCGACTGATGAACTTTCGTATTCGAAACAGTCGGTGTTTGGCTTGTAACTTCTTGTAGAAAGAATGTTTCGCAAACCAATCGTAAGCATAGCTTTCCCTGTAGAATTCTGTAAGGTCTGCATTCGAAGGCATCGGATTACATTGAACGAATCCGCAACCGATGCACTCAGCGTATTCATACTTTTTACCATTCAATATCCACTCGGAGGCTTCTACAGAATCAGCAAATAAGGTACGAAAACTTGTGCGCTTACAAACGATGCAATTCATAAAAACAGAAAACTAAAATATTAGTGCCAAAAGTATGATTTTAGTTCGAAAATTCTTAACAATGAGTCGATACCCGATTAATCAGCCTTTAGCATTGCTAAATCTTCGGATATTGATTGCTGCCGCTACAAATCCAAGCGAGATCCAATACAAAGCTGAAAGCGTCACTGTCTCGATCAATAAATTGAATAACCCCACGCAAGTTAAAGTAACAAAACCTAAAAAGACACCGCCATCATTTTTGTGAGTAAGATAATAGTTTTTGTATTTGAAGAACTCTTTTAGAACAATATCATAAACAATACCAAAAATCATTATCGAGATAATCCCAAATCTTACAAAGATTGTAATAAATGTATTGTGAGTTCCAACAACATGCGCAAGTGTTTGATCATCGACTGGTAACCCAGTCGAATTTGTGCCAATCGAGTAAGGCAATAGCGGTGTCCCGATGCCTATTCCAAACAAGTTTTGAGGAAAACTCTCGACCAAAGTCCGATACCAAAAAATTAACCGCCAGCTACTGTTGTGATCAATTTGAAACCACGGATGTTGTTCATAGACAAACAAAACATCGCCAAATAAACTCACCGGATCGTATTTGTAGAGTTTGAGAAAAGGAATGGCAGATACAAAAATTAATAAAAACACAAAGAAAGCGCCAAACGCTACCAGTTTAAACTGTTTATAGTTTTTAATGTATCGTATCCCTAATACAATCATCAAAATTAAAATCACTGTGAGTGACGTGTACGAGATTACATACAAAGCATAAAGTCCTACCAACAACAAGACAGACGTAATTCTCCAGTCTTTCTTTACTAGTGCAAACCAGAATGCGTAGGCATTTCTATCAATTAGAAATTCCCACCTCGCCCCAAACGCAAATAGGGCATATCCATAAATCCACTTCTTTGCCCGTTTGTAAAATTCAAATTGTTGTTCGTATAAATAGAACCCAATGAAAAACGCAAAGGCAGAATAAATGATGCTTAAATTTCTAAAATAGAAATACCAGTTAGTTTTGATGGGCAGGCTGAACATGGCATACAAAAAGCCTAACACGATAAAATAAAGAACATGGCGGTATACCATATTATGGGGAAGTATGAACTTACCACTGCAGGTGAACGAATAGTTGATAAACAGCAACAGCCCAATCAAGCTCAGCAATTCGTTGAAAAAAAGGACCCGCTCAAATAGAAAGTAGTTTATACCGTACAGGGTAAAAACAAGTAAAACGATTGAACTTTTTCGAATTTTCACTTTTCAATTCTTCAAAAAGGCATTTAATCAATTCAACTTAGTTGTAACTGAGTCGTTTTGCTGCCTTGCATTCGTTCCATGTGTTTCTATATACCAACCGATTGCAGTTCGATACGCAAGAAACGGCTCGGGGAATCCGGTTTTTTCGCTTTCCCTTGTGATTCCTGTAGAGTTGGCGGGAACTGCATAAACTTGAGAAATAAAACTCTCTATTAGACCGTCAAGGCTGACAATTTCACCTTTTGCGTTAATAATCAAAGAATCTCCTTGGTATGTAGGCAATGCTTTTATCATCTTCCTAATCTCCTCTGCGGTATATGCTGATTTCAGGTCGGTTAAGTAGATTGGTCTACTGCTCAAATTATAGTGTAATACCACGGCCATCAATGAACTAAAATAGATAGCTGTTGCTAAAACCAACAACCTTTTATAGGTCGAAACTTCCTTATTCATAATAATGAACAAAACGTTTTCCAGTCATCCTCTTATACTTAGCAATGTCGAACCAGTCTTCAGCGTGCTTCAAAAAATTATCCTCAAGTCCAGGGAATATGACGACACTCGTAATTTTTGATCGGTCTATGACTTTATCTATAGTCTTGCTACCTGCCCAAAATTTAAGTGACCTGTAAAGATTGCTTTCGAAAACGCTGAACTCCTTTTTTCGTAACGGGTCTTCCTCCAAGAAAAGATAAACTACCGGATTTTCAAAATTTAAAAATTTATTGACGAAAATTTCCATTGAGGCGCAAGTTTCGGAAGTTGGTGTGAGAGTCGGATCAATGACCACTAATACGTATCTCTCTCTACTGGATGCAACATTCGCTTTTATTGACTCTATTATTCCATTGCTTTGAAGCCCTTGGTTTGCATACTCAACAGCTGAATTTTTTGCCATCGCGAAATTTGGGTAAAGATAAACAGCTGTTGAAACCGCAGCGAGAATTGTGTAAATACTACGATGTACGTTTGTCGAGAAGAGCGAGGCGGCATAAGAAAAAGGAGCAAGTAAGCACAAACCAATTCCTATGGAAGTTGGTAACAGATATCTCCCAGATAACCCGGACTTTGTATACAAAATAATCTGAGGAATTATCAAAAGAAATGCATAGGCTATTAACCAAAAAATTGCTGAATAACACCGGGCAATGGTCGTGTAATCAGTTTTTTTGATCACGCTAACTGTCACTGCTGAGATAACAGCGATTTCGGCAATCAACAAGGAGATAAAAACATTATTTGAGCTAAACAGTGAGTCAAAAGTTCTGTAATAAGACAAAATAGTTGTTTTATTTTCTACCCCAGCATAGCCGATTCCAGCCGTGCCAACATAGAATTTAACAATTACCAAAGTCACAAAAAAAAACAAAAACAATGGCAATATAGTATAGCGGTTATCTACGCAAGACTGGTAGAAGTTTTTACCATTTTTTCGCATATACAAACTGATTTGCAAAATAATAGTTGCTGGTATAAGTAGGATAAATGATTCCTTGCTAAATGCGCTTAGTATCATAAGCGTGACATAACCTATGGAAAATCTGGCTGAAATGCCATTGTAGACGCTTTTCAAACAGCAAACGAGCGATAGCGAATAAGTAAGAATCGCTATGGTTTCCGCTGGCCCAAGCATCCAAAGGATTTCCATTTGACCACCCACTAGTACCACCGTTGAGAAAAGGATCGAAACAAACGAGTTGAAACCCAGTCCTTTTCCAATAGAATAAAACGCCCATGAAGTGATCACGATTAACGCTAAGTTGTAAAGCGCAAGATTGTAGAAGTTGTTTTGAAAAGCGGCAACTTCAACAATGCGGTGAAAATAGTAAAACGGACGAAACCGATGAGTAGAATTGATCTCAGTATTCATTCGGTTATAGAAAACTTCGAATATATTGAAATTGCTTTCTTTCAGCTGTGAATAAATCGAAATCAGTTCGTGGTCATCTTGGAAATGAATACCAGGGAAAGTGTTATTCGTGATAATCAAGAAAGCTACCAAAAGTATCGCAAAAATAAATATTGGGATAAGCCAGCTAGCTTTTTTTATTTTGAGTGTCATACAATTGAATTCTTACGAGCCCTTAATGCAATGTTAAGCATGATTGGGCCTAGAAAGGAGTTTGCTCCATGGAGAATGTCGAGTATAGGATAAACCACTGGATGAATAAACGGGAATGCATGAACTCCGACCATTTTTTCAATGGAAAATCCGATCGTTTTGGTTTGATTTTTCATTGACCACCAAGACGTCCAGTTTTCTAAACCTTGATAGGGTCTTAGGTTAAATAGATTGGCAAACGCCACGGCAGGATACCAAAACTTGTTTGGGGTGGAGATAACCAGCACCCCTCCAGGCTTTAATACTCTGTGCAGTTCTTCTAGCGCTTTAAATGGTTCGGGCGTATGTTCGATTACTTCGCTGGAAACAACCAAATCAAAACTATCGTCTTCAAAAGGCATTTCTAAAATTGACCCGATAACCCGGGTAGAGTTACATTTCTTTTTTACCTGCGTCAGCAGGTTTTCACCTAAGTCCATGGATGTAACATGTGCCCCTCGGTCAACAGCAATTTTACTGAACCACCCAGTTCCGCAGCCAGCATCTAGGAGTTTTTTACCACTAATGTCTTCGGTTAGAAGTTCTGAGTAGAAGACTTGCAATCGTTTATTAGTATCATACATATTCATTTTCGAATCAAATTCTTCAGCGAACGATTCATAAAAGAACATTTTATTTTTTTCTGATCGGCTATTGTTTGTCATTCCTTATTGGTGATATTTTAAAAACTTTTTTTACGAATTATGTATTGCGGTCGTCCTTTTGCTTGCATAAACAATTTGCCAATGTATTCGCCAATAATGCCCATCATCATTAATTGTAAGCCGCCTATGAAAAGCACGCTGATGATCACCGAGCTCCAGCCTGAAACTGCGCGATCGGTGAACAAACCGATACAAAGCGCATATATCCCATAACCAAACGCAAGCAATGAAATAAAAGAACCCAGCAAAGTGGAAAGGTACAATGGTTTAACGCTGAACGAAGTGATTCCCTTCAATGCAAATTTAAACATCTTCGCAACGGAGTATTTTGAAGTGCCGGAGAATCTCGTGTTTGGGTAATATTCGATACAGAATTGCTTGAAACCAACCCATTTCATGAGGCCCCTGATAAACAGATCATTCTCTTTCATGTTTGAAAAAACACTCAAGACAGATTTGTCAACGAGCCTAAAATCAGCTGTGCCGTCTTCTATTTTCGTATCGGACAGAAAATTGATTAGTTTGTAAAACAATGACGAAGACTTCCTTTTGAAAAAAGAAAGCTTTTTATCCACCATCCTTTTTGTATAGACAATGTCATATCCCTGGAGCCATTTTTCTATAAGTTGGTCAATCATCTCAGGTGGGTGTTGCAAATCCGCATCCATCGAAACAATACAATCACCGCTGGCGAAATCCAATCCCGCTTTTAGTGCATTTTGATGACCAAAATTGCGAGACAAAGAAATATAGTTGACCCTCCGGTCGGATGTATGAAACTTCTCTAGCAAAGTAAGCGACTGATCTGAACTTCCATCGTCAACAAAAATGATTTCATAAGAGTCATATTTGGCTAATCTCAATGTCAGTTGATTGACGATTTCAGGGATATTTCCCTCTTCATTGAAACTTGGTACTACGACTGATATTTTCATTGCAGACAAAAAGTTGCTTAAAATTACGATAGAATAGTGCCATTTTATCTCCTCGAAAAAAAAAACGCATTCGCCTTGCGAAATTTGAATGAATCAACGAACTTAGATTGGTGTTGTAGGGCATTTACCTGTTTTGCCATCACCTCGACTGAATGGGACTGTACGAGCCAAAACCGATCGGGTAATTTTTCATACTGTACCTGATGCGCCCGATAGGATTCCTTTCTAAAGTACAAATTCCGGTGCCACGAAAGGGAAGGGTAGACAGATAAATTTTTCACATTCTGCTTCTTAACCAATTCATTTACTTCACGGTATTGCGCTTTTTCTATTCGGTTGTAGTAATTGAGGTGCCACGTCAAGTTCAGAATGGACGAGATAAAAATGGCCGCGCTTAAAACGATCTTAATCTTCTGATCTTGAATGGCCTCCCAACCAATGGCCAGTAAAGTAAACCAGGCGGGCAATGTGACAATTGTATAACGGATGTACTAAGAGATGCTTACGATTGATTTAAAAACGGCAGTAGGTATGTTAAAATGATCCAAAGCGCAATTATTGGATACAATTGCCGTTGTGATTTTTCTTTCTTTATCCAAGCGTTTACGAAACCCCCGCCAAGTGCGAGAAATAGAATACAAGATAGGTATCGAGAAATACGCGATTTTTGAATTTTGCAGTACGGTAAGCAACCACGGTGTGTGAAAGCGATTGCAGTGGCAATTCCGACAAACAACGTAACGAAGGCAAAGCGCGCACTCTTTTTTTGAAAAGCGATGACGGCAAAATCAATGCCTGGGAAGCGAAAATGATAATGCCGTAGTATTGTGTGTAGAATAACCCGACTGTCGAGACGAAATACTAGAGATAGTCCGACTGTTTTTGATTTTTTTCAATTCGAATCAAGAACAAAGACGAAAGGGCAGAAAATACGAAAGCCCTACCATAAAAGCGTATATATTGCGAATAGTAGATTTGATATAATTGACCGTTGTGAGCATAACGGTAAACAGCCCTGTAGCTTCGTTCTTGATTTCTTTGCCCAATCCATACAATAGAGGAATGCCAATGATCCCAATTACTGCACTTGCCAAGCAGCCAGTAAATTCACTGTAGCCAAAATATTTGAAAAAAAGATAAAAGTATAGGAAGAACAGTGGCGGTTGGTCGGTTTTGGCATACTCGATGATGGTGCTGTATCCAATTTTCAAGCGATGCAAAAATAACCAAATCGATGTGATTTAAGACGGCATTTCTGCCAGGAGTGTTTCGCAAACTTCTTGGTTAGCGCTCAATGCTTTCGGGTGAGGAGGTAGGAATTTGTTTGATGCATCGCGATCGATCGCTCTACGATGAATTCTTGTTCCGGGTTTCTTAGTTCATTTGCCATTTCGTCCTTTGAGTGGCCATTTACAACCAGAATGATTCGGCTACAACGTTTCACTATACAGAAATTGGAAAATCGAATTTCAAAGAAGTTTGGCTTTTGTGCATATTTGTAAAAAACAAAGATCGTAAGTGATGAAAGATACAGGTCAATCAAAATACCTTCTAGTGTTCACCACGTTAATACTGATTTCGTTCACTTGTTTCAATTTGTTTTTGAGAATTGGTTTTAACGATTCCTTGTTTTGGGAGTGCTTCATACTCTCTGGTCTTTCACTCTTTATTTTATATTTTCCTTTTTTGCTTATTCAGTATATCAACCGATACGATTTGTGGTTTTTAAGCCAACCGCTTTGGCAGGTTTTCATTGTTTTTTTCTTGTGCCTTCTCGGTTTGCTTGGCGTACACACGGTGGTTTCTTTTTTTATCGCAAGTCTTGGTTTTATAGCGTTGTTTTTAAGTTTTGTTAAAACTGGAAAAACTAAATGTTCCGCTTTCTTTTTTTTGCTTTTGATATTGGCTTTTTTTTGCCTTTGGATAGTATCTGTGACTTGGGGAGGCTTTCATCTTCGGCCAGCTTTTATTGAAACACTTGTTGTTACCAAGCCCTATTTTTTTGATCAAGGCTATAACAACGCAGATACCCTTTACCATCTCTCGATAGCGCAAATGATCAAGCACTATGGGGTAGCTTCTACTGGGCTTGATGGGATACCAAATGTGTATTACCATTATGGAAGCCATTGGGTAATGGCTCAACTCTCAAGTTTTACGGGCATTCATCTCGTGTATCTATATAACTTAGGATACCCGCTTATTTTTATTACTCTTTTTTTCAATGTCTTTCTACAATTCGTATTCCGGGTTCAAGACTGGCTTTTAAAAAAAACAGATACTGGATTGCTATTCACATTGCTGCTGCTGTGCATTTACATAGGTGTGCCCCGACATCTGTATGCTGGAGGGCTGCTGGGCCACTCGGGACTGACGAACGAATCATTCACTATTTCGTTGATTATTCTTTTTGTGTTTTTGCACACGGCCATGGACTTTTGGCAAAGTGGCGCAAAGCACATTTACGCGTTCATCATCCTCACCATTTTTTTTGTGATCGCTGCTGGGATTGTCAAAATCTCGACCGGTTTTGTACTAACCGCGCTCATCGGTTATCTATTTCTTCGTTTTGGGTTATATCGAAAATTGAAATATTGGTTCTTCGTTTTACTACTGCTAGTAAGTTTTTTGCTTACGTATTTTCTTACGGCAGAAACCCTTCCTTTTGGCATTCGACAAATAGGGATGGATGAGGGCTTTCAGCAATATCTTCACTTCTACAGGCATACGCATACATTTGAACCTGTTTCATGGTTTGGTGGATTTTACCTTTGGCTTTATGCAACCTCAATTTTAGTTTTTGCTCTACCATCTCCCACAGACCAGACTAAGATAAAGTACTTGTGGAAAAGCAAAATGACGTTGCCTGCCGAGACATCCATAGTTATCGCGTTGGTTGGGGTAGTTCCTTCTTTGGTAATGGCTTTCATCGGCACTAACTCAATGTACTTTTCGGGAATACAACTTTTTGTGGCAGGAGCCTTTGTGTTAGCCTTTGTTCCTTTGATGACTGATAAGTTACAAACATGGTTAACGGCTGTGAAAGCTCCTCTAAGCCTTTCAATTCAATTTGTATTGGTTATTGGGCTACTCTTGTTAATGTACGTTGAGGTGCGGTGGCATTTCAATAAAATGATTAAAGTCAATGTCCAGATGCGTAGAGAAATTCTCAACATACCAGTTGACCCTCAATGGCGTGTGAAGTACGACCATTCAACATTTGAAATTTTTGGTAGGCCTGTTCAACAAGCGTATGATACGATCAAATTCGGGAGATTTATTTCTTCCCTAATGGAACTAGAGAAAGAAGTAAATTCTTCGAAACTGCTTTTTTTAAACCATCAAACGCTCCCAGCAGATTTCTTTCGAAACGTTAGATGTATTGAAACACCATTTATTGCACCGGCTTTTTCTGGACATGCGATGCTAGATGGTCTCTCTTACAGGTGCGAAATTGGCATGTATGGATATGGATACTACCAACGTAATTTTACTGGAGTGCCTAATCCTTCGCAAAGTCAAATTTGCGATATGGCTATGAACAAAGGATTTGCCCAGGTAATGATTTTTGACGGGACTAAGAATGACTTTCTGCTGCTTGAGTGCAATCCGGCATTGAAAAAGTAGTGCGTCTAGGTTACTAGTTTAAACTCACGCCTACATTCTGAGCACTTTGACGATAAAAGTTGTTTCAAAGTTTCAACTAAAGGCTAATTTTGGTTGATAATTATTTCCTCTTCGCAGCGTGATTCAAAGACTAAAGACCTACTTGTTTCTATTATTTTGCTTCTCTGTTCCCATTTCTCAGCTGGCAAGTTCGCGCCTCCTGATTTTGCTTGCTATAGTGAGCCTGTTTGTCGGGCATCGACCGTTTCAGTGGAAGGGGTTTATTCAACAATGGTGGGATATAGCCATTTACTTTTTGGTTTTGGTGGTTGGAGTGGCCTATTCTCAAAATACTGAGTTGGCATTTCGACAGTTGGAAACCAGTTTGTGCTTACTTGCCCTGCCGTTGGTGGTTTACCGGTTAGGTCCGTTACTCAAACAAAATCTCACGCAATTATTTGAAGCATTTGTTGCAGGCTTGGCTGTGGCATGTGCAATTTGTTTGGGGGTTGCATTATATCACTACTCACTTTCTGCGCAACCTTCGGTTGATTTTTTTCTTTTTGAAAACCTCACCAAAACCATCGATGCCCAACCCACTTACTTTGGTTATTACTTGGTGTTTGGCATTACTTTCGCACTTTACAAATTTTATTTTGAAACGCCTCGCAGGTACTTACTCATACCAATTGCGGTAGTTGCTTTTTTCTTTTTTGTGCTGTTGCTCACGGGCAGCCAAACGGTATTTATCAGTTTGCTATTTGTTTTTTCCTTTTTCATCTCAAAGTATTTGATTCAACGCACTTCTAAACGGGAGATGCTAGCCGTCATTTTTGTTGTGGCAGCCATTGCCATTTTGGGTACTTGGGCAACCTGGGCCCCGCTGCAAGAAGGCCGCGACACCCACACCGACTACTGGGAACGGTTTGACCTGTGGGAGGCAGCGATGAACGCGAGCAGCAATAAATGGATGGGCGTGGGCACTGGAGATTATGAAGAAGCGTTGAACCAATATTATCGCAGCCATCAAATGGAACATTTTGCTGACAGTAACCTCAATGCACACAACCAGTATGTGCAAATGATGCTGAGCAATGGAATGGTCGGGCTTATTGCTTTTTTGTTGATGATGGTAAGGCCATTGTATTTGGCCACGGGTGCAAAAGATTTATTGGGTTTGCTGCTACTGTATCCGTTCGTGCTCTACGGCATTACCGAAGTTTTTTTGGGGAGATACCAAGGAGTGGTTTTTTTTGGTTTTGTACATCAAATTTTAATTGCCCACTACGCAACCTTGCCGTCAGCCGAATCGGCTAAACTTGATAACTTGCGAGAGCCAAATGCATCGGTAAATATTTGAATGTCTGGTCTAGCGAAAATACTCTTCTTTCTTATCGACTTGTTGCTGCTAAACATGGCAATGGCCTTGGCATTTTGGTGGGAGCCTGCGACAGTTCGAAACGCAATTTACCTTGTCATTTACTCCAATTTAGCCTGGATTTTTCTTGCTTTGGTCGCTAATCCATATGCAGTAGCCAAAACCTGGACGGTTTCGCAGATTCTTAAAAGTCAGCTGGTTTTTCTTTTTATACACCTCGGTGTACTGGCATCGCTCGTACTATTTTTTAAACGCAGCTATTCTGCATCCCAAATTGCTTGGTTGTACGCAGTGTTTGTGCCAAGTTATTTTATCATTAGACTCGTTGCTCTCTACATACGAAAAATCCGCACGCACGAAGTGATTCGAAATTATTTACTCATCGGTAAAAATGAGGTCGCTGCGGAAATCAGAAAACATTATGCGCTAAACCCCGATGAGGGTTTTCGCTTTGTAGGCCAAATTGATTTTGCCGACACGCCACACCTGTTATCATCCATCAGATCTTTCTGCGAGCAGCATGACATTCACCAAATTTTTTGGTGTGCCCCTCGCGCCTCCGCGCAGCATTTGAACGACCTCATCAATTTTGGATTAGAGTCTTTGATTCAAGTAAAAATTGTTGTGGACAGTGGCAGCAGCTCTTCTCATCTCTTATCGGTACAAGAGAAAGAACTGCAAACTAAACAGGTGTCGGCACTTCCCATTGACGAGCCATTGAATCAAGCAATAAAAAGGTCATTCGATTTAGTGTTTGGTCTACTCTTTGTAGTCCTCGTTTTGTCTTGGCTGTTGCCACTGATTGCAATCATTATCAAGATTGATTCGAAAGGTCCAATATTTTTCATACAAAAAAGAAATGGCCTCAAGAATGCACCTTTCGGTTGCATCAAATTTAGAACCATGGTGGTAAACCAAGAGGCGGATACCAAGCAAGCAACAAAAGATGATGCGCGCATTACTTCAGTTGGTAAGTTCTTACGGAAAAGTAGTATTGACGAACTGCCGCAGTTTATTAACGTGCTGAAAGGTGAGATGTCTTTGATTGGCCCTCGGCCACACCCCATTAAACTTAATGAAAAGTTTGCAGTGCACATTCAGAATTTAATGGCTCGCCATTACGTAAAGCCTGGCATTACAGGCCTAGCGCAGTGCCTGGGTTACCGGGGCGAAACCAAAGATTTGGCTGATATGGAAAATCGTGTGCGCCTGGACCGTTACTACATTGAGCACTGGTCTTTTTGGTTGGACATTAAGATTGTATTTTTGACCGTGGTAAGTCTACTGCGCGGCAGCGAAAAGGCTTATTAACCACCTAAACGACAACCTTTATCATTCGGCTACTGCTCTATACTGCCATCTCTTTCCTCATTTCCTTTTTGGTGATGCCAGTGCTTATTAAGGTGCTTAGCCAATGGAAGCTTTATGATTCCCCTGGCAACCACAAAATCCACTCTGACTTTAAACCATCGATGGGCGGTGTTGCTATTTTTTTGGGCAGCCTTTTTGCGTTGGTGATGTCACTTTCGCTCACCGATTGGGCCAACCAAAAATACCTCTTTATTTCGCTGTCGGTTATGTTCCTTATTGGGCTGCGCGATGATGTGCTTGCCCTTACACCCAAGCAAAAGCTGTATAGCCAGTTCTTGCCCGTGTTGTTATTGGTTTTCTTAGACAACATCACCCTTAACTCAACCTACGGCCTCATCGATTTGCCCTTTGTTCCCCAATGGGTAATTTGGTTTATCAGCATTTTTACGTTGATTATTCTTACCAACGCCTACAATCTGATTGATGGAGTGGATGGCCTCGCAGGTTCTATTGGCATGGTCGCGTTGGTGTTTTTCGGGCTATGGTTTTATGCCATTGGCGATATCGTGCTGAGTTTGGTAGCCATGACTTTTGTTGGTGCCATTCTGGGCTTTTTGATTTTTAACTGGCAGCCATCCAAGATTTTTATGGGCGATACGGGTGCTTTGATGATTGGCTTTTTGCTTTCCTTCATGGCCATTCAGTTTATTAACGGCAATCATCAATTGCCTGAAACAAACCAGGCCAAATTCCAATCGTCTGTAGCTACCGCTATTTGCGTGGTGATCATACCGGTTTTTGATACGTTGAGAGTCATCATCCTGCGTTTGCGAAAACTGCAGTCACCATTTAAGGCAGATCGCAATCACCTGCACCACCAACTGCTTAATCTCCAATTCAGCCATGCCCAAACGGTGTTGGTTTTGGTGGGTATTAATCTCGGGTTTATTCTGCTGGCGTGGCTGTTGAGAAACCAATCCGATCAATTAGTTTTGCCAATAGTCATTGGCATTTGCCTTGTCATAAACTTTGTTATTAAGAAAGCTCAGCGTTGAGCGACACCGCATGGAAGAAAAAGTTAAAGCCATCCAGCAAGAGGTGGAGGCATTTTTGGTAAAGTCGAAAGAAGACCTCGAAACCTTTCGGTTGAGATTCATTAGCAAAAAGGGCTTGGTGCCTACTTTGTTTGACGACCTGAAGGCAGCGTTGCCCGAAGAGAAAAAGAAATTGGGCAAGGTGCTCAACGACTTGAAACAATTGGCGGAGGGCAAATTCAAAACGTGGCAAGAAGAACTGGAAAATGGTGCGGCCACCACAGCGACAGACATTGACCTTTCCTTGCCCGTGATTCCCAATAAAACGGGCAACTTGCATCCGCTTACATTAACGCGCTATCGCATTATTGAAATTTTTGAGCGACTTGGTTTTAACGTAAGCGATGGCCCGGAAGTGGAAGATGATTGGCATAACTTTTCGGCACTCAACTTCCCACCTAATCACCCCGCGCGCGAAATGCAAGACACTTTTTTTGTCGAGAAGTCGGGGGCGGAAGGTAGCGATGTGTTGCTGCGCACACATACCTCCAACGTACAGATTCGGTTGATGGAAAAGCAAAAGCCACCGATTCGTTCTATCATGCCCGGACGCGTTTATCGCAACGAAGCCATATCTGCACGAGCACACTGCTTCTTTCATCAGGTAGAAGGCTTGTATGTCGACCGAAATGTGAGCTTCCGCGATTTGAAGCAAACGCTTTATCATTTTGCGAAAGAGATGTTTGGGCAGGACACGAAAATCCGTCTGCGCCCTTCATTCTTTCCGTTTACCGAACCAAGTGCAGAAATCGACATCTCTTGTTTGATTTGTCACGGCAAGGGTTGTAATGTTTGCAAATACAGCGGCTGGGTGGAGATTGCCGGATCGGGCATGGTGCATCCCAATGTGCTACGCCATGTGAATATTGACCCGGAAGAGTTTACTGGGTTTGCTTTCGGTATGGGGATCGAACGAATTACCATGCTGCGCTATGGCGTAAATGATTTGCGTTTGTATTCCGAAAATGATTTGCGCTTTTTAAAGCAGTTTAAAGTCGTAATTGGATGAGTGGTCGCATCGCAACGGTAGCTGTCGTGGGCGCTGGCACCATGGGCCAGGGCATTGCGCAGGTATGTGCTGCGAGCGGTTATAACACCAAAATTTATGATGTAACTCCTGCCCTTGCAAACAAAGCAATCGACAACATCAGCCAAGGACTTGCACAGTTGGTGGCGAAGGGTAAAGTGACGGAAGAAACAAGGACCAATACCCTTAGCCGATTGTCAACAGCATCGCAGCTAGCCGACCTTAAAGTAGATGTAGTGATTGAGGCCATCGTAGAAAAGTTGGATATCAAGCAGAAACTATTCGCAGAGTTGGAAGCCATCAATCTGGGCAAAGCAATCTTGGCAACCAATACTTCTTCCATTCCCGTTACACAAATCGCTTCGGTATTAAAAAATCCGCAGCAATGTGTAGGCTTGCATTTCTTTAACCCGGCTCCCCTTATGAAGTTGGTGGAGGTGATCTCAGGAGTGGCCACTTCAAATGATGTTGCAGAAAAAATGAAAATCTTTTCGGCTTCCTTGCAAAAAACTGCGGTGATGGTAAAAGATTCGCCTGGTTTTATCGTTAACCGGGTGGCCCGCCATTATTATGTGGAGGCCTTGAAGTTATTGGAAGAGGGGGTGGCCACGCACGAACAAATTGATAGGTTGCTGAAGAGTGCCGGTTTTAAGATGGGCCCGTTCGAATTGATGGACTTGATTGGCATGGATGTAAATTTTGCAGTTACCTCTTCCCTTTATCACTCCTTTCATCAAGAGCCACGCTTTCGCCCCAGCCGCATTCAAGAACAAAAGGTAATGGCACAACAATTGGGTAGAAAAACAGGAAAAGGATTTTATGAATACAATGTTTGATGGAAATAAGGCCACAGGCTTCAAGCCACAAGCTACACGCTGCTTTGGGCTATCTTGTTTATTCTTTTTGAAAATTTCAATATCAAATCAAAAAGCCAAACCGCTTGCGGCTTGTGGCCTGTGGCTTGCAGCCTTCTTGGCATTGTTCTCGGTTAGCCACTCTGCTAGCGCCCAAGCATCCTTTCCACCTATCAACATCAATTTGCAATACCCACAATTTCAGCGCTTGAAACTTGACGGTGGCTATGTATATGTAAACGAGGGCGGAATGAGCGGCATCATCTTATATCGCGAAAGCGAAACGAACTACATTGCCTATGAGCGCAGGTGCTCGGTAGACGATGATGTGCCCGTAATGGTAGATGGCTCGGGTTTGTTCATGAAAGGCTGTGGCTCCACGTTTAGTTTCTCAGATGGCTACCCAACGGGCGGGCCGGTGCGCAATCCTTTACTAAAATATCGAACCTCTCTCGATGGTACCAAGCTGACGATTACAGATGAGGTGGTATTTTGATTTCTGAAAAGCGATTTTAATTGTTTAAACAGTTATTATTCATGGAAGAATAATATCCATTTCCAACTTGAGGATGATGAATTTAATTGGTTATTTTGTGTTTGGATTTCAAATCGCTATGAAAAATTTTCGCATCCATTTCATTAT
This sequence comes from Bacteroidota bacterium, assembly GCA_018267275.1. Taxonomy (GTDB): domain Bacteria; phylum Bacteroidota; class Bacteroidia; order Cytophagales; family Cyclobacteriaceae; genus ELB16-189. The sequence goes on along the minus strand of JAFDYV010000004.1, from coordinate 221,856 downwards.
TTGGTTTCTTTTATGGGCACTCTCTTCATCTTATTCACAAGTCTGTGCTCCTATTCCTGGCTCAACTTATATCCCGTCACAGTTTGATTGGTTGTCTGAGAGATTTGAATCAATCTATGTTGCTCCTCCATCGGGGTCATCAGTTACAAATTACCCGGTCACTTCACCGTTCTACTTGCCGACTGGCAACACAGCCCGGTTTTATGATAATACACACAAAGGCGGGTTGAAAGATTTTCGACCAATGAGCGGGTGGGAATTGCTTCAAGTTAGATTTGGGAGCAGTTCGAATCCACTAAATACACCACCAAGTTTTATTTTATACAACAAAAACACTGGGTTAATGAGGGTTTTTGTGCTTCTCATCAGGAACAACATCAATTTCGGTAATACAGCGGTTGCGCTGAAAATAATGTTTGAAGGCTCCGATGTGCCATCTCCAAATAACCAATCATCAATATTTGAGTTTACACAAATCGGCCAAAACAATGAGCTTACTCCAAGAACAGCTAAAGCACTAGATCAATTCTCTACAAAGGTTCAAGTTATTGCATTAAATGACTATTGCAATGTTTGTCCTTACGAATGGGTTTATGCAGATTTACCTTTGGCTTACGATGCTTGTAGTTGTCAAAATCCAGCGGGTAAAGCAATCCCTGCGATAGATGTTGGGATTGTATTGATTGACAATGCAAATTTGGCTTTTCGGACAACAGGTACGATTAATGGCACATTGGTAACTTCCGGCAATATCACAGCAACGAGCACGAACACAACAATCATAAATGGGGGAGCTAGCCAAACTATATTAAGCGGTACGCTTGGAGCAATTGACAACGGAGCAAAAACTTTCGACAGCTTCACGACAATAAAAAACGCACTGTCATCCGCGACAAAATTCAAAGCAGTACCTTTTGTAGGGATGGCTCTTGGGATGTTAGACTTTCTGTTGGGCGGAGGTGGCGAGCAATCATCCGGGGTAACAATCACATTTCCTACGTAATATGCGATACAGACTAATACCAAGGTAACGCTCAATACAAATTCTTTCAGTAGCGGAAACATTATTTCCTCACGCAATGGCATTGGAACGAGGTTGTATTTGCCTGGAACCCAAAATCAACCAGTCAACGGACTTACCCCGATCTACAAGAACTCTTTGGGAGTAATCAATCTTTTGGAAACGCCAGAAGTTGAATATTTTGAATATGAAAATGTTGTGGAAAACCCACCATGCCCATGTTATACCGAATACCAAGAGTGTTACGAATGGACACCAAATGGTGATGTACTAACCACTTGCGCAGTGACGGTTTGCCCCTGTGCGTGTCAAAATCAGATTGAGTATCCAATTATTAGAGAATACAGGCTCAAGAACGACATTAAATATGTTCTTAATCCTGCTGCAGATGTCGATTTAATCGAGATTAGAGGCGCACTCGTTTCATATCGTGGCTATGGTGACTACTTTGACTACGGACCTGACTATGAATTACCGTTAGATCAGCTTGGGTATGCAGGTGTGAGAGATGGAGATACAAGACGCACCGAGTTTCTGAATTTTGGGTGCTTGACTCAATACCCATTCCGTGTTGTGAATTCTGGTGGTATTGTGAACCCGTTCGCCTATCAATTTCGTGTTGGCACCGATGATAACAACATTTATCTTAGAGTGGCAGCGAAGGTTCGCCCAAAGAACCCCAGTTTTGTTGGTGACGATATTGTCATTTCCGTCCCTTTTAAAGTTAAGGTAACACGCAGCTACACTCAGCAGCCCCGAGTAAACATTTCCAATGATTGGTGTAGCCCAACGATATCAAGTTTTGTTCATGCGAGTATTGATCCCGTTTCTACAAATTGTGCAAGAGTTGTGCTCCCTGTAACAAACGCCACAACAATTCAAGCGATCTGTAACTCAAATAATTATCAAAATAGAGCTTTTCCAGTTGCAAGAACGGCTCAAGACGAAGTCGAACTGAGAAAGATTCAGGAGGAAGAACATCAAATCGAATTAGAACTCAAACTCTTTCCTAACCCAACCTCAGATAAAGTCTTAGTTCAAACATCTGGAAGGGACTTACCCAAGGCTATTGAGATTTTCAATATTCTAGGCCAAAATATGGCGGGTGAGGTAGGCGTTAGCTATGTTGACCAAAAAGATGTTATTATTACAGAGATAGATTTGTCGAAATTGCCAAATGGTCAATATCTAATCGTTTTTGACTTCGGAGGAAAATCAACAGCAAGAAAAATAATTAAAATGTCAAAATGATGCCGAGGTTACCCAAATTTGTGTTTTTAACTGGCTTATTACTTCTCATCGGCTGTGATCCGCGTAACAACACAATTATACCAAAGCCAATCGATCCGTGTGTTGATGCGAAAAAAGACACTGTCTATATCACAACGCGCGAAAGATTGCAAGTTTCGGTTTCAGATTTCATTGATCCAATCGCAAATCAGGATACTTTTGCGTTGAACACGCGTGTTTATTTCAAGGCATTTATACCGAACGCAAAATCCTATGAATGGACGATAGGGACGGACGATAGAAAATTCACTTCTAATGAGTTTTTTCTGAATTTTTCCTTTGCATCGAATTCAAAAATCACGGTTAAATTGAAGGCAATAAAAGATGCGAGCAAGTGCTTCGATGATGCAGAAGTGCTGATTACTAAAGATATAGTCTTTTATGAGCCAAAGACCGGACCTTTCAGATGGCTTGGGAAGTGGCGTGGAATAACCTTGGACGATAAGAATAACGTCTTTGAAATTGATATTCGGTATTTCAAAAGGGAAATCGTAACTGGCGTATACGACAGTTCACTCTATTTTATAAACTTTCCCAAGGGCTGCAATGATACTAGCAATTTGTTTCTCACAAGTTTAACCACGCTTCAATCGGGGAATACTTACGCATTTGTTCCAGAAGGTACATCCACATGCAACGGTCCCTTTGACTGGTTCATTCCTCAAAGTCAACTACGTCAAGTTCCCTACGGGTTTGTTAAGCCCAATCGCTCGGACAGCATATATATAAATTATGCTGTCGGTGTGAATATTAATTCTCGGCAAGTCAAAAAATTTGCTGGGGTTCGTATAAGAAACAATTGAACGTTTTTGAGATAACTAATTGCCTTCTACCTACTGTCTGCTGAGTTCACTTCCTCCACCTGCATCTGCTTTTCATACAACTCTTTGTAGGTGCCATCTTTTTGCAAGAGACTATCATGCGTGCCTTCTTCTATAATTTGACCATCGTTCAGCACAATAATTTTATTGGCAAGCTTGGCAGATGAAACGCGGTGTGAGATAATGATGGTAGTGCGGCCTTGCATGATTTTTTTCATGCTGTTGAGAATGGTGTTTTCGGTTTTGGTGTCCACAGCTGAGAGTGCATCGTCCAAAATCAAAATTTTTGGTTCACGCGCTACCGCTCGGGCAATGGAAACACGTTGCTTCTGTCCGCCCGAGAGCGTGATGCCGCGTTCGCCCACGCGCGTGGCAAAGGCATTAGGGAAACTCATGATGTTATCGTACACATCCGCATCTTTGGCAGCTTGCGTTACGCGCGCTTCGTTCGGTTCTTTCAATCCAAACGCAATGTTGTTGAAGATGGTGTCGCTAAACAGAAACACATCTTGCGGCACAACACCCAACTGGCTCCGCAAGTTGTTGATGTCATAGTCTTTGATGGAAATACCATCAATGCGCACTTCTCCGGAAGTAACGTCATAAAGGCGTGCAACTAAATTGGAAATAGTACTCTTGCCCGAACCCGTTGTGCCAATGATGGCCAGCGATTCACCAGCGTTTATATTGAATGAAATGTTTTTCAGCGCCTTGATGCCCGTATCTGGATAAGTAAACGAAACATCGTCAAACACAACGCCACCCTGTAGCTCGCGTTTCAAGTTCTTTGTCGATATAATATCTGTCTCCGTTTTCAAAAACTCGTTGATTCGCTTTTGCGATGCTTCTGCCCGCTGCACCAAACTGCTGGTCCAACCCAATGACGTAACCGGCCATGTAAGCAAGTTCACGTAAATGATAAACTCTGCAATGTTCCCAAAAGTCAGTGCACCATTAATCACTTCAACGCTGCCCGCATAAACGGTGAAAACCGTACTCAATCCAATCAAGCCCATAATCAATGGAAAGAACAACGCTTGCACGCGCGTAAGTTTTAGCGACTGGCGTTTGTACTCGTTGCTTTCTTTGGTAAAGTTATCCACCGATTCATGTTCGCGTGTGAAGGATTTAATAACCCGTATTCCCGAAAAAGCTTCTTGCACAAACGTGCTTAATTTGGATTGGCTTTTCTGAATCATCTCCGATCGGTGCTCAATAATGTTGTTCACATAAAAAATACTGATGGACAAAATGGGCAAAGGCAGCAACGCGTAAATGGTAAGTTTGGCGCTGATGCTAAACATAATGGGAATGAGAATTACGAAAAGCGTGATGAGCTGTAGCCCATACATGATGGACGGGCCGAGATACATGCGCACCCGCCCCACATCTTCGCTGATGCGGTTCATCAAATCACCTGTGTTGTTTTTACGGTAGAAGCTAAGGGGCAATACCTGATAGTGTTCGAAGATTTCGTTTTTTAAATCGTATTCGATGTGGCGGCTCATTACAATTAACGTTTGCCGCACAAGGTAAAGGAAGAAACCGCGCAGCAGGGCCATTACCAATATCAGTATGGCATAAACCAAAATGCCTTTGCCAAACGCATTAAAGAAGCTTTGCTGCGAAGCACTGTGGTCCAACGATTGATAGATTTTGATGTTGTCCACCACCAAATCGATGGAGTGGCGCACCATTTGGGCAGGCAAAATCTGAAAAACGTTAGAGATAATAACCCATAACAACCCTAAGATCAAAAGCTTTCGGTATTTGTAGAGGTACTTATTGAGGTAGCGGAGTTCCTTCATCAGTTATTTTCAACCAAACTAAAACGAAAGGTAAGCGAATTAGTTCAATTCTTTTGGGACGTAGGGCTTTGGACTTGGTTATTACGACTTTGGCCTAGACAAAGCCCGATGCCAAATTCTTAATTTTATTTTTCCGTAATTTGCATGCGCAAAAAACGTTCTTTTCAAGCCATGCTCAACAGACGCACCATCCGAATCAAAATTATGCAAAGCCTTTTTGCTTTTGATCAGTGCAAAGAAGCCAATTACCAACTGGCACACGACTACCTCGAACAGCACTTTCAGCCCAACCTGAACAGCATGGAGGTGCAAGACAAAGAACGGCTGAAAACACAACGCAAGGCAGCCCGACAACTATTAGACGCCCGCTATAAAAACAAAGAGACCAAAGAAAGCGATATAGAAGTAACGAAGGCTGTTGACCATGCCTTGGAAAACTACCACAAACAAGTAAAGAAAGACCAGCTCTTTTTGGGTAAAAACATCGTGTTGGAAATCAACAAACTTACCGATACCTACCATCAGGTGTTGGGTTTGCTGGTGGCCTTGGCAGAAGTGGGCGCGGCCGATAAGCGTGCCGTACATGGATATGTTCTGCTACAACCTTTGTGGCAGGCGTTGGCCAACCATGCCGAACTGAAAAAAGAATGGTTGCGTAGTGGTGGCTGGGATGGCAAAATGGATTTGGTGCGCGATTGGTTTAGGCAAATTATAAAAGATGATGACACCTATTTGCAATTCATCGAAAAGAAAGAGCGAAGTGAAGATGAGCAGAAAGCTTTTGCGAAGTACATGGTGCGCAAAGTGATTTTTGGCAACAATGTAATCAACGATTTCTTCGATGAGCAAGACATACGCTGGGCAGAGGACCGCGCCATCATCCGAAGCTTGGCTGAAAAAACACTTAAGTCTTTTTCAGAGGGGAAGCTCGACTTGCAGAAAATTTCTTTAGAGTGGGACGATGACCAGGTGTTTATCGAAAAACTCTTCAAGGCAACGGTAGATTTGCCAGAGGAGTACAAAGAGTTAATTGCAAAGAACACCAAAAACTGGGAGGTAGATCGGTTGCCGCTCACCGACCGCGTAATTTTAGAAATGGCTATTGCCGAAATGATAACTTTTCAGAACATTCCCATCAAAGTTACCATTAACGAGTACATCGAGTTAGCCAAAGAATACAGTACCCCCAAGAGCCGTCAATTTATCAATGGCATATTGGATGTAATTTCGAAAAAGATGAGCGAAGCGGGTAAGATTAAAAAGAGCGGCAGAGGGTTGTTGGATAATAAATAACTCTTTACCCAAGTTACTCCTTCACTCTCACAAACTCCACTTCCGGGTCTCCGCCCACACGCGTTTTTAACTTGTCAATTTTCCCGGCTTCGTTGGTGTTAAAGTGAAGTTTGTAAACGCGCAAGCTATAGTTGATTGCCATGTCCGGATATTCGGTAGACCAGAACTGATCGTAGTGGAAGTGCTCTAAGGCTTCATCCCACAACCGGTGCTTCATGCGTAGTTGATTGCCATCTATCGACACAACAATTTTGCCATAGGCCTTGTGCTCATAAGTGCCAACATAGTCGGCCAGCCCGTGCGAAGGCTTGGTGTCTTTCACGCGCAAAGCCCGTAGTGAGTCGCGTTCTTGGCTGCTTTTCTTGTCTTGTTTGTCCAATTCCTTTTTTATTTTGGCTGTCCAAGGTGATTCATCCAGGTGTAGCAACCGATCAACAATTCCGTATACCGCTGCACTGGCCATGGGCGTACCTTGTGCAGTGTTGGTGAGCACAATAATGCCAACGCTGTCTTTCGGCAGTACTGCAATGGTAGAGCGATAACCACTGATCACCCCACCGTGCGAAACTAAAATGTGCCCTTTGTAGTCGGTGGTTGTCCGGCCCATGCCGTACAATCCATAGAATACTTCATCATACACCATTTCTTTGCTGGCAATGTTGTTTGGCTTCATGGTTTCCAAAATAGCTTTTGGTTGTATCACCTGTTTGCCTTTGTATTTTCCACCATTCAATAATGCAACCACCCAATTGTTCAGCTCATCAACATTTGAAACGACCGCTGCCGCAGGCGCCCAACAGTCGCAGTGGGTATCTAAGTCATATTCTTTTAATTTCTTGTCTACTTTCCCCACCAGATAGTCTTTGGCAAACTCGCCCCGTTTTGCAGCATCTTCAAAACGGAAGGTGCTTAGTTTCATGTCTAACGGATCGAACAACTTTGACTGGATAAGTTGCTCCCAAGTAGTGCCGTTTACTTTGGCGGTTACAGCCCCTGCTGCCGCATACATGTTGTTGTTATACAGGTACCCCTCACGAAAACCCAACGTGGGTTTCATGTATTGCAGTCGTTCCAAAATCTCTTGTAATGTGTAACCAGAGCCCATCCAAACACCATCCCACCGCGGCACACCGCTGCGGTGGCTAAGCATGTCTCGCAAGGTCAACTTTTCATCCAGTTCACCTGTAGCGAAGTGTAGTTCGGGCATATAAGTGCGCACAGGTTTGTCAAGGTCAAGTTTTTTCTCCTCGTGTAGCATGGCAGCGGCCATGGAAGTAAACAGTTTGCTGTTGCTGGCGATGCCGAACAATGTTTTGGAGGTTACGGGCAGCCGGTTGTCAAAATCCCGAAATCCAAATCCCTTCGAGAAAATGACCCAATCTTTGTAGACAATTCCAACGGCCGATCCGGCTACCTGCCAGTCCGTCATCAACTGTTGTAGGTAGGGGTCGATTTTTGTGAGTTCTTTTTTAAATGCAGGAGCCTGGGCATGTGCAAGGCTGAAGGCAACAAAAAGGCAAAACGTAGTAAACGCTCTCATGGTGTACGGTCTTAAGGTTGGATAAAAATAGCATTTGCCGAGGTTAAATCCTCAGCTTGTTGCTGCGGATGCCGCCAGAAAATCAAGGGTTCGATGATGCCCCTCGCCCTAAAAAATATTATCTTTGCCATCCCACACATTCAAATAATAGCTATGGGAAAGAAAGGAAGCAACACGTTGATGGCATTTTTGGCAGGCGCTGCCGCGGGAGCGATTTTGGGCGTTTTGTATGCTCCAGACAAAGGTTCGGTGACGCGCGAAAAACTGGCAGCCAAACTGGGTGACTACAAAGACAAATTAGAGAAATACCTGTCTGAGTTAACCAACCCGGCAGAAACCGAAAATCACCAAACAAGCGAGGCAAAATCGCAAAGCCAGAAGGTGGTAACAGAAGCCAAGGATAAAGCACAGCGGCTACTGGATGATGTGGACGAGTTATTAGAACAAATCCGCAGTAAAAACAGTTAATGTTTTGTTAACAACTGAACGGAATTTTGAAGACAATAATCTGCACGATAATTTTACGGTTTGAATCAATAAAAGTAGAGTCAATATGAAAACGATGAAGTTAATATTTGCAGCAGCGTTGGTGATTGTAGCCACCAGCTGTCGCGATAAAGCATCTGAAAAGAAAATTGCAGAGCTGGAAAGCCGCTTGGCACAAATGGAGGCTGGAAAAACAACCACCCCCGCACCGACAGCTACGTCTGCTGCCACTGAAGCAGCCCCAGCCGCGGAGGAAAAGCCTGAAGGCCCGCTGCCAACGATGGAGTTTAACACAACCGACCACGATTTTGGTACGGTAGACGAAGGCAAAAAAGTTTCATTCACGTATAAAGTAAAGAACACCGGCCAGGCGCCATTGATTATTCAAAACGCTCAACCTTCATGTGGCTGCACTGTTCCTGATTGGACGAAGGCTCCGATTCCGGTGGGTGGAGAAGGCTTTGTAAAAGCCGAATTTGATACTAATGGCAAGCAAGGCATCAACAACAAAACAATTACCGTTACGGCAAACACTTGGCCAAAAACCACTTTGCTGAAGTTCAAAGCCATGGTTACGCCTAAGCCAGATGGTGCCAACGGCCCCTCTGTGAAGTAACACACGAGTTAATGAAATGATAACGAAAGGCACTGCGCAAGCGGTGCTTTTTGTTTTTTTGGATATTGCTACCCTTGTCGTGTATTGCTAGTTAACTAAGTTTTTTACGTAAAGTTTTGATTAGAAGCGCTTAGCTCAATCAGGCGTCACCCCTCTCCTTCGAGGAGAGGGGTTGGGGGTGAGGTCCATTTGGGCAGTTCTGTTTTAAGAGATAACTTGCGCGCCTAAAATTCAAACAAGCATATGTATTCGATTTTATTGCAAGCACAGCCACAGTCTTCATGGATAAGCTTTTTGCCGATGATTGGTATCGTTGTGGTGTTTTACTTTTTTATGATTCGCCCACAGCAGAAAAAAGCCAAAGAACAAAAGAAGTTCACCGATGAGGTGAAGAAAGGCGACTACATTGTAACCGTTGGTGGCGCACATGGCCGCGTGGACGAAGTGCAAGACGAGACGATTATCTTAGAGGTTGAAAGAGGTGGCCGCATCAAGTTTTCAAAATCTGCCATTTCGCTCGAGTCTACAAAGGCGTTTAAGGATAAGAAATAACTTTATCATTTAAGATTATTTTCAGTTATCTTCGTTTAAATATCTTTCTATGAGGCATCTAAACTCATTTTTGATTTACGTCATCTTTGGCGGACTTTCAATTTCGTGTTCAGATATCGGAAACGTAAAACCTACTGATGAATTAACGATAACAGAGATCTCGATTTCCAATGAACCTGAACTAAAGCAGTCTATCTATTCCTATCAGAATCTTTCTGGTCGGAAAGCGCAAGTAGCCGCTGTAAATTTTGACAAGGCGATAAAAATCGAAAATAAGAAACGAAACTCGATTAAGTATACCTTTCGGGCTACTTCTGAAAATCCAAAGCAGTTCGGCAATTTTATTTGGATTAAAGATGGGTCTGGTGCAAGGGGTTATTATTTGGTCTATGAGCCTGCACGAGAGTGGTATTTGAATCCTGATTTAAAACAGTTCACTGGGAAGATATTTAGCTTTGACCCCGATGGGGTGCGGATAAGCGAGGCCAAGGTAGTGCGAGGTAGGATTTTAGATCAAACCAATAGTTCTGGACGAGTTAGCGGAATACCTCCAATACCCGAGGCACCAGGCTGTTATGAATTGCAGCAAAGTACTTTAACACGGCTTTATTTTTGGCTACAAATAGCATGCAGTGGTGGAGGAGGCGGAAGTAGTTCGAGTGGCGGAACCGGTTCTTCATATGGATCAGGTGGTGGAGGTAGTTCTGGTGGCGGAGGAGGCGGTTCTTCATCTGGATCGAGTGGCGGAGGCAGTTGGCTAGGAGGTTCGGGAGGTTCTTCTGGTGGAGGCGGCTCTTCGGGCGGGGGTGGTTCCTCTGGGGGCAGTGGCTTTGAAGGATCTGACCCTACAGGTATTTATTTCACTTGGCCGGGCATGGATCAAGGGTTTCCAAAAAATTGGTGGTTAGATGATAATTGGGTTTATACAAATTTTACTACCGATCCTTACGATCAGTTCAAAAAACTTACACATGCTGAACGTGAACTAGTAAAGCAGTTTCCCGATTTGGCATATGAGATATACAAAAATAGGCCAATAGCCGAGCATGCGACAATAGCAAAATTTGGTTACAACGGATTAAATGATAAATCAGACGCATTTAGACACGCATATTTTCAAGCAATAAATGCAAGGAGCGTTGGTGCCGTATTTGCAAAGGCTTTTTCTGATGCACATGAATCTGAGGTACCAACGCCATTGGCTTTAGAAAAAGACATGGATTTATTCAATAATTCAGTCGGAATTGACTATGGCACAAGTTTTAGCAATTTTTTGCCAGAGGAATTAATTAATGTCATTTACTCCTCATTGGATCGTGGAGAACTCAGATATCTAAAACCCACTTTGCCACCACCTTTTGATTCGCTTGGAAATCCCATCCCAGGCGGAGACCCAAATTTTTCGACCACACATGGAATTACTGCAAATACTAAGTTAACGCCAACCAATCAATGAGATTAATGAAGAAAATAGCGTTAGTATTCGTTTGTGGTATATTCATACAATGTATTTATTTTCAAAAGAGAACAACATTTACTGTAGAAAACAAGTCCGACCTGTTTTTAGATAGCGTAGTTTTTAAAGTAAATAATGTCACGTTTTCGATAAAAAATATTAGCCCTTCAAGTGAAGCAAGGCAAACCATTAAAACTGACTCAGTAAGAACTAACAATCATGATGTTATGATAACAGCCTCAGTTTATTCAAAAGGTAAACTGGTAAAAGGCGGCTTTTATTATAATGATTTAAGTGGTTCATTAAATCCAACTTATGTTTTGGTTTTAAAGGCTGACTTGACGACAACTTTGAAATAGGGGTAACACAATTTTTCGAGATAGGATAACAAACTGTCAAAGCCGTCAATAACCTATTTCCTTGAATGCAGCTAAGGCCATTGTAAACGTTTTTCGTTTCGACAGAACCAACTGGCGGGCTGCTTTCCTATGCATGGTGGCCGCCCTCGTTTTTTGGTTTTTCAATGCCCTCAACAAAAGCTACTCTACTGATGTAGAGTTTCCGGTTCGCTTTGATTACGATTTAAGCCAGTTTGCACCAGTAGATGCATTGCCCCATCAATTAACTGTGAACGTAAATGGCACGGGGTGGGAGCTATTCCGCGAGTATGTTGGATTTAAGCAACCCGAATTAACCATCGCTTTGCAACGCCCCACAGAAGTCAGAAAAATTGTAGGGGCATCGCTCATGCCCTTGCTGCAACCCCAGTTAGGTAAGTTGAAGATTAACTATATGGTGACAGATACACTTAAAATTCAGTTGGACGAAATTGACGCCCACCGTTTTCGTGTTTTTGCAGAGGCATCAGCTGTCACCTATCGCGATGGTTTTGGCCGCATCAGTCCGTTTGTGGTGCTGCCCGATTCGATTGAGATTACCGGCCCCAAAGTGCTGTTGCACACACTGCCCGATTCGCTGCCGGTTTCGGTTGTAGCGAATCGGCTCGACCAAAACTTTGAAGACGATGTAGAAGTAATACTACCTACTCCGTTTGTGAAGAGAAATCCGGCCTTAGTGAACGTAATGTTTGAAGTAGGGAAAGTGATTAAACTGACCGCGAATGTGAAAGTGCTGCCGGGCAAGAAAACAAATCAATCGCTGGTGGGCCCGCCCGACAGTGTGGGTTGCCGCTTTTTGGTACCTGAAAAGAGATTAGAAGACTTTCACCGGCACAAAATCGACATGCGATTGTTATGGAATGGCCGGTCTCTGAAACTTCAGAACAAACCTTCATTTTTAGAATTGATTCAACTGGACACTACCATGGTGGCTCCCCGCTTATGAAGCCATTACAAATAGGCATTACGGGCGGTATTGGTTCGGGCAAAAGTTTGGTATGCAAAATTTTTGTTTGCCTTGGCATTCCCGTATACGATGCCGATAGCCGAGCGAAAAGCATAATGACCACTGACGGAATACTCGTGCAACAAATTAAAAGCGAATTCGGAGATTTGGCTTATGATGCACACGGTGGCCTCAATAGGAGGTACTTGAGTAGTGCGGTGTTCAACAATCCCGAAAAGCTGAACAAACTAAACCAATTAGTTCACCCGCGGGTGGCAGAAGATGGGGAGAATTGGACCAGAGAGCAAATTGGGCATAAGTACGTGCTGCGGGAAGCTGCGTTGCTGTTTGAGTCGGGTTCGTTTAAAAAGATGGATAAAGTGATTGTGGTGACTGCACCGGAACCTTTGCGCGTAAAAAGAGTGTTAGCAAGAGACCCGCAAAGAACAGAAGAAGATGTGCTGAAGATAATTCGTAGCCAGTTGAGTGAAGAAGAAAAAACCAAGCTGGCTGACTTTGTGTTAAGAAATGATGAAACAGAATTGTTGGTGCCCCAAGTAATCAAATTGCACCATCAATTTTTAACAATGTAAATCGAGTTGAGCCCTCAAGGCAAATTGTGCTCTGACAAATAATGAAAAAAACGATTCTTACTATTGCCATCGTTGTAGTGGTTATCTTTTTATTGGCGCTGCCGAAATTGAAATTGTTTGGCGATAAAACGGCTGCAACGCAAGCTGGCCCTACAGCCGGTCAAAAACCAAAGTTAATGGTAGAAGGCATGGTGTTAAGCGCCTCTAAACTCGACAACAAGTTGATTGTTACGGGTTCGGTATTGGCAAATGAGTCACTCGAGTTAAAAAGCGAATCCTCAGGAAAAATAACCAAGCTTTTGTTTGAAGAAGGTAAGACGGTAACCAAGGGAAGTGTTTTGTTGGAAATCAACAACGAAGAGATTCAGGCCCAATTGCAGAAGCAGAAGTACAATCAAAAATTGAACGAAGACAATGAATTTCGTCAACGCAAGTTGCTGGAGAAAGACGCCATCAGCCAAGAAGAATATGACAATGCATTAAACCGATTAAACACGACTGTTGCCGACATCCAATTATTGGAGGCGCAGCTCGAAAAGACACGGATCAAAGCACCTTTTGATGGCGTAATCGGTTTGCGTTATGTGAGTCAAGGCGCCTACATTTCACCGGCAACTGTGGTGGCTACTTTGTATAATATCTCACCGGCAAAGATTGAATTTGCAGTACCAGCGCGGTATAGCGCGCAAGTAAAGCCTGGTGAGAGGATTTTCTTTAGTATTGAAAACGATTTGACTGTTTACCAAGGCCAGGTTTACGCGGTTGAACCTCGCATAGATCCTGAGACTCGCACCCTTAGAATCAGGGCACGTTCCGAAAACAGAAGCGGCCGCCTTATTCCCGGACAGTTTGTAAAGGTGCAGCTGATTTTAAAATCCATCGATGACGCCATTCTGGTTCCATCAGAAGCAGTAATCCCTGACCAAGGCGGCAAGAAAGTTTTTATTTCGGAAAATGGTAAAGCCAAAGAAGTGAAAATTGAAACGGGAATCCGCACCGAAAATGCCTTGGAAGTATTGTCTGGCTTAAAAGCGGGCGACACGTTGCTCACCACAGGCATATTGCAACTACGGCCAGGTATCGATATCAAGATAGTGAAAATGGATTCGGTAAATCTCAAATCAAAAATCTGAAATGGCATCCCTCTCCACCATTAGCATCAACCGCCCGGTACTTGCAATTGTGATGTCGCTGGTGATTATCCTTTTTGGGGTAATTGGCTTTTCGTTTTTGGGTGTACGCGAGTTTCCAAGTGTTGATCCACCTGTGGTAACGGTGTCTACATCGTATGTAGGCGCCAATGCCGATGTGATTGAGTCGCAGATTACCGAGCCATTAGAAGACGCAATCAACGGAGTGCCCGGTATCCGCACGCTTACATCCGTGAGCCGCGAAGGCAGAAGCAGTATTACAGTAGAGTTTGAATTGGGTGTAAACATTGAAGCAGCCGCCAACGATGTGCGCGACAAAGTTTCGGGTGCGTTAAATCGGTTGCCGCAAGATGTAGACCCACCTGTGGTAGAAAAAGCAGATGCCGACTCGAGCCCTATCATATTTTTAACCGTTCGTAGCGACAAGCGAAACCTGTTGGAGATTTCAAGGGTTGCGGAAGTCATGTTTAAAGAACGCATTCAAACCATTCCGGGCGTAAGTGCAGTACAGATTTGGGGTCAGCAAAGGTACTCCATGCGCATTTGGATGGACCCCATCAAATTGGCGTCTTTAAAACTTGCACCATCCGATGTTCTTCAGGCACTCAATCGAGAAAATGTTGAACTGCCTGCCGGAAGGGTAGAAGGGCAGAATACAGAACTGACCGTGCGCACCTTGGGGCGCCTGACCAATGAAGAAGATTTCAACAACCTAATTATTAAAGAGCAAGGCGACAATGTGGTTCGCTTAAGCGACATTGGCTATGCCAAGCTTGGCCCCGAAAATGAGCGCACCATTTTGCGCAGAGATGGAATACCCGGTTGTGCCCTCGCCATTGTGGCGCAGCCCGGAGCCAATAACATTGATATTGCCAACCGTCTTTATAAAAAGCTTGACCAAATTCAGCGCGACCTTCCGCAAGACGTGAGCTACCAAATGAGTTATGATTCAACCAAGTACATTCGGTCATCGATTTCTGAGGTGGAAGAAACCATCATCATTGCGTTCTGTCTGGTCTTGTCCATTATCTTTTTGTTTTTGCGCGATTGGCGAACTACAGTGATCCCCATCGCTACGATTCCGATTTCTTTGATTGGCTCTTTCTTTGTGATGTACTTGTTGGGCTTCACCATCAATGTACTCACGCTGCTGGGCATTGTATTGGCGATTGGTATTGTGGTAGACGATGCCATCGTAGTGTTGGAAAACATTTACGTGAAAGTTGAAGAAGGCGAAAATCCGGAAGAAGCCGCGCGCAAGGGCTCCACTGAAATTTATTTTGCAGTCATATCGACAACAGTATCGGTGGTGGCTGTGTTCCTTCCGGTGATTTTTTTACAGGGCCTAACAGGAAGACTATTCCGCGAATTTGGCTTGGTGGTCGCGAGTTCCGTGGCGATTTCAGCTTTCGTATCGCTTACGCTTACACCCATGATGAGCGCCAAGATTTTGAAACGCAGAGAAGTACAGCCATGGCTTTACCGAAAAACAGAGCCATTTTTTGAGTGGCTCACACAGAGTTATTCCAATGCCTTGGCGGGATTTATGAAAAATCGTTGGCTCGCCTTCGTGATTATATTCGCATCAGGGGCGTTGATCTACCTGCTCGGAAAAGTCACTCCATCTGAATTGGCACCGCTCGAGGACCGCAGCGAGTTCCGGTTGCAGGCGCAAGCACAAGAAGGCGCCACGTTTGAGTACATGGACCGCTATGTAAAAGAGCTTACACAGTTTATAGCCGATGAAGTGCCGGAAAGAAATGGCATGGTGAGTGTGACAGCACCAGGCTTTGGCAATGCCGGTGTAAACTCGGGTTTTGTGCGAGTGATTTTGAGTGACCCCACGCAGCGCACGCGCACTCAACAGAACATTGTAGATGATGTAACGGGCAAATCAAAAAAATTCACCGGTATCCGCACATTCGCTACCCAAGCGCAAACCATTGGCGATAGGCGAGGTGGTTTCCCTGTGCAGTTTGTGATTCAGGCAGCCGATCTAGATAAACTAAAAAAGGTGCTGCCACAGTTTATGCAAAAAGCATCTGCGAGTCCGTTGTTCGCATTTGTGGACTTAGACCTGAAGTTTAATAAACCGGAAATCAATATCACCATCGATAGAGATAAAGCAAGAACACTTGGCGTGAATGTGTTGGACATCTCTCAAACTTTGCAATTGGGATTAAGCGGTTCTCGCTTTGGCAATTTTGTGATGGATGGAAAGCAATACCAGATAATTGGCCAAGTAGAGCGAGGCAATCGCAATGAACCTTTGGATTTGAAGACCTTGTACGTTAAAAATAAAAGAGGTGAGTTGATTCAATTAGACAACTTAGTGCAGTTTCAAGAGTTGAGCAGCCCACCGCAGTTGTTCCGTTTCAACCGCTACTCGTCAGCTAAAGTGCAAGCTCAGTTGGCGAAGGGTGTTGCTTTGGGCGATGGCATTAAAGAAATGCAGAAAATTGCCGATGAGGTATTGGATGAAAGCTATTCCACCAGCTTGGATGGAGCATCGCGCGAGTTTGCAGAAAGTTCTTCCAGTATTTATTTAGCTTTTGCCATTGCGCTGGCCATCATCTATTTGATTTTAGCTGGTCAGTTCGAGAGTTTCCGCGACCCATTTATCATTCTGTTCACCGTGCCATTGGCGTTGGCAGGTGCTTTAATTTCGCTTTGGTATTTCAATCAAACACTCAATGTGTTCAGCCAAATCGGGATCATTATGTTAATTGGCCTCGTTACAAAAAATGGAATTTTGATCGTTGAGTTTGCCAACCAGCGGAAAGAGCAAGGGCTTTCACTGATGGATGCTGTGAAGGAAGCAGCCGCCTCACGCTTTCGCCCCATCGTCATGACGAGCCTGTCAACCATTTTGGGAATTTTGCCGATTGCCCTCGCCTTGGGTGCGGGTTCAGAAAGCCGGGTGTCTATGGGCATTGCCGTAATTGGCGGTATGATGTTCGCAACCATTCTTACACTTTTTGTGATTCCGGCCATCTATTCATTTTTTAGCAGTAAGCATGTTTCAGTTAAGCACGGTTAAGTTTTTCTATATTCTGTCAGGCTGCAGACTGCAAGCTTCAAACCACAAGCTGCGGCTTGCAGGTTGTTGCGTGTGGCTTGCAGCTTTTGTACCCGCACACTCTCAAGATACGCTCAGCCTTGCCCGCGCAATCGAAATAGGTTTAGCTAATAATTTTGGAGTACAAATTCAAAAACTGAATGTCGAAGCTGCTTCGATGAACAACACATGGGGCATGGCGGGTCGTTTGCCCACCGTAACACTTTCGGCTAGTCAAAACAATAACATCATACAAAGGAAGCCCGCCAACCCGTTTGCCGTGGCAGGTTTAAACATTGTTGATAACGTACTTGGCCAACTCGATGTGCAGTTTACGCTGTTTGATGGATTTGGGGTAAAGATTGCAAAGCAACGTTTGGAGCAATTAGAGATGCTGAGTAAAGGCAATGCTGCATTTATCATGGAAAGCACCGTGCAGTCGATCATACTTTCTTATTACCAGGCAGTATTAGAGAAGGAGCGACTGCAAGTGCTGATCAAGAACCGCGATTTTTCCAAAGAGCGCTATTCCTACGTTAGGTTGAAGAAGAGCTTAGGGTCTGCCATCAGTTTTGACGTACTGCAAGAACAGAACAACTACCTTACCGACTCAGCAAATGTTCTCTTGCAGGAAATAGTGGTGAAGAATTCCATTCGTAATTTGAATGTGTTACTCAACCAAAAAATAAATACTGTTTACGAGTTGACCAATCCGCTGGAGATTGAAAACGAAGAATACCGTTATGAGGACCTGCGTGAGAAAATGTTTAGTTCTAATACCAATTTGCGCAACCAGTATATTTCGCAAGAGTTGACGCACAACGCAATGCGCAATGCACAATCCAATCTCTATCCATCTCTATTATTGAATGTTGGCGGCACGGGAAGTTTGGACCAACTCACGGCTAACTTTCGCTCCAACACGGGCAACACCATCGAAAACACAGTGGGTTATTTAAACCGAGACCTTACGCAGCCCGTGTTTTTAACCGTGAATGAAACCGCGCTTACCCAACAGACCCAACAAGGTAATTCCTATGGTGCTTACGCCAACATTTCGTTGCGCTACACCTTATTTAATGGAAGTCAGTTGAGGCGCGCTGTTGATAACGCGCAGATCCAAGAAAAGATGGCCAAGCTCACCACCGAGCAATTGAAAGTCAGTTTGGAAAACAGCCTCTTGGCAGGGTATGATTTTTACAACTTACGCAAGCAATTGGTGCAAATCGCGATTGTAAAACTGCAGGCCGCAGAACTCAATTTGAGTTTGGCCAATGAACGATATAAGAACGGAGCGCTCAGTGCCATTGATTTGCGCATTGTACAAGAAAACTATCGCGCGGCAGCGCTCGAAAAATTTGCAGCTATTTTTTCAGGCCTCTCTAGCAAATTAGACTTGGTACGACTGACCGGTGGGCTGGTGGATAAGTTTCCAGCGAAGTGATCAATGGCGGCTTATTCCTGAGCAGCGCCTTCTTCCACTACTGAGTTTTCTTCTCTTTTCGTCACCCAAAAATTGTTGTAGCCTTCGCCCTGTTGTATTAGAATCAACCCATTGGCCAACATTTCTAAAATGGCGAGGAAGTTAAAAATCAAGGCGATGCGGGTAGGTGCTTTTTCGAAAAGTTCAATAAAGGCCACTCGCGGCTTGCTCATCACCTCGTTCATGATATGTTCCTTTTGGCCTTCAATCGTAAACGGATATTGAATGACCTGGTGAACGGGTTTGTTTTTTTCTTCTTCTGCGCGCTTGAGCACTTTCTCAAATACTGTCAGTAGTTTAAACAAATCCACGTCCTGCAATTCTGCTTCTACATTGGTGCTTTCCGCCAACTGCTTCAACTCCTTCATCAAATTGCCCCGCTTCTCCTTCATCAACTCGGTCTCTTCCATTTTGTGGAATTGCTCCACCACCGACTTGTACTTTTTGTACTCCATCAAGTGCTTCACCAATTCCTCGCGCGGGTCAATTTCATTGCCCTGTTCATCTAACTGAGGCCTTGGCAACAACATTTTTGATTTGATGCGCATGAGTGTGGCTGCCACCAAAATAAATTCGCTGGCCACTTCAATGTTGAGGGTTTCTAACTGGCGGATATATTCCAAAAAATCGTTGGTGATTTTGGCAATCGGAATGTCGTTGATGTCCAACTCATCGCGCTCGATAAAAAACAACAACAAATCGAATGGCCCTTCAAACAAGGGCAAGCGCACTTCAAAGGTTTCTTTTTGCTCCATATTGTTTATCAGCGGATTCATTCCCTATTTCTCAATTGGGGGTGACAAAAGTATTAAAACGCCTTTTAAAATCCCTGTCAATAGGCAAATCCGTACATTTGTTTGATCATTTATCCAAAAACCGCGAAAACACTTAGCTTGCAACGCTGTTTTTGAAAGTATCGCCTAAATTCAATAGAATCAATGCTCATTACACCCGGAAAATTGTTGGCTCAAATTAATAGCCCTCAAGACCTAAAAAACCTGGACCAAGCACAATTGGTGCAGCTTTGTGATGAATTGCGCCATTTTATTGTCGATAACGTTTCCGTTTATGGCGGCCATTTTGGCGCCAGTTTGGGAGTTGTAGAGCTAACGGTAGCCCTGCACCATGTTTTCAATGCTCCGTACGACCAATTAGTGTGGGACGTAGGGCACCAAGCATATGGCCATAAAATCCTTACGGGCAGGCGTGATGTTTTCCATACCAACCGGGTTTACAAGGGTATTTCTGGTTTCCCGAAAAGGAAAGAAAGTGAATATGATACGTTTGGGGTAGGCCATTCTTCCACATCGGTGTCTGCAGCCCTAGGCATGGCCATGGCATCAAAATACATGGGCATCGAAGACAAGCAGCACGTGGCGATTATAGGCGATGGGGCGCTCACCGGTGGAATGGCGTTTGAAGCTTTAAATCACGCGGGTGTCTCAGATACCAATTTGTTAGTGATCCTTAACGACAATTGCATGTCGATAGACCCCAACGTAGGCGCATTGAAGGATTATTTGACAGACATCACCACATCCAAAACCTACAATCGCCTGAAAGACGATGTATGGAATTTGTTGGGCAAACTTTCTTCAATTGGTAAAACTGCACAAGAAGCAGCTTCGAAAATTGAGAACGGGATTAAGTCAGTATTGCTGAGCCAGAGCAATTTATTTGAGTCTTTGAACCTGCGATATTTTGGCCCGGTAGATGGCCACGATGTAAACCACTTGGTGCATGTGCTCAACGATTTAAAAAGTATCAAAGGGCCAAAATTGTTGCACTGTGTTACCGTGAAGGGGAAAGGTTACGGCCCTGCCGAGAAGGGTAATGCCACCACCTGGCATGCGCCCGGCACTTTTGATAAAATCACTGGCGAGATACATAAGAAAACATACGAAAAGCCGCAGGCGCCCAAGTATCAGGATGTATTCGGGCATACATTGGTAGAGCTCGCTAAGGCCAATGATAAAATCATGGGCATTACGCCTGCCATGCCCTCTGGGTCTTCGTTGAACATCATGATGAAAGAGATGCCTCACCGTGCTTTTGACGTGGGCATTGCCGAGCAGCATGCTGTTACGTTCTCTGCCGGTTTGGCTACGCAAGGTTTGGTGCCCTTCTGCAACATCTATAGTTCTTTTATGCAGCGTGCTTACGATCAGGTGGTACATGACGTATGCATCCAAAACTTGCCAGTGAACTTTTGCCTGGATAGGGCCGGTTATGCTGGCGCAGATGGACCCACACACCATGGCGCATATGACATTGCTTATTTCAGATGTCTGCCTAATATGATTGTGTCAGCGCCCATGAATGAGCAAGAGCTGCGCAATTTGATGTATACCGCACAATTGCCCCGCAAAGGCGAAGCATTCTCGATTCGCTACCCCCGTGGGCAAGGCGTGATGCCCAACTGGCGTACCGCTTTTGAAGAAATAAAGGTAGGTACCGGCAGGAAGCTAAGAGAAGGCGAAGAACTGGCCATTCTCACGTTTGGCCACATTGGGAACTATGCAGTAGACGTGTGTGATAAGTTGGCAAAACAAGATATTCACCTTGGGCACTACGACCTTCGTTTTGCAAAGCCACTAGATGAAGCCTTGTTGCATGAAGTGTTCCAAAACTACTCCAAGATTATTACCGTTGAGGACGGCTGCGTGCAAGGCGGTGTGGGGAGTGCGGTGCTCGAGTTCATGGCCGACCATCAGTACAATGCCGAAGTTAAACGCTTGGGCATTCCGGATAGAATTATTGAGCACGGTGAGCAACTTGAACTTCATCGCGAAACAGGCTTCGATCCAGATTCAATTGAACAGACCGTGTTGCTGATGCTCGAATCTGCCAAGCAACTGGCTTAAAATCCTCCATGGCTTTTGTTTACCATCAACAACAAGGTGCCGGTCAGCCTTTGGTGTTGATTCATGGCTTTTGCGAAACTCACCAAATTTGGGAAGGGCTCCTGCCAGATTTAGCCCGCGATTTTAAAGTGTTATGCCCCGACTTACCCGGATTTGGACAAAGCGAACCTTTCTCATCAGCTTTTACCCTCGATGAAGTAGCCGATGCCATGTTGCAATGGCTCCATTCAACAGTGCAACAACCCGCAGTGGTGATTGGCCATTCGTTGGGTGGCTACGTAGCCATGGCCATGGCAGTAAAAGAAGCAAAAGCTTTTGCAGGCGTGGGCTTATTTCACTCTACCGCCACAGCTGATACGGAAGAAAAGAAAGAGAATCGCAACAAGACTATTGACTTTGTAAAACAACATGGTGTGCCAGCATTTGTGGATGTATTTGTGCCGGGCTTGTTCCATCAAAAAAACAATCCAAATATCCACCGGGTGCATCAACTTGCACTCAACACGCGTTTAGAAACTTTGGTCGGTTATACGGTCGCCATGCGTGAAAGGCCTTCCCGTGAGTCATGGCTTCAATCGTTTCGTAACAATTTTTTAATCGTGGCTGGTGACCAAGACCCCGTTATTCCGATACATTTGTTGAAACGCCAATCCAATCTTGCTCCCAAAAGTACCTTTTTTGAATTGCCAGACGTGGGCCACATGGGCATGTTTGAAGCTCCTGAAAAAGCAATCCAGAGCATCAGGAGTTTTACTTTCACCGCCTTTGCGGACGCCCAAGGGTAAAAAACGGCTGCTTTTTCGCTCATTTTTTGCAAAAATTGATTCGTTTTGTTTTATATTTGAACTCAATCTCTTCGTTTTGCTATAACTACTACTATAATATTATGCAAGGTCAAAACCTCGATAACTACGGAATCCCCCAACCCATCGATCCACATCAGTATGATGGCTGGAATGCACTCGCTACCAATTTAGCCTTTGTTTCCTGGGCGTTGGCAGTACTGATTGCGCTCGCGTATTTTATCCGGTTGAACAGTATCGGTGGCAACAAAGAGAAGTATGATTTCATCAACAAGCATGAGATAAAGTGGCTTTGGGCTGCCACTATTGTTTTTGTAATCGGGTTGTGCTTCTATTTTAACTCAGGTATCGAAAACATGAACGCGGTGTTGTTTTTCGTGCGCGGCTTTGTCACCATCGCCTTTGGTTTGATTGTGGCATTGATCATACAAAACCTGTTGAAATTCTACTACCCGTTCTTTATTGAAAAACGATTGAAGGTTTTGCGCTATAAGCCACGGATTTCTCCTAAGACTGGTAAGCCAATGAAGTTGTTGAGCGAAGAAGAAGAAGATGCTTACCTAGATGAAGGTATGCAAGCTGAAGAAAACGTATTCTCAGTTGACTATGACGTATGGATTGACGAGGAGTCGGGCTATACGCAAATAGAAAAGTATTCCGGCCACCTGCACGCTATCCAATGCCCTGAGTGTAACTATCAAACCTTTAAGGTGGTGAAGGAGGAAATTACCAAAGCTCCCACCAACACCGAAGAGGGTGAATTGATTAAACATTATCAATGCGGCTACTGCGGTTATAAAGCAAAAAAGGCGGTTGCACTAAAGCAACAGGCAAGCAAAGCCGAGCATGCGGCAGCTACTGCATAAAAGCATTTCGGTTGTACCGAAATTGAAAGAGCCCCAACGGGGCTCTTTTATTTTTCGCCAATTTCTACCGGTAGTTTAATTTGGTCTGAGTAGAACTTCATTCTGGTATGCGAATGATCAAGCAACGAGATGCGCTCAATTAAAGTTTGCTTGTGGTTGATAAACACTTCTATGTAATCGCTTCCTAATAAATACAGGTTGACCTTGTATCGATAGTAACGAATGGCCATCACAAACTGGGCATGCTCATACAAAGCCGATATCTTTTTTTCGAGTGGGAGTGCAGCCAGTTGTCTCCAATTCATAGTAAAACGAAGGTAATGTTTTACAAAACTTGTAGCAAACCTAGGACTATGTTAGTTGTCTTGGAACTGACTTTCCAAAGAACCTTCGCGTTCTAAGTCTTTGATGATTGATTTATCTAATGCACTTTCCTTGATCATATTGTAGTTGTCCCAAAAGGCTTTGTTGTAGGCCCGGTCTTGGTATTGCAAACTGTAACCCTTCATCCGATCGCGCATATTAATGCGTTCTGCGGTATTAGGTGTTACCTTGTTCACCGAAAACTGGCGAATCAATTCGGTTTCGAACTTTAACTTTTGCGTTTCTTCATCGTACCAGCTGACGCGCGAATTGAGCAAGATATAGTTAACATACAGTTTACCATCTACCCACTTAAAATCAATGGTACGTTTTAGTCCTTCAAACTTGCTCACCAAACCCTTCTTTTTGCCGAGTACCTTCTGCTCCCTGTCCTCATAGTCAATGTGCACGATGCCAAAAGTTTTCTTGTCGATATACACCCGCAGAAAGTAATGCTCTTTGTGAGACACCACAAATACATCCATACCTGCATATTCCGAGTCCTTTTCGCGCATCAGACTTTTGAAAAAAGACTCGTCTTCGGGAAACATGCGGTACCGTACCATGTTCTCTAATAGCAAATCTTGCAGCAGGTTATCATTATCAAAAAAGGATGTGAATTTGCTGCTGTACCCAAGGCTTCTGCGCACTTCAATCAATGATACCCGTTCCCTTAGTTTTAGCTTATTACGTGGCTCTTCGTAGTCTTCATCATAAACTTTTAGGGCCGCCTCCAAAAGTGATATGTAGGTGTTCGCAACCTTCTTCAGGTCGCGGTAAAATCCTTCGAGCATAAAAGGCTGACTGGGGTAGTTTTGGTTGATCTTGCTCAAGGCGATTTCCATAATTTCGCCTCCCTGCAGCGTGTCTGCCACCACCACCTCTTTCAGCAAAAAGTTAGACTTCTCCATTTCAATCACCAATTGCTCTTTTTGCAACGAAAACACCGGAGCTTCGAACTGTTGGTATCCGAGCATGCTAATGACCAAAATATCATTGCGGTGGCGAACAGGAATATGGAAATCAAATTCGCCACTTAGGTTACTGATGGTACCGAGCGAAACCCCTTTAATGCCGATGGACGCGAAGGGCAAACCCTCTTTTGACTCTTTGTCTATGATCTTGCCCGTGATGGTAATGGTTTGCGCATGGCTAGCGAGCACACAAAAGAGAAATAAAAGACAGAGGTGGTACTTCATTTTGCAACCAATGGTCAAATTAACACCACCGTGGGCTGAAAACAAAGGAGGCATAGGGTGCATAGTGTTTATCCAAGTAATGAATTCCGACCAACGCCATTTAGTAAAAACAACTCAACGACATAATATGCATTATATCGTTGATTGCCGTTGTTGGCGGCTTTAATTTCCGTTTTCTTAAATTTAAGGATGAATCTTACACCTGTGAAGAGATTAGCTGAAATACCAAGAATCTGGAAGCGGGCGTATTGGCTCATTTGCCTGTGGTACTTCATCAACTTTGCGGTGAGCGCCATCTTTGAGTGGAAGTTTGTGAACCCTCGCCCGTATGTTCTGTGGAATGCATTTTTTCTCTTTGAAGCACTGTGTTTGCTGATCATCTTAATTTTTTTGTGGTCACACTTGCTCTCTTTTTTTAAGCCAATATTTCAGGTGGCTGGCCACGTGGCGGGCATTATCACTTTCTTTTTACTGATGGGCACGCTGTCTTATTATTTTAATGATTACATGGATGGCCTGGTGTACTTTGAGCATTGGCAAGAGTACATGCTAGAACTCATGAGTTGGGAGGCTCTGCGTTTTCACGATCAATACATCATTACGGTAGGTGTTTATTATGTGATCCGATATTTCCAGGGCATCCAAAGGAAAGAAGAAGAAAAGAGTTCACTCGCGATCAAGAATCGCGAGATGCAGATTTCGTTGCTCAAATCTCAAATTAACCCTCACTTCTTGTTCAACACGTTGAACTCCATCAGCACACTGGTAAGCTCAAACAAAGAGCAAGCACGGAAAGTCATTACTAACTTATCGGATATTTTTCGTTATGCCTTGGATTCGCACAGTGAGGCCATGGTAAAACTCCACGAAGAAATTGACTTTATTGAGAATTATATCCGTATACAACAAGTGCGTTTTGGCGAGCGGTTGCATTTTCAAAAAGATATTGACAACACCTGCCTGAATATTGAAATCCCACCCATGATTTTGCAGCCATTGGTCGAGAACTCCGTAAAATATGGCATTGCCCCTAAGGAAGACGGAGGTACCATTTCTCTTTTAGTAAGGCGCTCGGGCAGTGTGATTATGTTTGAAGTAAGCGATGATGGGCTGGGTTCAAACGCCAAAAAGGTGATGGATGGCAGCTCTAGCGGCATTGGTATGGCCAATACTGACTTGCGGTTAAAGAGCTATTTTGGGCCGCAGTCCGGCCTGCGTGTAAAAGCGACCGAGAAAGGATATAGTGTGCGCTTTTTTGTAGAAGATCAGAAAATAAGAACACCGATAGCAGCGACCATGCACGAAAATGAACTTAGTGAAATACCCCAACCCCAATTATAAATGAAAACAACTTGCTTGATTATTGATGATGAGAAGCTGGCGCGCGACCTGCTGCGTGAGTTCATTGAACCGATGGATTCGTTGCAGTTGCTGGACGAATGCTCGAAAGGATCTGAGGCTGTTGAGAAAATCAACAAGCTAAAACCCGATCTGATTTTTTTGGATGTGCAGATGCCGGGCATGACCGGCTTTGATGTACTGGACGAAATCGATCATGAGCCGTACGTGATTTTTACCACGGCTTACGACCAATACGCCATCAAAGCTTTTGAGAAGAACGCTATCGATTATTTGTTGAAGCCCTTGGACCAAGACCGTTTTCGGCAGGCGGTAGACCGTGCCATCAAACGTAAAAAGATGGAAGATGGTCGATTGGAAGATTTGTTGGGTGGCATGCGGCAGGTGCAACACCGCGAGGTGTATGATTCGCACATTTTTGTGCAGAAATCTGAAAAGCTTTTTAACCTGCCGGTGGAGGAAATTATTTTTTTAGAAGCCTCAGGTGATTATACTATTATCTCCACCAAAACAGATCAGTTTGTGAGTTCGAGTGGCATTGGTAAGTTAGAAGAGATTATGGATCCTAACACGTTTATTCGTGTGCATCGCTCTACCATTGTAAACATCAATTACCTCAAAGAGATTGAGCGACATTTTAACGGAGGCATGGTGGTAAAGATGCAGAACGGCAAGAGCTTTCCTGTGAGCAGGACTTATGCGAAGCAGATCAGGAAGAAGGTGGTGTAAAAATATTAGGACGCAACTCGTTGCTTAAGATATGCCTTCTGTTCACGGTGCTCGCCTGACCAGCGTGCTCAAAACAAGTTGTTGGTCAGTGACAAAGAACTACGTCTAAAAATTATTTTCTGACCAATGACAACCGGGGTGCACTACTATCTCCAGCAATTCAAGCTATCCAAGCAAATATAACTTAATGTTGGGTCAAGTTTATTAAAGGCAATTTGGTACCTACGATCTTTAGATAATACTGCATTTTCTACCAGTTGGATTCTTTCAAAAGTTTGTTCATCGACCGAGTAACTATACCGTAAATATTCATTCCCTAATCCAACTAATTCGCAGGTCAATGAAGTAGTTAAAACAAAAAGTGAATCCCCAGTAATTACCGGGTTCTGAAACTTAATTCTCGCTGATCTTGGTTTTTTCGAATCATAAGACACTATGTATCTTTCTCCCTGTTTAAGATACTTAGCGAGCAATCCAAGCCTTTTTGTCTCGATAAATTCCACATTGCCGACATAATATCGCACAACTATTTCGCTCCTACCTCGAAGAGATATTACCTCTCCAGTAGTCTCTTCCTTTTCAGAAATTTGGTAAAGAAATTCGTAATACAAGTAAGCGGCAACAAAAACGGTAAGAACAAGCCAATGATAATTCCCCTTTAGTAATCCGTTTATCTTTTTTAGGAGACCTATCATTTATTCTTTACTTTTTTTCAACTACTTTATTTTTTTCGATGTCAATTTCTTTGATTGGCTTTGATGCTTTTTCCAGATACTCACATGAGTTTTCAAGCATCGCTCAAATAACCGCACATTTCATGCTGATCGCCTGACCAGCGTCCTGCAAATTTACCAAGCTTACAAGTTTACGAAAACAAGGTAGTTTTATCCGCAAGCCGTTATTGTGCTAACTAAATACCCACCCACAACTTCATCTCTACCTGTTGGCGTTGTGCCAAGTAGCTCTGATAAGTGTCGCTAAAATTCATGCGGTGGGTGATGGCCTCACCGTAGTTGCCATGTAGGGCAATCAAAAGCTCGCATGCTTCACGCACGGATTGTTCACCTCCTGGCTTGGCAGTCATATAATCCACCAAATAATTCTCTTTTAAATATTCGGTGAACATGGGGTTGTTGGCTCGGTGTGCGTTGATGCGCACGCCACACTTCGCAGCTACTGCCAAATCAAGCACATCATCAAATACAAAAGCAACTTCGCTTGCTTTTAATTGATGTGTTTGCAAAAAATGCTCAAACGATTTGATCTTGTTAGAGGCCTTGAAATACAGTGCGGTAAAATGTTCTCGCGTGGCTAAAAAGCGGGCGGCCTCATTTTCCTCACCGGTTATGATGGCAGTAATCGGAAGAGCTTGGTTCTTCAGCCAATAACTGAAGCGCAACATGTTAGTGCCCATGGCATCGGGCTCGCTAAAGCCACTGCCCTGTTGGTTGTGTTTGGTGCCATCGTTGAAAACACCGTCCCAGTCAAAGACAAACGCCTTTACCGTTTGCAGTTTTTGTAAAATAGAAACGGCTGGAGTGCAAAAAATGCCACCCGATTTTTCGAACAATGTCTGTATAGAATTTTCCAAAGTTTTCAATTAGTTGACAGTAGGCAGATAGCAGTTGACAAAGTTTTAGACAAAATTAAAACCCCTTGGCTCTTTACAAAACCAAGGGGCTTATTTCAAACGTTTTGTCAATTGCCTATTGATCTTAGTCTTTCAGATCTTGAATATCGAGCATGCCAACGGGCTTGCCATCATCGGTCACCAAAATGGTATCTACCTTGGTCTTTTTAAACAAATCGGCTGCTTCATTCAATAACGAATCGGCATCAATGGATACGGGTTCTTTGTATTGGAACTCACCAATTTTTTTGTTCAGAACATCGCGACCGTTCTCTTGCAATTTTCTTCTCAAGTCGCCATCGGTAAACACACCCAACACCTTATTGTCTTTGGTTACGGTAATGCTTCCAAAACCATATTCGGTCATTTTCACCAACGCTTCGGTCACGGTAGTGTCGGCAGAAACTACAGGGTTTTTGCTGCTCAATACATCTTTCACGCGTACGGTCATCAATTTGGTGTGCTCTACAAATTGTTGTGTACCCAAAGCTGTCAGGTTATTGTCGGTCAATGCTTTCATCACCTTCCAGGGAGCCGTGATGGTGTGCACACCAATGTTGATGGCATTGCGAACGTGCTCTGCATGACGCACCGATGAGAACATCACTTTGGTATCGTATCCATAGTGATCAACTGCATCTACACATTGCGCAACCAAATCCAACGCATCGTGGCCTTGGTCTTGCAAGCGACCTACCAACGGGCACACATAAGTTGCGCCCGCGTGCATGGCCATGTAAGCTTGCTGAAGGGTGTACACCAAGTGCACGTTTACCAACAAACCTTCTTTGCGCAGTAAGTTGCACGCTTTTACGCCCTCCAATGAAACAGGGATTTTGAAAACGGTTTTCTTTGGATCCAAGCCTAAGTCTAACTGACGTTTGGCCTCTTTCAAAACATCAGCAGCCGTATTGCCCAATGCTTCAATCTGCAGCACGGGCACGATTTTAGAAAGTTTTACAATCAAGCCATCAATATCAGTAACACCACCACGGTGCATGAAAGTAGGGGTAGTGGTTAATCCGTTGAGGAAACCGAGTTGAAATGCTTCTTCAATTTCTTTGAGGTCGGCTGAGTCGAGGTATAATTCCATGTTATAGTTTGTTAATGAAATGGTTTGTTTTCGCGATTAATGTGCCACCAAAGATTTGGGGCGATACTTTACTTCCACCTGGTGTAGCTCAATCAATGGCTTCAAAAATTCTTCCAGTTGGTTGATGTTAAGTTGGCTTGCGGCATCGCACAACGCTTTGTCTGGATCGGGGTGTGCTTCAATAAACAAGCCATCTACACCTGCGGCAATGCCCGCACGTGAAAGCACCGGCAAAAATTCACGCGCTCCGCCTTTTGCGTCAGCGCTGGGGATTCCGTATTTACGGATTGCGTGCGTTACGTCAAACACTACTGGGTAACCCAATTTGTTCATGTGATAGAAGCAGCGCGGATCCACCACCAAGTCGTTGTAGCCAAACGTAAAGCCGCGCTCTGTCAAAATGATTTGGTCATTGCCACTATCCACACACTTGCCCACAGGATGCTTCATGTTATCGGGTGCTAAAAACTGGCCGTGCTTGATGTTGACTACGCGGTTGGTTTTTGCTGCCGCCACCATCAAGTCGGTTTGCATGCATAGGTAAGCCGGAATTTGCAACACGTCTACCACTTCGGCCACAGGGGCGGCCTGGTTGGGGTAGTGGATATCCGTCAATACGGGGAAGCCAAATTGTTCCTTGATTTTCGCCAACAACTTAATCCCTTTATCGAGGCCGGGGCCGGTATAATACTTTAAGCTACTGCGATTGTCTTTTTGGAACGATGACTTATAAATGATCTTGATTTTAAGGCGTTCGCCAATTTCTTTGAGGCGCTCTGCCACGTGCATCATGATCTTTTCTTCTTCAATTACACAGGGGCCGGAAATGAGGAATAGTTCATCCGTTCCACATTCAATATTGCCTACGCGCACTATTTTCTTGTCCATAACAGTCTGATTTTCAAAATTGACTGCAAAAATAGCAATAAATCGGGGTTCGTAAAGGCAGAAATTTTAGCCAGAGCCAAACGGTTGTGCCACAAAATGGCTATGCAATATGGATGGGCTTTTTTACGTTTTTTGAAACAGGCCATTTGACCGTTACAATTTCACTAACTTCGCTCTTTACAGTACTTATTTTTGTGTTGCCAAGCCGCTTCTGTTCATACCGTGCCCTATTAATTTTGACCATGGCGTCCGTCATGTTGGCCTGCAACATTGATCAAAAGAGCGTTACCTCTAATTTTTTCCATAACACTACCGCGCACTACAACGGATTTTATTATGCCCGCGAAAAGGCGCGTGAGGTTGAGAAGGCAATTCTAAAAACGTTGGATGACGACCCTACCCAAATACTGCGATTGTTTCCCGGGCTGGACACCGTGAAAGCCAAGGCGTATGTGAAAGATACGGATGAGATTATCAAAATGGCCTCGATCTCCATCCAACGCCATCCCAACAGCAAGTGGGTAGATGACAACTATATTCAAGTAGGCCGTGCGCGTTTGTATTCCTGCGATTTTCAAAATGCTATCCTCACCTTCAAGTACGTAAACACGAAAAGTCCTTCACCTGACGTGCGCCATCTCGCGTTGGTTTATTTACTCAGAACCTTCACTGAGATGGGCGATTTCGATAGGGGTGAAGAAGTTTTCAGGTTTCTGGAAAAGGAAAAACTAAGTCGTGACAACGCCAAGCGTTTATACCTGGAAAAAGCCTACCACTACCAGTTGAAGAATGACTACGACAACATGGTTCAGAATCTTTCCAAAGCCGACACCCTGCTCGCCAAGAGCGACCGTAAGGGCCGTATTTATTTTATCATCGGGCAGGTTTACCAAAAGTTGGGCTTCAATTCAGAGGCATACAATTTTTACCGAAAGTGCCTGGCCACTAACCCAGACTATGAAATTGATTTTTATGCTCGTCTCAACATGGCCCAAGTGGCAAAACTTGACGATAAGCGTGATGCAAAGTTGGTTCGAAAGCAGTTTGCGAAAATGCTGGGTGATGCGAAGAATGCCGAGTTTAGAGATAAGATATTTTACGAGTGGGGCGAATTTGAACGCAAACAAGGGTTGGTGATTGAGGCCATTACCCAATACACACAAGCCGCACATGCCGGCAAAAGCAAACGCATACAAGGTCAGGCATATTTGCGCACCGGTCAGTTGTATTTTGATACGTTGAAGAAGTACAGCCTTGCCAAACTTTACTACGATAGTGCGGTGGGTGCGTTGCCCAAGGATTTCGAGAATTTAGACGCCATCAAAAAACGACAAGAACTGCTCGGGCAATTTGCCAAGTACACTGAGGCTATAACACTCAACGACAGTTTGCTTTATTTGGCATCGTTGGACACTGCGGTGGTTCGTAAGAAGCTTGACTCCGTTTTTGCTGCCCGCGATAAGAAAATAGCGGCAAGTAAAAAGAAGAAGAAACGGAACGATAATGGAGGTGGTGGCGGTAATAACACACCGTTTGTGGCCGGTCAATCTAGTGGCACGTCAGATTGGTATTTCGGCAATCCCGATTTAGTGGCCTCGGGGCAATCGGAGTTTCAGCGCATATGGGGCAACATACCGTTAGAAGATAACTGGCGAAGGTCCAACAAAACTGCTGCAACTGATGCCACCGCAGCAGCCGTTGCCCAGCCAATTGCTCAAACCGATACTGGCGACAAAACCAATCTGAAAGACTTGGCGCCCAGCAAAGACGAAAAAGCAGATGAAGTGGGTAAACTTATAGCGCTACTTCCACGCACAGAGAAGCAACAGAAGGAGGCACTCGCTAAAATTGAGGAAGGCTACTATAAGCTGGGCGATTTATACTATTTCAATTTAAATGAAAAGCGAAATGCCTACGACTCGTACACCAAGCTGTTGGAGCGCTTCCCATCTTCCGAATTCAAGCCGGAGGCTTTATACAAGTTGTTTTTGATTTTTAGGGAAACCGATCCCGCCAAGGCAGCTACCTATGCGCAAATGCTGAAAGACCAATTCCCCAATGCTACGGTTACCAAAATCATGCTCAACCCAAATTACTTGAAGGAGACCAGTGTGGCAGCAGAAAAGCAAAAGTTGATATACAAAGAAGCGTATACCTTGTTTCAACAAAATAATTTGCGTGCGGCACAAGAGCGATTGGCCTTGGCATACCGCGAAGGCGAGACCGGATTCACACCTCAATTAGATCTTTTCAAAATATTGATTATCGGCAAAACGGAAGATGTGAGCAAATACCAATACGAGTTGGAAACATTTATCAAGAAATACCCGGCTGAACCTTCAAAAGCTTACGCAGAAGAATTGCTGGCTTCATCCAAAAATCTGTTGGCAAAACTAGAAAAGGCAAAAGGCATCCAATTCAGCAATGTCTTAAACGGGCCGCATTATTTTGTCACCATTCACAAAAGTGCCGACAAGATTACCAACGCGGTAGATGATGCTTTGGATAAGTTCGGCAATGCCCAATGGAAAGACTTGAAATTGACGACCTCTAACTTGGCACTTAATGACGAGAGCATTATCACCATGGTAGTTGAATTTCCAGATAAGGAGGCAGCGCTCGGCTACTTCGACAAATTTCTCGCTCAACTCACTAAGTCTAAACCGTTTTCCAATTATAAATTCTATAATTTTGTTATTTCAAAAGAGAATTTCCAAACATTTTATAGAACCAAGGCACTAGATGAGTACCTCACCTTCTTCGACAGGAACTATCAAAAGCAAAATCAATAATATTCTGGCCATCAAAAAGCCCTGGATTCCCAAAGCGATTAAATACAGCTCTTGGGCTTTTCTGTTTTTTGTGGTGGGCTTTCCGCTCTATATCTGGACGGTTAAGATTGATTTGTTCGGGTTGTATGGTGGCATGCCCAGTTTGGCCGAAATCGAAAATCCAGACAATGACTTGTCGTCAGAGATCATCTCTGCTGATGGGGTTTCTTTGGGGCGATACTTCCGGTACAACCGCAGCCAGGTACATTACAATCAACTCTCGCCCGATTTGGTTAACACATTGTTGATTTCAGAAGACCACCGCTTTTATGATCATTCGGGTTTGGACTTGCCTGCGTTTCTCCGCGTGATAAAAGGTTTAGTTACGTTTAGCCCGGCCGGGGGCGGAAGCACCTTGACACAACAACTCGCAAAGAATTTGTACACCCAAAATCCAGACAAAGGCCTGGATGGCCTGTTGGCTAAACTCGGCAAGTATCCCCGAAGGATCATTCAAAAAACAAAGGAGTGGATTATTTCTATCGAGCTGGAACAGAATTTTACAAAAGAGGAAATCATTGCACTGTATTTAAATACTTCCGATTTCAGCAGTGGATCATTTGGAATAAAGGTAGCAGCTGAAACATATTTCAAAAAGCAACCCGATAACTTGAACCTACAAGAATCTGCGGTGCTGGTGGGAATGCTGCAGGCTCCCACTAAGTTTAATCCGTATCGCAACCCAAATAACTCGTTGGGCAAAAGAAATGAAGTACTTGCTAAGGTGTATCGACACGGTTACAAAATCAAAACACGTGAACAGTTTGACTCGATCAAAGCGTTGCCCATTGAGTTGAAGTATTCGGTTCAGAACCAAAATGAAGGGTTGGCCACTTACTTCCGCACCGTGCTTGGAAATTACTTGTTGCGGTACTGCAACGATCGCGGCATCGATTTGTACAACTCGGGGTTGAAAATACACACCACCATCGACAGCCGCCTGCAAAAATATGCGGAGGAGGCGATGAACGAACACATGAGTGTGTTGCAGAAGTTATTTAACAACGAGTGGAAAAGACGCAACCGCAATCCTTGGGTAGATGAAGATGGAGTGGAAGTGAAAGACTTTTTAAACAGGCGCATCAAACAAACCGATGCCTACAAAGCGTATGTAGAAAAGTATGGTGAAAATTCTGACTCGCTGAAGATCATGTTGAAGTTGAAAAAGCCCATGACCATCTTCACTTGGAATGGCGAACGCGACACCTTGTTTAGCAGTTTTGACTCGTTGAACTATTACAAGCGCTTTTTACAGTCGGGGTTAATGAGCATGGACCCCAATACCGGGCATATTAAAGCGTGGGTAGGCGGTTTCAACCACAAATATTTTAAGTTTGACCACGTGCGTCAAGGCAAGCGACAACCGGGCTCAACGTTCAAAGCTTTTGTGTATGGCCTGGCGATGGAAAACAACTATTCGCCTTGCCACAAAGAAAAGGACATCTCGCCACAATTTGATATCCCGGGTCAGCCGCCTTGGTACCCGCTCAATGCCGAAGGCAACAGAGGTACAGGCAAGGAGATGACCATCCGCCAAGCAATGGCGCAGTCGATCAACTCCATTACAGCCATCATGATGCAAAAATTAGGAGAGGAAAACGTAGTGGAATTTGCCCACCGTGTGGGAATTGAGAGCAAATTGGATGCAGTACCTTCTCTTTGCTTGGGCACCAGCGATGTATCGCTTTTCGAGATGGTTGGTGCATACAGCACGTTTGTTAATGGAGGCATTAACACCGAACCATTCTTCATCACGCGTATTGAAGACAAGAATGGCAACGTAATCGAAAACTTTGTGCCGAAAACCAAACAGGCCATTGATGAACAAACTGCTTATAAGATGGTGTACATGTTGCGGGGTGGTGCGGAAGAGCGAGGTGGTACTTCGTTGGGGCTGTCGCCCGAGTTGAGACGCGACAACGAGATTGGTGGAAAAACCGGAACGACCAACGATGCATCAGACGGCTGGTACATGGGGTTGACTCACAACTTGGTGACGGGCGTGTGGGTAGGAGGCGATGAGCGTGCGGTACATTTTCCTTCGTGGGATTTTGGCCAAGGGGGCAGAACGGCAAGGCCGATTTGGGATAAGTTTATGATGAAGGTCTATGCAGATCCAAAAACAGGTATCACCAAAGGTTTCTTTAAGAGGCCGACATCAGGTGTAGATGTTTCGGTGGAGTGCGCCAAAGCAACGGACTCGCAGCAAACAGAAAATCCTGAAGAGGAAATGGACATTAAAAACTGAAAAAGTTGAAAGGTAAAAGTTGAAAGTTAAAAGTGCAGACTTTCAACTTTTATCTTTCAACTTTCTACTTTGAATGATTAAAGACCAACTCGCTTCCCTCCCCGATTCGCCCGGTGTTTACCGCTACTACAACAAAGATGGCGTATTGATTTATGTGGGCAAAGCCAAGAGTTTAAAAAAGCGCGTCAGCAGTTACTTCAATAAGCAATCACAATACAACCGCAAGACCGAGAAACTCGTAAGCGAGATTGCGCGTATGGAGTTTACCTTGGCCAACACAGAGTTTGATGCGCTGTTGTTGGAGAACAACCTCATCAAACAAAATCAGCCGAAGTACAATATCTTGTTGAAGGATGATAAGACATTTCCATACATCTGTATTTTAAAAGAACGTTTCCCTCGCATCATTTCAACTCGTAAGTATATCCCCAAGCAGGGGGAGTATTTTGGCCCTTACTCGAGCGTGGGGGCAATGAATAGTGTGCTGGAGTTGGTTCGCCAGTTGTATTCCATTCGCACATGTTCATTGCTACTTTCGCAGGAAAACATCGGAGACAAGAAATTCAAGGTGTGTTTAGAGTACCACATCGGAAATTGCAAGGGGCCTTGTGAGGGTTTGCAAGATGAAGCCAGCTATAATGAAGAAATTGGCCAAGCGCGGAATGTGCTGAAGGGCAACATGAGTATTGTAGAAGATCATTTTCAAACGCAGATGAGGTTTGCAGCCGAGCGATTGGAATTTGAGCGCGCTGCTTTTTTCAAGTCGAAGCTTGAGAAGTTGGAGAAATTCCAGACCAAGTCGTTGGTGGTTAACCGCAAGCTTACCGATATAGATGTAGTCACCATCGCCAGCAGCGAAACGGATGCGTTTGTCAACTACCTGCAGATAAAGGAGGGCGCTATTGTATTTTCGAAGAATTTGGAAATCAAGAAGAAATTAGATGAAAGCGATGACGACCTACTGAGCATGGCCGTGCAAGAGCTGCGGAGCGAATACCACAGCAGCAATCCTGAAGTGTATACCAACTTGGCGCTCACCGTAAAGTCAGACCAATTTGAAAATGTGGTTCCGCAAATTGGCGACAAGAAAAAGTTGGTTGATCTATCGCTCAAGAATGCATTGTACCTGAAGCGCGAACGCGAAATCAGCAAAGAAGAAAAGAAAAGCAAAAAGAACGAGGTGCTGCATATCATGATGAAGGATTTGCGTTTGATGCAGTACCCAAAAATTATCGAGTGCTTCGACAACTCTAATTTTCAAGGGACTAATCCCGTTGCTTCGATGGTGCGATTTGTGGAAGGCAAACCCGATAAAAAAGGTTATCGGCATTTTAACATCAAGACGGTAGTTGGGCCTGATGACTTTGCTTCCATGAAAGAAATTGTAGGCAGGCGTTACAAGCGCATCATGGAAGAACAAGGCGAGTACCCACAGTTGATAATTGTAGATGGTGGCAAAGGCCAGTTGAGTAGCGCGTGCGATGCGTTGAAGGAGTTGGGACTGTATGGCAAAATACCCATTGTGGGCATCGCTAAAAAGTTGGAGGAGATCTATTACCCCGAAGATCCTTTGCCGTTGTTGATCAGCAAGAAGTCGCCCGCGTTGTTGTTAATTCAGCGGGTGCGCGATGAAGCCCACCGCTTTGGCATCACCTTCCACCGGTTGAAAAGGAGTAATTCAACATTTGTGACGGAGCTCGAAAATATTCCGGGCATCGGCAAGAAAACGGCAGACAAGTTGCTGGCCCACTTTAAATCATTTAAAAAAATCAAAGAGGCAAGCGAGGAAGAATTGATTGCTATTGCCGGTGAAAAAGTGGCGAAGGCGATAAAGAAAGATTAAGTCCTAGCTAGTTTAATCTTTTCTTTCGGTGTTCGGGGATTTCCCCTATTCTATCTTTATTAGACTCGATTAAACTTTTTAAGCTGTCAATTCCTTTGTAAATACCTAAACAGTAGTTTCCTTTTCTAAATTTCGGAGCCATCACCTCCCTATTGATTCTTGAAGCAATTTCATCGCGGACAATATTTTCCAAACCTGTTCCCACTTCAATTCTCATCATTCGGTCTTCTATCGCAATGGTTAAAAGAATCCCATCATTGAATTTTTTTCTTCCCAATCCCAAACGGTCCGCTACTTGTATTGAATATTCATCAATATTTTGACCACGTAGAGAGGGAATAATATTTACCCCTATTTGAGACCCTACATTCTGCTTAAGCTCTGAGATGATCGCGCGAAGACTATCATGCTGGACGGAATTCAGCAACTTTGCGCTGTCAAAAATAACTGAATACTCACGCTTTTTTTGTGGGCCGCTAGCGCAACCAAGGGCAATTAAAATGAATGCGAGAATAGGTACGTTTTTCATGAACATGTACTGTTTACATATTCTTCTTCACCAAAGGTGGAATCACCCCCATATTGTACCACGTAAACGCAAATTGGTCAGCTGTTGCATCCAATGCTTTTGAAAGATTGGATGAGCCATGGCCAGACTTAGTATCAATGCGAATCAACTGAGGGTTATCACCCACGTTGCTCTCTTGCAAGGTGGCCGCAAACTTAAATGAGTGCGCAGGCACCACACGGTCGTCATGGTCTGCAGTGGTGACTAGGGTAGCCGGATAATTGGTGCCAGGTTTCAAAGCATGAACGGGAGAATATTTTTTCAAGTACTCCATCATTTCTTTGGAGTCATCGGCTGTGCCGTAGTCGTAGGCCCATCCCGCCCCAGCGGTAAACTTATGATAGCGCAGCATATCCATTACACCCACAGCAGGCAACGCCACTTTTGCCAAGTCGGGGCGCTGTGTCATGGTTGCCCCAACCAGAAGGCCACCGTTAGAGCCGCCCACAATGGCCAAATGATTGTTTGATGTGTATTTTTCTTTGATCAGGTATTCACCCGCAGCAATGAAATCGTCAAACACATTTTGCTTGTTCATTTGCCGCCCGGCATCGTGCCACTTTTCGCCATACTCGCCACCACCGCGCAGGTTGGGTTGGGCAAACACCCCGCCATTTTCTAACCACACAATACGCGAAGTACTAAAGGCGGGTGTGAGGCTGGCACCAAAACCACCGTAAGCATAGAGCCAGGTAGGGTTCTTGCCATTGAGCTGCAAACCTTTTTTGTGCACGATAAACATCGGCACTTTTGTTCCGTCTTTGCTGGTGTAGAAAACTTGCTTCGTTTCGTAAGCGGTTGGGTCAAAATCAACTTTGGGCTGCGCATATAAACTTGATTTGCCACTGGCGATGTCGTACTTATAGATAGACGTAGGCGTGGTGAAAGAAGTAAATGAGTAGTACACTTCTTTTTCATCTACTCGGCCACCAAATCCACCAGCCGAGCCGATGCCAGGCAACTCCACATCGCGTTCTAGCTTTCCGGTGTAGTCAAATTGTTTTACCAACGTGCTGGCGTCTTTCAGGTAGTTAACAAACATTTTCTTGTTAGCAGTTGAAACGCCCTGCATGGCGTTGTCTGTTTCCGGTACAATGTCTTTCCAATTCTCAACAGTGGGTTTTGAGAAATCAACCGACACAATGCGGTCGTTGGGTGCATTTAAGTTGGTTTGAATAATCAATCGGCTGCCATCATTGTCGATCACGTTATGGTTGTTGTCAAAATTGCCCACCAACGTCACCAGTTTTCCTTTCGGATCTTTCAGGTCTTGCACATACAATTCATTCCCAGTGGTGCTTACAGCGGCCGAGATAATCAAGAAGCGTTCGTCTTCCGTAAGCCCTGCGCCAATGTAGCGTCTAGGTGTTTTCTCACCACCGAAAATCATGGCATCTGCAGATTGAGGGGTGCCTAGTTTATGGAAATAAACTTTGTGATATTGTGTTTTAGCAGACAGCTCAGAACCCTTGGGTTTGTCGTAGCTGCTATAGTAAAAACCTTCGTTGCCTTTCCATGCGATGCCGGTAAACTTCAGATTGATAAGCGTATCCCCAATCACCGACTTGTCTTCGGCTTTCATCACTACAGCCTTGCGCCAATCGGAGCCGCCTTCTTGAATCAAAATCGTCAGCAGCGAACCGTCTTTGCTAAAGAACATTCCACCTAAAGCCGTTGTGCCATCTTTCGAAAAAGTGTTTGGGTCCAAGAAAACTTCCTCTGCGCCATTTTCACCTTTTTTGCGATACTGCACGTTGTGGTTTTGAAGGCCACTGTTTTTAGAATAGTAGATATAGTCGCCCTCGCGATAGGGAGCGGAGAGGCGCTCGTAGTTTTGCACTTCATCCAATCTCTTTCGAATAGCATCGCGGAAAGGGATGTTTTTGAGATAGCCAAAGGTTACTTCGTTTTGAGCTGCCACCCATTTGGCTGTTTGTTGTGCGGTGTCATTTTCTAGCCAGCGATAGGGGTCCGCCACTGGCACACCAAAGAGGGTGTCCACCACGTTACCTTTTTCAGTAACAGGGTATTTTGATACTTCTGATTTTTTGGCTTGCGAACAGGCCGCAATCACCAAAGCGAGTATGATCAATTTTTTCATGACAGGAATATTAATTCTCTAAAGTAGAAAAATGTTGTGCGCGAACCAACCCCAAGTGCGCAAGCGGTATCTTTTTTTGACTACCTTCGCTAACATGACACGCCTTAAACTATTTTCTTGGATTAACTTAGTTTGCCTGATAGTTGTAATTGTAGTCAACACGCTGGCAGTCACGTTACCCATCAACGGCATGAGTACGGGCGCCATCTCAGATTTATACCCAAGTTTGTTTACGCCTGCGGGTTTCACGTTTTCAGTGTGGAGCGCCATTTATTTATTGCTGATTACTTTTTCTATTTACCAATTTTGGTTGCAGCGTGAGCTGTATTTCACCGAGCTCTCCATGTGGTTTTGGCTTTCGTGCGTGGCCAATGCCAGTTGGATTTTGGTGTGGCATCATTTATTCACGCTTGCATCGGTGGTCATCATGCTGTTATTGCTGTTTTCGCTGACGCGGATTTTTTTGCTGCTGCAACGCCAGCCAATGAAAGGTATTGGTGAGTTTATCTGTTTGAAGCTTCCATTTTTGTTTTACCTCTCGTGGATTTGCGTGGCCACCATTGCAAATGTTTCTTGTTTGCTGTTGGATTGGAAGTGGGACGGTGGGTTTCTCTCGCCAGAAATCTGGACGGTGCTGATGATTGGCATTGCTGCAACGCTTGGATTGTTTATTGCCTATCGATTCAAAGAGCCGGCTTTCTTGATTGTTTTAATTTGGGCCTTCTTCGGCATTTATAGCAAACGCGTGGGCACAGAGTATCAATTCATAGCTGATACGGCAAGAGTTGCTGCGGTGGTGTTGGCGGTGATGGCGGGTAAAGGATTAATGGATTTGTCTAAAGCAAAGCGGGTATAAACTGGATACTAGATACTGGATGCTGGTTGCTAGTATCGTTTATCTTGATGTAGCGGAGCGTTGCCGAATTCGCGTGCTGTCCAAGAAACATGAGACGAAGATAAAACTATATGCCAACTTGTTACGGTACCATTGCAGCAATATTTCTGCTAGCGGTTCGGTGTTGTGTCTGTCTTAACAATAGTAAGGTATACTGTGTCCCTCATTGTCAGGAGGCGCGTAAACCAAATATTTTTGAGCCCTTTAAGTTTAATGGGTCGCTCTCCATTTCTTATTTCTTCTTTTAATTTGGTCAATTTGTCAACGGTCAAGTACTTGATGTCAGCTCTGTTTTTCTTCAAACTAGTTGTCCACTTGTTAAGAGCTTGTTCAATGTCACTTGCTTTTAGCTGTGAACAATAGGTCCCACCTCGGAATTCCATGACAAAAGTATAAGTCCCAGTTCTTTTCATTCTATTTTTCGTTGTTCCAACTGGTCTAAATACCTTAGAGCTAACTTTTATCCAGCATCCAGAATCTAGTATCAATGTCTACCCAATCTTTTCAAATCCCGTAAACGGCACCAACACTTTTGGAATCCTAATTCCTTCAGGTGTTTGGTTGTTCTCCAAAATGGCCGCTACGATCCGCGGAAGCGCCAATGCACTGCCGTTGAGTGTATGCAACAATTGTGTTTTGCCTTCTTTGTTTTTGTAACGCAACTTCAGGCGGTTGGCCTGATAGGTTTCAAAGTTGCTCACAGAGCTCACTTCTAGCCAGCGCTGCTGAGCAGCAGAAAACACCTCCATATCGAAAGTCAGCGCTGAGTTAAAGCCCATGTCGCCACCGCACAATAATAGTTTTCGATAGGGCAACTCTAATTTTTCTAGTAACCCTTGCACGTGCTGGCACATATCCTCCAACGTTTTATAGGAATCTTCGGGCTTCGTTATTTGCACTATTTCTACTTTGTCGAATTGGTGCAAGCGGTTCAGTCCGCGTACGTGCGCCCCCCAGCTGCCCGCCTCTCTGCGGAAGCAAGGTGTATAGCCTACATTTTTTACCGGCAACTGTGCTTCGGTTAGAATCACATCGCGGTAAAGGTTGGTGATAGGCACTTCGGCTGTGGGTATCAAATACAGGCCATCAGCATTTACAAAATACATTTGGCCTTCTTTATCGGGCAGTTGACCCGTGCCGTAGCCGGAGTCTTCATTCACCACAATAGGCGGTTGCATTTCGATGTAGCCCGCTTTTTCGGCTTCGCTTAAAAAGAAGTTGATGAGTGCACGTTGCAGTTTGGCGCCCTTGCCTTTGTAAACAGGGAAGCCCGCGCCAGAAATTTTTACGCCTAACTCAAAGTCAATGATGTCATATTTTTTGATGAGCTCCCAGTGGGGCAATGCACCGTCAGGCAGCTTGGGTACTGTTCCCCACGTATGCTCTACCTTGTTGTCTTCGGGTGTTTTGCCTGCGGGCACGCGCTCTGCGGGCACGTTTGGCAACTTGTACAATACCTGCGTCAATTCTTTGTCAACCGTTTCCAATCGGTTAGCATTCGCTTTGATAACTTCCTTTTCTTGTGCAACCAGGCTGCGCAAAGAACTTGCTTCTTCGGCTTTGCCGCTTTTCATTAGCTCGCCAATCTTTTTGGAGTCAGCATTCAACTTGGTTTCGCGCTCTTGTGTATCGGTTTGCAAGGCGCGCTTTTGTTTGTCCAGTTCCAAGGCTTTGTTCACCCATTCTTCAGCCTCTTTCAAATTGCGCTTGGCCAAACCTTCCAAAACTGCTTTGGTATTGTCTCTTAAAACCTGCAACTGCAACATGTTTGTATTCTTTTAGGGCGTCAAAAATAGCCAATAATTTCGGCCGTGTGTTTGATACTATTCAAATTTTGCATTATACTTGCACCATCAATCTGGCCACATCGGCCATCAATTCAATAAATTCAATTTTCTGTTTTATCGACTTGGTTCCTGAATGTTCTTGATTTTGGCTGTTACCAGCTCCTACTAAAACCATAATTTTTTTAATTAACCCATCTATTCATTCATTACATGTACACAATTGACACTCTCAATGTCATGCTCATTTCTGAGCTAAAAGAAATTGCCGAAGGCATGGGCATCAACGCCAAAAAATTGGGCAAAGAAGACTTAGTCTACAAAATTCTTGATAAGCAAGCTGTGACGGGCGAACAGCCAAAGAAAAAAGAAGGCGAAGCACCCGAGCGCAAAATGCGCCCGCGCAGGCGCGAGAATGTGGCTCCACCGACCACTTCGTCCAGCACTCCGGAGCCAGCTCCTTCTGAAAAGTCCAGCGAAGAATTAATCAAAGATTTGGATTTTGAGGTGGACAGTAACGTCACCAAGTTTGAAGATACTCCTGCCGCGGAAGAGCAACCTACACGGATTGAAAACCAAGAGCAGCCGCTGCCCCAAACGCAAAACCAGAACCAGCAGCCCAATCAAAACCAGCAGCCGCAACAACAAAGACGCGAAAACCTGGTGAAAGACTTTGATGGTGTCGTCTCCAACGAAGGTGTGTTGGAAATCATGCAAGATGGCTACGGCTTCCTGCGCTCGTCCGATTATAATTACTTGGCCAGCCCCGATGATATCTATGTTTCGCCCTCGCAAATCAAATTGTTTGGCTTGAAAGTAGGCGATACGGTGAAAGGCCAAATTCGTCCACCTAAGGAAGGCGAGAAATACTTTGCGCTGTTGAAGGTAGACAGCGTGAACGGCAAAACAACCGAAGAGATCCGCGACCGTGTGGCGTTTGAATATTTGACTCCACTTTTCCCTGAAC
This sequence comes from Bacteroidota bacterium, assembly GCA_018267275.1. Lineage (GTDB taxonomy): Bacteria > Bacteroidota > Bacteroidia > Cytophagales > Cyclobacteriaceae > ELB16-189. Next base: position 178,313 of record JAFDYV010000004.1, on the reverse strand, counting down.
AGAAGCTAAAGTTGAGCACTACGCCAGACAACATGTCTACGCGTATTTTGGATTTGTTTTCGCCCATTGGCAAAGGCCAACGCGGCATGATTGTGGCGCAACCCAAAACCGGTAAAACAGTGTTGCTGAAGAACATCGCAAACGCTATTGCCGAGAACCATCCGGAAGTTTATTTGATTGTGCTTTTGATTGACGAACGTCCTGAAGAAGTTACAGACATGGCGCGCAGCGTAAGGGCAGAAGTAATTGCTTCTACGTTTGACGAGCAAGCTGAGCGCCACGTAAAGGTTGCTTCCATCGTTTTGGAAAAAGCAAAACGCATGACTGAGTGTGGCCACGATGTAGTGATTCTATTGGATTCTATTACCCGCTTGGCGCGTGCTTACAATACGGTGGTACCTTCATCGGGTAAGATATTATCCGGTGGTGTGGATGCGAACGCGCTGCACAAGCCTAAGCGTTTCTTTGGAGCAGCCCGCAAAATAGAGAATGGTGGCTCGCTCACTATTATTGCCACCGCATTGATTGATACCGGCTCGAAGATGGATGAAGTAATCTTCGAAGAATTTAAAGGAACGGGTAATATGGAATTGCAGCTCGACCGCAAGCTTTCTAACCGCAGGGTTTATCCTGCGATTGACGTGCCTGCCTCGGGAACGAGACGCGAAGATTTGTTGATGAAAGAGGAAGAACTTCAACGCGTATGGATATTGCGCAAGTTCATGGCCGATATGAATTCCGTTGAGGCGATGGAATTCCTACAATCTAAAATGAAGGGCACACGCAACAACGAAGAGTTCTTGATTTCGATGAATGGGTAGTTGATTTACTAATTCGGTGATGAGTTTAATTCGGTGATGGAAGTCATCGAATCAATAAATCAACGAATCATCGAATTACTTGCGTTCATGAAAAGCCCCTTTGTATTCGGGGTCTTCGCGTTTGCGCTGGCGGTCTATTTCTCGTGCCATTTCTTGTTTTTCTTCAAATGGCGTTTCTGCTATTTCAATATCGGCCGGCAATTCTTTTACAGGAATTTGCTCGCGAATGATTTTTTCAATTTGCTTGATGTGATACGTTTCAGCTTTCGTAGCAAACGTAATGGCTTTGCCGCTTTGAAACGCGCGGCCCGTTCGGCCGATTCGGTGCACGTAATCTTCGTACACAATCGGAACATCAAAGTTGATTACATGTGATACATTCACAACATCAATTCCCCGCGAAGCCACATCGGTGGCAACGAGTATTCTAAGGTTCCCCTCCTTAAATTCGTTCATCGAATTGATGCGCGTGTTCTGCCCTTTATTGGAATGAACCACTTTCACTGGCCCCATACCCTTTCGGTCGAGGTATTTGAAAATGTTATCGGCAACCTCTTTCGTGCGCGTAAAAATCATCACGCGCGAAAATTCTATCTGATCGATTAAAAGTCTCTCCAAGAAATTGATTTTGGTGCGCAGGTTGGGTATGTGATATAGTTCTTGCTCCACCTTTTTTGCCACGGTAGCTTGTGGCGTCACCTCCACACGAACGGGGAACTCAATAAACTCTTCTGCCAAGCGCTCTACCTTTACGGGATAGGTGGCTGAAAAGAGTAGATTTTGACGCTTGTTCGGAATCACTTCAAATATCTTCCGCAGCTGCGGCATGAATCCCATATCCATCATACGGTCGGCCTCGTCCAGCACCAGGGTTTTGATTTGTTTGGTGATGATTTCTTTGCGGAGGTACAGTTCCATAAATCGTCCGGGCGTAGCGATGAGAATGTCAACACCATTCTGAATGTTTTCAATCTGTGATTTAGGACCAATACCACCATAGATCGAAACAATGCGCAGGTCTGTATACTTGGCCAGCGTTGAGGTGTGCGTTGCAACCTGCACTACCAATTCTTTGGTGGGCACCAAAATCAAAACGCGCGGATCTTGCCCTTGAGCAAATTTTGTTTTCATTAAAATAGGAAGCAAGTAGGCCGCGGTTTTGCCCGTGCCTGTTTGCGCAATGCCAATGATTTGCTGGCCTCCCATAACCAATGGTATGCACTTTTGCTGTACTTCGGTTGGCGATTCGAACCCCGCTTCGGCTACGGCATCGAGCAATTGTTTATTCAGTTTGAAGTCTTGCCATTGCATGGGTATCGCTTTATCTTTACAAGGTAATGAAGTCTACCTTAATCACGAATGCAAAAATAGTCAACGAAGGCAAGGTCTTTGAAGGCGATGTGCTCATTAAAGGTTCATTTATTGAAAAAGTAGGTGGTGACCTGCAAAACCAAAATGTTTCTCAAGTAGTGGATGCGCGGGGTCATTGGCTGTTGCCCGGTGCCATTGATGACCAAGTGCACTTTCGTGAACCCGGGCTGACGCATAAAGGTACCATCTATACTGAATCGCGGGCCGCTGTGGCAGGTGGCGTTACTAGTTTTATGGAAATGCCGAATACCAACCCACCCGCCTTCACACAGTCTTTGTTGGCAGATAAATATCAAATTGCCTCGCGCGATTCGCTCGCGAACTATTCCTTTTTCATGGGCACTTCGAACGATAACCTGGAAGAAGTACTAAAGACGGACATCAAATCGGTGTGTGGGTTAAAAATATTCATGGGCTCGTCTACCGGTAATTTATTGGTAGATGACCCGAAAGTTTTAGAATCGATTTTTTCGAGGTTCCCATCTATTATCGCCACGCATTGCGAAGATGAACCTACCATTCGGAAAAATCTGGCTGACTACAAAGAAAAGTACGGAGACAACTGTCCCGTAGCGTATCATCCTTTGATTCGGAATGAAGACGCATGTTATAAGTCGTCATCATTTGCAATTGGTTTGGCGAAGAAGCACGGCACGCGTTTACACATACTACATATTTCAACCGCCAAAGAAACTCAGCTGTTTGATAATGCGCTGCCGCTGGAGAAGAAAAAAATTACTGCAGAGGCATGCATCCACCATCTGTGGTTCAATGATGCAGACTATGCCCGATTAGGCATGAACATCAAGTGGAACCCTGCCATCAAAAAAGCAAGTGACCAATCAGAAATATTGAAAGCCTTGTTGGACAACCGCATCGATGTGATTGCTACCGATCATGCTCCACATACGATAGAAGAAAAGCAACAGGGTTATTTTCAGGCACCTTCGGGCGGGCCGTTGGTTCAACATAGCATCGTAGCGATGTTGGAAATGCAGCAGCAAGGAAAGATTACACTAGAGCAAGTTGTGCAGAAAATGAGCCATAACGTGGCCATTCTTTTTCAAATTGATAGGCGTGGCTTCATCCGCGAGGGGTATTATGCCGACCTCGTGCTCGTGAACCCGAGCCAGCCATGGACGGTGAAGAAGGAAAACATTTTGGCCAAGTGTGGATGGTCACCTTTTGAGGGTCAAACCTTTCATGCAGCCGTTTCGCATACATGGATTTCGGGTCATTTGGCGTATGCAGAGGGGAAATTTAACGAGTCAAAAATGGGAGAACGGATGTCGTTTAACCGGGATTGATTTCCGTTTTGGATTTTCGAGTAAGCTACCTACCTTTGCGTTCCCAATCGCGTTTGCGGTTGGATTTTTGGTGAGCGTAGTTCAGTTGGTTAGAACATCAGATTGTGATTCTGAGGGTCGTGGGTTCGAGTCCCATCGCCCACCCGTAAAATGAAAACCCCGCGAGAGTGGGGTTTTTTATTACCATGAGTTTTTACGTTTATATCCTTGTTTCAGAGTTTGACCAATCGTTCTAATAGGCCAAACCGCCAGTCTTTCGGATAGGCTTGAGCGGCACAATGCTGGTTTCGAAAAATATACTTCCAAGAAATGCCCTTGGAAATTGCTTTGGTCAGCCGAAGTGTGCAGCCGCTCGGAAGCAATGAAGCTTGAAAGAAAAATCAAGAATTTTAAATCGAGAAAAAGAATCCAACAGTTCATTGAAGCAAAATCACTCGGGCTAAAATTGGTAAACCGTTTGGCGATAGCAAAACGATTAAACTGACATAAATTCTAGTTAAAAAAATCCTTTATGAAAAACGGGAAATAAAAGCAGGAGCGAATTGTATTGCTGACGTGAACTAAAGTATTACTATCGTAACAGACTAATTTTGAACCTGAATCATAAACAAATGACTTAGTGATTAGGTGGTTTGAAAGCTATTTTAATAACTTTGCTATGTGCGTAAGTTATTGAATATCGGTGCTATTAGTTCGGTTCGCTTAGCGGTGCTTGCCTATACATTGGTCAATATCTTCGCTTTCTTGCTTGTGTCTAATTCAGTCGTTGATTCTCAACATTTTTCCTTAAGCACCGAATCACTGAAGAGCGATTGTTCGTTTTTTATTTGTAACGAGAGTGAGAAAGACGGTGAAGATGATGATTACCAAACTCAGTTTGTTTTGGCGAGCTTTCTTAATTCTCATCCTTTTTCACAAAGGCAACCCGAATCAATTGCTCCATTTGAGTTCGATTCAATTACCCATTCTTCAGAAACCTATCTCTACAACTGTTCGCTTTTGCTATAGGGATGCGCCACCCCTGGTGGTTTGAACATGCTCTCTTGGTTTCATTTTTATCATTTTTTTGGTTGTATGAATAAATTTTCGATTGTTTTTTTCGTGATCGTCCTAGGCTTTAGCCGCAGCGAAGCGCAAGAATTGTCTGATTCAACTTTGAGTTTTCAACAAGCGAAGGCGAGATTGATAAAAAAGAACTTGAGTTTATTGGCAGCCTTCTATGACATTGATATTACCGAAGCGCGATTGATTCAAGCCAAGGTATGGAACAATCCATACTTTATCTGGAACCAAGAGTTATACAATGTTCAAAAGAATCAATACTTCAATTACAAAAATCAATTCTTGGCGCAAGTGGAGCAGGTTTTTAGTGTGGCCGGAAAGCATACGAATACAGTAAAACTTGCTAAGATAAACGTGGCCATGAGTAAGGTACAATTTGAAGATGTACTTCGAAGCCTTCTGTACGAATTGGGAGTTACCTACAATGATTTAGCTGCATTGCAGGCAAAAGAATCTTTATACAAATCTGTGTTAACAAGCTACGATCAGTTAATGGCAGCTACACGAGAACAACTGCGCGTAGGTGCAATTTCGATTGCTGAAGCTATAAGGCTTGAGTCGGAGTACAAAGCCGTGAAAACACAAGCGGTAGAAAATGCCAACCAAAAAGAAAATGCCTTGGCGAAACTGCGTGTGCTATTGCAATATCCAACTGATAGCGCGGCCACTTTAAGCTTAAATATTCCAATTGCGTTGCCTCAACTACAACGAGATACCTTGGTAAGCCACGCATTAAGAGATCGGCCTGATTTAAAAGTAATGCAACTCAATCGGGAGTACCAATCACGAAATGTAAAGCTTCAAAAATCATTGAGCGTGCCTGATATTAAGTTTGGGTATCAACCACAAGATTTGGGGAGTAACTACACACGACCTTATTCGGGCTTTAACGTTGAAATGCCCTTGCCATTGTTCGATCGCAACCAAGGTCGCATACAAGAAGCCAAACTCAACCTCAAGCAATCATACTACGAATTGGAGTTACAGAAAAGTAAGGTGAGTAACGAAGTGATTGCCGCGTTTAACCGCTTTCAAAAGACCAACGAAGGGCTAGCCATGTATTCTAGTGAATTTATTGACCGATTGAAAACACTCAACCAAAATGTGAATCTCAATTTTCAAAAGAGAAATATTAGCCTGTTAGAGTTTATCGATCAACAACGGATTTTTATCACAACCAATTTACAATTAATAGAATTGAAGCAATTGTTCTTAGATAGTATCAACGAATTAAATTTTAGTATTGGCACACAACTCATCGAAAACTAGAAATGAAGAACGCGATTTTTATTTACGCCCTCATCTGTTGTACTACGTTTACTGGTTGCGCCAAAAAGCAATCCAAACAAGCCGCATTTGTAAATTCCAACAAAAGCACCTTGGTGCTAACGGAGCAACAAATGAAATTCATCAAACTTGACTCGGTGAAACTAGTGCCAGCGGCAGAACAGTTTAGCGCGGTGGGCGAAGTGAGTTTTGCCGAAGACAATGTGGTGCGCATTTATCCTATTGTGAGTGGCGCGGTAGAGAGTGTAAACGTGGCATTAGGTGATTATGTAAAACGCGGTCAATTGCTGGCCACTTTGTTGAGTACAGACATCAGCCTTTATCAGCGTGATTACAATATTTCTAAATCCAATTTAGAGGTCGAGGAAAAAAATCTGTCGCGTGCACAAGAGCTCTTCAAATCTGGCATGATGTCAGAAAAGGATTTGGCGCAAGCAAAAAATAGCTTTAACAATGCCAAAGCAGAATTTGACGAGCGTAAGCAGGTTTTGGAATTATACGGTGGCTCTGCTCAACAAGATGCTATTTTTCGGGTAACCGCACCGCGCGAGGGCTACATTGTGGAGCGTAACATTAACACCGGCACTCAAATTCGAACGGACAACGGCACTAACATTTTTACGATATCAGATCTGAAATCCGTTTGGATTTGGGCCAATGTACATGAAAGCGATATAGCCAAAGTACACGAGGGAGACGCTGTTACCGTGAAGACCATTGCTTTTCCTGACGAGACTTTAATTGGAAGGGTTGACAAAATCAGTACCATGCTCGATCCAGACTCGCGTGTAGTGCGTGTGCGCACAGAACTTGCCAATACGAAAGGTCTGTTGAAACCTGAAATGTTTGCCACTGTGCAAATTACGCCCCGCAGTAGCGAAAAAGTTATGGTGGTGAGCAACAGTGCTATCGTTTTGGAGAATAATCAATACTACGTGATGGTTGTTTCAGGCCATAATGAGTTTAGGAAGGTGCAAATTAGGCCAGGGCGCGTATTTCATGATTTCACTGAAGTAAAAGAAGGCATTAAATTAGGAGAGAGAATAGTAAGCGAGGGGTCACTCTTTGTATTGACTGCATACAATCAACTTTAATTTTATCGCCAAATAGTTGTATGAATAGCTTTATAAAAGGTTTAATCTCATTTTCTCTAAGAAACCGATTGATGGTTTTTCTTGGCACCCTGGTAATCACTGTTTGGGGCGTGCAGAGTTTTTTAAACACACCCATCGAAGCTTTTCCTGATGTAATTAATACACGTATTGTCATCATCACGCAATGGCCAGGCCGAAGTGCTGAAGAGTTAGAAAAATTTGTCACCATCCCTATCGAAACCGAGATGAATGTAGTGCCGCGAAAAACAAGCTTGCGTTCCATTTCGCTCTTTGGTCTATCGGTGGTTACGCTTTTTTTTGAAGATGAGGTGGATGACTTTCGGGCACGCCAAATGGTAAATAACCAATTGGTGAACGTCAATCTTCCCGAGGGTGCCGATCCGGAAATCCAACCACCCTCCGGCCCAACAGGTGAAATTTATCGCTACACATTGGAAGGCGCAGGCAAAACCGTTCGCGAATTAAAAGAAATCCAAGATTGGGTAATTGATAAAAGGTTAAAGGCAGTGCAGGGTGTTGCTGACGTGGTCAGCTTTGGTGGCGAGGTTAAGATATTTGAAGTAACGGCCGATCCTAACAAGTTAAGCGCATTCAATTTCAGTATGGAAGATGTCTTTGCCGCATTGAGTGAAAACAATAGTAATGTGGGTGGAGATGTGGTAGAGTTGGCTAGTCAATCGTATTTGGTGCGCGGCCTTGGTTTGGTCAATAGTATGGATGACATTGAAAATATCATCGTAAAAAATATTAATGGCTCACCCATATTTATAAAAGATGTGGCAGTTGTTCATGAGTCAGGTAAACCACGCCTTGGCAAGGTGGGCAGAGGAGAAGAGATGGATGTGGTGGAAGGAATTGTTTTGTTGCGCAAAGGCGAAAATCCGAGCATTGTTTTAAAAGACCTAAACAACACAATTGACGATTTAAACAATCGCGTATTGCCAGATGGTGTAAAAATCAAAGTGTTTTATGACCGCACTACACTGGTTAATCTTACAACGCACACGGTAAAAGAAAACCTGATTGTGGGGATGTTACTGGTAACGTTTATTCTTTCCATCTTTCTGCTAGACTGGAGAGCTACGTTAATGGTGGCCATCATCATTCCGTTGGCGCTGCTATTTGCCTTTATCTGCATGCGTATCCGTGGCATGTCTGCCAATTTATTGTCCATTGGGGCAATTGATTTTGGAATCATCATTGACGGAGCCGTGGTAATGGTTGAAGGCGTTTTTGTTTATCTCGCGCACAAGCAACGCGAGATGGGCGTGCAACGATTCAACCTCATGTCAAAAATGGGTTTTGTAAAAAAGGTTTCAATTGAAATGGGTAAACCTATATTCTTTTCTAAACTCATCATCATCACCGCACTCATTCCCATTTTTGCCTTTCAAAAAGTGGAAGGAAAAATGTTTTCGCCCCTCGCTTACACAATGGGTTTTGCATTAGCCGGAGCATTGCTCTTCACTTTAACCCTGGTACCCTTACTATGCAAACTTTTGCTCAACAAAAATGTGCGCGAAAAAGAGAACCTATTGGTCACTGGCTTATCAAAAATCTATCGACCTCTTTTAGTGCGTTCATTAGCGCAACCCATTCGCAGCATTTTAATTTCAGTGTTTTTGCTTCTCATCAGTTTAGTTATTGCCAATCAACTGGGTTCAGAATTTTTGCCTAAGCTTAACGAGGGCTCTATTTACGTTCGGGCCAGCATGCCGCAAAGCATTGCCTTCAGTACGGCCAACAAGCAATCCGAATCCATGCGACACGTTTTTACAAAATACCCAGAAGTGAAAGGCGTTATTTCACAAAACGGAAGGCCGAATGATGGCACTGACCCCACGGGTTTCTTTAATGTGGAATTTTTTGTTGACCTTTTTCCAAAAGATGATTGGGATCGTGACGTAACGAAAGAGGAGTTGATTAAAGACATGCAAGAACAGTTGCACAGCCAGTTTCCTGGAGTAGTTTTTGGTTTTTCTCAACCCATTTCTGACAACGTAGAAGAAGCTGTTTCTGGGGTGAAGGGCGAAATGGCCATTAAGATTTTTGGTGATGATTTTAGCAAACTGGAAAGCCTTGCTGACAGTGTTAAAAATATCATGGAAACTGTAAAGGGCGTGCAAGACCTGGGGATTTTTAAAAGTTTGGGTCAACCCGAATTGCGCATTGAACTAGACCGCTATAAAATGGCACGCTATGGAGCGAATGTGCTGGAAGCTAACAATATTATTGAAATGGCCGTGGGCGGAAAAAAAGCTTCTACCTATTATGAAGGTGAGCGCAGGTTTGATATTCGCCTTCGCTACTCACCAGAGTTTCGGCAAAGCAAAAAAGAAATTGGTAAACTACTTGTGCCTTGTACGAATGGCTCGAAAATACCCATGCGCGAGATTGCCGATATCAAATTGCAAACGGGGCCAGCGTTTGTTTATCGCGAAGGTAACTTACGATTCATACCTATCAAATTTTCAGTGCGAGATCGAGATTTGGGTAGCACCATAGCAGAGGCGCAACGAAAAGTACTGTCAGGCATTCACTTGGGTAAAGGTTATTCGCTTACGTGGAATGGAGAATTTGAAAATCAGGTTCGGGCCACCAAGCGATTGAAGTTAGTAGTTCCAATTTCCATTGGTCTGATTTTTATGTGGTTGTTCTTTATGTTCAATTCACCCAAGTATGCGGGCATGGTACTACTCAATGTACCGTTTGCATTGATTGGCGGAATCATCGGTTTGTACGTCACAGGAATAAATTTTAGTATCTCAGCTGGTGTTGGTTTCATAGCCTTGTTTGGTGTGTGTGTCCAAAACGGAGTTATCCTTGTTTCGGTCTTCAACAAGAATCAAGACTTAGGCATGTCCATTGAAGAATCTATTCTAGAGGGGGCCATGAGCCGCGTTCGTCCAGTGGTAATGACTGCATTAATGGCTGGGCTCGGGTTGTTGCCCGCAGCTTTGTCAAATGGTATTGGTTCGGAAACACAAAAGCCATTAGCTGTAGTTGTCATATCAGGGTTAATTTCGGCCACCATCCTCACACTATTGATTTTACCAGCCATTTATAAAGTATGGCACATCAAATATTTTCACAAACCTTCCTTAAAGAAGTAAACATGAAAGCGTTTTTCAAACTGACTTTATTTGCCTTGCTAATGGCAACAACCATTTTAAGCTATAGTCAACAAAAGGTGTACTTCAACGATGAAAAGGAACCCGATGAATTAATTCCCAAACCATTCGAGAGAAAGTTTCATTGGGGACTTAGTGCTAATACTTATTTCACAACCATTGTAGGCAACAATCTGCCAAGGACCTATTTTTCAAAACCTTCACTGGGCTTTGATGTGCGGGTCGAGTATTTCTTTAAGCCTTACCTTGGCTTAGGTGTCGGTGTCGGATTTCAACAGCGCGGGGCGGGTATCATTAATGAAGATAAAGTAAAAGAACTAGGCAACCCAGATTCTACCTATCGGGAACGACTGCGCTTCAATCACCTCCAACTTCCCATTAGCCTTATTCTTCGTACACCAAAAGACGTTATCAAAGGAATACGTTTAAGCGGAACATTCAGTCTTGTGCCGCTGACTAACTTCGAGAGTAGTGACGTTTTCAACAGCGTAGAGGACGGCAATCATGTGATCACGTCCGTCAGTGATCAATATAAAAAAAGCGATTTGCTCTATCAGTTCTCCATTGGCCCCGATATCAATGCGGGCAACACTGGAGTATTTCGGGTGCATTTTGTTTACTCAAGAGGAACAAGCGATGTGTTCTCAAACAATTCCGGCAAGGGTTACAATGAAAGTATAGGTGTTCAAATTAGTTGGCTCTTTTAAAACTAACATCCGTAATCTGTATCCACAATAAAAAGATACATTGGAGGAATTGTCCAATCGATAACTCTATAAGACTTGTTTTGAATTAAGTCTTGTGTTTGCTTGGTAAGTCAACATCCTGACGTTCAGTTTTGTCTTTCATTACTCGTTAGTCATAAATGAAGTCACGCCTTCCTCAGCTCATTAGCTTGCCCATGGTGACGCCTTAAATGAAATGCGAGAAACTCCAAACGTTGTTGAAAATCCATTGGCCCCGATATTGGGTGTGGGTGCGCTTGAATTCTAAGTTCTTCGTCCTTCAAGTCATTGCCAAATGAGTTTAAGATGGCTTGCAGACTCGCTAAGGCATGCCTCCAAAAGACTAGTGTGCCGCCCATCCGCGGTGCCGCCACCGCAGGCACTTTCTCTTTTGGCTGCCAAGTCTGATCGATAATCTGCTGAATCGTAAAGTTCTTGAATTTCGATTCCACCGTCTTTTCATGCTTACCATCCCTGATCGCATAAAGAGTTCGCCACATTCCTAGAATACCCCCATGCTCGGCCCAATACAAGTGTTCTGTTATCTCTATTAAGTTCCATTTTTCAGGACTAGGCTTCCAACTTGCTTCTTCTTCTGAAAATTTAGAAGCGTATGACAAGTATTGCTCACGCGCGAGCTTAACATCTGCAATTAAATCGCTCACTTTGCTCATAAAGATTCAAATTGTCGGTTTACTTCTTTTTATCAATAATCGCCTTCATCTGTTTGTTCATCAGCACCGGGTTGATGGCATCGATACCGGATTTTAGCGTGGTCTCAAGTTTTGCGAGGTGGCCATCGAGTTCTTTGCTGAGTTCGTCAAAAACTTTGTACGCGCCAGCGGTGGGTTTGGCATCGCCCGTTTCCAAACTGCGCCTCAAGGCCGAGAGTCGATTACCGAGTTTGATTGGAAAGTTAAGCGGGTCTTGGCCGCTGCGGTTTTTAGTTTGATACAAATCTTCTTCAATGGCGGTAATCTTGGCAATCAACTCTTTTGCCGAGGCGGAGAGAGCAGGGTCGTTTACTTCTTTAGCCCGTTCTTCAATTTGCTTTTTCAAATCGCGAATGCGGATGACCGCTTCGTTGGCAGCCGACTCGCGGTCGCGGATTTTGATGGCCAAGTCAAACGTCTCTTTCAAATCTGCTTCGCTCACACCCTTCAGGTTTGGATTCATCTTGACCGTAAACGGATACGTTTGTGTGTAGCTTCCTACCCTGATGCGCACTTGATATTTTCCTGTTGGTGCCTTCGGACCATTCTGTGGACGCGCTCCCCAAATGATGATGCCATCAAAAATGGTAGCTCCTTCGTAACGGCCATTCCAGCGGAAGGTGTTCAATCCTGCAGCAGCGGTTGGCTTACTATCGCCACCGCCCCAGAAGTCTCCTTCCGTTGGTTTCTCTTCTGTTTTGGTGCCAGAATACTTGCGCACTAGATTTCCGTTCGCATCTAAAATCTCAAGTTTCACCGTGTCTACTTTGTCTTTTAAGTAGTATTGAAACGTGGCATCATACACACCGCGGATCGCATCACTCGGTTGAAACAGAATTGCATTTTGCTTCATCAACTCGGGCGTGAGTTGCCGCAGCGGATTGATGTCATCCAAAATCCAAAACCCACGACCGTGCGTACCCAGCACCACGTCATCATTCTTCACCACCAAATCGCGAATGGGTGTATCAGGTAAATTCAATTGAAGGGGTTGCCAATTATCACCAGCATTGAACGAAACATACGCACCATGTTCTGTCCCCAAAAACAAAAGTCCGGGACGCACATGGTCTTCACGTATTGATCTGGAGAAATGCCCATCTTTAATTCCGGTTATAATCTTCGTCCATGTCTTTCCATAATCAGTCGTTCTGAAGACATAAGGCTGCCGATCATCTACCTGATACCGAAATGCTGCCACGTAAGCGGTACCTGCTTTGTGTCTCGACTCATCGATGATGGCAACTACAGAATTTTTTGGTAAATCCTTTGGTGTAATATTCGTCCAGTTTTTTCCGCCATCACGTGTGATGTTTATCTTTCCATCGTCACTTCCTGCCCAAATCGTATTCACATCATGAAACGAAGGAGAAAGTGCAAATACAGTCGCATAAATTTCCGGGCCGTTCATGTCGCGTGTGATTTCGCCTCCGGATATTCCCAATGTCTCAGGGTCGGCATACGTTAAGTCAGGAGAAATTTTTTCCCAGCTCTGCCCGTCATCGGTTGTTTTCCACACGTGCTGGGAACACGTGTACAAAATTTTTGAGTCTCTTGGAGAGAAGACGATAGGATACGTCCACTGCCAACGCTCAGGCAACGAGCTGGCCGGTTCGCCCGAGAAAAATCTTGGGTACACTTGTATGTCACGAATTTGCCCGGTGCTCACATCTTTGCGCGTGAGCAACGCTCCCTGACTTCCCGCATAGTAGATGTTTGGATTATCAGGATGCGATGTGATGTAACCACTCTCGCCACCGCCTACATCATAACCCCATTCGCCTAGTACATTCATGTGATTCCAACCTTCGCTGGGGATTGCAATCGTAGAATTGTCTTGCTGCGCACCTGCCACATGATACGGCACGTGATTGGTAGTAGTAACATGGTAAAATTGCGTGGTAATGTAATCTTCGTCCGTCCAACTCTTGCCACCATTCACGGATACACAGCCTCCACCATCATTTGAAGTAATCATTCGCAGCGGATTATTTGGGTCAATCCACAAGTCGTGGTTGTCACCGTGCGGCACTTTTATTTCGGTATCGAACTTTACACCGCCATCGGTTGACTTCCAAAAATCTACATTCAAACAATAGACCGTTTCGCGGTCGAGCGGGTCGGCATAAATTCTGGAATAATAAAAAGCCCGCTGCCTGAGTTTTCGTTCATCATTTGTTTTCTTCCAGGTTGCACCCGCATCATCGCTGCGATATACGCCACCATCATTCGCCTCTACAATTGTCCACAATCTTTTATTATCGGCAGGCGAGACTGTGATACCAATTTTTCCAATCGGCCCTGCTGGCATGCCCGGATTCGATGTCAGATCAATCCAGGTGTCGCCACCATTTTCTGATTTCCACAATTTGCAATCAGGGCCACCGCCCCACATTTTCCACGTTCTGCGATAAACTTGCCACGTGCTGGCATAAATGATTTTTGGATTCGTGCGATCGATAATCAAGTCAGCAGCGCCTGCCTTGGGGCTCACATATAATATCTTTTTCCAGGTGTTGCCACCATCGGTGCTGCGAAACACACCGCGTTCTTCGTTATCCCCATAAGGGTGACCGAGCGCTGCAACATACACAACATCGGGGTTAGTTGGATGAACGCGAATGCGCGCAATGGCCTGCGTTTCTTTCAAACCCAAATGACGCCATGTCTTGCCACCATCTACTGTTTTGTAAACGCCATCTCCCTGTGTGATGCTGCCGCGAAGTTGCGTTTCACCCGCACCAATGTATACGATGTCGGGATTGGTTTCTGCCACGGCCACGGCACCAATCGAAGACGAAGAGATCTGTCCATCCGTTACCGGAAACCATTCTTGTCCGCCATCGGTAGTCTTCCACAAACCGCCACCGGTGGCGCCAAAGTAATATTCGTTTGGCCTACCCGGGCTGCCGGAACTACCAAGTGAACGCCCACCCCGCACAGGACCAATGTTGCGCCACTTGAGTTTGTCGAAATATTTGGAGTCGATGGTTTGGGCTTGAAGATAAGTTAATCCCAAAAAGAAGAACGAGAGGTAGAGTAGGTATCGCATACGGTAAGGTTATAGTTGAAATATAGGAAAAAAAGAATCTGTGCCGTGTGCAAATTATACCGATGGCAGAGAGTGATTTCATTCCCTCTCATTAAAATTCTTGCTATTTTTGTGACTTCGTTTTGGTATGACATCTGTTGAGGAAAAGGAGTTAACTGATTTGCTTGAAGCCATTGAAATCACGGAAGTGCGTGATTTGGTGGTGTACAATGATGATTTTAACACTTTTGACCACGTGATTGCTACGCTCATCCGTGTGTGCAAGCACTCGCCCGAACAGGCAGAGCAGTGTACCTGGTTAATTCACTATAAGGGAAAGTGCACGGTAAAAACCGGAAGCTGGGACGAACTGAAACCTCAACGCGATGCCATTTGCGAAGCAGGCATTGACGCCAAAATTATTTAAGTGGAGTATCCTTCCAAATTGATCGAAGAAGCCGTTAATGAGGTTTCTAAATTGCCCGGTATTGGCAAGAAAACAGCCTTGCGATTGGTCCTCCACCTGATTAAAGAAACGGAACATCAAACTTTTGCTTTAACTGAAGCATTAAACAAGTTGCGCAAGAATATTCGCTATTGTAACACTTGTTTCAATATTTCAGACAACGAAGAGTGTGCAATCTGCACCAGCCACCGAAGGGATAAATCGATTGTGTGCGTGGTTGAAGAAAGCAAAGATGTGATGGCGATTGAAAACACCGCGCAATACACAGGGGTCTATCATGTGCTCGGGGGTGTTATTTCGCCCATACAAGGGGTGGGGCCTGGCGATTTGCAAATAGAGTCGCTGGTGCTACGGGTAAGTAAAAGCACTGAAATCAAAGAAATCATTTTGGCACTTAACCCCACGATGGAGGGAGATACCACGAGCTTTTATTTAAACCGAAAATTACAGGGCCTCCCTGTAAAGGTTACATCGATTGCACGTGGGGTGCCTGTAGGCGGAGATTTGGAATATGCAGATGAAATTACGCTAGGCAGAAGCATTACTGCGCGAACGCTGTTCCATTAATTCAGTATATTTGAAATCATAATTTTTGACCAATGTCAATTGTCATCAAAAAGAAGTCACCAAAAAAGAATCTTTCTAAAAGGTTCAATAAAGCCATTGGCTCCAAAGGTGTAGACACCATGAAATATTGCGGCGTGATTAAGCTCCCAAAAGATGCTTTGGCCATTCAAAAAGAATTGAGAAATGAATGGGAATAGTGTTGTGCTAGACACTAATATTGTTCTCTATCTTTTAAATGGTGACCAAATCCTTTCGGAATTGCTTTATCAAAAAAAACTTTACCTGTCTTTTATTTCTCAACTTGAGCTTTTAGGATATAAGGGCATTAGTGCGAAGCAGCAATTGCAAGTTTCGAAATTCATACAAGAATGTGTGGTTATCGATATCAATGAGGAGATAAAAACGGAGGCCATTCAAATACGAAAGCAAACAAAGCTAAAACTTCCTGATACTATTGTGCTGGCCACGGCACGTTTCTTAAGTTTGCCATTAATTACGTCAGACCAAGACTTTAAAGAAATAGAATCGCCTGAAATTATTATCTATGAATAACCTGTCTAACCGTATCAACGCCATTGAAGAATCTGCAACGCTGGCGATGGCAGCCAAAGCACGCGAATTCAAAAATCGCGGCATTGATGTCATCAACTTAAGTTTGGGCGAGCCCGACTTTAAAACCCCCCAGCATATTTGTGATGCCGCCAAAAAAGCCATCGATGATGGGAAGTACTTTTCTTATCCTCCGGTGGCCGGCTACCAAGATTTGCGCGAAGCGCTTGCCGCCAAATACAACAAAGAAAATAACGTTCCGTACAAGGCAGAGAACATAGTCGTTTCCAATGGAGCCAAGCAATCTATCGCCAATGTGATGTTGGCATTGTTAAATCCGGGTGACGAAGTAATAGTGTTTTCGCCTTATTGGGTGAGCTACGATGCGCTGGTTCGATTGGCCGAAGCTACACCGGTGCTGGTGAAGGGCGGTATCGAAAATGATTTTAAAGTGACCGCTGCGCAAGTAGAGAAAGCGATTACCCCAAAAACCAAAGCCATCATTTTTTCTTCACCTTGCAACCCAACCGGTTCGGTATTTTCGAAAAAAGAATTGCAAGATATTGCCAATGTAGTGTTGAAGCATCCAAATCTATTGGTGATTGCCGATGAGATTTATGAACACATCAACTTTACAGGTGACCAAACCAGTATGGCTTCGTTGCCGGGCATGTTTGAGCGCACCATCACCGTTAACGGGTTTGCCAAAGGATTTGCGATGACAGGCTGGCGCGTAGGCTACATTGCTGCCCCCAAGTGGGTGGCTGATGGTTGCAACAAAGTGCAAGGCCAACTAACATCTGCGAACTGCTCTATTTCGCAACGTGGTGCACTGGCTGCCATCACGGGTGACTTAGCGCCTACCAAGAAAATGGTAGATGAGTACCACAAACGAAGAGACATCGTGTACAACCTGTTGAAAGACATGCCGGGTGTAAAAGCCAACTACCCACAAGGGGCGTTTTATTTCTTCCCGGATGTAAGTAGCTATTATGGAAAGAAAGATGGTGACAAAGTGATAAAAAACGGAGATGATTTTTGTTACTATATGTTGGAGAAAGGGCATGTTTCCTTAGTGCCGGGTGGTGCCTTCGGTGATGAGGCCTGCGTGCGGTTGTCGTATGCCGCTTCGGAAAAAGACTTGGTAGAAGCAATGAAGAGAATGAAAGAGGCACTCACCTCTCTAAAATAAAATTCTATGACACCAATAAGAGTAGGCAGTCTCCAGTTGGCAGTTGGCAGTAAACACCTGCCTACTGCCTACCGGCTACTGCCTACTTTGTTTTTGCAATGAAAGAGTCTACCCAAATAATCGAATCGTTTTCAAAACTCACGGTTCTCATCGTGGGGGATGTAATGCTGGACAGTTACATCTGGGGCGCTGTGGAGCGCATTTCACCTGAGGCTCCGGTGCCTATTGTAACCGTGCGTAAAAAAGACTTTCGTTTGGGCGGGGCGGCCAACGTGGCGCTCAATGTTGCGGCCTTGGGGGCGCAGCCCATTTTATGCGCACTGATTGGTGATGACGAAGATGGAAAAAAACTATTGCAACGCCTCCACGAAAACAATATCAGCTCAGAAGGCATTGTTACAAGCAACGCGCGACCGACAACTGTAAAAACAAGAATCATTGCCAGCCATCAGCATGTGGTGCGAGTTGATGAAGAAACAGATAAAGTTGCAGCCGCTGACGAGGAAATGTATTTGCTAAAGAAGATTGAGCACCTATTGCCAAAATGCGATGTGGTCATTTTTGAAGATTATGACAAAGGCGTCATTACGTCAGCTGTCATTTCCCAAACTGTTGCGTGGGCCAAACAACACAAAATCCCAACAGTAGTAGACCCCAAAAAACGAAACTTCTTATCATACCAGGGTGTCACGTTGTTTAAACCCAATCTAAAAGAGCTACGAGAGGGTTTGAAAGTGGATGTGGAAGCTTCCAATCAAAATCAGGTGGAAAGAGCTGTTACTACCTTGAAAGAAAAACTGCAGGCAGATGGTGTGATGCTTACATTGTCTGAACATGGTGTGTACATAGATTTGAACGGAGAACACATTAAACTGCCTGCACACGAGCGCGAGATCGCAGATGTATCCGGTGCAGGCGACACAGTGGTAAGCATTGCTGCGTTGTGCCTTGCATTGAAGTTACCACCAAAAGACATAGCTGCACTGGCCAATTTGGGTGGCGGTTTGGTTTGTCAGCACGTAGGTGTGGTGCCTATCGATAAGCAGGAACTGGCGGCCGAGTGGGGTGACCTTCAAAAAAAATAAGGCGCTTGAAGCGCCTTATAATTCTGTTCACGTAAGTGAGGATCTATTGAGTCACAATCACTTCACCTTTAATGGTGAGCAGTGTGATACCACCTTCTACATTGCTGGTAACGGTAATGGTCTTGTTGAATGGCCCCTGAGTACCAGCGTTAAAAGTTGCTTTTACAAATCCGCTTCCGCCCGGAGGTACAGGCGTCTTCGTCCAATCGGGGGCTGTACACCCGCAAGAGGGTTGCGCATTGGCAATGATAAAAGGCACTTTGCCTGTGTTGGTGAACTTAAATTCATGTGTTGCAGGAACGCCCTGTTTGATCTTTCCAAAGTCGTGCGTAGTTGCTTCCCAGGTAACTGAAGCATACTCAACTTTTACTTCGTTTTTATCTAACGGCAAGGCACCGCTTTTTTCTTGTGCATAGCCAATTCCTGCGATCAATGCAAAAACTGCTACGAATGCTAATTTCTTCATGTTTCTTATTTTTAGTGTAAACTTAAAACCTTGTTTTAAACTCTACAAACATCGGGCATAAATCGCAGTTAAGCTGTTAAAAAACGCCTAATTGTTGTTAATGAGTTGTTAATCCAAACGTCAATTTCTGTGCCAGTGTAAATACTGTATACCTTTGCAAGGTGAGCAGATTGGCTTTACGAATTGTAATTGCGCTGGCCGTGGTCAGCATCTTAGGCATCGCTATCACCCAAATCTACTGGGTGCGCAAAGCGTTCGACCTAAAGGAAAACCAGTTTAATAACGATGTGAATCTCGCGCTCGAGAATGTGGCTACCCAGATTTTTGGTTACAATAAAATGGTGGCGCCAGCAAGTAAAATTGTCGACCAGGTTTCAACCAACTACTTTGTGGTATTGCTCAACGGCCCCATCGACTCTAACTTACTGGGCTATTTGATCAAGACGGAGTTTGACAAACGGAAAATTACCACCGATTATCAATATGGCGTATATGATTGCGCTGACCAGTGCATGGTAGGCGGTAATTATTATGCTCCGACTAAGAATTCGTCAAAACAAAATACTAAGACACCCAGCTTACCGAACCAAATTTCACTTACGGAATTGCCCACCACGCAAACAGACGGCTATTATTTTGGGGTGCGATTCTTCAACATAGAAGCTAACCTTGTCAGCCAAATGGGTATTTGGGTTTTCTCTTCGAGCGTGCTGCTGATTGTGATTTTCTTTTTTGCCTATGCGCTGTTTGTCATACTAAAGCAACGCAGGTTGTCTGAAGTGCAGAAAGACTTTATCAACAATATGACGCACGAGTTCAAAACTCCGCTATCCACTATCGCAATTTCATCGGGTGTGTTAAAAGATCCATCTATCATTCAAACACCTGAGCGATTGCTCAATTATGCCACCATCATCGAAAATGAAACGCATCGGTTGAAGCAGCAGGTAGAGCGCGTATTACAAATGGCGCGCTGGGAAAAAAACAGTTTGAACTTAAAGCGCGAGCCCCTATCGCTGCACCAAATAATCAGTGAATCTGCAAAAAACAATTTGTTCGCAGTGGAAAAAGCGGGGGGCAACGTTCAGCTGCAGCTAAACGCAACTGACGATGTACTGCCTGTGGATAAACTGCATCTCTCCAATGTGTTGTACAATTTGATCGACAATGCGGTGAAGTACTGCCAACAGCAGCCAGTGATTACCATTTCAACCGAATCAACCTCGCAAGTTTTTACATTGGCCGTGGCCGACAACGGCATTGGTATTAGCAAAGAGAATCAGACAAAAATCTTTCATCGGTTTTACCGCGTGCCCACGGGCAATGTACATGACGTAAAGGGTTTTGGCCTGGGCCTAAATTATGTAAAGCTGGTAGTAGAAGCACATGGTGGCCGAATTACGGTTCAGAGTAAAATAGGCAACGGAAGCATCTTTAAAATCGTATTACCATTGGCATGAGCGCAAGAATACTTTTGGTAGAAGACGACCCAAGCCTGGGTTTTGTAATGAAAGACAATCTTGTGCATCATGGCTATCACGTAGCGTGGGCAGAGAATGGCGAGTTAGGACTGAAGCGCTTTGAAGAAAATCAATATGACTTGTGCATTTTAGATGTGATGCTACCCAAGAAAGACGGATTTAGTTTAGCCACGGAAATACGAGTCAAAAATCCACAGGTGCCCATTTTGTTTGTAACTGCCAAGGCAATGCTGGAAGATAAATTGCTTGGCTTTAAAGCAGGCGGTGACGATTACATTGTGAAGCCCTTCAGCATGGATGAGTTAGTAGCCCGGATAGAAGTTTTTCTGCGTAGGTCACAGTCGCACGCTGCTGCCGAGCCTGCAGAATTTTTCATTGGTACTATCCGCTTCGATTGCAATAACTTGCAATTAAAACACGCAAACGGAGAGAAAACACTCACACAAAAAGAAGCCGATGTACTTAAGCTGCTTTGCTCAAATCAACACCGCGTACTAAAGCGCGAGGAAATTCTTAATCAAGTGTGGGGCGATGACGATTATTTTATGGGGCGCAGCCTAGATGTTTTCATTTCCAAGTTGCGTAAGTATTTAAAAGAAGATCCCGCTGTGGAAATTGTAAACTACCATGGCGTAGGGTTTAGAATTGAGGTGACTGAGGCGTAAACTCGTTCATCATTTCCCCTTTTATTTTCGGTCTCTATTTTCGTTTGTTTTGATCTTCAGACCAAAAAGGACACGCGTCACCATGAAATTACGTATCACGAAATGATATAGGCTGAATATCACGATCAAGCACCCGCCCATCAGCGCCATTAACTTAAAGAGTATTGGAATTTGCCACTGCACTACGTAATAGCCCAACCCCACAATCACCGTTTGGTGAAGGATATAAAACGGATATACTGCTGGCGTTAAGTACGATAGCCAATTATTTGAAAAGTTTAGGTAATGCCTCGCATAACCGACCACGGCTAGGATGATAGCCCAGATGTGGAGCCCATCTAATATGCCATACATGTACAAAGAAGCGTCTTGCTGCTTGGGTAGTTTTACAGGGAAGTAGTATTTCCAAAACAGGGCGAACGCGCATGTAGCCGCTACCGCCAAAAAATGTGTTCTGTATTTTTCACACGTCTCCCAAAAAGACGGGAGGTCAGCCAAGTAAAATCCAAAGAAGTAAAAAGTAATGGAGGAGGTGAAGACAAACCAATCGTCTAATAAACTGCCTTGCTCTGGCCAGCGCACATAAAGCCAGAAATAATACAAAATGAACGGAACACAAAGCAGTAAGTTAGAAACCGGATGACGGAAGAATGAATCTGTCTTCAGATGCAATTGTTGTAACAACTTTATTTTGAAAATTGCGAAAACGGGAAGCAGCAGGATTGTAAAAACAAACAGGTAGACGACAAACCACATATGGCTCCAGGTGAGCGTGCCTTCAGGGTAGGGAACCAAGTTCCATACTGTAGGATAAAAATTCCAATAGCCAACATCAATCTGGCCTTTTTGCAGACGTTCGAAATATACTTGTGACGGGATGGTAAAAAACATGGCAAACAGCAAAGGGATAAACAGCCGAACCACCCGCTCACCGAAGAATGCCGCGACTGATCTTTTGCGCAGCGAAAAACTGACGCCCACACCTGAAATAAAAAATAGCAACGGCAGTCGCCACTGATGAAGCCAAATGATCAACCGATCGAGAAAAAGAGAATGCTCGGTATTTTTGATTTCCCAGTTAAATCGCACAAAAGGCATGGCGCAGTGAAAGAAAATTAGGGTCAGAAAAGCGAGCACCCGAATCCAATCGATGTAGTGTTCGCGTTGTTGAAGGTTGGCAGCCATGGTTAATTGTTACCTTGACAAGATGCTAGATGTACGGAAAGGGTTGCTTGGCGAAGCCGAAAATCTGAGATCAAGCCGAGCCAACCTAATCAGTGCCCACGGGATGCCTCATGACCCACTTCTCAACTTCCCTCGCAAAATGGGTATGCTCTAATTGTTGCACATTATTGGCAATCTGGTCTGGCGCATCGGTCGGCAGCACCGGGCAGTTGGCTTGAAAAATTATTTTGCCCTCATCGTAATGCTCGTTCACTTCGTGAATCGTGATGCCCGTTTCTGTTTCGCCCGCTGCCTTTACCGCTTCGTGCACCTTGATGCCGTACATGCCTTTGCCGCCAAACTTTGGTAGAAGCGATGGATGGATGTTGATGATTCTACCCGGAAACAAACGAATAAGGCGCGTAGGCACTTGCAATAGAAATCCGGCCAAAACAATATGCGTTATCTTGTGCAAGTGCAACACATCATCAACTTTTTGCGTGTCTGCCAAATCGTTCTTTGAGAAAACTTCACAAGGCACATGTAACAATCGCGCGCGCTCAATAACCTGTGCGTCTGGCTTATTGGTGATCACTAGCACCACCGCAGCCGTTTTTCTATTTTGAAAATACTGGATGATTTTTTCGGCATTTGTTCCCGAACCAGAAGCAAAAACACAAATACGAAATTCCTCCATACCCTAAATGAAAATCATACTTACAATGCCCAACAAAATAATCACCTTGCATAGTTGGCTCAGTTGATAAAACAGACTTTTGGTATCGGCCCGAACGAGCCTTACCATCAATACTGCCATTGGCAAAAACAACAAAGGCACAAAGTAAACTAAGGGGATGCCGAGTTGAAAAAAATCCATCCACACCACCGTGGCTGAAAATACGGTTGTTACCGCATACAAAAAGAACTTGGTTTTTCGAATGCCCCAAACAATGGGTAGCGTTTTGCACCCAAAGGAGTTGTCGCCTTTTACATCTTCCATGTCTTTTACCACTTCGCGTATCAACGTCATGAAGAACGCAAACAACGAATAGGCGACCACCAACGGAAAGAGCTGCTCATACAAAAAAACAAGAATGAAAACGGACAGACCGGTGAGAAATGAAACCACCACGTTGCCAATCAAAGGCAGGCGCTTTAGATTATTAGAGTAAAGCCAAAGTAAGAAAGCACAAACAAAATTAATCGTACCCACTTTCCAGTTGATTAGCAACCCTAATGCTACCCCAAGAAAAGAAAGTGCGGTATGAAAAAAAATCGCGTACCTGCGCGTGATGGACTTGCCGATCACCACTCGCTCGGGTTTATTGATTAAGTCTATTTTTACGTCATAGTAATCATTAATGATGTAACCGGCCGCAGCAATCAAAATGGTAGACGCACTAAGAATAAATAGCCAAACGTCAGTAAACACGCCCGCGCCCCGTTGAAACAGGCAGGCAGCGGTGAAGAACTGGGCAAATGCAATGATGGTCAAATTCCAAAAGCGCGTAAGGCGGAACAGGGAGACCAGTAGTTGCATGGCGCAAAAATAGGAAATGATCCACTGGTATTTCCCTCACCCTGGACATAACTTTACTGCGCCACCATTCTAATACCCCTCTCCCGAAGGAGGGTACATGTCGATTGCTGCGTTAACGCGTTGTGTTTTAAAACCTCATGGCCACCATTACCAAGTAATTTCTACCTGCCTGTGGGTAATAATAGTTTTGGCGATAGGCGTTGGCCAGTCCCCCAAAGTATCCATAAGTATATCCATTGGATTCGTACTCATGATCTAACACATTATTCACCAGCAAGCTTAGAGATAACTCGCGCATAAAAGGCTGCTTTAATGAGTAGCTTAATCGCACATCGTTTACAAAATAGGCGTCAATCTGTCTTTTGGTGTTTGAGGTATTGTCTAAAAACTGGCTACCTACATACTTAGTGAGCAGCGAGAGCTCAAGCCCTTTGGCAGGTAATACCGAAATGACAGACCCGGCAATCACACTCGGTGAAAAAGAAATATCGGTATCTGTGTAAACGTTTTTCACTTCATTGTATTCATCAAAATTCACTCCGTAGTCATATAGAACTTCGGTAAATTGTTTTATTTTATTCTGGCTCAACGTAACGTTAGCATTCCATCGCAAACGATCACTCAATTGAATGGTTCCGTCTAGTTCAATACCTGTACGGTAGCTATCGGGCACATTGGTACGAATGGAAGCCCCCACATCATTGACGGCACCGGTCAACACCAACTGATTGGTGTAGTTCATCAGGTAATAATTCACGTTCAAGGAATAACGGTCGCTCTTTCTGCGCCAGCCCAATTCTAAATTACCCAACGTTTCATGTTTAGGCGCTCGGGTAGTTGCACCGTCTACAAAGTCATCGCGCACCGGCTCACGGTTGGCGATGGCATAGGAGGTGTAAAACTGATTCCGGCTGTTGATTGCGTAGGTCAAGCCTGCCTTAGGGTTAAAGAAGTTGAAATCTTGCGCAATCGAAAAATCAAACTGCCTGTTTTCGCGGCCTGCGGTTTGGTAGTCAATTCTGCGGTATTGCAAGTCTACAAATGCACTTAACTTATCAGTGATGGCAATCGTATTTTTCCAGAAAACATTGAAATCGGTTTTCTTGCCATTGTTGAAATAATAGCGATAATCTTTGGGTACATTCATGGGCAAGGCCGACCAAATAATCTCCCCAAAATGGTCTCCATCGTATTTATTTAAACCTCCACCCAGCGTGGAGTTCAAGATCCCACTTTCGTAATTCATCGACCATGTAACGCCATAAAAATAGTTATCCAGCCAGCGCCTTCTAACCAAATCAGAACGATTGAATGTCTCTGATCCGATTGTTACACTCGGTAAACCGTAGTCGGAATATTTGTTGTTCAATCGAAACTCTTCGTAGTATCCGCCACCGCGCGTATAGTGCAGTGCAGCATTTGCGGTGAGCGAAGCATTGATGCGATGCGAAAAATGAAGTTGGTAATGATCTTGCCGATAGTTATCAACCTGATTGGGGTAAGTGTAAAGATTGAATGTGCGACTATTCGAGTTCAACAGGTTTTGAGTTTGTGCGGCATTCCATCCTTCAATAGAGGCTGTCTCCAACATTCCGGCTTGGTCACTTTTTAGGCGCGATTCTGGCACCCCATTCCAGCTTTGATAAGTGATCTCGCGGCCACCAAATACAATGGCTTTGAGCAATGTTTTCGTACCGTAATAACCGCCCGCTAAGTAATACGACTTTAAATCAGACGAACCTCTGTCAATAAATCCGTCTGACGTGATTTGAGAAAGACGACCGTCAAACGCAAAGCGATCGTTGATTAGTCCCGAACCAAAAGCTACTGTATGCCGCCAGGTGTTGAACGAACCTGCTGAGTTCACAATATCAGCATACGGTTTTTCATTGAGCACGTTGGTTTGAATGTTTACCGAAGCACCAAATGCACCTGCACCATTGCTCGATGTTCCCACGCCTCGCTGCACCTGGATGCTTTGTGTAGACGATGCCAGATCGGGTGTGTTCACCCAAAAGACGCCTTGGCTTTCACTATCATTCAAAGGAATGCCATTGATGGTAACATTGATGCGCGTGGCATCGCTTCCGCGGATGCGCAACCCCGTGTAGCCGACACCCGCTCCGGCATCTGAAGTAGTCACCAAAGAGGGCGTCCAGTTTAGCACAAAGGGGATGTCTTGTCCGAAGTTTTGTTTTTCAATCGTGGCTTTGTTGATGTTGCTAAAGGTAGTGGGGCTGTTTTCCAACGCGCGTGTGGCCGTCACCAATATTTCGTCCGTCACAATCACCGCTTCCTCCAAAGAAACAGTGTTCTCGCCACCGTTTGATAATACGGCTCTTTTCGTCTGAAACCCTACGAAGCGCACCTCTACTTCATAGTTGCCCTCGCTCGCAAAGGGAAAGGTGAAGTTTCCATTTGCATCGGTAACCGTTACTGTTCCTGCTTTCACTAATGTCACTGTTGCACCAATGAGCGGTTCATTCTTTGCGTCTTTCACAGAGCCGCGCAACGCCTGTTGGGCGTGCGCCTGTAGCAACAGCATCATGGCCACTGCTACCAACCTTACTTTCAGCATGTTTTTAAAAATTTTAAACCCGTAGGTGCACTGGGGAATGCACGTTACTTACAAGTTTATTTGCCTCCCTTCGTCCGCATTACCGGCATCAGGTTCTATGGGTATAATCTCAGCCCGTTTTTACTCGTCCTCCTTTGCTTTAGCTACGGAGGACAAATAGGCACCCCTGTCTTTCGACAACGCAAAAATAGAAAAACGCGATGATTCTATTACCTTTGCCAACTTAAATTTTCAGACCATGATCATTCACCGTGAAGGCCGTGTTTTGTTGTTTGTTCTGCTGGTGGTTTTGTTTGCTCTTAATTGGGCTATTTCGTATTTCCTTCCACAAGCCATCGCTATTCAAAACATTTCCATTGGCATCAGCATTGTTTTTTACTTGTTGATTTTACAGTTCTTTCGGTCTCCGGTATTTACAATCAACCAAAATGAAAAGCACGTGATTGCACCGGCAGATGGTAAGGTTGTGGTGATAGAGGAGGCAGACGAACCTGAGTACCTCAAATCGAGGAGAAAGCAGATATCCATCTTTATGTCACCCGTCAATGTGCATGTCAACCGTATGCCGGTAGGTGGTACCATATCCTATTTTAAGTATCACCCGGGCAAGTACTTGGTGGCTTGGCACCCTAAATCGAGCACAGAGAACGAACGCACCACCGTAGCTACCAAAATGCCAAATGGCACGGAGGTCTTGTTCCGCCAAATTGCGGGTGCTTTGGCGCGAAGAATTAAATGGTACGTGCAGCAAGGTCAGACGTTAAAACAAGGAGACGAATTCGGTTTTATCAAATTCGGGTCGCGCGTAGACATCTTTTTGCCACTTGACGCGAAAATCAATGTGAAAATTGGCGATGTAACTAAGGGTGGCCGCACGGTGATAGCTGAACTCTAATTGCCATTTTCAAAATTCAACCACTCAAATAAAGTTTATCCAAACGGGCGTTATACTCGTTTGCTTGCCCTACCTTTATTGCATTGTTAGCCTTCGGCCCGAGAGCTGGCATATGAAACGGTAGCGGGCGCACACTTTATGACTCGGAATCTCAAATTTGCCACTCATCAACAAGAGTTTTTTAAGACACTCTCGCAACGCGTAAACCAATATTTCCAAACCAATGGTATTGAACGGACCGCCAACTCGGAAATGGTGATCAAAACGGTGTTCATGTTTTCGCTTTACTTCATTCCGTACTTTATCGTAATGAGCGGTGCCACCGCAAATGTTTGGGCGCTGTGGGGGCTTTGCATTGTAATGGGATTTGGAATAGCTGGCATTGGGCTATCGGTGATGCACGATGCCAATCATGGATCGTACTCTACCAAGCCGTGGGTGAATACGCTGCTGGGCTTTTCGCTCAATGTGATTGGTGGCCATGCCTTTAACTGGAGAGTTCAACACAATGTATTGCACCACACCTACACCAACGTGCACGATGTGGATGAGGACATTAGCCCACGAGGTGTGTTGCGAATGGCACCTTCCTCAAAGTGGTTGCCGATGCACCGTTACCAACACATGTATGCTTGGGTGTTTTATGGATTAATGACTTTTGTGTGGGTTCTGGTGAAGGACTTTAGCCGCTTAATCAAATATGAAAAAGATGGTTTGGTAACCAGAAATAAAAGTACCGCTGTTGCAGAATGGGCCACTATGCTCGTGTCCAAGGTTGTTTACCTCGGATATACAGTCGCGCTGCCAATGGTAGTGCTGCCCGTTACTTGGTGGCAAGTGTTGATCGGGTTTTTTACGATGCATTATATCGCAGGCTTTATTCTTGCAATTATTTTTCAGCCGGCACACGTGATTGATGGTACTGAGTATCCATTACCTGACGAGAAAGGCAACCTTGAAAACAACTGGGCCATTCACCAGCTGCACACTACCACTAATTTTGGGCATAAAGAAAAATTGTTTTCGTGGTATGTGGGCGGATTAAATTATCAAGTAGAACATCACTTGTTCCCTAACATTTGCCATGTGCACTACCGCAAGTTGGCAGCCATTGTAGAGCAGACAGCCAAGGAATTTAACCTGCCCTACAAAACAAAGGAAACTTTTTGGGAAGCATTGGTTGCCCACACGCGCCAGCTTCGCATATTGGGCCAAAAGCCTGAAGGTGCAATGTCGCCCTCGTTAACACCTGCGTTACAATAGTCTCATTTTTCCTCAGCCGTAAACACGGTTTCGTTTCGGAGTAGTTTATTGATCATGTTCAATGTGATCTTTTTGATCTCATTGCTGCCCATGCCGCGATGCGAACACCAATCTGTCGAGGCCGTATTGATTACAATTCCTGACTTTTTAGTTTTCTTGAATACCATCCATGTGGCCACACCCGGATTGATCCGGAATGTAGAGTCATATCCAATCAATTCAATTTTCTCGAATCCCAATTGCGATTGATCGATGATCGGTCGGCCTTGTTCGTAGCCTAGGAGGGGTGCGCCATCGTTCTCGTCCGATGATAGCTTCAGTACTTCTCCATTCTTTAAGCGAATACCTCTCAAGAGTGGAGATTTTGCGTTTACAATCTTGTAGCCATCCCAACCTTTGTCTTGCTTCAATCCATAACCGGCATGCGCAAAATCGGCCCCGATGGAGTTTACGATCGGGTAACCCAATTGTTGCTCATTCCAACGGGTGGTGTGAAGACAGACATTTGGTTCCGGATCAGGATAATCTTTATAACCGATCAATTGACTTTTATTTTTATCGTAGCGCACCTGCCACCACATAGTGTTGCCTGAGAGCACCAATGCATTTTTCCCTTCGTCCACAAACCGATCAAAGTTTCTCCGCGCATCTAAGGTCCAATACTCGCTGTGCCCCACAATCATCAGCAGTTTGGCATTTTTTATCTCATCAAAGCTGTCCAGGTCACTGTCGGTAATATAGCCCACCTCGCTATAGTTTTGCTTGCAAAACCATTTTAGAAATGCCTCTGAATGCCGCGGCAGTGGTATTGGGCGCAGAAATGAAACGATGGCCGCGGGCTTCTTCTCCGTTGAGTTGAATGCGTACAAACTTTTGCCGCCCGCGTTGCAATAGGCGTTTTCGGTATTAGAAGAATAGACAACTATAATTTTTGCCTTGGTGGACTTGACCACAAATGGAATCTCATCATTCCATAGGTAGACACCACTTTTGAGGGGAGGCACTTTAATCTTGAGGGTTGGTTTATAGCCGAAGCCGTTTTCCCACGGTTTGTCTTTTCGTCTTTCTTGTGGGGTAACAGCCACCTTGTAGCGGGCCACTGCATTGCCCTTCAGATCATAGAGCCGCAACACAAAATCATCTTGTGCTTTGTATGCGTTGAGAAACACAGTAAGCGAATCACCCACATGCACGGAAAGCTTGTCGACATAACCATCGGCAATAATGTTTCCCCGGGGTGCCCAATATGAAAAGAAAAGGACGAACAAAAAGTTCAAATTCATAGGATGTATAAATTTGAGTCAAAGGGACTAAACAAAAAACCCCTAACAAAACTGCTAAGGGTCTTTAAAATATTTTGGCTGAACTTCTAAGCTGCAAGCAAGGTAAAATTAGTGATTTGACTAAAATTTAACCGAGATTCGTAACAAAGGTGAGTTGATTGTACCGGTTACTACGTCCAGCATTTTGTACTTTCCATTTAACAATGTGTACCCTGTAGCGAGTTTTAAGGTTGGATCAACTATCCAGTATTCCTTTACCCCGAAACGTTCATAGAGTTCTTTCTTCTTGATGGTATCATTCTCCTCATTTCCAGTTGATAAAATCTCAATGAGCATATCGGGGATTCCGTGGACGCACCCATCCTCTCCGATTATGTGAATATTTTCACTAAGAATAAGAGTTATATCCGGCTGAACTGCATTGCTCTTTTCATCCAAATAAACATCAAAAGGGGCTGAAATCACTTCGCCTAGTCCTGTATCCACAATTAAATTCTCAAGTTGACGAGCAATAATTCGAGATGTCTTTTGGTGAATAAACTTCGGGGCAGGGGACATATAAATAGTGTCATCTATTAACTCTACTAAACTCCCTTCAGGAAGGCTTTTGTAAACCTCGATAATGCTTCGAGGTGGACTTGTAATTAAATCCTTCATGACCTAAAGATAGTTTTTCTATACGATAGTTTCAAGGAGCAGGAAAGCCAATGTTTGCCAATTGCCCCTACGTTTAAGAAATACGCTAAGCTGACTTCAGCGCTTCGGCTCCTGCCACAATCTCCAAAATCTCTTTGGTGATCGCGGCTTGACGCGTTCTATTGTACGTTAACTTCAATTCTTTCAGCAATTCACCTGCGTTGTCGGTGGCTTTATCCATCGCTGTCATGCGGGCGCCATTTTCTGCCGCGTTGGAATCCAGGACTGCTTTATACAATTGTACCTTCAATGACTTAGGGATCAAGCCAGAAAGTATTTCTTGTTGATTCGGCTGATAGATGTAATCGATTTGAGTTTGACCATCAGCGGAATGGTTTTCTGTTGGTGGCAAAATGGGCAAGAATTGCTCAGTGCGCAAGATTTGAGTCGCTACGTTTTTGAATTCGTTGTAAACAATCTCGACTTTATCAAACTCACCTTTTTGGAAAGCAGACATCACATGTTCCCCAATCTCAGCAACTTCTTCAAAAGATAAATTGTGAAACAACTGCCAGTATTGATCGATTGATTTTGCTTTGCGCTTTTCAAAGTATTCAAAGGCCTTTTTGCCTAAAGGCAAGTAGGTTACGTTACCAAGTTTTGCCTGTTCTGCGTACTTCTCTTCCACCAAACGCTGGGTAGCCTTGAAGATTGAGCTATTAAACGCTCCGCATAGCCCGCGGTCAGAAGTAATGGCAATAATCAAGATCTTTTTTTCTTCACGCACGTGGCTATACCAAGCTTGTCCGTCCGTTTCTGCCGAAGACAAATTTTGGAGAAGCGCATTCATCTTTTTTGCAAATGGACGCATCTGCATAATGCGATCTTGCGACTTGCGCAACTTCGCGGCCGCCACCATCTTCATGGCTTTGGTTATCTGCTGCGTAGAGATGACTGACGTAATTCTACTTTTTACTTCTTTTAAACTAGGCATACCAGTAATTTTTCAATGAATCAATTAGCCAATTTGGCGATGAATTGGGCAATTAACTCATCGTCTAATTGATAATTAATATTTCGATGCAAGCTCCAACGCTACCTTCTTCACTACTTCAGCATCGGCATCTTCAAACTTGCCAACTGCGAAGTTTTGCAAAACAGTCTTGTGTTGCGCTCTCATCAACGTTAAAAACTCGGTCTCAAATTCTTTCACCTTGGCAACCGGCACACGGTCAATGTACCCTTTGGTAGAAGCAAGAATAATAGCTACTTGTTCTTCTACACGGAAAGGTTGGTACTGTGGCTGCTTGAGCACCTCCACGTTTCTGCGCCCGCGCTCAATGGTAAGTTTAGTAGCGGCATCCAAGTCAGAACCAAATTTCGCAAACGCCTCCAATTCGCGGAACTGGGCTTGGTCAAGCTTCAACGTACCTGCCACTTTCTTCATTGACTTAATCTGAGCAGAACCACCCACGCGCGATACCGAAATACCTACGTTAATTGCAGGGCGGATACCCGAGTTAAATAAGTTCGTTTCCAAAAATATCTGACCATCGGTAATTGAAATTACGTTAGTCGGGATATAAGCTGACACGTCATTGGCTTGCGTTTCGATGATTGGCAAAGCTGTTAATGAACCTCCACCCTTTACCAAGTGCTTGATAGAAGCAGGAAGGTCGTTCATGTTACGTGCGATTTCATCGTTGTTGATCACTTTCGCAGCGCGTTCCAACAAACGTGAGTGCAAGTAGAACACGTCACCAGGATAAGCTTCGCGGCCCGGAGGTCTTCTCAACAACAGAGATACTTCACGGTAAGCTACTGCTTGCTTCGACAAGTCGTCATAGATTACCAACGCAGGCCGACCGGTGTCGCGGAAGAATTCGCCAATTGATGCACCGGAAAATGGTGCGAAGAACTGCATTGGCGCTGGGTCAGAAGCGGAAGCAGAGACAATCACTGTATAAGGCATCGCGCCTGCTTTCTCTAGCGTAGCAGCAACACCCGCTACCGTTGAAGCTTTTTGGCCAATGGCTACATAGATACAATAAACAGGTTTGCCTGCTTCATAAAATTCTTTTTGGTTGATGATCGTGTCGATTGCCACAGCTGTTTTACCTGTTTGGCGGTCACCAATAATCAATTCACGCTGACCACGACCGATCGGAATCATCGCGTCAATCGCTTTGATACCCGTTTGCAGTGGCTCGTTTACAGGCTGACGAAAGATTACCCCGGGAGCTTTACGCTCCAATGGCATTTCATACAATTCGCCAGTGATAGGGCCTTTGCCATCAATCGGGGCAGCCAAAGTGTCCACCACGCGACCGAGCAAGCCTTCACCTACTTTAATAGATGCGATTTGACCCGTGCGCTTTACCGTGTTGCCTTCTTTGATATCTTTTGACTCGCCCAACAATACGGCACCCACATTGTCTTCTTCCAGGTTAAGCACCAACGCTTTCAAGCCGTTTTCAAATTCAATCAACTCACCGGCTTGGGCTTTGGTTAAACCATAAATCCGTGCCACGCCATCACCAACGGTAAGCACGGTGCCCACTTCTTGTAACTGAGCATCGGTGCGCGATTGCGAAAGTTGCTCGCGCAATATTGAAGAGATTTCTTCGGGTCTGATTTCTGCCATAAAAAATTTATGATTTACAAATTGTGATTTACGATTTTAAAATTCCTTGATATATGGGTTTCCGCTAAACTTCACCTGTAGCGATTTCAGTTTTGTCTTGATAGAGGCATCAATCTGCTTGTCGCCCACGTTCAACACAAATCCGCCAATCAGGCTGCTGTCTACTTTTTGATCGATTTCTACCTTGCTTTTATTACTTAGCTTTTTAACGATGGCTTCAATTTCATTGCGTGTAGCAACATCTAACGCTGTGGCGCTTATGACGCTCGCCTTTTGTATGCCCTTGTAAACGTTATAAGCTTGGTGAAATTCTGCTGCGATGCCCGGCAACAATGGCTCACGATTTTTCTTTGTTAGAATATCGATGATGGCCATGGTGAGCGAATGCACTTTATTCTTAAAAATTGCCTCGAGGATATCGCGCTTCTTATCGTGCTTGATGATCGGGCTTTTCAACATCAAAGCAAAATCACGGCTGCTTTTGCAAACGCTGTCCAACAGTTGCATGTCGGCATGCACTTGGTCAAGCACCTTTTGCTCTTCTGCCAGCGAGAGCAGTGATTTTACATATCGGGAGGCTACGCGAGATTGGGCCATGAACGGGAAAGTTTCTTAATTCAATTTCAAATCCTTGATAAAGGCATCAGTCAATTCTTTCTGCGCTTTATCGTCCGATAAATTCTTCTTGATCAATTTCTCTGCAATGTTCAGCGAGAACATGGCTACTTGCGCCTTCACATCGCGCAACGAGGCTGCTTTCTCAGTGTGGATGACAGCTTTGGCATCCTCAATAATGCGATCCGCATTTTTCTTAGCCGCAGCCCGTGCTTCATCGTGGAAGCGGTTAGCTGCTTCGCGTGCTTCCCGCAAAATTTTGTCGCGCTCTTCACGGGCTTCTTTCAACAATTTTTCATTGTCAGATTTTAAAGAAGCCATTTCAATTTTGGCTTTTTCGGCAGCATCCAATGCCGATTGAATTGACTCCTCTCTTTCTTTGAGCGAAGCAACAATGGGCTTCCACGCCAACTTCGAAAGCAAAAAGAACAAGGCAATAAAAATGATGGCTTGCCAAATGATGAGACCTGTGCCGGGGGTTAAGAGTTCCATATTTTAAATCAGTCTATAATTCTTTTTCTGTAGTCTTTGAAAAGCAAAAGAATGGCCCCGGCCAAGTGCCAGGGCTCAAGCTTTTTTGGTTTTAGCCTTTGAATGAAATCAACAAGCAAATAACCAGCGCGAACAGAGCAGCTACCTCGATAAGAGCGGCAATGATCAACATCGCACCTTGGATTTTGCCAGATGCTTCAGGCTGACGTGCCATACCCTCCATCGCAGAACCACCAATGCGACCAATACCGATACCTGCGCCAATTGCAGCAAGACCAGCACCTAGGCCAGCACCCATGATTGCGTAGCTGATGTCCAATAAAAGAGCTAACATAATTGTAAGTATTTAAGTGAAACAAACCCTGACGCTGGCGGTCAGGGTAAATCCCTGCCGCAAACGCTAGAGGTATCTTTAATGGTGGTCGTGTTCTTTTGTTGCCATGCCGATGTACAGCGCGGTAAACAGCGTAAACACATAGGCCTGAATACCGGCCACCAACAATTCTATCAAACTAATAAACAACACAATCAAGCTCGACACCGCACCTACCGCCACACTCTGAAAAATGAAGGCAAGGCTAATCAAGCTCAACAATACAATATGACCGGCTGTAATCGCCACAAACAAACGAACCGTCAATGATATTGGCTTGGTAAAAATTCCGATTACTTCCACCAATAAAATGATGGGGCGCAAAGGAAGCGGAACACCAGGTGTCCAAAAGATGTGACCCCAATAGCTGGCGTTACCGCTGAAATTGGTGATCAAAAATGTAAATACTGCCAGCGTGAGCGTTACAGCGATGTTGCCCGTCAAGTTACCGGCACCGGGCAGCAAGCCCAATAAATTTCCGAACAGGATAAAGAAAAATAAGGTAAGTAAGTAAGGAAGATACTTTTCATAGTGATGGCCGATGTTCGGCTTCACCACTTCATCGCGTACAAAAACAATAATGGGCTCGAAGAAAGATTGAATGCCCTTGGGTGCCTTGCCAGCGTTCTTTTTGTAAGCCCTGGCAACCGACAACAATATCACCAATAGTAAAGTGGCGTTAATCAACAGCATGGCCACGTTTTTAGTGATGGAAAGGTCTAGTACCGGCTGGCCGTTGAGGGTAATATGGCTGTGTTCGAGTTTGTATCCGTTATATTCAACCGCATTGTGGTGTTCGTCATAGAAGTTATGAGATGAGAATACCTCTAAGCCGCGCTCTGCCGAATGAACAATTACTGGTAGGTACAGCGTGCCATAGTGGCCGTCCCAAAAATGCCAAATATGGTCGTCCAGCACGTCGTGGATGATCACTTTGTTGGCATCGAAGCCTTCGGCTTTTGTAGTATCTGATTCAGATGCAAAAGCGGGTTGAATTGCGCTGAAAGAAAGAAGTGCCAAAAGGGCAAAAATCGCGGTTTTTACAGTCAAAAAGGGCTTTTTCATCGCAAAAAAGACTAAGGCTTTCAATTGGACTGCAAAACTATCAATTAATGTTTCCGAAAAAAACGTTTTTGGAAAATTATGGGCGTGTATTTGCCACTGATTCACAGATTTAGGTGGCACGATTGTTTAAGCTTTGTGCAGGTTATTGCGCCTTAAAATGCGGATTGTAAATCAACCCAATCACGTTGTCCCAAGGGTCTTTTACAGGGGCTACCATAATATCGCCACCCACATTGGTGGGCTTGCTGTGTTCTGTGGCGCCTAATTGAATAAGTCTGGCAAATTCTTTTTCGATGTCTTCTACACCCCAATAGGTAACGGCAGTATCCCCTTTGGTTATGCCTGTGTTATCTGGGTCAAGCCCGAGCTCGTATCCACGTATGTTAAAGCCGACATAAAATGGTTCATCGAAGTAAGGCTTGGTTTGAAAAGCTTGAGTGTACCATTCTTTCGCTTTGGCGAGATCGGGTACTTTGTAGATAAGGGTGCGGAGGCCAAGCATTAATCTAATTCCTAATTCTAGGGAAAACGGTAATGGAAGCAGAGGTTACTTGTTTCAATTGTTTGTCTTTAAGCAGTTTGATGTCAATTTCCTTGAATAGCTTAGTCCATTCGGTCTGAGACATACTATACTCTGATACACCCGAAGTTTCTCCTAATACACAAGCATACAAAATGATGATAAATTTATTGCCGTATTGTTCTTCTGACAACTGTAAATCGTTCACGCGTCTTTCCACATTATCGCTCAATAGCTGTCTTTCAGACTCAATACATTTTGGCAAACCAGAAAATAGCACTGTATCAACTTTACAATGTTTCTTGAATGAGACGACTATTGAAAAAAATAAGGCAGGTTGATGACATTCTTTGTGAAAATCAATACCTGACGTGGTAGCTTTCGTTACAACCCGAATGACATGGCTATCCTCGTCCTGACATATCGCTGGCGATTGAATATTTGAACACACGAAAAATACCCACGTTACTTTATGTAATATATTCATGGTTTGAATTTTTGCTTTTGTGCCAATATTTGGAAGCCGCTTTCTACGCTGTTGCAATCTTCCCCACCGCCTCAATAAATCGATCCAAGTCTTTAGTGGTGGTGTACACGTGGGGTGTTACGCGCACGGCACTCACATTTTCCCATACAATAGAAACGGTGTGGATTTGATAATCAGCAAACAACTTTGAGGCAATGTCGCCAGGAGCGATACCATCAATGCTGAACGCCCCCAGCGCGCACGAGTACTCAGGCTTCAATGATATGTGCAGTTTCACGCGCGGATTTTTGGTGACAGCCTCGCACCAATATTTTTTCAAGTAATGTAGTCGCTCTTGTTTTCTTCTGGCACCAATGGCATTGTGAAAATCGATGGCCTGCCCAATCGCTTGCTCGGGTGCAAACGAGCGTGTGCCCAACGCTTCAAATTTTCTAATGTCTGCGCTCTGTGGTTTGTCGGTGGGGAAGAGTGGCCAGGTTTTTTCAATTCGATCTTTGCGGATGTACATCAGGCCCGTGCCAAACGGTGCACACAGCCACTTGTGCAAGCTCGTGCCAAAGTAATCGCAATTGAAATCAGAAATTTTATAATCCACATGAGCGAAAGAATGTGCTGCATCTACAATTGAAATAATACCGCGCCTGCGTGCCTCCGCACACAATTTAGCAGCTGGCAAAATCTGCCCTGTCCAAGTCAGTAAGTGTGTGATGTGCCAAATCTTGGTTTTGGAAGTGGTTGCATCGATGTAGGCTTTTAACACCACCTCATCATTGTCAACAGGCAATGACAAGTTAATCCAATTGATTTTCACACCTTCGCGCAACTCGCGTTGTTTCCATGCGTGGATCATGTTGGGGTAATCTTGCTTGGTCATCACAATCTCATCGCCTTTGTTCAAGTCAATACCCCACGTAAAGGTGCCCAATGCTTCTGTTGTATTTCGATTGATGGCTAATTCTTCATTTGATACGCCTGCTAAGTCGGCTAATTTTCTGCGCAATGGCTCACGGCCTTTGTCTAAAATCTGCCACATGTAGTAGGTGGGCGCTTCGTTGCTTAGATGGTAATAGCGATCAACCGCATCTTGCACCACCTTGGGTTGCGGGCTCACACCCCCGTTGTTAAGATTGAGAATATTGGGAGAAACGGTGTAGGCCTGTGCCATGCGCGCCCATAGGTCTTCATCCGTTGCTGCTATTTCGGGTGTGAGTTGGTTTAGTTCAAATAATGCCTCAGAAATATCTTCCGCCTTTGCCTGCGTGGCGAGCGATGTGAGCGATGCGGCACCTGCAATGCCGAAAGATTTTTTGAAGAACGATCTGCGGGTACTCATAGTTGAGTTGTTAATGAGTTAATTCATTGATTTGCGAATGATGAAGTTCCCGAAGGTAAACAATAAATTGGCCAATTGGAAAATCAACACATTGGCCTATTGGCTACTTCACATTCTGCAGCGTACGCAACTTCACCGCCTTCCAGCCGGTAACGGCTACTACTAATAAAGTCATCACGCCACCAAAAATCACCGAGGGCACTACACCCATCAACCTTGCCGCCACGCCTGATTCAAAGGAGCCAATTTCGTTGCTCGAGCCGATGAAGATGCTGTTGACAGCCGCCACGCGCCCTTTCATATTTTCGGGTGTGAGTGTGTGAATGAGTGTGCTGCGGACAATCACACTCACGCAGTCAAACATACCGCTCGCGATCAACAATGCCATCGACAGCCAGAAGTAGGTGGAGAGCCCAAACCCGATCATGCACGCTCCGAAACCTGCCACACAGAACAGCAAGATCATGCCCATATTTTTTTTGAGCGGATGGCGCGTCATGTACACCGCCATCACCACCGCGCCAATGCCCGGGGCAGCGCGTAAAAAGCCAAGCCCCTCTTTGCCTACATGCAAAATATCGTCAGCAAAAATGGGAAGCAATGCTACGGCCCCGCCAAACAGCACCGCAAACAAATCGAGGGTGATGGCACCGAGTATGATTTGGTTTTTGAAAACGAACTTGATGCCTGCTTTGATTTTTGCAAATACACTTTGCTCTTCAGAAATGGGTGGCAACGGACGGTTGGGTATCAGCAACACGCAGATCAGCCCCATCACCATCAGTGCGGCATCGGCTGTGTAAGCTGACGTAATATCGAAGTAACCATAGATCAATCCGCCCAAAATCGGGCCACCCACGGCTGCGCCTTCCCATAACGTGCTGTTCCACACAATCGCGTTTTGGTACAAATCGCGTGGCACCAACTGTGGCATAAACGAAAAATTGGCAGGCGACAAGAAACCCCGTGCAATGCCGCTCGCAAAGATGACGACATAAATCGGCAGCGCGCCATTGGCTAAAATAAACGCACCGATGTTGAAGGTAAAAAATAGCAATGCAAAAGAGCTCAGCACCAGCGTAATCAAACACACCACAATAATTTTCTTTCGCTCCACCACATCGGCCAGGTGACCGGCATACAATGAAACGGTGATGGCAGGGATTGCCTCCGCCAAGCCAATGAGGCCAAGTGCCAAGGGATCTTTTGTGATTTCATAAATCTGCCAGCCCACTACCACCGCCTGCACCATGATGGCCAGCGTTACCAGCAACCGTGCGGTGATAAACAGATTAAAGTCGCGGATTTTTAGTACTGCGTACGGGTTGTGGGACATGGCCTCAGTTTCGGCCACAAGTTAAGCCAAAAAATCATTGCCAGACTGAGCCTGTCGAAGTCGTTTGTGGGGAATGGTGCCCGGTTTCGCCTGCGCTCAACCTGACATCGAGCATAGTTTTTTTTGAATTACGCTACTACCTCGTCAAACACCTTCACGAAGCTCTTCATCTCGTCTTGTGTGCCAATGCTTACGCGGCACCACTCTTTTTGTTGGTAGTCCCAAATGCGAATCAAAAATCCACGTTCGTCCAACTGTGAGAGAATTTGTTTCCCGCCTTTTGGCGCGGGAAAGAAAACGACATTTGTTTTGGGATCGCCACAATACCAGTTTTTCTTTTGCAGGTAGTCGGTGAGTACTTTACGAGCGGCTGCATTTTTATCGCGGGTCAACTTCATGAAGTCTTCATCGCCCAAGCTAGCCTTTGCCGCGGCCAATGCTGTTTGGCTTGGCGAAATGGTGTCGCCAAACTTGGCAATTTTCTTCAATGTATCCGGGTGGCCAATCAAGTAGCCAATGCGCAATCCCGCAAGGCCATAGATTTTAGAAAATGTTTTTGATACAACGATGTTCGGATTGTTTTGTACCAAACTGACCATCGACTTTTGCTGCGCGGGCTCCATAAATTCCAGATAAGCCTCGTCTGCATAGACGAGTGTTTTCTTAGAAGCTTCTAAGCAGAACGACTGTACTGTATCAGTGTTTACAAAAGTGCCCGTGGGGTTATTGGGGTTACAGAAAAAAACCAATTTGGTGTCGGGCTTGATGGCAGCCAGCAACGCCTGGTAGTTGTATTCTAGTCTTTCGTTCAAGTCTACGCGATCCCAGGTAGCACCCATTTGCTCCGCATAGCTCATCAACAACGTAAATGTGGGGTAACCTGAAAGCACGCGGCCGCCATTGATACCGAAGGCAATGCCAGTTTGCACGAGCAATTCTCCGGAACCTGCACCAAGCAACACAAAACTTGGGTCAACGCCATTTTTTTGTGCAATTGTTTTCCTTAAATCGTCAAGTTCATTGAACGCGTATCGGTTTCCTTCACTTAAAATATCAATCACCGCTTTCTTTGCTTTATCAGATGGGCCATACGGATTTTCGTTGGAGTTGAGCCTAATCTTTTTGTTGCCGTTCGGTACAGCAGCAAAATATTCTCGTTCTGCGTGACTGGCAGGTGCGGCCATCAATTGATTAACAAGCGATGGTGTCACTACAAATACGGAAGCCAAACCCAAGGATGACTTCAGCCAATTTCTGCGGGTTAAATTATTCATGTAAAAAGATTTTTAGATATCGTGAAGGTACAAATAATAACCTATCTCCAAGGTGGTTTGTTGTAGAAGGTAACGTAGGTATCGCCATCTAACACAATCATCGGATCTCCGTTTTTGGGGTGATTCCGTTTTTCAAATGCATATGATCCATCGCCTTGTGTTTGCGATTGATAATAAATGCGGTCACCCTTCAACCACCATTTGCCCCGATCGCTGCTTTTTGATGACGTGCCACCATACGCATCTGGTGTATTCACGGTGCGCGATGACTCACCATAATATTCGTAGGTGCCATCTGCATTCAGCGTGATGCAACGTTCTGTTGAGCTACCGCCCGTGGAGGAACTTTACACATTCACATAACACCATTTGCCAACGAGTTCTTGCGGCACTGCTCCCTTACTTGCATTTGATTGGGCGCTTGCTGCAGGCGCAGGGTTGCCGGTGGTCGCCTGCGGTGTTGCAGCGGTTGTTTGCGTGGTTCCTTGCCGCGTAAAGGTAATCTCACTGTCTAAGTCGCCACCCGACAGCGTTAGCGCATTGCCCAGTAGTTTAAAATCATAAGTGATGGTTTCGCCATTTTGTACCACCAACAACTTAGATCCGGTGGTTGAAAATTGGATAGCTTCCCCGTCAAATTCGCCAGTTTTGTCTTTGTTCAGAATGAGTACCATTTGAAAACCCTGCTGCTTGTTTTGCCAAATGCCGAACAAATTGCTGGCGTTAGACTTGGCGCTGGTTTGGCCTTGTACAGAAGTCAAAACAGCCATCATCATTGAAAATGCTACTAACATCCGCACCATGAATCGAATGTACGAAGATTCTGACGATATTCTTTGAGCCAGAAAGAGTCTAAACGAAACGCTCCACCAACTGCATCAGTTGCGACAAATATTTCTCGTCTGTCGAATCAAAGTCGTTGAGCTGATCGCTGTCTACATCCAACACCAACGCTACTTCATTATTTTTGAATGCCGGTAAAACTATTTCTGATTTAGAGGCAGAGCTGCAGGCGATGTGCCCCGGGAACTCATCTACGTTGGGAACCAGCATCACTTTTCTTTCTTTCCAACTGGCACCGCATACCCCTTTGCCAAACCCGATGCGTGTACACGCGATGGGACCTTGAAACGGACCAAGTACCAATTCCTGATTTCCTGTAGCATTTGTTTTCACCAGGTAAAATCCAACCCAAAAAAATCCCATGGCTTCTTTCAAAGCTGCGGCTATATTGGCGAGGTTGGCTGTTAAGTCTGTTTCGCCAGTAACCAATCCTTCAATTTGCGGCAGCAACGATTGGTAGCGAGCGGCTTTGTCTTGCGTGGTGTCAATAATTAGTTGCTCTGCCATGTTTATACTGGGGTAGAGGTTGATGGCATTTGATTTTCACCCGCTGCTTCGCTTGCTTCTGTTGTTGTTGGTTCTGTTTCGTGCGCTTCTTTGAAAAACCGCTTTTGGAAAATCAAGATCGAAGCGACCCCGATAAAGATAGATGAGTCTGCAATGTTGAAAACAGGACTGAAGAAAAGAAAATCCTGGCCTCCTATCAAGGGTACCCACTCAGGCCAAGTAAAGTTGAACAGCGGAAAGAACAGCATAT
The DNA here is from genome assembly GCA_018267275.1 of Bacteroidota bacterium. Lineage (GTDB taxonomy): Bacteria > Bacteroidota > Bacteroidia > Cytophagales > Cyclobacteriaceae > ELB16-189. The sequence goes on along the minus strand of JAFDYV010000004.1, from coordinate 136,181 downwards.
CAATTACCTGGCCGTGGAACCAAGGGCTGGGCGCATCGAAAGGTGCGTTGTTCAACAATACGCCATAAAAAGTGCTGTCGATCACATTGCCGACTGCCCCGCCAAGAATCAGCGCCAAGCAAATCAAAAAGCCAGCATGCGATTGCTTCTTGATCATGGTAACCAGATAATAGCCGATACCAAACATGGCAAAAATGCGGAAGATGGTGAGTGCCAATTTTCCAAATTCACTTTCCCACTTGATGCCAAATGCCATGCCCGGGTTCAAAAGGTAATGCAGCTTAAACCACTCGCCAACCACGTTTACCTCCTCGTGCAGGTACATGTATTTATGCACGAGCAGTTTGCTTGTTTGGTCAATCGCAATGACCGCCAGGGCGATTAATAGATATTTCAAAATTTTCATGCGTGCTAGTTCAAGTTTATCCTCACCTTCAAAACGAACTCATCCATTTCTATTTCAGCAGTGTCAGCTACCTTTTCTTTTAACTCCAAACTCAGCGCTTGGGTTTCGGTGCTGATGTAGTCTTTGAATTCGGTTAATGCGCGCACGACTTGTTCAGCCTGCTCTTTTGGGATATGATCTTTTTCTACTTCAATTGAAATCTTATCGAGGACTTCTAAGCCTTTTTCCTTACGCAAGTTTTGGATGCGGTTTACAAAATCACGTGCAATGCCTTCTCGTTTCAATTCATCAGTAATATTAATGTCGAGCGCAACGGTAATGCCACCCTCCACGGCCACCGACCAACCGGGAATATCTTCTGACGAAATCAAAACATCTTCTAGCACCAAATCAAAACCGCTCTTCGCAAGCTTGCCTGTTTTTTCCAGGGTTTGGATTTCAACTTTGTCTAATGCGGTAATGAGAGCTGAAACCTCCTTCATTTTGGGCCCGTATTGTTTGCCAAGTTTGGGCAGATTCGGTTTCACTTTCTTCACCAACAAACCCGAAGCATCGTCAATGTATTCAATCGATTTTACGTTCACTTCAGATTTGATGATGTCCTCCACGCCTTTGATGCGATTGGCGAACTTTTCGTCCAATACGGGCAACAAGACTTTTTGGAGCGGTGTACGCACTTTTATCTTGCTTGCCTTGCGGATGGAGTGCACCAACGAACAAATGCGTTGCGCATATTCCATTGATTTTTCCAATTCGGCATCAATTCGGTTTTGCTCCGATTGAACCAAGTCCGTCAAATGAACAGATTCAAACCGAAGCGGGGTATTGTTCTTCTTGGCGCTGTCGCGAATGCTGTCGGTAAGGTTTTTGTATAACCAGTCTGCAAAAAATGGTGCAATGGGCGACATTAGTTGAGCGGTGACGAGCAAACATTCAAACAGCGTTTCGTAGGCTACCTTTTTGTCTTCGGTCATTTTGCCCACCCAAAAACGCTTGCGATTTAAGCGAACATACCAGTTCGATAGGTGGTCGTTCACAAATTCTTGAATGGCGCGCGCGGCTTTGGTAGGTTCATAATCTTCATACGCGGCACGCACTTCAATTATCAGCGATTGCAATTTTGAAATGATCCAGCGATCGAGGTGCGTTAAATGCTCTTTGCCCGTAACATTCATTTCATCTTTGGCAAAACCATCGATGTTGGCATACAGTGCAAAAAATGAATAAGTGTTTTGCAATGTGCCAAAGAATTTTCGCTGCGTTTCTTCAACACCTGCAAAGTCAAACTTTAAATTATCCCACGGTGGCGCATTTTCAATCATGTACCAGCGCAACACATCGGCACCGTATTTATTGAGCGCAGCGAATGGGTCCACCACATTTCCCTTACGTTTGCTCATTTTGTTGCCGTCTTTATCAAGGACAAGACCGTTGCTGATCACATTCTTAAATGCCTTGCCGTTATTACCAACTTGTGCGTTTACTTTTTTGATTTCGTCACTGCTCTCGCTGAGCAATACCGCTATGGCGTGAAGCGTAAAGAACCAGCCGCGTGTTTGGTCTACACCTTCGGCAATGTAATCGGCCGGGTAAGCGCTGTTAAAGACTTCTTGATTCTCAAACGGGTAGTGCCATTGTGCATAGGGCATTGCGCCTGAGTCGAACCAAACGTCAATCAAATCCGTCTCGCGGTACATGGGCTGGCCGCTTTTGCTTACCAGAACTATTTCGTCAACGAAGGGACGGTGTAAATCTTGGATGCTGGATGCTGTATACTGGATTCCCGCCTTCTTCGCTTTTTCAATTTCAATTTTGAGTTGCTCAATCGAGCCAATGCAGATTTCTTCTTTGCCGTCTTTCGTCCTCCAAATCGGCAGCGGTGTGCCCCAGTAGCGTGAGCGAGATAAATTCCAATCCACCAAGTTCTCCAACCAATTACCAAAGCGACCTGTGCCGGTAGATTCTGGTTTCCAGTTGATGGTTTTGTTCACCTCTACCATTTTATCTTTCAATGCGGTGGTTTTGATGAACCACGCATCGAGTGGATAGTACAGTACTGGTTTATCGGTGCGCCAACTGTGCGGATAGGTGTGCTCGTACTTCTCTACTTTGAAGGCTTTGTTCTCTTCTTTTAAAATGATAGAGATGATGACGTCCGTTGTTTTATAGTCGGGGTGAGATTCATCTTCATCGGTATAGTTCTTCACATAAAAATCATCGGCACCCAACGGCTTGTGCGTTTTGATTTTATATTTCGCCACGCCCTCTTGCAAGTGCTTGCCAATCTCAGTCACAAATTTTCCCTTCTTATCCACAGTTGGCATTTCGTTGCCTGCCTCATCGCGCACCATGAGCGGAGGGATTCCGTTTTGTTGCGCCACCCTAAAGTCATCCGCACCGAAAGTAGGAGACGTGTGTACCACGCCTGTACCGTCTTCAGTAGTTACAAAATCACCCGCCACAATTTGAAAGGCTTTGTCGGGATTTTGTAACGGTTGCACGTATGGCATGAGTTGTTCGTAGCGGAGACCAACCAAATCTTTGCCCGAAAATTCTTTTACGATTTCAAACGGAATATTCTTGTCGCCAGCTTTGTAGTCGCTAAGTTTTAAGTCTTTGTTTTTTTCTGAAAAATATTTTCCAATCAAATCCTTCGCCAACACAACGTTGATAGCCTTGTGCGTGTACTGGTTGAAGGTTTTGACCAGCGCATATTGAATTTTTTCCCCGACTGTTAGAGCAGTATTTGATGGCAAAGTCCAGGGTGTGGTCGTCCAAGCTAATATGTGGACACCCCCCTCCGTCCCCCCTTGCAGGGGGGAGAACAAGAACTCTGATTTTGCATCACGTACTAATTTGAACTGCGCCACTACGCTCGTGTCTTTCACATCTTTGTAGCAGCCGGGTTGGTTCAATTCATGTGAGCTCAAACCCGTGCCATCAGATGGTGAATAGGGTTGAATGGTGTAGCCCTTGTACAACAAACCCTTTTCGTAAAACTTTTTCAGTATCCACCAGATGCTCTCAATGTACTCGTTGTTGTAGGTGATGTAGGGATTTTGCAAATCCACCCAGTAGCCCATCTTCATTGTCAGATCGTCCCACTGGTCTTTGTACATCATTACCGTTTCGCGGCATTTTTGATTGTACTCTTCGATGGAAATCTTCTTACCGATATCGTCTTTGGTGATGCCCAGTTGTTTCTCTACCTGTAGTTCCACCGGCAGGCCATGCGTATCCCAGCCGCCTTTGCGCTTCACCTGAAATCCCTGCAAAGTCTTATAGCGACAGAAAATATCTTTGACGGTGCGCGCCATTACGTGGTGAATGCCGGGCGTTCCGTTGGCCGAAGGTGGCCCCTCGTAAAACGTGAAAGTCGGCTTACCTTCACGGTTGCCCACCGATTTTTCGAAAACGCCCTGCGCTTTCCAGAAGCTCAGTATTTCAGAAGCTACCTGTGCCAGGTTTAAATCTTTGAATTCGTTAAAATTTTTCAAGTTGCCCACGGTCAAAAAAATGAGGGCGCAATTTAGTGAGTATCAGTCATTCTACCGCAATGCAAGATGGTCGTTTGGTCGCCATTATTTCTTAAATTTGCAAATACCAACTACATTTTATGTTAACCGCACAAGAAGGCAGACTAAACGAGTTGCAGCTAGATTTGCTAAAAAGCTTAAGGCATGTGACGGATGAGCGGGAGGCGCGAGAAATAAAGTCTCTCCTCAATTTCTACTTTGCAAAAAAGCTTGAATTGGCAATTGAAAAAAAGGAAATGGAAGGTGGGTATACGCAGGCTATTTACGAGCAGTGGTTGCACGGTGGCAAAAAATAACCTAGCTATTGAAAATAGTACTAGACACCAATTGTTTCATTAGCTGCATCGGGAAGCGATCCGAGTATAGAGAGGTGTTCGACAGGTTCTTGCAAAGGAGATATACACTTTGCCTTTCTGCGGAAGTATTGCTCGAATATGAAGAGAAGTTCATTGAATTTTGGGGTGAGGAAGTTTGCCACAACCTCTTGGGCGTAATTTTGACGGCAGAGAACACATCCCTACATAATATTTTTTATCAATTCAACTTAGTGATTGGAGATGCGGACGACAATAAGTTTGCTGATTTATTTGTAGCCGCTGCCGCAGATCTATTGGTCACCAATGATAATGCCTTGTTGGCTTTAAGTAGTGTTGAATTCCCGTTGATAAAAACGGCCACTTTGCAAGAGTTTGCCAAACTAATTAGAGACAGATAGGGGTTTCGAATTCTTGCGATGCGAATTTTATAAAGAATCCGCGACTCGAATTAGAAAAATGTGCTTATTTGGGGACATGCAAGCTGCCAATCGTTTCAGTCGGTTTCTTTTTGTAGCGTTTGCTTGCATGGCAGCAGCCGCTGTTTGGGCGCAGCCAACGGTGCTTACCACCGAACAACTTGAGAAATTGACACCCCAGAAGCTTGAGGGATACCGCACCACCGAGCCCAAAGGCCGCATGCTAAAAATCGGCACGTTGTCGTACTCAATGATTGAGCGCACGTTTGTGCACGGCAAGAAGCAGATCAACATTATGTTGTTCGATTACCACAATGCTTCTGTCATGTACAGGCAAGCCACGCAAAAATGGAAAGGAGCCGAAAGCTCAGATTCTGACGCGAGGCTGGAAACCGCTTATGAATTGCAAGGTCAACCGGGATGGGTGTCGTTCGATAAGATTAACAGTAAGTCACAAATTGCAGTGGGCGTTCAAAATCGCTTTTACCTGGTGTTGATGGGTGAAGGAGTTGCGTTAGATGTGTTGGAGACCATTGTCAAGGGTTTTGATTTTGTGCGTTTTCCGCCCCTCGAAGTTGCCATCACCGATGCGAAGTATCGTTAGTGGTGACAACAGAGAAACAATCAACTGTTATTCAGATATTCCTTTCCGATCATGAATCTTGATCTTGCTCAGGTCGATGGCCACGTCTTCATCTTCGCCATAAAAGCCGGGGTCAAAATCATCGATTAACAATTTCTCTCCCTTTGATTTCTTGGGTTTGTCAAACGTCATGATCAGGGCAGGCAGCAAAATCAGGTTGGTGAACATTGAAATTACCAACGTAGTGGACGTTAAAATACCCAAGGCAATGGTTCCGCCAAATGACGAGAAGGCAAACAGGATAAAGCCAGCGAACAAAACGATGCTGGTGTAGATGATGCTCTTACCCGTTTCTAAAATGCTCTCACTTACGCTCACCGGAACAAAAAAGCCATTGGCCAATTGTTCTTGCCGGTACTTTGCCAAAAAGCGAATGGAGTTATCCACCGAAATACCAAATGTGATGCTGAATATCAAAGCGGTACTCGGCTTCAAATCGATACCCATATAGCCCATGATGCCCGCTGTAATCATTAACGCGATCAGGTTCGGCACGAGCGAAATGATGATCATGCGCACGCTGGCAAACAACAATGCCATTGATAAGGTGATGAGAATAAAAGCGAGCAACAGACTTTCTTGCAGGTTATCAATCAAGAACTTGTTGCCTTTGATAAACAGTTTAGTGGTGCCAGTGACTCCCGTGGTGATATTCGTTCCGTGAAATATAGAGTCCATCCGAGGCTCAATTACGGTGTGCACCAAAGAATCAAGGCGCTTCGAACCGATGTCGGCAATCTGCATGGAGATGCGCATTTTGGTGAAGGTGGAATCAACAAAGGATTTTAACAAACCCGAGTTATCGTTTTGTCCCTTCATGTAGCGGAGAATATAACCACTTTCTGCTTTGGTGGGCAGTGAGTATTTATTTGGGTTGTAGTTATAGAATGCCTGCTTGGAGGCTTTCACCAAACTCACAATTGATACCGGGCGCGACACAACCGAAATAGAGTCGATGAAATTTTCGAACTCTTCGATTTTTTCTAGGTTTTTTAGATTGAGCACGCCACGTTTTTTGCCGGTGTTCACCTCGATCTCCAAAGGCAGCATACCGCTAAAGTTCGCTTCAAAAAACTTCAGGTCTTTTTTGATGTCGCTGTCTTCGGGTATATCATCTACCATGTAGGAGATGGATTCCAGCCGCAGCATGCCAATGACAGACACAATTGTAATAACCGCAGTAGCAATGTAAATGGCCGGCCGATAGCGGTGCACCATCAAGTCATTGTACTTCAAAAATGCACCCATGATTTTGAAATCGAGGTGGCGCAAGTGCTTAGGCCCTGGTTCGGGTAACCAACTAAAAATACCAGGAATCATGATCAGGCTCACCACAAACAACGCCATGATGTTGAGGCCCGCCACTATACCAAACTCGCGCAAAATGGTGATGTCGGTGGCAAGCAACGTCAAGAATCCAATCGCGACAGTTAGGTTGGTGAGGAACATGGCCAATCCCATTTTGTTTACCACGGCAGCAATCGCTTCTTCTTTGTTTCTGCGCTTGGCAAATTCCAAGTGGTATTTGTTCAGCAAGTAAATGGCGTTGGTGATGCCGATGGTCACAATTACCGGAGGGATCAAGCCGCTGAGCAAGGTAATCTTGTATCCAAACAGCGCCAGCGTGCCCATCACCCACACCACCACAATGCCAATGATAATCATTGAAAAAATGACTGCGCGGAATGAACGGAAGAACAAGAACATAATTACTCCTGTGACCAGCGCAGAGAGGTATAAGAATATCTGCATTTCTGCCCGCACTTGTGAGGCCACCTTCGCCCGAATGAAAGGCAAGCCAGCGTAGCGCAGTTTGATGTTGGTGTCTTTGCTGAACGAATCTCCAAAATCCGTCAATGCCTTGGTAAGCGCGATGCGCTTTTCGGAGTTCATTACTTCTTTTTGCACAGAAATGAGCATCATGGTGGCACCGTTTAGCTCGTTCACCAATTGGCCCATGTAAAACTTTTGATTGCGCAATGCACCCAACAAGCTATCGAGTTGGGTTTGCGTTCGTACATCTTTCGGGAACAGCGCATCTAAATAAAACCGAACGTTGGCGGTGTCTTTTCGAATGATTTTCACCTCGGGCATGCTTAGGAGGTTGTTCACGCCCTCAATGTTTTTTATTTGCTTATTCAGTTCGCGAAAGCGATTGAAGTTTTTGAGTTGAAAGATGCCGCTATCGCGCAGCCCCACAGCGATGATGTTCCCATCCTCTCCAAATTGCTGCTTGAACTTTTGGAGGAAAACCATCTCGGGGTCGTCCTCAGGCACGGTGCGGCCAGGGTCGTAGCTCATCTCCACCTTGGTGGCATAGTAGCCCATCACCACGGTAATGGCCAAAATCACACCAATCAAGGGTAACCGGAATCTAATGATGAATTGCGCCAGGCGTGTCCACATAAAAAATGACGCCAAAGCTAAGGAATTTTGGAATTGTTGCGATGCCGAATCTGCCGCCAACATTCCGGGCATCACGTGCGATATTGGGCTTTATCGCTACCCAACAAATCTGTAATATTGCCGTTTCATTGGAAAATAATAGTTGAACGTATGTCTTTTACTCCTTCTACAGAACAGCACCAAAACCACAAAGCCAAAATCAAACAGGTATATGATGAGGTAGCCAAAGTGGTGGTAGGCCAAAACTACATGGTAAACCGGTTGATGGTAGGTTTATTTACGAATGGTCACGTACTGTTAGAAGGTGTTCCGGGGCTGGCCAAAACACTCACTATTTCTACCCTGGCCAAGGTACTTCACCTGGATTTTCAACGGATACAGTTCACGCCCGATTTGCTGCCGGCCGATTTGGTGGGCACTATGATTTACAACCAGAAAGATGGCAAGTTCGAGGTAAAGAAAGGTCCGATTTTCGCCAACATCATTTTGGCGGACGAAATCAACCGCTCTCCCGCAAAAGTTCAATCTGCTTTGCTAGAGGCGATGCAAGAGAAGCAGGTAACCATTGGTGAAACCACTTTTAAACTCGACAAACCTTTTTTGGTACTCTCTACCCAAAATCCGGTAGACCAGGAAGGTACTTATCCTTTGCCCGAAGCGCAGGTAGACCGTTTCATGATGAAGGTGTTTGTGAATTATCCTACCAAAGAAGAGGAGTTGGAAATTATGCGCAGGATATCCAACATGCAATTTGGCTATGAGGTAAACCCCGTGCTTACCAAAGAAGATATTTTTTCGATCCGCGAAGGCGTGAACAAAGTGAAAATGTCTGAATCGTTGGAGCGGTATATTATTGAGTTGGTGACGGCCACGCGCAAGCCAAAGGAGTATAAACTTGACCACGAGGCGCAGTACATCCAATTTGGCGCTTCGCCCCGTGCGAGCATCAACCTCAATTTGGCTTCAAAAGCTGTGGCCTATATGGACGGCCGCGATTACGTGTTACCCGAAGACATTAAAGAAGTGGCGCTGGATGTAATGAACCACCGTATTTTATTGAATTACGAAGCCGAAGCCGACAATGTACGCACCGCTGACATTGTAAAAGTGTTGCTCACCAAGGTGCCGATTGCCAAGTGATTTAAGATTTCAGATTACAGATTCAAAATTTCTGGTTAGGGTCAATCTGAAATATGCACTCTGAAATTACCGGTGTGACATTAACCAAAGATTAAATACTTTATCAGAAAGTAATCCAAATGTTATGTTGCCGATCTGCGCAACTCATTGTATTTCAAATGACTTATTGATTTATTCCGAAACAAGTTCTGTTTTTTGAGGCCAAAAACGCCATTCTTTTCGATCCTTCCTTAACAATTTCATAACATAGGCTACCCTATTGGGTAACATGCTCGTGCCACCTTTGCGACAAAATTATAGGTATGAAGAATTTCTATGTTTTGGCTTTTTTATTAGTTGCTAGCGTTAACGGATGGGCACAGTTGGGAACCATCTCGGGCACGGTAGTGGATTTAAAAACCAAAGAGCCAATTATTGGCGGCAACGTGGTTATTCAAGGAACTACGGTTGGTTCTTCAACTGATGTAGAAGGAAATTATGTGATCAATAGCGTTAAGCCCGGCACCTATACATTGGTAGTCTCATATGTGGCCTACAAAACACAAACGGTAGCAGATGTTGTAGTCGAAAGCGGAAAGCGCACCACTGTAAACATCACTTTGGTAGAAGATGTGGCAGAACTTGCTGAAGTTGTGGTTACAGCCACTCGAGAAGTAAATAATGATGTTTCGTTGATAAGTGGAATCAAGGAAGCAAAGCTTGTGGTTAGTGGTATTTCAGCAGAACAGATAACTAAAATGCCAGATAAAGATGCCGCACAAGTAATGCAGCGTGTGTCGGGTGTAACGATTACGGATAACCGGTTTGTGGTGGTGCGCGGCATGCCGGAGCGTTATAACCAGGTGTTGATTAATGGTGCAGTGGGCCCAAGCACCGAAATTGATAAAAGGTCATTTTCGTTTGATCTCATTCCGGCTGGAGCTCTTGACCAACTGTTGATTTACAAATCTTCCACACCTGAGTTACCGGGTGATGCTGCGGGCGGCATTATCCAAATGTCAACCAAAAATCCGACTGACGAGAAATTTATAAGTTTTGGAATGAATGCCGGTTATCGGCAGAATACAACCTTTGGCGATTACTCACAATCACGCGGAAGTTCAACCGATGTTTTTGGATTTGATAATGGAGATCGGTCCCTCCCTGAAAACTTTCCTGCAACGCAAGCGTTGGTAGCCTCCCCTCGCAATTCATCTTTGCGTGAGTTGGCCGGCAAGACGTTGTCCAACAATTTTGACAACACCTCGAGGTCAGCACCTATCGATTGGGGTGCAAACTTTTCGATTTCGGAGGGCTTCAATATTGGAAAAGTTCAAGCCCGAAACATCACGAGCATTGGTTATAGCAACAGCTACCAGTTGTACGTGTCGGAGTTTTTGAGATATAACCAGATTTTAGAATCCAATAGCCCGTTGAGATTTCGCTATTTCGATAGCTTCTCTGCAAACAACGTGAAGATTAGCGGTATGCATAACTGGATGTTCAAGCTAAGTCCCAAACACAAGATTGAGTTTAAGAACCTGTTCGTGCAAATTGGTCAGAATGAAACAACCCTACGCAGAGGCGATGATTTCATTCAACGCCCATCTGACGATTTAAGAAACTATGCGTATCACTATCTGTCGCGCAGTATTTATACTGGCCAGTTGCAGGGCTTCCATGAGTTGGATGCGGTGGGAAAGACAAAACTGAATTGGGTGGTTGGCGTAAGCTATATCGACCGTAATGAACCTGACTTCAGACGGTTTAGAACATTTAGAGCAAAGACAGCAACAGAAACAGATCCGTTTACCATGCAGTTGCCTTCGGCTGCCAGCCCTTTTGAGTCAGGTAGATTCTGGTCTGGATTGAAAGACAAAGGTGCTTCTCACGGCTTAAACTTTGAACAGATTTTTGGCGAACCTAAGGAGAAACGGAGAGCCTCTTTAAGGGCTGGCTATTATTTAGATTACAAGGAGAGAACCTTTAACGCTCGTTTCTTAAACTATTTATATCCTGGTAATTTCAATCAAGCGATTGGTCAGCAGTTGATTCAACAACCCCTGTCGACCATTTTCTCGCCAACAAATATTAAGCGTATCGATGGATTTGTGATTGAAGAAGGTACTCAGGCACGCGATTCGTATAGCGGTACTGGTTTTATTGGTGCCGGTTATGTTAGTGGCGTGTTGCCAATAGGCAAATGGGATTTGTCTGCGGGTGTTCGCGGAGAGTCATTCCGCCAAACGTTAACAGGCAGCGATGGCGTGAATCCTGTGAACGTAAAGAACTCAGTATTTTCGCTGTTGCCCTCATTTAACACAGCGTTTAATCTAGACGACAGGCGACTGATTAGAGCGGCATATAGTAGAACGGTAAACCGCCCCGAGTTTAGAGAAATCGCTCCTTTTCTATACTACGCTTTTGAATACGAGGCAGCCTTGATCGGAAATCCCAACTTGAAGGTTGCGAATGTAGACAACTTCGATTTGCGATATGAGATGTATCCAAACCCAGGTGAGCTTTTCAGCATTGGGGCGTTTTACAAGCATATCGCTAATCCGATTGAAATCTTTTTGCAACGAACCGCAGAAAACCCACAACTTACTTACAACAATGCAAAGCAAGCGATCAACTGGGGCTTTGAATTGGAGTTCAAAAAGTCGTTAGCGAGTTTAGGAGTAAACAGGTTTTTGAGAAACACTAGTTTCAACTTAAACGCGTCATGGATCAAAAGTGAAGTGCAGATTCCTAGCGACCCTGCGTTTGCAAACCTTGATCAGTCACGCCCTTTGCAGGGACAAAGTCCTTACATCATTAACACAGGCTTATACTACTTTGATGAGGAGAAAGGATATTCTGTTAACTTAGGATACAACGTGTTTGGCCCTCGCATTTTTGCAGTTGGTGATGACTTGTTCCCCAGCTGGTGGGAGATGCCACGCCATTCGTTGGATCTGCAGCTTGCCAAGACATTCTGGCGCAAGTTTGAGGCTAAGTTCAATGCGCAAAACATTTTGAATGCCCGTTACTGGCTCGTACAAGACAACAATCGCGATCAGTCAATTGACTCGAAAGAAGACTTGATTCAAAGCTATCGGATTGGTACGCAGTACACCATCAGCTTTAACTGGAAGTTTGCCTTGAAATAATTTGGCAGTTCACCAAGCTACTGACAAAAAAGGCTCTGTACAGGAGCCTTTTTTATTGTTATCCAAATGTTCCCGAAGTTAACAATTTGGTAAAGCACAGTTAATCAACAGGTATTCTTATAGGTCTACTTTTGTCCGTCTCAAAAAAACTATAACAAAATGAAAAAGATTACTACCGCATTTGTTTCATTGCTAGCGGTGGCAATGGTGGCCTTCCTTCAGTCTTGCGATAAGACAGAGGCAGCCAAGCCAGCCCCAACAATTTCTTTATCTTCCGCAACAGCTTCTGATTTACCTGGTGCTGCAGTAAAAACCACTATCACGGTAAATTCGCCCAATGGTGGCAGTACTGTTCAGATTTCTGTAAACGGCACGTCAAGCTCCGCTTACCCGGATTTGGCTTTTACTGGAGGAACGTTCACTCAAGAATTTACTTTCAATATTCCAGCAAACGCAATTGTTGGTTCTACGTTTGTGATTGGTTTTCAGGCTATAGATAGTAAGCAGTTCCCTTCACTTATTTCTTCTTTTGTAGTAACAGTAGGGAATCCAATCATTGAATTGACTGGAAACTTAACTACCCAGACTTTAGTCGCAACTAGAAAATATCTCCTGAAAGGTCAAGTGTTTGTGCCCAGCGGAGTAACCCTTACCATTCCTGCCGGGACAGTGATTTTGGGTGACAAAGCAACAAAGGGTACTTTATTGGTTGACGTGGGCGGAACTTTGATTGCAAATGGTACGGCAACCAATCCAATTGTATTTACTTCTGCTCAGCTTCCAGGCGAGAGAGACCGTGGTGACTGGGGTGGCGTTATCCTGTTGGGTAATGCATGGGTGAATCAAGCAACGCAACCTGCTATTGAGGGTATTACACCTGCGAAAACTTATGGCAATACCACTAGCCCTACTACCAACGCAAATTCGAATTCAGGTTCGTTGCGTTATGTTCGCATCGAGTATGCAGGTGTGGAGTTGACTCCCAATAACGAGACCAATAGTTTGACCCTTGGCGGTGTAGGAAATGCAACCACCGTTGAATTTGTACAGACTTCATTTGGTGGCGATGACAATTTTGAGTGGTTTGGCGGCACCGTAAATGGAAAAAATTTGGTTTCACTAAGCGCTTGGGACGATGACTTTGACACTGACTTCGGCTGGGGCGGTAACGTGCAGTTTGGATTAGCTGTGCGCAACCCTTTCTATGCTGACCAATCTGGTTCAAACGGTTTTGAGAGTGATAACCAAGCAAATGCTAACGACACACCTCAAGGTGCTGCAGGCTATACTCGTGGCGTATTTTCAAACATGACAATTCTTGGTCCGCGCGATTTCAACACTGGTACTGGTTCAAGCGGTGTTTCGCGACCTATTTCGGCCAACTTTGCCAACGCTATTCACATTAGAAGGAGAACATCCATTTCCATTTTCAATTCATTTATTGCAGGTTTCCCTAACGGTCTTCGTTTAGATGACCAGGCTACGTTGGATAACTTGACCTCAGGAGCCGGCAAGCATACTAATAATACACTGTTCTTCCCTGGCACTACGCAAGTGGGTACGTCTACAACAGCGCTGGCCGCTTTCTCAACGGGAATTACGCCAGCCGGGTTGACAGCCGGAGATGCTACTCCAATTCGTGACTACTGGACTAACAATGGTAATGCTGTAAGCATTGCCAGCCCGAACTGGTCGCCTGTGGCTGGAACTCCTGCGGGGTCTGTGGAACCGTATACAGCTATGGGTATCAATCCCTCGTTGTTCTTTGCTGGCTTCACAATTCCAACCTACCCCTCGAATCCAAACTTTGCGGTTACTACTGGCACTCTAACAACCGCGGGTGTCGCAAACTTTTCGACAGAGGCAAAACTTGCTAACGGAAACAACTTTACTTGGACTGCGGTAACTTACCGAGGCGCTTTCGGAACCACCGACTGGACAGATGGCTGGGCGGAATTCCAGCCAATTTCGAAAGCCTATTAATTAGGAAAAGTAAGTCAATAAATAATAAGAAAAGACCTACCCCATGGTAGGTCTTTTTATTTTTGTGCCATGAAAACGATTTCCTGTTTATTCTGTTTATTGTTGTTGTGCACTTGCTCAACCAAAAAAAGTTATGCGCCAGCTGATCATTTATCGCTGAAAGAGCAAGATGAATTTGTGGCTCAAGTAATTCGGTACATATCCGACCTTCCAAAGGGAGTTAGTAATGAGCAAAAATTTAGTAAAGAACATGATGCGCACTACCTTGAGCAACAGAGCCTCCATCGGCTGGACGCCTACTATCCCGCGTCAGATGGAACAATTTATTTTATGGTGAGCCGCAGGGCGCCCAGCATTACAGACAAAAGAGTTGCAATTGCCGGTAAGTTAAAGTGGAACAAACCGGGTGAAAATATGGCAGAGTTTGAAGAGGTGTTTAGAACCTGGAAAATGAAACCAGAAGTGCTGCAACAACGTGCAACTTACTTATTTGAACTAATGGTGAAAGGCGAAGATCTGACTCGGTATCAAATCAACAATACCAGCGAAGAGTGGATTGAATTCCCGGATGGGCGTGTTTTCTATGACAAAGCGGTACGTCAATGGAAAGCTAGGTGAGAATTGAGTTGGAATTTTCGTTATTGCTAATCACTTCAAAATCTCAGTTGTTCTTTCCTCCTGAGTTGCGCCAATTAGTGGTGAGATTTTTTCGCGATCTGAAAGCGTTGAGCCGAGTGGCCTTCACCCGGTAAGAACATAGAATCCAGTATCCGTTGCAATTTGATTTCTAATTTAGTTCTGATGGACATTGCATTGGCATGTGGCGTGCACACTCGATAGTTACACTTTTTTATGGCGGCAATGTTGCCTGGCTGCTAAGCCACCGTTAAAAACTTAACCGTTTCATCATTCTTTATAAAATTTCAAGTAACATTTCGCTAATACTTTTGTGCATATATAGACAGCAATAGGTGAAGAAGATACTATTTACGGTTGGCTCTCTCAACCAAGTAATACAGATGCACGCCATCGCATCGCATCTGTCTGATTACGATTGTTATTTTTCTCAATTCTACAGCGATAACTGGGTAGTGCAAGAATTTGTCAAGAGAGGTGGGGGCTCAAGCACAATTTTAGGCGGCCAGTTTCGTGAGAATACCGAGCGATACCTCTCGCAAAATCGCCTCAAAAACGACTACGCTCAATCCGTTTACAGTAACCATTATGATTTGGCGGTGGTGTGCAGCGATTTGCTCGTACCAAAATCCATCAGGGCAACCAAATCAGTTTGGGTGCAAGAAGGGATGACGGATAAAATCACGTTTTGGTCAAAAGTGGTTAAGGCATTGAACCTGCCGGGCTATTGGGCGGGAAATACGTCTCTCAATGGTACTTCTAATTTAATTGATGTGTATTGCGTGGCCAGTGAAGGCTATCGCGAATATTTTCAATCGCTGGGAGCGGATAGCCGAAAACTTATTGTTACCGGCATGCCAAATTTTGATAATGTTGAGGCATTGAAGTACAATACTTTTCCGCACCGTAACTACGTGCTGGTTGCAACCTCGGATATCAGAGAACTGATGGGGCATGATGATCGCCTCGAGTTTATTCGAAAGTGTGTTGCCATCGCGCAAGGGCGTCAGTTGATTTTTAAACTTCATCCAAACGAGAATAAGAAAAGGGCAATTCATGAAATACATGAACATGCGCCTAATGCTTGGGTCTACACTGATGGGAATGTCAACGAAATGATTTACCACTGTGAAGAACTTGTTACACAGTTTTCTACGGTTGTATATGTTGGGCTCGCCCTTGGCAAAAAGGTTCACTCCTATTTTGATTTGGAAGAACTCAAGAGAAAAACACCCATTCAAAATGGAGGTCGTTCGGCTGCTCATATCGCGGCCATTTGCCGCAGGTTCATTGAATATCCGCATGGCAAAGAAAAATTTTTAGTGGAGGAACTACCTACCATCGAGGCAGACTATCAAAAAATTGCTTGTTAGCATGGGCGGAACAAACGTTGTAACGGTGGTGCAAGCAAGATTAAGTTCAACGCGCTTGCCTGGAAAGGCGATGTTGCCACTATGTGGTGAGCCGTTGTTATTGCGGATGGTGCAGCGTGTAAAAGCAGCAAAGAAAGTAGGTACTGTGGTAGTTGCTACTACTACCCATATAGAAGATGATGCGATTGTAGCAATGTGTGAAGAAAATCAAATTGAAGTATACCGCGGAAGTAAATTCGATTTGTTGGATCGTCACTACCAAGTGGCGAGTCGATACAAGGCAGATGTGGTGGTGAAAATTCCGTCAGACTGTCCGCTGATAGATGCAAAAGTGATTGATAGAGTATTGGAATTTTTTTTGGCGAGTAACGGTAAGGTTGACTACGCGAGTAATCTACATCCGGCTACTTATCCTGATGGAAATGATATTGAAGTAATGTCATTCGCTGCGCTTGAACAAACTTGGGAAAACGCCATCGCCCCCATGGAACTGGAACACACAACACCGTATATCTGGGAACGCCCACATCAATTCAATATTGGAAACGTCACATGGGAGACCGGTTTAGATTATTCGATGACGCACCGTTGGACGATTGATTATGCGGAAGACTATGAGTTTATCAAACAAGTGTATGAGAAGCTTTTCTACAACAATCCTGAATTTACGTTACAAGATATTTTGAATTTGCTTGACGAGGCTCCGTCAATGATGGAAATCAATGGCAAATGGGCTGGAGTAAACTGGTATCGTAACCATTTACATGAGCTGAAAACAATCAATAAACAACAAACCCGAATAGTAGAACAAGTTTCATGAATAGTGACGAATTGAAGCAATTGAAACACTTGGCACTTTTGGTGCGCGAGAATATTATCAAACTATCTACTGATGGTGGTTGCTTTACGGGCGCGTCACTTTCTTGTGCAGACCTGTTTGTGTTTCTGTATCAAAGATTTTTAAACGTTACAAAAGATAATCTCAACGATCCTCTTCGCGACTACTTGTTTTTGTCAAAAGGCCATGATGTGCCCGCTCTTTACGGATTGTTTGCCGAAATCGGATTCATAGAAAAATCAAGACTGGAAAATCACCTCAAGGCAAACGATCATATTTACTGGCATCCCAACACAAATATTCCCGGGGTAGAATTTCATTCGGGGTCGCTCGGTCATCTGCCGTCAGTAGCAATGGGTGTGGCACTCGATTGTAAGTTAAAAAATCAAAGAAATAAAGTCGTGGTCGTTACTGGCGATGGAGAATTAAACGAAGGTTCGGTATGGGAGGCTGCGTTGGTAACGGCCGCGCACAAATTAGATAACCTGATTTGGATTGTAGATAGAAACTATTTTCAGGCAAACGTGGCTACGGAAGAGTTGATTCCATTGAATTCTATCAAAGATAAATTTGAAGCTTTTGGTTGGAATACGATAGACGTAGATGGACATGATTTTGAAAAACTAGATGAAGCGTTTTCAAATCTGCCACTTGCAAACAGAAAGCCAACGATTGTAGTGGCGCACACGGTGCGTGGAAAGGGCCTGCCGAGCATTGAGCGCAGAGCCGACCGCTGGTTCTGCAATTTCACACGTGAGGAAGTGAACGCATTGTTGGGCGAATTGCATGAAAACAAAATGGCCGAGCTGAATTCGGAAACACTTGTCGTGAGGTAGGGCTTGGAGCGATAGGCCTGCAACTTGTAACGAAATAGATAAATAGAACATCAACACATTAACACTTCTGCACGTCAACACATCGAGATGAACTACGAACAACTCATTACCGAATCAGCACTAGCCGATGAACGCTTCATCATTATGACGGCCGAGAACCGAGCGTTGATTCGAAATATTCCCAACAACCCTGCTTTAGCAAACCGCTTTGTTGATACAGGCATTACTGAGCAAACCATGATTGGCATGGCCGCGGGCTTGGCATTACGCGGACGCATTCCGGTTGTGCATGCGCTGGCTGCTTTCTTAACCATGCGTGCTTTTGAGTTCATCCGTACGGATGTAGGTATTGCAAATTTGCCTGTGAAGCTCACTGGTTTTATTCCGGGTTTACTTTCTGATGGCAACGGCCCCACGCATCAAGCAATTGAAGATGTATCCATCATGCGTGGCATCCCGGGAATGCAGGTATTTGCTCCATCCGATGAGGAAGATATGCTTCTGATGTTGCCCGCGATTTGGAAATCCAATTACCCGGCTTATACGCGCGCAAATTTGATAAAACCTTTGTATCAGCACGACAAGAATTTTGTGATCGGCAAGGCGGAAGTAGTGGCCGAACCGAGCACCGTTACATTTTTGGTTTACGGCATGCTGTTCAATCAAGTACTACAGGCCAAGGAAATTCTGGAAGCGCATGGCCACTCGGTGGGCTTGGTAAACATGCGGAGCCTCAAGCCGGTAGATGAACAAATAATCATTGACGCTGCCAAACAAAGCGAGTTGGTGGTGATTGTTGAAGATCATTTTAAAATTGGAGGTCTCTATTCGATCGTTGCCGAGGTGTTGCTCAAGCACCAACTGACGGCCAACGTACATTCCATTTCACTTCAGCACAAATGGTTCAAAGCTGCGCGCTTGAGCGAAGTATTGGAGCACGAAGATTTTACTCCAAAGAAGATTGCCGCACAAACCATTTTAGCATTAGAGTCCACTTCAAAAGTTAAAATATGAGTCAATCCTATCCCGATATCACCATCTCCAATGCCTGGTACGAGCGCGCGAAGCAAATCATGTTTCCCGTTACGCAAACCATGGCGAAAGGCCCTTCGCAATATGTAAATGGAGTAGCTCCTAAATATTTGTCTAGAGGCAAAGACGGACACGTGTGGGATGTGGATGGCAACGAGTATGTCGACTACAACATGGGTATCGGCCCCATTTCTCTGGGCTACGGATATGAAGCGGTTGACAATGCGATCAAGAAACAATTGGAAGATGGCATTACCTTTTCATTGATGCACCCGCTGGAAGTAGAGTTGAGTGAATTGATTCACCGCATTATTCCCAATGCAGAAGCAGTACGTATTGCCAAAACTGGCGCGGAAGTTTGCAGCGCGGCTGTTCGGATTTCTCGTGCATTTACCGGGAGAAAAAAAGTACTATGTTGTGGTTATCACGGGTGGCATGATTGGTACATCGGTACTACCAGCCGGGCGGATGGAATTCCTCAGGAGATTAAAGATCTGTCAGCTACGTTTGATTATAATAACATCGAATCGTTAAAGGCCAAGTTAGACGATGACGTGGCTTGTGTGATTTTGGAGCCATTTATTTTTGAAGCGCCCAAGGACAACTTCTTGGAAAAAGTACAGGCGCTTTGTCAAGCGAATGGCACGTTACTGATTTTTGATGAAATGTGGACAGGCTTTCGGGTAGCGGTAGGTGGTGCACAAGAATATTTTGGTATCACGCCTGATTTGGCCGTTTACTCAAAAGCCTTTGCCAACGGGATGCCCATCGCATTACTGACGGGCAGAAAAGATGTGATGCAACTTTTCGAGAAAGATGTGTTCTTCTACTCCACCTTTGGCGGTGAGGCATTGTCAATGGCTGCTGCAATGGCCACAATTCATGAGATGATTGAAAAAAATGTTCCTGCTGCGTTGGCTGCAAAGGGTAAGACATTGAGAGAAGGATATAATGTGTTAGTGGCAAAACATCATCTCAGTTCGATAACTACTTGCCAGGGTTTTGACTGTCGTACCATTCTCACCTTCAATGCATCTGCCGGTGACCCGCTGATTTTGAAGTCATTCGTGCAGCAAGAAATGATTAAGCGCGGAGTCTTGTGGGGCGGATTTCACAACGTCTGTTTCACGCATACTGATGAGGATATCCAAAAAACGTTGGCGGCATACGATGAGGTGTTAGCACTGTTGGCTAGCGCATTGAATGAAAATAGTGTAGCGCAGCAATTACGTGGCAAACCAGTGGAGGCAGTGTTTAGAAAAGTGGGAGATGTTCAAAAAACATTTAGGGAGAAAGAGTTGCAAGTGAAATGATGGAGTTATTTTCATTGAAGGGAAAAACGGCAATCGTAACAGGCGCTTGTGGCTTGTTAGGTAAGCACCATTGCTATGCATTGGCCGAAGCGGGCGCAAAGGTGATCGCTGCCGATGTGGATGAGGTTGCTTCAAAAAAAGTTGTGCAAGAGTTGGGTGAAGGACATATGGGTGTGGGGCTTGATGTGTCAAGTGATTTGTCGGTGATGGAAGCGAAGGAATCAATTTTAGAAAGATATGGCAAGATTGACGTGCTGGTGAATAACGCGGCCATCAATGACATGTTTGAAAATCCCAATGCAGCATTGGAGTTGTCCAAGTTTGAAAACTACCCCATCAGCCTTTGGAAGAAATCACTTGATGTGAATGTGACAGGAGTTTTTTTATGTAGTCAGATTTTTGGTAAAGTGATGGCCGAAGCGAAGCAAGGAAGTATCATCAACATTGCCTCGACCTATGGTGTAACCGCACCAGACCAAAAACTTTATCAAAATGAAAAGGGTGAGCAAACATTTTACAAATCTGCTTCATAC
Organism: Bacteroidota bacterium; assembly: GCA_018267275.1. GTDB lineage: Bacteria > Bacteroidota > Bacteroidia > Cytophagales > Cyclobacteriaceae > ELB16-189. The sequence continues at coordinate 115,642 of JAFDYV010000004.1, read as the reverse complement.
CCAACTACCAAAGGCGCGGTTATTAGTTTCACGCGATTCTTGGCAGCGTATTGGGGAGACAAGGGCGTTCGCGTAAATGCTTTGTCGCCAGGCGGAGTGGAAAACGGGCAGCAAGAATTTTTCAAATCAAATTATGCCGGACGCACCCCATTGGGTAGAATGGCTCAGCCCACGGATTATAAAGGCGCAATTGTGTTTTTAGCGAGCGATGCCTCAAACTATATGACGGGTGGAAATTTGGTAGTAGATGGAGGATGGACGATAATTTAAAAGTAATATTTGAGAAATGACAATCGAGTGGAATTTCTCACATCTCTAATCGTTAAAGAAGATGTCGATAACAGAGATAAAAAGACGAGCGGAAAAGATAAAGTTGATGATTACCGATGTAGACGGTGTACTCACAGACAATGGCGTGTATTATTCCGGCAATGGTGAAGAGTTAAAACGCTTTTCGTTTCGTGATGGCATGGGCGTGGAGCGCCTGCGAAAAATTGCTTCCATTGAAACGGGCATCATCACTCGTGAGGATTCCTTGCCTGTATCGAAGCGTGCTGAAAAACTGAAAATAAAAGAATTACATATGGGCGTGATGGATAAGGCCCAGCGGTTGCAGGAAATCATGGATCGCATTAAAATATCAAAAGAAGAGATAGCCTACATCGGTGACGACATCAATGATGAAGAAATCATGAAACAAGTTGGCTTGTGCGCTTGTCCGGGTGATGCCATGAGTTTTGCGAGGAGGGTGGCGCATTATGTATGTACCACCAATGGCGGCCACGGGGCATTTCGAGAATTTGCTGAACTCATTATCAATAGTAAAATCAACCATAACTAAAACACCATTCCTATGAATCATGTTGAATTGAAAAATGGAAGAAAGATCGGTGATGGACATCCGGTGTACATCATTGCTGAAATTGGAATTAATCACAATGGCTCGGTAGAAATTGCAAAGAAGCTCATCGACTGGGCGAGCATTGCGGGTTGCGATGCGGTGAAGTTTCAAAAAAGAACGCCCGAGCTGTGCGTGCCCAAAGACCAATGGGATAAACAACGCCAAACGCCATGGGGCACCATGAGCTACATTGACTACAAACGCAAAACCGAATTCGGAAAATCTGAATTTGAAGAAATTGACAGATACTGCGAGCAGAAGAAAATAGATTGGTTTGCCTCGGCATGGGACGAGCCTTCAGTTGATTTCTTGGAGCAGTTCAATCCCGTCATGTATAAATTGGCGTCTGCGAGCTTAACGGATTTTGATTTGATTAAGAAGGTATTGTCAACCGAAAGGCCGTTAATGCTTTCAACTGGCATGTCCACCCAAATGGAGATTGAAGATGCCATTGATTTGACTGGTACAAAGAACGTGATGGTTGCACACTCAACTTCAGCTTATCCCTGCGATCCCGCGCAACTCAATCTGAATATGATCCGAACATTAATCAATCAGTTTGATTTGCCCATCGGATACTCCGGCCACGAAACAGGCTTAGCGCCCACACTGGCGGCCGTGTCGTTAGGTGCAACATTTGTTGAGCGCCACGTGACTTTGGATAGAGCGATGTGGGGTTCTGACCATGCTGCCTCCGTGGAGCCGCAGGGCATCGTAAAACTCGTGCGCGATATTCGTGATATTGAGAAAAGTTTGGGTGATGGCGTGAAAAAAGTTTATGATTCAGAACTGGAGCCAATGAAGAGATTGAGGAGAGTGATTAATCAACCTGTAACTGTGTAATTACACATTGCAGATTTGAGATTACAAATTCAATTGAACACCGCCAGCCTTAAATTTTTTGATCTGTAATCTGTAATATGAAGATAGAGAGCATAACATTTTTGACATTAATAACTTCGGCCATTACCATCATTTGTCTGGAACGGAGATATCCGTACCGAACAGGATTGCCTTTTTTCAGGGAGGGGTTTTGGGTGGATTTAGTTTGGTACACGCTTATTCAGAGTTTCTTTTTAAAGATTTTGATTTTCGATTATATCATCCAACCCATTGATGTAAAGTTTGGATTGTCTTCGTTGCACCTCATTTCGCATTGGCCTGTTGGGGTACAAGTTTTGTTTTTTTTAGTGACGCACGACTTGTACATCTACTGGTTTCACCGTTGGCAGCACCACTCTAAAATTTTATGGCGCACACACGAGGCACATCACTCCGTTCGCGAAGTGGATTGGATTGCCGGAAGTCGTTCACACATCCTAGAGATCATCATCAACCAAACCATTGAGTTTGCTCCGATTATTTTATTAGGTGCCAATCCGATGGTGGTGCCCATCAAAGCATGCATTGATGCGGTGTGGGGTATGTACATTCATTCAAATATTAACGTGCGATCCGGGAGGTGGCAATATTTTATCAACGGCCCCGAGATGCACCAGTGGCACCATGCGGAGACCAAAGAAACGTATTTTGCTAACTATGCCACCAAGTTTGCCTTTTGGGATTGGATGTTTGGGACAGCATTTCTGCCTAACCGCAAGCCAATTGAATTTGGACTGCCGTACAAGTACCCCAAAGACTATTTCTTACAACATGCATTTTCCGTCAAGCGTTTTGATGAAGATGATTTGAGAAGGAACCCCAAATGGAACTGGTATTTGAATTTACGATTCAATTTAATGAAAGTCCTTTCTACCTTTTTTTCGAAACGTTCAAACTCCCCCCTCTCTGCAGGAGAGGGGGCAAGGGGGTGAGGTATGCATTGGCTCTACTTGTTCATCGCTTCTTTATTTGAGATTGGCTGGATCTTTAGCCTAAAGAAATTAAGTCTTGCCGAAATCAAGAAGATTTCTTTTGTAGGAATTACCCAACACCCAACTGATAACCTCGTTATTCTTTTGCCTTTGCTTGGATACATCGGCTTTGGGTTAGCGAATATTTATTTTTTTTCTTTGGCGATGAAGCAAATTCCGGCTTCGACAGCTTTTGCGATCTGGATGGGCGTAACGTTGGCAGGAGTAAAGTTGATAGAAGTTGTTTTTTTCAAGGAGGCGATTAAGTCGATGGATTTTCTATACCTAACGTTGATATTGGTCGCGATTATCGGCTTAAAAAAATCTTAGTCAGTCTCGTAAGCATTCCTATTTTTTTGATCTTTTCATAACGCGCGCTTCACGTTCAAGTAATAGCAGAGTGGCATCTTTGCGATGCAAAATGAAAACTCGGCTGATTGTTCTGATCAGTATTTTCTCCCTCACATTCGGCTTCGCACAGCCGAGCTTGCCACCGCCACCTCCGGAAAAAATAAAAATTCTATCTTGGAATATCTACATGCTGCCGAGCATCATTAAAGCCACGGGCAAGGCGCAACGCGCAGAACTGATTGGTAAAACGCTGAAGTATTCTGACTATGATGTGATTGTTTTTCAGGAAGCTTTTCAACGAAAAGCGAGAAAAAAGATTTTTGATCAATTAAGGGATGAGTTCCCTTATCAAGCGGGGCCTGCGAACCAAAAATTGATTTCTTATCGAACCAATAGCGGACTTTGGATTTTCAGTAAGCATCCGATTGTGGCAACCCAATCGATTGTTTTCAAAAATCGTTCGGGGGTTGATGCTTTTTCACGCAAAGGCGGTTTGATAGCGGAAATATCGGTTCATGGAACAATAATACAAGTTGCTGCTACCCATTTGCAAAATTCAGGTCAGCCGTGGGTAAGGCAAAGCCAGTGTGTGGAATTCTACCAAAGGTTACTAAAGCCTTTTCATCGAGAAGGCGTTCCGCAAATAATTTGCGGGGACTTTAACATTCACCGGCAAAGCGAAGAGTACAATTTTATGCTTCAAACATTGCATGCAGAAGATGGTGAACTGGGGGGAGACATTCGTTGGTCGTACGATAGACTTTCCAATGATATCACTTCGGAGCCGGGTACTCAACAAGATTTAATTGATTACATACTTTTAAAGCCCAACCAACCATTTTTGATTTCAGCTACAAGGCAGATTAGGAGAATCCAAAACCGCTGGCATGAAAAACACCAAGACCTATCTGACCATTATGCGTTGGAGGCTGAATTGTATTTCTCGTCACCTTGGGTGGTGTCAAGTAAGTAGCTCAATTAATTTTTCTCAACTTTTCCATCTGCGCTTCTTTTACCTTTTTCACTTGCACGGCTACGTTGGCAATTGAGTCTTGCGCTTTTTTGTTGTTTTCGATTTTGATTTTCAGTGCGGCATTCTCAAGTTTGTTTGCCTCTAGTGCTTTTTCTAACTTAATTTTTTCGAGTTCGTTGTTGGTGAGTTTGTTGGCCAAGTCTTTGCCTTGGTTGATGAACCGCACCGATTGTTTTTCTACTGCATCGGCAGCTTGCTGTGTTTCATCTATCTGCGCCTGCATCTTTTCGCGGTAGAAACGTACCCCAAATTGGTAGGTGAATTTTTCAAGTTGTTTTTGAATGAAACTAAAATCTTTTGTTTCCCAGTCGGTGGCGCGCGTGCCCAACCAAACCGTGGTTACGCTGCCGCTCTCGGTAGTGAGCGCGTAGATGACTCCTTTTGGATATACCGTGCCGTTGATGTTTGGTTCCGTTACCACCACCGGATCGGAACTAAGGAATTTGATTTTACCAATTTCTTTCAAAAACTTGTTCAGCAATGTGTTCACATCGGCTCGTTTCCCTTCTAGGTCGGTAGAAAAGCCTTCAGCGGTCTCGGACTTCACCTTTTCTGAATGCTTTTTTACACTCACCGTTTGAGCAATGCCCGTATGCGCCACGGCAAAAAACAGCAAGATTATCGTAAACTTGTTCATCACGCGGTTGTTATTTGAGTTAGTTTAAAAAATGAGTACTTTCTACTCCCAAAGCTACAAATAATGAGCAAAGTTTTGATTACAGGTGCATCTGGGCTGATTGGCTCGCGACTTACCGATGTATTGTTAGAGCAAATGCACCAAGTGGTACACTTGGGGAGGAGTGCCAGGCAAGGCCGTGTAAAGTCCTTTATTTGGGATGTTGGAAAGCAAACGATGGACGCTTCATCGTTAGAAGGTGTGGATGCGATTGTGCACCTGGCAGGTGCTGGTGTAGCAGATAAACGTTGGACGGCCGCTCGAAAAAAAGAGATTTTGGAGAGTCGCATACAATCCACCGAACTACTTTTCAAGACGCTTCACGAAAACAAGCATAAGGTAAAAACGCTGGTGGCAGCCTCGGCCATTGGGTACTACGGGTTTGGCTTGGGTGACGAGTTGTTTACCGAAGACAGCCCACCTGGGCGAGATTTTCTTGCGCAAGTTACGCAACAATGGGAGGCGCAAGTAAGTAAGATAGAAGCGTTGGGGATACGGGTGGTGAAGATTAGGGTTGGGATTGTGTTGAGCGATAAAGGCGGAGCATTGGCTGAAATGGCGCGACCCATCAAATGGGGCCTTGGCGCACCGTTGGGAACGGGCAAACAAATGATGAGTTGGATTCACATTGATGATTTGTGCGAACTGTTTGCTAAAGCGATCACAGATTCAAAAATGACAGGTGCTTACAACGGTGTAGCACCGCACCCGGTGACCAACAAGGAATTGACGGTGGCGATGGCCAAAACATTAAAAAAACCTTTGTGGTTACCCAACGTGCCTTCCTTTGTTCTGCAATTGTTAGTGGGCGAAATGGGTGTGATAGTGGTGAATGGTAGCAATGTTTCCGCGAAACGAGTTTCTGAAACTGGCTTTGAGTTTCAATATCCAAAAATCGAAAGTGCCTTGAGTAACTTGATGCGTTCAAGTTAATTCGGTTTGAAACGATCAGCTGGCTCTGATTGGCCGGCACTTTTGTGTCTTCGTAGTGAAAGAACTAGTTTTGGGTTTTTAATCATACAACCATGGCTGCCAAACCCAAAAAGAAAAAAGAAGCTGATCTGCAGATATCACTAGAAGAAGAACACCGCATCCGAAAAGCATTTAAGGACAAAGACTGGGCAGAGATCAAAAGCTCCGACTCGTGGGTGATTTTTAAAGTGATGAGCGAATTTGTAGAAGGCTTTGAAAAGCTCGCCAAGATTGGTCCCTGCGTGACGATTTTCGGCTCGGCACGCGTAAAGCCCGATAATAAGTACTACAAAATGGCTGAAGAAATTGCCTACCAACTCGTGCAGCAAGGATATGGTGTGGTAACGGGTGGCGGGCCAGGCATTATGGAGGCGGGTAATAAAGGAGCAAACCGTGCTGGTGGAAAGTCTGTGGGATTAAATATCTATTTGCCGCACGAGCAAAAAGGTAATCCCTACATCGACCCTGACAAACTCATTACCTTCGATTACTTTTTTGTTCGCAAAGTAATGTTTGTGAAATATTCGCAAGGCTTTGTTGTAATGCCGGGTGGATTCGGTACGATTGATGAACTAAGTGAAGCTTTGACATTGATTCAAACCAAGAAAATCGGTCGATTCCCGATTGTGTTGGTAGGAAAAAAATTCTGGAGTGGCATGATTGATTGGATCAAGGAAGTGTTGGTAGACGAAAAAATGATTTCGCCTGAAGACTTGGACTTGTTCAGCATTGTAGACACGCCCGAAGATGCCGTGCAAGTAATTGATGACTTCTATGCGAAGTATTTGTTGTCGCCTAACTTCTAAAACGGAGTTTCGTTTATGCGCCCCTACATTTTGAAAGAAACTAACTGGAAAGCGATTCAAGAAACAAAGTTTGAGCTGGCGGTGCTTCCATGGGGCGCTACCGAGGCGCACAACTATCATTTACCGTATGGCACAGACATCATTGAAGCAGAAGAGGTAGCGACCGAGGCTGCAAGAATTGCCTGGGGAAAAGGCGCGAAAGTGATTGTCTTGCCCTGCATCCCTTTTGGGGTAAACACCGGGCAATTTGATGTCACACTCGACATCAACATGAACCCCAGCACGCAATTGGCTGTACTTCACGATGTGGTGGATACACTCAACAGGCAAGGTATTTACAAATTAATCATTTTTAACAGCCACGGTGCCAATCATTTCAATAACGCTATTCGAGAGTTGGGTTTGAAATTTCCCGACATGTTTTTGTGTGCCTGCAATTGGTTTCAGTCTGTCGACCAAAAACAATTCTTTGAAAGCAAAGACGATCACGCGGGCGAAATGGAGACTAGCGTTATCATGCACCTTCAACCCGATTTAGTACGACCACTTTCGGAGGCGGGCGATGGCAAGGCGAAGAAATTTGTTTTTAAGGCAGTGCAAGATGGTTGGGCTTGGGCCGAACGCAGGTGGACGAGTGTAACAAAAGATACAGGTGTGGGTGACCCAAGCCAAGCCTCAGCAGAAAAAGGAAAACAATTCTTTGAAGCTACCACGCAAAAAGTAAGTGAGTTTTTTATTGAAGTCGCCAAAACAGAAAAAAAGAATTTCTACAGCTAATTTATCTGGCCACGGTTTGCAATCTGAATTCATCCGTTGTATTCGGGCAACCTGTCCAAATGCATTTTCAAATCATCTTATTTTCAAATCTTGAAACTAGTATTCTATGTTAAATGAAATAATTGAAGCAACCGACTACCTAAAGAAACACGGTGTTGACCAACCTGAAGTAGGCGTAATATTAGGTACCGGCTTGGGCAACTTGTTTGTAAAGGAAGTTAAGAACCCCATCGAAATCAATTACAATTCCATTCCTCACTTTCCGGTTTCTACTGTAGAATTCCATAAAGGGAAATTGATTTATGGAACCGTGAAAGGAAAGAAGATTCTTGCTATGCAAGGGCGCTTTCATTTTTATGAAGGTTATAGCATGCAAAAAATTACGTTGCCGGTGCGGGTGATGAAAATGTTGGGTATTGAGGAACTGTTGATTTCAAATGCTGCTGGTAATCTGAACCCTAAATGGAAAAAAGGTGAGATGATGTTGATAGACGACCACATCAATCTGCAACCCGACAATCCCTTGCGGGGTGAAAACTTTGAGGTGCTGGGCCCGCGGTTTCCGGACATGAGTGAACCTTATTCAAAAAAACTCACTTCGCTCTTGATAAAAATTTCTAAAGAGAAGAAACTGAAATTGAACAAAGGTGTATATGCTGCGGTAATTGGGCCTAATCTCGAAACCAGAGCAGAGTATCGTTATTTGCGGCAAATCGGAGCCGATGCCGTGGGGATGAGTACCGTGCCCGAAGTTTTGGTGGCCAAGCACATGGGGTTGCCCTGCTGCGCGGTTTCGGTGTTAACAGACGATTGTGACCCAGACAACCTGAAGCCAGCCAATATTCAAGAAATTCTCAAAGTAGCGGCAAAGGCAGAACCCCAATTGACTCAGCTTTACGTGGAACTCATAGCTCGATTGTGATTGGTGCAACTGATGACGAATTTGTGCGGGTTCACTACAGTTTTCAAATAAGCTGCAACCATTCTAGGGCATTTGGCGTCTAAACGACAAACAACTCCAGACGCATGAAAACAATCTACCTCTTTGCTCTTTCGTTGGTCGTTAGCCTTCCTGCTTTTGCACAAGAAAAAGGAAATGCGTACAACCTAGATAAAGAGTACGCGATGGCCGCTAACGGAACACTTATTCTCAAATGCTCGGATGCAAAGGTTTCCATTTCTGGAACAACCCGCACCAATGCCCACGTAAAAATAAATCGATTGGTGACAACCAAAGGTTGGGTTTTTGGCAACCACGATGAGTTTTCCGTAGATGTGACCGAGGAAGGTGGCAATCTGGAAGTCGAAGAGCGAAAACACCATCAGATGTCGGGCGTGATTGGGTACTACAGTGAAAAATACACGATTGATATCAGCGTGCCGCAAGGTGCTAGCCTTCGGGTGAAAGGTGATGATGGCGATTATAAGATCAATAACATTGATGGCGAAATTTCTATTGAAGCAGATGATGCCGATGTAGCATTGACAGCCTGCTCGGGCAGCCGTTTTCGCTTTAGGCTGGATGACGGTGACATTACAATGGATGAAGGAAAGGGGGACTTGACTATTGATGCAGATGACGCAGATGTTAGAATTTCAAATGCTAAGTTTTCTTCAATCAATGCAGACATGGACGATGGCGATCTGATTGTTGAGACTGCGTTGTTTGACAATGGTGACTATCGCATTCGGTCGCAAGACGGGCTAGTTGCACTGACGGTTACCCAGGGTGGCGGCAAATTTGAAATTCGACATGACGATACGCGGGTAATCACTGAAGGCAATTTTCAAAAACTGGAAGAATCAGAAGACCGCACGCGCCTTGCGTTGGCCAGTGGAAATGCGAATGTAGAAATCAGAACCGATGATGCGAGGGTGAGGTTGGTGAAACGCTAGTTACATGTCACATATTTTCACAGCCTCATGGGGTTGCCCTGTTGCGCGGTTTCGGTGTTAACAGACGATTGCGACCCGGACAACCTCAAGCCGGCAAGTATTCAAGAAATACTAAAGGTAGCGGCCAAAGCAGAAGCCAAACTTACCGACCTTTATGTCAGCTTGATTGAACGGCTCTGATAAGACTACAACTTGACGATTTTCTTTTTGTAGCTCCCTTTGGTCGTCTCGATTGTTAATATGTAAACCCCACTTGTTAGATTGCTCATATCAATAGTTGAATTTCTATTGAATACTTCAATTTCTGTGAGCAAAAGAGTTTGACCCGTCATAGAAGTGGCCGTACACCGACTTAGCGACTCAGTTTGCTGGAGAGTAATAACAATTCTCGTTATGGCCGGGTTAGGGTAAATCATCAGTTGCTCCTCATTTGTAACCTCGGTGACTAACAAACCTTTAACAACATTTGAGTAGTTTGAGTTACCTCTTGAGTTATATGCAGCCACTCTGTAGAAGTATTCTTCGTTCATATTGGCTTTCCTATCGATATAAGAGAGAGTATTTGGAGTCTTTATCGAGTCAAGAAGGGAGAAAATCAAATTTTGTGACAGGGAAGTCCTTTCAATAGTATAGCCGCTTACGTTGTTGTATGAATTGGCAGACCATTTTAATATGATTTCGGTATTTTTTGCCTCACTTTCTAAGGTCAAATAGGTTTTTGAAAGAACAGGAGGGCCAAAATCAATGATGGCAACTGAAGATTGGAAATCATCGCTAAAAATTCCACCGGTCAAATACAGCCGTTGATCAATGTACGTGGCATCGTTTATTTTAGAATTTCCGCTTAAAGATAAATTGGGCATTGGAATAAAATTCCCATTGCTGTCCAATAGAGCGATGGCATTTGAAGGATTGCCATTCACAGTATTGAAATTTCCAGAAATGAAAATGTTTTTGTCTACAATTCTGATTTTGTTAACAACTACGTACCCGCCTGTAAACGAAACTGATTTGAATGAATTATCTAAAAATCCACTAGGAAGCAGTTTGACAACTTTGTTGTGTCCTGCGATTAGTATTTTCCCTTGTAAGTCAACCGCTACATCTTCCACCGGTTCTTTGTATAGTGGGAAGGTCCTATCGACAGCCCCATTTTTATTAAGCCTGACCAAGAATGAAATTTCAAAAGTGCTTTGATTGAATGGAAAATAGCCGGATGCAATAATGCTCTCATCGGGTAGAACTACGAAATTATTTATGTTTGAGTTTTCAGGCAGTTGGCTGCTAAAGTCAGTAGATGGTGTCCCGTCAAGGTTAAGTTTTATAATGCTATTAGATAAATGGGTATCGCATCCTGAAAGAATTCCCGCGGCATAGATTTTATTGCCGATATATTTGACTTTAGCGACTGTTGGGTCTTCACTTAACTGAGAAAACAGTTTACGGCTGGCTACGAAAGATTCAACTATACTGCCGTCATTGTTCATTGCTATGATCCCTTTATATGAATTTCCGTTGATTGAACTAAAGGAACCGCCTGCAAGAATTTGATCATTTGAAATTGACTGAAGAGAGTACGCATTTGTAAAGATCGCATTGGGGCTAAATGTTCGATTCAATGAACCATCTTTGTTGATTCGTAAAAATGGTTCAGATGCTCCGGTTTTTGGATTTACGAAGTCATACCAATTGCATCCTATTGTGATGTTCCCGTTTGGCTGTACAGCAATGGAAAGAGGTCGTGAAATTGAAGAAAGAATAGGTCTAAAGTTTTCATCAATTGAAAAGTCTAGATTAAAACGTGCTATCTGTCGCCTTGGTGCGATGTAGGAAAATCCGGGGCCATACACAAAATTGTATGTACCAGCCATCAATAGTCGGTTATTGGAGTCCACAAAACACACATTGTTGTTGTTGTTACTGGTCAATGCGACAATCGAGTTGAATCTTCCGAAGCGATCAAACAAAATAATGTTTGCAGGTGCACCATAGTAGTTTGTAAACATACCAGTGACCCCAATTTTTCCATCATTAAATATTCCAACACTGGTGATGTACTGATCAATACCGCTACCAATATTTAATGCAAAGTCTTTTTGAATGTTCCCTAATGTATCGATAAGCGCCACTTTGTTATTCAGGGTTTCATTAAACTTATCAAAGCCTCCAACTACAATTATTTGCTTTTCTTTTGAAAAAATAATGTCTCCCAGCAGTTGTATGCTTTGCGAATAGAAATAACCGTGTTGGAAATTGGGATCATTTGATCCATTCCTTTGAAGGCGGATTATTTTGGCAAACGAATTTGAATTGCCATCGAAGTAGGAACCAGCAATAATGATTCGGTCTTTATTGTCGACTAACAGCAAGTGGGGAGCGAAAACAGATTCTAATTCAGTATTGAATGAACTGTCAATTGTGCCATTTGAATTCACCCTTATCAAAAGGGAATTTGATAAGCCAACATCTCCTAATAAAACCAGTTTGCTGTCAGATTGAATCCCAACGTTATAAATACGTAGAAATTGATGACCGACACTAAAATTTGGATCAAGTGAGCCATCGGAATTAAGGCGCGCAATTTTGTTTCTTGCCACGCCATTTACTTTTGCAAAATTTCCAATAATCAAAATTGCTCCATCTATTTGGAATTTTATTTTCGAAATGATACCGTCTACAAACGGGCTGCTAAAGGACTTAACTAGTTCACCGTTATCATCAACTTTTATTATTGAATGTGCAACGGTTTTTTGAGAGCCGGAAAAATTTTGATATACATCAAAATTGCCTGCGAGAAGATAATTTCCATCTTTGTCCTGTTCAATAGCATTAATGTCTGGCCTACCATTCATTTGCACTTGAAAGTCTTTTAACAACACTTGCGCATTTGAAATAAAAAACGACTGAAAAAAAACAACAACCAAAAATGAAATTCTGCGCGGCCAAGAAAAAGTGATTGGCAAATGGTTAGTATATTTGTTGAAGCTCAGGTAGGGAAGTTTAGAATTAATCATCTGTGACTAAGCAAAAATAAACTTGAACCATTACACATCACAAATTTTCACAGCCTTTTTCAACGATTTAAGTTTATTTTGCTTTGCAGGAATAAACTCTTGCGCTACAAATCCAGTAAATCCTGTTTCCACAATCGCCTTCATAATGGTTGGGTAATATAATTCTTGGGTGTCATCAATTTCATGGCGACCCGGCACACCACCTGTATGGAAGTGAGAAATGTACCTGATGTTTTTACGAATAGTGGCAATCACATCACCTTCCATGATTTGCATGTGATAAATATCGTACAGCAACTTGAAACTCGGAGAGCCCAATTTTTCGCAAAGTTTTACGCCCCAATCCGTGCGGTCGCATTGATAATCTTTATGGTCTACTTTACTATTGAGCAGCTCCATACTCACGAGCATGTTATATTTTTCAGCTACTTTCATTACCGGTTCTAAACCACGCGCACAATTTTCTAACCCTTGTTCGTAAGTCAGGCCGTTGGCGTTACCACTAAAACAGATTACATTTTTCAAGCCGGCTTCTGCTGCTTTGGGGATGTTCGCAGAATAGTCTTTCAATAGCTGTTCGTGGAATGCCGGATTGTTAAAGCCGCGTTGCAGTCCCCAATCGTTGGCATAAGCCATCGCGCATGTTAATCCATACTTGGCTGCAGTTGCCCATTGGGTAGAATTCAGCAGGTCAATAGATTTGATCCCCATTCTTTTGGCCGCAGCGCACAACTCGTCCAATGGAATGTCGCTATAGCACCATTGGCAAACGGAGTGATTGATTTTTCCTTTTACTGCTTCCGGCAACGCTTCCATTGATTTAGCGATTTGAGGCAGTACTGTAACGCTTAAAGCTGTCGCTGCTATTTTTTTGAGAGCTTGATTTCGGTTCATTTCCGGAGTTTTTGAGTTTTCGGCATTGGGACTAAATATCTTTTTATCTGAATTCTATTCTTATCTAATCTGACTTCTTCAGCCCATTCTGTATTATTATTGTTATAAATGCTGGGAATATCATTTGGAGGGATTATGTCGTAATTGTACCGAACTATTGCATCCCCATCAACTAACTCACCATTGTCCTTGTAAAATGATTTTTCAACAATTCTGGCCTTATCGTCATACTTATATGATATAGTTGACGCTAAATTCTCTCTTTCATAAGAAACAGGCTGTCCATTTTTGTAAAATCTCTTTTCTTCTATCCGATTATTATTTAGGTCGTACTTATATTTTAGAATACTGATTCCATCTGCAAGTTGACGGTTAGCATTAAAAAACTGTTCCTCAATTGTATTGCCTTTTGAATCGTGTTTCGCTACGATTAATGCAAAACGACCGGAAATCAAGTTGTTTTTTTCGTCATAGTAAGATGTCTCGACAAGATTACTTCTGTTATCGTAACTAAACCGCTCAATTGCAGGGCCTGTGCCTTCTGTTCTAAATAATCTCTCATTTTTATCTAAAAACTTCTTTTCTACCACATTCCCCTTGGCGTCAAATTTATTCGCAATAATTGCAAATCCCATCGGGTTATTTTCAATTGCATCATCCTTGTCAAAGCTTATTGTGAATAGAACATTGCCAGTGCTATCCATAAATTCACGTTCTGTAAAGTATTCATTTTTTTTGACCTTGCCCTTCAGATTAGCCACTTGACTTAAAACGCTTTGCGATAGCGCATTTTCTGAGATTAACAAGCCCATTATGAGCAATAAGGGTTTCATCAAAATACGAAATCAGGAGCTATTAAATTAATTCTCATTTCGCACGATTTTACCATCTTTCATCACCCATTTTACTTTTCTCAAATCAGAAATCAACTGGCTTGGGTCACCCGTCACAATCAACAAGTCTGCTTTCATACCTTCTTTAATAAAACCGAATTGGTTTTCTAGATGAAAGGCTTTTGCATTGACACTCGTAGCAGCTTTCAACACATCGATTGGTTTCATTCCATACTCTACCATCAGCTCCATCTCCAACACATTTTCACCGTGCGGAAAAACGCCCACATCTCCACCCATGCCAATGGCTACTCCTGATTCCATCGCGGCCTTAAAACTTTTTTTCTTGTTGACTACATTGGCAGGGTCAGGCGCAACGCCTTTTTTCCAGCCACGGTACTGCGTAATCATGTCCACCGCTGCGAGCGTGGGCATAAAAGTTACGTTATGCTCTTTCATCAGTTTACCTGTCTCCAAATCAATAAAATCTCCGTGCTCAATGGTTTCGGCCCCTGCCAGCACAGCCCGCCTAATCGCCTCTTTTGATTTGGCATGGCATACCATCGCACGGCCGCTGCTGCGCGTGACCTCATTGATGAGTTTCAATTCATCTAACGTGAACGAAGGCTGGTCTTCGCCTTGCAAGCCCCAGCGGTAATCGGCATAAATTTTTATGAAGTCTGCACCTTTGCCAATTTGATCGCGCACCACGCGCACCAAATTGTTTCCATCGGCTGGCTCCGCACCCAACATGATTTCCTGATCGTGGTCGTAGCCTTTCGGGCCATACGAACCCGTTGAGACAATCGCGCGACCTGCTACCAACAACCGTGGCCCAGGAACAATGCCTTCGTTGATGGCTCGTTTCAAAGACACATCTGAATAGCCAGCGCCTTCAGTGCCTAAGTCACGCGCGGTAGTAAAGCCGGCCATCAACGTATTTTTTGCATGCACCGTGGCGCGAACGGTTCGATATGCGTCCGTCTCTTTTAGTACCTGCGTATCCCAATCGGTAATGTTGTATGGGTAGAGAAATAAATGCGAGTGGCCTTCAATCAATCCGGGCGTGAGCGTGGAATTTGGATAATTCACTTTAACTGCATTGGCGGGCGCATTGATTTTTTCTTTAGGCCCTGCCGCCACGATTTTGTCGTTTTCCACCAACACAGCCCAGCCTGTGTGCATTACCTCGCCATCAAATATTCGATCGGCCGTGATGTAAAAGCTTCTACTCGACTGCGCCAACAAGGCGGTAGAAACTAGAATGAGAATGGACAGCAGCGTTGACTTCATTTCATTGAAAGTTTAGAAACAAAAGGTAATAGATTTACCGGAAACAAAAAACCCTTTCGGAGATGAAAGGGTTTTTCTACTCGATTTCTTCAGTCGTCTTACAGCTTTTTACGAAGCCTCATAGCCGTCTGAGAACTATTTTGTTAAATCGCTTTTAGTGCGGCATCGTAATTCGGCTCTTCACCAATTTGTGGCACGAGCTGATTGTATTTTACTTTCCCATTCGCGTCAATGACTAATACGGCACGCGCAAACAATCCTGCGAAAGCGGAATCCAACAACTCTACACCGTAAGCTTTGCCAAAACCGCGACTGCGGAAATCCGATAACGTGATGGCCTTGTCAATTCCTTCGGCTCCACAAAACCGTTTCATGGCAAAGGGCAAATCTTTGGCTATGCAAAGCACAACCGTATTGTCAATTGAGGCCACGCGTTTGTTGAATTCGCGGGTAGAGGTAGCGCACACATTGGTGTCGATGCTTGGGAAAATATTTAGCACCACATTCTTACCGGCAAAATCTTTCAACGACACATCTTTCATATCGTTTGCGGTGAGAACAAATTCAGGTGCTTGAGTACCTGTGGAAGGAAGTTCGCCAATTGTATTGGCAGGGTTAGGACCGAGTTTTGTTTGAGCCATAGAGTGAACAATTTATAAGTTAGGATGTAGATGTTAGATTGCGTTATCGGATTCGGTCAGAGTCTCTTACCAACTTTTCATCTTTTTTGATAAACCGGTTGGCTATTGTATTGCATACCATTGCCACAGCTGGCATGTAAAGGGCGTAGCCATAGCCGCCTTGCACTTGTGCGCCCTGCATTGTTTGCATCGCCAAGATTACTGCCGAAGCCATCGTGCCCGCCATCAGCAACGAATTGAGCAAGCCCAACTTTAGTTGTAGCATGCGATTTTCAAATTTGCCGATTTCGATAATGCACAAGGTGGCAGCCGCAATGGCCAAAATCGCGGTGATGGAGTAAGGAAAGTAATGGGTGGCCAGCGTCTCGCCACTTTTTACCGAGTAATGCAGGGGAAAAAGTGCGTGGGCGCCAGCTTCGTTTTCTCCGCGCCAAATCGGAAAGAAAATCATCAAAATTAAACTCAATGCTGCCAATCCTAAGAAGATGGTCTGTTTCCTTTGCCACATAAACCGATACCTTTACTTTTGCCCCAAATGTACGATGAAATCCACATCACATGAAGCCAGTTTATATTATTGATATCCTTCGCACGCCCATTGGCAAATATGGCGGCACGCTTGCCTCCGTTCGGCCAGATGACTTAGCGGCTCATGTCATCAAGAAATTGATGGAGCGTAATCCAACGATTCCGGTTAACGAAATTGAAGACGTGATTTTTGGCGCAGCCAACCAAGCAGGCGAGGACAACCGCAATGTAGCGCGCATGGCGTTGTTGTTGGCTGGCTTGCTCACTTCCGTGGGAGGCGTTACGGTCAATAGACTCTGTGCCTCGGGTTTACAGGCGATTATGGACGCTGCACGGAGCATCGCGCATGGCGATGGCGATTTTTATATTGCGGGTGGGGTGGAAAGTATGAGTCGTGCCCCATTTGTGATGCCAAAAGCGGAAGAAGGTTTTTCGCGTAAGGTGGAAATTTATGATACCACGTTGGGCTGGCGATTTGTGAACTCCAAACTTTCAAAGTTGTATCACCCTTATTCGATGGGCGAAACGGCCGAGAACGTAGCCGAGAAATGGAAAATCAGTCGCGAGGCCCAGGACGGGTTTGCGTTGGCCTCTCAACAAAAATATGCGCAGGCCAATCAAGCCAATAAATTCAAAGAAGAGTTAGTAGCTATTCAGATTTCTAAAGGAAAGGAAGTAATCGAATTTAATAAGGATGAATTTCCCCGCGAGACATCATTAGAAAAACTCGCTTCGTTAAAACCGGCTTTCAAAGAGAATGGAAGCGTAACGGCCGGCAATTCGTCCGGCATCAACGATGGTGCTGCCGCTTGCTTGATGGCGAGTGAAACGTCCATTGCCAAATATAATCTAAAACCGTTGGCCCGAGTAGTTTCCGTGGCCGTTGCGGGTGTTGATCCTGCCTACATGGGCGTTGGCCCTGTACCGGCTGTACAAAAAGCATTGAAGCGTGCGGGTTTAAAAATTTCAGATATTGGTTTGGTGGAACTCAACGAAGCATTTGCCTCTCAAGCACTGGCGTGTATGCATGATTTAGGTTTGAATCCTGAAATCGTAAATGTAAATGGCGGAGCCATTGCCATCGGTCATCCATTGGGGTGCAGTGGCGTGCGCATCAGTGCCACACTCGTTCACGAAATGAAGAAGAGAAAAGTAAAATACGGAGTGGCCACCATGTGCATTGGTGTTGGGCAGGGGGCAGCCATTATCTACGAGCTAGTTTGAAAAAATTCTAAAAATTATTGCATGAAGACATTTCAACTATTTCTTTTCTTGAGCATTGCTGGATTGCCATTAGCCGCCCAAGTCCAAAACCGGGAATTGTTCGACCCGAAAGTAACCGAAGTGTGGGAACCAAAAGCAAGAAAAGTTACGCCCGGAGCTACGGCAGGGGAAGCGCCATCTGATGCTATTATTCTTTTCAGCGGAAGGGATTTAGCAGAGTGGACTTCGCTCGATGGTTCCCCCGCAAAATGGGAAGTGAAGGACGGAGCATTCACGGTCGTAAAAGGGACAGGCGACATCAAAACAAAAAAAGTGTTTGGCGATATTCAACTGCACATAGAATGGCGAACTCCAGCAACGATAGAAAGCGAAGGCCAGGGTCGCGGTAACAGCGGCATCTTCTTGCAAGAGCGCTACGAACTTCAGGTTTTAGATAGCTACGAAAGCCAAACCTACCGCAACGGCCAAGCAGGTGCTATCTATAAACAGCACGGCCCGTTAGTGAATGCAACGCGCAAACCAGGTGAGTGGCAAGTGTACGATGTGATTTACAACGCGCCCCGCTTTAATGATAACGGTGAGGTGGTGGTACCCGCCTATATCACGGTTTTTCACAACGGTATCGTCATTCAAAATCATGTGGAGGTGCGCGGCCCTACCGAGTTCAGAGGCTTGCCCGTTTATGTTGCCCATGGCAAGGCGTCTATCAAACTGCAAGACCACGGTAATGCTGTCAGCTATCGAAATATTTGGGTAAGGGAATTATAAATTTCGTCAAAAGTTGCGCTACTTCTTCGAAATCTCGTACAACGGCACTCACTACCACGGCTGGCAAAACCAGAAAAATGCCGTGGGTGTGCAGCAAGTGGTGGAAGATTGCATGTCGAAGGTTTTTCGGCAGCCCATAGAAATAGTAGGCAGCGGCCGCACAGATACAGGCGTTCACTGTGTTCAACAATTTTTTCATGCAGATATTGAAAATGAATTCGACACAGCGACCTATTTACAAAAGCTCAATTCCATTCTGCCTCGCGATATAGCGATTCACGCGGTTCATCGGGTGAAGGACGATGCGCATGCGCGCTATGATGCCTACGAGCGTGCCTATGAATACAAAATTACCCCTGACAAAAATCCATTGTTGATTGGCCTTGCATATTACTGCTTTAAATCTATTGACATCAAAACCATGAACCACGCGGCTGCGTTATTGGTAGGCGAACATGATTTTGAGTGCTTTAGCAAAGTAAAGACGGATGTAAATCATTTTATTTGCGACATTAAGAAGGCACATTGGAATGAAAAGGACGGTTTGCTTGTTTTCAGCATCACGGCCAATCGATTTTTGAGGGGGATGGTGAGGGCCGTTGTAGGCACCTTGCTGGATGTAGGTAGCGGTAAAATTTCGTTGGAAGAGTTCAAAGACATTTTGAAAAGCAAGGACAGAAAGAAAGCGGGAATGAACGTGCCACCGGAAGGTTTGTATTTGATGAGCGTTAAGTACCCGAAGAAAATATTTATTAACTGATAGTCGTCAGACCGCTTGTTTGCGGAAGCTAATAGCGGTCAGACGGCCAAGAATGTATGGAAAAAGAAAAAGTAAGCAGCGGCAACATCATCGACTTTAAGGTGCTGAGACGCATCATGCAGTTTGTGAAGCCCTATAAAGGCCGGTTTTATTTGGTAGTAGCGTTCACGTTTCTGCTGGGCATCCTCACTCCATTAAGGCCATTGTTGATTCAATACACATTGGATGCTCACGTGCAGTTTGGAAATTACTGGGCAATGGTAAATGTGATGTTAGTCATTTTGGGTCTGTTGGTGATACAATCAGCGGTACAATATGTACACACTTATGTCTCAGGTCGGATCGCCCAGTTTGTCATTCGTGACATACGCATTCAGCTGTACGAACACCTCATCAACCTGCGCTTGCGTTTTTTCGACAAAACACCCATTGGTCGATTGGTGACACGCACAATTTCAGATGTAGAAACACTGGCCGATGTTTTTAGTGAAGGCTTGGCCGCCATGGCCAGCGACTTGCTGCAGATAGTATTCATTCTGGCTTTCATGTTTTACATCGATTGGAGGTTGACGCTCGTGAGTTTATCAACCATTCCGTTGATGTTGCTTTCCACATACGTGTTCAAAGAAAAAATAAAAGTTGCATTTAACGATGTGCGCAATGCGGTGTCAAATCTTAATGCTTTTGTACAAGAGCACATCACGGGCATGAACGTGGTGCAGATTTTTGGCAGCGAAAAACGCGAGTTCGAAAAATTCAATGACATCAACAAGGAGCATCGCGATGCGAACCTGCGCTCGGTATTGTACTATTCGGTTTATTTTCCGGTGGCAGAAATCATTGCGGCCATGGGCACGGGGTTGTTGGTGTGGTATGGAGCCAAAGGTGTAATTAATACCGAAGCAACAGGCATTACATTAGGTAAGTTGGTATCGTTCATCATGTATATTCAGTTGTTCTTTCGGCCCATTCGTATGATTGCCGACCGTTACAATACGTTGCAAATGGGGATTGTAGGTTCTTCGCGTATCATCAATTTGCTGGATGACAAAAAAGATGTGATGACCGATGGAACGCTTTCACCAGAAGCCGTTCGCGGCTCGGTGCAATTCAACCATGTGTGGTTTGCTTATAACGAAGACAACTACGTGCTACGCGATGTAAACTTGAGCATACAACCGGGCGAGACCGTTGCCTTGGTAGGCGCTACAGGCGCTGGTAAATCTTCCATCATCAATTTGCTGAACCGCTTTTATGAAATCAACCGCGGTTCGATTTTGGTAGATGGCATTGACATTAAGGATTTTCAATTAGCTGCCTTGCGCAAAAACATCGGTGTTGTGTTGCAGGATGTGTTCTTGTTTTCAGACTCCATCCGGAATAACATTTCACTGGGTAATGACGAAGTAACTGATGAAATGATTTTACACGCTGCCGATCTGGTAGGTGCCCGCAAATTTATAGACCGCTTGCCGGGTGGGTTAGATTACAATGTGATGGAACGAGGTGCCACGTTATCAGTAGGTCAGCGCCAACTCCTTTCTTTTATCCGTGCGATGGTTTACGAACCTAAAATCCTGGTCTTAGATGAGGCTACTTCATCGGTAGATAGCGAGACGGAGGAAATGATTCAAAACGCCATCGGCAAAATGATGAGCGGCCGCACGTCTATCGTGATTGCACACAGACTTTCTACCATTCAAAAGGCTGATAAGATCATTGTATTGGATAAGGGCGAGATCAAAGAAGTAGGTAAACACGAGGAACTGTTGGAACACAACGGTTATTATTCCCAATTGTATAAAATGCAATACAAAGAAGTGGTTTGACGTTCGTCTGGCGAAAACAGCAGTCTGACTTAAGGTGTCCGCAAAAGCGTTATATTTGCTTTAGTGCGCATGCCAAAAACACCCATATTGCTTGGTATCCTGTTCATTACAGGTATTAGTGCCTATTCGCAGGTAACGAAGAGTGCCCGCAGTGCACGATACGGTGCGCTGAAGGTCTCAAGAGGCAAGGCGCTGATCATGTGCCCAATTTTTGAAGAAAGCAAATATCCCTATCAAGGCATTGGCTTTAAAGTGGGTGATCCGTTTGCGTTTACCTATAAGTTCTATCCAACCAAGCATTGGGCATTTGCCGTTGATGCCGGAAAGGCCGCCAGTGGGCTCTATAACAAATATTATCGCGGCAATTTTGATGCCTATATACCCGATACGTTGAGCCAAGGCAGCGGTCAGAACATTCAGTATCTGGCACACCGCGTGCCAGCCGATTGGTTTTTGGAGGCGAAGTTTCTGTACCAGTGGGATGCAGAAAAAATTTCGAAAGGATTGCAGTTATATGCCGGTGCAGGTTGGCAGTGGCGTAACACCAGTTTGGAATACAGCTATCTCTACAATCCGAGTAATAACCCCAATGATTTAGGAACCAATGGGCAGTTCACCAGAAACCGTTTTACATTTGGCCCTGTTGTGTTGGTGGGTTTTGAGTATTCGTATTTTACGTTGCCCATTTCTGCTTTCATTGAAGTAGAAATGTTCACTGACACTTTTTTAGACCCAGGCTACCAGCGCTTTCAGGGTGGGGTGGGGTTGAGGTATATTTTTTGACGAAAATTTACCCTGTTTAGTTGCCCTTCCTCAACACGCTGTTCTTCTTGCTGTATCCGAAATAGATTATCAGTCCAAACAACAGCCAGCCTATTGCCATCAGTTGTGTTTTATAGTCGAGCCCGATAATTAGTGCCAAACAAATGCCCGCCCCGAGAATTGGAACAAGGGGGACCAAGGGTGTTTTGAATGGCCTCGGAGCCGCAGGATTTTTCACGCGCATTACCCAAATGCCAATGCACACGAGCACAAACGCAAACAACGTTCCGAAACTGGTGAGGTTGCCCACTAAACTCTCGGGCAAGAAGGCGCCAAACGGTAGCACACACAACAACAAGATCAGGTTTGATTTGTAGGGAGTTCTGAATTTTGGGTGGAGTTCGGAAAACACTTTTGAAATCAATCCATCCTTTGACATAGAGAAAAACACACGTGATTGCCCCATTAACATGACTAGAATCACCGAAGTAAATCCAGCTAAAATTGCCACTGTTATTAATGTTCCGAGCCATTCGTACCCAATCATGTATTTGTTAATCGCATACACAACTGAAGCTTCTCTTCCTTCGCCTTTAAATTCCGTCCAGTTAGCAATGCCTGTGAGTACGTGAGAGAAAAGAACAAATAGAATTGTGCATATAACCAATGACCCAAGAATACCAATTGGCATATCGCGTTTTGGGTTCTTAGCTTCTTGAGCGGCTGTGGAAACCGCGTCAAAGCCAATGAACGCAAAGAATACTATTCCGGCTCCCCCTAAGATACCTCCCCACCCGTGTCGGTTCCATCCTTCGTGGCCGGCCATCGTTTCTGGAATAACAAACGGAGTGTAGTTCGCGTCATTAATAAAGCCCCACCCGAGGGCAATAAAAATCAGCACAATTGCAACTTTTACAAAAACAATAATTGCGTTTACCATAGCAGATTCTTCCATTCCCTTTATGAGAATCAGCGTTACAATTATCAAAATAATAACAGCAGGAATATTGATAATACCGGTTACGCCATTGACTGAAGTTTCGAAAGGACCATGACAGAATTCATAAGGTATTGCCCCGCCTAGTAAACTGTTTAAATATTGACTCCATGATATTGCCACGGTTGCACCTGCAAGCGCATATTCAAGCACCAGCGCCCAACCAATTATCCAGGCCATAAACTCGCCCATCGTTACGTAAGCATATGCATAAGCGCTGCCGGCAATGGGAATCATAGATGCAAACTCAGCGTAGCACAAACCCGCAAAGGCACAGCCAATGCCCGCCACGATGTACGATATCACTACGGCCGGTCCTGCAGCATCGCCAGCTGCGGTGGCAGTACGCACAAAAAGACCAGCACCAATAATCGCACCGATGCCAAGGGCTATCAAATTCCAGGGACCCAGTGTGCGCTTTAAACCTTTTTCAGAATCACCGGCTTGTGCCATCAGCTGCTCTAATGGCTTCTTGATGAAAAGACTCATGAATAGTATGTTACGTAAAAATGAAGGCCTAAAAGTATAAAGAATAATCGATTGCGGAAGCACTATTTCAACGAATGGAAATAAAACTTTATGATGATTTTCGAACTAAACAGCTGACTGGGCAGCTTTAAAGGTCTTGTAAATTTTCTTCCCTTCGGCAAAAGAAAGATATGGTACACCGCGTTGGTGGTTTTGCTTGCTTACAATGTACATGTTTTGCCAGTGGCAGATAAGGTCGCGCAAGCCGGCTCGTAGCGAAGCGTGGGGGTGATAGATGTGTGCGGGCTCGGCTCCGCAACCATTGAGTTCAACAATTTTTACATTGCCGTTTTCTAAATCCTGAAGGGTGGCGCAGCGCAAATCAAATCTGCCGAAATAAAAACCATTGATTTGCTTGCTGATGGAGTCAAACGATGCACACAGCCGAGGTGTGATGAGGTGATTCGCATTTATGAATGTTGTCCCCAAACAATGGTTACCAATCGAAACCAGTTCAAGGTTTTCGCCTGCGGGCAAAATGGTCGCGAGCTGGGGTTGGTATTTTTCTTGTAAAATTTTCCATTGTAGCATGGCGCGGTCGTTTGCCATGATGAGCTGTTGCAGTGTACGCTTGCCATCGCCTGTTATGGTCAAAAACTTTTTGCCCGTGATGGAATTGACAAACCCGTTTGCTTTTTCAGGAAACCGAACATAGTACACACCAAACTCGAGCGGCAAATCAACCCACTCTTGCACGATGAAATCGATTTTGATTTCGCGCAAGTATTGGGTAACGTCATCTTGGCTTTTGATTTTTCGCACCATCCAACCGCGCTCACCCATATCGGGCTTGAACACCAGCGGAAACTTTAGCCCTTTAGCGGCCAATGCTTGCATGACGCTTTCTGTGTCAGCGGGCAATTTTATTAAAACAGTTTTTGGTTTCACGCTTTCAGGCACCAATTGAAGAACATCATATTTCGATTCGCCCATCATGCCACCAGTAGGGATACTGGGATTAGATGCTGAGAAATAAAAAATGGAACGTTCTTTTATGGCGTACCAAACCCACATCACAAATAGTGGCATTTGAATGATGCCAAACGGCCAATATTCCCAATGAAATAGCTTTGTCTTGAAATTTCGAAGGCGAACGGAAGACACAAATCAACGATGGGCCGATGTAAGCGCTTCTTGTTGGTGATAACGCAACGTGGAAACGGCAACGCCAAAATCTTTTGGCAGCCGCACGTTCTTGGCAACGTCATTTATACCAATTTTCATAATGGCCATATGGTGCACAGCATGTTCAATGTTATAGGTAAGCTCGCGCCAATAATTGGTAGAGACCGTTACGCAATCGGTGTTGTGAGCATTGTAGCCTACTTCTAATTGCAACGGAGTATCGGTTTTGTGGATGGCAATAAAATCTTGTATTCGTGCGATGGTGTTCAGTGCAATAAAACGGTCTGACTCAATCAGCTTATCGTGCGGTCGGTTATCATAGTTCACCAAGCCTTTTTCATACCCTTGTTCCAGGCATATGAAAAATTCAAGCGTATGCCGAAGATGTTGCCCAACAGTAGAATGATTCAGTGTGGGTGATGGCTGCGTAAATTCGCTGTCGCTCAATTGGTCTACTAAGTCAGACAGTTGCTTTAGAATAGCGCTGCATGTTTGCGTGAGTTGCATGAGCTTTGGGTTACCGTAAAGTTAAGGTTTTAATAGGATATCAGGTACCGTTGCGGGTGGATTTTAGGGGATGAATTTTTTCCAGTTTTGGTCTGCTTTTGTTTTAAGCGGCTTCTCATTTTTATTCCAATCCTTCAAAGTGTTGTTGCCCCAAAAGTTATAGAACAGGTACACTTTGCCCTCAATGACTTTGAAAGTCTCAGGGTCGATTTTCACTTTTTCACCTGTTTCACCCATCGCGTAAGCGCACCAGCCACCATAGGCAGGCTCATACTTTTCAGGATTGCTTTTAAATTTTTCGCGATTTGCACCGTTGGTAAACAGATAGGTAATCCCCTTGTATGTTTCGGTGATCGATGATTTGCCTTCTTGTGGCCGATTATCGAAATAGCTGACGGGGTCATAGCCCCCAATGGCTACATTCTTTTTGATGTTGTAATGCTTGGCGCGTTCCGCAACAGTTTGTGCCAGCGACCCGCTAGCAGCCAACACGAGCAATGATAAATACAATAATTTGTTCATGATGTTTGTATACTTACGACTTCAAAAATGGTTGTTGGAATCACACCCATTTGTCACCTACACGGCAATTTGAATTTTTATTTGAGACGTATGGCCACCATGGCGGGCCAAAGTTTCCCCGTAATCAAAAGTAATTTGCTTTTGGGTTCGTACGCAATACCGTTAAGCACATCGGCATTGGGGTTGCCCGGGTACACCACTTCGGCAACTTCGCTTAAATCAAGCGTACCCAACACACTGCCGGTGGCGGGGTCTATTTTTACGATAAAGTTGGTTTGCCAGCGGTTGGCATAGATGTAGCCATCAATAAATTCCAACTCATTGAGATTGTTCACAGCAATTCCGTTGTCGGTAACGGGAAGAGTTTTTTTCACTGCTTGTGTAGCTGAGTCTAAAAAATACAATTTGTCGCTGCCATCGCTTGCAATCAAATCAACTCCATTTTGGGTAATGCCCCAACCCTCGCGATTGTAAGTGAATTCGCCAATTTTCTTGTAGTCTAGGTTGTATATAAAGCCCACTTTACTTTTCCAGGTAAGTTGAAAAATCTTATTGTTCAATACTGTGATGCCCTCGCCAAAGTATTGTTTATCTAACTCAACTTTTTTCTCTTGCTTTCCCGTGGTTATCTCTACCTCGGCAATCCAAGAAGTGCCGTTTTGCCCGGTACTTTCTAGCAACTGCCCCTCGTGCACTACCAGTCCTTGAGTGAATGCCTTGGTATCATGCGGGAAAACCTTTACGATAGTGTATTCAATTTTCTTCGCGAGGCTTTCATTTTCGTTTGCTTTCTTGCCGCTGCATGCAACGCCTACTGCCAAAAAGAATACCAATACAGTTCTCATTTTACGTGAATCAATTTTTCTTGTTGCTTAACCAATTTGCCAAATGATTGAAGCGATAGCCCCAACGACTGCGCTACTTTTTCAAAATCGGCCGCGTGGTGCGGGTCCACACACACCAAGAGGCCACCACTGGTTTGCGGATCGGCCAGAATAGCTCGTTGCATTTCCCCCAGCGAGCCGATTTTGTGCCCGTAACTATCCCAATTTCGCTGCGTGCCACCGGGCACTGATTTCTGCTGGAGGTATTCGTCTAGAAAATCAAACTTTGGAATCTTCTGGAATACGATTTCTGCAGAAAGCGAACTACCTTCGCATACCTCGCTTAAATGGCCGAGCAAACCAAATCCTGTCACATCTGTCATGGCCGAAACATAGGGAAGTTTGCCAAACACGGCACCCGGCTTGTTGAGGGTAAGCATGGTGCGCACCGCTGTTTGTAAGTGCTCGTCTTTTACAATTCCCTTTTTTTGTGCGGTGGTGGTGATGCCGATGCCCAACGGCTTGGTGAGGTAGAGGAGTGAACCTTCGCGGGCCGTATCATTTCGTTTCAATTCTTCGCGTTTCAGTTTGCCCGACACGGCCAATCCGAACACAGGTTCAGGGCAATCGATGCTATGCCCACCGGCCAGCGGAATTCCCGCATCGGCACAAACTTTTCTGCTTCCCTCTAACACTTGCTGCGCCACCTCGGGCGCTATTTTATTAATGGGCCAACCCAAAATGGCAATGGCCATAAAGGGTTCACCACCCATGGCGTACACATCGCTTATCGCGTTTACAGATGCGATGGCACCAAATGTAAATGCATCATCTACAATAGGCATGAAAAAGTCTGTGGTGCTCACAATGCAGGTGCCATCACCCAAGTCATACACTGCAGCATCGTCTTTCGATTCGTTTCCTACGAGTAATTGAGGAAACTTGCCTTTGGGTGAGTTGCTGTGCAAGATTTGATCTAGCACCGCAGGCGAAATTTTGCAGCCACAACCTGCACCATGGCTGAATTGTGTGAGTTTTACAGGTTCTATCATTCATCAAAACTTAACAGCGGCAAATTAGCTATTTCGAAGTTCGGCAGCCAGTGAATTTTTGTTTTCGCCATTCCAACCAAAAGTGGCAATCACACGACTGGATTTACTCTGGAGGCTTTCTGAATAATACTTGTCGTAGTAGGTGAGCAAAATATCAATTGTAGAGGCGGCATCGTTGGCTAGCCATTTTTCTTTGGCTGCTTGAAAATGCTGGCCGCCCAGTCGCTTCGTAATCTTTTCCATGGCCTGTAAAAATTCTTCCTTGGGCGCATGGCCATACTCGTTCACTAAACGTTGTACGCGCACTGCCTTCGGCACATCCAACGCCACAATGGGCGCGGTTTTCATTTGCTCCCACAATAGAGGAGGCAAAAAGACTTTTCCGATGGTAATCGACTCGTCTTCGAGCCAAATCCGTTTTGAAAGATCCAGTTTGTAAAGTTCCTCAAACAATAAATTGTGAAACTGCTCCGTGCTGGGTTGTGCGGGCATCATTAACCCGCCAAATGCGGAGCCCTTGTGGTGAGCGAGTGTTTCTAAATCCAAAATCTGTTCTCCGTGTGATTGCAGTTCGCGTAAAATTTCGCTCTTGCCGCTGCCCGTGCAGCCGCCAATGATCATTAGGCTCAACGGCTTCGCAAAATATTCATATGCAAACTGACGATAGGCTTTATAACCACCTTTGAGGGTGTGTGTTTTGATTTTGGCCATCGCAGCGAACTGCGCAAAATTGTTAGAGCGCATGCCGCCACGCCAGCAATAAGCGAGTAGTTCGCCACCTTTTGCCAGTTCTTCAGTGGCTGTAATGATCTCCAGCAACCGCGGCCCCACCAAACGAAAACCTTCTTTGATGGCAAATGACTGTCCTTTTTTCTTGTACGCAGTGCCCACCACCGCGCGCTCTTCATTGTTGAGCAGTGGTATGTTTTGTGCACAGGCCATATGACCGGTTTCGTACTCACCTTCTGAGCGCACATCTACCAAAGGGAGGGACGAGCGAAGCGACAAAAATTCATCCAAAGAGATCGGCATTGCCCAAAGTTCGTGAAGCGCAGCCGGAATGAAAAATGGGCAGGCATGAATCACCATTCATGTCCTTCGTTTATCTTTACCCCATTATGGCGGTCGCCCCCTCTGTTTTGTTATTCACAGGTCATCTGTTAGATGCTGCGAACCGGGAGACCACACGCTTTCCTCATTCCATGTTAGATGAGGCAAAAGTGCTCATCGGCAAATCAATCGATGAGTTGGCGAAGGTTAATTCTATTTCCGTTGCGATTGCCAGTTTGGGCGCTGGTGGCGATATGCTTTTTGCGGCCGAGGTGTTGAAACGCAATGTGCCCCTGCACATTTTCATTCCCACTGAAAAAGGGCAGTTTATTGAGGAATCTGTTACCTACTTGAAATCCGTAGAAGGAGAAGATGCCGAGGCATGGAAGCTTGAGTTTGAGCGCATTTTGGCGTTGGCTGAAAAAGTTGTGTTTACTAAGCCAGATCATGCTGAGCAAAACCCATATGCCGCATGCAATACAAAGATGCTGCAACATGCTTTTGAGTTAGCATCTACCGAGCGTGGCGTGGTGGGGCTGGCGTTGGTGAAGCCGGGTGAAGAAAAAATTGAAGGTGGGGCCGCACACTTTTTGGAAGAGATGCGGAGCAAACAAGTGCCTGTACAGATTTTGTGGCCAGGTGAACGAAACGTTGTGCCCACTGACGTCCGCGAGCTCAGTCGGTTTATCCCTTTGTTCAAGCACCTTGATGAAGAGGCAACCTTTTATCAAAGTCGGTGGCGCAATCGTTTAAAGTTTTCGCTATTGGTTTTAGCGGCCATCGCTTTTTTCGATGCGTTCGTTACGGTGCCCGATCATTTCTTGTTCGGTCATGGGCAGGTGTTGCGGATGGTATGTTTGATTATTTCAGCCGCGGGCGCTTTTGTTACATTGCAAATGCAGCTTTCAGATAAAACCAGCTTGAGCCAATGGACCAACAGCCGGGCAAAGGCAGAGCAGATCAGAAGCGAGATTTGGTTTTATTTGTTCAACTACTGGTCAGAGAACAATCGGTTTGGACCTTATACTGAAAGCGAGTTTGACATTTATCTGAAGCGCATGGCGCCCACCCATTGGAATCCTCCTATGGTGGATATGGCAAAGCTGATTGGACTAAAGCAGGTTGTTATCTTTTTTTCGATGCAGCAGAAAATCGACTACTACCGGGAGAACAGATTGGATGATCAGTTGGCATATTTCAAAAAGAAGAAGAAATACTTTACCAACCGTATTCGCATTTATAAAACCGTCACACTGCTTTTTTTATCGGTTTCGATTGTTTGGGGTATTTGTAAAATGATCGGTGAATTCAATCCTGCGTTTAGCTTTTTTATGGACATGAGTCCGCTGGGTATGATGATTAGCTTCATTGCGCTGGTGGCATCGTATGCCGAAGCCAACAACTCAAAGGAAATGGAGTATAAGTATTTTCAGATGGGTGAGGGTCTAACGCAACTGATCGAAAACAGCAGCGCGGTGCAGCGAGAAAGCGATTTTGATTTGTGGGTAAAAGAATGCGAGACATTTTTGCGGACACAGAATAATGAGTGGAGCTTGAAGCGGGAGAAGTAAACACTTAGCTTCAGGAAAAACTAAATTTCAAACCCCACCACTCAACCTTCGGTATTCGAACTTCAAACTTTTAAGTTCTAATTCTTCCCCTCAAGAAACTTTTTATACGCAGCCTCAAATTCCGTTGGATTGGTTTTGGTTTTGTCTTGCTGCCATTCGTTCACCACCTTGGCGTAACCATTGGGCAATGAACCGTTGTACAACGGTGGCAATAGGTGCGCGGAGTTGAGAACGAAATAAAGTGACGCTAGCGTAAAGAAAATCAACTGGATGCCCGACTTGTTGCGAAACTGAATGACTTTTTTCCAGGCGCTGGTTTCTTCACCATTGATGATCACCCTGCCCTTCCACCAACCAAACACAGCAAAGCTTAGCTGACAGGCGAGTGCTAATGCGATGAAAACCCAAGTGCCACTTTCTGGTAAATAATTTCCAGCGATATAGAGCAACAACGCAACAAAGTACAACGTAATATTGCCTTTCACTTTCAGCGGTGTTGCTTTGGCATAGTGCCACGCCCGAATCGAATGGTAGACGTTAACAGCGAACAGCAGCGCGAACAACACAAACTTCAATAACAAACTGTAGGGAATCTCTACTGAAATGCCACGCAAAGAATAAAGGATACACAGTCCGCTAAGCGCTAAGAGTTCCAGCGCGAGACTGCCTTTGTAAAACTTCGTCATCTCTTCTTCTTTAGGTAACAACAACAGCAGCTCAAATAAAAACACAATCCCAAAGCCAAGCGCCACGTAACTCATCAGCAAAATACCGTAGCTGTTCAATGCCATGGCGGCAAAAGCGCCCATCACCAGCAGCATCAGCAAAACATAATAGCCGATAACATTTTTTCTCATATAGGAGCTAAGAAGTAAGTAAATTCCCACGGCAATGATTTGTCCATGCCGGCCCAACCATTTTCTGTTTTTTCGCTACGCGCAATCTCCCATAGTATAGCATAATAGCAAACTAGTTCTTGATCTTCTGTCAGTGTTGCAGGCATGGCGCTAACTGCTGTATAATAATTTCCATCTGTAGCAGTGCCCAAGACTAACCCGACTGTGCCACGCACTTTGGAGCCTTCGATCAGTTCTTTGGTGTAATCGTTAGCCATTTGGTAGGGTTTTTCGCCCCCTACTTTTCCAAGTACATAGATCATATATCGTTTTGCATCCAGTTCATCATAGACCCCATTATTTAGCATGTTATAATCTGTGCGGCCGATCATTGAATAAGCAGAATCCAGAAAAGCAAAAGCGGAAGGCTGATAGGTTTTGTACAAAGCATCGGCTGCGGCAGCGTAAGCAAAGGCACGTTGATAGGGTTCATAGATGTTAATGATTTCTATCGCCTCTTTGGGTTTTCCAGCGATCACCAAGTGAGTGGTCAAATCAATAACGGAGTTGATGAAATAGGCTTGGCTGATATACTCGTATTTATTACCCGAAGTTAATAGCTTGTCTTTTTCCAATAGTTTGAAGTATTTCAGTCCCTCCGAAGTGTTTCCCCGTTCAAAATTTCGGTTGGCCAAAATTAGCAAGGGTAAATTTTTATCGAAGCTCTTACCCGCTTTCGCTGAATCTACGAAGGCAAGAATATCGGTCAATAACTTATCAGGCAACTCATAATCGTTTTGAAAATAATTAGTGCCCTCCCCGTTTCGACTATAAAGCCACAACTCATATGAACAGGAAATCAACTCGTGGATGTACTCAATTGTTTCCGAAGAATCATAATAGGATTTCAGTAACCCTTTGCGAATGACGTACTCCATAAAAACATCGGTGTTGTACTTGTTAGCAAACCAACCATCACGATAATCCGGATAAAGAAAAACCTTTTTTCGCATCCATTGGGCGGTGCGCACACCGTCCTCATAGTATCGGTAGTTTACCGTCACCTTGCCAGCCAAATGCTCGTCACTCACTTGCTTAAAGTGGAACCAAGCTTTATCCAACAAGCCGTCCATTCGTGCTTGATCAACCGGAAGGCCGCGATCGTACAAGTATTTGCTGTACAATATCGCTATCCGTTTGTAATGCATGGCTAATAAGTAATTTCGTTCATTGGGTTCTTTTACTTCTTTTGCAAACTTTTCGTACTCATTTGCTAGAGCGAAAAATTGTTCGCGGTTAGACATGCCAAGGTTAACGTGAAAGTAGCCTGAATTAGACCGCGCCATATTTTTAATCAGATTAACTCCGAACAATCCAGGAATATAACCCGACCTAATGACGGTATTGCGATACACCGTGAGTGGATCATCGCTGGCATAGTGTTCCACCAGCCACTTGGATAGTTTCGGAGCTTGATCTACATACTTGTACTGATAGAGATAACCCACAACATTGTTATAATTGTTGAATAAGCTGCTTCGGAAATACGTTTCGGGCAATTGTTCAAAACATTTTAAAATAGCCTCCACATCGCCCGCTGCCGCATACAGCGAGGCAAACATGTGGTATCCACCATTGTAATCGCTGGGTATGCGCCCGTTGCTTTCGTAGTTACCCTTTACATAATAATGATCAAATACTTTTTTGGGTTGGCCATCCGCTAATGGAGAAATTTTTGCAAGGATCATTGCAATGTCTCCTGGCTCGGGATTGCCAAACGTGAGCCACAACTGCATGGCTAAGTTTAGTTCTGTTGGCACGAATTGTTTGTAGGCACCAGTGCCGGAAAAAAAGTAGTTCACCAGCTGATATTGCATGTTTGCGATTGCCGGGATAATTTCATTTGCCAGTCGTGGTGAGGGATTGTAGTATTCATCATACGCCAAAAGCAGCATAAATTGATTTTGTTGTTCCAGCAAGAAAGTAGCTCGTTCGCGATTGGTAGACTGGTATGTGTTCAATTCGGACACTACGCGATCCACTAGTATGGTTTTTAACGGCAGCTCGCTGTGCTTGTCAAAATACAAAATCAATCGGTAGGCTGCGATACCTAACTCGATCCGTTGCGTTGGATTGCTCAATCCATTTAGATAATCAATCAAGCTTCCATTTTTTAGCCGCTCTTCCATCAATAGATAGGTCGCCTTGTTTAAATCACTAACCTCGCGCGATTGCAATAAGACATGCGCTTTCTGCATCACTTGCCTTTCTACCCTAGCATTGGTTTTCCGCTGCGCATCGTACCAATAGAATCCCGTCATCAGCACCATGGTTAGCAGTGCCACGCCCACGGCAATTCTACGGGCTCCATATTTCATAAATGCGCGCGTCACCATCACTTTGCTGGCACTGCGTTTTATGAATTCTTTCGTATCGGCAAGTAAATCTTCTGATTGTTGTAAAGACTGTTGAGGATCGTTTTTGATTTCAGAATAGCGATCAATCCAATACCGGTTGGGTTTGCACTGTTTGTACCAATTCTCGAAATAAGTCAGCGGTCCAAGCGGCAGCAGGAAGCCCGAACTTTTGCCGCTGTCTTTCCAGCGCAGCAATTGCTTTTTGAAATCAAGGAAAGTGGTGTAAAACTCAAATTCCTGGTTCGCCCACTTGTTTAGTAATCCCCAGTTGCGGATCAGTGCTTCATGCGTAATATCCAATACACTGTCAGGCGCTAATTGCCGAGTTGCTTGTTCTTCTGTTTTATAAGGCCGAATGAAGGAGTTGTTGCTTTCGCGGAAAAGATTGAGCACAGCACCCACCACCTCAGTGGTCAGGTTCGGTTGATTGATGATGTTAGTGATCTCGGCCAGCGACATCCGGTTGCGCACGGCACGGCTATCGTCAATTTTCGTCAGGCACGAAAAGGTAAGCGCCACAATGCGCTTGGCGTCTTTTTGTGTGATGGGTTGGTCGCTATGTGTTTCGTTATAATAAGCCCAAGCACCTTCATAGAGACGGCTGGCATGAATTTCAATAATTTTATTTAGACCAGGGTCTGTATAAAACTTTTTCTGCGTCTCTGGCACTTGCACAAACCATTGCTGGTAGTGTGCCTGATCGGCATCTGGCAATTCGTTCGCGGGCATTCCGCCCACCATGGCGTAGTGGATCAAATCCATTTCTTCCGAGCCATGATTGGCTGCAAGCCACACTTGCCGCAATGCGTGTTGCAAAATGGGAAGTTGGTCAATTCCATCGGCCAAGTCGTACACCAACCGCTCTACCAACCTGCGGGTGATGCGGTTGCCGCTGAGTACCGCAGGCTCCTCAATTACTTGCTTGATTTCTTTTCGCTTCAAGCGAGGCACAAAAAACTGCGAGAAGCCAATGTATTCGGGCAACCCACGAAATGCCGAACACTGCCCGATATAATCCGATCGCATGGTGCACACTACATACACGGGCAGGTTGCGCTGCAGCGCGATGCGTGCCGTCTCTAAAGCTAGGTTCACCACCACTTGCGAATCTTGCGAGGGTGTTTCGTTCAGGTAGTTTTCCGGATTGGTAAAAAATTCCTCAAACTGATCGACAATGATTAAGAGGTTCGCTGCGCTGCGTGTTTTATTTTTTTTCGTGATTTCATCCAAAGCTTTCCAGTTGTCATCTGTTTCGTCTGTGTAAAAAGATGAGTTAACATATAAGTCAATCAACGAAGAAAATCCCCTGCGCAATTCGGTTTCAATGGTGGCGGGCTGCGCGCCAAACGTATGCGCCACCGCGTTGGCCATATTTTTTACCGGACTGCGCTCGGGGCGGAAATCTGTGACTACCCAATTGGTGTATTTTGCTTTGAAAAAACCTGCACGTGCGTTAGGAATCAATCCCGCATAAATCAGCGATGATTTGCCCTCGCCAGACGCGCCCGTGAGCATGAGAAACTTATTCTGCTCCAGCAGCCGCGCTACCTGGTCGATTTGCTCATCGCGCCCTTTGAAATACAGCGATTCTTCTTCGGTAAACGAACGAAGTCCGGTGTAGGGGCATATCGTGCTCTCTTCTTTCATAGTTCTATTATCTTCAACCTTCAACATTCATCAATCACAATTCATACTTCCATTCAAATTCAGAAGTCTGAATGCTGAAGTGATTCGTTCTCACTATCAATTTTCTAATTCGTTTCGTCCACATATGGTATAAAATCTGTTTTGTCAAACCATGCAAAA
Organism: Bacteroidota bacterium; assembly: GCA_018267275.1. GTDB lineage: Bacteria > Bacteroidota > Bacteroidia > Cytophagales > Cyclobacteriaceae > ELB16-189. The sequence goes on along the minus strand of JAFDYV010000004.1, from coordinate 80,596 downwards.
GTATCCTCGTATTCTTTCCATTCGGGCGATGGCGGTGATTGCTGCCGATAACCCAACAGTATGTTTCGCAAAAATTCCTCACGGTCACTATCTGAAATATTTGGAGGAATCAGCTCAGTTGCCGCAAACAACTTGCCTCGGTACGCAACCGCTCTAGAAATACGCTGTAGCCAAATAAATTTCAAAGGAAGATTTTTGATAATGCCTTTGGCTTGTTGAATCGACTCGTCAGACGGGTCGCGTGTGATTAGACTCACAGCAATCTTACCGCGGTTGGGGCGTGGTGAATTCAAGCTTTCAATTCTAGCCATCTCTGCAAATGCAGAATCTACTAATGCTTGCACTTGCTTTTCGTCCAATTTTTTAACTGTAAAATCGCGCGCAGCAAAGGCATATAACGATGATCGATTGGCCGGCTTCTTAAAGAAACTAAGAATTGCTTTCGCCTCATCGCGGTTGTTTTCGCTAAGGCAGGCGAATGCCTTGGCAATCATCTTAAAGGAGTTAGAATTGAAGTAGCCCGCTAGGATTTTATTGCGAAGGTTAGTGCCAAAGTTCTCGACATGCAGTTTCGAATAATACTCCAATGCAGTTTTCGAATCATTACTCTCCTGCGCATAATATCCTAAGTACAAGTACAAAAGATTCATATCTATCTTGTCAGCAGCTTGGATTTTTTCGAGTGCTGTAGCCAGTTTGGCCAGCGAGGTTGGGTGGGCATGTTTGCGCATAAAAATATCGCCAGCAAAAGCATGAGCATGATATTCGCCCAACCAAGTTTCGATCAATTTTAGATGATTGACGGGTTCATAAAAAGGACCAAACAATTTTTCATCAATTAAGTAGTCAATGAAACTCATGGACATGTAGTTCCAATGAAAATCACGAGCACCATGGGGATTGAAAGGAAACACTTCATCTGGGAATAGGTATAGATTTTTTCTAGGTGCAGAAATCACGTCCACGCCTGAACTTCCTATTTGCTCTATGCTTTCATTCAAATAAGGGGTGCTTACTTTTTTGAAATGCGCTACGCTTTTTGCGTACAAGCCAAAAACTTTCTGCTGATCAAACTTCCTGCTTGCCACTTCAGCGTGGTGCGCCAAAGTTATGCCTTCATGTTTGTAAGCAATGGCCAATTCAAAGTTCCGCTGATCTTCCTCTTTTAATCTTGTTGCAACCGTGGCGAATTTGTCAAAAAAGAAATGCATTTGAGCCTCCTCTCCATAGAGCAGGTTCAGGTTTTGGGATTCTGTCCAGAAATTTTGATACCCCGTATTGCGCGTGAGTTGGTAAGGCTGCGAACGTGCCAAAAGTCTGTGGTAGAACTCCAACTCAGTTGTTTTTTTGCGAAGGCAATAACCCTTTACAAAGGCATCTAACTGATCGATCTGTTGACTTCGGTAAAAGATAGCAGCGATGTTAGTGGCATTATCGAGCATAGTCGCGTAGTCGCGCTGGTAATATGACTCGTTGTATGTCAGCAATGTGTCAATGGCTTGCAATGCTTTATCAACATTACCATGTGCGGCATACAAGCTGGCTAACTCTTGGTATAAGCCATTGAAATTAAATCCATATCCTTGGTAACCACGAATGAGCAATTGATCGCGTTTGAAGTGTGTGGTCACCCATTCATTTTTTTCGCCTTCTTCAAAAGGGGAAAGTGAATGAATGATACTGTCCAACTCTGTAGAAGAAAATCGATTGAAGTTAAGGGCGTTCTCTAACGTCAAGGAGAAATTAAGTACATCTTCAAATTTTGAATTCGTTTGGCGCAAGATAGTGAGAACCGCCTCAGCCGAGCGCCTGGCATTCTCTTCTTGTAGCTTTAGTAGAGCATCTGTTGGGTTATAAAAGTACGCCAGAGCTAATGTGGCGCGCCATTCGTTTAAATACTTTAGATAGTCGGAAAATTGCTTGCTATTGTTAAAGTCAACTTTAAAACTAGACAGTAAGCTATCGGTAATGGCAATGCCTTGCGCAATTTCACGCGCAGGTTCTGTCCGTCCTTCAAAAATTAATGAGGTTGTAATGCCATTGGCCATTTCAATTTTTTGGAGCGGGTCCTTGATTTGATCAATTACCCAAGGTATGGTTGTAATATTTGATCGCAGTTGCTCGTCAACAAATGATGCTCGCTCAGCAAAAGCAAGTTTTGGATTATTCACCAATCGAATAGATTCTTCTTTGATGCGATTGAGCACCGCACTATTTCGCCTGTCCAAGTAGGTCTTAAACGCAAACGAGCTCAAACCCACGAGTGCTACCACCGCCAGAGCGGCTGCAATCTTGCGCGGCCCATACTTCATCACCGCACGAGTGACGCGGTGTTTGCGTGCGCTTCGCTGCAAAAACTCGTTTGCGTTTTGTAAGATGGCCGCGGCTTTTGCCTGCCGCTGTTCGTGGTCAAGTTCTTCGCCCAAGTAGCGGGCAATCCACTCGGTGTTGGGTTTTACTTTTTCAAACCAATTCTCAAAAAAGGTGAGCGGCCCAATGTAAAGCAAAAATGAATTTGATTTATCGCTTTCCACCCAGCGGTTCATCTGTTGACTAAAATCCAGATACGTGGTGTAACTGTTGAATTCATCCCTCGCCCATTGGCTGAGGTTTTCCCAATTGCGGATCAAGCTTTCGTGCGTAATGTCCAACACCGAACTTTCGCTCAACTCCGGCACTTCATCTAAAAAGGGTCGCAGTAGTGTGTTGCCCGGCTCGCGGAAAACAGAAAGCACCTGATCTACTTTTTTGTGATCAAGATGAGGTTGGTTGATGATGGCCGTAATCTCACTCAACGTCATGCGGTTGCGCACAGCACGACTGTTGTCGATTTTAGTCAGGCACTTAAAGGCGGTCTCAATAATAAAGTGCGCATCGTCTTCCGAAAGGGCAAGGTTGTATTTTGCTTTGGCTGTTTCGGCAGCATACGTGTAGAGTTTGTTTGCGTGCGTGTTTAGCACGTTTTGCAAATTCGGTTGGTGGTAGCAGGCTTGTATCTTTTGTGGCAAACCACAAAACCATTGTTTGAATTTTTTTCCATCATCTCCCGGTAGGTCGTCTCCGTTCATACCGCCCACCATGGCGTATTGCATCAAATCCATTTCGGCCTGGCCTTCATCGGCCATTTTCCAGATTTGATTGAGCGCATGTTGCAGAATAGGAAGCTGATCCGTTCCCTCCACCATGTCATGAATCAGGCGCTCCGTTAACCTTCGTGAAATTCTATTCCCGCTCAGCATAGCGGGTTCTTCAATCACCTCTTGCAACTGAGCGCGGTTCAACCGCGGCACAAAGAATTGCGAAAATCCAATCGCTTCCGGCAAACCACGGAAAGCCGCACACTGCCCAATGAAATCCGACCGCATAGTAATGATCACGTAGATCGGGAGGTTTTCTTCCAACGCAATACGAGCCGTTTCCAACAATAGATTGGTCACGAGATTTGCCTCTTGCGAGGGAACGCCTTTATGGAAGTTCTCTGGGTTGGTGAAAAATTCTTCAAACTGATCGGCAATGAGAATCAAATTGGCTGCACTGCGCTTGCGTTTGGATTTTTGCTGATCATCGAGTGTGCTAAAATCTTCTTCTACTGTATCTAAATAAAGAGGCGAGGCTTTGTATACATCCACCAGTGCTGAGAAACCATGACTCAACTCCGTGCGCACCGTATTTTCATTGGCGATGCCAAGCTGCTTCGCTAACGCATGACTTAAATTACCTAATGGATTGCGTTCGGGCCGGAAGTCGGCCACCACCCAATTGGAAAATTGCGAGCGCAAAAATCCGGCTTTGGCATTGGGAATAATACCGGCATAGACCAGCGATGACTTACCATCGCCTGAGGCGCCCGTGAGCATGATGAACTTATTCTTCGCTAGTTGGTTCGTGGCTTGCGTAATATGCTCATCTCGACCTTTAAAATAAAGCGATTCGTCTTCGGTAAACGGGCGAAGTCCGGTGTAGGGGCAAATAGCAGTTTCCTCCATGACAAATAAGTTGTTAGAGTTGAACTACTTTTACGTAAACCTTTTTCACTTCTTCGGGCACTTCTTCTTTCGGTACGATGCTGGAGACCACTTTGGGCGCTTTGAAAACTCGTGAGGCGTTGGTGGCCGGGTCGTTTTCGCCCACCAGCATGATTTGAGTTGGTGAAGATGCACCGCCAATTTCTTTCCAGATTTGTTTGACAAAAGGGATAGCCCAGTCTGCTGCGTATTTAAAATACACCACGGCCAGTTTACTTTTAGGAATTTGCTGGGCCGATTTTTCGCGATAGGATTCATCTCCATCAGGCATGATGTTCAGCGTTTCAATGGGATAGTATTCGCTGATTAAATCTGTAATCCGACCAGCATCGCTTTCATCTTGCTGATTGAAAATAAAAAATATATCAGTGTCTTTGCTGTCAAACAACTTCACCTCTTCTTTCATCATCACCACGCGAATGTCGTCCACCAGTTGCATAGCACCTGCGCTGTTGCTGAACATCATGTTGCGGGTGATGTTATTTCGAATGCTGCGAATGAACTCTTGTTGAGAGGCATTGACCGGTTTGGCCGGATTGTTCACATTCCAAATAAAACTTTGAAACTCAGACGAGGCAGGCTCCACTAACTTCTTTACCTCGTTTAATTGATATTGTGGAAACGACACTTCGCTATCTACTTCAAAACGTCTTCCGAATTCGTTTCCAAGAATATGCAATGAGCACGAGCATTTCGCCAGATTTTCAGCTACGCGAGTTTTGAATTCCTCATCATCAGCGGGGCAGTCGGTTGAAGGTAATACACTGAAGCCCGCTTTTTGCAGCACCAGTGCCATTTCTTCACGCTGCGCTTTTAGCTCGCTGCTCGTCCACGCCAAAAAAATCGTAGGCTTGCTTCTGTCAATAACGTGCACTTTAATACCTGGGGGCAATGAAGTTGAAATGCTTCCAGTAGTCAGGGGCTTGTCGAGTGTCAGCGAGTGAGCTGAGGTTGGCTTGGGATCAGCCTTGCTTGCCATCTTAATTCCCGAAACAACTTCTTTGATGGAGTTGGCAACCTTGTTGATTTGATTACGAAACAGCAGGCGCGTCTGCGCACCAGATAAATCATCGTCTTTCGACCGCAGTGGGCGGTTGACGCCCGCATCCTGATAAATAAAATCAATGGACCGCATAATGCCGCCCAACTCACGCTCCAACAGCCGCACATCATCTGGTTCAATATCGTGAATCTTAATTGGAAGTACTCTACTGATCACATTTCCTGAAGTGGTGCGTACTGTTTTGCCGATACTGTCGCGATCGGCTTCGTTTAAGAACGTGAGGAACTCATTTTTCCAAGCAAAAGAATTGACATCACAGTAGGTCTGCGAAACAATGGGGATGAAAATGAGTGATTTTATTTTTCCCTGGAGCGATTCGTGCACTTGATGCACATCCAGCAAACCTTCTTGACGGTTCCTGTCAAAGTACACTGTAAGCTTGTCTTTCAAGGTTGCATCCAACTCTTGTTTAAGCTTTTCAACAAATTCACTTACCCAGCCGTCATATTTATTGTCATTGTGCCGATAGCTAACGAATACATCATACTCGTAGCCCGAGAGAATTGAAGCCATTCAGACAGAAGTTTAGGTTCAGGCTCTAATTTTACAAAAAAATCCACTCGAAATCAACAAGAATCTTATGTGTCGGGAACGGAAGGTGCAATCCTGTTCATATTTTTTTAATATTCTTTCCAAGACTACCGGTTTATCTAAGAATTAATTAGTTCGGTTAACCATCCGTGACAACATATTAGGATGAGCTGACATGTCCCCGATACGGCTTCTCAAACTAAGCTCTTGTGTGAAGACTTCAACTTTCAAACCTAAATGATTAATCTTCGGGCAATCAAAACTTTTGAATTTAAAAAGTATATTCGTAGCATGGCTTTACTCCCCAATTACGAGTACGATGTGTTCATCTCGTACCGCCACAAAGACAACAAGTACGATGGATGGGTTACCGACTTTGTCGCGAACCTAAGACGCGAAATTGGGGCTACTTTTAAGGAGGACATCAGCGTTTATTTTGACAGCAATTCGTATGACGGTTTACTGGAGACCCACAGCGTAGACAAGAGCCTGGAAGCAAAACTTAAGAGTTTGGTGTTTATGCCAATCATTTCGCAAACTTATTGCGATACCAAGAGCTTCGCTTGGCAACATGAGTTTTGTGTATTTAATAAGCTAGCCAAAGAAGATCCGCTCGGGCGAGATATTCGGTTGAGCAATGGCAATGTAGCCAGCCGCATATTGCCGATAAAAATCCACGACCTTGATGCCGAGGATCAGGCAATTTTGGAAAAAGAACTGGGCGGTGCGCTTCGCGCGGTAGAGTTTATTTTTAAATCGGCCGGGGTAAATCGGCCCTTGCATGCGAGCGACAAGCGCGAGGAGAATTTTAACCGACTATTTTATCGCGATCAAATTAACAAGGTGGCTAATGCCATTAAAGAAGTCACCAATGGTATGCGCAACCCGGGCAAGCGCGATGTGGTAGTTTCAAAAAAGCCAGCCTTAGAAGCTGTCGCTGAAAAAGCCGAGTCGTTAAACAAGTCGATTGCTGTATTGCCTTTTACCAATTTATCGCAAGATGTTGCACAAGAGTATTTTGCTGATGGCATCACCGAAAACATTCTCAACCAGCTAGCGCTCAATTCTACCCTCCGTGTTATTTCACGCACTTCTATTGCCCGCTACAAAAATTCCGGCAAGGCTGTGCCTGAAATTGCCAGAGAGCTGGGTGCAAAATTTGTCATTGAGGGAAGCGCGCAGGTACATAAGGAGAAAGTGCGCATCAGCGTGCAACTGATAGACCCGGGCACCGATGCGCGACTGTGGACAAAAGTATTCAACGAGAGCTTAGACGATTTATTTGAGGTGCAAGACCGTGTTGCCGAAGCAGTTGCAAATGAGTTGAACGCCAGTGAGAGCAAGCAAAAAAAAGCCGAAGTCGTGCCAACCAAGAATTATGAGGCTTACGATTTGTTTTTGAAAGGCCGCCACGCCTACAACCAATGGAGCGTAGAAGGTTATCGTACCGCCACCGAATATTTCAAAAAGGCAGTTGTCCTTGATGCTAATTTTCGGGAGGCATATTCTTATCTGGCCAGTTCGTATTCAGCGCGCATGAGTTGGAATGGCGACCTCTCACCCTTAGAAGCAAAAACCTACATCGATGAATTTTTGGCAAAGGCTTGGCAAGGTGGCCCTTCAGACAATGATTACCTCACCAAAGCATTTTTGGATTTCTTCATTAACAAAGATTTTGCCTCCGCAGAGAGGAATTTGATTCGCTCTATTGAGTTGAACCCCAACAACGCACTCGCGATTTATAGCTATTGTTATTTGTTGCATATGACCTCGCGGTTTGAAGAAGCTGCCCAATGGCTCAACAAAGGCAAGGCGATTGAGCCATTGAGTATGGGCTATTTCAACCAACTGGTGATTGGCTATTATGTTACCGGACAATTTGATTGTGCGCTGAGCACTTTATCTGAGGCCCAACAGATGTACCCAGCTTCTCAGAGGTTATTTGATTATTGGGGCAGAATTTTGTTGAAGATGGGTAAGCCAAACGAGGCGGCAGAGAAATTAGAAATGGGCTTGTTGCTCAACGCTGTGCGTCCGCCCTCCATGGTCGCAAATTTGGCAGTTGCTCTTCATCAGGTAGGCGAAGAAGAAAAATCGAAAAACCTTGTTGATGAATTGTTGGTGCGCAGCAACGCGAATGAGAAAGGCGTAAACATTTATTTGGTTTACGCTTACGCAGGATTGGGCAATTTGAAGCTGGCGCAAGATTGGTTGGCTCGCGCACGAGCGACTAACGATGTCGACTTGATTTGGATACAGGTAGATCCGCTGTTGAAGCACTTGTCGGAGAAGGCTACGGGCGATTTTCAAGATGCCGTGAAAAAAATCAATGATTGGCTTGAGCGAGAAATGCCGCAACTTCCTTATCACAATATTGCTCACGTACGTGACGTTGCACAAGCTGCACAGCGAATTGCCGAGCAGGAATCCGTAAGCCCAGAAGAAAAGAAATTGATACAACTAGCGGCACTCCTACATGATATTGGTTTTATACACGGAGCGAAAGAACACGAAGCGCGTGGTGCCAAGATGGTGAGGGAGTTATTGCCGCAATTCGGTTTTGACACAATTCAAATTGAAACGATTGCCAACATGATTTTGGCGACTAAGTTGCCACAGTCTCCTCAAACCCTTTTGGAGAAAATTCTGTGCGATGCCGATTTGGATTATTTGGGGCGTGATGATTTTTTTGAAATCAGCAACAAGCTATTTCAAGAAATGATGCAAGCTGGCGTAGTGGAGAATGAACGCGAATGGAACTTGGTACAGCGCACTTTTTTGCAGGGGCACCGTTATCATACTGAATATTCAAAAGGCAATCGAGAGACTGGCAAGCAACAAAGACTTAATGAAATTGTTGAGCAATTAAAAAAGAAATAGTAGGGCCATAAGACTAGTTCAATACCTCGTAAACCTGAATGGCTGCTTGCTTGTTTTTGAGATTGAAGTCGCCCACTGCCTTGCAGTTGAACGACTGACTAACTTTTTGAAAGCATGATTCGCTGATTACAATTTGGCCGTCTTCGGCAATGGTTTGCAATCTTTGGGCCGTGTTTACCACATCACCGATTACGGTAAAGTCCAGCCGCTTCAAGGTAGTCGAGCCAATGTTTCCGGAAATCATTTCACCGCTGTTGATGCCAATGGCAACCTTTGGCAAAAAACTGGATTTAGCAGGCAACATTTCAAGTTTGTTTCGAATGGATAAAGCCGCATCAATGGCCCGATCCAAATGATAGCTACCTTTAAAGACTGCCATCACACAATCTCCCATAAACTTATCTACAGTGCCCTGCTGTGCAATTATTTCTTTAACGATTACATCGAAATAGAGATTGAGTAGCTCCACCACAGTATCCGGTTTCTCTTTTTCGCTGATGGCGGTGAAACCGCAGATGTCGATAAATGCCACGGTGGCCTCGATGGTTTCATTGGCCATGATAGATGTCTCAAACTCGCGGCTACCCATGAAGTTGAGCACATTTTGGTCCACGTACATTTTTAAAATGTTGTTTTCCTTCACGGCTTTGATAGTGTCGCGAATTTGACCTACGTGCTTGATTGTTTTTTCGATTGTGAGCGAGAGGTCATCAAAGTTCACAGGCTTGGTAATAAAATCAAAGGCACCACGGTTCATCGCTGTGCGAATATTGTCCATGTCGCCATACGCGGAGACCATGACAGTTTTCAGTAAAGGGTGGGTCTCGCTAATTTTTCCGAGTAAGGTAAGCCCATCCATTTCGGGCATGTTGATGTCGCTGAGCACAAAATCAATATCGGGTGTTTCTGAGAGTTTTTCCAACGCATCTTTTCCGTTGGATGCGAAGATAAACTCATATTGCTGCTCGCGTATTTTCTGGCGAAACTTCTGCTTCAGCAGCATTTCCAAATCGGCCTCATCATCGGCCACTAGTATTCTTGTCATGGCTAGGTGAGTTTCAGTTTCTGTTTTAATGACACGAAATCAACCGGCTTGGTGAGAAAATCATCAGCACCGAGCTCAGCGGCCACGCGCACATTTTCCGGATCGCCATATGCGGTCAGCATCATTACCACAGGAGGTGGTTTTAAATATTTCTTTTTGATTTTCTCAAGCAGTTGCAGGCCGCTCATGCCCGGCATGTTGATGTCAGACAGAATAAGGATGGCCTCGTGTTCCCATTGATTGATGAGTACCAATGCCTCTTCGCCTGAGAAGGCAAAGGCAAAGTCGATTTGGCCACTTTTTATCTCTTTTCGGAAACGCTGCTCGAATAGCGTTTTTACGTCTTGTTCATCGTCAACGACCAATACTTTCATACTATTTTTTGTTGCGTGAAGATAAAAATATTTAGGTGTTTATAATCTTTTATTTCTCCGCCATGCGCCTTCAAAATCGTCTGAATCACGGATTCGCACCGATGAAAGGATTGCACGGATTTTGTTTTCATGATAGTGGTAGTTGGATGGTAAACATTGAGCCTTCACCTTCTTTCGTTTCTACTCTCAACTCCCCACCATGCGCCTTTACAATATCATAACTTAAACTCAAGCCTAATCCTGTTCCTTGCCCCGTGGGTTTGGTGGTAAAGAAGGGCTGGAAGATTTTATCGAGGATTTTTGAAGGGATGCCGTTGCCGTTGTCTTTGACCGTGATTTTTATGATTTTGGTGATGCCTGTGATTCCTTTAGCGTCATTCTCAAGTTTGGTACTAACCGTAACAGTTGGTTCATAATGGCTGTCACCCTGAGCTTGTCGAAGGGTGTCGCGCTTCGCCTGGCTCAGCGTGACATTGTTTTTTTCATTGACTGCGTAAAAGGCATTCGTAATCAAATTCAAAATCACACGGCCAATATCTTGCGGAACGACATTCAGTTTTGGAAGTGAAGCATCTAAATCGGTTTCAAATTTGGCGTTGAACGATTTGTCTTTGGCTCGCAGGCCATGATATGCCAACCGCAAGTATTCATCGGCCAAAGCATTGATGTCGGTGGGTTCTTTGGTGCCGGAGCTGGTGCGGCTGTGTTGCAACATACCGCTCACAATGCCAGCTGCGCGCTTGCCGTGGTGGTTGATTTTCTCCAAGTTTTGTTTTAGGTCGTTTGAGATTTCGGTAGCCAGTTGCAGGTTGCCGGTGGCCAGTTCGGTTTTCATTTCATCGATTAACTCGGTGCTGACTTCAGAAAAATTGTTCACAAAATTCAACGGGTTTTGAATTTCGTGTGCAATGCCTGCCGTGAGTTCGCCCAGGCTTGCCATTTTTTCGGATTGGATGAGTTGGGATTGGGTGGATTTTAAATCAGTTAATGTTTTTTCTATAACTGCTTTTGCTTTCTTTTCTTTTCTGATATTACGGTATAAGAGAAAACCAATTGCAGAAAGAACACCCAGTCCGGTAAGAAAACCATATGTCTTGATTTTTGATTGTGTTTGTATTTTCTCCTTTTCTAAATTTTCTAAACGCAATGCTTCTCCCAACAAAAGCTTTTGAAAATCTGCAATGTTTCTGATTCGGATTTGGTTCAAACTGTCTTTCGTAACTAAAGCAAGACCTTGGTATTTGTAGGCGCTATCATACTTTTTGTTAAATCTATAAGCCAGGCTAAGGTCTTGATAGCCATCTCCTAAACTAAATTCTCTATATCCTACCCCAACAACAGATTTAATTATTTCTACACTTTTTAATCCATAAGACATTATAGAGTCTTTGTTACCTTCCTTAAGGTGAACACGAAACAGGCTATGATTCAGGTTTGCTACATCGGCCTGATTGTTCTGTTTGTATGCAGCGCTTAATCCTTCATAGAAGGTTTTTTTGGCAGCAACAACATCTCCCTTTGCCAACAAGATATCGCCTATAGTTAATAAATTGTTGCCGATGTAGCCCTTTGCTAATGGGTTATTTGAAAACTTCTGTGCTGCCCTTGCATAGTATAATGCAGAATCCAGTTGACCCAATTTTAGATATGTGCTTCCAAGGTTCATATTGCCAGTCATTTGCCGATCTGGGTGATTGATCCTAGCTGCTATTTGAACAGCCTTTTTCGTTTGAATGATTGACTCTTCATAATTAGCCGTATTTCGAAACACTGCACCCAATACATGATGAATGGTGGATAATACAATTTGTTTGTTTACACCTTTTATTGGATACTGAGTTACGTTCCATCCGTCTACTTCCACTGTTTTTGAATCTTCTACTATTTGAAGCGCTTGTGTTAAATATTGGAATGCATCTGAATATCTACCAAAAGCATTAGACTGATATGCTTTGCTGAGTAAGGCAGCTGCTTCAGCCAATGCTATTTTATTTTTTCTTGCTAGGGCTAAGCGATTATCAGCATAAAACAAGGCAGAATCTCTATTTGCTTCTAGAAAGAAAAAATACAAGTTAACTGAGGCGTTATAGCGGGCCATGTCAGTAGTTGCATACTGTAAAATCTTTCTAAGGCTGTCGGGTCTACTATCCTGTGCTATTGCAATGAAGGGGAATAAAAGAAGTAAGGTTATTTTTACAAATGTTTTCATTATTTAGTTAGTTGGTATTTGTATAATAAATATTGAACCCTCTCCTTCCTTCGTTTCTACTCTCAACTCTCCTCCATGGGCCTTCAAAATCGTCTGAATCACAGATTGCCACGGATTAATTGATTGCACGGATTTCTCTTTCATAAAACAAGTCTTTTGAAGGTTAAACTCTTGCTGCCGAAATTAATCAACAAACCAACTTCTAGCTTGTAGGCCTTTAGGTAATTTAGGACTTGAGCGAGGTGCACATCTTCGAGTTCTATCACAGCCTTTAGCTCAACGAGCACTTTCCCTTCCACTACAAAGTCAGCGCGCCTTGTGCCAATAGGCTCAACAAGTTGTTTGTAGAATATGTCTTGCTCAATTTCACGCGCAAACGAAAGTCCTGCCTGCGATAACTCCCAAGCCAGTGCGCGTTGATAGATAACTTCTTGAAACCCATTGCCCAGAAACTTGTGTACTTCAAAAGAAGCTCCAATTATTTTTTCGGTTATGTCTTTGTATTTTAATTCTACCATACTGTTTTTGATCAGTGAAATCCTTCAATCCAAAAAATCCCTGCCTTGCCGGCAGGCAGGCGTGATTCAGACAATGGGCAGCTGAATGGTAAACGCTGAGCCTTCCCCTTCCCTCGTCTCCACCCTCAACTCTCCTCCATGTGCCTTCAAAATCGTCTGAATCACAGATTGGCACGGATGAACGGATTGCACGGATTTTATTTTCATGATACTGGTATTTGGATGACAAATGTTGAACCTTCACTCTCCCTTGTCTCTACCTTCAACTCCCCTCCATGCGCCTTCACAATATCATAGCTTAAAGATAACCCCAACCCTGTTCCTTGCCCGGTTGGTTTAGTGGTGAAGAAGGGCTGAAATATTTTATCGACAACTTTTTGTGGAATACCTGTGCCATTATCTTTTACGCTGATTTCAATGGCCTCACCCCCTGCCCCTCTCCCGTGGAGAGGGGTACGCTTCGTAGAGACTGTTACCGCAGGTTCGTAGCCGGCCAGGTTTAGCTTGCGCTTTTCTGTTACGGCATAAAACGCGTTGTTGATTAAGTTCAAAATCACGCGGCCAATGTCTTGCGGTATCACTTTCAATTTAGGCACGCCACTATCGGCTATCAAATCAAACTTGGCGTTGAAGGTCTTGTCCTTCGCGCGCAGGCCATGATAACTCAACCTCAAATATTCATCACACAACGCGTTGATGTCTGTCAGTTCTTTTTGCCCACTGCTGGTGCGACTGTGCTGCAACATGCCGCTCACAATGCCCGCTGCACGCTTGCCGTGGTGGTTGATTTTCTCCAAGTTTTGTTTTAGGTCGTTTGAGATTTCGGTTGCCAGTTGCAGGTTGCCGGTTGCCAGTTCGGTTTTCATTTCATCAATCAGTTCGGCACTCACTTCACTAAAGTTGTTTACAAAATTCAGCGGGTTTTGAATTTCGTGTGCGATGCCAGCCGTGAGTTCGCCAAGGCTGGCCATCTTTTCTGCTTGCACCAACTGCGCCTGTGCGGCCTTCAAGTCAACGAGTGTTTTTTCTACTTGCGCTTTTGCAGATTCTATTTTGTTGAAATCTTCGTATCGCGCGTAAGCGGTAGAGAAAGCATCGGCCACGGATTGAATCAAGTGCAGATTATCGTCTGTCAATTGCATGGTGTTGCCCACGTACAACATGCCTTGCATAAAGGGCAAGTAGTGGAGGTAGATGCCTTCAGCCGGAATGGTGCTCAGGTACTGTTCGCGCGTGGCAATCTGTCCCTGTTGCACCAGCGTATCGGCCAGCGTTGAAAACTCTGGCGTATTCCAGTGGGTGGTGTACGTTCTCTTGTCGCGCCAAGCCATAATGGCATCGCTGAGAATATCGATGGAGTAGGGCAGATGGAAGGCTGCTATGGCTTTGCCATCGGGGGTTGTTAAAAATGTATGGACTTCTTCTGTAGTGTCATCCATGATAAACACACCGCACCGCACAAACGGAATGCCCAGCGTGGTGAGTTCTTTCCAGATGAGTGGTGTGATGCGCTCCAGGTCTTGCTTGGTGCGCATGCTGGCAATCTCTGCACGCACGCGATCGAGCGAAGCACTGCGCACGGCTTCCAAGGCATTGGCTTCTGACTTTTGTAGTTCTAGATAGCGCCTGAAGGTGAGGTCCACAATGGAAGCAAAACGTTTCAAGATTTTTATTTCCGGTTCACTATAAGGCGCATCGGCCCAGGCATACAAACATCCGATACTCATCGACAGAAAGAGCCCATATTGTTTTTGTTCGGAACTTGGAATCGAGGGAACGGTAAATTCGGACAAAAGACTTTTATAGTATGACTTTAATTCTTCGCCCGTAAGCACCGGAAAATAATCTTCGTTGTTTTGCCAAGACTCGTAAATCTTCTCGAGCACAGGGTGCCCGCTAAGCATGGCCCAACCAACCAATGAAAGGCTTTCTCCTTCCGCTGATGTGGTGGCCGCATACAATTGACCCCGTGGAGATTCTTTTGAAAGCAACCCCACGCCACAGCGTATGGGGCTAATGCCTAACTTTCTTAACTCGGTAAACACCATGCTGGCCGCAGCAGACACATCCGAGCTGCTATGCATAGCCATGGCTTTGCCGCGCACTTTTTCGAGTGCTGCTTCGATGGTGGCCTCGCGTGCGTTGGCTTCAGCTTTTTGCAGGTCGAGGAAGCGGGTGTAGGTTTGACTAAACACTTTGGCAAAGCGAACGAGCAACTGCAGGGTTTCTGTGGGCATAGGTTCGTGCGCACTGATGAGAAGTAACCCCTGTGAAAAAAATGCGCCATGGTGTACCCTTCGCCCATTCATTTTAGTGTCATCAATAGGCATCTTCACTACATCCCTTACATACGCGACCCATTCTTTCAATGCCTCGCCCGACAGATCGACCATAATGCTTTCTCTACCTTCCGTCCATGCTTCAAAGTATTTTGCGATGGTGGGCTCAGTAATTGGCGAATCAAAATGTCGAGCCAGTTGGCTACCCATTTGGTCGGTTGCCCACCATTCAATAATTTGCGTTTCTTTTTTTACAATTCCGATGGCAATCCGGTCGGGTATTTTTCCCAAGTCTGCAAACTGTTCGAACAGCACCTGAGCGGTTTCCGGCAACTGCTCACTTTTGTGCATGGCCATTGTTTTGGAGCGCACTCTTTCCAACGCTGCCTCAATCAGTGCTTCTCGTGCCTGCGCTTCTGCTTTTTGCAGATCGAGGAAGCGCACATAGGCTTGCTCAAAAACATTTCCAAATCTTTTTAAAATAGCATTCTGTTCTTGACTATAGGGAACGAGCGCATAATTGCCAACCGTGAGTATCGTATTCTTCATCAACGATTGAGACCTTGCAAACCCAGGCGTATTGAGTAAAAAACTTTTGCTTTCGGTAGGAATATGATTCAAGTCAGAGAAATCAAACATATGCTGCAAAAACTGACGGTTGTCTTCGCGGCTCAGTATGTCGGCATAAAAATCGGCTCCACTCTTGCGCATTTGTATGGGCTGGTTAAATGCCGGATTATCTAAATAGGGGACTTTTATTAAAAAGGGTTTTGGCAACGCAGGAGAGGCTAACCAAAAATTGAGACCCATTTGTTCCGTATCAAAACCAAAACTTACATTATCAAATTTGAATTGCAGTTGCTGCAATTGTTCTGATACCACCAAAATCACTTCTTCTACTTCTTCACTCTTGTGCATGGCCAACGAGCGGGAACGCACTCGTTCCAATGCTGCCTCTATCTGGGCTTCTCGTGCTTGTGCTTCTGCCTTTTGCAGATCAAGAAAGCGGGTGTAGGATTGTTCAAACACATACGCAATCCGCTTGAACACCTCATTCTCTGAAGCAGTGTAAGGTGTAAGCGTGTAATTATGCATTCGAAGCACTGAATTCTTTAAAAAATAGGTAGTGGATGTCATTCCCTCAGCGCTAAATACATATCTTTTTCTTTCCTCTGGAACATCAGGAGCGTAGCGGAAGTAATGATCAAACAATTGATTTTTTTCTTCGAATGAAAGTTGGTCAGTATGGAAATCCAACCCCGCATGGTATGAATCGAGGACCATATTAAATGTGGGATGGTCAATATACGGTATCCGCAATATATCATTGTAAATTCCACCTGGCACTGCTGCCCAGATGTTCCAATCTTTGGTTTTGCCAAAATCGAGAAACAGCGTAAACCCATCTACTTTAATGTTAAGCTTCTGCAACTGTTCCAAAACCAATTGTTTCACTTCACTCAGTTCTCCACTTTTTTGCATGGCCATAGACCGACTGCGAATTCTTTCAAGCGCTGCCTCAATCTGTGCTTCTCTTGCTTGGGCTTCTGCTTTTTGCAGATCGAGGAAGCGGGTGTATGATTGGTCGAACACATACGCAATCCGCCTTAACACTTCGTTCTCTGCAGCAGTGTAAGGCGTAAGGGTGAAATTGTGCATGCGAAGAACTGAGTTCTTTAAAAAATAGGTAGAGGAGGAAGATCCCTCTGAACTGAAGATATATTTTTTTCTCTCCTCAGGAATATCTCCGCTGTAGCGAAAATAGTGTTCAAACAATTGATTTTTTTCTTCAAATGAAATTTGACCTGTATGGAAATCTAACCCAGCCTGGTAGGTGTCGATAAGGGCATTAAATGCAGGATTGTCGAGATACGGTATGTGCAACACATTGTTGTAAAATCCCCCTTGCGCTGCAGCCCAAATCTTCCAGTCTTTAGATTCGCCAAAATCGAGCAACAACGAAAAGCCGTCTACTCTGATATTAAGTTTTTGAAATTGCTCAAAAACCAATTGTTTCACTTCGCCCAGTTCTGCACTTTTTTGCATGGCCATCGTGCGGCTGCGCACTCGCTCCAGCGATGCTTCTATCTTTGCTTCGTAAGCTTGTGCTTCCGCCCGTTTAAGATCGGCAAACCTGCGGTAAGCCAGACCAAATACGCTGGCAAACCTGCGCAGTAAAGCTCGGGCGTTTTCTGTAGGCTTCTCAAGGGTTACCATCAGCAGAGAGCCTCCGATAAAGTCTGAAAATGACCAATACGAAATAGGAAAATCCTTACCACTGGTTTCAAATGATTCTTGAATCCTCTCTGATGCAGCTGGCGACTCATTTTTGATAAAGGTGAGCCATTGCTGGGCTTTTTCACCTTCATTCATAAGGGTATAATCTTGCTGATTGTTTGCATAGGCCGTTAATGCTTCTTCGATAATCAGAAGTCCTTGCTTGGGGACACGGGCTGTACTCAGTGTTATTTCATTATCACTTCCTGGAGGGCGGATCGCTGCCCAGGCATGGATATAATCAGGCGATAGATCGTTCAGATGAATGACACATGTATCAGTATCGCTCTGCCCCAATACACCCATCTGTTTGCGTAGTTCCAGAGCTACATTGGCCAGTTCTTCGGAGGAATGCATCGCCATGGCGCTTGACCTTACCCGCTCTAATGCAGCTTCTATCTGCGCTTGTCTTGCTTGCGCTTCTGCTTTTTGCAAGTCTCGGTAGCGCAGGTATGTTTGCGAAAACACCGATGTAAACCGTTTCATCACCGGCTGTTGTTGTTCGGTATGTGGCTGCAGCGAGTACGCCCAGATAGCGCCTTCATTAAAAAAATAAATCTGGCAATGCATATCGGGCAGTTCTCGTAGCGGCTGCGACAAATAGCCGGGGGCGGTGTTGAGTAAATCGATATATTTGTGTTTGTCTTTTCCGGAAAGGTGGTAGTACAAATATCCAGTCTTGTTTCGCCAGCCCTCATAGATCAACTGCCATAGTTTATGCGCATTCATGTCTAATGTGCCAGCTGCTTTCACAATTTTACCAACCGATCCATCAGGGCGGTTTTCTTCCACGTTGGTCACCGACCATACGTCCATCGTTTTGTTGATATCGATAATGGCAATGCCGCAGCGAATATTTTCGATGCTCTGCCTATCTAACTCAGTAAAGAGGGTAGCAATGGCTCTACTTACATCTTCGCTGTTGTGCATGGCCATGGTTTTGGCACGCACTCTTTCGAGCGATGCTTCTATCTGCGCTTCTCTAGCCTGGGCTTCGGCTTTTTGCAGATCGAGGAAGCGGGTGTAGGTTTGATCGAACACCGTGGCGAATCGTTCTAACAATTGGATTGTCTCTACAGGTTGGGGCTGATGGCTGGCAACCGAAATAGTGCCCTTCGAAAAACTCGCGAGATGAATGACGCGCCTTTTTTCGGCACTCAAAACATCGGCAGGCGCATTCGCATTTGCCTTGGCCAATTGCTTCTTTCGATAGGCATTGTATGCCCGCAGTTCTTTTCCGGAAATATCAATGACGGCAGATTTCTTTTGCGCCTTCCATACTTTATAAATCTTGTTTCCTACGTGCGGCTCATCAACGCTGATTTGTACATTTCCCGACAATAGATTGCCCTGCCACGTATGCCAGAATTCAATCATCCGTTCTGTTTCATTTATCAGGCCGATGGTGAACTGCTCGGGTTTCTGACCGAGTTCTTTGAACTGCTGAAAGAAGACGTAAGCAGTCTCGGCCAGCTCCTCACTTTTTTGCATGGCCAGCGATCGCGCCCGCACTTTTTCCATGGCGGCCTCAATGGCCAGTTCGCGGTTCTTGTGTTCTAGTTCAGCACGGAGTTGAAGGTTTTCGGCTGCCAGTTTGCTCGCGTTGCCGGAGGTAGCTTGTTGTCTTTTCAACTTTGTAGCCGTTGGCTTTTTGACTGCTTTTTTGGGGGCTGGCGCTGGTGATTTTTTCTTTTTCATGCCGCGAGGGTTAACGCTACGAATGTGTAGGTAAATGCTTTTTAAATGTAAGGATTTTGATTTGTATTTTAATCCAGTGAGCCATCGTGTTTTTAGACGTTAGTCAAACTTGTTCGTCAGTTACAAGTCGTCAAACTTGTCTCAATTTAACAAGTCGTTTGTATGGTAGAGTTTTTTGTACCTTACTACCATGGAAACAGCCCTTGATCACATCGAATCGCTCATCAATCAGGGGAGGTATTTTGAAGCCAAAGCACAAGCCTTTGTCTTGCACAAAGAGCTGCCGTCACTGCGTGTGCAACAACTGTTTGCGCTGTCGCTTTCCAAATGTGGAGTGCCTGAAGCTGCGCTCATGTTTTTAAAACCCATTTACGATAAAGACCCAAACGACCCTGAAACTGCCGGAATACTCGGAGGTATTTACAAGGAGTTGTTCATCAAATCTAAGAGCCAGCCATACGCTATACATGCACGCGATACCTACCGCAAGAATTTTACTGCTACAAAAAGTTACTACACAGGAATTAACGCGGCCACACTCTCGGCCATCACCGGGCAATCAAAAATAGCGCAGCAAACGGCTAACGAAGTATTGGCATTGTTGCCTAGCCAAAACCTTACTTTTTGGCAAGAGGCGACAAAGGCTGAAGCACAGTTTATCGCAAAAGACCGATTACAAGCGCAGGCCAGCTACTTTCGTGTGCGCGAGCTTGCTGGTAACGATTGGGGAAAAGTAAACAGCATCTATAACCAATTGTGGCTGCTCAACCATTACATCAGCGTTCCACAAGAGCTATTGCGGATTTTCAAGCCACCCGTTACGGTGGCTTTTGTTGGGCACATGATTGACCACCCTAACCGCAGGCAAAGCCGATTTCCGCAATCCATCGAAAACAACATTAAAGACGCCCTCGTTACGCAGATAAATAACCTCAATGCGAAAGTGGGCTACTGCTCTCTCGCTTGTGGAGGGGACATTCTGTTCGCAGAAGCTATGGCCGAAAGCGGTGGAGAGGTAAACATACACTTGCCGTTTTGTGAAGAAGATTTTTTGGATGCAAGCGTGCGATTTGCCGGAGGCGATTGGGAAGAACGTTTCCGCAGACTCACACAACAATTTCCGGTCACCTATTTTACGCAAGGGCATTACCGCGGCCATCCCGATTTATTCTTTTATCAGACTGCAGTCATTTTTGGAAGCACGCTAATGCACAGTCGTGAAAAGCCACACTTGATCACGGTGTTATCCGAACGTGACAAACAACGCAAGGAAGGTGGAACGCTCGACACACTGAAACTTTGGCCCTACCCTGAATTGGTCATCAACGTCAACCCTGATAAGTTTTTTTCACCGCAACACCATTCCGAAGAGCCAAGAAAAGAGACAACACCGACAAAGAACGATACGCCTGTACTTTTTTTAATGGCGGTTGATTTTCCGGATACTAATCCTGAAGAAAAAGAGGAGCTTTGGAAATCAATCAATACGCGGGTGCAAGCACTGCAAATTACCCCTACAGTGATTCAATGGAGCGAGAGCACTGTCTGGGTGGCTCACCCTTCAGCCAGTCGCGTTATCGAAATTTTTGAGTTAATGGCTGAAGTTGTTTTACGGTTTCATACACCGAACAACTTGCGGACGGCATTGCATTTGGGTATCGCCTCTGTTGATGAGTCACTGTTTTTTAAAAGTGAAGCTGTTGTGGTGCTATCGGAAGTACACCGCCACGCGCTCCCTGCGCAATGGCTCGCCAGTGAGCCAGCCGCTGCCGCGTTAATGCTCGCGACAGGAAATCGAAATATTAGCTACGTGAGCAAATTAGCAACATCAGGTAGTTCAGATGAAATCAGCATTTATGCGATTGGGTAAACGGGCGTAATCACTTTCACATCATGGTTCTTTCAAATCCACTTTTACTTCGAAGTACCCAAAATAAATTCTGAAACGTCTTTTTTGAATTTCTCCAGCGAGGGTTGGTGTGTGTACATCATGTGCCCTGCTTCATAATATTTCATGATGATGTTGTTGCGCAGTTCGTTGGTCAGGCCCAGGTGATCGATGGTATGCTCCACGCCATAAAATACCGTAGCAATGTCATAATAGCCATTTAAGATCAGCACTTTCACATTAGGGTCTTGTGTGATGGCCTGCGCCATGTCAATGCCAGTGTTGATGGCAGCCGAAGTACCCCAACGCATATTGCCCTCGTGTTTCCAATCCCATTTAAATCCCTCACGCCCTCCAGCGCTTGTCATGTAGTTCAGTTTTTTGTTTGCCTTCAGGTCGTTGTAGAAGTAGTGCATGAACCCTGCGGTATATGCCGGACTGATGGCCGAACTTTGCGGATCGTAATCGGCAAACTGTGAGAGCAAATCCTGGTTGCCTCCCTTGAATCTTGAATCCAATCGCCCGACAATGTTGCCTTCGTTGCGCAACAGCTCCGCAAAAAATTCTCCGTTCTGCACACGCAGATCAGCCTTCTTCCAAAAGTCTGCACTGCAGCCGGAGTAGGTGGCCAACTTATTAGCGACCGCGTTGCGCTCCTCTGCACTCAGTTTGTTGCCTTTGAAAAGTGCCGGCACATATTCTTTTTCTGTGAAGGCGCGCACTTCATTTAAAAACGCTTCTAGACTGGCAGGCTTGTTGGCAATTTTGTTGTGATACCAGGCTGTGGCGGCATAAGTAGGGAAGTGGACTACATATGGCAAGTCATCATTGGGCGGAAACAGCAACGTGCGCAAATCAAAAACCGCTGAGACCATCACCACGCCATTGAGGGCAATGCCGTCATTGAGCAACTTATTCATTACACCGGCATTGCGAAATGTGCCATAACTTTCTCCTACCAAATACTTGGGTGAATTCATTCGTGCATTCTCAATCAAGTACTGTTTGATGAACAAGCTAATACTCCGGATGTCTTGGTCCACGCCCCAGAAATCTTCAAACTTCGCTTTGCCAATGGGCACGCTCAAGCCAGTGCCTACGGGATCCATCATCACCAAATCGGCAACGTCAAGCAGCGAAAAATCATTGTTCACAATCTTATAAGGAGCAGCCGGAGTGTTGCCCGGGTCGTTTACCACAATTCGTTTGGGCCCCATCACACCCATGTGCAGCCAATAACTGGATGAGCCCGGGCCGCCATTGTAGGAGAAAATAATTGGTCGATTTGCAGACGCCCCGTCTCGGGTATAGCTGGTAAAGCCGAACAAGGCAATCGGATTGTTACTCTCATCGCGGAGTTGGAGCGTGCCCGCCTTGGCAGTGAGGGGAATCGTGACCCCATTTATTTTTACTGATTGTTGGGTGGTTGAAACTTCGCCTTCGGGGATGGGTTTTTCTTTTGTAGCTTCTGTCTGTGCGAAGCTGAGCGAGCTCGCTACCATCAACAATGCAACGAATAGATTTTTCATCGTTATGAATTTTAACGACTTCAAATTAGCAAAATTCAAGGTACAGGCAACAAGGTATCTTTCTTGCTGTTATAAAACTACTATCGCCAACTACTTGGGTAAGTGCGCTACCAACTCTACTTCCAGCTTGGCCTCGGGCATGTACAATCTTGAAATCTGCATCCACGTGGCGGCTGGGAAATCGCCCTTATAAAAAGCTTTGCGCGCTGCGTTATGCTTTTGCATCGCCTCCATATCCGTGGTGTACAAGTTTTCTTTCACCACGTTTTGAAACGTGGCCCCAAAGCTGTTCAACGATTTCTCCAGTGCGCGGTACACCTGCGTGATGCCGGCTGGCGTAATATCGAGGGCCACGGCCCCCGATATATAAAGCACGTTGTCAACCTTTAGCACTTGCACATAGCCTGCGGTGGTGTCTTGCTTGAGTGGGTCGTTCCAATGCCACTTTTCTTTTTTGATGTTTTTGTTTTGTGCAAAGGTAGCGCCTGTCAATAGCAAAAGCGCCAATGTAATGCTCGTTCTCATCGTGTTACAAAGCTTTACCAGATTCTAACGTCTTCACAGCCTGTTCCAAAGATTGCTTGTTCATGTCGTTGGGCGTTTGTGCCAATGCCAGCCTCGCATGCTCCAGTGCCTTTTTCAAATTGCCTTGAGCGGAGTAGCCGCGCATCATGCCTACATGGGTTGGCCAGGCGCCTTTGTGCTTTTTAAAGTTCTTTTCAAAAATGGCAAACGCTTCATTCGTTTTCTTTTCATTCAACAGCTGCCTACCGTACAAATGCATTTCCTGGGCACTTGCATTTTCCAATGCTAGTTGCATGGCTTGGTCAGACTCAGGTTGCCTGTTTAGTTTGGTGAGCAATCCTGCTTTGGTAGACAACGCATTGAAGTTATTTCTGCCGCCTAAGTTGGGATCGGTAGCAGAGGTAATCCAGTTCAGGGCTTCATCGTAATTGACTTCGTTGCGCAAACACCAGGCGGCTGCGGCTTCTAAACTGGGCGGATCAAATCCGATGGCACCACTCATTTGTCTGCGAATTGAAGCGAGGGTAGTGCCTTTCAAATCAACAGCCACAGTAAATGGAATTCGCCAGCGTTCCCACTCCAACGCCACGTCTACACTCGCATCCGTATAGTTTGAGAAAACGTATTCCAAGCGCTCACGGCTGTCTTTCAAATCTTTTTGCTGACGCGTGGTTACGCGCAACACATCCAGACCGCTGTTGTAAAAATAGCTGCCCCAGCCACTTGTATTGCGATTGAAGATCAAAGTACAAGAATCTGCATACAGAGCGATATGAAGTCCGTATTTGCCTGCTGGCAATTTTTTTCCGTTGATGGTAACATCAGTCGAAAAACTAACGGTGGTGTTTTCGTTAGCGCCTGCGCGCCAGGGTGAAGGCACATTCGAACCAAACCCGAGAACTGAAAAGCCGAATGGAGCCACGGCCGTTCCCCAGATTTTGCCTTCCCGGCCTTTCACGCCCGGGGCATTCCAGGTTATTTCAATATCCGTAACGCCTACGCGTGTGCCGCTTGAGCGTTTTAAGTTCGTACCATCAGGTAATTGAAGCTGCGCCTGCGCACACCATGGTGCCAGCAATACGAGCCAAACAGCGATGCGGTAAACTTTTTTCATGGGATTCTGGTTTTGTTGTGCCAATTAATACGGATGTTGTTTTGAAAAGTTGACTAAAAAGGATGAGTGGTAAATGGTTAAATTTGGTATACGACAGTTTTGCGAGTTGGAAACCCTCACCCAAACAAAGTTATGAAGTTAGCACGGCTCATCTACCCCTCTCCCGCGGGAGAGGGGCAAAAAGTAACTGCGTTAACAGCAGAGCTTTGTGAGGTGAGGGAAAAGCTTAAGGCTCTTGAAAAATTGTCGTACACCTCTAAATTTGGATAGTGACCTGTTTCAATCTTAAAAACATTTTCACTGTATGCTAGAACTTGTCATTGAAGCCCGCAAAGCGTCTATCGCTGCAGGTATGGAAGTAAAACGCATTTTGCCTTTTCGCCAGCGTAGAATGGTAGGGCCCTTTATTTTTATGGATCATGCAGGGCCGGTAACACAAGTCCCACACAACAACATTTCCATGGATGTGCTTCCGCATCCGCATATTGGGCTGTCTACGGTTACCTACTTGTTTGGCGGTAACGTTACGCATCGCGATAGCCTGGGTGTACAACAAATCATCAAGCCGGGCGAGGTGAATTGGATGACAGCCGGCAAAGGCATCTCGCACTCCGAACGTTTTGAAGACCCGGCTGTGTTGGCAGGTGGTGATTTGGAGATGCTGCAAACTTGGGTGGCATTACCGGAAAAAGACGAAGAAACAGACCCTACTTTTTTCAACTACAAGCAAGAGCAATTGCCCGTGTATACCGACAAAGGCGTGTGGATGCGATTGATTGCCGGCAACGCATTTGGGTTGAGCAATTCAGTGAAGACCCACTCCCCACTTTTTTATTTGCACGTTGCCTTAGAAAAGGGCGCAACGTTTACACTGCCAGCAGAACACCAAGAAAGGGCAATTTACTTGGTGAAGGGCAGCATACAACTAGACGGACGCCCGTACACAGCAGGACAAATGTTGGTCTTTCGCTCCGCTTCGCAACCGAAAATAATTGCGAATGAAGCCACCACATTGATGATGCTGGGAGGTGAGCCGCTAGGTGATCGGTTTATTTGGTGGAATTTTGTTTCGTCCAGAAAAGACCGAATTGAGCAAGCAAAAAACGATTGGAAGATGGGCAGAATTATTCTTCCGCCCAACGACAACCAAGAGTTTGTGCCATTGCCCGAAGATAAGTCGCGACCTGCGGGCATGCCGCACCCGCAAGCATTATCCTGATTTAAGCGGAAGTGCAGTCGTGCCACCACTCAAAGTGGTGGCACAACTACGTTAGGGGTGAGGTCAATCGCCAAAGTTCACGCTGAGATTGGATGAGATACCAATCCTAAATCCGTAATCAAGATACTGACCATTTTGGAACGAGACAGCACCCTCCAAACGGAAGATTCGCAAAATGCCATCCAAACCATAACCCACTTCGGTGTAATTGCGCGAGCTGGGTGTAGCTAAATAGTTGACAAAGAAATTTTCCTGCACACCCATCAATCTTACTTTGGCGATACGCGTGATCAAAAATTTACGCAAGTGGTAATGGGCATTCACGTTCAGATATTGGTCGCGCGTGCTCAGCGCGTAATAGTCCAACAATCGAAAACTGCCAATTGGATCGGTAGTGATGATTGGAGTGCGGTTACCCAAAAAGTGTTGGTAATCGGTGAAGAATATTTTCTCAGCATTCAAAAACTTTCCAGCTTTTACGGCTACATCCAATGTGCCGCGAATGCCAAATTTTACTTGCTGGCGTATACCTAATTCTAAAAGGTCAAAGTTGACTTCACTGCCTAATAGGCCGTCCCATCCTTTGCGATACTCCATCATTAGCGTGGGCGAGGAATTTTCAACACGGTATTTGAAGCCGTTTCGAATCCTAAACTTTTGCCATGGTCTTCCCTCTAAGCTTACTGAAGTGATAAACGCAGTATTGTTAGGGAACGAAGAAGAAGGAAGTTCTACATTGACGGGTGCGTTGGGTGTGTACTTTTCTTTATTTCCGCTGAAGAAAGTGTAGTTGGAGTTGTTGACGAGCTCATATCGCTTGGCCCAAGTGAACTGTGTGCGCAACGTATATTTTTGGTTGAACAGTTGGTTGTACTTCAAGTCCACAAAGTCGTGTTCATAAATTTTCATCCAGTTCTCTCCAAGCAAGAGGGAAGTGGCTGTGTTGACAAATGAGTGAATAGGTTCTTTCTGGTTGTATTGTTGCACATACGTGCCGCCTTCTAATGTTATCCTCCTTTTGGCATCTCTAAATTCCACACGTAGTTTGCCGCTTAATTTTTCACGCGCAAAGGCATAACGTGCAATGGGGCTTATTTCCAGGCGAGAAGTTCTCCGTTTCGTGGTATCCTTTGAGTCTTTCACAGTCCACCGTGTGTAAAAACTGGTGCGGTAAACCAAGTTGAAACCTTCTGCTGTATTAAAGCCTCCGTAAGGGAAATGAATTCGGAACGATGAAGTTTTACTGAGCGTGTACGTATCGCCTACCAGCAAGTCCAACGGTTGAAAACCTTTTTTGGCACCTTTGCGCGATTTTAGCGTGTCGCCCTCGTCACGTTTTTTTTGTGCTATGGCAATACTATCGCTGATTTCGTAGCCGCGCTCTTCTTGTTTAGAGAGCGCCACGGGGCGGATGTCAGCCCAAAAGGTGGAGTCTTTCTTATAAGCCGTTGAATCGATCTTAAATGATGACTCAGATAGTACTTCGGGTTCTTTGGTCTCTTGCTGTTCTTGTTTTTCGTAATCGCGGATGATTTGCCGCAACTCTTTGTTGGTAACCTCCTTGCCTGAGGCGAGGCGCTCTTGTAGTTGCTGATCTTTCTTGCTGAATTTTTTTTCGATTTGTTTTGCTTGTTCTTTCTCCAACTTTTCGTCCACCATTTTCATTTCGGCTACCGCTAGGTCGGGGTTTAGCTTGATTTTATAGTCTTTAATGACCGCAAAATACTCTCCTTCAAAGTCGAATCCAAAAACCTTCCCGCTAATCACAAATTGATTGATCACAGGCAGCCAGGCTTTGTCTTCGATTGGGTTATAAATCTGCTTAATCTTGAATTTGATGCCCAGCTTTATTGTTTGCAAATCCAAGCTGTGGATGCTCCACCAGTCTTCTACAATAAAAATCGTCCCCTCCACCACATTGTCTCCTTTTGAGCGTGGCGTTACTTTGATTTTGCTTACCTCATATTGGTTGTCTTTGAACGTGCCTAAGAACTCAAACTTATAATAGGAAAAGGCCCGTGGGGATAACGGGGAAACTACCTCGCCAATTTCGGGCTGGTAAAAACTACCGTTAATAAATTGTGCGGGCGATCCACCTTGGTCTTTACCCTTCGTATAAACTGCAATTACTTTTTCGTCAAACTTGTTGGGCCGCGTGTACTTGATTTCAGAAACAGATTCGGTAATAAATACCCTATCCTTTTTGATGCCTTCTTTTTCAATGGCTTTTTTTGCAAACCAAGGGTAATCTTTCAGTTGACCCTTTCCCTTGATATAAACTTTTGCTTTGTATTCATCTAGTTGCTGCGTATGGTATTTTGCCTTGGCAATGGCTTTGCGCATGATGGTATAGGCGGGGTCTTCTTTGCCCGCTTTCACCACCACATTCTGCAAAACAATTACCTGAGTTTTAAGCGTAATCTTGAGATCGACAAAACCAGCCGCCACCGTTACTTTTTGTTGAAGCGTTTCGTAGCCCAAGTATTGAAACAAAACATCGTATTCACCGGGAGGGAGCGCCAGCTCGAAGTTTCCATTTAAATCAGTCGCTGCCCCGGCCGAGATTTGCTTGACAAAAACACTAGCAAATGCAAGCGGACTGCCATCATCACCTTTGACGGTACCACGTATGCCACCTGCCATGACCGAGATTGAAAAAATGAATGGGACGGTAGAAAGTAGAAGGTTTTTCACACACAAAAAATTTATTCCTAAGACGGTAAAAGGTATTACTTGGTTGCAAACAACACGTACGCTATCGATAAAAACCCTTTAACCGAATCATTGTTTCAACCGATTCTGGAACGAGGTAACGTATGGACTTATTGTTTTTGATACATTCGCGAATATATGTTGCTGAAATATCCAATAATGGAGCTTCTACCAGTTTCACGTTGGGGTGACGTTTGAAATCAGAATTTGTTACATGTGGCCGTGGATAAACATACAAGCCGTAGTGTTCTAATATCTGTTCATAATTTTTCCATTTGGCAAAACTCGCCAGGTTATCTTCGCCAACAATTACTTTAAAATCCTTTTCTGGATGTTTTTCGTGCAGATGGGCAAGTGTGTGTATAGTGTAGCTTGGTTTTGGTAAATGAAACTCTACATCTGACACTTCTATTTTATAATGGTCGGCAATGGCTGCCTTGGCCATGTCGTAACGATCAAATTCATGCAGTAAGCCTTTACTGGGTTTCAGTGGGTTTTGGGGAGATACCACCAGCCAAACTTTTTTCAAGTCTGTATTTTCGGCCATTGCGTTGGCAATGATCAGGTGGCCAATGTGAATGGGATTGAAGGAGCCGAAGAATAAACCGATTTTTTGGTTTTCGCTCATTGCGATGAGTTATTTT
Organism: Bacteroidota bacterium; assembly: GCA_018267275.1. Taxonomy (GTDB): domain Bacteria; phylum Bacteroidota; class Bacteroidia; order Cytophagales; family Cyclobacteriaceae; genus ELB16-189. Next base: position 52,066 of record JAFDYV010000004.1, on the reverse strand, counting down.
GACTTGAACTCATCGTAGAGCCTTTGCGCCTCACGTAAAGATTTCTGTAAATCCTCATTCACCAGCGCCACATCAAACTTATCTTGAAAACTCATTTCAAATTTTGCCTTGAAGAGCCTACGCGAAAGGCTTTCTTCAGTTTCGGTGCCACGCTCGCGCAGTCGCTCGGCCAGCACTTCGTGCGAGGGAACTTTTACAAAAACAGAGAGCGCCTTGTCGCCAAAATATTTTTTTAAATTGATTCCGCCTTTTACGTCTACATCAAAAATTACATTTTTTCCTTCACGCCAAATGCGTTCAATTTCAGATTTCAGTGTTCCGTAAAAGTTTCCTGCATAGACCTCTTCCCATTCGATGAACTCGTTGGCATCAATCTTTTTCTTGAAATCTTCGGGCGTCAGAAAATAATAGTCCTTACCGTTCTCTTCCGTGCGACCGCGCTTGTCACGCGTGGAGGCTGAAATTGAAAAACCTAAATCGGCATTGGTTGCCAGCAAATGTTTTACAATGGTTGTTTTTCCCGAGCCAGATGGAGCAGAAAAGATGATCGCTTTCCCGCCTTTCGCTATGGCTTCAGTCGGTAAACCGGCCATCACGCGGAAATAGAAAGTTGAGACTTGATGCGGGCAACCAAGTCGGCAGGCGCCTCGCCTCCGCAGCATTTGGTTTGCAGCATTTGCTTAATGGTAATTTCCAAATCGTATGAGCTATGACATGGAAGGCACGCGCACATGTGGTCTTTGAAGTACGCTATTTGTTCTTCGGTTGCTTGGCCATCCAAGATAGTCTGCAACATTTCTTTGCAGGTGGGCCGTGTGTCAGCGGAAGCAAAAGGGTTTTGTGGGTTCATAACTAAGCATTTTTATAGCCCATCGACTTGGCATACGCACTCAATTTTTCTTTGAGCAAATTGCGGGCTCGGTGCAGTCTGCTGCGCACGGTGCCTATGGGTATGTCTAAGATCTTGGCCATTTCTTCATACTTAAAACCTTCCAAATCGCACAAGATAATCACCGTTTTAAAGTCTACATCCAGTGAGTTGAGTGCGTTTGAAATTTCATCGCCCATCATGTCTTTCAGCGATTCCACCCGTAGGTCGGGTGTTATCTGCCGGTTGACTTCTTCTGAGTTATAATATGTTTCTACTTCTTGATAATCTACCTTGTTGGGTTCTTTGCTTTTCTTTCGATAATCGTTGATGAAGCTGTTTTTCAAGATGCGAAACAGCCACGCCTTGGCATTAGTTCCTTTTTGGAATGATTCTATGAAACGGTAAGCCTTGAGGTAAGTATCTTGCACCAGGTCTTTTGCATCATCGCGCTCAAGTGTAAGCCGGTAGGCAAAATTGTACATCGAGTGGATGTGCGGCATAAACTCGCCATTGAAGACTTCAGCCTTCTCTTTTTCTGAATAATGCTGTTTGGGCGATTCCTCTAGTTCCATGAAGCGGTAAAAGTACAAAACATGCGCGAAAGCGCAGTCAAATGATTTTATAGTTTTTGTATTCGCCAACGCGGTAGCCCACCAATCGCTTTATCTTTTCTTTGAAGCTATATTTCTTCTTGCTCACATCATGGTCAAATTTCCAGTTTTTCTTCGCGATCCGATTTTCCATTACAGTAGGATGTGTTTCGGTAAAAAGCGCGAGTGAATCAATGTTACTGTAATCAAACTCAGATGCTTTGGCAACGTGCTGGTCAATCCATTCATCGGTGTGGTAAAGCGAGCTAAAAGCAGTCTGCTTGCGCTGCATAGCGGCCGGCTCGCGTACCCATCCGTAGTGGTAAATGTAGGCGTCAATTAATTTTACCCGTAGTTTTTGATTGGGCTTTTTTCTAAACCCCTGCGCATCCCGATAAGAAAAAATATTCTTGTTGTTTTTGATGATTCGGATCTCGTGTCTATACCAGCGCCACGATTCGCCCACATAATCATATGACCCGTAAAAGTGTTTGTAGTGAAACAGCAAGCCATCTACCACCGGATCATCTTTGAATTGCTCCATAGCGTTGCGGATGACCTTATGATACTTTTCATGGACCACTTCATCTGCTTGGATGTAAAAACACCAATCTGCATCTGCATGGATTGCTTGAAAAGCTTTGTCTGTTTCCACGGCTAGTACACGCCCTCCTTCACGCAATCCGTCATCCCAAACGGTATGTACGATTTTGATTTTTTCGGGATGAATACTTTGAATCAGTTCAAGGGTTGCATCTTCAGATTGGCCTACCGCCACCACAAACTCATCGCACAACGGCAAAACCGAAAGAATGGCTTCTACCACAGGGTAGTCGTACCTGATAGCATTCCGGATAATAGTGAATCCTACGACTTTCATCGCTTGTAAGGAGTAACCAAAGGAACAAACCTGTTAAAAAAAAGCACAATTTTTCGAATGGGCTTGAAAGTCACCGTTCGTTCAAGCCAAGCATGCCGACTAAGAACTTTAAGGCGTCCGGTAACTGTCTTGTGGACACATAACTGAAAATGATTTCGCCAATGATCGTAAAACTGATATAAGCCACGATAAAACTCTTCGCTCATATTGCCTCCGCTTAAATGCGTGACGTGAAAATCAATGACGTAGCACGAATACCCGAGACCAATGGCATGTAAGCAACTATCGGAACCATATAAATGAAAACCCGATAGTTGCTGGGAACACCGTGCACGGTTTTTCATATTAAAAACAAGCAAATTCTCATCAAGTGTAAAAACTTTCTGTGGAAAAGCGCCTTTCCAATTATAAGACTGATTGGCATCTGAAATTCTGATAACGTATTTGTATCGTTCGTTTACACCGGCATTGCCAGCGATAGACCAATCCGAATCTAGTGAATTCAAACCTTCCAGCAAAAAAACAAGACGCTCATAGCCATGCCCTTGGTTGAAAAGTAAGTCTTGATGGCAAAAAATTAAGTAATTTTCTTGCGTTTGACTAAGTGCGAGATTAATGGTTGCATAAGGATCGAACTTGTTTTCTAGCGAGTTATCGAATACTGTAAAACGGGTATTAAGCTTATTGAAGCCCGCGCTCTCCAGACTGGCTAACATTTGTTGGTACTGGTCAGGCCGATTCACTATTGTGCATAGGTGAAAGGTACTCATTCCAGTATTTTTTTTAACCGAAAATAGCTGATCAATTTGTTGAAAATGGAATTCTCTGGTATGGGTAGTGTGACAATCTTCTGAAGTTTGATTCCGTATTGGTTAAAGATCTCATCTCTCTCTTCAAAAGCAGATTTACCAAGTTTGGCATAAAGTTCGCCTTTGCCCACTGGTTTGGTGTGCTTGGTTTGAATTAAGTCAAAAACTGCAATGCTTTTATTTCCAAATTTTTTTCGAATCATTTCTCCCCATAAAATATCGATGCCCCAGCCAGAACGGTTCAGGTTGAAAGTAGGTAGCAGTTCTTGCAAAGCATCCCGTTTCATCAATGGGCACATCAATTCAACCGCAGAAAGGTACCTCACTCCAGAAAAAAACTTTTTTCTCAAGACCCGCCAACTTTTGAATGAATCTCGAGATAATACAGGCTGACTCATGTGCAAGTCATAAAGCTGCGCAGTGTAGAATAATCGATGAATTGTTGTTCGGCTCAATTCGATGTCATCGTCTGGGAAGAAGAAAAAATCATAATCGTTCAAATAGCTTGGATTTGAATTAAAAAACGACTGAATCATTGGCCATTTGAAGTCACGTAAGTGAAACACTTTGAAATGCTCAGTTGGTTGAATCAACAATTCATTCTCGATTGATGGGTGGTAGTAGAGCAGCACTACGTCAAAGAGGCGGTCCTTTTTTTCAAAAATCCATTCACTTTCAATGGATTTGTTGCCAAACGGCATCACCAAGAGATTTCTAGAGTTGGTCACAGCTGCAATTCAGGCTCGCGGGTAGCGGTTAAAGCTGGTTTTTGAATACCGTTTTCGCACCTCGACTTTTTTTCTTGAATGGTACGCAGCAAAATCGCATCATTGATAGGCAGTTGTTTGCGTGAATTTTCCGGATGATACAAATGGTAGCCAAATGCAGCAAACTTCACGTGTTTGCGTTTGATGCCTGCGTTATTCATTCGCACCGCAAACTCTGAATCTTCACGACCCCAACCAACAAAATCTTCATTAAAACCATTCACGGTCAATAAGTCATCTCGCCAAAACGATAAATTTGCTCCCCGCACATTCGTGTGGCCTGATCGGAAGTACGAAAACAACGCGGAAAGCAAGTTGCTTTCGATTGAATTTAGTCGATTGTCGATGTCTCTTGTAAAAGGAGTGATGCGCATTTTTTTTGTTCCAAGCATTTTTTCTGTAGTCCGTTTCAACAGAAGTACACGTGATCCTTGAATGAACTGTCCGCGCCATGCATGCTCTTTGTGTCCTTTGATAAAATTCGCGGGCAAAACAATATCTCCATCAATCATCACAATATACTCGTGCTTTGCGCGGGCGATGGCTTTGTTTCGAATCGCTGATAGTCGAAATCCTAAATCCTCATGCCAACAATGCACGAGAGGGATCGGAAAAATCGATTGATAGAATTCGATCAGCTTGCGAGTATCATCGGTCGATCCGTCATCCGCTATAATAACTTCATTTGGCAAGCAAGATTGGGTCATCACGCTCATCAACACCAACTCCAATGCATCTTTGCGATTATACGTTGTAATGATCAGAGAAATTTTCAAGTTTCGATTGGCTTCTCGAAGCTTGGAGTATTTGTAAAAAGTGTAATTCGTATTCGACATGGAGATGATGGCACCTTCATAACCGCCAAATAAGCCAAGCTTTAAGAAAAAATTAAAAAAGAAGGTATAAATTGTTTTATAGAAAATCTTAAACGATGAGCTTTTGAGCACAAATCGCTTTTCGTTCGCGAAGATGTCGGAATAGGACTGAATCTTCGTTAAGAATTCCGCTGCGTTATCGTAAGCTTCATGCATTAAGTCACCACGCAGGTGCATTACACCTACTTTCTTGTTAAGTATTACTTTGTCATGCGGATTATCCCCGCCCCACGATCCGATTTTTTTGTTCCACAATCTTAGCTTTCTATCAGGATACCAAGCGCTTAATTTCATCCAGCGGCCGCCATAGCTAGATAAACGGTTCATTTCGTAGGCTTCTGCAGGCCAATTTTTTTTGACTGAAAGTATGCTGGATGTCAATTCGGGAGAAAGGTACTCATCTGCATCAAGCGAAAGGACATGCTCGTAAGAAGTCTGGTCGAGCGCATAGTTTTTTTGTTGTATATGCCCTTCGAAAGGATGTTCAATAAATTTTACTTTTTTAGACAAACAGATTTTCTTTGTACCGTCTGTTGAAAACGAGTCAACCACGACTATTTCATCAGCAATCGGTATGACTGAGTCGATACACCGACCGATATTTTTCTCTTCGTTGTAAGTGATGATTACTACACTGAGCTTGATCATAATTAACGTAGGGCGCAATTTAGCGCAAATCAGCAAATAAAAAGCGACCCTGGGGTCGCCTTCTTGTCAAAAAATCATCTCGCTTTACCTCATTGCCAACGCATGGCTTGTTTTCAGTAAGTTGATGAACTCTGCGCGATAGCCGTCTTTGTCAATACCGCGGGCAGATTTTGCCAACGCTTCTACATCTCCCACCTTAAAGTCTCTTACAAATTCGGATTCACGCAAAATCATTCCAAACGCGGCCACAGCTGCAGACCACCTGAAGTCATCTGACGTTTTCTCGAATTCAACCTGTTGGTCAACCAATGGGTGTACAATTAACTTACTGACATCACCATCGGGTTTTTTGTAGCGGAATTTTACCGTCATGATTTCGTTCGATGCCTGAGATGAAGGGTTAACTTTAGTGGTTTGGTATTTCAGCTCGTCTATTTTGTAGAATTCACTCTCAACACCTACGGGCACGATTTCGTAAAGAGCGGTAACGGTATGGCCCGAACCTAGTTCGCCCGCGTCTTTTTTATCGTTATTAAAATCTTCATTTTTTAACATCCGGTTTTCGTAGCCAATCAAGCGGTAGGCTTTTATCTTGGCGGGATTAAATTCGATTTGCAGCTTCACATCTTTGGCAATGGTGAAAAGGGTGCCGCCAAATTCGTTCACCAAGGCTTTCTGTGCCTCCAGAATGGAGTCGATGTACATATAGTTGCCGTTGCCCTTGTCGGCCAATATTTCCATTTTAGAATCTTTGTAGTTGCCCATACCAAAGCCTAGGGTAGTTAAAAAGATTCCATCGTTGCGCTTTTCTTCTACCAACCGCTCCATAGCGGCATTACTCGATTCGCCCACGTTAAAATCACCATCGGTGGCCAAAATCACCCGGTTGTTGCCGTCTTTCCTAAAATTTTCTTTCGCGATTTTATAAGCCAGTTTGATGCCTTCGCCACCTGCCGTGGAGCCACCAGCCTGCAGGTTTTCGAGCGATTCGATAATCTTCTTCTTTTCAGCACCTGAAGTGCTAGGCAACACCAAGCCGGCTGCACCTGCGTACACCACAATCGCTACACGGTCTTGTTCACGCAATTGTTCTACCAATAATTTAAAAGAGGCTTTGAGCAAAGGCAATTTGTTCTCATCGCTCATAGAGCCAGACACATCAATTAAGAAAACCAAGTTAGAAGCGGGCAAATTCTCTTTGGGGATGTTTTTGCCTTGCAAACCGATGTGTACTAGTTTATGTTTTTTGTTCCAGGGCGCTGCTGCTATTTCGGTATAAATCGAAAAAGGGTCCTCTCCGGTTGGTTGCTTGTAATCATAATCAAAATAGTTGACCATTTCTTCAATGCGCACGGCATCCTTGGGTGGGCGCTGGCCTAGTTGAATGAACCTTCGGATGTTGCTGTACGAAGCGGCATCTACATCAATGGAAAAAGTAGAGAGAGGGTTTTGCAAGGCACCGTGAAAGATGTTTTCATTAATGCCATCGTATTCTTCGGTGTTGTATTCGGGTTGGGGTTGGTAATATGCTGCTGGTGCTTGCAGTATATAATCTGCAGTTCTACTCCCTTTGCTTTTTCCAACCAGTTTTGACTCAGCGCGACTTACTGACTCCCTTTCTTGAGCCCCATAGCCCACCACAACAACTTCGTTAAGTTGTGTCAAGTCGGCCTCCATTTGAGCATCGATTCGGTTACTCGAACCAATGTTTATCTCTAAACTTTTCATTCCTACAAAAGAAAAAACCAGTATCCCTTCTCTTGCTGGGATGGTTAACGTATAATTTCCCTGCGCATCGGTGACTGTCGCTTTGGTGCTGCGCTTCAGAATGACATTAACACCCGGTAAAGGACTTCCATCATCTTTTGCCGTCACTTTTCCAAAAATGTTGCGCGTTTGGGCGGCCAAAGGGCTGGCCAAAATCGCCATTACGAATACGATAATCCATTGTCTTGTTTTCATGTGTTTTAAATTTTGCTATTAGGATGCACGCCCGAATGGGATTCCATAAACATGGTATTTTTTTTTTAGCCCCTGGCTAAGAAAAGTTGGTTTTGCCTTTTTAAGAAGGTTCGCCAAAGGCTATCTTCAGCCGTGCAAAAAACGGTCGCCACAGATGCTGAACTTCTAATCCGGTACAAACAATCGGGCGACATGACCTATTGGAGCGAGTTGTTTCAGCGCTACACGTCTCTTTTATATGGTGTGTGTTTGAAGTACCTAAAAGACCGCGATGACGCCAAAGATGCCGTGATGCAGTTGTTTGAAAAACTGGCAACCACGCTTCACAAGCACGAGGTGGATAACTTTAAGAGTTGGTTGTACGTAACTGCCCGTAACCATTGCCTCATGCAGTTAAGGGCTGGGAAAGAGAAGAAAATTGAAGGAATTTCGGCAGACATTATGGAAAGCAACCCGCTTTTGCATCTGGAAGACGAGCCCGAAATGGAGCAAAATCTTAGTAAATTGGAAAACTGTATTGCGCAATTGGTAGCTGACCAGCAAAAATGCGTGCGTCTTTTCTTTTTGGCAGAGAAATGCTACAAAGAAGTGGCTGACGAAACGGGTTTCGACATGAACCAGGTAAAGAGCTACATCCAAAATGGCAAGCGCAACTTAAAAATTTGTATGGAACGGAATGCGTGATTGGAACAACGATATTGAAAAATACAAGAAGGGCGAGTTGACCGCTGCAGAAATGCACGCGCTGGAAAAGCAAGCGCTGGGCGACCCATTTTTGGCCGATGCCTTGGAAGGGCTTGATCACATTTCTTCTCAAGAATTTGCGGGTGACGTGACGCAACTGAAGTCGGCCATGCAGGTTGAAAAGAAAACTACTACTTGGATTTGGCCTTTGCGAATTGCGGCCGGAGTGATTTTGGCTGTGGTGGGAGGTTGGTGGTTCGTCAGCCAAATGTCAAAAGACCAAACGGAAGGTGAATTGGCGTTACAGAAATCAGAAGAGCTAAAGCCTGTAGCAGACCAACCTGCACCCATTAGCGATACGATCATCGCTACACCAGCTCCGAATCAAAATCAACAACTTGCCCTAAGCAAACCAAAAGAAGTAGAGAGCAAAACACAGCCACTCCCTACTGAAACAACCAAGAACTTGCAAGGTTTGGCTGTAGCTGAAAAACCTACCATAGAAGCGGATAAAGCAATAACCGAAGTTGAGGTAATAGAAATGGCCCCGGTGGCAGCCCATGCCGAGGCAAAAGAAGAGCGGGAAGCCTTGCCCTCAAAAGACGATTATAAAATAGTTTCGAAGGATGCAGCGGAAAATAAAAAAGCAGCAGCCCCTGCGATGGAGCCCGTTACAGCCCTCCGAAAGACTTCCATAGGTGAAACAATATCAGGTAAAGTTGTTTCTGCGGAAGACGGAACACCGTTGCCTGGTGTTAATGTAGTTGTTGCTGGAACCAACGTGGGAGTTGTAACCGATGTGAATGGCAACTATCAATTGCAATCACCAGTAACCAAGCCCAATTTATCTTTTTCTTTTATAGGGCTAAAAACGAAGCAATTACAGGTTGACGGCAACAAAGCAGATATTTCTTTAGAGACCGATACGGCCCAATTAAGTGAGGTTGTAGTAGTTGGCTATGGTGCTGCTCGCGATGAAAATTACACGCCCCTCATCAAAAAGGCCGAACCGGTAGGAGGGTTAAAAGCTTACAACCGCTACTTAGACAACGATGCGCGCTATCCGCTAACGGAATTAGAAAAGAAAATCAAGGGGCGTGTTTCATTGAAGTTTACAGTAAAAACCGATGGCAGCCTAGATGAATTCAAAATTGTGAAAAGCTTGGGCAAGTTGTTTGACGATGAGGCGCTGCGCATGGTAAAAGAAGGAGCTGCCTGGACCCCCACCACAGAAGATAACGTGCCTGTAGAAAGCGAAGTGCTGGTGCGTGTGAAGTTCGATCCGTCAAAAGCTGGGCGGTAATTGATTATTTTTGCAATCGCACTTGGCTCATGATTGACATTATTTCGGTTTTTGTTTTGGGTACTGCGTTCAGCTTTATCGGCTCTATTCCACCTGGTACACTAAACGTTTCAGTATTGCAATTAGGGCTTGAAAAAAAGATAAACACGGCTCTTCGGTTTGCATTGGCTGTATCAATTGTCGAATACCCTTATGCTTGGATTGCCGTTGAGTTTGAGAGTTTGATTTCGCGTTCACCTTGGATTGCGGCAAATCTGCAACTAATTACCGCGGTGGTCATCACAACGCTCGGAATTTTTACCGTATGGTCGGCACGCAAACCGTCAAACTTTTCTGTCAAGTTTAATGAAAGTGGGTTTAGGCGCGGTTTGATTTTGAGTGTGCTTAACCCGATGGCCATTCCGTATTGGACGGGCGCCACGGCTTACTTCAAAGCACAAGGTTGGATTGACCTCTCCACGCAGCCACTTATTCACAGCTATGTTTTTGGAACTTCTGTTGGGGCGATGTTGCTGCTGACTCTTTTTACTTTTATGGCTGCACGGCTCGCGCCTTATATCCAGCAAAATAGATACATCAAAATGGCGCCAGGGTTCATCATGTTGGCGTTGGGGTTATATGCCTTTGCCCGCTACATTTTTTAAAATGCTAACTTTGATGGCATTTTCAAATTAATTCATTTTCAAATTGACTGATCGCTATACCCAACGCGGAGTCTCCGCTGCCAAAGAAGATGTACATCAAGCCATTGCAAAGCTCGACAAGGGGCTTTTTCCCAAAGCGTTTTGCAAAATCGTACCAGACTTATTAGCCAATGACCCTGCCTATTGCACGGTAATGCATGCCGATGGCGCGGGTACTAAATCGTCTCTGGCGTATATGTATTGGAAGGAAACAGGTGATTTGAGCGTGTGGAAAGGCATTGCCCAAGATGCAGTGATCATGAATATAGATGATCTGCTTTGCGTGGGGGCAACTGGCCCCATTCTGTTGTCATCTACTATCGGACGAAACAAAAGTAAAGTGCCAGGCGAAGTGATTACAGCCATCATCAACGGCACCGAAGAGGTTTTGGAAATGTTACGTCACTACGGCATGAACATTATCAGCACCGGGGGCGAAACAGCCGATGTGGGTGACTTGGTACGCACCATTATCGTTGACAGCACGGTAGTAGCAAGAATGAAAAGGTCTGACGTGATTGATAACAGCAACATTCAATCTGGTGATGTGATTGTAGGGCTGGCAAGTTACGGGCAGGCCAAGTATGAAACTGAATACAACGGTGGCATGGGCAGTAATGGATTGACTTCGGCTCGGCATGATGTGTTTGAAAATTCCTATTCCGAAAAATTTTCGGAGTCATTTGACCCCTCTGTTCCCGCTAATTTGATTTATTCTGGCAAATACAAACTCACCGATACAATCCCAGATGTGCCTTTGAATGTTGGAAAGCTCGTGCTGTCACCCACGCGCACGTATGCACCGGTAATGGTGCAAGTTCTGAAAGAATTGCGCAAACACATTCACGGGGTAGTTCATTGCAGCGGTGGAGCACAAACCAAAGTGCTGCATTTTATCGAGGGCTTACATGTGATCAAAGACAATCTTTTTGAAATCCCGCCATTGTTCAAGCTGATTCAAGAAGCCAGCGGCACCGACTGGAAGGAAATGTACAAAGTATTCAACATGGGCCATCGGCTGGAGATTTACTTACCTGCATCTTTTGCAAAACAGGTAATAGACCTATCAAAAGCTTTTGGCATAGATGCAAAAATAATTGGAAGGGTGGAGGCTGCCAGCAAAAAGCAAGTCACGCTAAAATCTCATAATGGCGAATTTGTCTACCATTGATCATCACAATTTCAAGTCATCATCAATATCCTTTAGCTGAATGGATAGCGCATGAGTAGAAATCATGATTTCGCGCAAACTCATTCCCAATGAGATCATCAATGAAAGCAAGGAAGCACTGAAAATATACTTTGCCAGCTCTACCTCACCAATAAAAAGCGAGAACATACACACCACGCTCAAAAACAAGGCAAAGATGCTCAGCATCTGCATATCGCGAATTAAGCGTACACGCAGCCGTAAGCTCTTAATTTGATCGGCTATATTTTCATTATGATCATCCTTGTATTGTGCTGCCAATTTTCTGATTAATGCTGCCACCGCTAAAAACCGATTGGTGTAAGCGAGCAGAATGAGTGAAACTGTCGGGAACAACAGGGCGGGAGTGGTAATAGTTAGCTCCATGGAATTTGGTACTTGGTGCTGGATACAGGATTCTAGATTCTATTTGTGAGTCGCCAGCATCAAGAATCTAGTATCTAGTTATCATTGTCGTTGAAGTATTTCTCCTCGTCAAAATCAGGTCTTTTTTGAGGTGGACCAATTTCAACAATGCGGAATTCCGTGCGTCTGTTTTTTTGTCTCCCCACCGGGTTATCTGTTCCGTCCGGGTTTGTATTACGCGCAATGGGTCTTTCTTCACCGTACCCTTTGGCTGTAAGGCGTTTGGGGTCAATTCCCTTCCGGATGAGGTAATCTACAGTTGACTGCGCCCTACGTTGCGATAGATCGATGTTATAAGAATTGGATGCGACACTATCGGTGTGAGAGCCCATCTCTATTTTGATGTCAGGGTTATCTTCCAAAATTTGCACAAGCTTATCGAGTTCCTGGGCAGATTCCCGATTGATGTCTGCTTTGTCATACTCAAAATAAATGTTCTTCAACACAAAGAACACATTTTTCGCTTTTCGGTCGAGTACTAAAACTGTATCGAGCGTAATGTTGGTCACGAGTTCCTTTAACGATTCGAGCGGCACCGATTTGCCGATAGTAGTGTAGGGTTGTCGCTTCACGATATAGCCATCGTGTTCGCCAAGCAAAACGTAGTTTTCATTTTCATACACGCGGAACAAAAACTTGCCGTCTGTGCCCGTTGTGAACTCCTGCATCACATCACCGCCTTGGTCTAGCAATGAGACTTTAGTGTCAGGAAGAATTTCGCGCGAGCTATCTTTACGGATGTTGTAGGTAATACCCTGCAAAAAGTAGTTCACCACTTTCAGATTCGGGTCATCGTTCACAAACGTATAAATATCATCATCGCCTTTCCCGTCTTCACGGTTGGAAGTAAAAAATCCACGATCGGGTTTGAACAAATACATGCCAAAGTCATCGCCCGTAGAGTTCATGGGTTGCCCCAAGTTTTCAATTTGAGTTTTGCCATTGGCGCGGTTTACAACAAACAAATCCAATTGGCCATAACCGGGGTGCCCATCTGAAGAAAAATAAAGTTTGCTGTTTTCTGCCATGTAGGGAAAAGTGTCGTCACCAGCTGTATTAATATCAGCACCTAAGTTTTTTACTTTGCCAAAGCGTCCGCGACTATCCATTTGCGCAGAATACAAATCCAAACCTCCATAGCCGCCCGGTCTGTTAGAAGAGAAATATAGAGTACGGCCATCAGGGCTTAGTGCTGGTGTTGACTCCCAGAATTTGGGTGTGTTGATGTTGATCGGCACGGGGTCTGTCCAAGCACCATTTCGGAAGCGCGACAAGAAAAGATCTACGTCTTCCGCGCCTTTTTTCTTGCCCGTATTGCCTCTTGCAAAAACCATCAGCTTGCCATCTGGTGAAAAGGTGATGCACCCTGTGTTTACATTCACTGTGTTGATGTTTCCCGGTATCGCCTTTAGCGTTCCCAATTCAACATTGGCGCCTTTTGTCTCCACTTGATACAGATCGGTATACGGGGTTCCGGAAGCTTCATAGATTCTTGCATTTGCCCTGGAGGAGGCGAAATACAAAATGCCATTGGAGTACGCGGGTGCATACTCGGCAAAGGGCGTATTTAGCGTCTCCAACGACTTCACCCGGTAATAGCTTTTCTTTTCACCGAGTTTGCCGAGGTATGCGATGCCGTTTAACTCTTTTTGAAAACGATCGCGCAATTTTTCATTTTCAGTGGAATTGAGACCCTCTTCGAGCACGGTCCTTGCTTCATCATACTTGGCATTTGCTTGCAGCGCCTTCGCATAATAGAGTTTTACGGAATCTTTATCGATGCCTGGGCCACCCGCTTTTTTATAGAATGGCTCAGATTCTTTGATCCGGTTGGAAAGCCGGTAAGACTCGGCTACGAAATAATTGGCTTTGCCATTGTTGGGCTGCTTGCGCAACAGGTCTTTATAAAATTTTATTACTTTCTCATACTTACCGTACTTGAAGTTGTTTTTCATTTTCTTTTCGGGGCTGCAGGCAGCCACGGCCATCAATAAAGCGCCAAGCAAAATCCATCGTCCAACGGTCATAACCTTTGCATGCTAAATCAACCTTAAAGCTACGAAAACTTTTGTTTGCTGACAGGGGTCGGCCCACTTAAGTAATATCGTTCCAAGTTGCGTTTTAATGTGATATTGGAACGCTGATTATAACTCAACGCGCTACCGTTCTGGGTAAGTATCTTGCCAACCAGGTTTTTTCCGCTGCCAATTGCCAATGTTGGTCAATCTCTGATTTTGTGGCGCCCAACGTGTTGAATGTGATTGTTTGTGGATTTAACGTTCCATCTGCAAAGGAATTCTTCAATTTTGAAATGCCAATGGTTTCGATTTTTCCGTTGAGCAAGAAAGCAACTTGGGTGCGGTCAAAAAAATCAATGTTGAGTTGTTGCTGGAGGCCTTTCATCACACGCACCGAACCATCAATAGAGCAGCCGCTGGCGGCATGGGCATCTTCATTTACAAACAGCAGCACAAAACGGTGATGGCGGATTTCGAAATTGGATTGCAACGGGTGCCCGTGTGCTTCCCATCGGTTGCAAAATGCATTTAGTTCGTTTGTAATGGTCCGCTCTTCTTCAATACTTAAATTTCTGTCGGCTTGATAGACCCACACACGGGTGCTGGGCGGGAGTTTAGAAATATCCACTAGCATTTGCTTCAATTCGGTTACAACATCTCCTTATAAACCATTTGCTTCAGCAACTAGTTCAGCCAAATCCTTCACTTGCACGGCCGATTCTTTCTCTTTGTTCTTCACTCCATCCGTCATCATGGTCATACAGAACGGGCAAGCCACCGCAATGGTGGTGGCACCTGTTGCCAGTGCCTCCTCAGTTCGCGCGATGTTAATGTCTTTCTTTCCATTCTCGGGTTCTTTAAACATTTGCGCACCGCCCGCACCACAGCATAGGCCGGTTGTTCGGCACCGCTTCATTTCTACCAAGTCAGCATCTAAAGCTTGCAATACCTCGCGTGGCGCTTCGTAAATGTTATTTGCTCTCCCCAAATAACAGCTGTCGTGGTAGGTGATTTTTCTTCCTTTGAATGAGCCACCCCCTTGCATTTTGATTTTGCCTTCATTGATTAATGCTTGCAGATAGGTTGCGTGGTGTATCACTTCGTAATTTCCACCCAACTCGGGATACTCATTTTTTAATGTATTGAAACAGTGCGGACAGGCCGTGACAATTTTTTTTACGCCATAACCATTCATGAGTTGAATGTTATTCATGGCTTGCATCTGAAAAAGAAATTCGTTGCCGGCCCTGCGCGCGGGGTCGCCAGTACAGGTTTCTTCATTGCCCAATACGGCAAACTTGGTGCCTACGGCATTTAATATTTTTACAAAAGCCAGCGTCACACGCTTGGCACGATCGTCAAACGAACCGGCACAACCTACCCAAAATAAAATTTCAGGCTGTTCGCCTTTGGCAGTCAAATCGGCAAGTGTTGGTATGTTCATAAAGAAAATTTCTGATTGAGTTAAGAATTCATTTTTGCCCAGTTAAACCGATCGCTGGCAGGGAATTTCCAAGGCGCGAAACTGGTTTCGATGTTTTGAAACATGCTGTTCCACTGTTGTGGCGAACTGCTTTCTTCCATGGCCTGGTAACGCCTCAATTCCAAAATGATTTCTAATGGATTTATAAGTACTGGGCATGCCTCTACACAGGCATTACAGCTGGTGCAGGCATTGATTTCTTCCTTGGTGATATAATCGCCCAACAGAAATTTACCATCACTTAACCCGGGGCCGCCCTTTTCTAAACTGTTGCCGACATCTTCCATGCGATCGCGCACATCCATCATGATCTTGCGTGGCGACAATTTCTTTCCCGTTTGGTTAGCAGGGCATTCGGAAGTGCAGCGCCCGCACTCAGTACACGAGTAAGCGGCCATCAACTGCGTTTGGGTCAAGTCGTTGATATCTTTTGCACCAAACCGTCCTGGCTCGCCAGTAGTCGTATTTGCTTCAACGGGCAAACCCAACATTGTCTTCACTTCTTTGGTCACCACTGGCATGTTATTGATATGGCCCTTTGGCTCAAGTTTGGCGCGATAGGTGTTGATGAAGGCAAAAAAGATATGAAGGTGCTTTGAGTAGGTGATGTAAACTGTGAAAGCCAAGATGCCAACGATATGAAACCACCAGCAAAACCGTTCAACAAATACAAGTGTTGATGTGTTGAGGGATTGAAGTGTGGAAGTTAAGAAACCACTAAAAAACAAAGGCCCGGTGGCAACATAATGGCTATCTCGTGTTTGCAGCAGTTGGTCGCTGGCATTCATAGTGAGAATAGCCATCATCAAAATGATTTCAATGGTCAGGATAAGATTGGCATCCAGGCGTGGCCAGCGCGTCATTTCAGCCGATTGGAACCGATCGATCTTCAACACATTTCTTCTCACCAGAAAAACGATGCAGGAAACCAGTACCGCCACTGCAAGAAATTCAAAGAAGTTCATTAATACGTTGTAAAAGCCACCCAAAAACGGTGCAAAAATTCGGTGCGTGCCCGCGATACCATCAATTACAAATTCTAACACCTCTAAGTTGATGATAAGGAAGCCGGCATAAATCAAAAAATGAAAGAATGCGGGTGTTAGCCGTTTGAACATTTTTTTCTGGCCGAAGGCCACCAATAGCATGTTTTTCCAGCGCTCGTTGTTAGGCCCATCCAGCCTATCGACTTTGCCTAACTGAATGTTTTTTTGGATACGAATCACTCGCTTGCGGATGAAGAATCCGGCAATGCCGAGGGTGATAATGAAAATAATAGAAGATATCATAGCAGCATCCAAACTTAGTTATTCCGCCCCATTGCAACAATCGATAAAGGCGTTTTCGACAAAGAAAACGGCCAAAAATAAAAATGGAACGTTTTCTTATTAACAGATTTCCATTACTTTTGTCGCCCTGTCTGCTAAACAGACGGCAATTTTTTCGGTGACGTAGCTCAGTTGGTAGAGCAAAGGACTGAAAATCCTTGTGTCGGGGGTTCAATTCCCTCCGTCACCACGCAAATAACTTAAACCCTGACAGGCCGTCAGGGTTTTTTTTGATAAACATTTTGCGTTTACCGCCTCCGTAGTTAAAGACTTTTTTATTTTACAAAGGCTCGACTGAGTAGAGAGGATGTTAAAGTCCCGACCAGCCCAGATTGTTTTGATTCCCAGATCTCATAGCTGACAATGCACCGGCCGGCCTGAAGCGCCTGGCTCCCTCAATCACTTTACACCTAGGTATTCCAGTCATTTTTTGGTGACGTTTTTGCGTTTACATCTTGCAAAGTCCGCAGAACTCTTTGTTAAACAACGCCAAAGAACTTTAGGAGTTTTACAATTTAATGCCAGATAATACATGTAATCATTTTAGTCCTTTCCTGCCTTATTGCAATTTAATATTACATTAACGTTTTCATTTGATTGCCCTTGCTTATTTATGCAGTAATGAACGATATCACCCCTCAGCAAGAAATTCTTTACCGCACCGTGGCCATCTATGTGGCTGAGGGGGTTATCGGGATTATTTTGTTTTTGGTTTTCTTTTATTTTTCAAGAATCTACCAACGGAGGTTTCTTGCTAACTGGGCCTTGAGTTGGATTGCCCTTGCCATATTTGCCTTCTCATCGGCTTGGATAACCTTTTCTGGAATTCCTGATTCATCCGGAACAGTTCGGTTCATGGTTAGCTTGGTTTCGATTTTTGGTTGTTTTTCACATGTGGCGCTTGTGCTGCTTGGAAGTTTTGAGTTGGCTTTGAATCGAGTTGCAAAACGGAATCAGTTATTGTTGTATGCCGCCTTGATTTTGTTACTATCCTTTTGCATTACACTTTTTAAAAACGAAACGGATGGAGCAGGTATGATTCGTTATCTTGTGCGGATTGGAGTAAAAAACCTTGCTGTAGCCATTGGATTTTTTGTTGCCGGGTGGCTGATTTTTTTTAGCCCGCAGTTCACGCGAGGCTTGGGGCAAAAGTTTTTGGCAGGAAGTTTTTTATTACTCGGCTTAGTTGATTTGTATTACGCGGTATTCGTATTTAGTAATTTTTTCGGGGCGGCTTTTCGATTTCCATTTTTCTTTGGTCACCTTGAGTTGATAGCCATTTCTATAATTGGTATCAGCATGGTAGCATGGTTGCTCGAAGATGAGCGGGCCAAACTACAAAAAGCCAACACCGAAATGGATAGTTTCCTGTACAGCACCTCGCACGATTTACGCGCGCCCATTGCTTCGATCTTAGGACTAACCAATTTGGCAAAGGTAGAACTCACTGACGAAACCGCTTTGAAGTATTTTGAGATGGTGGAGAACCGTGTCAATAAAATGGATATGGTAATAAGTGACATCTTGCAGTTGGCCCGAAGTACAAAGGCCGAGTTACGATTAGAGCAAATTGATTTCAACAAGTTGCTGCAAGACGTGATTGCAGACGTTAAATTCAACAAAGGCGCGAAGGAAATTCGCTTAGAATATACGCCAAGTCCCTCGCATCAGTTTGTATCAGACTACAATCAAGCCAAAATTATTTTGGGTAACCTGATTGGCAATGCAGTAAAGTACCATCAACATGAGCAAGCGGATCCTTTTATCGCAGTGCGCTTCAATACAACTTCAAACGAGATTGTGATCGAAGTTGAAGACAATGGATCGGGCATTGCAAAACAGCATCAAGAAAAGATATTCAATATGTTCTATCGTGCCTCCACACAATCAGACGGTACGGGCCTGGGCTTGTATATTGTAAAGGAGGCCGTCAATAAATTGCGCGGATCAATAGTACTCACATCTGAAAAAGACAAGGGTAGTATTTTTAAAGTTCGCCTACCAAAGGCGAAGCAATAGCTTTGGCCGCCAAAAAGCTGGTGGTCCAGGCGGCCTGAAAATTAAATCCCCCGGTTTCTCCATCGATGTTCAACACTTCGCCAGCAAAAAAAAGCCTTGGAAATTTTTTGCTTTGCATTGTTTCGGTATCTACTTCTGTGAGGTCAACTCCTCCGCAGGTGACAAATTCTTCTTTAAAAGTAGTTTTACCTTTGATGTGAAAAGGGCATCGAATCAACTGCTCTACCAAACGGTTCACGTCTTTATTGGAAGCATCCGCCCAAATTTTTTCGTAGGTGATTTCACTTTCAGAAGCCAATTTTTCCCAAAGTCTGGCGGGCAAACCAAACAATGGGTTGCCAACAATTTTTTGTTTGCCGCGCATGCTTTTGCAATCCTGCAAAAATTGGCGTGTGTTTTCTTCTGTTTTATCATCCAGCCAATTGACCAGTGCTGTGAATGTGTATTGTTTTGTATGGAGGTATTCGGCTGCCCAGGCAGAAAGTTTAATCACAGCTGGACCGCTCAAGCCCCA
Organism: Bacteroidota bacterium; assembly: GCA_018267275.1. Taxonomy (GTDB): domain Bacteria; phylum Bacteroidota; class Bacteroidia; order Cytophagales; family Cyclobacteriaceae; genus ELB16-189. The sequence continues at coordinate 33,017 of JAFDYV010000004.1, read as the reverse complement.
GTGCGTAATCAATACAGGGCCGCGTTCGTAAAATGCTGAACCGGCAATCTTTACTGTGGCATCGCTTACCGCAATGCCCATCAAATCAGCAAAGCGTTTACTGGTATCATTAAATGTAAACAACGATGGGACGAGCGGTGTAACGGAGTGACCTAATTTGCGAATAAACTCGTAGGCGGAAGACTGCGGATGGCCACCGATGGCTACCAACACTTGTTTGGCAGATATGTTTTTAGTGCGAGTATGAATTTGAAAATCGCGTGGTAAGGGCGTGATTACTTCCACACCTTCATTCAACAGAATTTCAATGTTGAATTTTTGTGATTCCTTCAGAAAGCAATTGATGACAGTTTGTGAATCGTCTGACGTAGGGAACATGCGACCGTCTTCTTCTGCTTTTAGTTTCACGCCCCGCTTCTCAAACCACTCAACCGTGTCGATAGCCTGAAAACTTCTGAATAGTTTTTTGAGTTGCTTTTGTCCGCGGGGGTAATGCTGCGAGAGGGGCGTTGCCTCAAAACAATGGTGCGTTACGTTGCATCTTCCCCCGCCTGAGATCTTCACCTTGGCCAGCAACTTGGGTGATTTCTCGAGAATAACAATTCTTAATTTCGGATTGAGAGCGGCTGCATTGATAGCCCCGAAGAAGCCAGCAGCCCCGCCCCCGATTACTGCCAAATCGATTGTTTGTTTATCAGAACTCAACGGCTACTTGGTTGCGCAAAATATCATCTAATGTGTCGCGCTTTCGGATAAGGTGGGCCTTGCCATTCAATACCAACACTTCAGCAGGTCTGAACCGCGAATTATAGTTTGATGCCATGGAGTAACCGTATGCGCCAGCATTTTTCAACACGAGCAAATCACCTTCGCGTACTTCGTTCATTTTACGATCAGCGCCAAAAGTATCAGTCTCGCAAATGTTGCCCACCACTGTGTAGATTTTTTGATCGCCAGTGGGATTAGAGGTATTCACAATCTCGTGATAAGCATCATACATCATGGGGCGTATGAGGTGGTTAAGCCCCGAGTTCACCCCTACAAAAGTTACCGAAGGGGTGGTTTTCACCACATTTGCATTTACAAAAAGATAACCCGCCTCACTCACTAAATATTTACCCGGTTCAATCCACAGTTCAAGCTGCTTGCCGTAGCTGTGATAAAATTCTTTAAAGGCTTTGCCGAGTTTCAAACCCAAATCATAGATGTTGGTCACGTGGTCGCCTTCTTTGTAAGCCACTTTAAACCCGCTTCCGAAGTCAATAAACTTCAGGTTTGGAAAATCGCGTGCCACGCCAAAAAGGATTTCGGCCATCTTCAGAAAAACATCTGTTTCGGTAATCTCCGAGCCAGTGTGGATGTGCAATCCGTTCACGTTGATTTTATGTTGCTCTACCAACTGCATGATTTGTGGCAGCTGATAAACAGAAATGCCAAATTTTGAATTGCCGTGACCGGTAGATATTTTATAATTACCCCCCGCCAAAATGTGAGGATTTAACCGAATGCAAACCGGGTAATCGCTGCCGTACTTCTTACCGAATTTTTCCAACACCGAAAGATTGTCGAGGTTAATGTTCAACCCAAGATCCACACCTTGCACGATTTCAGAAAAATCAACGCAATTGGGCGTGAACATGATTTCATTGGCCGTGAAGCCTGCGCCCAGCGCAATGTGGGCTTCCTGTAGTGAAACTACGTCTACGCCTGCTCCATGTTTTTTTAGCAGTTTCAGAATGGAAATATTGGTCAGCGCTTTGGCTGCATATTTTACCTTTACCGTATTCTCAGAGAAGGCGTTCTTTAAATTCTGCAGCTGCTTGATGATACGTTCGCCATCGTACACATACAGCGGAGTTCCAAATTCTGAGCAGATATCAGCCACCGACAGGCCTTGGATTTGATACTGGTTGTTAATGAGGTTCATTCCGAAAAAATAAACCTCAAATATATGCGATTTACCTTGGCTTTTTCTTTGGGTTTTTTCTGGTATCGAAGAAAGTCAAGATGATTATTTGATTGCCCTTGATTCGATAAAACACCCTTGTTTGAGAGGTCAACAAAAAACTGCGAAGTCCTTTTTCAGGAACTTCAAGAATGCCCATTTCTGGAAATTGCTCAATGATATCGAGAAAGTCTACTGTTTTTTGCTCAAATGCCAGTACGACCGATTCACTCCATTCTTGGCGTATATAATCTTTAATTTGGGAATAACTTTTGTAGGCTCGTTTCGTAAAGAAAACCCTCATTTATTTCTTTTGAAGAGCAATCGAGAGTCAATTAAGTTATCTTCATTTTCAGATTCTTCAAATGCCAAGAGAACTTCTTCTTTTTGTTCTGCGGTTAAAGAAGACCAAACGCCATTGTCAGTCTGCCGTGATTTCAGAAAGTCATGAACAGTTTGCAAAAATTGTTCGCTTTCAATTGTGTCAACCAATTTGTGAATAGTAGATTTTAGTTCCAATGTATTCATACTTTAAAGGTAAGAATTTCGGGTTTAGATAAAAAGAACTGGGTTGTTTAACACTACTTTTGCACAATGAATTTGTTCTTTAGAAAAGCGGGGGCAGGTCGTCCGCTGGTAATTTTACACGGGTTGTTTGGCTCATCTGATAACTGGTACTCGCTCTCCAAAGTCTTTGCAGAGCAGTTTTCCGTTTATACGGTCGACCAACGTAACCACGGTCAATCGCCTCACAGCGATGAATTTAATTACAAAATTTTGGCGCAAGACTTAGAAGAGTTCTTGAATCAACAAGGCATTGTCGATCCCATTGTTATCGGCCACTCAATGGGTGGTAAAACGGCCATGAACTTTGCCATTAAGAATCCCAACTCTATTTCGAAACTTATTGTGGTCGACATCGCCCCAAAATCGTATCCCATCCATCACGATCATATTTTAGATGGACTTACAGCCATTCCGTTAGAAAGTATCCAATCGCGCAACGAGGCTGAAGCAATTCTTGCAGAGTACGTAGATGAAGCAGATGTGCGTCAGTTCCTGCTCAAAAATTTATCACGCAACAGCGAGGGTAAGTTCGTGTGGAAAATTAACCTGCCCGCTATTGAAAAGCACATTGAAGAAATTGGAGCGGGGATGCAATTTGAAGGTGAATACTCAAAACCAACGCTGTTCATAAAGGGAGCCAGGTCCAATTATTTCAAACCGGGCGATGATGATCATATTCGCTCATATTTTCCGCAAGCAACGATTGTAACTGTTGACACCGGCCACTGGGTGCAGGCGGAAAACCCAAAAGCTTTTATGGCGGCAGTCAACAACTTTTTGAATTAATCGTGAAGGGTGTTTTGTACTTGATACCAAATGTCATCTCCGAAGGTGGTTCAGATGTCATTCCGGCTTCGGTCAGGTCTGCGCTGCTGACTATTAACAATTTTTTAGCCGAGGACATTCGCACAGCCCGCAGGTACTTGAGTGCGTTGAAGATTTACCCTAGCATTGAAGCAATTGAGTTTCAGATTCTCAACAAGGATACGAACACGCTGTTGCTGCCCGATTTAATGAAACCGATATACGAAGGGAAAAATTTGGGTGTGATTTCTGAGTCAGGCTGCCCGGGTGTGGCCGACCCGGGATCACTGGCCGTGAAGTATGCACATGATCATGGGATAAGGGTTGTGCCATTGGTTGGGCCTTCATCGATTTTACTGGCGTTGATGGCCAGCGGCCTAAACGGGCAGAAGTTTGCCTTCCACGGCTACTTGCCAATTGAAGCAAAAGAAATCTCGAAAACAATCAAAGACCTCGAGCGGGAATCGCAAGCGAAGAACCAAACCCAAATCATCATCGAAACACCCTACCGCAACAATCAAGTTTTAGATCACCTGCTGAGTAACCTCAAGCCATCTACCCTGTTAACGATTGCAATCGATATTACAGGAGCTGGCGAACGGATTGAAACAAAGTCGGTAAGCGGATGGCGTACAAACAAACCTGTGCTTGGTAAGTTGCCGGCAGTATTTTGCTTTTTGGCGTGATTTTTCAATGCAAATCACGTTTTTTCGTTTAGTGAGTTTAGCCTATTTTTGCCCCCCGAATACAAACAAAAATCAAACATGGCATATCTATTCACATCTGAATCAGTTTCTGAAGGACACCCCGACAAGGTGGCGGATCAAATTTCTGATGCGCTCATCGATTATTTTTTGGCTTATGATGCCAACTCAAAAGTTGCCTGCGAAACGCTGGTGACAACTGGCCAGGTAGTGTTGGCTGGTGAAGTAAAGTCAGAAGCATATTTGGATGTGCAAGACATTGCCCGCGAGGTGATCAAGAAAATTGGTTACACGAAAAGCGAGTACATGTTTGAGGCCAACAGTTGCGGCATTTTTTCTGCGATCCACGAGCAATCATCAGATATCAACCAAGGTGTAGAGCGCAAAAAGAAAGAAGATCAAGGCGCGGGTGATCAAGGTATGATGTTTGGCTACGCCACCAACGAAACGGATAATTACATGCCATTGCCGTTGGAGTTGGCGCACCTACTGTTGCGCGAGCTTTCTGTGATCCGCAGAGAAGGAAAAGTGATGACCTACTTGCGCCCTGATGCCAAGTCGCAAGTGACGATCGAATATTCGGACGATAACAAGCCCCAACGCATCGATGCAATTGTGATTTCTACCCAGCATGACGATTTCGATAAGGATGCTGTGATGTTGAAGAAAATCAAAGATGATGTAATCAATATCCTGATTCCACGCATCATGAAGAAGTTGCCGAAGCGTGTGCAGAACCTATTCAACACAGAGATTAAGTACTTCGTAAACCCAACTGGCAAGTTTGTAATTGGTGGACCACATGGCGACACTGGTTTGACTGGCCGGAAGATTATCGTAGATACCTACGGTGGAAAGGGAGCACACGGTGGTGGCGCCTTTTCAGGAAAAGACCCATCTAAGGTAGACCGTTCTGCTGCTTACGCTACACGTCACATTGCCAAAAACTTGGTGGCAGCTGGTGTGTGCGATGAAGTGTTGGTACAAGTAGCTTATGCCATTGGAGTTGCCAAGCCTGTGGGCTTGTATGTAAACACGTACGGCACGGCTAAGGTAAACCTGACTGACGGTGAGATTGCCAAGAAAATCGAGAAGGTGTTTGATATGCGCCCTTACTTCATTGAAGAACGTTTCAAGTTGCGCACACCTATTTACTCTGAAACGGCTGCCTACGGACATATGGGTCGTGAGTCAAAAATTGTAGAGAAAGTTTTTAACAAAGGAAAGAAGAACGAGAAGCGAGTGAAGGTAGAGTTGTTCCCTTGGGAGAAGCTTGACCATGTAGAGGCGATCAAAAAGGCATTTAGAATTTAATGTTGGCAGCCTCAACAAAAAAGGGTTGGCATTTGCCAACCCTTTTTTGTTTGAAAACTCTTCGATAGTTAAACCGTCATAATTTCTGCCTCTTTCTTTTTCATCAGCGAGTCAATCTTCAAAATAAATTCATCAGTCAATTTTTGAACTTGCTCTTCTGCATTTTTTACATCGTCTTCTGAGACGCCTTTAATCTTTTTGAGGCTTTCGTTGGTGTCTTTGCGGATGCTGCGGATGCTCACTTTGCCGTGCTCGCACTCTTGCGCCACTTGCTTTACGAGTTGCTTTCTGCGTTCTTCTGTTAGCATCGGTATATTAATGATTACCTGTTGACCATCATTTTGTGGCGTAAGCCCCAAGTTCGCATTCATGATGGCCTTTTCAATTTCATGAATCAGGCTTTTTTCCCACGGCTTGATAAAAATCGTACGTGCATCAGGCGTTGTCATCGATGAAACCTGGTTGAGTGGGCTCATGGCTCCATAGTACGATACCTGAACACCATCCAGCATAGAGGGGTTTGCTTTGCCCGCCCGAATTTTAGTTAGCTCGCTCGATACGTGGGCAATCGCTTTGTTCATCAAGTCCTTGGCTTCTTCTAAGAATAGTTCAATTTCTTCCATACGTTTAGAATATTGAAGTGTTAGCTGATCAACGTACCTGCCTCTTCACCTTTCACCACTTTCATCAGGTTGCCTTTCTTGTTCATATCAAATACAATGATCGGCAACTTGTTTTCCTGGCATAGCGTGAAGGCTGTCATGTCCATTATGTTCAAGTTTTTTTCATAAGCCTCCTGAAAACTCAATGAAGTGTAACGCACTGCGTCTGTATATTTTTCTGGGTCTTTGGTATAAACACCATCAACGCGTGTTCCCTTCAAAACTACATCGGCTTGTATTTCAATGGCGCGCAAACTGGCGGTGGAGTCAGTAGTAAAATAAGGGTTACCAATGCCGGCCCCGAATATGACAATGCGACCTTTTTCTAAGTGGCGGATGGCTCTGCGCCTGATAAAGGGCTCGCATACTTGCTCCATTTTTATGCCGGCCATTAGTCGGGTATACATACCGTGACGTTCTAATGCGCTTTGCAACGCCATTGCGTTAATTACGGTTGCCAACATGCCCATATAATCTCCTTGCACGCGATCGATACCGAGCGCTTCTGCTTGGCCTCCCCTAAAGATGTTGCCGCCCCCGATTACAATCGCTACCTGCACCCCCGAGTCTCTGATTTCTTTAATTTCTGCAGAGTACTGCTCTAAAACAGCAGGGTCTATATTGCTGTTCTTCGATCCCATGAGTGCTTCGCCACTCAGCTTTAAAACAATGCGCTTGTATTTCATGAAAGTGCCAAGAGTATAATTGGGCAAATATGCTACGATTTTTCAAATATTCCGCTAACTGATCGACCAATCCGGTCACCGTTTTTTCAGCCCAACCAATTCTTCTACACGCACTGCGGTGCCCCGCGAATTGAAGGCTACTTTTTTCACGACCAAGTTAGAGGTGGCGCTAACATAACTATCGAGCTGGGTAGAATCGTCCCACCGCTTTTCAAATACAAAAACATTCAGTGATTCTCCGCCCTTTAAAGTCATGGATGGTAGAATGTCCTTCAGGCACTGCCGGTATTTTCCATTTTCATCCTCGCCATCCTTACAAAAGCCAGGCTTATTCAACTCAAACAATTCATTGCCGATAATAAGGATGTTTTTCTTCCGGTAAACAGAAATAATGTCAGGATCATTCGTCTCTTGCGCAGTGGCGGTCCAACTAGAAAACTGGTTGCCTTCATATCGCCTGATCAAGAGCGAAAACGTCTGTACGGTGCCTCCCTCGGTTTTTTCATAGGCAGCCTCTTGTACTTCCACTAGGTTTCGGCTCAAGAAAATGAGGGAAAAGGGTACTACAAAAAAAGTCATGAGTACATAAGAGAAACCAATCAAACGATAACGCAACGTAAGTTGGCCCAATTTGTTAGCTAACCTTACCGGGATATCTTTTACATATGGTGTAGGAAGAAAGATGAGCACGCCAATCAAATTGAACAGGAAATGAGCCAATGCAATACTGATGGCTGCATTTGAATTAAAGCTAGAAGCGATAAATGCCGTGATGGTTGTGCCGATGTTGGCGCCCAATATAAAAGGCGTGGCTGCTTTTAATTTGACCACCTTCTTTGCTACCAGCGGCACAACCAATGAGGTAGTTACCGTGCTCGATCTGATCGCGGCTGTTGTCAGCAACCCCCAACCAAAAGATTTCAGGGTATTTTTGAAAAAGAATTGCTGAAACCTGCCTGGTGATGTAAGGCCCAGTATGTTGGTGATGATCTTTCGAAAAAAGAGGATAGAACCGAACAGCAAGCCTATGGCCATCAATACCGTCCAGAAGCTATTTGATATGTTTTTTACGAGCCATTGTATGGTGGGGTCAAACAAACTTGCAAACCATGACATGTGCGAGCTAGTGTTGACGCTGGACTGCACAAAAAAGAAGTTGGCCATCGCTTGCGAAAGGCCAGATAAGAAACCAAAATAATACTCCAGCGGAAATAAGATCACAACTGTTAAGATGTTGAAGAAATCGTGGTAAGTACCTGCGGCCACTGCACGCCTAAACTCTTTCTTTTTGGTGATAAAGCTCAGAGACACAATGGTACTGGTGATGGTAGTGCCCACGTTGGCACCCATGATTATGGGCACAGCGCCTTGCAACGAAATAGATCCAGTGGCAACCAGTGCCACCACCATTGATGTGGTTGCAGAACTACTTTGTATGATAGCGGTAAACAAAAGACCGATAAACAACCCTGCAAAAGGATTGGCCGTAGCAAGAATGATTACATCGGTAATGGATCTTCCGGCATGCTGTAGCGCAGCAATCATCAGGTCTAGCGAAAAAAGAAAAATCAATAATGCAGTAATGATATAGGCCGTGTTGCGGAGGTACACGCGCCATTTTTGTGGTGGAGGTGCAGTTGTAGGCTCAGACTGAACAACAGGTGGCAGTACCATGCTGTCGGTAAAGATAAGCACTTCGAGCAAATTGCCGTCCAGTTTGGATGCCGATGTACAATAACAAATTGTTAGCGATTAGTAGTGGCCAAGAAGTTGATTAGGGCTTTCACAGCCTGCGATCGGTGGCTGATTTTATTTTTTTCTTGAAGCGTAAGTTGTGCCAGCGTTTTGGCATGTCCGTCAGGCACAAAAATCGGGTCATAGCCAAAACCGTTTGTGCCTTTTTTTTCTTGAATAATTGAGCCGGGCAAAAGACCCGTAAATTGTTGCTGGGTATCTGCTGTGATTAAGGTAATAACTGTTTTGAAATGGGCTTTTCGTTGTGTTATCCCGCCCAGTTTATGAAGAACCAATTGAATGTTGGCGTCAAAATCACGAGAGCCTGAATAGTAGGCTGAATGGACACCCGGCTCCCCGGCTAGTGCCTCGATCTCCAAGCCGCTGTCATCAGTAAAGCATGGCACATGGTAACGCTCGAAAACGTACTTTGCTTTTTGTAAAGAGTTGCCCTCAATGGTTGACTGTTCTTCCTTTAACTCCTCGTGGCAACCAATTTCTTGAAGTGATACGATTTTGAAGTTATCTCCAAGTAATTGAGCAACCTCTTGAATTTTATATTGGTTGTTGGTGGCGAAGCAGAGGATCAAAGCGCTCAATTTTTTTTGATATCGACCAGTGTCAGTTCGTAAATCACGTTTGTGGCTGGAGGCACTTGGATTTGAGTTGGCGTGCCACTGCTGCCATAAGCACCAAAAGCTAAACCAGATGGCGTGTAGAGGCGAATGACACCGCCTTTTTGTAACTGCAGTAGGCCTGTTTGCCATGCACGCAACGTTCGGCTTAAACGGTATTTTTGTGTTGTGCTCTGTCGGTCAAATACTGTTTGGTCGAAAAACTTCCCCACATAAGTTAACGATACAGAATCCGTTGAGCTAACCACTGGACCTGAGCCAGCGTTCAGTATCTGATAGCGCAGTCCACTCGCATCAACTCGTGCTGTGATATTGTTGGCAGTTAAATACTGATCAATTGCCTTTACATCTTTTGCTAATTGGCGCGTGAACTCGGGTATCACTTTTACAAGCTCTACCTCAAACACCAAGTTCGCGTTAGGGGGCACCTTGCCCTGCTGGTAACTTCCATACGCCAAACCAGAAGGAACGTAAATTGTGAATTTGCTTCCTTCGCCCATTAATGGAACAATCTTTCTCCAGCCGATAATTAAAGAATTCAGTAAAAAAGCAATCGGTTTTTCAACTACAGAGTCAATCTTGACAAGTCGATTTCGATCAAGCAAGCTTGTGGTATACGTTACCCGAATGGAGTCCACAAGAACTGGCTTTCTCCCCGTGCCGGATCTAGAAATACTATAACGCAGATTCCCAGTTGAATCAATTTCGGCAGCTATTGAGTTTGATGAAAGATACTCATCGATTGCTTGCAAATCTTGCTTTAGTTGGTCTTCAAAAAATGGCAATTGTTGTTCCTTTTGGCATCCGCAGAACAATAACATGATGAATGCACAGACTAGTGATTTGCCGGTCAAAACTCAAAATTTTGTAGCAGATAAAAACTCCAATTCAAAAGGTAAAATACTAATTGCATCGCAACAGTGTTGTAATCGTTGACAACATAACAAAATTTGCCTGCTCCGCGGGACAAAAGGGCTACTCAAGTTAAACGGTTCAAATGCAAGAAATTAATCTTTTGAAGACAATACCTCCACATCAAATATCAAATTAGAATTGCTTGGTATTGGGCCATTTGCATAAAAACCGTATCCCAAAACAGAAGGAATGTACAGCGTTACCTTTGACCCAACTGGAAATTTCGTCAGGCCGATTTGAAACCCCTTTATCACTTGAGAAAGTGCCAGGTTAGCAGAAGCTGACTGGTCGAAAACGGTTTCATTGCTCATCAACTTTCCAGTATATTTTACCGTAACAGTGCTCGATGATGTTGGTCTGGTGCCAGTACCCTCTACACTTACCAAATACCTTAAACCACTTGGATCTTTGCTCACACTATTCAGCAAGTTTTTGCTCGCTAGATAGGAATTGATTGCAATAGTATCTTTTCTGAGTTGAGGTATTACCCGTTGAAGATCTACTTCAAAAAGCAGCACCGAGTTTGCTGGAATAGCCCCCTTGTCGACAGCGCCATACCCCAGGCCAGAAGGAATAAAGATGCTGCCTTTTTCGCCTTCTTTCATCATCAGCAAACCGATTTGCATTCCTGTAATCAAGTTTACCATCGAAAACTTTTGCGGTGATGGCGATTTTTCAATCTCCTTTTCTGAGGGTATCAATTTGAGCGTGTAATTCATCAAAATCGAATCAGCTGCATATTGCGGACTGATGCCTGCCCCAGGCGCAGTACTAGCATACATTACTCCAAAATTGCCAGGGTCGGGGCGAGCAGTAATGCCTTTACTGGTCAAGTAGCTATTGATAATTTCCTTGTCTTTGGCCAGTTGTTCCTCGAAACTCGGAAACGGTGTTGGGTCGCTACATCCAGTCAAGAGTACGATACCAGCAAAAACTATCCTACTTAAAACTACGCTTCTCATTTATTTACGGTAATATCCACCAACTCCATTTCAAAAACCAAAATAGAATTTTCAACAATATCTTGGCTTCTTCTTTGATTTCCATACGCAAGAGTAGAGGGCACGAAGGCTGTCATTTTGCTACCCTTGTTCATTAATTGTAAAGATTCTTCCCAGCCCGCAATTACCTGTTGCATGCCCAGCGTGATGTCCAACGGGCCATACGGTTTTCTGCCTTCATTGAAACATCCATGTTCTTTTGCGGCCGACTCCGAACTGCAATCAAAGTACTTACCGTTGCTTAGGAGGTATCCGCAATAATTTACTTTCACTTTTTGCCCGGGCTTAGCGTTTTCACCTTTGCCTGCTTGTACCATCACATAACGAATGCCAGAGGCCGTTTTTTGTGCAGCGATGTTCTTTGCCTTCAAGTAATCATCAATTGCCAATGTGTCTTTAGCAAGTTGTTCTTGCTGTTGCTTCATCATCTTAGCATTTTCTTTGGCCACCCATTCTTCTTGAAGTTTTTGCTTGCCCTCTTCGTTCAGCATGTTTTGCACTCCTATGTTGAACGTAAATGATTGAGCTGTATCTACGCCAAAAGGAATGTTTTGCCTAAAGGTATTTTGAAACAGTGTGCGTGCTTTTACCTGAAATGTTGCGCTATCGCCCACTTTCAATTTCTTCAACACCTCCATTACTGCGTCTCCCTTAATATACTTGTCTCCACCTACCATTACTACCGCTGGGTAACCCGCTTTTCGGGTGTCGTTCCAAATGGAGTCTTTCGCATCTTTAAATAAGAAATTTACTACGGCATATTTGCCTGAATCCACTTTTTCTCCGCTGCCTTCGCGCAATAGCGAGTATTTAAATCCTGACATGGTTTCTTTTGAATTGGTGCATGAGGCCAATAGGATGAGTCCAAAAAATGCAACGATTAGATTCTTTTTCATTAGAGTTTTTTAAATACGCGTTAGTTCACTTTTATATTCTGGCAAAATTGACAAAAATTTCTGTAATGTGGCTTCCAAGCTCAATTTAGATTGGCCGCCAGAGGCATTTTTATGACCACCACCTTCAAAGTGTTTTCGAGCCAAAGCATTGACGTCAAAATCAGATAACGACCGGAAGGAAAGTTTTATTTCTTCCCCACGGTCGTACATCAGCACGGCCATTTTTATTCCTTTAATCGAAAGCCCATAATTGACTAGCCCTTCTGTATCGCCTGTTTGCGCCCCAAATTTTGAAAGTTCAGCGCGTGTCAATGTCATGTAGGCAGTGTGGTATTCTGATAACACCACCAACTTTTCGCTCAGCGCGTAGCCGGTTAAGCGCAGTCGCTCCAGTGAGTTGGTGTCATAAATTTGTTTTGCCACTTCGCTCGGTTGTGCGCCAAACCGGACCAACTCCGAAGCTACTTCAAATTCTCTTTTAGTGGTGTTGTTGTGCCGAAACCCGCCTGTGTCGGTCATTAACCCAGCGTACAGGCAGGTAGCGATGTTAGCGTCCATCAGGTGTTGGTCGCCCAACTCATAGATGAGATCAAAAATCAGCTGGGCGGTTGAAGCAGATGCCACATCCCACTTTTTCATCGCTGCAAAGTCTTCCGGTTCTAAATGGTGGTCTACCATTATTTTGGTTCCCTTTGCGTTTGCGACCATCGGCCCTACTTCATGTATTCTTTTCAAGCTTGAAAAGTCTAAACAAAAGATGACTTCAGCTTGTGCTACCAGCTCGGCTGCTTTCTGTTCTGCTGCTCTGGTAGATATTGCCAAAACCAATTCCTTGCCTGGCATCCAAGCCAAAAAGTCTGGATAATCGCTGGGTGAAATGACGGAAACATTGTGCCCCTTTTTTACCAGCAAGTTGGCCAAACCCAAAGACGAACCAAGCGCATCCGCATCGGGCTTGAAATGGGTCACAATTACCACCCTTTTCGGAGAATCGAGCAAAGTCTTAAGTGCTGAAAGGTAGGTCATAAATAAAGGCAGCAAAAATAATCAATGATTTGGGATAACCGGCCTACTGCGATACGGGTTCTTTTGATACTTTTGCGGCCAAATTATTGAAGCAAAAACCTTTAAAAAGACAAAGAAATGGCAGGAAACAGAACTTTTACCATGTTGAAGCCTGATGCGGTAACCGCGGGCAATATTGGGGCAATCACTAAAATGATTGAGGAGGCCGGTTTCAAAATCGTGGCAATGAAGAAAACACGCTTAAGTAGCGAGCTGGCAGGTAAGTTTTATGAAGTGCACAAGGCTCGCCCTTTTTATGGCGAATTGTGCAGCTACATGTCATCAGGCGCCATCGTGCCTATGATTTTAGAGAAAGACAATGCGGTGGAAGACTTTAGAACACTGATTGGTGCTACGGACCCAAAGAAGGCTGCGCCCGGTACAATTCGTGCATTGTTTGCTAAGTCAATTGACGCCAACGCTATTCACGGCTCTGATTCAGATGCCAACGCTGAGATCGAAAGCAACTTCTTCTTCTCTCAGTTTGAACGATTCTAGATACTTGATACTGGATTCTGGGTACTGGCATCCAGAATCCAGTATTGGGTTTTCGGAACTTTTACTTTCTTTTTGGGTTATTCATTCGACACGAAAACTATGAGTTACATAAATCCTGCCTACTCCGAAAAATTTGAAAGCCGCCATAATGCACCAAGCGAAAGCCAAATCAGCGAGATGCTGAAAGTGGTGAAAGCCAAGTCAGTAGATGAACTGATTGAGCAAACAGTGCCAAGTAATATTCGGCTAAAAAAACCTCTAAACCTGCCGAAGCCGCAATCGGAGTATGAGTTTTTGAATAGCTTCAAAAAGACGATGTCGAAGAACAAAATTTACAAGTCATACATCGGCACGGGTTATTATAATTGCATCACTCCGCCCGTCATCCTTAGAAATATTTTGGAGAACCCCGGGTGGTACACGGCCTACACACCCTATCAAGCAGAAATTGCCCAAGGTCGCATGGAAGCGTTGATCAATTACCAAACGATGATCATCGACCTTACAGGTATGGAAATTGCCAACGCATCGTTGTTGGATGAGGCCACCGCGGCCGCAGAGGCGTTGCATCTATTGCATGCGTCAAAGAAAGCCTCTAAAAAAAATGCGCATCAGTTTTTTGTCGATGAAAACACCTTTCCACAGGTAATCGATTTATTGAAAACGCGTTCTGCGCCTATTGGTGTAGAATTGGTAGTGGGCGATGTTACAAAGCTTGATATCACTAATGCGAATTTGTTTGCGGTCTATGTTCAAAACCCAAACAACAATGGCGAGATAAAAGATTATAGTGCATTTATCGAATCAGCTCACGAAAAAGAAGTATTTGTAGTGATGGGTGCCGACTTGATGAGTTTGGTGTTGATGAAGTCGCCTGGAGAAATGGGTGCCGATGTGGTGGTAGGTTCATCACAACGGTTTGGCGTGCCAATGGGCTTTGGTGGGCCGCATGCCGCTTTCTTCGCCACGAAAGATGAATTCAAACGCCAGATGCCGGGTCGTATCATTGGCATTTCGCAAGATGCACAAGGCAACCCCGGTTATCGCATGGCGTTGCAAACTCGCGAGCAACATATCCGCAGAGAAAAAGCCACTTCCAATATTTGTACTGCACAGGTTTTATTGTCGGTGATGGCCGGAATGTATGCCGTTTATCACGGGCCAGAAGGTTTGAAAAAAATTGCCGGACGGATACATGGGTTGACAAAAGCACTTGCCTCCGGTATTGAAGCAATAGGGCTTAAGCAAGTCAATCAACATTATTTCGATACGCTGAAAATCGCTGTGGCGGATAAGAAAGCCATCGAGCAAAAAGCTATTCAGCTTGAAATCAATTTGAAATATTATTCGGATAGCCACGTTGGCATTTCACTGGATGAAACTACTACACTTGAAGATGTTAATAGGATTCTTTCGGTATTCGGTGGATCATTGAAAGAAAACAATAAGCATGACATTTCATGGCCGACATCGTTGGTGCGGAAATCTGCCTTCTTAACTCACCCCGTTTTCAGTTCGCACCACAGCGAGCACGAAATGCTTCGCTACATCAAAAAATTAGAGAACAAAGATTTGTCGATGGTGCACTCTATGATTTCACTGGGCTCTTGCACCATGAAGTTGAATGCCACCACCGAAATGATTCCGGTGACATGGCCTGAGCTCGGACAAATCCATCCGTTCGCGCCAAGCAACCAAACGGAAGGCTATGCGGAAATGATCACCAACTTAGAAAATTGGTTGAAGGAAGTTACGGGCTTCACAGGCGTATCGTTGCAGCCCAACAGCGGTGCACAAGGCGAATATGCGGGCCTCATGGTCATTCGTGCTTATCACCAAAGCAGAGGCGACCATCACCGAAATATTGCCTTGATTCCTTCATCAGCACACGGCACTAACCCGGCCAGTGCTGTGATGGCGGGCATGGACGTAATCGTGACCAAATCAGATGAAGAAGGAAAAGTGGATGTAGCTGATTTGAAAGCAAAAGCTGAGCAATACAAAGATCGGTTGGCTTGTTTAATGGTAACCTATCCATCCACACATGGAGTGTTTGAAGAAGCCATCACCGACATCTGTGAAACCATTCATCAAAATGGTGGACTTGTCTACATGGATGGCGCGAACATGAATGCACAGGTGGGTCTCACTTCACCTGCCAACATTGGTGCAGACGTGTGCCACTTAAATCTCCATAAAACATTTTGCATTCCACACGGTGGCGGTGGCCCCGGCATGGGCCCCATTTGTGTTAACGATAAATTGAAAGCGTTCTTGCCCGGCCACGCGGTAGTAAAAACAGGTGGTGCTGAAGCAATCTCCGCAGTATCGGCAGCACCCTGGGGTAGCGCAAGTATTTTGGCGATTTCTTATGCATACATCGCCATGATGGGTGGCGAGGGATTGACCAACGCAACCAAGTTGGCGATCTTAAATGCCAACTACATTAAGGAGCGATTGAATGGTCACTACAAAATTTTGTACACGGGCACGAACGGTCGCGCTGCGCACGAGATGATTGTCGATTGCCGCGATTTCAAAAAAGTAGGCGTAGAAGTAGAGGACATCGCTAAGCGTTTGATGGATTATGGTTTCCACGCACCTACCGTGTCATTCCCGGTGGCGGGCACGATCATGATAGAGCCAACAGAGAGCGAACCAAAGCCTGAAATCGATCGCTTTGTAGATGCACTCATCGAAATCAGAAATGAAATTCGTGAAATAGAGGAGGGCAAGTTTGATAAAGAAAACAATGTGTTGAAGCATGCTCCGCACACGGCAGCTGTTATCACCGCAGATGAATGGACGCGGCCTTACTCTCGTCAAAAGGCGGCCTTTCCACTTCCGTTTGTGAAAGAAGCTAAATTCTGGCCAAGTGTTAGCAGAGTTGACAACGCCTATGGCGATCGGAATTTAGTTTGCTCATGTTTGCCGATTGAAGATTACGCGAAAGCGTAGTAATAGACATAGAATAATCTTAAGCAAAAGGTCTGACGAATGTTCAGACCTTTTTTTGTTTTAAAGGTCTTAACTTTGTGCGATGCCAATGAGAAGTGCTTTTGTTTTCCTTTTATGCTTGGCTGCAATTTGCACCACGGCACAACAAAAGGTATCGTACAAGGGCTTGCCATCAGCAATCTGGCCAAAACTCTACAACATCACATATCAAAAAAGTGAAGATTATGATAAGCCAGTGTTCAGTAAAGATGTCTTAGCGCTTTCAAGCAAAGTGATTTCGCTGCCAGGCTATATGGTTCCATTCGAAAACGGAATGAAGGGCAATCACTTCATTTTATCTTCGCTTCCGCTAAATGCATGTTTTTTTTGTGGCGTGGGCGGACCAGAAACCGTAATCGAAGTGTATTTGAAAACTTCAGTGACCTACACTGACAGGCCAATTGAAGTAAAAGGCAAACTTATTTTGAATGACAAAGATCCCGATAAGATGGTTTACCTTTTGGAAGAGGCGGAGTTTCTAGGAGTAATCGATTTTTAACTTTATTTCAAGCCATATCGATCAATCAGAAACACCAACGCAGCCATGGATGCTGAACCGAGCTCCAGCTCGCGTTTATCTACTTTGTCAATAGTATCTTCTTGCGTGTGGTGGTAACTAAAATAGCGTTGTGAGTCGGGCAAGAATCCAATCAACGCGGTACCCAAAGGTCCTAACGGCCCAATGTCTGCACCACCACCTTCTTGCGAAAAATCCCACAAGTCGTAAGGCTCCAACAAGGGTTTCCAACTTCTGATTTTAGATTTGAAACTTTCTGTCCCCGTCATGGTAAAACCTCGAGGCGTGAACCCACCTCGATCTGACTCTATCGCAACAAGGTGATTTTCTTTTTTTAGCTTGGCCACCTCAGCATATTTTTGACCACCACGCAAACCATTTTCTTCGTTCATGTAAAGTACAGCCCTAATGGTGCGCTTAGGCTTGTAGCCCATCATCTTAAATAGGCGCAGCACTTCTATTGCTTGCACGCAACCCGCGCCATCGTCATGCGCGCCTTGGCCCACATCCCAACTATCTAAATGGCCGCTTACCACAATGATTTCATCTTTGTATTCACTGCCTTTGACCTCGCCAATTACATTAAAGGAAGGCGCGTCTTCCAAACTTTCACAATGGGTTTCCAAATAGAATTGCAGGTCGCGGTCGTCTTTCAACACCTTGCTTAGCAAGTCGGCATGCTGGGTGCTGATGGCTACAGCCGGAATTTGTTTCACCATCGGTGCATACCGCACGCCACCCGTATGTGCATACGATTCGTTGTTCAATCCCATCGAGCGGACAATTACGGCAACTGCGCCCAGCTTGGCCGCTTCGCTGGCACCATTGGCACGTTGCTCCACTGCGCCACCATAGGCTGCAAACGTGTTGATTTTGGTCGCGTCCATTGGACGATTAAAAAACACGATTTTGCCTTGCACATTTTTTTGGCCGTGCTGCTTGAGTTCATCAAAACTTTTTACCTCAATAACATTGGCGGTAATGCCAGAGGGCCCTGTACCAATAGATCCACCGAGCGAGAGAATGGTTAAATCTTTACTACCTATTTTTTTTGAGTTGATCACTCGACCTACCTCCTGTTGACCACGTACCCAATGCGGCACCATTACCGGTTGTAACCAAACCGAATCAAAGCCATAGTCATCCATGGTGTGCCTTCCCCATTCCACGGCTGCGGCAGCTCCCGGTGAACCGGATAACCGATGGCCAACCTTCGTACACAAATCATGGAGCATGGCGTATGACTTTCCGTTCTGCAATGCTGCATCGTAAATTTCTTTGATGAGGTCTTTGTCAGTGGACTGTGCCACACCAAGCCTTGAAAGAGATAAAAACAGCACGAGAAAGGATAACTTTTTCATAGATCGCAATTAATAGTGGAAATGTAGAGAATCGATTTGGATCACCCAAGCGAAATTGAGTTACCGTATTATTCGTAATTTCGTTCACTAATTTAATGAGATATGGCACTTCTGTTTGAGTCTTTCGATGAATGGAAAAGTTATTGCCACCAAAAAAAGATATCGTTGACCGATGCGGTGATTGAATACGAAACCGAGCAAAAAGGCCGAAACCGCGAACAGATTTTACAAGGACTTGCCAAGGCGTGGAGCGTGATGAAAGATGCCGTGCGCACCGGGTTAGAAGAAGACATGACCTCGCGCTCAGGCATGGTGAACAATGGAGCCAAAAAAGTCTATCGTTATCCAAAAGCTGTTTTATCAAAGGAGTTTCAAAATTTGATTTCACGAGCGCTGGCAGCAAAAGAAGTTAATTCTTGTATGGGGCGCGTGGTGGCTGCACCTACGGCAGGTGCTAGTGGCATCATGCCGGGTGTTTTGTTTACGCTACAAGAAATCCATGGTATTGATGATGAAAAAATTTTAGACGCTATGTTGTTGGCAGCAGGCATTGCACTTATCATTGAGCAAAAAGCATCTATTGCCGGTGCGGTGGGCGGCTGTCAGGCCGAGACGGGTACGGCTGCGGCCATGGGTGCTGGTGCCATCGTGTATTGTTTGGGCGGAACGACAGATCAGATCTTTAATGGCGTTGCCATCACCATTCAATGTATGTTGGGCTTGGTTTGCGACCCGGTAGCAGGCTTGGTGGAAGTACCTTGCATTGTACGCAATGCCAGTGCGGCAGCAATCGCAAACAGTTCGGCACAAATTGCGTTGGCTGATGTGAGTAGTGTGATTCCTGTGGATGAAGTGATCGAAGCCATGGGTGAGATTGGCGCTAGTATGGAAACACGCTACAAGGAAACTGCGCTGGGCGGATTGGCGGCCACTAAAACAGGGCAAGCGATTTCTAAAAAAGTCTTGATCAGGGATATTGAGGTTTTGCCAGACGAGGATGTGAAATAAAATCTGCAAGTCGTCAGACGGTTTTTTTACATCCGCCAACAGACGTCAGACGACTGAACTAGAACTTGAAATAAAAATCCCCAATGATGTTGGATTGATCCCAGGTAAATTGTTTTTCACCTGACAGTTTCATAACATTTGATCGCACCTCTTTAAAAACCGATTCAATGGTGCGCCCTGGCTTTTGCATCGCCTTTAGCAACTCTTGTGTATATAGACCATTTCTTCCTTCACCATCGGCTGCTACCGAACCGGGTGCAGTTGCGAAAGCGATAAATGAGCCTTTCGCACGTTTCACCTCGGCCAAGCCAGATGAGCCTGATCGATAAGCGGATTGAAATGGGTTGTTGCGGCAAGCATCCAATACAATAATATTCATGCGCGAATTGGAGCGTTCCATGTTGGCCACCACCACGCGCTGCACAGGAAAGCACATGCGGGGAATGTCATCTTCATATTGCACATTTGCTTCTACTGGTACTAAATAGTTTTCTCCTTCATTTTGTAGACCGTGCCCCGCGTAATAGAACAATCCAACGGTTTGGTCTTTCGGCCCATTCGACAACTTTTCGTAAAACTTTTTATATGCCTCTCGCATTTGGTCGTAACTGCCGTTGATTACTTTAATTACTTCAAACTTTGATTTCTCGAGTTCAGCGGCCATGTCGTTGGCATCATTGGCAGCATTCTTTAAAGGCGACACATATTTGTAGGCAGAATTGCCGATGACTAACGCGTACCGTTTTTCATCTTTGAATTGGTCGGCCAGTGTGGGTTCTGCATTAACTGGTGGAGCGGGTGTCACCACTGGCGTAGAGGATGGTTTTTCTTGCTCTATTTTGGCCACTTCTTTCTCAACTTTTTTTGACTCAGCTGGAGATTGCTTTGTATCGTTTTCCTTTTTCGCGTTGTCTAACTTGGCTACCTCTTTGGGTTTGTCTTCTTTTTTCTTTTCCTCGCTTGTGCCGGGGGGCAATTTCTTGTCCGTTTTGTTGCCCGCAACTTTGGTATCGTTTGATGTGGCTGGGTAATTACTCACCACCACTTTTGTTTCGCCCATGGCAATTTCTTTTTGCCCACTGAGCGCCCGAGAAATTTCGGGGTCATTTTTATCAAAATCCCTCGCTTTGCGGAACGAGGCAAGCGCCAATTCTGCATTGCCCATTTTTTGAAGTACGAAACCCTGCTCTTTGTGCAATTTCGCTTTGTTGGCATCGCCCGTTACCAGCGTCAAAGCGGTATCGTATTCGGCCACTGCTTCTTTGTACGCTTTTAACTCAGCGTAACCTTTTGCCATAAACCAATGAATATTGCCCGTGTTTTTATGCCCCGCTTGCAAGGCCTCATCAAACTCACGCACGGCACTGGTAAACGAATTTGTTTTAAAGTAGGAAAGGGCTAAGATATAATGGACTTCCCCATCGTAGGCTTTGTCGCGGGTGGCTTTGTCCATGTATTCGTTAAGCGATGAGATGGCTTTGGCGTAGTCAGCATTTTTGTAGGCGTCTACACCTTTCTCATAAAGTTTGAATTGGCCAACTGCCGAACTAGAGATGAAAACAATTGAAATGATGAAAAAGAAGCCTTTCATAAACCAAGAAACATTAGTCTAGGTTAAACGAAATCCCTGCGGCAAAGTTAATGGAAGTGAAGCCGAGTGATTTAAATGGATAACCATTGGTGTCTGCGTTTTGAATTGTAGCCAAATCGTTTTGAAAAGACCGAGTACTAACAACGTCTAATGGAAATGTGTATCCAAATGAAGCTTGAACAAATAGTGACACTGGCTTGGTTGGGAAAAATTCTAAACCAGGTCCAACAAAGATGCCGCCAGAAATTGATGATTTGCTATCAAAAGTATCTGAAGCGTCATTGCTCGGATTTCTCACCCAATCATTTGCTGAGTAGTTGTAAAACACTACTGATCCCGTTAGGCTGCTCAGGTTCGCCATTGAGACAAATGGCTTAGCGAAACCATAAACTGACACCACCGAATTTTCTTTGATTGGAATCAAATTTACTTTGATATTTCCCGACAATGATATAAGACTGACATTCCCACCGTCCAAATTAAGATAAAATCCTACCAACGAACCTGAAGTAATATCTGTTCCGAAGTACCAGTTGCCAGGATTTTGCCCTGCTGCAGGCGGCCGAGTATTGAATGTTGGATCGTATTTGAAACTTACGTAAGATAAAGACCCGCCTACGGAAATCACTCGATTTAATCTTTTACTAAATCCTCCTTCAAAATTTATTCCAGTTGAGTAGTCACCAAGATTTGAACCTCCGAGGATCGAAATTCCACCTCCTAAGAAAATACTTTTATCGCGCTGAATACGCTCCCTTTTTACAATCGTGCCTTCATCTTGAGCAAAGGCTGACACTGAACAAATGATGAGCATTAATAAGAAGAGTAACTTTTTCATAGTGATGGTTATTGGATTTCTTTTGTTGCGTACGAATATCGAAAATTTAGCTTGAAATTAAAACATTGGAAAAGCCTACGGTATACCTCTTTTTGGGGATTTTTAAAACTGCACTATTATTTCCCCTTTAAGTTCTCCGCCAGTTTTTTCAACGCGGTTATTGTGCTTCTTGCCGTTTCAACATCCTTCACCAAAATATCTACTGAGTACACATACGGCTGGATTTTACCGTCTTTATAAGCCTTTATGATTTTGTTCTTAAAATTAGTTTCGAACGTAACATACAGCCATTTGCCTTTGATCTCGTAGTTTACACTTGTGGGATTGATATCGCTTAAATTGAACTCGAAAACCTCTTGCACTGAAGAGGAGCTCTTCAACTCTGTATTCGTCAGCTTGATTTTGTTTTCGTTACCTTCTTCGGCCAGTTCAAAAGATTGCTTTTTGGTTACTTGATCGATTGTTACTTCACCAATGTTGGTTTTAAGCCAACCAATAATGGCTGCATTGTTGGAAGGGAATGCCTCTTTGAAAGAAGCACGGCAGCCGTCAATGGTTCTTTCAATGGCGTGCTTCAGTCTTCGTGCAACTTCGTAGTCGGTCACCAAAATAGAGATATCATTTTCATAGCCTTCAAACTTTTCATTTTTGTAGCGCATCACCAACTTCTTTTTCTCTTGCATGGGCAATTCCAGCAGCATCTTTTCACCACTCGTTTTTAATTGAATGCCATCTTTGTAAACATCCATGTAATTGAAAGAAAATAGATTTTTAACTGTGGAAGAAGAAGACTGTTCCACCCGTGTAATTTCAGTCAAACATCTCGGAGTGCTGGTTTGCCCATACGTTTTTTCGCCCAGTTTCACGTCTTTCACCAATGCAGCAATCTTGTCGAGCGATTCTTCTTTGCCTTTAAAGTTGGGCAAATCAGTTTTTACTTTGGTGGCCGCCAGGGGTAATGCCATTTCCAACACCGTTTTAATATCGCGGGCTTCATCAACATTGTTGGTATAAACAAGCACTTCATCATTGAAAGCGCGTGGCTTTCCATCTCGAATGACTTTTACCGTTTTTAGGCGCTGCATCATCTCAAAACCAACGGCAAACCGATTACCATTGACCTTGAAATTGATAGTGTTAGGGTTGATGTCTGCGATGTTGAACGTGAACTCTTCTTGTTGTGAGGTCTTGCCATCATTTTCTATTTGCATCAAAGTGTAGCTCCCTACATAGCTATCAGGCTTCAGACTTTGTGAAATCGATTTATTACCAAGTGCTACATTGCCGGTGTGGTCAATCAGCCATGTAATCATCTCTTGGTAGCCATTCAGTTTCAGTTTTGAGGCTGCTATTTTTTCACCCAACGGAATACATTTTTTCACGATGTCGAGCATTTCTCGCGCTTGGTCAACATTACGTGCGCGTAAGGCAACTTCATTATCGTAGGGTAATGCATCATTGTTCTTGGTGCCCTTTATCAGTTTCTGTTTATTCTTCACCGCCAACACCACTGTAATCACGTCTTTTTGCGTGACTTGGCGGGTCGCGTAGATATCGAGGTCAGCGAAATTGAGTTGGTAAACAAATTGTGTTTTATTTCCCTTTTGGTCAATCTCAACTGCGGTATATTGGATAGACGAATATTCAGTGAGTTTGATTTCTTGTTCGTAGTTCTTCGAACCGGACTCCACGCGAGCACATAAGGTCTGAAGTTGAGCGACAAGGTCTGTCAGTTCTTTTTGTTGACCAAAACCAATTGAAGAATAAAGAATAAAGACAAGAAAGGCAGAAAACAGTTTTTTCATGGGTGGGTGTTTGATAACCAAAAATAAAGGCTGCCCAGTTGGGCAGCCTTTTCTATGCAATTCAATAACTAATTACTTGC
The DNA here is from genome assembly GCA_018267275.1 of Bacteroidota bacterium. Classification (GTDB taxonomy): domain Bacteria; phylum Bacteroidota; class Bacteroidia; order Cytophagales; family Cyclobacteriaceae; genus ELB16-189. Next base: position 9,394 of record JAFDYV010000004.1, on the reverse strand, counting down.
CCAAAGGGAAAGAAACACCAGCTGAAATCAAAACAGCTTCAAACGCAGTGTTGTAGCGGATTTCAGCAAAAGGCACAAGGCTTTCACTTTGTGCAAAATTTACGCCACCACCTAAGTTAAGACCTAGTTTTGAATCAGAGACATCTCCACCACCAACTGTTCCAAATCCAGGAATCGTAACTGAAGGGGTAGAAACGGAAATCGAGTTGTAAGCCAAACCGGCTAAAGCGTAGAAATTCAACCCATCAGTAGTAAAGAAATAATGAGCATCCGCGTCTAAAGCCCACGCCTTTACACTTGCACCGCCTTCACTTTTTCCGAGATAGTACGTGAATTTTGGGACGATGCTGATGTTATCGGTGATATTAAATTCACCGCGCGCTCCAAATCCAAGATTCAAGTCTTTTGTGCCGTAAGCTATTTGTGCACCAATTCTCTTCGCGCCTTGCGCTTTAACTTCTTGGGCCGCTAGACCCATCACCATAATCACCGCAACGAATAGGATAGTTTTTTTCATAATGTTTTGTTTTTTTGGGTTAATAACTATAAGGCAAATATATAACAACTGCTGCTCTTACAACTAGTTATTTTTTGGTTCAAAATAGACAGAAGACAGGAAATACCTGAAAAAGGGGACGCGCAATTTCCATGTTTAACCACGCAACTTATCTAGCAATCGGTTTAAGTCCGTTGCTTCTTTTTGAGATAGATTTTGTAAAGTTGCTAGCCAAGCTGGCGTTTGCTCGTCAATTTTTTTTAATAACTCGAGCCCCTTTTCGGTTACACAAATTTCAACTTGTCTGCGGTTGGCAGCACAAATCTCCCGGGTCACCAAACCTTTAACCCTTAGCTTCTCTACCAATCGCGTGCAGTTGCTGCTTTTATCAATCATGCGAGAACTGATTTCTGCCAACGTTAGCTTTTGGGGGTGGCTGCCCCGCAAAATGCGCAACACATTGAACTGCTCTGGCGTGATACCTAAGGGTTTTAATCGGCTAATGTTGCCCGCGTTGAGCCAACTGCTGGTGAACATGATGTTGACGGCCATTTTCTGATGCTCCGAGGCAAACTTGCCTTGCTTTATCTCTTCCTCAATCGTCATGGCAATAAAGGTAACGAACACGATTGTCAATACAACAATTAGTTGGAATATTTGGGAAAAATGAAATATAAATTCCCAATAGTGGAATTATTCTATATTTTAAATATTCGATTCAAAATCAAATTTCCTATTTTATGCATTAATAATCAATAAGTTATGTTAAAATACCCAGTTTCATGGCATGGTCATTGACCATCAGGTTGACCATGAAAACGTTCGTAATCTTTGCAACCATCGCCCAATTGCTTTTCGGATCAGTTGCATTTACCAGCACCATTACCCCAGATGCAGAAGCTTCTGTGAGCATCAAAGATGACTTATTTATCCTCAAAACATCACGCAAGTTTAAAGGAGCCGATGTAGAGTTGGTTGCACCAAATGGTTTTCTCGTGTCGTCTCAAAAGTTGGTGTACCGCAAAATGGTAATTGACTTCCAGAAAATGCCCAGCGGAATATACAAAGTGCGTCTTCGCAAAAACCAAATGGAAAAGGAATTCACTTTCCAAAAAGAAACGACTGGCAAAAACCTCTGATCATTCAAAAAAATGAAAAAGCAACTGATAATGCTGGTGTACCTAGCTCTTTTTCTTCGGTTGGGAAATTAGCCACAATCCCAAATAAGTGAGGGCACCATTAAGAATCAAGATTTCGATGCTAATCTTATAGCCACCGAACCACGTGGCGGACTGACTACTGATCAAAAAAGAAAGCAAGGGTGCGATCGCGCACACCACCGGTACCCACCAGCCGCCCAACTTTCGCTTCGTAAACAATCCGAAAGAAAATAACCCAAGCAACGGCCCATAGGTATACCCTGCCACGTTTAAAACGGCATCGATCACCGATTTTTCGTTTACCTCTTTGAAGATCAAAATGATGATCAAAAACAGCGCAGAGAACGCCAGATGCACTACAAATTTTTGCTGCTGCTTTACCTTTTCTGGTTTGTTTTTAAAGTTCAAAAAATCGATACAAAAGGAAGTGGTCAGGCCGGCCAGTGCCGAATCTGCGCTGGCATAAGATGATGCGATGATGCCGAGTAAGAACATAATTCCTACAAACGCGCCTAAGTCGTTAAACGCGAGACGCGGATAAAGCTCGTCTGTAATTGCCGGCACTTCAAGCCCTTTGGTTTTACAGTAGATGTACAACAATGCTCCCAAGGTTAAAAAAAGCAAGTTGACGACCACCAGCGTTAGGCTAAACCAAAACATATTTTTTTGTGCATCGCCCAGATTTTTGCACGTAAGATTTTTCTGCATGATCTCCTGGTCCATGCCAGTCATTGTCAGCGCAATAAACGCACCACCAAAAAACTGCTTGGGAAAGAATAGAGGCGATTTATAATCATCGAAATGAAAGATGCGCGAATAGCCATGTTGGTCAATCGCTGCTACCATCTCGCCAAATGAGAACCCGAGTTTATCGGCAATTTGCCAAACCGTAACGGCTACAGCTGTTACCAAAAACAAGGTTTGAAAAGAATCTGTCCAAACAATTGTTTTCACTCCCCCTCTAAAGGTGTAAACCCAAATAAGGGCAATGGTGGTGGCTACCGTAACCCAAAACGGAACGCCCCAGGCATCAAACAGAAATAACTGAAGTACCGTAGCGGCCAGAAACAAGCGGAGTGATGATCCCACCGTGCGCGATACCAGAAAAAAGAATGCGCCAGTTCGGTACGAAATGGTATCGAAGCGTTGCTCCAAATAGGTGTAGATGCTAATTACGTTCAATCGGTAGTACAAAGGCATTAAAATGCCAATGATTAGCCAGTAGCCAACCAAATACCCGAGCACAACCTGAAAATAGGCGAAGCCGATTTTGCCCACATTGCCCGGAACGGAAACAAACGTAACGCCCGAAAGCGAAGATCCGATCATACCAAACGCCACCAAGTACCAGGGCGACTGCCGGTTGGCGGTAAAAAAAGTGGTGCTATCGGCTCCGCGCGAGGTGAAATATGAAATGGTGATGAGAACAATAAAGTAAACCACCAGTATCCCAAAGACGAGCAAAGCTGACATAAAAAAAATTTGGGAAAACTACTCTTTATTTTTTGCCTAAAAAATAGCAGCATTCGGTGGTCTGCCCCGGCCAGAAAATATTTCGCGCACTGTGCCCGCGGATTATCATCGAGCGTGTTATTTTTGCGCAATTTATCCAACCACTACTCCATGCCAAGAGACAGAAGTATACGCTCGGTGCTGATTATCGGCAGCGGCCCTATTATTATTGGTCAAGCTTGTGAATTCGACTATGCGGGCTCGCAAGCTTCTCGCTCGCTGCGTGAGGAAGGCATTGAGGTAATCCTCATTAACTCGAACCCGGCCACGATTATGACCGATAAGGTGACGGCCGACCATGTGTATTTGAAGCCCCTGGAGAAAAAGTACATCCGCGAAATTCTGGAGAAGCACAACATTGATGCAGTGCTGCCCACTATGGGCGGACAAACGGCTTTGAACTTATGCATTGAGTGCGATAAAGCAGGCATTTGGGAACATTATGGAGTAAAAATTATTGGCGTTGATATCAAGGCCATAGAGACTACCGAAGACCGAGAGAAGTTCCGGTTGAAAATGTTGGAGTTGGGCGTGGGTGTGTGCAAAGGCGCTACGGCTACTTCGTTTTTGAAAGGAAAGGAAATTGCCCAAGAGATTGGCTTTCCGTTGGTGATTCGTCCTTCGTTTACCTTGGGAGGAACGGGCGGTGGCTTTGTGAATAAACCCGAAGATTTTGACCAAGCATTGAATCGTGGATTGCAAGCATCGCCCATACACGAAGTGTTGGTGGAGCAAAGCATCATGGGCTGGAAAGAATACGAGTTGGAGTTGCTGCGCGATGGAAAAGGGAATGTGATTATCATCTGCTCCATCGAAAACTTTGACCCAATGGGCATCCACACGGGTGACTCGATTACAGTTGCACCTGCGATGACATTGCCCGACACGGTGTACCAGCACATGCGTGACCTTGCCATCAAGATGATGAATGGCATCGGTAAGTTTGCCGGTGGGTGTAATGTGCAGTTCTCAGTAAACCCTGATAACGACAACGAAATCATTGGTATTGAAATCAACCCGCGTGTTTCTCGCTCTTCTGCGCTCGCATCAAAAGCAACCGGATATCCGATTGCCAAAATCGCGGCTAAGCTTGCCATTGGTTACAATTTGGATGAATTGAAGAATGCCATCACCGGCACCACGACTGCCTACTTCGAGCCTGCGTTGGATTATGTGATAGTAAAAATTCCGCGTTGGAATTTTGATAAGTTTCACGGTGCCGACCGCAAACTGGGTTTGCAAATGAAATCAGTTGGTGAAGCGATGGGCATTGGCCGCAATTTTCAAGAAGCGCTGCAAAAAGCCTGTCAGAGTTTAGAGATTCGGAGAAATGGTTTGGGCGCTGATGGCAAAGAACTGACAAAGCAAGATGATTTGCTGTACAGTCTTGAGCACCCGAGTTGGAACAGGCTCTTCCATATTTATGATGCGATGAAGCTCGGCATCTCGATGAAGACCATTCAAAACTTGACCAAGATTGACAAGTGGTTTTTAGAGCAGATTTGGGATTTAATTGAGTTAGAAAAAGAAATTGAAAAGTATAAAGTCGATTCCATTCCGGTTTCGCTCATGCGCAAAGCCAAAGAGAAAGGCTATGCGGATAGACAACTCGCGCACCTGATGGATTGCCTGGAGAGTGAAGTGCACAAGAAGCGCAGGGAGATGGGCATCAACCGCGTGTACAAATTGGTGGATACGTGTGCAGCCGAGTTTGAAGCAAAGACACCTTATTATTATTCGACATTCGATACTGAAAACGAATCAATTGTTACCGGCAAGAAAAAAGTAATTGTGTTGGGCTCAGGCCCAAATCGCATCGGTCAGGGAATTGAGTTTGACTACTCTTGTGTGCATGGCGTGTTGGCAGCTAAAGAGATGGGCTACGAAACCATCATGATCAATTGCAACCCCGAAACGGTTTCTACCGATTTTGATATTGCTGATAAGTTGTACTTCGAACCCGTATTCTGGGAACACCTGTGGGATATCATTCAACATGAGAAACCTGAAGGTGTAATTGTACAATTGGGTGGACAGACTGCATTGAAGCTGGCCGAGAAGCTTCATAAGTATGGAGTGAAAATTTTGGGAACTTCATTTGAGGCACTTGACTTGGCTGAAGACCGCGGTAGTTTCTCGACATTGTTGAAAGACCTCGGCATTCCTTATCCTGATTTTGGTGTAGCCACCGATGCAGACGAAGCGTTGGAAGTTTCTAAGACAATTGGCTTCCCGTTACTCGTTCGTCCTTCATACGTGTTGGGCGGACAGAGCATGAAGATTGTGATCAATGAAAAAGAATTGGAGCATCACATTCTCGACATTTGGAAACACCTTCCTGAAAACAAAGTATTGCTCGACCATTTTTTGGATGGAGCGATTGAAGCAGAAGCCGATGCGATTTGCGATGGTGAAGATGTGTACATCATTGGCATTATGCAGCACATCGAGCCGGCTGGGATCCACTCAGGCGATAGCTACGCAGTGCTGCCGCCTTACAATTTGGGCGACTTCGTCATCAAGCAAATTGAAAATTATACCAAGCGAATTGCAGTAGCATTGAAGACTGTTGGTTTGATCAACATTCAGTTTGCAATTAAGAACGACAAGGTCTACATCATCGAAGCAAACCCACGCGCCAGCCGCACGGTGCCGTTTATTTGTAAAGCCTACGATGAACCGTATGTGAATTACGCCACCAAAGTGATGTTGGGTGAAAAGAAAGTCCGTGACTTCAAATTCAACCCAACCAAAAAAGGCTACGCGATTAAAGTGCCCGTGTTCTCGTTCAGCAAATTCCCCGATGTAAACAAAGAGCTCGGCCCTGAAATGAAATCAACAGGTGAAGCGATTTACTTCATTGATGATTTAATGGATGACTACTTCTTGAATATTTATTCCGAAAGGAATTTGTATTTGAGTAAGTAACTCAACGAGGTTTTTTGGTTTTTTCGGACTAATCAGTTTTAATCCCAAACGACAGAAACTCTTTTCCGTGCAAAATCTTGTTCAGCTCGCGCTGGGTTTTCATGATCTCGTCTAGGTTGAGGTTGAGTTCTTTGTGGTAGATGATGTAAATCAATTCCCACTCACGCTTGTCCATAAAGCCGTCTGAATTGGCAATCACGCACATCCACGAAATGCATCTTACTTGCTTGGCTGCAACCAAATTTTTTAAACCTGCAATGCAATCGTGCAAGAGCTTTGCCTTATCAATTGCTTGAAGTTTGGATAACATTGACTCGAACTTGGTCTCGTCAAAGCCTTCGGCTTTCACCATTTTCCGCCCGAGGGCAATTTCTTTTTCGGTGATGTTGCCATCGGCACCAATGACCAAATTGTATAAACCTGTGATTGTTGAAAAGTAGTCTAAAGCCATAGAGTTGACTGGCGAAAATAGGCAAAGCTATTTCAACCTGCAACGCTACATTTAGAAAACCGAGTCAGTTTTGTTTGAGTGATTTTACCGGGTTTGCCACAGCGGCCTTTATTGATTGATAGCTAACCGTGAGCCAAGCAATGATGAGCGCGACCATGCCAGCAAAAACAAATGTAAAAAGCCCCAGGTCAATATGGTAGGCAAATCCCTTGAGCCACTCGTTCATCATCCACCAGCCCAACGGCACCGATAGTACGAAGGCAATCATCACGAGCTTGGCAAACTCTTTCGAAAGTAATACCACAACCTCCCCGACAGAAGAACCAAGTACTTTGCGGATTCCGATTTCTTTGGTGCGCAAACTGGCAGTATAGGCTGATAGTCCGAACAACCCTACACAAGCGATGATAATGGCGAGGCCGGAAAAGACCGTGTACATCTGCTCAGCTTTTGCCTCCTCATCATAGCCGCGCTCTAAATTCTTGTCGAGGTATTCGTAATGAAATGCATACTCTGGTACTAATTGTTTCCATATGTTTTCGATCTGGTTCACCACTTCCGGTGACTGTTTTTTTAACTTCACTGCCAAAAAGCCGGTGCCAGACTGCTTGCCAAATACTTCGCGGTTTAACATCACCAAAGGTGTGATTTCATCGTGCAATGATTGAAAGTGGAAGTTCTTGACAACACCAACAATGGTGAAGTGCCTTTGTGCCTCGCGCAATGAATCGCCACGGAATAAGTCGTTGTTGGAAAGCTTACGTCCAACGGGGTCGGTTAGCCCCAGTGTTTTTACGGCAGACTCATTCAGCAAAACGTGAAGCGAGTCATTTGTGTTTTTGCTGAACGAACGACCTTCAAGTAAGTTAAATTGGATTAACTCAGTAAACTCGTCATCGAGCACCATCGATTTTACGGTAAGCACTTCATTGCTTCCATAAGGTTGAAACATTTGGCCAAATACGTCATTGCGGTTACCAATCCGAGAACTGGTGCCTGCCACCGCCATCACTTCAGGTATTTTCTTTAACTCATTTTTGAACGCTTCTGTTTTCTTGTCCAAACGAAATGCCTGATCTACCATAAGTACCTGTTCGCGACTAAATCCCAAATCCTTTTTTCTGATAAATGCCATTTGGTCTTTGACTACAAGCGTGCTAATGATGAGTACGATTGAAATCATGAACTGAAACACCACTAGTCCATTGCGCAGCCAACTACCTTTATTACTCCCTGAAAAATTACCTTTCATTACCGTTACCGCACTAAACCCAGATAGCACAAAAGCCGGGTACAAGCCTGCTGCAATGCCGATGAATAGCGCCACTATTGCCAAGCCAGTAGCGAATGACCCACTGAATGTCAATGCCAATTTTTTATCTACCAACAAATTAAAGGAAGGCAGCAACAAGTAAGCGCAACCCACCGCCAACACGGTGCCGAGCACTGATAGTAGCACAGCCTCTGTGAGGAACTGTGCCACCAATTGACCCCGAAGCGAGCCCATTACTTTACGCACACCCACTTCGCGGGCGCGCTCGGCCGAACGTGCCGTTGCCAAGTTCATAAAATTGATGCAAGCAATGGCAAGTATGAGACCACCGATGAAGATTAGGGCATAGATATGGTTGCGATTCCCGCTCGGTGTATTGGTAAATTCAATGTTACGCGGGTCTAAGTGGATAGAGGTGAGCGGTTGTAAGAAATAGCGGTAGCCGTTACCTGCCTTCTTATAGTCTTCCCACGACTGGCCAAGTTGTTGTTCAATCTGGCCAGAGGCGTAAGTATCTACCATTTTCGGGAACTTTGCCTCGAGTGCAGTGGCCGATGTATTAGGCCTTAGTTTGAGGTAAGTGTAGGAGTCAAACGAGATGAAGTTCTCTTGCCTCCGCAATTGCTCACCTGATACCGATACTACAGCATCAAAGCGCAGATGAGAGTTTTCCGGGAGATCATCAAACACGCCTGTTACTTTCATTTCACCTAAATCGCCAAACAGCGTTTTGCCCAGGGGGTCTTCATTTCCAAAAAAGCGTTTGGCTGCGCTTAAAGAAATCACTACGTGGTTAAGTTTTGCCAGGGCGGTCTGCTTGTCACCCAACATCAATCCAACATCAAAAAAATCGAAGAAGTTGGAGTCGGCAAACACAAAATGATTTTCTTCAAACGTTTTCACGTTCGTTTCACTTACCTTGTACTTGATATTGACATTGTTGCCGCCACCAAACATCAACAGTGTTTTTTCTACTTCGGGGAAATCTTTTTGTGCCACCATGCTGTAGGAGTGAGGAATGGAAGCATAATAAGTTGAGTGATTAGGGTATTTCCGCTCCAGCACCAGTTTATAGATGCGATCGGCATCCTTAAAAAAGTTATCGTACGAAAGTTCGTAACGAACATATATCGCAATCAATAAACAGGCCGTGATACTCACTACCAGACCCAATACATTGATCAGCGTATAAATCCGTTGTTTCAATAAACTACGGATAGCGGTTTTAAGGTAATTGGTGAGCATGGCGGGTCTTTTTGAGTTGTTGTATTCTGGGTGTACTCAATTTCTTAAAAAAGGTTACACCCACTTTATGTACGTGGCCAGATGATTGTCGCAGTAAAAAAGCTAGAAACCTGATTTAAGCTAAGGGAAGCTCCATGAAGCTTTATAATCTGATCACAAATCCACAGCCCCATCCCGAGCCCAGATTTCAAGTTTTCAGAAACTTTGAATTCATCTACTAAGTGATCGGTGTTTTCTAACGGGGCTAGTATTGGGTTCTTAAAAGAAAGTGAAAAAGATGAAATATTCTTAACTAATAGAATGCTAACGTGGGAATTCTAAGAAGAATC